>OY764960.1:0-4266116 GCA_963668715.1 Bacteroidales bacterium
CGGTTCTGACCCGTTACAACCTTACCCCGGACAGGAATAACCGGATGCGCTGCCCCTTCCATGACGACAAAACCCCCAGCATGCAGATCTATCCCGAAACCGGCACCTGGACCTGCTTCAGCTCAAACTGCTCAGCCGGTAGCGGTGACCAGATAGATTTTATCATGAAATACGAAAAAATCACTAAGCACCAGGCCATTATAAAAGCAAAAGAAATGCTGGGCGAGGTCACGACCTTTAAAAGCTCTGCAGCTCAGCTATCCAGGACAGCAGTACTTACAAAGATCTACCACTCTTTCCGTAACGGCATGCACCGTGGTCAGGCCGGCAGGCAGTACGCGACAGAAAGGGGCCTTGACCCGGATGTCCAGGACATAGGCTTTAACAGCGGCCAGTACCACCATAACAACAAGCTGAGCGAACAATTACTAAGCAGCTTTATAAAATACGGCCTGCTAAAACCCATCGGCAATGGGCTTCACCATGTCTTCGGCAAGAACTGTATCTGCTTCGCTCTAAGGGATAAGGAAAACCATGTAACAGGGCTTTACTTCAGAAGCGTTTTAGATAGTAACGGAAACAGTGACACAACCGGCAAACCTTCCACGGTAGGCAGGCACTACTACCTAAAAGACCGCCAGGGACTATACCCCGGTTACCCGAAACCTGGAACCAGAAAACTTATCCTTACCGAAGCCATAATAGACGCCGCCACGCTCGCAAGACTGGAAGACCAGGTAAGAGACTACGAGATCCTCAGTCTCTATGGCACCAACGGCTTTACCCGGGAACATAAAGCGGCGATAGAAGAGCTGAAAGAGCTGCGGGAGATCATACTGTTTTTTGACGGGGACGAAGCCGGGGAACAGGCCATCAGAAAACACTCTGAAACATTACACGAGCTGAAACCGGGAGTAAAGATCACCGGGATAAACACGCCCGCGGGCCATGATATCAACAGCCTGTACCTTGCCCATGACAAAGAGATCTTTACCCACCTGATGGAAACCCGGCAGACACTATTTTCTTCAACTGAAAACACTTCAAGTGAAATAAAAAAGGACCAGGAACAAATAGAACCGGCAGAGAAAGCCAGGCCGGCTGCATCCACAGAGCTTGATACATCTAACCCCTATAACCTGAGATACACCGGTCATATGGCCCGCTACAGCATAAAAGGAGGCTTAAGAAACGATATGGACAGCATGAAAGTGAGCATAGTAATAGAAAGCCTTAAAGGATCGGGCCCATACCAGAAATACCGTAATAAGACAGACCTTTACGAGAACCGGCAGACAGAAAAGCTATCAAGAGAGGCTGGAGAGAAATTAGACGAGAGAGCCGACCTGATAGAAAAAGACCTTCACCGGCTAACCGACCTGCTGGAAAACTACCGGGACAGCCTTCAGGCAGGAGGAAAAGGCCAGAGGCAACAAGTAAAAACAGATCCCGGTATGATAAAGCGCTGCCGCAGTCTTTTGGAAAGCCCCGGCCTGACAGCAAGGCTGAACAGGCTGATCGGCCGGTCCGGGGTAACAGGAGAAGAGACCAACCGCTTATTCCTTTTTATCATAGCCAGCAGCTACAAGATGCCCGACACGCTGCATGCACTGATACAAGGCTCCACGGGCAGCGGCAAGACCCACCTTCTGGAAAAGATCAGCCGGCTGATGCCCGGGGAAGACGTTAAACGCTTTACCAGGGTAACCGACAGCAGCTTTTATAACTACGGGGCCTATGACCTTCAGAACAAGCTTATCTGCCTTGAAGACCTTGACGGGATGAAAGAAGAAGCCCAACTGGCTTTCAGAGAACTGCAGAGCCGCGAGATGCTGTCAACAAGCACCACCGGCCAGGACGAAAGAGGCAACCTGAGATCCTACGAAAAAGTAGTCTACGGCCCTATAGCCTCCCTGGCCTGCACTACCAGGGGAGAGATCTACGAGGACAACATGAGCCGCTGTTTTATAATAGCCGTGGATGAAACCATGGAGCAGACCGAAAGAGTCGTCCGCTACCAGAACAAAAAGGCCGCGGGCCAGGTAGACGCGAGAGAAGAAAAAGAAACGGCCACGCTGCTGCAACACTGCATAAGACTGCTAAAACCCTGCCCCGTAATCAATCCCTACGCAGATAAGGTACACCTTCCACAGCAGGCCCATAAGATAAGACGCCTGAACGAACTATATCAAAGCTTCGTAAAGCAGGTAACCATTTTGCACCAGTACAAGAGAGAGAAAGACAAAAGAGGCAGGCTGATCACCAGAAAAGAAGACATGCAGATAGCTGCCGATATCATGTTCGAGAGCATCCTGCTGAAAATAGACGAACTGGACGGCAGCCTGAGGCAGTTCTATGAAAGACTGAAAGACTACGTAAAAGCCACGGCCGGGGAACACAGCGATACCTACACCTTCAGCCAGCGAGAACTGCGCCAGGCATTAAACGTTAGCAAGAGCCAGTTGCAAAGATATATCTATGACCTTACCAGCCTTGAATACATATCCATCAGCGGGGGACATATCAACAGGGGCTACCGGTACAAGATCATCTACTGGGACGATATCACGAGGATACGGGGCATGCTCAGACGCCATCTTGAAGGACAGTTGTCACAGCTTGAACTGATCCCTGTAGAGAACTAAAGGACAAACAGGCAGGAAGGGACAGGAAAGGACAAAAACAAGCAGGAAAAGGAATGAACAGGCAAAAAGAAGCAAAAACAAGTAATAAAGAGCATAATAAAAACCTGGCGACCCATAATAAGCCAGATTTTACGGGTCACTTAAGATGCTGATAAACACGATAATTACACCTGGCGGCCCGTGGCGCCCCAGAGCTTTTGGGTCACTTAAAACCCTGATAGTCACCGGACTTACGGCTGGCGACCCGTGACCCAAAGAAAATGCCAGGCCCCCATGTAAAAAAAGATACAATTATTATGAAGATAAGATGAAACACCTGGTACTTGAAAGCAGCTACTACAGGGAACTACAGAAAGAGTATGCCCTGCACCTTGAAAGACTTGGCTATGACGAAAAGACAACCAGGTCACTGCCGTCACAGGTAAGAGAGTTCTTTTATTACCTGGAGAGAAACAACATTTATGATATAAAAAAGGTAAGCCCGAAAGATATAAAAGAGTACTACCGCTACCTTAAAGAAAGGCCTAACAGCAAACGGGCGGGGACACTGAGTGAGAGCATGATAACAACCCATACCTGGGCCATCAGGATACTTATGAGCTGGCTGCAGGCGGAAGGAAGGATAGAAACAAACCCCATGAGCATGCTGCGCTTTCCAAAACCCCGGCACAAGGAAAGAGAAGTACTGACAAGAAAAGAAATACAGAGCCTTTATGAAGGCTGCGGCGATTACTTTGACCGCTGCGTTATAAGCCTTTTTTACGGCTGCGGGCTCAGAAAGAGCGAGGGACAGGACCTTAACGTGAAAGACATAGACTTTAGTAATAAACTACTGTATGTAAGATCAGGCAAAGGAAAAAGAAGAAGAGTGGTACCGATGGCGGAGAAAGTGACATCAGACCTTAAAGCCTACTATTACTATGAAAGGTCACAGAGGCTAAGAAAAAACAAGAGTACGCAAAAAGAAAAACAGCAGGCCTTTCTGCTTAACATAAGGGGAGAAAGAATAAAAGGAAGCGTACTGTGGCGGGCCCTTCACCGCATAGTCAGAGATGCCGGTATAAAAGATCCCCACAGGATAACCCTTCACAGCCTTCGTCACTCGATAGCCACCCACCTTTTGGAAAGTGGGCTGGGAGTAGAACAGGTAAGAGACTTTTTAGGCCACTCCTATCTTGAGACCACGCAGATCTATACCAGGGTAAACAGCGAAAACATAAAAAACAATGACAAATAACGACACGGGCAAAGACCTGGAAAACTACCTTCTTGAAAGGCACAGCCCATCAACGGTAAAGACCTACCTTTTTGATATAAACCATTACATAGAGTGGATGGGAAAAGAGAGAGCGGAAAGAGCTAACTACCGGGAAGTAATGGACTATGTGTCCCATCTCAGGAGAGAGTACCATAACACCAACACTATCAGAAGGACACTGTACGGGATAAAAGCCTGGTATTTTTATCTTATCGATACCGGACGAAGGCAGGACCATCCCTGCCGCTACCTGAGGTTAAGAGACGCGAGAAACCAGGACATACAGCTACAGGACCTGTTTACTTCAAATGAATTAGAAAAACTGATGCAAAGACAGGAGCGTTACCCGATGGCGGAGCTCAGGAACAAAGCGGTTATCAGTCTTCTTATCTACCAGGGCCTGAGGACAGGAGAGATAATACGCCTCAGGCTGCAGGATATCGATCTGGAGGCAGGAGAGATCTATATCAGATCTACTCCGGTATCACAGGCCAGGAAACTAAAGCTGAAAGCCCGGCAGGTAATGATCTTTTACAAGTACATCCACCAGGTGAGGCCGCGGCTTTTAAAAGCGAAACCGGAAACGGAACCGCTTATCCTGACCTTAAGAGGCACACCGGATAACGGTGAAGGGATAAACTATCTTGTAGAGACCTTTAAACCCCTGTTCCCTGGAAGAAACCTTAACGCCACGACGATAAGGCAGAGCGTGATAGCCAACCTTTTAAATGAAGGAAAAGACCTGAGAGTGGTACAGGCCTTCTCCGGGCATAAGAAGATCAGCAGCACGGAGAAATACCGGCAGAGCGGCCTTAAAGAACTCCGAAAAGCCATAGACAAGTACCATCCACTGGGATAACAAACAACACGATGAAAGAAATTAGAAACAAGAGCCCATAGGAAACAAACTAAAAATCTTAATTTTATTCTCCAAATCACAAGAGCTTTAAACAAAGTTCAAAAATACGGCTCCCGTATGGTTAGCAGTAGGAAACGACTGTATGTGTTACTTGTGAACACGGAGAGACCTAAGCGGGAGCTTTTAAAATCTCCAAAAACAAGTACAAATGGAATCAAATAAAAAGAATGTCGTCAAACGACCGGACGCAAGAAGCCTTAAAATCCAATCCAAATACCGTAACAACCAGTTTAGTACGAGCATAGTTCCCGAACTGATATTAAGAGGCAGGTGGCTTGAAGATCTCGGTTTTAAAAAAGAAAGCAGGGTAACAGTACATACCTCGAAAAAAAAGATCGTTATCCGTCCGGAACCGGGAAAAGAATAAAAACAGGAACAACAATCACGGCCCCTGGAACGAGGGGCTTTTTTATTTAATGAACAATCTCATCATTTAATCCCCCGGCCATCCCACGGGCCATTACCCACCGCACCAGGCCGGGAAACAGGTGTTCCGCCTTCAATCGTCGAACAAAAAATCATGCCAGGCCGTCACAGCACATTTTTTGAAGTAGCAGAGATCTTCAAAGGTCAAAAAAAGAGCTGTGAACGCCCTTCGGGTGCTCCGCTAACGCTCCGCAGCCTGTCATGTTTTTGTGCTCCTCAATCAGTTGTCACGGCAGCTCCTTTGTCTGCGTCCATCATGTTCCGTAAACTCCACATCATGGCCACATCCAACCGCTGCCAGTGTTTTTGCTCGCCGGCTGGCTCCCTCGGTTCAGCTTTGTCACTTTTTTTGTAAAGAGAGAGTCAGTTAAAGTAAAAGATCTGCAACAGAACAAAAAAACCGCCAAAGCCTTCAGTGCATGCACCACGTGTCCCTGTGGTTCCTTCGTCACCTTCCGGGCCACGGCCTCGGTCGCACTCGCTGTCGGCGAGCGATCTTCGCTACGGGCGCAACCCACTTCGTTTATTGCACCCTCCGCCCCGACAGCACGCTCAAGGCTGTTTTCCCGGCTTTAACCTATACATTACATCCCGTACCAGGTTACTTAAACACCAGATCAGGCAAGATAAGCCGTCAATCCCCGCACTGCAAGGCTGAAATGAACCCTTCGGGGCCTTGCATCTGCCAGCCCCGGCTTTTTTATATGCCTAAGCCGGTGTTTAAGGTGAAGTCTGGTTAAAGCCATTTATTGAAAAAGAAAAACCAGGATCATAATCATCATTTTTTCAATTGAAAAATCCTTCAAATGAAGATAAAAAAGTTACCTTTGAGAAAGCGATGTCTATAAAAAAGAAAGCCTGTTTTGAAAAGTACGCAAGGATATAATATAGAGTGTAAAACGGCGCTCAGTGCATACAATTACCTGTTCAATGGAAAAGAGATACAGGACGAAATGGGATGGGACGTATATGCATATGGTGCAAGGTATTATGATCCGGTGATTGGGAGATTTCATACTATAGATCCATTGGCTCAGGATTACTCTTTCCAAAGCCCATTCCTTTATGCTGGGAACAATCCAATTAGGTATATCGATCTATTTGGTATGGGCCCAGAGGATAGGGTGTTTTATGCTCTGCATCGTGCAGAAGTAGACACAAGAACCTATAAACAGGTATTAGGATCAGATGCTTATAAAGATAAGTATGTTGATTGCTCTGAGTTTGCAAGAGAAGTTGCACTTACAGATGGGTACGACCCAGGTCGGTCTACTTGGCATCAAAGGAAGTACTATCAGGAAAAGGGAGAATGGAGCACAGATGTGAAAAATGTTAGAAAGGGTGACTTTATGTTCTGGAAGGGAACCGACAAAGATGGAAATACATTTTATCATACAGGTGTTGCAACAGACATTGATGAAGATGGAAATATCTCTGTTGCGCAATCAACAAGAAACGGAGGTGGTAAAAGTATCCATAATAAGTATTCTACAAATTCTTCAGGTACTCTATGGGCGGGGTCCGATTATGAAATGGAATTTGTTGGAGTTGGTAGAGCCAAAGGAGATACTTACAAAAGTGAATCGACCATTAGTGTCAATGTCGTAACTGATGGTGGCTCGACGAAGAAGCAAGTTAAAACAGATGATTTGGCCCGTGTTTTAAGCAGCCTTATTGAAGAGCTTTCAAATGACTTAAAGGAATAGCAATGAATAGAATATTTATTATAATTTCAATTGTCCTTCTGGCTGGGTGCGCTCCAAAACAGGAGAATAACAATGAGCAGGATAAGAAAGTTGCTTATTCAGAATCTTTTCTAAGATTTAAGGAGAAAGCAGCAAGCACTACATCTCAGAATCTTGATGTAAAGCAGATAGGAGTTAATGAGTTAATATCTTCAAATAAGATAAACCTTATAGATACTGACTATTATACAAGCTACTTATCAGATTATTTGCGAATAGAAGATGGTTCCGATGAATTGTATTTTTACTCCGTAAATGAGGAGAAAAGTTTTGTGAGCGCATCAATCATAAGAGTAACTAAATTAAATACAACAGTTTATACATTATATCTAGTTGTTTTTGATGATGATTTTGAAATACGAAATGTTATTGAGTTCTCGAAATATGAATCATACCCAGGAGGTGAAATATCCATGAGAAGTGTCTTAGTCGAAGACAATAAATATTTACAGACAACTCTTGAATCTTTTGTTGATGGTTATGATAATGAGAATAAAAGGGCGATTATAACGACAGACTCTATTAGCTGCTTATATAAGATAGATGGTGAAAAGGTAGTCCTCCTAAATACTGATACAACTAGGTATACAAAGTGAAATTAGTTATATCTCCAAAAATAAAGCCCGGCAGTAACCGGGCTTTATTTTTAGTGATACTTTATAAACTTAGAGTGGTTCTATATCATAAGCCATTGATATTGAATAATCGAACTCATAGCTTTTATCTATTATTTTGATGTGAACTGTCCCAGGTTCCTCAATCCGGAATGGTAATTTGAACTCCAGAACATGAAAATCTTTTTGAGTGGCTGAGATCAGGCTGGCAAATGATCTGACAAAAGGCTTTTTGTTCTTTATCAGTACCTGAAACACAATCAATGACAAAGTCTTAAAGTCAAAATCGTTATTGCTGATAAACTTAGAGATAGTCAGCTTCATACCTGTATTGAAACTTATTACAAGTTCTGGCTTTTCGGGAGTAAATGTATGTATTGGATATCCTCCTGTCATCTCAAATGCTTAATAGTAACTTATCTATACAGCTAACTGTCTGAGCTTGTCTTTAGTAATAAATGCATCCAGGAACTCCTTAACGACAGACTTTTTATCATCCGGCATCTTCTCAATAATTTTGAACTGGTTTAGTAGCTCTTTATCAGTAAGAGAGCTTTCAGCCAGGTCATCACTGGTCCCGTTCATCAGGTAGTCCGATGAAACCTCCAGGACATTGGCCAGTTTAGCCAGGATATCGGCAGAAGGCCTGGCCCCTTTATCCTCATATCTTCCTATTTGTGAATAGTGAACACCGATCTCCTTTGCCAGGTCACTCTTGGAAAGTCCCTTTTGCAGTCTTAATTGCTTTAATCTATCACCCAGTTCCATTATGCATATTATTTTTATCAACACTACAAATATACTAATAACGCACGTTTTAGGAGGTATTTTCTTGCGGTTGTTCATAAGTCATGCGCATTGATAATGGTATATTCTTGCGTTATTGTTTTATTTTGTGCGCATACGCATACAAATAATTATCAACAATGGAGATCCAGGAAATCAAACGCAGGCTTAAGATAGAGACGGTTCTGACCCGTTACAACCTTACCCCGGACAGGAATAACCGGATGCGCTGCCCCTTCCATGACGACAAAACCCCCAGCATGCAGATCTATCCCGAAACCGGCACCTGGACCTGCTTCAGCTCAAACTGCTCAGCCGGTAGCGGTGACCAGATAGATTTTATCATGAAATACGAAAAAATCACTAAGCACCAGGCCATTATAAAAGCAAAAGAAATGCTGGGCGAGGTCACGACCTTTAAAAGCTCTGCAGCTCAGCTATCCAGGACAGCAGTACTTACAAAGATCTACCACTCTTTCCGTAACGGCATGCACCGTGGTCAGGCCGGCAGGCAGTACGCGACAGAAAGGGGCCTTGACCCGGATGTCCAGGACATAGGCTTTAACAGCGGCCAGTACCACCATAACAACAAGCTGAGCGAACAATTACTAAGCAGCTTTATAAAATACGGCCTGCTAAAACCCATCGGCAATGGGCTTCACCATGTCTTCGGCAAGAACTGTATCTGCTTCGCTCTAAGGGATAAGGAAAACCATGTAACAGGGCTTTACTTCAGAAGCGTTTTAGATAGTAACGGAAACAGTGACACAACCGGCAAACCTTCCACGGTAGGCAGGCACTACTACCTAAAAGACCGCCAGGGACTATACCCCGGTTACCCGAAACCTGGAACCAGAAAACTTATCCTTACCGAAGCCATAATAGACGCCGCCACGCTCGCAAGACTGGAAGACCAGGTAAGAGACTACGAGATCCTCAGTCTCTATGGCACCAACGGCTTTACCCGGGAACATAAAGCGGCGATAGAAGAGCTGAAAGAGCTGCGGGAGATCATACTGTTTTTTGACGGGGACGAAGCCGGGGAACAGGCCATCAGAAAACACTCTGAAACATTACACGAGCTGAAACCGGGAGTAAAGATCACCGGGATAAACACGCCCGCGGGCCATGATATCAACAGCCTGTACCTTGCCCATGACAAAGAGATCTTTACCCACCTGATGGAAACCCGGCAGACACTATTTTCTTCAACTGAAAACACTTCAAGTGAAATAAAAAAGGACCAGGAACAAATAGAACCGGCAGAGAAAGCCAGGCCGGCTGCATCCACAGAGCTTGATACATCTAACCCCTATAACCTGAGATACACCGGTCATATGGCCCGCTACAGCATAAAAGGAGGCTTAAGAAACGATATGGACAGCATGAAAGTGAGCATAGTAATAGAAAGCCTTAAAGGATCGGGCCCATACCAGAAATACCGTAATAAGACAGACCTTTACGAGAACCGGCAGACAGAAAAGCTATCAAGAGAGGCTGGAGAGAAATTAGACGAGAGAGCCGACCTGATAGAAAAAGACCTTCACCGGCTAACCGACCTGCTGGAAAACTACCGGGACAGCCTTCAGGCAGGAGGAAAAGGCCAGAGGCAACAAGTAAAAACAGATCCCGGTATGATAAAGCGCTGCCGCAGTCTTTTGGAAAGCCCCGGCCTGACAGCAAGGCTGAACAGGCTGATCGGCCGGTCCGGGGTAACAGGAGAAGAGACCAACCGCTTATTCCTTTTTATCATAGCCAGCAGCTACAAGATGCCCGACACGCTGCATGCACTGATACAAGGCTCCACGGGCAGCGGCAAGACCCACCTTCTGGAAAAGATCAGCCGGCTGATGCCCGGGGAAGACGTTAAACGCTTTACCAGGGTAACCGACAGCAGCTTTTATAACTACGGGGCCTATGACCTTCAGAACAAGCTTATCTGCCTTGAAGACCTTGACGGGATGAAAGAAGAAGCCCAACTGGCTTTCAGAGAACTGCAGAGCCGCGAGATGCTGTCAACAAGCACCACCGGCCAGGACGAAAGAGGCAACCTGAGATCCTACGAAAAAGTAGTCTACGGCCCTATAGCCTCCCTGGCCTGCACTACCAGGGGAGAGATCTACGAGGACAACATGAGCCGCTGTTTTATAATAGCCGTGGATGAAACCATGGAGCAGACCGAAAGAGTCGTCCGCTACCAGAACAAAAAGGCCGCGGGCCAGGTAGACGCGAGAGAAGAAAAAGAAACGGCCACGCTGCTGCAACACTGCATAAGACTGCTAAAACCCTGCCCCGTAATCAATCCCTACGCAGATAAGGTACACCTTCCACAGCAGGCCCATAAGATAAGACGCCTGAACGAACTATATCAAAGCTTCGTAAAGCAGGTAACCATTTTGCACCAGTACAAGAGAGAGAAAGACAAAAGAGGCAGGCTGATCACCAGAAAAGAAGACATGCAGATAGCTGCCGATATCATGTTCGAGAGCATCCTGCTGAAAATAGACGAACTGGACGGCAGCCTGAGGCAGTTCTATGAAAGACTGAAAGACTACGTAAAAGCCACGGCCGGGGAACACAGCGATACCTACACCTTCAGCCAGCGAGAACTGCGCCAGGCATTAAACGTTAGCAAGAGCCAGTTGCAAAGATATATCTATGACCTTACCAGCCTTGAATACATATCCATCAGCGGGGGACATATCAACAGGGGCTACCGGTACAAGATCATCTACTGGGACGATATCACGAGGATACGGGGCATGCTCAGACGCCATCTTGAAGGACAGTTGTCACAGCTTGAACTGATCCCTGTAGAGAACTAAAGGACAAACAGGCAGGAAGGGACAGGAAAGGACAAAAACAAGCAGGAAAAGGAATGAACAGGCAAAAAGAAGCAAAAACAAGTAATAAAGAGCATAATAAAAACCTGGCGACCCATAATAAGCCAGATTTTACGGGTCACTTAAGATGCTGATAAACACGATAATTACACCTGGCGGCCCGTGGCGCCCCAGAGCTTTTGGGTCACTTAAAACCCTGATAGTCACCGGACTTACGGCTGGCGACCCGTGACCCAAAGAAAATGCCAGGCCCCCATGTAAAAAAAGATACAATTATTATGAAGATAAGATGAAACACCTGGTACTTGAAAGCAGCTACTACAGGGAACTACAGAAAGAGTATGCCCTGCACCTTGAAAGACTTGGCTATGACGAAAAGACAACCAGGTCACTGCCGTCACAGGTAAGAGAGTTCTTTTATTACCTGGAGAGAAACAACATTTATGATATAAAAAAGGTAAGCCCGAAAGATATAAAAGAGTACTACCGCTACCTTAAAGAAAGGCCTAACAGCAAACGGGCGGGGACACTGAGTGAGAGCATGATAACAACCCATACCTGGGCCATCAGGATACTTATGAGCTGGCTGCAGGCGGAAGGAAGGATAGAAACAAACCCCATGAGCATGCTGCGCTTTCCAAAACCCCGGCACAAGGAAAGAGAAGTACTGACAAGAAAAGAAATACAGAGCCTTTATGAAGGCTGCGGCGATTACTTTGACCGCTGCGTTATAAGCCTTTTTTACGGCTGCGGGCTCAGAAAGAGCGAGGGACAGGACCTTAACGTGAAAGACATAGACTTTAGTAATAAACTACTGTATGTAAGATCAGGCAAAGGAAAAAGAAGAAGAGTGGTACCGATGGCGGAGAAAGTGACATCAGACCTTAAAGCCTACTATTACTATGAAAGGTCACAGAGGCTAAGAAAAAACAAGAGTACGCAAAAAGAAAAACAGCAGGCCTTTCTGCTTAACATAAGGGGAGAAAGAATAAAAGGAAGCGTACTGTGGCGGGCCCTTCACCGCATAGTCAGAGATGCCGGTATAAAAGATCCCCACAGGATAACCCTTCACAGCCTTCGTCACTCGATAGCCACCCACCTTTTGGAAAGTGGGCTGGGAGTAGAACAGGTAAGAGACTTTTTAGGCCACTCCTATCTTGAGACCACGCAGATCTATACCAGGGTAAACAGCGAAAACATAAAAAACAATGACAAATAACGACACGGGCAAAGACCTGGAAAACTACCTTCTTGAAAGGCACAGCCCATCAACGGTAAAGACCTACCTTTTTGATATAAACCATTACATAGAGTGGATGGGAAAAGAGAGAGCGGAAAGAGCTAACTACCGGGAAGTAATGGACTATGTGTCCCATCTCAGGAGAGAGTACCATAACACCAACACTATCAGAAGGACACTGTACGGGATAAAAGCCTGGTATTTTTATCTTATCGATACCGGACGAAGGCAGGACCATCCCTGCCGCTACCTGAGGTTAAGAGACGCGAGAAACCAGGACATACAGCTACAGGACCTGTTTACTTCAAATGAATTAGAAAAACTGATGCAAAGACAGGAGCGTTACCCGATGGCGGAGCTCAGGAACAAAGCGGTTATCAGTCTTCTTATCTACCAGGGCCTGAGGACAGGAGAGATAATACGCCTCAGGCTGCAGGATATCGATCTGGAGGCAGGAGAGATCTATATCAGATCTACTCCGGTATCACAGGCCAGGAAACTAAAGCTGAAAGCCCGGCAGGTAATGATCTTTTACAAGTACATCCACCAGGTGAGGCCGCGGCTTTTAAAAGCGAAACCGGAAACGGAACCGCTTATCCTGACCTTAAGAGGCACACCGGATAACGGTGAAGGGATAAACTATCTTGTAGAGACCTTTAAACCCCTGTTCCCTGGAAGAAACCTTAACGCCACGACGATAAGGCAGAGCGTGATAGCCAACCTTTTAAATGAAGGAAAAGACCTGAGAGTGGTACAGGCCTTCTCCGGGCATAAGAAGATCAGCAGCACGGAGAAATACCGGCAGAGCGGCCTTAAAGAACTCCGAAAAGCCATAGACAAGTACCATCCACTGGGATAACAAACAACACGATGAAAGAAATTAGAAACAAGAGCCCATAGGAAACAAACTAAAAATCTTAATTTTATTCTCCAAATCACAAGAGCTTTAAACAAAGTTCAAAAATACGGCTCCCGTATGGTTAGCAGTAGGAAACGACTGTATGTGTTACTTGTGAACACGGAGAGACCTAAGCGGGAGCTTTTAAAATCTCCAAAAACAAGTACAAATGGAATCAAATAAAAAGAATGTCGTCAAACGACCGGACGCAAGAAGCCTTAAAATCCAATCCAAATACCGTAACAACCAGTTTAGTACGAGCATAGTTCCCGAACTGATATTAAGAGGCAGGTGGCTTGAAGATCTCGGTTTTAAAAAAGAAAGCAGGGTAACAGTACATACCTCGAAAAAAAAGATCGTTATCCGTCCGGAACCGGGAAAAGAATAAAAACAGGAACAACAATCACGGCCCCTGGAACGAGGGGCTTTTTTATTTAATGAACAATCTCATCATTTAATCCCCCGGCCATCCCACGGGCCATTACCCACCGCACCAGGCCAGGAAACAGGTGTTCCGCCTTCAATCGTCGAACAAAAAATCATGCCAGGCCGTCACAGCACATTTTTTGAAGTAGCAGAGATCTTCAAAGGTCAAAAAAAGAGCTGTGAACGCCCTTCGGGTGCTCCGCTAACGCTCCGCAGCCTGTCATGTTTTTGTGCTCCTCAATCAGTTGTCACGGCAGCTCCTTTGTCTGCGTCCATCATGTTCCGTAAACTCCACATCATGGCCACATCCAACCGCTGCCAGTGTTTTTGCTCGCCGGCTGGCTCCCTCGGTTCAGCTTTGTCACTTTTTTTGTAAAGAGAGAGTCAGTTAAAGTAAAAGATCTGCAACAGAACAAAAAAACCGCCAAAGCCTTCAGTGCATGCACCACGTGTCCCTGTGGTTCCTTCGTCACCTTCCGGGCCACGGCCTCGGTCGCACTCGCTGTCGGCGAGCGATCTTCGCTACGGGCGCAACCCACTTCGTTTATTGCACCCTCCGCCCCGACAGCACGCTCAAGGCTGTTTTCCCGGCTTTAACCTATACATTACATCCCGTACCAGGTTACTTAAACACCAGCTCAGGCAAGATAAGCCGTCAATCCCCGCACTGCAAGGCTGAAATGAACCCTTCGGGGCCTTGCATCTGCCAGCCCCGGCTTTTTTATATGCCTAAGCCGGTGTTTAAGGTGAAGTCTGGTTAAAGCCATTTATTGAAAAAGAAAAACCAGGATCATAATCATCATTTTTTCAATTGAAAAATCCTTCAAATGAAGATAAAAAAGTTACCTTTGAGAAAGCGATGTCTATAAAAAAGAAAGCCTGTTTTGAAAAGTACGCAAGGATATAATATAGAGTGTAAAACGGCGCTCAGTGCATACAATTACCTGTTTAATGGTAAAGAACTTCAGCAGGAGATAGGATGGGAAGTATACGACTTCCACACCAGGTTCTATGACCAGGTGATAGGACGGTTTATGACACAGGATCCAATGTCCGAATCCATGAACGCCTGGTCGCCATATTCATTTACTTTTAATAACCCGATCAGGTTCAACGATCCTACAGGGATGGTGCCTGATGAATTCTATTTTGCGAAGAATAAAAAAGATCTTATTGGGTATAAAGATACTGATGGACCTGACAGAGTCTTCATCGCAAAGAGTGATGAACAATTAGGTGATAATCTTGAGAATCCATTAGATAAAAGTTTATACAATGAAGTTGAAATGACAGATAAACAAATTCAGATAAGAATGGATAGAAATGGGTATAAAAAAGTACCTGGAAAAGTTTTAAGAGAAGAGAGATCAACAAGTTCTGATAGCCCTCAACGTGGTGGCACGATTGAAGCATCTTCTACATCAATTACAGAGGTTGTCGAGGACTATAAATATGTTGAGAAACCTAATGTAGAAATAGATTCTAAAATTATAGGAGATCCTATTGTAGATAATACAAGTAACCCTTATCATTCTGAATATGTAACAAGAAGGAAATTAATCTATGGAAAACAATCTTTTGGAAGTAAAGCGGTTGACATTCTTATCAAGATAAATAATGTGAGAAGTGGCAACTATAACATTCCTACTACACGTCCGGTAAGATACCCTAATTATGAATCTGTAACAGGAACTAAAGAATATCTTAAAAAATATAAAAGATGACAAGGCCAATTCTTTACTTATTTTTGATCTTAATTCTGAGTTCGTGTGGTTCGAACCTCAGGGAAAAGGAAAGATTAATAAGATACAATGAAGTACTACTAACTTTTACTCCAAATCAAGTCAGTCACTTTCCACATGATATGACACAGTATGAGAACTGGGGCTTTTATGCTTATTATCCAAAATCAACTGTTTATAACAACAAAGCAGGATTAATATTTACTGCTCAGGTCGATAGTGCGAGTTGCCAAAAGTTAAAACGAGATTTAGAATATCAAAACTTCACCATGTTATCAATGAATAATGATAGTCTTATAGTCATTGGTGATACTATTAACAACTATTCAAGTATAAGGTCAGGATACCCAATACCCTCGTTTATTGATGTCAAAGATCAATTTGGTATAAGTGATATTAGACTGAAAAATAGGGGACAAATATTTATTATTGAGGCTGTTGCAAGTGAGTTTTTAGATGAAAAGAATTTAGTTACAGGTTTAAAATTGCCTGAGAACTGGAGGCATGGTTATTCTCGTGGTATAGTTACAGATGAAGTTGATTATAAAATCATATATTGGCTTGTATTGTGGTAAAAAACTATAAATCTGTTCTTTGAAAAGTACAGAAATGAATTGTTACAACTATATATGATGAATGAACACACCCGGCCATCGCGTCGGGTTTTGTTTTAAGCTTGATTAGGATACTCAAATCCAACTCGTTTTCGCTGCTCCGGTTCCGGCAACTCTGCCTGGTCAGCTACCTGCATAATAGTCGAAAGCAAAGCCCTGGTCTCATTCCTGTACTCCTCTGTGTCTTCCCCTACTTTATAAAGAGCATCAGACATAGCGAGTATAACCTTCTGTTGCTTTTGCTGGTTATAAACCATAGCAATTACAATTACTGCCAGAATCCCGAAGATCCATAAATGTGAGTTCTTCATGATGAAATAATCCTTTCTTTTAAATCAGTCTTAAGCAGGAAGGCCTCAATAAGCTCTTTCACGATCGCTTTACTCTGATTATCCATTTTAGAGAGCTTTTGGAACTGGCTCAGCAGTTCCTTATCAGAAATACTGCTTTGAGCCTTATCGTCCATTGAACCATCCATTAGATAGTCTGCAGTAACGTCCAACTCGTTTGCCAATCGTGTCAGAACATCCGAAGTCGGCCTGTTCTCTCCCCTCTCATATCTTGAAATATTGGTAACGTGCACACCTATAGCGTTAGCCAATTGACTTTGTGATAATCCTTTCTTTACTCTGGCCTGCTTAATACGATCTTTAAACTCCATTTGCTTATAATTATTGGTGCTTTGAAACTATGGTAAATATAGCATGTTTGCAGGTTATTAACAACGAAACATAAGCAATTGTTGATAATATGAATAGTTCATATTTTGCTTTTGTAAGAACACTTGCTAATATTGTATGCAACTTTGCATATACAAAACTTATCAACAATGGAGATCAAAGAAATCAAACAAAGACTTAGGATAGAAACGGTACTGTCACGTTACAACCTTACCCCGGACAGGAACCACCGTATGCGCTGCCCCTTCCATGACGACAAAACCCCCAGCATGCAGATCTACCCCGAGACCGGCACCTGGACCTGCTTTAGCTCAAACTGCACAGCCGGCAGCGGTGACCAGATAGATTTTATCATGAAATACGAAAAAATCACTAAGCACCGGGCGATCATGAAAGCCGGTGAGATGCTCGGAGAAGTCACGACCTTTAAAAGCACGGCGGCGGAACTTACCAGGACAGCGGTGCTGACGAAGATCTACCACTCTTTCCGTAACGGCATGCTCCGGGGCCAGGTCGGCAGACAGTACGCGACAGAAAGAGGCCTTGACCCGGATGTCCAGGACATAGGCTTTAACAGCGGCCAGTACCACCATAACAACAAGCTGAGCGCACAATTACTAAGCAGCTTTATAAAATACGGCCTGCTAAAACCCATCGGCAATGGGCTTCACCATGTCTTCGGCAAGAACTGCATCTGCTTCGCACTAAGAGATAAGCAAAGCCATGTAACCGGCCTTTACTTTAGAAGCATCTTAGACAGTAACGGAAGCAGTGATACCGGAAAGCTTGACAGTATCGGCAGGCACTACTACCTGAAAGACCGCCAGGGGCTATACCCCGGTTACCCGAAACCGGAAACAAGGAAACTTATCCTAACCGAAGCCATAATAGACGCCGCCACGCTTGAAAGACTGGAAGAACATATAAGAGACTATGAGATCCTTAGCCTCTATGGAACCAATGGACTAACCAGGGAACACAAAGAGGCAATAGAGGATCTGAAAGAACTGCAGGAGATCATACTGTTTTTTGACGGGGACGAAGCCGGGGAGCAGGCCGTTAGAAAACACTCAGAATCCTTACACAAGCTGAAACCGGGAGTAAAGATCACCAGGATAAACACACCCTCGGGCCATGATATTAATAGCCTGTACCTTGCCCATGACAAAGAGATCTTTACTCACCTGATGGAAACCCGTCAGACATTATTTTCTTCAACTGAAAACACTTCAAGTGAAATAAAAAAGGACCAGGAACAAATAGAACCGGCAGAGAAAGCCAGGCCGGCTGCATCCACAGAGCTTGATACATCTAACCCCTATAACCTGAGATACACCGGCCATATGGCCCGCTATAGCATAAGAGGCGGACTAAGGAATGATATGGACAGCATGAAAGTAAGCATAGTGATAGAAAGCCTTAAAGGATCAGGGCCATACCAGAAATACCGCGACAAGACCGACCTTTACGAAAACCGCCAGGTAGAAAAACTCTCCAGGGAAGCCTCGGATAAACTAAGCGAAAGAGCCGACCTGATAGAAAAAGACCTTCACCGGCTAACCGACCTGCTGGAAAACTACCGGGACAGCCTTCAGGCAGGAGAGAAAGGCCAGAGGCCACAGGTAAAAACAGATCCCGGTATGATAAAGCGCTGCCGTGCTTTGCTTGAAAGTCCTGGCCTGACAGCAAGGCTGAACAAGCTGATCGGCCAGTCCGGTGTAACAGGAGAAGATACCAACCGCCTGTTTTTGTTTATCATAGCCAGCAGTTACAAGATGCCCGACACCTTGCACGCGCTGATACAAGGCTCCACGGGCAGCGGCAAGACCCACCTTTTGGAAAAGATCAGCCGGCTGATGCCCGGGGAAGACGTTAAACGCTTTACCAGGGTAACCGACAGCAGCTTTTATAACTACGGGGCCTATGACCTTCAGAACAAGCTTATCTGCCTTGAAGACCTTGACGGGATGAAAGAAGAAGCCCAGCTTGCTTTCAGAGAACTGCAGAGCCGCGAGATGCTGTCAACAAGCACCACCGGCCAGGATGAAAGAGGCAACCTGAGATCCTACGAAAAAGTAGTCTACGGCCCTATAGCCTCCCTGGCCTGCACTACCAGGGGAGAGATCTACGAGGACAACATGAGCCGCTGTTTTATAATCGCCGTGGATGAAACCATGGAGCAGACCGAAAGAGTCGTCCGCTACCAGAACAAAAAGGCGGCAGGACAAGTAGACGCGAGAGAAGAAAAAGAAACGGCCACGCTACTGCAGCACTGCATAAGATTACTAAAGCCTTACCCGGTTATAAACCCCTACGCCGATAAGGTACACCTTCCACAGCAGGCCCATAAGATAAGACGCCTGAACGAACTATATCAAAGCTTCGTAAAGCAGGTAACCATTTTGCACCAGTACAAGAGAGAGAAAGACAAAAGAAGCAGGCTGATCACCAAGAAAGAAGACATGCAGATAGCTGCCTGTATCATGTTCGAGAGCATCCTGCTGAAAATAGACGAACTGGACGGCAGCCTGAGGCAGTTCTATGAAAGACTGAAAGACTACGTAAAAGCCACGGCCGGGGAACACAGCGATACCTACACCTTCAGCCAGCGAGAACTGCGCCAGGCATTAAACGTGAGCAAGAGCCAGTTGCAAAGATATATCTATGACCTTACCAGCCTTGAATACATATCCATCAGCGGGGGGCATATCAACCGGGGCTACCGGTACAAGATCATCTACTGGGACGATATCACGAGGATACGGGGCATGCTCAGACGCCATCTTGAAGGACAGTTGTCACAGCTTGAACTGATCCCTGTAGAGAACTAAAGGACAAACAGGCAGGAAGGGACAGGAAAGGACAAAAACAAGCAGGAAAAGGAATGAACAGGCACAAAGAAGCAAAAACAATTAATAAAGATCATAATAAAAACCTGGCGACCCATGATAAGCCAGATTTTACGGGTCACTTAAAATGCTGATAAACATGATAATTACACCTGGCGACCCGTGGCGACCCAAAGCGCTTGGGTCACTTAAAATCCTGACAGTCATCGGACTTACCGCTGGCGACCCGTGACCCAAAGAAAGAGCCAGGCCCCCCTATAGAATAAAAGACACTTTATTATGACCATATATGAAGCATTTGATACTTGAAAGCAGCTACTACAGGGAACTACAGAAAGATTATGCCCGGCACCTTGAAAGACTTGGCTATGATGAAATAACAGCAAGGTCCCTTCCATCACTGGTAAGAGAGTTTTTTTATTACCTGGAGAGAAATAACATTTATGATATAAAGGAGGTAAGCTCCGGGGATATAAAAGATTATTACCGCTACCTTAAAGAAAGGCCTAACAGCAAAAGAGAGGGGACACTGAGTGAAAGCATGATAACAACCCATACCTGGGCCATCAGGATACTTATGAGCTGGCTGCAGGCGGAAGGAAGGATAGAAACAAACCCCATGAGCATGCTGCGCTTTCCAAAACCCCGGCACAAGGAAAGAGAAGTACTGACAAGAAAAGAAATACAGAGCCTTTATGAAGGCTGCGGCGACTACTTTGACCGCTGCGTTATAAGCCTTTTTTACGGCTGCGGGCTCAGAAAGAGCGAGGGACAGGACCTTAACGTGAAAGACATAGACTTTAGTAATAAACTACTGTATGTAAGATCAGGCAAAGGAAAAAGAAGAAGAGTGGTACCGATGGCGGAGAAAGTGACATCAGACCTTAAAGCCTACTATTACTATGAAAGGTCACAGAGGCTAAGAAAAAACAAGAGTACGCAAAAAGAAAAACAGCAGGCCTTTCTGCTTAACATAAGGGGAGAAAGAATAAAAGGAAGCGTACTGTGGCGGGCCCTTCACCGCATAGTCAGAGATGCCGGTATAAAAGATCCCCACAGGATAACCCTTCACAGCCTTCGTCACTCGATAGCCACCCACCTTTTGGAAAGTGGGCTGGGAGTAGAACAGGTAAGAGACTTTTTAGGCCACTCCTATCTTGAGACCACGCAGATCTATACCAGGGTAAACAGCGAAAACATAAAAAACAATGACAAATAACGACACGGGCAAAGACCTGGAAAACTACCTTCTTGAAAGGCACAGCCCATCAACGGTAAAGACCTACCTTTTTGATATAAACCGTTACATAGAGTGGATGGGAAAAGAGAGAGCGGAAAGAGCTAACTACCGGGAAGTAATGGACTATGTGTCCCATCTCAGGAGAGAGTACCATAACACCAACACTATCAGAAGGACACTGTACGGGATAAAAGCCTGGTATTTTTATCTTATCGATACCGGACGAAGGCAGGACCATCCCTGCCGCTACCTGAGGTTAAGAGACGCGAGAAACCCGGACATACAGCTACAGGACCTTTTTACTTCAACTGAAATGGAAAAACTGATGCAAAGGAAAGAGCGTTACCCCTTGGCAGAACTGCGGAACAAGGCAGTTATAAGCCTTCTTATCTACCAGGGCCTGAGAACAGGAGAGATAACGCGGCTCAGGCTGCAGGATATCGATCTGGAGGCCGGAGAGATCTATATCAGATCTACTCCGGTATCACAGGCCAGGAAACTAAAGCTGAAAGCCCGGCAGGTAATGATCTTTTACAAGTACATCCACCAGGTGAGGCCGCGGCTTTTAAAAGCGAAACCGGAAACGGAACCGCTTATCCTGACCTTAAGAGGCACACCGGATAACGGTGAAGGGATAAACTATCTTGTAGAGACCTTTAAACCCCTGTTCCCTGGAAGAAACCTTAACGCCACGACGATAAGGCAGAGCGTGATAGCCAACCTTTTAAATGAAAGAAAAGACCTGAGAGTGGTACAGGCCTTCTCCGGGCATAAGAAGATCAGCAGCACGGAGAAATACCGGCAGAGCGGCCTTAAAGAACTCCGAAAAGCCATAGACAAGTACCATCCACTGGGGTAAACATGAAAAACAGAGAACCTTCTCAGAACAAGGGCCGGGAAACAGGTGTTCCGCCTTCAATCGTCGAACAAAAAACCATGCCAGGCCGTCACAGCACATTTTTTGAAGTAGCCGAGATCTTCAAAGGTCAAAAAAAGAGCTGTGAACGCCCTTCGGGTGCTCCCCCCGAGTCCTCGGGGTCCGCAGCCTGTCATGTTTTTGTGCTCCTCAATCAGTTGTCACGGCAGCTCCTTTGTCTGCGTCCGTCATGTTCCGTAAACTCCACATCATGGCCACATCCAACCGCTGCCAGTGTTTTTGCTCGCTGGCTGGCTCCCTCGGTTCGGCTTTGTCACTTTTTTTGTAAAGAGAAGATCAGTTAAAGCAAAAGATCTGCAACAGAACAAAAAAACCGCCAAAGCCTTCAGTGCATGCACCACGTGTCCCTTTGGTTCCTTCGTCACCTTTCTGTCCACGGCCTCGGTCGCACTCGCTGTCGGCGAGCGATCTTCGCTACGGGCGCAACCCACTTCGTTTATTGCACCCTCCGCCCCGACAGCACGCTCAAGGCTGTTTTTCCGGCTTTAACCTATACATTACATCCCGTACCAGGTTACTTAAACACCGGCTCAGGCAAGATAAGCCGTCAATCCCCGCACTGCAAGGCTGAAATGAACCCTTCGGGGCCTTGCATCTGCCAGCCCCGGCTTTCTTTGGATGCCTAAGCCGGTGTTTAAGGTGAAGTCTGGTTAAAGCCATTTATTGAAAAAGAAAAACCAAGATCATAATCATCATTTTTTTCAATTGAAAAACCCTTCAAATGAAGATAAAAAAGTTACCTTTGAGAAAGCGATGTCTATAAAAAAGAAAGCCTGTTTTGAGAAGTGCGCAAGGATATGATATAGAGTGTAAAACGGCGCTCAGCGCATACAATTACCTGTTTAATGGAAAAGAGTTCCAGGATGAAATGGGAATAGACTGGTACGACTACGGAGCCCGGTTTTATGATCCCGTTATAGGGAGGTGGCATACCCAGGATCCACATGCAGAAAACTACCTGAATTGGACACCTTACAATTATGTAGCTAATAATCCTCTTTTACTTATTGATCCAAATGGCATGGATTGGTTCTATTATAAGGCAGAAGGAGATGATGATGCAAGGTATCATTGGCATGATGGTAGTGAATATGAACACACCTATTCCTATGAAAATGAGGATGGAGAATCTGTAACAAAGTCTATAACATTACAGGGAGCTGAGGCTGTAGTTGTTTTTGACGGTTATTATAATGAGAGGCTAGGTACTAAGGAAGAAGGCGATAAAGGCTTTGATGGTAAACACACTGACGGTTACATTGACGGCGATGGAGCTATAACTGCAAATGTAACTGTTTATGGCCCTAAAGGAGCAAATGATATAAAAACCTACATAGGCTATACAATGACTTCTGATCCAAAAAAATATGGGGTTGTTGCTAATGGGCCTTATGATGCGAATTTTGATGAACAGGGGAAATCTGGGGCATTAAGTTCTAATTGGACTCTGAATAATAGATCTAACGTCCCGACCTTATATGGGAATCCATACAGGCCTAACCAATTTAATTACGTAACAGGTCAAGCATACCTTACAGGTGTATTTATACATAGATCAAACCGAAGTGGCTGGGCTGACGGCGGAGTCTCAAAAGGATGTTTGCTAATATCACCAAAAGATTGGAAAAACTTTAATAATCAATTGAGCGGTGTTCTAAATTTTAAAGTTCAAGTAAATAGAACCTTCAAAATTAGTCCTTGGTTTTAATATGTTTAATTTTAAATGTTTGCATATGTTGTATGTAATATTAATGACATTGTTCATTGGGTGTAATCAGGTAGATGTAGATTCAGATACAATAATTGCTAAAACTGTTGATGTAGCTAGTGATAATTTTGAAAAGGATATTGCCAGTTACAAAGTAAGCGAGTTTTGGCCTTCATGGTCTATGCCAATAGGCATTCCTAAATCTTCTTCTAATTTAGAATCTGTTGGCGATATTTCATATATACCAGATAACTTAAGCGATTATGATTTAAACACTGCATGGATACCTAAGAATACAACAAACTGGGGAATAGGTGAATCCTTTGAGTTTATATTTAACTTCCCAGAAAACACCTCTTATGCGGATGCATATCAATTTTACGGTATCTGTAATTTATTTAACGGGTATTGCAAGTCATTAGAAACATGGGAGGCTAACTCCAGAGTCAAAAAGCTTAAGGTCTTTTACAATGATAAATTTGTTTGTTTCGTAAAACTTCAAGATACTTGGCATCTTCAGTATTTTGATATAAGTAAATATTTTGTTAACAAGGTTGATAAAAAATATTTAGATGCAAAGTATGAAATAGTTGAAGGGGATCGTTTAAGATTTGAAATAATTGAAGTATACAAAGGGTCAAAATATAAGGATACCGCAATTTCAGAATTTCTTTGTGAAGGTGCAGGGAATTAACAACAAACCCGGCCGTCGCGCCGGGTTTGTTGTTATGCAGAATAAGCCTGTCTGGCTTTACTATCTCTGATATAAGTGTCAATCAGATCAAATAGGGTACTCTTTTTATGTAAGCCTTCGGCCTGATACGTGTAGTAAAAATCAAAGATAGTTCATGATTTGTTAGATTACCTCAATAGTGTCCGCTTAAATATTTTTAAAAACGGCATAAAATACATATAATAAATAAGATACAACAAGAATTTCAACGTGTCGATTTGAAATTGCAAATCGTATCCGGTTTTAATAATCGGGTATTATGAACAATGGAAAATATGTTTTCAGCCAGCTCGCTGAATTTCTTCTCAAAAGGGTTTTTGATTGCGTAGTGATGAAATACAGAGGTAACAAATATATTAAGTCTTTCAGTTGCTGGAATCAGCTGCTGATTATGATGTATGGCCAGCTCTCTGGCTGTGAAAGTCTCAGAGAACTTGTCTGCGTTATCACCGCTCATGCCCCGAAGTCTTACCATCTGGGATTCGGTAAATCCGTGATAACACGTAGCAATCTCTCGAAAGCGAACGCGAACCGGGACTACAAAATCTTTGAGGAATTTGCCTACAAGATGATATCTATCGCACAAGGAAAACGAATCATCAAAGAATTTGAGATAAGTGGGAGGTTTTATGCTTTTGATTCTACTACTGTTGATCTGTGTCTTAACCTTTTCTGGTGGGCGAGCTTTCGTAAGGCCAAAGGTGGTATCAAGGTTCATACCCTCTATGATGTGGTTACCCAAATACCGACCATCCTTCATATTACGGAGGCCAGAGTTAATGACATGAACGCAATGGACGAGATTCCTTACGAACCGAACGCCTATTATATCTTTGACCGGGGATATTTTGATCTCGCGCAACTCTTTACGATCAATCTCATTGGATCCAACTTCATAATAAGAGAAAAAGGCAAACTTCAATATGAAATTATTGAAGGCGAGGGACTTCTTGAAAACCCTGATAACATTCTCTACGATCAGATGATACGTCTTACGGGACCGCGAACGAGGAAAAAATATCCTATCCTGCTCCGGAGAGTCGGCTATTATTCCGTGGAACACAAAAGAACCTTCACTTATCTCACTAACAACTTTGGGATTAGTGCGAGATATGTCGCGCTGCTTTATAAAAACCGATGGCAAGTGGAACTGTTCTTTAAGTGGATCAAGCAACATCTGAACGTTAAGTCTTTCTGGGGCGTATGAAAATCCCCAATAGCACATTTCGCTATTACATCTGCGTTTGCTTCCACTCTTGAAAAATTAATTAAAAAAAAATATAAAATTTTTGTAAATCTGATTCTATAAATCATGCTATTCAGGATAAATAAAAAAAGAGAGATGATAAAATATAAATTTAAAAGAGATTTTCAGGTAAAAAAACAGGTGCTCTTATTGATTTGTCTGAACAATTATTCTATTGTATATCACAATAAGTTTTCATAGCTATTGCCAATAAAGTCCCTAATAATATTAATATGGGTGCACAAGAGAAACATATTCCAGGACACAATAATTATCAACCAGAAAAAAATATATAAAGTGCAAAACCATAAAATTTATTTAATGATTTCTTTGGATATTATGAGAAATGAGATTTTTGCAAATCATGGTTATAAGTTTAAAACAGAAAGATGGAGTACCTATTTAAAATCAAAAAAATAGTATACGCCACAATATGATAATGTTACAGAGAATCTAAATATCATATAGAAAATAAATATTGAAAGAATATTAAAATGTACCGCCTTTAAGATAAGCTAAATAAGAACAAACAATGAAAACAATAATAATAACAGCAATAATAATATTCATAACACTTACAACTTATTGATATAAAAATATATGTAAACAATTATATGTCAAATATTAGATAGAATGAAAATAAAAACTTTGTATTTAAATGCGTTTGTCCTTATTATATTCCTGAATCTTTCTTGTCTTGATAATCACTCTCAAAATCTTATTAATAATCAGATTATCGTACCACCCTCTCCATCTGTTGCATCATTTCAACAACTTGACTTTAGCCAGGTAAGTCATTATAACGGTTTGCCGGTAATAAATATCCCGGTCTATGACCTGGAGATCGGGGCATTTAAATTTCCGATCAACCTGCATTATAATTATAATGGATTTAAAGTTGAAAACATGGCAGGATGGCTTGGACTTGGGTGGGATATCAATGCCGGAGGAATGATATCTCATACTGTAAGAGGAAAGCCTGATGACGATCCGAACTTTGGATATTTTTGGGTCAATGAATTTTTAGATGTTCCTGATCCTATAAATGAAACAATTAACTATAGCGTTTATATGGGCAGTTTGTCAAATGATATTTTGAGATGTTTTGCTGATGGAATTTACGATGGTTTGCAAGATAATTACGAGCTTAGAGCGAATAACTTGTCCTCATCAATAATCCGGTTAAATTCCGGAGACTATGTTACAATTCCATATAAAAACCTCAATATTACAAGAACTTATAACACTCCCATGTCTTTTGATTATTGGGAAGTTACAGATGAGTCCGGTAACAACATTTATCAGGAGATCCATCTCAATATGGTTTAGAAAATACAAATTATGAATACTCAAATAGCGCAAATGCAGTAAACGATCAAGATTATGTATCAAACTGGTTCCTGAGAGAGATTATAACGAATACTAATGATACTATTTATTTCAACTACACATCTGAAATAATTGCCAGAGAACCACTTGAATATATAACTAAATTCCTTTGGGTGCCGTCAGGAGCAGTTTGTCATCAATTACCTAACCTGATCGGGATTACAACATTTTATCCGACTTATACATGGAAATTAAGTTCAATTGAAAGCCGAAAATGTAATATATACTTTTACAGTAATACAATAAGAAAAGATATTATTTATCCGGAATCAAATTCATGCAGCTTGGATTCTATTAAAATAGAAGATTTCTCAGGTAATACCGTAAAAAGACTGGTTTTTAATTACGGATATCTTGGAGATACGACAAATTACGACAGATGCAGATTAATATTAAATAAGGTAACCTCATTGGGAAACAACGGATCTGCAGATAGTATTTCACACATTTTTAATTATGATAATAGTATATCAGTTCCATCCTATACTTCAAAAGCCCAGGATTTCTGGGGATATTATAATGGTAAAACAACCAATACATCATTAATTCCTTCAGTTGTTCCCAATAGCCTTTATAATGAGTATTTTGTCAATTGTGCTGATAGAAATCCCGACCATAATTATAGCAAATTAGGACTTCTGACTAGTATTTCTTTGCCTGCGAAAGGCTCTATATCATATATATATGAACCCAATGATTACGGATATATAAGAGATCAGCCCAATGATTCTGTGCTTATCCCGGATTCATATAATAACGATTTTGTCTCAGTGGACGGAATTCCCGGTGACTATGACACAGAAACTGAAATCATAGATATCGATATTGAACAGACAGTCGATATCTCTTATTTGTTCAGTGATAATGGGGAATCTCATGATGAATCCAGTAGAGTCTCAATATATAGATTGCCAAATGAAGAATATTTTTCTAAAGAAGGATTTAACTCACAAGGATTAGAACAAGTATTACTTCCTGTTGGTAGTTATAAGAAGTACTACCCATTCATAGGGCCACTAATTGTCTTTTCTAAATTGATTATTAAAATATCATGATGATGTAAAATAGTGTTACATAACCGGAAATAACTCACAGAGTTATTCTGGTTATTAACACCTTTTCTTTTTTGCCTACTTTTTTCTTTTGTTAACAACTCCATTTCCTGTTAATATCTATGCTGCCTTATAATACAAATCAGCCGGGATCTGCCTATCTATACCTTGGTGACGCAGTTCATAGTTGTAATACCTAAAGTATCCCTTTAATCCCTGGTATAACTCCAACCCGTCTTCAGCAGGATAAAGATACACATGATCATATTTAACTGATCTCCACAAGCGCTCTATAAAGATATTGTCAACCCAGCGACCTTTTCCATCCATGCTGATTTTGATATTTTCACTTTTAAGATAGCTGACCCATTTCTCACTGGTAAACTGGCTACCTTGATCAGAGTTTATTATCTCTGGGTTTCCGTGTTCCCTTATGGCTTGTTCCAGTACTGCCAGGGACGCATCTGCTTCCAGACTGTTAGAGATGCCCCAACCAACAACATAACGGCTGTAAACGTCTATAATAGCCATTAAATATAAAAAGCCATTCTTCATCGGAATGTACGTAAGATCAATGGACCAAACCTGATTAGGCCGGTTTATATCAAGCCCCTTCAATAAATAAGGATGAATATATTTCTTCAGCCCAAGTTTGCTAAGATTCTTCTTCGGGTACACAGCCATTATTCCCATCAGTCGCAACAACCTGCGAATTCTCTTATGATTTGCTATAATGCCTAATGCAAACAACATATCCTGCATCCTGATTACTCCTTCTGAAGGGTGTTTTATATAATGCTCATCCATTAATCGCATGATCTCAAGATTCTCCGGTTTTTCTCCCTGAGGCTTATAATAAAGACCACTGCGATGGATCGAAAGTAAATCACATTGCCTTCTTACACTTAATTTGTGCTCATTATCAATAAGTTCCCTGCGCTGTTTCACTGTCCGATCTTGTTTAAGCTTTTTTTTAGAAAGTCATTCTCTATCTCCAACTGTCCGATTTTTGCATAAAGCTTCTCGGAATCAACTTCATCATTGTCAGTATCAGATTTCTTGTCAAATACAACTGCTGAATTTTTCAAAAATTCCTGCTTCCACTTTCCGATCATATTCGGATGGACCTCAAATCTCTTTGATAATTCTGCTAATGTCTCACGCTCTTTGAGTGCTTCAATTGCTACTCTGGCTTTAAATGCCGCTGAAAATTTTCTTCTCTTTTGTTTCATAATTCACTGGTTAAATTTAATCCTAATTTTCAACTTAGCCAGTGGTCCTAATTTCGGGTAGTATTATAATATTATCGAGGCGATGGCATACGGAGGCCTTCATGCACAGATTAGTGTTACATCCAGAACTTTTAAAAAAGATGGTCAGGGGAACCTGATTTACAATAAGAATTTAACATCAGGAGGTTTCAGGATTAAAGAAATCGTTCAATATGATGGTCTGGATCATAATAATGATAAGGTAACAAATTATAGCTATTATATGCCTGATGAGCCTGACAGATCAAGTGGAGTTATTCATCATGAACCCTTTTATGATTTTACAACTACATTACCATATATAAGTTGTGTGGGGCTGGATTACTTTTCGGTCGCTTATAACATGCCTGATTGTGATTATATCTCCAGATCAAGCTCAAGTATTCGGCCAACATATGCGAAAGACGGTTATATGGGTTATGCATATATCAGTGTACAGGAAGGAGATAGTATTAATAACGGGAGTATATTATACAATTATTATACTAGTTTAGAATACCCTGATATAAGATTCCCAAGGCTCACACAACCAATAAGCAAAGATTATTTAAGAGGTCGGTTAAAGAAAATGTCAGTAATGAATGATGCTTCAGGGATAATATTAACAAAAGAGTATATTTACAATGATCCTTATTATTCTCCCAACAGGAGTGGAATATGGGGGAAATTGAATTAAATGTCCTAATGGGGCAATGCCTGGATAGAAGAATTGCAACTATTGCTGAGGTTGCAGAACAAGCAAGTGCCTGGCAAGAAGCCCGCAACAATATGAATGCTACAATCAACTGGAGATTTGATTCAGGCGATGCCAGGATAAAGCTTAAGCGTCTTTATCCGACTTTTAATCATTGACATGACACTAGTGATTATAAATATTTTGTTTTGTGTCTGTTGACTCCTACGGGGTCAGGGGTACCTGATCATGTTCACGGGATAATTCAAATTGGGAACGTAGGGACGTTGTATGCAACGTCCTGACAGAATCAATTAATTCTTTTAACGTCAATGAAGAACGATATAATTTTTTAAATTTACCTGACACAATTGTGAATAGTACAGGCGATACTGTGATCTATTACTATGATGCAATGGGGACTAAGTTAAAACAGCGGGTAATTGAAGATGATACTGTATTTGTTTGCAGGTATTATTTCAATGGCTTTGAGTATAACGACACATTAGTGCTGGATATTATTCATAATGAAGAGGGGTATGTCAGCAGGTCAACGGAAGATTACCAGTACAACTATTATCTCAGGGACCATCTTGGTAATGTAAGGGTTGTTTTCACTCCTGCTCCTACAAGAGCAGAGAGGCTGATACAGGCAACCGATTATTATCCCTTTAGTATGAAGTTCAGAACCCAGGTAAATGTATCAGGCGAAAACAAGTACCTGTTCAATGGGAAAGAACTCCAGGATGAGATGGGAATTGACTGGTATGACTACGGTGCTAGGATGTATGATGCAGCTTTAGGTAGATTCCATACACAAGACAGGTTTGCCGAAAATTATCTTGACTTCACACCTTATCAGTACGGCGCTAATAATCCAATACTTTTTATTGATATTAATGGCGATAGTATTAGTGTTGCAGAACAGTACCGAGCACAGTTTAATAGTGCCTTAGAGAGTGTATTTGGCAAGGATGCATCAAAGTTTAGTTATAATAGTTCTGGAAAGCTTGTGACAAGTTTAACTAAAAAAGATTTCAAAGGAGCTCAAAGGAAAGCTTTTAAAGGGTTGTCAAAAGTTATGGAAGAAGAAACAAATACTAATATTGTCTATGGAGCTTCATCGCAGATTACAATGAATGATGGAACAACTCAAACAGTAAATGCTTTACAGGGTGGTGGTGCATTAACCGTCTTAGCAAGTGAAAATAATGTTTCAGAGAATACAATCCTAGTAGACCCAAATGCTGCAACAATTTTTAATGTACAAGCTGTAAACGATTCTTATTATTCAAGTGGAGGGGCTGTTATACCTGGAATAACCACTACAACAACATCCGTTACTTCTTCAATGCAAAATGCAACTTGGCATGAACTTGGACATGTAGTCTACCAAGGGAAGACACAAGATAAAGTATTGAACTTTGATAATACAACAAGAAGTATTTATCAAAGTACTAAGATGGTTCCGACAAGAGCACCAGGATATGATAAAGGAGCATCTGGATATAAAAGAAAAGTATATTATTCAACACCATTAGCACCGAGGCCACCGGACGTAACACATAATCGAATATATAGATAATATTATGAGATTAATTTTGATTGTAGTAGCTATATTATTTAGTTGCATGACTAAAGCACAGAGCAATGATATAGAAACAAATTATAAGGAAATAAATGATACATTAATCATTTCATTTATTAATACAGGAAATGATACCTTGCAATTGTTTAGCACTTATTTTGAAAAACCTTATATTTTTTCAAAAGTATTGCATAAAGTTGATACCAAAAACAAGGTATATAAAATTTCTTTCTTGCCGTTGTTACCTTATTTATCCGGTTATTTAACAGATAAATTGATTTTAACTGATGTTAATAAAATAACTATGGTTGGACAAAATTTATACTCATTTATTGAAATTTTACCTAAAAATAAAATTTATATAAAGCTACCACTAAATCAACTGTTTGGTAATGTAAATGAGAAAAATAATGCTGTTAAAAATTTTGATAATGAAACTATAAATGTCAAGAATTTAAAGGATATAACATTAAGTAAACAAAAAGGTGAATTTGAATTATTATTTGAGTTTGCATTTTATACGGAAGTAAACCTTTTAGTTGAAAGGGATTTATATATTGAGTCTGGAGTAAAAACATATGAACAGACAAAAAAATATGAAATTCTGAAGTTGCCAGTTACTTTAGAAAAAAATATACCGCTAAATTTTTAATAATGAAAAAGCCCGGACTTGCCGGGTTTTATTTTTAGCTTGATTAGGATACTCACACAGCGGTTGCGCAGTAACACTGTTATCTATAAATCCGGTCAGCTATTTAATATTTTTTCTGGTAATTAATTCGTTGACAGCCTTTAGCGGTTGAATATATCCCCCTGCCACACAGGAGTTCATTAGTTCCGGTGTCTTATTCGAAGTACTAATAAGTATCTCTCTGATCTCGTTGCATGACAGCTCAGGATCAATGCTAAGCATTAATGCACAGATCCCGCTGACAACCGGTGTGGCGCATGACGTCCCTCCTCCAATACAATAGGCAGAATAGTTATATCTGTTTGTTAAGGTTGGAGTCTCTCCGACACAAAAAACATCAACACTCTTAATGCCGTAATTTGACCCTAAAGTATCTTCTCCCACAATATATTTATAATGTTCGCCCTGCAAGTCCAGTTCACCAACATTAATGATATTTGAATTGGTCAAAGAAGCAGGTATAACATAGTTTTCGGGATTATCCAGATCCTTATAATAATTCCCGGCACATACTACCATAAGTACTCCCTTCTCTTCAGCATAACCGATAGATTCGATAACAGCTTGTCCGTACTTATTATCCTGTTGGGGTAAATACCATGAGCAACTAATTATTCTTGCACCGTTATCAACTGCATATCGAATAGCTTCAGCGATTCTGGCTACTTTCACAGAATCTTCATCAAACATGCCAACACCCTGTTTGCCGGCTTTTAGTAGCATAATTGATGTATTGGGGCATATTCCGGATATTCCGATGCCGTTATCCCCTACCGCGCCATATACACCAACTACTGTCGTTCCATGCCAGTAAGGCTGTATTATATCATTACTCATTCCGTCGAAAACATAGCAATCGGGATCAGGGTCATTAAAAGCGAAATCATACCCAACTACATCATCTATGTATCCATTTTTATCATCGTCAATGCCATTTACCGACTTTTCTATCCCCTTCTCATCCAAACCTGTTTCTCCCTTATTGTTCCACAGGTTACCTGTAAGATCTTCATGCTGATAGAAGAACCCATCATCAATAAATGCTGTAACTATCTCCTTAGATCCTTTTGTAACTTTCCATATTTCCGGCATATTTAATAATATATCCGGATTAATTAACAATGTATCTGTTCGGTTAAGAAAAGAATACGGGTGGGACAACACTTTCTTATTAACTTTTGCATGCAGATAATATTGCTCCTGAAAAAGAGGATCATCGACAATCTGATTCCGGCAGGCAATGAATAGAAGGGGAATTAACAATAGTCCGATTTTTATTTTCATCCTTATTAGCAATTATGTTATAACTCAAGCGAGTAATATTTTCCTGTTCTATCACAAAGGGCCCCACCCTTTTGGACAACCCCGGCATCTTTGTGAAATTCATAGATTATATTATTCTTTTATATACAACCACGATTCGAAATCCACTGTATCCTGATACTGGTATAACCTTTTTACTGCCCGGTTCAGGTTATCATGAACCTCGGCTGAAACCAGTCTGAAACGATTATGCGGTCCGTCTATTATCTGTGCATCATATCCCATCGAGCGGTAATAGTCTTTATATTCATCTGCAAATTCAGGAGTCAGGAAACTGCCGACAATAATATGATACTTATAGCGTGCTTCCCACTCAAGTCTTGCCTGCTCTACAGCCTGCATCGAATCCAGCCGGGCCTGTTCGATAGCTTTCATCTTTTCTATCTCAGCCTTTATCGAGTCTGCAACCCTGATACTATCCTGCCTGGCCTGCCATACAGCCAGGGTGTCAACCTTTGACTTGCCAAACCATCCTTTTTCCTCAATGAACTTACACGAACTGGTAAGCAGAATAAGGGCCAGTGTTATCGATGTTATGGTTTTCATTGCTTATTGTTTTGTTATATTTCCAGTATTTAGCAAATATACAAATAATTAGGATCACAATGAAGCTTCCCGCAGCAAGCTGACGGGGTATCTGCTATAAATCTTTCTATTATTCGTCTTAAAAGGCGGGGTATTTACCCACCCACCCGCTTTTAGCGGCATTGCCCGATTATCAAATTTCACTAATAAAACTTTGGTTTACCGGCCAAATGCTCATAAAACAAAAATTCGTATCTTCGGCTTAATTACTCAACCCAAAAATTAAATAATGAAATCGATAATTCAGTTCTTTGAAGAAAATGTGAATAAATACAGCAATAATGTTTACCTGTGGGAAAAACCAGAGGACAGATACGAAGGAACAACTTATGAAGAAATACACAAACAGGTACATGAGCTTGCTGCAGGCTTACTGCAACTAGGGTTAAAGGAAGGAGACAGGGTAAGTCTTCTGTCTGAAGGCTGTAATAACTGGATTATCGGCGAGTTGGGCGTACTGTACACAGGCGCTATAAATGTTCCCCTTTCAACCAAGTTAAATGCTGAAGAAGTAAGGTTCAGGCTCAACCATTCGGAGTCGAGGTTTGTAATGGTATCAGCCATGCAGACAGCCAAGCTAATGGAAATTATTGATGAATGTAAAACTATAGAAAAGGTAATATGCTTTGAAAGAAAAGAAGAATACGGGGAAAATGAGATACACTTTAACCAGATTAAAAAGATAGGCAAGGAATGGCTTTCCGAAAATGGTAATTCAGGGGCATTCGAGAAAATATATAAGAGTATCACTCCCGATCATTTTGCGAATATATGCTATACCTCCGGAACGACAGCCGACCCCAAAGGAATAATTCTGACACATGGTAATTATATAACAAATTGTTACCAGGGATACAGTCTGATGGATATCCCTCCTTTCTGGAAAACATTACTGTATCTGCCCTGGGATCATTCTTTTGCTCATACGGCAGCTATTTTTGCATTTATGGGTAAAGGAGCCAGCCTGGCGTCGGTAAAGCAGGGAAAAACCCCTATGGAAACTCTCCGGAACTTCCCGCAAAATATGAGAGAGATAAAGCCGAGCCTTCTGCTCAGCGCTCCTGCCGTTTCAAAAAACTTCAGAAAGAACATTGAAAAAGGGATCAGGGAAAAAGGCAGGTTCACATCCTTTATGTTTGAGCTGGGGCTGAAAACAGCCTATGCATACAATAAAGAGGGTTATAATAAGGGAACAGGATTGTCAAAAATCCTCAAGCCGCTGGTTAAATTATTCGATAAGGTCGTATTCTCCAAAATAAGGGATTTTTTCGGAGGAGAACTGGAGTATTTTATAGGGGGTGCTGCATTACTGGATATTGAACTACAAAGATTTTTTTATGCTATCGGCGCTCCTGTTTTTCAGGGCTACGGACTTTCGGAAGCATCGCCTATAATATCGTCAAACTCAAAAACAGCTCATAAGCTGGGCTCTTCAGGTAAACTTGTCAATAATATGGAACTCAGGATATGTGATGAGGAAGGAAATTCTCTCCCGACAGGAGAAAAAGGCGAAATAGTAATAAAGGGGGGAAATGTAATGCATGGTTACTGGAAAAACGAGGAGGCCACAAAACAAACAATCAGGGATGGATGGCTGCATACGGGCGACCTCGGATACATGGACAGTGACGGGTACCTTTATGTACTGGGACGGTTTAAAAGCCTGCTCATATCCGATGACGGGGAAAAATACAGTCCGGAGAGCATTGAGGAAGCAATAATGGAACAATCTAAATATATAGACCAGTGCATCCTGCATAATAACCAGCAACCTTATACTGTTGGTCTTGTAGTGCCTAATCAGCATAACCTTAAAGTATACCTTGACGAAAAGAAGATAAGTGCAGATACGGAAGAAGGTAAAAGAGCTGTTCTTATGCTTATTGAGAAAGAAATAAATGAATACCGGACAAATGGCAAATATGGTAAAATGTTCCCTCAGAGGTGGTTACCTGTAGCTATGGGTGTTCTGGACGAAGGCTTTACTGAAGAGAACGGTCTGGTAAACGCCACAGCCAAGGTTGTACGCGGAAAGGTAATAAATAAATACTCCGAACTGGTCGACTTCCTTTATACTCCGGCAGCCAAAGTTATTTCAAATGAAAGAAATATTGAAGCTGTGGAAAGAATGAAACTGGGATAGATTTTTCAAACCATTAACCTGCTCTTAAATGGCAGAAAAGCCATAAAATCGGCATGATGTACTATATATGCCTCAGTTGTTCTTTTCACATGGTCGCCTTCACCCGCATGAGCCGCAATGATATGACACACTTCAGGCGGCAGGCCGCATTCTTCGGCAAGGGATACACCTGAGAAAGGATGTCTGAGATATTTCCCGTATGTTCCCTGAACAGCCCTTCCATTTTCATCCTTAACATACTCGAGCAGCTTACCTACATCAGCAAGTATGGCGCCTGATATGAGTGTATCCATATCAACCGGCAATTCATTACCGAAAAACTCATTCATCTTCTTACCGCTTTCCAGTGCAATATGTACCACACATCTTTTATGAGCCATAAAACTAACCTTAAGATCAGGCCCGCAAAGCAGCGTAAAAGGAATATTATTCAGGTCTCTGGCAGTTAAAACACTTCTTTCCAGGGCCTTTTCCCATACTCCTGCTGTTTTCTCCCTAAGATCCTCATCCCTGATCCAGTTAAGTTCAGGCCAAAGCTCATATACTTCTTTATTCATAATACTATTACTTAAAGATTTGAAATAATCTCATCAGTCATTTCTATAGTGCTTGCAGCTCCCTTCTTAACAACATAAGGGCCTCCCTGTATTTTCATCATGTCGTATGTCCGTACTTTTCCTTCTTCTATTACTTTTGCAACTGCCTTGCGGATCTTTGCCGAGATATCTTTATGATCAATATAGTCAAGCATCATGCATGCTGACTCAATCATAGCAATCGGATTTACAATAGGTATATCATAATCGGCATATTTAGGCGCCGATCCGTGTGTAGGTTCAAAAACACCGATACCATCAGAAGAAAACTGCGCCGAACAGGCAAAGCCCAAGCCTCCTATCAGACCGGCGAAGGCATCAGAGACAATATCTCCGAACATATTACCTGCCACTATAACACCATAATCTTCAGGGTTTTTTGTAAGCCACATCATCTGGGCATCTATGTTTGTATTCCATAGCTGTATATCGGGAAACTCATTTTTTCTTATATCCTTTGCCAGCTTGAGCATCATACCGGACGTTTCGCGGATAACATTCGGTTTTTCGCAGACAGTAACTGACTTATAGTTATATTCCCTTGCATGCTGAAATGCTGCACGTACAATCCTCTCCGTAGCTTTCTTTGTGAAGATACGTGTCGATACAGATATCTCATTTACAGGGGCTGTTCCGAAATTTTTAATAAACTTCGGATGTGACATAAGAGCCTTGTATACAACTGACGGTGGATTTGACCATTCAACACCACCGTATAAACCTTCAGTGTTCTGTCTTAAAATTGCCACATCAACATATGGTTCATCAAAGCCCCCTTCATTATTCCTTCTTATAAAATTCAGCGGATTGCCCTTATATGTGCGGCAAGGCCGCAGGCAAATATCCAGATTAAAGTGTTGCCTCAGGCCAACAATCGGGCTTGAGTATTCCAGTCCTCTGTTCTGTAACTCAGTATGAAGCTCGGAAGCAGCTTCATCCTTCGGTTTCGATGTTATAGCTCCGAAAAGCGCTATCTTATGCTTTTCAATAAGATCAATAGTCCTTCCCGGCAGGGGATTTCCTTCCCTGCACCAGAATTCCCATCCTATATCCCCGTATACATAATCGGCATTAAAGCCTGCAGCTTTCAATACTCTGATAGCCTGTTCAAGTACTATCCCTCCGATTCCATCGCCCGGAAGTGCAACAATTGTCCTCTTTGTCATTTGTAGTTTACTTTAAATTTTTAAGAATAAATAAGGTGAGTTAAAATAAGGATTTTTTTTGTTAAGTAAAAAGGTAAAATATGAATTAAAGTTTAATTACAGGTCTTTTTTTGATACCTTTGTACAATGCAATTTTTCACGTAATTTCTTTTACAGCGGATATGGTTTTTAAAGATCTCAGACCTGAAAAAGTATGGTATTATTTTGAGGAAATATGTAAGATCCCCAGATTGTCGAAGGATGAAGGGAAAATAAGACAATTCCTCCTTGATTTTGCCAGGGACAACAAGCTTGAATCAAAAACAGACAGGGCAGGAAACGTGCTTATTACAAAACCTGCTGACCCCGGTTATGAGGATCGTAAAAGTGTGGTTCTGCAGAGTCATATGGATATGGTCGGAGAAAAAGACAGCGGAGTCATGCATGACTGGAAGAATGATCCCGTAAAACCATATATTGAAGGCGACTGGGTCAAAGCCAAAGACACTACACTTGGTGCAGATGATGGTATAGGTATTGCCGTACAGCTTGCATTACTGACAGACAAAAATATTAAGACAGGAATACTGGAATGTCTTTTCACAGTAGATGAAGAAAGCGGTATGACAGGTGCAATTGATCTGGAAGAGAATTTCTTTAAGAGTAAAATACTTATCAACCTTGATTCGGAAGATGAAGGAGAGCTTTTTATCGGATGCGCCGGAGGAATGGATACGGTTATTGATATGAGCTTTGAATTACAACAACTGGGTGATCCCTGTCCGGGACTCAGATTATCGATAACGGGTTTGCAGGGAGGGCACTCCGGCGATGAGATTCATAAAGGTCATGCCAATTCCGTTAAGCTGATGAACGGGCTGTTAATACTGTTAAATAAACAGTTTAATATCAGAATATCGGATTTCAAAGCCGGGAACCTCAGAAATGCGATCCCGAGAGAGGCATTTGCTGAGATAGCATACAAGGAAGATATGCTCGATGCCATAATATCAGGTTCAAATGAATATTTCCGGGCTATGAAAGCTAAATATTCAGTTACTGAGCCTGATATGAGGATGAATGTGGAAAAAATCAAACCTGTATCCAGTGTTATGAATCAGGATGCACAGACACATCTCCTTGAGTCTGTTAACAAGTGTCCGCACGGTGTAATTGCATGGTCTGAAGATATGAAAGATCTTGTTGAGACATCTACCAACCTGGCATCAGTTGAGTTTAAAGGTAATCTGATCAGAATAGTGACCAGTCAGAGAAGTTCTGTTGAATCAGCCAAGCTGGATATAGCCGGAAGGATAAAACAGGTCTTTGCAGGGAATAATACGGTCGTTAAACATTCTGACGGATATCCGGGCTGGAAACCCGACACCGACTCCGTTATACTGAAGATAACGCGGCAGTCATACATATCTTTATTCGGGAAAGAGCCTGTTGTAAGAGCTATTCATGCCGGGCTGGAATGTGGTTTATTCCTCAAGAAATATCCTGATATGGATATGATATCATTCGGTCCTACAATAAAAGGAGCGCATACACCGCAGGAAAGGCTGAATATCGAGTCAACAAAAAAGTTCTGGGATCTGCTTGTAGATGTAATAAATAAAATACCTGTGAACTAAGGCAGTTCTTCAAACTCACTCTTGCCTGAACCGCATACCGGACACACCCAGTCATCAGGTATATCTTCGAATGAGGTTCCTTTCACGATACCCCCTACAGGATCACCTTCTTCAGGGTTATATTCATAACCGCAAACCGTACATTTATAAACATTCATAACTTCTGATATTTCGTAACTTTTGTTATTGTTTTGCTTTAACCTTCCTTACAATATCAATTACCGTCCCGTCGACCCATTTTACAGCTGCTATGATCTGCTCATCCATCGCTGATCTTTCAGGCCTGCCGCAGATCATCTCAGCTTCATCCTTGAGTTCCTGTATTGATTTCAATGGCAATCCTGAATCTTTTACAGCTTCCGACAGATCCTTTCTTAACGGGTTAATAGCTATACCCCTTTCTGTAATTATCACATCTATAAGTTCGCCCGGGCCGCATAGCGTTGTAACTTCATCAATTATTACAGGCACCCTGTCCCGTACCAGGGGCAGAGGTAATATGACCGTTTTCGAGAAAAGGCAGTTCTGCCAGCCCCCTATCCCGTGAAGAAGATAACCGTCGGAATGGGTCACTACATTTGCATTGAAATTAACATCCACTTCAGTAGCGCCCAGTATGGCAACATCAACCAGAGGGGCGAAGTTTCCTTTACCATGATAATTATAGCTGGTGAAGGGGCTTGTCCATACATGACCGGGGTTTTCCCTCATTGATTTGATCCCGTCAAGGTCAAAAGTCTGTCCATCCAGGATATACTCTACGAGTCCTTCTTCGAGCATTGACACCAGGTACTTATTACTGCCTCCCCTGGCAAATCTGGCTTTGATACCCTTTTCCTTCATTATCTGTTTAAAAAACTCACCTACAGCCAGGGATGTTCCACCTGCCCCGCTTTGAAAAGAAAAGCCATCCTTTATTATACCTGCCGCATCACAAAATTTTGCGGTCAGCTCAGCCAGCAACAAGCGGTCGGGGCTTTTTGTTATTTGTGTCGTACCCGATACAATAAGCTCAGGGATACCCAGTTTATCCACTTCAACGGTATAATCGACATAATTACCCTGTATCTGCCAGGGGATACATGGAAACGGAACCATATTATCGGTCACCACTATTACTTTCTCTGCATACTGTGAATCGGCAAGGGCAAAACCCAGCAAGCCGCAGGCCGAATCGCCCTCCAGTCCGTTACAATTACCAAAAGGATCGGCTTTAGGTGCGCCTATTACTGCTATATCTACCTGTACCTCACCATCCTGTATTGCCTGATACCTCCCTCCGTGAGACCTTAAAACCGCCATCCCCCTCATATTCCCTTCCGACACATATCTGCCAAGCGGACCGTTCATGCTCCCCTCAATATGATGAATTGTACCATCTTCAAGGTATTGAATAAGGTGTTCATGGCATGGGAACGAGGCAGAAGGGAACCATCTGATATCTTTTATTCCAAGTTCCTTCACCGCATCAAATAACATATTAACCAGTAAGTCACCATTTCTGAAATGATGATGGGTTGATATGGTCATACCATCCCTGATACCGGCTTTTACAAGAGCTTCCTTCAGGTTTGCAACTCTTTTATCACCATTAGCCGGATAATCGGCACAACTAGCTATCAAAGGGGCATATTTTCTTCCCCGGGGTTTATACACACCCACCCCTTGATAGGGTACTGCAGGTCTTCCGTTTATTTCAGTAACGACAAGCCTGCTGGCTGCATTCCTGACCAGTTCATTTGCCATGTATTAAGTTTTTTATTCGGAACCAACAGGATCGTAATTATCTCTCAAAAGGCCAAGTTTTTCTGCCAGTTCAATTGTTCTCCTGGCCCTGTTCACAACAGGAGGGTCGATCATTTTTGAGCCTAACGAAACTACGCCCAGCCCTTTTTTTTCAGCCTCACTGAAAGCTCTGACGATTTGAGAAGCTTTCTCAATCTCAGCAATCTCAGGAGCATAGGAATCCTTAATAACCTGTATCTGTCTGGGATGGATACATCCCATTCCTTCAAAGCCCAGTGACTTTGATCTTTTTGCCGTTTCTCTGAGAGCATTCATATCGGTAACATCAGAAAATACAGAATCTATAGGCTGTATCCCGGCAGCTTTGGCTGCATTAACGAGTCTCATACGTGCATAAAGAGATTCGTCTCCCTCTTTTGTTCTCTGTACTCCAAGATCGGCAGTATAATCCTCGAGACCAATCGCAAGTGCAACCACGGTTGCCGATGCTGATGCAATCTCGAAGGCTTTCTCCACACCCATAGCGCTCTCAATAATCGGCATAAGGAAAACATCATTTTGAGAATTATTACTGCTAAGAATACTTTTTATCTCATGCTCGAGCTCCTTTATATAATCACCGCCTTCACACTTGGGAACGAGAAGAAGATGCACATTATGATCGAGTATATATTTCAGGTCTTCAATGCCTCTCTTTCCCTGGTTTATTCTTACCATTCTTTCGGCGCCATAAAAGTTTACCTGTCTGAGGGCATTCCTGACCAGCAATCTTGCTTCCTCCTTTTTTGCAGGAGCAACCGAATCTTCCAGGTCAAGTATTATTCCATCGGGGGAATGCAATCCTGCATTCAGCATCATACTGGGAGTATTGCCCGGCAGATATAACCTGCTGAATCTAAACCTGTTTCTGGATGAAGAATAATTATTGAAGCCTGCCATTTCCGGCAGGTACTGTTTATCTGACTGAATAACGGATTTAACTGCAGCCTCCAGTCTTGCCATAAGCACAAAAGGCAAAGCGCCCGAATCATTGACATCAAGGACAGCATCCCTGATCCCGAATAACTCAAGCCCTTCCTTCAGGAGATGTCTTATTGAACTGCCATACATGGCCTCCACCCTTGATTCAAGGTTGATCTTCACGCCTCCCGATGATCTGATCTCGAGCCTTATTTCGCAGTCAGATCTTATTTTAGGTCCTGCATTACCCGTTACAGCAATATTATTCATCCGGATTACTATAAATCAAAATAATTACAAACCTAAAGATACTGAAAAAAATTATCCGAGAAAACTCAGTAATATTCCGGCTGCAACTGCCGATCCTATCACGCCTGAAACGTTTGGTGTCATAGCATGCATCAGCAAATGATTCGTTGGGTCGGCTTTCAATCCTTCATTATGCACTACTCTTGCACTGTCAGGAACAGCTGATACTCCGGCTGCACCTACAAGAGGATTGATCTTGTTATCACCCTTAAGGAAAATATTCATAACCTTGGCAAATAATAAACCTCCTGCCGTAGCTATCATAAAAGAGATAGCTCCCAACAAAAATATAAGCAATGAATCGGGTGTCAAAAACACATCGGCCTGTGTTGATGCTCCTACCGTAAGTCCGAGAAGTATAGTCACAATATCAACCATTGATGTCCTTGCTGTCTCTGCCAGCCTTTTTGTTACGCCTGACTCTTTTAGCAGATTACCGAAAAACAGCATTCCAAGCAACGGCAATGAACTGGGAGAGATAAAGGCTGTAAGAAGCAACCCTATTATCGGGAAAAGTATTTTTTCAAGTTTGGATACCGCGCGGGGCGGTTTCATTCTTATTTTCCTTTCGCGTTTGGTTGTTAACAATCTCATTATCGGCGGCTGAATTACAGGCACCAGAGCCATATAAGAATATGCAGCTATAGCTATCGGACCAATCAGGTTCTTTACCGTAGTTCCGTCAGGGAGAATATTCACCCCGTTAGCCAGCCTCGATGAAAGGAATATGGCAGTAGGACCATCGGCTCCTCCTATTATTCCTATAGCGCCTGCTTCAGGAAGTTCAAAACCCAGCATTATGGCGCCCAGGAATGTTATGAATATACCAAGTTGTGCCGCAGCGCCAAGTACCATAAGTCTTGGATTTGAAAGTAAGGATGAGAAATCCATCATAGCGCCCAGGCCCAGAAATATCAAAGGCGGATAGACGCCTTTCAGCACTCCGAAATACAGATAATTCAATACACTGCCAGACTGGTATATACCCAGTTGCAGGTTATACCCCCCATCCTGGAAAAAAGGGATATTGCCTATTATTATTCCTGTACCGATAGGTATCAGAAGCAGGGGTTCATAGTCGTACTTTATGGCAAGAAAAATAAAAAAAAGACCTATCGCGATCATTATAAGATGTCCCTTTGTGGCATTACGGAAGCCTGAAAATTCCCAGAACCGCCTGAGACCTTTACCCGCACCTCCATTATCAGTATCCTGCCGTACCGATTCCTGGGCAATAACTGTTGTTTTCTCCGTTCCAACGTCTCCTGATGCATCTTTTTCAGGTTTGACAAATGCCGTCCATACCAGCGATAGTAATGCTAAAATAGCTATTACAGTAATAAACCTCCTCATGATCAATTCATTTCAATTAAGACCTCATCCTGAAGAACAGATTGCCCCGGGTTTACCTTAACGGTAATTATCTCACCATCGTTATCTGCCTTTATTTCGTTTTCCATCTTCATGGCCTCCATCATCAACAGCACCTGTCCCTTTGTAACCTTATCACCCGGTTTGACATTTACCTGCATGATAACCCCGGGCAGAGGCGCCTTGATACCTGTCTTAGGGCCTCCTTCTTTTTTATCTATTCCTTTTTGAGGTTCTTTAAGCACAGGCCTGACAAGTTTAGGTGTTTTTACCGGTTTAATCTCTTTGTGAATTTCGACAAGATAAGGAGTCCCGTTAACTTCAAGCTTGGCCATATTACCTTCTACTTCCAGGATCTCAACCTCATATGTATTTCCACTTATAGTAAATTTATAATTCTTCATTGTCTTTATACTTATCTTTCAAGGTTTTTCATATTATACAGTTTGGAGCTCCACGGCGAATATGATTTGGATACTTTCCTAATGGTAATCACATTACTTTCATAATCATGGATCTCATCAAAATACAGGAATAGTGCAGTGGCTATAGCTGCATTAACCTCACCTGTAAGCACATGCTTTTCCGAATCGTCAAGGGCTCTTCCTTCTTTTGCAGCTTTCCTGTACATTTTTATTTTTAAAAACGAAGGTAATACGTATCTGAATACCAGGTATAATACTACCAGGGCAATAAAAACGATCAGGTATCCCAGAACAACTATTATAACTGCCTGACGATCAATGCCGGCAAAAGAATTCATCAGAGATGTTATTATGCACATAATCAAGCTGTATTTATAAAGGTATATTTGAATGTTTCTTCATGGGTCCCGGGTCTTTCTTTGTCGCAAGGGTTCGCAAGGCTCTTATAACCCTGAACCTTGTATTACGCGGTTCTATCACATCATCAAGGTATCCGTATCGTGCAGCTTCATAAGGATTTGCGAATTTATCCTTATATTCCTTCTCTTTCCCGGCAATATATTCGCCTCTTTCCTTTTCATCCTCAATTGCTGCTATATTCTTGCCCTCGAGCACTTCAATAGCGCCCTGCGGTCCCATAACGGCTATCTCAGCCGAGGGCCAGGCATAGTTGATATCACCCTTAAGCTGCTTTGACGACATTACGCAATGTGCACCTCCATATGACTTTCTGAGTGTTACAGTAACTTTCGGCACATTGGCTTCTCCATAGGCAAACATCAGTTTAGCTCCGTGCACAATAATACCTCCGTATTCCTGTCCGCTACCGGGAAGAAAGCCCGGTACATCCACCAATGTTACTAATGGTATGTTGAATGCATCACAAAAGCGGACAAACCTGGCAGCTTTACGCGATGCATTAATATCGAGAACACCGGCAAGGAAATTTGGCTGATTGGCTACAATGCCGACCGATATACCTCCCATATGTGCAAATCCGACAACGATATTTTTTGCATAATTACCATGCACTTCCATAAACTCCTCATTATCCACTATCTTATAGATTATATCCCTGACATTATATGGCTGGTTAGGGTTCTCAGGAATAATATAGTTAAGATCATCCTCAAGTCTGTCTATCGGGTCATTACAGTCAATAAGCGGAGGTTCTTCCAGGTTATTCTGAGGGAGATAACTCAATAATTTTCTGATCATTAATAATCCTTCTTCCTCATCTTCAACAACAAACTGGGCAACACCGGATTTTGTAGAATGAACCCTGGCTCCACCCAGATCCTCAGTAGAAATATCTTCACCGGTTACAGATTTTGTCACTTTTGGACCTGTAACAAACATATAACTACTGTTTTCACTCATAATGATAAAATCAGTAAGAGCAGGTGAATAAACAGCCCCCCCTGCACATGGTCCGAATATGGCAGATATCTGAGGAACCACTCCTGATGCCATAATATTCCTTTCAAAGATCTCCGAGTATCCTGCAAGACTTCTTACTCCCTCCTGTATCCTGGCTCCCCCGCTATCGTTGATACCTATTACAGGCGCCCCGACATTCATAGCCTGATCCATAACTTTACATATCTTAGCGGCAAATGTCTCGGAAAGAGAGCCCCCGAAAACAGTAAAATCCTGAGCAAAAACATATACCACCCGGCCATCTATTGTACCATGTCCGGTCACCACGCCATCAGATAAAAATTTCTTGTCTTTAAGGCCGAAATCATCTGTCCTGTGGGTAACAAACATATCATATTCCTCGAAGCTACCTTCATCCAGAAGTATATCAATACGCTCACGGGCTGTCATTTTTCCTTTTGAGTGTTGAGAAGCAATCCTCTTTTCTCCTCCACCCATCTTAGCCTTTTCACGCAGTTCAATAAGTTGTTTGATCTTATCCTCGCTTTCCATACTTGTATATTAATTGAAGTTTTTTATTATGACTTATCCTCGCATAACTCTGTAAGTACCCCGAAAGTTGATTTAGGGTGAAGGAAAGCTATTTCAAGCCCTTCAGCGCCCTTGCGGGGTTTTGTATCAATGAGCCTGACATTTTTCGATTCTATATCAACTAATTCATCTTCGAGGTCTTTAACGGCAAATGCCATATGGTGAATACCCTCCCCTTTCTTTTCAATAAATTTTCCTATTGGTCCTTCGATATCCGTAGATTCAAGTAATTCAATCTTAGTCTGGCCAATTTTGAAGAATGCCGTTTTAACTTTCTGATCAGCGACTTCTTCCACACTATAACACTTCAGACCGAATACATTTTCGTAGAACGGAATGGCCTCATCCAGACTCTTAACCGCTATACCAATATGCTCAATATGTGTTGGTTTCATATTATTACAGATAAATGTTAAAATTTTCAGCAAAAGTAATGCTATTATGGATATATTAATAGCGATAAATGTCATATTTTACTGACTTTTTAATCGCACTCGTTTACAGGGTTCAAAATGGAAACTCTTCCAGTGCTTTTATCTCAAGCTCATCAACTTCCGGCTTCATAGCATCCAGGTGGACAGGATTGCCGTCCACAAATATAGCCCTGTATGGCCTGGTCGGACAGGCATGCTCACAAGCGCCGCAACCAACACATATTTCATTATTCACCTCAGGAATGACCAGATTACCTTCATACGGGACCATTTGGACTGCTTTTGTCGGGCAGTGTTCGGAACAGGCTCCACAGTCTGTTTTTTCAGTTTCTACGATACAGTTTTCCCTGATGAAATTCACTTTACCGATCTGGGTAAGCTTCTTTGCTTCCAAAGCCAGGGGCAGCAGGGCTCCTGAAGGGCAAACCTCGGTACAACGGATACATTCAAAATTACAGAACCCTTTATGATAATCCATCCTGGGTTGCATAATACCAGACAGTCCGTATGCCATCACAGATGGTATTATCACATTATTAGGGCATGCTGAAACACAGAGCGAGCAGGCAGTACAATAATCGTTGAAATGTTCTATACTTACAGCTCCCGGAGGGCACACCGGGGATGTCTTTTTTTCAGGTACAGTCGACTTTTTTTTCGGTACCGGTACATCCTGGGCTTTCAGTAGAGCAGGGAATGCAACAAACAGAGCCAGCAATCCTGCAATAAAACTTCTTTTCTTTATATCAGGTTTATCAGCAATGCCCGTAGTTTTTTTCTGCCTGAATCCATACGAAATAGCGCTATCAGGGCATACAGGAAGGCAGTTAAAGCATGTCACACACCTGCTGAGATCAATCTTTTCATTTTTAAAATCAATACAACCTGCTTTACAATTAATTGCACATCTGCCGCAATGTGAACATGTATCATGATCAATTCTTATACGCAAGAATGATATTCTCGATATAAAGCCAAGAAAAGTGCCAAGAGGGCAAACACTATTACAATAAAGCCTTCCTCTTGTAAAGGACAGCCAGGTAACCAGTAACAGTAAAAGACCGGGGATTATGAAAGCTAAAAAGGGGATTTTTATATAATCAACCCTGAAAACAGTGTAATTATCAAAAAAGGCAAATACTTCAGCAACAATATTATTCACAAAGATAATCACAGGTCTCAGAAAATAGGTGGCAAACCTGCCGAATATACTATAAGGATCAAGAAGGCTAAGAAGAAATACTGACCCTGCCAGCATAAATATCAGGGTTACTGCCAGTAATAGATGACGTAAAATAGTATGAGGAGCTTTATAACCGAAACGGCGGAACCTGCGTTTGAATTTTCCGCCCAGCCGGCTTACAGCATCCTGGTAAATACCCAAAGGACAAATAACCGAACAATACGACCTGCCTGTAAACAGTGTAAGGGCCAATACAAAAATAAAACCTGCCGAAGCCAGTACAGGCAGGTTCAAAAAATCAAATACCGACGGAAAAAACTGAAGAAAAAGTATTGCATTAAACCATGTATCCGGTATAAACTGTCTGAAATCTATAAACGACAATGTGATAATAACAAATATAACCAGAGCAACTACAATCCTGGTTTTTCGTAATATCGTATACTCCATATGTATTATTTACATTGTTATTCTGTGGATGTTCAGGTTCTCGATATCCATCCGGCCAAGTCCCATTTTAGCGGCAATCGGGATATAATCTATCTGCTCAGGTGTCATTTTGAGCATTCGTGCGGCAGCTACATCTGCCGCAACCATATCAGTGGATATTATCTGTGCTTTCATGACAGCCACATCGCTGACGGATACACCTTGTGGCCCGTTCCTCATCATCACCCTGTAACAGTCTATAATATTAATATCAGGTTTTTTTTCATAGCCTGCAAAATCTGCAATACACTGATGCAGGTTGTTAGAATGCCACCATCCCCGATCCCATACATTACCCATAAGGTTTTTCATGGTACCGGTCATTTTTGTGCTCGAGTGATGTTTTAATACCGGCACATTGATAAAAACATCCGACTCCAGGATCAGTTCATGAACCTTTGCTTTGGTCAGAAGGCTTGCTCCCGGAATATCAACTTCATGATAATAATTCTCAGTATCGGCAGGAACAACTTTTGCTCCTGCATCCCTTGCCACTTTCTCTATACCGGAATTTTTATACGACTTAACCCAGTTATGGCATGTATGGTCAAACACATATACCTTATCAGCTCCGGCTCTTATACAGTGCTCAATTATCCTCTTCACCAGTGCAGGGTTTGTATTTGCACCTATCTCCGGAGTTCTGTCCCATGCTATGTTGGGTTTAATAACTACAGACTGCCCCTTCTTTACGAAATTTGTTATTCCGCCCAGAGCGCTGATCCCTTTATCAAACATTGCATCAGGTTCTCCTCCCATTACAGCAACCATATCATAGTCAGGCGTGTAAGGTGAAGAGGCCCATAGTTTGTTATACCCCCCAAGACTGAAAGCTGTACCGGCAGCTATTCCGGCACCGATTGATTTTCTGAAAAAATCGCGTCTTTTCATTCGTGATATATATTAGTTGTCCTGCAAATATTAGAATTTATTGCATTATCGCAAAATAGCTGTTATATTATTACTATTAACATGCTTAATATTATCTTAGCAGTTGTTTAATAATACTAAAGATGAATAATACACTGTTTTACGAATGCTTCTCAGGAATTAGCGGAGATATGAACCTGGGCGCAATGATAGACCTTGGCGTTGAAAAGGACTATCTGACAGATGAACTGAAAAAACTAAACCTTGACGGCTGGGAATTGATGGTTGAGAAGGATCAGCGTCACGGAATAACCGGAACAAAGGTAACTGTGTTATTAACCCGCGAGGACAAAAAGCACAGACATCTTAAGGATATCAGGGAAATCATAGAGGGAAGCAACCTGAGTGATAAGGTTAAGGATACTGCTATTCAAATATTTATAAAAGTAGCTGAGGCTGAAGCCAAAGTACATGATATGCCGGTAGAAAAAGTTCATTTTCATGAAGTCGGTGCCATGGATTCTATTATAGATATTACCGGGGCAGCAATATGTTTTAACAGGCTGAATGTGGGGGAAGTAATAGTATCGCCTGTTGAACTGGGCAGCGGCATGGTAAGATGTGCTCACGGACTGCTTCCGGTACCGGCGCCTGCCACAGCCGAGATATTGAAAGGGATACCTGTAAGTAAAGGAAATGTTGATTTTGAGGCAACAACACCTACAGGAGCTGCAATAATAAGCTCACTGGGAACAAAATTCGAATCCTCTATTAACTTTAGAATAAGAAAAACAGGATATGGCATCGGTCATAAGGAGAACCCTTCTTTGCCAAACCTCTTAAGAGTATACCTGGGAGATATGACAGAAGAAGGACAAAAAGGGCATAATGCCTCACTGGTAGAATGCAATATAGACGATATGAATCCTGAAATGTATGATAACCTTATAGATAAACTGTTTGAAGCCGGCGCTGCTGATGTTTTCCTTGAGAATATCATAATGAAAAAGACCAGACCAGGCATTAAAGTAAGCGTAATATGCCAGAAAGGCGATACAGGTAATATTAAGAACGTTTTATTCAGCGAATCCACCACACTCGGAGTAAGAGAATCGGTATTCGCCAAAAGTACAGCAGGAAGGGAATCAAAAAAAGTAAACACGCCTTACGGACCTGTGACGGTTAAATATGCTTATCATAACGGAATGCTGGTATCGTCAAAGCCTGAAATAGCCGATTGTCAGCATATAGCCAGGCAGAAAGGATTACCGCTCCCTGAAGTATACAATACTATACTAACCGCAATAAATGCAGGCAGACAATAAAATAAAATTACTGCTCGGTTCTTTCAGCGACTCCGATAATGTACTTGTAGCGTTTTCAGGAGGTGTCGACAGCACTTTCCTCTTATATATTCTAAAAGAATTTTCACATATCAGATTATCTGCTGTAACTGTCAAAACACCATATATTCCAGGATGGGAAGTTGATAAAGCCGCCAGCTTCTGCAGAAATATGAAGATAGAGCATAAGATAATAGAGCTACCCCTGCACAAATCAGTTATAAAAAATCCTGTTGACAGATGCTATCGCTGCAAATCACTTCTTTTTGGCAGGATAACGGAATATGCCTGTTCAAACGACTTTACAGTTGTCGCTGACGGGAGTAATGCCGATGATATGAAAGAATTCCGTCCGGGAATGAAAGCGCTCAGGGAGCTACGGGTACGCAGTCCGCTGCTGGAATACGGTTTTACCAAAAACGAGATCAGGCACCAGCTTAAAGAATACGGGCTTGAAATATGGGACAAGCCTGCATATGCATGCCTTCTTACACGTATACCTTATGACACCACGGTAAGCATCAGGGAACTGAACCGCATTGAAGAATCGGAACGTTTCCTGCATAAATCAGGATTTCCCGGAGCCAGGGTAAGGATAGACGGAAATACAGCACGTATAGAAGTCGATCCCGGCTATTTCGGAAAGTTTCTGGAGAGTGAACAGAGAAATAAAATAATAAGAACATTTAAAGTTGCCGGATTTGATTATATCAGCCTTGACCTTGAAGGATACCGTACGGACAGTTTTAACCGGAAAAATAATTTACAATGAACAGGGAAGCACTTAAAGGAATACTTGAAGACCTGTCAAAGGGAAAGATTAAGGTTGAGGATGCAATTGAAAAGCTGAAATACTTTCCGTTAAGTGACCTTGGCTTTGCAAAGATAGATCACCACAGAGAGATAAGAACAGGTTATCCAGAAATAATATTTTGCGAAGGAAAAACACCCGAACAGCTAAGCATTATCTTCAGGCATATTTCGGAAACAGGTCAAAATGCCATAGGTACACGTGCCAGCAAAGAAAAATATGAAGCAGTAAGGGGAATAGCTCCGGAAGCAGTTTGGTATGAGGAAGCCAGGATAATAAGTATTATAAAAAATAAAATGAAACCTGCATTATTGCCTGTTGCAATAATAACTGCAGGCACCTCTGATATACCTGTAGCAGAAGAAGCCGCGGTAACCTGCGAATTGCTCGGCAATGAAGTGATAAGAATCTATGATGCAGGTGTTGCAGGTATTCACAGGCTTATTGACAAGCTACCCGAAATAACAAAATGCAATGTTGTTATCGTAATAGCCGGTATGGAAGGGGCGCTAGCCAGCGTTGTCGGAGGCTTAATCGATAAACCTGTAATTGCTGTGCCTACAAGCGTGGGATACGGCGCAAACTTTAAAGGGATCTCAGCCCTCCTGGCAATGCTTACCAGTTGTGCCTCAGGTGTTAGTGTGGTAAATATAGACAATGGGTTCGGGGCCGGATTCAATGCAAGCATGATCAACAGGTTAAAGTAAGCGTGAAAAACAATACCTTAATATTACCGGCAGCATACTATCCTCCTGTAAGTTTTTTTTCCGAAATGGCAAAAGCCGGACGCTTACTTATAGAGCAGTATGAAAATTATCCCAGGCAAACATACAGGAACCGTTGTTATATATACTCGGCCAACGGGGTACTGCCTCTTGTGGTGCCGGTTGAGCGGGGAAGTTTTCATAAAGTCTTGCTAAAGGATATAAAAATAGATAATTCAAGGAAGTGGCAGCGGGAACATTTGCATGCAATCAGATCAGCATACAATTCATCAGCTTTCTTCGAATTTTATTCCGACGAAGTTCTGAAGCCACTGAAAAGCGTTCATATCTATTTACTGGATCTCAATATGTCAATCCTTGAAACACTACTCAAAGTGCTGGAACTCGATCTGCAGGTTGAAAAAACAAATTCATTCAGGAAGCAATATACTGAAGATGAAAAAGATATGCGTTATAATCAGAATCCAAAGAGTGAATACGTATTTAATGCCGTCGAATATTTCCAGGTTTTCAGCCCCAGGTTTGGCTTCAGGCCAAACCTGAGTATCCTTGATCTGATATTCAATATGGGACCTGAAGCATGGTCATGCCTCAGAACCTGAATCCGAGAGTTGCCGTAACCATATGTCTGTTATAACTGATCTCGGCAGGATTAATATCGGGATGATTGTACATAAAATACATCTCACTGTTTGCCCTTAGTGCATATGAAATATCGAAAGAAAAATTCCTCTGGCGTAAACCCAGCCCGGCAGAATAAACAGAATGCCTGTTATCCTCATTATCCTCCCCTTTTACAAAAGGACTGCCATACATAGCATAACCTGCCCTCATATATAATGCATTTAGTCTGAGCTCAGCTCCAAGCCTCAGATTATGGGCCACATCATATATATCTTTAATATCCTGGTTCTCGTTATAGTAATTATAATCGTCAGATGCACGTGAGAATCTTGCCATCCTGTAATCCACAAATTCATAATCAGCACTTATCAGTCCCATCTTACCTATCTGAACAGCAGCGCCCGCCATTAGCCTCATAGGTGTGGTCAGCGTGTATGAAAAACGGTATGCTTCATTTTCCCATGTATAATAAGCGCCATCATCATACTCTGCCCTGATATCATCGTAATAATACTCGTTCAGCCTGTAAATTGTCGGTGTATGGAAAGCAAATCCCAGTCTGAGCATTTCAACAGGTTTTGCTATTACTCCAACTTTAAAATTATATCCTGTCCCCGATGTCTCGACCACATCCCTGTATGTAAAATTATTGAAATCGAATATTAGGTTGTCATTATCAGACTCAGTGTGCTCATATGTTGAATATGAATCTATCTTGTTCAGTCCTATTGTTGCGCCGACATATATCTTATGACTGAAATTAGCCGATATACTGAATGCATGTTCGCCTGAGAATCCTTCTCTCGTAATAAGACGTCTTACTGTCTGCCCGTATGTTGAGTTTGTATTCTCTCCGTACTGGGAAAATGTTGTTCCGTAATTATACCCGCCTGAACCGGTTATTGTATCTGTCAGCCATACTCCAGTTTCATATTCAGTCTCAGATATATAATATGTATATCCACCACATGCAGCGGCTGCAATACCATCCAGATCGTCAACATAAATCCCGTTTGCAATATCTGCCCAGTAATCAGCCATCGAGCTATTCTGATTAACTCCTCGTATTACAGTATTAATATTAAAATTATTTGTACGGTTGAATGAATAGCCCAGATTCAGCCCTGCCAGTCCGTCGGTATTATCATTGCTGATCAGTGGAAATACAAATCCTGCATTGTTAATGTTAAACTTATAGGCGTATTCGTTTGATTCCGTATTATTATAATTAGTCACTGAATTATTATAATACATTTGCGGAGAAAAGCTCAGCTCCATAGATCTGTAAATGCCCATCCCTGCAGGGTTCTGGCTAAGTACCGACATATCGCCTCCCAGTGCTGTAAAAGCACCGCCCATAGCATGGAAGCGTGCCGATCCTCCGTAGAAAATCTGAGAATACCATAAAGCTTCATCTATAGTTTGTGATCTTAAACCTGACAAAGCGGTTACCAAGGTTATTAATATAATTACTGTTCTTTTCATTTTAAGTTGAATTAAATATGACCCCTATTATCATTCAGGCAATATGATAAATAAAATTACATAACACGCAGCTACCAATACTCTACCTTATTAGTTATCTTCTACCTCCTCTTGAACCTGACGAGCTTCTGCTACTGGTTGATGAGCTTCTGCTTCCGCTTGAACTACTTCTGCTTCCGGACGACACAGAACTCCTGCTCCCCGAAGATGTAGACCTGAAAGATGAGGTGCTTCCCGAACCGGTTGATGAGGAACGGAATGAAGACGATGATCCTGACCTGTTTATACTTGAGGACCTGTTTATAACAGACCTTGTGGGACTGTTTGAAGACGATCTGTTGATCACAGATCTGCTTGTATTATTACGACTGGTATTTGAATTTATATTTGATGAACGGTTAATCTGCGTCTGTCGTGAAGAGCTGTTTGTAATGGTACTGCCGCTCCTCCTGTTTGTATTATTATATGTTGGCCTTGTACTCATTCGCGGATTGGTATAAGTGGGCCTGTAAGTTCTGGTCTGTGTATTATATTCAGGTTGGGTTGCCGCCCTTGTGGTGGTATTTACCTGTGTCCTTCTGCCGGCTTCGGAGTTTACAGATCTTTCCTGTGGATTGGCAGCTTCTCTTATCCGGGTATTATTAGAAACCACGGACTGGCTTGTTCTTCTGCTTCCTTCAGTGCTTCGCACATCAGTATTTGCTATAGTACCGGTCCTTCTTGATGAACTGTTAACTGCAGAGCTGCCTCTTTGACCTGTCTCACCGGTGTATCTGTTTGACAATGTACTGTATGTGGTCCTTCTGCGCACAGGTGTCTGATAGTATTCTACATTGCTGTAATACCCGTTGTAATACCCGCTATAATACGGAGTATAGTATGATGAGTATCCGTATCTCCAGGGGTTGTAATAGTACGGGCTGTAATAGTATGACCTGTAAGGTGAATAGTAATCATTATAACCGTAGTAGAACGGGTTGTAATAAGGATCCCACATACTGTAAGAGTATGAATAATACGGAAATCCAAAAGACATCCCGTATCTTAATCCTGTATAGAAAGGATCTCTCCAGTAAGGATCGAAATAGTTACCGTAGAACCTGTTAAGATAACCGGCATAGGATACTCCGTCATAGTAATCGAATGCGCTGTTTTTATTGTTGTCATAATACATCTGATCCTTTTCATATTCAGTAGGATCAAGGTATTCGTCGGCCACGAGTGTATCAAGGTCATACTTATTTTCTATTTCTGATATCGATTCATAAGCCTGATCAGGAACACCGGCATTTTGCACGTAAACCTCTTTCGGAGATGGCGTATAATAAAGGTCATCATACTCTCCGCTCATATAAAGAGTTGACGAGCAACTGCTCAGAAGGAATATTGCTAAAACTGCGATGTAAAGATAAGTTTTCATTTTCGACCTCCGATAATATTATTTCATCCTACAACTTAAAGAACAAAAACCATACCAATTAGCTAACAAGGAATAGGTGGCTTTAGTAACAAATATAAGATTTTTCTTTTAACAGATTTGTTTTTCATGTTTAAATTAAAATAAAGAGGCAGGCTTTTAGCGCCTGCTCCTTCTTGAAGATGATTTAGATTCTGTTTTCTTGCTCCCTGAACCTGAGCTCTTTCTTGCGGTGCTTCTGTTTGAGCTGCTACCCGAGCTCCTTACGGCTGTGCTTCTTGTGCTTCTATTTGATGAGCTTCTTACTGCCGAACTCCGGTTGTTACTATTTGATGAACTCCTCACTGCTGAATTTCTGCTGTTATTATTTGATGAGCTTCTCACTGCTGAGCTTCTACTGTTATTATTTGATGAGCTTCTCACTGCAGTATTTCTGTTTATACCTCCTGAAGAGTTTCTCACACTGCTGTTAGCAGAGCTTCCGTTTGTATTGCTTCTGATTACTCTGGTATTGTTACCGGTTGCATTATTAACCGCGCTTCTGTTATTATTACTTGCGTTGCTGTTTGTTCCCCTTACCGAAGTACGGTCTATGGTCCGGTTTACAGTACTCCTTGCGTTGCTGTTATTCGACTGACGTCCTGTAACTGTTCGTGTGTTGTTTGAGCGGGTCACTGTCCTGTTAGCAGCACCGGTATTTACTTCAGTTGTCCTGTTATTTCCACTGTTGATATTCCTGTCGTGATATCTGTTGCTGTTATTGTTCAGGTTACCTGTGTTAGGATTTCTGTCATGATACCTGTTGTTCCCGTTATTATTTCTGCTGTTAAGACCGGCATTATCGTTTGCCCTGGTATTTGTATTGTTAACAGTCCTGCCGGTCCTGGTCGTTGCATTTCTGTTGTAGCTGCTATTACTACCTGTTACTGCCCTCCTGCTATACGCCGGTCTTTCTCCAGAAGCATACTTCCGGGAAGGGTATCTGTAGTAATCGTTACCCAGGTATCTTTCATAATGGTATCTTGGCCTTGTATAATTATTAGAGTAATAGTAGTGATTATGGATATGGTAGGTATTTCTTATCCTGACCCTGTAATTTACCACAGGATAAGACCAGTAGTAATAATCAGGGTAATAATCCATATAATATGACGGGTAATATCCTCCGAAGGATGACCATGGAGAGTACCAGCCTGCATAATAGTAATCAGGATATCCGAAACTCCAGCCCATTCCCATGCTTGTGTTTCCCGCGTATATTGTCATACCCCAGGTTGCCGGCCTGTAGGTATACCAGTAAGTCTCGGTATAAACAGGTGCATAGAATCCGAAAGACACATATGAACTATGAAATCTTCTTATCCTGGAGGCGTAGTAGAAATCATGGCCTCTTACTGTTGTTGTAACACGTACTCCGGGGCTTGCCCTGTAGTAATCGACCTCTGCAGGAGTTTCTGCAGACTGTATCGGAGCTGTTGCTGCAAGTATTCCTGCTATTAATCCGGTTAAGTATTTTGCTTTCATGACATCCTCCTGCTTTTAATTTAACTGTAAGTTTATTTACTTTGTGCGATATTTTCGTTATTGTTTCAGTTAACAATTTACAAAATCCATACCAAACAACATGGCAGATTTTTTAACAAAAAAGGAAGACAACTACGCTCAGTGGTATAACGACCTGGTAATCAAGGCCGATATGGCTGAAAATTCCGCGGTGAGAGGTTGCATGGTAATCAAGCCATACGGTTATGCCATATGGGAAAAAGTACAGTCGGAGCTTGACAGGCTTTTTAAGCAATCGGGTCATGTAAATGCTTATTTCCCTTTGTTTATCCCGAAGTCTTTCTTTGCAAAGGAGGCGGACCATGTTGAGGGCTTTGCCAAGGAATGTGCAGTAGTCACTCATTACAGGTTAAGGAATAATAAAGACGGCAGGGGCATAGAGGTTGATCCAGAAGCCAGGCTTGAAGAAGAGCTGATTATCAGGCCAACATCCGAAACAATAATATGGAATACATATAAAAACTGGATACAGTCTTACCGTGATCTGCCCCTACTTATTAACCAGTGGGCAAATGTTGTAAGGTGGGAAATGCGTACACGGCTCTTTCTCCGGACGGCTGAATTCCTCTGGCAGGAAGGGCATACGGCGCATGCAACAAAGAACGAAGCAATAGAGGAAACAAAGACAATTATCAATCTCTATGAACATTTTGCACAGGACTTTATGGGTATCCCTGTATTGAAGGGATATAAATCGGATTCTGAAAAATTTGCAGGTGCAGTCGACACCTATGCCATTGAAGCTCTTATGCAGGATGGCAAAGCCTTGCAGGCAGGCACATCCCATTTCCTGGGTCAGAATTTTGCAAAGGCTTTCGATGTCAGGTTTACTGACAAATCAGGGGAGCTGCAATATGTCTGGTCAACATCATGGGGTGTCTCAACCAGGCTGATAGGAGCCCTTATAATGGCACACGGTGACAATAACGGTCTTGTTTTACCTCCTAACCTTGCGCCTGTCCAGGTTGTTATTATACCTATTTACAAAGGTAATACCCAGCTTGATTCAATATCGGCTACAGCATTAAAGATAAAATCGGAACTGGAAAAATCGGGACTGAGGGTTAAATATGACGACAGGGATACGCACAAGCCAGGGTTCAAATTTGCTGAGTATGAGCTTAAAGGAGTACCTGTAAGACTGGCCATAGGCCCCAGGGATGTTGAAAACGGGACTGCAGAGGTTGCCAGGAGAGATACCATGGAAAAAGAAGTTATCAGCCTTGATAAAGTAACGGATCATGTTACAGGATTAATGACAGATATACAAAAAAACATATTTAGCAAATCTCTTGCTTTCAGGGATAAAAACACCTTCAGAATCGATGACTGGGATGAATTCAGGAATACTATCGAAAACAAGGGAGGTTTTATTCTTGCTCACTGGGATGGTACGGCCGAAACAGAAGAAAAAATAAAAAATGAAACAAAGGCGACAATCAGGGTCATACCTCTTGATAATGAGACTGAAGATGGTAAATGCATATACTCAGGTAAGCCATCTAAACAAAGAGTAGTATTTGCAAGGGCTTATTGACCTGTCACAACCGAAGATTTACGGATTTTTTGTACATTGCCCGTAATTAATAATTACGGTACGGTAATGGATCTTAATGAGCAAAAAAAGAAAATCGTAGATACCCTTCAGGAGAAATCGGTGCTTAAGCAAAAAGTATATGATAATACTGTAGCGGCATTCAACAGGATCAGTGATCTTCTGGCAGCATTAACCCGTGAGATAAACAGGGATATAGGGAATACTGATAAGAGAGTGCGGCTGGTCTTCAAAGAAAACGGAAGGTTTGATGTTTCGATAAAGGTTGCAGGCGATATTCTTATTTTCAGCATGCACTCAAATGTTTTCCAGTTTGACAGGGAGCATCCGGTATGGAAAACACCATACATACAGAAGAACAAAGACAATTCCTACTCAGGCGTGATAAGCATCTATAATTTCCTGTCCGATTCATTCAAATATTCAAGGCACGAAGACCTGGGCTATCTCATAGCAAGAATTTTCATTAACCGTGAAAACCAGTATTTTGTTGAAGGGAAACGCCAGATGGCAATGTTGTTCTCCAATTACGGTAATGAAGAGGTCAACAGGGAAGCGCTAAAGAGAATCATTTTCACAGCTATGCAATATTCACTTGAGTTTGACCTTCTGGTGCCTCCGTATGACAATGTCAAGATAGCATCAGTTGGCCAGCTTGAAAGCAAGATCCAGTTATCAAAGATGGTAACCGGGAAACGGCTGGGTTTCAAGTTTAACTCAGACGATGTACTGGCGAAATAACATTATCTGTAATAAAAACTGCAGGTATTGAACTGTATGGTATATGGTTGGGATCAGGCATAAAATGTGTTTACCTGGGATAATATTCTTAATATTATATCCCACAGTCTTGTTGTCGCAGCAGACTAATTTCATGAAGCCTGTCAAAGTGGGCAGAGGCTCGTATGTCAATATAAATGATTCACTTGTATACTTCAATAAAGACACTGTCATTTATATTTCCGACAGCTATATGCCTGAAGACACAAGCGCATATAAAGAAACAATTGTTTTTTATGACTCCCTGAAAATCAAGGCAGGAAGAAAAAACCTTACAAGGATACTTTATGACCTTGTCGTAATACCACCGGCAAAAACAAACCCCAGGAAAATTAACGAAAGAAGTATAGATAATTTCATGGAACACCGGGGAAAAATAATCAGGAATATTTCATACAGACGGTTAAATGCTTTTGGCACAACCATCAGCGACCCTGAGGCATCTCTGGAAAATGAATCACAATACTTTCTTAACAAGACACATCTCAAAACCAGGGAGCATGTAATTAAAGACTATCTGCTGTTTCAGGTTAATGACAGCCTTGTACCTCTTAAAATTTCTGAAAGCGAACGTCTTATAAGGAAGCTGCCATTTATATACGATGCCCGCATAGTGGTTGTACCTGTTTCAAGCACCGAAGCAGATATACTTGTAATAAGCAAAGATGTATACTCACTGGGAATGATGACCGATATACATGGTTATAATGTCGGAAAAGTAACTGTTTTTGATAAAAATATTTTTGGTTTTGGTCATGAACTGGAATTTGAGATACCATATGACTACAGAAAATATAATTCAATGGGTATAGGCGTTGCATACAAGCTCAACAATTTCAGCAGGACAATGATCGACGCCGAATTAAGTTTCAAAAATGCATTTGACAAAAAAACAGTTGCTGCCGATATATCAAGGAAGTTCTTAACAACCTATACAAAATACGCCGGCGGCCTGAGCCTGAGCGAATCATATATAATGGAAGACCTTGATACCCTTGACATACCCGAGCCTGTCGAATATACGAATATAGATTTCTGGCTTGGCAGATCTTATATTATTGATAATAAAAATTATACAAGGGCTATAATATCGGGGCGGTATATAAATAATAACGTCTGGAAAAGACCGGAGATCGCAAGTAATTCATATTACGAATATCAGAAATACAATCTATACCTCGCTTCGCTCTCAATAGTATCGCAACGTTTCTATAAGGCAAACCTCATTTATAATTACGGAAGGAATGAAGATATACCCTATGGTGGAATATTAGAAATGACCTACGGAAAGGAATACAATGAATTTAATATACGGGACTATATCGGTGTTAAAGCAGCATTCGGCAGCTTCCTGCCAAATACAGGGTATTTTTATGGCAAAGGAAGCATATCAACGTTCACAAAAGATAATCTGACAGAACAGGGTCTTCTTAATCTAAGATTCAATTATATCTCGAATTTGTATGATATGAAGTCATACAAAATGCGATTGTTCGGATCTTTGGACTACACAAGGGGATTTAAAAGATTTGAAAACGAGTATCTTTTTATAGGGGATGAATACGGGATGAGGGGATTTAAGAATGATTCGATCTTTCCTGACCAGAGAATATACATTAATCTTGAAGCTGTTGCTTTCAGTAAAACGTTTAAATACGGATTCAGATTCGCTTTTTTCGGATTTGCCGATATGGTAATATACTCCGAAGGTACACCGGCCTATAAATATGATAATATGGTATCGGGGTTAGGCTTAGGCCTCAGGGTACGTAATGATAATCTGATATTTAATACCTTCCAGATCAGATTTGGCATTTATCCGGGGGCACCGCCATATTCCATACTGCATTATATCGACATTGACGGGGAGCGTCTTCTCAATCCTCCCGGATTTGACCCGGAGGAACCCGGGATACAAAAGTTCAGATAACCGGGCTTTTATTATTTTTGCAGTTCAGAAACTATTATTTCCATGACAGAACAGTTCGAACAATACAGGATACAAAAAAAACTGTTTACAGAATCAGACAGGATAGTTCTGGCTCTGAGCGGAGGCATTGATTCTGTTGTTATGCTCCATATTTTCAGTCGTTTATCGCTTAATATTGCAGCTGCGCATTGTAATTTTAATCTGAGGGGAGATGAATCTGATGCCGACGAAATATTTGTTAAGGAATTATGCCGGAAAAAAAATGTCAGGTTGTATACCACTAAGTTTGACACAAGGGAATACGCAAAGAAAAAAAGGATCTCGATCCAGATGGCAGCCAGGGAATTGAGATATGAGTGGTTTGAAAAGATAAGGGATGTAAATGAATATGATCTGATAGCAACCGGTCATAATCTGAACGACAGTGTTGAAACCGTGCTTATCAATCTCACCAGGGGTACGGGTATCAGCGGCCTGACAGGTATCAGTCCCAAATCAGGTAATATAATACGACCTCTGCTTTTTGCCACGAGGGATATGATATCGGATTATGCCATGATAAACAGCCTTGATTACAGGGAAGACTCAAGTAACATACAAACGAAATACACAAGAAACAAAATAAGACATAAGATATTACCTGTACTTAAGGAAATAAATCCTTCCGTTCTGATATCCATTAACGAAACCTCGGAATTTCTGAAAGGCGCCGGTGAAATTTATTCCGGCGTTGTGGAAGAAAAGAAAAAAGAGATAATCAGACATAATAAGAATAAAATAATCATACCTGTTCAAAAGCTTAAAGACCTGAAACCTGAAGAAATATGGATTTATGAGATATTCAGGGAGTGGAATTTCGGAAGGCTGCAGGTTAAGGATATAATAAGCCTGACGGGATCAGCATCAGGAAAGCAATTATTCAGTGAATCTCACTGTATTACGCGTGACAGGGAAAGCCTGATAGTAACATGTATCTCCGAAAAGTCAAAGCCTCCCTCTGTCATAATGGATATTGACAAGCTGGCAAAGGATCCCGCTATAAAAAATGCAGAGCTTATTGACCGGGAAGGATTTAAGATCACAGGTGATCCTGCTTATGCATGTCTGGATGCCGATCTGATAAAATTTCCTGTTATAATAAGGAAATGGGAAGAAGGAGATTTTTTTCATCCTTTTGGCATGAAAGGAAGAAAAAAAATAAGTGATCTGCTCATAGACATGAAAATTCCCGTTCCTGACAAGGAGAACATATATGTACTGGTCTCAGAAGAAGACATTGTATGGGTTATAGGCATAAGAATAGATAACCGGTACAGAATAACCGAAAGAACCGGCAAGGTACTGTTTCTTCAAAAAGCCGGATAGCTCTTATGTCATTTCAATGTTTTTTCTGAGCCTGTCAAACAGGTTATGAAGCTCTTTCTCGTCATTATTCTCAAGCATAACTATCAGATCCCTGAGACGGTTGTTAATCTCATAAAGTCTGTCAACAGAATATTTGTTCAGTAATATACCGCTTAACAGGTAATCATCTTCCGACAAAAGTCCCTTGGCTATCTTTAAGTGGTTCCGGAACGTTGTTCCGGGTACTTCAAGTTTTTTCATGCATGCTGAAAAAACTATTGTCGAGCTGAAAGGAATGGATAGTGAATAAGCTATTATTTTATCATGCCCGGTAAAATCATACTCATAAAGCTTAAGCCCAAGTTGCCTGTAAAAGTCCCTGAAAAAATCCTTCCCTTCCGTGTCAGATTCCGAAATTATTATTGCACTCTCCCCTTTAAGGTCTTTTATATTACCAAAAGTGGGCCCAAACATAGGATGAGACGAAACGAACCTGTATCCGCAGTCATTATAAAATTCTGCCAGGCCGTTCTTTACCGATGCCATATCTGATATTATACAATCTTTTGGGATATAAGGAAAAATCTGTTTAAAGGCGATTATAGTCTGTTTAAGACCTGCAGAATTTATCAGCAACTGAGGTTCAAATTCCTTTATCTCAGATAATTCCTTAAACCTAAAGGTATTAAACAGGTATTTTAGTTTATCCGGATCATTATCATAAACACCTACCTCATAATTCAGGCACAGGGTTTCAGCCAACCATGAGCCCATTTTACCTGCTCCTGCAATCAAAATTCTTTCCATCTATCTGTTGCCTCCGTATATTCCCCTGTTAATAATTACCAGGTCGGCCAGTGCTATTGCCACGGCTGCTTCTATAATAACCGGTATCCTCAAAGCAATACAGGCATCATGCCGTCCTTCAACCATCAGTTTTTCCATCTTGTCTTCAGCCAGGCTATATGTCTCCTGTTCCCTGGATATGCTCGACGGAGGTTTAACTGCAACTCTCAATACTATATTGTTTCCATTAGTTATTCCTCCGTTAAATCCCCCTGAATTATTGCTTGAAGTTGTACCTTCAGCGTCAATAATAGGATCATTATGTTCCGAGCCCCTCATTGATGCAGCCCTAAATCCGGAACCGAATTCTATTCCCTTTATTGCCGGTACGGAGAACACTGCCTGGCTTATCACCGACTCAGCCGAATAATAGAAAGGCTCTCCCAGCCCGGGGGCCGGATTGTTTACCACACATTCTATAAGTCCTCCTACAGAGTCCCCCTCTTTAAGTGCTTTTTCCACCTCCGAATCTATATCCGCATTACCGCCGGCACTTACAATACGGGCTTTGATCTCTGCAGGCTTAACAATTTGTTTTGCAATTACACCTGCGATAACCATTCCCCATGTCAGCCTCCCTGAAAAATGCCCTCCCCCCCTGGGATCGGCATAACCTCCGTATTTCTGTCTTGCCACCATATCGGCATGACCGGGTCTGGGGACGGATGAAAATTTAGTGTAATCGGAAGATTTTGTATTGGTATTCCTGGTCATTATCATTATCGGAGAACCTGTGCTCAGCCCTTCATATACCCCGCTATATATCTCAGGCATATCATATTCCTTTCTTGGGGTGGTACCTTTTTTCCCGCTTCTTCTCCTGTCTATATCTTCCAGGAATATCTCTTCATTAACCATGAGGCCGGGAGGGCAACCGTCTATTACAACTCCGACTCCGGGCCCGTGGGACTCGCCGAATACTGAAATTCTGAATATTTTCCCAATTGTGTTCATTTACTATTCTGATATTATGAGTTTTATTCCGGTCCTTTTCAGGTCGCTGAAAAATGAAGGGTATGATTTATTAACAGATTCAGCTCTGTTTATTACAACTTCCCCTGACGCGGCCACTGCCATTACAGCCAGTGCCATACTAATCCTGTGGTCGTCGTATGAGTCAACATAACCTCCGTTTATAACAGAAGGGCCTTCCACTTCGATCCTGTCCTGTAGATTTCTTATCTTCACTCCCAGCTTTGAAAGCTCTGACATAAGGACCTTTCCTCTGTTACTCTCCTTAACCTTAAGTCTTTCAGTGCCATGAATTATACTCTTCCCCTTACAGAAAGATGCCAGTACTGAAAGAGGAGGCGCCAGATCGGGACAATCGCTTATATCTGTTTCAAAAGCCTTTAATGCTGATTTTCTAACCCTTATCTCATTCGCTAAAATTTCCATTGATGCTCCGGCCTCTCTGAGAATATTTATAATATGCCTGTCGGACTGATAGCTGTCAACAGAAATATCCCTCACTGTAATATCACCGGCTACCGCACCAAGCACAAGAAGAAAGGCAGTGCCGCTCCAGTCACTTTCAATCTTTATACTACCAGGCTGATATACCTGTTTCCCGGGTACACGGAAAACAGAATAATCCATATTATTTACGGATATTCCATACTGACTCAATATTTTTATGGTAAGATCGATATATGGTTTGCTTTTCAGGTCCCTTACAATTATTTTGGAATCGGAGTCAAGTACGGGTAATGCCATAAGTAAACCGGTAAGAAACTGGGAGCTAAGTGATCCGTCAACAAATGAGATGCCGGGTTTTATAGGCCCTTTAATTTTTAAAGGCAAATATCCTCCTGCAGACTTTATTTCCACTCCCATTGTCTCAAGTGTCTGTGGTATCATATGAAGTGGTCTGTTTATAAGAGATCCGGAGCCATTGATCTCTATCCAATCATTATGGAGCGCTGCAATTGCCGAGAACAATCTTACCCCAAGGCCTGATTCGCCTGAGTTAAGGCTCTTATGTAACGGATTATACCCTCCCTTTATAATTAAGCGGCCAGGTTCCTTTTTAAAGCCCGCTCCAAGGCGCCCGGCCATATTTATTGAAGCTAAAGCATCGTTGCAATAAGACGGATTTATAAGCTCAGTTGTTCCATGTGCCAGCAGGGCCCCTGCAACAGCCCTCTGCATAGCTGATTTTGAAGGTGGAGCTGATAAAATTCCCTCAGGTACTGATGCTTCAATTTTTACCTTCATATAAGATTGTTTTTTCGTGAAGCCTGGTAAGGATATCATCAAGCGGATATTCTTTTTGAACGGCCTTCCCTATTTCATTAAGTAATATATAATTTATAGTACTGCTGATCCGTTTTTTGTCAGAGAATATCTTCTCACTGATACTTTCCCATTCAGTATCCGTTTTCCTTAATAATCCCAATTTATCCAGTAGTACTTCAATTCTTCTGGCATCTTCTTTCTGAAGAAGGCCTTCATCTACCGATATCCATGATGAGACAAGCATACCTGCTGATACAGCAATCCCATGACTAAGACCGGAAGTCGATTCTATGGCATGACCCAGTGTATGTCCAAAATTCAACAGTCTCCTTTCATTACGTTCTTTTTCATCTTTTTCAACTACTGATGCCTTGATTTCAACAGATCTTGCAATGAGTCTGCTCATCAGTGCCGGCTCTCTCCCCAGTATCTCTCCGGTTTTGCCTTCAATCTGTTCAAACAGGCTCCTGTCAAGTATTAAAGCGTATTTAACAAGTTCTCCCAGGCCAGACACATAGTCATCTTCATGAAGGGTCTTAAGAAAGGCGGTATCACAAATAACAAACAAAGGCTGGTTAAAACAGCCTATAATATTCTTTATACCGGTAACATTTACACCATTTTTCCCTCCGATACTGGCATCCACCTGTGAAAGCAGGGTTGTAGATACAAAACCGAAGGAAAGGCCTCGCATATATATGGAAGCCACAAATCCGGCAATATCGCAAACCACTCCCCCGCCTATTCCCAGTATAAAAGAATCTCTGTCTGCACCTATGGCAAGCAGGTGTCTGATTATGGTATCTACTGTGTCCAGTTCCTTGACAGTCTCTCCTGTGCCTATTGTAATTACAGGGGCTTCAGGAAAATAATCACCATATAAACTGCCGACATTAATATCAGTTATAATTATTACTTCCTTATCAGGTAATAATTTCTTTAGTAATTCCCATGCTTCCCCAAGATATACCCCTGTTTTTGAGTTCTTATACCTAATCTCCAAACTGTTCATGGTCATGAATTATTTTCTTAAAGTTATCAAATCATATTAACTATCATGCAACAACTGAGACAAAAGACGAAAGACAAAAGACGAAAGGCTAAAGGAAAAAGTACAAAAGAAAAAGGCAAAGACAAAGATGATCTGCTCTCCGTTAGTCGTTTGTCGTTCGTCTTTCGTCTCATATAGTGATCTTGTCTAGTGCAGTCCCGGACTAATTCATAACCCTGTTCTGAAAGCTGATAGATTCCTGGTGTATTTGTTTGAATACCTGAATAATAAACTGATCGCTCAAGCCAAGTTCTTTTGCTTTTTTCAGCCTGTCTTCCAGAATCTCAGACCATCTTCCCGTTTGCAATATGGTTATATTTTCTTTTTTCTTGTATTTTCCAATTTCTTCCGAAATGGTCATCCTGTTCTTTAATACCCTTAACAGTTCGGAATCCCACTGATCGATCTGTCTTCTGAACTCTGTCAGCCCTTCCATCTGTCTTGTATTGTCAATTTCCGATCTCCTGTGTATCAGTCCGGATAACAATGATTGCAGCTCCGGCGGTGTTATTTGCTGTTCTTTGTCACTAAGGGCATTCTCGGGCATATAATGAGATTCAATGAACAAGCCGTCAAAATCAAGGTCAAGAGCCGTCTGCGAAATTGAGAAAAGGGGCTCCTTTCTTCCACAGATATGGCTTGGATCGGTGATGATGGGCAGTTCCGGTATTCTCCTTTTCAACTCAATAGGTATTTCCCATTGAGGGATATTGCGATACGGCGACTTCCCATAATAGCTAAATCCTCTGTGAATTGCTGCGAGCTTCTTTATCCCTGCTTTATTGAGCCTTTCCAGGGCGCCTATCCAGAGCTCTATATCAGGATTAACCGGATTTTTTACAAAAACCGGTATATCCAGCCCTCTAAGCCCATCGGCAAGCTCCTGAACAGCAAACGGATTAGCAGTAGTTCTGGCTCCAACCCATAATATATCAACATCGTATTTCAGAGCTTCCTTTATATGCCAGACATTAGCTACTTCTATTGCTGCAAGCATTCCTGTTTCTTCCCTGACTCTCTTGATCCATGGTAGTGCAATTGTCCCCAGTCCTTCAAAAGTCCCGGGTCTGGTCCTCGGTTTCCATATACCTGCCCTGAAAATCTTTATACCTATGCCAGCCAGTTGCTTTGCTGTTTCAACAACCTGCTCCTCCGACTCAGCGCTGCACGGCCCTGAGATTATCAACGGTCTTTTATCCTTCCCGAATAGTCCGTTAGATTTAAGTTCTAATCTGTCACTCATATTATATTATTTTTTACCCTCTCAATGGCTACTCTAATTCTGGTCTCATCGATGCACAGTGAAGTCCTGACATATGATTGTCCGTTTGATCCGAAAACCAAACCCGGGGTTATGAAAACACGGTAATTGTCAAGGCAAAAATCAGAAAATGCATATGAATCGCTGAATCCTTCCGGTATTTTCGACCATACAAACATGCCTGTCTGCCCTTTCTTAACCGAGCAACCGAGAATCCTGAGCAATTCATAAACCATCTTCTGACGGGTACCATATATGGTATTTAACATATGATACCATTCCCTGTCAATACCAAGCGCTGTTACAGCAGCCTTCTGAACCGGGAAATACATGCCCGAATCAATATTGGATTTTATTTTCAGTATATTATTTATATGATCCCTGTGACCCAAAACCATTCCTACCCTCCATCCTGCCATGTTATGAGATTTGCTCAGAGAGTTCAGTTCCAGGACATGCTCCATATCACTGTCCGATGACAGAATGCTGACAGGATTATTGTTCAGAATAAAACTGTACGGATTATCATTAACCAGCAATATATTATGCCTTCGCGCAAAATCAGCCAGATGACTGAACAGTTCAATATCCGCACTTACTCCCGCCGGCATATTGGGGTAGTTAACCCACATAAGTTTAACTCCACACAGGTCGAGGTTTTCAAGCTTCCCTGTATCGGGTTTCCAGTCATTCTCATCTGTAAGTTCATAATATATACATCTTGCACCGCATAATTTAGCTGCTGCTGCATATGCAGGGTATCCTGGGTCGGGGACAAGTACGGCGTCGCCCCTGTTAAGGTATGCCATGGAAATATGCACTATCCCTTCTTTTGATCCTATCAGCGGAAGTATCTCATGGTCAGGATCAAGGTCAACTTTGAAATATCTGCCGTACCAGTCCGATATAGCCGTCCTGAGCTCTGCTATACCCCTGTATGGCTGGTATCCGTTTGCCTGAGGCAGAATACTGTATTTGTTCAGATCATTAATAACCTTTACCGGCGGAGAAAGATCAGGACTGCCTATTCCGAAGTTAATAATATCCTCGCCGGCAATAATCCGTTTATTTATTTCGGACAGTTTGCCTGCAAAATAATATTCCTTTATCTGTTCTGTCCTGTCTGCTACATCAATTCCCATTTTCAATATTCTTTTTCTTGTATAAACCAAGTATTTCAAGGTCTGTGGTTTCTTCCGTAAGCATTTCAAAAACACAATCCTTATTATTTATCCCGTTAAGCTCAAGGTCAAGGAAAAACATATATTCCCAGTCATCCTTCATGTGAGGTACAGATTGTATTTTGGAAAGATTCACACCTTTATCGGCCAGCAGTCTGAGTACACAGGCAAGAGAACCTGGTTCATGGCTAAGCGAAAAACAAACCGATGCTTTGTCATACTTCTCGTCTTTCAGAAAATCCTTTGATAATAATATAAAACGTGTGAAATTCTTCTTATATGTCTCAACTCCTTTCCGGAGTATCTCCAACTGATACATCTCCGCAGCAATTTCCGGTCCTATGGCTGCAATCCCTTTAAGCCCCGAATCGTGAATAAGCCGGGCGCTTGCTGCCGTATCTTCCTTCTCGATAAGTCTGACCGAAGGTAAACCATTTAAAAATTTATTGCACTGTGCAATTGCTATAGGATGCGACCACACTTCAACAATATCTGACAGAGTCTGTCCCTGAATAGCCATAATACTCTGCTCAATACGAAGATTATGTTCTCCGATTATTTTCAGTCCCGACTCACGTATCAGTGTATAATTATGTAAAATACTGCCCGCCCTGGCATTCTCAATGGCAATAAGTGCAAGTTCGGATTCATTTTTTATCACCGAACCAACTGCAAGGTCAAATGATGAACAGGGAACAATATCTATGTGAGTACCATTAAAGTACTGCCTGGCCGCCAGATCATGAAAACTCCCTTTTTCTCCCTGAATTGCTATTCTCATATTATTATCAAAAAAAAGCCCCTCCGCTGGAGGGGCTCATGTTAGTTTATTTTTTATATGCGAATATTTCCCTCCTACACCGCTTCAGTGAAGTAGTAAAAGTAGAAGTAGAAAAAGTTATTCGCTGTAATCATATCGTTTCAATCTGGGTTCAAAATTAATCTTGTTTATTGTAATTACAAATAATTTTAAGGTTTTTGTGGATTTTATTAATTTTTTTTCCTAAAGTATGTATTATTGCACATTCTGTTATGAATAAAAAAGAAAGATACAAGAGAGTAATAGATTATTTTCTGGAGCACCGGCCTGTTGCTGAGACTGAGCTTATTTATACTGATCCTTTTGAGCTAATAGTTGCAGTAATTCTATCCGCGCAATGTACCGACAAGAGGGTTAACCTTATTACACCCGCGCTGTTCAGGCGGTTTCCGAAAGCTTCCGATATGGCATCAGCAGGCACTGAAGAAATACTGGATTACATCAAATCGTGTTCATATCCTAACAGCAAGGCAAAATATTTAAAAGCCATGTCAAAAACTCTGATTGAAAAATATAACGGTATTGTCCCTTCTGATGTTGACGAGCTTCAAAAATTGTCAGGGGTAGGACGTAAGACTGCTAATGTTATTGCCTCCGTAATATACAATAAACCTGCTATGGCAGTCGATACCCATGTATTCAGGGTATCAGAAAGGATTGGTCTTACCGATAATGCAAAAACACCCCTGGCTGCTGAAAAACAACTGACAGCTAACATTCCTGAAAAACTTATTCCAACGGCACATCACTGGCTGATCTTGCATGGCAGGTATATTTGCAGGGCAAGGAAGCCTTTGTGTGACCAGTGCGGAATATCTGAATTCTGCAGGTATTACAGTAAACTGAATCAGAGAGATGAGAACTGAATTATTATTATATTTGTCTCTTTCTTAAGAAAAGGTATGCTGCATGACACCGAAATCAGGAATCAATAAAATATTAAAGGAAAAAGCCCTGCTTGAGACACTCATTGACTCAGCCCCGGAAGCGATTGTGCAAATAGACAGGGATGGTATAATAGAAAGGGTAAATACAGGATTTACCAGTGAATTCGGTTTTACAAAAGAAGGAGCAACAGGCAAAAACATTTTAGATCTTATTGTCCCTCCTGAATTAGTGAATGAAGGGAAGCAGTTAATAAATCAGACGGCTGGCAACCGGACAGTTATTAAAGAGACATACCGCATGAAAAAGAACGGTGAAAGAGTTTTTTATTCACTGACTTTAAGACCCGTTCAGGTAAATGATGAGACAAGTGCACTTTTCATTTTTTACGTAAATATTACGGATAAAAGGAAAGACGACGACACAAAATCCATCATCTATAATATTTCAGCGGCAGCACTTACAGTAACCGAATTCTCAGATATTTTCAATTCGATAAAAGATGAGATAGGTAAGATATGGGATACAAAAAACTTCTATATAGTACTCTATAACAAAGATACACAAACATTTACCTTGCCTTTCTTCCAGGATGAAAAAGATCATTTCGAAGAAGTACCTGTTAAGAATACCATTACCGGGTGGCTTATGAAAAATAACAAACCCGTGTTATTAAATACGGATGATATTGACGAACTGGAGAAGAAAGGTGAGGTTGCCCTTGTAGGAACACCATGCAAAGTATGGCTGGGAGTTCCTCTGACCCTGGAAAATGAGATTATCGGGGCAATGGTGCTTCAGGACTATGACGATGAAAATGCTTTTTCAAAAGATGATCTGAGATTGTTAAGCCTTATAGGAAATCAGATTGCACTGGTCATACAAAGAAAGAGAATGCTGAACAACCTTGTTTATGAAAGAAGAAAAGCCGAAAAGGCAGCCAGGCTTAAACAACAGTTCATGTCGACCATGAGTCATGAAATAAGGACGCCCCTCAATGAGGTTATTGGAATAACCAATCTTCTCCTTCAAGGCAAACCGAGGGATGACCAGATGGAATTAATCAGAACGCTGCGGTTTTCTACCAATCACCTGCTGACATTAGTAAATGATGTACTCGATTACACGAAAATGGAATCGGGAAGTATAAGCTTTGAACAAACAAGGTTCAATATCTTCGAGTTTGTAGACGAGTTGAAACGTTCTTACTCATACAGGGCAAAAAGTAAGAATCTGGAATTATTTCTGGATATTGAAGGTAACATTCCGGCTGTTATTATTGGTGATCCAATACGCTTAAACCAGATATTATCCAACCTTCTTTCAAATGCAATAAAATTTACGTCAAAAGGTACGGTCAGATTCTCAGTGAAAGAAGAAACCAGAACCGTTAACGAAATAATATTGAAGTTTTCGGTAAAAGACTCAGGCATTGGTATTCCATCAGATAAACACGATATTATTTTTGAGAGTTTCAAGCAGGCATCAGACGATACAACCCGCAAATACGGAGGAACAGGCCTGGGTCTTTCGATAAGCAAAAAGCTCGTTGAACTGCAGGGTGGCAATCTGCAGCTTATAAGCACGCCCGGTGAAGGTTCTGACTTTTTCTTTAATATGAAATTCATTATGTTCGCTGAGGAAGATATTAAGCCGCCTGAAAAAAGAGAAGCGGAGGAAGAGGAGCGCTGGGATGAGCTAAAAGGGAAAAAGATCCTTATTGCCGAAGACAATAAAATAAACTTTTTTGTAGCCAATAAATTCCTGACGAAATGGGAGATTGATGTCACTCATGCTGAAAACGGAAAAATAGCTTTAGATATGATAGATAAAAACAAATATGATCTGGTTCTTATGGATCTGCATATGCCTGTATTAGATGGGATTGAAGCCACGGAAATAATACGGAATTCGTCTGATCCTGAGATAAGCAGCCTCCCTGTCGTAGCCCTCACAGCAGCTATTATGTCCGAACATGAAGCAAAAATTCAGAAGCTTAACATAAATGATTATATACTTAAGCCTTTCAAACCAAGAGATCTGTATACCAAGATACTGAAACACACGAGGTGACGATTATTTGATACAATACCTGTTAATCATAGATGCGGCCCGCCTGTCACCATACCTGGTTGCCATTCTGAAGTCATGACATGCTTCATCAGTCTTTCCTTCATTTATAAGTGCAAGGCCTTTATTATAATATGCATCACCATTCCTGGGCCAGAGATCAAGCGCCATGGAATAGTCATATACGGCAGCATCCCATGCTTTCATGTTCATATATAAGCCCGCACGATCGGTATAACATTGTGATTTACCCGGGAAGTTCTCTATATTATGTGTGAAACAACGTATTGCTTTACCATATTCGCCGTTATCAGCGGCAGTCAACCCTGCCTGCCTGTTAGCATCTTCGTTATCAGGGAAAAGCCCGAGGTACTTTTCAGCTGTTCTCAGAGCTCTTTCATGTTCTCCCGACATCCGGAGGTACCCTGATTTCATATATATTAATTCTGTTTCCCGGGGATAATATAATAATGCTTTATCACAGGCATCTGCGGCAGCTAAATAATTCTCAGTCTCCCCCAGTTGATTAATATATAGTTTCCATGTTTTGATGCTGGTATCTCCTTTTTCTATTGCCTGTCTGAGGTAGCCGAGTGCTGTTTTACTGTCTGATCCGGCTGCTTTAACAACAGCCTTCAGGTACAATAACTCAATCCTTTCATTATAAAGATTATCGATACCGGACAAAACACTTTCCGCATCTTCTACTTTCCCGCTGCCCGCATAATATTCTATCTCGGATTCCGCTTCCTCCAGCTGAGTATACCATTTTGTTTTCCATAATTCCCTCCAGTCTTTACTGTCTTCAAGACCTGCAAAGGCAGCATCAAGCATTATCTCCTTCCTTGGAAGCCTGAATCCGGACATAAGATGGTTCCTGAGGTTCTCGATTGCCTTTGATGGTTCGTTATTCAGTGCATATGCTCTTGCCAAACCCAGGTAGCCGGAGCCCGGTTCTATCTGATTTGCCTTATTGAAATCGTCCAGCGCCAATGATATGTCTCCGATAATAATCATGGCCTCTCCCCTTCCGGTATAAAGCCTGTAATCATCCGATATGCTCAATGCCCTGGTATATTCCTCTGCCGCCCCTGCAAACATCATCCTTTCGCTGTATGCAGAAGCCCTTGTTATATACATCCCGATCTCCTGTGCCTTCAATTGTCCTGTACACATTATCAGGAGGATAAATGATATGAACTTCATCAAATTCATTTACTTATATTCAATATTAACCGGTTCGGCTCCTTTCTCTGTTATTACATGAACGAAACCTGAAAGGCTGTATTCCGTAAGTCCGTATATTCTTCTTTCAAAAACATCACACTGATAAAAATAAACCCCGGGGTTCACAACAGCCCCTTTATAAGTACCATTCCAGTTCAGCCTGGGTTCTTCAGTCCGGTAAACAAGCATTCCGCTTCTGTTAAAAAGCTTAAAATCCACCTTCTCGACCAGGCCTGACGTTTTAGCACGCAAAACATCATTCATACCATCATTATTGGGTGTAAATACATTAGGTATTTCATAGAAATTGCATGAATCAACGCAAATCATGGTTGACAAAGGGCTTTCATTACCCTGTTCATCATAAGCAAGTATGGCATAGCATCCCGAGACAATATCACCGGGGTAATGATAATACTCAAAAATATCCCTGCTATCAAGATCAATCAGAAGTTCCAGATCTCCGTCAAAATCATTTTTATAAAAAAGCCTGTAACCGCTTATATCCGCATAGCAGTCAGGATCGTCAACGGTCCATGAACTATAATTATAAAGGCTGTCGCAGTTTGTTGACACATTCAGATAGGGAGTACATGGCGGTTCATTATCATAAGGTATCATACATGCTTCCTGGGAAAGGTTAATCAGGCTATCAGGAAGATCCGGGTTCTGATACGACCCGTTGGCTCTTATATAATAACAATATTCCTGTTCGTTAACAAGCCCTGTATCAGTATATTCAAGGAGATTTGTGCTCGTTATTGAATCGAACCGGGATTCCATGTCGTTCCACCTGAAAATATCATACCTGTAGTTGATCCATGGCACATTACGCTGTATGGACACTCTTACTTTCCTGTCACCGGGACTCAATTGTATAAAAGTTGATGATGCTACTGCAGGCTCGCCTATCAGGAATCTGTCGCCGGGACTGTCATTGTAAAGCTCAATCATATAAATATATCCATACTCAAGTGTATTTAACTGGCTATCGATGTATGTAGTATCATTAAGATCAGTTGTCTGTATTGAATCTATTGCAGTAAATACTTCGCCCGACAGTCCTTCAGTCCTGTACAGAATATATTCGTACGGGCCTGCAGCCGGTATGGTGTCAAGCTGCTCCGGCCTGACCCATGCAATATAAATTTCCCCATCCGATATGTCAGTATTTGTTACACTAACATTTGTGATAAGCGGAACACCTGCCACCAATGCTGATATAATTTCATTTGAAGCTTTACTTTCAGTACCGTTAGGGTAAACTGCCACTATTCTGTAAACATACTCGACTCCATTCTCAAGTCCATCACCATCGTTTGTATCTATAAACGTGATTGTAGAAGCTCCGCTGGCATAGCCTGCAAGCTCAAATCCATACTGGTCCGGTATACCTCCGGAGCAGCTATCCGGCTGAAAATCCGTCTGTCCCTCTCTCCTGTAGATATTATAGCCTCTGATATAGTCAGACTCGTACGGTTCCCATGAAAGCCTGATATATTTCCCTGCAGGGCTGGCCGAAGTAAGCACCGGAGAAGGGCCAACAACCTTGATCCTGAAATTATCGAGATCAAAAAGCTCCAGATCATCATTATTATCCTCAGACTTAATAAGGATATCATATGGTTGGTCCCTGACGCTCTCATGACAAGGAGTCCACCTCAATATTGCCCTTGCACTGCCATTTACGTAACTGATACTGTCAAAAATAGCGGGGCAGCTTTCAAGAGTATAGATACCTGATGTGGAAAGCAGGCTTACATAATCGTTATCAATATCTGTTGCACTGATCTCATATTCCAGGCTTTCTCCCGCCTCAAGGCAGAAATCTCTTAAGGGTGCATTCTCCGGAGGATTATTGTCCGTTTCATAAACTTCTATCTGCATATCCCTCTCCACAATGCCTATTTTAATACCGCTTCTCCATTCACTTATTTCCATTGCAACATTATACTTCCCTAACTGTGTAGGGGCATCCCAAACCAGGTCCCCTGAGATACTGTCGACATAAAATGCATTTGAGGCAGGTGGTAAAGTATAGTTCTCAATAGGTTCCCCGTCTTCTTTGGTACATACGGTAAGGTTATACGACAGGCTGTCGCCATCGGCATCATAAGCTCCCGGGTTATGTATAAAGGTATAACCCAGGGCTGCTTTATCATAGGGAGGGTTCAACAGGACAGGTGTACTGTTTAAACCTAAACCCGGGCTTACCATAAGTATAGTGGAAATGGAAAAAACCACATTTACGGAATTAGGTATGTTTACAACACCATAGTTCCTGTTGGGATCCTGTACAACTATTTTATATATCCCTGCACCGGGAAAAGTATGCTGTATTTTATAAATATTTTTGTAATAATAATTAGGTAATGGCAGTTTTAATTCCCTTCCTGCAGTCGAAATAGTACCATCGCCCCAGTCCACATCAAGATATTCCCGGTCGGCCAGACTCAGCGAATATGTAAATGTTGTTATCGTTATTTCATAAGTAAGCTCTGATAATTGTACGTAGGTTATCTCCCCGGCCCTGTTATGAGTACCGTAAGTATTAAGTAGGAGCGAAAAAAGGAATAATAATGATAAAAAATATCTCATCAGACTTCAATTAAATTTCTTATTCTGTTTCTCCCAGTTTAAGTTTTTCTTCCGTATAGCCAACGGTAAACCGGTAAGCCTGTTCATTGCCGGTATCCTTATAAATGAACAGGTTAACCTGATCAGGGTAAATATCTGTCAGAATATTATTAATTATATCCACAGTTTCAATGTCTCCCTCATGTTTAAGAAACAACCTCATTATCGTTTCTATCTCAAGCTTTTCAGTCTCAAACAATCCGGCCTGTTGTTCTTTACCGTTAATTGTGAACCGGAGCTTCTTATTAATATATTTTTCATAAATATCTTCCGGCCCCGTATAAACATGATCTGTAATATCTTCTTCCTTTACATCCACGGTATTGACCATATCGAGCAACAGATCGTCACTGTACATCCTGACCGTCAAGCGGTAACCCTTTTCTTCCGGAACATATTCCATACTTACCATGGATACATGCACAGGGTGAAATAACAGATAAAATAAGCATACTGATATTAATTTCAGCATAATCTCCTTTTAAGGACCAACAATAATAGTATCAAAAATCAGACCAATGAGAGTTTCCGTATCAATAACTTATTCTCTCTTTGAGGAATTCGACCGAACCGACCTCAATATAGGATGATCCTGTTCCACGGTTAAAATTACCTGCAAGAACCACAATCATATCATCATCCTTCAACTCATGGGTACTGAGAAGATTGTTAAGAGCCACCTTAAGAAACATATCCGATGATTTGTGCTTCTCCTGCAAACCCGGATATACTCCGTATGACAGGGCGAGTTCTCTCATTGTTCTGGCCGAGTAACACTGTGCCATTATATAATTTATACCCCTGAAAGATGACATATTCCTTATAGTCCTGCCATGAACAGTATCGGATATAATACATTTTGCCCCTACTCTGGATGCGGTACGTACGGCTACCTTGGCAAGGTATGCCGACACTTCACCGGTAAGGTCTCCTGCCGGCAGGTCCAGAAATTTTTCCTTGTTCTTCTCTACCTCTTTGGCAACCCTTGTCATGGTACAGACAGCTTCAACGGGGTATTTTCCGTAAGCTGTTTCTCCACTTAGCATTATTGCATCTGTCTGCCAGTAAATGGCATTTGCTATATCGCTTACCTCTGCACGTGTTGGTCTGGGATTGCCGATCATTGAATGCAACATCTGCGTTGCAACTATAACAGGTTTTCTCTTTTTAATACACTTATTTATGATCTTTCGCTGAATACCCGGTATCTTTTCGTAAGGTATTTCTACGGCCAGATCACCTCTTGCCACCATTATACCGTATGAATGCTCAAGAATATCATCAATATTGTCAACCCCCTGCTGGTTTTCTATCTTAGCTATAATCTTAATCTTACTGTTCCTGCTGTCGAGAATATCCTGAACATCCTTTACATCACTTGCTGAACGGACAAATGAATGAGCAATAAAGTCGATATCATTATCTATTGCGAAATCTATATATGACCTGTCTTTTTCACTTAATGACGGAAGGTTCAGCTTAACATTCGGGACGTTCACACTCTTCCTTGAACCAAGCTCTCCTTCATTAAGCACTTTGCATTCGAGCGTATTCCCATCTCTGGCAAGCACATCAAGCTCCAGGATACCGTCATCAATAAGAATGTGCGATCCCAGGGGTATATCAGATGCAAAATCCGGATAATTTACAGCTATAGCCGTCTGGCTTGTACGTGCTTCCGGCTCACCAATTATTTTAACAATCTCTCCTTTTCTGAATACAGGCTTACCTTCACATACTGTAGTCCTTACTTCAGGGCCTTTGGTATCAATGAGTATAGCGATCTTTTCAGATACTTTCCTGATATTTCTAATTACTATTGTCGTTCCTTCAATATCCTGATGGGCAGTATTAATACGTACAACATCCATACCCTCATTCCAAAGTTGTCTTATGAACTCGGGTTCTGCTCTTTTATCGGATATTGTTGCTACTATCTTGGTCCTCTTCCAGTCCATAGGGCTTATTGTTTTTGGTTAATATGGCTTCCGTAGCCAACCTGTACCCATCCAAACCAAATCCGAACAGGCTTCCCCCGCAGTGCGGTGCTAACAGCGATTTATGCCTGAATTCCTCCCTGCCCAGTATATTACTTATATGTACCTCTATCACAGGAATTCTGGCCGCAACAGCAGCAACCGCGTCAGCTAATGAAACAGATGTATGGGTATACCCTGCTGCATTAATGATAATACCGTCTGCCTTACCGGAAGCCTGTTGTACGGCATCCACCAGTTCCCCTTCAATGTTTGACTGAAAATATAAAAACCCGATATCCGGATATATTTTCTTCAGTACCATCAGGTAATCATCGAAACTGGTCGTACCGTAAATATCTTTTTCCCTGTTCCCCAATAAATTAAGGTTTGGCCCGTTGACTATGGCAATAAACATGATTAATGATATTTTTAACAGATCAAAGATAACAAATTTGAGGCTATAAAGGCTGTAAAGGCTATATAAGGTTGTAAGAATTAGAGAACGAGATGGCAGGCGACGAACCCTTCGGCAAGCTCAGGGCAGGCGACGAACGAAAGGTTTAAAAGTTGAGAATGAGTTGAGATGGTTATGTTTAAATAATACTAAATACCTACTAATCAACAAATTAACTAATAAACCAATTAACGGTGACTGCGGACTGCAGACTGCGGATTTTGAACTTCTGCCGCTTAGTAATAAATTTGAGGGATATAAATATAGTATGAAGGAGAACTGGACAGACTGTATAAATGAATTCAGAAATCATTTGAAGATAGAGCGATCCCTGTCGGCTAACAGCATAGCCGCATACATGTCTGATGTAAATAAGCTCCGGGAATTCTGCGAGAACCTGACTCCTGCAATAATGCCGCAGGATGTAACTTTCGTTCATCTGACTGATTTTATCAGATGGCTCAAGATAGAAAATCCCAGGACGCAGTCAAGGATATTATCAGGAATAAGAAGTTTTTTCAGATATCTTACCGTCGAAGAAAAAATATCGGAAAATCCTGCATCAATGATCGAATCTCCTCGTGCCGGAATTTATCTCCCCGATGTACTGTCTGTTGAAGAAATAGACCGGATAATATCTGCAATTGACCTCAGTCTGCCCGAAGGACAAAGAAACAAGGCAATCATAGAAACATTATACGGATGCGGTTTACGTGTATCGGAACTTACCAATCTCAAACTCACTGATATACACTACAGGGAAGAATATATTTCTGTTACAGGTAAAGGGAATAAGCAGCGGCTTGTTCCGCTAAACAAGAATACAATAAAACAGATTGAATATTACCTTCAGGACAGAAACAGGCTTAAAACTATAGTCGACAGGAATATATTATTTCTCAACAGGAGAGGTAAAAAACTAAGCAGGGTAATGATTTACACAATTACACAGGATCTGTGTAAAACTGCCGGTATTAAAAAAAAGGTCAGCCCCCATACTTTCAGGCATTCATTCGCAACCCATCTTGTACAGGCAGGTGCAGATCTGAGAGCAGTACAGGAGATGCTGGGTCATGAGTCGATACTTACTACCGAAGTATATACCCATATTGACAGGGTATACCTCCGGGAGACAATTAGCTTGTATCATCCCAGAGCAAAGAAAAAATAGTACAGAACAAATGGCATGTAGCACTATATGGAACATATATTACATATACAAAAAAGATTAGATCATATTGAACAAATATGCTTCTTCCATACTTTATTATACCAGGAGATGAAATTATGAATTACCTGAGGGAGTTTATAAATGAATTATATTTAATTACAACAGATATGGCCCCGTATCTGTTGCTTGGATTTATATTTGCCGGAATACTGTATCTGCTTTTTCCAAAAAAGAAGGTTAGGAAATATATGGGTCAGAGCAGGAACGGGGCCGTATTAAATGCTGCCTTACTTGGGATTCCTTTGCCATTATGCAGCTGCGGGGTGATACCCACAGGCCTCTCATTTTACAAAAACGGCGCTTCAAGGGGCTCAACCGTATCATTCCTTATTTCCACTCCGCAGACAGGTATCGATTCAATACTGGTAACCTATTCAATGCTGGGCCTGCCATTCGCATTGATAAGGCCAATAGTTGCCCTTGTAACAGGGGTGTCGGGAGGGTTTATTACAAACAGGCTTACGAGAGATGACGAGGAAAATGAGGCCACGGATATTACCGGTAACAATTCATTACCCCGCGGTTTTATTCCCAGGTTAAAAGCAATGTTAAGATATGCCTTTGTGGATTTTCTCCAGGATATTATGGGATGGCTGGTAATAGGATTGATGATAGCTGCACTTATTGCAGTATTTGTCCCGGATGACTTCTTTGCAGGGAGAGCGGGCAATGACATCCTTGAGATGTTCATAATTCTGATCGCGGCAATCCCGGTATATATATGTGCCACAGCTTCGGTGCCTATAGCCGCAGTACTAATGCTCAAAGGATTAAGTCCCGGGGCAGCTCTTGTCCTGCTTATGGCCGGCCCCGCAACAAATGCAGCCACAATAACAATGATCGGTAAGGTAATGGGTAAAAAAAGTCTTTTCAGTTATCTGATCTCTATTGTTTCAGGGGCATTGATATTCGGGTTTGTCATGAATTCATTTCTTCCCGAATCATGGTTTATAATGCCGGAACGTATAATATCGCACAATCATCAAATGCTTCCGGTCTGGCTGAAAACGGCTTCAGCAGTAATACTGGTTTTACTAATAATAAACGGATATATGAAAAAGTTTTTTGGTAAAAAGAAAGAGACTGAACCTGATAAGGCAGGTTTAAACCAGCCGGGCGTTATTACTATGAATGTAAAAGGGATGACATGCAATCACTGCAGACAAAATGTAGAGAATGCTGCTACCTCTGTTGAAGGAGTCGAATCGGCTGTTGCAGACCTTGCCTCAGGAAATCTGTCTGTTACCGGGAAAAATATTGATACCGATAAGATACGGTCAAACATCAGATCGGTAGGTTATGAGGTAGACTAAAAACACCGGGATAAAATCCGTGATAATAAGGCATGCACATACTAATGACTGGCCTTTATATATACATTTAACCCTGTTAAATTCAGGCAGGATGGTGCACTGTATCGCCTGTGGAAATTAAGCCCTGAATATCAGCTGATTAAAACAAGCATAATTATTGCCGGACTTCGCTGATTTTTTGTATATTTGCGACTTGAATTTTTCTGAAAAATCATCAAACAAATAAAAACAGAATTTATGGCTAAGGTAAAAAGAGTATACACTTTTGGTAATAAGAAAGCCGAGGGTAACACAGGCATGAAGAATTTGCTGGGTGGCAAGGGTGCTAATCTTGCTGAAATGAATCTGACAGGCGTTCCTGTTCCTCCCGGTTTTACTATTACAACTGATGTTTGTACTGAATACAACGAACTGGGCGCTGTAAAAGTAAATGAGCTGCTTAGGGAAGATGTCGAAGCAGCGATCAGGCATGTAGAAAAAATAATGGGATCGGAATTCGGTTCCAGGGAAAATCCGTGTCTTCTTTCGGTAAGATCGGGAGCCAGAGTCTCTATGCCGGGGATGATGGATACTGTCCTTAACCTTGGAATGAATGATAATGCAGTAGAAGGTCTGGCCAGGAAAACCGGAAATGAAAGATTTGCCTGGGATTCATACCGCAGGTTTATCCAAATGTACGGTGATGTTGTTCTGGGCCTGAAACCGGAATCAAAAGAGGATGTTGATCCCTTTGAGGAAATAATAGAATCGGTAAAAGAGGAAAAAGGAGTTGAAAATGATACCGACCTTACTGTCGATGATCTCAAATCACTGGTTATCAAATTTAAAAAAGCAGTAAAGGACAAAACAGGCAAGGATTTCCCGACTGATCCATGGGAACAATTATGGGGTGCCATAGGTGCCGTATTTGACAGTTGGATGAACCAACGTGCAATATATTACCGGCAGCTGAACAATATTCCCGAAGAATGGGGAACAGCTGTTAATGTTCAGGCTATGGTATTCGGTAATATGGGCAATAATTCAGGTACCGGGGTTGCTTTTACGCGTGACGCTGCCACAGGTGAAAATTTATTTAACGGTGAATACCTGATTAATGCGCAGGGCGAAGATGTGGTTGCAGGTATAAGAACTCCCCAGCAAATAACTAAGGAAGGCTCATTACGCTGGGCAAAACTGGCAGAAATAAGCGAAGAACTAAGGGCTGCAAAATATCCGTCACTTGAAGAGGTCATGCCTGATGTATATCAGGAACTATTTAATATTCAGAAGAAACTGGAAAATCATTACAGTGATATGCAAGACCTCGAGTTCACTATCCAGGAAGGTAAATTATGGCTTTTGCAGACAAGAAACGGTAAACGCACGGGTGCAGCTATGGTAAAGATAGCAATGGATCTGCTGAAGGAAGGTAAGATTGACGATAAAACCGCCCTCCTTCGTATCGAGCCTAATAAGCTGGATGAACTTCTGCATCCTGTCTTTGATAAAAATGCACTGACCTCAGCCAACGTTGTGGGGAAAGGACTGCCGGCATCGCCGGGCGCTGCTGCAGGACAGATAGTATTCTTTGCCGATGAAGCTGATAAATATTCCGAATCGATACTTGTCCGTATAGAAACATCTCCCGAGGATCTGGAAGGGATGAACGTAGCCAAAGGTATACTTACAGCACGCGGTGGAATGACATCTCATGCTGCTGTTGTAGCAAGGGGTATGGGCAAATGCTGTGTATCAGGCGCAGGAAATGTATTAATTAACTACAAAACCCGTACAATGAAAGCGGGTGATAAAACCTTTAATGAAGGTGACTGGATTTCCCTGAACGGAAGCACAGGAGAAGTATATGAATCAAAAATAGCTACAATCGATCCGCAGATGGGAGGTGATTTCGGTGAGATAATGGATCTGGCGGAGAAACACACCAGAATGCATGTCAGGACAAATGCCGATACACCTAAAGATGCTATTGCAGCAAGGAAATTCGGGGCCAAAGGTATTGGTCTGTGCCGTACCGAACATATGTTCTTCGAAGGAGAAAGGATAGTGGCAATGAGGGAGATGATCCTGGCAGATAACGAACATGACAGGAGAAAAGCCCTTGACAAGCTCCTCCCTTACCAGAGAGAAGATTTTGAAGGTATACTGGAAGCCATGCAGGGATATGGGGTCACAATCAGACTGCTTGACCCACCCTTACACGAATTTGTACCTCATGAAGAAGAAAACCAGGCTGAAATGGCTGAAGATATGGGAATAACTCCCGAAGAGGTGAAAGCCAAGGTGGATTCATTACACGAGTTCAATCCTATGTTAGGTCACAGGGGGTGCCGTCTTGGCAATACCTATCCCGAAATTACCGAAATGCAAGCCAGGGGGATCATTGAGGCTGCCTGCAACCTTAAGAAAAAAGGCGTTGATGCAAAGCCCGAAATTATGGTCCCATTAATTGGCACGGTTGAGGAATTTAAAATTCAGGAACAAATAATACGCGATACAGCAGAGAAAGTATTTGAAGAAAAAAACATCACTGTTGATTACCTTGTGGGAACAATGATTGAAATACCCAGGGCTGCACTTACAGCTGACAAGATTGCCGAATATGCCGAGTTCTTCTCTTTCGGAACCAATGATCTTACACAAATGACCTTTGGATATTCCAGAGATGACGCAGGCAAATTCCTCCCTGTTTATATCAAAAAGGGGATTCTGAAATATGATCCGTTCCAGGTTCTTGACCAGGAAGGTGTAGGACAACTTGTAAGAATGGGAACTGAAAGAGGACGTTCAACAAACTCAGGCCTTAAAGTAGGAATCTGCGGTGAGCACGGAGGCGAACCGAGCTCTGTCGAATTTTGTAATTCGGTAGGCATGGATTATGTAAGTTGCTCTCCTTTTAGAGTGCCTATAGCCCGCCTCGCAGCTGCTCAGGCTAATATAAGGTAAATGGAATACTGGAATACTGGAATATTGATATTTAGATATCTATTCCAGTATTCCAGTATTAATTTATTCCGCCACAAGATATAATTTATAGCTCAGGGTGAAAATATCATTTATTGCATTGTCGCCTATATTATCAAAGAATTTTTTCGACCCATAGCGAACATTGAACAAGCTACGGTCAAGGTCTATTTTTCCGGTAAATATCAGTTCATCGCCATTTCCGCTCAGACTTGTTATAAACTCTACCGGCTGTGTAATGCCTTTAATTGTAATATTTCCTTTTACTGATGCAGAGCCTTCTTTGCTATCTGAACCGGAGATTTCAAGCTTAGCTTCAGGATAGGATTCAACACCAAAAAAATCATCCGATTTAAGATGACCGATCAGTTTCGTCCTCATATCTTCATTATCTATATCCGTATTAGCTATTGTTGTCATATCAACTACAATTGTACCGCTTACGGGTATATGATTTTCCATAACCAGTTTCCCTGACTTAAGCATCACTGTCCCATGATGTTCTTTTCCTATCTTTTTTCCCTCCCACGTGATAACCGTTTTACCGGCATCAGCCTTATATGTCTGAGCATTCATTACTACAAAGTAACTGCCAAACAGCATTATAAAAACCAATAAATACACTTTCTTCATCTTCGTTCTTAATTTGTTTACATATAATACAATTAACCGGATATATTGTTTATTCCCTTACGATATTTTATAACTTTGCCTCCCACAACTCAATACTTATGCTAATGGTTACTAAAAAAGATCTTTTAATCTATAATATTAATGAACCCTCTGAGATAATTTACAACCCTGACTATGATCAATTATTTGAGGCAGAGACACATCAGGATCTCAAAGGGTACGAAAGAGGTATAATTACCGATACAGGAGCTGTTTCGGTTGACACAGGAATTTATACCGGCCGTTCGCCCAAAGACAAATATATTGTTCTGGATGACAAAACAAGGAATACCGTATGGTGGAAATCTGAAAAAGCAACGGTATCCGACAATAAGCCTATCAGTCATAAAACCTGGGAGCATTGCAAAAACCTGGCCTCTGAACACCTTTCAGGAAAAAAATTATATGTAATGGACTGTTTTGCAGGCGCGAACAACAATACCAGATTAGGAATAAGATTTATTATGGAGGTAGCCTGGCAGGCACATTTTGTGAAAAATATGTTTATCAGGCCTGATCAGGATGAACTGGATAACTTTGAGCCTGACTTTGTTTTCCTCGTAGCTTCAAAGACAAATAATAATAACTGGAAGGAACAAGGCCTGCATTCGGAAACATTTGTTTTCTTCAATCTGACAGAAAATATGGCTGTACTGGGAGGAACATGGTATGGAGGAGAATTAAAGAAAGGTATATTCTCTGTTATGAATTACTACTTACCTCTTCAGAACATAGCGGCCATGCATTGCTCTGCCAATGTAGGAAAAGACAACGATGTTGCTATATTTTTCGGGCTTTCGGGAACGGGCAAAACGACACTTTCCACTGATCCTGAACGTGCTCTTATCGGTGACGATGAACATGGATGGGATGATGATGGTATTTTTAATTTTGAGGGAGGATGTTATGCAAAATGTATTCAGTTGAGCAAGGATAAGGAGCCTGATATATATAATGCTATCAGAAGAGATGCTCTTCTTGAAAATGTTGTTGTCGGGAAAGACGGGAAAATTGATTTTGATGATGGTAGTAAAACTGAAAACACAAGGGTTTCTTACCCTATTTATCATATAAGCAACATTGTCAAACCCGTATCCAAGGCGGGGCACGCCTCAACGGTAATATTTCTTACTGCTGATGCTTTCGGGGTATTGCCTCCTGTGGCCAAGCTTGACAAAGGGCAGACAAGATATTACTTTATAAGCGGGTATACTGCAAAAGTAGCAGGTACGGAAAGAGGTATAATAGAACCGGTCCCTTCTTTTTCTGCATGTTTCGGAGCTGCTTTTCTCCTTCTTGATCCCATAATTTATGCAAATGAGCTTGTACGTAAGATGGAAATGCACGGAGCCGATGCATGGCTGGTAAATACCGGCTGGATGGGAGGACCTTATGGCACTGGAAACAGGATTGACCTGAAGTCGACCAGGCATATAATCAATTCAATACTTGACGGGTCAATAAACAACACACGGTTCTATACTATTCCGGTATTTAACCTTTCGGTACCGTCATCTGTCGAAGGAGTGGAAAGCAAATTGCTGGATCCCTCAAAGTCATGGACAAATGCTGAGGAATGGCAGGTTTCTGCAGAAAAACTTGCCGGAAAATTTATTAGTAATTTTGAGAGATTCGCAGTTAACGAAGAGCTCAAAAAACTGGTAAAACATGGACCTCAATTATAAACTGCTCATTATAAGCTGTATCATTGCATATGCTCTAGGATCAATTGCCACAGCCGTATGGACAAGCCGTTTGTTTTACGGTATTGATATACGTGAACACGGTAGCGGGAATGCAGGCGCAACAAATATTATAAGAGTGCTCGGATGGACTACCGGAATACCGGTGCTTATAATAGATATAGGTAAAGGCTGGCTGGCCGCTTACCTGCCCGTGCTTTTTAATCTGGCGCCTGACGGATCAACACAGCTTATAAACATGCAGATACTTACAGGAATGATAGCCATTACAGGACACGTTTTTCCTGTTTTCGCGGGATTTAAAGGAGGGAAAGGTGTTGCAAGTACCTTCGGAGTATTGCTTTCCCTGCATCCACAGGTGACTCTTATGTGTATGGGAGTCTTTATTGCTGTACTGCTTATGACAGGATATGTGTCTGTAAGCTCAATAGCAGCAGGTGTGGCTTTTCCTGTTTTTCTATTCCTGTTTTTTGATAATCCTTCCGTGTTATTCAGTATTTTCTCAATTTTAATTGCCCTTTCCCTGGTAATAACTCATAAAAAAAATATAGCAAGGCTCCTAAAGGGAGAAGAAAACAGGTTTATCTGGAAGAAGAAAAATAAAGACAGCCTTTAACGCCTTTTATCTTTTCAGGAAAACTAATTCATAAGCGAATCTAATTTTATGGCAAATTGCTCTCCAAGGTCAATGAAACCTTCCGAATCGTAATGCCATTTATCTGAATAATCATATGAATCGGTAGTTGTTACTATAGCGGCATTTGCATCTTCCTCAGCAAATTGATGCTGTGCTTTCCTGACAATATCCATGTGTTCCCATACCTTCCCTGAGGGATCATTTCCGGAATCGGAAATCCTTCCGATAACAACCGGTATGCTATCCGGCCCCAGACTCTTCCTTATAAGTACCATCAGGCCACTGAGATTACTGTAATAACGCATGGCTATCTCTTCCGTAAAATCAGCATCACTCTCACCCTGCATCCATACAATTCCTGAAGGGATTAGCTTATCCTCCTTTCCATCATTATTGATATCTTTACAGCTTAAGGCATTATGCACAGCAGCCAGGAAATGATCATACTGGTTTATACCATCTCCGTTCTTATAGCCGGGATCCCAGCTACCGGCGCTACCTGCAGCCTCTTCATCTATAGAAGTCCCTCCCCTTGAATATTTAAGAATAGCAATCTTTTCATCCGGTCTCAGATCTTTAATAGTAGCGGCAAATGATATCTCGCATCCGAATCTGTCTGAATAGTGACTTGAAATCCCGTCAGAAATGAAGCCGGCACCATGTCCCGGTCCGAGTAATTCCCATACTCCCCTGCCATCCACAATTGTATCGTCAGGCATACTGTTACCATGAAAAATATATACATCTTCAAACTCTTTCTTAAGTTCATCAGGCAAATCATCGTTATAACCATAACCGTCCATATTAGATTGCCCTCCCAAAAAATACAAGTGGTATACAGAATCATTTTGTGTTTTGCATGATGAAATAAATATCATAAGCAATACAATCAGGACATAATGCATTTTTTTCATAATTACCGTATTTGGATTTGGAACACTTAAAGTATAAAAATCAATCTATTATCACTCTCAAAAAACAACATGCAAATATCTTCCCTCTTTCAGAGCAACCTTTATTTATTTCTCAAGAGATCTGCATATTCTCCGGTTAATCTCCCTGATCCTGTCTTCCTCCAGTTTAATTATTTTCCGGTCATATGTCATTAATCCGTTCACCTCAATTTCAACATCTGTAGTCTGTGTGTAGATAGCAGCTGTAAATCCCGCCCTTATAAGTTTTAAAAGTTGTTCTCCGAATTCAACATACTTGTCCGTTGCTTCCTTTGAGCTTTTGAATTGCACATAACCCCAGTTCCTGTCGGGTGTCCAGAGATGATCCTTTACAACCAGCCCTATGCCTCCGTATTCACCAAGAACATTTGCTCTCATTGCATCGTACAGGTACAGTTCAGGATTTGGATAATTATGAAGGTCAAGTATGTCGCCCGTATGGAAAAAATTACCTCCGCTGGCAGGGTTTACCAGTCTCGAAGGATCGAAATCCTTAGTCCATTCTGCTATTTCCACAGTACTAAACTGCCCCCAGGCCTCGTTAAACGGAACCCAGCATACGACTGAAGGATTTGAATACAGAAAGTCCATTATCTCCTTCCACTCTGTCCTGTAAACAGCTTCCGATCCGGTGCTCCTCATTAATTCATTCCCTTCGAAATAATCATGGTTTTGCCAGCCCGGTGACCGGTCACCGCTGGGCATATCCTGCCAAACAAGCATACCAATGCGGTCACAGTGCGTATACCAGCGGGCCGGTTCAACCTTAACATGTTTACGAATCATATTAAAGCCCATATCCCTGGTCTTTTGAATATCGTACAATAGTGCATCGTCAGAGGGTGCCGTATAAAGTCCGTCGGGCCACCATCCCTGGTCCAGCGTGCCAAGCTGAAAATAGTCTTTATTATTAAGTTGCAGCCGTATTATCCCGTTATCATCCCTGGATGTCGATATCTTCCGCATAGCAAAGTAACTATTTACCAGATCAACCTCTTCGCCGTTACTTATCAACTTTATTTCCAGGTCATAAAGAAACGGGGATTCAGGACTCCATAGTTTTGCATTCTTTACAGATACTTCAGCAGATTCACCTGTTTTTGCCTTAGCGTCGCCAACAATCATATTCCCTTCTTTTGCTACCACTTCAAAATAGTCACCCTGTAACATTCCCTGTGTAAAAACCTCAACATACAGTTTACCGTTATCTATGTCCGGCACCATATGGATATTGTTTATATACTGTCTGTTTACAGGTTCGATCCACACAGTCTGCCATATTCCCGTAACAGCCGTATACCATATACCTCCGGGTCTGTTCACCTGCTTTCCCCTTGGCTGAAAACTATCGTTGGTCGGGTCCCATACCCGTACAACGAGTTTTTGCTCACCCTCTTTACGGAGAAAAGGTGTAATATTGAAAGAAAAGGGATCGTATCCTCCTTTATGGCTCCCTGTCTTAATATTGTTAATCCATATCTCGGCATGCCAGTCGACGGCTCCGAAATTTAACAGGACATCCCTGTCAGACCATTCAGAAGGGACAGTAAAGGAACATTCATACCAAAGAACACTGTCCTTACCTACAGTACGCTGTACACCTGAAAGACTTGATTCCACAGCAAAGGGCACCAGTATCTTACCATCATATTTTACGGGTTCGGAGGCGCCTTTTACGGTAATAGCATAATTCCACAAACCGTTAAGGTTCTTCCAGTCATTCCGTACCATTTGAGGTCTGGGGTATTCAGGTAATGGATTTCCCGGATCAATCTGCCAGGCCCAGTCTGTTTTGATCCTGTCGCCGGCAGGCTTCCACTGCTGAGGGTAAAGACCGGCAAACAACAGGATTAACAGTCCGGTAATAAATGTTCTTTTCATAATAAAATAATTAAGTTTTATGCCTTCAGCCTTTCCAGTGCCTCTTTTATTCTTCTGCATGCCTCCTCCAGTTCCTTTTCAGAGGCTGCATATGAAATACGTATATAATCAGGCGCGCCGAAGCCTTCTCCTCCAACTATTGCTACATGAGCCTTTTCAAGGATATACATGGCCAGGTCTCCGGAACTGTTAATAGTTATTTCACCATCACTTGTACCGAACAGGTCACTGACTTCAGGGAATACATAAAAAGCGCCCTGGGGTACTTTTACCTTAAATCCCTTAATATCCTGAAGCAGCCCGCACAGAAGGTCTCTCCTCCTAAGAAATGCTTCTCTCATTTTTTCCCGACTGTCATTTTCAGACCTTATTGCTGCAAGTGCTGCCCTCTGTGCAATAGAAGACACTCCTGAGGTAAACTGTCCCTGTAGCTTGTTAACGGCTTTTGCAATCCATAATGGCGCTCCTATATAACCTATCCTCCAGCCTGTCATGGCATATCCCTTTGAGACACCGTTAACTGTAATAACCCTGTCGTAAATAAAATCAAATGATGCCATACTCTCATGCTTTCCTGAAAAAGTAATATGTTCGTATATCTCATCAGAAATAATGAACAGGCCTTCATGCTTTTCTATAACCCTGGCCACAGACTCCATCTCGGAACGTGTATACACCATACCGGTAGGATTAGAAGGGGAATTGAAAATAATCAGCCGTGTACGACCGGTAATGGCCTTATCCAACTCATCGGCCGTTAGCTTGAAATCATTATCAATACCTGTCTTAAGTACAACCGGCTTACCTTCTGCCAGAAGTATCTGATCATAATAACTTACCCAGTATGGTGCAATTATTATTACTTCATCACCCGGATTTACTATGCTTAGAATAACATTTATTATAGAATGCTTGCCTCCTGCTGAGACAACTATCTGATCAGGAGAATAATTGAGATTGTTTTCTTTCCTGAATTTATCAGAGATAGCCTGCCTGAGATCCGGGTAGCCCGGCACAGGCGGATAATGAGTATAATTATCATCTATAGCTTTTTTTGCCGCTTCCTTTATATCGTCAGGAGTATTGAAATCAGGCTCACCTATGCTTAGATTGATTACATCTATGCCCTGTTCTTTCATATCACGGCTTTTCTGTGCCATTGCAAGTGTTTGTGATACCGAAAGCGATTTAATTCTATCAGATAAGTATTCCATATTAATGTTTTTATATTAAAAGCTTAAAATTAAATGTTTTTTACGAATTGTCATTCAGAAGTAACGACAATGATAGAATAGTGGAATGGTGGAACACTGGAATAATGGAATAATGGAACCGAGCCCCGAGTATTCGGGGTGAGTTTGCCGGAGGCAGGAGAAGGTGACGAGCTCGCGAGTGGGTAGTGATTGTGGTTGGTGGGTACGAGCAATAATGGAATAATGGAGTAATGGAGTAATGGAGTAATAGTGAATAGAAGGGATTAGGAACTGGGAACTGGGGATTAGGCGCAGATGAGAGATGAGAAGGCACGGATCCGGAGATCCGCGCCAGCAAAGGGGACAAGGGGCTGCTAGTAATTATACAGTTAACAGTCTTACCTAATACACCAATTAACCAATATACTCTATTAAAATCCAAATTTAAGCCACACTTTTTTCAGAGCTATTAATATACAAATTAACATTGCGGACTGTGGATTGAAGACTGCCGACTTTTTCCGTTCGTCTTTTGTCTTTCGTCTTTGAATAATCCCCCGTTACGATGTTAAAATATTGATAAAAATCTTACGTTTGTATTATAAACAAACTATCAGACAGGAATGGAAATAGCAAAAGAGATACTATTGGTAACCATACCGGCTTTACTGGTATTACTTACGGCATATCTGCTTATCCGCAAAACCATAGAAAACGACAGGGAAAAAAGACGTCACGAGATAGTACTGCAGAATTCAAGAACAATAACACCTGTCAGGCTTCAGGCATATGAGAGATTGACGCTTTTCCTTGAAAGGATAAGCATTGAATCACTTATTCTGAGGGTACATAAGCATGGGATGGATGCCCACAAGCTCCATTCAGCTCTTCTTACAACCATAAGGTCTGAATATGAACACAACCTCGCTCAACAGATCTATGTGTCGCCGCAAGCATGGGAGGTACTTAAATCTGCAAGGTCTAATACCATAAAGCTGATCAATACAATTGCCGAAAAATTACCTCCTACGGCAACCGGTTCTGACCTTTCCAAAAATCTTCTTGAAGCTGTAATGGAAATGGATCAGGAGCCGGCAAAGGTTGCATTGGATTTCATGAAAGCTGAAATTTCCAGAATACTGTAAGAAGGTTAAGTAATTAGTTGATTCGTTAATTTGTTAATTTGTTGATTGTTGATTTGAATAATTCATCACCTCCTCATCCCTTGTTCCTAATCCCCAATCCCTTCTACTACTATTCACACTTTCCTGCATGCAGGTATTCCAGAGTATTTCCTTAGCTCATATTTTGTTATTAAAGCAGTTCTATACTTCTCTTAACGAAAGTATTCAGTTTCTCTCCTTTAAGCATATTATTCGCCAGAAGGGCAAGATCAATAAGCTGTTGAATAACAGGCTTTTTGTCTGCAAAGCCGGCAATAATGTCTCTTTTCTTATCTTCGGCCTTGCTTTTCTTTTTTCTCAGGGCTTCAAGCTTATCCTTTTCTGCCTGGTTTATCTCTTCATCTTTTTTTCCTTCCTGTGACTTTTCCGACTCTTCTATCTCTTTGTCAAGAGATTCAATTGTCTTATTCAGCTTATTTATTGTCTCCCCTGTTTCCTTTTTTATTTCTCCTGCAAGGTTCTCAATAATTGAATGATTAGTGTTAATAACAAGGTTAAATGAATCGGGCATATCACCGTAAAAATTCATTCCCCCGCCAATCTTTGACATATCCTTCATCCTCCTCATAAATTCCGATTGTGTTATAACAACCGGAGAATCATTCTCCTGCATCGGTTCTGTCACCGGGATAAAACTGTCTCTGTCTTTAAGCTGGCTCGAAAACGCCATTTTTACTATCTCCTGCTGGTCAGTATCAAGTTTTGACTCGGGCTTATCTTCTTTTTCAATCAGTTTATCTGTGACATCGGAATCGACCCTGACAAAACGGCTGTCCTTGAATTTGGTTTCCAGATGATTGATAAGGTGCGACTCAAGCTCTCCGTCCATGATCAGCACATCGTAACCTTTTGCTTTGGCATTTTCTATATAGCTGTATTGTGAATCCCTGTCGGTTGCATAAAGGTAAATAAGCGTTTTATTCTTATCGGTCTGGTTCTCCTTTATGATATTTTCATATTCATCAAATGTAAAATATTTACCGTCGGTGTTTTTAAATAGTGCAAACTTAAGGGCCCTGTCATAGAATTTCTCTTCGGTTATCATCCCATATTCAATGAAAAGCTTAAGATCATCCCATTTCTTCTCAAACTCTTCCCGGTTATCCTTAAAAATCTCATGTAGCCTTTCAGCAACTTTTTTGTTTATATGACTTGATATCTTCTTTACATTCGAGTCACTTTGTAAATAACTCCTGGAGACATTCAGGGGTATATCGGGGGAGTCTATTACTCCGTGTAACAAGGTAAGAAATTCAGGGACTATGCCTTCAACGGAGTCAGTCACAAAGACCTGGTTACTATATAGTTGTATTTTGTTCTTCTGTATTTCAATATTGTTCTTTATTCTCGGGAAATATAAAATACCGGTCAGGTTAAATGGATAATCCACATTCAGGTGAATATTAAAAAGCGGTTCATCGGCCATCGGGTAGAGCTCATGGTAGAAGGCCTTATAATCTTCATCTTTCAGATCAGAAGGCTTTTTCGTCCATGCCGGCTCGGTATTATTGATTATTTTATCCTTTTCAGTATCAACATATTTATCATCTTTCCATTCCTTCTCCTTTCCGAATGCTATTTCAACGGGCAGGAATCTGCAATATTTATTAAGCAATCCGTTGAGTCTCGATTCATCAAGAAAATCTTTGGAATCTTTATCAATATATAGTATTACGTCTGTTCCCACCCTGTCTCTTTCGGCCTCCTCAATAGCATATTCAGGACTGCCGTCACAAATCCATTTCAAAGCCGGTGCATCCTTCTGCCATGAACGCGTTACTACTTCAACCTTATCCGAAACCATAAATGATGAGTAAAAGCCCAGTCCGAAATGACCTATAATAGCATTAGCCTGTTCCTTGTACTTATCCAGAAAGTCATTTGCACTTGAAAAAGCTATTTCATTAAGGTACTTTTTCAGTTCGTCTTCTGTCATGCCCACGCCGCCATCAGATACCGTAATCGTTTTCTTCTTCTTGTCTATTGACACCCTGACCGTTGTATCTTTTATCTCCTCCTTATAATCCCCGACTGATGCCAGGGTCTTTAATTTTTGAGTAGCATCCACAGCATTTGAAACGAGTTCCCTTAAAAATATTTCATGATCCGAATAAAGAAACTTCTTGATTATCGGGAATATGTTCTCGGTTGTTACTCCAATCTTGCCTTTCTGCATTTCTATAGTATTTTATATGTTTAACATTTCTTCATCAGCCCATTTTCAAAGCTCATGCCAACATGTGCAGAGTGACAAATAGTCACTATACAATGAAAAAAGTGCAGAAAGAGAGATTCAGCGAATTGAATACAAGACAAAAGAGTGCCGTTGGTCTTTTGTCTTTTATCGTTTGTCCCTTATATCAATATCTTGAATAAGAACAAGCTTCCTATCAATTATTTCAAACGCGTCATAAGAAAAATCAGGACCGTAATACATATACTGTCCTTCAAATCCCGGAGACGAAGGAGACAGATGATCATATATTATCGCGGACCTGTCATTATCAAATCTCAGCATCATGTTTGTGATTGGGGAATATCTGAAGATCATTCTTGTAAGGACCTTATCCCTGACCGAGAATACTTTTCCACCGAACAACGGGCTACCGTCTGAATCAAAACGAAGGATCTCTATCACTTTTGAATTCATATAAATATTATCGGGGTCAGTACCCAGCAGTATATAAGTCTTGTTTTCAGAGTCGCATAACAGTTCTATATCATAATATAAAGCTCCATACCACTCTCCGGCCTCCAGTATTGCATCCGTTTCAATATCAGGTAATCCTTTCCGCCCTTTCAGGAATACTGTAGTATCCTCCCGGGCATTGTAAATAATACAGTTGTATATATTATCCCCTGAGGACAATGGAATATTCCATGAAAATACTTTTACCAGGCTGTCGGAAGATATGATCTGTCCAAGGTACTTTATCTGATCCAGTTCAGAGCTCATTATATTATCCCTGTTTATGAACCATGACATTAATCCGGTTACAATTGAATCGTTACAGGCAAGTCTTTGTCTGTCGTTCAGGCTTGATGCCATAGAATCAAAGTACCCGTCTATTTTATTAACAATCTGAGCATTCGAAATATTGACAATTAATATAAATAATACCGGAAATATTTTACCCTGATATTTCATCAATAGTCCTGAGCACTGTTTCAACTGCATAGTCGATTTCATCATCTGTTATTATGAGTGGCGGGGCAATTCTGAAAGAATCCCTGCAAAAGAGGAACTGGTCAAGGATCAGGCCATTTTTCATTCCCTGTTTCATAAAGTGTGCTGCCATTTCTGCTGATGACAACCTGACCGCCATTAACAGACCTTCGCCTCTGATCTCTATTATTTCTTTATGTTTTAATTGTTCACGAAACCTTGCTCCTTTTGCTTCTGCTGCTTCATCCAGTTTATTATCAATAACATACTCAAGTGCAGCGAGTCCTGCAGTGCATGATACCGGGTGTCCTCCGAAAGTGGTAATATGTCCGAGGGCAGGATTCTCAGACAGGCATGATATAATTTCCCTGGACGAGACAAATGCACCAAGCGGAAGTCCGCCGCCAAGCGATTTTGCAAGGCATATTATATCCGGCACAACCCTGTATCTCTTAAATGCGAACATAGAGCCTGTTCTCCCGAATCCGGTCTGTATCTCATCAAATATCAGTAGCGCTCCCTTCTCCCTGCATCTTTTTTCCACACTTTTGAGAAAATCGTTTTGCGGGCATATTATACCTGCTTCAGCCTGTACAGGTTCTATAATAACAGCAGCAACATTATCGTCAATTACTGAAAGCGACTGAATATCGTTAAAATCAGCCTGTATAACATTGGGGATCAAAGGCAAAAACATATTTTTAAAGGATTTCTCACCATACAGGCTGAGAGCCCCGAGAGTTGAGCCATGGTATGCATTCCTGAATGACACTATGTCCGTTCTTCCTGTATATTTCCTTGCTGTTTTTATTGCACCTTCTACAGCCTCCGATCCCGAATTCACAAAATAAACGGTTTCAAAATGTTCCGACAATACATCACTCAGCTTTTTAGCATAATTAACCTGTGGCGACTGAATCAGTTCACCATATACCATCAGGTGGGTATATTTATCGAGCTGCTTTTTTACTGCATTAATAACATATTTATTTGTATGTCCTACATTACTGACAGAAACGCCAGACACAAGATCGAGGTATTTTTGCTTGTCAGGTCCGTACAGCCAAATTCCATTTGCCGATTCAATCTCCAGCATAAGAGGTTCGGCTGAGGTCTGGCCCAGGTGAGTAAGGAACAGGTTTTTTTTAGAAAGCATTTTAGCCTGGTATTTATCTCATCATCACATTTATTTCCTTCAGCAGGCTTTCACGATATGATTTGCCAATGGGAATACTATTCATTTCCGGGTTACCGCCTATTTCAACTGAATTATCCCTGATCATCTCTATTCTGCTCTTATTGACTATATATGACCGGTGCACCCTTACAAAGATAACCGATGGTAATTGCTGCTCAATAGCCTTCATTGTAAAATGGATAGTATATTTTTCCTTATCCGTATGTACGACAACATAATTCTCAAGTGCTTCAACAACCACAATATCTATGAGTTTCAATTTTACCAGTGTTGATCCTTTCTTAATAAAGACCTCCTGCTGGCCCACATTTTCTCTTATATTCCTGTTCTGGTATCTTACAACCTTATCCACAGCTTTGCAGAATCTGCTGTAGCCGACAGGTTTTACGAGGTAGTCGATAACATCAAGATCATAAGCTTTTACCGCCAGATTTTCATCATTGGTTACCATGATCACGGCAGGGGAATTTTCAAGACTATCGATAAATTCAAAGCCATCCATATCAGGCATCCTGATATCGAGGAAAATAAGATCTACATCCGTTTTACCGCTAAGTGTATTCCTTGCCTCGATCGCACTATCGTAAACACCGGCGAGTGTCAGGAAGGCCGACTTTTTGATATGTTCAGTCAGAACCTTTCTCGATAACTTATCATCATCTACGATTATGCAGTTCATAAATTTAACGTTAGTAGCAGTCTGAGTTACCTCTCAAAAATAACAAAAAATCCGGAAACTTTCATTAATGCCGGTCTTTACCATCAAGAAACTTCTTTTCCAGACAATCAGCTTTTCTGACAGATTTCTTCAACCATTCAAGTTTTAATTCCAGCTTCTCATGATCGGTCAGTTGCCAGCTTATGTCCGATTTACGGAGCCTGCAGGTCAGGTCATAAAGTATAATGGCAGCCGACACCGATATGTTAAAACTTTCTGTAAAGCCGAACATGGGTATTTTAAGATATTCATCAGCTTCATTAACTGCCATATTGCTCAGTCCGTGCATCTCAGTTCCGAAAACAAGGGCAAATTTACCTTTTTTCAGGTCGTACTCGTTAAGGCTGACCTCTTCATTGCCATGAGGTCCTGTAGCTACAATCCTGTAGCCCTTTTGCCGGAGTGTTTTATATGCTTCTCCCGTATTATCAGTTGTTTTATTAAACTTATTAATTGTAAGCCACTTATCAGAGCCCAGGGTTACATCGGGATTAACTTCATATATGTTTCTGTTCTCAATAATATTTACGTCCTGTATTCCGAAACAATCGCATGTTCTCAGCACTGCGCTCGCATTATGAGGCTGGTATATATCTTCAAGCAGGACAGTTATGTATCTTGTTCTTTTTGATAATACCTTATCAAAAAGAACAGCCCTTCTTCCGGTAACAAAAGTCTGAAGATATTTTATCAGTTCCTGTTGTCCCATAACAATAAAAAAGGGGGTGTATCCACTCCCCCTTTCAGCAATCGTTTAATAAATCTTTAAAGCTTATCGCTGAGACCCGGTGCAGCCTTGAATTTAACTACCTTCTTGGCAGGAACATTCAGTTTTGCTCCTGTTTGAGGATTTCTTACCACCCTTGCGCTCCTTGTATCAACCTTAAATGTACCCATACCAGGCAATTGTATCCTTTCACCCTTTTTCATAGCGTCTCCGAAAGCGTCAACAAAAGAGTTAAGAGCTGTGTTTGCATCTTTCATAGAAAGTCCTGCCTTATCAGCAATAGCATTTACTAATTCCTTTTTTGTCATGGTAAATAATTTTTATGGTTAGTTAAATCACTGTTATTTTTATACAAATATATTTTTTTTTAAACGAAAAGCAAACTTTCAGCCCCATTTTTCCACTAAGAGAGCATATATTATCATTTATTTGTACATTATTTTCACAAAAATCAAAAGCGTTATCTCAACCCTTCTTTCGTCTCTTTAGGAAAATCAAAATTTTGTTATCTTTGCGGCGGAGAAATGGCAGAGTGGTCGAATGCGGCGGTCTTGAAAACCGTTGTACGTTTACGCGTACCGGGGGTTCGAATCCCTCTTTCTCCGCCAAAGTAAAATAAAAGCCATTCGCTTTCGCGAATGGTTTTTTATTTTCAGGCACTGTGAGCGAAGCTTGCGTCAGCGAGTAAGTGTCTGAAAATAAAAAATAATGGCCTCGCCATTGCCTTTTATTTTGCTTTGAAGCTACTCCCCGGGGGATCATGAGCGAGCTTCGCGAGCGAATAATCCCCAGTGAAAAACTTACCACTTTCACAAAACCAGAGCTCTTGAGCAATGACCCTGTGGATTGATTTGAAAATATGAAACAATTTCTAATGACTATTCTTTTGGTATCGCACTTTGCTTATTATTAGTAGAATTATAATCAGGTTGTACCTTTACAAGACAGATAACAGGGTTGTCATCCTCACTCAGATTATTTGATAATGATATAAGCGCTTCCCTCTTAATTGCAGGACACACTATTCACTGTTCACTACTCACTCATTTTCACTTCTGCTATCAGCTCAATAGTGTATCTCCCAGTTCGCTTCAGCGGCCACAGCGCTTTTCATATGTATTTCGCGCAAGCCGTTATTTAAGTGCACACTGAATGCAATATTATCATCACATTTGAATTCTTTAAGAGTATAGTCCTCAGGTTCAACAATATAAATAATATAATCATCTTCAGGTACCAAGTCACTCCTTCCGGACAAAGTATTATTTTCCCATACCATATCCTTTAGTTCCGGTGCTCCGCATGATATATGCCTGTTGGTTGCTATAAGCTGGGGATGTTCCTCTTTCTTTCTTATACAAAACGACTGGCACTTGTACTCCGGATCAATATTTCCGGGTAAAAAGCCCCCATGGTATTCCCCCAGAAGCTTTTTGGTCCAGAACTCAAACACATAGTATTTCTCATCAGGTTCAAGGCCCAACAGGTCAAAATTAAGATAGTTTATCCTGTCACCTGTTCGTCCAAGCACTATCCAGTTTTCATAAGGCCGGTTTATCTCAAGCAGAAACAGGTCATTGAATGATGTTCTTCCTGCATCAAAAACCCTTTCCCCGCTACCTGATGTCTCGAAATCTACACGGTCAAGATACATTGAACGGCTCGGATCAACATCATAAAGCTGTCCGGGCAGGGTATGTAACACGGGTATTGTCCTTATAACGGGCTCAAGGTTCCCTGTACTGTAAAACCCGGGTTTATCGGTAATCATATATAATGAGCCTGTCAGTGATGTGGCCATACAATCCCTGTATGCGAGCTCCCCGGAAGCCTCAATATGATCAGGGTCATTCTGCCAGACTATATTATTGAACGAGTTGTATTGTGACAATCCTCCCAGTCCGTAGCCATCGGTTCCTATACGGCATGCATCAACTATTCCCGTCAGTTCAGGTCTTATCCCCCAGCAGGCCAGAATAAGATTGTCGGGACCTGTTTCTTCCCGTACTGCCAGCACAACATTCCTGAAGGCCTCTGTTACAGACATGTTCTCCGACCTGAAATAATCCGGGTAACTGTTATATCCGTCATACCGCAGATGACGAAGCCCGTCAACCTTGAAATATTTCCACCCCATATCTTTTAATCCACTGTATGTCGGGCGTATGATCCTGTCTATTGACTCCTCCCCTGACCCGTCAAGGATATACTCGATCCATCTTCCTGTAGCCAGATCTCCGTTCTCATCCGGCACAAAAAACTCTTTATTATCATTGGCTGCTGCACTGTCATGAAAATTCATATAAGTCCAGATACCGGGAATAAGGTTATGATTCTCAATATAACCGGCAAGATTCTCCAGTCCGCGAGGGAATTTTTCATTTGGATTAAGCCATGACGAGGGCATCCCTCCGGGTTCCTGCTGATAACCGTCATCGATCTGAAGGTATTTTAATCCATAGGGAACGAGTTTTTCCGACAGTATATCTGCAGTCATCCGTATATCATCCTCAGTCACTGCATCAAAAAAAGCAAACCATGAACACCAGCCAACAACAGGGATATGGTCGACGGAATATTTCCATGGTTCAAAATATGTCAGCCCTCTGTGCATCTGGTAATAACGGGGCCTGAATCTCAGGCAAATCTCATTCCCGTGTATTTCTACCCTGAACTTGTTATGGCCGTCCGGTACTATTTTTGTCTCAGAGCCCTGTTCATCAACAGACAGTACCCAGTCATATTTCCGGTCGTATACTGCTCTGTTAAGCAAACTGTGACTAAGCCCCACACAGTGTCTTACCGGTTCATATTCCGTATCACTGCGGTCGGCCTGACAGGGAAAAGCCTGGTCACTTCCGTATATTATGCCTGACACGGTAATATCACTGCCCTGGATCATTATCACCTGACTGATCTTCCCATCCGACTCATAGGAATTTGATATATGTTTTATTTCGCCGACAGAAGCCATCTTTGCAGAAAAGATCTCCCTTCCATCGTATTTCACAGATATATCATCAGCAACAATCTGTACTTCAGCAAATGAATTGGAAGGCTCCTGCTGGCCTGCAGCAAGCGGCCCGATACTAAGAAAACATATAATAATAATACTAATACACTTATTCATACATGTAAAATTTTTGTATGATAATTTACAAAAAAATCACATGATACTGAACCATATGATCCTGTTACAGGATATATTTCTGAAACAACGACCAGTCAATAATATAATTATTTGAATCTCAGTCCTGTAACAAGAATATCATCAACCTGTTCATTATCTCCTTTCCATTCTTCCAGGGCTGTTTTCAGGGCTTCCCTCTGTAGTTCCATACTTAGATGATGGTTCTTCTGCAGAAGTTCATGGAACTGAGCCGATGTAAATTTTTTTATTCCCGGACCGCCGAACTGATCTATAAATCCGTCAGAGTGAAGATATACAATATCATTTTTTCTGATGTTGAGGCTTATAGTATTAAATGAGCCCTTCCTCATTCCGTAGCCAATAGATATACGGTCGGCTTTGAATACTTTCAGTTCTTTATTTCTCACCAGTAAGAGCGGGTTATATGACCCTGCATATTCGAGTTCGCCGGTTTTTGTTTCATAAGTTATAATTCCTCCTTCCATGCCGTCTCGTACCGTTTCCGATTTCTCATTCTGGCCCAGAGCCTTTATCACTCTTTCCTTAAGATGTTCAAGAACGGAGCCTGCTTCAGTAACCTTATCATGCAGAACAATTTCATTAAGCAGTGTTATCCCAAGTATGCTCATAAGTGCGCCGGGGACCCCATGACCGGTACAATCCATTGCCGCAAAAAACATTTTATCCTTGTTGTGATAGGCCCAGTAAAAGTCTCCGCTGATATAATGCTGAGGCATATACAGAATAAAATGTTCAGGAAATGCTCGCAGGTGCTTTAATGACGGCTGCATTATGGCCTTCTGAATATTCCTGGCATATTTGATACTGTCTGTAATATTCCTGTTTTTTTGTTCCAGTTCAACAGTATAAGATCTTAATTGTTTCCTCGCCCTTATTATCTCAAGATGGGTTCTGACCCGCATTCGAAGCTCTGCAGGAATAAAAGGCTTTATTATATAATCTATTGCACCCAGCTTAAATCCTTCAATAATACTTGAGGTATCTGTCTTGGCAGTAATAAAGATGACCGGGATCTCATTTGTATCAGGATTCTCCTTTAACCGTCTGCAAACTTCAAAACCGTCCATTACCGGCATCATAATATCCAGAAGAATAAGGTCGAAATTTTTTTGTTCTGTCCAGTTCAATGCGGCAGATCCGTTCAAAGCAAATTCCACATCCAGGTTCTCCTCGCTCAGCATTGTAGCCAGTATCTGAATATTCTTCGGATTATCATCCACTACCAAAACTGATTGTAATAACTTATCTATTGATTTTTCCATATGTTATAGAGTAATATTCAAAATATTATTAGCTAAGTCTGAATAATAATTTTACCAGTGCGCCTCCTTCAGGATGATTCATGGTAACTAATTCTCCCTCATGAGCGTCCATTATCAGTTTTGCCAGGGGTAAACCCAGACCGGCTTGTCTGTCATGAAGGTCCTGACCCCGTGTAAAGGCTTCAAATAATTCAGGTCTGATTGTTTCTCCGAAGCCCGGCCCACGGTCACGTACATCGATTTCAAAATTATCTTCAATCTTACCTGTATTGATCTCAACCGTATCCCCTTCACCGGAAAACCTTACAGCATTATCCAGTATCTGGAGAAGGCATATCTTTACAAAATCTTTATCTCCCGGGATTCCTTCTTCCATGTCTTCACCTTTAACAAATAATTTAAGGTTCTTAGAATCGAACAGGCGTAATGTTTCATCTCTGACAGTATCTATTACCTCATTAGGAGAAAACTTTTTATCAAGAATATCAGGTTTCCTGGTTTTTATCTCAGTTATAAGAAGAGCATTCATTGAGAATCTCTCAAGTCTTGAAACAGACAAATCCAGCATTTCCAGCAATTCACCAAGTTGTTCGAAATACTGAGGGCTCTTAAGCAGTTCTGTAATTCCAATAATACCGTTAAGCGGCGTACGTATCTCATGGCCGATTATTGACATAAAATCTGCCTTGGCTTTATCAAGATCAATCAATTTCTCATTCAGATCCTTCAGGCTCTCGTTTGCCTGTTCCAACTGGTATGTTCTTTCTCTGACTTTTTCTTCAAGTGACCTGTTAAGTATTTCGAGCTCCTCCCTGCTCCTTTTCAGGTTGACATGTGTTTTAACCCTGGCAACAAGTTCATTAGTATTGAAAGGCTTGGTCACATAATCCTGTGCGCCCAGTTCAAAGCCTCTTAGCAGGCTTCCCCTGTCGGTTTCCGCCGTAAGAAAGATTATGGGAATTTTATCCATCTCAGGATTTTTTCTTATTTGCTCGCATACTTCAAATCCGCTCATCCCCGGCATATTTATATCCAAAAGTATGAGGTCAAACATTTTGCTCCCTACCCAATCCAGTGCCGACACTCCATTCAATGCAAATTCAACGCTGTAGCTCATTTCATTAAGAAGTTTTCCCAGTACCTGAAGGTTCTGGGGATTATCATCCACTATAAGTATATCAATAGTTTCTGATTCTCTGCCCGTTATATTATTCTCTTTTGCCATTGTCTTAATATTATGGGTTGAATTTGATATCTAAGTATGCATATTCTTACTATCAATGTCTTGACTTTTTTATTTCTTCAATGATCTTCTTATAATTAGCCAACAGCTTCATCATCATTTCGATATTGAAATTTTCTGCAGCATTAATAAGCTGTTTACCATACAATAGAACACTGTTGGAATTATGTTCTTCACCTTTTTGAACCAGAACATTCCCAAATTCACGAACCTCGCCGACAGGTTGTTTTACAGAGAACCTCTCCCAAACGGGAACAAGGTTTTCAAGAAATATAATCAGTTCATCAGGATTTACTATCTCTGAGTAATTCAGGTCTTCATCGAAACCATCTTCAGATATCTGACTCTCGATCTTCTCATGTGACAGAAATCTTATTAATATATTATATAATTCTGTGACCCTGACCGGTTTAATAAGAAGATCGTCGAAATCGGACTCATGAATGAGTTGTTGCTGTTCTCGTATAACAGAAGCCGAGTATGCAACAACAGGAATATGTTTGATCTTATTATCGGATTTTATTTCTTCCAGTAGTCTGAAACCATTCATTACCGGCATTTTAATATCACATATAACCAGATCCGGCATGTCCTTTTTTATTTTATCGAGTGCCAGTACTCCATTCTCAGCCATATCCACTGTGATATTCGTATCTATAAGTGTATCACGAAGATATGTCCTGTTATGTTCTACATCGTCTACCACAAGTATTCTTGACTTATTGAATCTAATTAGTTCAGGATCTATATTATCACTAACATCTGTGCCCGAGAAATCCCTTAAATAAGGGATATCCGGTATCCTTACCGTAAAGATACTTCCTTTACCCGGTTCCGACTTCAGGCTTATATTTCCATTCATCAGCATAGTCAGTTTCCTTGTAATGGGAAGGCCTAAACCCGTTCCCCCGGCATCTTTAATATTCTTTTCCTGAGTAAACGGTTCAAATATAAGCTGTTGAGACTCAACAGGAATACCCACCCCTGTATCTTCAACTTCAATAATGATATCCACACGGTCTTTAAACTCCTCCTCAGGTTCGGATATATGTTTCGGGTTATCAGTATAAACTCTCAATATTATCTCTCCCTCAACAGTATATTTAACTGCATTGCCAATGAGGTTTAATACGATCTGTCTTACCCTGGATTCATCTATATATATACCTAAAGGAGTACCTGATGAAATATTCAGGGTAAACTTTAATCCTTTTTCCTTAATTTTTAATGAAAAAATATTATCAAATTCTGAAAAGAAGCTATTCATATCCACATATCCATACTCCAGGTCAAGTTTGCCGGCTTCGACCTTTGAAAGGTCAAGAATATCGTTTATTAATTTGAGCAGGCTGCTTCCGCTGGTTTTTATTGAATTCAGATATTCCTTTTCTGTTTCATCGGTTACTTTTTTGCTGAGTAGTTCTGTATAGCCCAAAACAGCATTCATCGGAGTACGTATTTCATGGCTCATATTGGCAAGGAATTCACTTTTAGCATTATTGGCAGCATCTGCTTCTTTCCTTGCTTTATCGAGAGCCTGTTTAGCCTCTCTGTGTCCCGTAACGTCAAAAAGGGTAGATCTGGACATCAAGAATTTGCCGTTGGAATCATATATAACACTGGCATTCAGAGAGCCGAAAAAGGTAGTGCCATCCTTACGTACATATTCAAATTCTACATTCTTTACATATCCCTTCTTTTTCAGTAAAGAAAATAAAGCATTGTATTTCTTCCTGCTTTCAGTACTCAGAAAGTCAACCGTGCTCATCCTGCCTATCACTTCTTCTTTGTTATATCTTAACCATTTAAGCTCGGTAGTGTTCATCCTTACTATTATTCCTTCTTCATTTACAGAATGATACCCGCAAGGAGCGTTATCGTAAAGATCCTGTATTTCATCCATGTATTTCCTGATCCTTTGCGTACGCTCATCAACAAGTTTTTCAAGATGCTCTTTATGCTTTATCAGTTCCTGTTGTGCTTTTACTCTTTCTGTTATATCCCTGCAACTACCGTATACCTGCCCGTCAGGCAATAATACTGCATTCAGGTCTGCCGGTATTATTGTTCCGTCCTTTTTAACAAGTTCAATCTCGGTAAACATTTTGCCGGTTTTAAGTAATTCTTTATACTTGTTGCTATACTGTATCTCTTTTTCAGGTGGAGCAAGATCTAGAATATTCCTGGCCAGTATTTCCCTGCGCTTATACCCTAAAAGAGAAACAGCAGCTTTGTTCACATAGGTATAATTTCCATCGGTATCTGTCAGGAATAATGCATCTGCCGAATTATCAAGAATTGACCGGAGCTTTTCCTCGCTTGTTTTAAGAGCTGTTTCCGCATGTTTTCGTTCTGTGATATCAGAGCTTATTCCTACGAGAGAAACAGGCTTGCCTTCATCGTCATATATTATTGTCGTAAACAACATTACAGGGAACTCAGTGCCATCTTTTCTTTTGTTCAGCACTTCGCCCTGCCATCCGCCTTCTAGAGTTCTGGGCAGGATCTCTTCAACAAAACCTGGCGGATTGTTCTTTGAAACAATAAGAGATATATTCTTACCTATAACTTCTGATTTAGAATAACCAAACGTCTTTAACCAGGATTGGTTTACAAAGAAAATATTATCGTTCAAATCCGTTATACATACAAACTCATTTATATTTTTAATAACCTGTGCCAGGAAAGATATCTCTTTCTCTGCTTCATCCCTTTCATTTTTTTTCTTTTGCAACTGGACAATCAGGTTATTGAACTCGCGGTATAAAATGCCGATCTCATCATTCCCTTCATGTTTGATACGCACACTAAAATCATTATCCTTAGTTATACCTTCGGTAATTTTTGCAAGATTCACAATTGGGGCAGCCAGTATCCTTTGGACCCATACAGCAAGCAGATATGTAAACACAAGCATAACAAGGAAAAATATAACGAACAGGAATGTCAGTTTGATATACTCATCTTTCAGTATGCCGGAACCTGCTTTTATATAAAGTAATCCTATTAATTCCTCACGGAAAGTAACAGGCTGGGTTATATAAAAATATCCATCGATAAAATCAGCTGTCGGTTGATTGATTATTGCGGATGCGATCTGATTTTTGGTTAAAGTATCAGGAAATGTCGCAAAAATATTTCCGTTGCTGTCAAACAAACAACCCTCCTCAACAGATTCAATCAAACCAAGTCTGGAGATAGCATCTTCAGCCTGAGCCTTATTCTCAAAAGCAAGCGGAACAACACAATAATCCCCTATCAATCTGGCATTCAACAATAGTTGAGATTTAGTTGTGGTTTTCAGATTATTGACTTCCCGCAAAGAAATAATAAAAAAGACCAGGAACAGGATAACGAAAGTAACAAACAGAATTAATATAATTAATTTGTTTTTGATTGAAAAATCACTGAAAGATTTCAGTCTGTTCATATTAGTTAATTATTTTAGCATAATCCAGGAGAAGGCTGTTAATAACCAGTCCTGATTCCATAAGCGATTTTCTGTTTACCTCGTAACGGATATAATCGCCTTCCCTGTACATGTTTATAATTACACCTTCCTCAGCATAACCCGCTGTATCCCCTATAGTTAATATTTGCCTGCCTCTCGTATATCTGAGTATTTCATCAAGATTCTCTTTTTCGGACCCGCATATAAAAACAATATTAAAATTATCTATTTCTTCAAATGACTCTATATGCTTTATCTTTACATTTTTATCATTAACCCGTACCTTACTGAAGATTTCTTCAAGAGAGACTTTGAGTCCATCATGACCGATTATTCCAATTCCAAACGATACTGCCACATTATCCTCTAAATAATCCGGCCACTGAACAAAATGGGTAAACTTTTCAATATATCCCGCCTTTAATAGTGCTTCCCCCGACTGTGCCCGGGCTGATCCTGTTGCAAAGAGAATATGGATTACCAGAATCACCAACACCGTAGAGTTATGATCTGGTAGTCTATTCCTGTTTATGCAACTTAAAATCCGCATTCGAAAAAATAATTAGTTAAACTTACCGGATATGAAAATTATATGCAACAGATAGTATTATGCACCTCTGAGGTTGTCTGTACCTTCCTTCAATAAGATTCGAAGTATGATAATATTCTGTATTAAACAGATTATTAATCTTCATTTGTAATACCAGATCCCTGAGCAAGGTATACGAAATACAACCATGAAATATTAAGGCATCATCTATCAAATAGTTCCCGGTGGAAGGAATAATAAAGGGATTGGTCCTCTCGCCTGTATAACTTAGTCTCAGATTCAGAACAAGTTTTTCCCTGACGGAATATGTTATACCGCTATTGGCCGTATGCCTTGATATCTCCGGAGCAAATATTTCATTCTGATTAAACGAGTTATTATATGTATAGTTAGCATAAATATCGAAATTACCAGCCAACAGATTTGCATGTATTTCAAATCCGTTAGTGTTTAAAGCATCGTTGTTTATCCATCTTTCACCCGTTTCCGAAACCTCTTTGGTAAAAATATCGGAGATACTGTTAACATAAACAGATACTCCCAGGTTAAAATTTCTGCAAACCAGATAGTCAGCAGCAAATTCCAGTGATCGCATTCTTTCGGGAGACAGATCATTATTGCCTGTGCCATAATTATAATCCCATGGTCTTGGAGATCTGTATGCCTGATTATAGCTTGTTTTAAGTATCAGATTATCTTTATTATATACCAATCCACAGCGTGGTATAAATACCTGGCCGTAATAACTTGAAAAATCATGGCGTATTCCTCCGTCAAATGAGATGCTTCCGGCCACTTTCCAGTTCACATGAACAAAATAACTAAGTAGTTGATTGGATAAGAACCCTGGTTTTAAAGGGAAAACCGGTAATTCATTTTCAGATCCGCTTACCGATATTGAATAACCATCAGCCAGCGACTCTGCTTCAGCAATGATTCCTCCGGTAAGCTTCAGTTTTCTGTATGGCTTAAAGGTAACATGGTTTTCAAGACCAACGAGATGATTGGGGCGATAATACCCTACCTGGCTTCCGGCTGTAGTATCTGTAGCTTTTATAATGTGTGATATTGTATTTCTGTTAACAGTTGAATTACGATAATATGCTGTTGAGTTAATACTCCATTTTTCCTGTTTCGAATATGTATATTTAATGAATGCATTTAAAAACATAATATCCCAGAGAGTATTTTTATCAAGATAGATATCATTAACGGATCTGCTGTTTGTTGTCCTGGATGACTTTTTGTTCTGATAATCGAATCCTGCACTAAATTGCTTTATTCCAAATCGCCCTGCTAATGATATATCATTCTCAAAATTTTCCATCTCATCAGTCCAGTTATTATCACCATTCTCTCCTTTCAGATCTGCTTTCTCAGTCGTTTTGTACTGGCCCGAAATGGAATATCCAAAATCTTTTTCCTTATTATGGTTTTTTATGTTAAACCCTGCCATTCCTGTATGAAAACTACCTCCCAGGACTTCCACATGTCCTTCCCTCCTATCAGGTTTCTTTGTTATGATATTGATAATTCCTGATACAGCATTAGTCCCGTAAAGAGATGAAGCGGGTCCGAATACTACTTCTATTTGTTCGATATCCGATAATATAAACTGTCCCCCTCCGTAGAAACCGCCTGAGTTTAATTCATTTATCTGTACCCCGTCGATCATTAACAACACCAGGTTATTCTGATTTGGCGCACCTCTCATAAATATATAACTGTTAAATCCGTTTACATTTCTGAATTGTATACCCGGGAGATCTGACAAAGCCTCCTCGAGTGTAAAATATCCGCGATCCCGTATTTGTCTGGAAGTGATTACATATACCGTTTCCGATATATCTTTGATGGACTCCTGCGTTTTGGTTGCTGATACTACTTTTACATTCATAAGTTCAGCCAGCGACATATTCAATATATTTTCTGCTCTTAAAGTATCAGCATTTTGACAATATACGACTGTCAGGCAAATACAACAGCATTCCAAAACTACAGTTGATATTAATAACCGGCAAACTTGCATAAAAATACTTTTTAAACTTCAACCGGAACCCAGAATAATACTATTGATCGTTCTTTATCTTATTCTCTTATGATCAATATCTATCATAATTTCGTCTGCATAATTAGTGATATCAATACAATAATGTACTACATCACTGTCAGTCATACCCCAACTTCACCCCATATCCCTGATTGTAGTGCAAATACAAATTAATAAAATGATTAACAAAACACAAGTATTTTTTAGCATTATGTGTTTAAAATGATATATATTATTATAATAATGATAATATAATATCATTTTTACAGGTTTATTCCCTTATACTGGCAACACTTCCGGGTTTGACAAATTCACCTGAGTTTCCGAATGAACTTCTCAGAAAATTTATCAGATCAGATATTTCATTATCATTCAAACCATCCTTCTGTGGGGGCATGATACTGTTATATTCCTCTCCTTTTACCACAAAAGGACCTGACAAGCCTTCAAGGATCAAAATAATAAGACTGTCGGTATTCCCTGATATATAATCTGACTCAATAAGAGGCGGATACATCATCGGCACACCGGATCCGTCATGCTGGTGACATGAAAGGCATACCCTGTTATACACCTTCTCGCCTTTAAATACGGACTCGTCTGCAGAAATTGCACTTTGTGCGGTTTCTGCATTTACAGCTTGATTCCCGGTATCTTTAATGTGGCTTTTATTATTTGTATCGTTTTGATTACCACATGAAACCGTAAACAACAGTAAAAAAATAAGGTAAATTGTATTCTTCATCGGTTACAGGTTTTTATGTTCTTCACCCACATAAAATATCCTCCATATCTTCCCTTCCTGAGAATCACACACATATAGCGATCCGTCATTCGCCATCACTATACCCATAGGTCTGTGTTCTGCCTCTGAAGGGCTTTTGATGATCTCTTTACCGGCAAATTTATCGGCAAAAATTTCCCAGTCGCCTGAAGGAAGCCCCCTGTCAAAAGGGACAAAGGCTACAAAATAACCTTCCTGTTCAAGAGGGGCCCTGTTCCATGATCCGCGAAAACAGATAAAAGCACCATTTCTGTATTTTTCAGGAAACCTCCAGATACCGGCCTGTCTTTCAAGTTGGGGACATGGGTACATCCCCGGAGAGCCTGTGGTACTGGTATGTTCCATACATGCATTTGAGGGGGCCCCGACATTAACATAAATATTACGGTCATTATCTATGGCAAATGATTTATCCCTGTGCTGGCTCTGTTCAGGAAAGCCTCTGACCAAAAGTTCAGGTTTCCCTTCAGGTACCAGTTCCCCGTCCGTAAGAGGATATCTTAAAATCATTGTATCAGCACCAAAGTACAGGTAACCGTCGCTGATCTCTATACCTGTCCCCGGATAATCTCCGAAGTACCTTATCAAATCAGCTCTTCCGTCATTTGTAGTATCTCTTAAGGCCACTATACCATGCCCGTTATTCAGCTGCCTGAGTGCCATATAAATATCTCCGTTCTTATTAATGTCAATATGTCTGCCCCTTCCCAGGTTACCGGCAACTACAAAAGCTCTGAATCCACGGGGTAATATAAGCCCCGCGTTATCTTCATCGGGAACAAGTGTGTCCTTATTTTGCCCTGAATTACTACAAGCTAAGTAAAAAAGTGCAACAGTTATCAAAAAAAATGCTTTATACCGGTGAGTATTTATCACTTTCATATGCTAAACGGTTTTGATGTTAGTATTGATCGTTACTGCCAGGGGGAAATAATATTTTTCCATAGACTAACTGAATAAGCTTCATCCCTATAATATATAACAAATAATCATTAAACAGTAATTTACCGAATATTTTACAGGTGTCACTGAATGTAACACCATAAACATAACAATCGAAAACCGCAGAAGTTTTTACTAATTATTATCTTTCTGCCAGCTTTTTACAACAGAGGTATGGATTGGCCTGAGATATATGTTTGAAGCACTCTTCCCTGTTATGTATGCAATTGAGGCTGCAATAACACCTATCACATTAAAATAAGCTATACAAATAAGCAATACCAGTACTATTGTTGCCAGTTCTATTGCAGTAGCTACAGATATAGGCTTCGTCCTGTTTGCAACGACAAGAGAGGAACGCTGGAATGAAAGAAGTACCGACAGTGCAGGCAGTATAAGCATTATTTTAAGTGGAAGATAAGCGAGGTCGGCAAGTTCAGTATTCAGACCTGATACTTTAACAAACCATATACTGGCAAAGGGTGTGAAAGATATAACAGCCAATATTACGGTTACCGCTGTACCCAGTACTATTGCAAAATCACGTAGTAACCTGTAATTCTGCTTCTTCTCTCCTATTAAGGCAATATTAACTTCCTGGTATGATAATCCCATACTTCTGAAGATAAACACCAGCGAATTTACTACCGGCAAAACTGCAAGCGATTCTATTGCCATGTCACTTCTGCCAAGGAAAAACGTCACAAAAGGATTTACACCCAGAGACAAAAGAGAAGTCATTGCAAGAGGCGCATAAAACCTTGCAATAAATCTGTAGCCTATTTTATTTCCACCCTTCTCAACAGAAGGGTCTTCCTGAATATCACCATTAAGTATTTTCCTTACAATATTTCTTGCCATCATCCAGGAAGCGATAGCTTCCAAAATAACGGCAACTGATAAGGTAGCAGCGCCTACATAAGCTCCTTCGATACCCGACAGAAACAATAAAAACCCGGTTATTAATATAGCTGTTATACGCACAAGAGTGCCATATGTAACACGTCTTGTCATATTATTCCTTATCAGTATTCCCTGGTAAAATCTTCTGTATCCTATAGCAGCAGGCCACGGAAGTAACAGAATAAGTGCTATATAGGTCAGTCTGGCAACATTATCAGGGACATCCATAAGCCCTGTTACTATCCAGTTAAAAACAGGAGGTATAAGAATAACAAGTTGGAATAATATAACCGAAGCATTCAGAATATCCGTAAAACGTTTAAGTTTTTTCAGGGAATGCCTGTCTTTTACCAGGGCTGTTGATGCACTCATAAGCATTATAACAGGTGCCTCAACGATTAATGCAAACGAGAATGCAATACCGAAAGCAGCAAGGTTATATTTTGCATTGGAGAGACGGGCGATCACAGATACCAGAAACGGCTGTTCAAATGACATCATAAGCCAGGTAAGCGCCAAGGGCCCCCAGAAGAGAAAAATCTTTCTGTATGTTAAATTCTCTGTTATATTCACCAGGCTAATATCAAAGAGCGCAAAGATATCAAAATGGACGGGAAATAGTAATAATATCTCCGGTAGTGCGAAAAACAATCAACTCATTATACTTGATAAGCAAAATTTACTATCTTATGGTCAAAAATCAACCATTAGCTTTTTAAGGTATGGAATATAAAAAGCTTTTGATATACTTGTTCTCAGGAACAGGAAATGCAAAAAGTGCGTCGAAATGGATAAGCGAATATGCAACAAAAAAAGGTATTGACACTGAAATATCCAATATATCAAAAGGCAAATATCCCGACAGGGAAATTCTTAACAAAAGTACTCTTATAGGCTACTGTTATCCCACTCACGGATTTAATGCACCTCCATATGTCATTAAGTATCTGCTTGGATTTCCGAAGGGTAAATGCGATATCTTTCTCCTTAATACAAGAGCCGGGATGAAACTATGGAAGATATTTACTCCCGGTCTCAGTGGGCTGGCATTATTACTTCCAGCACTGATTCTTAAACTTAAAGGATATAAGGTCAGGGGATACAGGCCTCTTGATATGCCGTCAAACTGGATATCAGTTCATCCCGGACTCAGAAAAAAAGTAGTAAAATCAATTCACATCCGGTGTAAAAGAGTAACAGGGCGATTCTCGGAAAAAATATTTCAGAGAAAATTCGTTTACAGAGGTCTCATTGATCTGCCGGTTGATATTATCGTTATACCTGTATCCATAGCCTATTATTTATTCGGCAGGTTTGCCCTGGCAAAAACATTTTACGCAAGTTATAAATGTACGGATTGCGGTTTATGCTATAAGAATTGTCCTACAAAAGCAATAATAAAGAAAGACGGCAGGCCTTTCTGGACAATAAACTGTGAGAGTTGCATGAAATGTATGAATTACTGCCCTGAACGAGCTATTGAAACAGCTCACGGATATACGGCCTTTCTATGGTGGCTGGCTTTCTCGGTTATTCCTTTAGGGATTGCAAAGCTGCTTGTGGCAATAAACGTCATATCATATGATTTCTATATTGACCATATAAGGCTACTGGTGTATTTATTCATATTTCTGACAGGACTGATCACGGTATTACTTGGCTACAGGCTCCTCCATTTTCTGTTAAGATCCAAATTATTCAGTAAGATATTCAGTTTTACTTCACTGACCCACTACAGGTTTTGGAGAAGATATAAAAGTGATGGAATACTGGAGTGATGGAACGATGAAACGATGAAAAACTGAAGAGGCCTGAATAACCCATTTAAACTCATTCTCAACCTTTTAAACTTTCTAAACCCTTTGTCCTCCCCTCTATCTGGCTCATCCTCTGACCACCGAAGATTTATCGAAGGTGGTACTAAATTTACCCACCGGGCAAATTATTAACGTCTACCTGTCGGCAGACAGGCTCAGCCCTGTCTTTTGTCTTTCTGAATTCAGTCTCCGGCTCTTATTAATACTTTATTTTACCTGTTACATTATGCCACCTTTTTATTATCATGCCGAACAGGACCGCATTGAAAAAAGTAAACATCCCGTATATAACCGCCGGTATTGCCATTGTTGTATTATTAAGGAAGACAGGACTGCTGGCAATCGTTATCGCAAGTGCACTGTTCTGTATCCCAACTTCCACAGAAAGAGTAATAAGCTTTGGTTTCCTGAATCTCAGCCAGCGTCCGCAAAAGTATCCTGAAACCATCCCAAGCAGATTCATAACCAGTACAAACGGAGCAATACGAAGATATAATCTCATCGGATGACTGCTTTCATTATGACTGGTAAGGATAACAAACAGGAAAACTACAGCTAAAAGAACAGTTGTAATATATTTCATATACTTCTCCGCTTTCTTTGAACACGCAGGGAAACGACGCCGTATAAGTATCCCTAAAGCAGTTGGAAGAAGTATCATTACAAATATTTTAAGTATGGTTGGCAAAAACGGCAGGCTTACAACCGTTTCCTGACCCATAAATAATTTAGTGGCCAGCAATAAATAACCAGGTATGGAAAACAGGATGAGAACACTGTTAATAGAGGTTAGCGAGATAGACAAGGCAACATCACCTTTTAACAGGTAAGTGATAAGATTGGATGTTGCGCCTCCGGGACATATTGATATGAGCACTATACCTATCTTAATAGGATCGGGAAGATTGCTTAATGACGCCAGGGCGAATGCAATACCAGGCAGGAGTATCATCTGGCAGACAAGTCCTGCAACAAGAGCTTTGGGTTCGACAAAAATAAGCCTGAAATCCTTTAGCTGAAGAGATAAACCAAGGGTTACCATTATCAAACCCAGGGTTAAAGGAAGAATATATTGTGAAAACAGACTTGCTTCCATTTGTAAAACTTATAGTACAAAAAACCAAAGATAACAGGATTTGGTAAAAGATAAGAATTGGTTTGAAAAAGTTTAAATGAGCACAGAGTACAGGGCACAGAAAGATTTTGCAGTTTCTCAGTTTTGCAGTTATATCAACTAATCAGTCTCCTTAAATTGCTTTGCGCTTTGCAAATAAACCAATGCTCTGTTCTTATCGAAAAGAAATAAAGACTGTCACTAAAAAAGGTCTTTTATCTGCTCAACAGTAAGAATATTCTCCTCTTCTACTACCTGTTTTATCGTCTTATCCTGCTCATATGCCTTTTTCGCTACTGCCGATGCTTTATCATATCCTATAAATGGTATCAGTTTAACAGCAAGATCAAGACTATTCTCAACATTCAACCTGCATTTATCCTGTTTTGCAACTATTCCGTTAATACACTTACCTGCAAATATTAATGAAGCGCCTGATAATATCTTCACAGACTGGATAAGATTATATGCAATTAAAGGCAACATTGTATTAAGTTCAAAATTACCGCCCTTTGCTGCGGCAGTAATTGTAGCATCATTACCTGTAGCCTGTACAGCAACCTGCAGTACGGCTTCCGGGATAACCGGATTGATCTTACCGGGCATAATTGAAGAACCGGGCTGCAAAGAAGGAAGGGTGATCTCACCAAGTCCTGATCTCGGGCCCGAGGCCATCCACCTGATATCATTTGCAATTTTTGTGAAGCTGACAGCTATTGTTTTCAGTATACCGCTTACTGCAACCGAACTGTCCTGACTGGCCTGGGAAGAAAAATGATTTGCAGTCAGTCTGAAATCAATTCCGGTATCTGCAGATATCATTTCTGTAACCATCTCAGCAAAACCCGGATGGGCATTTATGCCTGTACCTACTGCAGTACCCCCTATAGTGAGTTCCCTAAGGTTATCTTTTATCTCGTTTATTCTGACTATATCTTTCTCAATCTGGAATGCATATGCTGAGAACTCATCCCCGAGAGTCATAAGCACCGCATCCTGAAGATGGGTCCTGCCCAGTTTCTTAATGCCGGAAAACTCTTCAGCCTTTGCTGCCAGAGCAGAATGCAGTTCTTTAAGCGCAGGTATCAGGTTTTTCTCTATGAGAATCATTACCGAAATATTGATTGCAGAAGGAATAACGTCATTGCTCGACTGGCAAAGGTTAACATGATCGTTGGGATGCACAGGGAATTTATTCCCTTTCTTCCCTGAATAAATCTCATTTGCTCTACCGGCTATTACTTCATTCATATTCATGTTTGTTGACGTTCCCGAACCGGTCTGAAAGATATCAACCACAAACTGATCATAATGCCTGCCTCCGGTTATTTCTTCAGCCGACTTAACAATAAGTCCGGAAACCTCTTTGCTGATCAGACCAAGTTTACCATTTGCTATAGCAGCGTTCTTTTTTATTATTGCCAGAGCCTCAATGAACTCAGCCTGCAAAACCAGTCCGCTGATACTGAAATTATCAACTGCCCTTTGGGTCTGCGCACCATAATATGCATCTGAAGGGACTTTAACCTCTCCAAGAGAATCCGATTCAATCCTGTAATTCATATATAAATTTATAATAATACAATGTACAAGTTAATACAAAAATATTTTGACCTTGTTCAGTTAACAGTATACTTTGTCTGTGACTTTTGTCACGTATGCCTTAGTCTGCAGTCCACAGTCTCCAGTCCACAATGGCTGATTGGTTAATTTGTCAATTAGTAGGTATTTAACTGTTTCCTGTCCTTTTCATCTCTCATCTCCTGTTAAGCTTTAAACTATTCAACTTTTCAACTATTGCCACTCGTCGCTAATTCACTATCTTTTCACCATACGTCACCGTGACACTCTGTATTAAAATGAATCTTTTATTCCTTAAGTTAAGCTATTAAACATCCTCATTTGATTACGAGGAAATTCAAATTTTGTTTAAGTTTAAAGTATAAACCAATATATATTATGAAAAGGAAATATCTTATTCCGTTTTTCATTTTATCGTTCATCCTTTCTGCATGTGAAAAGACAGACAACGATACATGTATCATTAACTGGCCTGCTGATACATATTATTTCCCTGTCAGGCCTGGAATGGATGAATGGGGCGATCTTACCACATCCCGGCAAATTGATTCGGTACTTACAATCCCCGATTCCATATTAGCTGATATTTCCACAAAAGGCCTGGTTCAAACTTGTATGAATTACCCAAGGATGATTGACCTTTTTTCTTCATATGATTTTAATTTTCAAGAATCTTTCAATATACTTTTTTCCGGGTTTAATGGCTTACAAGAATTATATAACAGAAAGGATTGTGCTCAAGCATTAACTGACTATTACTCTGTTATGTCACCAGAGTGTAAAAAAAATAACTGGTCTGAAGTATTTGAGAATCCATCATTTCTTTTTGCCTGGATTGAAATTATTATATCTCAGTGGGAAATTATCGATGCAATTAATGAAGATCAAAAGACATCTCTTTGCTCAGCAGCATTGACTAACTACCAGAAAAAAGAATCACTCAGTTTTTCTATATTCTCTCAAAAAACATCACTTTTAATTTCAGGGAGGATAATGCTAACCAGCAATTTTGAACCTTTCTTAAAATCATATAATTCAAATGTCAGCATAAAAGATTTTATAGACACTTCTGTTCTTAATGGCAACTATTCTTCACTTGATACTGTTGAATACTACACGATTAAGTTTTTGTCAAAAAATATATAAAAAGCACTACATACTGTTTACTGGCATAATATGCACGAAGGAATAATGTTGCTATTCCGGGAATCAAATAAAAAATATATTTTTAGAATTCAAAACAGAATAAAAGGCAGAAGATAAATTTCAGAGGCGAACAGCTAACGGTAAAACCAGAACATAAAAAACCATGAAAAACATTTTCAATTTTACACTGATACTGATCATTATACTTAACGGATGTGTCCTGCAGGAAAAGAAAACGGGTAACAGCAAAACTTACGATCACAGGGAGATAGCTCCCACACCTCCTATGGGATGGAACAGTTATGATTGTTATGACTGGAGGGTTAATGAAAAAGAATATAAATCCAATGTGGACTATTTGGCTGAAAACCTGCTGCAGCATGGTTATGAATATGCTGTGGTGGATTTCCGGTGGCATGTTATCGATACATCAGGCTATAAGCCGGTAGCTGAAAGGGAGAAACGTTCCCTGAGATTAAAATACGACAGTCAGGGAAACCTGATTGACCAGATCTCTGTTGATAAGTACGGCAGGGTAATGCCTGACACAGTAAGATTCCCTTCTGCATCAGGTGGTAAGGGTTTTAAGCCGCTGGCCGATTACGTTCACAGTAAAGGGCTGAAGTTCGGAATACATATTATGCGTGGTGTCCCGAGGATTGCTGCAAAAAAGCATATGCCGGTTAAAGGCACTGAATACACGGCTGCTGATATTGCTGAGCCCTGGGATACCTGTACATGGGAAAACAGCATGTACGGTGTTAATTTTGAATCGCCCGGAGCACAGGAATATTATAATTCGCTTATTGAGTTATATGCCTCATGGGGAGTAGACTTTATTAAAGCAGATGATATAATGAACATAGGCTGGCATCCTGAAGAGATAAAAATGCTGCACAACGCTATCCGGGAATCGGGCAGGCCTATAGTACTAAGCCTCTCACTGGGTGAACCCCGCTTCTTTGAGGCTCAGTTGTTATGTGATAATGCCAATATGTGGAGGATATCGGATGATTTCTGGGACGAATGGGACCAGATTGTCAGACAATTTGACCTGACAAAGTTCTGGGCTAATTATTCGGGCACCGGAAACTGGCCTGATGCCGACATGCTGCCTGTCGGGCACCTGTCGCTTAACGGTCCGTACGGAGAGCCCAGAATGTCAAAGTTTACATGGCCGGAGCATTACACCCTGATGACATTATGGTCAATATCACAATCGCCTCTTATGATAGGAGCAAACCTTCCGACCACAGAGGATTCTACTTTCTTTTTCCTTACAAATGACGAAGTGCTGTATGTAAACCAGTACAGCGAAAAGGGTCATGAGATATACCACGGATGGCACGACAACACTATTATCTGGATTGCCGGTGACACCAAATCGGATGACCGGTTCTTTGCCCTTTTCAATACCGGTGATAATGAAAAAGAGATCCTGTTTGATTTTGAGCATGTACATCTCAGGGACACTTACCTGATAAGGGACCTTTGGCACCATCATGATATACCGGGAGAATATAAAGGTTCATTTACTGCTAAACTGCCGCCACACGGCGCAGGATTATATCGCTTAAGCCTGAAGCAGTAACATTGGTTATATCATTATGGGGTTCTTTTCATTCACACATTTTTGAAAACTTCTCAAAGATTTTTTCGGAAGCCATCGAATAGGACTTGTGTGCCCCTGATCCGGCTATTTCCTTCCCGGCCCTTTCATTCATCCCTCCGGGAGTAGCCGCATGACCTGATAATTCATTGAAATCAATATTCTCACTTACACTTGCGGCATGTGAAAGAGACAGGAACATATCCGCAATGTACTTATCTGCCAGCTCTTTTTTAACACCTTTATTAACCGACCAGTCACTCAACTCTGAAAGAAGATCGTAAAATGGAGTGATCAAACCTGTCAGGGTCCACAGTACATGCAACTGCTCTTCTTCTCCTATTACCAGCGGCTGGCCTATTGCAGAAAAGATATCCATTACTTTACCAACAGGGGAAAAGACAGGGACAGGGCATCTGTGGTTAACAACCGTTGGCAGGGGAATAGCTCTGCATACTGTTTCAGCAGGCCTGGTCAGTCCCTCAATTATTTTCTTATTTGTATAGGGTATCAGCGAAACCACAATATGATCATTCCTGAATCTGAGTTCTGCAATAATATCCTTATAAACATCAGGCTTCAAAGCAATAAAAATTATATCGGCATTATCAAGTACTTCCTGGTTTGACCCCATACGTTCAACCTGGCCGAATCTTCTTTCAAGTGCTGTTGACTTGTCAATATTCCTGGGAGAGAGAATTATTGTATAATTTTCAAGTTTGCTCGTACAAATAGATTCTACCACTGCACTGCTGATCTTCCCTGTTCCGATGAATCCTATCTTTAACATTTCAGCTTTCTCCATAATTTTATTTAATTTATGTATATCCGGGCATTCTGCTCCTGCCGGCAGTTATAATAAAAAGTTTTTAATTGTAATCTTAATGTGATGCTGATGTTGCAGCAGATGCAGCAGCAGAAGCTGCAATACTGGCTGTTATGGCTGACTGAGTTTCCAAAATGGCTTTATTGATGTCTGAAGCATACTTATTATCCCTTATAATTTCTACCAGTTTTTTACGCATATCCCGTCTTTCAGGCCCTCCTACGGAAAGCAACCTGTGCATTTTGCATGCAAATATAAGTCCCAATACCATTATTTCATGTTCTTCAGGGCTTCTATTATACATTATTATTTCTTTATATCTGTTAATTAAATTTTTACGCAAGCCAGGCCTTGCAGGGTAATGCAGGGAATAAGATATCCCCAGAAATCTTTTCCTTTCAACCTTTAATATTCCCTGACGCACAAAATATTTTTGTAATTCCTTCCTGTACCAGGCCGACTTATTTCCCTGTTTCCGGATCCATTTTGTCAATGTTCTTACCTTTCCTGAACCAATAATATTGTTCATCATCCTGTCATATGCAGGTATACCTGTTAAGGAAACATCTCTGCCCGGGATTATATTATGTCCCTCGAGAACTATCTTACCTGAAAGAGAAAGATCCATCAATACAGCGCCTACCACACCATAGGTAAGGTAATTGCCCAGTACCATATAACGGCCTGATTCCGGGTTCAGCGCCAGACAAATAAAATCTTCTGTTACTTTATGGCTCATAATACTTTTAAAAAATTTATTTATTCAGAGCTTACTGCTATCCTTCACCGAACCGTTTTACCGGGGATAAAAACCGGGGACACTGAACATGAATCCCGATAATCATTAATCCATCATTTGCATATTATACAGTCTGGAGTATATGCCGTCTTTATTCTTTAGCAGCTCAACATGTGTTCCTTCTTCAACAATCCGGCCTTCGTCAATCACTATTATTTTATCCGCTCTTTGAACTGTTGACAACCTGTGTGCAATCACTATGGAGGTCCTGTTCTGCATCAGTCTTTCTATGGCATCCTGAACAAGTCGTTCTGATTCCGTATCCAGAGCTGATGTAGCTTCATCCAGTATTAAAATGGGCGGGTTTGCATATATAGCCCTGGCAATGCTTATACGTTGCCTTTGTCCTCCACTGAGTTTGTTTCCCCCTTCTCCAACCATATATTCATAACCACCAGGACTTTCCATAATAAAATCATGTGCATTAGCAATTTTCGCCGCCTTTACGATCTCTTCCTCATCGTAATTATCCGAGCCAAAAGCTATATTATTACTGAATGTATCATTGAACAGGATAGCATTCTGATTTACAATCCCCAAAATACTCCTCAGATCATTAATTTTTAAATCTCTTATGTCCTCATCATCAATACTGATACTACCTTTCTGAACATCCATAAACCTGGGAAGCAGGTCAACAAGTGTTGATTTTCCTGATCCGGATTTGCCGACAACTGCTACTGTCCGGCCTTTTTCAACCGTAAAAGAAACATCTTTAAGAACAAGATCTTTGTTATATGCAAAGCTTACATCATCATACTTTATACTCGAATTAAATGATTTTACAGGTAAAGCGTTTTCCTTCTCCTTAATTGTTTCTTCGGCTTCCAGTATATACTCTATTCTCTGTAATGAAGCCATACCCTTCTGTATATTAAAATACATAGTGGCAATATTCTTTGCCGGCGGTATAAGCTGGGAAAAAACAGCAAGGAACACTATCAGTATCTCAGGTGTCATTTCCTGTGAGTCATTAAGTACAATAATACTCCCGAAGTACATTACAACCATCAGTACTATTGTTGAAAGGAACTCACTAATGGGAGAAGCAAGGTATCGTTTACGAATTACCCTTCTGTATAGTTTCGTGAAGAAATTGTTGGTTTTCGCGAACTGCGATTTCATTTTCTCTTCGGCATTGAAAGCCTTTATTATACGAAGGCCGCCAAGTGTTTCCTCAACTACAGACAGTAATTTGCCCAGGTTCTCCTGCCCCATGAATGACTTTGATTTAAGGTTCCTGCCCACCCTGCCTATTAACCAGCCACTTAATGGCATTAAGACAAGGGAAAACAAGGTAAGCTTATAACTGGTAAAAAAAAGGAATGCAAGGAAGATAATAATTGTAACAGGATCTCTGAATAGCATTATCAGGGAACCCATAACCGAGACCTGTATCTCCTCCACGTCATTTGATATACGTGTCATAACATCCCCTTTCCTTGAATCGGTAAAATAAGAAACCGGTAATCGTAGCACTTTATCATATAACTTTTTACGCATATCCCTTACTGTACCGGCCCTGAGATATGCAAGTGCGTTATTACCTGCAAATACAAAAATATTCCTGAAAAGACTGGCTGTTGTTATAAGCAGGCATACTCCGACAAGAGCTTTTCCGGGACCAAACTTATCAATATAGAATCCCATGTAATAATTAAATATATCACCGAACCATTCTTTGCTGAATTCAAATGCTCCGGGATGCGGGGTGGGATCGACTCTGTTAAACAAAATTGAAAGAAAGGGCTGTATAAGATAATAAGTAAAAAGAGAAAATATTGCAGCAAAAATATTAAAAACAATATTCTGGCCTGCAGACCATTTATAAGGCGACAGAAATCTCAGCAAAACCCTGTACTTCTTCATATTTATTCCTGTTAAATACCCGTATAATTAAAAGGACTTATACCTCTTAGCTCTTCTTTCAGCTTTTCCGGAATATCCAGGTTATCAATAAATATATGTATCGAATCCCTGGTGATCTTTTCATTTTTCCGTGTAAGATCCTTCAGTGCCTCATAGGGTTTCGGATATCCTTCTCTTCTGAGTATTGTCTGCAACGCTTCAGCAACTACAGCCCAGTTATTATCCAGATCCGATTCAATCTTATCCCTGTTAATTATCAGTTTCGACAGGCCTTTCATCATTGACAGAACAGCTATCTGGGTATGAGCAAAGGGAACTCCTGTATTTCTCAGTACAGTGGAATCTGACAAATCCCTTTGCAGCCTTGACACCGGCAACTTACCTGACAGGTGGTTCAGCAGGGCACTAGATATACCCAGATTGCCTTCGGCGTTTTCAAAATCAATGGGATTTACTTTATGAGGCATTGCCGAAGAGCCCACTTCACCATCCTTGATTCTCTGTTTGAAATAATCAAATGAGATATACAGCCAGATATCCCTGCATAAATCCAGCAATATCGTATTTATACGCCTGACTGCATCAAATATGGCAGCAAGGTTATCGTAATGGTCAATCTGGGTTGTAGGCTCAGATCTGCTTAGCCCAAGGGTGGCATTAACAAAATCATCTGCGAATCCTTTCCAGTCTGTTCCGGGATATGCAACATGATGGGCATTCATATTACCACTTGCACCGCCAAACTTTGCCGACCATGGGATCTCCGCCAGTTGTTTCAACTGTATCTCCGTTCTCCTGACAAAAACCATTATCTCTTTACCCAGCCTGGTCGGGCTTGCAGGCTGACCATGTGTACGGGCCAGCATGGGGATATCCTTCCATTCGGTTGACATCTCCCTTAATTTTTCCACCAGACTGTTAAGCAATCCATAGAAAATATCCGTAAAGTAATCTTTCAAAGATAATGGTATGGCAGTATTATTTATATCCTGAGACGTAAGTCCAAAATGTATGAATTCAGAATATTTACCTAATCTCAGTTCAGTAAATTTTTCCTTAAGGTAATATTCCACTGCCTTGACATCATGATTAGTGACTCTTTCGATCTCCTTAACACGCTTAGTATCGTCTATATTAAAATCAGTATACAGATGTCTGAGTGTCTCAAACTTATCATCATCAAAATCTGTGAGTTGCGGTAGTGGGATCTTGCATAATGCAATAAAATACTCCACCTCTGTTTTCAGTCTGTACTTAATAAGCCCATATTCTGAAAAATATTCAGAAAGGCCGGATACTTTTTCCCGGTACCTCCCATCAACGGGTGAAACAGCTGTTAAACTATTGATGTCCATCGATTAATGATTAGTTCAGTATATTGATAAGCTGTAAATTTACTACTTTACAGGCTTAAATAAAACTGATTTTTTGTAATTTCGGGCATTTACATGACGCAATTCATCCATATATGTTTGAAGTCAGAATATCAGTTGTAAAATATTCCAATACCTATCCGCTATTATACGGATTACTGAAATCAGGAATTGATTTAAACGCGAAAATTGAGATTGACCACCCTGCAGACTGCGCGATGAAGATCTCATCAGGAATGGCAGATATAGGTCTGGTACCGGTGGTTACATTAACAGAAAATTCCTCTTTATCTGTTATTGGCGATTATTGTATCGGGTCAAAAGGACCGGTCAGAACCGTACTGTTACTGAGCAATAAACCCTTAAATGAAATAGATACGATATATCTGGACTACCGTTCAAGAACATCGGTCGCCCTGACTAAGCTACTATCTGTAAGATTTTGGAAACAAAATTTTAAGTGGATTGCTACCGACCATACTTTCAACTTTTCATCTATTGCTGATAACGAAGGACTTGTCCTTATCGGAGATCAGTGCTACGAGATGGAAAACAAATATGCTTACCGGACTGATCTGGCAAGTGAATGGAATAAGTTCACCGGAATGCCATTTGTTTTTGCCTCCTGGGTATCAAATAAAAAGTTCAGTAATGAATTCATAGTCAGTTTTAACAAAGCCCTTGAATATGGTGTCAGTCATCTTGACGATGTGGTCGATCATTTCGGAGAACGGAGTATTATGCCTCCGGAAATACTGAAATATTATCTCAGCCATAATCTCGATTTTATTCTTGATAAGGAAAAGAGGATGGCCATGAATACCTTTTTTGCTTATCTTGAGGATATAAAACAAACAGAAAACAATTAATATAATATGAGCCGGTATATATCATTCAGTTTTTTACTTATTCTTTGTTTAAACCTGCATGCTATTTCGCAGGATAAGGAAAAGGATACGGCAGATGTTAATGATGGCCCTCTGGTATATAAGTTTAATATTATGAAAACGATAGCCAAGCCGGTCTGGAGGACAACAAAGCTTAGCTTAAAGGAAGCCAAAGAAGCCGGGGCGGATTATATCCTTATCCATATGAATACCTACGGAGGACAGGTGGATATGGCTGATTCAATCAGGACAGCCATACTTAACTATGAAAAACCTGTCCTTGTTTTCGTCGATAATCAGGCTATATCTGCAGGGGCCCTGATATCAATAGCCTGCGACAGTATTTACATGAGGGCAGGAGGCAGTATCGGAGCAGCTACAGTGGTTGATCAGGTGGGGCAACAGGTTCCGGATAAATACCAGTCATTCATGCGGGGCATGATGAGGTCGACATGTGAGGCTCACGGGAAGAAACCAGTGGTAGTCAACGGAGACACTACATATGTATGGCATCGTGACCCGGCTATTGCTGAATCAATGGTCGATCCGAAAGTATATGTGGAAGGGATCAGCGACACAGGTAATGTACTTACTCTTACCACCATCGAAGCCATTGAGCTTGGTTTCTGCGAAGGGCAGGCATTGAATATCGAAGAAGTACTTGAAAAGGCAGGTATTGAAAACTACAGGATACAGGAATTCAGGCCCAGTGGCAGCGAGAAACTGATACAGATACTTATAAATCCTGCGGTATCAGGTATACTGATCATGATTATCATAGGAGGGCTGTACTTTGAATTGCAGTCGCCCGGAATTGGATTCCCTCTCGCCGCAGCGGCCCTGGCAGCAATATTGTATTTTGCTCCGCTTTATCTTCAGGGTCTCGAGGCCAACTGGCAGATTGCTGTTTTCATAACCGGTATAATACTGCTTCTGGTTGAAATATTTGCCATCCCAGGTTTCGGCATTGCGGGTGTGCTTGGCATAGCCGGCATTGTTGCAGGGCTCACTTTTACAATGATAGATAAAATAACATTTGAGTTCGGGCCGGCCTTCGGCGACGGATCCGGGGTAAAGGAAACAATGGCATCATTTGCAATAGTCATAATTGCAATGTTTCTGGCCTTTTTTCTGTCGTTATGGCTCAGCAAGAAGCTTTTCTCACCAAATAATCTGTTCGGAGCCCTGGCACTTCAGAAAACCCAGAAGTTAGATGAAGGATATATTAGCTTCGACAGCAAAATGCAAAAATCACTTATCGGATCCAAGGGGAAAGCCCATACCGTATTAAGGCCATCAGGGAAGGTAATAATAGATGAAGAGATCTACGATGCCAGATCAGAAATAGGATTTATAGAACGGGGAGCCTCCATACGTGTTATCAGAGATGAAGCAGGACAGCTATATGTCCTTAAAGATGAATAATATACAATGAACGGATATTTGATCAGAGATTATACTCCCGGCGATTATGATGAAGTAGCCAGTTTATGGAATGAAACGGGTATGGGGAATGAAGAGAGAAAGGATGATAAAGAAACAATTAGCAGATGCCTTGATAAGGGCGGCAGAATGCTTATCCTGACCGACCGTATCAGGTCAAGAATAGCCGGCACCTCGTGGATGACCTTCGACGGAAGACGGATATACCTGCATCATTTCGGTATTCTCCCTGAATACCAGGGTAAAGGATTGTCAAAAATACTGCTTGAGGAAAGCCTGAAGCACATCAGAGAATCAGGATACCAGGTAAAGCTTGAGGTTCACAGAACCAACCGGGTGGCTATCAACCTTTACAAGAAATACGGCTTTAAGAGTCTCGGCGAATATGAAGTATTAATAATCAGAAATGTAAATGATATTTAAAATCACAGTTATCTTAAATCTATGTTAAAATTATAAACCGGCATTTTTGCCCGGGAAAAATTATATACTTTTATCTTTAAAGGGTATTAAATATGATTAAGGATTATGAGCAGAACTATAACTTTTAATAAACTCAGGGAAATAAAGGACCAACTTCCTACAGGAGGTGTGGGAAAGATAGCCAGGAAACTGGAGATAAATGAAGAAACCGTCAGAAATTATTTTGGCGGATGGAATTATGATAGAGGAGAAAGTATTGGTATTCACCTGGAACAGGGACCGGATGGAGGTCTGGTAACTTTCGACGACACAACTATCCTGGAACTGGCAGAAAAGATGATCGCTGCCAGCTAAACCCGTAAAACCATAAATAACCTGCTGTATAATTATATAATATTTTAGACTTTGTTATATAATTTTTATTAATTTTCAGGTGTAACTAATCCCTGGAAAAATGAAACGTTCTATTTTTATTTTGTTGGTTCTGCTATCCTTTGTACAAGCCTGTAAAGAGAAGAGTGATCTGAATATTAACCTTAAGTATGAACAGAATCTCAGTCTTGAGTATGATGAGGTAATTGATGCCTATAAGAAACTGGCAGATTATTACCCTGAGGCCAGGCTTGTTGAAATGGGAGAGACCGATATCGGGAAGCCGCTGCATCTGTTTATGATTTCGGCTGATAAAGACTTCAATCCTGTCTCTCTGAAAAAAAAAGGTAAATGTATAATCATGGTAAATAACGGGATACATCCCGGCGAACCTGAAGGAATAGATGCAAGTATACAGTTTGCATGGGATATCCTAAGTAACAGGAATGACCTTTCTAAGTACCTTGATAAGGTTGTAATAGGAATCATACCCGTTTATAATATAGGTGGATCGCTTGACCAAAGTGAATATTACCGTACAAACCAGAACGGTCCTGTATACAAGGGTCGCAGAAGAAATGCACGTAACCTGGATCTAAACAGGGATTTTGCCAAACAGGAATCAAAAAATGCAAGAAGCTTTGTCAGGACTTTCCTGTTCCTTAACCCGGATATATTTATCGATACACATACGACCAACGGATCTGATCACCAGTATACACTAACTCTTATTCCAACTCTATACAGCAAGCTCGACACGTCCATGGGTGATTTTTTTAAAAATAAAATGATCCCGGATCTCTATAAAAGGATGGAAGAAAATTCAGAGTACGGGATGATCCCTTATGTACAAATGAAGAACTATACAGGCGATATCAAGGACGGGATAATGGGATTTAATGATGACGCGTACTATTCTACCGGGTATACTTCATTGTTTAATTGTTACTCATTCATGACAGAAAACCTTGTTTACAAATATTTTCCAGACAGGGTAAAATCTGTAATTGATTTCCTCACACAGGTAACAGATTTTGCTTTCGATAATTGTGCCGAGATAAGAAACCTGAAAGATGAAGCCGATATAAAAGTCAGGCAACAAAAGACCTTCCATCTTGACTGGCAGGTGGATATGTCATATTCGGAGGATCTTCTCTTCAAAGGATATGAATTTATACGAACTGAACCTGTCGAAGGCAGATGGTCCCGAGGTTATTATGACCATGAGCAGCCATGGACTGATACAATACCCTACTACACAAAATTCGATCCGGTACTGACTGTTGAAAAACCATGGGCATATATTATTCCTCAGGCATGGAGCGATATAATAGAAAAACTACATTATAATGAAATAAGTATTTACCGGCTTGACAGGGATACGGAGCTTGAAGTCGAATCATATTATATCGATAATGCCGAACGTTCCGAAAGAGCAACACAGGGGCATTATCTTAACAGGAATATTAAAGTAAGGAAGGTAATACAAAAAATGCAATATTATAAAGGTGACTATCTCGTTATTACTAATCAGCATGCCAATAAATATATTGTCGAAATGCTGGAACCGCAGGCGCCTAATTCATATTTAGCATGGAATTATTTCGATCCGGTCCTGGAATCCAGTGATTTCTATTCGATCTGGGGATTTGAGAGCCATCTCATGGATATGCTTAAAGAGAATGACGATCTGCGATCCGAGATGGAAAAAAAGAAATCAGAAGATCAACGGTTTGCAAATGATCCGCTGGCTCAGTTAAGGTTCCTGTACGAAAAAGCACCAATGTATGAAATAGAAAAATACAACAGGCTCTACCCTGTTGCCCGTCTTTGGAGCGACCCGGGGAATCTTAAGCTTATCAGTGCCGAAAAGAGACCTGCATTTGAAATCGACTGAATTATTTAATAAGAAAGTCTATTAGCTTTTTGCCGGCAATATAACCCGTAAGCCTGTCGTTTCGGTTAACAGGTCCTACTCCTGAAGGTGTTCCTGTAAAGATAAGGTCGCCTGTCTTCAGGGTGAAAAACCCGGATACATATGATATTATTTTGTCGAAATTGAATATCAACTGAGAGCTGTTACCCTCCTGTACAGTTTCTCCGTTCTTCTCCAGCCTGAATGAGATATTATCAACATCTCCCGCCTCTGAAACAGGAATAAAGCTCCCGACAGGAGCTGATCCGTCAAATGATTTCGAAAGATCCCATGGCATTCCCTCAGCCGAGAATTTTGTCTGCATATCGCGTGCTGTTAAATCAACACCAAGGGTTAAATGATCATAATATCTGTGAGCGAACTTCTCAGATATACTACGTCCCAGCTTTGAAATACGAAGTACTATCTCCAGCTCGTAATGAATATTACCTGAAAAGTCAGGTATAAAAAAAGGTTTGTTATTTTTCAGAACAGAAGAGTCGGGTTTCAGGAACACCACAGGTTCTGCAGGAAAATCCCTGCCCATCTCAACAGCATGATCTTTATAATTCAAACCTATACATATTATCTTCATCTTACTGTCCCCTGTGCGTTATTAAATGATCTGAGTTTTATCTCGGTGAGCACTTTCTTGGTATATTCAGGGAAATCGCCTTCCATCATCCATGAAAAATAGCCTGGCTCATTCCTGAGTACATCCTCTACACGTCTACCCTTGTGTTTACCGAAATTGAATACCTCTTCGCCTTTGGAATTATAAATTATACGACCTGCAAGGTCTGCGAACTTACTATGATGACTGTACTTCGAAAGGTGGTCTATATCGTTTTCCAGGTCTTCATACCTGTCAAGCTGTGACTTCAGTACTTCATATGTTGCTTCGGTATCAGCCCTGGCACTATGGGCTTCTTCCAGTTCCCTGTCACAATAGAACTGATATGCGGCGCTAAGTGTTCGTTGTTCTTTCTTGTGATAAATAACCTGTACATCCACATATTTCCTGTTCCTGATATCGAAATCAATTCCTTCCCTGAGAAATTCCTCTGCCAGAAGAGGTATATCAAACCTTATTGCATTATAACCGGCAAGGTCGCATCCCTCAAGAAACCTGGCAAGGGTCTTTCCTGTCTCCCTGAATGAGGGACAATCCTTTACATCCTCATCGGTTATCCCATGTATAGATGTGGCTTCCGGACTGATAGGAATACCGGGATTTAGCCTTTTGGTAAACCACTCCTCTTTTCCATTTGGGTGTATCTTAAGTACCGATATCTCAATGATACGGTCTTTTGCGATGTTAATACCAGTAGTCTCCAGATCAAAAAATGCAAGCGGTTTTTTAAGTTTTAGCTCCATAATATAACGGGGATATTATAATGATTGAATGACGAGTCCCCTCTTCTTTCCGGCTCAATACTCCGTAGAAATAACAGGTTAGCCAGGGATGAAATCAGGCATTGATCATCATCGGCATCAATAGCATAAGTACATCTTCAGCCTCATTTTCACTTTCCGAAGGAAGGAAAAGTCCTGCACGTGTCGGATCTGCCAGTTCCATAACTACATCCGATGATTCAATATTGGATAATATCTCAAGAAGGAATACCGATTTAAATCCTATTTCCATATCGTCTCCCTCATATACACAGTTCAGTCTTTCATAAGCAGATATTGAAAAATCTATATCCTGTGCCGACACTCTCATCTGATTACCGGTAAGTTCAAGCTTAACCAGGTTACTGGCCTGATTTGAAAATACCGATACACGTTTTAATGTATTCAATAATTCAACTCTGTCTATTGTCAGCTTCCTGGGATTATTGGCAGGTATTACAGAATTATAATTCGGATAGTTCCCCTCGACCAGTCTGCATACGACCTTATACTCCGACAGGTTAAAAAAAGCGTTCTTGTCATCAAACTCAACAGCAACCTGTCCTTCTTCTTTGGGAAGGATATTCTTCATCAGCGAAGCCGGTTTTTTAGGCAGTATAAATGATGCATTTTCGCCGGCTTTGGCATCACTTCGCTGATATCTCACAAGTTTATGGGCATCTGAAGCAACAAAAGTAATCTTATCTGTTCCGGCTTCTACAAATATTCCTCCCATCACTGGTCTCAGTTCATCATCAGCGGTAGCAAAAACCGTTTTGTTTATTCCTGCAAAAAGGATGTCGGCATCTATATTAAAAGCAACCTTTTTATCATCTTTGATGGAAGGAAGGACAGGGAAATCTACTCCGTTCTGACCGACTATAGAAAACTTACCTTTCTCAGAGCTGATAACTACGGCCAGTGTCTCAAGGTTAATTTCAAAAGTAAGCGGTTGCTCCGGGAACTCCCTGAGAGTATCCAGTAATATCCTGGCCGGAATGGCAATACTACCGTCTTCTTCAGTATTCTCAAGACTCATTTTTGTTATTAATGTTGACTCAAGATCTGAGGCTGTAATCTCCAAATCAGTACCCTCAAGCTTAAAAAGGAAATTATCAAGTATTGGTAAAGTGTTTTTTGTACTGATTACCTTACTGATACCCTGAAGGTGACCCAGAAGCTCTGTACTTGATACGACAAATTTCATATTTTAAGATTATTTAAGTTTTCCAATGGTAATATTAGCTCACTTCCTGTTTCTTAAATGCCTGTAATCCAGACATCTTTTATATTTAATACAGTTTATCAATATTAGTAAAAAAAGTTTTATCCTCAAATAAAAATCAGTCCGAAATAAAATAACCGGGGTTTTTGATCAGCGGATCCATATCGTAGTACTTTATGATAAACAGATCCTTCCCTCCATTTATGCTGGCCCATAAGCGGTCGGTATCAATCATGTGTCCCCCGCTACCTTCATCAAGCCTTGGCCATGTAAGGAGCTGAGTAGAATCGCCTTTACGGTCAATTAGCATCAGTTCATGCCGGGGCTCCGAACGTACTATTGAGTCCTTTCTGGCGGAGTCTAAATCAAATGCCCAGGTTTCAAAAGGGACATAAGAAAAATATGAAAGATACCTGTTAATTGTCAGGCTGTCTGCCCTTTTGTTCTGATAATCCGGACTGAAAAATGTTTTCCTGCCGCCTTGTTGTACGATACTGAAAGATGAGTCGGGTTTGCTCCTGTTCACAAATTCCACTCTGTCTATTTCATCAGGCCTTATCCTGAATACAATAAATGGCATCCAGAATCTTTCATCCGTCACAAAATGCAGGCAGGGGTCGGTGTCATAACCTGGTATATGCATAAAGTAAGGCTTTGACCTCTTATTTCTCATCATTATTCCCGGCATACCATTCATATTGTTCCTGTAGATATGAAACGATCTTATGGTTTTGTTACCGTGATACACGTTTACCTCAATATGACTTGTGTTATTATCGCTATATATCCCGGAAAACAACTCAGAAGAAACCGGCGACTTTATCCTTATATCCTTAAGTGTTTTAAGTAAAAAATCCATAGCCTGTGTCCTTGTTTCCATGTCGCCGTTAACATACCATTTCCCTCCTTTTTTCTCCAGCCCGACATTATTAGTTGCATCAGTAATAGCAACCCCGGTCACCCTGTCAATATCTTCGACATGAAAATCCGAGTTTCCGGCACCAAAAGGTATATGTCTGCCTGTTAAAAGGAGGATTATCAGTATCAGGAATGCCAGAAACAGAATAAGTGTTCTTTTCATACGATTATGTATATTTTCTTCTCCTGTAAACAGAATATATCACTCCGGAAAGAATTACAATAACCACCGGGACAATCGTATTCAACAGTTGCCAGAACAACCTGTGTTCCTTTACCTTCAGCCTGTCCAGTAATCTAATTTTAAGTTCCCGTGAACGAAGGCTTATCAGATCGTTATCGTCTGCAAGATAATTAAGACAGTTTATTATGAAATCCTTATTGCCGAATGTTTGTCCGGAATATCTGTCAGCACCAAGCTCCAGGGGAATTGTCCTGTTGCCTCTTATACTGACCTCATTGCGTATAATATCACCATCGGCAATGATAATCATACTGGTTTCAGCACTTTCATGAACGATATCGCCTCCTTCCCATGCGGTCATCCTGTTAGCAAACAAAGATTTGAAACTGCCTTCAAGAAGCACAGCCACAGGGATGAACGACCTGCCAAATGATTCTTCAGGAGGGGAATTCTTATAGTCATCAAGACCGATCAGTACAGGAGGCGCGATTGTTCTGCTTTTGGCAGAACTGGCCAGTAAGACCACTTTCCTTACTTTATGATCATTACCCACAGTATCAATTGAATTAACAAACTCAGCTTTTACTTTATTAATGTTTCTCGTAACCGGGCTTCCCGGGTTAGGGTATAAAAGCGGATAATATATCCACGGAACAGGGATTATCTGCATGGATCCTCCTATGGTAGACCTGACCGGTATAATCTGACAATCGGTATCCTGTATAAGTTCGGGATTAATTCTCACACCGTATCTGAACAACTGATCCTCAATGTTCAAAGGTTTATATAAAGCTACCGATCCGCCTTGTGCAAGGCTGTCGCTATTAACCATGACTTCTTCAACAAGCCATAATACCTTACCCCCGTTCATTATATACTGATCGATAACAAGCTTATCCTCTTCACTGAAATCAGACTGAGGTTTGGCTATGATGATAGCCGAATAATCATTAAGAACTCCTGGTATACCGTTGATACTTCCCCTGTCGACAGTAAAATATTTAGCCAGTTCGAGTGTTATGTCAGCAACTTCCATCTCTCCGAGCTCACCGTGACCCTCAATAAACGCCACTTTATTTATTGTTTCACCTGTTACCGTTGATATCGGTTGTATAAGCTCATATTCAAGCCCTTCAACTGAGTTGGCCAGATTTTCCTGAGCAGTCAATGACGGATCGTTCTTAAGAAAATTAACCGGTACTTCCACCGAATTATAGTTCATTATCATCGCGGGAAAGATTCTTTTTTCAGATCTGCCCCCTTCTTCATCATTATCAAAAACAATAACCGGTATAAGTCCTTTATTTATGAGGGAAGCCTGATATCTCGCCCTCTCTTTCTCATCTGCTGCTTCCGAAGGATTGATGAACCTGTAATCCACTTTTCTGCCGGAGTACATTCTGAACTCATCGAGCATAGCTTTAACCGACCTCTTTAACTTTTTAAACTCTATTGGCATATCACCGTCAAGGTATACCTGGAAATAGATATCATCATCAAGATCTGACAGGATATCCTTCGTCTGATTAGAAAGTGTATGCCTTTTATCGGAGGTAAGATCGGCTCTGAATGACACCAGTGAAGATAAAGAAGCCAGTATTATAAGTATTACAATAAAACTCAGATATGATATGATACTGTTCTTCATCACCCTGTTATTGCCTGCTTTTCGCTTAAGTAACTTCCATCTTCTTGCCGAAAGCACCATTCCGGAAGCCTCGGTGAATAATAGAACAGTGATAGCATAATATATAATATCCCTTGAGTCGAGGACTCCCCTGCTCATAGATTTATAATGTTCATTGATCCCTAACCTGATAACAAATTCATCCAGTTTTTTAAGGCCCGGAAGCAATGCAAACGAATCGAAACCGATAAAAAGGATAAAACCGATAAGCACCGACAGAATAAAAGCTGCTACCTGGTTTGAACTCAGACTGGAGGAAAAAAGTCCTACAGCAGCATATATCGCTGCAAGAAAGAATAAACCTATTGCTGCTCCCATCGTTCCTCCGGTGTCTATATTTCCGGGTGTATCTCCCATTATTACCACTGAAATATAGTAAACCACGCATGGCAGGAGCGACATAAGCACAAGCGTGACTGATGCAAGATATTTGGCGTATATAATTTGCCTTTCCGTAACCGGTCTGGACAACAGCAACTCAAGAGTACCCGATCTCTTTTCCTCTGCTACCATTCTCATGGTCACCGCAGGCACCAGGAATAAGAAAACCCAGGGGCTGATAACAAAAAGCGTCTCAAGGCTTGCATAACCACTGTCAAGTATGTTCCACTGACCTGGCAATACCCACATAAACAATCCGTTAATAGCCAGATAAACCAGTATTACCACATAACCGGTAAGACCTGTAAAAAAACTGATTATTTCCTTTTTGTAGATTGCCAGCATCCTGTTCCGGAATTTAAGTACAAATTTAAATTAAAATGGGCTGTTTATTATATTAACCGGCTTTACATCCTTTATATCAATAATAATAAGATTATTAAAGTAAAAGCCGGTAATCTCATTCATACTAAAGCCTCTGTCTGCCATCACCCTGGCTCCTTCCTGACATAGCCCGACACCATGACCGTACCCCCTTCCCTCAATATATAATGTACTGTCTCTAAGAGTGACCGAAAAAAAAGCGGATTTAAAACCCCAGTCTTCCCTGATATTTGTCAAAGGATAGGTAAAATCCCCGATCCTGTATTCCTTCTGACGTGTATATTGATTAAAAGCCAGATCATTGTTATTATTGTGATGATAACCATGATCTTCCAGATATTCTATCCATTCATCAAGTGCAATATATCTTGACCATCGTGCATTTCCCGAAAAGGAACAGTAAGGATCTGTTACTTTAACCAGATGTGGCATACTGCTTAACCATACATTATCAGGCGATTCGGTTTCTCCTCCGCAATTTGAATGGAAGGGAGTGAATACCAGCATACTGTCTGTGTTCACAAGTACCTGCCCCCGGGTTAAGCTTACCGCATTCTTTATGATCTCCTCCTCAGATCTCCCTTTATAAACCTGGCAATGGGTATTATCACAGATATTAAAACCGTCGCTGCTGTGTTTATTAATGTTCATATAAAGATATGTTCTGGCAAGCAGGGCCTGTGTCTTAAAATATTCCAGACCACCCCTGAAACCTGCTTCAGCCTGCACTACTCCCATCAGGTAACGATCAATATCAATTTCATTTATGACAAGTAAGGAAGTAAGATCAGATCTTATAATAAGGCTTCCGTAATATTCATACTTATCGTTTTTTATCAGGTTATTCCTTACTAAAAAACAGGCCATACTGTCAAGCGGGGTCAGTACTACAGAATCAACCATTACAGTGCCGTATTTAAGATGACTAAGTATGACACTGTCTCCTGCCCTGTTTATCAAGATGTTATCGTTTTCTTCCAGTTTAATATTAAGAGCGCCGGCCTTCATATAAAATTCACCTTTATGGATCCCTACTGTCAACGAGACAGGCCTGTTAAGGCTCTGCAGTCCAATCCTTATATCAGTGCTGTAACAATATGAATTATTGATTGAAAATATCAAAAGAATACTCAGGATAATCAGTTTCTTATCAATTAACATTTTCAACCAGTTTAAGAGAATGATAAATATCTTCGGCAATTCTCCGGGAAGCTCCTTCACCTGACAATGCTTTTCTGAGGGATGAATAGTTCTTCAGCATTATTCCTCTCTTCCAGCCTCCTTGAAGTATCATACCAAGCTCCTTCACTATCTTTTTCTCATTAAGGTCATTTTGAATAAGTTCCTTAACTATTTCCTTATCCATTATCAGGTTAACCAGTGAAATAAACCGGATCTTCACCAATAGTCTTGCTATCATGTATGATACCCTGCCGGCTCTGTAACATACCACCTGCGGAATATTAGCAATTGCTGTCTCAAGTGTTGCCGTTCCCGATGTTACCAGCGCAGCTTCCGAGTTTACCAACAGGCTGTATGTTTTATCATATAATACTTTTATATCTGTATCCCTGAGAATACTATCATATTTATACACAGGGATCGTATTTACGCCTGCTACAACGAACTGGTAATCCCGAAAATATTTTTCTGTCTTAGCCATGGCAGGTAAAATCCTCTTTATCTCCTGCTCTCTGCTTCCGGCAAGCAGAGCGATAACAGGTCGTTCATCCAGATTATTTTCTTTAATAAATCTTTCTCTTGATCCGGCCGAATCGATTCCCTCCTTAACCGTCTCTACAAGAGGATTACCAAAATATTGAACACGGTAATCATATCTCTTAAAAAACTCAGGCTCAAAAGGAAAGATAACGTACATCCTGCTTATATACAGTTTTATTTTCTTTATCCTGGATCTTTTCCATGCCCATACCTTAGGGCTGATATAATAATAGGTTTTAATATTTACTTTATGAAGGAACTTGGCTATTCTAAGGTTAAAACCCGGATAATCAATTAATATAACCAGATCCGGCTTATACTCAGTTATTTGTTTCCTGCATTCTTTCAGGTTAGCTGTAATCTTTCCGAGTTTCATAAGCACTTCCCAAAAGCCCATTATTGCCATTTCCCTGTAATGGACAAGCAACCGGGCGCCTGCTTTCTCCATTTTATCTCCACCCCAGCACCTGATATCAGCATGCCGGTCCACCCTGACGATTTCTTTTATCAGTCTGGAACCGTGCAAATCACCGCTTGCTTCTCCTGCTATGATAAAATACTTCACTATTCCAATCTTTATTTCTTTAATAAACCCGGCATCAAAGCAACTTGACTCCAAAAACAGATAGTGCCCAGATTATTGTTATCCCAAGTACACCCCGGGCGCTCTTCAGCTTATCAAAACGGTTAAACAGGAGGAATAACACCACATTCGGGAAAACACAAAGGCTGATTATATGGGCAAGAATATTCCTGCTGAGTATCCTGGCTGTATAGGCTTTAAGTGACATTCCAGGGTCCGAAACAAGATATATTATAAAAAAAACCGCCACCGGCAGTAATAATCCTGAGATAAACCCTGTTGCAAACCTGTTACCCGATATAGGTTTATTCATTGTCAAACTGCTTTTTCAGATTATCAATATAATTATGGGCTGTCATATCAACGGATACAGGTACGACAGAAACGTAATTATTCGAAAGAGCCCACTCATCGGTATCTTTTGCTTCAGGTTCGTGGTTCTGAAATATTCCTGTAAGCCAGTAATAAGTTTTTCCCATAGGATCCTTTCTTTTCTCAAACTCCTCCCTCCAGTTTCCTCTTGCCTGCCTGCATATTTTTATTCCTTTGATATCTTTTAACTCACATGAAGGGATATTAACATTAAGACAAACACCCTCAGGAAGGCCTGAATTACTTATCCTGGTCATAACATCCTTAACAATTTTCCCGGAAGGTTTAAAATCGGCGCTGGCAGAAAAATTATTGAGAGAAAAACCTACAGAATCTATACCGTACAGGCATCCTTCAATTGCAGCAGCCATCGTTCCCGAATAAATCACACTTACCGAAGCATTTGCTCCATGGTTAATACCAGACACCACCCAATCGGGCTTTCTTTCCAGCAACTGGTTTATTGCTATCTTCACACCATCGGTCGGGGTACCGCTGCAGGCATATACCTTCCTGTATTCCGTTTCCTTAAGCAGTTTAACCCTGATAGGCATCTTTACAGTTAATGCCTGCGACATTCCCGAACGGCTTTCAATTGTTGAAACAATCACAACCTTTCCGAATCCTTCCAGAACTTCGGCTAAGGTATTAAGTCCCTCGGCATAAAGACCGTCGTCATTAGTCAGTAAGATAAGCCTGTCATTCTTTTCAACCTTCATAATCTGTTATTCTCCTATACCAAAATACCTATTCTAAAAACAATATACAAAGATAGGGAAATACCATAAGTTAAATTAAGTAAATCTTACTCTTAATACTTTTTTAAAAATCCTTACTTTTGCCTGAACCGGTCAGTGCATATTTGAAATATTATCAATTACCGGTTTTGTAACTTAATATATAAACAATGAAAATATCATATAACTGGATACTGCAGTACCTTGAAACAGATATAAAGCCTTCTGAGCTGAGCCCTATTCTTACAAACGTAGGCCTTGAGGTGGAGGGAATGGAAGACTGGATATCAGTGGGAGGCGGACTGAAAAACGTGGTAACCGGTAAGGTACTTACATGTAAACGGCACCCTAATGCCGATAAATTATTCGTCACGACAGTAGATACAGGTAATGACGACCATCTGAATATAGTATGCGGTGCTCCTAATGTTGCTGCCGGTCAGAAGGTTGTGGTTGCCACCCAGGGCGCTGTACTGGATTATAACGGACAAAACTTCGAAATAAAAAAGTCAAAGATAAGAGGAGAAGTATCGGAAGGTATGATATGCGCCGAAGATGAACTCGGCTTAGGCGATTCACATGAAGGGATTATGGTATTACCTGAAGATACACCTGCAGGCATTCCTGCACATGAATATTTCGGTGTTGAATATGATACGGTTTTCGAAATAGGACTTACGCCGAACAGGATAGACGGAGGTTCACATTACGGAGTGGCACGGGACCTGGCCGCATATCTGAACATGTTTAAACCTGTAAAAGCAAAGTTGCCTGATGTAAATGATTTCAGTCCTGACGATAATTCAAGGCCCGTAACTGTTGAGGTGGAAAATGAAAAAGACTGCCCGAGATATTCGGGACTTACAATAAGCGATATAAAGATAGGGGATTCACCGGCATGGCTTAAAAACAGGCTCAGGGCTATTGGTCTCAGTCCCATTAATAATGTGGTTGATATAACCAATTATGTCCTGCATGAAACAGGTCAGCCCTTGCATGCATTCGATGCCGATAAAATAAAAGGAGATAAGGTGATTGTCAAAAACCTGGCCGATAAAACCGGATTCGTGACGCTGGATGATGTTAAAAGGGATTTGTCATCAAATGACCTGATGATATGTGATACCGTAGAAGGTATGTGTATTGCCGGTGTTTTCGGCGGTGTAAAATCAGGAATAACAAACGAAACAAGGAATATATTCCTGGAAAGTGCATGCTTCAGCCCTGTCTCAATAAGAAAAACGGCAAGGAGGCATGATCTGCATACCGATGCTTCTTTCAGGTTTGAGCGGGGAACCGACCCTTCAGGAACAGTATATGCACTTAAAAGAGCTGCCATGCTGATAAAGGAACTGGCTGACGGGAAAATAAGTTCAGATATAGTGGATATATATCCGAAGGAAGTGACGAGGAAAGAAATTGAGGTAAGCTATGATTATATTACAAAGCTGACCGGAAAGGAAATAGACAGGAAAACCATTAATAAAATACTCGGTTCGCTCGATATTGAGATCACCGGATCGGACAGGGACTTTCTTACCTGCCTGATACCCACCTACAGGGTTGATGTAACCAGGGCAGCAGACGTAGTAGAAGAAATCCTTCGTATTTACGGATACAATAATATAGAAATACCGGAGAAGGTTAACTCTACACTTAGTTATTTCGAAAAACCGGGTAAGGAAAAAACAATAAACAGCATATCCGACATGCTTACAGGCGCGGGTTTTACCGAGATAATGTCAAACTCACTGAACCCTTCTTCCTGGTATCTTGACAGTTCCGATTTTGACAATGACAGCCTGGTGATTCTTGCCAATCCTCTCAGCTCCGACCTCGACTGTATGAGACAGTCATTGTTATACGGGGGACTGAATGCACTGGCAAGGAATATCAACAGACAAAATCCCGACCTCCGGTTATTCGAGTTCGGAGCCTGTTACTTCAAAAAGAAAGATGCGAATGCAGAAAGGCCGGCAAACAACTATATTGAGACTTTCGCGCTGGATCTTTTCATTACGGGCATAAAAAGGCCGGAAAACTGGAACAATAAAAACGAACCCAGTGATTTTTATACCATTAAATCAGCCGTTGAATTTATCCTGACAAAACTGGGATTCAGAACAGACCTTATGGATATTAAAGAAAGGGATAACGAATACTATACTGAAGGTATTGAGTTTAATTATCATGGAGATATACTGGCACATTTCGGTAAGATAAGCAAAAAATACCTTAACCGGCATGAAATAAAACAGGATGTCTTCTATGCACATATCAACTTTAAAAAAGCATTCGGTAAGCTTAAAAACCATGGTATATCATTTAAGGAACTGCCCAAATACCCGTCAGTAAGAAGAGACCTTGCTTTGCTTATCGATAAGGATATCAGCTTTGACAGGATAAAGAAAATCGCATATGAAACGGAAAAAAATCTTCTTAAACAAGTCGGGCTGTTTGATGTTTATGAAAATGAATCCCTGGGCAAAAATAAGAAATCCTATGCCCTCAGCTTCATTCTTCGTGATGACAAAAGGACTCTGACGGATAAGATCATCGATAAGGTTATGAAAAAGCTGGCGGATAAATTCGAAAAAGAGACAGGAGCACAGATCAGGTAGAATAATATGAATGCATTAATAACAAGGTTAGGCAATTATTTTTCACTTGTACGATTCAGCCATACGATTTTTGCAATGCCCTTTGCCCTTCTGGGATATTTCAGGGCAATAAACACCAAAGGATATGGATTTAATGTAAGACTTCTGATCCTAGTTATATTATGCATGGTATTTGCCAGGAATGCCGCAATGGGATTTAACAGGTTTGTCGATCATAAATACGACAGTATCAATCCGCGTACTGCAGGACGTGAGATACCCTCAGGCAAGATTAGTCCACGCTCAGCCCTGCTCTTTGTGATAATAAATACAGTATTATTTATTATCACTGCAGCTCTCATAAATAAGCTGGCCTTTTTTCTTTCTCCTGTCGCTGTAATTATTATACTGGGATATAGTATAACCAAGAGATTCACCTACTTAAGTCATATTGTACTGGGACTTGCCCTCAGTCTGGCCCCGGTAGGAGCTTTTATAGCTGTGACAGGAAGGTTTGATTTTTTACCGTTCCTTTATAGTCTGATCGTAATATTCTGGGTATCGGGTTTCGATATTATATATTCAGTTCAGGATTCAGATTTTGATTCTGAAAACAGTTTGCATTCAATACCTGTAATAATGGGGCCCCGCAGATCACTTATCTTATCATCGCTCTTACATATTTTTTCGGTAGCCTGTGTACTGGCAGCAGGTATTCTGGGTAACTCGGGTCTTATCTACTGGACAGGCTCTGTTATTTTTGCTCTGCTTCTTACCTGGGAACATATAATTGCCCGGCCAACCGACAATATCAGCATAGCAAAAGCTTTCGGAACAATTAACAGCTACGCGGGTATAACATTTTGTGCATTTGCTATTACCGATCTGTATATACCTCTGAGCTTCTAAGACGAACGACAAAAGACTAACGACCAACCAAAGGATTAAGTTTTAAAAAGTTAAGGAAAGAATGAGTTTAGAATGAATTTAAGTGGTATTAAATGCCTCCTAATTAACAAATTAACTAATATACCAATTAACATTGTGGACTGCCGACTGCCGACTTTTCCCGTTGGCCGCCTGCCCTGAGAAGCCTGTCGAAGGGTTTGTCGTTTGTCTTTCGCCTTTCGTATTTGACTTTTCCAATCAATTGCCTGGCAAAAATGAAATAAAAAGTTGTCTGTATCATTTTTTTGATTAATTTCCCCTACTCTTACTTTTAAATATATGGATGGTATACAACTCGCAGAGGTCAAATCAAAAAAGGACCTGAAAAAATTTATTTTGCTTCCATGGAAGATCCATTCTGACAATAAAAAATGGTTACCCCCTATTTACAGTGATGAATGGATACTATTCAACTCCGGAAAAAACAAATCATTTGAGTACTGCGATCATATAATGCTACTGGCATACCGCGACGGAGAGCTTTGCGGGAGAGTAATGGGGCTGATCAACAGGAGGTATAACAAATTTAAAAAAGAAGATCACGCCAGATTCTGCTTCCTTGAAACCATTAATGATCCGGATGTATCACACGCCCTGTTGTCAAAGATAGAAGAGTGGGCCAGAGAAAAGGGCATGAACAAATTAGTTGGTCCGTTAGGATTCTCAGACAAAGACCCACAGGGAGTACAGATAGAGGGATTTGATTATCCTTCGGTGCTTGCGGCGCCAAACAATGCAGCATACCTTTCATCCCTTGTTGAAAAGGAAGGATTTGAAAAGAAACTCGATCTCGTCGACTATATTGCCGATATTCCCGATGATATTCCCGAAGTATACAAAAGAGTACTTTCGAGAGTTGAAGACAGGCCGGATTATAATATTATTGAATTCTGGAAAAAAAAGGAAATAAAACCATATATAATAGACATCCTTCAACTTATGAATGAAGCATATTCGAATATATACGGTTTTGTTCCTCTGAATGACAAGGAAAAGGAAGAACTTGCAAAAAGATATCTGCCAATACTTGATCCTCGTTTCATCAAAATATTCTTAATAGATAATAAGATTGCAGGATTTGTCATAGCAATGCCTGATTTTGCTTCCGGGCTTATTAAGGCAAAAGGAAGGTTATGGCCGTTTGGTTTTATTCATATCCTGAGGTCAGCCAGAAAAACAACAAACCTTCTTATGCTTCTGGGAGCAGTAAAAGAGGAATACAGGGGGTTGGGCATTGATGCCATCATGGGTGCAAAGATACTGGAATCGGCTACAGTAAGCAGGATGGAAACACTTGACAGTCACCTTGTTCTTGAGCATAACACCCGCATGCGTGCGGAATATGAAAGAATAGGCGGTAAGGTTGTAAAAAAATACAGGATTTATCAAAAAGACCTGATACAGACCGGAAAACTGCTATAAGCACTTTGTTTGTAGATTATTACGTAGACAAAAAATACTCTTAACCTAAAACCTGAATATTATAGAAAGCCCTATAAGTTCCTTGAACTGTACCATAGGTACTTTTTTCGGCGTTCCGTCGGTGTTCAATACTACTTCACCATCATCATCCTTTACAGGTATTAAGGTATCGTCATCATATATAAGATGTGTATTAAGCCTGATATCTGTAAACCAGTTCAGCTTGGCTGTGGCAATCATTTCCCAGTCGATGTCAATATTCAGAGGATTATTAATATAATTAGTAAATAACCTTACCTTATTCTCAATATTTATTTCCTTAAAGACAGTGACCTTATGGCTGATCTGCGCACTTAAACCCGGCTCATGCTTTGATCTCTGGTCTGCTTTCAAACCATGCTTAGTCTGATCAATATGCGCAGTGTCAGGGACAAAAGTTGCTTTGTACGACAAAGGGGCAAAGTTTATGGAAAGATTCTTGTTCGGTTTATAATCCAAACCCAACCCAACCGTTATGTCGGCAGGATTAAAAAACTTTGAAATAACCACTGAGTCGTTTGGGTAATTATATCCGTTAGCCAGCTGTGTTTTAAACAGCATAGTAGCACTGAAATCGAACTTCCCGAAAGCTTTGTTTGTAAATTTTGACACTATATCTATCTGGTCCGTATTCTTTCTGATACCGTTTTCTGCCGAAGTTATAAGACCGAATTTGATCCTTCCCTGATTATCCCATACCATCTTCTTCTCCTTGTTGGTATAATTCGCTGTACCGGTAATATCAAGAAGTGTTGATATGTTGCTTTCACCTCCTTTCGACCAGTTTTTTATAGTCGCCTGGTTAAATACAAATGAAGCTTCTGAAAGGTATTTCCAGTACTGAGGTTTGTAATCTATCTTTTTTGCTTCTGCCAGTTGTGAGTTATCAACAGTTTTGACCTCAATTTTTGCATCCGCTATATTAGTAGTCTTATTGGGCCTTATAAAGTGTACTCCTCTTTCAACAACTATTTCTACAGAGTCTCTTGATATGCTTCCTATCCAAACCGACACTTCCTCATTCCATTCGTTCCTCAACCATAACCTGGTCATCCGGAGGTCATCTTCCTTAAGCCAGACAGGAACCGAATTTTCGGAACCCTTAATAAATATCCTGCTGGAATCGCTTATTGAAACATATTCCAAAAGCTTATTAACAGCAGCCTGAATTGAATCTCCCACCATAGGATAATCATAATATCTGAAAGGGAAATCCGGATTAGAACTTATTACTTCCCTGAGTGTATCCGATATTACAATTATTATACTGTCATGTTGAATACTATCTGATCGCCTGTACTGATCGTTATCCAGGACAAAGATATTGTTAAGAGCGCCTGGATCAGACATATTTATACTGTCGGTATCCAATGTATCACTATATCTTTCATTAGCAGATCTTATGGTATCTTTCAGAATATTCAAAGTATCGGTGAATAGCGGATCAACCATGCTTTTATCAAATTCCTCCCTTCTATCCGCTTTTCCGGAAGGAACAGGAATATGGATTGTATCCCACATAAAGAAACTGCCTGCAGGTATCCTGATCTTCTCCCAGTTGTATTCCCGTAATAACTCCTCGGTGTTATACAGGGGATCATTCGTTGCCTCAAACAAAAGTCTTTTTATGGATAGCCTGAGCGGATCATTTTCATCGTTCCAGTTATCACTGTTATATAATGCCGACAGGTATTCCACTGCCTGTTTTGTCTCAAATTTGATTTTACGGGCACTGATTTGTGCAATCAAATCAATCGTTTGTATATTTTTCAGGCTGTCGGTAATAAAAATGACAGAGTCCTTTTCCTGTTCTGTCTGTCCCATAAGGCCGGGAGCCGGAATCACAACAAACAATACGATGAAGGTGAAAAAAAAGAAAAGCGATTTTACTTTACACATGAACATACTTTCTTGTTTACTTAAATAATCCACTATTGATCCCGTGCAATAGCATCGTCAAAATTAAGGCATTTATAAGAAAAACGGAACCAGGAACAAAACATATATACCTCTTGTTAATATTTTGTTCTTGGCCTTATTTTCGTTTCTTTTGCAACTCAATTCGGAGAATTCCTATGAAGGACATGACTGAAGGTAAAGAGGGTAAACTGATATTGCAATTTGCTTTACCTATGTTGGCTGGCAGTCTTTTCCAGCAGTTCTATAATATAGTAGACAGTATTATTGTTGGTAACTTCATTGGTAAAGAAGCACTTGCTGCGGTAGGAGCGGCCTTCCCCGTGATTTTTGTTCTTATCTCAATGATAATTGGTCTGGCTTCGGGGATAACAGTAATTATTTCACAATACTTCGGAGCTAAAGATTTTAATAGTGTAAGCCGTGCAATAGACACTATGTATATCAGCCTTTTCTTCGCATCCATCATAACAACTGTAGCAGGAATAATTTTCAGCAAAGACATCTTCATCCTGCTTAATTTACCGGAAGAAGTGATGCCTATGGCATTGGATTACCTGAATACTTATCTGCTGGGAACAATCGCTTTCTTTGTTTTTAACGGAACCAGTGCTATCCTTAGAGGTATGGGTGATTCTAAAACACCTCTGTATTTTCTTATTATCTCAACTTTAACAAATATTGGTCTCGATCTTCTGTTTGTTATTGTTTTTGGCTGGGAGGTTAAAGGTGTGGCTCTTGCTACTGTTATATCACAGGCAGGCGCCCTGGTCACGGCAATATTATACCTTAACAGGTACCATAAGATAATAAATATAAAAATCCGTAAGCTGGTCTTCGACAAAGAGATACTAAGGCATGGCCTCAGAATAGGCCTTCCGACAGGGTTTCAGCAAACATTTGTTTCTCTGGGCATTATGGCCATTATGAGTGTAGTCAACACCTTCGGCACTGATGTCATTGCCGCATTTTCCGTAGCATCCCGTCTTGATGCCATAGCCACTATCCCGGCAATGATCATGGCGCAGGCACTTGCCACATTCGTGGGCCAGAACCTGGGGGCTAATAAATCATACAGGGTCAGATCAGGCTTGTTATCAACCATATTTCAGACAACCATAGTTACTATAGCTACTACCGCAATAGTGATTTCTTTCGGGGATCTGTTTATGGATGCATTTACCAATGACCCTGCTGTTATAAAAATTGGCTCCGAATACCTTACCATAGTAAGCCTGTTTTATATAGTTTTTGCATTCATGTTTACATTTAACGGAGTGATGAGAGGTGCCGGAGACACATTTGTTCCAATGATATTTACACTGATATCACTTTGGCTTGTAAGAGTACCTTTCGCGGTCCTTCTTTCAAAGCATTTCGGGGAGACAGGCATATGGTGGTCATTTCCTATGGGCTGGGGCGTAGGTTTGATCATGTCGTGGATCTATTATCTCACAGGAAGATGGAAGAAAAAGGTCATTGTGAAGCCACATGAGGGATAGAATCCCTATTTTTAATAAATTTGTTTAAGAAAAAATTGAGTTATGATAAGATCAATGACAGGTTACGGATCATCTGTTGCAGAAACCACTGAAAAAAAAATCACATTAGAACTACGTTCACTAAACAGTAAATCCCTCGACATAAATACAAAGATGCCATGGTATTACAAGGAAAAAGAAATAGAGATACGATCAAGGATAAGCCAGGGCATTGTAAGAGGAAAGGCCGATCTCAGCATTTCTGTAGATTCATATGATGATTTTAGTGTTCCTATACTGAACAAATCAGCCATAAAAAGTTATTATAATCAGCTTACTGATATTGCCGGCGAACTGTATATTGAGAACAGAAAAGAACTATTATCGATTATTATGCGGTTACCAGAAACAGTTAAAACAGATAAACAGGCAATTAGTGAGGAAGAATGGAGTGTATTATCGGAACTCCTTGATGAAGCGATAGACAGGCTCAATGAGTACAGGGCTGAAGAAGGCAAATCACTGGAAAAAGACTTCGAAGAACGGATCAAAAATATAGAGTCGTATCTTACAGAAATTGAACCGTTTGAAAAGGAAAGAATAACATTGATCAGGGAGAAAATAAACAACAGCCTTAATCATCTCTCCATTGAAGATATTGATAAAAACAGGTTTGAACAGGAAATATTATACTATCTGGAAAAACTAGATGTCAACGAGGAAAAAGTCAGGTTAAAGAAACACTGCGATTATTTTATTCAAACCGTTCATTCAGAAGATATCAACGGTAAAAAGCTGGGGTTCATCGCTCAGGAAATAGGACGTGAGATTAATACCCTCGGCTCTAAGGCCAATAATGTTTCTATTCAGAAGATCGTTGTTATGATGAAGGATGAACTGGAGAAAATTAAAGAACAGGTATTGAATGTTTTATGAATAATAATGAGAAAGGCAGGGTGGTAATTTTCTCAGCACCATCCGGCTCAGGTAAAACCAGTATTGTAAAGTATATCCTTGAGCATGAGCCAAGGCTTGATTTTTCTGTTTCAGCTACAAACAGGCCGGCACGAAACGGAGAAAAACATGGCGTTCATTATTATTTTCTGAGCACAGATGAATTCAGAAAAAAAATTGATAACAACGAGTTTCTGGAATGGGAAGAAGTATATGATAATACTTATTACGGTACTCTGTTAAGTGAGCTGGAAAGGGTATGGAGTAAAGGGAAACACCTGATTTTCGACGTGGATGTGATGGGTGGCCTTAAGCTAAAAAAAATGTTCGGTAAGAGTGCTCTGGCAGTTTATGTAAAACCTCCTGATACGGTCGAATTAAAAAAAAGGCTTATTAAAAGAGGCACTGATCCTCCCGGGGAAATCGAAAGACGGGTTGCCAAAGCTGAAACAGAAATGAAAAAAGCCGGTTTTTTTGACAAAATAATAGTAAATGATGATCTGGATAAGGCCTGCAATGAAGCTATAAGACTATGTTCTGAATTTTTAAACGGGAATAATATATGAAAACCGGGCTTTACTTTGGTTCATTTAATCCGGTACACATAGGACATATGGCTATTGCCAATTATATTTTCGAGTATACCGAGCTTGACGAAATATGGTTTGTAGTAAGCCCTCACAACCCGCTCAAAAAGAAAACAAACCTGCTGGCCGGCTATCACAGGCTTCGCCTGGTAGAGATAGCCATAGGCGATGATATAAGATTCAGAGCATCAGATATAGAATCAAAAATGCCGGAACCATCATATACTATCGATACCCTGACCTATCTGGGAGAGAAATACCCGGAAAGGGAATTCATTCTGATAATGGGTAGTGATAATCTCATTACAATAAACAAATGGAAAAACGCGGAAGTACTTGTCGAAAACTATAAGATACTCGTCTACCCCAGGAGGAACAGAAGCGCAGAGCCCGGCGATTCTGCTAAAGCTCTTATACAAAAAGCTAAAATAGAAGTGGTTGAAGCCCCGCTGATCGATATATCAGGTACCATTATACGTAAAGCTATTAATGAAGGAAAAGATATACGTCACTTCCTTCCACCCGGTGTATGGCAATATATAAAGGATATGCACTTTTACGAATAAAGGGCGAAGGGCAATCTTCAGTCCGCAGTCCACAGTCGGCAGTCCGCAATGTTAATTGGTTTATTAGTTAATTTGTTAATTAGTAGATATTTAATACTATTTAAACTCATTCTCAACTCATTCTCAACTTTTTTCAACTTAATCCTTTGGTTGACCGTTGGTCTTTTGTCGTTCGTCTTTTGTCTGTTATGTTCAATGGTAATATTGCAGCGCAATAGAGGAACTAATCCCTTGTCCTAATCCCTATTTCCTAATCCCTTCCAGTGTTATCCTGTACTCCATCATTTCACTTCCCGGATGATCTCCATTCCCCTTGAAAGAGCCTTCTCATTAACAGGTATAAGGTGATGATACCTTTCAGGGAGTGATTTCTTCAGTCCGGCAAGAACAGTTTCCGGTTTTAAAACGGGTTTTATTTTAAGATAGCCTCCAAGGACTATCATATTGAAGATCTTTGAACTCTCCATCTTCGATGCTTCCTCAGTAGCATCTATCCTGTAAACCGCAATGTCATCCCTTTCGGGATGTCTGGAAATGCCATTACCGTCATAAATAAGGATACCCCCTGGTTTTACTGATTTTTCAAATTTATCCAGCGACTGTTGGTTAAGGATTATTGCAGTATCAAAATTCCTGAGTATGGGGCTGCTGATCCTGTCATTACTTAATATAACTGTTACATTTGCAGTTCCTCCCCTCATTTCCGGGCCGTATGACGGCATCCAGCTCACTTCCATATCCTGCATTATTCCTGAATATGCCATTATCTTTCCCATTGAAAGAACCCCTTGTCCTCCAAATCCGGCTATGATTATTTCTTCTGTCATAATTTGTAGTTTTTCAATTAGTTGATACTGGTCTTATTTCCCGGGCACTTTAAAATCGCCAAGTGGATAAAACGGGAACATGTTTTCCTCCATCCACTTATTTGATTCTACCGGAGTCATTTTCCATCCTGACGGACAGTTTGAGACTATCTCTATAAAGCAGGTTCCCTTCTTTAATTTTTGATATTCAAAAGCATTCTTAACAGCTCTTTTTGTTTTTCTGACATTTGCAGGTTTATGCACGCTTTGTCTTGTTACATAGCAGGTACCTGGTAAGGTGGCTACTATATCTGTCATCTTCAGCGGGTTCCCCATCATTGAAACATCCCTGCCGTATGGCGAGGTTGATGATTTCATACCTTCCAGCGTTGTCGGGGCCATCTGGCCGCCGGTCATACCGTATATTCCGTTATTTATAAATACTATCAGGATATTTTCACCCCTGTTACATGCATGAATAGTCTCAGCCGTTCCTATTGCAGCCAGGTCGCCATCGCCCTGGTAGGTAAATACGAACTTATCAGGCAAAAGCCTTTTAATAGCTGTAGCTAACGCAGGGGCTCTTCCATGGGCTGCTTCCTGCATATCAATATCAAGATAATTGTACATGAAAACTGAGCAGCCGACAGGTGTGACTCCTATAGTATCCTGCTGAATACCCATTTCTTCTATCACCTCGGCAATTATATTATGGGCTGTTCCGTGTCCGCAGCCAGGGCAATAGTGCATTATATTATCCGTTCGCACCGACGACCTTTTATAAACAAGATTTTCGGGTTTTATTATTTGTTGCTGACTTGTATTTTCAGTCATGATCTTATCCTCCAATAATTTTATTCTTCAGATTCTCTATAACCTCTTCGGCATTATGTACTATTCCTCCCATACGTCCAAAGTGTTCGACAGGCACTTTCCCGTTAACTGCCAGCCTTACATCTTCAACCATTTGCCCTGCGCTCATTTCGACCGCAAGGATCCCTTTTACCTGATCAGCCAGTTCCCTTATCTCTTCCTTAGGGAAAGGGAACAGTGTTATCGGTCTGAACAAACCGACTTTTATTCCTTCTTCTCTGGCCAGTTCTACTGCCTTCATAGAAACCCTTGCGCTTGTACCGTATGCTACAAGAAGATACTCGGCATCGTCACATTCGACCTTCTCATATCTCACTTCATTTTTCTCTAATTCACGATACTTATTCTGAAGCTTGATATTAAATTGTTCCTGATTAAAAGGATTCAGGTCTAGAGATGTAATTATATTTCTTTCCCTGTCGGGTGTCTTACCTGTTGTAGCCCATGGCTGTATTTCCTTTGATCTTTCTTTCTGAGGCTTAAGCCATACTTTTTCCATCATTTGTCCGATAGCTCCGTCAGACAATATCATTGCCGGGTTTCTGTATTTAAACGCCAGGTCGAAAGCCAGTTCGACAAAATCAGCCATCTCCTGCACCGATGCAGGCGCCAGGACAATAAGTTTATAATCACCATGTCCTCCCCCCTTGGTCGCCTGAAAATAATCCGATTGAGAGGGCTGGATAGTGCCTAACCCAGGGCCTCCCCTTACCACGTTAACTATCAGGCAGGGCAGTTCGGCCCCGGCAATATACGTAATACCTTCCTGCTTAAGAGAAATGCCCGGTGACGATGATGAAGTCATTACTTTCTTACCACAACCTGCACCACCGTAAACCATATTAATAGCAGCGACCTCGCTCTCGGCCTGCAAAACCACCATGCCAGTTCTTTCGTGAGGCTTTTCAGCCATCAGGTGTTCCAGCACCTCGCTCTGCGGGGTTATAGGATAACCAAAATAGGCATCCGTGCCGGCCCTGATTGCTGCCTCGGCAATAGCCTCGTTGCCTTTCATTAATCTCAATTCTTTTTCCATATCTGAATTTATTCTTTAATGTTTTAGTTCTTCATCCTGTATACAGTAATTACACCGTCAGGACATACAACTGCGCAATTTGTGCATCCTGTACATACATCCATATTCACAGCTTCAGCATAATTATAACCCTTGCTGTTCACATCCGGTGACATTGCAATAACCTCTGTGGGACATGCAGTAACACATACTCCGCAACCTTTACATTTTTCATTATCGATAACGATCGAACCCCTTATTTTGGCCATAGTTATATTATTATTTATTTATTTGTAATCTTCGCAGAATCTTTTCAGTCTTTCCTCCAGTACCGGGAACATTGTACGGGGAATCATAGAAACACAGGCCCTAAGGCCTTCAGTTCTGTCACTTCCTGTTATATTAAGCGTTATGGCGCTTATTCCGTAATAAAGAAGTTTTTCAAGTAATTCACCGCTTTTCATTCCCGGGAAAGATATAGTAAAATAAAAACCGTCTCCGACAGGTTGGTCTATATCTTTATCATAAACTATATTAAATCCGTTTGCAAGGAACATCCGCTTCATTATCCTTGCTTTTTCTTCGTATTCCTTTACATCATTCAGAAAGTTATATTTCCCTTCATTTACAGCTTTCATCATAGCTGCAAGCCCGTATTGTGCCGAATGTGAAACCCCTGAAGATAAATTATAAAGAGCTCCGAAAACTGCAGCGTGCCCGAACAGGTCGCTGGTATAATATCTTAAAAGATCGGGGTATCTGCGATTATACAGATGATCAGAAATAACCATCATACCAACCCTCTGACCGGCATAGCTGAATGCTTTGGAACTGGAAATGAGCAGAACGTAATCGTCACAATATTTAGCCACAGTAGGCTGATATGGAGGCTCTCCCGGTTTTCCGTAGTCGGTCCTGAAATCCATTCCGAAATAGGCAAGATCCTCAATAACAACTGCATCATATTTTTTTGCAAGCTCGCCGATAATTCTCAGCTCTTCGTCATTCAGGCACATCCAGGACGGGTTATTGGGATTTGAATAGAGAATACTGGAAACCTTGCCCGTTAGCAGGTATGACTCCAGCTTGGCTCTTAGCTTATCACCACGGTAATTATAAACATCAAATGACCGGTATTCATGACCAAGCATTCTGACCTGCTGTTTCTGAACCGGAAATCCGGGGTCAATGAACAAAGTGCCTTCCTTTGCCCTGTCGTTCCTGTTTACAACCAGGAAGCAAACCATTCCTCCCATAATTGAACCGACAGTAGGTATGCAACCTTTGGGGTGTACATCCACATCCAGAAAAAGTTTAACAAACCGGGATGTCTCACCTTTCAACTGGGGAATGCCCTCTATATTAGGATATAATGCCGTCACTCCTTCATCTATTGCTGCTTTCTCAGCTTCAATTCCTATAATGGGTGAAGGCAATCCGGGAACACCCATTTCCATCCTTACATATTTCTCTCCTGTTGCTCTTTCTATTTCGTTAACAAGCTTTACAATCTCCCTGATGCTTGCATTATCGAGCGAAGGAAGGCCGCTTTCGCTTATTTTACTCTTTACAGTTGAGGGATTTATCGGCGTATTCTTCATATGGATTATTTTTTAGTCAGGGTTCAAATGAACAGGGGCAGTCTTTTGTAAACCACCCCTCATTGTTAATTATATTCTATACGTTTAGCAAACATAATAGCCCTACAAGCATTACCAGAAATCCACGCATAAACAACCTGATGCTATTAGTCATCTCCGATCTCATAATAATTTAATTGATTAATATTTTTTAGAGCGATAAATATACAAATTCTAATTTCATTTGAAAATTATGTCATTAATCCGTTTTCGATATAGCGGCAAAAGCAAGTATAATACCAAGAATAATCCCATAGATGGCTGCTATTAATACTCTGAACTGTTGCGGCATAAGAAAATTAATTGTCTGAGCAGGTATCCAGAATAATAATATTGTCTTTTTAAGAACAAATCCCCAGTGGATATCCCAGTCGATATTTTTCAATATCTGACTAACTTTAACGGCTGAAAAAAATCCCCTGATACTTCCCCCATTCATTTCAATATGAGCATCGCTTATTTTATGTGCCGTCATCATTACCGGTGCATAAAAAATATTCAATAAAAAGCTTATACAAAAAGCCACACCGACTTTTGATAAATTAAACGGACCTTCCATAGCATCGACTGAGCCTTTTAATCCTGTGTGTTCAAGCAATTCAGGCACTCCTTTGCCAAAAATCAGAAATGCAGCCTGAATGGTCATACCCAGGATTCCCCATACAAAAGCATGGGGAAGAATACCAAATCCCTTTACAAAATATTTACCTTTTCTTATCCTTAACCCTATTAACTCCCCTAAAGTTGCAAGGATAGCGAACTTTATAAAACTACCTGCAAATGGATACTCGGAATAGAAGCTGTCGTAATAATTAAATATTGTATCACTAAGTATAAAAGGTGCAAAAAGAGCCACCAGGAAAATAAACAGATATAAATCTTTGGTCTTCATATTCAGAGTCAGTTAAGAAAGCCTTCTTCAATTATTTTTCAATTTTTATTCGTGCATCTACTGCAAAGATACTGTCTTCGTAAGCTATAAGCGGATTTATATCCATTTCAACAATTTCAGGTGCAACTTCAAGCAGAGCCGACAGCCTGATAATAACATCCGCAAAGACATTTATATCAACCCCCTTCTCCCCTCTGACTCCTTCTATCATTTTATAAGCTTTCAGATTCATTATCATTTCTCTCGCTTCACCTTCAGATACAGGCACAAGTGCCGTATTAATATCTTTCAGCACTTCAATAAATATTCCACCGACACCAGCCATAACAATATGTCCGAAATCGCCCTCTTTAATAGCTCCGGCAAATAGCTCCAATCCCTTTATCATAGGCTGCATCATTACAGCAACGGCATCATTTATATTCATCAGTTTTCTGAATTCGGAAATAACCCTTGCTTCATTATCAACATTAAGCACCACACCACCGACATCGGATTTATGCAATGGACCAACTGTTTTCATCACTATAGGATAGCCCATCTTACCGGCTTCTGATACAGCTTCGTCTTCGGTATATACCAGAATTTCCTCAACCCTTTTTATACCGGCAGCATCAAGGATATCCTGTACCTTATCAGGCATTAAATATCCCTTGCTGCTATTTTCAATAATGCTCCTGATACCGTCAGTATTTACCATGTTTCTGTTACTAACAGTATCATTAACATATTTTGTATTCAATACTTTCGCCAGAGCATTTGCAAAAGCCACTTCATCAGGAAAGTTAATATTACCCTTCGCAATAAATTCTTTGACTTCCCTACCTGCAGTTATTAAAGCAGGCAAAACAGGATATACAGGCTTTTTGCATTCTCTCATTTTTTCATGAAGCAGATCATACACATCATCAACGGGAAAAAGGCCGGGACTTCCGAAAACAACAGGAACAGCATCAATCTCATCAAAATCATTTTCACATGCATCAAGAATATACTCAAGCTGTCCGGCGGTACCTGTAGCAAGAAAATCAATAGGATTAGACACTGAGGATCCGGGGAACAATTTTGACAAAAGCACCTGAGCCTTATCTCCTTTTATCTGAGGCACTTCGATGCCGTTTTTAGATAATTCATCCGACATCATCACTGCAGGTCCTCCCGCATGAGTAACTATTCCTATTCTTTTACCCGCAGGCTGCGGATACATAAGCACTGCTGCAACGGTAACCAGTTCATTACGGCTATAGCAACGTATAATTCCGGCTTTTCTGAATAATGCATCAACAGCCATATCTGAGCTGGCCATAGCCCCGGTATGAGAAGATGCTGCACGACTTCCGACTTCAGACCAGCCGGCTTTTATTGCTGCTATCCTGCATCCTTTTCTTATTAATGAAGAAGCATGCTTTAACAATTTGCCGGGATTAGCAATACTCTCTATATATAACAGTTTAACCCCCGGACTCTCACCATGTACATAAGTACCGTCCATATACTCCAGGATATCTTCAACTCCCGTTTGTGCACTGTTCCCAACTGAAAAAACACTTGAAAACCTTAATCCGTTAGGTACTGCCGAACTAATAATAAAGACCGAGGTTGCTCCCGATCCTGAAATCAGATCTACACCCATAGGATCCAGTTCGGGTATCGGCTGGGCAAAAATGCCATTATAGACATTATTAAGTACACCAATACAATTTGGCCCTATAAGGCAGCCGTCAACAGAGTTGACAATGTCTGCTATTTCTCTCTCAAGAGCAGCACCCTCTGCACTTTCTTCACCGAAACCGGCCGATAAAATGATAAAGGCTCTGGTTGATTTCTTCCTGACAAGAGTTTCAACTGCATCCTTGCAATATTTAGCCGGGACTGCAAGAATGGCAAGATCGGTATCGGGAATATCTTCAGCACTATGATACGATTTAATCCCCTGGATCTCATCTGATTTGGGATTTACTACCGATATTCCGCCTTTGTAATTACCATCCAGAATGTTTTTCAGTACCTTTCCCCCGGGTTTGGTAATATCATCAGATCCTCCAATTATTACAATACTGGCGGGATTTAATAAAAAACTGTTTATCATACTTTTACGCTTTGTATGAGATAAGGTTCAATATACGGGCAATGTATAAAATTCAAATTTATCCTGCAATAATTCTGAATAATAAAACTACGTTTTTATTTTAAGACGGCTAACGACGAACGACCAAAGACGAACGGCAAATCCAGTCTGCAGTCCACAGTCGGCAGTCCACAATGTTAATTGGAATAAGGCAGTAGGCAGTAGGGGGAAGGGACAAGGGATTAGGAACTGGGAATTAGGTATTAGGAATAACAACTTAACAACTCAACAAATTAACAGCTCAACAACTTAACAACTCAACCTTAATGCCTTTCTATTTTCATTATATTTGTTTATAAGTATATCAGGATAATGAAACATAAGATAATAGTACTAGGGACAGGTCTTGTCGGATCGGCAATAGTAAAGGATCTTTGCAATGATTACATTGTGACAGCAGTAGATAAATCCCAGAATAAAATAGATTCTCTAAAAGGCCTTGACAATGTCAAAGCTTTCACAGCCGATTTATCGGACTCCTCAATAGTTAAGGACCTGATCAGGGGTCATGACCTGGTTATTGGTGCCCTGCCCGGCCATATGGGCTACAGGTCCGTCAAAGACACTATTGAGTCCGGGAAGAACATGGTTGATATTTCTTTCTTTCCCGAAGATCCTTTCGGGCTCGACAGGCTGGCTAAAGACAGAGGTGTTACCGTTGTTACCGATTGTGGCGTAGCCCCCGGTATGGGCAACATTATCCTGGGCTATCATCATTCAATAATGAATATCGAAAAATATGAATGCTATGTCGGTGGACTGCCGTTAAAAAGAGAGTGGCCCTGGCAGTATAAAACCGTCTTTTCACCAGTCGACGTTATCGAGGAATATACAAGACCGGCCAGGGTTATGGTTAATGGTGTAGTAATGGTAAAAGAAGCATTGTCAGAGCCGGAATATATTAATTTTGATGAAATCGGAACCCTGGAAGCATTTAACTCAGACGGATTGAGAAGTCTTGTCTCCACTATGCCTGTCCCAAATATGATTGAAAAGACATTGAGATACCCGGGAACAACAGATTATCTCAGAATGCTGAGAGACGCCGGCTTCTTCAGTTACAGGGAAATTGACCTGAAAGGTCATCGTATCAGACCCGTTGATCTTACTTCGACACTAATATTTCCGCAATGGCAACTTAAGGAAGGGGAAGAAGAATTCACTGTAATGAGAATTATAATTGAAGGAAGAGAAAAAGGTGAGAAATACAGTTACAGGTATGATCTTCTGGACAGGTATGACAAAAAAAACAAGATCACCTTATAATACTACCCGAAATTAGGACCACTGGCTAAGTTGAAAATTAGGATTAAATTTAACCAGTGAATTATGAAACAAAAGAGAAGAAAATTTTCAGCGGCATTTAAAGCCAGAGTAGCAATTGAAGCACTCAAAGAGCGTGAGACATTAGCAGAATTATCAAAGAGATTTGAGGTCCATCCGAATATGATCGGAAAGTGGAAGCAGGAATTTTTGAAAAATTCAGCAGTTGTATTTGACAAGAAATCTGATACTGACAATGATGAAGTTGATTCCGAGAAGCTTTATGCAAAAATCGGACAGTTGGAGATAGAGAATGACTTTCTAAAAAAAAGCTTAAACAAGATCGGACAGTGAAACAGCGCAGGGAACTTATTGATAATGAGCACAAATTAAGTGTAAGAAGGCAATGTGATTTACTTTCGATCCATCGCAGTGGTCTTTATTATAAGCCTCAGGGAGAAAAACCGGAGAATCTTGAGATCATGCGATTAATGGATGAGCATTATATAAAACACCCTTCAGAAGGAGTAATCAGGATGCAGGATATGTTGTTTGCATTAGGCATTATAGCAAATCATAAGAGAATTCGCAGGTTGTTGCGACTGATGGGAATAATGGCTGTGTACCCGAAGAAGAATCTTAGCAAACTTGGGCTGAAGAAATATATTCATCCTTATTTATTGAAGGGGCTTGATATAAACCGGCCTAATCAGGTTTGGTCCATTGATCTTACGTACATTCCGATGAAGAATGGCTTTTTATATTTAATGGCTATTATAGACGTTTACAGCCGTTATGTTGTTGGTTGGGGCATCTCTAACAGTCTGGAAGCAGATGCGTCCCTGGCAGTACTGGAACAAGCCATAAGGGAACACGGAAACCCAGAGATAATAAACTCTGATCAAGGTAGCCAGTTTACCAGTGAGAAATGGGTCAGCTATCTTAAAAGTGAAAATATCAAAATCAGCATGGATGGAAAAGGTCGCTGGGTTGACAATATCTTTATAGAGCGCTTGTGGAGATCAGTTAAATATGATCATGTGTATCTTTATCCTGCTGAAGACGGGTTGGAGTTATACCAGGGATTAAAGGGATACTTTAGGTATTACAACTATGAACTGCGTCACCAAGGTATAGATAGGCAGATCCCGGCTGATTTGTATTATAAGGCAGCATAGATATTAACAGGAAATGGAGTTGTTAACAAAAGAAAAAAGTAGGCAAAAAAGAAAAGGTGTTAATAACCAGAATAACTCTGTGAGTTATTTCCGGTTATGTAACACTATTTTACATCATCATGATATTTTAATAATCAATTTAGAAAAGACAATTAGTGGCCCTATGAATGGGTAGTACTTCTCCTCAATGGCCAGGACTACAGGGTACACCTGTACGGCTGTTGCCAATCTGTTGATTGAAGGCATGTTTGAATCACCCGGAATAAACCCGCCTGAGTTCATTGGAAAAACAGAAGGTCATATGAAGTTTATCCTTGGATACCTTAAGGAGAGAGATGTGATATACAGGATGACCAACTCCTTTTAGAGAAACACAACTCATTATCAGAGAAACATAAAGCATTGTTACCTGTCCGGTCTAGGCTTCCTTAACGAAATACGCTACTTTTTCGATAGATGTTATCATGTCGTACTCTTCGAGGTATACACTGGAAGGCACATTCAGTGGTACTGTGGTAAAATTAAGTATTCCCTTTATACCGGCATTTATTGCATTGTCGGCAGTCGACCTTGCATAATCGGGTGGTATTGTTAATATCGCAATTGTAATTCTCTGCTTCTTAACAATCTCTTCGAGCCGGTCAACAGGATAGCAATGTACTCCTGCTATTTCCTTATCCACCTTTTGCCTGTCATTATCAAATAAAGCAACAATATTCAGCTTAGGCCTCTTACCTTGAAAATATGAAGTAATCGCCCTGCCCAGATGGCCTATACCGATAACGGCAACATTCTGACCCATCTCAGAGTCAATGATGGTGCCTATCGTGTTTATAAGCTCCTTTACATCATAGCCTTTTTTCTGAACACTCGAATAACCAATAAGCATAAGGTCACGCCTGACCTGTACAGCTGTTATATGAAGAAGTGCAGCAAGCTCATGGGAATAGATATAATTATTCCCCGCTGCCAGGTAACCAAGCAGATTTCTTCGGTAACCACTTAGCCTTTCAACGGTTTTTCCCGGTAATCTTTTCATCTGGTAGGGTTTGAATAATGTACAAATATAATAATTAGAATAAAATGGTAATTAAAGGGCAATAAACCCCGGGGAATTAAACCGTACCTTCTCGTCCTCCGAAGCGAACGCGAAGGAGGATTAAACCCCAGAGTAGAACTCTGAACTCATCTTTTCCCTCTTATATAATCCTCAAGATATTCAAAAATAACAGTTTGAATGTATGGAAAAGAAAGCTCTCCCGGCAAGGTATCGGAAAAGATGACTTCCTTAATCTCATCTTTGTCCATGATCTGACCCAGTTTGTGAACGTCAGCATAATACAACCTCCCTGCCCTTTCCTGCCCGTCTTCTGTTACAGTATATGTTGATATACACCTTATATTGTATTGTAATGCTCCTGTTTCTTCTTTCAACTCTCTCTCCGCCGCCAGGTCAGGTATTTCATTTTGATCTATATGACCTGCAGGAATCTCATAACCCTTTCTGTGTTTATGCCTGACGAACAACCATTTATCATTATACCTCGCTCCTATTATAACATAAATAAGGTTGAGCTGAGGCATAAAAGCCGGGGGGTGAAACTCCACTTTCAACATAACAATCCTGTTTTTCTTCAAAAGATAAGGATAAGCTTCGGGACTACATCAGGAAAAAGTATATTTATATTCTCCAAAACATAAATACCGATGAAAAGCAACAATCGATCACTACATGCTAAAGTCAAAAAGAAAGGTTTTATAGTTCTGTTTACTGTTCTTATTGTTGCGCTTGCTCTGTTCGCTGAAGGATTATTCCACGGACGTTTCAATTTCAGGTATGAAAAAATTGAAATATGCTACAGTGTACTCCCGGAGGCTCTTGAAGGATTTAAGATCATTCATATATCCGATCTGCATTTAAAAAGCTTAAAAAATCACAGGAACAAGCTGAAATCCGTTATTGACAGTATAAATTCTCTTGACCCTGACATAATTGTAAATACAGGCGACTTTGTGACATTATTATACGAAGAGCTTATGCCGTTTAGCGATTTACTGGGTTCATTAAAATCAAATTATGGTATTTATGCTATCCCCGGCAATCATGATACAGGGCTCTACAGCGGGAAGTACAAACCCGATAATTTTAGTATACACCTGAAAAAAATCGGAGATATACTAAATGAAGCAAATCATACATATCTTGATGGTAAAAGTATTCTGATCAGCCTTGACACAACAGTGTTATCTGTTACCGGAGTGATTACTTACGGCCATATACCTGATATTTATTACGGCGATACAGACAGAGCAATGGAGGGTACCGACAGTGCTGATTTCAGGATCCTTCTGACTCATGATCCCAATCACTGGATCAAGGATATACAGCATCGTAAAGATATACAGCTTACACTGTCAGGCCATACACATGGCATGCAGGCAGGTATCCTGACTAAAAAAATAAAACTCAGTCCGGCTCGCCTGTTATTTCCGGCATGGAGTGGATTATATGGCAGTAATGATAACTATCTGTATGTTAACAGAGGTATTGGAACAACAGGCATACCTGCAAGAGTAGGCATGCCTCCTGAGATAACGATAATTACATTGAAGTCTGGATCCTCCTGTAACCGGTCCGGTCCGTTCTGATATTATCTCATTCTGTTCCGGCGTGTCTCCTGTATCTTCTTATTGTAAGTGTTAAACCTTTCTTCTCCGAGTATTCCCTTCAGTTCTTCATTCTCCTTGTCCATGAGCTCATTCATTTTTTCCCTGTTAGCTCCGGGATCAGCCCCCTGACGCACCTTACCGAACATTTCCTGACGTTCTTTCGCATATTTCAGGAAGACATCTTTCACTGCCTTCTCTTCCTTGTCATTATTCAGTTTAATTATTTCTTTCATCTGCTCCAAACGGCGGTTTGCCATATTTTCAGGATTCATATCCGGCCTGCCCGCCCCTCTTTGCTGACCAAAGGTACAGGTCACAAAAAATGAGAATATAAGAACTCCCGTAGTTTTCATTATAGCTTTCATTTTTTTTGGTATTGATTACACATAGAATAGACAAAAATAGGTTGCTGTTTATTCCAACAGCATAAAAGACTAAAGACTAAAGACGAACGGCCAACGGAAGAAGGGAGTGGTGAAACAGTAAAATAGTGAATAGTTGAACTTGAAAGTTGAATGAAGTTGAGAATGAGTTTAAATAGTATTAAATACCTACTAATTAACTAATTAACTAATTAACTAATTAACTAATAAACCAATTGTGGACTGCGGACTGCGGACTGCCGATTGCAGACTGCCGACTGTGGACTGTGGACTGCGGACTGCCGATTGCAGACTGCCGACTGCCGACTGTGGACTGCCGACTGCGGACTGCCGATTGCAGACTGCCGATTGCAGACTGGTTTGTCGTCTTCATCTGAATATAAACCCTTTTTTCAGGGGATCGTCAGGATCAATCCAGAATTCATTCTTTCCGGTAAAATATGCTTTTCCTGTTACTTCGGGTATCACAGCCTCATATCCGCCAAAATCTATAACTCTTTTTGCTTCCATATCCATAGTTGTTCCGAGGATACTTTCTATACATACCTTTTCATTCAACTTAAGCTCTCCTTTTGCATAATGCAGTGCTGCTCTTGCGCTTACTCCCGACCCGGTAGGGGACCTGTCAACCTCTCCATCTGCAAATATGCAAACGTTCCTGCTCCAGTTTCTGTAATCATATGCCTTACCGGTGAATATTGTACCGTACAGGAAGCCAAGATCAGTCTCATAAGGGTGTTCGATCCGGAAATTCTCCATTACAGCCGTTTTGATCCTTTTTCCGTAATCAATAAGCTTAAGATAGTCTGTTCTGTCCAGGTTCAGTCCAAGCTCATCGGCATCACAAAAGGCATAAAAAGCACCGCCATAAGCAACATCAAAGTTTACCCTGCCTATACCCATAACCTCAACAGCCTCATCCTTAATAAGTAAAAATGACGGAACGTTCTGGAATGAGACCTTTTCAACTAATCCATTTTTTATAAAGGCGTTTGATCTGATCCTGCCGGCAGGCACATCGATTTCCAGGACAGGAGTTGAGCCCTCCTTCTTAACCATGCCCGATTCAACAGCAAATCTGGTAAGGGCTATTATTGCATGCTCGCACATTGTACTATAACCCTCGTTATGCAAAAAGAAAGCGCCGAAATCAGCCCCTTCAGTAAGCGGCTCGGTTATAACAGCTCCGTACATATCAGCATGGCCCCGGGGTTCGAACATAAGTGCTGTTCGTATATCATCACACTTCTCAGCAAAATATTTTCGTTTTTCGAGGATATTTTTTCCCTTTATATCCGGCAAACCTCCTGTAATAATCCTCAGGGGTTCACCACAGGTATGCATGTCAACGGTACTTATTACCTTTATGTTAGTATCAGGACGAATATCCCTGTAATTCAAAATCATAGTCAGATTAAATTGTAAATTATTTTCACACAAAATACTCATAATATCAGTATGTAAATTATAATTCACACTTTTTTCAGGCTGGGAAGGAATTATTATCTTGCAAAGATGTTTACTAAATCCAGATTAAAATGAAAAAAATAATATTCCAGGTGGATGCATTCACTTCCGAACCTTTCAAGGGAAATCCGGCAGGTGTATATATCACTGATAATATTCTTCCTGACAAATTAATGCAAAATATTGCCATGGAGATGAATCTGTCCGAGACCGCATTTGTGACACCGCAGGATAAAGGATTCCGGATTCGTTTTTATACTCCTGCGAGTGAAATAGAGCTTTGTGGTCATGCCACTCTTTCGGCATCACATATATTATATGAGACCGGTAAGGCGGATCCTGATGAAAAGATAGATTTTCATTCAAAAGCAGGAATCCTGAACACCAGGACAGAGAAAGGCAAAATTGTTATGAACTTACCGGTATACGGTCTGAAAAGGATCGGTATCCCCCCTGGCTTAAGTAAAAATACCGGACTGGAGCCACTTGAACTATATCAGAGCGATTACAACTGGAAACTGTTATTAATGAAAACCGATGAAGAGGTAAAGAATGCCAGCCCTGAATCTTCAGCCCTTATAAAAGCAGGCCTGGGACAACTGATCATAACTGCTGTTTCTTCTGATAGAAAATACGATTTTGTGGTAAGGTGTTTTGTCCCGGGTTTGGGCATCGCTGAAGATCCGGTGACAGGGTCCGCACATTGTGCCCTGACTCCCTTCTGGAGTATGAAATCCGGCAAAAAAGAATTCAGGTCATTCCAGGCAAGTAAAAGGACGGGAGAACTATTCGTAAGACTTTCAGGTGACAGGGTTGAAGTTGCCGGAGAAGCTGTCACCATAATGAAATCAGAATTTTTTATTTGAAGCTTCTTATTTTTATTATTGATTAACCGAAAAACAGAACAGATCACAATGTTATACTATGCTGTAATAATAATATTAAGAAAATGTTCACCTATTTCTCCATGACTACTCGTGCTATTTCTATATGATGAAATAACATATTTGAAATTTACGTTACAATTTATCTTCAAGGCAGCACTGTTCTACCGGCTTACTGATCTTTAAATATATGTAATGAAACAGGCTATAAAACTAATCCATAACAAAGGCTTTAAATGGGAGAAATATAATTCAGTATACATCAAGGGTATCATTTCTGATAAAGAGAAACTCATAAATTCACTTAATAATTCTCTATCAGTAAAGCAAATCACTCAAATACTGGCTGAGCAGAAAGGTAATTTTGCATTAATAGCAGAAAAAGAAAACTTATTAATTGCAGCAACAGGCCCGATAAGGTCTATCCCTCTTTTCTATTCATTCAACGATGATCATATATTAATAAGTGATGATGCAAAATATCTGAAGCAGCATACCGGTAACAATAAAATGAACAGGGACTCTGAAACAGAATATCTTCTGACAGGTTATGTGACCGGAAATAATACTCTTATATCCGAGATAAGACAACTACAGGCAGGGCAATTACTTATTATCAGGGATAATAAAATTGAATTAAAAGACTACTTCAGTTTATCTTATACAAACAGAAGGAAAAACAAGAATGATAATATTATCAAAGAGCTTCATGAATTACATTTAAAAATTTTCGAAAGACTTATTAACAGCCTGAATAACAGAACAGCAGTCGTTCCGTTAAGCGGTGGCTACGACTCCAGGCTGATAGTTGATATGTTTTCCAGACTTAAGTATGATAAGGTCATTTGTTTTTCATACGGAAGAAGAAATAACTGGGAGGTAAAAACATCCCGGCAGGTAGCAGAGAATTTTGGTTTTAAATGGATATTTATTGAATATTCACGGCACAAATGGTATAAGCACTTTAACAGCAGGGAAGCAGAAGAATACTTCGATTATGCATTTAACTACTCTTCCGTACCCAATTTCCACGACTGGATGGCTGTAATGGAACTCAGGAATAAAAAACTCGTTCCACCAGATAGTGTATTTATCCCCGGGCACGGGGGCGATTTTCTTGAAGGATCACATATACCTGCTGCTTTCATGGGAGAAATCAAAAGAACAGACGAGGGAATTCTGACTGATCAAATCTATAATAAACACTATTCTCTGTGGAAACCTGATGAAGAGACAATTCATATTATGAAGAAGAGAATCAAGACGGCCATTAATGGCAGTAACCTGTTTAACACAGAAACAGCCTCAGAAAAATTTGAGAACTGGGACTGGAAAGAAAGACAGGCAAAGTACATTGTTAATTCGATCAGAACATATGAATACTTCAATTATGAATGGCGCCTTCCGCTTATGGATATTGAGCTTGTAAATTTCTGGATGAGTATTCCCCTTGTAAAAAGATTTAACCGAAAAATATATTACCATTATACTAATACTTACCAAAGCAATATAAATATAAAAGCTAATCCAGCCCGGAACCTGTCACAAAGGATTTATGATTATTTTTCTGATCCATGGTACGGAAGAATAAACGGAAACCGTGCTTTTCTGTTCGTATTATTTCAAAAAACCGTAAAAGTATTTCCGTTTATTAAAGAATATGTTTTGAATCCGGGCTTTATATACTCTGAGAACAAACCGGGTATAAACACTATCACTGCACTTTCCAGAATAAGAAAGAAACAAGGCCTCATGAAGGTTGCTGAATAAGGCTAATTTTAGTAGATTTGTTCGCTTGATAAAGCTGTTTGATTTTATTGGTGTAAATAGAAAATCTGATATGAAAATTACGATAATAGGTACCGGTTATGTAGGTCTTGTGTCCGGGACCTGCTTTTCAGAAACGGGTATAAACGTTACCTGCGTTGATAATGACAGGGAAAAAATTGACAAACTTAAAAAGGGTATTATACCTATATATGAACCAGGCCTCTCCCCTATGGTCAACAGGAATGTCGAAGCCGGAAGGTTGAAATTTTCTACTAATCTTGGAGAAGCAATACAGGATTCAGATGCTGCCTTCATTGCTGTCGGCACTCCTCCCGACGAAGACGGTAGTGCCGATCTTAAATATGTTCTGGGCGTTGCAGAAGAAATAGGACGGTCGATTAATGACTACCTTGTGGTCATTACGAAAAGCACTGTCCCTATAGGAACGGCCGAGAAAGTAAGGGAGAAGATCTCTGAGGAACTATCTGCAAGAAACGTAAAGATCAACTTTGATGTTGCATCCAATCCGGAATTCCTGAAAGAGGGAGATGCTGTAAACGACTGTATGAGGCCGGACAGGATAATTGTGGGGACTGATTCCGAAAGGGCATTCAAAGTACTTGAAAAGCTTTACAAACCTTTTATACTAAACGGTCACCCGGTTATTTATATGGATATACCATCGGCTGAACTGACAAAGTATGCAGCCAATGCCATGCTGGCCACCAAAATAAGTTTCATAAATGACATAGCAAATCTTTGTGAGAAGGTTGGAGCAGATATCAATATGATAAGAAAAGGTATAGGCTCGGATTCAAGGATAGGTAATAAATTCATATATGCCGGACTTGGCTACGGAGGATCATGTTTCCCGAAAGATGTTAAAGCCATTATCAGGACTGCGGAAGATTACGGGTACGACCTTAAAGTAATGAAAGCTGTTGAAGAAGTGAACCAAAGCCAGAAAGAAAAGATCTTTCATATGTTGTACGGCTATTTCGGTGAAAATATCAGAGGAAAAAAGATCGGTGTATGGGGGCTCTCTTTCAAACCGAATACAGACGATATGAGAGAAGCACCTGCTCTTACTATGATTGATAAGTTTCTGGCTTATGGGGCTAAGGTGGCTGCCTATGACCCGGTAGCCAGGGAGGAAGCAAAAAGAAGGCTTGGAGATAAAATAGAATATACCGTCGATTCCTATGGAGCACTGGTAGATGCCGATGCACTTGTCCTTGTGACGGAATGGAATGAATTCAGAAATCCTAACTGGACGGTGATTAATAAAATAATGAGGCATAAAGTAGTTTTTGACGGGCGTAATATTTACGAACGTGAAGTACTTGAACAGGCAGGTTTTGAATATTTCGGAATAGGCAGATAAAATATGAGCAGGATACTGGTAACAGGAGCAGCAGGATTCATTGGATTTCATCTTGTTAATAAGTTAGTATCGGAAGGACATGATGTGACCGGTCTTGACAATATCAATGACTATTATGATATCAATCTTAAATTCGCCCGTTTAAGAGAAACAGGGATAGATAAGCATGAGATAGAGTATAATACTCCTGTCTTCAGTCATAATAACCCGGGATACCGGTTCATAAAACTTGACCTGGAGGATAAAAATAATATAGATAGCCTTTTCAGGTCATTGCCATTTGATTATGTTGTTAACCTTGCAGCCCAGGCAGGTGTAAGGTACAGCATCGAAAACCCGATGTCATATATCAATAGTAATATTGTTGGCTTTGCCAACATACTCGAGGCCTGCAGGCATAATAAGATAAAACATCTCGTTTATGCCAGCAGTTCCAGTGTATACGGACTGAACGAAAAAATGCCTTTCTCTACTTCTGATAATGTGGATCACCCCATAAGCCTGTATGCGGCATCAAAAAAATCAAATGAACTGATGGCACATACATACAGTCATCTTTTCAATTTGCCAACAACAGGATTAAGATTTTTTACAGTGTATGGTCCCTGGGGAAGGCCTGATATGGCCCTTTATCTTTTTACTGAAGCAATAACTGAAGGAAGAGAGATACAGATCAATAATATGGGCGATATGCAAAGGGATTTTACCTATATTGACGATATAATCAATTCACTGACAAGGATTATAAATGAAGTACCGGAAGGTAACAGTGACTGGTCAGGTATGCATCCCGATCCTTCGTCATCGCCTGCACCATACAGGATATACAATATAGGTAATAATTCACCCGTTAAACTGATGGATTTTGTTGAGGCAATTGAAAAAGAACTGGGGATAAAAGCAAAAAAAGAATTCAGGCCTATGCAGGCAGGAGATGTACAGGCCACATGGGCAGATGTTAATTCGCTGATTGAAACAATAAACTATAAGCCGGGCACAGCGGTAAGTACCGGCATTAAAAATTTTGTATCCTGGTATAAAGAGTATAAGGGAATTAAGTAAAAACCCTGTCAACGGGATAATTCAGATAATAACCTCCTCATAAACAGCCATATGATACAAGATATCCGATGGGACTGATGAGGCGGTGCTATGGAATATCAGAACTTGGACCTGCTTAAGTATATAATAGAAATCTCAATAAAAGCCGGACAGGAAATCAGACGTATTTATAATTCCGGGGACTTCAACACCAGATTAAAATCAGACCTGTCGCCCGTCACAAATGCGGATATTGCTTCCAATGAATTAATAAATAAATATCTTAACAGCACAGGAATACCAATACTAAGTGAAGAGAACAATACAATTCCCTACAAGGAAAGAAAAGGATGGGAAAAGTTGTGGCTGGTTGATCCCCTGGACGGTACTAAGGAGTTTCTGAAAAAAAATGATGAGTTTACTGTGAATATAGCGCTAATAGAGAATACCTCTCCGGTATTGGGTGTTATATACTCCCCCGTAAGCCATGAGTTGTATTATGGCTGTAATGAAAATGGTTCTTTCCGGTCAAGGGTTAGTTCAGCGAATAACCTTGATTCAACAATAAAGGGTTCTGAGAAACTCCCTGTAATGTTTGGTTCTGCAAAACAGACAGTCGTTTTAAGCCGATCCCATATAAACCGTAAAACAGAAGACTATATAAAAACCAGATCAGGTTCTATACACACTATTGATACGATCACAAGAGGCAGCTCAATCAAAATATGCATGGTAGCGGAAGGATCGGCAGATTATTATCCGCGCTTCGGGCCAACAATGGAATGGGATACTGCTGCCGGTCATGCAATAGCAAAATATGCGGGAAGATCAGTTAAAGCAATAAACAACGGGAAGGAATTACTCTATAATAAGGAAGATCTGACAAACCCTGACTTTATTGTCGAATAAGTTATATTTGCAGCCTGCTAACTGAACACAAACTTGTTACTAATGACAGGAAAGTCCAACAAAACAGATAATTACACTCTTACTCATCTTCGTGAGCTCGAAGCCGAATCAATTCATATTATTCGCGAAGTAGCAGCAGAATTTGAAAATCCTGTGATGCTTTATTCAATAGGAAAAGATTCTTCAGTCATGGTACGCCTGGCTGAAAAAGCTTTTTATCCGGGTAAGCCCCCCTTCCCCCTGATGCATATCGATTCCAAATGGAAATTCAGTGAGATGATAAAATTCAGGGATGAATATGCGAGGAAGAATAACTGGAACCTGATCGTGCATTTCAACGAAGAAGGATTTAAAAAAGGCATAGGACCTTTTACGCATGGTAGTAAGGTACATACGGATGTGATGAAAACCGAGGCATTGCTGGACGGACTGAATAAATATAAATTCGATGCTGCCTTCGGTGGCGCCCGCAGGGACGAAGAAAAATCAAGGGCCAAAGAAAGAATATTTTCATTCAGGGACAGGTTTCACCAGTGGGATCCGAAAAACCAGAGACCTGAATTATGGGACATATACAATACCAAAGTGCAAAAGGAAGAATCTATCCGTGTATTCCCGTTAAGCAACTGGACAGAACTGGATATATGGCAATATATACGCCTTGAGAATATCCCGATTGTACCGCTTTACTTTGCCAAAGAAAGACCGGTTGTAGAATATAACGGAGCATTGATTCTTGTAGATGACGACAGAATGCCGGAAGAACTTGCAGCAAAAGCAGAAATGAAGATGGTACGTTTCAGGACACTTGGCTGCTATCCACTGACAGGTGCTGTTGAATCAAAGGCAGACACAATAGAAAAGATAGTAGAAGAAATGATGACCGTAACCAAATCTGAACGAACCACACGCGTGATAGACTTCGATCAGGATGCAAGTATGGAGCAAAAGAAACGAGAAGGGTACTTTTAAATCAGTCGGCAATAGGCAGTCAACAGTCAGCAATCAGTAAAAATGCATTTAGGACTGAGGATCAAACATCTATAAAAAGATGGCAACAGGATTTAGAAACTTGTTAGTATATAAGAAAGCTTTTGAGCTTGCTATGGATATATTCCGGACAAGTAAAGAATTCCCAAAAGAGGAATTATACTCTCTGACATCTCAGATTAGAAGATCTTCAAGGGCCGTTTGCTCCAACCTGGGAGAAGGTTATAGAAAAAGACTATATGAAGCACACTTCATAAGCAAAATCTCCGACTCCGATATGGAAAATACCGAGACACAAGTATGGCTTGATTTTGCCCTGTCTTGTAAGTACATATCAGAAGATTTATATAATGAATTTAATATAAGGTCCGAAGAAATTGGCAAGTTATTAAATCACATGATTCAGAACCCAGAAAAATATAAGTAGTCGACAGCTATCAAAAATAATTGCCGACTGAAGACTGTGGACTGAAGACTGATAAAAGTAGCATCTTAAAAATGAACCAAGACAGACTAAATATCCAGGAATTTCTGGATCAGGACGAGAAAAAAGACATGCTCCGCTTTCTCACTGCGGGCTCGGTGGATGACGGAAAATCGACACTGATCGGGCGTTTGATGTTTGACAGCAAAAAGCTTTATGAAGACCATCTGTCGGCTTTGATACGGGACAGCAAGAGAGTTGGTCATGCCGGTGAAGAGATCGATTATGCCTTGTTGCTTGACGGGTTAAAAGCGGAAAGGGAGCAGGGTATCACTATTGATGTGGCATACAGGTATTTTTCTACAAATAAAAGAAAATTCATTATAGCAGATACTCCCGGTCATGAGCAGTATACCAGGAACATGGTTACCGGGGCTTCCACGGCAAATCTGGCTATCATCCTTACCGATGCAACCAAAGGTGTTATTACCCAGACCAAACGTCACAGCTTTCTGGTATCGCTGCTTGGCATTAAGCATGTGGTGCTTGCAGTTAACAAGATGGACCTTGTTGATTATGATGAAAAGGTATTTGACAAAATAGCCGGTGATTACAAAAAGTTTGTCACACAGTTGAATATCCCTGATGTGGAATGCATCCCCCTTTCAGCTCTTAAAGGCGACAATATTGTTGAGGTATCCGAAAACATGAAATGGTATCATGGCAGGAGTGTTATGGAATACCTTGAGACCGTACATATAAGCAGCGACCACAATTTCGAGGATCTGCGATTCCCTGTACAGTATGTCTTAAGGCCCGACAGAGCATTCAGAGGTTTCTCAGGCAAAGTTGCTTCAGGTGTAATAAAGGAAAATGATGAAGTGATGGTGCTGCCATCAATGAAAAAAACAAAGGTAAAATCAATAATTACCTATGATGGCAGGCAAAAAGAAACTTTTCCTCCTCAGTCTGTTACAATTACACTGAAAGATGAAATAGACATATCAAGGGGAGAGATGATAATACACCCTGATAATGCACCCAGGGTTGACAGGCATTTTGAAGCGATGCTGGTATGGATGGATGAGACAGCCTTGGATTTGTCGAAGACTTTTTATTTAAAACACAATACCAACACCTCGAGGGCACGCATCGATGCTTTGGAATACAGAGTGGATGTAAACACCCTTAAGAGGGAAAAGAAAAAAACATTTGAGCTTAATGATATAGGCAGGGTGGTTATCACAACCAACAAGCCACTATTTTTTGACCCTTACAGACGGAACAGGAACACAGGATCATTCATACTGATCGATCCTGTTACTAACAATACCTGTGCAGTAGGTATGATCCTTGACAAAAGGGCAAGTGATAAGTTACCGTCACGCATCACAGATATTGACAAAGAAAAAATCAGGAAAGGGCAAAGCCTTGTTAGTGACGAAGAAAGGACTCAGCGTAACGGGCATTCAGGAAAAACCATATGGATCACAGGGCTTCATGGCTCCGGAAAAAATGATCTTGCCTACAGTCTTGAAAAAGAACTCTTTGACCGTGGCGCTTCGGTAGTGCTACTGGACGGCAGCACCGTAAGAAGCGGACTCTCAAGGGAGCTCGACTACTCCCCTGCCGACAGAGCCGAGCACCTGAGAAGGGTAGCACATATAGCCAGGATACTGAATGACCAGGGAATAATAGCTATCTGCTCATTTATCTCACCAGATGAAGATATCCGTAATCAGGTAAAGGATATAATAGGAAAAGAAAGATTCATCCTGGTATATATGGACAAAGATATTGGATACTGTAAATCCAACAGACCCAAACTGTATAAGCTTGCCGAAGAAGGCAGGATATCAAACATGCCGGGAGTAGATATAAGCTACGAAATACCAAAAGAAGCCAATATCAAGGTATCACACGATGACACTGTAAACTATAAGACTGAACTAATAAATAAATTATATCAAATTAATTAATACAGACAAACTTCATAAGCTTCAATAATCATAAATGACTTTTAAACAAAAAACTATAGTGCCCTGATAATTAATTCACTGACAATAATTCAACGTACTATTCTTACCAAACGTATTGATTTCAAACTTCAGGCTCATATTTCTATAATCGCTTCAACAGAATCAGGTATTATGGCTATAATAATGGAAATAAATAATTTATACAGACTCTGAATCTATCATAGAATACTATCAAAAGATGATAAATAAGCTAAATACTTTTTTAGCCCGATACAAAATACTCATTCAGAATTTTTCGTATTTATCAATCTTACAAATTTTCAATATAGCGCTTCCTCTGGTCACTTTCCCTTATTTGATTAGGGTTCTGGGGGCAAACCTTTATGGTCAGGTGATATTTGCCCAAACGATTGCTTCCTATTTCTCGATTCTGATTAGTTATGGTTTTGATTTAACAGCTACTAGAGAGATTTCTATCAACAGATTGAATCGAGACAAACTAAATATTATTGTTTCATCAGTACTACAGATTAAAATGATTCTGTGGTTGTTGAGCTTAATTATGATAATAATAATTATACTCTTACCTATTCATTCATATAACAGGATACTCCTTTTGTCCTCATTTAGTATATGCTTTAATGAGCTATTGTTCCCCCAGTGGTATTTTCGAGGCATTGAAAAGATGAAGTATATCACTTTATTAAATCTTATCGCGCGCTTAATATTTCTTGTTCTGATATTTCTTACAGTTAAGTCTGGTGATGACTATTTATTAGTCCCTTTGCTAAATGGGATTGGGGCCTTTATTGGGGGTATACTTGGTTTATTTATTGTCTTCAAAAAAGAAAAAATAGTATTCACAATACAATCAAGAAAAACATTATGGCATTATTTAAAAGAAAGTTCCCCAATATTTGCCTCCAACATAGTGATCTCAATTAAAGATAAGTTTAATGTTTTCTTTATTGGAATATTCCTTGGAATGGACAAAATAGCAATTTATGATTTAGGTGTAAAAATCATGAACCTTTTTCTCCAACCCACTATTCTAATTAATGATGCAATCTATCCCAAAGTAGCAATGGACTTGAAAATGCATTTTGTAAAAAAAATAATGAAAATTTCATTTTTCTTTATTTTGGCCCTGGTAATTATTATACAACCTGTTTTAGCCACTATAGTTGAACTATTTGCAGGAAAGGACCTAAGTGGAGTCGTTCCAGTCGCAAGAATATTATTATTGGCTCCGCTATTGTTTTCAATAAGCTTGCCTTTATCAAGAAATTGTATTATTGTATTTGGAAAATATAACTTACTTCTTCTGGGTATTGTTTTAACAACTTTATTCTACTTAGTATTAATATGGATTGGTTATGAATTTGATATAATGCACAAAGTGATTGTCTTTGCAGCAATAACCGTTTTCGTCTATTTATTTGAACTATTATTCCGTTTTATCATTTGCCACAAACTTAAATTGTTGACATAAACGGCAAGTAGTTACTATTAAGATAGCTCCATAGAATAATCATACCATAGACTCTATATTTTAAATTTAGTAAGTCTCATTAAAAATGAATTTCCGTATTGTGTACAATAAAAAAATAGATAATTCTTTTATAATAAGAATTGTTACCTTCGTTTTCACAGTTAGTCTATTCTTCGAAAGGAGTGGCAATATCCTATTCTTCTATTGCTCATTTCTATTGTTTGCCATAATTTCTTCAATTCTGGCATTTAACACAATTAAAAATACAATGTTCCCTATAATTTTGTGGAGATTTATTCTATTTGTATTTCTTTCGGGATTAAGCATTATTTGGGCAATTAATAAGATATACGCATTTCAAATGCTTATAAGACTAATCATTATTGCCTTCATTATTATATTTATTTACTTGAACAATAAGAAATACGATACCATAAATGCTTATACGTTTGGGTTAGTTGCAGGGGTTATTATAAATTTTCTCCTCTATCTAAGCCCGTATAGGTCAATTTATTTCGAAGATCCGTCGGGGAGGTTTAGTGGAACTTTGAATAATGCTAACAGCTTTTCAATCTTAATCATTTTCTCGATTTATTTCTACTTTAGATACTGCATAAGAAAAAAAAAACCAAAACAATTGTACTTCATCATTTACTCACTAGTTTCCAGTATATTAATTCTATCAACTGATTCGCGCAAAGGACTTGTCTTTGGGCTACTATTAATTATAGTCTGCATATATTACATGAATAAAGAGTCCAAACATGCAAAAGGAATAACACTCATTTCTGTTATTTTCTTAATACCCATACTTTTTTTCCTTATCAGAAACAATGAAGGCTTCAACAGGCTAATTCTTTTTTTTGATTTCTTACGTGGTGGAGAAGGAGACCAAAGTACAAGATGGAGAGTTTACTTTCTAATAGAAGGTTTTAAAATTATTAAATCAAACTTCTTTCTCGGCGTAGGAATTGATAACTTTCAAACTTTTACAGGCGAAGGATTATATGCTCATAATAATTATATTGAAATTCTTTCTGATCTAGGGGTTATAGGATTTATACTTCTTTACTCAATTTATTTTCATATTTATAGGACATTTAAAAAAAGTCATGCTCATTCAGTAGACTATTGGCTATTGATTATTGTCATGACGATGGAACTGTTTTTTGTCTCATACTATTTTAGGGCTTTCTGGATATCAATAATATATTTATATTCAATGGGATCAAAAGGGTATAGTTCATCAGAACAGTCACAAAATTAACTTAATATTATACCGATGCCCAAAAACATTTATTAGAAATATGACTTTCTCATTACTAAATTTTGAGTAACTCGGTAAGCCTCTGGCAAAAATGATAGAAAGCGCTAGCTCAAGTTCACGGTTTGAGAGTATTGCTTGATATAAATTAAGGATATTTAAAAATTATTATCACTATTTAAATGGCCTATTGCTCCTGCCTTGAATATGCAGGAAAGCATTCGTAAAGGATTATGAATCAGTAATAGACCTATTTAAAGCGGCCTGAAAATGATGAGAAATCATTTCAAAAGCAATGATGAGGACAAGATTAACATAATAATGACTACACGGCATCAAATCTTATAAAACATTTGAAATAACAAAAAATGATTCCTTAACGTTATTTATTGAATTACTATTTCAAAAGCATATCTTCCTAAAGATTATAGTTAGGGTTGTTAAGGAATGGTCTTAATTTATTGACGAATGAACTTACTTACTTCTTTTTTAAGAAAAACGTACAATAGAAATAGTTTTGTAAAGAATTTTAGTTTTCTATACTACTTTCTGAGGCATATTCTTTTTACAGATAAAGCTATTATTAAAAAACGTTATAAAAAACTGCATGGCTTTGAGCCAAATTTTGAGAATCCCAAAAGATTCACAGAAAAGATTCAATGGCTCAAATTATATAATTGTGATCCACTATTAACACTTTATTCAGATAAGCTTAGAAACAGAGACTTCATAAAAGATAGAATAGGACCTGAATATTTAATCCCACTTATATATTCAACTGATAATCCAAAGAACATTCCTTTTAAGAAATTACCTTCAAGGTATATCATTAAAACAAATCATGCTTCAGGCTTAAATATTGTTGTAAAAGATGGAAAAGTCTTTAGATCAAACGAGATAGAAACCTTCAATAAAAACAAAATTATTAGAACACTAAAGAATTGGCAAAGAACAAATTACTATTACGTAAACCAAGAAAGGGAATATAAGGGTATCAGACCTATGATTCTAATAGAGGAGTTAATGCAAGATGAAAGTGGAAATCAGGTTCTAAATGATTATAAGATCCACTGCTTTGGAGGTATTCCTAAATACATTCAAACAATATTTGACAGAATGGAAGAAGTTAAAGAAAATTGGTTTGACTGTGAATGGAATGCTTTGGATCTGTATTATTTCTCATCTGTGAAGAAACAATTGGAAAAGCCAAGCAATTTGGAAGACTTATTGTATATAGCAAAAAAATTATCTTACGAATTTTACTACGTCAGGGTTGATTTATATTCAATCCGGAACAAAATATATTTTGGGGAACTCACTTTTCATCCTTATAGCGGGCTTATGAAATTTACTCCTGATGAATGGGATTTTAGGCTAGGCGAATTAATAAAGATATCATAGTGTTACAAATACAAATTACCATTTATGTATTATCAAAACCTGGAAGAAACAATTGGTATTTTATGTTTTTGTTCCTCCGATAAACCAATATATAGAATTTCACACACAACATGTAAAACATTTGGCAATCTATTCATTAACTAACATTAAACTAAATATATCCGACTCCATTTACTGGATTCGATATACCAGAGTAAGACATTGGTTATCTACGAATTTCACAATGAAAACAACATATGTGATATTGTTCATTTGATCCTATTAATTATATGAGAGTCCTTCATATTACCAATAATTATCCTACACCTACATTTCCTGCATTTGGAATATTTGTTAAAGAACAGATCGAATCATTGCGGGATAAAGGAATTGATTGCGATGTGTTTTTTATCAATGGAAGAGAAAACAGTAAAATTAAGTATTTATCATCTGTATTCAAGTTGAGGCATCTACTTAGATCAGGAAGGTATGAAATTTTACATTGTCATCATTTTCTAAGTGCATTAGTATTGTTAGCTACTTTTATGTTCAGCAAGTTTAAAATAGTAGTATCATTTCAGAATGACCCTTTAAAGGAATCAGGCTACTTCATTTACAGGATAATTAGGAAATACTTTGACTTAGTTATATTTAAAAATGAATCCACGCTGATATCAGATGTTAATAATTCAGTGCAAATACCCAATGGTGTAAATTTGAATCTGTTTAAACCAATCCCCAAAGATATAGCTAGGGCACGTCTAAATCTTGATATGAAAAGCAAGTATCTGCTATTTATGAGTTCAAATTATATAAGACAACAAAAAAGGTATGACAGATTCAAGGGAGTTATTACCACGATTAAGGATAAATATGGGATACATGACATCAATGAGATAATTCTTACCAATTGTGAAAGAAATTTAGTCCCATATTATATTAATGCAGCAGATGTCCATGTACTTACATCTGATTTCGAGGGTTCTCCAAACTCAGTTAAAGAGTGTATGGCCTGTAATGTTTCTGTAGTTTCAACTGATGTTGGTAATGTAAGAACACTTATTAAAGGTTTAACAGGTTATTATCTAAGCCCTTCATTTGATATTGAAGAAATCACAAAATTAACCATCCACGCATTAAAAGAAAAAAAAACAAATGGGAGGGACCGAATTAAAGAACTAAACTTAGATATTGAATCAATTGCAGAAAAAATTATTCTTTATTACAAAAAATTAATAAATAATCAATTAACATGAAAAAGAAAATATATATAGCCGGATGTGGGGGTATGCTGGGTGAAGCTTTTTATGAACAATTTAAAGATGACTTTATATTAAAATGCACAGATAAAGATGTTAATGAAGCATGGTTATCATTCCTTGATTTTAGAGATTTCTATGCTTACAAAAAAGATGTTATTGATTTTAATCCTGATTATCTTTTCCATCTCGGTGCATATACTGATCTGGAATATTGTGAAAACAATCCCGACGATGCATATCATACAAATACCTTGGCTGTTGAGTTTGCTGTTAATATAGCTAATTCCTTAAATATTCCTATTTTATATATAAGCACTGCAGGTATTTTTGATGGGAAGAAAAGACTATATGATGATTGGGACAATCCTAAACCCCTTGGTATTTATGCTAGATCGAAATATTTAGGAGAACGTATAGTTGTTGAAAATGCTCTAAAATATCTTGTATGTAGAGCAGGATGGATGATGGGTGGTGGCCCTGATAAAGACAAGAAATTCATTCAAAAATTGATGGCACAAGTAAAAAATGGAGCTAAAGAGCTATTCATTGTAGATGACAAAGAAGGAACGCCAACATATACTCAGGATTTTGCTAAAAATGTTAAGCTCCTGATTAAAAAAGAATACTGGGGCCTTTATAATTTGGTATGTAATGGTCAGACAAGTAGACTTGAAGTTGCTAAAGAGCTAATGAAAGTTATACATAAAGAAGACCAGATAAAACTCGTCTCAGTGCATTCCGATTACTTCAGTAAAACCTATTTTGCTCCGAGACCCCCAAGCGAAAGGTTGATAAATAAAAAGCTTGATATACTTGGTATTAACATTATGCAAAGCTGGAGGTATGCACTTAGCGCATATATTACAGCATATTATGATGGCTATCTAATTAATTAGAAGTGAAAAAGAAAGTTGTTGCTATTATCGGTACAAATGGTATACCAGCCAGATATGGGGGGTTTGAGACCTTAGCGGAAAATATTGTACTAAATTTAAATAATGAATATGAATTCATAGTATACTGTAGCCGCGAGCAAAAGAAAAAGGGGGAAATAAAGAACTTCCATGGTGCAAAACTTATATATCTTCCACTCAAAGCAAATGGTTGGCAAAGCATGATATATGATACTCTCTCAACATTTCATGCATTGCTAAAGGCTGATACACTCGTTATATTAGGCCCTGCTGCAGGTTTTATTCTTTTTTCAAATTTACTCTTCCGCAAAAGGATTATTGTAAATCACGGAGGCCTGAATGAATGGGAAAGAGAAAAATACAACTATATTGAGAAAAGGATTATACGGATTAATCACAGTATCGCATCCAGATATGCAAATATAAATATTGCTGACAATAACCTTTTAAAGGCTAGTATATACAAAAACTATAATAAAGATTCTATTGTCATAAGATATGGAGGTGATCATGCCAGACCTATAAAAATCAATACCCACCTGCTTTCCAAGTATCCATTTTTAACCAGCGATTACTATGTAAGTGTTTCACGTGCTCAGGTTGATAATAATTTACATATTCTTCTGGAAGCTTTTGAAGCCCTTCCTAATAAAAACCTTGTTATAATATCCAACTGGAATGTCTCAGAATATGGAAATAATTTATACTCAAAATATAATAATGCTACACACAATATTATTCTTCTTAATGCTATATATGATCAAGAAGAATTGAATTGCATAAGGAGCAATGCTATTTTATATATTCATTCTCATTCCAGGTGCGGAACATCACCATCGCTTGTAGAAGCTTTGTCTCTTGATCTGCCTGTAATAAGCTTTGATGTACCAGCAAATAGGGAAACTCTAAAAGGATCGTCGCTATTTTTTAAAAGTTCAAAAGAATTGATACAATTGATTAACAAAATGGAACCATCAATAGTTACGAAGTTAAAAGAAGATACAATAGCATTAAAGGAAGATTATAAATGGGGGAAAATAGCTCAAGAATATTCTGAAATTTTCTGATAATTTTTTAATATTTAAATTTTTTTAACTCATGAAACAATTTGTAAGAAATGTAAAAATAATTGGAACTGGCTCATATACACCAACAAAAGTATATACAAATAAATACTTAGAGTCAATCGTTGATACTAATGATGACTGGATCAGGGAGAATCTTGGCATAAATGAAAGAAGGATAGCCGCAGAAAATCAATCTACGAGTGATTTAGCCGCAGAAGCAGCTATAAAAGCAATAAATGATTCAGGCCTTAAAAGAGAAGAAATAGACTTAATAATACTTGCAACTGCCACGCCAGATCGTCTCGCCCCTTCCACTGCCTCAATAGTACAGGATAAAATACAGGCATATAATGCTGTCGCATTTGATTTGGCGGCTGTATGTAGCGGATTTCTTTATTCAATGTCTGTTGCTTCACAATTTATAGCTGCAGGCGTATATGATAATGTATTAGTTATCGGAGCAGATACATTCTCAAGAATTACTGACTGGACCAAAAGAGATGCTGTTTTTTTTGGCGATGGATCTGGTGCAGTTGTTATCTCTCACGGTAATGCAGATGAAGGCTTTCTTGCTTTCAGGCTTTATACAGATGGAAGGGGGAAGTGGAATTTTACAGTACCTGCTGGTGGATCAGAAAAACCTGCTAGCATTGAAACAGTTCAAAACAATTTACACTACTTCCAAATGAATGGCAGAGAAGTATATAAAACAGGAACTGAGGTTCTTCCGAAAGCTATTAATCAAGTTCTAAAAGATACCTCTTTATCGATAGATGATATTACATACCTGATACCCCATCAGCCAAGTATAAAGATTTTGCAAAAGACGGCAGAAATATTAGGGCTTCCGTGGGAAAAAGTATGCACAAATATGGAAAAATATGCAAATACTTCTGGTGGAACAATACCTATTCTCTTAGATGAAGTTAAAAGAGAGGGCTTACTCAAAAAAAATGACTTAATTTTGTTTGCAGCAGTTGGTTCAGGCTGGACATATGGAGCATCAATATTGAAATGGTCTTAATCAACCCATAATTACTACTATGATAATAATATCAGGCGCATCAAAAGGAATTGGGAAATTTCTATTAGAATCCTTTCTTGAAAGAAAATTCAATCAAGTTATAGGCTTTTATCATAGCACATTCCCAGAAAAAAACAATGAATATTATTACAAATTGGACATAACTAATTTAGAAAAAGTAAACAATTTTTTTGGAAAGCATTCAGAAGAACTAAATGAACTGGTGCTTATAAATTGTGCAGCAATAGCATATGACTCTTACTTGCATAAAAGTAACCCAGACAAATGGAAAGAAGTAATAATGGTTAATATTCTGGGCACTTATAATCTTATCAGATCATTATTACCAATAATGCGTAATCAAAAATACGGTAGAATCATTAACTTTTCTTCTGTTCTAGCAGAAAAACCAACTCCAGGTGTTAGCTGTTATGCAGCTTCAAAATCAGCATTATGGGGAATGTCAAAATCAATTGCTATTGAAAACTCATCTCTGAACATAACAATCAATAATATAAACCTCGGATATACGAAATTAGGAATGACTAATCTGATTCCTGAAAAATTCATGAAAACAATAATAAATCAAATCCCAACAGGGAAATTATGTAAGCCATCTGATATTCTTAATACTGTTGACTATCTAATCAATACCGAGTATATTAATGGTTCATCAATTAGTATAAATGGAGGACTATTGTGATATGGATATATGCTTCAGAAAATTCGATTTTAAAAATGAACTTAAAGTTCAAAGAGAGTTATTCAAAGAATGCTTCCCTGAGACAATTGACACACCCAAGATTTCGAATATGCATTATTTGTGGAAATTCCAATCAAAGGATACAAAGAATCCAAGTAGTGAATTTGTTGCATATATTGATAATGAAATATTAGGCTATTATGCTGCCATACCTTACTACTATAGATTTAAAAGTGATACCCTGAAAGTTGCAATGGTATGCGATGTTATGACTGGGATTAAAGCTAGAGGGAAAGGAGTTTTTACTAAGCTTGGGGTTTACTCGACATTGAAATTAGCAACTGAAGGTTTTGACATTTCAACAGGTTTCCCTATCAGAAATGCAGTCTTACCTGGTCATTTAAAAGCAGGCTGGGAGAAAAGTATAAAACTTCCATTATATGGAAGATTTATTAATTCAAGGTCTTTTCTTCGAAATATTAAACTTGGATTAATGACTCCATTCCTAAATTTGCTAATATGCTTATTTAATAACATGATGTCATTGATGTTTAAGAGACAAAATAAATTACTTAACACATTTTATACTACTTCAGATAATCTGGATGATCTAAATAGACTCTCTGATTTTTATAAACAGTGGGCTAATGATATTCCGATTTCTTTAATAAAGGACGAAGGATTCTTAAAGTGGCGACTAGGAGCTCCCAAATCACACTACCATATAATTACCCTTGAAGAAAATGGTCATATTATAGGAATATTAATTGCAAGAGAGATTGAAAAAATGGGCGTTTCGTGCATGGGGATATTAGACCTAGCAATTCTTAAGAATTACTACCAATATTCAGGAATGCTGATAAAAGAAATAATAAATGTATCAAAAAAAACAAGAAATGAACTTTTGCTTATCATGTTGAGCAAAACTTGGTATAAAAAATATAAACTTATTTTTAATGGCTTTTTGAAGACACCCTATAGGTTTTATTTTATTACCAAATTATTCAGTGGGAAAATTAGCAAAGATGACGCCACTAACGAAGAAAACTGGCATCTCACATGGATTGATTCTGACGATTTATAAGCAATAATAATGAATATCCTTACATTTGACTTAGAGGATTGGTTCCATATTAATTTTGACAAAAAATTTAATGACGAATTATTATGGAATGAATTTGAGTCCAGGATAGTTCATTCGACTGATATAATACTAGAAATCCTGTATAAAAAACGAATAAAGGCTACTTTCTTTGTATTGGGTTGGGTAGCCAGAGAATACCCCGATATCATTAAAAAAATATTTAATGAAGGTCATGATATTGGAAGTCATTCAGATATTCATAACCTAATATATTTACAAAATCCGGAGGAATTTAGGAAAGAACTCAGAAAGTCTCTACACTCTATTGAAAATGTTACGGGGAATAAAGTTAAACTATTTCGTGCACCAGCTTTTTCTGTTGGGAAAAACAATATTTGGGCCTTAAATATTCTCGCCGAAGAAGGTATCGAGATAGACTGCTCAATTTTTCCTTTAAGACATGATTTTGGTGGCTTCCCAGAATTACAACATCATGGAACCCCATTCACAATTAAAATAGGAGACATAATACTACGGGAATTCCCAATGTCAACTATGAATATACTCGGAAAGCCAATTGTATTAAGTGGAGGAGGATACTTCAGACTATTTCCTTATTCCCTGATAAGGAGATATATAAACAAGTCAGAATATGTAATGACTTATTTTCACCCAAGGGACTTCGATTATGGACAACCAATCCTAAGTGGTCTGAGTCTAATGAGGCGAGTTAAATCATATTATGGATTAAAACAATCATTGGCTAAATTCCAAAAATTAATAGATGAATTTGAAGTTATTAGTATCTCGGATGCTGTGAATCTTTGTCAATGGAATGAATCAAGAATAATTGATTTGCACAAATTATAGCGTAGAATTAAAAATCAATGCTTTTTTTCTAAACCATTCTTATCTGAAACATTTATTACTCAATTGATTATTCAGGATCTTTTTCTTTACAAAACCATAAGAATAGGAAATCTAGCCAATATGCTTTTGGGGGCACAAATAATATTTTAAATCAACAATGATTGGGGTTTATCATATAATTTCTCACTTTTACTATACGAGCGAAAAAATGACATAAATAAAAATCCACAAATCTGGTAATAGCTTAAAAAATGAATAAAATTCTAATAATCGGCGAAAATAGTTTTGTTGGGAACAACATTAAAAAAGTTTCTAAGAATGAACGAATAAACGAGATATCGATTGTTGAAAAGAAGCCGGAAGAAATAAACTTGAGTGAGTATGACACCCTAATACATCTTGCAGCAATAGTTCACCAGTCTAAAAAAATACCAGGAAGTGAATATTACAGGGTAAATCGTGATCTGACTGTTGAGACAGCGAAACAAGCGAAAAGATCAGGAGTAAAACAGTTTATTTTCTTAAGTACTATAAAAGTATACGGCGATTTTAGCCAGGAATCAGTACCATGGGATGAAAAATCTGAATGCGTACCTAATGATCCTTATAGTAAAAGTAAATATGATGCCGAACAAGGGCTCCAAAAGTTGGAAGATAAAAATTTTATCGTTTCAATCATAAGGACGCCTATTGTATACGGAAGTGGAGTAAAAGCCAACATGCTTAGCATACTTAAACTTACAGACAAGATGAAGATACTTCCTTTTGGTAATGTTAAAAACAAAAGAAACTTCACTTATGTCAAAAATCTCGTTGAATTTATTGACAAAGTAATTGAAAAGCGTGCTTCGGGCGTTTTTATTGCAATGGATGACAAGCCTTTATCAACAACCGACCTTGTCAGGCTGATATCTAAGTATCTTAATAAAAAAATATTTCTTATTACGTTACCTAAACATATAATAAACACAGGCAGGAAGCTTGCTCCTAAAGTATTTGACCGTCTTTACGGCTCTCTCGAATTGAACAATAGTCAAACCCTTAAAACGCTTGGCTTTAATCCCAAATATACTTCAGAGGAAGGAATCCGAGATATGTGCATGGCATACCTTGATACAAAAAATAAAAAAAACTGACATGCTGATATTCCTAATAATTATTACTGCTTCATCTTTTTCTCTAACCTTCTTTTACAGATATTTTGCACTAAGATTAAAAATACTCGATATCCCCAATAATAGAAGTTCTCATTCATCACCTGTACCTCGCGGAGGAGGCCTTGCTATAATATTTTGCTGGTATGCAGTAATAGTATATTTATATGTAAATAACCTTCTAGAAAAAAACCTTTTTTTTGCATTCGCATCTGGACTAATACTGGCAGTTATTAGTCTTTTAGATGATCTTTTTTCTATCAAACCAATAATCAGGTTGCTGACCCAACTTGTTACTGCTACACTAGCTGTATATTTCATTAATGGTATAACATTTATTGATATATCAGGTTGGATTATAAGTAATGATATTATTCTAACCCCATTATTAATTTTTAGCATAGTATGGTTCATAAACCTGTATAACTTTCTTGATGGAATTGACGGATATGCATCTATCGAAGCCATTTCAGTTGCATTAGTGATTTATTTGTTTACTGGAAATTTGTTACTATTGATATTTGCATCTTGTGTCGCAGGATTTCTTTTCTGGAACTGGCCAAAAGCAAAAATTTTCATGGGAGATGTTGGCAGTACACAATTAGGGTATGTACTAATTATAATGGGTATATACTTCAACAACAAAGGAGAATTCGACTTTATGAACTGGCTACTTATCTCCTCTCCATTTTGGTTTGATGCAACTCTTACACTTTTCAGAAGATGGAGAAAAGGAGAACGAATAGATCAGCCTCATAAAAAACATGCATACCAAAGACTTGTTCAATCAGGATACAGCCATTTGAAAGTCGATCTGTTACTTATCTGCTTAAATTTTTTAATAGGCTTAACTATTTTATTTATAGACAGATTCAAATATCTGCAACTACCAATCTCATTGATAATAATCATATTTCTTTACTTGCTTACGCGTATAATAGATAGAAAGGTTCCATTCTAAACTTTCTAACAGTAATACTCTTTAAAGCACTTAATATATGAAAAAACAAGAGTATCAAAAATAATCCTTTTCGCCGCGTAATACTATTTAAAATTTGATTATTAACATAATAAGTACAACAAGAATATATTTAGAACACTTTTGAGGTAAGATGTGTGCTCTTGTTCTAAATAACATATAGAAATAGTCACATATCTTAGGAGTAACCATAAATACGTTAAGCAAAAAATTCACTACGAGCTTTAAAATATATAGTTCGACACATGTTGTATAACTTCCTTAGGATATTTATAAGAAAGTTGTTATAAGAATATTTATTTCTTTAATACTATCTTAGTAGTAATCTACCAGTTGACTATGCGAAAAATATTGAAGTACCTCAAAAATACACTTAAGGATGGAAGAATGAATTTTTTCTTTTTTCTGCTTATTGTATTTGCACTGCCTATAAGCCGCCAACTATTCACAATTGCATTATGGCCATGGATATTTACATGGATAATTGAAGGTAACTTTAAAAATAAGTTTTCAAACGCTAATCTCAGACAAAACACTTTTACATTATCGTTCCTGCCGAGCTTATACCTCCTTATGATTATCAGCATATTATGGAGCGATGATAAATCAAACGGATTTAATCAACTTGGCATTCAAGCCTCTATGATAATATTTCCTGTTATTCTAAGCTTTTCAAATGGTCTGTACAAACAGAAAGATACTTTCAGAAAAATATTCATAAGTTTTTGTTCAGGTATTATTTTAATAACAATATTTCTACTTATCAAAGCAATTATATACGCTGTTACAATAAAAAATGGACAATTTAATTTCAATCCTATCATAAATAATCGGGAAAATGTTTTTTTCTCTTCCAGATTCTCATTTTTTATTCATCCTACCTATATGGGATTAATGGTATTATTTGCCGCTTCTATTTGTATTGTCGATATTAAAACGAATGTTATCGTTAATAAAAAAGTTATTCTTAAAATCCTTGCTACTCTTTATCTTTATATTATTATCTTTCTTATCTCTTCAAGGTCGATCATTATTGCTTCTGTCATGATTAGTTTTTTCTTGCTAATTATATTGATCCGTGATATCAAAATTAAAGCAATAGCATTTCTGATTCTTTCATTAGCTATAGTTATTTTATTAAAATTTAATCCCAGAATATCACATCTTATTAGTCGCATAGAAGAAAACAAAAACAAATCAGTGGAAAAAATTGATGCAAGGTTTCAAATATGGGAATCATCTTTAAATTTAATAAAAGACCACCCTATATCAGGTGTTGGAACAGGCAATGTAAAAAACAAATTGAAATATATCTACGATACAAAGGGGTACTCGTTCACAACCAACTATAACTGTCATAACCAGTATCTTGAACAATGGCTTAGTTCCGGAATAATTTCAATAATACTTCTTATATCAGGATTAATTATTCCAATATTGTCAAAGAATAAAATACTTCCAAATATTTACTATTCTTCTTTTTTGATTATAACAGGATTCGCTTTCTTTTTTGAATCAATACTATGCAGAGTCTGGGGTATAGCCTTTTTCAGTATATTCTACACTTTATTAACCAGAAGAAAACCGGAAACACAAAATTAAAATGCAGGCTATTTCCTGACAGCTTCGATTATCCTTTTTTTGTAGGTAATACAGATAGCCAAGAGATAAGCTATGACGATCATAACCGGAACTACAATTCTCGCATAATATACTGCAGTATTGGCAGGTTGCTGTGTTATTGTAAAATCCTCCAGGATTGATATGATGTTATTATGTATAGATAACTCTCTCTGGCTTGTCTGGCGGCTTCGTACAAGCTTCAGCAGGTCTTCATGAAATAGCTTAATCTCAGGCTCATTTGTAAAAACCAGTTGACCTTCCTTAAGCCGTGTGGCATCTTCAAGCTTAAAATATTCTTTTTTCTGTAAACTGTCAAGTTTCTCAACTTCCTTACCTGTCTGATCTATTATCTCCCTTAAATTTTCCAGTCTTACTTCATTCATCTTGTTGAAGTAATCATTAGAGTTAACATAATACTCAATCCCCTGTGTGATTTTCCCAAAAACCACCGGATCGGTCACGATAGCTCTGACACCGAATTTCCATCCTACTTTGTTTACAGTAGTATCCGTCAGAAACCTGTTATTTATATCAGCACCATCTATAATGCCGTCTTTATTCCTGTCAACGAACCAGTATGCCTGAATGTCGCTTATACTTTGAGCATCCTCCTCCGCAATACTCAGGGCAGAGGAAAGAATCCGGTAATTACCTCCCGAGGTAAGGTTTCCCAACCTGTTTATGTAAGATATCATCTCCTGATTCTCTACAGCATTGGATTTAAGTACAAGATCCGAATAATACATTTCCTGCTGAACCTTCGCAAAAAAATACGAGAACAATAATGCTGTAATCACTGCTATCAGCAGATACAACCACTTCCTTATGGAAAAGATCAGGAACCATATTACAGCATTGAAAAGACCCCTGAAGATCCTTGCTATAAAATTACCGAAACTTCTGAACAGCTCAAGAAGGTCTATCTCATCATTACCTGTCCTTTTATCGTTAACGTCAGGTTTATCTGTCATATCCGGATTGATTTATTATTTGCGAAACAAAAATATTAATTATTACGAATAATAATATGCTCACGGGAAATTAATGTATAACAGCTTGTTCATCAAGTTTCTCATAAACCGAATTCATGCTCTTGAACTCAGGGACTATCTCTTTCATATACCTTACAACCTCCTCTTTACTAACCTCATGCAATACGGGATATATCTTATCGAACTTAGCCTGTATCTCCTTATATTCAACACTGCTCACTTTTGCACGCAATATCTTTGGGTGATGTGTCGGAAGCAGATTCTCCTTTTCAGCCAGCAATTCTTCATAAAGTCTTTCGCCGGGGCGTAATCCGACGTATTTAATACCGATATCCTGACCCGGTATCAGGCCAGATAATCTTATCATTTTGGCAGCCAGATCTTTGATCTTCACCATATGTCCCATATCAAATACAAATATCTCCCCTCCTTTACCCATAGTAGCCGCTTCAAGTACCAGTTGCACAGCTTCGGGTATTGTCATGAAATACCGCGCAACATCCGGGTGGGTAACTGTAATAACTTCTCCCTTCTCGATCTGCTGCTTAAATCTCTCAACTACAGAGCCATTTGATCCCAGCACATTACCAAACCTTGTGGTAACAAAATTTGTGGAATGATTATTCTCTCCGCTAAGGCTCTGGATGTACATCTCAGCTATTCTCTTTGATGCCCCCATTATACTGGTAGGATTTACAGCCTTGTCTGTCGAGATCATAACAAACTTCTTAACCCCGTATTTAATCGAAAGGTCGGCCAGCAGTTTTGTTCCGTATACATTTGTGCGCATAGCTTCCTTGGGATTATCTTCCAGCATCGGGACATGTTTATATGCTGCAGCATGGAATACATGATCGGGCCTGAAAGTCTTCATAATATATTCCAGCCTGTATTCATTGGTAACATCTCCGAGCGCTATCTCGTTCCTGCACATAGCACAGTTTTCACTCAGTTCGAGCATTAATGAATGCAGCGGCGTTTCAGCCTGATCAAAAAGGACCATGAGTTCAGGCTTAAATGATGATATCTGCCTGACCAGTTCGCTTCCAATTGATCCTGCAGCTCCTGTAATAAGTACTGTTCTTCCCCTTATATCATTCTCAATAGCTGTTTTGTCAAGATTTATCACCGGACGTTCGAGAAGATCCTCAAGCTTTAACTCACGTATCTGTCCTGTGCTTATTTTGTCATCTATCCAGTTCTCGGCAATAGGTACAGTAAGTATCTTAATATGAAGGTCAGAGCATATCTCTATCAACCTCTCCCGGTCGGCAAGGCTGATATTCTCCCTTGCGATTATAAGTTTACTGATCTTCTTGGTACGGCTCAGGCTTTCAAGGTCTTTTTCGGCAAATATTTTAACTCCTCCAAGGGTTTTTCCTATGCATTTCCCGGGATCATCATCAGAATTAATAAGACCAACTACCTTACTGTTAAAATCTTTATTGTTCTCAACAGCCTGAACTGTAAGGCTTGCAAGGTCTCCAACCCCGTAAATTACCACATTTGAAACCTCTCCCTTGTTGTTGTTCATCTCAAAATATAAGGTCTTGATCAAAAGCCGTAATGATATCATCAGTAAAGAAGACAACAGAAATTCAATAATAATAACACCTAAAGGGATGAGATTCCGGCCATCCGGATCTATAAACCTGTATAAAAGACTTATAGCAAGGATCAGTCCTGTACCTATAATATTAACAAGGATTATTCTTTCAAGATCGTTAACTGTTGAATACCTTATGAGCCCTGAATAAAGCTTAAATGTAAGGTACGATATGCCCCTTGAAATAATAAACACAGGCAGTATCAACTCATAAGGATAGGATAATACATCCTGAAGGTTAAAATTAAGCCTGATATAGAATGCCAGAAAAAATGCGAGAATATATATAATTATATCTATTCCCAATATTATCCACCTGGGCGGATGTGTCCTTAATATCGAACGACCAAATTTATACGCCAGTTGCTTTAACATCTAGTACACTTTATAACTCCGGATTTAAATCCGTGATCCGGGGTCGGTTCAATAAACAAACAATAAATCATAACAAATAACCTGCCACTATCCGCAACTTCCATCCTTACCATGGCATTAAAATATATTATCAGACATCTATTTTGATATTGCCGTGCAAAAATAAGTAATTTCCCGATCGTTTTTAAGTCTTATCTTTAGCCTTCTTAAAATTAAGTTAATATACAAAATCAAAAATAATTTTGACAAATAAGTATATTTAATTATCTGAACATCCTTGTCTAACTGACGACAGAAAACAATAAATGGTTGCTTCGGGGATCAGGCAAAAAACAGGTATCCTATCAGTATCGCCGCAATTATTCCGGCAAAATCTGCCAGCAGGCCGCAGGTTACCGCGTACCTGGTATTTTTAATGCCAACAGACCCGAAATAAACTGCAATTATATAAAAAGTGGTATCCGTTGCTCCCTGAACAACAGATGAAAGCCTTCCGGCAAACGAATCTGCCCCGTAAGTATTCATTGCATCTACCATCATTCCCCTGGCGCCTGCACCGCTGAGAGGTTTCATCAATGCCGTGGGCAGGGCATCTGTAAAGCGCGTATCCAGGCCAAATGCATCAAAGGCTGATTTTAACCCACTGATCAACAAATCCATTGCACCGGAAGCCCTGAATACTCCTATTGCTACGAGAATAGCTACCAGAAAAGGAATGATCCGGATAGCAATACCAAATCCTTCTTTAGCCCCTTCAATAAAAGTCTCATAGACATTTATTTTTTTTATCAACCCCAGAACAATGAATATGATAATGATTGAAAACAGGATAAAATTGGCAGCGAAAGTAGATATCCGCGTTATATCTTCTTTAGGCAGGCCGCTGAAATACCATATGACAGCTATAATCAGGATCGTCATTCCGCCAAGGTAAGACAGTATAACAGGATCGAACAGTTTGATCTTCTGAATAGCAGCAACCGCAACCAATCCGACAATAGTGGAAAAGAAAGTAGCCAGCAGTATAGGGATAAATATATCGGCAGGATTAGCTGCACCAAGCTGGGCCCTGTATACCATAATGCTAACAGGTATTACCGTCAGGCCCGAAGTATTCAGTACCAGGAACATTATCTGGGAATTGGATGCCGTATCTTTCTGCTTATTAACCTCCTGCATCTGACCCATAGCTTTCAGTCCCATCGGGGTAGCCGCATTATCCAGTCCAAGCATATTTGCCGCCAGGTTCATAATAATGGACCCGTGCGCAGGATGCCCCTTTGGCAGGTCAGGAAAGATACGATTGAAAAAAGGAGCAACAGCCTTTGACAGCAATCTTACCATTCCTCCTTTCTCCCCTATCTTCATCAAGCCCATCCATAGTGTAAGTACACCTGTCAGCCCCAGTGATATTTCAAACCCGGTTTTGGCGCTGGAAAAAGTAGCATTGACCATATCCGAAAAAACCTGCGTATTGCCTGTAAAGATCAACTGCCCCAGGGCAAAAAGAAATGCAAGAAGGAAAAAAGCTATCCATATATAATTGAGAATCATGCTATCAGTTTGTGTTTTGTCTAATTGATGAGTGTATGTTTATTTGTTAAACTGTTGAGTTGTTAAGCTGTTTAGTCGTTGAGTTGTTATTCCTAATCTCTGTTTCCTTATCCCTAATCCCTTCCATTAAGCTATTCAGCTCATTAGCCTGCTCTTCAGACTTAGCATAAGGTCTGATCTTCTCAAGCAACTCCAGCTTTTTTTCTCCCGCTAACTCAGTTTCAGATACCATATTCAGATATTCAGAAAAAGCCTTTCCTGAGTAGTTCTTATTTCCTGAAGCACAAATATCCAGCAGTGCCGGTAACGTTTCATGATCAATCCATTCTTTTAATGCTTCAAACGCGATTATCCTGGTTTCTGCATTTCCCTCGTCAAATTCTTTTTTTACAGCCATAACAGCATTTTTGCCACCGACTGCAGCCAGTACAGGAATAATCCTCTCCTTATAAGGGCTTTGTTCCAGTGCTTTTATTAAATATGAAGTCTTTTCATCATTATCCCCGATCCTATTTACAGCAGCCACCAGGGCCAGTTGCACCTGCATGATCTCTGACCCATTATCAGCCGAATACAGCAAATTAACCAGTTCTTCCTGGTCATGTGGTGTTGCCAGTTTTTTAAGTTGCGAAAATGCCACAGACCTTAATCCCTGATCAGGTGACGATGTATAACGGTATACTGTTTTGAAAAACCTGTTTTCACCACCAGCCGAAAGTAATAATAACATTGTTGATTTTGTATAATCACCTGATCCTTCCAGTGCATCTTCAATAAGGTCCCTCCTGCGTGAATCAGTAACTGTTAATAAAGCATTATAACCTGCTTCCTGGTCAATAGCTGTTTCATACGATCTGATATAATCTATAAGTTCCGGAACCGACTCCCTCCCGTTTATCTTTGCCAGCGCTACTGCCGCTGTTGATCTAACCAGTTTCGAGGGACAGAAAAGTGCGTCTTCAATTGTACCAAGAGCTGTCATATCGCCCCTGTTACCAAGCATTTCAATGATTTCAGCTTTTCTGGCCACATCCACCTCAGTCATAATATTTATCCATTTCCTGGTTGCAGCAGTCCCCGGAATATCAGAGGCCAGCGCCAGTGCTCCTTTCCTGTATTCTGTTTCTCCTTTTTTGAAGGCTTCTTTCAGGTACTCAATAGCTTCGTATCCCTTGTAATGAACGAGAACCTCAAGAGCAGCCAGCCGGTATTGAGTACTGCCATTATTTATCACATTCCTGCATATTTTTTCCATATCCTTTACTTCACCCTTATCTCCTATATTACGTGCATACTTGATATATGCAGCAGTTGCACCCGTTGGCTCCCACTGATATCCACTTGCCGAAGCGGCAGATTCAAGAGCTGCCAATGCCAGTTCATGGCCGCTTTCAGCCATCGCATTCAGAGCAGCAGTCCGGATCCCCTCATAACCCCTCGCATACCATACAATATAATCTGCAACTGCCTCGTCGGATTTCATATCAGCCAGTGCATTTATTACTGATACGACACATGGCAATCCTTCAATTTGAAGGCTCATAGCCAGTATATCTTCCTTGTCAGGTGAATCAGAAGAAGCAATTACGGCTATTGCAGCCTCACACATATCTTCATCTGTAATAAAGCCCGATGCAAATTCCACAGAGCTCTTTGTTCCTATATACTTAAGTTGGGAGAGAAAAAAAGACCTGACAAGGGGATCCTCAGCAGAATGTACGGCTTCGATAATCTCAGATTCCCATATAAGAGCCTCTTTCCGGTGTCCGTAAGAAGAAAGATACCGTGAATAACTCTCAATCGCAAATCTTGCCTTTGTATCATCATCTCCCGACGGAGGTACTACAAGGTCAGTTATTTGTTTCCTTCCTTCATATCCCAGTTCCGTCATTTCCTCCATTAGCCTCTCAAGCTCAGTAATATTACCTGCAGGCATTCCGGTCAGTATACCGGCGACCTTTGATCCGGTTGTCCCGGTATCCTGTGCACCGGCCGTAACAGCGGCGAATAATATAAATATAACAATCAGCTTCTTCATAATTCCCGGCATTAGATTTTCCATGGTCCCCTCATAGGTTGATTGATCAACCTGTTAGCTCCTTCATCATCAATAAACCTTTGCTTAACAGGATCGTATACCAGGTTGCGCCCCAGTCGTACTGCTATTACACCCAGATTAACCAGTGTAGCCGACCTGTGTCCATTCTCCTCATTAAGAGCAAATTTTCTTCTTGTACGTACCGATTCGCTGAAGGTCGTCACCTGAGGCTCCGGCTCAGGCAGGCTTTCGACCAGTTTTTGTACATCGGGTATAGTCGAACGGAATCCCTTAAATATTTTTCCATAGGGGCCTTCAATATAAGGAGCATCTTTATCGGCATTTGCTCCGTCGAGAACTATTTTACAGCCATCGGCATATGTATACTCTATTCTTCGCCATGATCCGGCTGCATCATAATGTTGTTGCGGGGCATCAACCTCAACATATACGGGGCTGGTATCATCTTTACCAAGCATGTACTGAACCGGATCAAGGTAATGCTGGCCCATATCGCCAAGTCCTCCTCCGTCATAATCCCAGTAACCGCGGAATTTCGAATGCACCCTTTCAGGATTATACGGTTTATATGGCGCCGGCCCAAGCCAGAGATCATAATCCAGGTTTGGCGGCACAGGCAGAGGCTCCAGGTTATACTGACCGCTCCAGTAGAATTTCCAGTCATAACCGGTAATGCCGCTAACAGTAAATTTCAACGGCCATCCGAGAACACCACTGTCAATAAGCTTTTTCAGAGGTTTAACAGTGGTACCCAGACCATAGAACCGGTCTTTGAACCTGAACCATGTATTAAGTCTGAACATTCTGCCGTATTTCTCAACAGCTTTAACAACTTCAATCCCTTCTCCTATGGTTCGTGTCATGGGTTTTTCACACCATATATCCTTTCCCGCTTCAGCCGCCATCTTTGCTATTATACCATGCCAGTGCGGAGGTGTTGCTATATGTACAATATCAATGTCAGACCTGGCGAGTAAGTCCCTGAAGTCATGGTATCTGTCAATATTATCCCCGGCTTCCGATACAGCCATATCCATGTGCAGGCTGTCGACATCGCATACGGCAAGGAGTCTGGTGCCTTCGTAGGGAATATGACCTCTTCCCATTCCTCCTACTCCAATAATGCCCTTTGTCAATTGGTCGCTTGGCGGAATATAACCATTTCCACCCAACACATGCCTTGGGATAACTGAAAAAGCAATTACGGCAGCAGTCGATTTCTTAATAAAGTCCCTCCTGCTCTTACTTGTACTATTCATATCAGGACATTTAATTAATCAGGCGGGCACAAGCCCCATGCAATTTGCATGATTTTGAAGTAAAATACAAATTAATAAGGTTCTATCATTAGGATAAAGCAAGAAAAGGTTTTACTATAAAAAATCAAACGCACTACAAAATAAAAAGTTGAGTTGTTTAATCGTTGAGTTGTTAAGTCGTTTTAACAGGAACTAATTGCCAGGCTTCAGGGCAGGCGATAAACGATTAAAGGCAATTTTGGAACCTTAGATATCATTAAGTCTTTCCTCCTATAAAATATTCATCATAAGGCATTCCTCCTTTGCTACTGGTAATATTGTAGCACAACAGTAAAATTAATCCCTGAAATAATTATCTCAATTCTAACAATTCCGGAAAGAATAAGTAATTTTAAATGAACTAACTTTTATAAAACTATTATAACCCCAGTATAAAACTTACCGCTTAATGTCCGCTTATGTCAAAACTAATATTTGATAATAGAAAACTTCAAAATTTTCATAAACTCAGTAAATGAAAAATTTAAAAATCAATATTTCTATCATAATCTTACTATTGATTAATTTTATTTTTTTCTATAAGTATTCTTCGAGATATACAGAATCTGGAATATATATTTCAATATTATTATTTGTTTTTCAATTCTGTATTTATCTGTTCGGTAATAAATTCATTCTATTAACTCATATAAAAAATATCATATGCTATAGTATAATTGGTTTAATAGCAGGGCTTGTTATTATCAGTCATTTCATGATTCCTGTTGAATCCTTAAATGTAGATAGATGGAGTGCCATTTCATCCTTTATTACAGAGGCTTGTAATGGGAATTATCCTTACTATGCAAAATCCCATCTGGGTAATTACCCGGGCCCAATGCCTGTATATTTTCTAATTGCATCACCTTTTTATCTTATTGGAGAATTGAGTGTATTAAGCTGTTTAGGCTATATAATAATAGTTATCCTGATGGTTAAAAAAACCCGGCTAACTCAAAACCTGGTATTCTTACTTTTTTTCCTGCCTACATCTCTATATATGGTATGGGAAATATTTACAAGAAGCGATATATTAACCTTCACCACATTAGTTTTATTAATACTTGACAGCTCAACAAGATTAAAAAATTTGAACAAAGTTAAATCTATAATTTTAGCTATTTCAACAGGTTTATTACTTTCAACCAGAAGTGTATATATTCTACCTTATATAGTATTTTTTTTATCAAGCCTGATCAATAATGAAATTACTTCAAAGAAACTATTCTGTTTTATTTCAATTTCATTTATAGCATTTGTATCTTCCTTTATCCCGTTTATTATTATTTTCAATAGTGATTTTTTTGTAATGAATCCTTTCATTATTCAATCTTCTTTTCTTATTCCAAGATTTTATATTTTCATCATTATTTTAGTCTCAGTTTTATTAACCTTTTTAGTGAAAAATAATACTGATAAATTCTTCTATAGCGGTTTAAGTCTTTTTATTGCAATACTAATTTATTCCGTTTATCATTTAATTAATTCCGGGTATGAGGGATCATTTATTAACAGCAAAATTGATATTTCTTATTTTATCTTTTGCATACCTTTTTTTATAAAATATTTAGCTGATTATAAGGCAGATGAAACACTGAAACACCGGAATGATGGAGTAATGGAACCGAGGAACCTGAGTTTGCCGGAGGCAAGTGAAGGTGACGAGCTCGCGAGCGGTTGGTGATTGTGGTTAGTGGGGGCGAGCAATGATGAATAGTAATCAGGCACGGATCTGGAGATCCGCGCCAGCAAGAAAAACCGGAGATCCGCGCCAGCAAAGGAAACAAGGAATTAGGGGAATAATTTATAGCTCTACAAATCTACTAATTAACTAATTAACCAATATACCAATTAACATTGCTGGCTGCAGACTGTGGATTGAAGACTGCCGACTTTTGCTTTTCGCCGCCAGCCCTGTATGGCATTATTTCAGCAGGTCAAGACCTTCCAGGGCAGATGTTCCGTTCGGCGTATTAAGAAGAGCCTTCTGGAATAATACTTTTGCTTCCCTCACTTTCCCTGATCTGTAGTTAGTCCAGGCTAGCATTGTAAGGCCGTCATAATCGAAAGGATACAGGTTCACCACTTTCTCAAAGAGAGGTAACGCTTTTTCAAATTCCTCCCTCCCGTAGTATATAAGCCCAAGCCTGTGCATAGCAATAGTATTATTCGGCATTAATTCGAGAATCTTTTCATATTGAGTTATCACCTCCGCCCAGTTACCCATTGCAGCTACCGGGTAGATATAGCCAAATCTGGCCTCAGCCGAATAGGGCATCAGCGAAACAGCCTTACTGTAATAAGCTCTTGATTCCGTAAAATTCCCTGCAAGATAGGAAAGCCATCCAAGCCGCAGGTTTATTTCATATGAATCTTCGTTATATACCTCTTTCAGGGTATTAACCGCTTTGATATTATTACCTGTGGCTTCATGTATATAAGACTGCTGAAATGCATCTTTCAGGTCAATAAAAGACTGACCGTTAACCACAATGGCACCTGCTATTAAGGATATTAATAAAAATACTGATCTTTTGCTTTTCAAAATTTCCATGATAAACCTCCTGATATTGAAATATTATTGTAATAATCATCACCTGACTCCGGCATACGGATGTCTGCCGGAAAGAATGTAGGATAAGACCTTCCATAGCTTGCTCCCAAATATACAAGAGTTCCATTGATACCGACAGGAATACTCAGATCCAACCTGGTCATCAAATCAGATATGTCAGAGTCATTATAAACATACATGCCGTTGGATGTATGAAAATTATAGAGCTGTCCTGTTAAAAGGTAAAAATCGATCCATATCCTGTACTTTATGCTAAAACCGGCATATACTTCATTTATATGCTGAAGATCAGAACCCCGGAATGATTCATTATCCACTAAATAATGAGAATAACCCACATACAGCTTTGAGTTACCCAGGGGAGATATCTTTACACCTGCCTTAGCCTGTAGCTGCTGTTCTTCTCCCAGCCCTGAGTAATGACCCGCTATAGCCATGTCAATAATCCCAATTGTTTTTTCCAGGTTCAGTCCTGCAATTATGCTATTATCATTCACATTAAAGCTAAAGGCAGATGTCCTTGCACCAGCATAATTAATACCTAATAAGGGATATGAAGTTGCAATGAAGTGTATTGACGGTGCAAAGCGCCATCCGTTGACTGTACTTAACACCGGAGATAAATAATACTGAAACTGATTTACATCCTGATTATTCAGCCATGCTCCCGTTGTGCCGTCAAAATAATAAAGAAAATTCTGCTTCCGGAGGTAAGTAGCCGAATGTATCAGTCTTATACCCGGAGAAAGAAAATGTGTGGCAGTCAGAGACGTATTCATATAATATCCGGAAACAACTGAGTTACCTTCCTGTTCGTAACCATATAAGCCTTCAATATCCGAAATTATATCATCCGATACCGAATTATTATACGCAGTATTCAAGGATATACTGTTCTTTCTTACAGCGTCAGGTCCTGTATCGTTGATCTTATTTTCCGGGAAGGCACCTGCTACAGCCATAGCATTGGACTCGTTACCCGAAAAGAGGTAGCAATAATATAAATATTCCCCGGCCACAGGATCGCCATCATTAAACTCTATGGCTTTAAGAAAATGTTTTACTGCGTACCTGTAATACTGTCTTTCATATAAGCTGACTGCCTTACGCATACGCATGTAATAATAATCATGCCCGTTACTAATTGCCTCAGAAGAACTTTTGGACAGTGACTTCCAGTCAGACTCAAGATACTGGTTATAAGTAAGGCTGTCATAATATCTGAAACCCCTATCCTCCTGGGAGAATACAGTAAGCATCAGTGCCAAAAGCAAGGTTGTAACTATCAATCTGTGCATTCTGCAAAAATATTTATTCCTTTACCTTCTATGGTAATTTTATTTAAACCTTTTTCTCTTATTTCTATTTGCGAAGCCACTTCTCTTAATATCTTATCAAAAAATGAATTTTGCATTATGGCTTTTAGCTGTATAAATGTCGGTGCCACATCGCTGTCAATATTTTTATATTCAATAATATACCTGGATTTAAGGAAAGTAAAAAACGGTGCAAAGAAGTCCTGTAAAAAAAGAACCCTCTTTCTCAAAAAGAGGTTGAGGGGATATTCATCTTCCACTTTTAATCCTTCGTAATAACCTTGCTGGACTTTATAAAGAGCCATAAATACCCAGTACAGAAGATCATTTTTCGATCCCTCGTAGTGTCTGAACATAAGCATATAACCGTCGTTCTCAAAATAGGCTACAGAATCTGTTTCCATACACCTTATAAACGCATTATTATACTCATCCGTCCCTACTTCCCAGTTTTCATTAAATTGTTTGCCATTATAAGACCCTTTGAACTCCAACACCTTCCCGGGGATAAACTCAAGGGCGTTGTTAAGCAACTCGTTCACCTCGATGTTTGACAATTTTTCGCCCTTATCAGGGAAGTTGAAGGAATTAAGTTTATACTCTTTTTCTCTATGAGAAATATAATAGCCTAAAGGATATTCTGTTGTTTTCGAACCTATATAAGGTGTTGCCTGCATTTGAAAATGCAGATGCGGATAAGGTGAACGGCCCGAGTTACCACACTTCCCGATAGGATCTCCCGCCCTCACTTTATCTCCTTCTTTAACTTTTACCGATCCCGGTATAAGATGGCTTACAGAAGAATAAAGAAAATCTTTATGTTTGATTATCACCGTATTACCCCAGTTATCCCTGATATTTGGTGTGCCTATAATATTATCAGGAATATTATCTGATACATGCTCAACGGTCCCGTCTGCAACAGCCAGAACAGGCTTATTATAACAATAATAATCTGCCGGCTCATTGCCTTCTCCTTTATATTGCGAGCCATTTTTATCTGTTATAACGAAATCCCATGCATGCCTCCATTCACCCTTATGTGTATATTCGCCATCATGGGACTGTGATACTTCCCAGATACCATAGAAAGGTAATTTTACAGTGACCTCCCCGTGCCTGAATCTTATCCTGTCGTTATGATACGAATACAGATTCTTTTCAGGCGTATTTTGCTGAATAAATACCTCGCTTAGTTTCGGTGATGGTTTGACCCTGAACTTAAGAGCATACAGGAACAATAAGACAACCATATTGAACGGCAGGGCATAAACAGGCAGTCTGAACACTGCAAACACTGATGAAAGGCTTATAGTCAGAAGCGCCACAACAGGTACCATAAGGATAACCCAAAAATATGACCTTGAAGAAGGTATAATGAAAAATCCCCCGATAGCTATGGATGTAAGGATATAATTAAATCCTATATAACTGTAATTCAGATCAGAGATGTCAGTACCGGTAAGCTCATAAAAAACATAAGCTGTAAGGAATCCTATAATTGAAAGACTGAATGAGATCCTTGAATGATAGAGCAGTCCTGCCGCAATAAGTATTCCTGCAAATAAATTATACTGGAACAGTATAGCTCCCATGCTTATGAAATATATCCTTACAGGCCTGAATATTTCAAGATTATTCCACCAGTCGTATATGGTTACCATAAAGTTGCCGCCCAGTGTATATAGCTGGTTAATTGTATAAATTCCGCGTTCACTAATCCCAAGGCTTGTAAATTCCCTGGCAGCAAGAGTAACCACCCAGGCGCCTATTATAAACGGAACACTTAAATATGGCAGGCCATATTTACCTATAACACCCTGCAACGAAACAGCAATAAACAGTGTAAGAATTGAAGAAAGGGCAATAATAAGAACAAGAGTCAGACCCGGTTGATAATATATGCCGAGCCCAAGACCAACCAGCAGGCTGTTGAATCCATACAGGCCCTTTGTAACGGTTCTTTTGTCAAAACCCATAAGGAATCCCGTAATGTTTGTTATTACCACAGCCATTAAGCCGAAGAGTCCCCCGTAAAAATCTATAAATGACACAATCAGGAGTATAAGAGCAAATATCCTGTTATCAGAAAAGAAAACCTGGGAATAGCTGTTAAGTACAGCCCTGCCGATCTGTCTCAGATTATCGATCATATCACATCAGGTGCCCGGGAACGTTTTCAGTGGTAAGCATAGTCTCAAGTGATTCCGATTCTTTAATGACATGCATCTTACCATCAGTATCAATAAGTACAACCCGGGGTCTGAGAGTAATAAACTGCATCCATTGCGTCATATTATATGCACCCACTCTTTTTATTACAAAATTATCACCTTTCTTGAGCAATGGAAAGGATATCGCCTCTCTCAGAACATCAATATTCATGCATAATGGTCCGTATATGGTCGTTTCCTCGAGATAATCCGATGTCGGTTTGGCAGGGTAAAATTCATGATCGTACCAGAATGAAGTAAAAAGCAGGTTGACGCCTACATTAATAATTGTTGACCGCCGGCCGTCGGAAAGTCTTTTATTGGCAATTACCGTACCCAACAGGTAACCTGCATCATCGATAAGCGCCCTGCCTGTTTCCAGAATCAACAGGGGAAGCCTGGAAGGATTAATCTCCGAATTAAGAAGCGCCTGGCTTATAGCTTCGGCATAGTCATCGAATGAAGGTACGGTATCCTTCCCCGGCAGATAAGCTCCCTTAAGAGTATTTTTTGAAGCGAAACCTCCGCCAAGATCAATATACTTAAGTGATCTTTCATATTTCCTTTCGAACCTGAACGCAATATCGGCAAGCTTGGAAGCAGCTATTGAATATGCATTTGCAGTCATCATATATGTTCCGATATGAGCATGAAGACCTGTAAGCTCCAGTTTACCGTTAAGCATTATTCTGTTTATGGCATCCCATGCCTCACCATTTTCATAATTAAACCCGAACCTGTCCCAACGCGGATAGATGCCGGTATCCATGTTTATCCTTATTGCAACTCTTGGTTTTTTATTCAACTCTTCAGCTATCTCCATCAATAAGTACATCTCGTCAAAATGGTCGATATGTATAAGCGAATTATTTGCAGCAGCTTTTCTCAGATCTTCATCTGTTTTATCAGGTCCGTTAAAGATGATCCTGGATCCGTCCACACCATTTTGCAGGGCTTTGTCATACTCAAAACCCGACACTACCTCTGCCCACGAACCTTCCTTATGAAATACCCGGCATACAGCGTTCAGGTAATTTGTCTTATACGACCATGCAAACTGAACCTTTGGATACCTGCTGGAAAAAGCATTTAATGCTTCCTTGTATGTATCCCTGATAGTGCTTTCCGAGATAACAAATACAGGTGAACCATGCTTTCCGATGATCTCTTCCACCGGAACATCATCAATATGCATAATAGGATCGGAATGCACGGGCATTCCGAATTTACTGGGCATTCCTGCCTGTAGCTTCTTTATGTAAGGTCTTTCAAATGTCTTTTTCATTTTCTGTAATTATAATTTACCTTCCATTGATAATTTCTCAAATTCTTTCATATCTGTAATAAGGTCATATGAGTATCGAATAAACATCTTGCCAATCTCATATTTCTCAAATGGTCTGACGTCCATTCCCAACGCCAGTTTTACGAGAGCTTCGGGCAGATTCTGGCCCGCACCTACTGCCAAATATACCCATGCGGGTATCCTGGGGTTAATCTCGATAACATACAACTCATTATTCTCCGAGCGTATAAGCTCAAGCTCCATCCCTCCTTTCCATCTGGTCGATTCGATCAGTCTGTGAGTGAGATCCAGCATTTTTTTGTCGTCAAGTGACACGCCTGCCCATGCTTTGCCTTTATCCGTTATATATTGTTTTCTCATAGGTACAGCTCCGATCGTTCTGCCTTTCCCATCACCAAGAGCTACAACATTTACCTCGGTACCGGTAATATATTCCTGAAGAATAACCGGTAATCCCCATTTGGCACTTACCCTGGCAAAATAATTAGTTACCTGGTCCCTGTTATGAGCAATATAAGCATCATAGAACTTACCCTTTACAACAACAGGATATTCAAACTCATCCCCTATATTCTCCAGATCACGAAGACTTGTTACCGTCTTACTGAATGGCACTTTAACTTCATATTTCCTTCCAAACTCAGGCAGGTTAGCCTTTTCCCTTTCCCTGAATTGTTCAAGGCCCGGTAAAAAAGTGGCTATGCCGGCTTCCCTCAACCTGTCTTCCGATTTCATAAACGCAATAAGCTCTGCATCAAAGTTCGGAATAAGTATATCGATATCCTCAACATTATTTATTTCAAGGACACGCTTAAGCAAAACATCAGATCCTTCTGACGGATAAGGGACCCTGTATACCCTGTCAACGATGTCATGCATATAAATAGCAGGCTCAAGACTCTCGTAAGCCAGCCCTATTATCTCCGCATCAAATTCCTCAGAATCCCTTATTCCTCTTATGACAGGAACTCCCGGACCCGGATTGTCAGTATTGTTCAGTCCTGTCAGAGCTACTTTAATTCTTCTCCTGTTCATCTTCTTCAAGTAAGTTATACTGTTTGAGCATTCCCAGGAAATCAAAAAAATATTTTTCGAATCCGGCCTTATCGATATCATATTCGGAAGTCATGATACCTGTTATTTCATCATATGCCTTCCCTTCGCTTAAAAGCCTTACAATTTCTCTTGCCTGCTCGTTAAGGGAAAACGAATCTCCGGTACCCGGATCAAAAACAAATCCGGATTCACTGACTGCTATATTCTTTTTAATTCTCATCTATTAAAAAATTTATTTCTTTCTTTTACAAAAACTGTGCAAAATGGGCTAATGACTGATTTCAAATATATTACAATGTATCTTAATATTCTAACTACTTATCAACACCATCAGAATGTTTCATATACATAACAATAGAATAGCGGACAAAAAAACTAAAAAAATTAAATAAATATAACAAAATATTAATTAGCCGGCGATCGTGTAACAGAATCAAGGTCAATGACAAACCCGTCGACAGGCTTCAGGGCAAGCTCAGGGCAGGCAGCGAACGGTAAAAAAAAAGGCTGCCTCTTTTGAGGCAACCTCTGTTTATTAGCAATCAGAATCGGCATACTAAAAGGTTTGTCGGTAAATTTAATTACAGCCGGTCAGCCAGGGATCAGATCTTATCAGTCTCAACAACCTTTCCCAGAATATCTGCATAAGGAATCATAAGGTAATCTTTCCCTTCAAATTCAATTTCATTTCCTGAGAAATTCTTATAAAAGACCATATCCCCGACACTGATCTCGGGTTTCTCAACGCCGCTGAGGGCCGCTACCCTGGCGTATTGAGGCTTTTCTTTGGCGGTATCGGGAATAATAATCCCTGATGCCGTTTTCTCTTCTTTTGCGTTTTCAAGCTCGAGAAGTACCTGTTGATTAATTGGCTGTAACTCTTTCATTTTCAATTTTTACTTTTGTTTTTTAATAATACTTCATCTATTGCCTTTATAAATATTTCTCTCGTCGCTTCTTTTGTCTGTCCTATCCCACTGAATACCTGTGGCATATCATCGAGAGGTACCAGCAGAAATGTAGGGATGCTCCTTATCCCGAATGCTGCAGCCAGTTCACGCTCTTTCTCTGTATTTACCTTATAAACATAAATCCGGTCATCATACTCCTTTGCAAGCTCATCCAGAATGGGGCTCGCAATTTTACATGGCTGACACCAGTCGGCATAAAAATCAACAATTGCCGGCTTGTCGCCTTCATAGACCCACTTTTCAGAGTTCTTCTCGTAGTTATATACCCTGGTCAGAAATTCTTCCCTGGTAAGATTGACAGATCCCTCCTGATTGTCAGGTTTTTCCGATTCATACTTTTTATCATCCTTCTCATCCTTATCTGATGCTGTGCCTGCACTACATGCACCGAATGAGATCATCAGAAGAAATGCCAAAATGACGTAATTAATCCTTTTCATATCGTTGTTTTTATATTATTTCCCTAATCCTAATAAACTGTCTATTTTACTTTTATCAAAACCGACTATTATCCGGCCATCTATCTCTGTCTGAGGAACACCTTGCTGACCGCTTTTGTTTACCATTAACTCAGCTGCTTTCTGGTCTGAAGATACATCAATATCCCTGAACTGTATCTTGTTTTCTTTAAGATATGATTTAAGAGTATTGCACCATGTGCAGGAAGGTGTCGAGTAAACAGTAACATTCTTCTGTTTTGTTTCAACTTTGTCACGGAGCCCCGGCCCTGAACCGTATATAGCTGACAAATAAAATTCTTTACTGTTACACCCCTTTAATATATTACGCAATTTACCTGATCCGAACTCAAGCAAGACCGGAACCGACTCTATACCATATTCAGGATGTACGTCTCTTACTGATTCTACATCAGCCTTAAGAAATATAATATCGTCTTTAATGATCCCTTCCAGTTCATTAAGAGCATTAAGTGCACAATCGCTCCTTTCAGCACCTCCCCTTAACAACAAAAGAAATGCTCTGTCATTTTCTTTTGTTATTTTCTTTAGCTCAGCCAGTGAACCGATATCTGTTATTTTCATACTTTTTTATATAAGTATTAACATATATACATATATTATGCCATAAAAATATTAAGTTTTTTTGACATATCAAATATGCAGTTTTGTCATAAAGGCGACGAAAGCTGAAAGACAAAGGGCTAAAGGAGAAGTTGAGAATGAGTTTAAATGGTATTAAATACCTACTAATTAACAAATTAACAAATAACGAATAAACCATTAACATTGTAGTCTGGATTGTAGACTGCTCTGCGCTCTTTGCTCTGTGCGCTATGCCCTTTGCTCATTTCAAACATTCAAACCTATCCTTTCCCTTCGTTCCAAGATTACCATTCTTCACCGGAAAAACATGTTATCAGACATACCTCAGTTTGATTTAATTCGAGATTATTGTTTCATAGTATGTATTTTATATTGTATTTTAGTAACGGTTATTAATTTTATTCTGAATTTAAACCCTTGATTTTTAACTATCTATAAATGAAATTCATAAAAAGGTTCCTGTACATGATCTTTAACAGGAGGGTTTATTTCAGGATAGTGAGCAGGTCTTTTTTTCTGTTTTACTTCTCCGGTCTGCTAAAGGTCCGCAGCAAATTCAAAATGCACTATTTTGTCAGGGACCTTATCAGTAAAGGAACTACGATCATTGACATAGGTGCTAATCTGGGTTATTATACCAGGATTTTCTCAAAAGCAACCGGGCCGGAAGGGTTTGTCTGGGCTGTGGAGCCGGTTCCGCTGTACCGTGAGATACTGGAAAGTAACGTAAGGAACCTTCCAAATGTAATAATAGTTCCATATGCTCTTGGAGACAGTGAGTCGGAACAATTTATGGGTATTCCCGGGAAGGAGCAATACCGGCACGGGCTGACGCGGATTCTGGATAATGAACCAGATGATAACCTGAAGATCCGTGTTAATGTCAGAACGCCCGAATCCCTGTTCAGCCGTATTGAGAAAGTTGATTATATCAAATGTGATATTGAGGGATACGAAAATAAGGTAATCCCCGGATTCAGAGCTATCTTCGAAAGAGATAAACCGGTAGTACAGATTGAACTGGATCCGGAAAACAGGGATTTTATTGACGATTTCTTTTCCGGTCTGGGATTCATATCTTACATCCCTGTAAATAAAGGGCTCAGGCCATTAAGCAGAAAAGAAAAATATACAAGTGATATCTTATATATACATAAGGACAAGATAAATACTATTCAGACTTTTATAAATTAATCATTAAGTATAACCTAATTTATCCAAACAATGCCAAAAGTAACTAAAGAACATGCGCTTAAATACCATAGTACAGGGCGCAAAGGGAAGGTGGAAGTAATACCGACGAAACCTTACAGTACTCAGTTTGATCTTAGTCTGGCCTACACTCCCGGTGTGGCTTTTCCGTGTAAGGAGATCGAAGCAAACCCTCTGGATGCTTACAAATATACAGCCAGGGGAAATCTTGTGGCAGTCATTTCAAACGGAACGGCAGTGCTGGGGCTGGGAGATATCGGTGCTCTTGCCGGCAAACCTGTTATGGAAGGGAAGGGATTATTGTTTAAAGTATTCGGGGATGTTGATGTCTTCGACATTGAGGTGCAGGAAAAAAATGTTGACAAAATGGTTGACTTCTGTACCATAATCGCTCCTACATTCGGAGGAATAAACCTGGAAGACATAAAGGCTCCGGAGTGTTTTGAAATTGAAGAAAGGTTGAAAAGGGATCTTGATATACCCGTCTTCCATGATGACCAGCATGGCACAGCTATTATTTCCGGAGCCGGACTGATAAATGCCATTGAGATCACAGGAAAGAAGATTGAAGAGATTAAGATGGTAGTCTGTGGCGCAGGTGCAGGTGCTATTTCCTGTACCAAGCTGTATGTTGCCCTCGGCGTAAGAAAAGAAAATATTGTAATGGTCGATTCAAAGGGCGTTATCAATAAGAAAAGAACAGACCTGAACAAATATAAATCCGTGTTTGCTACCGACAGGGATATAAGCACACTTGAAGAGGCATGTGCAGGAGCTGACCTTTTCCTTGGGCTATCCGTAGCAGACAAAATGTCAAAAGAGATGCTCGCAAGCATGGCCCCAAATCCTATTGTATTTGCTATGGCCAATCCTAATCCTGAAATAACATATGAAGATGCTATGGCTACAAGGGACGATCTTATTTTTGCTACCGGCAGATCGGATTATCCTAATCAGATCAATAATGTCCTGGGCTTCCCCTTTATTTTCCGGGGAGCTCTCGATGTGATGGCATCAGATATTAACGAGGAGATGAAGCTCGCTGCAGCATATGCACTTGCAGGTCTTGCAAAAGAGCCTGTTCCTAATGAAGTGGCAAAAGCCTATAATGTTGATAAGCTTGAATTTGGCAGAGACTATATTATCCCAAAACCTCTGGATCTTAGATTAATTTCATGGGTTGCTTCTGCAGTAGCAAAAGCTGCAATGGATTCAGGTGTGGCAAGGGTCAGTATTACCGACTGGGATGCTTATAAAAAGGACCTTGATAAAAGGGTAAGAAAACATATCCAGGATATTGGTAAAGTATCCGTTAAGGAGATCGAATATTAAAATTTACTAAAAAGATTTTCACCACGGTGCACACAGTGTGTCACGATGACTCACTGTGCTGCACTGTGGTAAAATAAATATTCGAAGCCGGTATTACAGAGTTTTTGAGACAGCTTTTCATTATTCTCATCCGTAAGAATCCATCAGAGGTCCTTTTCTTCCTTTAAATGTACCATCAGTAACCGCCTCCATCCTTTTTCTGAAAATATAATTAAGTGTTCCGGCACACTGCTCCACTGTAAAAGAGCTCCTGTTAAGTGTTATATCAAAAAGGTAATCAAGGTTTAACGGTTTCTTATCAAGAAAAGTAAGAATAAGATTATACCTTTTCTCGTCTGTATCAACAATGAATTCCTCTGCCTTTTCAATATCCATATCTTTTTTATTCATAACATTTTCAACCCTCCAGTAAAAAGGAGCCACAAGTCTGACATGAAGCGCTTTCCTTATTGATCCGGTCAGGGCTACTCCTCCTCTTCCCACAAGAACAGCATAGCCTTCCTTGCATATTGCAAGTACAACTTCCTTTATCGTTTTTCTTACTTTGGCATCACTTATATATTTGCCCGAAATAGCCATCAGCATCTCTGAAAAACCTGATAATTCGCTCCTTTTGATATAACTTTCTATATTATGAGTACCGGTCTCAAGTTCACGGGCAGTATTAATCAATATCTCCTTGTCTACCCATCTCCATTTTGAAGTATTCTGTTCCTTGTTAAGCAAGTTAACCAGTCTTTTGGCAATTGCCACCGCATCACAACCGGTCTGTCGTGATATAGTAATAACAGGTCCGCAGTTATCGGAAGGCTCTTTAAGCAGATCTCCCCTGTACCTCTGATCAAAGTATTTAAAAAATTTTTCTGCCATAAGTAAGGAATAAGCCGGTTACTATAATAAAGAAAATATCCCGGATGTGCCGGATGAGACCAGCTATAAGTTACGAAAAAACAGGCAGAAATGAAAAAATATATTGGCTAAAGCAGAAAAACGGAGCAGGAATATCCAACCGTTAGCCGTTTACCCCTGATTGTTATTGAAAAAATTGAATGTTTTAGAAAAAGAAGAGACGCAGCATGCTGCGTCTCTCTATTATAAGATACAAATATTATAAGGCTACAAAGTCAGATCTTTGGCTCTTTCAGCCTCAACATCATCTATTGTTTTGGGTTTTGTTTTTCCCAAAAGCTCATAACCTGTATCAGTTATCAGGAAATTCTCCTCATTTCTGATACCACTGAAATTCCTGTATTCATTTATCTTATCGAAATTCAGAAAATCCTTATTAGTACCGGCCTTTTGCCACTGGTCGATCAGTTCCGGGATAAAATAAATACCCGGCTCAATAGTCAGCACGAATCCCGGTTCAAGCTTACGGCCTATTCTCAGTGATTTTATTCCGAACTGTGTAGGTTTGGGCTGTCCATCCCAGCCGACATATACCTCACCCAGATCTTCCATATCATGTACATCCATTCCCATCATATGACCCAGTCCGCAGGGGAAGAACAATGCATGAGCGCCGTTAACGACAGCATCATCAACATTTCCTTTCATAAGACCCATATCCTTAAGGCCTCTTACAATTACCCTTGCTGATTCAAGATATACTTCCCTGAACGAGACGCCCGGTTTAAGCAAACTTATTGCAGTATCGTGGCTATCGAGTGTTATATCGTATATCTCCTTCTGCCTGGGTGTGAAATGAGGATCAACGGGGACGGTACTTGACAGGTCACCGCAATATCCCGATTCGACTTCGGCACCTGCGTCAAGCAGTAACATCTGTCCGCTCTTAAGAACATTACCGTGATAGTGGTTATGAAGTGTCTGACCGTTAATAGTAGCTATAATAGGATAAGCTATCCTTGCACCTGCAGCTTCTGCCGTATGATTAATAATAGCAGCAATCTGTGCTTCTGTTACACCCGGAGCAGCCAGTCTCATTGCAGCAATATGCATATCAACCGATATATCAACGGCTTTTCTTAACTCTTCAACCTCTTCAGGTGTTTTGTAATTACGCTGTGCAATAACTGCTTTAACGAGATCAACAGACGATTCGGCATGAGTCTCGGCAGGTAATACGCCAAGCCACTCAAACAGTTTTATCTTATTCTCTGACCTGTATGGGGGAAGAAAATGTATTTTCCTTCCTTTTGACGACTCTTTCTGAAGAAGTTCGACAAGTGATTTGATATCTTCACTTTTCGTTATTCCATATGGTTCAGCCCTTTCTGCTATTGTAGGCTGAGGCCCCATCCAGACGAAATCCTCAACTGTAAGATCATTACCGAATATGATATCATCACCGGTATCACAATCAAGGATTGCAGCCAGGAACGGAAAATCCAATCCGATAAAGTACCTGAAAGTACTGTCCTGATGAAAATGGAATGGATTATCGGCATAATTCATAGGGCTTTCATCATTGCCAAGCAACAGGATAAGCCCGGAGCCTACATCTTTCCTGAGTTTTTCTCTTCTTTTAGTGTATACTTCTTTTTTAAACATAATACTATTTTATTTTGATTGGTTTGTCAGATAGATTCGTGGGCTGTTCGCCTTATTATTTCATTCTGAAGGTCCTCACCAAGGTCGTTGAAATAATCACTGTAGCCGGCCACCCTGACTATCAGGTCGCGGTATAACTCAGGATGCTTCTGAGCATCTCTGAGCGTATCTGCGCTCACTACATTAAACTGAACATGATGCCCGTCAAGTTTAAAGTAACTCCTGATCAGTGATGTTAATTTCTCATAGCTTTCTTCGTCCTCAAAAAACTGAGGGCTGAACTTTTGGTTAAGAAGAGTACCGCCTGTTCTCAGATGATCGATCTTGGATGCAGATTTAATAACAGCTGTCGGGCCCAGCCTGTCAACACCCTGGAATGGAGAAATCCCCTCAGACAAAGGCACATATGCTTTACGTCCGTCAGGTGTGGCACCTATAACAGAACCGAAATATACATGAGAGGTTGTCGGAAGCATATTTATTCTGTGTGTAGCGCCCCTGGGAGTTTTATGCCCGTTTACAGCATCATAGAATGTTTCAAATACCATTACCGCATGCTGATCTGCATAATCATCATCATTACCATATTTGGGTGAGTTGTAAACAAGATCATAATGCAATTCATCATATCCTTCAAAGTTGTTCTTCATTGCATCCATCATCTGTTTCCATGTATACTTTTTATGGTCGTAAATATTGTGCCTTATTGAACTCAACATATCAGTAATGGTACCAAGACCCACGCCCTGTATATAAGTTGTATTATACCTTGCTCCCCCTTCATTGTAATCTTTTCCGTTTCCAATACAATCTTCTATAAGCAAAGAGAGAAAAGGAACAGGAAGGTTCTTTGCAAATATCCTTTCGATAACATTGTTTCCTCTGATTTTGACAGAAGCGAAGTATTCAACCTGAGCTTTAAATGCATTGAACAGATCATCGAAAGTCTTAAAATCATCAAGTTCGCCTGTGGGTAATCCGAGCATCTCCCCGGTACGCTGGTCTTTACCATTATAGAGTGTTATTTCAAGAATCTTTGCAAGATTAAAGTAACCTGTCAGCCAGTAAGATTCCGTACCAAAGGCTCCTGTCTCAACACAACCTGAAGCACCACCGTTACGTGCATCAACAATTGCCTTACCCTGTCTGAGCAGTTCCTGTATGATAGCATCGGTGTTGAAGCAGGAAGGTTGTCCGAAACCCGTCTTAATGATATCAAGAGCACGGTGAATGAACCTGTCCGGGTTTTTCTTTGATATCTGCACCATTGAACTTGGTTGCAATATCCTCATTTCCTTGATAACGTCCAGTAAAATATATGACATTTCATTCACAGCATCAGTCCCGTCAGGCTTAACACCGCCAACATTAATCAGGCAAAAATCCGTATATGTGTTGCTCTCCTGTGCTGTAACTCCCATCTTGGGAGGAGAAGGGTGATTATTAAACTTAACCCAGAAGCAACCCAACAGTTCTTCTGCTTTTTCCTTTGTAATTGTTCCGGTTTCAATTTCCCGTTTATATACGGGGTACAGATGCTGATCCAGCCTTCCCGGGTTGAATGAATCCCACGGATTCAGTTCCGTCACGACTCCAAGATGAACAAACCAGTAGTGCTGCAACATCTCATGAAATGTTTCAGGGGCATTAGCCGGTACTTTACGGCATACCCTTGCCATTTCAAGAAGCTCGGCTTTCCTTGTCTCATCACCGGTACCGGCAGCCATCTTTTCCAGTTCATCAGCATTACGCCCGGCATACATTATTATAGCATCGCAGGCTATTTCCATAGCCTTAAGTTCCTGATACTTATCATATGCATATGGGTCGTTATAGTAGTCAAGAGACTGCATACTCTCTTTGATCTCTTCTTTAAGATCGAGGAACCCTTTACGGAAAATCTTGTAACCCAGCACTGTATGACCAGGGGCTCTCTGTTCCTGAAATTCAGTAAAGACACCTGCAGCATAGGCTTTCTTCCATGCCGGGGTCATCGCATCCATTATCTTATCTCTGTTGCTTTTCCCCTTCCAGTAAGGTATGATTTCCTTTTCATATATTTCCTTAACCTCATCGCTAACCTTGAATGATACCTTCTCCCTTGAGTTAAGGATATCCAGATCATCGAGCGAATGAAGGGTTATCTCAGGGTAAGTAGGGGTAGCTTTAGGTGCCGGCCCTCTTTCACCAACTATAAGTTCACCATCATTAATACAGAGTTTTTTATTTTTCAGTATATATTCAAAAGCCTTTGCCCTGCGTACAGGTGCAGATAACTCTCTTGACATATCACTTTTATAAAACTCAGTAATAAGAACTGCCCTTTCGGCCGAAATTACTTCAACTGCATTAAGGCTTTGTTCTCTAAGCTTTTTAACTCTATCTGTCAGTTTCATTTTTATTCTTGTTATTATCCACCAATTTTAACATTAATACCACTTTCGGCGAAATATTTCCTCAACTCTTCCATTCTTGCCGTTGAGGGTTGTTCAACGCCTTCCATTTTATATTCAAGATTGAATTTCTTGTATTTAGAACTACCTATCTTATGATAAGCCAGAAGATCAATACGTGCAATATTGGCCCCGCGCTGATCTGCTATAAAATTCCGGAATGTCTCTATCTCTTTATCGTCATCATTAAATCCGGGTATAACAGGTACCCTGATAATAACCTTCTTCCCCCTGTCCAGAATATGCCTGTAATTATCGAGTATCATTTCATTAGGCACACCTGTATACTTTCTGTGTTTATCAGAATCGAGGTGTTTTATATCAAACAGGAAAAGGTCGGTGACCGGAATAATAGAATCAACAGTTTTTCTGCTGGCGTATCCTGAAGTATCTACTGAAGTATGTATCTCTTCTTCCTTGAAGGTCTCAAGAGCCACCTTAAGGAACTCTGCCTGCATAAGAGGCTCTCCACCTGAAAAAGTCACACCCCCGCCTGATTCCTCAATAAACACCATATCCTTCCTGACTATATCAAGCATCTCTTTAGCGGTGTAATATTTTCCTACAGTCTCTTTCACAGTAAATTCCTTATCTCCAATCCTGTCAATCCTGTTGACCTCCTGAATATCGCGGCTAATTCCTTCCGGATTGTGACACCACCAGCATCCCAGCGAACAGCCTTTCATAAAGAAAGTTACTCTTATCCCCGGACCGTCATGTATCGCATATCTTTTGATATTAAATATCAAACCTTTCATTTTCAAGTATATTGATTTGTGAAATATATTTATTGAAATAACAGGATATTACGCTTGTACGCCGTAGAACATCCGGCATTCGTATAACCGCCTGCCCAGGCGATTATACATGAAACTATGTGAAAGTCGTTGGATCATTTGTCCTGTTTAAACATATGCAAGATACAAAATTCCTGATTTATATATACTAATCTGTAATAAATTAAGAAAATTTTTTTATTATTTAACGTTTTTAAATTAACTCGCTTATGTGTTCATTAGGTTAAAGCATTAACCGAATATTAACAAAAGATTAACACAATTCATTGCAACATCTTTAATGCTTACCCGTCTATAAGATAAAATGGAAATAAAACACGGTTTTTTTGGACAGAATAGAACTGTGGAATTTTTAAAACAATTAAAGCGCAGCCATGAAAAAAATCTTTTCTTTACTTACAGTAATTTCACTCCTGAGTTTATCAGGATATGCAAAAGGACCGGTAGCAGAGGGAAAAACCCACTGCTCACTAGGTAATTATGTTGTTGATAATGCCATTGATCCCATCTATGTAGATGGGAATGCTCTAAAAACTTTCGTAGTCTCCTATGAAAACTCTGATCTTAATGTCAGGATAGGCATTGATAAATCAGACAGGAAATGCACAAGGTATATTGTTGTTTCAGATGAACTTGAGATACAGTATGCGTGTAGAAGGAATTCCTTTGGTGTACAAAAGCTATCAAAGGAATATTCGGATGACGGGATGTCGACATCGGATCTATCGCTCAATCGCGAAGAGTATTTCCACCAGAAGGTTATTACACAGAATCCCAAAAGCGAACTGGAACATGTGAAGCTTATATCGGTGTTTTTCCCGAAACTGGTTAAAGACTATGAAAAAGTATTCGCAGTTAAGTAGCTCCATATACTAACTGAGTAGTTTCTTCTACGATCAAGTTTTAGGTTTTGTTAAAGGAGGGCAGCTTCCCAAGCACCCTCCTTTTTTTTATGCGCTTTATTTAATATTTTAGCGCATCATTTTTTATATCATGAAAGGGAATAAAATCCTGAATATATTTCTTGCCTCCCTGATCCTGTTCTTCATAGCAGGTCATTTCAGCTATTCAATTGCTCAGGTAAAAGCGGAAAAAGGGATACTCGACCTGAGAAATGAGGATATAAGACATAAAATTATTAAGCTGAACGGTGAATGGGAATTTTACTGGAAAAAACACCTGCAACCTGCCGACTTCAAAAATACTCATAATATATTATTACCCAACGCCTGGGCTGATATACCTTCTTACTGGACAGATTTGTCTGAAGAGATTCCTGAAATAGAAAAAACAGGTTATGCGACTTACCGGCTTACTATCCTTTTACCTGATAATATACGAACACTGGTATTTGATATTCCTGTATTTGACTCGTCATTCAGAATATATATCGACGGAAAATATGCAGGGAGTAACGGACTTGCCGGAACCCGGGAAGAAGAAAGCAAGGCCGGGTATAACCCTTTCACCTACGAATGTAAAGTACAGAACGGGAAGGCTGAAGTAATAATAAATGTGTCAAACTTTCATCATCGCAGGGGAGGTTTCTGGCTGCCTATGCGAATAGGCAGGCCTGAAACAATATATAAAAACATTGAGACAGATAAAAGCATATCATATATATCATACGGTATCCTTTTATCATTTGTAAGTTTTTTCTTTATTTTTTACCTCCTCTTCCGCCGTGACAATTCTATGCTCTTCTTTTCTGTTGCAACACTCGGTATTTTTTTAAGAGGTATCAGCACCGAACCATATTTAATCCAGACCTTTTTTGATATTAACTGGACATGGATCATCAGGATCGAATACACTGGAACTTTCATTATGCTCATATCTGCATCCTGGTATTTTTATAAAATTTATCCCGATAAAATATATAAGCTTTTCTGTACCATCATATCTGTTCTGTTTATTCTAAGCATCATTCTCGTGCTTATAAGCCCTGTTATACTGTTTGCCAATTCTGTGAGAATATTTTATCCCTCAGTAATCATTATCCTGCTCTACTATGGAATAAAAAGTATTGTTTCCCTGATACGCAATGCCAACAGTACGGGATTCTTAAATACAATAGGTTTTCTTGCACTTCTTATGGCAGCCGGCAATGATATAGCGCTTTCGAGATCGGGTGATGGTATCTTCGGTTTATATATACTCCCCTATGCCACTACAATATTTATTTTCACGCAGGTCATTCTCCTGATAATAAGATGGGTAGATAGTTTCAACCATGAAAAACGCCTTCTCAAAGATCTGGAATATGTAAACAAGAACCTTGAAAACATTGTAATAGAAAGAACTACAGAGCTAACAAACCAAAAACTGGAACTGATTAAACAAAAAGCAGAAACAGAAAAGAAAAATGAAGAATTTGAAAAAAACATACATATAAAAAACCGCATCTTCTCTATCATAGCACACGATCTTAAGTCTCCCCTGATAAGCCTGGCAATGCTTATTGAAAACCTTAAAAACAACAAAAACAATAAGGATGAGTTTGAAAAAACTGAAAATGAAATGCTCAGACAGGTACATTTTACAAATAATCTTATTGAGAACCTGCTAATGTGGGGGCACGGTCAGCAAAATCAAATAAACTATAAGCCTGATAAATGGAATATAACAGATATTGTACTTGAATGTTTTAATCTGTTATACCCGAATTCCGAATCAAAACAGATTCAACTCAGCTATTCCCATAAAGGCTCATCAATAGCATGGTGTGACCGCGATCTTGTAAGTATAATACTGAGAAATCTTATCTCAAATGCAATTAAGTTTACCCCTGTGAAAGGCAAAGTTCTTGTCACAGCAGAAGAGGTAACACCTGTTAACCCCTCTCTGAGAGTATCGGTTAAGGATACGGGAACAGGGATAGATAAAAAAACGTTAACTGATCTTATGAGTGACCGGATAACTGAAAGTAAAAGGGGTACTGCCGGAGAGAAAGGTACCGGTCTGGGCCTTCAGTTATGCAAAGATCTGGTGAAGGTCAATTCAGGTGAATTGAAAATTGAAAGCGATGAAGGTATAGGAACTACTGTCTCCTTCACCCTTCCTGTAAAAAAATAAGCTCTTTTATACTACAGATGAATTGTTTTAAGGTTCTCTATTCCCTGTACTTCCGAATGAGGGCATCCGAATTTATTACAAATTGTTACCGATTTTGACAGCTTTAAGCTTTTATCCAGGTATACTGCTATCAGTTTTCCCCCGCATGAACAAGGACTGGCGACAGGCAGACCGGTATTACATTCAGGACAAAGAAATTCATATTCAATGTCATTTTTTAGCTGCGTATCAAAAGAGACCTTACATTTATCCCCTATGACGGGACTGATGAAGAGATCAGATACCTTGTTCTTATACCTTATTCTCACTTGTATTGCCTTGTAATCGAAAAAATAAACATAGCCTGAGATAAGACTGTGACCATTGGGGCAATACGATTCCTCAATTACTCTCAGGTCAGACTTTTCAAGCTTGTCGGACTTTAAGGTTGTGGAATAAACAATGATCTTATCCTGCTCTTTGTTCTTCATAGCCTGATTTATTTGGTTATTCAATTATATTCATTTCTTCAAGCAGATATGATGCTCCTGCAAACTTGTCTATCAAAAACAGGGCATACCTGATGTCAAGGCTGATATTTCTGCTTTGTATGGTATTAAACATCAGGTCACTCATTACACCTTCCCATGCACGATCGAAATTTATGCCTATAAGGTGCCCTTCGGCATTTATCACAGGGCTTCCCGAGTTACCTCCGGTAGTATGATTATCAGCAATAAAGCAGACAGGCATTTTTCCATCCTGCGAGTATCTGCCATAATCCTTAGCATAGTATAACTCTTTAAGTCTGTCGGGAACATCATAATCATATATATCGGGATTGTCCTTTTCTATTATTCCTTCCAATGTAGTATAATGTGTGTAGTATACTCCGTCTCTCGGCTCATAACCGTTTACTTCACCATATGCCACCCGAAGAGTAAAATTAGCATCCGGCCAAAGCACTTTGTCTCCTGCATATTCAAGTTGTGCCTTCATATATATCCTGTCAAGCTCAGCTATTTTCGTACTCAGCTCATTATACCTGACTCTTACATTCTCATCCAGAAAAACTTCAATTCCCCTGGCTATCCTGAATATAGGGTCCATCTCCAACTGGCCTATCAGCCGGCTGTCAAAATTCGATACGAACTGTGATGCTTTCTCATGGTCTGTGAATACGCTTTGTTCATAAATCTCATCAGCTATCGATTTAAAATCGCCATCACATAAATCATATAATTCCCTGTATTCCGGGATCTGCCACTCAGAGTCAAGGGTTTTCCCATAAAGACTGAACATTGCCACAAACAACTTTTTATCCGTGGGTATGTTATAATCATGGAAAAAACCTGATATTCTGAATGATAACCTGTCAAGTATCGATTCAATCATTTCGTTATCAGCGCCACTGTTTACAGCGTCCACAAGAGGAATGAACGAGGCCGCCAGGCTAATTGCTTCAACGCCTCTCCTGCCTATCGATTCTGCCGAAAAAGAGTTTACCAGGTAATATTGCTGCATTTCCTCATACAAAATTTTATATTCGGGAAGTATCCCCGAATACTCATTCATTCTTTTCTTTTTCTCAGCTACCCACAAACTGAAATTTCTTTCAAATTCTTTCTTCTTTTCTATTGTCCCCAGTCTGGCAATACCTGATTTTTCCCCTATCCATCTTTTCCACGAATTGGATATTCCCGCTGCCTTGCTCGCATATTGAATTCTCACAGCAGGATCAGCATCCATATCCTCTTTTAAAATATCCAGCTTGGTGCCACGCAGTTCGATCATCCTCGGATATACATAATCCGTAAGCATTGAAATATGATATGAAGGAACATACTGTGATGTCCCTCCCGGATACCCGAAAACCATTGTAAAGTCACCTTCATGTACACCTTTAAGAGAAACAGGAAAATAATATGCGGGTTTATATGGCACATTATCCTCTGAATAATCAGCAGGATTATTGTCCTTGTCTGCATATATCCTGAATAATGAGAAATCCCCTGTATGCCTTGGCCACATCCAGTTATCAGTATCTCCGCCAAACTTGCCTATTGCTGAAGGAGGAGCACCTACAAGTCTGACATCACTGAATGTTTCATTCACAAAAAGAAAAAACTGGTTACCAAGAAAGAATGGTCTTACAAAAGCGGAATAGCTATTTCCTTCAGTAGCTTCAGCTACTATTTCAGTAATATTTGCAGTTATTATTTCATTTCTCTCATTTTCTGTCATCTTCCTTTTCACACCCTTTAACACCCTGTCTGTGACATCCTCCATGTATTTAAGAAATGTAACTGTAAGCCCGGGATTAGAAAGTTCCTCTTTTCGTGACATTGCCCAAAAGCCATTTGTCAGATAATCATGTTCAAGGCTGGAATGAGCCTGAATACGACTGTAGCCACAATGGTGGTTTGTTATCAGCAGCCCTTCAGAACTGATTAATTCGGCTGTGCATCCGCCACCAAAGATCATAACTCCATCTTTCATACAGGCATTGTTCACACTGTAAATATCTTCAGCTGTTAATTTGAAACCCTTTTCCTTCATTATCTCAATATTGAACTTCTCTATCAGGACAGGAATCCACATCCCTTCGTCGCTACGCACCAGCGGCCCTGTCAACAACACAAGCAGGATAAATACAATTAATTTTTTCATATTTAATCTTTATTATAATTATACATCAAATTTAGTAATAAGCTGATTATAAGACAGACAAACGACAAACGACAAACGACAAACGACGAACGGCAAATCCGGAACATATCCGTTGGCCTTTAGTCGTTTGTCTTTTGTCTCATTTATGTTCATCATCAAGAAACATTTTAAGTTCAGTGTATAATCTCTGTACCGGAAGTCCCATGACATTAAAATATGATCCTTCAATACTCTCGATACCTATATAACCGATCCATTCCTGAATACCGTACGAACCTGCTTTATCAAAAGGCTTGCAGGTATCAACATAATATTCTATCTCACGATCCTGTAATATAGCAAAGTTTACCCGTGTTTCCGAAAAAAAATCCTTCATCTTTCGTGTTGTGGCAATACAAACTGCGGTAATCACGTAGTGGGACCTTCCGGATAGCTTTTTGAGCATGGCCATGGCTTCATCCCTGTTTGCAGGTTTATTCAGGACTTCATCTTCAAGGCAGACAATAGTATCAGAAGCAATAATAATGCTGTCTTTCCTGACATGTTCCTGTTTTAAAACAGTTCTGGCTTTCTTTCCGGCAAGATAAAGCGCAATCTGTTCTTTGCCGAGGCAGGAAGGGTATTTCTCATCTGCATTGGGTTTTACTGTTCTGAAATTAATGCCAAGCGCATTCAGAAGCAATTTTCTTCGTGGAGATCCGGAAGCAAGTATTATGTCTCTGCCTTCGAGCTGATCCGTTAGCATAATTAAATTAAAAGCCCTTTGTTAGATAAAATCCAGTACAATACTGTATAAAGTACCCCTGTTAGCATCACGGCTTTTAGTATTCTGCTCACATTTCTGAATTGTCTTGCTGTTTTACTCCTGAAAAGTACTAAAAGACTAATGAGCAGGGGGAGTACTATAGCAATCAGAATATAAATAATTGATATTATTTCATTAATAAAAAGCGACCACATTGTCCCCACCAACACAACTGTAATTACAATTATCACCGTTACAACAGCTTTAGATGTATTTATTCCTGTTACTACCGGTAATGACCTGCTCCCGTAAGCTTTGTCACCCTCGAAATCTTCCATATCCTTTACAATTTCACGTCCAAGAGTCGTTAAAAATGCAAATACGGCATATGCTGCAACCCAGTAAAAAATAATTTTCAATGCAGATGTACTTAAAAGGTCCGCACCGTAATAATTATAGATTGCCATAAGCTCAAATAATACAACCATCAATGGAACGAATCCCGTTAGTATTGCAACAATAATGTTACCAATCAGGAACTGTTTTTTATATGTAACCGAATAAAAATACAGCAAGCCTGTCACCAGAAGAAATATCATGCCCAACCACCAGCAACCTGTTCTGAATGATAGCCAGAATCCGGCAATGACTCCCAGTAAGCTTAATATATTATGCCACATTATTGCCCTGCGTCTGGGAACTTTTGTTCCCACAATAACCTCTCCCTTATTTACCAGATCGGTACGAATATCAAAATAATCATTGATAACATATCCTCCTGCAGTGATTAATACCGTGGAAAAAACCAGGATAATAAAATCCAACACGGGAAGCTGAAGTGACATGAAACTTTCCGGCCCTTCTGCCAATACTCCTTCAAGCATAATATTACCTGCCAGAGTACCGATAAGTGCATATCGTATCAGAAATTGCGTGATAATGATTATCAGCAAATTCTGCCATCTTATCAGTTTTAGGAATGATATCATTTTTCACCAAGTAAATGCATCGTTATTCATCCATTTGCCATGAAGCCTCATTACCTGTTCAATTACATCCCTGACACATCCGTTGCCTCCTGTCTTGTCTGAAATATAAGCCGATATCTGTTTTATCTCATTATCAGCATCACCCGGGCAAACTGCTATACCTGCAATCTTCATAACTTTATAATCAGGGATATCATCACCCATATACAGTAACTCTCCTGCCTCAAGTCCCGCAGTTTCCATGTAACTCATCAATACTGTTGTCTTATCAGAAACTTCCAAATATACATCCTCTACTCCCAGGGCATTAAGTCTCTTTCTGTAAGCTTCAGTATTCCCTCCCGAAATAACGCAGACTCTGTAGCCGTTTTTTACTGCATGCTGCAAAGCATAGCCATCGCGCAAATTTACTGTTCTAAGAGGGTTGCCGTTTATATCAAGTGTTATTGTCTGTTTGGATAGTACTCCGTCTATATCAAAAACGAATGCCTTAATCTGCTGAAGGTCCTCTTTAAAATTATTCATGAAATCAACCGGTATATTTTTTTACTATTGAATCGGTTATTACCCGGTACATTTCCTTCAAACCGGGAGAGAAAGATAATAAATCCAAATGCTTTTCTATAGTTTTTTTATCATTTCTTACAGCAGGTCCTGTCTGTGATTTGTCGGGGCCAATTTCAGATGCCTTGGCCAGGGTCTCCCTGATCAACGGAACAAGAACATCAAATTCCAGTCCTGCCATTTCGCTAAGATCCTTTCCTGCTGTAAACATGTGATTAACAAAATTAGAGGCAAATACGGCAGACAGATGCAGGTATCTGCGGTCATTACTGTTAAGCCGGTATACTCTCCCGCTAATACCACCGGCAAAAGATTTCAGCAGGCCGAAAGAACGGTCATCATTTGTTTCAATAAATAAAGGTATCGTACTAAAATCATATTTTCTGCCAATTGTAAAGGTCTGCAGAGGATACAACACTCCGTAATTCTTATAATTCCCTTTGAATATATCAATCCCCACACTTCCGGCGGTATGCACTACAAGCTCATTCCCCTTAGGCCTGATATCATCAATTACAGAGCTTATGGAGCTATCGTTCACTGCTATAATAACAAGCTCCGTTCCACCGGGTAAAACAAGGTCATTACTATAATCCGAATTAAGTCTTTTTGCCAGATCACCGGCCTTTTTATCCGAGCGTGATATTACTTTTAGTATTTTATGCCCCTTCTCACTTAAGGCAATACTCATAGCTGTACCTACCCTGCCGGCACCGATAATAACTATATCCATAAGAATAAAATTTCTATTCTACCTGAAAGATATGAAAAAAAGAACTACAGGATTACTTCCCGTAAAGATCTTCATACATATCGGTTACATAGATCATATATGTTCTGTATGTCTGGTAATAAGGATTATTACTGGCTCTCATCAGATAATTGCATTCCCAGTATATATGTCCGTCAACCAGCAGGTATGCCCCGTTGTCAAATTTCTTTAGGAAATCCATATAGTCTGACGGATTACAGAGGTAGTATGTTGAAAGAGAATTTGATACAGGTCTCAACCGTGCTGAGTTGCTGGTAGTATCAAAATACACGTAAACCGGAAAGCCCAGCGCTTCATTAATAATGTCTCCGTCACAACCGCACTTGGCCTGTTTCTTACATGAAGAGGTAAAGATCACCAGCAGTACAATCAGTGAAAATAATATCTTAATTACGGTTTTCATGGGTCTTGAATTTCAGGGTTAAGTTACTAAACAAATACTGAAGTACAACAGGTAATAACCATTTTAACAATATTATAGAATAAGAGCAACAAAAAACCTGCCAGTATCATGATCCGGCAGGTTTATTCGTTTGTTTTATGGTTATGCCTGGGCAGTAGGCCCCCCGAAATTCATAGGCATTACCGGTCCCGATCCTTTGATTTCCTTAACCGGGCCGTGCACTGCTTCATATTTTTTTATATTGTCAGCCAGCGCTCCCAGTAATCGTTTTGCATGTTCAGGTGTCAGTATAATCCTTGACTTAACCCGGGCTTTCTGTATTCCCGGCATTATTCGTATAAAATCCACAACAAATTCGGATGATGAATGAGTAATAACAGCAAGGTTCGAATATACACCCTGAGCCACATCTTCATTCAGTTCAATATTAATCTGGTTTGGATTATTACTTTTCTCAGCCATAATTTTTACTGGTTTTCTTCTTCTACTTCTTCCCTCACTTCGCTTTCCGCGCCCCGGACAAGAGCATCATATTCCTCCTTCGAGCCAACAACTATATTATTATACAGTCTGTCGCCTGTTCCGGCAGGAATAAGATGACCTACAATCACGTTCTCCTTCAATCCTTCCAGGTCATCGACCTTACCAAGTATAGCTGCCTCGTTAAGTACCTTGGTAGTTTCCTGGAAAGAAGCTGCTGAGAAGAAGCTGTTTGTTTGTAATGCAGCCTTGGTAATACCCTGTAATACCTGGCTTGATGTTGCAGGGATAGCATCCCTTGCCTCAACGAGTTTGAGGTCTCTGCGTCTAAGCATGGAATTCTCATCCCTCAGCTTGCGTGCAGTAACTATCTGTCCTGACTTCATAGTTTGCGAATCGCCCCTGTCCATAACAACCTTCTTGTCATAGATCCAGTCGTTCTCATCCATGAATTCTATCTTATCTACTATCTGTTTCTCAAGAAACTTAGTGTCGCCCGGATCAATTATTTCCACCTTACGCATCATTTGTCTTACAATGATCTCAAAGTGTTTATCGTTGATCTTCACTCCCTGAAGCCTGTAAACCTCCTGTATCTCGTTCACTATATACTCCTGGACCTTGGTTGGTCCCTTAATGGCAAGAATATCGGCAGGGGTAATCGCGCCGTCTGAAAGAGGGATACCTGCTCTCACATAGTCATTTTCCTGTACCAGTATCTGTTTTGACAACGGAACAAGGTATTTCTTTGTCTCACCGGCTTTTGATTTGATAATAATCTCGCGGTTACCGCGCTTAATCTTACCGAAGCTTACTTCACCGTCAATCTCGGAAACAACAGCAGGGTTTGACGGGTTTCGTGCTTCAAACAATTCCGTAACCCTTGGCAGTCCACCGGTGATATCACCAGATTTACCTACTGCCCGGGGTATCTTGACAAGTACATCACCTGCGATCACCTGACCACCTTCAGTTGCCACAAGGTGAGCTCCTACAGGAAGGTTGTATACTTTACTTTCCTCCTTACCTGCACCTAATATTCTAACAGTCGGGTTCTTTGTTTTGTCTCTTGATTCTGTAATAACCATCTCCTTGAAACCTGTCTGCTCATCAGACTCCTCCCTGAATGTTATTCCTTCAATAAGGTTTTCAAACTCTATCTTACCTGAAATCTCAGAGATAATAACAGCATTGAACGGATCCCATTCACAGATCAGGTCTCCCTTCCTTACTTTATCGCCAGGCTTAATATAAAGTTTTGACCCATAAGGTATTGTATGTGTTGTAAGCACAATGCCTGTATTCTTATCCACTATCCTCAGCTCACCCAGTCGTCCTATAACTATATTCATCTTTTTACCCAGGTCAGGATCATTTTTTTCCACTACCCTTAGCTCATCAATTTCAGCCACTCCGTCATAACGGGCTATAATACTCGATTCGGCAGTGATATTAGAAGCTGTACCTCCGACATGGAAAGTCCTTAATGTCAACTGTGTACCAGGTTCTCCAATACTCTGGGCTGCGATAACACCTACTGCCTCTCCGTTCTGCACCATCTGTCCTGTAGCCAGATTACGGCCGTAGCATTTGGCACATACACCTTTTTTCGACTCACAAGTAAGAACCGAACGTATCTCAACCTGTTCTATAGGAGATCCTTCAATCTTCCGGGCAAGGTCTTCCGTAAGTTCAACACCTGCTTTAACAAGCAGTTCGCCGGTAAGAGGATGGTAAATATCATGAACTGTCGTACGACCAAGGATCCTTTCAAACAATGATTCAACTACTTCTTCATTTTTCTTAATGGCTGTTGCCACAAGACCTCTCAGTGTTCCGCAGTCTTCCTCTGTTATTATAACATCCTGTGAGACGTCAACCAGCCGGCGTGTAAGATAACCCGCATCGGCTGTCTTGAGAGCCGTATCAGCCAGACCTTTACGCGCACCGTGTGTTGAAATAAAATATTCAAGTACAGATAATCCTTCCTTGAAATTTGAGAGTATGGGGTTCTCAATAATTTCGCTTCCCGTCGATCCTGATTTCTGCGGTTTTGCCATCAACCCCCTCATTCCGGATAGCTGCCTGATCTGTTCTTTAGACCCCCTGGCTCCTGAGTCAAGCATCATATATACCGAATTGAAGCCCTGCCTGTCGCCTGAGAGTTGTTTCATAAGCGTCTGGGTCAGCTTGGCATTTATATGGGTCCATATATCAATGATCTGGTTATACCTTTCATTATTTGTAATAAAGCCCATATTATAGTTGCTAAGGACTTCTTCTACCTGCGCATAACCTTCGTCAACAAACTTAACCTTCTCTTCCGGGATAATCACGTCTTCCAGGTTAAATGACAATCCTCCCCTGAAAGCCATCGAATAACCAAGGCCTTTAATAGCATCAAGGAATGCGGCCGTCTTTGCAGTACCTGATTTCTTAAGTACGGTACCTATAATATCCCTTAACGATTTCTTGGTAAGCAGTTCATTAATAAAACCTACTTCTTCAGGCACATATTCATTGAAAATAATTCTTCCGACGGTTGTTTCTATCAGATGGTTAACTTTCTTATCATCAACAACATCATCAACTTTTACTTTGACAATTGCATGCAGGTCTACTTTTCCTTCATTATACGCAATTGTCGCTTCATCAGGAGAATAGAACACAAGACCTTCTCCTTTAACCTTAACATCTTTATTACTCTTTCTTGCCTTGGTAATATAATACAATCCCAGTACCATATCCTGTGACGGAACAGTAATAGGTGCGCCGTTGGCCGGGTTAAGTATATTATGAGAGGCCAGCATCAGTATCTGTGCTTCAAGAATTGCCGCATTACCCAGCGGAAGATGAACAGCCATCTGGTCGCCATCGAAGTCAGCGTTGAAGGCAGTACAGACAAGCGGATGCAGTTGAATAGCCTTCCCCTCTATAAGTTTAGGCTGAAATGCCTGGATACCGAGCCTGTGCAAAGTAGGAGCCCTGTTAAGCATCACGGGATGACCCTTAAGCACATTCTCAAGAATATCCCAGACCACCGGATCTTTCCTGTCAACTATTTTCTTGGCAGACTTAACTGTCTTTACAATCCCTCTTTCTATTAACTTTCTTATAATAAATGGCTTGTATAGTTCAGCCGCCATATCTTTAGGTAATCCGCATTCATGAAGGTTCAACTCGGGGCCTACTACGATAACCGAACGTGCCGAATAGTCAACCCTTTTTCCAAGAAGGTTCTGACGGAAACGGCCCTGTTTCCCTTTAAGACTGTCGCTTAAAGATTTAAGGGGACGGTTCGCATCTGTCTTGACAGCATTTACTTTCCTTGAATTATCGAACAATGAATCTACTGCCTCCTGTAGCATCCTTTTTTCGTTTCTCAGGATGACCTCAGGTGCTTTGATCTCAATAAGCCGTTTAAGCCTGTTATTTCTTATTATAACCCTCCTGTAAAGATCGTTCAGATCGCTGGTTGCAAACCTTCCGCCGTCAAGAGGTACAAGCGGCCGAAGCTCTGGTGGAATAACAGGTACTACTTTAATGATCATCCACTCAGGTTTGTTTATATTCTTCGAAGCCCTGAATGCTTCAACTACCTGTAATCTCTTCAGCGCCTCGTTTTTCCTTTGCTGGGATGTTTCCGTACTGGCCTTATAACGTAATGTATAGGACAGGTCATCCAGATCAAGGCGGCTGAGCAGCATATGTAATGCCTCAGCGCCCATTTCTGCTATGAACTTGTCCGGATCATCATCTTCGAGATACTGATTTTCCTTCGGAAGACTTTCAATTATATCAAGGTACTCCTCCTCTGTAAGAAAATCAAGGTAGTTAATACCATCAGCCTGTTTTATTCCGGGGTTGATAACCACATACCTCTCATAATAAATAATCGAATCCAGTTTTTTTGTCGGCAAGCCAAGCAGGTAACCAATTTTATTTGGTAATGATTTAAAGTACCAGATATGGGCAACGGGGACCACCAGGGAAATATGCCCCATGCGCTCACGTCTTACTTTCTTCTCTGTTACCTCAACACCGCAACGGTCACATACAATACCCTTGTAACGGATCCTCTTGTACTTTCCGCAGTGGCATTCATAGTCTTTTACAGGTCCAAAGATCCTTTCACAGAATAAACCGTCACGCTCCGGTTTATATGTCCTGTAATTTATTGTTTCTGGTTTCAGCACTTCTCCGCTCGAGCGATCCAGAATCTCCTCAGGTGAAGCCAGTCCGATAGTGATCTTTGAATAGTTTGTTTTAGCTTTGTTGTCTTTCCTGAATGACATATGATGTAATTATTAATATCAATAAATATCAAAAAATTATACTCTCAACGATGATCAGTCTAGGTTAAGGCTAAGTCCCAGTCCTCTCAGTTCATGCAACAGCACATTGAGCGATTCCGGGATACCTGCCTGTGGCATAGGTTCTCCTTTCACGATGGATTCGTATGCTTTTGCCCTCCCTATAACATCATCTGATTTTATTGTTAGTATTTCCTGCAAAATATGTGCAGCGCCAAATGCCTCAAGTGCCCATACCTCCATTTCACCAAAACGCTGTCCGCCGAATTGTGCCTTACCTCCCAGCGGCTGTTGTGTAATAAGTGAATACGGTCCTATAGAACGTGCATGCATCTTATCATCAACCATATGACCCAGTTTAAGCATATAGATCACACCCACTGTTGCAGGCTGATCGAATCTGTCGCCTGTTCCTCCGTCATACAGGTAAGTGGTTCCGAACCTGGGCAATTTCGCTTTATCGGTATAATCCGTTATTTCCTCTATTGACGCTCCGTCAAAAATCGGTGTCGAAAATTTAACACCCAACTTCTGACCTGCCCATCCCAGAACAGTTTCGTATATCTGTCCCAGGTTCATCCTTGAAGGTACACCCAAAGGATTCAGAACAATATCCACAGGCGTTCCGTCCTCAAGGAAAGGCATATCCTCGGCACGTACTATTTTTGCTACTATACCTTTATTCCCGTGGCGTCCTGCCATCTTATCGCCTACTTTGACCTTGCGTTTCTTGGCAACATATACCTTGGCAAGCCTTACTATACCGGCAGGCAGCTCATCGCCAATACTTATATTATACTTCTTTCTCTTGTATATACCGTCAATCTCCTTATGTTTGATCAGATAGTTATGAATCAATTGCTTGATAGTATCATTCTTCTTCTTGTCTGTCGTCCATTTATTAGGATTAACATTAAGGAAATCCACTTCCTGCAACTGTTTAAGGGTGAACTTTGTTCCTTTAGGTATAACATCAACATTCAGATAATCCTTTACGCCCTGGGATGTTTTCCCGTTCACAAGAATAAAGAGTTTATCTACAAGCCTCATCTTAAGATCATCGGCGCTCTTTTCAAATTCAGCATCGATCTTTTCCAGTAATGGCTTTTCGACAGTTTTCGACTTACGGTCTTTTACCGCCCTTGAGAACAATTTCTTGTTGATTACCACTCCTGTAAGCGACGGACCCGCCTTCAGTGATGCATCTTTCACATCTCCTGCCTTGTCCCCGAATATTGCTCTCAGCAGTTTCTCTTCCGGTGAAGGATCCGATTCACCTTTTGGGGTGATCTTACCAATAAGTATATCACCGGGCTGGATATGTGCTCCGATCCTGATCAGACCATTCTCATCCAGGTCTCTTGTAGCTTCCTCGCTTACGTTAGGAATATCAGACGTCAGTTCCTCGACTCCTCTTTTGGTATCCCTTACTTCCAGCAGGTACTCGTCAATATGAATTGACGTAAACACATCATCCTGAACTACCTTCTCCGATATTACAATTGCATCCTCGAAGTTATACCCTTTCCATGGCATAAACGCCACTTTAAGGTTTCTCCCGAGAGCAAGCTCTCCGTCTTTTGTTCCATACCCTTCGGTCAGCACCTGTCCTTCTTTCACCTTATCTCCTTTCTTAACAACAGGAATAAGGTTAATACATGTATTCTGGTTTGTTTTCTGATATTTAGGCAGTTTATACCTTTTAATATCATCATCAAAGCTCACGAATTTCTCTTCATCAGTACGCGAATACCTAATAACTATTTCATCGGCATCGACATATTCCACAACACCGTCGCCTTCGGCTACTATAAGAATTCTCGAGTCTTTTACCATCTGGGCTTCAAGACCTGTTCCCACTATAGGTGCTTCAGGTTTCATAAGAGGGACAGCCTGGCGCATCATATTCGAGCCCATGAGGGCACGGTTTGCATCGTCATGCTCGAGGAAGGGGATCAGTGAAGCTGCTATAGAAGCGATCTGGTTCGGAGCCACGTCCATAAGATCGACCTTATTTGCCTCTTCATGAGGATAATCCGCCTCAAAACGGGCTTTTACCCTTGGATTAACAAAATTACCCTCCTCATCAAGCGGGGCATTAGCCTGGGCTATTATTTTTCTCTCTTCATCTTCGGCGCTCAGCCATACCACTCCTTCATTGGTAAGATCGACCTTTGCGCTTTCGACCTTACGGTATGGGGTTTCGATAAAACCCAGATCATTGATCTTTGAATACACACATAATGATGAAATAAGACCTATATTCGGTCCTTCAGGTGTTTCTATGGGACAAAGGCGTCCGTAATGTGTATAGTGCACATCTCTTACCTCAAAGCCTGCTCTTTCACGTGACAAACCTCCGGGTCCCAGTGCCGACATACGCCTTTTATGGGTCATCTCAGCCAGAGGGTTGGTCTGATCCATAAACTGTGATAACTGGTTTGTCCCGAAAAATGAATTTATAACCGACGACAATGTCTTCGAATTAATCAGGTCAACGGGAGTAAACACCTCATTATCCCTGACATTCATTCTTTCCCTTATTGTCCTTGCCATTCGTGCAAGGCCTACTCCGAACTGGTTAAATAACTGTTCGCCTACTGTTCTTACGCGACGGTTACTCAGGTGGTCTATATCATCAATGTCGGTCTTTGAGTTGATAAGCTCAATAAGGTATTTTATAATTTCAATAATATCTTCCTTGGTCAGCACCTTTACTCCTGCATCAGTATTCAGGCCAAGCTTGGTATTTATTCTGTAACGGCCCACCTCACCAAGGTCATATCTCTTATCAGAAAAGAAAAGTTTGTCTATAACGTCCCTTGCTGTTGCCACATCCGGCGGTTCGGCATTTCTCAGCTGCCTGTAGATATACAGGACAGCTTCCTCTTCGGAATTACAGGGATCCTTATGTAAGGTATTGTATATGATAGCATAATCAGACACGTTCTGGTCTTCCCTGTGTAGCAATATATCTTTGGCGCCTGAATCCACTATCAGGTCAATATGTTCATTTTCAAGAACTGTCTCGCGGTCAAGTATCACTTCATTCCTTTCGATTGATACCAGTTCTCCGGTATCTTCATCAACGAAGTCTTCAAACCACGATTTAAGCACCCTGGCTGCCAGTTTTCGGCCGACAAGTCGTTTAAGGTTTGTCTTTGATACCTTTTGCTCTTCTGCAAGCTTAAATATCTCAAGTATCTCCTTATCGCTCTCATAGCCTATTGCACGCAATAATGTAGTGACCGGAAGTTTCTTCTTCCTGTCTATATAAGCGTACATAACATTATTTATATCGGTGGCAAACTCTATCCATGATCCTTTAAAAGGAATTATTCTTGCAGAATAAAGCTTTGTACCATTTGCATGAATACTCTGACCGAAAAATACGCCCGGTGAACGGTGAAGCTGGGATACAACTATCCTCTCGGCACCATTTATCACGAATGTACCTCTGTCGGTCATATAAGGTACGGTACCCAGATATACATCCTGGATTACCGTATCAAAATCCTCATGTTCAGGATCGGTACAATACAGTTTAAGTTTTGCTTTAAGCGGGACACTGAATGTCAATCCCCTTTCAATACATTCCTCAATTGTATACCTGGGAGGATCTATTGAGTAATCCAGGAACTCAAGTATAAAATTATTTCTTGTATCGCTTATTGGGAAATTCTCATTAAAAACCTTGTATAATCCCTCTTGTTTCCTGTTCTCGGGTGTAGTTCCCATCTGGAAAAACTCCCTGAATGACTTCAACTGAACCTCCAGGAAATCAGGATATTCCAACTGGTTTTTAATTGTGGCAAAACTGATTCTTTTTTTTGTTTTTAAGGTCATTTATTATGGAATTATATGAACTTATTATAAAAACGACAAAAAGGCTTGATCCCGAATTAAGCCGGGATCAAACCTGTAAACCTTTTCAAGGTAAAGCTTATTTAAGTTCAACTTCGGCTCCTGCTTCTTCAAGTTGTTTCTTGATGCTCTCTGCCTCATCTTTGGTAATACCCTCCTTAACGGGCGAAGGAGCAGAATCAACAACTGCTTTGGCTTCCTTAAGGCCCAGACCGGTAATATCTTTTACGAGTTTAACGATCTGCAGTTTCTGTCCTCCCGGAGCAGTAAGGATTACATCAAATTCGGTTTTTTCCTCAACTGCGGCTGCTTCTCCGCCGGCTACAGGTCCGGCAACTGCTACTGCTGCTGCTGCAGGTTCGATTCCATGCTCTTCCTTTAATATGTCAGTAAGTTCATTTACCTCTTTGACAGTTAAGCTTACTAATTCTTCCGCTAACTTTTTAAGATCTGCCATCTCAGATTATTTTAAAATTATTATAACTTTTAATTATCTCTTTTTGAAAGTGTTTCCAGCACTCCATGAATTTTATTTGAACCCGACTGCAATCCTGACAGCAGGTTTTGCATTGGTGAGCGCAGCAATACAATCAAATCGGCCAGAAGTTCATCTTTTGATTTGAGTGCCGCGAGGGTATCAATCTGGGAATCGCCCAAATATACCGACTCTTCAACAAATGCACCTTTCAGTACGGGTTTATCATGTTTCTTACGAAAATCCTTCAGCATTTTTGCCGGCGCATTTCCTGTATCAGCAAACATGACAGACGTTGAACCTTTCAGAACATCATAAAGTTCCTCGAAGTTTTTCTCAGATTTTTCCAGGGCTATCTTGAGAAGGGTGTTCTTAACGACAATCAGTTTGATATCGTTATTGAAACATGCTCTCCTCAGGTCCGATGTATGAGCAGCATTAAGCTCGGCAATATCGGTCAGGTAAAAATGGTTGTAACCGTTCAGGTTTTCAACCAGGCTGTCTATTATTGCTTGTTTTTCTTCACGTTTCATCTTTCCTCCTTATTTTCAATTATCCTCAAGTCCTTTAGGATCGACCTTAATACCAGGACTCATAGTGCTCGAAAGGTAAATACTTCTGATGTAAGTACCTTTTGCTGCAGCAGGTTTGAGTTTATTCAGTGCAGAGATAAACTCCCTGGCATTATCAACAATCTTTTGAGGTTCAAATGAAACCTTTCCGACAGAGGTATGAATGATCCCGTATTTATCAACTTTGAAATCAATCTTACCTTGTTTAACTTCAGATACAGCCTTACCTATATCCATTGTCACAGTACCGCTTTTAGGGTTTGGCATTAGTCCTCTGGGACCAAGTATTCTCCCTAACGGCCCGATCTTACCCATAACGCTTGGCATGGTGATCACCACATCAATATCTGTCCAGCCGCCTTTGATTTTCTCGATATAATCATCAAGTCCGACATGGTCGGCTCCGGCTTCCTTCGCTTCAGCTTCCTTATCAGGTGTACAAAGAACCAGCACCCTGGTTTCTTTTCCTGTGCCATGAGGCAATGAAACAACTCCGCGAACCATCTGGTTTGATTTCCGTGGATCAATACCTAACCTTACATCCAGATCGACAGAGGCGTCAAACTTTGAAAAAGATACTTCCTTTACAAGCATGGCAGCATCAGACAGACTATAAAACCTGTCCTTTTCGATCTTCTCAAGTGCCAACTTTTTATTCTTGGTAAGTTTAGTCATATTATCCTTAAATAAATTTAGTTACTACCCGGGAATGCGCCTTTTACGGTTATTCCCATACTCCTGGCAGTACCAGCTACCATCTTCATGGCCGACTCAACCGTAAAACAGTTAAGGTCTTCCATTTTATCCTGGGCAATAGTGCGTACCTGATCCCAGGTAACGGATGCGACCTTTGTCATGTTTGATTCGGATGAACCCTTTTTGATTCTGGCCAACTCCATAAGCTGAACAGCAACCGGTGGTGTCTTGGTCACAAAATCAAATGACTTGTCACCATAAACTGTAATTATTACCGGTATTACTTTTCCAGCTTTATCCTGGGTTTTCGCATTAAACTGCTTGCAGAATTCCATTATATTTACACCCTTTGCACCCAGTGCAGGTCCTACAGGGGGTGATGGATTAGCTGCTCCGCCACGTATTTGTAACTTGATAATTCCAGCAACTTCTTTTGCCATAATTCACATTTTGCTTAGTTTACGCGAGAGCTTGGCGATCACTCAGGAAGCATTAAAATTATTGTAACCGCCAATATCTTAAATAAATAATTTCCTTACTTTAACTTTCTTTTTCTACCTGCATAAAACTCAATTCAAGAGGTGTTTTCCTCCCGAAAATCTTAACCATTACCTTCAGTTTTTTCTTCTCGTCATTCACCTCTTCAATAATACCTGTAAAGCTGTTGAACGGACCATCCACCACCTTGACCGATTCACCCACATAAAAAGGAACATTTATTTCCTCATCACTGGCAGCCAGTTCGTCAACCTTACCAAGTATCCTGTTAATCTCGGATTTCCTCAGCGGCACAGGTTCACCATCCTTTGTCCCAAGGAATCCTATTACGTTGGGTATATTTTTTAGTATATGGGGAACTTCTCCGACAAGTGTAGCTTCTACCAGAACATAACCGGGGAAAAAATTCCTTTCCTTGCTGATCTTCTTACCGGATCTGATCTGGTATACTTTTTCCTGAGGAATAAGTACCTGCGAAATGTAGTCCTGAAGCTCAAGTCTGTTTATCTCGCTTTCGATATACTCCTTGACCTTTTTCTCCTTCCCCCCTATTGCGCGAAGCACATACCATTTCTTTACATTCTCACTCATCGGAACGTCAATCTTTAATAAAGTAACCCATAAATAAACGACATAATATTGTCAAAGGCAAAATCCATAAGCCATATAGCCAGAGCAATAATCAGTGAGGCTACCATCACAACGGTAGTACTATTCTGTAATTCACTCCATGTAGGCCATGTCACCTTATGAATAAGTTCGGTAAATGACTCCTTTATGTATCTCCTGATTTTCTTCATTTTATTAACAGTTTGCACGGGAGGAGAGACTCGAACTCCCGACACCTGGTTTTGGAGACCAGTGCTCTACCAACTGAGCTACACCCGTATAACGGCGTGCAGGGTGTATTAGCGCAACCCCTGCACATATATATGTAAATCAGATTATTCAATAATCTCAGTTACCTGGCCTGCACCTACCGTTCTTCCTCCTTCACGGATTGCGAATCGCAGTCCCTGGTTAATAGCAACGGGAGTAATAAGGTTTACCTGTATTGTAACCCTGTCGCCCGGCATTACCATCTCAGTACCTTCCGGAAGTTGTACCTCGCCTGTAACATCAAGTGTTCTCAGGTAAAACTGAGGACGGTAATTATTATGGAACGGGGTATGACGTCCACCTTCTTCTTTCTTCAAAACATATACTTCTGCCTTGAACTTGGTATGAGGTGTTATTGAGCCCGGTTTTGCAAGCACCATACCTCTCTTGATCTCTTTCTTATCAACACCACGAAGCAGCAAACCTACGTTGTCACCGGCTTCACCACGGTCGAGTATCTTGCGGAACATCTCAACACCTGTACATACAGTTTTTCTTTTCTGAGCGCCCAGACCTATCATTTCAAGTTCATCACCTGTATGAACTACTCCTGTTTCGATACGTCCCGTAGCAACTGTTCCACGGCCTGTTATTGAGAAGACATCTTCAACAGGAAGAAGGAACGGTTTTTCATTATCACGGGGAGGTATAGGAATGTACTCATCAACTGCGTTCATCAGTTCCATAATCTTTTCTTCTTCCTTGGGATCACCGTTAAGTGCACCGAGTGCCGATCCAAGAATTACAGGTGCGTTGTCTCCGTCAAACTCATAGAAATCCAGAAGTTCGCGTACTTCCATTTCAACGAGTTCAAGAAGTTCGGGATCATCAACCATGTCAACCTTATTCAGGTATACAACGATCTTAGGCACGTTTACCTGGCCTGCAAGCAGAATATGCTCACGGGTCTGAGGCATTGGTCCATCGGTTGCTGCAACCACCAGAATTGCTCCATCCATCTGGGCAGCACCTGTAACCATGTTCTTTACATAGTCGGCGTGACCAGGGCAATCGACATGTGCATAATGACGATTCTCTGTCTGGTATTCAACATGTGCCGTGTTAATTGTAATACCCCTTTCCTTTTCTTCGGGAGCATTGTCAATTGAATCAAAGTCTCTTATTTCAGAAAGACCTTTCTTGGCAAGCACCATGGTGATAGCAGCGGTCAAAGTAGTCTTACCATGGTCGACATGACCTATGGTTCCGATATTTACGTGCGGTTTCGACCTGTCAAATTTTTCTTTAGCCATAACTCCAACGTATTTTAGTATTAAAATTTATTCATTTATAATTCCAGTTCGAGCCGATGACGGGAATTGAACCCGTGACCTCTTCCTTACCAAGGAAACGCTCTACCCCTGAGCTACATCGGCAAAAAACAGAGCGGGAGACGGAGCTCGAATCCGCGACCCTCAGCTTGGAAGGCTGATGCTCTACCAACTGAGCTACTCCCGCTTATTTTCCCAACAGAGGTCATGTTCAATAACCGCCTGCAAAAGTGCCGGCCCTAATTAATTTATCCTGTTTGTGGGGAGAGCAGGATTCGAACCTACGAAGTCATTCGACAGCAGATTTACAGTCTGCCCCAGTTGGCCACTTTGGTATCTCCCCTTGATAAACACAGATGCCTCTGTAAAACATACACTTGCATCGTTTCCGGGAGCCGATGAAGGGATTCGAACCCCCGACCTGCTGATTACAAATCAGCTGCTCTGACCAGCTGAGCTACATCGGCAATTTTAAAGAACGCTAATAATTAGTGATTTCCACCCTTGAAAATCGGTTTGCAAATGTAGAAATATTTAATTTAATCAACAAACTATAAAGTGATTATTTTTGAGCCAGGGGAATTACACTCCCCTCATCTTTTCTTTCTGTTTGGTAATCTGCTTTTTAAGTGCTTCAATGACATTATCGGTAGCTTCTTCGAAGGTCTTGCTCTGCTTTTTTGCAAACAAGGGCCCTTTGGGGTATTCAACTTTTATTTCTACAAGCTTGTTTTCCTTCTCCTGATCCTTTGCCAGTCGCAAAAAAACCTCAACGGAAATAATTTCATTACTGAACTGACTTAACTTTTTTATTTTCTGATCAATAAACTTCAGCAACTTACTGTCAGCATCGAATTTTACCGAATGGATCTGGATATTCATTTTATTTCCTCCTCTGTTTTTATTTAGCTCGCGGGTGAGCCTGTTTATATACTTTTTTTAACTTCTCAAAAGTGTTATGTGTGTATACCTGTGTAGCCGACAGGTTGGCATGTCCCAGAATCTCCTTTATAGAGTTCAGGTCTGCTCCGTGATTTAACATGTGTGTTGCAAAGGTATGCCTCAGTATATGAGGACTCCTTTTTTCAATAGTAGTTACCATATCAAGATATCTTCTTACAGTATTGTAAACGAACCTGTCGTATAACTGATTGCCTTTATCGGTCAGAAACAACCAGTTATCTCCCCTGTCCCGAAATGTTATATTACGAAGCTCAATATACTCCGACAGGTTTTTACAAAAACTGTCCAGTAATGGAATAATCCTCTCCTTATTCCGCTTACCCGTCACCCTGACCGTTTTACCCTTAAGGTCTGCATCATCGATTTCAAGCGCTGTAAGCTCTGCTCTCCTCATGCCTGTGGTATACAGCATCTCAATAAGTGTCCTGTCGCGAACACCGCTAAAGTCATCTCCGAATTCATAATGGTCAAGGAGTGTATCCAGTGTACCTTCCTCTACAAATACCGGCAGGCGCTTTTCCCTTTTTGGAAGAGCAAGACCATCAGCCGGGTTTGTCCTCATTTCACCAGATCTTATTTTGTATCTGAAAAAAGTTCTCAAAGATGATATCTTCCTGTGTACGGTAACTGCCGAATAGCCGTTGTCCAGCATATAGACCATCCAGGATCTTACATCCCTGGAGGTAATATTATCAGGTTCATCTGATCCCTTGTGCATATCTATAAAAGAAAAAAACTGCCCGATATCGTTATCATACGAACGAACAGTATGTTGAGAATAATGCTTCTCAAATCGCATGTAGTCAAGAAATGATTCCTTATCTATCATAAAAGGAACCCTGTAAATTAAAAAAAACAGAATTACTCTTCTTCTTCCTGTAACCTCTGTATATATATAGCTTTCTTCACTTCCTCCCTGCGACGAACGGAAGGTTTTATATAGGCCTGGCGGGTCCTTAACTCACGTACAACACCTGTTTTCTCAAACTTACGCTTGAATTTCTTAAGCGCCCTGTCTATGTTCTCTCCTTCTTTTACCGGAACAATTATCATAATTAATCTCTAGTTAAAATTGAGCCGCAAAGATAAAAAGTGAATTCTTTTTTTCAAAAAAAAACACCTCTTTTTATTTCTCCTTCATTCTTCATTTTTAAATTTACAAATTCCGGATATTAAAAACAAAAAAATATTACAGTTATGCATTTGTTTTTATCTGTAGCTAATATAATGTCTGAGCCGCTGCATTTCTTCTCTGCTGAATATTCTGTTCAGGGTGAGATCCGATGCCGTTCTTACCGGCCCTGTCAGTCTTCTGTAGGAAAATATTGCGTCAACCTGGCTGCGTTTGATATAAGGATGTCTTAACAGTTCGGTATACTCAGTTGAGTTGATACTGATTTTTCTCGTAAGACTGCTGTCACACTTAAGTCTCCGGAGATTCATGTCGATCACCCTGTTATCAAGGCCATATACTTCGTGAAGCTGTTCCAGACAATAAAAATTACCAAGCAGGTCCCGGTATTTTATTATACGTACTGATAATACCGGTCCTATTCCCGGGAGGGATTCCAGAATAGCTGAATCAGCTGTATTTATTTCAATCTGATTCGAAATGAAAGGGGGTATCTCAGATTTCCGCGATCCGGCGCAGTACTCACCTGAAGATACTGTTGCAAGGTTGTCCGCAGGGGAATGGCCTTCTCCTGAGATAACTGTCTCTGAATCCATGGACAGCCGGTATCTTTCATCAGAAAATAATTCATAGCTGCCGGTACTTCCGTAGTTATTATTCAGATGAAAGAAAGTATCTTCACGATGGCAGGCATTGAAATTCAGTTGCCGGTTAAAAATCCGGACCATAAGGTCAGAATTTTCTGTTTTTATTGTCTCTTTTCCAGTCTGGATAACCGTAATTTCCTCTCCGTTTTTTACTGTACGTATTATCAGGACTACTATCAGGATAAATAACAAAACCATTGATCCTGTCCTTTCGCTCCTTGTATAGCCGAACCATTTCAAGACAAATTTTCTGAAACTCATAGATATTACTGGCAGTGAGACACTGCAATATACAAAAAACCAGTCTTATTTATCCTGATTTTGCAATTTTTCCTGATTTAAGCCTCCTTATATAATCTTTCATATCGGCTGATACTTCAGGTGCCAGTATCAGAAGTCCTGCTATATTCGGAAATGCCAGAGTCAACACCATCATATCTGAAAAAGCTATTACATTATCAAGACTGGAAGAGGCTCCTACAATGGTAAAAAAGAGGAACAGGGAATAATAAATATAAGTTGCAAGGTTCTTAATACCCGTAAGTCTGTAAATATATTTCCCAAATAAAAATTTAAAACCGTTAAGCCCATAATATGACCATGATATCATCGTTGAGAAGGCAAAGCATATAATTGCCAGCACAAGGATATAGGGGAACCACGGAAATACAGAGCCGAAAGCTGCGGATGTAAGTTCAGTTCCCTCCAGACCGGCCGCCGACTCATGAAAGCCTGTAAAAATAATTACCAGGCTTGTCATTGTACATATCAGTATAGTATCTATAAAAGGCTCAAGCATAGCTACAATACCTTCCTTTACGGGTTCATCCGTACGGGCTGCGGCATGTGCGACAGCAGCCGATCCGACGCCGGCCTCATTTGAGAAAGCCCCCCTCCTGAAGCCTGTTATTATTACTCCTAATATGCCGCCCTTAACAGCTACCGGCTGAAATGCGCTCCTGATGATCAGGACAAGGACATCGTCAACCTTATTGAAATTTTTAAATATTATTACCAGGGCAGCGCCAATATAAAGAAAAGCCATAAACGGAACAAGCTTCTCAGTAACACGGGCTATACTACGAATCCCTCCTATTACTACAAGTCCGATAAGCAGTGACATAACCACACCGAACCAGAATCCATGGGCCTCAAATGAAGGAAAGATTGTTGAAAACTGTACAAAAGACTGGTTTGACTGAAGCATATTGCTTCCGCCAAATGAAGCAAGTACCATCATAACGGCACTAAACAAAGCCAGGATATTTCCAACCGTTCCCAGGTTCTTTTTTCTGAGAGCAGTACTAAGATAATACATCGGTCCGCCCGAAACTTTCCCTTCTCCGTCAATATTCCTGTATTTAATACCAAGTGTACACTCGGTAAATTTGAGTGACATACCAAAAAATCCTGCCACTATCATCCAGAAAGTAGCTCCTGGTCCTCCCACGGCAATAGCAATGGCTACCCCTGTAATATTACCCAGGCCTACAGTAGCTGACAAGGCTGTGGTAAGTGCCTGGAAATGACTTACCTCACCTAACGATCCCGGTTTATCATACTTGCCTCTTATCAGTGCAAAAGCATGTCCGAATGCCCTGATATTAATAAATTTCATTCTGAAAGTGAAAAAAATACCTCCGAAAACCAGCCAGAGGACCACTATCGGCACCTGGGTATCAATACCGATAGCTCTGACCGGATCCCAGAAAAATACCTTATCCAGAAAACCGACCACAGGGCCAAAAGCATTATTTATACGTTCACTTATGGTAAGTGACCCGGGATCAATTATAGACATAAATAAGTCCGTTCAACCTAAAAGCCCCAGTCCGTAAATAAATACCAGGGTTATAGCAATAGGTGCTATAAACTTGACTATCAACATGAATATATTAACAAACCTTCCCTTCAGTGTTCCCTGGTTGGTTATTTCATCCTTAACATTCTTTTTACCCAGGTACCAACCTACAAACAGTACTATAAAGATAGCCCCCAGAGGCAGAAGAATGTTTGCAGAGAGATAATCAAACCAGGCAAAAACAGTTTTGCCGAATATCAGCTTATCCTTTAACGGGCCGAATGACAGGGTGGCAAATACTCCTACCAGGCTTATGGCAAAAGATGCTATGATTGTCGCCTTTCGTCTGCTCATATTAAGTTCTTCGGAAAAATAGGCAACAACAACTTCCAGTACCGATACAGTCGATGTAAGTGCTGCAATAGCAAGCAGTACAAAGAATATTATTGCAAAGAAATATCCTCCGGCCATCTGAACAAAAATATTGGGCAGTACAATGAACACAAGCCCGAAACCTTCAGCCGGATCAATCCCGAACGCAAAGACCGCGGGAAAGATCATTATACCTGCCAGCACTGCAATAAGCGTATCTGCTGCGCTGACCTGTAATGCTGTCGCAGGAAGGTTATTATCCTTTTTTATATATGATCCGTATGTTATCAGAGTACCCATCCCGATACTCAGGGAGAAGGCTGCCTGCCCCAGCGCATCAAGTATTACAGGCCATGTAAGTTTGGAAAAATCAGGCTTAAAAAGAAAACTAAGTCCTTCCTTAGCCCCTGGCAGGGTAAGAGACCTTATACAGATGATAATAATCAGGACTACCAGCACAGGCATCAATATCTTGGTATATTTTTCAATTCCTTTTTTAACGCCCTTGTAAATAATAAATGCCGTCAGGAACATAAAAACGAGTTGCCATACTACCGGACGGAATGAGCCTGACTGAAATAATTCGAATGAATCCTTCAACTGACCGGAATCTTTACCTGAGAAACCATTTGTGACAGCCTGTAACAAATATTCAAGGGTCCAGCCTGCTATTGTACTGTAAAAGGCAAGTATCATAAATGCAGCAACAATACCCATCAGGCCTATCAGGTACCAGGGTTTCCCGGGAGCAAGCTTTTTAAATGAGCCCAGTGCGTTTCTCTGTGCCCTTCTTCCTATTGTCAGTTCGGCAAGCATAACAGGGAAACCGATGACAAGTATGAAAACAAGGTAAATAAGCAGGAACGCACCTCCTCCGTTTTCGCCTAAAACATATGGGAACCTCCAGATGTTCCCCAGTCCTACTGCTGATCCTGCAGCCGCAGCAATCACTCCAAGCTTGCTGCCAAAAGTATCCCTAACAGGTGATTCAATGTTAGTCATCTTAACGGTCTATTTCTTGTTACCTAAGTTTTTTATAATAAAAGAGCCGACTAAATTGGTTAGAATTGTTCTCTTTTGCAAATGAATTTTACAGTTGAAGGCGCAAATTATTTATATTATAAAAAAATACCAGGCTACTATATCTTAATCAAACACTTAGCATTCATACCCCAATGTTTCTCAGAACGGATATCCTATACTTATATTAAGTGTAAAGTCATCTCTGAAGTTAAGTTTGCGTCTTTGTAACAACCACTTCGGATTATCAGGTAATTGCGGATCCCTGAGCTTCATTCCAAGATCAGCTCTCAAAATAACGAAATTGATATCAAAACGCAGTCCCAATCCCGTACCTACTGCAATATCTCTATAAAAATCCTTAAATCTGAACATAGCACCGGGCCTGTCTTCATCTTCATTAAATGTCCATATATTACCTGCATCAAGGAACAATGCCCCTTCCAGTATCCAAAACAGTTTAAACCGGTATTCCACATTAAACTCCAGTTTAATATCAGCAGTCATATTAAAAAAGGAAGAATCAACCGGAGTATATGAACCCGGGCCCAGCGACCTTACATGCCAGGCTCTGATACTGTTAGCGCCTCCGCTGAAATACTGTTTTTCAAATGGTACAGCTTTCGAGTTGCCATATGGTATGGCTGCTCCTATAAAAGTCCTGTATACAACCGAGCTCACCTCATTCAGTTGCCTGTTATACCTGATATCCGCGTCAGCTCTTGCATATTGGGCAAATGGTTGTCCGAAAATCCTGTAACTTCCTCCTTCAGCAGTATCAGCCCCTGCGGTAAGGTAGCCCAGTGACATCATATTACCGGCCAGTTCACCGGCAAATTTAATGAACCAGTAATCCCTTGATTTTTTAATATTCTGATTATTAAAGATATATATATAATTACCACCAAGGACGAATACATCTTTATAGCTGTATGCAAGGTAAGAGGAAGTATCAATCCTGGCCTCAAAGCCGGGATCTATAAAAGGCAGCTTAACCACGTTCAACTGCAAAGGATAAACTGAATGATCCGTGAACCGGTTACCTTTCCAGTTATAACCGAATGAAGCATTGGCAACAGTTCGTGTATAAACAGGCATCTTCTGATAATTATATGCGGCGTTAATGACTGTTTTCGGATTATATTCCTTTATAAAGCTTTCTTTCTCGAGAAAGGGCAACATAAAGCGGGGAAGTGTAAGGCTGGCCTCAAAACCATATTCCTGCAGAGTTCTGGGCCCTGAAATCTGTTCCGACAATGTTTCATAGGCTCCCTTTAGTTTGATATTCAGTCTCTCTGCACCATGGAACAGATTCTTATGCTGGTATACAAAGTTAACGGCTCCACCCAGGTTACCTGCGGAATTGGTTCCCTCAAGCTCAACCCTGTACTCCTGAAGGGTTACAGGTGTAAGTCTGATAACACATTCGAGTGGCTTTTCGCTGTGCTCCCAACCATGGACATCCCCTGCATCATTATAACTGATATTGACCAGTCTGAAAGACTGAAGTGAATTGAGATGGTCCCGGGTTCTTTCCATGTTCGTCACCTGGAAAAGATCCATGGGTTTAATATATAATGATTGTATTATCACATCAGGCTTGACCGAAAACTTCTCATTGTCGCTAATGAAATATATTCCTTTATAATAAGATGTATCCTGTTCATTATAATACGCATCTCCTTCATCCAGGGCACGTTTGGGATCAAAATCCGTATAAATGTATACATCATCAATCCTGTACCGTTCATGATTTGATTCAATAATCCTGCTATACTGATCATATTTCAGGAATTTCCTGACCTCGTAATAAACATCGACCTGCCGGTCTCCTGCCATACTGTCAACCTCAAAATAAATATGATCGCGTGAAAAGCTGTAAAAACCCAGGTCTTTAATAAACCTTTCCAGCCTGATCCTCTCTTTCTGCAATACATCCACATCATAAATCTGATTACTTTTAATCAGGCAGTTTATAGTATCCATAAAGAAAAGGTTCCTTACATTGTCATCTCCTATTAAATAATTAATCCGTCTTATTCTGTATGGTTCATTTGTCCTTACCCGGTAAATGATATCTGTTTTTTGCTTACGTGTAAAAACATCAGACGAGACTTCGGCATTAAAATAGCCTTTTGAAAAAAGATAATTTTCCAGATGTTCTGTCGATTTACTGGCTGCAAACGGATCATAGATCACAGGCTCCTCTCCTATTTTCCTCAGCCAGACATGCAGCAATTTTTCTTTTTCAATATTCGACAGGTTATACAGACCCAGATAAAAACGGGCGCCGAATATCCTCTTGTTCGGGGTTTGCTTTATGTAAGGATTAAGCTCCGATTTCTTTATACGGTTGTTGTCAATACTGACCTCACTGTGATCAAGAAGGGTTTCTTCGGCAGGGACATACTTTGTAGGATTACATGCATAAAAGACCGTAATAGTCATTAAAAATGACAGCAGCTTTATTACGGCATTGCTTTTATATAAACGAAAATATTTCAACATTTGTAAAACTATTGGCAAATATATCAAATTAATAATCACTTTTTGTTAAATATACCCCTGCCAGTTAAATGCTGAGTGCCTCAAACATCAAACTTATCAGGTCGTTACAGTATAAAAAATACCGCGACAAATTCCGTCTTTACGTTATTGAAGGTGATAAACTTGTGACCGAATTTCTTACCGGGGGAAAACAGCTCAGAAAACTTCTTGCATTGCCCTCCTGGATTGAAAAAGCAGATAAAGCATTGCTTGAGAGAGCAGGAGAAATCATTGAGGTAAGCCAGGCTGAATTATCAAAGGTCAGCGCTCTGAAAACAGCACATGAAACACTGGCGCTGGTTGAAATTGAGAACATTAAGCCTGAAATATCACTATTCAGTAATAAACTGACTATTGCGCTTGATGACATACGGGATCCCGGGAATCTGGGTACTATAATCAGAATTGCAGCATGGTTCGGTATCGATAATATTATATGCAGCAATGACACTGTTGATCTGTATAACCCTAAGGTAATACAGGCTTCGATGGGGGCTATGTTGCACGTCAGTGTTTTCTATGAAAACCTGCTTGCTTTTATACCTCAGCTTGCAGGGTCAGGACTGACAATTTATTCGGCTGTAATGGATGGCAGACCGGTTTACGGGCTGGGGAAAAAACAACCGGCAGTTCTGATATTCGGCAACGAATCCAGGGGTATCAGCAAGGAACTGTTACAATTATCTGATTACAGGATCAGTATCCCTCCATATGAAAAATCAAGGCCTGGCATTGAATCACTTAATGCTGCAATGTCGGCAGCAATTATCTGTAATGAATTCAGGAGGACATAACAGTCGGCAGTCCGCAGTCCGCAATGTTAATTGGCATATTGGTTATGTTTATTGCTAATTTCAAACATTCTATTTTCATTCCAGTATTCCAGTACTCCAGCATTCCAGTATTCCAGCATTTCAGCATTTCAGCATTCCAGTATTCCACCATTCCAGTATTCCAGCATTTCAGCATTTCAGTATTCCACCATTCCAGTATTCCAGCATTTCAGCATTTCAGCATTCCAGTATTCCAGTACTCCAGCATTCCAGTATTCTATTATTATTCAAAATGAAACGCCAGTACCCACATGCTGGACTTAAGACCTTCGATTGCATTAACATACTGTGCATACCCGGGTGCAGGGTCTCTGATAAGTACATCCCTCAATCCGTTTGAAAGCTTAATTTCGACTGATAACTTGAAATAAGGAAGGTAGAAATCAAGACCTCCGCCGAATTCATAATACAGGTCGGAACGATACAGGCGGAGATATACCTCCTTCTCATCGTCATATCCCTTACGTCCGGCAAGATCGTGCCTGAAATTAAGCCCCCCCACAAGATAAGGCCTGACATTATTCAGTCTGGAGCCTTTGTATTTCAACAAAAGAGGAAACTCTATAAACGATGATTCGATAATCTGCTTATCATCATAAACAACAGCCGACTTGTAATAAATTAACTGTCTCTGCCCGAATGATACTCCGGGTAAGAATCTTAAATCCCAGTACATGGCCGGGTGATAGTCGATCACAATCTGGATATTTATCCCGGGACTAAGGTATGCCACTTCGGGGTATAACGAATCTACAGTATAATAGTCCTGCGAAGGAGTAAGCCTGAAATCCATGGTATTCAGTCCAAGGCTGAAGCCGAAATGTAACTGCTTTTCATCATACCATGACTTATTAAGCGGCTTCTTTTTCTGAGCATTGACCAGGGCTCCTGTCAGAAAAATAAATACAAAAATTGATATCCCGTATTTTATATATAAGTGCTTCAAACCAATTGATTACTTATTCTAATATAACATATTTCCCTTTTGTCGCCTGCCCTGAGCCTATCGAAGGGTTAGTCTTTCGTCATTTGCTGTACGCCTCTGCATCATTACAGAGTGATTTTTATCTCACAATAGCGAACTATAATATAACAGATATATAATTATAATATTGTATCACTTCCGGCCTGTATATATAGTTGCTACGCCGCCCGTTAATCTCCTTTGTTTCAACCCGGCGAATCCTGCCGATGCCATTAAGTCAAGAAAATCATTACCTTCAGGAAAAGAAGTAACTGAATCGGGCAGGTAACTGTATGCTGATTTATCTTTCGAAAAGGCCGAGCCGAAAAGAGGCATTATCTTGTGAAAATAAAAACCATAAACAGTTTTAAAGGGAAATCCGGAGGGATTAGAAAACTCAAGTATCATTACTATTCCTTCTTTCCTCAGTACCCGGTACATCTCGGACAGTCCTGTTTCCGGATTCTCAAAATTCCGTATTCCGAACGAAACCATAACTGTATCGAACGACCCCTCATCAAAAGGAAGATTTTCGGAATCACCTATCACCAGTTCAATCCTGTCATTCAGTTTTTTCCTGTATAGTTTCTTCCTGCCTTCCTCAAGCATTCTCTGGGATATATCTACAGCGGTAACAATATCAGGGCTTAGGCGAAGAGATTCAATAGCCAGGTCACATGTTCCGGTAGCAATATCAAGGATCCTTTCCGGTTTTATTCTTGTGGCAATTTCGTTTATTGCTTTCCTCCTCCAGGAAAGGTCAGTTCCGAACGACAAAAAATGATTGAGAAAATCATACCTCCAGGCTATGCTGTCAAACATTGTTCTTACTTCCTCTTTCTTACGCATACATTTCCGGTTAGAGACTGCAAATATAAATATTAGGGATGAAAACAGGATATATTTGGATGCCATATATAACAGCCTTTCCGCGCAATAAATTATCTTTGCTGATCGAAGATGATTATTTTTGTGAATTCTTTTCAAAAGACTCCCGTATGAAAAAAACAGCTCTTATAACCGGAGCAACGTCCGGCATAGGATATGCTACAGCAAAAAAACTGGCAGAAAATGGTTATGATATCATCATAACCGGAAGAAGAAAAGACCGCCTCATGGTTATCGCCGGGGAGATCAGGGAAAATAACAACGTCAGGGTACTCCCCCTTTGTTTTGATGTAAGACATCTTAGTGAAGTTGTTAATAACCTGGGAAACCTGGACGGAGAATGGCAGAATATTGATGTTCTTGTTAACAACGCAGGACTTGCCGCCGGACTGAGTCATCTGGATGAAGGCGATATTGACGATTGGGAACAAATGATTGATACAAATATTAAAGGACTGTTATATGTTACCAGGGTAATAAGTCCCTTAATGGCAAAAAGAAAAAAAGGACACATACTGAACGTTGCCAGCATAGCAGGCAAAGAAGTTTATGAAAATGGCAATGTTTACTGTGCTACCAAGCATGCAGTGGATGCCCTCTCAAAATCAATGAGGATTGACCTTCTCGAATATGGTATAAAAGTTAGCAATATAGCTCCCGGACTGGTCAGGACTGAATTTTCAGACGTAAGGTTTAAGGGAGACAGAGAAAAAGCAGAAAAGCCTTATCTGGGAATGAAGCCTCTTACAGGTGAAGATATAGCCGGTGTTATCAGCTATTGCGTAAACTTACCCGATCATGTTAATATTGACGATGTGCTTATAATGCCAAAGGCACAGGCAACATCAACAAGGGTACACAGGAAATAACAGGCAATCATGGTTACTTAAATTAACTTAAAAAAATGTATACTCACTCGTATCTCTTCAATGTGATCAGCTCCATATTCCGGAAAATGGATTGCAGTAAAAATGATGCAGATATTATTGCCGAAATTTTGCTGAAAGCCGAACTGAGAGCCATTTCTTCACATGGTGTATTACGTATAAAGGACTACCACCAGCTATGGAAAGAAGGTAAGATCAACTCAAGGCCTGATATACAAATTGTCCATGAAACACCGGCAACTGCCGTTGTGGATGCAGATAACGGATTCGGTATGATAGGTGCAAAAAGATCAATGAACATAGCCATAGAAAAAGCCATAGCAACCGGTACAGGATGGGTAGCCACAAGAAATTCCAACCATTTCGGCATTGCAGGATATTATGCCATGATGGCACTGGAATATAATATGATTGGTTTCTGTGTTACAAATGCAAATCCTACTGTCGCCCCTACTTTCTCAGTTGAAAAACTTCTCGGGACTAACCCTGTTGCTTTTGCAGTACCCACAGAAAAAGAAAAAAGCTTTGTAGCAGACTTTGCAACAACACCTATAGCAAGAGGGAAAGTTGCTATTGCTGAAAAAAAAGGAGAGAATTTGCCTCCGGGCTTTGTTCAGGACAGCAAAGGTATGCCCAGCGAAGATCCTTCAATACTGAAACACGGAGGTGCTATTGTTCCTCTCGGGGGGGACAGGTTGCACGGATCGCATAAAGGGTATTGCATGAGCTCAATAGTTGATATTCTTTCAGGTGTGATCAGCGGAGCTAATTTCGGACCTTTCGTTCCTCCTGCAGTGGCTTATCTCCCGAAAAAAGATAAACAGGTGGGTAAAGGGACAGGACACTTTTTCGGTGCAATGAGAATAGATGCTTTTATGCCTGCTGATGAGTTTAAAAAGAGGATGGATGAATGGATCAGAACATTCAGAAATGGAAATACTGCTGAAGGCCGTGAAAAAGTCCTTATTCCGGGAGATCCGGAACGGGAAGCTGAAGAAAGAATAATGAGGGAAGGAATAGAACTTGTTCCGGCAGTAAAAGAGGATCTCAAAGCAGTAGCAGGTGAACTGGGAGTTGAATTCAAATAATTAAAAAAGATGACAGATATTCTGTATAATCGCAAAACGATCAGGAAATACAGTCCTGAAGATATAAGCAGGGAATTGCTTGAAGAATTGTTAAATGCTGCCTGCCGATCATCCACAACAGGGAATATGCAGGTTTACAGCATAATAGAAACCAGGGATAGTGAAATGAAAAAAAAGATGGCTCCCTGTCATTTTAACCAGCCTATGGTAACAGAAGCTCCGGTATTGTTAACTTTCTGTGCCGACTTTAACAGATTCAATAAGTGGTGCAGGCTTCGCAAAGCAGATCCGGGATATAATAATTTCCTGTCATTCATGACTGCTGCAACAGATGCAATTATAGCCGCACAGACAATGTGCATAGCAGCCGAATCAAAAGGGCTTGGTATCTGCTATCTTGGCACTACAATATATATGGCTGAAGAAATTATTAAGATACTTGACCTTCCCCAGGGAGTAGTGCCCGTAACTGCAATAAGTATGGGATGGCCCGCTGAAAGCCCGCAGCAGAGCGACAGACTCCCTCTGAAGGCAGTCGTACACAAGGAAAGATACCATGATTATACAGACGAGGAAATCGATAATATCTATTCCGCGAAGGAAGCCAGGGAAGATTCGATACAATTCGTGAAGGAAAATAACAAGGAAACCCTCGCACAGGTATTCACTGATGTCAGGTATAAAAAGTCGGATAACGAGACCTTCTCCAAACTTCTTCTGAAAGTACTGGAGAAACAAAAATTCATATAAGCGACTGTTACCGGTATTGAATAAAACGGTCACTTAAACTCAGTATCCATATACGTCAGAACCTTTTCACATATCCGTGACAATAAGGGAGAGTGCCTTTTTCAAAATAGTAGTCCTGATGATAACCTTCTGCTTCGTAAAATTCGCTTGCTTTGGTAAGCTCAGTGGCTATATTATAACCCTTGTCTTTCAGTATCTGCAGTAATCTCATCGCTATCTCTTCCTGATATTCGTTCATATAAAAGACAGCCGACCTGTATTGTTCCCCGATATCCGGACCCTGCCGGTTAATCTGGGTAGGATCATGTATCTCAAAGAACATTTTCACTATATCCTCATATGAGACCTTGTCAGGATCATATACAACCTTAACCGCTTCGGCATGTCCGGTTTTACCTGTACAAACCTCTTTATACGATGGATTTTTCACATGACCGCCTGTATAACCGGATACTACAGATTCCACTCCATCCATCTGCTGAAGGTAATATTCAACTCCCCAGAAACAGCCTCCTGCAAGAATAGCAGTCTCATACCTCCCTTCCCCGAGATCACCTGCAACAAAATCGACAGAGACAGAATTAACGCAATGCCGGATATTATTATCAGTAAATCCTTCTCCCTCGAAAACATGTCCCAGATGAGCGCCACAATCCGAACATACTATTTCAGTTCTTATTCCATCGGCATCCGGGACCCTTTTAACAGCCCCCGGTATCTCATCGTCAAAACTGGGCCAGCCACAGTGAGAATCGAATTTATCATCCGACCTGAAAAGCGCCTGTCCGCATTTTTTGCATATATATGTCCCATCTTCCTTCAAATCTGTGTACTCGCCTGTCCATGCCCTTTCAGTACCTTTATTCTCTATAACATATGCTTCAAATTCACTCAGAAAATTATACCTGTTTTCCGATTGCCCTTTAATTTGACCTGTCATATCCGATATTATTATAATAAAACTAACCAAATATATAACTTTCATCTCTCAATAAGTTTATTCCATATATCTATACAAATAACAACTGGTTTTGTTCTGTCTGAATGCAGTTTAAAATGATAAAAATGAATATCTTATTCTATAATTGCAGTACTGCATACTCTAATATGGAACTACCGCATGTCAACATGGCACTTTCGGGTAAAATATTATATTTGTAATTTAGTAAGGTATCCCCGTTTTTATGATCAGGAAACTAATTCACAAAAAATATGAATGATATAAGAAAAAGCAGTCAGGTAATCATACTGGCTTTTATTCTGCTTATGACTGGAGCTACATGCCATTTACAGGCACAAAGGAAAACAAAAAACACAGATGCATCAGCCGACCGGTTTACTATCAGCCCGTCTGCGCTCAGCGGTCTTAAGTTCAGGCTTATCGGGCCGGCCTCATATTCAGGCCGTATAGCTGATTTTGCAGTTAACCCAGAAAATCCGTCTGAGTATTATGTCGGGACAGCTTCCGGCGGCCTTTGGAAGACAGAGAACAAAGGAACGACTTTTACACCTGTTTTCGACAAACAGCCGGTATTCAGTATCGGAGCGCTGGCTATTGATCCCGGTAATCCGAAAATAGTATGGGTTGGCACAGGTGAAAATAACTCGCAAAGGAACCTTGCATATGGCGACGGGGTATACAAGACTACGGATGGAGGTAAATCCTTTAAGAATATGGGACTAAAAAAATCAGAACACATAGGTAAGATCATAATAAATCCGGATAATACGAACATCGTCTACGTTGCTTCACAGGGACCGGCATGGGGGCCTGGCGGCGATCGCGGCCTCTATAAGACAAACGATGGAGGAAAAAGCTGGGAAAGAATATTGTATATAGGCGACTATACAGGAATAAGCGACATTGAAATGGACCCGAGAAATCCTGATATACTGTATGCTACAGCTCATCAGAGAGAAAGAAGGGTTTACTCCAAAATTAATGGCGGACCTGAATCGGCTGTTTATAAGTCTGTTGATGCCGGTAAAAACTGGTATAAGCTTACCATGGGCCTGCCTTCAGGAGACATTGGCAGGATAGGCCTTGCCATAGCCCCTGCCAACCCGGATATTGTATATGCAATGATAGAATTACCGGAAAGCACCGGGGGATTTTACAGATCGGATGATATGGGAGAAAGCTGGACTAAAATGAGTAATGAAATAGCTGGCAGTCCTCAGTATTATGTCGAGATCTATGCTGATCCTCAGGATCCGGACCGCGTTATTTCAATGGATGTAAGAAATATGGTGACAAATGACGGAGGAAAGACATGGGAACAACTTGGAGAAAAGAACAAGCATGTCGACAATCATGCATTATGGGTAGATCCTGAGAATACTGATTATTACCTTATGGGATGCGATGGCGGAATATATGAAAGCTGGGACAGGGGGCGAAACTGGGTATTTAAATCAAATCTTCCCATAACACAATATTATCATGTGAGAACAGACAATGCCCTGCCCTTTTATAATATATACGGCGGGGCGCAGGATAACGGCTCATGGTTCGGGCCCGGCAGGACTACCAGAAGGAATCTGGTAAACGCTGATTTTACATATACATTAGGAGGTGACGGCTTCCTCTCCGTTCCTGATCCCGATAATCCCGATATCCAATATGCCGAATCACAGTATTGCGGATTAAGACGATATGACAGCCGAACGGGCAATACTGTTTCAATCAAGCCTCAGCCTGCTGAAGATGAAGTATACAGATTTAACTGGAATACACCATATATCATTAGCCCGCACAACAGCCAGACACTGTATGTTGCAGCCAACAAGGTGATGAAAAGTAACGACCGTGGCGGATCATGGATTGAAATCAGCCCTGACCTTACCCGGCAAATTGATGTAGACATGCTGCCTATGATGGGTAAAATATGGCCTCCCGAAGCAATTGCAAAAAGTGTATCAACATCTCCTTTCGGCAATATTTTTGCCCTGGCCGAATCACCCCTTGTGCAGGGTATGATATACGCAGGGACTGATGACGGATTGATATGGAGAACCGATGACGACGGTGAAAACTGGATAAAATATTCATCTTTCACCGGTGTCCCGGATATGACATTTGTAAACTATATACTGCCATCGCAACATTATCAGAATACTGTATATGCATGCTTCGACGGAAGAAAAAACAGCAGCGATTTTACACCTTATATATTGAAAAGTACTGATAAGGGTCAAACATGGAAATCTATTGCATCAAACCTTCCTGAAGGCACAGTTTACACGATACAGGAAGACCACGTTGATCCCGGCATACTGTTTATCGGAACAGAATGGGGAGTATGGGTAAGCCTGGACAATGGAGGTAAGTGGTACCGTCTGCGTAACGGACTGCCAACAATACAAGTAAAAGACCTTGATATTCAGGAAAGAGAGAACGATCTTGCAGTGGCAACTTTTGGCAGGGGATGGTATATCCTCGATGATTATTCATATATAAGAGAATTATCAGAGGAAAACCTTAATAAGGATGTCCATATTTTCAATATAAAAGATGCCCTCCTCTATTACCCTTCCTCTAACCAGAATTACCAGGGTGAAGTTCACTTCAGTGTGCCAAATCCTGAACCGGAAGTCAGGATAATATATAATATTAAAGAGGATCATGAGACCCTCAGGCAAAAGAGGATGAAGGACCAGCGTGAGGCTGAAAAACAAAATGGGGAAATAAGATACCCTGCTGATGAGGAGCTACTGGCCGAAGCAAAGGAAGAAAAGGCAATGATAATCTTCACCATTAAGAATAATGACGGTGAAATAATGAGGAAGATTGAAACACCCTTGCGCCAGGGAATAAATACTATTACATGGGATATGTCCTATCTGACCTCAAGAGGCCCTGCAGTGCCACCCGGAACTTATAGCGTTTCAATAGAAAAATATATAAACGGCAAGTATTTCGGCCTGGCCGAAAGCAAAGAATTTAATATTAAAACACTGGACAACAGTGCACTTGGGACACCAGACTATAATAATAAATTCAATTTTGCAAAAAAAGCAACAGACCTGCTAAACTCTGTCACAGAAATAAACGCCTGTGTAAATGATCTGAAAGAAGAAATGAGCGGACTGAGATCCAGGCTAACGTCTACACCGGCTTTGACAAATGAGATCACACAGATGACAAAATCGATAGAGAGCAAACTCGACGAAATAATTCTGGCTGTCAGCGGCCGGAGATCAGAAAATGTCAGGATTGATGCAACCCAGCCTTCCATTATGAACAGGGTCAGATATGCTGTATCGGCAACATCAAATGCCGAAAACGATATAATAAAAGCGCAGGAGGAACAGTATCAAATATCACTGACCAGGTTCACCGGACAGTATAAAAAAATATCAGATATTTATTCTACTGATCTCGTTGAACTTAAGGGTATGCTTGAAGCTGTCGGAATATACTGGTCCCCGGAAACCTTACCGGTATTTGAGTGAACAAGCTAATAGACATAACTGTTATGTACTTTACAGGGAGAATAGTCGATCATTAATAAATGAAAAACTATTCTTCCTGTAAAATACCTGCCGAATTTTTCATTTTGGTATGAAGCTTGTATATAATTTGGTTGTTGTATTTGAGATAAAAGTTTATTTTTGTGGGAGTAAAATTTGACAAATGAAAAAATTTGCACTTGTAATAGCAGTCGCTTTTGTTCTGGCTCTGGCTCTTAGCTCATGTAATAATGACACATGTCCGGCCTACAGTAAAGCGAATACTGATACAGAGCATGTCGGTTAAGACCTGCTCTTCCCCGGGCTTTTATTGATTATTTCAGTAGAATATGAAAAAACTGCTGGCTATATTATCTATAGTTGCTGTTTACATCCCTGTTTTTGCACAGGGTGAAATAGATGATCAGGACAAGATATTTTACAGGAATGAAAGGACCTTTGGGTTCAATCTTAACTCAAACGGGTTGGGAATAGGCTACCGGGAGGGGAAACGGCTCGACTTTCTGAACAAAAGAATTGTCGATATTGATATTAATATCATTAAACACCCCAAAGAAATAAAGCTTACAAATCCTTATGCTCAAAGCGGAGGCAGTTTCGTCTTCGGAAAGGAAAACAGCCTGTTTTCACTCAGGGGGGCAATAGGACATCAGCATGAAATATTTAAAAAAGCAGACCTCGGAGGGATAGCTATAAGGTACTTCTACGCAGGAGGCCCGTCACTGGCTTTCGCAAAGCCAATTTATTATAATGTTCAGTATTACACTCCGAATGATATGATCATTAAACAGGAAAAATTCAATGAGAACATACATTACCCTAGTGATATATACAATAAGGCCTCATTCTTTAAAGGGATTAAAGAAATAAAGCTCACCCCGGGTGCATTTATAAAGGGCGGGTTTAACTTTGAATACAGCAAGGAAGATAAGGTGGTACACGCTATTGAACTGGGTACCTCACTTGAAGTATTTACAAATAAACTTCCTATTATGGCAACAGAAGACAACCGGGCAATATTCCTTACCATTTTCGTCAGTTACAGAATAGGTGTAATTATAGATCCGCTCAACCCCGAATCCAATAACATACCAACCCTTTTCTTCAGGTAATAACAGTCTTGTGATCTTTACTCCCTGATATTTGAATAATTTCATGGCAGTAAATTTTTTGGGTTCCGATTGTCACAATCACCATTAATTTTTATCTTTACAAACTCATATTCTATAATTTAATTCTAATAAAAATGTCAGAAATTAAGGTAGCTATTAACGGATTCGGCAGAATAGGAAGAAATGTCTTCAAGATTGCCCTTGAAAGATCTAATATAGATGTTGTCGGTATCAATGATCTGACTGATACCAAAACACTTGCCCACCTTCTTAAATATGATTCCACACAGGGAAGATATGCTGGTGTGAGTCACGACAGTGAAAATATAATAATCGGCGGAAAAAAAATAAAAGTCAGCTCTGAAAGAAATCCGGCTGCAATACCCTGGAGCAGGACTCCTGATGTAGTTATTGAATCAACCGGCGTTTTCAGGGCGAAAGAAGGCCCTAAGGGTGGTTACGGAGATCACCTTAAAAACGGAGCAAAAAAGGTTATTCTTACCGTTCCCTCGAAAGATCAGATAGATGCAACAATTGTACTTGGGGTTAATGACGATGATCTCAGGCCGGAGCATCTGTGTGTTTCAAATGCATCCTGTACAACCAATTGTCTTGCTCCTGTTGCCAAGGTCCTCAACGACAAATTCGGCATTGAGCAGGGTTTTATGACTACCATACATTCATATACCAATGACCAGGTTATACTTGACCTTCCTCACTCGGACCTGAGAAGGGCCCGGTCGGCTGCCGTATCACAGATACCTACTACTACAGGTGCTGCTAAAGCAGTAGGTATTGTAATACCGGAACTGAAAGGTAAAATGGATGGTATGGCTGTAAGGGTCCCTACTCCAACAGGGTCGCTTATAGATCTCGTGGCCATTCTTAAAAAAGAAGCAGGAAAAGAAGAAATTAATGCCGCCATGAAAGAAGCAGCAGAAGGACCAATGAAAGGTATTCTTGAATATACGGAAGATCCTATTGTATCGGTCGATGTCATACATAATCCGGCATCATCAATTTTTGATGCACTCAGTACTATGACCAACGGTAAAATGGTTAAGGTCCTTTCCTGGTATGACAATGAATGGGGCTATTCGGTAAGGGTTGTCGACCTTGTTGAAAAACTGATGAAATAGCAGGATCAAAAACAAAATCAAAAAACTAAAGGGTTTGAAAGTCTGAATTCAGGCAATCAAACCCTTTCTTTTTGCCGTTCGCCCTGAGCTTGCCCTGAAGCCTGTCGAAGGGCCTACCCTGAGCTCATCGAAGGGTTCGCCTTTAGCCGTTCGTCGTTGGTCTTTAGTCTTTGGTCGTTCGTCGTTTTTATCAGTCAACAATCATTTCTATCTCGACAGGCAGGCCTGAAGTATCACGGAAATGTTCACCCAACTCAAGTATCGACTCATCATCTTCCTCGTAAAACCATTTTATTTTAAGCTTCCTGCCTTTCTCCATATACGATTTAAGAATTTTCAGTACCTCCAGCAGGTGCTTTGAAGAACCACTGTTAATATACTCCAGAGCAATCATGATACTAAGATTATCCGATTTACGGAAGAACCTCTCAATCCAGTCTTTAAGCGGCTGATAAACGGATTCAGGGTTTTCCGGTATTGAGCGACCTTCAATAACTAATGTATTGTCATCCGGGTCATAATACATACCCGGGCATTTCTGGCTTTTTTCCTGAATTATTTCTTGTTCCATAAATTATAGTATTATTCATACCTGAGTGCTTCTATAGGATCTACCCTGGCAGCCTTAACAGCAGGGAAATATCCGGAAACAACACCAACCACGAAGCATACGGCCACTCCCCCTATAATCCATTTCCAGGGCAGGATTAAACTCGATTGCAAAGCGCTGGATATTATGTTCCCGATCAATATTCCAAGTATAATACCAAGAATCCCTCCCATTTGACCAATTATGACAGACTCATAAAGGAACTGGTTCTTGATTGTAGATGTCTTGGCACCCATGGCTTTCCTTGTTCCTATCTCCCTTGTCCTCTCCGTAACCGATACCAGCATGATATTCATCAGCCCCACGGCAGCCCCGACAAGAGTAATAAAACCTATGAGTGTTGCAGCTATTGTTACAAATTTAATATTCTCTATCAGCAAATCTGAAATTGCATCACTCTTTGTAATATTAAAATCCGATTCATCACGTGCATCAAGATTCCTTACCAGCCTGAATACTCCCTCTGCCTCGCTGGACAAAACCTCTATATCAGTCTGAGCATATGGCTTTATGTTTATGGAAAAATCCATTCCGGGCCTTGAAAAATAATGCCTCGCGGTGGTAACCGGCATAAAACAGACATTGTCACTTGTAATAACACTTGTACCTCTTCTTTTAAGAAGCCCTACTACCTTTAGCCTGCACCCCCCCACATTTATTATTTTACCAATAGGATCAGTCCCTCCCCGGAAAATATCATCTGCAATATCCGCCCCAATTATCGCAACATTACGTTTCGAAAACACTTCCTCCTCCGAAAAGCCCCTTCCTTTATCTATCTCGTAACCACCAACCTGAAGGTAGTTCTCATCAATGCCGCTCAACTGTACTATCGGGTTCGTCTCTTCATCCCTGTAGCTTACGGTTGCCATTCCGCTGGCAATAACGGAAATGCTCACAAAGGCAGGTTCATGAAACCTTTCCTTAAATTCCTCTGCTTCCCTGTATGAAATATGCGCATGGTTCTTTGTCCTTGTCTCATTATTGCCCATTACTATTGTCATACCGCGGCTGGTTATTGTAAAGGTATTCGCCCCCATCATTGAAAACTGACTGGTCAGGGATCCTTTTATAGCATCAATAGCAGTAAGTATACCAACAAGAGCCATGATACCAAATGCAATTATTGCCATTGTAAGAATAGCCCTAACCCTGTTGGAGCTTATTGCCCGTAGTGATACCCTCAAATTTTCCCTGAATAAACCTTTCTTTCCCATCAATAATGTATCTGTTCAAACTTTAAAAATACAATTATTTTAAGAAATTCAGATATCAGCCAACCAAAAACAACAGAATTTCAATAAAATACCTCAGCTTAAATAACAGATTGCCACACCCGGGACAACAGCCCGTTTTGCCTTTTTTTTATAAATAATTAACTTTTTAGTTGTATAACTAATTATTTCGTTATATATTTGTAATACTAATACTGATAATATGAAAGAACTCACAAGAGCTGAAGAGCAAATCATGCAAATACTCTGGAATATAAAAAAGGGATTTGTAAAAGACATCCTCGTACATTTTCCCGAGCCCAGACCTGCATACAATACGGTAAGTACTATAATCAGGATACTTCAGGAAAAAGGATTTGTGAGCCACAAGGCATATGGCAGAACACACGAATATTATCCTGTCGTAACAAAAGAAGAATATACAAAAGACAGGATGTCGAGTCTTGTAAGCAACTATTTCTCAAATTCTTTTGAAAAAATGGTCAGTTTCTTTGCACGCGAGAAAAAAATCAGTCTGAAAGAAGCTGAAGATATAATAAGGATCATGGAAAAAGAAATATCACGTCAGGAAAAAGAAAAGAAATGATACGCTATCTTGTAACAACTTCGGTTTACCTGTCGGTATTCTACATACTCTATTTTTTACTTATCAGAAATGATACCAGATACCGGCGCAACAGGTTTTACCTTCTGTGCAGCATGTTTGTTTCACTCCTGCTGCCGTTGATAAATGTGGAAACCGGTTCTGCAGGGGTGCTTTCATCTATTACAGGAAAGATCGATACAGTGATCGGACTGGACGATATTAACATATATCCTGATACAAAAGAAAGTCTGGGCAGGAACATGATATTATTACCTCAAATAATATATTACACCGGTTGTATTGTAGCTGCGGTTATCCTCATGATTAATATTTTCAATTTACTGGTAGCGATAAAAAGATACGGGATAAAAGGTACAAACATGGTATTAATGCCTCCCGGCAGGGAATCGGGTTTTTCAGCCATGGGGTATATCTTCCTTAGCAGCAGTCTGGGAGATGATGTCAGAAAGACGATACGCGAACATGAACTCAGGCATATAAGGAACAGGCATTTTATTGATATTGCAATATTACGATTTTTGGGTATATTCTTCTGGTTCAATCCGTTCATATATATGTATGACCGTTCACTCAAGGCTCTTCATGAATTTGAAACCGACGAACAAATGCTCGATGCAGGGCGTAATGTAGTAAGTTATCAGCGACTCATTCTGAACCAGATCTTTAACACCGGCATATTCACTTTACAAAACGGTTTCTCCGGCCGTTCCCTAATAAAAAAACGTATGATCATGATGACAAAAAAAAGAAGCAAAAAAAGCTCGGCACTCAAGTTATTGCTTGTGTTGCCTGTTGTACTGTTTGTATTTAGTTTATTTTCCTGTTCCAATGACGACCTGAACCCGCTTGAAGGCATTTATGAACCTGACACCCATCCTGCAATAACAGACAAACAGGGAATAAACACCAATACAAAAGTCCCTGTTGAGATCAGTGAGAATAACTCCATGCTTAAGTCGGGGGCAGACACTGAAGAAAAAGAAATCTTTGTAGTTGTTGAAACCATGCCGACATTCAGGGGCGGTGACGTCCTTGTATTCCGCGAATGGGTTCAGAGCAGGATCAAATATCCGGTTGAAGCAGCCAGGGAAGGGATCCAGGGCAAGGTATTTGTGATGTTCGTCGTGAACGAGGATGGCTATATATCTGATATTGAAATTATGCGAGGCGTGGATCCCCGGCTTGACGATGAGGTTAAACGCGTAGTCGCTTCATCTCCTGTCTGGTCACCCGGCATACAAAGAGATATTCCTGTATCTGTAAGGTTTTCTATTGCCGTAAACTTTCAGTTACAATAATCACCCTCCGGTATTTTAAATTAAGGGGCTGTCTCTTTTAAATCAGGCCTGACCCATTCGTTTATACGGTGTCTTGCTCCCGGTATACGATATTCAACTATCTTTGTATCATGACCGGATTACAGAGCAGAATAGAAGCTTTTACGGAACTGGGTTCAATAATGGCTGAAGCAGCATCACCACGACCTTCTTCATCCACGGCACGGGGACTAAAGCAGGTTATGAACCGTCAGGAGGAACATAATAAATGGTTTACTCCCGATAACGTTTGTCTTGCAGTAAGATCGATCTCGGAATTGCTTAAAAAGGAAAAGCTGGAAACATGGTTACAACCTTATGATCTGAACGAAAAAAGCAGAGAAAACACAGTGGCCGTGATAATGGCGGGAAATATTCCACTGGTTGGTTTTCACGACTTCCTGACGGTACTGATCACGGGAAACAGGTTAATGGCAAGAACCAGTTCCAAAGACCCGGAGTTAATAAAGAAGTTGACAGAGATATTGACTCATATAGAGAAAAACTTTGAAAAAAACATCATATTCACCGACAGGATATCTGGAAATTTCGATGCTGTAATAGCTACGGGGAGCAATAACACCTCCAGGTATTTTGAATACTACTTCAGTGGTAAACCTCATATCTTCAGGAACAACAGAAACAGTATGGCAATAATATCCCGCGATACAGGGAAAGATGATCTGAAGGCTCTTTCTCACGATATATTCTCTTATTTCGGCCTTGGCTGCCGTAATGTTTCAAAAATATTCATTGAGAAGGGAATAGCTCTTAGCGATATTTACTCCCAATGGTCCGACTGGCAGGTTATTACAAAACATCCTTCATATGCCGGTAATTATCTTTATAATAAATCATTATTTAATATAAATAAAAAGCAATACACAGATACGGGGTTTATACTGCTATCAAGGGATGAAAGCATCACGGCTCCTGTGTCTGTAATATATTATGATTACTTCACCGACCGGGATGTGCTTGACAGGGAACTTAATTTCAATGCAGACTCAATACAATGTATTGTTTCAAATGCGGGTACTCCTTACGGGAAGTCTCAATATCCGGAACTGCATGAATACGCTGATAATATGGACACTGTGGAGCTGCTCAGGTCTTTATAACATTTTTTTTTCCGATATTTCATTCTTTTAAAAAAATAATTACATTGCACAGGTTGAAATATTGTGTATATGATCTATAAGTTTGTAGTTATTTCCGGTGAGGAAGAATCATTCCTGAGGGAGTTTGAACTGGATGAAAATAATACTCTTCTTGACTTTCACAATATCCTGCAGGAGGAACTGGAGTATGACAGGTCACAGATGGCTTCCTTTTACACCGCTTCAAAAGTATGGGAAAAAGAAGAAGAATTCACTCTCTTTGATATGGGTGCAAATACAACGCCTATGGATGAAGTCATCATTGATGATATTGTTATTGAAGACAACCAGAAACTATTGTATGTATTTGACATGTTCAATGAAAGAGCGCTTTTTATAGAATGCGTTGGAACTGTTGAAAAAATTTCGGAAAGATCCTACCCTGTTTGTACACAATCACAGGGAAGACCTCCTCAACAGGTTCTGTTTTCAAGCTTCACTAAAGTCACTGCCCGTATTGAGGAGGAAGATGAGCCGGAAGATGAAGATTATATGGATGACAACGAGCCGGAACTTCCCGATTTCGAAAATATCGAAGATTACGAAGACTCCTGAGTAGATAAGGTTTCCGGATGAAAAAATATCTTGTCATAATCCTGGGTCCTACAGGTATTGGAAAAACGGACCTTAGTGTAGATATTGCCCTTCGTTTTAAAACAGAGATTATATCATGCGATTCCCGGCAGTTCTACAGGGAGCTGTCAGTGGGAACAGCAGTACCGTCTCCTTTCCTTCTGAATAAAGTCAGGCATCATTTTATTCAGCACTTGTCAGTGACTGATTATTATAGTGCAAGTCTCTATGAAAGAGACTTCCTTAATCTTTCGGGACAATTATTCAGGAAACATGACACACTAATACTGACCGGTGGTTCCGGTCTTTATATAGATGCTGCATGCGGCAGGCTGGATGATATTCCGGATGTCGATCCTGAAGTAAGAAATAAATACCTCAGAAAATATTCTGAAGAAGGACTTGAAAGTCTCAGGGCTGATCTCAGGTATATCGATCCCGATTACTACAGGATTGCCGACCTGCGAAATCATAAAAGAATTATCAGGGCTCTTGAAATAAGCGAATCCACAGGCAAGCCATATTCATTTTACCTTCATAATAAAGGTAAGGAAAGAAATTTCAGTATCATCAAAACCGGCCTCAGGATGGACCGCGATGAATTGTACCACAGAATAAACGACAGGGTCGACAGTATGGTATCAGCAGGCCTTGAAAAAGAAGCACGTAAGATGATACCTCTGCGCTATAATAACGCTCTGAACACGGTAGGGTACAAAGAATTTTTCAGCTATTTTGACGGTGATATAAGCAGGGAAAAAGCAATAGAGCTGATCAAAAGAAACTCCAGACGGTATGCAAAACGGCAGATGACATGGTGGGCGAGAAATAAGGATATAAAATGGTTCCATCCTGAAGAAAAAGAAAATATTATAAGCTATGTTGAAAAGATGACAGAAAATTGTGAGTTATAAGTTATACGAAATATGTTAAGCTGTTAAGTTGTTAAGTTGTTAAGTCGTTAAGTCGTTAAGTTGTTAATTAGTATATTAGTTAATTGGTTGATTTGTAGAGGCCTAAACTAATTTCTCTAGCAGTCTCCAGTCCACAATATTAAAGGTTAATTTGTTAATTAGCAGGTATTTAATACTTTCTCAACCCATTCTCAACCTTTTAAACCCTTTCACCTTTTGTCGTTCGTCGTTCGTCGTTCCATCAGCCTGATCAGTCTCAGGGATTCTTCAGTTTTCTTATAGTCATTTCCGGGTCTTTGCTGCCAAAAACGGTGGTTCCTGCTACCAGCACGTCAACTCCGCTATCCACGAGCAGCTTTGCATTACTTATTTCAACACCTCCGTCAACCTGTATTAATACATCATGGCCTCCCTCTTTTATCATATTTTTCAGTGTCCTTATTCTTTCATAGCTGTTGTCTATAAATTTCTGCCCCCCGTAACCCGGATTAACAGTCATCAAAAGAACCATGTCAGTGTAAGGTATGATATCCCTGAGAAGTGATACAGGAGTATGCGGATTAAGTGATACCCCGGCCTTCATTCCAAGTCTTTTAATTTCGCTTACTGTCCTGTTCAGGTGTCTGCAAGCCTCATAATGTACGGTCAGCACCGATGCTCCCGCATCTCTGAATCGTTCGAGGTACCTGTCAGGCTCAATTATCATAAGATGCACATCAAGAGGTTTTACGGATAGCTTCCTGACATATTTAAGTACAGGAAATCCAAATGATATGTTTGGAACAAATACACCATCCATTATATCAAGATGAAGCCAGTCGGCTTCACTCCTGTTAACCATTTCAATATCCTTATCCAGCCGGCCAAAATCAGCAGCCAGCAATGATGGTGAAACCAGATGATCCATTTTTTTCAGATATTATCACAAATTAGCCCAGGTATGTTTTAAGTATTTTACTCCGGGTTGTATACTGAATTCTTTTCAATGCTTTCTCTTTTATTTGCCTCACTCTTTCCCTTGTAAGGCCCAGTTCCTCCCCTATTTCCTCCAGGGTCAGGGGGTGTTTCATATTTATTCCGAAATAAAGTTTTATTACTTTCGACTCTCTCGGGGACAATGTACTCAGCGCCCTTTCAATCTCGTATGCCAGCGATTCGTTAATAAGCCCTTTATCAGGACTGGGATTATCGTCGCTTTGCATAATATCATACATATTATTATCTTCTTCAGAACTTATAGGTGCATCCATGCTTACAGTACGCCCGTTCGATTTAAGGACTTCCTTTACTTCCTCCGGTGCCAGTTGAAGAACATCAGCTACTTCCTGTGATGAAGGTTCCCGCTCAAACTCCTGTTCCAGCCTTGCAAACACTCTGTTAATCTTATTAATTGAACCGATCTTGTTAACAGGAAGGCGTACTATCCTGGCCTGTTCAGCCAGTGACTGAAGAATGGCCTGACGTATCCACCATACTGCATACGATATAAACTTAAAGCCCCTTGTCTCGTCAAACCTCTGGGCTGCTTTTATCAGCCCAAGGTTTCCTTCATTAATAAGGTCGGGCAAACTCATTCCCTGATTCTGGTATTGCTTGGCGACTGAAACAACGAAACGAAGATTAGCCTTAACTAGCTTAGCCAGCGCCTCCTTATCACCCTTCTTTATTTTCCTGGCCAGTATCACTTCTTCTTCAGGCGTAATAAGATCAACCTTACCAATCTCCTGCAGATATTTGTCAAGAGACGGAGTATCCCTGTTAGTAACCTGTTTTGTTATCTTTAACTGACGCATAAAGATGAAAAAAACTCATTAGTACCGCTGACCGACAACAATTATACTAATAAAAATGCTTATCAACAACAGTAAGTTAAATTAAAATCATTCTAAAATAGCGATTTTTTTATCTGTCTATACCCTGAAATCCAATTTTTTATGACTTGTTTTTGTTATTTAACCTTTTTTTAGGAAATTAGTGTTGTATTATATTAAGGTTTTGTTTATTATTGCAACGGTTTTAGCCGCATTGATTTATGTTAATATATCCTTGCGCATCTGTTTTCAAATCTGAAACAGATTTTTCTGGAAAATAATATCATTACATTTTTCATTAAATTTCCTACAATTATAAACTATGTACGACATTCTTGAGTTAAACAAAAAGCTTCTTCCTGAGCTAAGGGAGATAGCCAAAAAGCTTAAGATCAAACGAGTAGAGTCATATCGGAAGCAAGATCTGATATATCTTATTCTTGATCAGCAGGCAATAGTGGAAGCTTCCGAAAATAAATCCCTTCCTGGTAAGAGAATCAGGGGAAACGATACCACAGGAGGAGAATCAGAAAATCCTAAAAAGAGGGGAAGAAGGCCCAGGACAAAGACAGATCTGAAATATGTTAAGGTATCTGCACAGCCGCCCGAATCCGGCCAGAAATCAGAAAAAGAAGTCCGTGAAGAAGAAAACCGGATAAAAGACGAGCCCAAAGGGATGCAGCCTGATAACAGGCAACCGGAAAGGAAAGATCAGCCCGTGAATGAACAGGCAAGACAGAAACGCCCGCCCTATTCCGGATCCGACAGGAACCTGAACTGGAAAAAAGATAATAAGCCGGCTCCCGGAAAGGATGAAAAAGACATTCCCAAAAAAGACGGTGAAAGAAAATATGATGAATCAAAGCCCCCTCAGCCCAGAAGGAATGATAAAGAACCGGAAAAAAAAGGAAGAGACCCCGAATATGAATTTGAGGGGATCATTTCCAATACAGGGGTACTTGAGATAATGCCCGATGGATATGGATTCCTTCGTTCGGCCGATTATAATTACCTGAACTCACCCGATGATATATATGTGTCACAGTCCCAGATAAAACTGTTCGGGCTGAAAACAGGTGATACCATTGAAGGGACAATAAGGCCACCGAAAGAAGGGGAAAAATATTTTCCTCTCATAAAAATAGAAATGATAAACGGACGCACACCTGACTTCATTCGCGACCGTGTACCTTTCGACTACCTTACACCCCTTTTCCCGAACGAAAAATTCACATTATGCTCACCGGGCGAATCAACATTATCGGTCAGGGTGGTTGATATGTTCGCTCCTATCGGCAAAGGGCAAAGAGGACTGATAGTGGCGCAGCCCAAAACAGGAAAGACTGTGCTTCTTCAGGAAATAGCAAATGCTATCGCCAAACATCACCCTGAAGTATATCTTATGATCCTGCTTATTGATGAGCGTCCTGAAGAAGTAACCGATATGGCCAGAAATGTAAACGCGGAAGTCATAGCATCTACATTCGACGAGCCCGCTGAAAGGCACGTCAGGGTCGCAAATATCGTTCTTGAAAAAGCAAAGCGAATGGTTGAGTGCGGACACGATGTGGTTATACTTCTTGACTCCATCACAAGGCTGGCAAGGGCTTTCAATACTATTTCACCAGCATCCGGCAAGGTTCTGTCAGGCGGTGTCGATTCAAATGCCCTTCATAAGCCAAAGAGATTTTTCGGTGCAGCACGTAACATTGAAGACGGCGGCTCTCTGACAATACTGTCTACTGCCCTCACGGAAACAGGCTCCAAAATGGACGATGTGATATTCGAAGAATTTAAGGGAACAGGAAATATGGAGCTCCAGCTCGACAGGAAACTATCGAACAGAAGGATTTTCCCCGCAATAGATATACCCGCCTCCAGTACCAGAAGGGAGGATCTGCTGCTTGACAAGAACTTCCTTAATAAGATATGGATTCTTAGAAATTATCTGACCGACATGAACGCAGTAGAAGCAATGGAATTCCTGCGCGACAGGCTTCGCCAGACAAGGTCCAATGAAGAATTTCTGATCTCAATGAACGGAGGATGATAAGGCGGTGACAAATGACAACAAGCAAATAACATATTTTTAACAATATTTATAAACGATATGGGAACAAAGAAAAAGTTCATAACACTTGACGGTAATCAGGCAGCAGCACATATTGCCTATATGTTCAGTGAAGTTGCATGTATCTACCCCATTACTCCCTCTTCCAATATGGCCGAATTTATTGACGAATGGGCGGCCAATGGAAGAAAGAATATCTTCGGGGAGGAAGTAAAGGTAGTTGAAATGCAGTCTGAAGCCGGCGCCGCCGGAGCTGTTCATGGCTCGTTACAGTCGGGAGCGCTTACCTCTACATTCACTGCGTCACAAGGTCTGCTTCTGATGATCCCTAATATGTATAAAATAGCCGGCGAACTGCTTCCGGGAGTATTCCACGTAAGCGCCCGTTCAGTAGCCGCGCATGCTCTGTCTATTTTCGGAGACCACAATGACATCTATGCCACCAGGCAAACCGGATTCGGAATGATTGCATCGGGAAGCGTTCAGGAGATAATGGATATTGCCGGTACCGCACATCTTTCGGCCATAAAATCAAGAATACCTTTCCTCCATTTCTTCGATGGCTTCAGGTCATCCCACGAAATACAAAAGGTAGAACTGCTGGAAACAGAAGACCTTAAGAAGTTTGTCGACATGGATGCCATACAGTCTTTCAGGAATAATGCTCTTAATCCTGAACACCCTGTAACAAGAGGAACTGCCCAGAATCCCGATATTTACTTCCAGGCAAAAGAGTCAGTCAATCCTTTCTATGAACCTCTGGCTGATATTGTGGCGGATTATATGAAGGAGATTTCCGGACTTACGGGAAGGGAATATAAACCCTTTGTATATTATGGTGCTCCTGATGCCGAAAACATTATCATTGCAATGGGCTCGGTTACGTCAACAATAAAGGAAACTATCGATTATCTTGTTAAAAAAGGAGAAAAGGTGGGTCTTATAACCGTGCATCTTTACCGCCCCTTCTCCGATAAATATTTCTTTAATGTTTTGCCTGAGAGTGTGAAAAAAATAACAACTCTCGACCGCACGAAAGAACCGGGAGCAAATGGGGAACCGCTTTATATGGATGTTCGCGAAATGTTCTACGAAAAGCAAATACGTCCGGTTATTGTAGGCGGACGCTACGGGCTTTCTTCCAAGGATACCACCCCCGCTATGATAATGTCGGTGTATGAAAACATGAAAGAGGATACTCCGAAAAATCATTTTACAGTAGGTATAAAAGATGATGTTACCAATCATTCTCTTCCTCTGCTTCCGGAGATCAATGTCTGTGACGAATGCACATATTCGGCCAAGTTCTACGGACTGGGATCAGACGGAACGGTCGGCGCAAATAAGAACTCAATAAAAATAATCGGTGAAACAACCGATAAATACTGCCAGGCTTATTTCGCATACGATTCAAAAAAATCAGGCGGGATAACAGTATCACACCTGCGTTTCGGCGATACACCCATTAAATCAACATACCTTGTAAACACACCCGACTTCGTTGCCTGCCATGTGGCTGCATACCTGCAGAAATATGACATGCTTAAAGGCCTTAAACAGGGAGGTACCTTCCTGCTTAATGCCACATGGAAAGAAGAAGAAGTGGAAGAAAAACTCCCTGCTTCAACAAAAAAATACCTGGCTGAAAATGATATCGGCTTCTATATGATCAATGCTACCGGCATTGCTGAAGAGATAGGCCTGGGGGGACGCACCAATACTATAATGCAAAGCGCCTTTTTCAAGGTTGCCAACGTTATTCCTTACAGCAAGGCTGTTGAGGAAATGAAAAGATTCATTGTTAAATCATATGGGGCCAAAGGTGAAGATATAGTTAAGATGAACTATGCCGCGGTAGACCGGGGAGGTGAAGTAATTAAAATAAATGTTCCTGCCGCATGGAAAAGCCTCGTTCCCGAAGAAAAAACAGTTGATAAAAACCAGCCGGAATTCATCAGGAACGTCGTTTATCCGATGCTGGCACAGAAAGGTGATGACCTGCCCGTAAGTGCATTCAGGGGAAGGGAAGACGGTACTTTCCCTGCCGGAATAACTAAATACGAAAAACGGGGTGTTGCCGTTTGGACTCCCGAATGGCAATCCGAAAATTGTATACAGTGTAACCAGTGCTCATTTGTATGCCCTCATGCAGCAATAAGGCCTTTCCTTCTCACTGACGAGGAAGCAGAAAAAGCACCTGCAGGAACCGATACGCTCCAGGGTATAGGTGCCCTGAAAGAATATAAATTCAGAATACAGGTCAGCGTACTTGACTGTACGGGCTGTGGTAACTGTGCCGATGTATGTCCTTCCAAAGACAAGGCTCTTGTGATGAAACCGTTCGAGACACAGCTCGAACAGGAAGAAAGATGGACATATATGCATGAAGAAGTAGGTTATAAAGATACTATCGTCGATAAGATGAAAACTGTTAAGAACAGCCAGTTCTCACAGCCTCTGTTCGAGTTTTCAGGCGCCTGTGCAGGCTGCGGTGAAACACCCTACATAAAGGCTGTCACACAGCTGTTTGGCGATAGGATGATAATCACAAATGCAACCGGCTGCTCATCAATATATGGTGGCTCGGCTCCTTCAACTCCTTATACTGTGAATAAAGACGGCCATGGGCCTGCCTGGGCAAACTCTCTGTTCGAAGATAACGCCGAATATGGATTAGGTATAGCAACAGGCGTTTCCAAACTGCGTAAAAGGATTGCCAGGATGATGGAAACCGCAAACGGACTGAGTTCATCAACCAAAGAGGCATTCGCCGGATGGATAGCAGCAAAGGATGACGCCGAAGCATCAAAGCAGGCATCTGAAAAAGTGATAGAAGCATGCGAGAAAGAAAATAATCAGATATGTAATGATATACTGAACCTGAAACAATACCTGGTAAAAAAATCGATATGGATATTCGGAGGCGATGGCTGGGCATATGATATAGGATACGGCGGCCTTGACCACGTGGTGGCATCGGGGGAAGATGTTAATATCCTTGTTCTCGATACGGAAGTATATTCGAACACAGGAGGACAGGCATCCAAATCGACACCGGCAGGCGCCGTTGCAAAATTTGCCGCCTCAGGTAAAAAGATCAGGAAGAAAGATCTGGGACAGATGGCAATGACATACGGATATGTTTATGTGGCACAGGTAGCAATGGGCGCAAGCCAGTCGCAGTTCTTCAAAGCTATCCGCGAAGCCGAATCATACCCAGGACCTTCTCTGATAATAGCCTATTCACCATGTATTAATCACGGATTGAGAGCAGGTATGGGCAAATCACAAGCCCAGGAAGATAATGCAGTTAAGAGCGGATACTGGCATAACTACAGGTTTGACCCGCGTCTTGAGACAGAAGGTAAAAATCCTTTCTCCCTCGACTCTAAAGAACCTGACTGGAGCCTCTTCAAGGAATTCCTTAAATCAGAAGTAAGATATACCTCACTGATTAAATCATTCCCGGAAGAAGCGAAAACCTTGTTTAAAGCCGCTGAGGAAAACGCAAAATGGAGATATAACTCATATAAAAGACTTGCTTCGCTCGAATATTGAAAAGTGAAACTGTCTTATAAGAAAAAACGTAACTAAACTGATTTTGCCACGACACAACAAGATCTTTTCTTCTTAATTTAATCTTAATTATCTTTGTGCCGGATTATTATTGGTGATGGATGGGACGTTTGATAGCAATTGATTACGGAAAAAAAAGATCGGGGCTTGCAGTCTCCGATCCTGCCCGGTTAATTGCAGGCCCGCTGACCACAGTGGCGACAAAGGAACTGGAGGCATTTTTGACAGAATATATTGATAAAGAGAAGGTGGATGCTATTATTATAGGGTATCCTAAAACCCTTCTCAATCAGCCTTCCGGATCGGTAAAACAGATTGAACCTTTCATCAACAGGCTTCGAAAATTATTTAAAGATATCGATATTCACCTCGTTGATGAAAGATTCACATCAAGTATAGCCCGGAAAGCTATGATCGACGGAGGATTGAAAAAATCAGACCGCAGAAAAAAAGAAATAGTAGATAAAATAAGTGCTTCCCTGATATTGCAATCCTACATGGAACGGTCCGCCGGTAACCGGTAATTAAGAAATATTGAATATTAAAAAATAATGTATTAATGATATATCCTATATATGTATATGGCCATCCGATCCTTAGAAAAGTAACGGAAGATATCGATAAAGACTATGAAGGACTTGATGAGATTATTGATAATATGTTTGAGACAATGCACTTTTCGGATGGAATAGGTTTGGCCGCGCCACAGATAGGCAAATCAATACGTCTTTTTGTTGTAGACGGGGCTCCCATGGAAGATGATGAACCCGAACTGGTAGGTTTTAAACAGGCATTTATCAATCCGTATATCAGGGAACGAAAAGGTGATCTGGTACTGATGAATGAGGGATGCCTCAGCATACCCCAATTGCATGAAGAAGTAAACAGGGAAAACGTTATCAGAATAGAATATTATGACAGGGACTGGAAATTCCATGATGAGACTATTTCAGGATACAGGGCCAGAATCATCGAACATGAATACGATCACCTTGACGGTATCCTTTTTACCGACCTTGTCAGTCCTCTGAAGAAAAAACTTATAAAATCCAGGCTGAACGGTATAAGTAAAGGTAAATTCAGTGTCGGGTACAATACTATTCTGCCTAAGCAGAAGGCAAGATAACGTTTAATTTGTATCTTTATATGGTAATCGCTGATATGTGCTGTATAAAGAGAATCCTTTTACCGGTTATCTTATAGCCCTTGTTCCGGGTATTATATGTGGTTATTATCTGCATTCTAATGTTACTTGCACCCTGTCACTTGTTGTTCTGACCACTCTTATCACAGTAATCTCCTTCCTTCACAGGGAAAAGATCAACTCTGTCCTCTTCGGCGTCCTTCTTTATGCCTTTGTCTTCTTTGCCGGGTGCCTGCTTTCAGAGATTGAAAACCGTATGCCGGCCGGCATTTCCGAAGGTGATCACCGCTTTATTCTGCAAATAGATAACTACCCAAAACCCCGGTCAAGATCATTGATGCTGGAAACCACTGCTGTAAATATCGATGGTAACTGTGCCGGGAATGATATGAAACTTGTACTGTACTCGGATGACGACTGCATTACAGAAGGTTTTATACCGGGAAAAATAATCAGTCTGACATGCCCTGCCATTGAAATTACAGATTTCGATACTACAGATACATTTGACTACAAAGCATATATGAACCGTAAAGGATACCGTTACTGCCTTTTCTGCTATGACAGCATTAATATAATTGACAACCGTCCGGGACTCCTCCATGCAGGACAAAGGTTAAGAAGCAAACTGATAAAAAGGCTTGACAGTTCACTTAATAACCCGGAGTGCCTTGCTCTTGTATCAGCTATGACTCTGGGTTACAGAGAGATGCTTGATAGTAATATAAAAGAACAATTCAGGAAAAGCGGGATAATACATATTATAGCTGTGTCCGGTCTGCATGTAGGTATTATAAGCGGTATAATATTTTACCTGATTAAACTTTTACGGATACGTTCAAGGCATATAAAACTGTTCCTTCCAATTATTATAATTTGGGCATATGCTTTAATAACAGGCCTCAGCCCTTCAGTCACAAGAGCATCTGTCATGTTTTCATTCCTGGTAACCGGACAATCCATTAACCGGCCGGCAAAGCCGCTTAATTCGGTGATGGCCTCAGCTTTCTTTTTGCTTGTCTTAGATCCCGGGATGTTGCTTGAAGCATCCTTCCTGCTTTCTTATTCGGCAGTGATATTTATTATCTCATATTACAATAAGCTTGCAGCAATTGTGAGATTTAAAGGAGTAATTCTCAGAACAGTATGGAAAATGCTGGTTGTTTCTTTCCTGGCCTGGACAGGTACCCTTCCTTTTGTATCATTTTTTTTCGGTGAAATACCGGTATTGTCGATAGTATCAAACCTGTTTGCAATACCACTGGCGACAATAATACTGGTATCGGGCTTCCTGCTTATCATAATATCTCCTGTTCCGGTTATTTCCGGCATACTGGCAGGCATTCTGGATTACTCGGTAAATACGATCTCCGGTTCCGCAGCTGCAATATCGCTTCTGAACACGGTAATACAGGTTGGTGATATGTCAGCCCCTGCGGCTGTGATCCTGTTCCTGCTATTGTTCTCTGTTATCGGGTACTTACTTGAGAAAGAGAATAAGAAACCACATATGGTATTGTTTTTCGGTATTTTATATCTGATTGCCAGATAATATTGGATGGAAGGGTAAAAATAAATTGACCGGGACCAACGACAAAAGGCGAAAGAGGGCCAAGCCTGTCTGCCGACAGGTAGACGTTAATAATTTGTCCGGTGGGCAAATTTAGTACCACCTTCGATAAATCTTCGGTGGTCAAAGGAAGAGCCAGATGGAGGGGAGGACTAATGGCTCAAATTGTTTAACTGTTTAACTGTTAAACTGTTTAATTGTTGATCCAATAATGACCGCAACGCAATCGAATAATTCGTTTCATATTAATGCAATTTTTTTATTCCTGTGTTAGCGCTATTAATCAGAACGCTTGTTTGTTGTAATGAGTTCATGAAGTAATTTAAACCGAACCGGTTAATCCGGTCTCCATTACAATTTTAGGTTATTGTCTGTACCTAATAATTTTTTATTTGGCTGAAAGCATATTATAATTAAGGGTATTATTAATGCTATTTCGTACATTATCATGGTACTATTTGTTATATTATAGCTTATTAAATTTCCTGTTAAATCACTAAACAAATTACTACTAAAATGTAATCCTATTGTTATTTCTATTCTATGATATTTAACTATTATATAAGCTAAAAGGACTCCCCAGATAAACACAAAGACAAGTTCAATAAATGATGAACCAGTAAGATGATAAATTGTAAAAATACTAGATGATAGTATAATTACTAAATACTTTTTTAATTTAATATCGATAAGAGAATTAATAATATATCCTCTAAAGATAAGCTCTTCCTTTAGTGATACAATAAATGAATAGACAATTATTAAGCTTAATCTTAAGTACTTATTATCGAAAACCCCTTTAAAAGTAGTTAGTGATAAATCAGAGATAAAGAAAATCTTAATACAAAAAATAAGTCCAAAGATTAATAATCCAATAAATATCCATATAGTAAATATCTTTGTATTGATACGTGATATTACAGTGCTAATAAATTCCTTATAAAATAATTTAGATAACAAATAAAGTAATATAATAACTACAATATTTGAAATTGTATTTACTAGTAAGTACTGAATTGAATTAAAATCGAGAAACCCAGGAAAAAACAGAATTAGAAAGCTATAGAATAACGCTTCTAGAACAAAAAGTAATAATAATGCTAATAGTAGTTTTATAATTTTCATATTTCATTTTTCACATATCAGGCTTATCTTTCAATTATTAAAGATCTATCAATACTGTTTTTCTCTCTATTATCCTTGATGTCTATATTAGACTTCTTATTATTATTCTGATTATTGTATTTATAATATAGTGAATCCGAATCACCAAAAAATAATACATGTAGAAGCATGCCCAAATACTGTCCTTGCTGACCATCTCGTTTAAATGATTGACTCGACTGAATTGGGTGTTCATTTTGTAGGTATTCAAGTGCTTGATTGATATATCCAGGATATTTATATGGATTCTTCAATTGCAACTTTTTTTGTGAAGCATTTCCTGTAATATTTGTAGACTGATAAGAGTCTTTATGGTTTATAGAAGGACTGATGTTGTAATAGACTTTCTTCATTACAGTAATATAATTAGGTCCAAAAATAACATGAATATTTCCATCAGGATATTGATAAATGGTACTTGCGATTCCATCAACGATAACATGTTGGGACCAAAAATAATATCTTCCCCCATCTTGCGAACTATTTGATGACCAACCATGCCCATAATAATATGACTCTCTACCTATTATTTCAGAGGCCCAGATCACCTCCCCTGTTTCATCATCATAATAATAAATCACTCTCCCATCTCCATCCAAGTATGGCTTTCGCATATATCCACTGGGATCTGTATATTTCATTGGATTATTCAACACATACGTATACCTGTTGTAATTCTGAGTGTTTCCGGGTGACTGGATGAAATTATCAGGGCTCAGGAACATTGCTAAAACGGGATCATACATCCTGCCGTTCATATTTATCAGGTCAAAATCATCCAGGTGCTCATGACCGGTAAACCCACGGTCGAACTTAAAGTCTGACGGAACATCATTATAGTCCCATGTACCTGAGTTTCTTCTCCTGCCCCAGGGATCAAAATTAAGCCTTTCTCTTACTCCGCCCTGGTCATCTGTTATAACATCATATGACCCGAGAATATCCGTATGAACATAAAAAACCGAATCATACGCAGGTGTTGATTCAAGAATCGCCGATAGTCCTGATGGAGTATTTATATAATAAAGCTCCCTGGTCCCATTGGCAACATGAACATCTTTCTCATACATGCCAAGAGCAAAGTACTTTGTAAGAACAGTTGATGAATTATCTTCAAGTACTGTTTTAACTCTTAACTGATCAGGGCCGTAAGTGATTGTCAGGTCTTTGTCAGGACCCGCACCAGTTACGGATACAGTTGAGGTTTTGTTGAATTTAGTATATGTAAGGTTCTGTTGCGGCAGGCTTTCCATTAGTGTTGTCGGACCCGTGATCTCCTCTATCTGATGAGGGTAATTTGAATCATATGTATAATTACCCACATCTGTCTTGGTTAAAATATTCCCTTCACCACTAGGATCATATGTTAAGCTCATGGTGTTTATCCCGATTGTGTAAGTAAGCAACCTGTTCTGGCTATCATAAGTAAACGTTTCCTCTTTATATGTTGCCGGAGAGTTCAAGCCCTTTCTTTTTGTCATATTACCAAAGGTAGTATTAAAATCATAATCCCAGTCCTGAATATCTGTTGCACCGAGTACAGACTCAATCTTATCCGGATATCCATACTGGTCATACGTCATAGAAGTATTAATCCCATTGCCCAGGTCATAATCATCGTATACCCCATATTTATTTATACTGTTGCCTTCCCAAACAGTTGTTGTCCCGCTACTCGTAGTCAGATCAACCCGGTCAGTATATCCGTATGTATTATATTCATATAAAACAGTTATATCATCATTGACTTCCATGGAACTGATTTCCCCATTTGCATTATAGGTATATTCTGCAGTATATATATTATTCTGATCAATCTCCTCGGTCTTTGTCTGCAACCGGAAGAAATTATCATAAGCATATGAATGCCCGGTTCCGTTTGTAGACTCAATACTTGTCAGGTAACCCGTTGTTGCATTATAATTATAAGTTATTGTTTCTCCACCGGTCCATGCCTTTTCTGTTACTCTTCCGCCAGCATCATAATCAAAGTCAACTATATTACCCTTTGCATCTGTTTGCTGTATTAATTCACCGAAAATATTATAATCGTAATCACTGGTACCTGCATCTATATCCTGAAGCTCATCCTGGTAGCCAAAAGCGTCATAAGTAATTGTCGTTGTTCCTGAAGGCGATACAATTGAGGATACCTGTCCTTCCGGGTTATAATTGTAGGTTATTGTTCCTCCGGGCTCTGTTACTTCAACCAGTAAGCCTGACTCATCTGATTCCCTGGTATAGGATCTGCCACCTTTTGTTATAGTCGTTTCCAATGCACTATAGCTGTAGCCGGTTGTTATATTTTGCGGATATGATGTTTCTCCTGACAACCGTCCCAGGTTATCATAGCTGTAACCGATATACTGTGCTCTGGGCGTCCCGTAATAATAAGGCGAATAGGATTTATCCAGCCTGCCCTGGGTATCATATTCTTTGTCGGTAATAAGAAAAGTGCCGTTAAAGCCCTGTGTTTTTGTTCTCACTTCTCTTCCAAACACATCATAATATACTCTCACATCCGGCTTTCCGGTGGTTTCAGTCAGAGCAAAATAAATATCATTAACACTTTCACTTCCTCCGGACCATCCTATTGTACTGCTTATTACCTGACCTGTTGGTAACCCTGTTTGAATAAGATTGCCAAAGGCATCATATGTATAAGTGGTTACAAGATCATTATGGTCTTCTTCTGTTAATATATTTCCGGTTTTCTCATCATATATATAAGAGGACGTAAACCCCAGGGGATCGGTTGATGTGGACAAAAATCTTGCTTTAGTGTTCTCATAAGTCATAGTTGTGGTTCTTGTTTCCGCGCCATCTGAAACGGATACTGTGAGGGGATTTCCAAAGAGATCATATGTATACGATGTTTCAAGTGAACCGTCAACGCCATAATCTTTTGTTTCTTTTTGCAGCAACCCGTTATTGTAATAAAGGTACGATCTGTCTCTTACTATCGAATTTAATTCTCTTGTACTTGTCAATGTCGCATCAGCAGGTAGACCGAATGAATTGAAGTTTGAATATACCTCTGATTTCCTTGCAGTTTCGTTTTCCTGGTCATCCATATATTTGGTAACCCTGGAAGTCATATTTCCTGAGGAGTTAACCACTGTAGTTACCTCCTTAATGACATCATTGAGTTCATCTTCACTTTCTCTGTTTGAAGTATAGGCAAAAAAACGGGTACTACCATCCAGGGAATGGATCGTCTGCGTATTGGTTGTAGCAGATATAAGCTGTTCATCCCGGTATGAGTATTGTTCTGAGATATAAGGTTTAAAGAAAACGTTATCATAATCAAAGACCGTTACTGTGCTGTCCGTGGTTGTTTCATTATACATGAATGCTTTGGAAAAACCCAGTAGACCTTTACCTTCGACATGAAGCTTCTCATTCGAATACTGGTATTTTGATTCTGTTATTAATTCATCTGCATTATTATCATAAGTCTTTACTTTATACACAACCTTAAGCGGAAAGACAGCAGGCTTTACAGGAAGTGTGTAGATCTCTGTTTCGCTGATATATACATCAGGATTTGTTATGGGTTCATATTGTATCTGGTGTTTAATATTCATCCCGTTAGTTATGGACAACACACTAGTACGCCTGTTGTCAGGGAAAAATTCCAGAACCCTGTCACCGGAGTAATTTAAAGTTATAAGAATATCATTTATCCCGTCAAAGTTATTATCCAACACTTTGAAATAGCGTTTACCTTCTTCAGCAAAAAATATTTCATCTGTTGAAAAATTCAAGCCGGTACTGACCATTATCTCATCTTCAGTATAAACAGTATAATACTCATTTGCCTGTTCGTCCATATATACTTCCAGGTAGGTAAAGGACTTGAGGATATCTGTTTTGCCATCTCCATTAAAATCCCGGGTTATAAAATCAAGATAGAAATCGTCAATATATGTTACAGGAAGGCCGCCATGAGGGGGCCCCTTTTTTATATATTCTGATATTGGTCCCTGTCTTGCAATAAAACCATCGCCTTTTGAATATAGTATCCTTGTCCGTGCGGAATCAAGAGGATTATCATCTCTTGTCAGAAGATCTGTTTTGCCGTCTCCATTAAAATCTCCGGGTAATATCTGATCATGATAAATACTTGAATAATCGCTTATTATTTTGTCAAAATCATTATCATCATCATTAAACACGTATACGTCAATATTACCTGATATATCACAGGTCAGAATGTCGGACTTCCCGTCACCGTCAAAATCAAGGATATAAAGATCTGTGACAGATCCGAAATTAGGGAAAGCTGATACAGTAATATCTTCAAAGTCATAAACAGATCTGTCATTTGATTTAATAATCATAGTTTCAGGCCTTCCGTCACCATTAAAATCTGCAGGTATCATATCCAGATCATCATCTGTTAAGTATAACAGGTCATTGGTTTGGATAGAATGAATGGTATTATTAGTAAGCTCAAAGTATTTAAAGACCTGGCGATCCTCAGAACAAGTTTCACAACACGTATCCTGTGGAGGTGGAATAAAAAGTGTAATTGCTCCCTTTTTCCCTATAGTATCTAATCCGGAAGAATTACCTGAAGACGATTTGGCACACGGGTGACAATTACATTCATAGGAAATAAACTGGTCATATTTCCAGAACATGTCATCATCTCCGTCAGAGTCGTAATCGAAGATTGTCATTCCTTTGAAAAGGGAGATCATATAACCCGAATCCGTTTGTAAATAATAGTATGATTCGAGATAACCGGAGTCAGACACAAAATATTCATCGTCGGAGGGATCGTACAAATAAAGATACCATTTGTCTGTAGGGGAATAAGTATCTTTTTCTGCCATTGTGATATAGTCACCCTTACCATCACCATTAAAATCGCCCGAGTAAATCCTGTTTTCTGTTGATAGAATGGACCCTGCTCTTACAAGCCTGTATTTATCATCTTCTTCTGACCCCCACTCAGTAATAGTTGAATTTAGGATTTCTTCGCCGGATAATTCCTGAACTTCTACCAACTGGGTATAATAATCTCTTTTATAGCTGAAAATATATTCTCTAACAGGGTTTCCTTCACAATAGGATTCTATTTTATTTATGACCAGTCTTTGTGGCACATTAACTCCCGGATAGTATGCTTCATTAATATCATCCCTGTCTTCATACCGGAATATTATTTTATTATAGGGATTTAAACCCGTGACATCATTGCCTGTATATTCAATGCTTTTAAGATAGGTCTGGTCGGTATCCGGATCGTAATCATAATTATAGGTAATATAATTACCCAGTGCATCAGTAATCCTGGTAATATTCCACACAAGTGCTACCGAGCCTGCGTCTGTTATTTTTGAGTATGCCCCGTTACCATATTCAACTGTTGAACCGTTCTTAAGATCGACTTCAAACCATGACGGACCGTTAGCCCCATGTGATGTCACTATTACGAATGTTTCGGATTCTGTTTTATAGGTTGCATTATCGGCGCCGTATGTTCCTGATGCAAGAATTAACGGGTTACCGTCAAGGCCAAACATATCATTACCGTCCATATTTACAGCATGTGCCTCATCATCCATATAATATGGCTTTACAATACGGGTAATTGATGATAATCCTGATAAATTCCAGCCGAATCCGAACAAGCCATTTCCGGCCTGACTGTTATAGCTAACCGATATTCGAGGGACCATTCCCCCTGTTCCGGGAGCAGCGTATATGGGTATGCTATATGTGGCAGCCCCCATAGGAGAAACATCGAAGTTACCGGCAATAGAGCCCACCGGCAGGTTTGTATTTATAGTTTTGTCATCAGGGTCCGGGATTTGGGAACCGCTTAGATATTCTGTCCCGCAGATAAGGGATTTATCAATATTGGCAATGAATGTCTCACCTGCTCCGGGTGTATAAGAGAAACCGGGGGCAAGTATTACCTGGTCCCTGGCTGTTACCGTTTGTGAGCCTGTTACTGTTTGGTTAAGGGTGATAACTTTTTCCTGCGACAGCAGACTAAATGTGTTTATGCATATAGCTATTAGCAGTATTGATTTTTTCATCAGTAAATGTTTTCAGGTTGGCGGTTTATTATTGGTTTGAATTATTCATAAGGCTGTTAAGCATGTTTATAAGCTCTTTGTTTTGCCTCTCTAGGGTTTTGAGGCGTTTATCCTGCTCTATCAGGTACAGGGTAAGCTCTTCTATCTTTTCCATTTGGATTTTAGATATTTCACCGAGGCTTAATCCTGATGAAACAATATCTTCCGACTCCGGCACACCGGGCAGGTGTTTGTTCTCATTTATGTATTCAGACAGTTTTTCCAGGCTTGAAAGATTGTAATTATCAGAGAATACATAATCAGCCCAGCCTGTTTCGACAATTACTTCTGTGGCCCTAATAGTCCCGTCTACTTCAAGCTTATTGGCAGGAGAAGGTACACCTATACCGATATTCCCTTCATCATAATAAAGATCATCACCTGTCTTTTGCCATGTGTCTTCCTGTGAGACAAGCAATCCCTCATATGGAGAAGTGGCTTCGGGATGCATGAAAAATAGCTCTGATATACCTAACGTATTATCAGTTTCTGATACTTGGTAGAAAGTAAATCTTATTTTTGGGTATCTCCCCAGATGCCCACTGTATAGATTTAAATAAAATGAATACCCTGAATAATCCTGTTCCGAATAATCAGCTAAAGTTACCCATTCATCATTGTTGTAATATGTTTCATAGCCTTCAATCTTAAATCTTGTGGGGGGACACCATCTGGTTGTCCAGCCTATTACAGCCTGCACTTGGATATGTGCCTCAGGTAGTCCTTCTATTGTAATTACAGTTGGATTTTCAAAGCTTGGTTCTGTAGATGTATATGATGGTTTAAGTTTGCCATCAAATAAATAATCCAGGATTAGTGTTGCACTTCCGGTTTGTGTAACCGTATACCTGTCATTTGCATTAAATAGTATATTATGCTCCATGCCAACCACATTCCTGTTGGTGGTAACTACCTGTGCCTGCAATGTATAATAGCAACCTATAAATAATAAAATGATTAACAGCCTTTTCATAATTTAATAATATTATTTGTTTTCTTTTAGTTTTTCTATTTCATCATTAAGCTTATTAAGCTTCTTGTCCTGTTCTATAATATACAGGGCAAGCTCTTCAACCTGTTTAAGAAGTTTAGTATTCATTTCGCCCAGGGAAATACCTTGATTTGTTACTTCACTTTCTGTAGGAATGTCAGGCAGATGTTTATGGGTTTTAATAAATAACTCCAGTTCATCAACAGACATCAGCTTATAGTCATCTTCAAACACATAGTCGGACCATGTGTCCATATCTACTTTAACTTCCCTGGCCCTGATTTTACCTTCGACGGCTAACTGGTAACCGGCAGGGATAGTCGTTGTCCCAATGGCAACATCCTGACCAAAGAAAATGTTACCGTCCTGATGTATTGTATAAACCTTCTTATCAGTACTTTCCTGATTATTTGCCCATAATTCAAGATCATTATTATTAGCACTTTGTGTCCCCTTATATCTCCAGTAGAAACCATATGTTGAGCCATTTGCTCCTATAAGGAAATCCAAATCATTATTATTCCCAGTAAGCATTAACGATTTACCGCTTGTATTTCTGGATATTTGAAGTTTAGCCGCCGGAGAACTTGTGCCAATACCAACATTTCCTTCTCCGGTTCCAATAATAACATCCGAATTTGAATGGGGATTTAAGTATATGTTATTATCCCCTGAACCATGAGGATTACCTTCAATTACTAAATAGCCTTCATTAGAACCCCTGATCCTTCCACCTGTACTACCTCCAAATAAAGTCCAATGATTAAATCCATTACCCAGTATAGCTGTAATTATATTATCATTACCATCCGTTATATTGGATTTGACATGAAACCCTGCTAAAGGAGAAGTTGCTCCAAGTCCCAGTTTCCCGCTAATAGTATAATCTCCGGCAATATCATATTGTGCAGACAGATTAATTAAGGAAAACAGTAATATTGAAAAGAAAAAAAGAATAACTTTTTTCATGATTTCGGTTGGTTAACAGTTTTTAAATAGAATAATTAATATCCCGACTTGATTATCTTCCAGTCATATACCATATCTCCCAGGATGATCCTGAGAACATACAATCCGTTCTTTAATGAAGATACATCAAGCTCTGATGAACCCGGATATATATTCCCGGTCAGCATCTTATTCCCGTTCAGGTCATAAATGTGGTACTCTGAGACATTATATGTTGTGCCAGTTTCAATATCAATGCGCAAAATACCGGCGGTGGGATTTGGATAGATATTTAAGGAGACAGGAGACTCATGCTCTTCAGACAGTTCCTCTTTGAACTGACTTTCGGTAAGAGGGAACTCGACTTTCCTGGATTTGGAGGCAGATAAAACACGCGAGGTTCGGTTACCATTATCATCATAACCAAAAACGATGGTGTTCTGGCTAAAAAGGCAGTTGCCGGACAACAACATGATGAGAATAGATAACAATAACGTAAAACAGAATTTCTTCATGACGGTCAGTTTTTTAATTATCAAACTATAAAGAAACCGGGCTTACTTAGACAGTAACGACAAAAATTGAAACCACAACCAATCTAACCAGGTAAAATAATTTCACCCGTAACAGATAGATGTATCTATAATACATATTGCCATTCTTCCAGATTAATACCGATCCCTAGTGTATCGCATTAACAAATTCAGCAAAAAAAATGAAAAATCAAAATTTATTTTGGTATCAGGCAGTCCGGTATTCCATCATTGCTTCGTTTCATCATCCCATCATTCCAGTGTTCCATTGCTCCATTATTCCATCGTTTCATTATTCCAACCACACATATTTAAAGAATTAAGTATATTAGTAAATAAATCTTAGTCATTTTTTTAAATTTGCCTTGTTTTTATACTTAACCCGATGAGAATAGTTATAGCAGGAGCCGGAGAGGTTGGGACGCATCTGGCAAAGATGTTAAGCAATGAACAACATGATATTGTTATCATTGACCCTGAGGAAAGCAGGCTTAAGCCTATTGATTCATCGCTGGATGTAATGACTTTCCAGGGTTCAGCCACATCAGTTACATTGTTAAAGGACACGCTGGGTAAAAAAACCGACCTCTTTATTGCAGTTGCCCATCTTGAAGACACTAATATAACAGCAGCAATACTGGCAAAACGGCTTGGTGCTGTAAAAACCATTGCGCGTATCGATAACAGGGAATACCTGGAACCTACTACAAAGGAATTTTTTAAATCCCTTGGTATCGATTCGCTTGTTTATCCTGAGCTTATTGCCGCAAAGGAAGTGCTGGGACTGCTGCATGAAACAGGAACAACAGAATTTATGGAATTTTCGGGAGGGATGTTGTCTTTGTACGTTCAGAAGCTGGGAGAAAACGCACCTGTAGTGAACAAGAAGCTCAAAGATGTTGCTATAGACCTGAAGAGAAACAGCTACCGTGCCGTTGCCATAAAACGTGACGATGAAACCATCATACCAAGAGGTGATGAAGTATTCAGGGAAGGAGACCTTGTTTTTGTGGTATCGACACGTGAAGGGATCAAGGATATGATGAAGTTCTCCGGCAGGGAAAATTTTGTGGCCAAAAGGATAATGATCCTTGGTGGCAGCCGTATAGGCAAGCGTGTGGCACAGACACTACAGAAAGAATGTTTTATTAAACTGGTCGACTACGATGAGGCAAAATGCGATATCCTGGCTGATGAACTTGAGAATACGCTGGTTATTCATGGTGACGGTAGAGATGCCAATCTGCTTATCGAGGAAGGTATTGCCCAGAAAGACGCCTTTGTGGCCGTGACCGGAAATTCAGAAACAAACATCCTTGCATGTTTGCTGGCAAATAAGCTTGGTGTGAAAAAAACAATTGCCGAAGTAGAGAACGTGGAATATATCAACCTGGCGGAAAATTCAGGGATCGATACTATAATAAATAAAAAAATGTCGGCTGCAAGCCGTATATTCAGGCATACTACGAATCCGAATGTGATGCAGGTAAAATGTATGACGGGAACAGATGCCGAAGTACTTGAGTACAGAGTGCCGGAAGGATCAAAAATAGTGAAGGGAAAAATACGCGATATTAATTTTCCTAAAGGAGCTATTATCGGAGGGGGCACCAGGGACGGAAAACCGTTTATTGCTACTGGTGATACTCAGATAATGCCCAACGATAAAATAGTGGTATTCACTCTGCCAAATGCCCTGGAAAAGATGTCTAAATTTTTCATTTAGTATTTATCTATGCTGAACGGTAAAGTAATAGGAAGGGTGATGGGTATACTGCTTATCCTTGAAGGTATATGTATGACCACAATAATCCCCGTATCACTTTTTTATAATGACGGAGATCTCGTCCCGGTACTTATCTCATCGGCAATAACCCTTGCAAGCGGTCTGACCCTTTCCTGTTTATTCCGTATCAACGACAATACGGTAGGTAAAAGAGAGGGCTATCTTATTGTGACAGGATCATGGATCGTATTCTCTTTGTTCGGAAGCCTGCCGTTCACGATTGGCAATGCCATCCCATCATATACAGATGCTTTCTTCGAAACAATATCAGGGTTCACAACAACCGGCGCTTCCATTCTTACCGACATTGAATCAATGCCTCATGGTCTGCTTTACTGGAGAAGCATGACCCAATGGCTGGGTGGAATGGGAATAATAGTACTGTCGCTTGCAATACTGCCTATGCTGAAAATAGGGAGTATGCAATTATTTTCAGCAGAAGTGCCGGGTCCTACGCCGGATAAGATACATCCTAAGATCAGAGAAACGGCAAAAAGGTTATGGGCTATTTACCTGGTCTTTACCTTATCCGAGGCTATATTGCTCAAGATAGGGGGAATGAGCTCATTCGATGCCATATGCCATTCTTTTACTACCATGGCCACAGGAGGCTATTCAACAAAGAATGCAAGTATAGCCGCTTTCGACAGTCCCTATATACATTATGTTATAACAATCTTCATGGTAATAGCCGGAACAAACTTTTCACTGGCATATTTCGGTATTCACGGCAAATTCAAAAAAATATTTACCAACGAAGAATTTATTTTCTATATTATCCTGTTGCTTGTTTTCACCCTGGGTGTTTCGTCAGTGCTTCATTTCAGCCATGGCGTAAAATTTGAACAGTCATTCAGGGATGCAGCCTTTCAGGTTGTGTCCATAGTGACCACTACAGGTTATGCCACAGCAGATTATTGCACATGGGGGCCATTCCTCATACTTATAATATTTATCCTTATGTTCACAGGCGGCTCTGCAGGGTCAACAGGAGGCGGTATAAAAATGGTAAGGTTGCTGCTCCTGGCAAAAAACAGCAGGCAGGAGTTGCGCAGGCTCATTCATCCCAATGCCGTAATACCGGTCAGGCTCAATCATAAGGCAGTACCTCAGAATATGCTTTATAATGTCCTTGCTTTTATTGTGTTCTATTTCCTGATAACAGGTATAAGCGCTATGATAATATCGGTGATGGGCTACGACCTTTCAAGCTCATTCAGCTCTGTGGCAGCCACACTGGGTAATATAGGCCCGGGACTGGGAAGCGTGGGACCAACGATGAACTATGCCCATTTTCCTGCTTTCGGGAAATGGTTCCTTTCATTCCTTATGTTGCTGGGCAGACTTGAATTGTTTACTGTGCTGGTGCTCTTTACCAAATGGTTCTATAAATTCTGATCACTCGGGAACGGCTATTCCTTCCCTCATCACCACAGGCTCTTCTCCGGTACAATCAACAATAGTAGTAGGTTCGTTATTCCCGTAACCTCCGTCAATGATAAGGTCGGCAAAATCCTTGTATTTCTCATAAATAAGCTCCGGATCGGTTGTATACTCTATAATCTCATCCCGATCATGTACCGAAGTAGTGATAAGCGGACAACCCAGTTCTTTCACCAGTTCAAGAGTAATATCATTGGAAGGTATTCTGATACCTACAGTCTTTTTCCTGTTCCTGAACAATCTTGGTATCTGGTTATTGGCCTGTAGTATAAAGGTAAAAGGACCGGGAGTATTTCTCTTTATAAGCTTGAAAATATTATTATCACGAATCACTGTATAACGTGCCAACTGGCTCAGATCATAAAATATGAGTGACATATCGGGACGACTGGGATCAAAGCCTTTATGTCTGGCTATCTTCTCCATGGCCTTTGTTGCTTCCACGCTACAGCCAATTGCATAGACCGAATCAGTAGGGTATATTACTATCCCTCCCTCTTCCAGTACTTCCACCGCCTGCCGGATATGCCTTTGATTAGGGTTTTCCGCGAATAACCTTATATACTGAGCTGCCATAAGATGCAAAGATAACGTAAAATCGGAATAATGGAACACCAGGCAGTTTTCAGTCCGCAGTCTGCAGTCCACAGCCCGCAATGTTAATTGGTATATTAGTTAATTTGTTAATTAGGAAGTATTTAATACCACTTAAACTCATCTAAACTTTTATTAACCAATAGCCTGGCCGTTAGCCTTTCGCCTTTAGTCGTTTGTCTTATTAAGCTAATGACCGGCAACCATAATATAAAAAGGGTAAGCTACTTATATCGCACCGCTACAACCACCTACCCTTGCTACCTTCCGGTCCTGGGGGAGTTCAGCAGGAGCTGGTCGTACAAGACTTACCCCGTACAAAAATACTAATATTTGTCTATACTCAAAAATCAAATGTAAAGGTCTCTGAACTGGCTGTTATCATTTTTTACCTTATATTTGCTTAACCTCCGGAAAGGCAGGAAAAATATCAGTATAATAAGAATACTATTTTAACAACAATAAAAAGATATGGAAAACAAAGTATCCGTTTGGAAAGCTAACCTGAATGCAGGAATAATACTTGCCCTCCTGGGTATGGTATGGACCCTGATCTTATGGTTCCTGGATCAGACATCCAATAATAAGCTTGGTATGGTCTTTTTTGCCATTCTGATCATTGGACTTTTTCTTGGTATCAAATCATACAGAGATAAATACCGGAATGGTTTTATTACTTACGGACAGTCGCTGGGTGCGGGTGTGATAATAATGCTTTATTACAGCATTTTCACGGCCATATTTACCTATATACTCTACAAATTCATAGACCCTAACCTTTTGGATAAAATGCTGGCTTTGACTGAAGAAAAGCTATTGGAAAAAGGATTAACAGAAGGGATGATAGAACAGTCTATGCAGATACAGAAAAAGATCATGACCCCTCTTATAATAAGCCTCTCCGGAATACTTAGCAATGTTTTCTTTGGCGCCATCTTGTCATTGATAATCAGCTTATTTACTAAAAGAGAAGGTAATCCGCTTATTGACGACAGCATAGCTGAAGAAGAATAATTTAACCATGAACCTTACTGTTGTTGTACCGGTATACAACGAAGAAGAATCACTGACGGAACTGACGGAATGGATCTCCGGTGTTTGCACAAAAGCAGGATTACAATACGAGATCCTGTTTATAGACGACGGCAGCACAGATGCCTCTTGGCCGGTAATAAATAAACTCAGGGAGAAATACGATAATATCGGAGGCATCAGCTTCAGACGGAACTATGGAAAAGCAGCAGCGCTCCATACGGGTTTCAGAAACGCAAAGGGAGATGTGGTTATCACAATGGATGCTGATATGCAGGACAGTCCTGATGAGATCCCTGCTCTCTACAGAATGGTAACAGAAGAAGGTTTTGACCTTGTTTCAGGATGGAAAAAGAAGAGGCATGATCCCTTTGTAAAAAAATTCACCAGCAGGATATACAATTTTACGGCAAGGAAAGTATCCGGTATAAAGCTTCACGACTTCAACTGCGGGCTGAAAGCATACCGTAGCGATGTTACAAAAAGTATAGAGGTATTCGGAGAGATGCACCGTTATATACCCATGCTGGCTCTTCAGTCGGGCTTCAGGCACATTGGAGAAAAAGTTGTTGAACACAGGGCAAGAAAATATGGTGTTACAAAATACGGTCTCGACCGCTTTATAAAAGGTTATCTCGATCTGTTAACCATAACTTTCATTACACGTTTCGGGAAAAGGCCCATGCACCTCTTTGGTACGCTGGGATCATTACTGTTCCTTGCCGGATTTTTGCTCGCGCTGTTTCTCGGCATAAAAAAGCTTCACTACGTAAATGCAGGAATGCGAGCCCCGCTGGTAACTGACAGTCCCTATTTTTTCATAGCACTTACCGTAATGATACTGGGTACTTTTTTCTTTCTGACGGGTTTTCTTGCCGAGCTTATAAACCGTAATTCCAGCAGCCGCAACGAATACCTTATTAAGGATAAACTGTGATCTGTCTTAACGGAAACTGTCAGGCGCTATCCTCCCATTACTACTATTTTCCGGACAAGCCGGTTACCGTTACTGTCGACTATTGTAAGCAAATGTTCCCCCGGATCAGGCGATAAACCCATCTGATGGATCATATTCGTCTGGCCCAGATACCTGTCATCAAGATGCCAGTACAGGGTTTTATCATTATCCCGGTGTGCCGCCTCAAATACTACTTTGCCTCTTAAACCATCATGCTCCAGTGGTATATATAAACCGTCCGGGTTCCCCGGGTACAACAGCTCGATGCTGTTCTCCGCATCATGGCTCTCACATCCGGGCATCCATGGAGGAAGGCTTTTATATTCAGGGTGCTGCTTTCTGTAATACCATTCCTGGGCAGGCGGTAACAGGAACCATGATACATGGTTCATCTCTGACGGGCTGTAACAATTATCATCCACTCTGTATTGCATTGTTTTATCAGTATGCACCAATACATGGTATGAACAAACAGGAGTAACAAGACCTGTTCGTGGTATTGACATTACAGATGTTTTTGTACATAAAGATGATGCTCTGTGGCCACTTTCAAGGCAAATCTCAACTTCTTCCATCTCGTCGTATGGCACCTCAAACCAATAGCTTTCGCCCAGAAGATCGAAAATATCAAAAAGCAGCGGGGCTGCAGCAGAAACACCTGTCAGGCCCGGCCGGCCCTCGCCATCAGCATTGCCAGCCCATACACCAACAACATAATCCCTGCTAAAACCAATAGCCCAGGCATCTCTGAAACCAAAGCTTGTTCCTGTTTTCCAGGCTATCCTGCTTGAAGATGAGAAGCTCTCCCATCCGCTTCTCTGTTCAGGCCTGCTCAGATCCTTCAGCGCCTCAAAAGTAAACCATATGGAAGCAGCTGATAAGGGCATCGATCCATCATAACGCATTTCCTTTTTCATGCGCTTATCATAATATGGCCGTGTATACACATCATGAATGCGGTCCTCATGGTTTTTTAATTTTTTAACCATCATTGAATAGCATCCTGCCAGCTCGATAAGGCTTGTCTCTCCTCCGCCCAGTATAAGCGACAAGCCATAATGATCAGCATCCCGGTTAAAAGTAGTGAATCCCATATTCCTCAAAAATAACAGGAACCTCTCGGGGCTGTAATCCCTGAGCATCTCCACGGCCGGAATATTAAGTGAGCGTTCAAGAGCTTTTGAAGCAGGAACGGCTCCGCTGTAATCATGGTTAAAATTCTTTGGTGAATATCCTGAAAATTCTACAGGCACATCTGGTACCAGCATGTCTGGCAGCAGTTCACCGGATTCGAGCATGGCTGCATAAAGAAAAGGTTTCAGTATACTGCCGGTGCTCCGTCTTGCAGATATCATATCAACCATATTGCCATGATCACCTCCTGCTGTTACAACATTTCCCACATATGCTCTTATCCTGCCTGTTTCAGTTTCCACTACTATGGCGGCTATATTATGTATTTCGTTCAGACTGTTAACATGCTGGCTCATTGTGGCAAGCCGCAGCACTTTCTTCTGTAGCTCATAATCGATCGTTGTCCGGAAGCGTCCCCTGGCTCCTTTTGACACATATGCCTCATTAATATGGATTGCCAGTTCAGGCAGATCGTATACCCTGTCAGGCAAACACTCGGATATTGCCAGCCTGCAGGTCGTACTGTCTATAATGCCCCTTTCTTCCAGTGTCATTAACAGCTTATCACGTTTGATCTTAAGCCTGGGATCATTTCTTCCCGGATAAATCATTGAAGGTGCATTAGGTAAAACAGCCAGCATGCATGCTTCTGCCCATGACAGGTCATTTGACTGCCTCCCGAAATATTTCCATGATGCCGCCTCAATACCTACAATATTACCGCCAAACGGTGCATTTGCTGCATACATCTCCAGTATTTCATCCTTATCATATAATGATTCAAGCTTCAAAGCCATCATCATCTCAATGACTTTTCTTCCAATCGTGCGTGGAGGATTATCTCCCGACATGCGGGCAATCTGCATGGTCAGTGTGCTGCCTCCGCTTACAATCTTACCCTGCCTGATATTCAGGTACAGGCTTCTCAGCAGTGAAACAGGGTTAATGCCAGGGTGTATATAGAAATACCTGTCCTCATAATTTACCAGCGCCACCTTAAACTTACTGCTTACCGGATCGCCCGGAGGAAACCGCCATTGTCCGTCATCTGCAATATGGGCTCCCAGCAGCCTTCCGTCTTCCGATTCCGTTACTGTAGCCAGAGGATCATCAAACAAAGGTACAGGCAATAGTATTCCTGTAACTATAATGATTATGAGTACAGCCGATAATATATAACTCCGTACCCCGGTATTTTTCATTCCCTTATTACTTTTACTTCCATCCCGGCTGTTCCGGCAAAATATGCATTATCATACATTCCTTCACATACAACTGCCGGCAACGAATACTCACCTTCGTAAGCAGCATTCAGGCCAAGCTCAAAATACTTTGTCTCGCCTGCTTTCAGGTTAAAATAAGTATACACCCTGTCATCACGTATATCCCTGTATTCGTAGCTGCTGTTTTCCTCATCCGACGCTCCGGAGAACAGTCTTGTATTGATAATCTCCCAGCCTGAAGGAAAAATCTGTGAAAGGGCCAGGTTATCAACATCTGTCATTGATGTATTTTTTACACTGACTATAATATTAAAATCGCTACCCTGTATAATTGATTGCGGATCTGCTTCAGCACCATCCCTGTCAACATATCTTACTTTAAGATCAAGTCCCCGCATCTCTTCCCGGGTGCTGATCTGTAAAGGTGTTCCCTTCCACACTGCACTGGCATAAATTGTACCGGGACCATTATTATTAAGCTCAATCTTTATTGTACCCTTATCATCATATTCAAGCGGATAATAATTAACAGCGTTCGTTGTATTATAGTTCTTTTTTATTCCGTTAACCGACACTGAATAATCGAGCGATTCGCCGGCTGACTGGCCTTTCAGAAAATTAGTCATAGCTACCAGGCACCATGCTGTTGTCTGAGTACTGAGCCATCTCTGTGATGTCAGTATTTCAGATATCATTCCTGCCAGTCTGTACGATTGCTCTTCCTCCTCCATTATGGAAAGCACATTAAGTACTATTGCCATATTCCTTTCTTTTGTTCCGTAAGTATGCCGGTAGCTCACGGCAGGGACTATCTCTCTCATGTCAACAAGATCCCATGCTACTTCTTTGCGTCCCGATACTGCATATGATCCCGCAAGCAACCACAGCGCTGTCATATCCAGGCTCCCGCTTCTTTCCCTGAGCCTGTTCATAGCTCCTGTCAGAGGATCGCCTGCCTCGGCCAGAACGTAAAGCCTGTAAGCCTGGGTTACCTGCATATATTTTTCTCCTTCACTATAATTATATGAACTTGCTTCGGATCTGATATATTGCATCAGTCTGCTCATCATTGAGGAAGGAATGGTATAACCTGATCTTCCTGCATACAAGAGAAAATGTGCAGCATATACCGAGCCCCATTCGCTTACAAGTTCAGAACCGGGCCAGAAAGACATACCTCCTGACGAAAGCTGGAACTTACCCAGTTTATCGATGCCATCCCGTATATTCATCTCCGTCTCCTCCTGACGACCTTCAGATCCTTTTAGCAGTCCGCCTGTAAACAGCTGTGGAAAGACAGCGGAGGTTGTCTGTTCAATACAACCATGAGGATATCTTATAAGGTAGTCAAGTCTTTCTTCAAGGTTCAACGGCAATATTCCCGAAACCTCTATCGCAGCTGAGTTTGTCCCTTCAGCCCCAAACTTAACGATATCCGTATTCCATGAACCGCCGCCTGCTATCCGGCTGAAAGCAGTTCTGCTCTCGGGAGGGTTCGGATTTCTTATATCAATATTTATTTCATGCGTGGCTTTCTCCCTCCCGGCCTCTGCTGTAATAATGATCTTTGCCGTGCCTGTCGTTTCAGACACTACATAGTCAAATCCCGTATCATATTCACCTGTGCCGGATATCTCTATTTCTTTCTCTGACGGCCCTGAGGCTTTCAGAAGCTCTCCTGTTTCTATTTTTACCTTTACCTTCTTTATTCCTTCCTCCATTGCAAAGACAGAGACAGGTATTTTTATTTTTTCACCGGGGCCCAGTACCCTTGGTAAAGTACCCAGTACCATCAACGGGTTAGAAACAGGTATGGCTTTCTCAGCACTACCGTATCCCTGTCCGTCGGCTGCAATCAGCATTGCACGGACTGATCCCACATACCGGGGCATCGTCAGCCTGTGCTGTGCTTTCTTCCCTTTCTGCAGCCTGTAAGGTCCTATTATCTTTACTACAGGTTCAAACCTGCGTTCCCTGCTTTTTGAAGGATCGGTTGCGGCTTCATCACCACCTATGGCAAACATCTTTTCCAGTTCGCCGCCATACGCGCCCAGCACATACCTGTACATATCCCATGTCTTAACGCCCAGTGCTTCCTTGCTGTAAAAGGCAGGCCATGGGTCAGGTGTTCTGAATCCTGTCAGGTCAAGTAAACCTTCATCCACCAAAGCAAAATAATAATCCATGGGCCTTCCGTCTTTTTCACTGATCTTTACAACAAACTCCTTTTCAGGCCTTAGCTTATCAGGTATCTCTATGACGGGCTTAAGATGAGAAGAAGGATCTTCGATCATTACGGGCGCAATGCCATACATCCTCACAGGAAGATCGTTTGCAGTCTCCGAATAAGGATTTATCAGACTGACGTGAACATATATATTTGGCGACATTTCCGGTTCAGCAATAAACTGATAGCTTGTGTTCTCCCTTATATCATCTATCCATTCCTTCTTTAATACTTTCGATCCGTTCTCAATGCTGACAAGCGCTCTTGAGCTTATACCCGCCGGGAAGTTTACTGTTACTTCTTCTCCGACATTATATTTTTCCTTATCGGTGCTGACTATAAGTGCCTCTGCCCCACCCGTGCTTTCTTTACGTCCGTAAGACCAGTCAAAATAAACCACCTTGCCGGCAGTGTTACCTGAAGGCATGCTAATTAGTACCAGGTATCGGCCCCAACGGCTTTTGGGAATATTTATACTGAATGACCCCTTACCATCCTGTCCTGTACTTATTGTATTATTGTAAACAGGTTTATGATAAGTCCTGCCGGCATATGAAGCCAGGTTCTCATATGAATTACTCCACCAGTATCTCCATTCAAGCATGAATACTTTTACTGTTATACCCGATGCAGGTACGGGTCTGCCATCTGCGTCAACCGTTACTATCCCGATAGTATGATCTTCATCTGTGTTAAGTTTCATCAACCTGGGATCGGACCATGGTATCTTTAACCCCGCATACTTTTCAAAAGGTGATATCTTATAGCTGACACTATTAGTGCTGAAATCGCCTCCATGCTCGAAAACTCTTGTCATAAACGTAGCCATCACCATCCCATTCACTTCCGAATTAGGTCTGAAACTGTAATTGATGCCGGCTTTCCCTTCCTCATCAAGGCTTCCGTCATATACTTGTATTTCAGGGTAATATATATCTGTAAACGGCAGATCAAAGATATAATCCTCATACCGGTCAAAAGTTGTCGATATGTCCCTGAATGTTGCCGTAATGCGGGCTGCCATACCCGAAGCGGGTGTACCATGCAACCACTGCGACGACAGTTCAGCCTTGTATGCATGGTTACCTTTGAGTATATCAGTACCAAAATCAAGGTTTATTTTCAACCTGTTGGGCTTAACAGTCTCTATCCTTATCCATTTTGTGAATTCCGTTCCGCCTATCCTTACAGTAGCATACCAGTTCCCTGTCGGATCGTCTTCATCTGTTTTAAAATAGAACGGATAAATAACCCTGCCGGACCTTGACCTGGTCATCCTGGATGCAAGCCGGCCCCTGGCATCCCTTACATCCATTATTACCGGATGTCCCTCAGGTATCCATGATTCCCTGTCCTCCAGTATGAAAGCGACAAATACCGAATCGCCGGGTCTCCATACTCCTCTCTCTCCATATATAAATCCTTTTATTCCTTCTTCGGTCTGCTTACCTGACACATCGAAATCACTCATTGATAATGAGCCGCCATCATTTGTTTTCAGGTACCCGGTATTATTGTCCTTTCCGGCAATCAGCAGGAATGTATTCCTGTCGGTATCATATGAGGCAAAACCGTCTCTATCAGTCTTAACAGTCGCTATCACCTGATTCTGAAAATCATAGGCTCTGACAGTAACATCAGGTTCAGGCATAGCTGTTTTCAGACTGGTTACAATAATGTTCATTCTCTTGTTGGCATCCTTTTTGGCTATTATACCGAAATCGGAACCCAGGATATTCCGTTGTACAAATCTATCCGGTGAATAATAAGACTGCGAGCATGGATCATCCCTCTTTTGCCAGTTATAATAGTTATCATAAAAGGCCCTGCTGTAAGAATCCGTATAGTCATCTGTTTCCTTGTTTACCGGCAGGTAACAGACATCCACATCATCCCCGGCCTCACATGGAAACAATGAGTATGACATTCTGAAACCTACTTCAACCCTGTAAATGGTTCCAGGCTCCACATCAATCATATCTGCCAGGTCGATTGTGAAATAATTCCACCTCCCGTAGTCTATTACCTTACCCGGATCCAGATCGATCCTTTCACGCTTTATTGTCCTTCCTACATAATTGATCCGCCATTCTCCGTCAAGGTTATTATCCTGCAGGAAGCTGTGTATATTATTTGTAAAGATCTGCGTTATCCTTACGTCAACCGACTTGAGGTTCACTGCCTCAAATGGAAATATCAATCCTTCACCTGACGGGACTATAACACCATTACCCGGCAGCCTGACAGCAGGTTTCATACCCCCGAAATCAACATGCAGTACTGAGGGTTCCCCAAGCCTGTATCCAAAAATGTTTGACAATGAGCCATCGACTGTCACATCGTGCTTACCGGTCAGTTTAGCCGGGGGAAAAACCCGTAATACATTCTTCTCTCTTTCTGTTCTTGATATTCCGCCGGACTCTATTGATACCAGTCCGTCAAGTTCAATATCTGCATTGATTATATCGCTGAATTCAATCTCAAGGTACTGCGCCGGGCTGCTTATCAGTCTTGATGACAGCAACCTGAAATCCTTTAGTGAGGGTATCTTTACTTTTTCTTCACCTGTTTCGTCAATACCGGCTTTCTTACCATTCCAGCTTACCTTAACCTCGCTCTCCTCCTGCTTCCTTTCTATCCCTGTTATTTCGAAGGTATGATTTCTCTCTGAGGGATTATGGTCCCAGTCAATAGTCAGCTCCTTCCCCTCCTGTGTTGCACGAAGTATACTTTCGGCTTCTTCCTCTTCGAACTCATCGCTTGTATTGATCTTACCGGGAAGACTGTATACGGTATTATCGTCATTTGACATTTTCAGTCCTCCGGTACTTACTGCGAAGCTTTTTTCAGGTGTAAAAATACTGAAGCTGTATTCTTTAAGCTTTTTACCCGGGACTATTTTATCCAGGTCAAGACTTATTTCGTACTCTTTACCCCAGTCCAGCCTGTGAGAAGGTTCAAAAACCAGCGTTGAAGGCCCTGTCCAGGACAGACTGCCGTCAACAGCCGGGCTGATATCCATGATATCCTTGTCTGCAGGCTTTTCAATATCTTCTTCATCTGCAACGGCAGAGGCAAACTTAATTACCACCCGGGCTGAACGGGACACCTGTCCGGAAGTATGACCGGTTATATATTCACTTACAAGGGCATAGTCATGCAAGGCTTCTTTTTTCCCTGTCTTGCATCCGCCCATGCTTATTAAACCAGATAGTAGTATTACCAGTAAAAAAGGAGGCTTGATTCTCATAATTTTGGCTTTGTATGTTTAACGGAATAATACTCCAAGATATGAATTTTTTTAAAGCTTATCTAAGGACCTGTCCTGAGCCTGTCGAAGGGCCTGCCACTGTGTGTCACCGTGTCTACTCAGTGTACTCCGTGGTGAAATAAATTTTTTGTTTATAAGTTGAAAATTTAAACCGTTCCCGATTCAACGATTTAACATATAAACAATTCAACAAAACCGTTCGTCTTTTGCCTTTTGTCTTTCGTCGCTTGTCCATAGAAGCTTGCCGAAGGGCCTGTACTGAGCTTGCCGAAGGGTTAGTATTTATAATCTCCTGTGGAAATAATGCAAATTCAGGTGCCGGTTATCAGTGACCGTTTTCACGTTTATACTTCTCCTGAAATCTTTCATAAAGCATTTTATGCTTATTATTAAGGTCAATTGACCGGCCGTTAATATAAGCCAGTACAACATCATTACCCAGCATATCCAGAATATCGCCTCCGGAAACTATAATATTTGCATCCTTTCCTTTTTCAAGCGAGCCTGTTCTGTCATCGATACCCAGTATTTTAGCATTATTCAGTGTCACCATTGCCAGTGCATCCTCTTTTGACACACCGTAGGGAACTGTCTGACCGGCAACAAACGGCAGATTATACCCGTATGCCTGATTCGCATATGTAATGCCTGTGAGTATGCCTTCATCGCTGAACATCTTCGCCAGTTTGAAAGGCATTCTGGTATCACTATCCTCATAATCGGGTATACTGTGAATATGTGCAAGAATAACGGGAATATTATTTTCCTTAATAAAATCCTTCACTGATAGAGCCTGTTCACCGGCTCCGGCAATTACCATCCTCTTCACTCCGTGCTCTTTGGCAAAATTGACCGAAGCTACTATACCTTTTGCTTCCGATGTATGAATATATAATGTCTTACTACCGTCAAACAATCCCTTCAATGCCTCCAGGTTGAGATTGGTATGTAACGGTTTATCCATCTCCGCGTAAGATCTGGCATCCCTGAATAATCCTGCGAGTTTATTCAGGTTGTCTTCATATGATGTACGGGGACCTCCCATCATCATAGCGTACATACCTCTCCTGCCCCTCCGGGGCGATATCGCCGGCCAGTTAATATGAACTCCTTCATCAGCCTTATATAAGGCATCTTCCCAGTTCCACGCATCAAGTTGCATAACCGATGATGTGCCGGACAGGGTTCCTCCGGTAGGTGTTACCTGTGCCAGGAGTATTCCGTTCGAACGAACCACCGGTATCACATGTGAGTCGGTATTATAAGCCACGGCTGAACGGACACCTGGATTTAGCTCTCCGTATTCACTGTCATCAACAGTAACATCCACCCCGTTGATCTCCACCAGCCCGAGTGTGGTGCTTACCAGTATAAGACCGGGGTATACTTCCCTGCCCTGTATATCAATACTCTCATACAGTCCGGCATCACTGAGTCCGTCCATGTCACCAACAGCTGTTATCTTACCGTCTCTGAAAGCTATATCTGCGTTCATAAGGACTTCGCCCGTTCCTGTATGTATGTTTCCTCCTTTAAGGATGATAGGCCTGCTCTGTTCAGGCGCCACTGTCGGCAGAACCTGTCCATTAATTATATTAAGTGAGACAATCAGACTGGCTGCTATATATATTATTCTCTTTTTCATTTTTTCTTAATTAAAATGTTCGACGTTGAAATCCTGCCGGACGGTTACCTAATCCTCCTTCGCTTAGTATTTTCTGTATGATCCTGTTCCTTTCTTCATCTATTTCCTTCTTCATCTCAGCATCTCTGTCCTCATCGAAATATACTTTACCGTCGACAAGGGTCATCTTCGCCCTTGCATATATTGACAGGGGGTTATCGGTCCAGAGCACAATATCAGCATCCTTACCCGGTTCAATACTCCCCATCCTGTGGTCAAGGTGTAATATCTTTGCCGGATTCAGGGTAACCAGCTTAAGTGCTTCGACCTGGTCCAGTCCTCCGTATTTAACCGTTTTACCGGCCTCCTGGTGCAGTCTTCTTGACATTTCGGCATCATCCGAGTGAAGGCATGTAAGCACGCCCTGACCGACAAGTGTGGCGGCATTATAGTTTATGCCTTCATATACCTCATATTTATAATCCCACCAGTCTGAAAACACAGAGCCTGCAGCGCCATGTTCCCGCATTTTATCAGCTACTTTATAGCCTTCATTGAAATGTATCAGGGTATGAGCTTTTATACCAAGATCCTCTGAAAGCTTCATCAACATCATTCCCTCGCTTTGCACATAGGTATGACAGGCAATAAAACTTCTTTCCTCCAGTACATCAACAAGAGCGTCAAGTTCAAGATCGCGCCGGGGAGGAATAACCGTTTTCTTTTCACTCTCACTCATGGAATTATATTTTACCCATTCATTCCTGTAGTCCTTTGCGCGCATATAAGCATCTCTTATAATATGCTCCACTCCCATCCTTGAATTAGGGAACCTGTTAGGTGAACGTTTGACATTTTCTCCCAGTGCATGTTTCAGGAATCCCACCTGTCCCTTTATCTTCATTCCCTCTGCCGTTGAGCCCCAGCGATGTTTTATCAGTACAGATTGTCCTCCTATCGGGTTTGCAGAGCCATGCAGGATATGAGCAGCGGTTACACCTCCCGAGAGCTGTCTGTATATGCTGTTATCCGAAGGGTCTATTATATCAGCCACCCTCACTTCTGCAGTAATAGCCTGACCTGTCTCATTTGTAGATGACATGGCAATATGTGAATGTTCATCAATTATTCCGGGGCTAAGGTGCATACCGGTGGCGTCAATCACCCTGGCTCCCCTGCCGTCCAGATCAGTACCTACACCTGATATTTTACCATTCTCTATTAATACATCCGCGCCTTCTATTTTCCCTCTTTCGTCGAGGGTCCATACAGTAGCATTCCTGAACAGTATCTTTTCCTGCTCAGGTGCTTTTTCAAATCCATAGGCAATAAAAGGGTATATCACAGGTCCGGCCTCTTTGTCAGCATCTTTCCCTTCCCTGTCTCTCTTTTTATCTCCCGGGCCTGTTTTTTCTGCCTCAGCCTTATCCCTGCTTCCGGTTGCCCAGCTACATGATTTACCGTCTGCCATTTTACCTGTACCCTTAAGGATACCGTCATAACAGGCTCCTGTCAGTGCAATAACTCCTTCCTCCGTTGTAATACTTATATTGATCAGCTCGTTCTTCCAGTCAATGGATGTCTTTAATTCCTTATCGCCTGATTTAACCTTTGCGGAAGGATTCTCCGCTTTCCCCTCTATAGTTATTTCAAAGGTCTTGTCACCCGCTGCAAGATCGTAATTACCTCTTATATCCTCCATTCCCGGGTCGACATACCTGTAAGGTTTACCCTGTATCCAGTTTTCATATATCACACAGTCTTTGTCAAATATATCACCTGAAGTAATAAGCAGGTTTGCTACCATGCCTTCCTTCAGAGAGCCAATCAGTTCTTCTGCTCCTATCATCCTTGCCGGTGTATATGTTAATGCTTTCAACGCTTCTTTCCTGTCCAGACCTTCCTCTATTGCCTTGCGCAGGTTACCTGCAAAATCACCGGGTTTGGACAGGTCACTGCATGTCAGGGCAAATTCTATACCTGCCTCATTTACCATCTTCGGATTCATAGGCGCCATCTCCCAGTGTTTCAACTCACTCAGGGGTACTGACATGGCATCATAAGGATCCTTTACGTCAGGAGCATCAGGAAACTTAAGTGGAAGTATCAGAGAGACATCCGCCTTCTTTATTGCATCCAGCAACTGGTATTCATTACCGCTACCCTTTATAATATAGCTGATCCCGAATTCATCGCCTATAGCATCGGCGCGTAATACCTCATACTTATCATTAACCTCGAATATCCCGGGTAGGGTACTGTTGTTTTTCAATGCTTCAAGAGATGCATCATAAAAGTATCCTTCAGGCAGTTTCTCATACCATTGCGCATCGAGGTACATTTGCCTTAGCAGAGCAATTGCACCATACTGGGCTGAAGGGTACATATCTTCCGATGCACCCTTATTAAAAGAATAGTTAGTACTCGCCCGGCCTTTCAGGACAACCTTATTCGTTTTATCATCTGCAAGGCTTACAAGGGCCGATGTACCTCTTGCCAACCCGTTATTCCTGAATGTTACCACGGCTCCAAAGCCTGCCTTACGGTATTCATCAGCCTTACTATCATCGGCCTTAAACTCCGATATTACATCGTAGCTCTCATGTATCCCCTGGTTCCAGTAATCGGCTATCCGTGGCTTCTCCTCAACAGGACCTCTCTGCATCTGTCGCATATACCGCTCCATAGGGTTGGTTGTCTCATTTCTCTGTTGACTAATACCATAACTGGTATATATATCTACAAAGGACGGGTAAATAGTCTTACCCTTAAGGTCAATAATCGCCGTACCTTCAGGAAAACTGATCTTTTTCCCTGTTTTTACAATCCTCTCTCCGTCAATAAGAATGTCCATCAGGGCCGGTTCGCTGTCCCACGACACAACCACTTTTGCATTGGTCAGTCCGAAGAAACCGGGCCTTACATCACTGATACCGGTTACAGGGTAGTTATCCTGGGAAACAGCCATAGCTGACATCAGGCAGAAGACTGCCATGATCAATAAGGTCTTTCTCATCTAATAACGATATTTTAGGTTAATAATATAGTTGAATATTTTGCTTAAAAATATTTCTCTCTGTCATTGATCTTCTATTGTCTGCCCCGGTTTATATCGTTTAAACACATCATCCTTTCAGATAATTCTCAAGATAGCCGTATCTGATGGTAAGACTGCCTCTCTCGCATATAGTGGCTCTTCTCAGTATTTCCGAATCTTTATTAGTAAGAAGGTCATCCACTATATTTTCAATGAGCTGTCTTCCGAAATCGGATGACGCATCGCGGGGAAGTTCCCCGGGAAGGTTATCAACCGACATGACGGTTATATTCGCCGGATTGATGAAAGCCTTCTCCTCCAGCCTTGTATAAGGATTATAGCCATAAAAGGGCTCCTGAATGGTAGTAGCACGTAATGTGGAAGGTACTGGTCCCCTTATATCGCAGGAGATATCAGCTATCACAGATATCTTCCAGTCTTCACAAAGCATATCCTCAGGTTTAAAAAACACGGGCGACTCCGGATCCCAAAAATGAGCAGCAATAAAAATATCCGTCACATGTGTAAATGGCTCGAATGTCGATACATATTCACCGGGGTTTCTTACAAAATCATTAAAATCGAACGGAGCGCCGTCCTTTCTCTTCGTATAATGCTGAGGGCCTATCCGGCATACCACCGGCACATCAAACTGCCTGTTCAGAAAATCTTCCGGGCTCACTTCTATGGCGTTGGTATTACTTATAGTCTCCATTGCTCCTCCGGCCACTCGTCCTTCGCCTGTTATCAGTATTTTCAGGCCTGGTATCAGGTCTATCATTTTAAGTCCGGCCCATACTTCATCCAGGTCGGTACATTCATGGCAGGGTTTAAGGTTAAACCTGTCTGTTCGTATACCCCTGGCCCGAAGACCATTATAAGCCCCGACGATACCGGCCCAGCGGCCAAAGGCTACTACCCTTGCTCCGTCGCCCTTTGTCAGATATTCGTAATCTACCAGCCTTATCCTGTTCCCGATGATTGACCTGAACATGTCCCTGTTATAGGATTGTTCCTTTGCCACATGGGCAAAGAACATATAGGTCTTATCAGGAATAAACGTATTCACATTAACCTCTTTCACTCCCAGAAGAATATCGCAGTCGCCCAGATCTTCCTTTACCTGTATCTCCAGGTATTTGTATTCATCGTCTGTGTAACACCTTATGTCACTGGGTTGGACAATAAATTCCACATCGGGATATTTTATCTGCAGGTCAACTATTTGGGGAGGCGTTAATGGTACTCGTTTGTCAGGTGGGTTCTTTGTTTCTTTCAGTATTCCAACTTTCAGTCTTTTCTCCATGAAATTAATTTTTAAGGTTACTTGGGTACCGTGAAATTACGAATTTCGGCTTAATTTTTGCTGGTATTTAGGAGGTATTATAAAACATAATTTTATTATATCTTTGTCGGTTCGGGTATTTATAAAAATATTTCGGTGTTCTTTTAAATAAATACACTACCTAAAGGTAGGAGAGAAAAGGGAGGACCGGTTTGAGTTGTTTGAAATGAGCAAAGAGCCTGGCGCAAAGCGCATAGCACAAACATAACTTGCAACTTTAAAGCCGCTTTGTACTTTTATCTTTTTACTTTTGTCTTCATTTGGGGCTGACATGGTTTCGACAGCAGGATGAGGAGGTATGTAAGCATGCAGAGAGTGGTAACGCAACTCTATAACTTGTGTTTCGACTTTTTAAATGGCGAAAATAACTACGCTCTCGCCGCATAGCCGAATAACAGTAAGTTATGCTTATCCCGGTACCAGGTACCGGGACGGGACGTCTCCCGGGCGGTCAGGCCCTGAGCCAACCCGGTAAGGAGACGCACGGAAATCGGGGATAGCCAGAGGGTTTCTCCGGCCTGATGGTGAAAATTCAGGAGATAAGGATCAGTCTGGTCGTTCTGCACCTTACTGATCCCGACAAGTAAGCAGGACTAAGCATGTAGAAAGCATATGGTCTCCCTGACTGGACGCGGGTTCGACTCCCGCCAGCTCCACTTTGTTTTTAACTACTTGTATTTCAGTGTGTTAAGTGAAGTTTCCTAGTCTTGAACCTGTAAACAATTACAACACTAAATAACTGTTTATTAAGGCATTATTCGAAATACGCAATAATCAAAATTCCAATTTCATTACAATTGTGGTCACGTATATGGTCACCAAAAACAATTGAGTCCATCGAATAATATTTGATTAGTATGTTAATAATGGTCGATCGGGAGCGAGAGGTGTTCAGCGAGTACTAAAACAATTCCTTGATGAAGATTTAAAGATGTATGGGTTTATTGGATTTAACACCCTAACAGCAATCAATATTCACAAACCCAAGGATTTATTTTGGGAAATTAAAAAGGCTAGGATAAAGTACTATTATTAAATCGCTAAATCCGGGAAAAACTACTTATTCCTGAAAGGTTGGTTGAAGCGGATTGGGAAGATTGAATTTGGAGAAAGGGATTAATGCAAATTAGTCCTTCGTTTCGAGGATGGTATGGTTTATGTTGAGAAGAATCGGTTTACTTACTTTGCTGCGTGAGCTCTTCGCCAACTGGCTAAACAGTTGGGAAGATTGAGGAGTATTTAGCTTAATTTTTGAAGGTTTATGAACATAAATTAGCCGTATTATTAGACCTTAAAATCTCATGTTGATACCATGATAATATCTTTAAATATCTATTTCTATTTGTTGAATAGAAATAACGACTTTATAAGCATTTATTAATAATTTCTAACACATAGGATGGTCTTATTTAATTTATTAATAATCATATATTTATCTTACCTTTACGTTTTATTAATTAGCAGTTACGTGCTTTATTATATTGAAAATCTACATCAAAAATATGGTCTGTATACGTTGCCAGATGGTAGTTAAAAGTGAGCTGGAAAAACTCGGGTTGCGTTATATTGACGTAAAAATTGGTGAAGCAAATACCGTTGAAGATATATCCACAGAAAAATTGAAACATCTTGATATTGCATTGCGAAAATCAGGATTAGAATTAATGGATGGAAAGAAAAGCATTCTGGTAGAAAAAATTAAAAGTGCAATTATTGAATTGGTACACTATACTGATGAACAAATAAAAGTTAACCTTTCAAACTACCTTAGTGATAAACTTCATTATGATTATACCTATCTGGCTAATCTTTTTTCTGAAGTAAAAGGAATTACCATTGAAAAATTTTACCTGACACATAAAATTGAAAAAGTAAAAGAACTTATCGTTTATGATGAGCTTAATCTTTCTGAAATAGCCTACAAAATGCATTATAGCAGTGTGTCCCACCTTTCTAATCAGTTTAAGAAATATACAGGGCTGACTCCATCTCATTTTAAACAACTAAAAAACAAAAGACGCGGTACCCTTGAAGATGTGTAAAAATTATATTTTTAGTCCTTTTTATGTTTGTTAATTAAGTTGAGAATAAAATGATACCACGATTTTATTCTGACTATCCATTTGTTAGAAAATACTCCATCTTTTCCTTTGTCCCTGACATGGTGTTCTCCAATTAACAATGCTACAGGCCGTAGCTTTTCATATTGTTCACAAACCGTTTTAAGCATGGAAGTTAAAGGCAAAAACAAAATCATCCCTGCAATTCCCCATACTGCAGCTCCAATAATAATACTAAGAATTGCGGTAAGTGCATTTAGATTTAAACTTTTACCCACTATTTTTGGGCTTAAGTAGTTGCTTTCTACCGATTGAATTACCCAAAACAAAATAATAACAGCAAATGGTTTCCAGAGAGAATCGTAAAACAAGAATGCATATAACACAGGAATTGCAGCCCCAATAAATGTTCCAATATAGGGTATAATGGCTAATATACCTGCCAGAAATCCGAAAAGAAAAGGATTGTCAATTCCAATGATCAATAATCCGATACTGTTGGCGGTTCCTAAAATTACGATTAAAACAATCATTCCCAGCAAATATTTCTTCCCAACCAGCTGAACCTTCTTAAACATCAGAAAGGCATTCCCACGGTTATTTTCCGGAAAAAAAAGAACCAAAGCCCTCGTGAAACCATTTCTATATATCAGTATCAGAAAAGTGAAAATTATTGTTGAAATGTATATTCCGGAAAGCATTGACCCACCATTCCGGACACCTTTGACCCATTGTTCCGGAGTATTGACCCAGGTAAATTAGGTGTCATTCCGGCATATTGCCCCCCTTAAAAACCAGCTTCAATCTGCCATTCCGGCACATTGACCCATCTCCTTTTATGGCAAAAGAATTAATGATTTGATTTGAATATTCATATCAAATCTAAGTTCAATGGCATATAAGAAAATTGAAATGGGGACTAAAAAACATATAAAACGTTTGCATTCATCGGGTATCAGCATTCATGAAATTGCCCGACAGATGAATATATCCCGGAATACTGTCAGATCCATTATAAGGAATGACCTGCCTTCTTTGGAAGGTTCAACATTGACTGATACTAATCAGACCCGGTATGATCAGTTCAGAGAATGGCTTCCATATATTGAGAGTGAGCTATACAGAAAGGGAGTAACACGGCAATTATTATGGCTTGAGTATAAAGACAAGATGCCGGAAGGGTACAGTTACTCACAGTTTTGCTATCATTTGCAGGAATACTTAAAACCTAACGAAGTAACTCTTCACATAGACCAGAAACCAGCCGATAAACTCTACGTTGACTTTACTGGTCACAAACTTCAGATAGTTGACAGAAAAACAGGAGAAATCAGTGAAAAGGAGGTATTCGTAGCAACTCTGGGCTATAGCGGTTTTACTTATGTGGAGGCTTGTGACAGCCAACGTAAAGAGGATTACATCTCTTGCCTTGAAAATGCTTTACGTTATTTGGGAGGAGTTCCTGCTGTTATTGTACCTGATAACCTTAAAAGTGCAGTAACCAAAGCAGATAACTACGAACCATTACTGAATAAAAACCTGGCGGAATTTGGAGAACATCATGAGGTGGCTATTCTCCCGGCCCGAAGCAGAAAACCACGGGATAAAGCATGGGTGGAAAGAATGGTTGGAATAGTATACTCCCACATATTTGCACCACTCAGGAATGAGGTCTTTGATGATCAATTTATACTAAATGAGGAAATATGGCTAAAGCTGGAAACTCTTAATAGTCGGCCATTACAGAAACGGCCGGAGTCACGTAGTGAACTGTTTGAGAAAGATGAGAAGCCATTACTTAAGCCATTGAACCCTGACAGATACCAGATAAGGGAATATGCACAGGCAACCCTAATGAAAAACTCTTATGTTTATCTAAAGTGTGATAAACATTATTATAGTGCTCCTTATCAATATATTGGGAAGAAGCTCAAAATTAACTACACCCGGGATTATGTAAGCATTTTTTACAACCACCAGCAGATAGCTTTTCACCAGCGAGATAAACGACCATATAAGTACACTACTGTGGCTGCCCATCTTCCATCAACACACCAGGTAGTACTTGATTGGAGCCCGGAAAGTTTTCTTCTCCAGGCCGAAAAAATATCAGAATCAGTAAAAGGCTATATACAACGGATACTTAATAAGGCCTATTATCCGGAACAGGCTTACCGTAGTTGCAGAGGCATTTTTAACCTGGGGAAGAAATATGGAAATGAGAGGTTAGTAAAAGCATGCCAGAGAGCTGAGAGTTATGGTAATTACAGTTATATGACCATTAAGAAAATACTTATCAATAATTACGACAAACTGCCAATGAATAACCAACAAGAACAAAAACAAATACCCTTTCATGATAATATCAGAGGGGCAAATTATTATAAATAACCAATAAATAGTTACCAATGAATGAGATTACATTAAACAAAATGAACCAAATGAAGTTCTATGGCATGCAACAATCTTTTGAAATGCTACTAAACACCAAGCAAATAGATCAACTCGGTGCTGATGAGTTTATTCATACACTGATCCAGGCTGAGTGGGAAGACCGCGAAAACCGAAAGGTAAGCAGACATATAAGAGCCGCACGGTTCAGGCAGTCAGCAACTGTAGAACAAATTGATTTTACAACAAATAGAAATCTGAATAAGTCAGCCTTCCTACGTTATGCTGATTGTTCTTATATCGCAAAGGGAGAAAACATACTTATTACCGGCCAAACAGGTGTAGGGAAAAGCTACCTGGCCTCAGCATTAGGTCATCAGGCATGTCTTAGAGGTTATAAAGTCAGATACTTTAACATGCAGAAACTGATATCATGGCTTAAAATGTCAAAAGCTGATGATAGATACTTCAAAGAAATTGATAAGATCGAAAAACAAAACCTGCTTATATTGGATGACTTTGGTCTTCAGGCTTTCGACAATGAATCCAGAATGATATTGCTTGAGATTATTGAGGACAGATATGACAAGAAATCAACAGTAATTAGCTCACAACTCCCAGTGGATAAATGGTATGAATTAATAGGTGAGAACACTGTTGCCGATGCAATAATGGACCGAATTGTTAATGGAGCTCACAGAATAGAACTAACAGGTGAGTCTTTGAGAAGAAACAGAGAAAAGAAAAAATAATAGCTTTGTAAAACGGAAAACCAACATCACGTTCTTTAACTACGAATTGCCCAAAAGGAGATAGCCCTTCTCAAGGGGTGGGTCAATACTCCGGAACAATGGGTCAATACTCCCGGAATAAACAGTTGAAACAAGCCCGCCCAGAAATGCTGCTGAATTATTAAATGTTTTACTAACCAATAAACCTGCAGATAGATCAATCCAGTTCTTCAAGCGGGTAATCAATTCACCTTCTTCCACGGTGGGTAAAAAACTAAGGTATTTGTTAAAGAATAATGAAGCTTTTGTGAAAACCTGGAGTATTTTATCCTGAAAGTCGTAAACCTTTGTTGAAAGATTAATGATTTGAGTTGAAAACAGGAAAATTCCACCACTCAATATAATTATAATAATAAAAATGGATAAAAAAGCTGCAAGTATTTTGCGCACCCCCCATTTCTCAAACTGTTTAACAAGTGGCAATAATATAAACGATATCAATAAAGCAAACGCCAGTGGAATAAGAATTGGTTTTGCTAATATCAAAATTGCAAAAAGCCCAAACACACTTGAAATGATGTAAAATAGGTTCTTAAAAGAAAAGCTCATGGATTCTTCCGTTTTGCTTAAATAAGGATCAAATTAAAGGATATATTACCGTATTTGCTAATAAATATTCATTTGTGCCTTGATAATTCCCGATTTGGATTTTGTTTAATCCCCTTGATATTTTACCAGAAAGGAACATTTGTGACAATCCGCAACGTTTCCTGGCAGATATACAGATTAAGGCAAAACATATATAATGTGGGAATGATGTAAACATTACCAGCAATTGTATAATGCATTAACTGGTTGCTTATCATACTTTTATTAATAATTAAACCAGAACGATGCATAGAGGAGAATTGGAAAAATCAAAAACACATATCTTAATTGAAATGATTGAATATGTGCCAAATTCCGTGGTATCAAAAACGATCCTTCTGAAAAACACGGGCAAAGTGAGTATTTTTGCTATTGATACAGGCGAAGCACTGGGCAAAAAAGTATCGCCTTTTGATACCTTCATTCAGATTATTGAAGGTGTTGCCGAAGTGGTGATTGATTCAAAATCGAATTTGATAAAAAAAGGGGAAGGTATTATTATTCCAGCACATACTTCAAACAATATAAAAGCAAACGAACGATTCAAAATGATTTCAACCATAATTAAAAGTGGTTTTGAAGAATTCTAACCTCGCATTAGTAAATCCAATGCTTTTTACATTTGATGATTATAATCTAATTAATCTTATTTACAGTCACTTAAATATGGTTAATTTAAAATATGTGTGAATAATGTAACTTATTCACATAGTTATGTAATGATAACCTTGATTTAAAGGTTAACCTTTGTAAAGTAAAATTTGATACACCACTGTATTGTCAGATGCAAAAACAAAAAAAATAAGGTCATGAATAAAACTGAACCATAATGAAACTGAAATGAATAAAAAGGTAAACTAAAAAAATACATGCCTTTCTGAAAATGACCTGATGTTTGAAGCCGGCAAGGAAAAAATAAATGCAAACCTTCAAATCAAATTGGGCAAACCAAAGATGTATTACACAAAAGTATTTAAGGGCTTCAATAAAGCTTTTTAACAAAAAATAAATTTAATTTTTAAAATATATGATTATGAAAAATTCAATTATAATTCTAACCAGTATGGCATTACTTACTATTACAATACATACTAGTTGCCAATCAACAGCTAAAAAAGTTGAAAATGCAGAAGAAAAAGTGCAGGTTGCCGAAAAGGAATTGGCTGATTCTAAAACTGATTTGTACAATACCAGGCTGGATACTATAAGCAACTATGAGCAATACAAAATAGAAGCTGAAAAAGTAATTATTGCTCAAGAAAAAAATATTGCAGCATATAAGGCTAGGATAGCCAGTGAAAAACAAGAAATTAATGCTGACTTGGAGAAAAAGTTGGTTGAGTTGGAGAAAAAAAATAAAGAATTAAAATCAAAACTAGCGGATCTTAAAGATGATGGACAAAACAAATGGATTTCTTTTAAGAATGAGTTCAACCATGATTTGGATGAATTGGGCAATGCTTTAAAAGACTTGACAATTGAAAACACTAATTAAAAAATTGATATTCAAAAAAAATAAATATTATGAAAAATTTACTTTATGTAATAGCCGGATTATTGGTTTTAATCTGGATATTTCTCTTTAAACCTTCTTCAGGTGTTCATTTATGGCTTGCGTTTGCCGCTTTAATTGTTTTTATCAGGATAGTTTTCGATAAAAAATTATCAAAGAAAAAAAATGAAAAAGAAGTTGCAGAAACTGAATAAACAATATTATACTAACACATAAAATTTTAAAATTATGGAACGAGAGAAATTTAAAAATAATGCGAAAAGTGAAATTGACCATATTTTCGCAAAGATTGATGAACTTGAAGCAAAAAAAGATAATGCCAAAGCAGAAACTAAAGAAAAATATAACAGAAAAATTGCAGAGTTGAAATCAAAAAAAGATGAGTTACAGTCAAAGTATAATGACCTAGTTAATGCTACCGAGGAAAATTGGGAGGAAACGAAGAAGTCTTTTACTGAGAGTGCTGAAAACTTTAAAAACGGATTTAAAGAACTTTTCACACTCTTTAGCAAATAAAGTCATTTAAGTACACTATTGAAGAATTGTTCGTAATAGATAGTATGAATTATCACCTTGAAAAGAACACATCTCGGAAGAAGATAAAGAACTTTACGAAAAGGAATTTGGAGAAAGAATTCTTTACGACCATGTATTTCTCGATTGGTATGTAAAAACAAGACATCTTTAAGACACAAATCATAACTTAGAATCAATAAAAAACTCCTGACGGAATTAAATCAGTCAGGAGTTTTTTGTGCCTAGGGCGGGAATCAAACCCGCACGTACGTATTACACACGGCCCTCAACCGCGCCAGTCTACCAATTTCAGCACCTGGGCAGGTGTCTATTTGAAATTACGCTTGTAATAATGAAATCACTTATTAACGAATAATTGGATAGAATTTTGTAAATTTGACTCATCAAATGCACAAGCTTCGGAAAAAAATATTACTCTTTCCTACCCGAAGTAATCCTTTCGAAAAAACGACATATATTCGTGGTCACAATATGGTCACCGATATTGCAATTACCTGATAGTCAGAGGTGAATTCGAGACCAATCAGCTCCACTGATAAAACAGAAAATAATCACCCCCGTAAGGGGGTTTTGTTTTTCAGAGGGCTGCCGTTGGGAGCTTGCTCACATAAGACAGAGCTCTGAAAAATAATATCCATGCGCAGCATGGTGTTTGTTTTTCTGTTTTCAGATCTGAAGCTAAGGGACGGTGACCCCGGCTGACCGCTAGGGAGTGCCGGGGGAACACCCCCGCCAGTTTCATCTCTTCAGAATGTATTCAAATTCATATGTATATTTTCTCTCAGATCATTTCTTACTTTGGCTTGTTCTGCGTATTTATTCCATGCTTTCACAATAGAATTAATGTCTTCAATAATTTTCCCGCCTTTTTTTATGTTATTATCGTTGGCTATTGTCATCAAATCATTTCTGGTTATTTTGAGCCTTTTCCCGTTGACACTTAAAGTTTGTTTATTCACCCAATGATTAGTCGGGTCAAAAGAATAGCATAAGTCATAGGCTGGGGCCAGTCTCCATTTTTCATTTTTTTTCATAATGAAAGAAAAGTTCTTTGTATGGTCATCGTAGTTGGTAGCCAACACATTAAACACCATCCTTCGAAACATTTGTTCAGCTTCCGGATATGTCAATCGTAGTAGCCGCATTGTCTGAAAGACTTGCTCATAACTATACCCATACATGTCATTAAAATCATAATGTTGTAGTCCACATAAGGACTGGATGTGATTTTTGATATTGTCTTCTCTGTCAAAACGTTTAGTCATAAAATGAGCTCTTCCGTTTTCTTCCAGCAATTGACTTTCACTTATTTCAATTTCGCAGTCTTTTGCCATTAGATAATAAGCATATTCTACTCTTCCCCAACCGGAGCTCTCTCCAAACTGCTCTCCGCTTACACCATCTAGTTTGAGCAACCAATGTTCGAAACCTTTAGGCACATTACCCTGTCCGGATCTAACCTCGTTGGTTTTTGGATTATATGCTATAACAGCTTTAGGGCGTACTCCTCCGGCTGATGTTCCTGTTTTTAGTATTTCCATCATTGCTTTCTCTTCATCCTTACTCAAGTTGGTTAAAAAAGCTTCCCGTTCATTGAGCATTTTCTTTGCAACTTCAACCAAACTGTCCAGTTCCAGGGAAAAACTTCTGGTTCCTGTTTTGATTTGTGCCGGCTCAAATTCTAATGCGCCCATTCCTCTCGTGCCGATAAAACACAATTTTTCCACCGGATTCATACTATTCTCCGGTCTTCCTTGCTGAGCTAACCAAATATTAATCAGTCTATTTCCATACCTGTCCGGTAAAGCATCAGACAATAATCCCGGTAAGCCCTTAAAGCTATCTTCGGTTTCATTGCGTCCTTTTCTTAATTCAGGAAAACTATAAATCAGTGTACCTTGAGTGATTGGCATTTTAACAGGAGATAAATCCCAATCCTTTTGAATAAACTTTGAGTCATATTGAAAATATCCTAATTGCTGAGACTCATCCCATCGAATGGCACCTACCAATTCACCCCATATCTCTACTTCAGCTACGTCTACCATCCTAAATCTTTTTTGTTATTATTACTGTTTTTCCCGGGTGAGGCTTGTTTTCTTTGCTTTTTCTTAAGTTTTGCATATTCTATTGGACTGATTTGGTCCTGAATCCTGAATATATCCATGATATATAGTAAATCAAGTACTCTCAATACCTGAATAAGACTATCTATCCTTATTTTTTTTCCTCTTTCCAGCAAACTTAATGTAGAACGGCTTATTCCTGCGGCGACAGCCACTTCTTCTTGTGATCTATTTTGATTTAAGCGGTGTGATTGAATAAAATTTCCAATGGTTTCCATTAAAGATTTATCCGACATTTCCCGCCATTCTATGTATGATTTATCATTCATATTTAAAGTTTATATACACAATTGAATAATATCTCATACAAAGATATGAAATATTCTTAAAAAACAATATTATGAATGAAATATCATACATAATGATTGAAAATATACCCAAATGAATGACAACTCAAACGTTTGTATTGTTTGTAATTTGAATTTTCCAGCATGTTACAAAATGAAGCGCTAAACGGTGTTTACTCATTTTCCTTCGTGAGCTTCAGCGAAGGAGAGCTTTTTATTTAGTGCCTGCGATTATTAAAATGTTAGAAGTTCTTTGTGATTATACCATACTGGAAAGAAACTGCTTTATAGATAAATGCCTAACTCCTTTATAATCTGCTATAAACTCATCAGCTGAAACAACTATTTTTTCATAATTGTCGTTTATTTTAAGTAAGTTTCCAAATTCTCTTTGCTTTACCTTTTCATCTGCTATCAGATATGCAACCTGAATATACTTTATCTCAGTTCCTTTTTGAGCGACAAAGTCAATCTCCCTTTCCTGGTGCATATTCCTGCGATTTCGGACACTAAATCCCGCTGAAAGCGGACAGTTGTTCCCGTTCAAAACGGACACCTGATCCCGACGAAAACGGACACTTTTCACATCGTTCATTTTCGTTTATTATTTTCTAAAATTAATCATTTTTATATTTCTCTCTTAACGAGTCTCCATCGAGCTCTATTCTATGAGAACTATGCACTAATCTATCAAGGATCGCGTCAGCGATCGTAGGTTCTCCAATAACATCATACCAGCTTTTAACCGGAAGCTGTGATGTAATTATCGTTGACCTTTTACCATGCCGGTCTTCGAGTAACTCAAGCAAGAACAGCCTCTGGTTGTTATCTAATGGTTTAAGCCCGAAGTCATCAAGGATCAACAGGTCCAGTTTCTCTATCCTGTTTATTTCGCTTATATAACTGCCATCTGCCTTAGCCATTTTTAGTTGATCGAACAGTTTTGAGCAGTTACGGTAATATACTTTATATCCCTGCTGACAGGCCTGATGACCCAAAGCAGAAGCCAAAAAGCTTTTACCCAGTCCTGTGTATCCGGATATGATGATGCTTTGTTTTCTTTTGATCCATTCACAGGACGATAAACGCAGCATCTGTACTTTATCCAGTTTTCTTTTAGCGATGTAATCTATTTGTTCCATGCTCGCCTGGTAGCGGAACCTGGCGTTTTTTATTAGTCGATCCAGTCGTCGATTATATCGATCATCCCATTCTGCCTGGACAAGATGAGCAATAACTTCATCTATGGTAAAATCTTTACTCATTCCTGATTCCTGCATTTTCCGATAGACTCTTGAGAACCCGCTCAGTCGCATCTCCTCAAGTTTCTGCATTGTTGCTGTTTGATTCATAATTTTCTGCTATTAAATTTATTATTTGTAATTCTCTTTTCCTCGTATGTTATGATGAAAAGGAAGTTTTATTTCTATTTGGTTTTCCTGTTCTGTTTTGTGAGTGTTATTTTTCAGGCAGTTCTTGATAAACTTGAATGAGATACAGTTGTACTCAACAGCCCTGCTGCATACTATTTCCAGATCTTCCGGTTTATACCCTTTACTTAGGTTCAATACTCCCATGCAAGATTTAAATGCTTGCTGAGGATGTTCTTTGCTGTCCAACAGGAGTCCTATAAAAATCTCTACGGAACCGCCCATCTTTTTGGCCCATTTTACAAAACGATCTGTATTCCAACCATCAACAAACTGATGTTCTGCAGGCATATGACCTTTCTCTGTTGTATAACCATAAGGCCTGCGGTCTCTTTTATGAAGCGCGATACGAACACTATCCTTGTATATCTCAACATTCCTGTTCGTGTAAATGGTTTTGACCTTCTGTCCGGTATATTGATAGGGCACGCTGTAATAATGCTTGTCCTCTCTTAGGTAAACATGGTGGTGAAATTCAACTTTAGACACCTGGTAACGACGGATCTCATATCGCTCTTTGGGTAGTGGTCGCAATTCATTCTTTTCTATTTCATTAAATAACTCTCTTCGACTAATATCCCGGCGCTGGAACGGAGCGTTATTTATCTCTTCAAGCTCTTCCCGGATAGCTTCATTTAACTCTCCCAGGGAAAAGAACGTCTGGTTTCTTAGCTTAGCAAAAATGCGTTGATAGACAATGCGTACCGCATTTTCAACCAAAGATTTATCCTTTGGTTTTAAAGGACGGGTAGGAAGAACAACTGTACCATAATGCCGGGCAAGATCATCATAAGTCTCATTTAATAAGGGTTCATAATTACATGCCTTGTGAACAGCTGACTTCAAATTATCCGGGCATATCCCCCGGGTGACACCTCCATAATAACGCCAGGCATTCTCATTGGCCCAGATCCAGTCTTCAAGCTTCTGACTTTTTACTCCTTCCACATAAATCAACTGACTGGCACCAAGTATCGTAATAAATATTTCTGCCGGTTTGACCTCTCCTGTATCCGGATCAACATAATGCATCTTTTTGCCTGTAAAATCTGCATATGTCAGATCTCCGGCTTTGTGCTCTATATGCATTCCCGCTTTCAGCTTGCTCTCCCACATGCGATAATGATGACAGAACCTGGAGTAACTAAACCCTTCAGGGTTACCTTCCTTGTATTCCTCCCAAAGCAAATAGAGCGTTACGCCAACCCGGGCAAGCTCTTTTTCATAATAAGGGAATTCATTGGATAATTCTTCATAAAGCGGATTGACTATCTTATTTCGCTTTTCAAAGACTTCTGTAAGTTCTATGTCGTTCATTTCCAAAACATCCTGGTAGGTTAACCCGGAACGCTTATATTCTGCCAGGTACTCCCCAACACTGGTTTTGCTGACCTGGGTGGCCTCTGCAATCTGCCGGATGCTAAATCGTAATTCCTGACTAAGTCGTAATATCTCTCTTATCTTTTCCACGTTGGTCCTTTTTCTTGGCATCTGTATTCTCTTGTTGGTTAATAAAGCCAACAGAGATACCGATATCCCGTGGAAAATGAATGATGTGTATGAAAGTGTCCGTTTTCAGCAAGAATCACCGTCCGCTTTCAAAAGGGGCGGCTGTCCGCTTTCCGCAGGAATCCGTGTCCGTTTTCAACAAGAATTGCTGTCCGCTTTCCGCAGGAATCCGTGTCCGCTTTCCGCAAGAATGAGTGTCCGTTTTGCGCGAGAATATGCACTCTGGGTATTTATGATATCCACCAAAGTCTGACCATCAATTGAGAAAGAATTTTTGTATAATCTTACAATCCTGAATAATTTAAACTCTCTTTTTATATACCATTCCACATATAGAAACCGGTTCCGTCAACACGGTATTCATACTCTGCATTGCATGCAGCCAGGATGCTTAGTTATTAGGCCAAGTGCAATTTACATTACAGTATCTAGAATTTGAATTGTTTTCTTATCTAGATACTCTGTAATTAGCCTTACATATTCCTTATATGTTAATTTATCATAATCCCAGCTATATTGTGAACATTGGCATGGAAGTTTAGATTTAAACTCTTTATATCTTTCAATATGAAAACTCGGGCCAGGGATAGTCTTATTGCTAACGTGGGATAACCATTCTCTTATTCCTGATATTAATAATTCAGGAGAGTTCTTATGACCTTGAATATCTTGTCCCGATATATCAGATATGAACTTCTTATACCGGTATTGTTCTTTGTCAAAGACTAGATATCGTTTCTGTTTATGGATAGATCCTCCATATCTTTGGCACCCGATAAATATGCCTAGTTCAAGGGGCATATTGAATCTGGGAAGATCTGATGATTTTAAAAACTCAACTCTTGAGAGGTCATGGATCCCAAACTTACTTTCTTTAATTAGAGTTATTATTTTGTTGATTCTGATTTCATCAGAATTCATGCTCTCTTTTGCGCATCTAGGAAGGAAACCGCAAGAAAGTATTGCAAAGATTATTGCCTCAAATAAATCTTGATACTCATCATCAAAGGGGCAATTAACAAAAACAGTTCTATAGTAATCATCTTTCTGTTTCATAACTACCTTTTAAGTTTCTTCCCTTTCTTCTCAAATTCTTTCCTAAGGGTCTTTAGTTTCTTATCACTCCGGGCATCACTCCCGTCAGGATTTCTAATAGAACCTGGTTCAAGGCCAAGTTTCTTTTCTAGATTACCGATGGTAATATCTCCTCGTACTTTTCTTTGTTTTTTAGTCATGTTTATTAATGATTCTTTGCTATTTAGCATTAAAAATACGAATGAATTCTGACATGCATTTATCAATTATTTCACGAGGAAGATCTGTATCATTCTTAAACCCAAATTTTACATGATAATTATCACTAATCATCATGTAATGATCATGAAGGCGATCATGCTCTTCATTAACATGATTTGATTCTCTCTTTGAAAAGAATTCAATATATTGTTGCTCAATTTCTAGTAAGGACCTTTTAAATTCTCTGTCCTTCTGGTATCTTTCCGTTCCCATAAGGAATTCTAATAAATCTTTACTCATATTTTATAGGTTTTTTATTTGCATTTGGCCTATTTTGACACGTTTGGGCTTGAAGTCCAATTAAAGCTGTTTAACGAAAGCAATTTGGTTTAGCGCTGCATTATATTTTTTGTATCAGATCAAGTGTCCTTGAAACATAAATTCTTAATTCTTCATCATTTATTATATCTCCCCAAGGATTTGTTGGGTCACTGTGATGAAAACTTTTTGAATAATCATTAATCTCGATTAAATCTTCTAAAAGAGGCTTAAGCCTATATAAAGGATCGCATTCTGATGATGTTCTTGTTTTTCCTATAACATCACCTAACCATTCAGTTGGTAAAACAACAGTAAAAAATTTTATTCGAATTATTCCTTCAATAATAGGTCTAATACATCTTATAACTTCTCTTTTTTCTAATTCAGTACATACACCATTCTCGATGTAATTTTTCAATACAAAAATATCTTTAAATACACCTGAAAGGGTTTCACTGTCAATGTCATGCTCTACAATCCTACTGGATGTCGGTGTTTTAATTATTTTCAAGTTTTTCGTTTGGTTTCTATGCAACCTATTAGCTATATCTCTTGCAAAATATATATCATGAGTTAGCACAATAAGTTGTTTTGCTTTACTTGCTAGTTTTAGTAATTGATTTATTGTCGAGTTTCTTCTTGAATGATCAAAACTTGAGATTGGGTCATCAAATACAATAATTTTCTCATCTATTCGAGGCGACATATAAACTTTAGCCAAAAAGAAAGCTAAAGCAATTGCGCTTTTGTCCCCCTCACTTAAGGAATATTTAATTGTAGGGCCTATTTTTGTGTCTCGCTCAAAAGCAATGTTTTGACCGCTGATTGTGATAAAATATGATAAGAATTGAACACCTCTTTTACTTTTATTTGAGAATTTCTTTATTTCAATATAAGGCGTAAAGAATTTTAATTGTTTGTTGATCTCTTCTACATGTTTCCCAAATACCCTCTGGGAATACTTTCCTAACTCCTTATTTTTTTCTCTAATTGGTAAAGCAAATTCATCAATCTTTTCTGAAAGATATATTTGTTGTGCTTTCAGTTGTTCTTTTTCATTACGAGACAATTTGCTCTTCTCATATTTTAATTTGTTATTGACTGCCCTTCTCTGACATATGTATGTTTGTTGTTCTTCAATTAACTTTAATATTTGTGTTTTAAGTTTTATACCTTTCTTCCCAACAACAATTTCAAATAAATTGGTTCTACTTTCATCGGGTAAAGCAGAGCCTGTATATAAATTATCCTCAATAAAATGAATATCAAAAATTTCTATTTCTTTATTAAAAATATTCCATTTAGAGTCAGAATATTTTAATATTCCACTTTCTGATAATATCTCAAGAGATTGATCATTTGTTGTACCAAAAGATTGCTTATTTTTAATCAATTGATTTCTTCCACTTAATGACCTTAAAGCAATTGATAAAGTGGTTTTTCCACTTCCATTTTCAGCGTAGATTATTGTATGTTTACTAAAATCACAGCTTGCCCCTTGTGCGGAATAGTTTGTAAACCTCCCTACATTTTTAATTTTTATTATTCTTTTTATCATTGTTTTTCTTTGTCTTAATGCGTGCTAACATATAAGTATTTTATCCATAATTTTTGCAGAACTGAAATAAAGTTATGAAAAGTTTGATTAATAAGTAAGGATTTGGTAATAAAAGAGTTAAAAATCAGGGATAAAATGTTGTTGGACTAATGGCATATTATGGACATAGTATATCTCGATGTACTCATAATCATGAATAATTTCCATTAAGAATCACAATTCCTTGCTCTGGGTATTTATGATATCCACAAAGTCTGACCATAAATTGATAAAGAATTTTTGTATGATATTACAATTCTGAATAATTTAGACTCTCTTTTTTATATTATTCCCTATATAGAAATCGGTTCCGTCAACACGGCATTCAGACTCTGCATTGCATGCGGCCAGAATGCTTAGTTATTAGCACCTGGCATTATTTAAATCTTATATTCATCCTTTAATTCTATAAAATTAACAGGCATACTTGGTTCACTTTTATCTTTTTTTTGTTCCTCAATATTAATACCTAAAGATAAATATATCATTGCTGCCCGTATCAATTTTAACAGTTTGAGTGTCTTATCCTCAAAGTCAAAACGCCGTATATTATAAGTCAAATCATTATCAGTTAAGCTTGTTTTTCCAATATCGACTATTTTAAATGATTTATGCTCAATAAAATTCCTAATTAGTGCTAATTCCTTTGAATCTGGCTCAATGGATTTTAAATACATCATATCTTTTTCATACAAATCCTTGCTTAACCAGTATAAGCCTCTAAATGCCCAGTTTTGAGTTTGAGTAATTTTATCATTTAATCCTGTGATTTCTCCCTTTCTATTATACTTGTACCATATCCTTCTGTATGTTACCTTTTCTGATTTTATTCTTAAATCTAAATATTCATTCAAGAGGTATCCTATTTTATCAAGAACAGAATAACATACTCGATAAGCAATTTTTATTTTTTCGCTACTGTATGAATATACTGCATAATCTAGTGTATCCATTTGTAGATTTCCTTTCACTAGTGTCCACTAAAAATTAAAGGTAATTGTAAATCATAACTATTGTCCATATTGTTTGCGTTTTTATCATGTATGAAAAGTTCCTTAATAGCGGTTTTATCCAGAAGCGAAGCACTCAAAATTCGGAGTACTTCAAATGTCGTTTTGCCGAGTTTAAGCTCATTTTCAACAATAGCAACCAGACAGTAGGCGGTGATTGCACTATAGATTTGTATGCGAACGGCATTCTCAGAGATACCCCAAAATGATGTGATATGCAGATGTTGCTTGATCCATTTGAAGAAGAGTTCTACTTGCCACCTGTTTTTATAAAGCAGAGCTATTTGAGATGCTTTAATTTCAAGATTGTTCGAAAGATATGTAAAGGTTCTGCGGTGCTCTTGACTATAAAAAACTATACGACGAAGTTTTCCCGGATATTTCTGTTTAGTCAATGGACCGGTCAGCCTTATTACCTGATCAAAAAGGATATTGTCAGGTTCTTCAAGAAGCTCATCTCCCTGGATGATTTTATATTGAAGTTTTCCTCTTTGCCGAATAACAAAATTGGATTTAATAAGATCAATTTGGTACAATCTGGCAAGATCAAAGTAGCCTCTATCGAAGATATAATAAGCATTAGGCTCATAAGGGATCTCCTCCATGATATTCATATCATGGACTTTGGCTTCTGTAATATGAATGAAAGCTGGGATCTGAGTTGCAACATCAAAAAGCGTATGCATTTTAATTCCAGACTTCGTTTTTCTGAATTTTGCCCACCAGAAAAAACTCAAGCACAAGTCAATGGTAGTGGAGTCAAAAGCATAAAATCGACCCTCAATTTCAAACTCCCTGGTGAGTCGTTTTTTCTGAGCAATATCGATCATTTTATAGGCAAACTTTTCGAAAATATGATAATCCCGATTCTCATTAGCTTTCGAAAGATTGCTTCGGGTTATTCCGGATTTTCCAAAACCAAGATGATAGGATTTTCTGTTGTGAGCTTCGAGAATGCTAACAAGTTCTCGAAGGCTACCGCAACCGGCAAGCTGACCAAACATCATTACAAGCAACTGGTTCCAGCAGCTAAAGGATTTCACATATTTATCACCTTGATATTCCAAAACTATTCGCTGAAAAAACTTTTGCGGAAGAAATTCGACAAGTTGTGCAAATACATACTTTCCTGTGTGCATACTTTAAAATTCACATTAGAATTCAAAAGTATTAATTCAAATCGTGGACACGGGTATTTTGATGTAAATGACATATTTGTAAACAATTATAAAGCTTATATTTAAAGTTTAGTGGACACTAGTGATTTCCTTTATCCGAAAAGTGTTTCTTTTGAATGTTGATACCTTCATATAGAAGAAACCTTGCTGAAACAAATTCTTGTTTTATTTGATTAAAGATAGTCTGATATATTGGTGGTTCATCAAATTTAAGTCTCATTGTTGGCAATAGTAAACAATCATGTGCTGCAATACTTTTTACGGTTGTATCATTAAGTGGATTAAGGAATAGCCTGTTTCGCAGGCTCCAAGAACGATATTGTTTTTCACTTTTTGTTTTTCCAATACAAAAATCTTTATGTTTATTTAATTTGGATAACCACTCCTTACCAAAACGCTCTTCGAGACTATTTATAATACTCCTAAAACCTTCTTTTGCTTCTTGGTATATATCACCAGTTATTGCTTGATTCAAGTACTTATAGGCTAATTTGAAGAATAAAGCTTGCTGGCCTTCATCGTACAATATTTTTGCATAGTATGCTAATCCAAATCCTATATTTCCAATAGCCATAGGAAAAGAAGGTGCAATATCTTGTACAAGTTGCCAATATATTTGAGCTTCTGAAAATCTTCCAATATGGCTAAAAAGATTTCCTAAATTGGTTAGAATCTGACATTTATTGAAATCATCTTTTACATTTTTAGAATAATTTAATGCTAATCTTAAATTAATAATTTGTTCTTCAAGTTCTTCAAATTCAAATGCCCAATATTCATCAGAACCAATTTCTCGTGTTAAAATTTGAAAATAGGACCAACCATTAGCTAGATTATAATGAAATATCATTCTAGTGTCATGTCAACTTTATATTGTCGTATATATTTTGTAACTTAGCAAAAAATTGCTATGAAAAAGTATATAGTAACCTTAACAAAAGAAGAACGAGAGACACTATCAGGCATAGCCTCAAAAGGCTCACACAAATCACAAAAGGTGCTGAATGCATTAATATTATTAAACTGTGATGAGGGAAGGCACCAATCCGGGAAATCTACAAACGAGGCCATATGCGGAGTTCTTAAAACAAGCATGAAAAAAATAGATAGGGTCAAAAAGCGTTTTGTGGAAGAAGGATTGGAAATTGCCTTGGAAGGTCATAAAGGAGAAAGGGTATATAATAAAAAAGTAGACGGCGAGTTGGAAGCTCATTTAATTGCCCTGAGTTGCAGTGAACCACCCAAAGGGTTTGCCCGTTGGTCATTAAGGATGTTGGCAGATAAAGTTGTTGAGCTTGAATACATAAGTAAAATATCACATGAAACAGTGCGAAGAGTTTTAAAAAAACGAGTTAAAGCCGTGGAAGAAAAAGGGGTGGGTAATTCCTCCCCTGCAAAATGGTGATTTTGTGGCAAATATGGAAAAGGTACTTGAGGTGTACAAAAGGCCATATGACCCAAAGTTCCCAGTTGTTTGCATGGACGAATCACCGAAGCAACTTATTGGGGAAATAAAACAGCCAATAAATATGAAGCCAGGATATGAAAAAAAATACGATTACGAATATTGCAGGAATGGCGTATGCAATATCTTCATGGCCAATGAGCCACTTAGAGGCTGTCGCTATGTTAAGATTACAGAGACAAAAACAAAAAAGGATTGGGCTAAATATTTATCTGAAATTGCACAACTCTATGAAAATGCCGAAAAAATCACCTTGGTAATGGATAATCTTGGCACACATAAACCTGGTTCGTTATACGAAACTTTCGAGCCAAATGAGGCTAAAAAGTTATGGGACAGGTTTGAGTTTGTTTATACTCCTAAACATGGAAGTTGGTTGAATATGGCTGAAATTGAATTAAATGTCCTAATGGGGCAATGCCTGGATAGAAGAATTGCAACTATTGCTGAGGTTGCAGAACAAGCAAGTGCCTGGCAAGAAGCCCGCAACAATATGAATGCTACAATCAACTGGAGATTTGATTCAGGCGATGCCAGGATAAAGCTTAAGCGTCTTTATCCGACTTTTAATCATTTACATGACACTAGTTTATTATTTCTGGAATATTTAATTTCTGATTCGTATTTTTCAATGAGATATATTAATCCCGGAGGTGCATCACTGAATGAAAAATTACCTGTTAAGCAATATCCTAATATTGGCTCAATAGAATAGTCTCCTGATAAAAGAATAAAGCTATTATCATTTAAGTTTACAATATGTCCAAGATTTGATATTTCTTTTGAAATTGGAATAATCTCAAGAACCTTTAGGTCCTTATTACTTTCGGTTTTCAAAGCCCGATTGGCATTTAAAGCAACGGCCTCAATAGTATCTAAACTTACTGGTTGACAGAATATAACAGCTGGAATTAGCATCAAGAATATAGATGTTAGAATGGTTCTTGGTTTCATGGTAATTTGATTTTGTTGGTTTTCAGGCATACAATCTCGACAAGAATATCAGTACCGGTTTCGGCCAGTTAAAATATTAAGAAGTTTAGAAACTTACTTTATTCTAATAAAGTTCTCCTCTAACTTCCCTTCAGTAATCATTAAATTAATTTCTTCTGCAGCTTTTTGATATGATAAATACCAGACCTTAGCACTTGAATAGCCAAGATCCCTGTATTGATCGCAGAAAGCTGACACAAACTCATAGTCAACTTCATAATAGACATTAAAAGGATTCCTGTCAATAATTCGATTATATAAAATTTCAGATGTGATAGAAGAATCTGTATCCTGTTTTTTAACAATCTCCTTAAATGAAACATTTGTGAAGGGAGCACCAAAAAAAACTTCATTACTAAGAACATATCCATCATTTAGTTGCACCCTTTGTGAATAAATTGTGTCATCTTCAGTAAATAGAATTCTTGAATCGTTGGGTTTGTAGTATGGATAACCAGCAACCTCATTATCAGAGTTGTTAACCCAAGCTGCGAGAAAAGTAAAATATTCAGGATTCGTTTTATAGAGTCCTAAAGGAGGAGTTGTAGCCATATGTTCTCTCTCGCACGAAAAGAATGAAAGTATAGTCACAATACTCACTATACCAAATATAAAATCATATTTCTTCATTTTATCTTAAGTTAAGATTAACAATAAAATTGATTCGCAATGTTACAGACAATAACTATTCCTGTATAAATTTAACAAATAATTCTCATTATTCAAAGATATTTTGTTTCAAAACGTGCAAAGACAAATGACATCAAAATGAAATACAAAGAATCAAGGCTTAAATCTCGTCCATAATTTTGCCGTTTTATGAAAATTTTTCTTTTGAATTTGCAATACCGCTCATGTTGAATCCTTGGGGTGTGATTCCATTACTAGTTCGATGATTTGTTGTGCTTTGAATAAGTATGATCTTTTCCATAATTTTTCTTTTTAACTAATAACTTATATTTCCCCATTTCAAAAAGCACGCCCTTTCGGGCACTAACTTTTTGAAAAGCGGAAATCTATTCCAAAGATGGTTTCCTTTGCCCCCGCGCAGAAAATATACATGCGCAGCACTAAACAAAATTATTATATACTATGCTCAATGCGGGTCGTAAACCTGGTTCTTTTATCCACCTTCGCCAAGGCTACGGTGGATCATGTTGGCTGCTTGCCAAAATTTTTGGTTATAAGCCAATTCTAAGGCTTATATCATCCCGGCAAGCCCATTTTTACGCTAAAAATCTTATAGGCCTGCTAAACTACCAGGTTCCTGCTCAAAGAAGGTTCGTAGATCGTTCAGAACAGCTCCACCTCCGCCCTCCGAAGCTTCAGCGAAGGAGGGCTTTTCTATTTAATAAAAACTTCCCGGGTTCGCTGAAGCTTCTCCGGGCTACGGTGGACACAGTCCAGAGGCATCATACTCCAAAATGCACCTCCCTTCGACTACGAAGTCCCTCATATATCCGGGACTTCGCGCTCAGGGACCCGGGTTAGTATATTTAGTATACTGTCCAGGTAACTGCAATAGCTATGGAACGGAAACACAGGTGGCAAATTAAGAATGACCCTGCTAATTCAAATTGCCCATCACGTGTACTAATGGCAGAAGCCAAAGCGCCTTGCTGTGTGGGCAGGCTCTGTGGTCATTGTACAATCATGCTTTCTTTTTTCTACTCGTATATAAAACAAATACCTTGAAAATTTTGCTTTAAGTATGTATTGTTTCAGGCCTTCAGAATGTATTCAAATTCATATGTATATTTTCTCTCAGATCATTTCTTACTTTGGCTTGTTCTGCGTATTTATTCCATGCTTTCACAATAGAATTAATGTCTTCAATAATTTTCCCGCCTTTTTTTATGTTATTATCGTTGGCTATTGTCATCAAATCATTTCTGGTTATTTTGAGCCTTTTCCCGTTGACACTTAAAGTTTGTTTATTCACCCAATGATTAGTCGGGTCAAAAGAATAGCATAAGTCATAGGCTGGGGCCAGTCTCCATTTTTCATTTTTTTTCATAATGAAAGAAAAGTTCTTTGTATGGTCATCGTAGTTGGTAGCCAACACATTAAACACCATCCTTCGAAACATTTGTTCAGCTTCCGGATATGTCAATCGTAGTAGCCGCATTGTCTGAAAGACTTGCTCATAACTATACCCATACATGTCATTAAAATCATAATGTTGTAGTCCACATAAGGACTGGATGTGATTTTTGATATTGTCTTCTCTGTCAAAACGTTTAGTCATAAAATGAGCTCTTCCGTTTTCTTCCAGCAATTGACTTTCACTTATTTCAATTTCGCAGTCTTTTGCCATTAGATAATAAGCATATTCTACTCTTCCCCAACCGGAGCTCTCTCCAAACTGCTCTCCGCTTACACCATCTAGTTTGAGCAACCAATGTTCGAAACCTTTAGGCACATTACCCTGTCCGGATCTAACCTCGTTGGTTTTTGGATTATATGCTATAACAGCTTTAGGGCGTACTCCTCCGGCTGATGTTCCTGTTTTTAGTATTTCCATCATTGCTTTCTCTTCATCCTTACTCAAGTTGGTTAAAAAAGCTTCCCGTTCATTGAGCATTTTCTTTGCAACTTCAACCAAACTGTCCAGTTCCAGGGAAAAACTTCTGGTTCCTGTTTTGATTTGTGCCGGCTCAAATTCTAATGCGCCCATTCCTCTCGTGCCGATAAAACACAATTTTTCCACCGGATTCATACTATTCTCCGGTCTTCCTTGCTGAGCTAACCAAATATTAATCAGTCTATTTCCATACCTGTCCGGTAAAGCATCAGACAATAATCCCGGTAAGCCCTTAAAGCTATCTTCGGTTTCATTGCGTCCTTTTCTTAATTCAGGAAAACTATAAATCAGTGTACCTTGAGTGATTGGCATTTTAACAGGAGATAAATCCCAATCCTTTTGAATAAACTTTGAGTCATATTGAAAATATCCTAATTGTTGAGACTCATCCCATCGAATGGCACCTACCAATTCACCCCATATCTCTACTTCAGCTACGTCTACCATCCTAAATCTTTTTTGTTATTATTACTGTTTTTCCCGGGTGAGGCTTGTTTTCTTTGCTTTTTCTTAAGTTTTGCATATTCGATTGGACTGATTTGGTCCTGAATCCTGAATATATCCATGATATATAGCAAATCAAGTACTCTCAATACCTGAATAAGACTATCTATCCTTATTTTTTTTCCTCTTTCCAGCAAACTTAATGTAGAACGGCTTATTCCTGCGGCGACAGCCACTTCTTCTTGTGATCTATTTTGATTTAAGCGATGTGATTGAATAAAATTTCCAATGGTTTCCATTAAAGATTTATCCGACATTTCCCGCCACTCTATGTATGATTTATCATTCATATTTAAAGTTTATATACACAATTGAATAATATCTCATACAAAGATATGAAATATTCTTAAAAAACAATATTATGAATGAAATATCATACATAATGATTGAAGATGCACTTAAATGAATGACAACTCAAAAGTGCACCTCCCTTCGACTGCGAAGTCCCTCATATATTCGGGACTTCGCGCTCAGGGACCCGGGTTAGTCTATTTAGTATGCTATCCCGATAACTGACAGTAGCTATGGAACGGAAACACCGGCAGCAAATTAAGAAGAATCCTGCTAATTCAAATTGTCTTTCACGTGTACTAATAGCAGAACCCCAAGCTTTCACCCTGAGTAAGCCCCGGAAACCGGGGCGCATCGAAGGGAGATGCTATTAAGATAATGGTAAATAATTCCTGAATATTTACTACTTTCATTCTAACTGTGCAATGGACGAAGGATGGCTTTTTATTTAGTGCCTGCGATTATTTAAATATTATAAGTTCTTTGCGATTATACCATACTGGAAAGAAACTGCTTTATAGATAAATGCCTAACTCCTTTATAATCTGCTATAAACTCATCAGCTGAAACAACTATTTTTTCATAATTGTCGCTTATTTTAAGTAAGTTTCCAAATTCTCTTTGCTTTACCTTTTCATCTACAATCAGATATGCAACCTGAATATACTTTATTTCAGTTCCTTTTTGAGCAACAAAGTCAATCTCCCTTTCCTGGTGCTTGCCGATAAAAACATCATATCCGCTGAAAATTAAATGATTGTATACTAAATTCTCAAAAACATTTCCAATATGGCTCTCTGAATATGGAATAATTGAATTCTTTAAACCTAAATCTGAAAAATAATATTTATCGTTTATTTCAAATCTTTTTTTTCCAACAATATCCAATCGTTGAACTTTATTAATAAAGAAAGAGTTTGTCAGATATTTTAAGTAATTCATTACGGTATTAATAGATAAACTAACCCGTTGTGCCTTGAGGAAATCACTAATTTTTTTTGAAGACACATAACTTCCCAGGTTATCAGATAAATATTCTACAAGTCGTTCCAAAAAATCAATATCTCTAATATTATATCTTGCAACTATATCTTTAAGTATAATGCTGTTATATATACTCTTCAGATAACCGTATACTATTTCGTCTTCAAGTGGTAAATGAATTAAATATGGAAGACCCCCAAAGCGGATATATTGGTTTAATGATTCGTTACTGTTTTCTAATTTATGAAACTCTAAAAACTCATTGTAAGAAAGACTATTTATATGGAATTCAATATATCTTCCGGATAAATGGGTTGCAAGATCACCGGATAGCATTTTTGCATTGCTCCCTGTACAATACAGGTCTGTTTTCTCAACCAATAACTGTCTTAGTGCAATCTCAAAATCATCTACCTCCTGAATTTCGTCGATCAAAACATAGTTCTCTTTGCTCTCTGACAATTGCGCCTTTATATAAAAAAATAAATCATCTGAATTTTTTATTTGTTTAAACTCGTTCTGTTCCTTATTTATATAAATTATATTGGCATCTTGTTTCTCCTGTATAATCAGGTCGATTATTTGTTTAAGCATAGTAGTTTTACCTACACGCCTTTGTCCTGTTAACACCTTTATTATGTTTTTTCCAATAAATGGTTTAATCTTTTGTAGATATTGTTTTCTGATGTAGATTCTTTCCATAATGAAATGTTTTTCCAAAATTACAAAATATTTTCATCATAATGAAAATATATAAAGTTTATGTAGTTTATTATGTTATACTGATATTTTTTGAATTTCTAAATAAATGCATTATTTACCAGGGTTTCATATATTCGGGTCTTCGCGCTCAGGGACCCGGGTTAGTCTACATAGCAGAATCCAAAGCGCCCTGAGTAAGCCCCGGGAAACCGGGGCGCATCGAAGCATTTTAGCGACTGATATTTTTTTTAGAAAATCATACAACTATTTTCAATAATTCCAGTCTATAAGGCAGATCCATGTAAATAATGTAATTACGGCAACATGAGAATCCCCAACTACCTGAAAAGCCTGAAAAAATATAATGAAACAGGTCTAATAAATATAGCCGGACTGGCTCTTGGGATCGCAAGTGTATTATTCATTTCTATCTGGGTTTTACACGAACTAAGCTATGATAAGTTTTATAGAAACGCAGACAGGATCTACAGGGTCGAATCGTTACTGGATTTTACAGGTGATCCCTTTGTCTGGACCGTTACACCGGCGCCACTGGCTGAGGGGATGGTAAAGGATTTTCCGGAGGTTGAGGCAACCGCTGTCCTTCAGAAAGGATATAATCCCACGCTTAAGGTCAGCGAAGAGGTCTACTATGCAAGTAATTTTTATTATGCCAGTCCGTCGGTATTCGACATTTTTTCTTTTAAGCTTATTTCAGGTAATGAAGAACTGGCATTATCCGATCCATATTCCATTGTGATTTCCGAGGAAATAGCAGAACATTATTTCGGATCAGTTAACCCGGTCGGCAGAACAATATTATTGTGGAATAAGGACTTGCTGACAATCACGGGCATATTGAAAAATACTCCTTCCAATTCTCACCTGAAGATCGATTACATGATCCCTTTCGGATTATTGCATGAGAAGGGAGAGGACCTTGACCGATGGGACAGATATGACTTTTTAACTTATGTATTGCTTCATGAAGGCGTTGATGAAGAGAAGTTTAATCTGAAACTGGGAGAATATCTGAAGAGTAAAAACAGTGAAACGAAAGGAGTTCTTTTCCTGAACCCGCTTACAAGGATTCACCTGTACAGGGATCCCGGGCTTGGCTCAATCGTTTATCCTACGGATGAGAGGGAGCCGGTCAGTAATGTCATACTGTTAAGTGCTATAGGGTTAATAATACTGGTCATTGCCTGTATAAATTATATTAATCTTTCAACCGCCTTTGCTGTACAACGGGCAAATGAGATAGGCGTCCGGAAAGTTGCAGGGGCAAGTAAGGGTAACCTTATGACGCAATTATTCGGCGAATCATTAATACAATCCGTTGTTGCAATGATCCTTGCACTAATTATGGTTGTATTATTATTACCTCTTTTCAATAAGCTGGTCGGGATTGATTTCACTTTTGCCGGTTTGCTAAACCCGAAGAACCTTTTATTATTGTCTGGGATACTGATATTCACAGGAATCATAGCAGGTATCTACCCTGCTATAATTATCTCTTCATTTAAACCGATAACCTCTTTAAAAAATTTTGACGGACAATACGGACAGGGGTCCGCTTTAAGAAAAACACTTGTTATTGCCCAGTTTATACTTTCAATAACCTTCATCTTCTCCGTTCTGGTCATGAAAGAGCAAATCAATTTTATGCAAAATCAGGACATGGGGTTTGACAAGGAAGAATTAATGGTGGTATATCCCAGAACCAGTACCGAAAAAACGGATATACTTACTGAGCAGATAGCCGGAGTCCCGGGTGTCAGCGGGGTAGCTTTGGGCGGTAATATCCCTGTCGATATGGGCAATTTCAGCACACTGGGAAAGTGGGATGGTAATCTGTCAGGTAAAAAGTTGTATTTTCATATGATGCAGGTAGATGACAGATATCTTGATCTTCTGGGGATAAAAGTGATATCCGGAAGGCAATTCTTAAAAGGCAGTATTGCAGACGAGGTAATTATTAATGAGACTGCCGTGAGAATGATGGAAATGACCGATCCTCTCGGAAAGCATATATGGAATGGCGACAAAAGATATAGAATTGCAGGTATTGTTCGTGATTTTCACTTCAGGTCATTAAGAGAAGAGATCAACCCGGTTTTTATTTATAAGGATGCTAAGTGGTGGTCTAAAATGATAATGATAAAGCTTGAAAAGGGAGACCATTCCAAAACCGTGGAAAAAATTTCCGGTCTTGTCAAAGAGAGCGCCCCGAATTATCCTGTACGATATATATTTCTTGATGAACAGATTGATCAGTATTATAAAGAAGAACAAAAACTGGAAACAATCATTGACCTGGCAACCTTACTGGCAATAGTGATCTCATGTATGGGTCTATTTGGTCTTTCAGCTTTCACGATCCGTAAAAAACGCAAAGAGATAGGAATACGGAAGGTTTACGGAGCATCACAGATATGGATGGTGTTCTCATTAAGCAAGGAATACGCCAGGTTGATCTTTATAGCTGCCATAGTAGCTCTGCCCATTGCTTACTATATGATCAGAATGTGGCTACTCTCGTTCTCCTATCGCATTGATATTCACCCGGTATTCTTTCTTTTAAGCCTTCTTCTGGCAACGGCAATTGCTCTTGTCACCGTCGGGTTCCAAACTGTAAAAGCAGCTAATATGAATCCGGCCGAATCAATCAGAGATGAGTAATTCAACATTCAACTAATTTCCGGCATCAAATTACATTAAATAAAGCCTTTGAAAGAGAAAAACAGATGATATTATCATCTCAACCAAAGTGCCCCTCCCTTCGACTACGAAGTCCCTCACATATTCGGGTCTTCGCGTTCAGGGACCCGGGTTAGTCTATTTTGTGTACTGTCCAGGTAACTGACAGTAGCTATGGAACGGAAACACCGGCAGCAAATTAATAAGAACCCTGCTAATTCAAATTGCATTTCACGTATACTAATGGCAGAATCCAAAGTACCCTGAGTAAGCCCCGGTAAAACCGGGGCGCATCGAAGGGAGATGCATGAGGAAGCAGAATGTATCGGTTCTTTTATTTTATTTCTTAAATATTCCGATGGAAATGTTATCTCTTCTACTTTTGCATATCCGCCAAATCCTCTGTTATGTATCAAATTTCCAAATAATCCGGGACGCACAAATAAACTAATTGATGACAGCGACAGTCCTTTATTTATTGTTAGGATTCTACAATAACTTATTTTTATGTAAATTGCATAAGTGCAATATAATGATTAATCAATGACTGATTCAAAGCTACCTGGAAATGATTTACTTGAAAATTGTACTTTTCAATTTGGCTCAACGGTATACAAATCATTCCTATCCTTTATTATATTGTATACTGTCCTACTCTCAGGATGCGAATTTCAACCCGACGAAATCCCTAAAAAAAACATATCACCCCCAAGCTCAAATGTCACAATTGAATATAATTTAAACAATTTTGGAGACACTGTTAAAATTGGTTGGAAAACAGATTTTTCCTTTCAGATCACCAGCAATATTAATAATATCATATCTACTGAAGTCAGCTTTAACGGGCAGAATATCCAATCTACCCAGAGTGGAATGTCTATAAACTTTAAAATAGACCCCATACAGTACCAGGATGGTTATCACATCCTTGACATTGAACTTATTACTAAAACCGGATCAGGCAGCATAGCTGAAACCCTTGGGGCCGAAGGCTATATATTTAATTTTTCCTGGCCAGTACTCATTGACAAAACTATGCCTGATGGATTTAACAAATATATGATAAATGCTCAACTGACAGAAAACGGGATTGAATTGTCCTGGCCTTCATTTAATCATCCAAATTTTTGCTCATATATTATTTACAGAGAAGATAAGTCTATTGCAACTATATTTAATCCTCTTGATACAACGTTTATAGATACTACCTATTGTGAGGGGCAGAGTTATATGTATTATCTGGGTATTGTAACCCCAGCAGTTGAACATAAATACAATTATACCTGGGTATATACCTATATTACAGGATTTGAAACCACTTGGAATCCTGACGGTTCACTTAAGGTTAGCTGGGATAAACCCAGGTTCCCAACAAACTATAGTGGATATTATATATATACATGGTATCAATATGACGTTTTAATTGAAGAGCACTTTATAGAAGACCTGGAGCATAACCATATTAATATTACAAATTTTGGTTCCGGATATGGACTTAAATTATTCCTGAAATTTGTACCAAAAGGAACAATATATGAAGATATGAGATGGTTGGGTGGCATTAACACTGTAATTTACCGAAAGTGATATCACCACAAGGGATAGCATATAATTTAAACGTAAGTAGTTACTATTACTTCAATGTTGATGATTCAATATGTATAGAAAATTATAATATAATGATTTCTCTTTTCAATGATGGAGACAAGTCTACTTACTTTTCTCAAAGTAGAGTTTTTATATCAGAAATACCGATGTTATTGTTCTTGAAATTGTAATTCCATGTCCTCCTATGAAACAATCTACAATAGAACAGAACAATTCTCCCTGTCTGATAATTATATTATTGAATCACAGGGTTACCAGATGACAATTACTGAATTAAAATAAAACTATGAAGTATAAAGGAATACTAATATTTACTTTGATTATTACATATCAAATATCTGTTTATAGTCAGAATATTCCTGGTAGATTAAATATTTCATTTTCATATGGTTATCACCATTATGACATGTCATCACTTAAAAAGCTAAATTCTTATTACGAATCAATACTTCCTTTCGATGTAATATATGTAAACAATTTTGACCCGGGGCACTATTGGGGTACTTCTCTGAATACCATATTCATGGACAGAATAACACTGGGCATCAACTATCAAAATTTCACAACCGGTTCAAGGCTGGGACAGCGAGATTATTCAGGATCTATGACTTTTGATCAGATACTGAAATCTCATTTGATAGGAGTAAATCCAGGAATAGTACTCTTAAAAAACAAATTTCTGTATCTATCTCTCCAGATTCAGCTTGCTATGATTTATTCTGATATAACCCTTATTGAAAATCTTACAGTCTGGGAAGAGTCTGAGCAGGAATTACAGAAACTAGCTTCATGCTCTTTTGCTACAATGCCATATCTGAAGCTCTTCTTACCTGTCTGGAAAATGTTTAGTCTCTCTATTGAAATGGGAAAGATGATGGATGACAGGGGATTTGTTCATCTTCCGGGAAATAAAGATGCAATACTGAATATTAATAATGTACAGATAAATACAGACTGGACAGGATGGCTCATGTCTGTCAGCCTGAACATCAGAATAATTAAATCAAAAAATTATTCTAATCCTGATGCTCAAAATAATTTTCTCTTTTAATATCCGGATATCTAAGTCATTTTTCTGCTATTACAAAAGCTATTGAATAATTAGAGGAGTGTGAAATACTAATATTCCATTGAAAGCTTCCCTTAATTAGTAGCATTTTTAAGTAAAGTATTCCAGTTAAATTCTTTTTCATGCAGGAATGTTGGAGAGGCGTAGCCTCGAAGACTGGCAAGAATTAGGATTTGTACTACCTACATTCTTTATCTCTTCAGCTCCGAGTCTTGATATTCTCGAATATTATATGGAACAAGCAGACTTAGATATAAGTAACTCATTTGAGTTTATATTACTTGACGATAAAGGGTTAGTTACAAAGCTTAACCCATATTTAGATAATGTTTTGAGTTCAATTTATATCTTGTTCTTGGATAGAAATAATACCATCATGGAATCTGGAAATCCTTTTATTGATAAGAATATTATGTCAAATTGCAGAAAACTAAATAACGAAATTAGAAATAATTACCAGGTTCAAGCTATAAGACAAGAAAAAGGCATTGAAGATCCAGAAGTATTAGATATTATTGATGAAAATACCCCCTCGTTAATCTTAATTAACGGGAAAGAAAGATCTTTAAATAGATTGAAAAAAGTATTAAACAATATTGTTTCCTGGAGCTATACTGTTGGACCAACAGCAGAGATCCTTTATGGTGAGAGAGGTAAAAATGGAGTATTAGTAGTGACCATAAAACAATGATTCAAAATATCCTTATATATTAAAAGGATATTGAGTATATAAATGGGATCGCTCATGTCATAAATTCACCCATAAACAATTGTAACTGTAAATTATATATCTTAAATTTGGTAGACATATTTACCTGCCGGAATATGAAAAACTGGAATCTCGAATACAAGATCAAAGTGAACCGTACCGGGCTATGTTCATAGCATGAATTTCTGAAGAAGAGCTGCCCGGAGCAGCTCAACAATCCTTTACGGATATTCTATTATCATTAATCAAAACAGATTTTCAAATTCATTTATAAAATTAAAATTATGGAACCCCTTATTATAACCGGAAACGATCTTAAAATTGAAGATGTAGTAAATGTGGCCCGTCACGGACAACCTGTAAAGCTTCACCCCGATGCCGAGAAACGTATAAACGATTGCAGGGCAATGCTCGAGAAGAAAATAATTGCCAAGGAAATCATGTATGGAGTCAATACCGGAATAGGAGAATTCTCCGAGGTAGTCCTGAATGATGACCAGGTTAAAGATTTTCAGCGCTATCTTGTTTACAACCATGCTGCCGGGATAGGCGACCCTGCCCCACTGGAGTATGTGAGAGGCGCGATGCTCGGAAGGATCAACGTACATGCCCATGGCAATTCGGGAAACAGGCTTATCATAACTCAAACCCTTGCCGACATGCTCAATAAAGGAGTTACTCCATATGTATGTCAGAAGGGCTCTGTCGGAGCATCCGGCGACCTGGCTCCTATGTCCCAGATAGCACTCCTGATGATGGGCGAAGGACAAGCTTATTACAAGGGCGAATTACTTGAAGGTAAAGAAGCCCTGTCCAGGGCCGGGATCGAGATACCCGGACTGCTGGCAAGAGACGGGCTTGCCACAATAAACGGATCAAACGTGTTAACGGCTATGAGTGCCATCTGGCTTTACGATGCCAATAACTGGCTGAAACAAGCTGAAATTGCCGCATCAATGTCTCTCGAAGCTCTTAAGGCAAATATGAAACCGTATACGCCACTGCTTCATGAGGTCAGGGGATTTAAAGGAGCTGTACGAAGCGCCAGTGCAATCAACAAATGTGTTGCCGGCGGCGACCTGAAAGAAGGAAAGGTCAAATGCAAGGTACAGGATGCTTATTCAATGAGATCGACTCCTCAGGTAATCGGTGCTGCTCACGACGCCCTGGCCTATGCAAGATCACAGGTTGAAATAGAACTGAATGGCGTGGGCGATAACCCTATTTTCTTCCCAGACAAAAACCTGCAATTATCAGGTGCAAACTTCCAGGGAACTCCTGTGTCAGTCCCGATGGATATGGCCGGAGCATGTATTACCATGGTAAGCGTGATGTCCGAACGAAGGATGAACAGGCTTAACAATCCTGCCCTCAGCGTTGGTCTGCCGGCATTCCTGACCAAAGGTGCAGGAATGTTTTCAGGACTTATGCTGAGTCAGTATACGGCAGATATGCAAATAGTAGAACAGAGGATACTGTCGACCCCGGCATCAATTCAGTCTATCCCTGCTGCTGCCGACCAGGAAGATTTCGTATCAATGGGAATGAATACTGCTATCAAAAACTTCCAGATACTGGATAATGCCTACGGTGTGCTTGGTATCGAATATATGGCTGCCGCTCAGGCGCTTGATTTCAGAAAGAGTGAGTATTCGTTCGGAAAAGGGGTACAGAAAGCTCATGATGTGATCAGGAAGCATGTGGATTTTCTTGATATTGACAGGCCATTGTATGCTGATCATACTGCCATGAAGGATCTTGTAAGATCGTGTGAGATCCTTGAAGCGGTTGAGGAAGAAGTAGGCAAGCTTGACTAAACACCTGTCCGGCAATTGTATAGTCTACAGTACATTATTTCTTACCGCTCCGGCAGTAAAAATTAACATATCGAAGATAATTTTAAAACGATATAGGCATTTCTACTGCCAGAGCGGTAAAATATCATCAATTTCTTGCAAAATCAACAAAAAAGTACTATTTTTACCGTTACAACGGGAAAATCATGCAGTTAGAGGATATAGCAGATATAATCAGGAAACATAGAAAGGCAGCCGGATTAAGCCGTGTCCGGTTAGCAGAAATAGCAGGAGTCGGAAAAACTGTAATTTATGATATCGAGAATGGCAAAGAATCAGTCCGGTTGGATACCTTAAGAAAGATCCTTAAAGTATTAAACATAAAAATATCATTAACAAGTCCTCTGATGGAAAATATAAATAACACCGGAGATGAGAAAGGCTAAGGTATATGTTAAAGGGATTGAGGCCGGGATTCTAACCGAATCAATAAAAGGGAAAGAATATGTATTTGAATATCTTGACAACTACAACAGTCTTGAAATTTCACGTACAATGCCCTTGAGCCGGAGGGTCTATAAATTCAATATTTTTCCACCATTTTTTGATGGACTTCTACCTGAAGGAATCCAACTGGAAGGTTTATTAAAAATAAGAAAAATAGACAGGACTGATTATTTTTCACAATTGATGGCAATTGGCGAAGATATGGTTGGAGTAGTAACCGTAAAAGAAATAATGGAATGAATATATGCCCGATTGCTTATATATCTTGCGGAGACAATCGTTACAGTGATAAGGGCCTTAAAGTATTATCCTCCCGCTTAAAAGCCTTAAAAGACTTTGAATATACTGCTGATGAACAGCGAAAGGAAGCATATAATCGTGCTACTAAGATGTCTATTCAAGGGGTGCAACCAAAACTAAGTGCAGTTTTGAACATCAAAGAGGAAAAATTTGAGATTGTTGACAAAGGCGGAAAATATATACTTAAACCTCAACATAATATTTTCCCGGAGATGCCCGAAAATGAAGACCTTACTATGAGGCTTGCAGATAAGGCAGGTCTGGAGATTCCACAACATGGATTAATATGGTCGAAAGATAATTCGTTGACATATTTTATTAAAAGATTTGACAGAAAGGGACATAACGATAAGATCCCTGTCGAAGATTTTGCACAATTAGCAGGCTTAAACAGAGATACAAAGTACGAATACAGCATGGAAAAAGTCGTAAAACTGATTGACACATACTGTACCTTCCCTGCAATTGAAAAGATAAAATTATTTAAACTTACTGTGTTCAATTACCTGACTGGTAATGAAGATATGCATTTGAAAAACTTTTCCATTATTACCCGGAATGGCAAGAGCACACTTTCGCCATGTTATGATCTGGTTAATACCACGATAGAATATAAAGAACAGGATGAAGAAATTGCATTACCACTGAAAGGTAAAAAAAAGAAATTAACCCGTAATATACTGGTTAATTATTTTGGGGAAGAAAAATGTGAACTTACGGATAAAAGTATTGACAAAGTTTTAAAAACAATTTCTTTATCAGTCCCTAAATGGAAAGAATTAATTGAAAACAGTTTTCTGTCACAGGAAATGAAGGATAAATACCAGGCATTACTGGATACAAGATTGAAGATTCTTGACATTCAATATTAACTTCCTATATACAGAATGTCATTTATTTTATAGAGTAAAAGATGAATAAAAAGGCCTGATACAGGTCAGATCGCTTTAACAGGGAGGTCGACTTCCATTCTCATTCCATGTCCTCTTGAAGTGTTAACCTCAACTCTTCCGTTAAGAGTTGAAATTCTCTGGTTAATATTTGAAAGGCCCAGGCCTTTTCTGGATTTAAGTACCTTTTCGTAGTTAAATCCACAACCGTTATCCTCATAATAAAGAAATATCCTTGAGTCATTCTCAATAAATTCAATCCCTATCCGTGCAGTTGAAGCCTTTGAGTACTTTAAAGTATTATTAATAAGTTCTGTAATTATTCTGTATATAGTAATCTCAACATTTTTTTCAAACCTCATATTAATATCACTGTCAAAATAGATTGCTAATTTACCTGTATCATTTATCCTGTTAATAAAGTTCTGTATCCCTGATACTATACCAAAATTACTTAACACACTAGGGCTTAAGTTAAATGATATTTCCTTAATGGTTTGAATAGCCTCATTAATACAGTTTTTAGTTTTTGATACGATTATTGCCTTTTGTTTTTCATCATCGTTTTCTGCCAGCATCTGGGAATAAATATTAAAAGTTGATAGTATAGGGCCTATTCCATCATGCAGTTCATGAGAATATCTCAAACGTTCTCTTTCTTCTGTTTCAATAATTGTATCGAATATTTGTCTTGTACGTTCTTTCTTCTCGGTCAGATCTTCTTTGATAGCAAGGAAATTGGTAATATTACCTTTATCGTCTATAACCGGAGAAATCATTATCCCCTCCCAAAAAAGTTCACCGTTCTTTTTCTTATTCAATAACTCTCCGTTCCATTCTTTGCCATTAATAATAGTATTCCACATATTCTGATAAACTTCGGGCTTTGTTTTTCCCGAATTAAAAATACGGGAATTTTGTCCCTTAACTTCATCTCCCGAATAACCGGTTAATTCACTAAACCTTTTATTTGTATATTCAATAGACCCATTTATATCTGTAATTATAATACTAACAGGGCTTTGTTCAACTGCAGTTGAAAGCTTTCTAAGCTTCTCTATAAACTGTAGTCTTTCTGTTATATCAATAGCGGTACCTCTATATCCCAACAATTTACCTTTATCATTAAGAACAGGTTTTCCACTCATCTCAAGTGTAACTAATCTTCCATCCTGTCTCACATTTATATAATGATATTTAATTATATCAGCCTTTTTTCTAAAGAACCCAAGTATTTCTCTCTTAATTCGCATCTTACGATTCCCGACTGAAAAATCGAACAGACAGGATCTTCCGACAATATCATCAACCGTATAATCCAGTAATTTTCCGACAACAGGGCTCGAATAAGTGAAACGTCCGCTACTATCGACTTCCCATATCCATTCACCCGCTATTTCGGCCACCTGCTGAAACCTTTCTTCGCTTTCGGCCAATGCTCTTTGTGTTTTTATTATTTCGTCAATATTCCTAACCATGAACAATACATGAGGCTCATCATTTAATGTTATTACCGAGGCAGACAATAAGCCGGCCTGAATATTTCTTTCTTTGGTAACAAAACCGACTTCCATATTCTGCACTATTCCTTTCTCATTCAATTCCTCAAGTATTTCAACGCGCTGGTTTTTATTGTCCCACAACTCAAGTTGAGCAGTAGTCTTTCCCAATACCTCTTTCTCTGTATATCCCGATGCAACAAGAAACCCTTTGTTTACAACGCTTATAACCCCATCCTTATACGATGAAATTGCTATGGCGTCGGGGCTGGTCATAAATGCTTTTCTGAATTTTTCTTCGCTTGCCCTCAGTTCCTTCTCATCTTCTTTTCTTTTGGTTATATCCCGGTGTATTCCCAGAAATCCTATTATTTGTCCGCTACTATCAATAATAGGACTATTGACCGAATCAATTATAGCAAAGCTCCCATCCTTCTTTCTGTTTATTATTTCGCCCTCTATCGACTCTTTGGATAAAAGGGTATTCCAGAATGATGAATACATTTGATTACTATATTGTCCTGACTTCAAAATTCGCGGAGTCTTACCTGTTACTTCATCAGGTTCATACCCGTATATCCTGTTAAAAGAATCATTAACATAATTTATTTCGCCTGAAATATTTGTAATAAAAATTGCTTCAGGAGATCTTTCAATACCCAAACGGAATTTATTTATCTCTATCTCCGACTCCTTTTGCTGTGTAATATCATGATAATTAATCAGGTATCCTTGTATCGAGGGATCATTGACCCTATTGATAGCTGCATTTCTCATCCATTTATAAGAACCATCCTTGCATTTATACCTGCACTCGGCATATTTTGTTATTCCTTTCTCAAGCAGAATATCCGAGAAGAGTTTCTTCATTACTTTAAAGTCATCAGGGTGAACAAAATCCAGCGCAGACAAGCCCACAACCTCTTCAGGTGCAAAACCTCTCAGTTTGAGTAGATTAGGACTCTCGTATCTTATTATGTTTTTAGTGTCAATAATGGCTATAACATCTGAGATATTAGAGATCATAGACATATGCTTCTTCTCGCTCATCCGTAATGCCTCCTCAGAGGTAATCCTCCCAAAAGTAGTAGTTGAAAGATGCCCCAGTGAAATAATAAGATCGTGATCCGTAACTGATGATATTTCTCTAAATGCCAGAAACAGGACACCCAACAAATTACCATGAATAGTAAGTGAAAAGCGGATATAATAATTTGTAGACAGTACTTTTTCAAAATAGTCTGTCAAATCATCACTAATGAACCCGAATGAGATATCTTTTACCGAATTACTTGTATAAAATGAATTTGAGACGAGATCATCATATATTTTATCTCTTACCGGAACATGTGTCCTCCTGTAATTCTTAAGAATATTATCATCGTGGAGCACCTGACACTCATGAAGATAAAGCGCTTTTTCATAATGATTATAACTGGAAAAGGTAACTACTTCGGCACCTAAATATCCTATCAGGTTATTAATAAGCAGTTGTATCATTTCCTGTGACATATTTGAATTAATAAGTCCCGTAGCAAAGTCGTTCAGAAAATTAAGATCTTTATTTTTACGTTTCAGTTGTTCTTCATACTCAGTCTTAATGCTTATATCCTGAATTGCTCCGAACACGACACTATCAGAACTTATATTCTGAGCATAAACCTGTAAAGATATTTCCTGACCGGTATCAGCCTTTTTAACCTTTAACTCAAAATTGATTAGCTTACTGTTTTTTACAATCTCACTATATATTCTTCTTATTATATTGAAACAATCGAAACGGACTATTTTCAGGAAAGAGATTACTTTGATTTCAAGTGCCTCGAAGCCCAATACGCTGGCTGCTCCGTTTGAAAGCTGGACAAGACCTGTATTAATATTATATTCAAAATTTCCGGTTTTTGATACTGTCTCGGCACGACTCAGTCTGTCTTCACTAATCTTTAATTCCCTGGCTATCTTTCTGTCTTCCGAGATATCCATTATTATCCCAATAATAGCGTAAGGATTACCGGTTTCGTCATTAAGTATCGAAGTAGAAAGCTGTGTAAGGATTTCTCTCCCGCTCTTACTTATATTTACCAGTTCACCTTTCCATCCTCCGTTAATAAGTGTCTTCCGGATAATCTCATTATGAAATTTTTCCAGATAATCACCCGACTTGATAAACGAGATACTCTTACCAAGTATTTCTTCTTCGCTATATTCAAATAATCTGGCATATGAATTATTGACAAACAGTATATTTTTATCAAGATCAATAACACAAACTGCTTCCTTAATACTTGTTACAGACTGGGCCAGCATAGTGATCTTTTTCTCAGCATTCCTCTTTTCGGTAACATCTATCATCGATCCTTTCAAGCCATTTGCAATCCCTTCTTTTTCAATTAGCACAAATGAGGACGTTATATATATTATATTACCATATTTACCGACAATACGATATTCGAGTGTTTTAATATCGCCCTTTAGTACATCAGTAAAAATCCCGTGAACCATATCCTTATCATTCTTGTGAAACAATTTCTCAATTCTTTCTCCTATAAGGTCTTCGGGTTCATAATCACAAATATTTTTAACCTGGGGGCTTATATAAGTAATGATTCCGTTAATATCAATAGTAAAAAATATCTCGTTTATACTTTCGACCAGATCACGAAATTTCTTTTCCGATTCTTCAAGTTTCAACCTGTCCATACCACGTTCACATTCACCAATAGAAAGAGAAATTTTATCGGCCAGTTGAGAAGCAAATGTTATTTCATCATCCTTCCATACATGTTTATTCCCTGAATATCCGAAAGAAATTATTCCAATGCTCAGATTACTTTTCCGTATCACAACATGAAGTATTGACACCAATCCGTAATATTTAAAATATCCTTCCATAACACCCATTATCCGGGAATCATTCCATGCGTCATAAGCAGCAATAAATTTTACTTTGTCAAGGATTTCGAATTCATCTTTATATTCTTCTTCAATCAGTACTCCGTCTGCCGAGAAGCATTTTGACAATTCATCATATGCACATACACATGTCAGTTCTCTTTCCTCATTTATTAACCAGACACTTACCCTATCGGCTTTAACGGCTTCCGAACCCATCTGGGTTATCTTTCTGAACAACTGGTATAATTCCGAATTATTCTGTGCCGACGACATGGCTATTTCAGTAATAACCTTTTGTTCTGACAATTTTCTGTACCATGTATCTTTAAGAATCAGATCCTGTTCTTTTTGCAAAGTAATATCTTTGCTTACCGCGCGAAACCCTTCAACATTACCATTAACATCAAAAAACGGCACTCCGCTGGTAAGTAATATTATAATGTTTCCGCGAGGCTGCTTTATTCTTATTTCATAATCCTTAAACCGGTTGACCCCTATTAAAAGTCTTTCAAAATCAATCTTTACACAATTATTATCTTCTTCACAGATATAGTCAAATAACAAGCTGCCTACTATTTCTCCGGCAGGAATACCAAGTATCCTGTGGCATTGTTCCGATGAATATACAAAACGTCCATATCTATCTATTTCCCAGACCCAGTCACCAATACTGTATATAATATCTTTCAGTCGTTTATCGGACTCTAATAACATTGTATGTATGTGGGATCTTTGCATTTCAGCCGACAAACGATCGACAAAAACCTTAAACAGATCAATTGCCATATCAAAATTCTTAACAGGTCTACGGCTTAATCCTGCCATTATTCCCAGAGGTTTACCACTGTTGTCAGACAAAAGAATTGCTACATATCCTTCAACACCTAATCTGTTAAACACAACATTATCCGGGAAATATGATCTGAAGAAAGACGGATAAGAACAGATGCCTTCACAAATAACCTCATTGCAGGGAGTCCCAGCCAGATCATACTCGACGCCCTTCATGTTCATATTACGACCGAATTCTCCAACAACTCTTATCTTATCTCCTGATTCATTCAGTTCACCTATATAAATACAATCGAGTGAAGTTACTTCAGCAATATATTCCGCAACCGATTCATACAGCTCAACGTCAGACATATGTAAAAATCTGCCTCCAAGACTTTTAATAGTTTCTTCAGCTCTCATCATATTGGTAATATCCACTCCCTGAGCCAGGATATAACGAATTTCTCTCTTATTATCCAATACCGGCAGCAATGTAAATTCAACTATTGCAATCTTTCCATCCGAGCTGATATGTGTCGTTCTGTCCCTGAATAATTCTCCGTCGGAGGCATGTTTAACCCCGGTTTTAAACAGATCGGCAACTGCTTTTGAATGAGAACACCACGGTGATTCCCAAAACTTCATGTTTATTACATCATTAGAATTTACTCCTGAAAAATCGAGTGCATACCGGTTAACTTCCAATAATCTCCCGTCAGGAGAAAGCAATCCCATAAAGCCATATAAAAGATCAAAAACTGCAGCAGTCTTTAGTTCACTATCAATAAGCTTATTATTAATGGCTTTTCTTTTCTCCTGCTCATCTGATATCTTCCCGATAAAATAGCCGGAACTTTTCTTATTAACAGATATAAACACCAGTATCAAACCATAAATCACACACATGCTATAAGTAAAATCAAGAACGCTTTTAGTATGCGCAGTATCAGGTTTTTGCAAGAAGGCTATGTCTGAATAAATAACCGATATAGAGATCAGGCTTAAAACACCTATAAATACAGAATACCTTAACGAGCTTATTCTAACTGTTATTAACACCAGGATCAGGTAGCCGAAACAAGCTGCCACAGCCAGATTCTGATATCTTAAAGCCATATATGTAATAAATATCCATATACATAAAAAATATACCGAACACGTGGCAGATATAACGGAGTTTCCTGATACAAAATATATAGTGAACAAAAAACATGATATGGTAAAAAGAAAAAAATCAATAAGGCTAACAGGAGGATCTACAATTAATTTTATAATAACCAGTATCATAAACAGAGTTGCAGCCAATAATAATGATTTACCTGAGTTTTTATATTTTCTGTTATTCTTAAATAATTTTTTGTACTTACTCAGGCTATTTTTTTTTATCACATCCTTTGGCCAAATATTCTTACCATGCATTTTTTATAGTCCGGATAAAAATTATATCGATTTTCCTCTTACAGTTAACCCACTTAAAATCACTGTCTTTGAACATACAACAAACATATTTGTGTTTACAGTAATTATCAACTGTCAGAATATCTTCTATTTCATATCACACGTCAAATAAACCTAAAATTGACGGATATAAGCTATAATATTTATTTCTGTATCATCTATAACTTATCGTGATATACTGTATAAGGCCCGATCTTTCTATGCTCCCGTACTTGAAGTTATACTCATCAAAAACAAAACCCTGGCAAAAACGATCAATGACTGGACCGGATGGTTTTCTCTACATGGGTCGGCAATCAATAAATATCTTTATCTTTTTGTTAAGGTTATTATATATCGACGGGACTAACAGATAAAAATATAAAACAGATATAATTCGCCGTATAAAAACAGGACACCGGTAGTTTTCCATTGATACCTCACAAAATGCGACTACAAGTCATTAATAAATAATTATTACGCAATAATAATATTAATTTCAGCCTTTCCCATGATCATTGTCGTCTGAATATTTTTTTCACGAATATCTGATCCGGATATCCTTTGCTTATCAGATTATCCCTGTATATATAAGCATCCTCTTTATTCATAAATTTTCCTGTAGTATACCTGTAAAATTTATCGTCATCATTGTAAATAACTTTAATATCGTCAACATATTTAAAATAGGTAACGTCAACAGGCTTGTGGAGTGCCATAACCTGCACAGTGTAGTACAATACCTCCGAATCAGATACATTTTTGTCCTTAACATCTGCAACATTTATACCTCTTACCAAAAGACTTGAATCTATTGTATCAACAACCGGTATAACAGCAAGATCTATTTTTTCGAATACTCCCGGTTTATAAACAGTTGTTGAATCTTTAAACAATACGGTTTCAAATTCAAGTGTCTGAAAAGGATTATCTTTTACAATAATTGTATCAATTGACTCGGTATAGAAGCCAGGGCAGCTATAATCAATATGAAAAAGGCCGGGAGCAATATTAATTGTATACTCACCTGTTGAGATATCAGGAGTAATTGAATATAATGTATCAAGTGATACTCTGTCGATAATGCTTATTTTACATTCATCATAAAAAATAGTCGTATCACTAAGTTTTACATTACCGGTAATAGCATATTCACGTCTAAACTTTTCACCGCTCATTGTAAGATAGAATATCCCCTTCTTTTTATAATCCGTAGTCATTGAATAATAAGCATTTTTATCGTTATTAAACGGTTGAAAAAATTTATCGTCATCAGCCGAGTTAACAGGATATCCGAGATTACTTGGCACAGTCCATCCTGCTCCTGATCTGTTAGCTTTAAAATTATCATACCCCCCTATTGAATTATGTCCTTCGGAACAAAAAAATAAAATAGAATCGTTCTGGGTTATAAAAGGGGTATCTTCATTAAAGGGCGTATTTATTACAGGCCCCATATTAACAGCAGGGCCCCAGTCTCCCTTTTTATTCCTCTCCGAAACATATATATCAAGATTTCCTTCGCCTCCTTTCCTGTTACTTGAAAAAAACAATTTCGAGCCGTCATATGATATTGAAGCATGCGACTCAAAATATCTTGTATTTATGTTCTTGTTCAGTTTTTCAATAGGGGTCCAACTTCCGTCAATATACCTGGAGGAATATATAGTGCCGTCGTAGCCATCTGTTTTATAAAGGAACAGCTCAGTGCCGTCTTTATTTAGCGAGCAAGATGAACAATCAGTTCCTGCATTCAGTTCCGAATTTATCTCTACAGCAGGAAGCCATTCCCCGTTTTTTTTCTTAGTAAAAAAAATAATATTTTCAATTCCCATTTGCTCAGTATATACCAATGTATTACCATCATAACTTACAGCAGGATTTAAATTCATGGCTCCTTCAACAATATCATTCCCGAGCTGTTCTTTTGAAAAAGACACAGGAACTTTCCTGAACTCGATAGCATTTTTACATGCATCAATCAGTTGATTGATATAATCAACATTCTCCATATCACTATATTCATCATTTTCATCAATAATCGATTTGAATCTTTCAAGTATATCAATAGCCTTTTCAAATTCATTATTTATCATATAAGCCCTTGCCAGAAAAAAATATATATCAACAGGGGCCGTGGTCTCCTTATATGATTCTGTATTACAATCGGGATCGATATTCCCCGATGCTTCTTTAAGATAAGTTACTGACTTTTCCTTTTCCCCGGGAATATTCAAATAACAGCTTCCTATCTTGTATTTGATATTCATATTTTCCGGGTTATCAATAAGTATATATAACTGGTTTGCCAGTTCATACTCTTCATATAAATAATATGATTCTGCCTGAAGAAAGATATCTCTTATCTCTTCTTCCGACTGTGCCGTACATATTATAGACAAAGCAACAACTGAAAAAATCAGGGATATATATCTTTTAACTTTATAATTAAATCCATACATATATCTAATAATTAACATTAAAATATTATTGTCATCCTGTAATTACCGGGTAGAATTCTTTCACATATTAATATGGCTCATATTTAAGGGATTACTTAACAAGAGACACTACACTCACACCTGACCCCTCTTTGGTTCCTGTAAAATCAAAGCTTAGTTGGTATATTCCACTTTTACTACATATAAAATCAACAGAACTATATATTTTTCCTGTATTACTATCGTATGAACTGACAATCAATTTTCCGGAATCACCTGTCAGGTTAAGTATCATCTGTCCGGGGGAATCGTCGTGGCAGCACATTGTAATCCTGTATTTCATATCCTTCCAGAGAGAAATATTTACTTTGAACCTCAGGTCATTGTTTTCAGCAGATTCGCCTAGTTTAATCCTGTAATCCTTCAGATACCTGCAATCGCTGCCCGCATCTTCAACACACTTATTAATAAGTGATTCAGTAGTCTGACAATATGACAACTGTCCTATTATCAATACTACCAATAAAGTAAAAAATAGCTTTTTCATATTAATTAATTTTTATTCTCAGGTTTATCACTGATTGGTGCCCCGGGCATTTCTGTTTTACATTATATTTTTCACCCGGGGAACTGTATATTTCATTTTGATACTCAATCATATAACTACAACATAAAAACACTTACCTGCGCTGTACCCTTTTTTTACCATTGAATTTGTCAATAATTCTTTTCAACAGATCAAAATATAAGGTTACAAACAAAAAAATAGTCATAGACCATATTACTATCAAATTAAATGTCAGTGCATTAACCTTTTTGTATGCTATGTATTTATTGGGAGCAAAGAAGTGGGCTCTTAATGTACACAACTCCGCTTCTAAGGGATCATGATAAACAGGTTCAAAATTCTGATACAAACTGTTATTATCCCTTATAACCTTTATTTTATCGGTTGTCTTTTTTACTATATCAGAAAGAAAATCATTGTAGTAACGATCACGAAAACTAACATATCCTCCCTTGCCCGAATATTCATTTTCAAGTGATGTAATAAGTTCATTTTTCTTCTTACCAATAATATTATATACTCTTATATATTTATCATCAAGTGATTTGAGATAATCAAGCGCATCATCTCCTGCTTTCTCATTAAAGCTGTATGGGTCAAGAGATGAAATATTTATTTCACTGATACCGGGATGTTGAGGTATAATTTTACCGAATTCATTTCTCAGCAGGACCAGGTTGTTTTCAAGTTTTAATGCTGAATTCTCATCATTGTTTTTAAGAAGTGATTTTGATTCATCTACTATATCTCTTAATTCAGGAATATAAAACGACTGGTAATAGCTTGCCTGGCTCTCTATTTGTTCGATTTCAAAAAAATATTTTTCATATTTGTTGTCCCGGTACTGGGTAACAGCGAGTGCTTCGTAAGCCCAGCGTGATGCCATAAAATCGGCGATAACAGGTGATTCGCCCTTTGTGCCTCCGAATGAACTGTTAATCTTATCAAAATTAAACATTGCGCCACCAAGGGCCATCTGGGGTATTATAAGCAGGGGAATCAGTATATATATGGTAACAGCAGAATTTAATGCCGATGAAATATTCAGTCCCAGTATATTGGCAAAGCATGATACGGCAAACAACACCGACCAGTATTCAAAAGACAAGCCTTTTATTTCAAGTATAGTATTTCCTACTAATATGTATATCAGCATTTGAACAGCAGATAATGAAAAAAGTATAAAAACTTTTGAAACAATATAACTTAACCTTGAAAGATTTAGGAAGCTTTCTCTTTTTAATATTTTCCTGTCGCGAAAAATTTCTTCAGCGCTGACTGTAAGGCCAATAAAAAGTGAAATGACTATACTCATAAATATATAAGGCGGAATATTTTCATTCTCTCTGAAGATGTAATTCACCCTGTCATCCGGAACATACTTAATAATAGCTGTCATAAACACAGCCATTAAAGGAGCCTCAATAAGACTGATAAGCACATATTGAAGGTTATATATTTTGGATAGTAAATCTCTTTTTATAAATATGGACAACTGCTTAATACAGTTAGGTATATAATATTTTTTCGGAGGAATAGAACTGATTTCCTCCACTTCTTTTATCCCGAATTTTTCATTAAATACCTCATTCCATTCTTCCGGTGCTTTTATTCGCTGCCGTGTAAAATGTCCCAGGTCATCAACCTCTTTAGACTCAATAATATTGAATAACAATTCCGGATTAACACTACCACAGGCATGGCACTCACCTATATCCGAGTTTATCTGATTTGTTTCCCTTTTAAAATATATAAGTGATTCAACAGGATTCCCGTAGTATATCTGATAGCCTCCCATATCAAGGAGGATAAGTTTATCCAGCATTTTAAATATATCGGATGAAGGCTGATGTATAACAACAAAGATCAGTTTCATCTGAAGCGACAATTCTTTAAGGAGATCCATAACATTCTCCGAATCACGGGAAGACAACCCGGAAGTAGGCTCATCAACAAACAGGACTGATGGTTCTCTGACAATTTCAAGAGCAATATTCAGTCTTTTTCTCTGTCCTCCACTGATCTTTTTATTAAGCGGATTACCTACTTTAAGATTCTTTATTTCTATAAGACCGAGATTTTCAAGTGTTGTATTAACACGTTCCTTAATCTGATCGTCATTAAGATTACCAAAGCAAAGTTTTGAGTTATAATACAGATTCTCAAATACCGTAAGGTCTTCAATTAAAAGGTCATCCTGGGAGATATATCCGATCATCCCTTTTGCTTCTTTCACGTCTTTATGCACATCCAGACCGTTAAGAATAACTTTGCCTTCGGATGGTGACTCGATACCGGATAATACGTTTAACAATGTCGTTTTTCCCGATCCGCTGGCACCCATTATTCCTATTAATCCGAATTCTTCAGCAATATTTATATTCCTGAGCCCTGTTTTATTATTTTGAAATTTGTAACCAATATTTTCAGCCTTAAAGGATAAACGGCATGTATTCTCAGGTCTTCGGAACCTTGAAACAATATCATTATAGTAAATGGTCCCTTTTTGTGTTCTTAATGTACCGCCCTGGGGAAAAAGATAAATTTTACTTGTGTTGAATAACTGTCCGTTTAAATATACTTCATTATGACCATGATATTTAATAAAATACAGATCAACACTTTTTACACGCAATATATAGATAGCAGTATCAGGCTTTTCATGATCAATGGGATCCGTTTGTTCATTTGAGTCATTTCCGATAACAAGTATTTCCTCTGATACGTTATTTTCTATATCTGTATTCCTGATGAAATTATTAATAAGACTCTGCTCTTCAGGGCTGATATTAAAAACAACAGCAATAGTTGAAATTATCGCCATTCGCTGTTCGGTAAACAGCTCTTCTGACATCAGCATTTCATATAATCTGATAAGTACAATTACCTTCTGTTTTTGAGTAAGTGTCTTATTAATCTTGCGGCATATCGAGAGGGTTCTTACAGAATCCTTCACGGTAGTAAGCCTTGCTCCGTTTCCCTTGTCTGACTGTTTTAACCTGTTACTCTCATCAAGGGATTTCTTATCGTATAGTGAAAGATATTCCTGCACTTTATGATCATTAAGCTGCGATGAAAGGAACGACTCGACAAATACTCTTTGATTAGCTGTCGAACCATCATCCTGTTTTGAGATAATCGCAAATAATTGCATCAGTGCCTTTAATATTTCTTCACTCATAATCTTATTATTGTAATATCAGATCCTTACTCTTGCCTGTTATTTTTTTAGTAAAAGAAAAATTCTATGTTAAAAACAATAACATATCGTTCTTACTAATATTCGGTTATTTCAAAAGGGATATCTACAAGCTCGGCATACTCTTCACCAGCCTCCTGCATATCAATATCCGATTCGGGGTAATACCATATAACTTTTAAGGGAGTGCCGGCTTCTTTTATCTCTTCCAGTTTTAAAAATATATCAAGCAATAATTTAGATGAGGCTGTATTAAAATATTCAAGTTTTATCTTCAGTTCCATGTTTTCAACAGGGTCTTGTTCAAGATCATCAAGCCATTCAATGATCGGTCTGAAAAAAAGTACCACATCTTCAGGCAGAGATCTTCCTGAAATTTCAAAAACCATATTATCTCTGTCAAGTAAGACATTTGGTGTATCCTCTGTTCCCGTAATATTTATTATCTTCATTTATAGGAGTATTTATTTATTTACTTTTACTAACAGGGAGAATGTCGAGATTTCGTCATTCATATTTTCAAATACATATTCAAGTTTATTCTCAGATTTTCTGGCAATGTCAATCAGACCTATACCGGCGCCGGATTTATCGGTAAATGAATTTCCAAGCCTTGCTTCTTTATAAAGCTGTTTGAGGCCGGTTTTATCAAGACTATTAATCTGATTAATCCTTTCTTTCAGATTTGATATTTTATCATTAAGTATAATATTGCTCGATAAAAGGATATAATGATCATCGTTTGCTCCTATCATAAAAACCGAAGCTAATGCGGCAGGATCAATATCACAGTCAATTCTGTTCTTACTAATATTCTGAAGTACTTCAACCATAATATTGAATATTTTTCGCCGGGTAATATCCTCAACATTTTCGGCTTTGAATTTTCTTTCCGTAAAAGAGAGAAGTATCTTATTCATTTCCTGGGAGAATTCACCTGAATAAACCATCATTATATCTTTCTCACTCATTATTTTATGGAAGTGATATACAGAAGATATCTGTGAATTATCCGAACTTATCCTGAATTGTTGTTCCATATCACATTAATAATTAATAATCAACCTGGGTTTTTAATGAGAAAAAAAAATGATCTTTATCTATTTCTTCAAATGCAAAATCGAGTGGGTTTCCTGTTTTCCTTGCTATCTGGATCAGTCCAAGGCCAAAACCGGATTCACCACACACAGAATCATGCTTTAAGAGATATCTGCCAAATTCTTTTAATTCATCATCATTCATAGTATTTATTCTTACCAGCTTATCTTTTAGATCTGCAACTTTTTGCCGTTCAATAACATTACCGCTATTAATGACATACGCATCTTTCTTACAGCCAATCATAAACAGATTAGATTCAGTAAACTTATTTTTAGCACAATGCTGAGTAATATTCTGAAGGCATTCAACCATAACGGTAAATACCCTGGCCTTTGTAGGATAGTCAGAGTTATCGTTTGCTAATTTATTTTCGGTCAGATTTAAAAGGGCCATTACTATATCCTGTGACATTTCTCCTTTGTAACACAACATAAGTTTATCCTCATTCATCTGGTTTTTTATTTGCTTAATATAGCTAAGGTCGTTTGTGGGATTTGTTTTCATAATTATAATTTTAATCCTATTACCAATACATCATCCATTTGCTTTACATTGCCCTTCCATTCTTTAAAAGTACTTCTGAAGAGGTCGCCCATCTGGAAGATACTCAAATGAGTATTATTCCTGATCAGATCGACAATGGCGCTACTGCCAAACTTCATTTTACCGGTAGGCCCTCCGAACTGATCAGGAAAACCATCTGTCATAAAAAAAACAGAATCACCTTGTTTCAATTCTATACTCGTATTAATGAATTCCTTTCTGTTCCGGTATTGTGTACTACCTACCGGGAATCTGTCACCCTTGATAGTTGTCATAGTGCCATTACTTACATGGTAGAGCGGGCGGTGAGCTCCTGCAAAATCCAGGGTTCTGTCTTTAAGATTAATTTTGCAAAGGGCTGCATCCATCCCATCGTTTATCCGGCTACCCTCTTCAGCCTGTTTAAGGCGATCGACAACACTAACATGTAGCTTGTTAAGCAACTCGCCTGCATTAATATCTTTTACTTGCTGAGTTATTATATCCTGAAGAAACAATCCGATTACCGACATCAAAGCCCCCGGTACACCGTGTCCGGTACAATCCATAGCTCCGACAAAAACTGTATCTCTCTTATTTAACAACCAGGGATAATCTCCGCTAACAACATCTTTGGGTTTATAAAACATAAATGAATTGGGGAGTATATTTCTCAGATCTTTCTCATCAGGCATAAGGGCACTCTGAATATTAAATGCATAATTGATACTGTCGCTAATGTTTTTCTGTTTCTTACGAATTATTTCTTCCCTTGCTTTAGCTTCAGTTATATCATGACAGGCATATAATACCGATTCGAGCTCCCCACTATCATTTAATTCAGGTATTGCATTTACGCTCATTATCCTTCCTGACTCATTTGTTGGAAAATCCATTTCAACAGAATTAATCATGTTCGTTACCGATACCTTTTTCAGCAAATCTTTAAGCACCTCAACGACAGAAAGATTAAGTCCGGTTCCGGAAATAGGCTTATCAATAAAGTTATCCTTACCCAGGCCGGTATATTTCTCTATCACCGGATTAATATATGTACACCGGCTGAATATATCTATGCGTATGATAAGGTCGGAACTGTTTTCCGAAAGAGCCTGCATCTTAGCCCTCATCCTTTGTTCTTTAGCTGCAGTTCTCTGTTCCGAAATATCTCTGGAATTAATTATGTAGCCTTTTATAACCTCATCAGACAGAAGATTTTTACTTTTCGCTTCCATCCATATCACATCTCCCTCTTTAGTAAAGCACCTATACTGAATAGTATGTTTTTCTTCAGGATATGACCTTGTATCATCCAGCATCCGGCTGAACTTATCGGTATCCAGAGGATGCAGGTTTTCTGTTTCATCTTTGCCAAGCAATTCTTCAGGGAAATAACCAAGGATTGATTTTATTGACGGACTCACATAGCAAATCCGTCTTTCTTCGGAAAGGATTATTATTACTTCATTTGCATTCTCCAGAAGCACCTGGGAACGTTTATTTGTACTGTGTACTTCTTTTACCTGTTCTTCAAGTTTTATATTCGACTTTCTCAATTCATCCTGTGCCTTAACCAGGTCATCGGCATTATGCATCAGTTTTTTCTTCTGAATAATTAACTCGTTGCTTAGTTGTTTTGATTCCTCAAGCAGCCTGATTGTTCTTATATTTACCTGGACATTCTGAATTGTGCGTCCTATTATTTTTGATACTTCTTTAATTACCTCACAATCAAGGGAGTTAAAATTCCTGAATGAAGCAAGTTCAATAAGACCCACGACCAATTCATCAGCCATCAATGGTGAAATAATGATTGACTTTGGCCTGGCATGTCCTATTATTCCCGATTTTATTGTTGCATAATTTTCAGGTATCTCTGTTCTGACAATCAGGTCTTTCTCAAGAGCAGCCTGACCGACAAGTCCCTGTCCGAATTTGAAATCTTCCTTCAGGAATCTCTTACGGTCATACGCATAACTGGATCTCATCCTGATTATATTTCCATATTTATCGTCCTCTTCAACAATATAAAAAGCCCCCTGAACAACACTATCAATGCTTTTCACCAAAAATGATAATGTATCTTCAGTAAGTTTGTCAATATCTTTATGTGACTGAAGCAAAAGACCGGCTTCACTGCATATCTTGCTTATCTGATTTCTTTCATACTCCTTACGCGACCCTGTAATAATACTTTTTCGCATTGCTTCGAGTGAGCCGGATAATTCTTTCTCCCTGCTAACAGGGACATAGGTAAAATTCAGGTTACCTTTTTCTATCTGATTTATAAATTCAAGTATTCTGGATTGTATATTTTCATAAGACGTAATTAAGACTTCCTTTTTTTCCCGGTATCTTATTGCTGCCAAACCGACAAATGCACCCAAAAAGCCTGAGATAAGCGGAATCAGATTAAGCAGGTATAAAACCTGGTATGTATTTGCAAGATGCCTGAAGTTTGCGGATGAAACAGTAAGACCACCAGGAACAAGAGCAGCCGAAAGTGCAATCAGTCTGACAATTATACCAGCCAATACAAATAAAGCAATAAAAGCTGCAAGGGGTTTTATCTTTCTGACATCTCCTAAGGACATTCCTGCTTATAGTTAGTTAGTTAGCCTTTTTATTCTCATTATCTGCGAAGCAATCATTGGAGATATCATCTCATAGAATTTTTCGTCATCTTTATCAAAACGATGAAATGCTGATAATTCAATAACAGCTATTACCTGGTTATTATATTTAACCGGAAATACAATAAGCGATAAAGGACGTGCATGTCCAAGTCCGGAGCTAATTTCAAAGCAATCGGCAGGGATGTCCGAAATATTTGTCAGTTTGCCGTCCCTGGCAACCTGGCCGGGAATTCCTTCGCCAATCTCCAGAATATCAAATATATTATCCGGATTAGGAATTGCATAACCCGTTAAAAACTTTAATGTCTGCCTGCCATCTTCATTCATTATAAGAAAAAAAGCTCCCTGGCATATTTCTTTCTCTTTTGCAAGTGCCGAGAACAGGTTAAAGGAATAATTAACAAGACTATTACCTTCATAATGACAATTAGCGATGAAAGCATCTGATATTAGTTGTTCGTGTTTTTTTTTACACTCAACATTTATTTCCATTGATAATTCGTTATGCATAATTTTTTGTATTATTTGCTCCTTTTCTTTCTCTGTTTTAGTAACAGAGTCATATACTTAGCTCTTCAAAGATTTGATAAAATCTACTATTTCATTATCTGATAATGTTTTATGAGGTTTGAAATATTTAAACACTTCTTCGGGCATAATTCTGAAGCCGGCATTATCAGGATCCTGAACAATTGTATATGCTCCATTTTTATAAGCGCTGAAAATTCCCATTGCTCCATCCGAATTAGCACCAGACAGAATAATCCCAATCATTTGATCACCTGCAGAATAACCTGCTGTTATAAAAGTCAGATCAATTGACGGACGCGAATAGTTCTTTGCCGGCTCTGTCGATAAAGCAATATTATATCCGGGTTCGACCAGCATATGATAATTTGCCGGGCTTAAATAAGCCACCCCCGGTTTAATATTACTTTTATCAAGTGGTTCTACAACAGGTATTGCAGAACCATAGTTAAGTGATTCGGCGAACCCGCTACGGTATTCTCTGAGCCTGTGAAGGCATAAAAGAACTGGGAAAGGGAAATCGGCAGGGAGTGACGACAATATATTATGGACAACCTGATAGCTACCTGCTGATCCCCCTATTACAACTATCTTCTTTCTTTTATTCATTCGATTAAAACATATAATGGCTAACATTATCCTGATACTGTCTCAGGTTTTCTTCCCTCTTATATATCTTTTCTTCTATGCAGGCCTCCGAAAAATATTTCGAAGCCTTACACCAGCTTATTGATTCTTTGGACCCTATTCCCAAAAATGAACCGGGAGTTAGTGCATTGCTAAACTCATATACCACTTTTTCCTGTAAAACAGAATTGAAATAAATAAAAACATTACGGCATAAAATAAGGTCAAAAGTACCCGGAGCGTTGTCCTGTATAAGATTATGGCATCTGAAATCAGTATTTAACAAAAGACTTTTGTCAAAACATATCATATTCTCTTCAATCCTGTAGTAATCATCAAGATTTTTGCTGCCTCCATATTGGATATAATTTTTAATATTATGCTCCATATTTTTTACCGGGTATATTCCTTCTTTAGCTGTCCTCAACACCTTACTGTTTATATCTGTTGCCAGCAGCCTCGTTTTTTCAAGTAATCCGGATTCTTTAAGAAGAATAGCCATTGAATAAACTTCCTCCCCGGAGGAACAGGCCGTTAGCCATATATTCAGAATATCCCTGTCATTATTAAGTTGTGGTATAATATTATCTCTCAGCACAATCCAGAAAGATGGGTCCCTGAACATTTCAGTAACATTTACAGTTATCTGCATTACAAGCTCATAAGCATAGTCTCTGTCGTACCTGACTTTTTCAATTAATGATTCTATACGGTGTATCTTATTTACCTCAATAAATCTTTCTATCCGGCGTTTATAAGAAGAAAAAGCATAGTTGCTGAAATCAATCCCGGTTGATTCTTTAAGTTCGTTTGTTAACTTATTTAAATCGTTTAATTCGATTTTAACCACTAATCCTAAATTAATTTGTTTAACTAACCATACAACAACCATACTCTTTCTCCAAAGCCTAACATCATTATTATAAAGCTTGTTAAAACAAAATTATGTCCAGTCAGATACCTGCTTTAGAGAGATGTCACTTGAAATAATTCGCGACTTCACCTGTTTAATTCAGGTAATTTTACCTGATACTTTCCAGCGGTTTTTCCCCGCAAAAAACAGAATATCAGTATTTTTTCCCGGGTTTGTTATCTACAATAAGATCACGGTGATTAAGTATAGAGCAGAATGAGAATTATGCAAACATATATAATACAGAATATAATAAGCTCAGACTATATTTTAGTCTTTTTGTTTATCATATCGTTGTATAAATCCTGCTATTTTTTCAAGGGGTAATATTTTATTAACTGCATTAAGCTTTATTGCTTCCTTAGGCATTCCAAAAACCACACATGATTTTTCATCCTGGGCAATAGTAAATGCACCGGCATCCTTCATCTCCAGAAGTCCCCTGGCTCCGTCATCACCCATTCCTGTCATTATAATGCCGATAGCATTTGCTCCGGCAAACTGTGCGGTAGATCTGAAAAGGACATCAACAGAAGGGCGGTGTCTGTTCACAAGGGGGCCATCCTTAACCTGTACATAATATTTAGCGCCACTTCTCTTCACAAACATATGTTTATTACCAGGGGCAATTAATGCATGTCCTCTTAGCAAACTGTCTCCATTTTCGGCTTCCTTTACATTTATCCGGCAAGTACCATTAAGACGGCTGGCAAACGACTTGGTAAACATCTCAGGCATATGCTGTACTATTACTATTCCCGGAGAATCGGAAGGCAAAGCTTCAAGAAACCGTGCAATAGCCTCAGTTCCACCGGTTGAAGCACCAACTGCCACAACCTTCTCGGTTGTTTTTATCATGCTCTGTTTTCTTACTGACGATAATACTACATCAGCCGAATATTTTGGAGGGACTCTCATAGCTACTGCGCCCTGGCCCAGTTTTAATCTTTTTTGTTTACCCCTTATAAGTGCTGCTGCCCTGACAGCATCGCAAAGGAATATTTTTGATTCCTCAAAAGATTCCCTGGTAGCCAGTTCCGGTTTGGTTATTATTTCAACTGCACCCAGTTCCATAGCTTTAAAAGCTGTTTCTGTTCCGCTTGCAGTAAGGCTGGATATTATTACTACCGGTATCGGATGTTGTGTCATTATCTTCCTCAGAAAGGTAAGACCATCCATTTTAGGCATTTCAATATCAAGGGTAATTACATCAGGTACAACAGATTTAATAATATGAGCAGCACGATACGGATCAGAAGCCGTATTCAGAACTTCTATCATCGGATCAGATTGAAAAATCAGCTTTAATACCTGACGTACCAGCGCCGAGTCATCAACTATCAGAACCTTAATCTTTTTCAAAATATAAAAATAAACAAGTTAGACTTCTTGTATTGCGGCACCCGGCTCTCCTAATAAATCAGCTATCTTTACAGAAGTATTATCTATTTCGTTAACAATCTTATAGGCTGTAAGAAACAATTTATTCTGATTTACCAGATCTTCGGAATATTTAGAAGAAGTGCATTCCAGTTTTCCACCTTTATCGATAAAATCAAGTATTTGTCTCAGTGATGTACGAATATTTACAAAAATGTCATCATCATCGTCAACATTGTTCATATTATTGATACTCATAAGGTCTCTGACCACCATTTGAGAAGTTATCTCAATAGTTGTATTGACTTCCGACTCAAGAGCTTTATAAATATTATTATCAAGAGCAAGGCTTACTACTTCCAGTTGAAGCTTTCTTATCCTGAGTATTTTTTTATATGCCTCTATTATTCTGGCTGCACCATAAGATATAGACTCGAGCACCATGTCTCCGTTTGGTATTTCTATTATCATAGAATCCTTATCAATGCAATATATCTCAGGTTCGGAGACATCACCATTGATAAGGCATGAATAATCCTTTATTATCTTGTTCCATATCCTCGTATAACGCTCAAAGTCATTAATAGTGCTTACCTTCGTATGTCCTTCAAAAATAAGTGTCAGCAAAGATTTGCCCTCACTGGTTTCTTCATCCAGGAATACTTCAAGCAATTCTGTATTTATGTTCTCCAATTTTTTGATTTCTGTAATAAATGTCTTTATCTGCCTGGATAATCCGGCAGTATTAGCATAATTTTTTTCAAATAATGATAAAAAATTCTGAGCTCCTCTAATACCTATAACACCCTGTTTGTCTATTTCTCTAAGAATCCTGGATTTTGAATACGACCAGTCTGAAGGTTCTATATCTCTTAAATTCTCCGCCAGTTCTTCTTTCTTCTTGCACAAATCATCGGCAATATTATCGTCTTCCGTACCGGTTATTAATTTTAATAAGTCCAGCAATGCATCAAGTTTTGAAACAAGCTGTTTTGATTCAATTTCTTTTTTTATATGATCAATAAGATCAATTGTTGCCTGTGCCTGCATAATTTATTGTTTGTATTTTTTTTTCAATGTATTTATGAATAACTGTACCTTTCATTGTATCAAACACTATTTTTCTACCTTTAAGTCCTCCTGTACATGCCCCTGCAACATTAATATTATACTCTTTGAGCGCTTCCATTGCCACTTCAATATTTCGTTCCCCTATATTAAAATGGCATGATCTTGTTTGAAGTATATCCCCACCACCAAAGACCTTGCCGATAATATTTTTTCTGTTGCACCCCATCTCAAGCATTTTGTCAAGTAGTTTCGTAATTGCAATATTTCCATATTTAGGAGAAGCAAGGCCCTTCCCATTCCAAAAGGGCAACATATAATGATTGATACCACCATATTGACGTTCATAATCCCATAAGCAAACAGAGACACATGAACCTAATATAGTTGTTACCATGACAGGTTCTTTTGATGCAAACATGGTTGCAGGAAAGAGGAAATGGTTTAAATACTCGGCCTGCATCATTAAAAGACTTCATTTTGTGACGAAATTTCTATGCTATCTGCACCAAAAAGACCATATATGCTTGTAGAATCCTGCGCTTCCGGAATATAAAGCCTGAACTCGGCCCCCTTGTCTGTTTCACTTATCAGGTCAATACTACCTTCGAGTAATTCAGTAAGTGACTTCACAATTGCCAAACCAAGTCCGTGTCCCCTGTTTAATGAATTTATACGATCATCGACTCTCTTAAACCTGTCAAAGATCAGCTCTCTGTCTTTCTCACTAATGCCTATCCCTGTATCTTTTATCGATATAAGAATACCCTCCTCATATTTATCAATGCTTATATTAACTTCACCATTTTCAGTATATTTTATAGCATTGCTAAGAAGGTTTGAAAAAATAAGTTTTAACTTTTCCTCATCGGTAAAAAATAAATCTGAGATATTCATTTTCAAATTCAGGCTGACCGATTTGCTGTCTGCTTCATGCCGGAAAGCTTTAATAACGTTATTAAACAGTTCGGTAACATCTATTTTTGATGACTCAACATACAATTCGCCTGCCTCGACTTTAGCGCTGGCAAAAATGTTCCTAAGCTGAAAATCCAGACTAAAAGCCTCTGTATGTATAAGTTTAATCATATTATAAACCTTAGCGGGAACAATATCCTTAATCATAAGAAGATTTCTGGACAAGCCCAGTATAGATGAAAAAGGATTAACTATTTCATTGGTAATACTGGAAATAAAATGAGTTTTTAAAGTCTCCGATTCAATTAGTTTTTCATTAGCCCTTACAAGCTCCCCCGACAATTCTTCTTGTTCCCTGAGCATGTTTTTATATTCAATGAATCTGCGTTCAAGCTCCATTAATAGCTGTTCTTCTGAAATATTCATTGTATTGTCATTTATGTTTATAAAAAATTGTAGACCTGATCTGCTTAAGCGGAACATTGAAATTAGTTATCGACTCCGAATGTCCTAAAAAAAAGTATCCTCCGGGTCTGAGTTTATTACATAACTTGTTAATAACGGCCTCCTGTGTATCCCTGTTAAAGTAAATCAGCACATTCCGGCAAAAAATAACATCATAAAGGCCCTTCATATCATATATATCATCCATAAGATTTAAACTTTTGAAGTTCACCTTTGATCTTAACTCAGGTACTATTCTTACCGTTTTCTCTTTCCGGTCCTTGCTTCTAAGAATGTATTTATTCTTATAATAATCCTGGAGCGGGGCAATCCTGTCCTCGTTATATATGGCAATAACCCCTTTTTTAATCATCCTGGTTGAAATATCAGTTGCAGTAATATGGTAATCAAAATCGTCATATTTACTTCTGAATTCTGATAGCACCATAGCTGTTGTATATGCCTCTTCCCCGCTCGAACATCCTGCCGACCATACCTTCATAAACCTTTTCCCCGAATCAAAATAAAATGCAGGAAGGACGGATCTGTATAAAAAATCAAAATGAACAGGCTCTCTGAAAAAATCCGTTTTGTTTGTTGTAACAATATCTGTCATTATAATCTTCTCAGACAAGCCTTCTTTACTAAAAACATAATCGAGGTATTCCCCGAAAGATCCTATGCTTAATTCACGTAACCGCTTCTGCAGTCTTCCCTGAAGCATTGTTCTTTTAACCTCTGGCATCTTTATCCCTAAATTACAGGTAATATATGAAGCAAGCCTCCTGAATTCTCCATCCATGAGTTGTACCTGATGCATTTTATATCTTTTTCAATTGATTATAGTTGCAGTAAAAAGTAATTTACCACAAACAAATTTTTTATCATATTATATAGATCCCCTGACAAAACCGGCCTGGAATATTAGATTCATGTTGTCTTAAAATAATAATAGATACAGGTCTTTAATTAATTTGACAGCACCCCGGAATATAAGGGAGGAGAATGCTGATATCAGCAAACCCCTCTCTTTATACTACTTATTAACTGACATTTCACGATACATTAAAGATCTAAATATCAATTACTATCAGAACTTTTCATATTCATTATCGAGAACATCTTCCTTTGCCATATTAAGATTACATCCCTGTTCCCTGTCTTTTCCCTTCTCATATTTTACAGCCTGGCTTTTATTAGTATTATAAACTTGTTTCCCGGCTACATCTTTTATTTTCACTTCATATTCTTCAGGTAGTTTAAAGAACATAACATTTTCAAGAAGTTGTTCGGACTGGCTTGCCAACTCTTCTGAACTGGTTGCCACTTCTTCTGAAGCCGAAGCATTTTGTTGTGTAACCTGGTTAAGTTGCTGGATTGCTCCGTTTACCTGTTCTGTACCTGAATTTTGTTCGACACTGGCAGCAGCAATTTCCTGTACCAACCGGGCCGTTTTTTCGACTTCCGGTACCATTGCTTCCATAAATTCTCCGGCATCTCTGGTTATTTTGACACTTGATTTTGTCAGTTCATCAATTTCTACTGCCGATACCTGACTCCTTTCAGCAAGCTTTCTTACTTCAGCAGCCACAACAGCAAAGCCCTTGCCATGTTCACCGGCCCTGGCAGCTTCCACAGCGGCATTTAGAGCAAGAATATTTGTTTCACGGGCAATCTCACCGATAATAGAAACCTTATTGGCTATTTCTTCAACGTTGGTAAGTGTTTTCTTAGCAGATTCGGCAACCTTCTTTATACCTTCGGCTGCATTTACAGCGATTTTCTGTGTTTCCTGTGCATTCTCGGTATTCTGCTGGATATTTGCAGTCATTTCCTCCATCGACGAGGATATTTCCTCCGTTGAAGAAGCCTGTTCTGTTGCACCCTGACTTATCTCCTGTGCAGTTGAACTCATTTCCTGACTCGAATTGGAAATATTATGCGCAGCAGACTGAAAATCTGCAACAACTTTTGCAACAGAGTCCACCATAGCTGAAAGAGATTCTATTAATTCGTCATTTTCCGATCTCTTTTTAAATTTAACGGTTAAATCACCCTTGGCTATAAGCTTTGATTTTTCAACTATTTCAGAAGTATTAACAATCAGTCCGTTAATAGCTTCCTTCATTTCTGTTACATCACCATGTGTTTCTTTTGTGACGATTTCAGGAATATCTCCTTTCGCAAGACTTAAAACCTTATCGGTCATAACTGTAATAGTCCTGATTATAGTATCCATCAATGTAGATATTCCCTCGGTAATTTCTCTTAATTCAAAATTTGTTTCTTCAGGATCAGGTCTTGAATGAAGCTTACCGTCCAGAACATCATCAACTACTTTGTGTGTCTGTTCCAGTAAACCTTTAATCATTTTATTAATATTACCTGAAAAAGCAACTGACAGTACTATTGCTATAACAATAGAAGCGCCAAGTACTATTAATATGACTATTATTGAAGTATTTGCAGCCTTGTCTGTAGCTGAGGAATCATTCTGTGCATCATTTATCTGTAATTGAGAATAATCCTTCAGCAATGAATCAACAGGGATAAATGCCTTCATAAGATCATCATTAAAATAATCCGTCGACATTTTATTCAGCAAAACTATCTTAGGATCAGCATAATTAACATCATCAACCAACAAGGAAGTCTTTTTATTGACTATTTCCATAAATTCCTGATTTTTTCCTAACCAGTCTTTATACGCTTTAGTATAACTATCCCATAACATTTTATCTTCAGCACTCTGTTTTGTCGCTTGTATCCGGTTTATCGCTTCAGACAATTCATTAAGACTTTCGCTGATTAATTTTATTTTATTTTCCCCGGTATCAAAATCATACTTTTCGATAAGTAATGCATACTCGTTAGCTTTAATATCCATCTGCAGCCTTTGCATTTCTCCAATAAGCTTAAGCCTGGGCAAATAATTAGATATTGCATGATCCTGAGCAGTATTTAATTTCTTAAGCCTGACTATTCCTTCCTGGCTGATAACTACCATCAGTATAATAATTACTGTAAACATAAATATCAGCCTTGCCCTGATAGTTAATTTTGAAAACATTTTCATACTATTTAATTTTATGATTAATAATTGCTTTACTTCTTGGCATCCTGTATCTGTTCCTGAAAATCAACTATTTCATCGACAGAAAAAACTTTATCAATATCCAGGATCATAATAAAATGATCATCCCTTCTTCTCATTCCTTTAATAAAACCCGAATTATATTTTGTCCCTATGGAAGGAGACTCTACTATATCCTCATCCTTGAATTCAAGTACTTCCTTTACTGCATCAACAAGAATCCCCATCATTATTTCTTCGTTATTTATATTAATACTAAGTACTATAATACCTGTATCAACAGTAATTTCATTTTCACCAAGCCCGAATTTTAGTCTCAAATCAACCACAGGAAGGACATTTCCGCGCAGGTTGATCACACCTTTCATATATTCAGGAGATTTAGGGATTCTTGTAATCGGACTCATTTCCAGAATATTCAATACTTTGGAAACATTAATTGCAAAATCCTCTTTATCAAGTCTGAATGAAAGATAAGTTTGCATTTCAGATAAATTTGTATTCATAACCTTTTTATTTGTATTAATTGAGAATATCTTGGTAGTTATTGACTATTGCATTCGAGATTTTTATATGAAAAAGCGCTTACCAGCTTATTGGGGTCGAGCAACAGGGCAACGGTACCGTCACCCAGAATAGTAGCCCCTGATATTATTTCCTGATCTTTATACATATTGCCTAGTGATTTCAGAACAGCCTGATATTCACCGACCACATGGTCGACAGCAAGACCAAAAAGCGAATCGTCGTACTCAATTATCACTACCTGTTCATTAGCAGGCGGTTCAGATTTTATATCAAATTCCCTTCTTAAATAAGCGAAAGGGATATGTACATTGCCCGCATTTATAAGATTATTAACAGAATTAACAAGATCCTGATGACCAAACTCGACACATCTGCTGACAAAAGACAGAGGTATCACAAAAAATGATCTATCTATCCTTACAAGAAGGCCGTCAATAATGGAAAGGGTAAGGGGCAGTTTTAAGGTAATTACCGTTCCTTTATCAATTTCGGAACTTATGGCTACCTCACCCCGGAGGTCGGATATTTTACGCTTTACAACATCCATTCCAACGCCTCGGCCCGATACTTTTGTTACATTCTCTGCAGTAGAGAAGCCGGGGAGAAATATCAGGTCAAAAATATCTTTTTCTGCAAGGCCCGAATCGCTTGTTATAAGGCCTGAATTCAAAGCACGTTTATAAATGATATCCGGATCTATACCTTTACCGTCATCAGATACCTCCATAAATACATTTGTCCCGGAATAGTACGCTTTTAATTTTATTTTCCCTTTTGAAGGTTTGCCCTTAGCAACCCTTGTATCTGTATCCTCAATACCATGATCAATACTGTTTCTTATTATATGCATCAACGGATCAATAAGACCTTCTATCATATTCTTGTCCAGCTCCGTGTCGGTCCCTTCTGTCTCAAAAACGATATCCTTCTTCATCTCAGCCGATAATTCTCTTACAAGCCGCTGAAAACGTGTTACCATATTTTCAACAGGAATAAGCCTGATACCAAAGGTATCATCCCTTAAGCGACGGGTAATTTTCTCAATATCTTCAGCCAGTTGGATGAGTTCCTTATTGTTTATCTGTTCAGATATCAGACTAAGCGCTGCCTGACGTGTTACCAATTCGCTTACCATGTTGATAAGCTCATCGAGTTTTTCGGAAGAAACACGTATACTCGATATATTACTTTCTTTAATCTTTGGCAGCTTTTTTACTTGCTTTATGTCTGCACGCTCCGACTCTTTGTCACAGTTCTTTTTAAGAATATTTTCAATATCAGCCAGTTCAACTTTACCGGCCGAAACAGTATTATCAAGTGATCTTATAAATCCCTCATCAGCCAAAACATCTTTTTCACTTATTTTTTTTATAGTAATCTCACTGTCAAGATCAACAAAAATAAATACATCCCTGATTTCACTTTCGCTGGCTTCAGCTACCAATATGACCACCCATGACACATAGCATGAATAAACATCCATTTCATTTATATCCGGGATATTATCAATTTGCGGAAAAATCCTAAAATCGCCCAGTGATATCAGTTCATTTACCGTAAGTATAGGATTAGTGCCATTCTTAAATATTTCAGGCTTAGGTTTGAACTTAATATAATAACTTGCTTTTGAAGTATTTGCCGGCACCTGATCATCAGAATCCAATGATACTTTTTCAGGCTTATCATGCAAAGTATCACTAATATTCCGTAACAGGTTTTCATGGGTTATCAAGGTTTGTTCAGATAAATAATCGTCCTCATTGAGTAAATCCTTAATATGGTCAATAGATTTAAATATAAGGTCCATGAATTTATCGGTTACTGTATCCTGCCCCTTTCGTATACGGTCAAAAGCCGACTCCATCTGATGAGTAAAATGATCAATCATATCAAAGCCAAACATTGAACTGCTACCTTTCAGTGAATGCATTACCCTGAAAATGATTTCAATATGCTCTTTATTCTCAGGATCCTCACTAAGCGCCAATGCTGATACTTCAAGATCCTGAATCAGGTCAGCAGCTTCCTCAATAAACTTTTGTTTGAATTGTTCCATTTTTATAATCTCTCTTCTTTCATATTCTGTAATTCACCGACAATCATTTTTAAGTATCCGGTTATGATAACCTGAATTACTCATAAGAAACTTAATCAGCTAAGAACCTTATTAATTGCACTTATTAGTTTAGCCGGGACAAAAGGCTTAATTATCCATCCTGTTGCTCCTGCTTCCTTTGCTTCAAGCTTTTTTTCTACCTGTGATTCAGTAGTAAGGAATAATATAGGGATCATCTTATAGTCCTTATTGTTTCTGACTTCTCTTATCAGTTCAATGCCATTCATAACCGGCATATGCAAATCTGTAATAATAAGATCGATCCTGTCGCCATTTAAATATTTTAATGCATCCTGTCCGTTTACACCTATTTTTACACTAAATCCCTCATTCTCCAATGTGAATGATACAACCTCCCTGATACTTTCTGAATCATCAACAATTAATATTGTCCGTTCCATATCTGTTTTGTTATTTGTTTTTTACAATATTCAATAGTTCTCCAAAACCTGTGTTAACTACCAGATCAGTCATAGCCTCACCATCATTCCATGTCATCTCAAAGGTTTTTCCAATAGCAATAATATATTTTTTGAATGCCAGCATAAGTTGAATCGTCGACAAATCGAACGAATCAATATTCTTAAAATCAATCACGACCCCATCACCCTGTATTTCAACTGATTCTATTCTGCTTTTTATATTTTCGATCTGGTTAATTCCCAGGTCACCTTCCAGTGAAATAATGAAACGGTTATTTTTTTTGACTTTTTTACTTCGAATTTTAAATCTCTGGCTATTCATATTATCCATTAATTAAAAAAGTTCAACATCGGTATCATAATCATCGGTATATGTAATATCTGTATTAAAGTCGTCATTAATAACTTTACTATGCACGACTCTCTCACTGGCTACTGTATAATACTCTTCCTGCACTTTCAGATTATTTACTTTTCTGTTCTTGTTAATATCTCCTTCAAGCTTCAGCCTGCTGTTAACCATATTCAACTGATTTATTATATCATCAAGGAGCCTCTCAAACAATTCATTATAATCAACCTGGTTTAATGTACTTTTCAGTCTGTCAATAATGTCCTTTTTAATTCTACGGTTTTCATCGAGTACAGAATCAAGATTTTTGCTTTGTTCATCAAGCTGTCCGAGTACCTTGCTTATTTCAACCATTACTTTTATCTGCTCTTCTTCCATGTTGGTTCTGAAACCGGAATTATTAACCTGAACCTGAAATGTTTCCGACACATCTTTAAAATATGACAACTCCCTTTTCAGCTCAGTACACTTCTTGAAAATATCTTGTCTTAGTGTTGCTATCTGATCAACAATACTTGGCCTGTTCCCTGATTTATTTTTCAGTCTGTTGTCCGGTATAATTACATGCTCAAGAGTTCTGAGAGGATTAATGACAGAATGGTATACCGTATTGCAAATTTTATCGACACTTGACTTTATGCCCAGCAAATCATTATTAAACTTACTGGAATTATATTCATCAAGGACCAGGAGGATTATATCAAGCCTTTCCTTTACAACATTTAAAAATGTTGTTTCAGAATCGCCCGGATCAAGCGAAAATTCATGTGAAACAGTTGATATTGTTGTAAGATCTTCAACTATTTTCTGAAAATTTTCCGAGATAACGTCGATAGCCTTCTGATACTCTTTCGAAATAAGTATCAATTGTGCTGACTGAAGTCCTGAAATATCTTCGATAAAAGATAATATCTCATCATCATTATTTACTATAATATTATTATCCGCTTCAAATTTTTCATTAAGCCTTTCAATAATTTTCTCATGCGAATTTTGTATATGATCAATTTTCTGTTTGATTATATCATGATACTGCAGATGAGTTATAATATTCTCTATAAACCCGGAAGTACTATTCAATTTATCCCTCATTTCCGGGATATAGTTCCCTGACTCCATATTTTTCTTCCTTATATGTAATACTGAAGACCTAAGCTCATTACAAAAAGCGACATTCATAGAAGCACACTTCTGTGAATGGGACCGTACCGTATTATTCAGACTATAGATTTCAGTACCCAGTGTAGCTGTATATAATTCAAGTCTGGACAAAACAGGCATTACAATATCCAGAGTCTGTTCACAACTTTTTATTTCATTATAAATAATCTCCCCTTCATCATCATTACCTGATATCACCTTAAAATTTGAAAAAAGGAACTTAAGTGTAAGCAGATCATGTTTTAAGTTCTGGAATGATAATAAAAGATTATCGACTTTTGTATTAAGCTTTGATTTTATAAGCAGGTTTACATCAAATTCATTATCCGTACCTGTCTTAAACTTACCATAATTATCAAGTACATTTTCCAGTTCTAAAGAAAGGGATGAGTAATTTTCGCCTGCTATTGATTCAAATATCCTGCTGACATTTGTTGATACAATATTGTTTTTCTTTGAATATTCTTTCAGGAAATCATTAAGTTGCATAAAGACCTGGGAAGAGTTACGGTGGAGTTCACGAATTTTGAGATCAATATCATTGAAGACATCCAGAAGTTCCTTAATGCTAAGATAGTTATCGCTTTCAGTCATTTACTGTTTTATTTATTCCTTTTAAAATAGATCTACTGATATCTCCTGTGCGAAAATTGTAAAAGTCTCTTTGTCATCTATATTTGCCCTGGTTAAAGTAATCAGCATATCAAAGTCCTTTCCTGTCCCGCCACCTACCCAGTTTACCTCTGTTCTCACTCCAATTTCCTTTTCATTGCCATTATTTCCGGCATAGGCTGAAAGCGAACCATTTCTTTGCTCCAGTTTCAGAGGAATGATTTCTCCAATCATTTTACCAACCACTTTATCTCGCTGTATACTCCAGGTTTCTTCAGCAGCTTTATTGAAATATTCAATCTTTCCTGTATGATCGAAGCTTATAACACTATCGACACAACCTTCAAGAATCGCCATATTTTTAGCCTTTTCTGCCTCAATATCAATTATTTTTTTCTTAAGCCCCTGGCTTGCTTCTTCAAGCTTCTCACTCAGGTTTTGTTTTATATCTTCCAGTTCACTGGTATAAGCCTGCAGCTTTTTGCCTTGCAGTCTGAGTTCTTCAGATTGTCGTTTTGTCTCCAGTTCAACTTTTTTCTTTTCTGTTATATCTGTTGCAAGGGCAATTACCTTATATGGCACTCCGTCTTTATTAAGAGCAGGAGTATATGATGCGCTGAGCCATATTTCCCTGCCATTTCTTGTTATCCTTTTAAAATCACCACTCTGAAGTTTTCCTGCCATAAGTTGTTTCCAGAATTCATTATAAGCTTCAATTGGCTCATTTGACTTATCAGCAAACATCCGGTCGGTTCTGTTCTCAATTTCCTCCAGGGTATAACCCATCATATCAAGATACTTATCGTTTGCGGCTATTATACGTCCGGACATATCGAACTCAACAGTAGCAATTGTATTATTAATAGCCGTAAAGATTCCTATTCTCTCAACCTCTCTCTGCTGCATCTCTTCCTGGGTTGCATTCATCTCTTCAATATTCTGCCTCAACTCTTCCTCCTGTGTGCGAAGTTCTTCTGTCATCTTCTGAGAATTCTGAAGCAACAGTTTTGTCTGTTTATTAATATTTGACCTGGAAATCGTTGATGCAATAATTTCAGCCAGTCTCTCAACAAAAGCTATCTCATATGCTTCAAAATGTTTGAATGAAGCAAATTCCATCACACCAAACAGTTCTTCATTAAATAATAAAGGAACTATTAAAATACTGTTAGGGTTTGCATCTCCCAGTCCGGAAGTTATATTAATAAAGTTATCAGGTATTTCGGTAAGATAAATAGTGCCTTTCTCAATAGCAGCCTGCCCAATTAGTCCCTCTCCTATTTCAATAGTATTTGAAAGATACTTCTTTCTGCCCCATGCATAAGTTGACATCAACTCAAGTACCGGTTTACTCTTCTCATCATTATTAAGAAGGTATACTACACCCTGATTTACCGAAAGATATTTTACCAGATCCGATAATAACCTATCGAACATAACTTTCAAGTCATCAGTATTATCACGTAAAATAGCCCCAAACCTTGCTATTCCTTCTGTCGACCATTGTGTACAGGCATCGTCAGCAACAAGCTTATGAAGTTTATCACGCATCCTTTTAATCGAATATCCGAGCTTATCCTGATCACTCAATACAGAATATTCAATATCGAAGTTGCCATCACCTATTTTTTCCAGAAAATCGGACTGATCAATCTGACTGATGATAATCAGATTTATGTATTTACCAATACGTTCCAACTCATCTACGCCCCTGCTTATATTAATCCTGGCTTCAAGATCTCCAATAGAAAGAAGTTTAAGTACTCTTTCTATTTCCTGAACAGGGCGATATAAATATCTTATGAAAAGTCTGTATATTATTATTATTGAAATCCCCCATATAACCAGCATTAATATCAATGAAGTTATCTGCTGATATATATGGAGAACCGATAAATTTCTCAGTACATAAATAAGTCCCCCGGCAACAATAAGAAGTAAAAATGATATTATTATATTAATCTTCAAACGCATTTCAATATGAATTAATCAGAATTGCGAAACCAAAATCTCTTGTTTATCTTATGGGAAATACTTTTGTTATTTATTGATTACATACAAGCCTGTCGCGTATCGATTCAACCTGTTCGGCAATATCGATAACCTGAGCATGCGTTATGTTTGCTTTTGAAGTACTTTTGTCTATAATAACAAGCCTGCCGTCTTTTTCCACTGCCTCCGGCTCATGATATTCATACGTAATTGTAATACCATTATAAATAGCTTTGAGGTCATTAAGTTCGGATACAATTTCATTAAAATAACTATTATGTGAGTAGGCCGAAAGTCCCAATATCAACTGATCAACAATAACCTTCTGATGTCCAATCCATTCCATAACATCATTATTATTACTTACTATATAATTCTGTGAAGTAATATATAAACCTTCAAGCCAGGTTCCGGTAACCATGAGTATACTCATATTGCTCCTTTTCTTCTCTCTAAGAAATGAATCCATATTATTAAAATTAATAGTAGTCAGATATATTAATGAATCCATATTATTGTTGTTTGACGCTATTCGCTTAATCGTCTCAAAATCAAAGAAATGCCCTATGCTAATATCATTAGCCAGTTTTTGTATTATGTTTAAATAATTAATTGCCATATAGGTTTTCCCATAAATATTAATATATCCCAAATCACCGCTATAAACGCCAATAGCCATAGCCTTGGACATATCATTGACATAGAATGATAAATTGCCCAGATCATTAAGAAATTCATCACTAAAATCTATCCCGGATTTTTCAAGTATCATCGCAATCTCTATAGGAGAAGGTATTGACTCAATAATTATGTTCATGGTCTCTTCCGAAATCTCCAGATCACTCGTATCTTCCGCCAGCAACGACTCAACCGAAAGCTTTTCTTTGTCAGCTTTTTCCCCATTACAGGCTGAAAGTCCGGCAACAATAGCAACGAATAAAATGATTTTTATCTTCATGATATATTTTTTGTAATTTTTAATTCATATTTTACTTGTCTACACCAAGTATGCACATTCCACACTTTGATTTTGAGCTTGTAAACTTTATCTTTATAAAATAAAGGCCTGTTGCTGAGCAAATAAATTTAAGCTCAGAGTAACTATTACCATCTTCTTTGTAAGTAGTTGCTATAAGATTCCGTTCCCTGTCATATAAGCTGATAGTAATATTACCTTTACTCTGTCCTTCTTCGCAAACTATAATTACATATTCCGAACCTTTACTAAAAACATAATAATATTCTGATTTTTCCATTTTGCCTATTCTGGCTTCAAATGATTGTATATAATTATACTCCTTCAGATTTACAGAACATTTATGCAGAAATTCACCTGTATTACACTGACTATATAATGAATCTGAGAATAAAAAGCCCACTATCAACATAATGAGTATACGAAAACAATTCTTTTTATATGATCTGCTGAGATTCCTGCCCGGAATAAAAGGAAACTGTCTGCTGTATTTATTATCCATGTCCGCTATAGTAGTATTTTAATATTATGTTTCATTGTTCTCATAACAGTTCAAAATTAACATGTGTATTCTCTGGAAAAAGAAGAGTAAACACCCAATATATCTTAAATGAGCACCCGTTTTATTCTCCGTGTATTTACTGTAAATTTCCAGGTAATAACACCTGTTCGATTACATGATGAGAAAAGGAAATACATGTATTAAATATGTAAAGGTCAATCCTCCTGTAAACGAATGGTGAACGATGATTGTCTCTTTACTAAACGGGTCAGCGGCAGGCAAGTATACTTTCATTTGATATCGACAAGCCGGTTTTTGACAGCATAAATCACCAAACCCAATGAATTTCTTACACCGGCTTTATTTATCATTACAGATTTATAATTTTCGATAGCCCGTTGACTTATTGACAGGTCTTTTGATATCTCGGCATTTGTTTTACCAAGGCAGACCATACGGAGTATTGACTCCTCTATCTTATTCATTCTCAACGATAATCTGTTTTGCGGATTCTGATAACTATCTTTTCTATCTGAAATTATTTTATGAATAAATTTTTGAGATAGATATTTCTCTCCACTTTCAACAGCCCATATAGCTCTTAATAGTTCATCTTTTCCTGAATCTTTAAGAATATATCCTGAAATACCGGCATCAAGCAGTCTTTTATAAAACTCGGAATCGCTAAGCATTGTTAATATGATTATTTTCAAATCAGGATACTTCTTTAAAGCTTTTTTAGTTGCATCAATAATACTTATACCAGGCATCATAATATCCATCAGGGCTATATCAACATTAAGCTTATCCAGCATAATAAGAAATTCATCACCGGTTGTTGCCTCTCCAACCACTTCTATACCATCTGTATCAGATAAAACAAAAAATATCGCCTCTCTGAATAACTTGTGATCATCAACTATTACTATTTTAATATTATCTTCCATTTTTATTCATCACATAATTAAATAATATAACTGATAAAAGCAGACATCTTAATTTTTTATATTAAGGTTGTTAATACAAATGTTCAGACTATTTCACCTAAGTATATTAGTACATAATACTAATCATGTTTTAATATAAATAAGAACTATAATAATATCCGTTATCAATTTGTATACTATTTTCCTCTTCACTATAATTATTAACCGGAATAGAAAAATAAAAGCGGGGAGTTTTGTCGTCAATTGTTTTAAGCCATATTTCACCACCCAATGACCTTACTATCACCCTGGCAATATTAATATTAATTAACTTACTTACTTCATCAGGCTTTATATCTGATATGTCATAATCATCATAAAGCAATTGTCTGCATCTGTAGTAATCCTGCAAAGAATCTATCACATAAAATACTATCTCATCACCTACTTTATAATTTCCTATAAGGATATAGCCTCTTCCATTAGTATTCAATACGTTCATAACCAAACTTCTGACTACCTTAACCACCTTATATATATCAATCACTTCAGAAGTGCCTCTATTTTCATTGGCATGAATTAAAATAATGTTATCTCCTTTTTTATGTTCGATAATCTCCCTTATTTCTGATAAGAGATCTTCAAGAAATAAATCAATATTATATATTTTTTTGCCACATGCCTTGTCTTCATTTAATTCAATAACGGTTGTCAGATAATTCTCGATTACCCAGGTTAGTTGTTTGCATGAAATAAAAATATCATCAAAGAGAGAAGCTTCATTACTACCTTGATCACTTTCTTTTTCCGACAGATATGAAAGTCCTATTATTGCATTCATATGCGTCCTTAATTCATTAACTAATCCAATTATAAGATTATTTGGTAATACGTTCCCTGTTTGTATCATATCAAATTATCGATTTTTTTGACTCTTCTTTTCGTTATGTATTTTTAGTTTCATTATCAATTAACAAAAACAATCTCCTTCAATAAGCTATTAACCGGACTTATGACCTGTCTATATTAATTTTTCATATCTTCAAAATTATTATATAAACAATTCTAATTATCACTTGATAACCCTTGATTTAATGTTCAGATTACCCGTTTATTCTGAAAATACACCTAAAAAATTCAGGTGTTAACACTGACCTGGTTAAGGATTATCGACAGGAAGAAAAACACTGAGCATTTAACAGGGTTGACTTAGGCGAACGGAGGCCGAAACGGAACGCGCAGGAGGATTAAAAAACTAAAATGGAACAGGAAACAGATATCTATATTTTCACATAGTCATTCTTGATAGCATACATAACCAGGCTAATAGAATTCTTAACCCCGGTCTTACTAAATAAATTTGATTTGTGCCCCTCAATGGTTCTAAGGCTAAGACATAATTTATCAGATATCTCACTGTTTGAAAGACCCTGACAGATTAAAGTCAGTACTTCAGATTCACGTTTTGTCAGTTTAACCTTTTCTTTATCCGGATCAACTTTGGGCGACTTCGCCTTATCAAGACTCATCAATATATTATGCAGTATCTTTTGTGAAAAATAGTTTTCACCTGATACTACCGTCTCCAAAGCTTCAATTAATTCATCTTTGCCTGCTTCTTTTAACACATAACCCGACACTCCTGCCTGAACCATTTTATAATAATATTCTTCATCACAAAACATTGTAAGTGCAATTATTTTCAGGTCGGGGTTAATATCAAGGGCTTTTTGCGTTGCGTCGATACCATTCATTCCAGGCATTGAAATGTCCATTATGACTATATCAACATCCAAATCATTGATCATTTTAAGAAAAGTATTTCCATTAGATGCCTGCCCTATGACCTCAAAATCTTTAAGTTTGGAAATCATAAAAATCAAACCTTCTCTAAATATTTTATGATCATCTACTAATACTATCTTAAATTTATCTCTAAGCATGAACAAATTTATTAAATGTCTCTTTTATTTATAAAATAATATCCAATTAATTTTTTCTTAAATGAGCCATTATATATATTCTTATCCGGGTATTCCTGATAACCTTATTTTCTTAACCTTCGTTTTACGAATCTTCTTCTGTCTATCATACAGCTCATTACCAGCGCCTTATAAGTCTTTTGCGTATTTTTTTCCTATGCTCTGATTTATAGGGCGTAATCATTTTGTTCCCTGGCTTATGCCTTAATTCTGTACAAATAGTATCCAGACTATCCTCATCATGAGCCTGTTTCTTTGTAGCAATACACGATACCGAACTTATTACCGGGGAAATTATAAATATCATCAATAATATTTTGGGGATACATTTCTTTCTCATCACATTTAACAATTCTAAATTCTGTATTACCGATTTGCTGTATATGGAAAATCATAATAAAAATACACTGATAACATCATAAAACCCTGAGTATATACACTTACTTCAAAGAAAAAAACACCTAAATACTACAGTGGTTTTCCCCTGATTTCATACAAATCAATAAAGCCTCAATAAATATGAGGGAGCAGCATTATTCAAAAAGTCCACAGGAATGTATCCGGGAGTTAATAATTCAGATCAGGACGGATTATATGTATCTGCATTAACCAAGCGGTATACTTATTACAAAGGAATTACCTTTGGGTATGTTTGGTTCTACCCATACAGAGCCATGATGAGATTCCGCAATTTTTTTCACGATCGACAGTCCCAGTCCCCTGCCTTTTGTCTCGGCCAGCTGAAAACTTCTGATAAAGACTGCTTCCCGTTTGTCAGCCGGGATCGTTTCGCCAAGGTCCTTAACATATATTTCCAGATATTTCCCGTTTTCCTCACACCCAATTGTAATTTTTTTGCCGGATGAAGCATACTTGATGGCATTGCTGATATAATTGGAAAATACTTCTTCTATAACCGGATTAGCACGGATCATAAACCCGGGAGGGATCTCATTGTCCACTTCCATATCATAGTAACTTAAAGAAGACCTGAAACTTTCTGTTACTTCTTCAATCATATTATAAAGATCCAGTTCTTCAATTACCATGTCCTCATCCATAGCTACTTTAGAGAGTGTGGTCGCATGAGAAATGATCTTAAGCAAATTCTCGCAGCTTTTTTGTATCATCCCGAAGATTTCTTCGTCCATTTCGTCATGTTTCAGTAATTCAACAGCGCCAAGGATCGCTCCTGCAGGATTCCTCACATCATGGGTGATAATATCCAGCAGCAGATCTTTCATGTTGTTCGATTGCGATAACTTTGAACTTAGCTGCTCAAGATCATTAAGTGAATCTTCCAGTTTTTCCAGGGCACGTTCTCTCTCTTCAACTAATCTGACCACCTCTACTCCGGCGATTATTTTACCATCATCATCCCGAAGCACGGTAGCAATATTTTCAAAACGGAATTTTTCTCCTTCTTTGGTAACTCCCACCCGTAATGCTTTGCTTGTCTTACCGTTATTAAACGAATCAATAACAGGACAGCCTTCACATGGTTCATCCCTGTTTTCGTAAATTTTGTAGCAATAATCCCCGATATGCGATCCGAAATTGTCAACAATAAATTTATTTTGGTAGATAATACGCATATCCAGATCCTGTATACTAAGACCGTCACCCATGGAAGCCAGTATATTCTCCAGAACATCAGACTTTGCTTTTAGTAGTTTTGTAGCATCACTAAAAGCTTTAATAGCCTGACCTGCATTTGATGATTTCTCACTCTTACTTTTCATATAAACGATACTTAATTTGTATAATCAAAACCTCTCTAATCCTGTTTGCCTGAAATATATATACTTATTACGCAAAAATCAAATAAATGTTACTACGGGTCCGGTTCCTGTTATATCAGTATAGTTTAGGTAAAAGAAAAAGCCTGTCCGTTTTATACCGGACATGTTTTCACTGATAACTTGTATATCACTGACGAAAACCTTGTAAAAAAACTATACGATTACTTTCTCTTATTGGTTTTCAGTTAACTTTCTCAATTCTTCAATAATAGTTGCCGAAACCCACCAGATATCTCCATTACCATTTACTTTACGATGAAAGAAAAAATACTTGCCGTCAGGTGATACAGTTCCGTTAAATTCATTTCCTGAGGCATTGATTAACGGTCCCATATTTACCGGGTCAGTCCAGTTTCCGGCATCTTTTTTAAAACTGACATATAATTCCGGATTCCCCATCCCTTTTATCTGGGAATCAAATATTAAGCACCTTTCATCAGGAGCTATGAACGGATGTGCAGGATTATACTTATTGATATTATCAGGAAGTATCCCTAGCTCATCCGGTTTGTCAGGATCAAACCGTAGAATACATAATCTCCTGTTATAAACAGCAGAATAGTAAATCACTCCATCAAATGTAGAAGAGACTGTCATGCTGTATTTTTGGTTTACAGGAGTATCAAGAAACTCAGGTGTGCTCCATCCGTTTTCCGTCCTTCTGCAAAACCACAGGTTCCCGTCATATTTGATATTATCCGGTTTGGCTCTGTCAGAGTAAAAGAAGAGCATATCCCCCCGGGGCGTAACAGAAGGGATAAACTCAAATACATCCGATGCAAAAGGAGCAAGTTCCTGCTCTGTCCACCGGCCGTTTACCAGCACGGTACTGTAAATCCTGTTATCTGATCCTGCATCATCCGGACGCCGGGTAAAATATATTTCATGACCATCCGGAGAAAAAGTACAGCCAAATTCAAACTGTCCGGTAGATATTATTCCCGGAGCAAATATCTCAGGAGTTAATCCCGGTGGTTTAAGGTCAAAATACAACCCGCTCTTTTCTGTCATACCTCTCTCCTGTGAAAACAGTGCTGCCACAGATATAATTTGCAGGCAAAACAGTAATGATATTGTTTTCATGTTAATTCTATTGTACTATAATTCTGGCACTCCATATATTCACTATTTACAAAGAGTCAATTTTCAAATAATTGTTGCATAGCTTTCTCCGGGAAGCTCTATTCTTCTCTTAAGTGTCATTTTCATCTTTAAACAGGGATCAGTCATATTGATATTATTCGGTTTTAGTGTCTATTGCACCATAGAGTTAATAACCGCTTTCCACAGTGCAACCATCAGCAAGAAATGAAAGTCTAAACACAAAAACAAACACATCCCGGCTATGAAAAATATCTTCCTTATTATACCTGTATCGTTCCTTCTTATTGTGTCGTGTGAAAAAAACGATCCGGAGGCAGGGGACAGAATAATCATTGACCATGAATGTACCGATCTGACGGACATATCCACCGGCCAGATAGAAAAAGCAAAAGAAACCCTGCATATAGCTTACGGGCACACATCCCATGGCAGTCAGATCACAACAGGCATGACCGGGCTGGTAAGCTTTAAAGGTGACGATTTTGCATGGAACAACGGAGGTACGGAAGGCGCCCTCTACCTGCACGATTATGCCATGAACGGAGATCTCGGCAATCCGGACTTCACCAACTGGGAACAGGAGACAAGAACATACCTTGCAGCTAATACAGATGTTAACGTGATAATATGGTCATGGTGCGGACAGGTATCATCAGCCACCGAAGACAATATAAATACCTACCTGAGCCTTATGACAGGGCTGGAAGAGGATTTTCCGGATGTTACATTCGTATATATGACCGGTCATCTTGATGGGACAGGCCTGTCCGGTAACCTGCACCTCAGGAATGAACAGATAAGGGAATACTGCAGAAAAAACGAAAAATACCTGTACGACTTTGCCGATATAGAGTCGTATGACCCCGATGGTAATTATTACATGGACAGGAACGCCAATGACGGCTGTTATTATGACAGTGATAACGACGGGAGTCCTGATGCCAACTGGGCCATAGCCTGGCAGGATTCCCATACTGAAGGTGTTGACTGGTATAACTGCAGTTCGGCACACAGCCAGCCTCTCAACGCCAATATGAAAGCCTATGCTGCCTGGTACCTGTGGGCAGCAATAGCCGGGCAGATCCGGTAGGTCATATACCGGTTCCCAGATTACTGCTTTTTACCGGCAGCACAGGTACTACAGCCAAAAAGTGTATAAAGAGGACAAAAACCTGTCAGCCTGATAATATATCTCACCGGCTCAAAAAACCGGCTTACATGTATATATCTGCATTGCAATGACATACCCGTTTTTTCCCGTCTAATATTATCATTTAATGTAAAAAGTACTTATATTTAATGTTGCCCAGCATATCTTCACTTAAAACAGTTCATTATAATGGCTGAGAAGAAAATACCAAATAAAGCCGGAAATAAGATAAGCGTTGACAGAGATCTGCTTCAGTCCCTGATTAAGACATTACCTGATCTCATATGGCTAAAAGATACGGAAGGCAGATTCCTGATGTGTAATTTGCGTTTCGAAAAATTATACGGAAAAAAGGAGTCTGAAATAATCGGAAAAACAGATTTTGATTTTGTTTCAGCCGACGAGGCTATGTTCTTCAGAAAAAAGGATAAAGAGGCTCTTAATGCCAACCGTTCGCTGACTAATATCGAATGGGTCACTTTTGCAGACGACGGACACAGGGAAATGGTTGAGACCATCAAAACCCCCTTGTATGATAATAACAAAAATATTGTAGGCGTAATCGGAATAGCAAGAGATATAACATCCCGTTATTTTGCCGAGGAAGCTTTGAGGGACAGTGAAAAAAAATATAAATACCTCTTCGCCTCCAACCCCGTACCAATGTGGATATATGACATAGAGACCCTCAAATTTATAGAAGTCAACCGTTCTGCAATAAACCATTACGGATATTCAAGGAAAAAATTCCTGTCGATGACAATAAAGGATATCAGGCCTCATGAAGATCTGGAAAGGTTTTTAGAAGACATATCCGCTATAAGCAATAACACAAACTCTCAGGGTGTCCGGAGACATATTAAAAAAAGCGGAGAGATCATCTATGCTGATATTACTTCACATCTTATCACTTTAAACCGGAGAAAAGCCAGACTGGTCCTTGCCAATGACGTTACAGAAAAGATCATGGCAGACCAGCAGATCAATAAACTGCTCAGGGCGATTGAGCATAGTCCAGTATCCATAATGATAACTGATAATAAGGGCAAAATTGAATATGTAAATCCGAAATTCACCTCGATTACAGGATATACACAGGGAGAAGTACTGGGTAAAGATCCAAGTTTTCTGAGATCTCCGACAGAAGTATCTGAACATTACAAAACTCTCTGGGATACAATATCGTCAGGGAAAGAATGGCAGGGCGAATTTATTAATGTAAATAAGGATGGCGGTACTTTTATTGAACATGCATCCATCTCTCCGGTATATGATGAGAATCATACAATTACTCATTACGTAGCAGTAAAGGAAGACATTACGCAGCGGAAGAAAGATGAGGAAAGTCTGAGGAAATTCAGTCTGGGTATTGAGGAATCGACTGATGCCATGTTTATTACAGCTATTGACGGGACAATTGAATACATCAACCCGGCTTTTGAAAAGATCTATGGATTTACTAAAAAAGAAGCCCTGGGAAAAACACCCAGGATACTGAAGTCAGGATCTATTACTCCGGAAGAATATAAAATTTTCTGGGATACATTGTTAGCCGGAGATGAAGTAAAAGGTGAAATAAAGAACAAAACGAAAAGCGGGGAAATAATAGATATTGAAGGTTCCAACAGCCCTATTCATGACAGTAGTGGTAAACTCATAGGTTTCCTGTCGATAAACAGGGATATAACCGAGAGGAAGCAGGCACAGGCTGAAATACTAAAGGCTAAAGAAAAAGCTGAAGAGGCAGACAAACTCAAGACGGCTTTTCTGCATAATATATCGCATGAGATCAGGACTCCAATGAACTCGATTCTTGGATTCTCTGCCCTTATGACCGAACCTGATCTTCCTGCCGAAACACTTTCATCATATATAGAATCCATCCAAAAAAGCAGCGATCATCTTCTCTCAATACTTGTTGATATTATTTCAGTCTCCGAAGCAATGGCCAAAACTGCTGCAATTAAAACTGAAAAAACGAACCTGAATGAATTGCTGAACAGAATAACCAATCCTTACAAATCACAGGCTGAGGATAAAAATATTAATTTCAAACTGATACCTGCCCTGCCTGACAGAGAGTCTGAGATCATTACTGACAAATTCAAACTGGCAAAGATCATTACAAATATAGTTGACAATGCAATCAAATTCACGGATAACGGCCGGATTTCAGTAGGATACAAGATCAAAGACCAGGAAGTTGAATTTTGTGTTTCAGATACCGGAATAGGCATCTCTCCCAAATATCAGTCAAAAATATTTGAAAACTTCTTCCAGGTAGAACATACCCTTACCCGAACTAACGAAGGGACAGGCCTGGGCTTATCAATCTGCAAAGCCTTTGTTGAATTGCTGGGCGGCAGGATATGGGTAGAGTCCACTCCGGGTGCAGGCTCAGGTTTCTTCTTTACAGTACCCTATAAAAATGCGGTGCTAACGGAAGAAGGCAAAAGAGAAAAAACCGATACTACGGCACACTCTGCTACAAAAGCGACCAAAATACTGGTAGCAGAAGATGATATGACTAATTTTTTTCTGATAAATAAGCTGTTGGATAGGTTTAACATGAATATACTACATGCAAAAAACGGGATTGAAGCGGTAAATATGTTTAAAGCAAATAAAGATATAAATATTGTACTGCTGGATATCAAGATGCCGGAGATAGACGGATTTCAGGCTGCTGCCCAGATAAAGGAGATAAAGCCGGAAGTAATACTAATAGCACAAACAGCATATGTCGACGACGCGGAAGTAGCGCTGGAAGCAGGCTTTAACGACTTCATTCCCAAACCATTTGAAAAAGGTAAATTTATTTCTACCATAGAAAAATATATAAGACAGGACTAAGGACTAACGACGAAAGACGAAAGACGAAAGGCTATTCCAGTTCACAAGTTCGCAATGCTAATTGGTTAACTTGTTAATTAGTAGGCGTTTATGTTATTCGAACAACCTTCTAAACTCACTCTAACCTTCTTAAACTTCTCTTAAACTTTCCGTTCCTGTTTTTCTGTCTTCGCTTTTCTGTTCTCCATCCAGTAATAGATATTGGGAAGCACCATGAGTGTCAGTAAGGTGGACGTAACCAGTCCTCCTATAACCACTGTAGCCAGAGGCCTCTGCACTTCTGATCCCGGACCCGTATTGAATGCCATCGGTATAAAGCCAAGGCTGGCTACCAGCGCTGTCATAAGCACCGGTCTCAGCCTGTCGCCTGATCCTTCAAGTACAGCCTTTCTCAGGTCTGTCTCTCCTTTTTTTCTTACATCATTAAGATGGTCGACAAGTACCAATCCGTTAAGCACAGCTACACCGAACAGGGCTATAAGACCTATGCTCGCCGACACAGACAGGTACATACCCCTGATCCATAGCAGTAAAACACCGCCTGACAAAGCAAATGGAAGGTTAAGAAGTATTAGTATGGCATATCTCATCCTTCCGAAATTGAGATATAGTAATCCGATAATAATAAATATGGACAGGGGCACTATAAGCAGAAGATGCTTCATTGCTCTTCTCTGGTTCTCAAAACTTCCGCCATAGTCAATAAAATACCCTGCAGGGATAAAGGATTGTTCCTCTATAGCATCCCGGAGATTGCTGACATAGGTTCCAAGGTCGATATTTTCAATATTAATACCCACTATAAGCCTTCTCCATCCGTTCTCGCGCTGTATTTCCCTCGGGCCTTCCTGCAGGATGATATCGGCCACCCTTTTAAGCGGAACAAATGAGCCGTTAGGCAGATCTACCGGTATGTTCTGTATCTCAGCCAGCTCATTGCGTATATCTTCAGGATACCTGACGACAATATCAAAACTACGCTGCCCTTCATAGAGCATTCCGCTTGTCTGTCCTCCTATACCTGCTTCTATCACTTTCTGTACATCATCCACATTCAATCCGAAAGATGCAACAGCTTCTCTTTTAATATTTATTGTGAGGTAGGGCTGTCCGGCCGACTGTTCCACGTAATAATTGCCGGTTCCTTCAAGTCCGGCAAGCAGTCCGGAAATGTTCTCCCCTATTGAACTCAGTACATCCAGGTCTTCTCCGTATATTTTTACGGCCAGATCAGATTTAACACCGCTTGTCAGTTCATCGACCCTCATGGCTATAGGCTGTGTAAAGTTGTATGCCAGTCCGGGTTCCGTCAACAGGTAAGGTTCTATTTCCCTTGCTATATCTTCTTTTGTAATATCTTTTCTCCATTCCTTTTCAGGCTTCAGTATTATCCATACATCTGTCTGGTGTACTCCCATCCAGTCATTGGCAAGATCCGAGCGGCCTGTCTTGGGTACAACTGTTTTAATCTCCGGTATATTTGCCATCAGCTTAGCTGCCAGCCAATTGGCATTTTCGACTGATTCATCCAGTGTTACCGACGGCATCCTTACCTGTTCGACAAGTATGGAGCCCTCATCCAGTTCCGGCAGGAATTCGGTTCCCATCCTGAACATAAGCAGCAGGGATCCGATAAAAAGCAGACCTGCTATTGACACTACAAGCCATCTTCTTTCCAGGTACTTCCCAAGGTTACGAATATAAACCGGCTTCAGCCAGTTTATTAACCTGTTCTTTCTTGTCTTCACTCCTTTTCTGAAGACTATTGATGATATTGCAGGTATAAAAACAAGGGCCAGCAATAATGAGCCCAGCACAGCAGCCGCAACTGTTATAGCCATAGGACGGAACATTATTCCTTCCATACCGCTGAAGGTCATGATAGGCACGTATACCATGAGTATTATCAGTACACCGAAAAATATAGGCTTTACTACCTGTTGTGATGCCTTAAGGATTATCTCATCCTTGTTTTTAGATTTATCACCCTGCAACCTGTGCACAATATTTTCAATCATAACAACCGAGCCGTCCACTACCATCCCGAAGTCTATTGCGCCCAGGCTCATCAGGTTGGCGGCCAGTCCGAATTCACGCATCCCTATAAAAGCAAATAACATGGAAAGAGGTATAACCATAGCTACTATTAAGGCTCCGGATATTTCTCCTAGTAACAGTAAAAGGACTACGATAACCAGGAAACCGCCCTCGACCAGATTTGTAGAAATGGTATCGGTAGTACGGGCGATCAGTTCCGACTGGTCATAAAACTTTTCTATACTTACACCCTGGGGAAGGCTTGTATTTATCTCGTCTATCTTCTCCTCTACTGCAGCAATTACTTTCCGTCCGTTGCCACCCCTGAGCATCATTATTATGCCTGTAACAACCTCTCCCTTACCATCGCGCGTAACAGCGCCCTGGCGTATCTGTGTCCCTGTTTCAACCGATGCAAGGTCTCTGACGTAAACAGGTTTATTGTCAAGGTTTGTTACTATTATATTCTCAATATCCTCTATCCTGTTAATTTGTCCAAAGCCCCTTATTATGTATTGTTCCCTGTTATGCTCAAGATAATTACCACCGGAGACAGAATTATTTTCCCCGATAGCCCTCATCACATCTCCTATTCCTATGCCGAACATTCTCAGCCTGCCGGGCTGCACCATAACATTATACTGTTTCACAAAGCCCCCGAATGAATTTATTTCCGTCACACCGTCGACTACTTTTAGTTGTGGCGCTATCAACCAGTCCTGTATCTCGCGCAGCTCAGTCAGTGAATAGTTATCACCTTTCACCTCATACTGGTATATCTCGCCCAGGGCAGTTGTTATAGGACCCAGTTGAGGCATAGACACCCCCGGCGGCATCTCACCCGATAGTGATTGCAGCTTCTGGCTTATCATCTGCCTGGCAAAAAAGATATCCGTCCCCTCATCAAATTCCACAGTCACTGCTGACAGACCGAACTGGGATACCGATCTCACTTCCGACACATCCGGCAAACCGTTCATAGCTGTCTCAATGGGATAACTGACCAGCCTTTCAACATCATAGGGTGAATACCTGCCTGCCTTTGTAATAACCAGCACCTGTACCGGGGTTACATCAGGTAATGAATTTATAGGTAACTGAGTTAGGGAAAAGTACCCTGCCACAGACATCAGTACCACCAGTGAAAGAGCTACGTATTTTTGTCTGACACTGAAATTTATTATCTGTTTAAGCATTGCCTGTCTTTTAAAATTAGAAAACTATTCCTCTGATATAATATCGAACCGCGACAGTGCTTTAAGGCTAAACACCTGTGTAACTGCCACCTTTTCCCCTTTCTTCAGTCCCGATCTCACAAAAACACTCTTCTCCCCTATATCCATAATCTGTATTGTCCTTTTCTCGTATGCCCCGTTCCCTTTGCTTACAAAGACAACAGCATTTTCTCCGTCATAGGTCAGTGACCCGAATGGTATCACTATAATCTCATCCTGTACTCTGGTAAGGATTGACAAATGAACATTCTCACCCGGTTTTGGCCATCCTGCCGATGTGGAGGTATATATATTTACTATTACAGACATGCTGTTTTCATCCAGACCGGGGTTAACCGATGCCACGGCGTTCTCCAGCAGGAATGAGCCATCTTCTCTCCGGCTTACCGTCACCTTATCTCCTTCCTGTACCAGCCGTGCATCATCAGGGTTAAGATACCCTCGTATAAGTACTACTCTGTTGTCCACTATACGTGACAGGTTCTCCAGGGCATTTACCGACTGGCCCTGCTCAACAAAATTCATTTCAACCACCCCGTCAATAGGTGAATATATTTTCAAGACAGGGTTTATATCATCGGAAGCTGTAAACGACTCTATATCTCTGTCTGATATTCCGATAGCTTTTAATCTTGATCTGGATGCCCTAAGATTTACCTCGGCCCTGTTATGCTCGGATATTGCCTGTTCCAGCTCACTTTCAGATGAAATGGTTTCTTTTACAAGCTGACGTATCCGGTCAAGGCGTCCGGACAGGTATTTCTCTTCTGCATAGGCTATCAGATAATCCGATACCATTGATCCGAAATCAAGGCTCTGCATACGAAAGAGCTCCTCTCCCTTCCTTACCCATTCGCCCTCCTTCCTGTTTATTGAGCTGATCTGTCCATCAATAGGTGCACTAATAATACTTGTATGATCAGGGTCGTTAAATACGACACCTGGTGCTGATACCGGATAATCGATACGGCTGCTTTCTATTTCCACGGTTTTTATATTCAACTCCGACTGTTCTTTTTCCGAAAGACGAATGAATTCAGTACTATCCTTCAGGTTCTGCAGAGACGGGGGAAGTTCGTGTGTTTCAGCCATCTCAGTTTCTTCACCGTTTTTTCCGGTGCATGATACAATTAATAATAATGACAACAATACGGTTGCCGGGGTCAGTATTTTTTTCATTTTATTCAATTTTCAGTCTAGTAAACCAAATCAATGTTAAAGTATTTTTCCATTGTTGCCAATTGGATATAATAATTTCTAAGAGCTGAAAGATAACTCTGTTCGCTGTTAATATATGTCTGTTGTGCATTAAGCAGTTCCAGCAGGTCAAGCTCGCCAAGCTGATATGATCTCAGAGCCATGGAACGCAATCGCTCTGCTTTTGATTTCATTGTATCGTTATATCTTTCCATTATCCTTCTGCTTACCGAATAATTATGCCAGGCATATTCAACATTTTTCTTTATCTCAAGCTTAACACTGGTTTGTTTCCATCCCAGTTTTTCTTTTTCAGCTTTTGCCGTATTGATCTTTCCCTGTTGCTCTAAAGGGTACCATAAAGGGATGCTCAGTCCTACCTCGAATCCCCTGTTATTGAAGCCGTCGCCATAATCCTGTTTATAAAGTCTCAGGTTAATATCCGGCAGTATATTACTCTTCGCTTCCTTAAGATAATAAGCTGCAGCCAAACGTTCATGCTCTACAGCAAGGTATTCGGGCTGCTCTTTCTGCAATTCGAGCGATTGTATCTGTGTTATACCTATATCGTTAGTACGTAATGTATCACTGAATACTATCGAATATTTCTGTTCTTCAGCGGGAAGGCCCATTACGTAAAACAAGCCGTACCTTGCTTCGTGTAGAATCCACTCCGATTCATCAAGTGCATTTCTTGCCTGGTCCCTCTGCAACTCGGCATTAACCAGGTCGACGCCTGTAGCCATACCGGTCTCCACCTTTGTATAAACCGCATTATACAATTCTTCCGCTATCTCTAGCTGCTCCTGCCTGGACTTTTGAAGATATAAAGCATACAAAGCGTCTATATACTTCATCTTTACTTCCGATTTGATCTCTCTTTCCATAGCATTGATACGGTACTCAAGGGCATATGATTCCTGTTTTACAGCCCTGAGCCTGTAAAGGGTTGTAAGCGGAAAATCTATCTGCTGGGATATCGTGATACGCTGTTCATCAAATAGATCCTCAGGTAATGTTGTCTGTACACCTTCTCTGAAATAGCTTATTTCAGGGGGAGATATACCTGTCTCTGTTCTCCATTTCGACTGCTGTTGTTCCATCTGTGCTATTAGCTGTTGCAAAGTTGTATTATTGCTGTAAGCAAATTCAACAGCTCTATTCAATGTCAGAGTAGTATCCTGCCCACGGACAGCAGCCATCTGTGCAAGAATAAAAACCAATGTGGTTATTGTTTTAATATTCATCTGCCTGAATTTCGTAATGCTATAATCTGAATCTTAATCCTAACATAAGCAATATGCTTTTGTAATCCAACATAATGTAAAAATATTTGTTCAAAGAAGACAATGATAACAACTACAACATGCTTATTATAAGGATATTAAGTAATCATGCTTACTGATATATTTTACGATATTAATTACATATGGTATTTGAACCGGTCTTGTCAGATAAAGATTATACATCATGAAATATTCCTGCCCCGGCCAAATTGCATTTTTTTTTATTAACGGATGCTTTTTTTATCCAAACGGTTATTAATTATAGATGAATGACAGTAAGAGGTCTCTCTGATGGCAATTTTATCCGGAAAGATCGACGAAAAGGTTAAACCATGTTCATCCAATTTTGTTATAGGTATTATGTATAATGGAATGAAATTAAACAATAACATGGAGAAATACACTTATACCGAACAAAAGGGCAATTCCCCCGGAATGATACAGTACCGGACGAGAACGGGGGAAAGTACAGATAATAAAAATATTGATTTCAATAACTTTGATCTTAACTACTATCTTGAACTTTTAAGGTTAAGGCCGAACAAAAGTATTGTTCTGTCGCCTGACGGTCATTATTTTTTCAAAAAAGACGAACTGGAAAAAACTGATCTTGTCATAAGCCAGAAAAGTCTGAACAGGGTAAAAAATCTTAAATCATTCCTTAAAAACATCAACTCAAATATTCCCGAAGGTTGCTATTTTACAGGTTGCCTCGAATCGCAGGAGAAAAAACACGGCACAGTTCCCGAATATTACAGATATCTATATGATGAGGAGATGCACAATATACAATATGGTAAGGAATCAGGTATAAAATTAAATCTCTTTGACAGGATATTAAATATGCTTAACCTGACCGGCAGACCGGATAAAGAAAACCTTACAGCATTACTTAATGAAACAGGATTCTCTGTCAGGGATATTCTTGAGATAAACGGTAAAATATATTTCTGTACCCAAAAATCAGGTGATTTTACAAGGGCTTATTCACTCTCCTGAAAATAAGTATTTTATATTATTAATATTATAGCTTGTGGATATCTTCAAAAGGCTACATAAAACGGGAAAAAGCATCAATAACGCAATAACAACCGTTTTTGCCAGAGAGCCGTTCCTGACATTCATAAATATACCACATCACTCAGCCTCTCTGGCCTTAAAAAGATTTATTGATATAAACATATCCCTGATAGCGTTTATATTACTTTTCCCCTTTATGCTAATATTAGCAGCTATTATAAAGATTGACTCAAAAGGGCCCGTTATATTCAAGCAGGAGCGTGTGGGACTCAGAGGCAGAAAATTCCTGCTTTATAAGTTCAGGACAATGGTACAGGACGCAGAAAAGCTTAAAACAGAGGTCGAAGATAAAAATGAAGTAGACGGGCCTGTATTCAAGATAGAGAATAATCCCAGGATAACCAAAGCAGGCAGGTTCTTGAGGAAGACAGGACTTGACGAATTACCTCAACTCCTTAATATTCTTAAGGGTGAAATGTCGCTAATATGCCAAGTATGAAAGTATCGGAAAATATTACAAAGACTACTTTGCCGGGAATAAAAAATATTTATCGCTATATCAATGGCGAAGAGAAACTATATGCCGATGCTGTAGAGCTTGACGGATATGGTGCACCGGAGATCATTTACCACCCCTGGCAACCCGGGAAACATTGTCTACTTAATGGATATTCATATGAAAGGATAATACAAAAAGTAATGGATAAGGGCACTGTAACATCAGAATTCTCTCTGGAAGAGTCTGCCTCTTATGCAATAAAAAGATTAATACAGGTACCTGAGGAAACAAAAAGGTTTGATAACCCTCATATATATAAGGTTGGCATAGGGAAGGAACTGGTTGGGCTAAGAAATAACTTAAAGGAGATAATATGGAAGCATTAATAATAGTAGCTTCACGTGACGTTCACCCCGCCGACACAAGACATTTCGAAAAATAACCACCTCATTGTGTTAAGGGAACAAAAGGATCGATGTTTCATCCTGATCTCAATATTAGTAAGATACAAAAGGGCTTTCATAAAGGAACAGGAAATACTGATGACCGGGTTCCGACAGGTAAGGGTAAAACACTGTGATCTCCATATATATTTTATCATTTATTAATCAGGGTAATCTGCCTTCTGTTCGTTTTAATATAAAAGGACATCCTTAATATTTATTTTTGCATATATTATGGTTAGTCCTTAATAACCAATGAACGATTATTTCTACAATGTGAGCATATTGTCATACTACAAAATAATGAATAAAATTTTTCTGATATTATTATTACCCTTCATATGTCAGATTGTTACCGCACAGGAAGATGAATGTACCATAGGTGTTGCATGCGGAACAGCTACTGAGGACGGACGTCCGCTACTTTGGAAGACCAGGGATTACCTGTCTGAACCGGTTAATCAGGTACAGTATATTGCGGGCAGTGAATATAATTTCATAGCAGTCACAAATGACGGAGAAAGTACTCTTCCGTGGATGGGCGTTAATGAGCATGGTTTTGCAATTATAAATTCAAGTTCGACAGACCTTCCCGGCGGCAGCAGTTCAGGGCCCGGCAACGGCACATTCATGAAAATGGCCCTGGGCTCATGCAAAACTGTAAATGACATGCAGCAACTACTGGATGACACAAATATAAGCGGTCGTACAACCAAGGCCAATTTTGGTGTAATAGACAGTACCGGTGCAGCAGCTATATTTGAAACAGGACATTCATATTACTGGAAATATGATGCTGCTGATGCAACCAATGGATATGTTATACGTACTAACTTCGCTTTTAACGGCGGAGGGAGCGGAGGTAGTGAAAGGTATGACCGGTCTTGTGTAATCATTAACAATCTGTATGAAGGAGATAGTCTTAACTACAAAAATATCCTTCGTTACCAGATGAGAGATTTTTCCGATGCGGAAAGCGAGATGGTCGTCATACCGTTTAATCAATCATATAACGGGCATCCTTTCGGCTATATTGAGGCTAACCTCAGTATTTGCAGGAACACATCGGTATCAGCCTCCGTTATTCAGGGTACTTTGCCTGATGAAGATGCCAGGTTAGCAACAATGTGGACTATCCTGGGGCAGCCGGGCACATCAATTGCTATTCCCTACTGGCCAATAGGAAGAACACCGCCTGAGGCAACCGGCCGTCCTTATTCCGATTTAGGGAACATATCGGATATGATAAGAGATCAGCTTTTCGATCTGCCTGATCAAGCAACCTGTATAGACACTTACAAGCTTATTAACGGGGAAGGAGAAGGTTTATGGACAAAGACATTCCCTTATGAAGATACATTATTCGCCAGGGTAGGCAGGCTCATGGAAGACTGGAGAGAGGAATCATCATTTCCCCTGGCTGAGATGGCTTATACACAAGACACTACTGCAAGTGGCACATATAAATACCTCCTGTCATGCTATAATTACCTTGTATCAGGCATGGTATCGGTAGAGTATCCTGATGAATATTCATTTGAGCCGGTAAAAGCAAACGTCTACCCCAATCCATTTACCAGCAAAGCGACACTGGAGTATGAGATCAGCAATCCATCAGATATTGTCATTGAGATTTATGATCTTACCGGCATGAAACTTGAAAGTGCGGCATTTAAAAATATGGCCCCGGGCAGTTATAATTATATCCTTGATGACAGGGGTACAATTTATCCTAAAGGTATTCTCATTCTCAGGATACAGGTTAATGATTACAGCCGGTACATAAAAGTAATAAACCGTTAAGGCATCATTCGACTTTTGTAAACGTCACCGTCATCACTCTGTCATCATGTAGTACAGTAAGGATATATGCTCCTTCAGGTAATTCTGATATATCTGTTTTAAAAGGTTCATTACTATAAATAATTGAAGAGATATATACTATTCCCTGTAGTGATACCAGTTTCAATTCATCGCCTTTCTCAAGGCCGCCGACAGTTACAACATCGCTTGCAGGATTAGGGTATAATGTCAGGCTTTCTTCCCGTACTTTATCAACAGACACTATCTTTTCTTCAATTAAGTCAAGTGGCCGTCTGGCAGAATGAAAACTGTTATATGGCCAGGCCGATTCCCTCCATGGTCTGATATCACATAATCCTGATGTTTCATCTATACGGTGATTAGGATCAATATATACAGAGACATGTGTAACATTCGTTCCGGAAGGGCTGCCTTTTGAAAAAAGCAAATCGCCCGGCTCGAGTTCATCGCCATATGACAGCAGTCTTCCTGCTTCATCCGAAGCGGCCTGTGTCCTGATCGCGGAAGACATAACATGATTAAAAGCATAAAGATATATCCAACTGGTATAATTGGAGCAATCCAGTCCGGGACCGACCTGATATTCAAAGGACAGGTTAGTACAAAGGGTTGCATCGAATGCCGGTATATGATGATGCCGGTAAGGAAGATATCTCCATTTAAGAGCAGCTGCAATTACCCTGGCTTGCAACCACAGGCGCCGGTCGACTTCCTCCGGAGGTTCGGGAGGATCGGGGTACGATGAAGCCCTTGACGGCCCCCAGGTACCGGCACTACACCATTCATATTCCGGAAGATCGGTCTGGGGCAGTGCATCCCTGTCATTAAAGTCTATATCAGGGTTTGCATTTTCAATTACTACAAAATCACCTGTTTTAAGTGAATCATCCCCTATTGCAACAACTACCGGACCGGTCTTAACACCGTTTGGAGCAATAGCCTGTATTTTTTTCCCTGACGGGTATACATAAAAACAAACTGCACTGCCTCCTTCAAATATAACATTATCAACAGCACCAAGATTATTACCTTCAATTATTACCGGGAAAAAAGCTGCTCCCAGTACGGGAGTAATATTTGAAATACTCTGTCCTTGCAGGGAGCAGCAAAATAAAGGAAAAAATGATATAATACTTAATACCCTAATCATTCCCATTTAATGAGCAAGTAGTAAGGAACTCCGTTAAGAACTTCCGTTTTCCCCGTATACCTGTAACCCCATTCTGTCTTTTCAGTATCAACCGTTGTATTACATTCAACAGAAACATACCATGTACCATGTTCAAGAGAATCAAAAAACATGTTCTTATCCGGTCCTTCGCCTATATCTTTATACCCGGATTCTCCTTTAAAGGCAAAATCGTCCTTATTAAGATATAGAAACAGGTCATAACCGTCGGCACCATGAAGGGTAAGACTGATATTCTTAGCTCCTTTGGGTATCTCCACTTTAAAATGATGATACTGCTTATCACCTATCATCGTATAAGCCGGATCATTGTCAGCAGTTGACTTATACATCTCCCTTCTCTTTCCGTTCTCCAGGCTTCCTTTCAGGACTGGTTTCCCCAGTCCATCAGCGGCATATTGCAACAATCCTGCCATAAGGTCGAGTCTCTCTCCGCTTGTCACGCCTTCAGGATGAGAACCAATAACAACTATACGCCCGGAAGAAGGTCCTTGTTTATAAGCCCATGAGCTTATCTCTTTATGTATACTTTGCCCTTTGATATCGTCCGGATAGTCATATCTTAACAACACTTCGGTCTCTGGCGGGAACTGGTCTGCGGTCCATGCATAGCATCCTCCGTTATGCCGTACGCTGTCGATATGCATATCACCACCAAAGTTATAATATTTAAGCAGGGGAGATTTCTTTTCAACATACATACCCGTGTAGCTTTTAGACAGGCCTGTACCTTTGGCCACTCCGGGCCATAGCTGAAGATAATTGTGCCTGGGAAAAACCGTATCAGACTTTATAGTTGCTGATGTGACAAAATATGCGCCCGCACACGAACCTACATAGCTTCCGCCATTAATAACGAATGACTGTATCCGTTGCCGTCCTTTTTCACCCAGTGATTTGCCGTGACTTGTTGCCTTTCCGCCGTTAACATATATTATTTTAAACCGGGGTTGCCCGTCAGGATATAATAACACACCGTTAAGGTCACCGGGCGATCCGGCATAGATCATTTCCTGAAGCAAAGAATCCTTTGCTGACGGAGGAAAAGTAGATGTATAACGTGACGATGCAAAATATTCCATACTCATATCCAGCAAATCAGCAGCCGGCAAGCTCACTCTTGAGGTAAGTTTCACGCCCCCATCCATAAATACATCCTTATAATATCCCTGTGCCAGGCTATTATCAGGAATAAAAGTAATAACCCATGCAAACAGCATAAAGGTTATCAATATATTTCTTTTCATATTTTCTTCTTAGATTATTTAGTTAACTGAAATCCGTTATGTTCATACTCCCGGATTATTAATTTGTCCAGTTCCCCGTATAATATCTTAAGCTCAGAGACATCAGGCACATCCGAATGCCAGCCTGTTCTGCTTTCCCTGACAAGGGAAAAGACACTATCTTCCAGGGGTCTGATCCACTGCATATAGCCGGTATTATTATTGTTATATACTTTATTAATATTCAGGTATTCCTTTCCATGGCCCCTTGTTACAGGCGTTGCCTCTCTCTTTGCCTTCAATCCGGCATCGCATATAACAGCATTTTCACCCTCAGGTGCTGTAAGAAGTGACGGTAATATATGGTCCTTATTCATCCAGACCGGATAGGCTACTGTTGCAAGCGGCCATCCTGATACGGTCCACATTACTGTTGACATAGGGTCTTCTCCGGCTTTCACTCCATGGAATACTGCTGATGAAGTGCTTGATAATCTGGCTATATTGTCTTTAAAATGAACCAGTCTAACACTATTTTCATCTGTTGCAAGATCCGCCAGATCAGTGCCGGTAAAACCATTCACAAGGCTTCTTTCCGCTTCCCTCAATATTGCCTCGACAGTCATGTCGTTCTCCATTGCCTTTCTGTAAAAGATATCTGATGCTGTTATATACCTTGCATGTCCCTGACCTGTCTCAGGATCACCATTAAACGAATAATTGGTTCTTATCATGTACCCGAGTGGAGCAAGTTTAGGATCGTTTACATCATATTTGGTCCAGTCGTAATGGCCAACCTCATAATAAGCAGCCCCGCCATTAGCATCTATCACACCAAAATTGGCGGATAATCCGGAAGGGGTAGAAATGGTATCCAGCATTTTTTCAAAATCTTCAAGTGAAGAACACAGTCCAAGAGCAAGTTTCATAAACGATCCTTCTCCATACCGGCCTTTAACCTCGGGATCCGGATTGATATTATACGAAGCTGTATTCATTATACAGAAACCCTCCGAATTCATTCCCATCCAGACAGATTTTAATTCTCCTCTACCGGTCGAAACTACTCCAATATATTCATACTTACCCTGTGTAAAATAAAGGAGCTTGTTGTTTTCACTGCTTGTATCGCGGTGCTTCCACATAACCGGCCTGCCGTCAGGTGTATATTTCCCGCTTATTATCACCGAAGTGCATCCTGACAGGCTGTTAATGCCCGCAGGTATTACCAGCATAAGAGCTAAAACAATAATCTTTTTCATCAATAATCAAATTAATAATAATACTATCCCATAACGGGTCTGTCTTAAAAGCCAACTGTAAGACTATAAGACTAACTTCAAATATAATATTTCACCACATAGCACACATTGGTTATTAAAATCTTTTCCTACATAATATTATACTTCTCAGACAGCCCGCCCTTAAATCACAATTTTAAAAGAATGGCTCCATTTATCCATTATGGTCACGGAGCCATTCTTGAAATATAATAAATCCAGACTACTAATTACTATCGCTACCCTGATATCCGGCATATCCCGGGTTCTGCTGGTCTCTTATATTCGGGTTTGCATCCATTTCCGTTATTGGTATAGGAGCAACAACCTTATAAAAGAATTCATTATTACGTCCGGCCTCAGTGGTAGGATCTATTGTAACAATAGTAAAATGTGAATCGTCGCGGGTAAAACTACGGTTCTTTCTAAGGTAATCCCATATATTATGGCCTTCCAGTACCAGTTCTCTCCTTCGCTCATTAAAAATCTCATCCTTGAGATCCTGTCCTGTCAGTCCTGTAAGTGTGGTATTTGTACGCTTCGAATAAACCATATTAAGGTAATTAAGAGCAGGACCGTCCTGATCCAGCTCTGAGTATGCCTCCGCTGCAATAAGCAGTACTTCAGGTATTCTTATTATAGGTGTATTATGCAGATAGACATTCCCGTCCTTGCCTCCTATAAATTTATAATAGTATCTCGAAGAAAATCCATCCACCCCATGCACATAAGGAGGCTCCAGGTCGGCAGGAGCAGTGCTCATCTTATCTTCATGCAGGAGTTGAAGCCTTATATCATTGGGATTCTCATTCAACAGATCCATAAAAGCGTCCGATACAGCGCCATCGCCATATCCGTTTGTATATGCATCCTGCCTGTTATCTTCATTCACTGTTTTATTGAACCAGTAGCCCGGCATACCGTCGGAAAGATTATCTGTAAGTGTATATACAATATCGAATATAGTCTCAGGGCTGTTATCGGTAAGATAGGTATCAAGATAATCATCATGATCTATCATACTACCTCCTTCAGCTGCAGCTTCAGCTGCAGCAATAGCATCGGTCCACCTTTCCTGGTAAGTATATATCTCAGCCAGCAATCCTGAAATAGCATATTTTGAAACATAGAAGCCTGTGGATCTCGATACATCTATTTTATCACGTGCATCCAGCAACAATTCTTCTATATGGTCAAATACATCACCCAGGGGAGCACGTCTGGGACCTTCAACTATAGCACTCACATTATCCTCCTTGGTACGCACTATGGGAACACCCTGAGAGTATTTATCGTCCATCTGTGCCATCCTGGGGGGATAACAGAAGGTCTTAACAAGCTCTATATAAGCAACTGCCTTTATCGCTTCAGCCTGAGCAATCATGTCATTGATCTTGTCTGCATCTCCCTCAACGTCTTCAATACCTTCAAGAAAAACATTACAGTTTTTGATCATCTCATAACCTCCGGCCCATATATAGCCTGCCCGGCCGATATTTGTTACATTGTCACGGTAATTATACTCGGTGACAAAATACTGACCGCCACCGGTCAGAAGAAACACATCACTGCCTTTTAAATCACCTCTCATAAGACTGTTGCGTCCCGTGAGTCTTGAATCCTGCAGGTCGTCATATAGGCCTATCAATCCTGCTTCCGCCGTTTCAAGGCTTGAAAATATGTCTTTACCGGATACCGAAGTTGTAGGATACCTGTCAAGAAATTCCTGACAACCAGATATCATAAACAGTGTTGCCAGTAAGCTAACTGTATATATATATTTAATTCTTTTCATTTAGTAAGATTTTTTAATTTATTACACTCAAGTAAGTCTTTATCCATACCTGTCACCATTACTAAAATCTCAGGTTTATACCGGCACTTATAGTTCTCTGTGTAGGATAAGTATAGATATACCTTGTTTGCCCAATACTTATCTCGGGATCAAAGTTAGGCATATCAGTAAGTACAAACAGGTTTTCGGCCTGGATAAACGCAGTCAAGCCATTCAAGCCTATTGACCTTACAATATTAGACGGAAGGGTATAGCTGAGCTTCAGGCTCTTCAGCTTCAGGTAATCGCCATCATGCATATAGCGCGATGAATAGTTCGATCCGTTTTTGGTTCCGCTTATAAGGATAGGATTATCGGAGCTTGTATTATCAGGTCTCCAGCTATCAAGAAGCGCAGCTTCCTTGCTCACCTTACGGCTGTATCCGTCATCCTGCAGATAACGTGCCGCAGCATAATCGTAAACCTTAAAATCCAGACCGAAGGAAAGGAGCGCACTCAGTTCAAAATTCTTGAAGGTCCATGCCGATGTCAGGCCTCCCGAATAGTGAGGTGTCTTATTTCCCAGAATCTGTCTGGTAGCTTCATCAATATCCTTTGTAAAGGTTTTTTCTCCTGTCACATCATCCACATGATACCACATCGGTTCGCCTGTTTCTTTATCGATACCGGCCCACTCAGGCATATACCATGACAGTATGGTATAACCTTCCTTGTATATCTCTATACCGCTAACATCATCCGTAGGCAGTGATTCGATAGTATTTTTCAGTGTTGAAAAGTTCAGCGACAGATCCCATGTGAAATTATCACGCTTCACGGGTATTGTATTTAAAGTCAATTCAATACCTTTATTGCTCATTGCACCCATATTCACGGTAGCATCCGTATAGCCTGACACTCTTGAAATTTCCCTGTCGAGCAAGAGCTGATCCGAATAACGATAAAAATATTCAACAGAAGCAAAAACTCTTCCGTTAAACACCTTGGCTTCAGCGCCTATATTAAGGTTACGGCTCTTTTCCCAGCTAAGGTTAAGATTTTCTATATTCCCTATGGCTGCTCCCGAAAGATCATTATAGTCATGTCCAAAAACATAATTACCTATATAGGCAAATACAGTACTGGGCAATGTCCCGTTTATACCGTAACTGGCGCGCAGTTTTGCATCATCGAGCCAGTCAAGCCCGCTCATGAAAGACTCATTTGATATTCTCCATGCTCCTGACACAGAATAGAAATTACCCCATCTCGACTGTTTGGCAAATCTTGAGGAGCCGTCACGCCTGAAGCTAAAGGCAGTATAGTATTTATTGCTATAGTTATACTCCACCTTACTTAAAGCCGACAACAATGAATAATCATAGTTAGAGCCCGAGAGGGATTTTATTACTGAGGCAGCGCTCAAGACAGGAGTAAACCCGGTCTGATATTCATTGGCAGATGAAGCTAAAAGCCTTGTATGAGTATTATGGGCTTCCCATCCGACCAATGCAGAGAAGTTATGAACATCAGCAAAAGTTTTACTATAGTTCAGTATGCTTGATGAAGTAATCCTGCTACGGAATGCATCATCTTCATACTTGATACCGTTATTTGATCTTCCTGCTGCAACTCCCGGCGGATACCAGCGATTCTCATACGTATGCCTTATATCAACTCCAAGTGTGGTCTTAAAGAAAAGATCATCGGTAAAATTATACTGAGCCCATGCACTCCCAAGCTGCCTGTATGTCTCGGCACTGAAATCGGCCTCATCAAGTATCATAACCGGGTTGTAATTACTAAGTACATTATAAGGGAAATTCTGGTTATATGTACCATCTGAGTTATAGACAGGAACAACTGAGGGTATCTGGTTTGCAGCCCTTACAGGGTTTGCATACATCAATCCGTTCTGAGGGCCGCCCTGGTCTGTATAAGACATGGTAAAATTCATTCCATACCATATACGCTTAAGGTTCTTTGATGTTAAATTAAGTCTTGCAGAATAACGTCTCAGACTTGCCTGTTCAATAGGAGATTCCAGATTATAATATTCGCCGGAAGTGAAATATGTTACACCATTCTGACCACCCGAAGCTGACAGGTTTATTTTATCCGTTGTACTGACCCTGGATACTTCATCCATCCAGTTCACATCCGGGTACATATCGTAACCATCGCCCCAGAAATCATAAATCTCACCTTCTATTCTGTAGTTACTGTTAAAACGGTCTCTTGCCTCTGTGAGATAAGATTCATATAGTACAGGATCAGCATATGCCTGTTTAATATATTCATATTCATCCGTGCCTGAAGGAGCATCGCGATACATCAGGTAATGCATCTCAGCAGTGCTCCATATCTCGGCAAATTCATCCTTATCGGCAATATTTGCATTATACAAAGCGCTGGATATGCCTCGCTGGATATCAAGGCTGAACTTTGGTTTTCCTTCAGTACCCTGCTTTGTGGTAATAATAATAACACCGTTGGCAGCCCTTGAGCCATAAAGAGACGCGGCTGCAGCATCCTTAAGCACAGTCATCGATTCAATATCACTCGGGTTAATGCTTGACATAGGGTTATTTGAAAAGTTGCCTAACTGGGTAATATCACCCATATTAACAGCAATACCATCTATTACATATAAAGGGGCATTCGAAGCATTCATGGAGCCAATCCCCCTGATACGTACGGTAGGCATAGCTCCGGGCTGACCTGTTGAATATACATTAACGCCGGTAGTGTTGGCTGAAAGTGCTTCGGTAAAACTGGATATCGGACGTGCTTCCAGCTTATCATTGCTCACCACCGATGCCGAACCGGTAAAGGTCTCTCTCTTTGTAGTACCATATGCAACAACAATAACGTCGTCAAGAGAAACGACTGCTTCTTCCATGGTTATTTTCAGATAATTCTTTCCGCTTACCGGTACCTCAACTGTTTCCATACCTATAAACGAAAAGACAAGGATGTCGCTTGATCCGGCATCCAGTGAAAATGTCCCGTCAACTCCGGTGGCCACAGCTTTCTGAATATTTCCCTTGACACTTACCGTAACGCCAGGAAGGGGGTCACCATTTCTGTCATTTACAATACCTTTTACAATATTTTGTTGTAAGCTAACGGCTTCGCTGTGTGTACCAGGAACAATAGCTATATACTCATCTATAACTTTATAAGTAAGTCCTGACTCAGCAAGAAGGTGATCCATTACCTCATAGATAGTAGCATCATTTTTTTTAAAGGTAACAGGGTCAAGCCGGGACAGTTCATCATTCTTATAGAAGAAGTAAAATTCTGTTTCCTCCTCAATACTTGATAAGACATTCTCCAGGTTTTCATTTGTAACATCAATTGATAACCTGGCTTTCTGAGAATAACCTGATGTTACTGAAGCCGTAACACTTATGATACAGAAAAAATAAAAAACTTTCATCATCATAATAATTATTATTCTTTTTTTCAGGGATAGGTTATTTGTTTTTTTCATATATTTAAGATATAGTTTAACGTTCCTCTCTATGCACGAGAAAGGAAAATAAAGATCTCACGGTCTTGATGTTAAGCTTCCGGGGGGCAGTGCAGATGCCCCCTGGTTTTTTTCAAAGGTTTATATCATAGGCATCTATTATTTTATCGTTATTATACTCTTTTTATCATCATCTACTGTAATCTCATAGCTGAAGTTTGACGTGATCTTAAGTATTTCAAGAACCTGGTCTATCGGTTTGTTTTTAAGTATTGCCCCTGAATACCGAATATCCTTGCTTGCCTGCTTGTCGAATATGATCTGTACATTATACCATCTTTCAAGGTCATGGGAAATATCTTCCAGTCTTTTGTTTGAGAATGTTATTATTCCTTTCTTCCATGAGGTATAAAAGCTGGTGTTGACCTTTGTTTTGACTATCTGGTTTGTCTTAAGGTCCAATCTTGCATTTTCTCCGGGTTCAAGCTTCATAAGAAACTGTCCGCCTGTTGATCTGATGTTTGCAGATCCTTCAACCAGTGTAACATTTATCTCATTATCTTCTTTATAACCATCGATATTAAATGAAGTTCCCGTGGCGACAACCTCCAGTTCTCCCACTGTTACAACAAACGGTTTCTTTTTATTGGTCTCTACATTAAAAAACGCCTCCCCCTGCAACCGGAGATCCCGCTTTGACACAGAATAATCAGCCGGATATTTAAGAATAGTACCTGAGTTAAGAAACACCTCTGACCCATCTGCAAGGGTAAGCTCGGTGCTTTGCCCGGGCGGAGACTTAACACTATAAAAGATGCTGCTCAGATAACCGCTCGTTGCCCTCGACCTGTAGATATACAAAGAAGAGGCAAGGCCTGCTGTAAGTAGTACGACAGCAGCATATTTATACAAAGCAGACAGAAGCTTTCTTTTTTTCATACGTGTAATTCCACGGGCTTCCTCCCCTAGTATTTCCCTGCTTCCCTTATCACCTGCCAGAGCACTTAATGCGTAAATATTTTTTAATCTGTTATATTCTCTTCTGTTGGCTTCCGATTCTTCAATCCAGCCAAGTACTTCTAGTTCCTCGTTCTCAGGCAAATTGCCTTTGATAAAATCAAGTAGTTTAATTTCTTCCATGTAAGATTATAAATAGTTAAGTTTTATAACTCACTTGTATTATATAACGTCCCAGATACAAAATACCCTTAGGTATTCAGCTAAATATCCGAAATGTTTTATTTACAGGTAATCGGCGAGGGCCTCCCTGAGCATTTTTAATGACCTCGTTATATGTGACTCAACTGTTTTGACTGAAACAGACAGTTCCCTGGCAATATTCTTATTTGACATATTCCTGTACCTGCTTAGTTCAAAAACCTTTCTGCACTGGGGTGGTAATTTGTTAATTGTTTCTTTAATAATATCGCTTATATCAAAAAAAGTATGAGACGAAACATCCATATCTGACAAAGCCCGGTAATTGATCTCAAGCTTCCTCAGGTATATATCCTGTTTTTTTTCTTTTACTATTTTACGGTGATTAATTAAGGAAAGACACTCATTCCTGGTTATCGTAATAAGCCATGCACTTATCCTCGAGTCATCATCGAGTTTTTTCCGGTTGTTCCAGAGCTTGGTAAATACATTCTGTAATATATCACTGGTTTCCTCGTGGTCAATTACATAATCCCTGGCGAAATTATAAAGGCGCTTATAATGCTCTGCATATATTAACTCAAAGGTGTTAATGTCATCATTTTTAAGCCGCCTTATCAGTTCCCTGCTTCTATTTTTTTCATCCATTATTTATACGTAAACTACTATTGGAACTGATGCTCACAACGTTATGCAATATTATAAAAAATTTGGTTAACGAATATAAAAAAACATGTTATAAATACTTAAATAAACCGGCGAAACCTGTACTATAATAACAAAAATAAAAATAATTCAATGGAAGATAACAAAAGGCAAACGACTAAATGGTATAAAAGGTTGAGAAAGTTGAGATTGAGTTGAGAATGAGTTTCCATTATTCCAGTCATCCAGTGTTCCAGTCTCCCGTTGGTCGTAAAGATGTCTGAAAATTTAAACGTTTGAGCGTTTTTTTCCTAAATTTATACTTTCCAAGACTAAGAACCATGAAACCAACTGCTTCTTTATTGCTGTTTATCATCTTATCCCTTACTTCTTTTGCCCAGGACGGGATACCCTTCATAAGTTACTTTGAAGAATGCACCGAAATTGAAGTGGAAAACTGGTCTGTATGTCAGGACATGTCTGATATGATGTTGTTTGCCAACCGTCAGGGACTGCTTACATACGACGGTTACCGATGGGAGCAGACAAGGCTTGAATATATACCCACAAAGCTTAAGAGATCACCTGTGGACGGTAAAATATATATGGGCGCAAATAATAATTATGGCATACTTGAAAAAACCAAAGAAGGAAAATACCGGTACCTTTCTTTATCGGGAGATACGACAAATCCGGGACTTATTACCGATATCCTTTTCACTGATACAACAATTATATTTTATTCCGACAGATGTATAAGTGTACATAATATTATTGATACCTCTGATATAAAAAGATGGCGCTCAAAGGAAGGATCGCCATTTACAGGATTGATTGCTCATCAGGGCAAACTGTTCTTTAATGTATATGGCGAAGGCCTTTTCAGACTGGAGAGTGATACCCTGTTCCCTTTAGTGACCGGTTATTTGACGGCAAACAGGGAAATACTGTTTTCTCTTCCGTACGATAATGAAAAAAGAATAATAGGCACAAGTGATAATAAATTACAGTTATTCGACAGAATAAAATACTATGAATATGAGATAAGCAGGCCGGAATACCTGGAAGAAAATATTCTTTCAGATGCAGTAATTATATCCGACTCATTACTTGCTATATCTACTTTGTACGGTGGTATACTTGTTGTAAACAGGGAAACCGGCGATGAAGTAACCCTGCTTAATTACCAGAACGGATTGCCTGATGACGAAATTTACGCAATCGGCACTGATAATAACCACGGCTTATGGCTTACTCACGGATATGGTATTTGCAGGGTCGATTTTAACCTGCCGGTATCCTCGTATAACCATTACCCGGGACTGGAAGGCATGGTAACATCTGTTTTATATCATAACGGAAAGCTTTATGCCGGCACAAATGAAGGCCTCTTTATGCTGGACCAGGTCAGGGAATATGATGAAGTGGAAGTACTTTACCGTAAGCCTCCTTCCAAAACAGCAAGGCAGGAAGAGCAGGCAGTATCCGAAGAAACAGAAGCCGAAAATGTTTCGGAGAAACCTGTCAGGAAATTTTTCAACAGGTTGTTCGGACGCAGGGAGGAAACACAAGTGGAAGAAGATATAAGGGAAGAAGAACAAGAAGTTAATGAAAAACCTCAACCACAGGTACAATATGGGAAACGAACAGTAAGTGTACTAAAGTCAATTAACTATATCTACAGAAAATCAGAACTTATAGACAGAAGGGTCAGGCAAATAATACCTGCAGGTAAAGGAATAATAACGGTAAGCAGTTCAGGTCTGTATTATGTTGAAGAAAATTATACCAGCCTGATTTCCTCTACAAGATCGGTAAACTATCTCTGCGCTATTGATAATGAAAGAATCCTTGTATGCAGTAACAACGGTCTTTCAATTATTGAACTCCTCAATGGACAATGGAAGGAAGGAATAGTGATAGACGGAGTAGAAGGACCTGTGTATAATGCAGTTGCTGTTGACAGCACGCTTCTATGGTTTGGATCTGATAATAGAATTGCCAGTATTAAAGGACGATGGACGGATAATTATTTCACCCTGAATGAATATTTTTTTCCTGATAAATATCCCGTGGAATATAAAGTTGCCGAATCGGCCGACAGTATTTACGGATTTTCCGATGCCGGGATTTTCCTGTACTCGGCTGAAGCAGACTCCTTCAGATTGTATAATAATGCTGATCTGGGAATAGAAGCAGGTAATAAATACGACTACCTGATACCCGAAGGATGCGAACCTGTTGTGAAAACAGGAGAAGAATGGAAATGTCTGAATACCAACAAGAAAAACATTGCCAGAATTGAAAAAATAATCAGGCTCTTCGACGACCCTGATTGTATAAGCATAGATGATAAAGGATCGGTATGGATAACAGATAAGCAAAACAGGATATACAGAATTGATGATTATAAGGGCAGGGATATAAACTCAGAATTCAAAATGTATATATCCGGAGTAAGAAGTTCGGATAATGATTACTACGAACTCGACAATCTGGTTTTCGGACCTGATGAAAGGGCTATCTCAGTTAGTATCAAGGCACCATATTACCTCAAGGAAACCTCAACAATGTACCAGTACTTTATTGAGGATCATATGAAAACATGGTCGGCATGGAGCCTGAACCCCGACATTAATATCTTCCTTGAGTCGGGAGACTACAAGGTACGGTTCAGAGCGATGAACATTCTGGGAGAAATAAGTGAGGAAAAAACAGTATCATTCTATATAAAACCTCCGTTTACACGCTCTGCAATCTTTTTTATCCTCTGCGGCATCCTGATCGCCGGATTCTTTGTTCTTGTAGTTATGATGAGGGAGAAAAAGCTGAAGCATGACAAAAAAGTACTGGAAGATAAAGTAAGGGAACGCACTCTGGAAATAGAACAGAAAAAAGAACAGATTGAACGGCAAAGGGACGAAATTATAAACCAGAAAGAAGAAATAACCAGCAGCATAACCTATGCAAGCAGGATACAGACAGCCATGCTACCCGACAAACAACTGTTCAGAAATTCCTTCAGCGACTATTTCATACTTTTCAAACCAAGGGATATCGTAAGCGGCGATTTCTACTGGGTAGCCGGAAACAAAGACAGAATTTATTTTACTGCAGCCGATTGTACCGGGCATGGGGTACCGGGTGCCTTTATGAGCATGCTTGGGATAAGCCTGCTGAATGAAATCACCAGCGACGGGGAAAAAGACCTTAGTGCATCGGAAATACTAGGACTATTGAGAAGCAAGGTGATTATGTCCCTGTCGCATACCAGCTCATCAGATAAAGCAGTGGACGGACTGGATATAGCGTTCTGCAAATACGACAGGGAGAAGAAAATACTGGAGTATGCCGGTGCCTTCAACCCGCTGTATCACTTCAGGAAAGGTGTACTTACAGTGTACAAGGCTAACAGAATGCCGGTGGGCTACCACCACATAGCCTCAGGAGATTTTACAAATAACAGGATAAAAATACAGGCCGGTGACTTAATATATATCTTTTCCGATGGCTATATAGATCAGTTCGGCGGACCTGATAATAAAAAATTCAGCACCAGACAGTTCAAATCAGCTTTATCAGAAGTTGCAGACCTGCCCATGGATAAGCAATACAGCATACTTGAAAAGCGTTTTATGCTATGGAAAGGGAAGCTGAGCCAGGTGGACGATGTTATACTGATAGGAATAAAATTTTAAAAGGCAAAGCCTGTGTCCGTTATCCACCATAAACCTTCCTGTACAGATCAAGGATCTTCTTTCTGGCTCTTTTCAATCTCATCTTTGCTGCATCCGGACTTATCCCTAAATGAGCGCTTATATTTTTTATCGTTTTATTATCCATGTATTTCATCATAAGAAGTGCTTTTTCTTCAGGATCAACCTGCTCCAGTACATTCATCAGCTTATGATAATCGAATATGGCATTTTCGTTATCATTCTCATCAATAATATCGGGAATCTCAATGCTATTTGACCAGCCTCTGCTTTTAAGCTTATTCTTCATCCTCAGATAATCTATACAACGGTTGTAGCTAATTGAATAAAGCCATGAAGAAAAGGATGAAATCCTTCTGAATGAACCCAGGTGTTCAAATGTGTGACTGAAAATATCCTCCGCAAGCTCCTCCGCTGCAGGTCTGTCCTTTATAATACCGGAGCATTTGTCCAGTACCCTATGGTAATATTTCCTGTATAGTACCTCATAACAGGCTGATTCACCGTCATTCAGAATAATGTCTATTACTTCATCATCCGACAGATCATTCCATTTTTCCGCTTTCATCGTTTTATTATGTCCCGGACCGAAATTAAAATATTTTTTCATCAATATGTTACCTGTGAAAAATCTTACGTCTAAATTCTGAATCAATCATTAACACAATGCTAACAGGGAATAACAAACAGCAAAAAAGAGGCAACAATATAGCTCTGATTATCAGCGTATTAATAATATTAATACTAATTATTTCATTACTAATACTAAGCTAAAAACCTCATTATCCACATGTTCTTACCAAATTAAAATAATGAAATCATTTAACGGACAAAACAACAAAAACAAGAAAAATAACAAATCTGCCAATCCATCACTCGGTCCCGTCGAAAACCTTGAGGAGTATCTCAAACCCGACTGGTGGCGCAGAATCTTTAACTCGATGTACCTCAAGACTGATGCTGATGTGGTAGAAGATAAAAGCATTACAGCTTTTGAGCTGGATATGTTTACGTACATCATGGAATTGAACAAAGATCACCTCACCCTTGACCTTGCCTGTGGTCAGGGGAGGCATTCTCTTGAGCTTGCCCGGAGGGGATTTTCTCACGTATTCGGCCTCGATCGTTCTCATTATCTGATAAATAAGGCTAAACAGATGAATCAAAATGAAGGTCTGTCTGTCTCTTTCAGGGAAGGTGACGCCCGTAAACTACCCTATTCTACTGATTACTTCGATGTTGTGATGATCCTGGGTAATAGTTTCGGGTATTTCGAGAGTAAGGATGATGATGTTAAAATACTCCGGGAGGTTCTCAGGGTACTCAAACCAAAGGGGAAATTTCTCATAGATGTGGCTGACGGCAATTACCTCAGGGATAACTTTAACGCCAGAAGCTGGGAATGGTTGGATAAAAACCATTTCGTATGCCGGGAACGTTCACTGGCATCAGATAATGAGCGTCTGATATCAAGAGAAGTTATTTCAAATATTAACAAGGGAGTTATTGTTGATCAGTTCTATGCCGAACGTCTGTATTCCAGGGAAAACCTGAAAGACATACTCTCCGAATCCGGATTCAGGAGCATAGAGACCTATGATGACTATAAAACCGGTTCCGAACGCAACCAGGATCTCGGTATGATGGAAAGAAGGATAATCATGACAGCAGAGGCAATTAAAACATGGTCGCCTGTTAAACAAAAGAATACAGGTATAAAAAATGTTGTAGTTGTTTTGGGAGATCCTTCAAAAAAAGATATTGTCAAGCCGGACACTGTTTTTGATGAAGACGATTATAACACACTTGACCAGCTTAAAATTGCGCTTAGCTCTTTAAAAGATTACAGATTCAGCTATATAGATAACCACGACACACTGGTGAGCACCCTTCTTAAAACAAGGCCTAATACGGATTTTGTCCTTAACTTATGTGATGAAGGCTTTAATAATGATCCCAGAAGTGAACTGCATGTGCCGGCTTTGCTGGAAATGCTGAAGATCCCTTATTCGGGGTCCAATCCTCAGTGTCTTTCTTATTGCTATGATAAATCGCTTATCAGAGGGATAGCCAAAGAAATGGATATCCCGGTGGCCGAAGCATTTTACATTAAACCGGAAGATAATATTTTCGAAATGAATATCGGCTTTCCGGTTATAACGAAACCGAATTTCGGAGATTCCAGTTTCGGTATTACGCAGAACAGTGTTGCATACAATATTGAACAGCTCAATAACGCAATAGTGATCACAAGAGAGAAACTGGGCTATGACAAACCCATACTGGTTGAAGAGTTTCTCCCCGGTAAAGATCTGACAGTAGGTATAATAGGCAATCCGCCCGAATCATATACCGTACTGCCGGTAATCGAAGAAGACTATTCACAGCTACCTGCAGGCCTGCCCAGGATATGTGGGTACGAAGCCAAATGGCTTCAGCAGTCACCTTATTTCAGATTATTACGATCGGTTGAGGCTGAACTTGATAGCATAACAACAAAACAAATAATAGCATGCTGCCTTAAGCTGTCGGAAAGGCTGGAGTGCAGAGATTATGTCAGGTTTGACTGGAGGCTGGATGAGAGCGGCTTGCCCAGGCTGCTGGAAGTAAACCCCAACCCGGGATGGTGCTGGGACGGACATCTGGCAAAAATGTCAGAAATAAGAGGAATGTCATATTCAGATATGTTAAAAGCTATCCTGGAGGCTACAGAACAAAGAGTGTTCATAATGGCTCCTCATACACAAAAGTGCCATATAAACCAGTAACTATTGTCATGACATTAAACAATAAGATACGTTCGGTAAACAGACTGTTTGCCAGACTGGATAATCATATTGCAATATTTAAGGAAAAGTCAGGCCTGTCATGTATCCCTGACTGCGGTATGTGCTGTAACAAGGAAGATATTAATGCCACCATACTGGAATTCCTGCCTGCTGCAATGAACTTTTATCTCTCGGGGGTATATGAGGATATTCTTGATATTATAGAAAACAAAACGGATGATATATGTATATTTTATGACCCTTCTGCAGTAAATGGTAATTGTGCAGCATACAATTACAGAGGTCTTATATGCAGGCTTTTCGGTTTTGCTTCAAGACAAAACAAATATGGTGACAAAGCCCTGGTAACATGTAAGATAATAAAAAGCCGGGCCAATGATATAAATAACTGTAAATACCTGTCCTTTGCGCCCGATATCAGCGCCTATTATATGAAGCTGTTTTATATTGATCCTTCGCTGTCCATGCAACAGATGCCACTTAACAAATGCATAAAAAAAGCTATTGAGATAGTGGAACTGGATACACGTTACCGCCGCAAGCCGGCCTGATCCTTTTCATCTGTGCCCTGTCTGATGCTTCAGTACAATGGAGAACATAAATCCTGTTTTGCAGTATGCCGAACAGTACCTTAAGATAATAATCTTTTGACTATATTTGTTGAACAAGTTGTCAGTATTATCGGTTTTTAGGGAAACCGGTCAATATAGAAAAGTAAGGCCCAATACAGACTTTATGCTCAATGAACCATTATAATTACCAGTTAACTCTATTATAATCAAATAAAAATAATGATGAAAGGAATAATAAGCATTATTCTTCTTGCGGCAATGACATCATTTATGAGTATGTCGGGACAGGAAGAAACACGTCTTCTAAGGTTTCCTGCAGTATCGGGAGACCAGTTGGTTTTCTCTTATGCAGGAGACCTGTACACTACAGGGATAAACGGAGGGATGGCACGTAAACTTACATCCCATAACGGATATGAAGTTTTTCCAAGGTTCTCGCCCGATGGAAAAAACATCGCCTTTACAGGGCAGTATGATGGCAATACTGAAGTCTTCATGATCCCCTCCAAAGGAGGATCGCCCGTAAGGCTTACATATACGGCAACACTGGGCCGTGATGATATTGGCGACCGTATGGGGCCTAACAACATGGTGATGACATGGTCGCCCGATGGGAAAAACATTATTTACCGCTCACGCAAGCAGTCTTTCAACGACTTCAGAGGGCAGCTTTTCTCCGTACCTGCAACCGGAGGGCTTTCTACAGAAGTCCCCCTGACCGACGGCGGCTTTTGCTCATACTCACCCGATGGAACCATGCTCGCCTTTAACTGGGTGTTCAGGGAATTCCGCACCTGGAAATATTACAAGGGAGGTATGGCAGATGATATAAGGATCTATGATTTCAATACCGGTGAAATAAAACAGATAACCGATAATCCGGCCCAGGATATAATACCAATGTGGATAGGCGGCGAAATATACTTCCTGTCGGATAGAGACCGTACCATGAACCTGTTTGCATATGATACCAGAACAGGTGAAACACGGAAAGTAACAAATTATACCGATTATGATATAAAATTCCCATCCTGCAGTGATAACCATATAGTATTTGAAAAAGGCGGATATATATACCTTTTTGATATTGCAACACAGAAGGCCGGGAAGCTTGACATAATAATTGCCGGAGATAATCCATGGGCAAGAACCGAATGGAAAGATGCATCTCAAAACATAACGGAAAACAGTCTCTCTCCCGGAGGTGAACGGGTAGTATTCAGTGCCAGGGGTGATATATGGTCGCTACCTGCTAAAAACGGTATAACAAAAAACCTTACAGCTACCTCAGATGTGCATGAAAGAGATGCAAAATGGTCGCCGGACGGAAAATATATCGCCTGGATCTCGGATGCCACAGGTGAGTATGAAATATATACTGTATTACAGGATGGCAGTAAAGACCCGGTACAATTGACAAAAGGCTCAAACACATATATTTTCTCACTGGAATGGTCTCCCGACAGTAAAAAAATACTGTACCATACCCAGAAAAGAGAACTATGTTATATAGATATCGAAACAAAAAAGGTTACCGTCGTAGAAAAATCAGACCGGGCTTCAAGGTTCAGCTATAACTGGTCGCCAGACAGTAAATGGATAGCATATACACGACCGCAGGCCGATATGACAAAAATACGTTTATATAACCTTGAAAATAAAAAATCCTACGAGGTAACAGAAGGATGGTATGAATCAAACAATCCGTCGTTCAGCAATGATGGCAAGTACCTGCTGTTTACCTCCGCCCGCGACTTCAATCCCGTATACAGTCAAACCGAATGGAATCATGCCTATGTAGACATGAACCGTATATATCTGGTTACATTGTCAAAAGACAGCCCTTCTCCTTTTGCCCCTGAAAATGATGTGGTTAAACCAGACGAAGAACAGGAAAACAAAAAAAATGTAAATAAAGAAGCAGTTGATATAAAAATAGATACTGACGGCATCCAAAACCGTATAATAGGTTTACCTGTAGAACCAGCCAACTACATGGGTGTAACATGCATTGACGATAAAATATACTATAGTATGCGTAGTTCGTCAGGCAGGGGAAGTACAATGAAAGTATATGATCTGGAAAAAAAGAAAGAAACAGAACTTGGTAATAATGTCAGATACAGTATCTCTGCCAATGGCAAGAAAATGCTTGTCAGAATGGGCAGACAATGGGGTGTTATTAATCTTCCTTCCGGAAAGATCAAAATTGATGAACCGGTTAATGTATCAGAGATGAAAGTACTGGTAGATCTGCATGAGGAATGGCAGCAGATGTTTAATGAAGCATGGAGGCATATGCGCGACTTTTTCTATGATCCCGGGATGCATGGTGTTGACTGGAAGGCAATCTATGATAAATATAATGTTATGGTGCCTTATGTTAACCATCGCTCCGACCTGGCTTACCTGACGGGTGAGATGATAGCTGAGTTGAATGTAGGGCATGCATATGTCAATAACGGAGAAAGGCCCCAACCCGAAAGAATAAGAACAGGGCTGCTCGGAGCACAACTGAGCCGTGACAAAAGCGGATATTTCAGGATCGATAAAATTCTAAAGGGAGCAAACTGGAGTGATGAGCTGTATTCTCCCCTGCGTGCAGTCGGAGTTAACGTTAATGAAGGAGACTATATCATTTCCATTGACGGAATGCCGGCCACAACAACAGACGATATCTATAAACTGTTGATTGGCAAGGCAGGAACAGGAATAATGCTGGAAACGAACAATAAGCCGTCTGCTGAGGGAAGCCGTACAGTACTTGTAAAACCCACAGGCAATGAATCGTCACTTTACTATTATGAATGGGTACAAGACAATATAGCAAAGGTAAATAAGCAAACTGAAGGCCGGGTCGGGTATATACATATCCCAGATATGGGAGTTAGCGGACTGAATGAATTTGCCAAATATTATTATCCGCAACTAACAAAAGAAGGGTTGATAATCGACGTCAGAGGCAATGGCGGGGGAAATGTATCCCCGATGATCATTGAAAGGCTGTTGCGCAAACTGACTTACATGACCATGCACACAGGACAGCAACATGGTGACCCTAATCCTGTGGGAACACATGTTGGCCCCAAGGTAACACTACTGGATAAATATTCGGCATCGGATGGCGACCTGTTCCCGTACCGTTTCCAGGTAAAAGAGATCGGACCTACTGTAGGAACAAGATCATGGGGAGGAGTGGTAGGATACAGCGGGGCGATACCACTTATTGACGGCGGATCAATAATTACTCCTTCATATGCTCCGTATGCAGGCGATGGAAGCGGTTTTATTATCGAAGGGGAAGGTGTAATACCGGATATAATTGTGGAAAATGATCCTGCAGAATTATATAAGGGTACCGACACTCAGCTTAACAAAGCAGTTGAACTTATTCTTAAAGAACTGGAAGAGTCGCCTGTCAAACTGCCGCCGATACCTGAATTCCCTGATAAATCAGGTAAAAAAAATAAACAATAATCTGTTACTTATAAAGATGCCGGGTATTTTCATTTCCCGGCATTTTTTATTATTTCAAATAAATAAGATAGTACTAAATAACCCTATTTTATTCCAAGCACTTCCTTTCCCTGCCTGAAAACAATATCAACAGGGATACCTGCTTCATTCACCTTATTGAGATCTGTACGGAGCTGGTCTGTCATCACTCCGTCTGACTCAATCCATTGTTTTGCCGTATCATAATCGCCGTCTCCCTGAATAGTAAGTATCTTTTCTACCAGCGATACTACTGCATCTTTCATAATGTCAAATTTAACCATATAGGTGCCGTCATCATTGTAAACAAAAGCGCCATTGTCTGCAAAATATTTCATACTAAGCATATTAGCCTTACCATGTGAGCTGGCTGCACCGAAACGGCTTGAACGGAAAATACCGGCAAAGAAAGTCACATAATTATCCAGTATCTCACCGCTGCTTAACTCTCCCATCTCATATAGCTTAGTAACCAGATACAAACCCATTATATCCGCTTTAGCCTCTTCAAGGGCCGAATACTGTTCTTTCAGTGCTTCTCTGACTGTTCCGTCTCCTGTAATAGTATTCTTCACACCCAGTCCGTGAGCCACTTCATGAAATGTAGTATTCTCAAAAAAGGCATCGAAGGTTATATGCTCCCGCTGGCTTTCATCAATCAGCATATTACCTATCGGCACCAGTATCTTATCAAACTTAGCCTGCATGGAGTTCTTAAGCTGAAGCTTCCGGCTTCCCACAGCCAGGTGTATCTCCGGATCATTAGGAAGGTTAATGGCAATTGTTTTACTTCCCGCGTTACAATCCCCGGCGTAATAAAGAGCATAATAAACATTCATATCGGCATCTGTCCCCGGCATTTCCGACTTGTATTCATCTGCCACAGGCAGTCCTGTCTGCAAATCGGGAAGCATGACATTAAACCTGGCCAGCCTGGCGCTCCACTCAGGATCCTTAACCAGTACAAAGGATTCATGTGCAGCCTTATAGCCGAAAAGGGCATCCTCGTAATTTTCTATAGGCCCGACAACAAAATCAATATTCGATTGCTTCATTTCCATCCATGCAAAATCACTTGGCTGATAATCATTGGTCAAAAGAGCCGAAGCACGGGCTTCAAGGTATTTTTTAAGCTCTACATTATCTGTTATCCCGGCAGCTTTTTTCATCAGTTGGGCAGCCCTGGCATGCTGCTCCTTATATGCCTCTGAATATGGGACAGTTATCAGCTCCCCATTTTCATCACGCCTGACCAAAGTATACTGACTTGTTTTATCCGGGTTATCCCATGCTTCGAATTCCTCTACAGTCATATCTTCGGGATAGAACCGGGCCATGGGGGGGTTCGTCCCCACTCCTTCGATAAACGGTTTATTATCATCAAGCCTGTCCCAGGGACCATAATGGATCTGAGCATACTTAGCGGCATATTCATTTCCTGTGCTCTTAATCAATTCTTCCTTGTCTCCATATGCCTGCGTCCAGTATATCCCGTCCATTATATCGGCAACATCAATCAGTATACCTAATATCTCCCTCTCGTTATCACTTAACCAGTTCAGGTCAGTGCTAAGGGTAATCTCTTCAAATTGTGCCAGCTTAGCCTTCATTTCTTCATCATATTTATTTTCTTCGGTAGCACACCCTGTTAACAATACAACAGACAGGATGATAAAAAATTGTATTACTTGTTTTTTCATATTACAGGTTTTTTGGGTTGAGATTGCAAGTTAATAAAATTTAAACGATAAGCGACAAGGGATTAGGAACAAGGAATCAGTTTCCCTTATTGCACTGCAATATTACCATTGAAGATAAATGAGACGAACGACAAACGACTAAAGACTAACGGGAACAAGGTTTAAAAGGTTGAGAATGAGTTGAGAAGTATTAAATACCTACTAATTAACTAATTGACTGTGGACTGTGGACTGTGGACTGTGGACTGTGGACTGTGGACTGTGGACTGTGGACTGTGGACTGTGGACTGTGGACTGTGGACTGTGGACTGTGGACTGTGGACTGTGGACTGTGGACTGTGGACTGTGGACTGTGGACTGTGGACTGTGGACTGTGGACTGTGGACTGTGGACTGTGGACTGTGGACTGTGGACTGTGGACTGTGGACTGTGGACTGTGGACTGTGGACTGTGGACTGTGGACTGTGGACTGTGGACTGTGGACTGTGGACTGTGGACTGTGGACTGTGGACTGTGGACTGTGGACTGTGGACTGTGGACTGTGGACTGTGGACTGTGGACTGTGGACTGTGGACTGTGGACTGTGGACTGTGGACTGTGGACTGTGGACTGTGGACTGTGGACTGTGGACTGTGGACTGTGGACTGTGGACTGTGGACTGTGGACTGTGGACTGTGGACTGTGGACTGTGGACTGTGGACTGTGGACTGTGGACTGTGGACTGTGGACTGTGGACTGTGGACTGTGGACTGTGGACTGTGGACTGTGGACTGTGGACTGTGGACTGTGGACTGTGGACTGTGGACTGTGGACTGTGGACTGTGGACTGTGGACTGTGGACTGTGGACTGTGGACTGTGGACTGTGGACTGTGGACTGTGGACTGTGGACTGTGGACTGTGGACTGTGGACTGTGGACTGTGGACTGTGGACTGTGGACTGTGGACTGTGGACTGTGGACTGTGGACTGTGGACTGTGGACTGTGGACTGTGGACTGTGGACTGTGGACTGTGGACTGTGGACTGTGGACTGTGGACTGTGGACTGTGGACTGTGGACTGTGGACTGTGGACTGTGGACTGTGGACTGTGGACTGTGGACTGTGGACTGTGGACTGTGGACTGTGGACTGTGGACTGTGGACTGTGGACTGTGGACTGTGGACTGTGGACTGTGGACTGTGGACTGTGGACTGTGGACTGTGGACTGTGGACTGTGGACTGTGGACTGTGGACTGTGGACTGTGGACTGTGGACTGTAGGCCATCATTCCATTTTTTATGTTTTAAAATAACTCATATTTGTTGACAGGAGAAAAATAAAGAAATACCTTGGCAGTCAAATTTAAACCACTTTAAGTATGAAATACAAAAGCCTGATTTCTATATGCTTTGCCATTTTGGTCATCATAACAGCATGCGGTAAAAAGAACAATGATTACCCCATTAAGCCCGTACATTTCAGCCAGGTTGAGGTAACAGACGAATTCTGGAACCATAGAATAAAGCTCAACCTGGAGGTTACAATGCCCTATGTTCTGGAACAACTTGACGATAAAGGCGGGTTAGGAGGATCGAGCCTGTATAAAGTACTTGAAGGTATATCTTATTACCTGATGACAAACGACGACCCTCAACTGGAAGCTCTTGCCGATTCGCTCATACAGATGGTAAAAGATTCACAGCAACCGGACGGGGACCTGGGAAGACCTCCTGTGAATCCTGACGGCACTCCCCTCTCCGATTCATTGAAATGGATAGGGAATGACGATTTCGGAGGTACAGGCGGCACACACAGATTGTACGGGCCCGGTCATATGTACGAAGCTGCAGTGGCTCATTATGAAGCGACAGGAAAAAAAGACTTGCTTGATGTGGCGGAAAAACATGCACAACTGCTTCTTAGTGTATTCGGACCTGATAAGCTTACTACTTATCCCTTCCATCCGGAGATTGAACTTGCTCTTGTCAAGCTTTATCGTGCCACAGGAAATAAAGATTACCTGGACCTGTCAAAATTCCTTATCTATTCACGTGGCCCGGGAGGCACTAAATACGATCAGTCACATTTAAAGGTATATGACCAGACTGAACCTACAGGACATGCAGTAAGGGCTCTGTATCTTTATTCAGGAGTAACCGATATAGTAGCCTTTACAGGAGATAAGAAATATGCCTCAGCCATAGACAAAATATGGAACAGTATGGTATCGTCAAAATTATATATTACAGGAGGTACAGGCGGTTATCCCGACCACGAAGCTTTTGCCGAAGAATATGTGTTACCTAATATGACCTCCTATAATGAGACATGTGCTTCCATAGCAGATATCCTCTGGAATGAAAGGATGTTCATGCTAAAAGGCAATGCTGACTATATTGATATACTGGAAAGAATTCTCTATAACAGTTTGCTGGATGGCGTATCTGTAACTGGCAACCGGTTCTTCTATCCCAATCCGCTGGCCTCAACAGGACAATACCAGAGGGCCTCATTTTATGGATGCCCATGCTGCCTTACAAATATGGTACGGTTCATGCCACAGGTCCCCGGGCTCATATATGCATATGAAGGTAACAAACTGTATGTTAATCTTTTCATAGGCAGCAAAAGCAGGATTGAGCTTGAAAACGGACCGGTAGAAATATCCCAGTCATCAGGTTATCCATGGGATACAAAAGTAAAAATCAAGGTTGATCCTTTCAATAATCAAAAGCTCAGCTTAAGGATCAGAATACCCGGCTGGGCGATGGGTAAGCCTGTTCCGTCAGCACTCTATTATTATATGGATGATTCACCAGGAACAGTACAGATAAAGCTGAACGGTACACCGGTGAACTATAAACAGGATAAGGGTTATGCCGTGATAAACAGAGAATGGAAGACAGGCGATGAGGTTGAAGTGATTATGCCCGTCAAACCACGTATGGTAGCTGCTAATGAAAGGGTTGAGGAAGACAGGGGAAAATTTGTAATTCAAAGAGGACCGGTAGTATACTGCCTCGAAAGCCCGGATAATAAAGAGGAACATGTACATAACCTTATGATAGAACCCGGCTCAGTATTTACCATGGAAAAAGATGACGATCTTTTTGATGGCACATATACTATCGGAACAAAAGGATATAGTTACAAGGAACAAGCAGGAAATGAGAATTCCGTCAGGGAAGAGCAGGAAATAACGGCAATACCGTATTACCTCTGGAATAACAGAGGGAGGTCTGAAATGACAGTGTGGATACCTTACACCGAGGAATCCGTTACTCCCCTGCCCGATCCTGAACCCACACTGGCTTCAACAAGCAGGTTATTGTCGTCATACGATACAATAACACTGTCAGGTGTTAACGATCAGTATATTATACCATATAACCAGAATATACCAATATCAAATTATTACCGCTGGCCTTTAAAAGATGCAACCGGATGGGTACAGTATATATTCAACAAGCCTGAAAAGGTCTCATCCGTAAATGTCTACTGGTATGATAACGAGCCTTCGACAATGACAACTTACTACGATCATCAGCCCTGGACATGCTGCAGGGTTCCGGAGTCATGGAGTCTGCATTACCTTGATAATAATGGAAAGTGGAAAGCCGTTAAGGCCCTTAATGAATACGGTACAGAACCATACAAATTCAATGAACTGAAATTTGAACCTGTAACCACAACCTCATTGAGGATGTATGTTAAGAGACATGAAAAATGTGCAGCAGGCTTGATAGAATGGGAAGTCTACTAAAGCAGAGGATCTTCCCTTACTTCTACATAGCCCGTGTATTCCTGTCCGTTGACATTCAGTACAGCCTTATATTTTCCGGCCGGCGCCTTTATTGTATAATTAAGCTGTTCGCCGAAAATATTACGCCCCCCGGCATACTGACCGAAGTTGAAAGTAAGTTCTACAAATGAGCTGTTAAGTCCACCGATATCGCTGGCTGATCTGATAGTTGATTCAAGCTCTTTTAGTTTTGCTTTCTGCCTCTTGTCCGGCTTTTCTTCTTTTATTTCTTCTATGGCATATAATAATGTTTGCCTGAAATTCTCAACTTTCTCTTCCGGAACAGGAAACTCCATGTTCCACCTCAGTCTGTTTATACCCTGGTGTGGCTGAAAATCTATTGTCTTTGAATACTTTCCGGTAATATCTGTTATTGTCATGGTAGCTTGCCCCCATGTATCATTTTTTAACCAGAAAGATATTGAAGCCCCCCTGGGTGCGTTCCCGCCACTGAACTCAAAAAAAGACTGATCACGACCCATATCCTGCTCAAGCCATTTTGTAGCAACCCTGTTTTTGAACATATATACATCCTTTTGTCTGATCTCATCATTCATCTGCTGAAGAGGTGTAATATCATCAAGTATCCATAGGCTCCTCCCATGAGTCCCGGCTATAAGGTCTGCATCTCTTGGATGTATGACAAGGTCATGGAATGCCACTGTAGGCATATTATTCATAAAACGTTCCCATGAAGCTCCCCTGTCAGTTGAAACAAAACATGTAAGTTCAGAGCCTGCAAAGAGCAGATCGGGATTGACAAAATCCTCTCTGACAACATATATTGCATTTCCATAGGGAATATTGGATGATATATTCTTCCATGACCTTCCAAAATCATCTGTCATATAAACATATGCCGTATTATCATCAAAACGGTGTCCGTCAAAAGTCACATATGCCCTTCCCTGCTCAAAATGTGAGGTTTCGACCCTGCTCACCCAGGTAAATTCAGGTACGCCTGTTATATTATGCCGGACATTAGTCCATGTATTACCTCCGTCACGGGTTATCTGAATATTACCGTCGTCGGTACCAACCCAGATCAACTTCTCATTGAGCGATGATTCGGCTATTGTTATTATTGTACAATGATTCTCGGCACCTGTCACTTCCCGGGTCAACCCTCCGGTCCCCGATGAATTTCTTTTATCAGGGTCATTGGTTGTCAGGTCAGGACTTATGATAGTCCAGGTATCGCCTCTGTCAACAGACTTGAACAGGTGATTACCGCCCAGATACAAAGTACCGGGATTATTTGGTGAAAGAACCAGGGGAGAGCTCCAGTTGAAACGAAAATGAGCAGGTAGTGTACTGCCTTTAACCAGCCTGTCAGGAGAGCCCCACCAAAGCCACCCTTCTCCGGGATCAATGGTATACTCAACCGGTGTTTCCTCATAATCAGCCGTTGCATAATCAATAAAATTGGTAATAGTGGCCGGTGTAGGTGTGATAAGCTTATGCTCTGTGGTCTCCATATTAATTCGTCCCACGCCGGCAACATGGCACACTGTATATACTGTCCTCCAGTCGGTAGGATCAACCTGGTTATGAAACCCGTCGCCTCCGGCTATATCAATGTTATGGTGAGCAAGTATACCTCTGCTGTCGCGTGTATTACTCGGTGTTCCCCAGTTACTGTTATCCTGCAATCCGCCATATATCCAGTAAGGATCACGCATGTCAACGCCTATTGCATAATACTGGCCTATAGCCATATTGGTAAAATTCCTGAAAGTCCTGCCCCCGTCTTCCGTCAGATGAGCTCCCTGGTCGGCAGCAGTATAAAACACGTCCTTATCAACAGGGCTTATCCAAAGGTCATGATCGTCTCCGCCTGCACCGCTCCAGGGCTTACCTGACCATGTTTTTCCTCCGTCATCAGAAAAATTATAATCTCTGGCTATCACATATATCAGATTATCATCAAGTGGATTGATCTCTATACGTCCGTGATACATAGGACGGCTGGTATGCCTGAAAATATATTTCCATGATTCTCCCCCATCCTCTGAGCGATAAACACCGGGGCCCGGGATACTAAGGTCATCAGGCAGCTTATCGCTTGCTTCTATGTATGCTACTATTATATCCGGATTACTCCTGTAAATGGAAAGGCCTATCCTGCCGGTCTCGCCATCAGGTAATCCTTTAGTAAGCTTAACCCAGCTATCTCCTCCGTCAACCGATTTAAAAATACCACCGTTCGGTCCTCCGCTGTACATTGACCATGGAGTACGCAGGCGATGGTACATTCCTGCATAAAGAATATCAGGGTTACCGGGATGCATAACTATCTCCGTACAACCCGTTTTACCATCATCAGGAAGGCCATTGGTCAGCTTTTCCCATATTTTACCTCCATCCACCGTTCTGAACAATCCCCGGTCGCCCGAGTATCCCCAGAGATGGCCTACAGCCGCAACATAAAGGATATCAGGATCTGCAGGATGAGGAACTATTCTGGCAATCTGGTGTGTCTCCTTCAGTCCCGTATTAGTAAATGTCTTTCCAAAATCTGTCGACTTATAAACACCATCGCCCCAGGCACTTGAATTACGGTTATTTGCCTCACCGGTTCCAACCCATATTATAGATGAGTCGGGCTGAAAAAAGCAGACATCGCCAATTGAGGCTGCACCGTAATCATCAAAAACAGGTGCCCATGTTATGCCTCCGTTTACAGTAAGCCACACTCCGCCTGAGGCAGCTCCAACAAGGGCCACTTTATGGTCATGATTAAGTGCATCGAGTGCAGAGACCCGCCCCATCATACATCCGGGACCAATACTGCGCCATTTAAAAGTTTCGGTTATACCTTCATTACTGCCACGCAGCCATGGCTGCGCACAGGAAGATAGTACCAACAAAAGAAAGAAAAATAATGATGTTAGTTGTTTCAGGTATTTCATGGGTCAAATGAGGGTTTAAGGGTTAAAAAATCTTTTTGACCATACCATGATGATCAGTATTTGTATACCGGTTCTCCGGCCGGCAGTTTTCCGAATCAACTCTTTATCTGTATCTTTTTATAGCTTCCTTTTATCTTTATCGCAAAGTTCCGGTTTACTTTGCTTAAAAAGGAGAGCTGGTAAAATATTTGAATACAGGATAAATAACACTGTGTTCATTAACTCCCAGATTAGTAAGATATTCATCAAGCAGGTTCCATCCTACAAAACCATCACCCACCTCGGGTTCAATGGCATAAAACGCTACATTAGCCAGTGGCTGTGCCATATCGAGATGATAGGTCCCGGCAGGTATTACCTTTTCTTCAACCCTGATGAAATTCCCGTTTAGTTTTGTCATTATGTATCCTGGCCAGCTTTTTGTTCGTTCCCTGATCATTTCGTCAATTACAAATTGCTCACCAGATGCTACCACGGGCTCTTCCAGTTGTGTGACCTCCAGTCCCAGCACCCTTAGTTTATATACAAGCCATCCAAGATCTTCAGGTATATAATATCCGCGGGGAACAGTTGCCTGTCTTGTCCCTACAGGCTTAACAACCAGATCAACATTATGTATTACTTCCGGTTTTCCATCATCACTTACAGGTGTAAGATTCATCACACTTGTTCCGGGCATATAACCGAACTTAAGCTCCTTGTATCCCAGAATATCATACTTGCCTTCGGATACATATTTGCCTTCTATGTAATTCTTCAACTCGCCTGAAGGTGCTTCTTCTTTAATTTTCCTAACCACTTCTTCATCAGCCTTTCTGCATACTTCCTGCATTTTCTTCCCATTTTTATAACAATATTTAAGAAGCTCATCTGCAAAAACGTACTGGGCATATATCATCTTTTCCAGCGATACATAGCCTACTGTCTCGGTAAGGATAGCCATACGGTTCCTTAGTCCGTAACCACTTACCATGAACTTAGCCTCTGTTGACCATATGGCATTATCATGGCTGAATTCTGCAGGTGGCCATTCCCCACGTGACAGGCAACAATGATAAAATATCTCTATCTTCCCGTTCTTCCTTCCCTGTTTCGTCATTTCAGGAAATATCTCATATGTAACATAGTCGCGGGGACCAGGATGGGCAGTAGATACATTAGAACCTGCATATACAATAGGGTATCCATGTCTTGCATCCCCCATACGGTGAGTATCATATACCAGCACAGGATCCCAGGTATTAAAGACCTTCTCGTAAGCTCCTATCATATTAACTGTTTCAAGCTTAATGGCATCCCTGTTGACATCATAGTCGGAAGCATTATGCCTCGTCCCGGATATTACCGGCTTGCCAAAGCCAATATTACGCGTCTCATTACCATCAACATTAAAATTAGGACATACCAAAATGATCAGATTATCAAGAAGATAGTTTTTATCGCCGAACAGTATATCCCTTATTATCATTAGTAATGCTTCCTTCCCCTCGCATTCACTCGGATGGATACCACCCTGCAGGTATATTATTGTCTTACCCGATTCCCTTGCTTCACGGGCATCTCTGACCCTGGGATTAGCCATTACCAGGACAGGGCAGACACGTCCGCGCTCACTGGTAAACATATCAAAAACAGATACATTCTCGCTATTCCACATCAGCATTTCAAAATAATCCAGGATATCCTTATTATTCGCAGTGTAGGTAAAATCTGATTTCTCACAAGCGGTCAGATATTTATCCGGCCAGTTACCATTCCAGTTCTCAGGCACTTCATCACCCCAAAGTATATCTTGCTGGGCAGACAGTGATATAAAAACACCAAACAGTATTATTGAGAAAAATAATCTTTGATAAACGTATTTCATAGGATCTTTTATTAATTAATCTACTAAGATACTTAATAGAATGAAAGGCAAATGTTAATTATTCTTAATGGTTAGCGCGGATAACGTTTATCTTTTGAGGCTGAGTGATGGTTTAATATCGAGAACCGGTGTGTTGTTAATTGCATCGAGGCCTGTGACCTTCAGTATATTATCTTTGCGTTCAATAAGATTAACACGGGTCAGTCCTATAGAGCTCGGCCGTCGTGGGGAACAGCAGGCAAATACACCCCGGTAATCACCGGAGTGTGTGATCGTACGTAATTCATAGCCTTCTGAACGGTCAAAATAAAACAGCACATTAAGTTCCCTGTAGTTTTCAATCTTATAAAGCCCGTCGGCATATTCGTCCATAATCTCAATTGTTGAGACACTACGCATTATACTGTCGGCCTGATGTGGTTTAGCTTCTTCCCATTCGTTATGCACATAACCTATTATTCTGATATTCAATTCCATATTAGTAATATTTAGTTCTATTCTTTTTTATTAACCGGGCTTAGAGGTAATACAAATATCTGATCTTTTTCTTTTATAATATGTACTCTGACTTTATATATTTCTTCGATAACCTCCTCACTGATTATATCATTACCTCCATGATCTGCCATCCTGCCCTCATTCAGAAGCATAAATGCCGTACAGTATTTCAGTGCCAGGTTAATATCATGTATGGCAATTACAATTGTAAGACCGGTGTATGCCAGTTCCCGGAGCAGAGACATTACTTCATGCTGGTGCTGCAGGTCAAGGTTGGCAGTTGGTTCATCCAGCATAATAATATCAGGTTCCTGAGCCAGTGCACGGGCAATAAATACTCTTTGCCGCTGACCGCTGCTTAGCCTGTTTATATCCTTAAGTGCAATATGATCAAGCCCGAATTTGACCAGCAACGATGATGTTATCTCTTTGTCGCGTTTATCCGGGTTCCACCGGATATAGGGTTTACGCCCGAGCATTACCGAATCGAAAACGGTGGCAGGGAAAGTATTCATCTGCATCTGAGGTACATAAGCCATCTCCCTTGCCAGAACTGCAGGCTTTATTCGCTTTATTTGCTTTCCTTTAAGTAAAACATCGCCATGTGCAGGTTTGAGTATCCCGTTAATAAGCCTGATGAGTGTGGTTTTTCCCGAACCGTTAGGCCCCATAACAGCAGTGAAAGAGCCTTTACCGAAGCAGTAACTAATACCTCTGATTATTTCGTTACCGTTATATGAAAACTTTATATCTTCTAATCTTATTATTTCCATTGTGAAGAGCCAATACCTTTAATAAGCATAAGTATAAACAGCGGAGCTCCCACGATAGAAGTCAGTATTCCAACAGGAAGAACCATAGGGCTGATTATCATTCGCGCAAGGATATCACATAAAAGCATAAAAGTTGCTCCTGTCAGAGCCGATCCGGGCAGAAGATACCTTTCATCACTGCCGATCAGTCGTCTGGCCATATGCGGTACGACCAGGCCCACAAAAGCAATTATGCCATAAAATGCCACTACGCTTGCAGTAGCAAGAGATGCCATCACCATCGCCCTCATCCTCAGTTTATAAATGTCCACACCCATACTTTGCGCTGTCTCATCTCCCGAATCAAGTGCATTGTAATTCCATCTGTTTCTAAAGAAGTATACCATAACAGGTAAAAGTATCACAGCCTGTATTGCCAGTTCCTGCCATCCTCCTTTGGACAAATCCCCGAATGTCCAGAATACTATGGTAGCCAGTTCAATATCATCCGCAATATACTGAAGTCCTGTGGTAAGTGCAGTGAATAATGAACTGGCAATGATCCCGGTAAGTATCATGTTTTCAGGAGTTGCCCCTCTTTGCCTTGCAACAAGTAATATAAGAAAGCAGGCGATCAGAGACCACAGGAAAGCAGAAATTGTTATTATAAACGGATTGGTTATCAATAACGAATCAGAGCTACCGCTCTGCATGCTGCCGGCGCCCAGTATTATAACGGCAAATGCAGCGCCAAAAGCAGCAGCATTGGAGATACCAAGGGTAAATGGAGATCCCAGCGGGTTACGTAGTATACTCTGCATAACAGCACCGGAAACCGATAGCGCTATTCCCGCCAGTAATGCGGCAAACACCCTTGGAAGCCTGAGCTGAAAAATTATTTGCAAATGAGATCCGCTTCCTTTCCCGCTTATAGCCTCAATCAATTCTTTAATTCCTATTTTGCTGGGGCCCAGAAATAAACCGGCAAATGATAATAAAACAATCGACAATAACAAGATCAGCAGATAATATTTCTTCCTGCGTGTAAAAACAGTATATTCACGGATAACCCTTTCCTCTCTCATTAAGCCTCCCCTTTCAAAATAACCCTCACAAAAGGCCCGTATAATTCACTCATCCGGTCATATACATCTTCGCCAAGAAAGAAATTATAGATTTCACGGCATTTGCTTTCCGGGTCAATATCCTCAAATAATCCGGGGTATACAGTCTTGCCTATAAACCATGCATTGCATAGCACATTTTCATAATTTGTTGTATACCAGTTATATGGCAATACTGTAAAAAGATTGCCTGTCTGAAATGCTTCAACCGTTTCTCCCAGTATATTATTCCTGTTTATATCATCCTTCCAGATAGCTTCTCCGGCAGCATCAAGAAAGATATAAGCAGGGTTCCATATTATAAGTTGTTCTATATCAATAAAAGCATTTTCCTGATCTGCCAAAGGTGAGCTAATGATATCACCCTGTGTCAGTGCAACATTAAAGACCGGAAGAAAGCGAAAAGGCGGATACCCGGGCTCTGTTGACGATATCCCATGAGCGCCTCTGTAAGCAACGCCGCCAATATAAGCACTATGAACATCAGCGCCCATAGTTCTTGTCTTAAACTCTGCAATACTGTTTCTTATGTACTGCTCCAGACTGTCAGCCCTTTCTTTACGATAAAAAAGCTCACCCAGCAAATCCAGGCTGCTAAACAACCCTCCCAAATTATCTTTCATATCGCCGTAATCAATAATAAATACCGGTTTGCCTGTTGTTCGCTGTAATTCATCGGCTTCAGGGGAAGTCATATAGGTAGCTATGATTATATCTGCATCAGAAGCAGCAAGCAACTCAGTATCATAATAATTACCGGTGCCAATAGCATCCTTGTCTGTAAGTTCCGGGTTGGCCATCAGGTAAGGAACAGTGCGTCTCTTCTCGTTCCCTTCTATATATCCTACTCTGCCGGCCATATTCATATAACAAATCAGCCTTAATGCCCCTGACCGGATCGCAATTACCGATTCAAGAGTATCCGGTACCTGTACCTGTCTGCCTTCAGAATCTTTTATAATCCGATAGTCCTTTTCATTCATACCTGAGCTTAAGCAAGAAATTATACCCGCTGCCGGCAGGATTAAAGCTGCAAAAATGAACATTGTTTTCAGGACTCTCATCGTGTTACCTTTAGCTTTTTTCGTATTACTAACTGACAAATATAAGGAAAGATGTAAATAAACAGGAACACAAAAGAGCAGGATAACAAAAAGTCTGTTACAAGCAAATACCAGCCGGTCATATTTCATGAAGTCAAATTACTGACATGTTGAAGAGTATCTTCAAAATAAAATGAAGTCCCTATCTTTATTACGAACTGAAAACATTTGATGATGAAGAAATTTGTATTATCCTGTTTAGCGGCAATAATAACATTAACGCTTTCATCACAAAACGATATCAGCATAAGAGAGTCATACAGGAATGATGTTTCCATACCGCTGAACAGGAAGCCGGTCAGGAGCGAGGTAAATAAAGACACTTCAGAAACAGCGAGATATGATATATCTGTAGAACAGACATTTCAGGGTGACAGGCCTCCTGCAGAGATGATTGCCGGTTTTGACGGACTGGGCTATGGCTTTGAAGGGCCGCAGGGCAGATCCGCTCAAAGGAATCCATCCGATAACTCCCTGGCTGTAGGCCCCGATCATATAATGCAGACTATAAACACCAGGATGGCAATTTTTACAAAAAAAGGCAAAAAATATGACACAAGCGGCGATATTCTTTATGGGCCTGTAAATACAAATAATGTTTTCAGGGGGTTCGGCGGACCCTGTGAGGAGATCAATAACGGTGATGCTGTTGTCAGGTATGATCAACTGGCCGACAGATGGCTGATCGTTATGCCGATATTCAGTAAAATACCCCCAAGGGAAAATGAGCCGGAACCAGGGAAGCACGGTGAACCGGCCAAAGTCAGCATGGTTGGTAATCCCGGGCAGCCCGGAAGTGCTGAAAATTTATTTATACCCGGAAAAACAAGTCTTGCTGAACAAAGAGCAGCAGATTCGCTCAGATGGGAAGAAAGAAGACGAAGGCCCAGAATACAGGAAGGATCATACTGCATGTGTTATGCAATAAGTACCGGTCCCGATCCGTTCGGACCATATTACCGGTATGAATTTGTAAGACCATTGTTTCCTGATTATCCCAGACCGGCAGTCTGGCCGGATGGCTACTATGTTCCGACCAGCACAGGTGATCATGTAATACAAAAGCATGCATGTGTTGCTGAAAGGGAAAAAATGCTGAAAGGAGAACCCGCCCGGGAGATATGTTTCGTTATAGACGGTGCAGGATTCCTGAATAACGCCGACCTTGACGGTTACCAGCTTCCCCCTGAAGGAGAACCCAATATAATGATGGCTACGGGAGGGGCTCAGTTAAATAATGTCTTTTCAGACGATGGTATTTACTACTGGAAATTCAGTGTTGACTGGGAAGAGCCCTCAGATTCAAAAATTGATGGCCCGCACAAAGTAGAAGTTGCCGGATACAGCTATCTTGGTAATGGGCAACTGACAAAATCCGTACCCCAGCCAGGCACAGAACAGAGACTTGATTCACAAGGCGATAAAATAATGTCAAGGATGGTATACCGGAGGATCGGCAAACAGGAATCGATTATTGCCGTACACTCTGTCAATAGCTCTGCCGGAGGCGGAGGTGTAAGGTGGTACGAATTCAGAATTGACGAGAACAGGGATGTTAAACTGTACCAGCAAGGCACTTATGCCCCCGACGAAAACTTCAGATGGATGGGAAGTCCGGCCATGGATAAGTTCGGGAATATCGGAATAGGATATTCATTCGGAGGAGCTACCCATTATCCCGGTCAGCGTTTTTCCGGCAGACTGGCAGGTGATCCCAAAGGACTGCTTACCTTACGTGAGGCAGTGCTGGCAGAAGGTGAAGCATCTCAGACAAGTACCCTGAGATGGATGGATTATGCACAAACCGCTGTTGATCCCTGCGACGATTATACAATATGGTATGTAGGGGATTACCTTAAAAAAGGATCCAAAAGCTACAGCACAAGAATCGGAGCATTCAGGATTAACGGGACAAAGACAAGGGATTAGGAACAAGGGATTAGGGATCAGGCAGAAGACAGAGAGGTCAGAGGCGAGAGGTCAGAGGTGGGTCAAGAAAGGAGTAAGTAGTAAGAAAGGAAACGGACTAAAGACTAACGGGAACAAGGTTTAAAAGGTTGAGAATTAGTTGAGAATGAGTTTATATTTACTATCATTCCATTACTCCTCGGTTCCAGTATTCCAGTATTCCAGTATTCCATCGTTCCATCATTCCAGTATTCCATCGTTCCATCATTCCAGTATTCCATCGTTCCATCATTCCAGTATTATTCTCCTGTATGTACATTTATATGAAGCTTAATATCATCAATAATATAACCGGTTATACCTTTTTTGTTGAAATACCCGGAAAGAAGATTGTCAAGGTCGCTGTCAAAATAATCTGTTATTTCGCCGTTGTCCCTGTTATAGAGGTGATGATGTTTCTTCCTTACGGCGTCATATCGCATAAGATCCTTCTCAGTCTTTACTTTACTGACAAGGCCCTTAGCAATAAAGGCCTCCAGTATCTTATACACGCTTGCCGGCGCAATACCAGGGCATTCTGGCTTTATATGATCAATGATCTCATCAACAGTGGGATGCATTTTCAGTTCTTTCATTGCCTTAAGAACAGCTATCCTTTGGGGCGTTACTTTCAAACCGTTTGCCCTTAGTTCCTTTTCAAGTCCCATTAATCTGATTTCAAATAATAACTGATTATAAGACAAAAGTAAAAAGACGAAAGACAAAAGACAAAAGACGAAAGGAAAAAGGGTTTAAAAGGTTGAGAAAGTTGAGAATGAGTTCATCGTTCCGGTATTCCACTATTCCAGTATTCCATTGTTCCTTTGTTCCTGTCAGGTTAAAAAGCCACAAGAACAAACAGTTGGGCAAAGAGTATTCTAAGGAACATTGTCAGAGGATATACAGTACTATAAGCACTGGACTGGGCCTGTACAGGCGCTATAGAATTAGCAAATTCCAATGCTGGCGGGTCAGTCATAGATCCTGACAATAAACCGCAGATAGTAAGATAATTGAGTTTTAACAGTCTTCCTGCAATGCCAACAACAAACAAGGGAACGAATGTAATGATCATAGCATACAGCATCCACATATAACCTCCGTTAACCAGGGTTTGCCAGAAATGGCCTCCCGAGCCAATACCCACACAAGCAAGAAACAATACTATTCCCAGTTCCCTGATAAACCTGTTTGCCCCGGGTGTCATATAAAAATCGAAAGTCCCTATTCTACCCGTATGCCCCAGCAGCAGTGCAACAAGCAAAGGACCTCCTGCAAGACCTAACCTGGCCGGCGTCGGCAATCCGGGTATAAAAAAAGGAATACTGCCAACTATTATTCCCAGGCATATACCAATAAAGAAAGGGATAAGGTTTGGAAATGAAAGGTCGCGCAATGAATTACCCAGAAATTTACTTATTTCGTCAATTTTGTCTCTGGCCCCCACTATTCTGACAGTATCTCCAAATTCAAGGACGGTATCACCCGACGGTATAATTTCCGTTTCAGCCCTGAATATTCTGGTTATATTCACAGGGAACAGCCCCGGCAGGTTAATATCCTTCAGTTTACGTCCGGTAAGCCTCCTGTTAGTAATAAGTATATGCCGCATGGCCAGATTACCTGTAATCTCAAACTTATCGCTTATACCGACTTTCCCTATTATAAGTTCTATCTGAGGTATATTATCCATCGCACAAATGCCGTACAGCACATCGTCCCTTTCAAGTACTGTATCCCTGTTAGGTATAATGAAGCTGTCGTTCCTTGAAATACGGGAGAAGACAAACTCCTTGCCTGTCGTTTCCTTAAGCGATTCAAGTTTTTTTCCGAAAAGATTCGGGTTATCAACTTTCACATTTATTGTAACGGTTTTTGATGACCGGGAATCCACTTCCTCCCTGTAGTCATCAATTTCATTATTTATTTTTATACCGAAAAAAGCCTTAACAAGATACATAACCAGTATTATGCCGAGTATTCCGAAAGGATACGCAACGGCATAAGCCATACCTGCTGTTTCGGACATTGCCGCACCATTGCTAAAGTGCTCCGACATGATCGACTGAACTGCCCCGAGGCTTGGTGTGTTTGTTACGGCGCCGCAGAGTAGACCTGCTACTACCTGTGCATCTGTTTTAAATACATTTTTGATCAGCAGCGCCATCAGAAATCCAATAACCACAATAGAAACAGCCAGTATATTCAGTTTCAGGCCGTAGCTCCGGAACGAGCTGACAAACCTGGGTCCTATTTCTATGCCTATGGAATAAACAAATAATATAAGACCGAATTCTTTAACAAAATGTAACACATGTTCATCGACAACGGCACCAAGATGTCCGGCCAGCAATCCGGCAAATAAAACACCTGCTATCCCAAGCTTAAGATTGCCCAGTTTAAGCTTACCCATCAGGATCCCTGCTATACCCACTATAGCAAGGAAGACAAGCGTCGACGCAGTGCTTACACTGCTAAAAAGTTCCTTTAATTCTGACATCTGATCAAAAAAAATCTCTCTGAGTACCGCAAAGATAAACTAAATCCGCTGTACTTATAATGAAAATAATCCTTCTTTCCTCTTTTAATTCATGGCTTTGTCAAATGATAAAAAAAAGGGGTAAGTACAAATCTATGCTTACCCCTCATCAGGAATAATAAATTACCCTAATCAAAAACCAAATTCCTGTTTTATTTTCCTATCAGGTTACCGAATTTAAGTCCGAAAACAATTGTTCGTGGAGAAGAAGGCCCGTAAATATAGGCCGGATCCCGGTTTTCACTAATATCGAAATCAGACTGATATGAATTAAATATATTTTTTACGCCCCCGAAAATCTGCAGATTAGCTCCGTTAAGCCTGATATTATACATTAACTTCGTTCCAAGATCGAAAAAAGGATCCGAGTCTCTCAACTCACCAACATCCGGGTTGGTTTCGGGTCCGAAATACGGCACTTTCATTTTCCCGGTATAATTTCCCGATATGGCAAGGCAAAGCTTTTCTGTCAGATTCCAGTCAGCCACTAAATATCCATAACTGTTCGGCGAACGGAAAAAGCTCGTTTCACCAAATTCCTGTGCCTCATCATATTCGCCGGACTGCAGCGTAAAGCCTGAAGAAAGAGTAAATCCTGAGCCGGGTTTGAGTTTGAATTCAATATTTACTCCCTTTACTGTTGCTCCGCCTTCGGCATTTATTCTTGTGTAAATAACTTCTCCGTCGTCATTTGGATCACCTATATCATTGGCAAAGGGATCCAGCAAACGGGTATAAAACCCTTCTACAAGCAATCCTGTATAAGCAGAACCTATCATACCGTTAAAATCGAGAGAAGCCATTACAGAATGACTTGTTTCCTGTTTAAGGTCAGAATCGTTCTCATGAAAGACCTGTCTTGATCCTGAGCTCTCAATATGAAGATCCTCGTCGAATATCTGCGGGGCACGGTAACCTTTGGAATAGCTAACCCGTGCTTTCAGAGTTTCTGTCAGACCATACATCAGGTTAATTCTCGGACTGAACACATTACCCTCTGTAACACCACTGCCTTCATCAGCCAGATCTTTAACCATATAATGATCGAACCGGCCCCCGATAGCTATTTTGGCCCTGCCCAGTTCAAGGTCGTACTGAACAAAAACCCCTGTTGTTATCGATGACTGGTCAGCCACAATAGTATTGCCAACATGAGGAACGTCGGTAATGCTATCATTAACAATAGTCGCATTATCATAATCGGGATAACCAAGTTTTTTATCGAGGAGGAAACCTCCTGTATTCTCAACGCCGGCCACCAGTGTCGAATTGTCCATAAAGGCTTTATACTGGGCGCCTATATTATAAGTACGATCCTTTGTATTACCATAATCAGACAACGATCTTCCGGCGCCATAATAGGAATCTCTTTCAATATATTCACCTGATGCATAAACTGACAGCAAGTCCTGTTCTCTGAAAAATTTATCAAAGGTAAGAGCAGCTGTTTTAAAATCATGACCTACCACCTCTGCAATATCCCTTTCGTGAACCGGGTAATCCTGTTTGTTACCACCGTCTCTTTCTTCGTTAATAGCAAAAAAGTCTAAGGTCAGTTTATCACGATATCCGAAACGATGAAATAATCTCGAGCCAAGAGTAACATTTTTAATAGGAGCCAGTTCTGAAAAGCCGTCGCCATTAGCGTCAAACATTTCTCTTTCTCTTGTAAAACCGAACAAAGAGATACCGGATTTGCAATCATCGGAAACAACAGATGTATTGAAATCGGCCCGTATATCGGGAACAGCTCCTCCCGATCCTTCAACACCAACACCTGTAGTTGCATAATTAACGCCTACCTCATAACTATTGGCTACAGGATCCTTAAGCCTCAAATTGATAATGCCGGCTATTGCATTACTTCCATACAATGCAGATCCCCCGCCACGTACTACTTCTATCTTATCAATTATATTTGAAGGAATAAGTTCCAGGCCGTATACACCCGCCAGACCGCTAAAAACCGGACGACTATTAATAAGTATCTGGGTATATGGTCCTTCCATCCCATTCATCCTAACCTGTGAAAAACCACAATTCTGGCAGTTATTCTCCAGGCGAAGGCCCGGAGAAAAATTAAGAGCTTCTCCAAGACTTACCGACTGTGTGTTATTGAAAACCACAGGAGAAATAGTATTTACGATAACAGGAGCTTCGGTTCTTTTCTGCTCGCTCCTGTTAGCAGTAACAACCACTTCTTCGAGATTAAGTATATCCTGCTCAAGCTCGAAATTAATTTCCGTAGTGGTATTCTCTTTTACTACGATAGTCTTTAACTGTGGCTTGTATCCCATCATACCTGCCTCAATAGTTATTTCACCAACAGGAAGGTTTATTATCCTGAAATGGCCTGTTTCATCGGTTATTGTACCTATGGTCGTCCCCTTTATTATTACGGTGGCAAAAGGTATATGTTCACCGTCAGAGGTTACATGCCCGAATATATTGGCATCTGTTCTATTCTTTTGTGAAAACGTTAATTGTGAAATTATTAACAGTAGTATAATTGAGAAAAAATATTCTTTTTTCATAGTATCAATAAACAAAATTAGTTGCTAAACATATTAAAATATGCAGTCATTCCCGGCTCAGGTTATCATAAGCGGAATACTGCCTATCCCGGGTAAGGGTAGTATGTGATACTATGAAAACGGAGGCGCCCGTCCTTTACTTAATCCTATACAGGCAGGTCTCAGAGCATTAATCTCAAAGCCATCATAATATTTTCTCCTGCCTGCAATAACCAAAAAGAAGAAAAAGAAGAAAACAGGAAAGATAAAACTCAGGTTTTGAAGAGTAATTATCTGAACCCAGGTATGCTTATGTGACTTAACAGGTGCAGAATCCTTGCTCTTGTCATAAGGATGAGCATGCATTATAACCTGACCGGAATCGAGCACATGCGTATGCAGGTAACATGAATAATTGAATACCTGTACCATGTACATCAGAACAAGTAACAATGCTGCTACTCTGGTTAATAATTTCCTGCCTTTTGGTCTTTTTAACATTTGATTGTAGAAATCGCTCTCAAAATTATATCAAATCACCTGTTCAAAACAAACGACACTTATTATTTAACAAAGTTTAACGATCTTATAAGCAAAATAAGATCAGACCCTGTTCATAATTAAGTTACAGACACAACGTTAGCGTAATATTATCCTACCTTTCAGGTGTTTATTCTTTCCCAGATCCTCAAATCCCTTGAATGGCTTCAGCTTTTCGTTTGTCTCGCCTGAAACCGGCCTGAAATTCTGAAGGTACAAATTGCCTTTGAGCGATTCAGCTATTTCCTTAATTGTATCAATAGTGTGGTAATCATCCAGTAATGTAAGCCTGAACTCCGACTTAAGGGTACCGGCTGTCGAAAGCAGTTCTATTGAACGCTTAATATTATCAATATGCATAGCCGAAATATTTTCCCCCGCTATTTTCCTGTAAGCTTCTATCTGCATTATTGTTTTTATATCCATGGCAATATAATCCAGCAGATTTTCATTTATCAGTTGTTCGATCATTTCAGGGTTTGTCCCGTTTGTGTCCAGTTTTACCTTTAGTCCCGATGTTTTAAAATCTCTTATTAATAATGGCAGGGCATTATGAATAGTAGGCTCACCTCCGGTAATGACAACAGCGTCAAGAAGCTTCCTGTTTTTATCAATCCACAGGACAATTTCGGACAGATCAATCAGCCCGTTCTCCTTTATCCTTTCAGGAATAACCAATCCGGGATTATGACAGTATATGCACCTGAAGTTACATCCTGAAGTGAATATTACCGATGAAATATTTCCATGGTAGTCTACAAGGCTCTGTTTTATAAAGCCTCCTATGGGGATCCGGCTTAATATATCAGCATTAGCCGGTATCACTGAACTGATATCTTTTGTTTTCATAAATCAGTCTTTATTTTTCAGTATTCACTATAACTACTTCTTTATCTGCTATCTCATCAGAAACATGTTTCTTAAATATCCCGTTATTATCAAACAGAGACCTTTCCCTGAATTCTTCCTGTTTACCCTCATTCCACTGGTCAACCGGTCTGAGATAGCCGACTATCCTGCTGAATACCGTACATTTCTGTTCCTTCTGATGCTCCAGGCACCTGGGACACAGATTATGCTCTCCGTACAGGTATCCATGTTCAGGGCATATACTAAATGTAGGCGACAGAGTAAAATACGGCATACGGAATGAACCGGTCATTTTTCTTATAAGCTGTTTTACCGAAGCAGCCGGCAACTGACTTTCACCAAGAAATGCATGAAAAACGGTACCGCCCGTATATTTTATCTGTAAAAGATCCTGTAGCTCAAGTGCCTCAAAAAGATCGTCGGTATAATTAACAGGCAGGTGGGTAGAATTAGTGTAATATGGCTGACTACCTTTTCTAAAAGCGGATTCATTGGCTACTATAATATCCGGATATTGGACCTTATCTATCCTTGCCAGCCGGTAAGAAGTTCCTTCGGCAGGTGTAGCCTCAAGATTATAAATATGTCCTGTCTCTTCCTGGAATGATTCCAGTTTATCCTTCATAAAATCCATTACCCGGCCGGAAAATTCCATACCTGTACTTTCTGCAATATTACAGCCTTTGAAATTAAGACAGCACTCATTCATCCCCACTATGCCTATTGTAGAAAAATGATTATCCCAGTATGACTTATTTCGTTTGTATAAATGACGCAGATAAAACTTTGAATAAGGGAATAATCCCTGTTCCGTTAGCCTTTCTATTATCTTTCTTTTAATCTCAAGACTGCTCCTGGCAATTTCCATCAGCCATGAGAGCCGGTCAAAAAAATCCTTTTCAGTGCTTGACTCATACCCCAGTTTTGGCATGTTTATAGTAACCACTCCTATTGACCCTGTCAGCGGGTTGGCTCCAAAAAGGCCTCCCCCCCTCTTCTTCAGTTCCCTTTTATCCAGCCTGAGCCTGCAACACATACTTCGTACATCATCAGGATCCATGTCGGAGTTGACAAAATTAGAGAAGTAAGGTATACCGTATTTAGCCGACATTTTCCATATACCTTCATAAGAAGGATTATCCCAGTCGAAATCTGCTGTGATATTATATGTAGGTATGGGAAATGAAAAAACCGATCCTTTTGCATCGCCCTCAAGCATCACTTCGGCAAACACTTTATTGAACAGTTCGATCTCTTCACTAAAGTCGCCATAAGTCTCTTTCATTAACTTACCGCCAATTATCACAGGCTGGTCTTTAAGGAACCCGGGCACCTTGAGGTCAAGAGTGATATTGGTAAACGGTGTCTGAAAGCCAACCCTGGTTGGAACATTCATATTAAACATAAATTCCTGAAGGCACTGCTTTACTTTCATCTGATCCAGGTTGTCATACCTGATAAATGGTGCCAGGTATGTATCAAAATTTGACAATGCCTGTGCACCTGCCGCTTCGCCCTGCATGGTATAGAAAAAATTTACTATCTGGCCAAGTGCGGTACGAAGATGTTTTGCAGGCCTGCTCTGTGTCTTGCCCTCTACTCCCTCGAAACCGGTAAGTAACAGGTCCTCCATGTCCCAGCCTACGCAATATACACTCAGAAAGCCAAGGTCATGTATATGGAACCTTCCTGTTTTATGAGCATCTGCAATCTCTTTAGGGTAAACATGATTAAGCCAGTACTGAGAACTTATGATAGTTGAAACATGCTGGTTGAGCCCCTGTAATGAGTACGATGAGTTGGCACTTTCCTTTACCCGCCAGTCCTTCAGGTGAATGTAGTCTTCCACAAGATCGATATTTGAAAATATTGCCTTTGTTTCCCTGATATTACTATGCTGATACCTGTAAATAATATAGGTTTTGGCAGCTTCAAATTCATTATTCCCGAACAGGGTCTCTTCCACAAGATCCTGTATTTCTTCCACACTGGGATGTTCCCTTTTTCCGTTTATATCAAGTTTATCAACAACCTGCGCAGCGTATTCATCAGCCTTTCTTCTGTCAGGTTTTCCTGTTGCCCTTAATGCCTTAAAAACCGCAAAAGAAATTTTTTCAATCTCAAACCTTACTACCTGCCCGTCGCGCTTAATTATCATAAGGTCTTTGTAAGTTGCATCTGTTCCCATTTTAAAAATTATTATGTTAATAACTGATAATGCAACTTCCGGAAAAAATAAAATGGATATTTATCTCAAAGGTATTTACCACTTTGCTCTTCACCCGAAAGCTACTGCTTTTGACTTACAGGCAGGTCTTCTGGCTCGTCTTTTACCATATGCCTTCTCATCCTCAAAAAGGATAATGGCTTTGGGAATTATGGTAATTAATAAGACTTACAGCTGCGGGGACAGCTCCTGACTTTCCCTCCGATAACAGGGATCACAGGATTCCCTTTTCAATCCTGACGATATAATCGCCGGGATAACCCGTAAGCGCGCTATAAAAGTAAACAAACAGCAAGATGTATTATACCTGAGTTATAAACAACCACATACTGACGTACTGCTTAATATATCTGACCGTCAAATATTTATTAATGTTAAAAAAATATAGGATGGTTGAATTGTTGAGCTGTTTATTCGTTAAGGTGTGTGATCAATTAATTGTGGACTGAAGACTAATCCCTGATCCCCAGTCCCTAATCCCTTCTACTGCCTTCTGCCTTCAGCAAGCCATATTACCGGTATACAAAAAGGAAAATCAGCGGCAAAAGTATTCCTATAGTCACCAGGATGGCCCCACGGCGGGTAATACCGTTTTTGCCCTTTATAATAAAAAGGCCGGTGATTGTTACTAAAATCAGTGCAATACTGAATATATCGCTAAACCACTTCCACCATTTCCCGGGATTATAATGCAGCAAATTAAATTGATATAACAGGGGTCTCTTGCTTATCCTCTCTACATAACCCTCTCCTGTTTCAGTATTTACTATTGCGGAGCCTCCTGTCAGGAATACTGTCAGCTTATCTCCTGTCGGGTAATATGATGTTTTGTAGTTACGGGTTTCACCTATCTCTTCGAGAAGACTGTGAATATTGTCTTCATTAGTGGAATCCCTTGTAAATCTAATATCAGTAGTAAATTTATACTGATCAATAATGTAGTTCGAATTCCAGTCGTGTTTGTGGTTTAAAGCAATGCCAGATACTGCATAAATGATAGTCATTCCTGCTATCAGGTAACCTATATCCCTGTGTGTTACTCTGTTAATCTTTCTAAGTTTCATTTTAATCAATTAAAAAGGCCAGGTTAAGCCTGACCTTTACAAAAATATAAATAATTAACTCAATTTGCTACTTATATTACTGTTTTTGAAATGTATATCCCAAAATGAAAGCTGTCATTTTATGAATAATTAAAATTTTAATGAACAAAAGGACTTATTAAATAATGTATCAGTATGTGTCTCCGCACCTATGAGATCCGTCTCAGACAAGGCAGAACAAATACGGGTTATAATTTCCTGTCTGGCAATGTCGATTGGAGCTTGATTATTTTAACTGGCATTTAATTATTACTGGATTACTATTTTCAGTTAAAGACTCTGCCATTTTACGAAATTTTTCTTTCTGCCCATCATTCCCTTTAAAACTAACAAAACGATCATCTTTTAACCAAGCCTTAATTGTATAAGCATCAACAATCTGAATAAGATATTTATCATCGATTTGAAGATTTGGAAAAAAGGGAATACCTCCATCTATATCATTAATGAATCCACTATCATCGATTAATACCGTTCTTCCTGAAAGCTTTTCTGACATAATTTTATAGTTCCCCTGATATGAATATTCATATATGAAATGTTCCGGAGTTTCAAATATATTATTAAATAATATACCTTTTTGTAAGTATTCCATTGGCGGACCATTCCTATGTTCCGGAGTTACTCTCAAATCTCCGGTATTGAATATTGCGTGTGGGTGGATTTCAAAGTTGTCGCTGAGGCAATAAAGTGTATCATCCATCAATTCCTTATAATAAAATTTGGTGCCAATTTTATATGTTTTCAATTCCATGTCCATAATATTTGAACCAGGACTATATTGAAACTTGCTCTTAAGCGACCATAGAGTATCATTATTGAAATTAATAACAGAATGACTATATTGACTTTGCCTATTAGCTGCTGCACAGTATAGGAGCAATTTATTTGGTCCTAAAAGATGCATGTCAGTGATATTTGATGAAATATCAATCTCGGAGGAGAGACTACCATTATTTGAATAAATAAGAATTTTGTTTTTAATCATCTCATAGAGAAATAATTCTATTTCCACTTCATCCAGATCATAAGATGGTACAAAATTATATTCTCCGGGACCATTCCCGATCTTGTTTAGAACAAGGATGATATGACCCTGGTCATCAACTACATAAAATACATTTCTTGACTGAATAATAAAAAATTCATCTGAGCATTTTATGTTTGATGTACCGGCAATGAGGGGAACAGATGGTTCAATCGGGGAATATGCTATATTCTTACATATCTTTGATAAATAAGTAGATTGCTTATTGGGAACAGACTCAATTGAAAATTCATATATCTCAGACTGTTTTTCAGTTGTACATGAAATTAAAAAAATACTATAGATAAGTACTAAAATAAAAATTCTCATGGTTATTTATATGTCCTTTGAAACTTTGCCAGGTTAAACATGCCTATCGACGGTTTATTTGAAAAAATATGATATATTTTAGAATAGTTGCCATCTGCCATAATCCTGGTTATTTCGTCATATTCAAAATACTCAAATCCTTCAACTCTAATAGTGATAGGGCTCACTTTTAATGCAGTATCGTTTCTTCTAGAATTCATTAATTGTTTGACTTATTTAATTTTGTTCGAAATGATATATGATGAAGTTCATAAATAAAGAATCAGTAAATACAATAAATCATTATATACAACACCCCTTTATCCAAACAAACTAAAAGCCTTATACAGCATCTATCTCAAATAGATTAATCCTATCTCTAATAACTAACCTGATTTCAATCATTAACTGGACTCTTATTCAATTATCAGAAATAATTAGACTTCGCTATATTGCTTTTATAAATATAAAAACTTTAGAGTATAAAATATGAAGTATCTAAGAATAAAGCTGTCAATATGTTAAAAAACATATTTCATGAACTATTGATTGATAATTAGCTCAAGTTGCTAAGTGAACTAATATCTTAAAATCAATCAATATTAACAACTGTTCCGGGGGCGACCTGAAAGTATTTCAACTTGTCAAAACTAAGGCCTCTAAACATCTTCGTACATTATTTTTAAAATTAATGTTTTGGCTATAGTTGGAACTTAACAAATACAAAAACCTCCAGATTAAGGTCGGCAGACCAACAAAAATCTGAAGGATTATGATTAAAAAATGTGTTGCGATTTACGTATTGACTGACGATTTGCTCAAAGAAATTGAACACAAAAAATCAGATAACAGTAACATTAACAGCAACCTATAAGTCAATTAATTACTTATTTAACAGTATGCTCCTTATAACTGAGCATCATATCGGCCAGCACGGTCTGTTTAGCCATTGCTTCTTCTGTTTCACATGCTTCACCTTCAACTGAATCCTCATGCTCCTTTTCCATCTCAGCGCCAGCCTCAACTTTCTGGAAAACGCCTGTTACTTTTATTACACTACCCAGCAGGTCAGTCGGGAATTTTGTCACATTATCCCCTGCTGAAATAAAAAGCCTGATATCAGGATCCTCACCTACGATATACATTTTTTTGCCACTATTCATACATACATGTACGACCTTCCCCTCCACAGTTATTTCCTTCCCAACATAATCGCCGGGGTTCTCAGTAAGGCTTGCAAATGTAACCTCCGCTGCTTCAGGGTTATCAGATACTGTTGTGTTGTTTGTCGCATTATTACCACAGGCAGCAATAAAAACGGCGACGACTGTCAGGGCGAGTACTTTTTTTATCATGATCATCATTTTTTTAAATTAATTCCGGCTTCCTCAAATACAAATATAGCTAATTTACTCTAAATTGGAATGATGGAGTAATGAGTCCACTCCGAATGGAGCAACTAAATCTTAACAACCAAACAACTCAACAACTTTACAAATAAACGAATTAACCAATTAACCAATAAACCAATTAACCAATTAACCTTTTTACCTGTCTATACTCTTAAGTATCTCTGTATATTTATCTTTATGAGGCACAGATGAATTTCTGAAATCAGAGATAAGCTCATTCAGGTCATCGTCCCGTTTATTGGCGGCAAGCAATTCGACAAGGTTCAGGTATACGGAACCTGTAAGGCCATTACCCGACTCTTTCAGAGCCGGCAGGATACCCGTAAAGATTTTTATTGCCTCTTCAGGATCCATACGGTCCAGCGCCTTGAAAGCGGCATTAATCTTTCCATTAACGGTCTCATCCAGGTTAATTCCTAATATGGAAAAACAATTTTCCCCACAATATTCGATTATATCAAACCATTCTGTTTCCGGCGGTATTCTGTCAAATTCAAGCGAAAAATATACTTTCTCTCCTATAGAACTAAATTTATATTCCTCAGGGCACAGGGGCAATCCGGTCACATTCCTGAGCAATAGTTTTTTCCCGTTTCCGCATTCAAGATAAGTATTCTTGTCGATACAAAAATATCCCCCTGATGCCATGTTTAAAATGCTCATATCAACCACTGTCTTTTCATCAGTTACCCTGACCCGTATAACATCTATTGTTTCAGGATTTTTAAGACCGAAATTAGGCCTTACTGTTTCCTGGGGATAAACGGATAAAAAACATAAGAGCAATGCAGCATGTATAGCCCATATTCTCAACAATCTCATTTTGCTATCTACTGAATTATAAGCATATTTCCTGTACCAAGTTCTACAAAATTATCTCCAAAAGCCTCTCTGAACCATTCGATCTGTTTGCCCCCTGTACAGTGAGTAGCTCCGCATTTACTTACACCGGCTGCCTTCATCTGTTCAATTATTTTATTTATATCTTCTTTCGAACTGTTCATGAGATGAAATCCTCCGAAAACCATGCAGATATTTTTTCCAAAGTCTGCCTTAATCTCCTCAAGCATGTCAATAATTCCCGGATGCGAACAGCCGGTCATAACTACAAGGCCCTTTGATGTATTAAGTACCAGTGACTGTTCCGGTATAGCTTTACCAAGCACTCCTGAGCTGTAAAGCCCTTCGCAAATACGGACAGGTCCGCTTATAAGTTCCGTTACCGAACCTGTCTGTTCCGGTATCCTGAAGAAATCACGGCTGAAGGTATTTGGGACCACCACCTTTATACCCGGGTTCATAGAAAGCAAACGTCCGAGTCCTCCTATATGGTCCCCATGCTCATGTGATATAAATACCTCATCTATCTTACCGGCATCCAGGCCCATAGTATTAAAATTATTCTCGAATATATCCGGATCTGTTCCGGTATCAAACAAGACTGTTTTTTCAAGCCCTTCAATAAGAACAGAATACCCCCAGTCTGCACTGGTACTTTCCCTGAAAACATAATTATCATAGATAATATATACTTTAACAGGCTCAGTTATACCTTCACCCGGTATTCCCGCAGTTTCTCCACTGTATTGTTCATAATTACCCGTTTGGGAACATGAAGTATTAAGCAGTGTGACTGCCAGGATCAATGATAAATATATCCTGGTATTCAATGTCTGTCTCCTGTTAGAAATTCAGATCAACACCTGCAGCTACAATCCATGTTTTGGTGTCGTATGTATTTGTAACCGGAATCAGTGTTCCTGATCCTCCCACGTTATAGTTATATGTTTCACTTCCATCCTTGTACATTGTCATGGAAGCTCCCAGGTTAATATCTATAAGAGGAGTAACAGATATCTTAAATCCTCCTCCGAATGTACTTGTATTAAGGCTGTATCTCATATCACTCTGATAGAGATCGTTTACACCTGTTTTTGTACCGAGGTAACCTGCGCTTATACTGAGCGGGCCAAACAAACCGTATTCTATCCCCAGTGCATATTCGATAAAGTTATTATCGATCATACTGACATCAATATCTGCACTTCCGTCATAGTCAACAGCAGTATCGAAGTAATAATGTATACCTGCAGATACGAGTAATTTGTTCAATGGGTTTAGCGATGCCCCTACTGATAACATGGCCGGAATATCGGCTACAACCTTTTCTCCGTCAACAAACATGCCGCCGGCATCTTTACCGTCATTGACTTTGGTCTCAAGTTCCAGCTTTGTCTTAAATTCGTATTTGACAGCTACATTAAGCATTTTTACAGGGGAAATATTCACACTAATGACAGGAGTAATCCCTGTTCCCTCTTCCACTACATCGGCTTCGATATTCGTCGATGCATCAATCAATGTTGCTGCTCCATTCAGTTGTCCGTCAACCCCTGCAGCCAGTGCGTACGGATGAGCAGCCACAGCCCTGAGATAATCACCTGGTGTACCTGTATATGGTGTAGTAAGACCTGTTGAGACATCCGGTGCAGCCGTTATCTGAACGCCTGATACAGAACCCGTATATGTATTCCTGGCAATTATATAACGTGCTCCCAGCGCTACGGATATCATCTTGTTCAACTCGTAGGAGAAGTTTACCTGTGTCCCGTAATAAACAGAAGAGCCTGTAAACTCTATATCGGCAACATATGACTGAACATTTCTGAACATAGGATCAGGATATTCCATGCCTACAACACCCTGATCCAGCGGAGATAACTGGGCTTGAAGTATAGGAACCAGGCTTGCCACCTGCAGTTCGAAAGAAGGCAGACCGCCGGCATATTCTGCTCCGCCGCCACCCCCTACAGGGTTAAAGCCGGCAGAAATAACGATTTTACCTACTTTGAATGCTGCATAAACGGATGGGAACACAGGAGCCGAAACGGTACCTGTATACTCCTTTGCTGCCGCACCAAACAGGGCTGTAGCGCTTGTTATTGTTTTAGTCTGTCCTATTGTCTGATTGCTGACAGACAGATGTATGCCATTACCCAGCTTTGTCAGTCCGGCAGGATTATAGTATACCGCATCAACATCAGTAGTAGCGTCGCGACACATCATCCTTGTATAGCTTGCACTCTGGTTGGTGTTCGTCACCAGACCTCCTGCCATTAGTCCTGATACAAGACATACGGCAATCAATGATAATAGAATTTTTCTCATAAATTAATAGTTTGGTAAGCGTTAGTCGATCTAAATATAGATAAATTATCGTATAGTGCAAGTTAATATACTGAAAGAATATACTTTCGGCGTCTCCCCGGATTTCACAAGAGGTCAGGATCTGCCCTTTATTGTACGACATAATATCACTTATGTACACAACAAATGACGAACGATAAGACGGAACCAGGGATTAGTCGGCAGTCAACATGAGTTAGAGCAAGGCGAGGAAGAGGGGACTGGGGATCAGGATGGAAGGGAAAAGACAAAAGTATAAAGGAATGAGGGACAATACTATACATTTCCCCTCCTTTTAAAGGAGGGGTACGCTGAAATACCGGAGGTATTCAGCGGGGGTGGTTCTTTTATCTTATTTCTATGCACTTTGCGCCATGCTCTTTGCTTTGAAGGTGGAAGGCGGAAGGACTCAGAGAATAATCCCTTCCATAAGGTTTTCAAGATCCCGGGCCATAAGTATGAACTCGTCAGCCGACATATCTTTAATATAAACAAGGCCATGCGTAGCCCTAAGCACAGGAAGATCAGAATCATAAAACCATGATTTACCCGTCAGGAGTTGTACCTGTCTGAGCTGTTCTACCCATATCTTACGGGTCAGGTCACTGAATTTCCCATTGTATTCATAGCTGGGGAATGAAGCATGTACCTGGCTGCCGTAACATTGTTCAAACGAACTTTCAAGCACAGCCATCGAATTAAGAGACACAGGCACTATTGTATTTACCTCTGCAGGATGGAAACGATACCATACATTCCTGTATCCGGACACACGCAGACCGGAAAGGTCTTTTTCCCGGCCCCATTCCTTTACTGCCGCGGCGATAGCCTGTAAAACCTTGTAATGAGTATCAGGGCCGCTACCTTCCGGGTCAAGAGCAAGACTTATTATTGAAGGATTGACAGACCTCAGCTGATCCAAAACAGGTTCAATATCTCTTTCCCGTTCAGGCTGCTCCGTAAAAATATCACCTTTATAAAATCCCAGACGCAGATGATGTATATTCCTGATAGGCACTCCGAAGTGAGCCCATACCAATTCTTCCTCAAACTCACGTACCATTCCTTTGAGTCTCTGTATATCAGGAGGGTTTTTACTGCCTTTGTATGAGCCGCGTAATATCTTGACTACATTGTTTATTGTCTCTATCATCTGGTATTTATCCTTCAGTTCCCATATTTCAACAAGGCTGCGTACCACTCTATGACATATACCACGACGCATAGCCGGAATATTGCGCTGTGCTGTAGCATTAAGATAGTGATATACATCCTTATACCATTTGATCTTATATCCTCCGGTATAAAAATCAGGATAGTATATCATCTGTATTTCTCCTTCGTTAAGCAGCCTGAGGGTATCAAGCAATATCCTTTCCATAAAACTGTCGGTAACAGCTGTAAATCCTGATGTCAGTACGCTGAAATGAACATCATTACTTGCCGACCTTACCTGTCTTATACATTTGGGCAGTATCCCAAGCATAATATCATCATGATGAGGCCCTGTATGGTATATTACCTTGTTCTCCTCTCTTTCCATACCTTTCTGTACCCTGGTTTTTACAGCAGAGACCACCTCCTTTACGGTTTGCAGGCTTAAGCCCGGTATCATCGAACAGTATCTGTCGTTTTTAAGATCTGATAAGGTAATATTCTTTGAATATTTCTGCAGCGTAAGGCATAGATCGAAGATTGCCCTTTCGGTTTTCTCTATAGTCCATTCTCCACTGTTGTAATACAGGTCTTTCCTGTCACCAAGTGCTGAAGCAGCTCCGGAAGTAAGGTAAAATACACTGTTGTGAAGCCTTTGAAGTACCGTAGCAGGATAAAGAGCATTGATATCATTTTCAAGCGCTTCTTTAATTACCCCCGATTTAGCTTCTCCGGCTGCAAAAATTATGGCTGTTGCTTCCGGGTTATATGTAATTGTCTCAAGTCCGATAGTTATTACCAGCCTGTTCCTTGACACCTCTATCCCCCCAAGATCGCCTGCTGCAACAGCCTGAGTCTCAAAATTTGTCCTTGTAAGACGGGTGGTAGAAAAAAGATCAGTCCCCTTTGTGTTAAATGCAATATGTCCGTCAGGTCCTATTCCTCCGAGGAAAAATCCAATACCTCCTTTGTCACGCACCTGTTGCTCGTATGAAGAGCACCAGTTATCAATCATAAAAACAGCTTTCTGCTGTACCTCTTCCAAATGGCTCCCGGCTTCCCTGAAACGAAGACTAAGGTCAATATTCAAATCCGGAAATACTTCACGATAGTGCATATCATCGGGTAAAGGAATGACTACGGAATTCATGGTAAGACAGTTAGCCTTATCCAGTCCCAACAGGTCAATATAAAATCTGTTAACATAATTGAAGAAACTGTTATGTTGTGCAGGATTAATAGGATAGAACTCATCCATCTGCACAAAATGTAAATCCCTTGTTTCCGGATATCTGAGATCGTCCAACCCGTACTTTGATAATATTTCCCTTGTCTCTTTCCTCCCCCAGTTATCAAGAATGTAACGTGTATATTTAATAAAATACTCAGGCGTTTTGCCTGTGGGCAGGCTAATGACCCCGCCGGGATTTTCAGAGACCCATTCGAGAAAACGAAGTGCTGTAACCAATCCCAGCATTGGGAAATTATCTACAACAAGATAGGGGATATTTGTTGTGATAGCATACGTACCAGCCTGTTCATAATATGCTTTCTCAACCCTGGATTTAAATTGTCTGTTCATAAAAGGAAGATATTTCTTCATTATTCAGGCATTTGAATAGATACCACTAATTTAATAATCGTACCGGAATATAGGCAATTATCAAATTATTTATTATTTTATTACTGTTAAAAAAAAATGAAATACTATTTCTACTCACTTATATTATCCCTTATCCTGTCAATATATTTGACCGGATGTTCTGTTATTACCGGCAAAGTGGAGGAACATCCGGAAAGAGGAGTACTATTTCATACCTTGGAAGAATAGCAAAATATATTCCTGCAGAAGAAGAAAAGAACTGAGAATACAGGTTTAGAAACAGGTTTTTTCCCCTGACTTACCTTCTTTTTATTTTATAGAACATATTGCTCAAGTGTGATATTCTCATTTTTTGCCGTACATTTACTTTCTTATTATAATAATATTCTTTTTTATTCTAAAACCATTAAATTCCATTATGAAAAAGTCACTTAAAGTATCTCTGCTGTCTTTGCTTGTTATGGCATTTTGCCTCGGTTTACAGGCTCAGACTAAACAACCTGTGCTTTCAGGCAAGGACAGGGTAAAAATGTTTGCCAAACAAAGTGCCATGAAAAAGCAATCTTCATTCAAGGATTTTCACTGGCAGTACATAGGACCTACAAATATAAGCGGCCGTTGTACCGATGTTGAAGCCATAGCACCGAGAGAAGGATCGTTTACCATATGGATCGGTTCTGCCTCAGGAGGTGTGTGGAAATCAGAGAACGAAGGGACTACCTTCGAACCTGTCTTCGATGAAATGCCCACTGCCTCTATTGGTGATCTGGCTATAGATCCCAATAATCCCGATGTGGTATGGGTCGGTACAGGCGAGGCCAATATATTCAGAAGCTCCAATGCCGGTTGCGGTGTATTCAAGACAACCGACGGTGGTAAGACATGGAAGAACATGGGTCTTGAAAATACTATGACTATAGGACGTATAAGGGTAAACCCTAAAAATTCTGATATTGTTTATGTTGCAGCCACCGGTCATGAGTGGACCCCAAATGAAGAAAGAGGCCTGTATAAGACAACAGACGGAGGTAAAACATGGGAAAAGATACTGTATATAGATGATATGACAGGTGTGTTTGACCTGCTTCTAGATCCCAAAAATCCTAATACCGTATATTGCACAACATGGGAAAGAATGAGGCTGAAATGGAATGACCCCCGTACATATGAAACGACAAAAAACTGTGCGATCTGGAAATCGACTAACGGAGGCAAAACCTGGGAAAAAATAGTTAACGGCCTGCCGGCTCCAAATAAAACAGGACGTATAGGTATTGATGTATGCCTCAGCAAACCCAATGTATTATATGCTCTTGTTGACAACTATGAGGTAGCTTATCCGGCTACCCCCGGAGATATTGATACATACGGGCGGCAGAAAGCCGACATAATAAAGGGAGCAACAGTATACAAGTCGGAAAACGGAGGAAAGAACTGGACACAGGTTAGTGGTCTTACACCTGAAATGAAAACCTTTATGGAGCGCCATTCAAACACATACGGATGGGTATTCGGACAGATCAGGGTTGACCCCCAGAATGAGAACACGGTATTTATACTGGGTGTTCCCATTAGCAGAAGCGATGACGGTGGAAAAACCTTCAAACAACTGCGCGGGCCTCATTCCGACCACCACGGTCTCTGGATTGATCCAAACAACAGCAACCATGTTCTGAATGTTCAGGACGGCGGACTTACTATTTCATATGATAAAGGTGAAACATGGAAAGAACCCATTGAAGCTTTGCCGCTGGCACAGTTTTATAATATTGAGTATGATATGAGCCCCTCCTTCAAGGTATTCGGATCGATACAGGACCACCACAGTTTTTATACAACGGTTGACCTCAGTATGGGGCGTGACAATGTACAACCCTCCGAATGGCCGCACACTGTTGGAGCAGAAGGCTGTTCCCATGCAATAAACAAAGATGATAATAACACATTGTATGCCAGCTCGTTCTACGGTAATATCATAAGGGGTAAAGTCGATGATCCTAGAGTCCAGGAAGATATTCTTCCTAAAACCTATAAAGACGAGGATGCCCTGAGAGGACAGTGGGTAGCACCTACATTACTCTCACGCTTTAATCAGGAGATAGTATATCACTGTATGCAAAAAGTATTCATGTCAAGAGACAGAGGCAATACATGGGAAGCTATTTCACCTGACCTGACCTACAATAATCCTGATAAACTGGGAGATATAAGTTATCAGACAATATCTGCGTTTGACGAATCTCCTATTAAATTCGGACTTCTTTATGCCGGCACCGACGACGGAAGGGTATGGAGAACAAAAGACGGAGGAAAGAACTGGACCGAGATACGTAAAGACCCTGTTCCCGAAAGATGGGTGTCACGTATTACCGCCTCAATGTATGATATGGGTACCGTTTATATGACCCAGACAGGCAGGCGTGATGATGACTTCCAGGTCTATATCTGGAAATCAACCGATTACGGCGACACATGGACAGATATTTCAGGGAATATACCGGTTGGCCCTGTTAATGTAGTAAGGGAAGATCCCGTTAAGCCTGAAATTCTGTACGTAGGTACCGATGCAGGTGTTTATATTAGCAAGGACTATGGTAAAACATATGAGGTACTTGGTGACCTTCCGTTCGCATACGTTCATGATCTGCAGATACATACCAGAGACAATATGATTATCATTGCAACACATGGCAGGGGAATGTGGGTTCTCGATGCCAATGATATTAATGATAAAGATAAGATAATAAGAAGAAGATGGTATGGCGAAACTGAAATGGAAGGGGAGATGTAAATTAAAATAAAAGTAAATAAAAAAAGACGCTTACAAAGCGTCTTTTTTTTATTTCAGGCTGTATATATCTTTATCAGGCCGGTAACAGTTCCAGTATTTGCTGACCACGGGCTTTGACTCCGGCAGTACCGTCTTCCATAACCCGTTTTATGGAAGACCTAAGCTCAACAACCATCTCTGGATAGATCAGACTGAGCTTATAAAGAGCTTCCATAGAATAGGCTTTAATGGCTATTGCAGAGTTACCGCTGTTAAGCCATGTAAAACAGCTATCAGCGATATAGCCGTGATATTTCTCGTCAAGGGATTTGAAATCATACACATTAAGGATCTTAAGAAATGATCTTATAACAGACTCGTTGCTGAGCCTGGGCAGCGATTCGGCATACAAACCGTAATAAGGTTCTGTAATCCCCGGCATTTTCTCTTCTGCTCTTACTATACAGTAAGATGCTCTGAAAGCAAGCTGCTTGTCCTTAGAAAAAGAATAATCAAGCAATAATTCCAGTATATCTGTTCTCTCTATGATATTATCGGCAATGATATCGCAGGCCGAAAAACCGCCTTTTTCAGTCAGCATTTCCGCTATCTGCTTCTTTTTATCCTCATTTAAACCATTACTATACTGTTCGGTTGTTACTTCATCAGAAGAGTATTTTTTAAGATACTTTTCGGCCACAATTATATCGGCCTCACACAGGTCATGATCTCTGAGCCTGCCACTACCTACCCATTTAAAGCTGATATGCTCTGTAAGCACAGGCTCATCCGTGAGCGTATCACATACCATGGGTATAAGTCTGACCGTTTTTATACCGTAATCATATTCCACATCAGCCAGTTGATCCGTAATTACGATATCCATTTTAAGTTCTTCATCTATTTCCCTTATTATACTATCTTCAGGGCTTTCTCCCTTTTTTATTTTGCCTCCCGGAAATTCCCACTTCAAAGGATGATCGGTATTCTCAGCCCTCTGCACTATCAGGATATCCGAATCATCATTGCGTATAATGGCACAACTAACGTCAATCATATATCTCCATGTATTATTTTATCATATGAAGGAATACTGTTGAGAAATGACCAGTTGCCTTTTTCAAGATCGGTTATACAGGCATAATGCTCTACACCATTTGTAACCACTATATACCTGAGTCTGAATTTCATATTATACGATACAATCTGATCAAAAACCTTTTTATTTATTTTAACCTCCGGTGCTTTACATTCCACAATCATTAACGGGTCACCCTGTCTGTCATACACCATTATATCAGCTCTTCTGGATAGTTTATTTATCCGGAACATCACCTCAACACCCACAAGACCAGCTGGATATGATTTTTCTTTTACGAGATAAGCAATAAAGTGTTGCCTCACCCATTCCTCTGGTGTCAGCACTACATATTTTTTTCGTATCTCATCAAATATCAAAGCTTTACCATTATCACCCGATTTAAAACTAAATGAATATGCAGGCAGATTAAGCTCTTTCACCTGAGTTTTGTATTTTTGGATTATCAAATATAACTTAACAGTTACAAATATATTCAGATAATAATGAATCAGCAGGATCAATGAAAACAAAGGCTGAAATAGTTGATAACTGGCTACCACGTTATACCGGTAAGCAATTGGATGAATTCGGCAAATTCATACTGTTAACAAATTTCCAGTATTATGTTCAGCTTTTTGCAGAAATACATGATGTCAAAGTTGAAGGTTTGGACAGGAATATGCCAAATGCAACTTCCGAAGGGATCACCATAATCAATTTTGGCATGGGAAGTCCCAATGCTGCGACTATAACAGACCTCCTGTCAGCTATCAGACCCAGGGCTCTTCTTTTTCTCGGCAAATGCGGAGGATTAAAGAAAAAGAACAAACTGGGAGATCTTATTATACCGATTGCTGCTATTCGCAGCGAAGGGACATCAAACGACTATCTTCCCATGGAAATACCTGCCCTGCCATCATTCAAACTGCAGATTGCACTGGCCTCGGTAATCACAAGACACTCGCTTGAATACTGGACAGGAACAGTGTATACCACGAACAGGCGGGTATGGGAATATGACGACAGGTTCAAAAAGTACCTGCAAAAAACAAGGGCTATGGCTATAGATATGGAAACGGCAACCATATTCACAGTCGGATTTACAAATGAGATACCCACTGGAGCTTTGCTTCTTGTCTCTGACCAGCCTATGATTTCTGCAGGTATTAAAACTGAAGAAAGCGACAGGAAGATATCCGATCATTATGCTGAGACACATCTCCGGATAGGAATCGAGACATTAAGGGAAATAAGAGAAAACGGTATATCCGTAAAACACCTGAGGTTCTAGTTATGAAGGAGAATTATAACAGGATAATCTCTGATCTGAAGAAAAAAATATACAAAAACGTATACTTCCTCCATGGTGATGAGCCTTATTATATCGACCTTATAATAAATTATATTGAAGAAAATATTTTAAGCGAAGAGGAAAAATCCTTTAACCAGGTTGTCCTTTACGGCGAGGAGACCGATATGCCTGCAATAATCAGCACGGCCCGGAGGTTCCCTATGATGTCAAACCAGCAGGTGATTATTGTCAAGGAAGCCCATTACCTCAAAGACCTTGAACAGCTTATGACATACCTCGATCACCCCCTCGATAGTACGGTTCTGGTCATAAGCTATAAGTATAAGAAACTTGATAAACGGACATCCCTGTACAAGGCGCTGGACAAAAACAAAAAAGTTGAGTTATTCCTTTCTGAGAAACTGAAGGATTACCAGATACCTGACTGGATCGATTCATATCTTCATGAACATAATATAAGAGCTGAAAGGAATGTCAGCCATATACTTACCGAGTATCTCGGTTCCGATCTTTCAAGAATAGTTAATGAGCTTGACAAACTGCTGGTTTCTATGCCCGGAAGCGGAGGAAATATTACATCTGCCGATATTGAAAAGAAAATAGGTATAAGCAAAGACTTCAATAATTTTGAGCTTCAGAATGCCCTCGGACGCAAAGACCTGTATAAAGCGAACCTTATAATTAACCATTTCGGACATAATCCCAAGGATAATCCCGTTACCGTAACTATAGCTACAATTTTTTCATTCTTCAGTAAACTGCTTATCTATCATTTTCTGAAAGATAAATCCCGTAATAATGCCGCCTCAATCCTGAAGATCAATCCTTACTTTGTAAGTGACTATGAGTTAGCTTCCCGAAATTACAGGCCTGCCAAAACGATACAGATAATATCTCTGCTTCGTGAATTCGACATGAAATCAAAAGGTATCGGAGATGTTTCAAGTCCTGAAGGAGACCTGCTGAAAGAGCTTATTTACAAAATAATGCATTGAGTATCCGTTTCACAATGATTTTTCAACCCGTTTTGGGGAACCTGTCACATCTTACTGTTAATTCATTTCAGGGCTTTCAGGGAATTCCGCCCACAACCTGTACTTTTTTTTAAGTGAACGCAAAACCATTTTCCAGCTGTCTTCTTTCCTGTATCTCATAACTACTTCGGGAGCGACATCGGCAATCACCCATGAATTCTCCTGCAATTCTTTTTCCAACTGTCCTTCATCCCAACCCGAGTAACCAAGGAAAAAACGAATATCTCCAGAATTAATCTTACCCGCCGAGATCATATCCTTAATAACCTCAATATTACCTCCCCAGTATATATTGTCTGATATCCATACACTATCGGGAATAACACTACCAATGGTATGAAGGTAATGCAGTGTATCGGGAGCAACAGGTCCGCCCATAGTAAGTCTCTCATCCCAGCCCGCAAATCCTTCAAGAGCATCATTCACCCTGATATTTATAGATTTATTAATAATAAAGCCGACAGATCCTTTTTCATTATGTTCCGTAAGGTATACCAGTGTACGGTTAAAAAAAGTATCCGGCAGAAAAGGTTCCGATATCAGTAATCTTCCTTTTTCCGGTATTTTATCCTCAGGCCTTATGGCAAAGAAGTCTATTTCCGATTTCATAGAGACCAATTATACAACAAGATAATTAAAAATAAAAGGAAAGACAAGTAATAAATGTAAATAAGAAGGAGAAAAAACATATTAAAAAGCTCTATATTGTGTCTTCTTTCATATATCATATAATATAATGGCAAAAGAAATCAGAGAACCTAAGTTAATGGAGGCATTAATACCTATTGTTATATTGATTATACTGCTGACCTTCAATGTAAGATATTTCGGGGATGACACTCTATCGGGAGCAAACCAGATGGCCCTTATATTGTCTGCAACAGTTGCGGGTATTATTGCTATCAGGATGGGTTATACATGGAAATCCATCAGGTCAGATATTGTGAAAAGCATAGGTTCGGCAATGCCTTCCATTCTTATACTTTTTCTAATAGGGTCACTTGCAGGCACATGGATGATAAGTGGAGTGGTCCCTATGCTCATATACTATGGTTTGAAAATACTTAATCCTACTATTTTCCTGTTTGCCAGTGTCATCATCTGTGCTGTCGTTTCACTGGCAACAGGTAGTTCATGGTCGACAGTGGCCACTATAGGTATTGCCCTGCTTGGTATTGGCAGCACTCTGGGTTTCAATACCGGTCTGGTTGCAGGCGCCATCATTTCGGGGGCCTATTTCGGAGACAAAATGTCGCCCCTGTCCGACACAACCAATCTTGCCCCCGCGATGGCAGGTACCGATCTGTTTACACATATCAGGTATATGATACTGACAACCGGACCAAGCATAATAATTACTTTGATAATTTTTCTTATCATAGGATTTGCCGGTAAGCCGGAAGCCAGTTCAGCAGATGTTGAGACAGTACTTACTGCCATAGATAATAAGTTTAATGTAAGTCCCGTGCTTCTTATTGTCCCTGCCTTCCTTGTATTTATAATTATAAAAAAGGTAGCGCCCCTTCCCGCTCTCCTGGCCGGAACCCTTGCAGGAGCTGTTTTTGCCATAATATTTCAGCCCGATGTAATAAGGGAAGTAGCAAATACTGATGGTAATTATGTAAAGCAGTCATACATAAGTGTAATGAGAACCATGTTTGGCAGCGTTTCGGTATCAACAGAGAGCAGTGCGGTAAACGAATTATTATCAACAAAGGGAATGGCCGGAATGCTTAATACCATCTGGCTTATCATTACCGCAATGGTATTTGGCGGTGTAATGGAATCGGCAGGGATGCTGCTAAAAATCACAGGATATATCATGAAGGTAGTACATAATGCCGGAAGCCTGGTTGCAGCCACCGTAGGTACCTGTCTGTTCTTTAATGCTACGGCGTCGGACCAGTATCTTGCCATTGTTGTCCCCGGGCGTATGTTTTCAAAAATATACAAAAAAATGGGGCTCAAACCTGAGGTACTGAGTCGCACACTGGAAGATTCGGGAACCGTAACCTCAGTACTTATCCCATGGAATACATGCGGTGCAACCCAGTCGGGAGTACTGGGTGTACCTACCTTTACTTATGCTCCATATGCTTTTTTTAATATTATCAGCCCCCTTATGAGCATCTTTATGGCCGGGTTTAATATAAAGATACGTCGCTTGAGCGATGACAAAGATACAGAGAGTGCTTCCTTCTCTGAAGATGACAGAAGAGATATTTAGACAGACCTTATGACAGGAAATCTACATATTTATCCGGTTTAGACTCTCTCATTATATCATATACGGCATCAAAAATATCTTCGGCAGACGGTTTTGAAAAATAATCACCATCGGTTGTATATGCAGCACGATGGTTCTTTGCCGACAATGTTCCGGGCATACTATCGAGATAATACCAGCCCTTCTGCTTTACAATGACCTGCTGCATCATATATGCTGTAGTTCCTCCGGGGACATCCTCGTCTACAAAAAGGATCCTTCCTGTTTTTTTCAGTGAATTAACAATAATGCCGTTAATATCGAAAGGTAATAATGTCTGTACATCAATCAGCTCAACAGAAATATCATGTTTCTTCAGTTGTTCAACCGTTTCCATTACTATCTTAAGTGTTGAGCCATAAGATACGACTGTGATATCATCTCCTTTGGTAAGCACTTCCGGGATACCAAGAGGAATCCTGTATTCTCCTATGTTGTCAGGTCGTTTTTCACGTTGCCTGTATCCGTTCAGAGGCTCGATTACTATTCCGGGATCGTCACCGGCAAGCAAAGTATTATAGAATCCTGCCGCCCTGGTCATATCCCTTGGGACGCAAACCCACATTCCTCTTACAGAGTTTATCAGCATGGCTATAGGCGAACCGCTATGCCAGATACCTTCAAGTCTGTGCCCTCTTGTGCTAACTATAAGGGGTGCTATCATATTACCTGCCGTACGATAGTGTGTGGTCGCAAGGTCGTCGCTTAGTCCCTGGATAGCATAGAGGAGATAATCGAGGTACTGTATCTCTGTTATAGGCCTCAATCCGCGAAGTGCCAGTCCGATACCCTGCCCCAGTATGGTCGCTTCCCGTATACCTGTATCTGTTACTCTCAGTTCACCGTACTTTGACTGCAGTCCCTCATAACTCTGATTTACACCTCCTATCTTACCGGCATCTTCTCCGAATGTAAGTAACAGCGGGTTTTTGGAAAACTGTTTATCGTGATTATCCCTTAATATTTCCCTTCCGGGGACAACAGGTGAGTTCTCCGAGTAAACAGGTTCTACAGGCTCCACTTTAAGCGTTGATCTGTTTGTCTGGTTATAAAGATAAGTATTATACCTCTTATGACTATCCTCACGGTTTCTCTTAAGCCAGGCCTGAAGGTCCTGCTTAAGGCTGTTCTTCCTGGCACAGTCGCTACATACATTCCTTAATATCTTCCTTGCTGCAACAAAGTTATCCTTCCTTATCGGATGCATGACTTTACGGAGGTCCTCAATAATATTCTCAATCGAATCCTCCTTTCCCTGGCTGGCACACTTGCAATTCTTTTCTTTAACAAGCTTTACCAGTGCATCACGTTCAATCTTTATCGGTTCCTGAAATGCATCCCATCCTGTTTTTCTGGCCTCCTTTGCTTCTACATCAGCCTCTTTCTCAATAGTATCCAGCTCTTCCGCAGTAGCCAGCTTTTCTTTAAGCATCCATTCTCTCATCCTTTTTATAGGATCAAAATCCACTTCCCATTGCAGTCTTTCAGGATCCTTATACCTCTCATGGGAGCCAGAGGTCGAATGGCCGAGAGGTTGTGTAACCTCATCAATATGGAAAACCACAGGGACATGATCACGGCGGCAAATTTCAATACCTTTTTTATACATCTCAATAAGTCCCGGGTAATCCCAGCCTTTACCCTTGAAAAGGCGTATCCCCTCACCTTTCTTACTGCTCACAAACCCTTTAAGTATTTCTGATATATCCCCCTTGGTAGTCTGATACTTTTTAGGAACTGATATCCCATAACCATTATCCCATACTGATAATGCCATCGGGACCTGCAACACACCTGCTGCGTTTATCGCCTCCCAGAAATATCCCTCGGATGTACTTGCATCTCCTATAGACCCGAAGGCAACCTCGTTGCCGTTTACAGACAGGTCCTTGTATTTGCTGAGATTTTTATTTTCCCTGAAAATCTTTGATGCATAAGCCAGTCCCAGCAACCTGGGCATCTGTCCGGCCGTAGGCGACAGATCTGCAGAAGAATTCTTAAGTTTTGTAAGCTCCTTCCAGCTACCGTCTTCATTAATATTAGGCGTTGAAAAATGATTGTTAAAAACCCTGCCTCCGTTACCGGGGTTTAGTTTCTTATCCGTATTACCATAAAGCTGGTGAAAAAAACCCTCGGCATCATACAAGCCCATAGCCATCATCCATGTCTGGTCGCGGTAATAGCCCGATCTCCAGTCGCCATCTTTAAACTGTTTGGCAAGAGCAATCTGGGCAATCTCTTTACCATCGCCGAATATACCGAACTTAGCTTTGCCTGACAACACCTCACGGCGGCCTATAACACTAAGATTTCTGCTGAGGCTGGCCAGTTTATAATCTGATAAAATTTCTTTAATGTCTGGCCCGGGTTTAGTTTTTTCCTGCTTTTCCATTATTATATATTTGTTCCGGTATTCTTATGCCGGCTGGTTTTTACAAAAATAATTTTTCTAACGTAAAATTGAACCTTAATATTATTTATTAGTAATATCCTTTCAAAAGGTAAACAATTATTTTCACGTCTTGTTTTATAAAAGAGATCAAAAATGTTTTATTAAATTTGAATCGTATATTCTATATTTAAGATAAGTATCCGGATATGTTTTTAAAAGTTTTGCTACTAAGTGTTGTTCTTGTTACAATCGCTCTCATAGGGCTGGCAGTTAAGATTCTCTTTACCAAAGGAGGACGTTTCCCTGAAACACATATCGGGAGAAACAAGGAAATGGCAAAGAGAGGTATAAAATGTGCACAGAGTATTGATGTCGGCTGTCATCCCGGGGATGATTTGACAGGATGCTCCGCATGCAAAGGTTTATAAGCATCACTCAGACAGGTATTCTATCATGCCTTCGGTAAACCATGTATTGAAAACGCCCTCTTCATCCGAATACACCATATATGCCTGAACATTATCAAGCCCCCGGATAAATTCTTTTGCTTTCTCCAGTCCCATCACCATACAAGCTGTAGCCAATGCGTCTGCAGTCATACAGTCATAAGTTATTATTGTCGTACTAAGCAGCTTGTGTTTAACAGGATAGCCGGTTTTAGGATCTATCGTATGTGAATATTTCACGCCGTCTTCAATATAGAATTTCCTGTAATTACCAGAAGTCGCCAGTGCCTTGTCCGTAAGTTTGATATCAGCCTGTCTGTTAACTCCGGGAGTGATATTCCCGTCTATAGGCTTGTCCAGGCCCACAATCCAGGGTGCATCTTCTGGCTTATACCCTTTTGTCCTCACCTCGCCTCCTATCTCTACAAGAAAGCTTTCGAAACCCATTTTGTCAAGATAATTATAAACCAGGTCAACACTGTAGCCCTGAGCAATGGCATTAACATCCAGTGAAATGCCGGGGTCATTCTTTATAACTACATCATTCTCAATCCTTATCTTATCCATTCCCACCAGTTCCATCAACCTGTCTTTAATACTTTCATTGAATCTTTTTGTGGCATCAGGGCCAAAGCCCCATGCATTTATCAATGGTGCTGCCGTAATATCAAAAGCTCCGTCTGTAAGTTCCCATATTTCATATGACCTGTTGAAGACATTTATAAACAAAGTATCCAGTTCAACCTCCATGTTATTATTGACCTTTGATATAACGGATTCAGGATTATATGTGGATAATGAATTGTCAATATCGGTTAATAACTGCCCGATACCTTTTTCTATCTTTTTAACAGACGACAACGGGGAGTGGTACCATATAACGGAATAGGTTGTTCCCTGGGTGAATCCCTGAATTTTTGTTTGTTGATTACCGCCTGGGTTACAGCTACATAACACAAGCGCAAAAACAATGAACATTAACAGATACCTGATGCGCATTTCCATGAGTTTAATAAAATCCTAAATTAACGATTATCTTAAAGAACAGGAAATTTTGCTTTCCTGTAAGAAATACAGATATTCATGGATTTATCGGGACGGTTCACCAAAAAGATGTGCATGGCACAAAAATATGTCTTAGTTTTGTTATGAAGATTTGTTTTCATATTCCCCTTTCCCCCTATCTTCAAAGGATAAAAAAAGAGGACTGCTCCCAACAGTCCTCTTTTCTGTTTATTTCTAACCTCCGAAATCGTCAAATGTCACATTCTCATCCGGGATACCCAGATCATAAAGTAACTTAAGTACAGCGTCGTTCATAAGTGGCGGGCCGCAGAGATAATACTCTATTTCTTCTGGCTCATCCAGTTTACTGAGGTATTCATCATAAAGCACCTGATGGATGAATCCGGTAAGGCCGTCCCAGTTATCTTCAGGCAGGGGTTCGGATAATGCAAGGTTAAATGTGAAGTTGGGAAATATCTTTTCAATGGCCCTGAATTCATCCTCATAGAATATCTCACGTTTTGATCTTGCACCATACCAGTATGATACTTTCCTCCCTGATCTCAATGTGTGAAAAAGGTGGAATATATGTGATCGCAGAGGGGCCATGCCTGCGCCACCGCCAACATAGATCATCTCGCTTTCGGTATCCTTGATATGGAATTCACCGTAAGGGCCTGAAATCATTACTTTATCACCGGGCTTGCGGGTAAAGACATAAGACGAACATATGCCTGGAGGTACATTCATAAACTGGTTCCTTTTCCTGTCCCATGGTGGTGTGGCTATTCTGATGTTCAGCATTATAATATTTCCTTCGGCAGGATGGTTTGCCATAGAATAAGCACGTATCGTCTCCTCGGAGTTCTTTGTTTTAAGATCCCACATTTTATATTTATCCCATTCATCCCTGAATTCATCAGCTATATCCATATCGCTGAATGAGATATTAAATTTCGGAACATCAATCTGCACATACTCCCCGGGTTTGAAATCCATTGTTTCTCCTTCAGGCAGCCTTACAACAAATTCCTTTATGAAGGTTGCCACATTTTTGTTGGAAACAACTTCACACTCCCATTTCTTTATCCCAAATATTTCTTCCGGCAGTTTAATAAGCATATCATCTCTTACCTTAACCTGGCAGCCAAGACGCCAGTTATTCTGCTGTTCCTTCCGGGTAAAAAAACCCGTTTCCGTCGGCAAAATAGAGCCTCCTCCTTCAATGATCTGACATTTGCACTGTCCGCATGTTCCGCCGCCACCACAGGCAGAAGGCAGAAAAACACCATTATTGGACAGTGTTGCCATAACATTATTGCCCGGAGAGACCGTCATTTCACGGTCATTAACACTTAGTTTAACATCACCCTGGGGCATCAGCTTTTTTCTCGCATACAAAAGTATTAATACCAGAAGCAGTATTACCAACAGGAATACCAGTATACTAATCCCTATAATACCGATTGTGGATGTAGCTAATATCATAATCGTACATTTTTACAGTTTAATACCCATAAAGCTCATAAATGCAATTCCCATAAGCCCTGTAATAATAAATGTTATACCCAGGCCTCTTAATGGTGCAGGTATATTCGAATATTGTATCTTCTCTCTTATCGCTGCAATACCAGCTATAGCCAGCAGGAATCCCACGCCCGAGCCGAAGCCAAAAACAGTTGCCTCACCAACGTTTGCATAATCTCTTTCAACCATGAACAGCGATCCTCCCAGGATGGCACAGTTAACAGCTATCAGCGGCAGAAAAATGCCAAGAGACGAATAAAGAGCAGGACTGAATTTTTCCACAACCATCTCTACCAGTTGGACCATTGAAGCAATAACTGCAATAAACATTATAAAAGACAAAAAGCTAAGGTCTACTTCAGCAAAGCTCTGGCTTAGCCATACAAGTGCTCCTTCCTTGAGCAGGTAATTATGTATAAGATAGTCAACAGGCACCGTTATTGTAAGCACAAAAACAACAGCAACGCCCAGTCCTACAGAGGTCTTTACAGTTTTCGATACTGCAAGGTATGAACACATACCAAGAAAATAAGCAAAGACCATATTATCTATAAATACAGACTTGACAAAAATATTCAACAGATTTTCCATAATTCCCAGTTTTTAACTCTTATCAATAAGATCCCGTTTCCTGCTCCTCTGAATCCAAATTATTATACCAACTGTTATCAGGGCCATTGGAGGCAGTATCATCATTCCGTTATTTTCATATCCTATATTATATATCCCTATTTTCTCCATTACCGGAATACCCAGCAAGCTTCCTGACCCCAGCAATTCTCTGAAGAATCCTACAATTATTAGTATAAGCCCGTAACCTGCTGCATTACCTAAGCCATCAAGGAATGATTCCCATGGTTTATTGGCCATTGCAAAAGCTTCAAGCCGTCCCATTATAATACAGTTTGTAATGATCAGCCCTACAAAAACCGAAAGCTGCTTACTCACCTCGAAGGCAAAAGCTTTAAGCACCTGATCAACCAGTATAACCATCATAGCAATTACTACAAGCTGGAAAATAATTCTTATCCTTGGTGGAACAGACTTCCTGAACAAGGAAACTATTACATTCGATACTGCAAGAACAACAGTAACCGAAATAGCCATAACTATTGCAGGCTTCAGCTTTGCCGTAACAGCAAGGGCCGAGCATATGCCAAGAACCTGTACTGTTATAGGGTTATTATCGCCCAGGGGATCCCTTAACAGTTTAAGGTTTTTTGCCGAGAACAAGGGTTCTCTTTCTTTTTCTTTGTCCATATCTTATTTGCTATTATTTTTCAGGTATTCAACATAGTTTGACAGGCAGTCATATATCATTGCTTCAAGACCTTTACTTGTTATCGTACCACCTGACACAGCATCAACCGCATGAGGGTCACCTTCATCAGCTCCGCCTTTCTGAACTGTTATACTCACAAACTCCCCATTTTCAAAAAGCTTCTTATTGATAAACTGACCTTCAAACCAGCTTTCATTTATCTCTGCTCCCAGCCCCGGAGTCTCTGATTTATGATCAAAAGTAACCCCGCTTATGGTATTCAGGTCTTCTTTTAATGATATATAACCATATATAGGGCCCCATAATCCTTTTCCTTCAAGTGGAATAATATAGTTATTACTACCGTCTTCCAGGGTAGCAACAAAAACAGGATAAACCTGTTCCTCAACCGGTTTATTTTGTTCTTTTTTTACATCCACACCAAAAGGATCGACATCTTCTACCGTTCCGGAGTTTGAATTAAGGGCAAAAGAGCCTGTTATGTATTTATCATACAACTGTTCTGCTGTATCTTCTGTTGCCTCAATGCCTACAGACGCAAGGATGTTGCGTTTCTTCTCAATCTCCGCATTCCTTTCCTGCAATGGTTGCAGCAGGAGGGCAGCAGTAGATAGTATCAATGCGACAATGGCAACCATGACAGTCGCAAAAATGAATATATATCTGTTAGTGAATTGTTTCATTGCAAATATCTTTTAATTACTTTTTGCCCTCTTTAACCTTCTCTTTATGCTTGCCTGCACCACATAGTAATCTAGGAGTGGCGCAAACACATTCATAAACAAAATGGCAAGCATCATTCCTTCAGGGAATGCAGGATTGAGCACGCGTATTAATATAGCCAGTACACCTATCAGCAGGCCGTAGATCCATTTTCCTGTTTCGGTCTGGCTTCCGCTAACGGGATCAGTAGCCATAAATACGGCACCGAATGCAAACCCACCCATTACGAGATGATAATAGGCAGGTATCTCCATGTACGGATTTACAGCAAACGCGTTCAATAACAGGCCCATGCCGAGTCCTCCGGCGAATACGCTTACAATTATTTTCCAGCTTCCTACCCCTGTAATGATCAGTATGGCAGCTCCGATAAGTATTGCGATTGTTGAGGTTTCTCCTACTGATCCTGGTATAGTACCTGTAAACATCTCCATCACAGATGGTAAACTGTCGATTTCGTGAAGAGCAGCATGAGCAAGTGGCGTCGCCCCGGAGAAAGTATCGGCAACACCTTCTCCTTTAACAAGACCGGCAATCCATACCTGGTCGCCCGACATCCATTTGGGGTAGCTGAAGAACAAAAAAGCACGCGCTACCAGCGCCGGATTAAGTATGTTCATACCCGTTCCGCCAAATACCTCCTTACCGATAATAACAGCAAACACCACGGCAACGGACAGTTGCCACAGAGGAACATCTACCGGTACTATGAGTGGTATAAGCAAGCCGGTTACAAAGTAGCCTTCGTTTACTTCATGCCCCCTTATCTGTGCAAATATTATTTCTATACCCAGCCCGACAATATAGCTTACCAGCAGAAGCGGAAGGAATTTTAAAAATCCGAACCATACCATCTCCCAGAATCCTGCTTCAATATTTACCGACCTGTAATGCTGAAGGCCAATATTGTATATCCCGAACAGTACCGCCGGTATCAGGGCTATCCACACGGTTATCATCACTCTTTTCATATCCACACCGTCGCGTATATGAGATCCTTTGCCGGTTACACGGTCAGGGACGAAGATCAACACCTCTATGGCGTCAAAGAAGGAATGCAGTTTTTCCAGCTTGCCTCCCTCCTCAAAATGAGGTTTAATCTTATCTATTTGTCTTCTTAATGCTTTCATTATTAAGATAATACTTTTTAGTGTTTTAACTCATCTCCTTAACCATCAGGTCAAGTCCTTTACGAATGATTGACTGGATCTCTGTCTTGGAAGGGCAAATAAACTCACACAGGGCAAAATCTTCCTCTGCCACTTCATAAATACCCAGTTGTTCCATCCTGTCGATATCCTCCACCAGGATAGACTTTAACAACTGCATAGGATAAACATCCATAGGAAGGACCTTCTCATATTCACCTGTGATAACAAACGGTCTGACCCCTCCATGTATATTCGTATCCAGGCGGTATTTTTTGCCGGGTATAAGCCAGGTAAGAAACGTACGGGAAAAACTGAATTTCTTAAAGCCAGGGGTCAGCCAGCCAAAGAACTCATGATAATGACCTTCGGGGATAACAGTTATTGTCGAATCATAGTAGCCCAGAAATCCGTCGGCTTCAATCTTCTGTCCTGTCAATACATTTCCACTTATATATCTTATGTCACCGGGAATGATATTATTTCTTACCAGGCCTGAAATGCATGCTCCGGTACGCGTTCTGTGATACCTGGGTTTTACAACTTCCGAGCCGGCTACGGCGACTATTTTGTCAGGGGCATACCGGCCCTCGTTAAACAGCCGGCCTATAGCAACTATATCCTGAAGATTAACAGACCATACAACCTCACCCTTGTTAACAGGGTCGATATGATGTATCTGTATACCAACGTTACCTGAAGGATGCGGGCCTGAGAAATAACTTATTTCAACACCGGGTGTGCTTCTAAGCAAGCCGGAAGTAGAATTTGTACTCAGGCTGAGATGTACTTTGCCCTCAGTCAGCTTCCTTAATACTTTAATGCCTGCCAGGTAATGTTCTTTCGGCAGCAGTTCAATAACATAATCCAGATCTGCTGCCAGCGGGGCTGAGTCGAATCCACTGATAAAGATCGCTTTCGGCTTGTCGCCGGGATTTGCAACAATATGATAAGGTCTTTGTCTTATTGCAGGCCACAGGCCGGATCTCAGTAACTTTTCCTTTATTGCTTCCTCATCAAGCTTATCAGGATCAGCTTTGCCAAAATCATCATAATCGTCACCCTTTGCCTCAATAACAACCTCCAGTATACGCCTTCTTTCACCTCTTACCACATCCTTTACAATACCGCTTGCCGGAGCAGTGAACTTAACAGCTTCATTCCTCTTATCAAAGAATAATGTTGTACCGGCCTTTACTTCTTCACCAGGCTTAACACACATCTTGGGGATCAGACCGGGAAAATCGACAGGCTTTATTGCATACCTGTCAGGCTTCTCCCCGGGTATCAGAATTTTGTCAGATCTGCCCTTCATTCTGATATTTAAACCCTTACGCAACTTAATTTGTTTGGACATACAGACTTATTTAGAATTATAAAAACAATTCAAAAGTAGCTTATTGTTATTCTAATAACACAAAATTATGACAAATATCATAATTTTCATTTTAGTAACAAAAATACCTTCCAACCCAATCGATTGTATTGCTGTAAAACATAAAAACCTATGATATGTCAGGCGCTTTTACCTGAGTCGTCTGAATTGTTCGTCTGTCCAGTCAGCTACCATACCGGTATTTGACAGATATATGATCATTCCCGTAAAATAATTTACGAGGCCTGCCATATTTTCAAAATCAAAAAGACCTGCTTCATCAGAAGGACTGTGAATATAGTCAGCGAAAGTTGTCGTGGCGAATGTTCCGCATGGTATTCCATAGGTGATATCATTCTCAGTCCTGATGTTTGCAAAAGAATAATTATCTGACATATAAAACAACCTTCCTTCCGCCATAATAGTATCGATCAGCTTATATTCTGTTTCTTTGTTATATTCATTTATTATATCATCCAGGTTTGATAATTTGCATCCCGTCATATAATAATTATTCCTGCCGAGGAATTCAGAATGGCCGGTCATTTCAAAATTAATATTTGCATACACATCCTCCAGCCTGAAGGGAGGGTTTGCAGCAATATGCCCTGAACCTCTAAGGCCCATTTCCTCTCCGCTTACGGTAGCAAAGATTATTGATCTCCCGGTTTCCGCTTTTAGTCTGTGAATTGACCCTGCAATACCCAGCAAGGTACAGGTTCCTGCTGCATTGTCGTCTGCTCCGTTGTATATTGAGTCTCCTTCCACCGGCCTTCCGGTCCCTACATGGTCAAAATGTGCCGTTATGAGGATAAATTCGTTTTTTAGTTCCGGGTCATTCCCTTCAAGAAAGCCGATAACATTTCTTTCATTCACTTTCTTTCCTGACCGGGTCTCAAAGCTGTATTCATGAATATATCCATTGTGTCCGGGTAAGGGTGATAAGCCGTATTCCTTATACCTGCCGGCCAGCCATTTTGCAACAGCCTCTATTTCCTCCGACCCGCTTGCCCTGCCTTTCATTTCATCAGATGCAAGATAACCGATCCATTCCTTCAGATCATCAGCAGAAAGAACAGGAGCGCTTCCGGGTACCTGGGCTTTCAATACGTTGCAGGATAAAAAACACGGACTAAATAACAGGTAAATGACTATCAACCCTGTTATTAAAATATTACTTTTCATATTAGTTTGATTATTGGGTTACTAAAAATATTAAGATTCATAAGCATGTATGTAAATATAGCTGATTTATAGTAAGAAGCCTGTCATAAATAAAACTATCATATAAATATTTTGTACCAGGATGAATATAAGGCAGAAGACAAAAGCAAGTAAAGGGATTAGAGTCGTTGCATGCAACGACCCCACTATATTCCAATTTGTAACATTCAGTAAATATGCTCAGGTACTACTTCAATTTGATAAATTAATTTAGAAAAAATGCCTCCTTAAAAAGAGGCATTCCCAAAAAAATATTTTAGTACTATTTGCTAACTACAAATTTCTCCTGAATAATTTTTCCATCAATCGTTACACTAAATATATAAACTCCAGCATTGAAATTGCCAATATATATTTTTTCTGATTCACCATTAATATGACCTGTCATAACAATACCCGAATTTGAATTATATATAGCAAATCTGTTTTTTTCGGTTAATGAGCCAGGTTTATCAAAAGCAATATTCAGATAAGTATTGGCAGGATTCGGGCTAAGTTTAAGCTTAGGTAATGCAGAATTACTGTTCTGTTCCGGGACTGGAGGAGGGGGACCGCCACACTCAATAATCGAATAATAATAGTAATAAGGCGATGTTGTTCCGCATGTATTAGTCATTGTAACATACAACGAGGTTGATTTTATTTGAGTGCCGACATGAACATATTTATGATTATAAGTAGAGGTCGAGCTTGAGCCATCAACATTCCAGTTATAAGTTGTAATCCCGGCTATAGAGGGATTATTATGCTGTAAAAAGAAATCAATTGCGGCTCCCTGACAATACTGAGGACCAGGAGGAGTAGCTGAATGACCGGTAGCATTTTCCGGTATAATACTACCCGAAATTAGGACCACTGGCTAAGTTGAAAATTAGGATTAAATTTAACCAGTGAATTATGAAACAAAAGAGAAGAAAATTTTCAGCGGCATTTAAAGCCAGAGTAGCAATTGAAGCACTCAAAGAGCGTGAGACATTAGCAGAATTATCAAAGAGATTTGAGGTCCATCCGAATATGATCGGAAAGTGGAAGCAGGAATTTTTGAAAAATTCAGCAGTTGTATTTGACAAGAAATCTGATACTGACAATGATGAAGTTGATTCCGAGAAGCTTTATGCAAAAATCGGACAGTTGGAGATAGAGAATGACTTTCTAAAAAAAAGCTTAAACAAGATCGGACAGTGAAACAGCGCAGGGAACTTATTGATAATGAGCACAAATTAAGTGTAAGAAGGCAATGTGATTTACTTTCGATCCATCGCAGTGGTCTTTATTATAAGCCTCAGGGAGAAAAACCGGAGAATCTTGAGATCATGCGATTAATGGATGAGCATTATATAAAACACCCTTCAGAAGGAGTAATCAGGATGCAGGATATGTTGTTTGCATTAGGCATTATAGCAAATCATAAGAGAATTCGCAGGTTGTTGCGACTGATGGGAATATAATACTACCCGAAATTAGGACCACTGGCTAAGTTGAAAATTAGGATTAAATTTAACCAGTGAATTATGAAACAAAAGAGAAGAAAATTTTCAGCGGCATTTAAAGCCAGAGTAGCAATTGAAGCACTCAAAGAGCGTGAGACATTAGCAGAATTATCAAAGAGATTTGAGGTCCATCCGAATATGATCGGAAAGTGGAAGCAGGAATTTTTGAAAAATTCAGCAGTTGTATTTGACAAGAAATCTGATACTGACAATGATGAAGTTGATTCCGAGAAGCTTTATGCAAAAATCGGACAGTTGGAGATAGAGAATGACTTTCTAAAAAAAAGCTTAAACAAGATCGGACAGTGAAACAGTGCAGGGAACTTATTGATAATGAGCACAAATTAAGTGTAAGAAGGCAATGTGATTTACTTTCGATCCATCGCAGTGGTCTTTATTATAAGCCTCAGGGAGAAAAACCGGAGAATCTTGAGATCATGCGATTAATGGATGAGCATTATATAAAACACCCTTCAGAAGGAGTAATCAGGATGCAGGATATGTTGTTTGCATTAGGCATTATAGCAAATCATAAGAGAATTCGCAGGTTGTTGCGACTGATGGGAATAATGGCTGTGTACCCGAAGAAGAATCTTAGCAAACTTGGGCTGAAGAAATATATTCATCCTTATTTATTGAAGGGGCTTGATATAAACCGGCCTAATCAGGTTTGGTCCATTGATCTTACGTACATTCCGATGAAGAATGGCTTTTTATATTTAACGGCTATTATAGACGTTTACAGCCGTTATGTTGTTGGTTGGGGCATCTCTAACAGTCTGGAAGCAGATGCGTCCCTGGCAGTACTGGAACAAGCCATAAGGGAACACGGAAACCCAGAGATAATAAACTCTGATCAAGGTAGCCAGTTTACCAGTGAGAAATGGGTCAGCTATCTTAAAAGTGAAAATATCAAAATCAGCATGGATGGAAAAGGTCGCTGGGTTGACAATATCTTTATAGAGCGCTTGTGGAGATCAGTTAAATATGATCATGTGTATCTTTATCCTGCTGAAGACGGGTTGGAGTTATACCAGGGATTAAAGGGATACTTTAGGTATTACAACTATGAACTGCGTCACCAAGGTATAGATAGGCAGATCCCGGCTGATTTGTATTATAAGGCAGCATAGATATTAACAGGAAATGGAGTTGTTAACAAAAGAAAAAAGTAGGCAAAAAAGAAAAGGTGTTAATAACCAGAATAACTCTGTGAGTTATTTCCGGTTATGTAACACTATTTTACATCATCATGATATTTTAATAATCAATTTAGAAAAGACAATTAGTGGCCCTATGAATGGGTAGTACTTCTTAAGTACTTGATCTGACTTATTAGATATTTGACATTTTACTGGAACAACAAAAATAAATAATATGATTGTGAGAAATTGAACTGCTTTCATGATATTTATTATTATAGATTGTTTTTAATGCTAAAAAGTAGTTTCCGTGGAGCTGATCCAATTTCGCAAGGAAGATGTATGTCCGGGTAGTTACAAATATAATTTCCTTCACAATCCCATATTACAACTCTACCATATGGAAGGTAAGCTTCAACAGATATCCCAATATATTCTTGATCATTATAATTGTATAGATAGACATCTGCTTCATAATAGTGTTCTAGTTTGGATTTAAGCCAAAGCAGGTCACCTAGAGGATCGTCACACCCACAGGCAAGAACAGGTTTTTCACATGAGTTTAAAAAACACATTAAGAGTAATATTACCGACACAAAATATTTTTTTTTCATAGTTATCCTATATCATATTATTCTGAACTTTTTTTGTATTTCCCTGAAGCCAAATAAATTCGCACTTATTACATGTACAAATATCCTCAACAGGTTTTACCGGGTCTTTGTGAAAATCATTAAACCATTTGATATTTAATCTTATAATACATGGAAAGTATAAATTTATAGGTTCCTTACCGGAAATTTTACCGGGCAGCGTTTTAACAGTTTTTTCTTCTTTATAGATTCTTAATGAAACATTCTGTAAAAGAAACATCATATATACAACAATATAGTTATTGTTGTCTTTGAGAGCCAGCCTGACCATATCAGGTATAGAAGATATCAAACAGACTAACAAATTATAAAAAAAAATTAATACAAGGCAAATTTATTCCTTTAATCTACAGACAAAATGTTTATTCGTTTATTCGTTAAATTGTTAAACAGGGAAACCGGGAAAACGCGGTTAAACGATTTAACTTTTAAACAAATAATTTATTTCACCACAGAAGACACGGAATAACACGGTGAATAAGTGAACAGAGAGGTTAGGGACTGGGGATTAGGGATTAGGAAAAATGCGAAGAGACTTAGGGACTAAGAGACCACAAATAATATTAAATACCTGCTAATTAATAATATACTAATACACCAATTAACCAATATACTCTATTAAAATCCAAATTTAAGCCACACTTTTTTCAGAGCTATTAATATACAAATACACTAATATACCAATTAACATTGCTGATTGTGGACTGAAGACTGAAGACTGGGGACCAGGGACTGGGGATCAGGGATTAGGAAAAATGACGAAGAGGATTAGGGACTATGAGACCGCAAATAATATTAAATGCCTGCTAATTAATAATATACTAATACACCAATTACCCAATATACCAATTAACATTGCGGATTGTGGACTGCCGATTGTTGACTGGGGACTGAAGACTGAAGACTGGGGACTGAAGACTGAAGACTGGGGACTGGGGACTGAAGACTGAAGACTGGGGACTGAAGACTGGGGACTGAAGACTGGGGACTGGGGACTGGGGACTGAAGACTGGGGACTGGGGACAATAGATTACTTATGCAAACTAACGATACACTAATACACCAACATACAAAATATTATTCTTTTAATTATCAATTAATTAATACGGTTATATTTAAAATCATTAAATATGCCTATAGCATTGTAAGTTTTTAGATACAGGCTATTATTATTGTCAGTGAAGCTAAACTCAAACTTCATAATTATTCTTATATTATTATGTTCGAATAATACTTCCGATAAAAGTGAGTCAATCCAATACTTTTCATAGGTAAACTCCTTAGACTGATAGTTATACACTCGTCTTATGCTATCCGGGAGATATTCTACGTATCCTGAAGGATCTTCAATTTCCTCCAGAACAGGATAGTTACCCATCTCAACCAATTCCCATTTTCCAAGAATTGCTTTTGCAGGATCTTTTTCAATCTGTTTCTTCTTTTCGCAACCAGTTAAGATTACAAAAATTGCAAAAAAGAATAGCCAGATTGCATTTAAGTTTTCATTGGAGATCATATTTATTCTAATTAATTAGTTTGCAACGATTCAGTTATCCTGTATTATATATAGCTTTATAATACAGGGCTTAATTAATGAAATCTCTTGGACCTTTCATATTTGATTTAATGGATAGTTGATAAGAACTAGACTTTGATCAATAATGTATAATCCGGGATTATAAGAATTATAAGTAACTGTTGGTAAATCATGTACAAATATCCTCAACAGGTTTTACCGGGTCTTTGTGAAAATCATTAAACCATTTGATATTTAATCTTATAATACATGGAAAGTATAAATTTATAAGTTCCTTACCGGAAATTTTACCGGGCAGCGTTTTAACAAATTTTTTCTTCCTTATAGATTTTTAATGAACCATTCTGTAAAAGAAACATCATATATACTAACAATATAGTTATTGTTGTCTTTGAGAACCAGCCTGACCATATCAGGTATAGAAGATATCAAACAGACTAACAAATTATAAAAAAAATTAATGCAAGGCAAATTTATTCGTTTAATCGTATCCCCTCTACCAAACCCGTCTTTCAAAGCTGATCCTGGGTGCGTAGATTTGACGCATGAAAAAATATATAAGACATACCCAGGCAGAGATGTATGGACATATCGAGAACTGCAATGTTAGCAAACAATCACAGAGGATCTACTGTCAAGAGCATGGCTTGGCCTATTCGACTTTCCAGTATTGGGCAAAGAAATACCGCAAAGGACACAGCAGTAATGATAATGCAGATACTGCTTCGGGATTTATTCCTGTTAAGATCCAGTCATATCCCCAGGACAATAAGGCACACAATCCGGGTCAAATACATTTTCTTATGCCTAATGGGGTACAGGTATTATGCCCTGAGACTGTTCAGCCCCAGGTTTTACAGACTCTGTTAAATCCATAGCCATGTTTGCACTGAGTGCTGAAAACAGCTTTCACCTGTACAGTCATCCAACTGATATGAGAAAAAGCTTTGATGCTTTATCTGGTTTGGTGCGTAATAATCTGGGGAACGATCCCTCAAACGGAGAGGTGTTTATTTTCATAAATAAGCGTCGTGATAAGGTTAAGCTGTTGCATTGGCAGGGTTCCGGATATTTACTTTACTACAAACGCCTGGAGAAGGGTACCTTTGAGCTTCCCCGGTATGATGCATCCATTGGAAGTATATCATTAAATTATTCACAACTGGTCATGATCATTGATGGATTATCCATTAAAAACCTTCAAAAACGCACCCGTTTCACCCAGCTTCAAATACCTGTAAACCAAGGGTAACATACAAGTCTTTCGCCCCTTTCTTTTCAAGAATTTACTCTTTATTTTGTGAAGAAATCACATCAGTTTTTCTTCTGTAATCAATTATGTTTCTATAGTTTTGACACATGTCAAAGACACCGGAAAATATGACTTTTGAGGAGCTTCTTGCAGGTTATAAAAATCAAGAAGCTATCATCAAAGAAAAAGACAGTGTCATTCAAGACAAAGAGAAACAAGTTCAGTCTATCACCAGGGAAAAAGAGACCTTGCTGAAGAAGATCCGGGATATGCTCGAAAAGTTCAGTTCAATGAAGTTCGAGCTTTCCCAGTTAAAGCGTTTGATTTTTGGCTCAAAACGAGAGCGTTTTGTATCCGGGGCTGAAGATGCTCAGATGCGTCTGCCCTTTGATATTGAGGCCACGAGCCAGGAAGGAACCATTAAGCCTGCCACTGAAGAAGTATCTTCTTTTGAGCGTCGTAAAAGAAAGAATCATCCCGGTCGTCTGGCTCTTCCTGATCATCTTCCCGTGGAGGAGATTATCATAGAACCAGATGAAGATATCACGGGGCTGAAGTGTATTGGTCACGAGGTTACCGATGAGTTGGAATACCAACAGGCTATCCTGAAAATCAATCGGTATAAGCGACCTAAATATGCCAGGGAGGATAACGAAGGTATAATATGCGGAGAGCTACCTTCAAGACCGATAGATAAGGGTGTTGCCGGTCCCGGGCTGCTGTCTCATATTCTGGTCAGTAAATATGTTTACCATCTTCCATTCTACAGGCAGTCTCAACGCTTTAAAACCGAGCACCAAATCGATATTCCTCGCTCAACGATGGGGGGATGGCAAGGTAAAATAGCTAACCTGCTCCATCTCTTACACGACGAAGGGAAACTACAGGTCCTTAGCCAGGGCTATCTTCAGGTAGATGAAATTCCTATCCAGGTATTGGATCCCAAGAAGAAACAAAAAACACATCGGGGATACTACTGGGTGTACTACTCACCCATTCAGCGCATGGTACTGTTCGATTATCAGGAAGGTCGTAGCCGGGAAGCTCCCAAAAAGCTATTGTCAGATTTTAAGGGCTACCTCCAAACTGATGGATACAAGATATATGATTGGTTTGGCGAACAAGAGGGTATAACACTTTTGAGTTGCATGGCCCACGAGGCGTATGGTTGAAAAAAGCCTCAGTGATGACCAAAAAAGAGCTGGGTATGCCATGACTGAAATCCAGAAGCTCTACCATATTGAACGCTTAGCCCGAGAACAAAAGTTGTCTCCTGAGCAACGTCATGATCTTCGACTGAATGAGTCCTTACCCATCCTAAATGAACTGGGAAAGTGGATGGCTGCTCAGGTCAGAACTACTACACCGAAAAGCCCTTTCGGGAAAGCTTTGATCTATTCTATCAAGAGGTGGGACAACCTGATGAACTATCTCAGGGATGGACATCTGGAAATTGATAACAATCTGGTCGAAAATGCAATTAGGCCCACGGCTCTCGGTTATGCATAGTAAAAGATTATGTAAAGCGATATTTGATATCTATCTCTTCATCAGCTCTATAGCAAAGTGAGATCATGTAATTGCTTTACATAACTTTTAGTCAAAAACTCTTAAGCCAGCTCAATAGGCTCTTATTATCCTGCCATACAGGCTCTTCTATGTTTACGACATCAGAATATGCTTTTTCAATAGCTTCCCTTTTTTGTTTAGAATCGGCTCTTGCGTATATTTCTGTGGTTTCAACAGATACATGACCCAAGATATCTCTAATGTAAATGAGATTTACTCCTGCTTGGAGCAAATGCATTGCTTTTGAATGCCTAATAACGTGGCAACTCATTTTATCTGGTATTAATTTATGATTCTTTTGTCTTGCCTTGTCAGAGTACTTCAATAGAATATGTGTAATTCCTGCACGAGTAAGTTTCTCTTTTCTACTATTGAAAAAGAGTGGATAAGATCCAGCGTATGGCTTTAATAAATTATTTTCTGATAGGTAATTTCTAAGTATTTTAACTTGCCCCTCCAACAAAGGTATAATGCGTGTTTTATTCCCCTTACCGGTAATCCGTATGGTCGTTGGTTTGTCCAGGTGTAAAGCAGAAGGTGTTAAATCAATAACCTCCTGAACACGTGCTCCGGTATCATACATCAGGGAAAGTAAAGCTAGATCTCTACGCCCCTTAAGAGTCTTCCTGTCAGGTTGTTCAAGCAATAACTTGATTCCGTCCAATGTCAAGTAGTTTATTGCCGGTTTTTCTTTCTTCTTCACCTTTATAGATAAAATACTCTGGTATTCATAAAGATTATCCGGAGCAGAATACTGGATATATTTGAAGAATGAGTGTATGGCAGCCAGGCGTAAGTTTCTCGTGGCGTTGCTGTTTTTCCGCTCACCCTGTAACCAGTCCAAAAAATCCACTACCGATTGTTTTGTAATATCCATTATTGATAGCTTATTTATACTGATCTTCATTTTCTGTTCCATAAACTGGATAAACAAAATGAAAGTATACCGATAAGAGGATATGGTGTTTTTGCTGGCCCCAATTTCATGAGGTAAATAGTTTGCCAGGAAGCTTGTCAGATATTTAGAGAAATCAGTTGCTTTCATAATTCTCAATATTTGGAAAAACATTCAAACAAATCGCATCAACATCTTTGAGTAGTTCCGGGTATATTTCATCTGTTAACCGGACATAAGAGTTTGTTGAATGGAGGGATTGGTGTCCCAGGTAAGTAGAAAGGATAGGCAGTGAACAATATAGATCCATTCCATCCTCGGCCATCATAGCTAAGGAGTGAACACTGAAAGTATGGCGCAAATCATGCAAGCGTGGTCCACGATTCTCTCCGAGATGGCTTATTCCGGCTACTCTCAGGATTAACCTAAACTTTCTGTAAACGGCATCCCTTTTAATTGGTAAACCATTACACGAAATAAAGAAGTGTTCATTTCCCGCTTGACAGTCGAGCCTGTTCCGATTTGTAACATAATCCCTGCAAACTATTGCCAATGATTGGGAAATAGGAATCATACGTTCCTTCCCATTTTTACTATCTCTGAGGATGAAGTATTTGTCATCCAGATTGATGTCTTGGTTCTTCAGAGCCAGTGCTTCACTTATCCTTACCCCAGTAGCATACAAGAATCGTAACAAAACAGGAATGGAAAATATGATTGTTTTCATACTTTTTCGTTTCGCACGTAGTTGATCAGCAGCATGAAACAGAGCTGTTATTTCGGTTTTCGAAAAAATATATGGAGTAAATGATGTTCTAAGAACAGGTATCTGTGGAATGTAAGAGCGAATGCCATTCTGGCATAGATAAGCTGCTAGCTGACTAAGGCATATCATGCGGTGTTTTCGATAAGAGGATGATTCATTTTCATTTTTCTTACACCATGCATCAGCAAGTTCCCTGGTAATGCCCAATGTTTGTTCACCTCTTTGGACAGTAAAACGATCAAATAATGAATATATGTTCTCTTCGGTGTCATATTTAAACCCAAGCCCCCGCTTTAAAGCGATAAAATCTTTTATATGCTGGGCGTATATTCCAAAAAAATGCCTCTTATTCATAAAAGAACCCTCCTTTCTGATAATAAAAGAGAGGATCAATAACCGGTACATCAAGCACACATTTCTTAAGCGAGTTCAGGTCCACCCGGAGGTAATATTTAGTGGAATCTGACTTTTCATGACCTAATACTTCTGAGATAACCGGTAGTGTAACTCTGTTTTCCAATAAGAAGCCGGCAAGGCTATGACGGAGTGCATGAGGGCCGTGTTTCCTGTTCCCAGTATCGATTTCAGCAGCTGCAAAAGCATTTTGAACAATAGTCCCAACTCCAGAACTACTCATGGGATTAAAAGGTGATCTGGCTACCAGAAAAACATGTGGATCATCTGACATAGGGCGGCCATATTTCAGATAATCAATTATTGCATTGCCAACTTCTGGTAATAAAGGAAGTTCCTGAGTGTTATCAGTTTTGTACTGTTTGATTCGAATAATATTCTTTTCCCAGTGCAAATCATTAAACTTAAGATTGACAATATCAGAAGCCCTTAATCCGAGTCTTGCTGCCAGCAGAATTATGACATAATTACGTTTCCCTGCTTTGGATGCCCTATCAACAGAGTTGATGAGGATCTCCACTTCCCGTTTCTTATATGTTGAAGGAAGCTTTGGTTGTTTCTTATAATTATCTCTCGGAATAAGGATAGAAATATCCGCTTCCAGTATTTCCTTGTTATACAGATACCTAAAGAAATCCCGAAGGACACGGATTGCTATGTGCGGCAAAGAAGAATATCGGGGGTCAAGTCCTTTCAGATAAAGCAGAAAATGCAACTGATTAACAACTTTAATCTCTGCAATTTCTTTATCGTTTAAAAATGCAAGAAACCGTGACAAGTGTTGCTCGTACTCTTCCAGAGTGTGCTTAGCCAACCTTAAGGATGCCTTATAGGCTAGATATTGGATCATTAAATTTCCTATTGAACCTTCAAATACAGTGACTTCTTTTTTAGGAATAATAGTCCCGGTATCTATATATTCTGTCAAAACCTCCACAGCCCTAATCATATCCCGATCTCTTTTTGTAAGGTCACCAAAGTCGTGATCACCATATGTATGCTCTAAAAAAGCATTGCAAATAGTCGAATCAAGAATCTTTATTTCCCGGGAATCCATGTATTTCCAGATTCGGTTCCAGAGTACATGGTAGTGATGTAATGTGCCTGGTGCGCGTCTAAGTCTTTCTTTTAGGCATTTTGCCGCGCCTGCTGTTAATTCTTCAAAAATCTTTTGGTCTTTTTTTTCCATAACTAATTGGGTTTTATAGTGGAAACAGTACCACTATTACCCAAATTACAGATAAAAGTTATGGAAAGAAATTATGGAATTCGGATAAAGTAATCTACTGACTATATGGATGATAAAGAAAATCGCTTTACATAATCTTTTACTATGCATAACCCAGTTTATGTAAAGATTTCCATAAACTGGGAAAACGCAATTATCTCTTCGCTGGATCCCACGCCGGAGCACAAAGTGCTGCTATGTTCTATTCATTTTTTGCTACCTGCAAACATAATAATGTGGATCCCTACACTTGGTTAAAAAAAGTTCTGGAAATCATCCCGGACTATCCCGCCAACAAACTCTCAAATCTACTCCCTCAAAACATGAATCTCTAATAATACCCAGAAATTAGCTTGCTAGTGTACTTGCCTAGACGGATACAAGAGAGAAATATAAAAATGATTAATTTTAGAAAATAATAAACGAAAATGAACGATGTGAAAGGTGTCCGTTTTCGTCGGAATCAGGTGTCCGTTTTGAACGGGAACAACTGTCCGCTTTCAGCGGGATTTAGTGTCCGAAATCGCAGGAATATGCAGGTTATTGGTTAGTTGAGTTTATATAAGGGAATTCGATAATTGAGGTAGACCTTATTCGAAAGAAAATGTACATAGGGATATCAAAAAATAATGAATCATTTCTTAAATAAAACTTGTATATTCCTTCAGTATCAGGGTCCTCTGGGTCATAGGGTTCTTTATAAACCTGACCCACCCCGTCTGAATAAGTATAATAACATTTATCAGTAATTTCGTTCGATGGATTGTCGAAAAAAATAACAAACTCATTATCAAAATATAAATGAAGAGGTGAATTATCGTATGAATATTGCTTAAAGATAATACCATCTTTTAGAACCAATGCCCATTCCCCTTTAGGTATATTTGAGGTATAAATAACCTTTTCACAGCTGCTAATTGATACTACCAATCCTATAACAAGAAGAAATTTAATTATTGCTTTATTACATGATTCAATTTGCATATAGTAAAAGTATTAATTATATATGATTAATCATTAGCGGGCACTCAAAATCAGTTGATTATTAATTGTTAATTGTTGCTTATTCGATCCATCATAGTCCATAACCCATAATGCCCCTTTCCCCTCATCTAGTCTGCAACCATCAAATAAAACATATACTATTTTCCCGTCTGGAGTAATTGAAAAGTCTAACACTGGATCCGTTGACACTAGTCTGAAATCTTCCCCCGTAGGTCTAATAGAATATAATTGAATGTTATTAGTTGAATTTATGAATTTCCCTTGAAAGAAAATTAAATTCTTATTCGGATTGTATAATGGCCGCCCAATCAGTCTAAATCCAATTTGAACAAGGTCAATAATAATACTTTCATTTTTATTTATTAGATCATAAGAATACAATCCATAAAATAGAGTGTCTGAACTAGGCCCCCAATAAGGAAATCTCCTTTCATTTACTATAAATGTTTTCTCACTACCATTATTTGAATCTGTAATTAGGATTCCACACGAGTTAGGTGGAGGAGGCTCAGTTACGGATCCACATTCAGTATTGTCGTAGGCAATATACCTTCCATCACTGCTCCATGCCGGATAAAAATTATTAGTACCATTCGTCAATTGAATTACTGACAGGGTATCAAAACATTCACCATCAAATGGCATTTTGTAAATATTACCATTCTTTGAAAATGAAATCCAATTTCCATCGGGACTCCAACTGGGTGTAATTAAGTAATAAGGTAATACCTTTCGTTCATTATTGCCATCCGAGTCAGCCAACCAGAAGCCAGTATTACTATTATCAAAAAAGTATGTAGCTTGAAGTGGACAATCATATCCATAGCTATACCTAATTTCTATTAGGGGAGTGTGATTAAATCCTATTAACAAACCTGATGGATGTGGTAATGGGTCTTCATATGGAGATGAAAGAACCCGCTCGAAAGGAGGGCATTCTATAGTAGTAATTCCATCAATATTTTTATTGCATCCAACAATAAATACTAAGAATGTAGCATAAAAAGCTAGCTTGACTATTCTTAAACGTTCTCTCATATATTACACATATACTTGCTGTTCTGCAAAACCCTCTGATATTTAGTCTTATAATACCATGAAAGCATGGATTTATAATTTACTTACCGGATTTTGCCAGAATACTTAAGCGTTTTAACAGATTTTTTCTTCCTTATAGATTTTTAATGAAACATTCTGTAAAAGAAACATCATATATACAGCAATATAGTTATTGTTGTCTTTGAGAGCCAGCCTGACCATATCAGGTATAGAAGATATCAAACAGACTAACAAATTATTAAAAAAAATTAATGCAAGGCAAATTTATTCCTTTAATCTACAGACAAAATGTTTATTCGTTTATTCGTTAAATTGTTAAACAGGGAAACCGGGAAAACGCGCTTAAACGATTTAACTTTTAAACTTTTAAACGAATAATTTATTTCACCACAGTGTACACGGTGTATCTCGGTGGCACACGGGGAAACAGTGAAACAGTGACGAGTGACAAGTGACGGGAAGGCACGGATCTTCCGCCTGCGCTGAAGCTTTGGCGGACGGAGAGAGATCCTCGCCAGCAAAGGGGATCAGGTTCCCCGGTTCCATTTTATAATACTATAACCTGCGAAATAACGTTATTATATATACTTTTGATAGAATGAAACAATCACTATTAATATCTTTTGTTACTGTTTTTATATTCTTTTCACCTGAAGCAGTTATCTGTCAGGATATAGCTTCAGGACAGATCATGTCTGCAAGGATACACCGTGAGGAATGGAACCTCTCTTACCCGGTAATAAAGCTAGGTTCGGAGGAAAAACTCATTTTACATTTCGATCTGATTGATGAAACTACCGAAACATACTATTATACATTTATCCATTGCGACAAGGACTGGAATCCCAGCGATATATTTGAGTCGGAATATCTGGAAGGGTATTTCGAAAACCAGGTTGAAGATTATAATATGTCTTTTAATACAACTGTAAACTATATACATTACAGTATAAGCTTTCCTAATAATAATGTCTCTTTTAAAATATCCGGCAACTATATAATAAAAATATATCCCTTTGGGGAGCCTGATAATCCTGTTGCCACCAGACGGTTTATGGTGAGCGAGGGCGCTGCATCGATCAAAGCCCGTTCTGTCAGGTCTAAGCTGACAGGCTATTACCTTACAGGCCAACAGATTGATTTCAGCGTCAGCTTCCCTTTTCTTAGCCTTCAGGATCCTTACAATACGGTATTCAGCACAATACTTAAGAACGGAAGATGGGATGATGCGAGGAAAAACCTGAAGCCTGACTTTACAGGGAACAATACGCTTGAATATAACGGACTGACTGAGATGAATATTTTCCAGGGAGGAAACGAATACAGATATTTTGATATAAAGAGCATAAGATACCAGTCAGAATATATTCAGAATATAGAAAACTTATACGGTTATTACCATATTCGCCTCAGGGAATCTGAAAACAGGGCGGCACGACCATATTTCTACCGGCCGGATTTTAACGGGAAATACTATATAGCACACCAGGAAGGCATTGACCCTCACACAGATGCCGATTATGTATATGTATACTTCACCCTGCCTTTGAACTTCCCCCTTGATGAAGATGTATACGTTTACGGGGAACTGACCAACTGGTCTATGGACAGCAGTAACAGGATGGTTTATAATTATGAAAGAAAGGCATATGAATGCCGTCTCTTGCTTAAGCAGGGTTGGTATAACTATATTTATGCCACCAGGACAGAAGGCCTTCCGGAATCCTGTTTCAGCGAACTTGAAGGAGATCATTATGAAACAGAGAATGACTATCTCATTTTATGTTATTACAGGGACCCGAACGGAAGATACGACAGGCTTATCGGTCATAGTATAATAAATACAATAAATAATCCTGGTCATTAATGCTTCTTATGTACATCAACACCATACTGCATTTGAATGGTATGCTGTAATGTCTTTGTTATTTCCGACATATATTCCCTGACAGCCTTTACCGAACCCGGCAGTGTATAGATAATGCTGTTACCCATAATACCTGCCACCGAACGGCTAAGGAGGGCATTGGGTATTTTCATCCCGTATTTAAGTCTTATCATATCCATAATACCGGGGATCTCTTTATCAAGAAGCCCTTTTACCACATCAACGGTTATATCCCGCGGACCGATACCTGTACCCCCTGTTGTGATTATGATATTATAGTACCTTGAATACTCATTAAGCAGATATCGCAGTTCCGGTTTATCATCCGGAATAACTGTAACAACAATCTCAACAGGCCATCCTATCTCTCTGAAATAATCTTCGAGTATTTTTTCCGCTTCCGGCCCGCTAAGGTCTTTATACTCTCCTTTTGCCGCCCTGTCGGAAACTGTTATTACAAGTACTTTAAATATTTCCGGAAATTCCATTATTCCTTGATTTTTTCAATTAAGGAGATGTTACCTATTACCATTCTCTTATCCACAGCTTTGCACATGTCGTATACGGTAAGCAGGGATACCGAGACAGCAGTCAGCGCTTCCATCTCCACACCTGTCTTACCTGTACATTTTACTTCGCTTTCAACATTCACACCCTTTTCCGTAAGTACTGCATTAACAGTGATTTTACTAAGGTTTATATTATGGCAAAGAGGGATCAGGTCTGATGTTCTTTTTGCTGCCTGCACTCCGGCAATTTCGGCAGTAGTAAGAACATCTCCCTTTTTCATCTCATTATTCCTGATAAGTTTTACCGCTTCCCCTGACAGTGTTATTGAGCCTGCTGCCCTGGCAGTTCTCCGGCTTACCGGTTTATCATCAACATCAACCATACGGGCACGTCCCTGATCGTCGGTATGTGTTAATTCTTTCATACATTTATACTTTTCGTGTTTCTCATGTAACATCTGAAATATTATAAACTAAAGATAGGGCTTTTATACAATTAAGACTAAAGGCGAAAGACTAAAGACTAAAGGCGAAAGGGTTTAAAAGGTTGAGAAAGTTTAGAATGGGTTGAGAATGGATTTAAATACCTACTAATTAACTAATTAACTAATCGACCAATATACAAATTAACATTGTGGACTGCCGGCTGAGGACTGAAGACTGTGGACTGGAATAGCCGTTGACCGTTAGTCGTTTGTCGTTTATCTTGCTCAGCCGCCTATGTTATAAAAGTGTCCCTTATGGTTAACCGTTCCACAGGCAGGTTTATTTTCCACAGCCATCATTATTGCTTTTTCAGCTCCCAGTTCTCTTACGCTATATTCGAGATCATTGAATAGACATGGTTTTACTTTCCCGTTTGCAGTAAGGCGCAGCCTGTTACATGAGACACAGTTTCCTCCGTCGCCTCCCTCCACCAGTCCAAACTCGCCTTTTGCCAGGTTCATCTCTTTTATAAACCTTATTTCCAATCCTTTGCTTTCTGCATATTCGGTAACCATCCTGGCATCATATTCTTCTTTTGTCTCTTTAACCACACAATTCAGTTTTACAGGTGTCAGCCCTGCCTCAATTGCAGCATCAATACCTTCCAGTGTTTCTGCGATGTCGCCTCCCCTGGTAATCCATCTGTACTTATGCGGATCCATCGAATCAAGGCTAACGTTCACCCTGTCAAGTCCTGCCTCAGCCAAAGACATTGCGTATTTTCCCAGGAGAGTTCCATTGGTTGTCATTGACAGGTCTTTTATTCCCTCAATATCTGACAGCATCCCGACCAGCACCGGCAGATCTTTTCTTACCAGCGGCTCTCCCCCGGTCAATCTGACCTTATCAATACCCATGCCTGCAGCTACACGTACAAAATGTTCAATCTCATCATAGCTGAGTATATCATTATGTCCGATCAGCTTAATCCCTTCTTCAGGCATGCAGTACCTGCACCGCATGTTGCACCTGTCGGTAACAGATATTCTTAAATAACTGATCTTTCTCTTAAATCTGTCGTACATTTACCGCCTCCCCTTTTTTTATTTCCGCTACTCCCACAGGCACCTGCATGAGCCCATATGCATCAGGCAAAGCATTTATATGTGCAGAGCCGTGGTATTCAACAGGTATAACATAATCATCGCTATCTGCCATTACCGGCACCCATGTCATTCTTCCCGTACGTTTCCTCCTGTAATCAACAGCTATTAAATGTCTCTTATTCCTGACAATCTTATTTACCTTTAAAGTTCTCTTTATCATCGGCTTAACAAAAAGTTCAAACTGAACAAACGATGATACCGGGTTTCCCGGCAATCCAAAGACTATTGCATCATCGTGTATGCCAAATGTTGTAGGTTTACCGGGCTGAACAGCCACCCTGTCAAACAATATCTTTATTCCTGCTCTTTCCATTACCAGCGGTACCATATCGAAATCACCCGCTGACACTCCCCCTGTCAGCAGCAGGATATCACACTCATCCATACCTGTTATTACCATCCTGTATGTTTCATCCTCATTATCAGGTGCTATACCATAATATATAGCTTCTGCTCCTGCCCTTATGGCCTGTGCTACCAGTTGGTAACCGTTACTGTTCCTGATCTGCGATACGGAAGGTTTCTCATATGGCTCGACCAGTTCATCACCTGTGCTTATTACCCCGATCACGGGTTTTTTGCTGACAGTCACCTCAACAGCTCCCACCGTAGCAAGTACTGCTATATCCTGCGGAGCTAATTCCCTGCCTGCCTTAAGCGCCACATCTCCCTTACGGATATCCTCTCCCCTTTTTGCTATATTATCATTAAAGGCTTTACCTGTAAAACTTACTTTCCCGTTACTTTCTTCGGCATACTCAACCATAAACACCCAGTCGGCGCCTTCAGGCACTGCTGCTCCTGTCATTATTTTGATACATTCCCCCCTGCCTACTTTAACCGACGCAGGCCGGCCTGCAGCAGCCACCCCCTTGATTACCATATCATTGCCCAGATCATCCCTGCGACAGGCATAGCCGTCAACTGCTGACTTGTTGAAGGGGGGCATATCCATATCGCTTATGATATCTTCTGCAAGGCAACGCCCCAATGATTCGGTAAACGGTATTCTTTCAACAGAACCTGCAGGCTTATATTTTTCAGTTATGGCAAGTGCTTCCTCAAATGAAATCATAGTTTAGTAATTTTATATAATTAAAAGATCAGAGGTTGAAAACCATAAAAATATTAATTGTCCCGGTTCAGGCATCAAATCATGTGCCTCTTTTTCACTAACAAGCACATGGTACATATCGCCTGACTCAACAAAAACCTCAAAGCCGTTTTCGGCCCTGTTAACCTCAGTGATCTTCCCCTGTATACAGTTCTCATTGCCCGTGCCCATGGTATTTAGCTTTATCGTATTACTCTTAATCAGTAACAAACCGTCTTCAGGATAGTTGTCACCGGGAAGAAGATACCTGTTATTTTCCGATTCGGCATAATATTTACCTGCATCCGCCTTTATCCTTACCCTGAAAAAATTTCTTATACCGGCAAACCTTGCAACAAATTTATTAGCGGGTTTTGTAAATACCTCATCCGGTTCACCTTCCTGTAGCATTTTCCCGTTGTGGATTATCCCCACCTTTTTAGCCAGTTGTACAGCTTCATGGTAATCATGTGTAACATGCAGGATAGTTATTCCCATTCTGTTTACTTTACGAAGGATGCCACGGACATCGTCCCTGAGAGTAGTATCAACGGAGGCCATAGGCTCATCAAGCAGTAGTATTGCCGGAGAAGTCACAAGTGTCCTGGCCACCGCCACTCTTTGCTTTTCACCTACTGACAGATCGTTCGTTTTCCTGTAAAGCAGGTGTATAATATTCATGTTATCAGCTATCTCTCTTACCCTGGGATCAATATCCCTTTTATGCATTCGTCTTACTTTTAAAGAATAAGCTATATTGTCATATACTGTAAGATGTGGGAACAGGGCAAAATCCTGAAAGACCATTCCGGTTTTTCTGTTTTGTATTTTTTCATATGTTATATCCTTACCATCCAGTATAACCGAACCGGAATCCGGTTTACGCAATCCTGCAATAATCTCCAGAAGCTGTGATTTGCCGGCTCCGGAGCGGCCAAGCAACACAAAATACTCTCCATCTTCAACTCTCAGATTTATATCTTTCAGGCTGAAGTCGCCGTATGATTTTGATATGTTCTTTAATTCCAGCATTATTTCCCGGTTTCTTTGGATCTATGTACTTTACTACCGGTACTGTTTGACAGTATCCGTATCAGGATAAATACAAGCAGAGCAACAAGAATAAAAAAGACCGAGGCCGGTCTGGCATAGGACAGGCCAAACTGATTGAACCTCTCATAAATAAGAACAGGAGCAGTCATAGGATGATATGCAATAATAACTACTGCTCCGAATTCACTCATCCCCCTTGCAAACATCATAATAAACCCTGATGCAATATTTCGCCAGGTAAGAGGGAGAGAGACAGTGAAAAACATTCTTGCCGGCGAAGCACCCAGGTTCATAGCAGCTTTTTCGAGGCGTTCGGGAACAGCAGCAAAACCATCTCTTGCCGCATTAATAAGGAAAGAAAGACTTACGAACGACATTGCCAGTGCTATCCCCACCGGGTTACCAACCAGGTTCAGTCCTACGCTGTCAGCCAGTCTACCAAGAAGCCCTTCTCTTGATATAAAGCCCAGAAGCGCTATCCCCGCTGCGGAATGCGGTAACACAACAGGCAGGTCTATCAATCCCTGTACAATCCGCTTGCCCGGGAAGCTGTACCTTGCCATAAGCCAGGCAAACGGGATTGCCATGACTGAAAAAAACAGGGTGGACATAAATGCTACCGATAAAGTAAGCCAGACACTGGCCTGTACTTCTTCATCCTTAATGGTCTGAAAAAACTCTCCAGGGCTGGTGTCAAAGATCATTCCTACCAGCGGAGCCAGGATAAACAACAGCACCAAAGATGAAAAAATCAAAATTATCCAGTGGAATATACTACGGGTATCCATATTGCTTAGCTCTTAACAAAATGTATTATAACATACATATTTGCATGCCGGCAAAAATAGAGATAATCGACGAAAAAATAATATTATTTACCTTACAAAGATTTCCTCCATACCGGGTGGCAGACCGGCAGCCTCCCCCTCCAGGTGAGGGTTAAGTGGAGTCTGACCGTTCTCCTCAAGTATCCTCTGTCCTTCGTTCCCAAGAAAAAAATTCAGGAAATTTACTGCGTCTTCCCTGTTGGGAGCATTATTAAGTATGGTAAGACCATATATCATACTGCTTCCCTTTATAGTAACTTTCTCTCCGGGTTGCTTACCTGTAATACCTACCTGAACGGAACTATAGGTATCTTCAAATTCAGGCTCGGATAGGTTTATTTCATCAGGAAGAGTAATATATTTGAGTCCGTGCTGCTCTGAAACAGACTTATACTGAGCGATATAATCCAGGGCTTTTGTCTCCAGAAGAGCAACAAGATCTACTTCCTTGGGTCTGATCATATTTCTGTCTTTAGCAAGCAGGACATCGGCGATACTATCATTCGAATAATACAGTTCTGAAAGTTCAAACAACAGCACCGTCCTGTAACCACAGGGGTCTGAATCCGGGTCCGACCTTCCGTAAACAACATCTTCCCTTGATAGTATTTCATACCAGTTACTGCTGTCGATAATATCCGAATATTTTGATTCGTTTGTAAATGCTATTACCATTTCATTTGTCGCAAACCATATATTCCAATCTGTATACCGGGGCATAAGGAACTCTTCTATAACCCGGTAATCAGCAGATGCCATTATATCGCATGGCTTACCCAACTCGGTTATTTTCCTGGTGCATGCCACACTGCCAGCTCCTTCAAGAATAATATTAACATCCGGGTTCTGTTCCATATATTCCTTTGCCGCCTCTTTGAGGGGCACAGATAAGCTTCCGGCATGGAATATTATTACATCGCGTCTGTCCTTATTAGTACAGGATGAAATCAAAGACACACAGGCTATCAGTAAAACGGCAAATAATTCATTTTTTTTATTCATCGGATTTGCGGTTAATTTTCCGGAAAAATTTCCTTGTCACCTCTTTCACTGAAGTATTGAATTGTATAATCAATTCATTATAGGCATTCAGCAACTCATTTCCTTCCTCGCTAAGTTCCGTATGGCCTCCTTCAGCTCCGCCACGTTGTTTTATAACAACAGGGAAGCCCAGTTTGTCCTCAACATCCCTTATTATACCCCATGCCTTGCGATAGCTCATATCCAGTTCAGATGCTGCCGATGCCAGTGAGCCTGTCTTTCTGACTGCATTCAACAAACCGAACCCTTCCCAGTCCAGAATTTTTCCATCATCTATCTTTTCAAGACAAACCTGGTACTTAATAAAGATATCGTAGTATTTCGATCCTTTGGGTCCGGCCATAATAGTATATAATATCATTCCGGGCGAAGCAGGGGATCAGTAGCCGATCCGGTCCCTTTGCTGCGCCCGGGATAACATAATTATTTATATATACACCTGTATGCAGTGGGTTCGGTAACCTTTACCCTGAACTTTTTGTCTTTCTCTACAATAAAGGTCTCTCCCTCACTATAATCTTTCCATTCAGGCTGATCAGGAAGCTGCACCGTCAGCATTCCCGATGTTACAGTCATGTATTCCACTGTTGATGTTCCAAATTCATATTCACCGGGAGCCATCACTCCTATGGTGGCAGGGCCACCGGCATTTTCGAAAGCAATCGATTTCACATTGCCTTCAAAGTATTCATTTACATTAAACATTTTCAAACGGATTATTTAACTATGTTAATTATAATACACTGTCACAAATTTATAATTTTATTGTACTAATACAATGGGGGTAACCTCAGAGTATAACTCTGAGGAACCGGGTTTACGAGTCCGGCGAAGCCAATTAAACCGCCGCCGCCGTCGGCCATAGCCTGACTTCGGCGGCCGGAGGCCGCGGCGGAACACGTAGAAGTATTAAAACAAATAAGTAACCTCCATTCTGATAAACCTGCCGTAATTTAAGAATCCGTCATCAACCAGCGCAACATTATCAAGCACATTTTCCACATCCAGCTTAAAGTTCACATGTCCGAATGTTTTCCATAACCTTACATCAACGCTACTGAACGGATCTACCGTTACCGTATTCAGGTCATCGGTATAATGCTCTCCTTTATAATTTAAAACAGCACTAAAATTAAGAATTCTGTTTCTCCAGCTCAGTCCTGCCGAAAATTTGTTCTTTGGTACATATGTTAACAGTTTACCTGTAATATCTTCGCTCTGACTACTGAATTCGGGATCAAATTCGGTTATTACTGATTCGCTAAAGCTGTAATTGGCAAAAACAGCCACGCCTTTGTCAAAATCATAATTTATTTTTACCTCAGCGCCTTTTATTTCAACTCCTCCTATATTCTCAGCTTGTCTTACAGGCCTCATTCTTCCTGACATTCTAAGACTATCACCGGTACTGACGTAATACATAAAATCTTTTCCTTTGGAATAATAAGCGGATGGTGAAACAGTAAGGCCTCCCAGGTGGATATCGGCACCTGCTTCGTATGAATCCAGATTTTCAGGTTCGAGCATGGGATTTGCTCTTTTAAACCCTCCTCTTACAAAACCTGAACGGCACAGATCGTCAAGGATTGAAGGACGGAAGCCATGTGAATAAACTGCATATAACCTGAAGTTGTCAGTGAATTTATATTGAGCCGACACCCTTGGACTAAAAGCATTCCATATATGTTCTTCCTGGTTCCTGTCCTCAAGGTCGACCAGTATACTGGTTGCAGATGTAGCATCTTCAATATAATATGCACCGTCAAAATACTTTACATTATCGAATCTGAGACCTCCTACCAGTACCAGTTTATCATCAATGGCCTTTATTTCGTCCTGAACAAAAAGAGCATAATTGTTCATTTTGCCTCTGTTATACACCCTGTCTGTAACAAGCTGGTACATATCTACCGCATCCACGCTACCCTGTTTTATATCAAACCCGGCTGTAAGTGTAGATATCTTACCCAAAGGCATACTGGCATGAAACAGGAACCCCATATCCCTGCGGCTTGATTCAACTGTATAATATTTACTGTCTCTGTCACTATCATTTACTTTAAGGTAGCCTTCCTCCCTGTAATAAATACTGGAGTTTAAGGATACCTTACCAAGCAAACCCTTGTATATAGCTCTGGCAGAATACGTGTCATGATCGGCACTACTTCCTTCATCAGTGAAATACTTAAAGCCGCCTCCCCTTCTGTCATTAAAATAATCGAGAAGAACTTCAACCTTATTGTTTTCATTAAACCGATAACCGGCTTTCAGGTTTCCCCCGAATTCTTCCATATCATTCTTTATTGTAGTGGAAGTCGTATCGGGTTCCACAAGATAATTACCCTCCTCATCTTCCAGTGCATAATTAACATAACCATCGCTCTGCCTGTAATAACCGTTTAGTGAATAATAAACACCTTTATCGGAATCATTTGTATGATTACCGGAAATATTAAACCTGCCCCCGTAAGTATTCATTGATCCATATTCAGCCTTGACATATCCCTGAAATTTCTTTACCGGCATACTTGTAACCAGATTAATTACACCTCCCAGAGCATTGCCCCCGTACAGGGAAGAACCCGGTCCTTTAGTAATTTCGATCTTCTCAATCTGATCGGGCTGAAAAAGATTCCAGTTTACTGATCCTCCGTCGGCCTTGTTAACAGGTATACCATCAACAAGCACAAGTACGCGTGCCTGGTTAATACCACTCATCCCCCTCATGGTAATATTATTCTTGTGAGATATAAAACCTCCCGGATTATAAACATCGACACCCGATATACGGTTAAGGTAGCCTGTTATATCGGCAGAAGGGACCTCTGCAAGAACCCTTGGTCCTACCAGCTCCAGGCGCAGGGGAACATCTTCAAGCTTGCGTTCGGTTTTTGTCCCGGTCACAACTATTTCATCAGCCTGAATGATTGCCGGATATAGTTCCACAGTAATCCTCTGACCCTTTCCTTCAACTACGTTAATCTGTCTGGTTACAGTTTCATAACCGATAAATGAAATAGTAATTCCATAAGCTCCCCCGTCAATATCATTGAATGTAAAACGCCCGTCAGTACCGGTACTTGTACCGTGGTTACCAGGGTCAAGAATAACAGTAGCTCCCGGAAGTGTCATCCCGTTTGAACCGTCGACCACAACGCCGGTAATATCCTGACATATTGCCATATAAGACATCAGAACCATTACTGACATAAATAAAAATTTTTTCATTTTTTCTTAAATTTTCGTTTTTTAATAATTAATAAAAACACCGACATGTCGAAATTTTCATATCGCCTTCAAAATTAGCTCTTATTTATAGTCTTAAGCTGATTTTTATCAGTCAGGGGTATTATTCTATTACCATGATATATGCAAGGCAGGCTCCCTTAAGATGCCTGTCAGCGAAAAAATCTGATCCGGGATGCACAATAAACCGGCCTTCTTCGTTGTCGGGTTCGTCAATCAGTATGACCTCTGCCATATCATTACGGTTTAAAATCTCGGAAAGCGAAAAAACAACTCTGTAGGCATCTTTGGCACCAATGGCTATTATTCCCTTTGCCAGGTCATTATCCGAAAAGGAATAATTCTTTCTGAGAACATCAGACAAAGGTACACCTTCGAAGTCTTTTATTCCCCGAAGTCCCTTATGCATACCAAAAAAGACCAGTTGTTGATCTGCATTTTTACTTATACCCGTTCCCGGGCCGCCCAGCACTTTTACAGACGTTCCCGGCCCTTTAATCTCAAATTCAGGGGAGAACAGGGGCCTGACGCCTTTCTTACCCGGGAAAGTCTCCGGGAATGATCTTATTACTATTCTGGATGGTTTGTCAATATTTCTTACAGTAAGATAATCATTTGCTGCCACCAGCCTGATATTTTCAGGCAGGTCCCACCTATCATCCGATGCGGTAGGATAAACCGGTTGTACGTGTGTTGCAATAATTATATCATGATTATGCATGCTGTAAAACAGTTCGCCCCATGAAAAAACTGCTGATTCGCCCTTGTCATTTTCAACAACGACATACAGATCATGGTTTAATCCGAATTCGCCTTTATTGTTTTTTGATACTATAAAATCCTTTACTATATCAGAAAGGGAATACCCGGTATATTGAAACGCGCCCTTGAATTCATGCTCAACTCCTCTTCTTCCCTGTGCATACTCTCTGACAACTACCGAGCAGGACTGCAGTTGATCCACATATGCCTGCTCCGGGTTCAGTATCTCTCCGCTGACATACGGCATTTTACCTTTCAGTTTGACTGCACGTTCGTTATCAAAAGGATCATTATTGAATTTAGCTCTTATAATAGGATTGGTCCGGTAGTTTTCCAGATCCTGGGCAGTGAGAGTTTCACCGGATATTATATCGGCAACCTGCGAAACCACATCTGCCAGCATAAAAACATTGATAATTAATAATAAAACTGCTCTTTTCATAGTAATAATGTTAAGTCTTTTACTGGTAGCGAATTTAGTTCTTTTGCATATCGCCAGCAAATGTTTATAAACACAGATTGGCGCTGATTGGCGCTGATTAACGCTGATTACGCTGATTACACAGATTACACGGATTGGTTATTTTAGTATATCAGTTCTTTAATATTTTATATGACAGCCTCTCTTTTAACTACTGATAATCCTTTACTACTCCAATCAGTTCAGGAAGGTCCATTCCAATCTTTTTCAGGAATTCAATTTTCGGGACACCGTTATTGTTCCATCCTCTTCTTTTGTAAACGGCATCAATAAGCTTTTCATATTGATCTTCCCTGTATTTACGGGTAATGGCAATTTTCTCTTCCACCGTTTTGCCTTCGGGGTCAACACCTATCAGTTCCCTCATCTGCTTATCATACCTTTCGGTTCTCGATTCGTATTCCTCAACGGTAACAGGGCCGGCTGCACGATATGGCTGCCTGTCATGTTCACGTGTTCCGTATCCCCTTCTGAGGTTAAAGATACGCTGGTAATTATACACCCGTTCAGAATCTTCAATCATACGATGCTTATCAAAGGGCCTTCCTGTTACAGCTTTGTATATAGTAACATAATTGTCAACATGTTCCGGTACTTTTGCCGGTTCATCCGTTTCAGCATTATTCTCGGGTTCCACATCATTCCATGGAAGCTTACACAGTCCAACCAGTCCGAACCATGTCCTGAACATCGGAAAATAATGCAATGCTTCGGCCTTATCCTCAAACGTGGGGATCTGGTTATTAACCATATCCATAAAGATCAGCCATGCCTCATCATGCTGAGGCCCCTTATTGGTCATAGCAAATCCTCCCTGCTGAGCCAGCGATTCCTTTGAAATATATTCCGAGTATTCGAGCCCTTTATTCTCCATCCCGATATCGTTAAGGAATCCCGGGTCGCCCCATCCTTTTTCACTAAACATCTTTTTCATCTTACGTACACCCATTCCTGCCACCAAACCAAATCCCTCACCGCGGCTAAGCCGGTGCATCAGTTCCATTGCCGAATCGGCATTGCCAAAATTAAGCTTTAATCCGCCTGTCCGTTCTTCATTAAGGATGCCATTCTCGTAACATTCCATTATAAAGGCAAGGAGTGTGCCCCAGGTAATAGTGCAGATACCATAGGTATCACAATAGAAGTTGGCTTCAATTATATAATCCGTATTAAAAATACCACAGTTGGAGCCCAGACCGCCTGCATTCTCATATTCGGGACCGTCAACAATCACCTTCTGTCCCTTATATGGACCTGTCCTCACCTCATAGTTATCTACACCTTTGGCACATGACATATTACATCCTATCCAGCAGCCGTCCGGGACTCCCTGTGTAAATCTATTTTTCCATTCATATGAATTGATCTTAACCGAATCGGGATGACTCCCGAATTTATAGTTATGCGTAGGTAAAAGGTCATGGTCATTCATTATCTCCATGAGGTGAGCCGTACCAACCTCCCTCATCCTTGCCTGCTTATGGTCAAGTTCACGCATCTCCCGGTTAAACCTTTTTCCCCTTTCCATTATTGACTGTAGGTCAACAACATTGTTCAGATTACCTTTCACTCCGGGCACCTTGCAGACAATTGCCTTGATCTTTTTATTACGAAATACCGTTCCTATACCACCCCTGCCTGCTTGTTTCAACCGTACAATTTTCCTCTTGGAATCATAAAAACTGAAATTAAGCATCCCTATAAGGGAATGGTCAGCGGCAGTACCTGCTGATACAACAGCTATATTTTTTTTGTCTTTCTCGTCATCAGCATACATCTCTGTAAGTTGCTCTGCCAGAACATGACTGTCAACAGCTTCTTCCGGTGCCTCATATATTTCAACCTTATGATTGATCCCGTCGATGAAGACTATAATTTCATTCTCCGCTTTTCCCTGTAGCTCCAGGGCGTCAAAACCCGAAAACTTAAGAAACGGACCGAAAAAACCTCCTACATTACTGTCCATAACCGAGTCGGTCTGAGGAGATATCGATACCACAAGAGATTTTCCTGTTCCCGAATACTGCGTAATACCCCCGATAGGGCCCGATGAGATAATTATCTCATTCTTGGGATCATCCCAGGGTGTCCGCGGATCGGTAGCTTCCCATAAAAGCTTAAGCCCGTAGCCTTTACCTCCGATAAATTTTTCCTTCATGAAAAGAGGAACATCTTTCACCTGAACATTATTTGTACCCACATTAACATAAAGAATCCTGTCTGTGTACCCTTTATCCAACGGAGTCCAGTCATATGAAAAATCACTTAGTAATTTATGCTTCTCTTTAATTGCCTGTATTTCCATCTGTTATTTAATAAAATAATTCTACTTCAATCCTATTCATCTAAATTACAAAGTAAGGCTCAAAGATATGCTATAAAATGATATATATCAATATGTTAATAATTTCATATCGCTATAAGAAACAGGATGTTAAAAGAGATTTGACCGGGACAAGCGGCATAGACAAAGGTTAATAATTTGCCCAGCAACAAATTTAGTACCACCTTCGATAAATCTTCGGTAGTCAGTGAAGGAGCAAAACAAAGGGGGATTAATATGCTACGTGGTAAAAACAGAGAGCGATTAAAAAAGATGAGATCAGTCTATATCAAAGAAGGCATTCCCATATTTACAAGGAATGCCTCTTAAATTTCTTTCAAAATAAGATACTGATAAAATGTTTTAATATGTTTACTATTTTACTGCTTAAACCAAACAAAGCTTTTATCTTGAGGTGAGATTCCCATTCCTACGATATCACTGACAGATTTTCCAGAAGGTAAAGAATAAGAATATGCAGATCTCCTTCTATCAAGATCACTTGTAGATCCAGCGCTAACTTTCCCGTCAGAATACCATGCAAAAGTCCAATCATCAGAAGAAATACCCATACCAACAATCATATTTGGAGTTCTCCCTGATGCACAGCTATAATTATATGCAGTTCTATAATTATCAAGATTACCTGAAGTACCGGCACTAACTTGTCCATCTGAATACCATACGTAACACTTATTATTATCAGCGATTGCCATTCCAACAATCATATTTGCTGTCTTTCCTGGAGCAATGGAGTAAACAGAGCGTGACCGAACACATGCTAAATTATTTGTCTTACCTGCAGAAACTGTATAATCATTATACCAAACATATACAGTTTCATCAGACGCAATACCACAGCCAACAACATCCTCGGGGCTCATCCCATCTGCCAGACAATATGAGTATAAACTTCGATAGTTATCAAGATCACCTGTAGAACCGGCACTTACCTCTCCATTTGGATAAAGTTCACATAACGCTACCTTGTCATAAGTGCTTAAACCATAAGTTTCACCACATGTTCCCCCGTTCATTAGAGAATTTGGATCGCTAGAAGGGGTATTCTCAATAGTTGCTGCATATACTCCATCATAAGACTCCCAATCTGTATGTCTAAATCCTATACAGTGACCAATTTCATGTGTTATTACAAAAATTCTTTTCCCATCAGTATTCATAAAGGTACTGTTTGTATTAAAAGATACCACTGCACCTGGGTACCCAGTACTAGAAGGGAAATCGGCCATTGCACATGTAGAGTATTCTAGATCTTGCCAATAAGCTGGACAATCTGGATCATCATCTGCATACAATGTAATATGTGGTGAAACCGCATTAATACTTAACTGAATATCAGCATTTACATTATTCCATGCATCAATCGCTCCCTGAATTAGATTTGTCCATGATGAAAGGCTTTCATCTATTCTTATCCTAATATTATTTCTAATTGCACTTGATACTATATAATCAGTCTTAGCTTGTTTGGCTTCATCGAAAATATACTGGTCAAGCTTCTTCTTTGTGAATAGAATATCTTCACCAACAACAAAATAGTTCTCTTTTTCAACTATTTCATTTACAGAAAATCCCATTTTCTTGAGTTGTGTAACATACAAAGATTCCTCTTGAACCTGTTTTAATTCAAGATCACTTTCGGTTTTTTTGCATGAAAACATCAATACCATACTCAATATGCAAACTATAATTTTCTTCATTTGACTTTTGTTTTTAATAATTTTTGTTTTTTAAAATCAAATTTAAGTCCTATAAATATCATCTTAATGAAAACCACTAGGGATAATTTGTCATTGTTAAGTATAATATGTTATGTTTTAATAATAGTTGACAACTATTGAATTCCGTATTAAATTATGAAGCTAAATATTTAAAAATATATGTTGTCCGCTACTAAAATTCTTTATAAAAAGAAAATCATATATCAAAAGTAATTGCTAAATCGTGAAGTAGTGAAACTAAAAAAATATAGTTACACATACTGACACAATATCAAGATTTCAATAAATTTTATATCAGGTATAATTCTAATGATCCCCTAATTTTATGGAACTTTTACCTAAATTACAGATTCCGGTTTGCCAAGTTTTCTATATATTTCTTCAACTTTTCTGGGACAGATGAGACCCTTTTCTAATATAATATTTTCGTTTTTAAGCCATTTATTTAATGTTTTAATATTAACACCATAATCCTTTGCTAATTGTTGTCTTGTTTTAGGTTTAATTATTACGGACATATTGTCAGACTTTTGATTCATAGCTTTTTAATTAAGACTGGTACAACCGAATATCTTCATATTATATACAAATAGTTTAATCTTCTTAAGCCCTGTTCATAAACCAATTTCTACCTGAACTGTCTTTCAATAAAATATGAAAGCCGACTTTATGATATCTGAAGCCAGATAGGACACCGTGTATCACGGTTCCTATTACCATCATGCCAAACCGGATAAAAAGACAATCGCTGAATAACAGCAGGAAATAGAAAACATTTAACAGGAAGCATATTTTTTCTTGTGTTCATTTTTAAATTATCAAACCATTAGTGTCCGATTAATACCAACTGATTTTCAGTTGTTTATCATATAGTTCTTTGACATCTTTGTAATTCTGATTTGTAAGCAGCTCATTTAGAGGCGTTTTGTCTAGTAGAGAAATACTCAATATTTGCAATATTTCGTAGGTTGAACGGTCAACTTTCAATTTGTTACGAACCAACGCTACCAGGCAGTATGCAATTATTGCCGAATAGACTTGGATTTTCACTGCATTCAGGGTCGTTCCCCAAAATGATTTAACCTTCAGGTGTTGTTTTATCCACTTGAAAAATAGTTCCACCTTCCATCGATATTTGTAAAGTTGAGCAATTTCCTCTGCACTTATATCAAAGCTGTTGGATAAAAATTCGAGATCATTATCCGTTTCTTCGTCGTAAAATTTGATATATCGAAGTTTTTCCGGATAATCTTTTGAGACATAAAATCCAGTTAATTTGCCGATCTGGTCGAGTAATACTCCGTTGTCCTTATTGACTTTGTTGGAGTACATTCTTCTGAATTGAAGATTGTCTTTCGCTCTGACCACGAAGAAAGCAGCACTCTGGTGTATTCTAAAAAGCCGTTTGTAATCTACATATCCCCGATCAAGGATGTAATAACCTTCTGGTTCATAATATAGTAGATCCAAGGCATTTACATCATGTACTGAAGCGGTAGATACATGGATAAATGTAGGAATAGAGGTTTTAACATCATATAGAGTATGAAGTTTGATCCCACCCTTTGTTGTACGGAATTTGGCCCACCAGAATACACTTAGGCACAAATCAATAGTTGTAGAATCGAAGGCATATATATTTCCATCAAAGCTCAGTTGAAAATCCTGATCCACAGTGGAAGATTTTCTTGCCATATCAATCAGATAGAAAGCATACTCTTCATAGATTCTGCAATCACGTTTCTCATTGGCATTGGCAAAATTGGATCTCGAAGTACCCTTACCAAATCCAAGATGATAATATTTTGGTTTATGAGGTTCGATACTTATCATCAGGTCTCTGAGGCTGTCTCTTCCAGTCAACTGACCGAAGATCATACTGAGGAGCTGATTCCAACAAGTGAAGTGTCTAACATGCTTATTCCCACTGTATTTGTTAACTAGGCGATCAAATACACGTTGTGGTAAAAAATTTGTAAGTTGTGCAAAGACATATTTACCTTGATTCATGAATTGTAGCTTTTTACAAAGCTAAATCCACATATTTCAATTCAAATCGTCACGCATCAAAAAAGCTCTACAAGCCAGATATACTAAGGATTTCAAAGAACGTTATATAAATTTAATCGGACACTAATGTTATCAAACCTTAAAGAAACCGGATTTTAAGTATGACAGGAGTGACAAAAGCTGAAAATGAAACTAATCCAACCCGGTAAAATAACTTTACCTGCAATAGATATGTGCATTTACAATACAGTTATCATTCTTCCAGGTTTACACCGATCCCTGTTGTATCGCATTAACAAATTCAGCAAAAAAAATGAAATATCAAAATTTATTTGGAGACTACAGATATGCCAGGTCTGGCGTATCCTCATTCCTTTCAATCTATTACATCATCATTTCTCGTCACCTTCTCCCGAAGCCCCGGGATCAGGCTCCCCGGTTCCATCATTCTTATATAGTTAATATATATCATTTATTTCAATGTAGAAATGTACTATTTTTGAAAAAACATTACTTATGACTGAACCTTTGGAATTTCTGTATTCATTTAAGGATTTTAATCCTGACAAAGTAAGAGAACTGGTTATCGGAGAAAAATATATCGGGATTATGAATAAGGAAGGGAATATCGGTATCTGTGCCACACTGGGTACAAAAGTGACTGACGATCTTTTGCATAGTAACAAACCCGATCTTAATAATCTATCCCACAGGATAATCCTGAATGCCTATTTAAACTCTTACTATAACTATGAACGTGAGTACAACAATACTGCAGATATCTTCGACAGGATAGATTTCAGGGATAAAGGAAGAGTAATTATGGTAGGGTATTTTGAGAGCCTGTACAGAAAGTTTTCCGACAGCAATATAAAGCTGGAAGTGTTCGATATCCATAAAAAGGACTCAGCCGTCCAGGATATTTCGGGTATAAACGATGCCTTGTCAGGGGCAGATACTGTTATTTTAACAGGCACGACAATTTTCAATAATACATTCAGGGATATCATTACACTCATAAGGGATAATTGCAACATCTTCCTGCTGGGTCCTTCAAATGTATTGTCTGAAAAATTGTTCATATATCCCAATATCAGGATTGTTTTCGGCTCTGTGTTTAAAAACAATGACCGCAGGGTTCTGGATAAAATTGCCTCCGGACAGGGGACAAAAGGATTTTTGAAATATCTTAGAAAGGTATATATCATTGAAGAAAAATACATGGAGGAAATCTGAGGCTGGATCAGTGACAAGAGAGGAGAAGGCACGGATCAGGAGATCCGCGCCAGCGAGGGAGATGAATCCGGAGATCCGCGCCAGCGAAGGCGGCGGACGGAGAGAGATTTGCGCCAGCGAAGAGGACGGAGAGAGATCCGCACCCGCAAAAGGAATCTCAGGACAGGAGACTATAAGGTTGAATTAAATTGAGAATGAGTTGAAATGACTCCTAATTAACAAATTAACTAATCAACTAATTAACCAATTAACGTTACGGCCGGCCGGACAGCCAGACTGAGTAACGAGGATGAATGGTAAATGTCAAAGTAATGAGGTTTGAGGAAATATATAAAAGGCTTGGGAGGTTTACAGTTGGTATAGCCGGTGCGGGAGGCTTGGGGTCAAATTGTGCTGTTGCCCTGGCCCGTTCCGGAATAGGGAAGCTTATAATAGCCGACTATGATATAGTAGAACCGGGAAATCTGAACAGACAGTATTTCTTCATTGATCAGACAGGGATGAAAAAAACAGAAGCATTAAAAGATAACATCAGCAAGATCAATCCCCATACAGAAGTTGAAGGCCATTATATTAAACTGGATAATAAAAACATACCCTTAATATTCCATAACTGTGATATAATGGTGGAAGCCCTTGACAACAGTGAGATGAAAATAATGCTTGCCGAAACTGTTATGCAGAACTGGCCCGACAGACCTCTTATTTTAGCCTCAGGCCTGGCAGGTTATGGCGATAATAACAGTATAAAGGAAAAAAGAGCATCTGAAAACCTGATTATTATAGGCGACGAAAAAAACGAGGTATCGGATGATTTGCCTCCACTTGCCCCAAGGGTCGGAATTGTGGCAAACATGCAAGCCAATACAGTTGTTGAAATACTATTAAATAAGTATGAAAATGAAGATAATGCTTAATAACAGACCTGAGGTGTTTGAAAAAGATAATATCACTGTTAGCGAGATGCTTGAGATAAAAAAATTCACTTATAAAATGCGTATAGTAAAAATCAACGGCAGGCTGATCAAAAGGGATGACTATGACAAAGCAATAATCAGGGAAGGCGATAATGTTCAGATGATGTACCTGATGAGCGGCGGTTAAGATATTATTGAATTTATCTGAAATTTATCTTAGGTTTGTATTATGAATGGTTTTATTAACAGACTGAACAATAGAATACCTCCGGTTTTAAAAAATAAGTATTTTTTAACCGTGATCGTGTTTTTGATCTGGATAATACTGTTTGACAACAATAACCTTATCGACCGGTACCATTACATGAAAAACCTCCGTCAGTTGGAAAGAGATAAGGAATACTACCAGGAAAGGATAGAAGAGGATAACAGAAAGCTGAATGAACTTAAAACCAGTGATGAAAACCTCGAAAAATTTGCCCGGGAGCAGTATCTTATGAAAAAGGATAATGAGGATATTTTCGTCATTGTGGATGAAGAGGGCAACAGGATAATTGATGAAGACAGTGATTAGATCACCTTTCCAGGTTCCTGTATATATTTAATAAATCAGTCGTATTAGTACTTTGTTTTCCCTGATCTGTTAATATAAGCATCTCATTTGCTGCGGTAACAACCGGGATTTTTTTCAGATATCCCCCTGAATGCATGAAATTCAGGTATTTAACCACCCTGAACATATTAAACCAGTTGAAGAATCTTTTTTGGAACGATACAGAAGAAGAAGTATTCCTTCTTATTTCATCCAAACGGTTTATCCAGTCATTCCCGTTGAGGAACTCCTTTAAACCGTAACTCAATTGTTCAAACTTATCTGAAACAAAAGATTCTCCGGCTTCATACAAGTAAGGGGCCATTTCGAACAGGCTCTTTAATATTCCGAAAGCAACAGGATTATAAGTAAGGTATTCGGTTTTGCCGGAAGATATAATATCATTTATAACAGGTCCCGTGCCGAACGGAACCCTTCCCGACACCCTGGGAGAAGGATATACTGTAACTGTATTGAGATAAAAAAAACCACCTGCAGGCAGCAGTTTCTGAATGAAATAAAAATCTTCGGCGCCCTGTCTTCTGTTCATTCCTCCTGATTTCACATAAGCTTCTGCCTTTACAGCCAATGCCGAACCTATAGTATGATAAACGCCGGGAAACCCTGAATACCTTATTGCCTGATAATAATACCTGAGATGCAGCTCGTATAGTACGATGGCATTATAGTGCTCATCAGACATATTACCATCAAACGGATGTTCGAAATAAATGGAACACCCGTTTCTATATTGATTTAAATACAGTTCGTCATATATACCTGTCAGGTAATTATGCGAGACCAGGCAATCAGCATCAAGTGATACTATGACACCATCATTTCGTTTCAGGGTATTGAATCGTCTCACTGCCTCATCCATAGCTACTTTTCTCGCCATTCCGACGCCCCAGTCCCTCTCATTCCTGACCCCTGTATCATGTACCAGTACTCTGATAAAGCCTTTACAGTTATTATCATTCCATTCCCTTATCTCTTCTCTGGTACTGGTATTCCGCTGAAGTTGCTTTGGTCCGGCCACGGCAGGTGCATTAAGAAGCACTATAACTTCAACGGCACATGGAGGTTCGTCACATTTACAAAGTGAATCGAGAGTAAAAATAATCCCGGACTCGTCAAAGGCCGGGATTGTAATAATTATACATGTATTGTTTGCCGGTTTATCCGGAAAAAGTTCAGCCTCAAGCGCCTTATTTTCCAGATAACCAGATGCAAATTCCATTATTTACTATTCTTTTCCTTATTATATTTACCGTTTACTCCCGTCAGCACTTCATCCGTTATATCAAGAGCATCATCAGCGTATAGCACAGGGCTACCGAAACTCTTTGCCAGAATATAGTCATAGCCTGTTCCTGCCGAATACTCATCGAGATATTCATAAATATAGTCAAGGATATTCCTGTTCATTACCTGTTCCTCTTCCATAAGGTTTGCCTCAAGCTGATTTTTGAGGTTAATAAGGTCTTGTTGCTGCTGGAGAAGTTCCTGCTCCATTTGAGCAGCCGTTGCCCTTGTCACCAATCCTTTTCGTACTTTGTCCTCATAATCGCGTGCCCCGGTTTCATACTGCCTTCCTTTTGTATTCAGTTCAGCTTCGGAACTTTGTTGTTTAACCATAAGGCCGTCTCTCAGGTCGAAATACATATCAAAATTAAGTATTATGGAATCTATTTCAACATAGGCAATCCTGGCATCCGCTTTATTTCCGGCAGCTATTCTTTCAGGCTCCGTGGCGCCTTTCTCCGGACCAAGGAACACCCAGAAAAAAATAAAACCTGTAGCCAGTATCGATACTATCGACAGTATTAAAGGTAACTTCTTCATCACTAATTTACTAATTGGTTAAACTAAACAGGCCACAAATATAATTTAATTTGAGAAATAAAGAAACAGCCGTGATTCTAGAATTCGGGACATGGTACAGCATGGAACATTCTTTTTCGTGAGCCTATAGTTGATGTTATGAACTCATATACAAGGGAAATCTCGTGAGATCCGCCTGTTGCTGCAATCAGGTTTGATATGGTAAAGTCGTAGCTGTACCCTATATGTAATTTTTCGGTTTTTATGCCAATAAGACCAATTATTGCGTCTCCTGCCTGGCTTGTAACAAAAGGGATCCCTCTGTACCATAATCCGAAAATGATGGGGTCCCTGTAATAATACAAACCCATGTCCGATTGCCAGAAACGGTCCTGATACTTTATATTACCTGCGACAGAGATCACTTCTGAGTATTTGTTTCTCAGTCGCCCTCTCCTGGAAACCTGCATTCCACCGAAAAAATTTACTTTCATAGGCACATGAGTGTCCCAGTCACCATAAAACGACTGTCTGGGCTTAAGAAGGTGGTCCATTGTGAATCCGCCCCATATCCTGTCGTTAAAAGCCAATGCAGAGAAAGCAAAGTCAACATCTGCAACTCCCTCATAAGGAGGGGGGTAAACCGACGGTGTGGTACCTCTGGATGTAATCATGCTATTCCATATCAGCTTCGCATAATTTAAACCAAGATATGTGAACTTGAAATTGATGCCCGGACGGATATGCCATTCCCGGTTCAATTGTATATCATACGAATACAAGAGACCTATATTAGTAGTGCTAAGGTCACCTGACCCTGCAACATCATATGTCGCAAGCACTCCCACGCCCGATCTGAAATTTGGCATATACCTGTCATAACTGAAGCTATATGTATTAAACACACCGGTTACTGCAGGCCACTGATTTCTGTAATTAATTGATATCCTGTTCTCTTCTATGGCTCCTGCGAATGAAGGAGCCAGATATAGTGCATTAGCATAGAACTGGGAAAAGTGCGGATCCTGCCCACTGATACCGGCAGAATAAAGTACAGTAATTATAATTATTGTATATTTTAACCTGATATGCAAGTCTGATTCTATTAAGCCTGTTGGTTACGAAAATAGTTATTTGTGCCGATATATTTAACGTTTTAGGCTTTTTTTTAATTGTGCCGGGGAATCAGAAACCGCTGTTTTTGCCGAATGTCCGGTGACATTGGATTAACGTTCAGTTTTATATGACCAATGAAAATTTAGTATTCTCTACCACCCGGGTAATACTGTAACATCGCCTCCTTTAACAAAAGGTTCACCGTTTTTAAATGTACCTCTTACCTTCCAGACGTATACTCCGGGTTCTACTTTCTGTCCTTTATAATACCCATCCCATCCTATATCTATATCATTTGTCTCAAAAATCAGTACACCCCGTTTGCTGAATATACGGAGGTTATAGGAAGTGATCCCCGACCAGACAGGGTGAAATACTTCCTCCTGCATATCTGTCCTGCTAGAATAAAAACCTCCTGTAGGCCCTCCTTCATTTGGCACAAATACATTAGGAAAGTTTATATAACAACTGTTATCGGCGAATGCATTCGTTATAATCATGCTATCGGCACAACCAAATTCCGAAAAAACTTTCAGCTTTACCGAATATGATCCTGGCTTATCATAAAAATGTGAAGGTTCGAATTCGTCACTGGTATCACCGTCACCAAAATCCCATTCCCATTTTACCGTATTTTGTGAATAATTATAGAAGCGTACTTCTTCATCCGGAATATATGGGTTCCCCTCGCTTACCTCGAACCTGGCAACCGGCCTGGGATAAACATAAACAGTCTCCCTGGCTACAATTCTGGAATCATTCTTACCAAAAAGTATAAGGCTTACCGTATAATTACCGGCTTCATCGTAAACCCAAACAGGACTGACATCAGTACTTAGTCCCCCGTCATCAAATTCCCAGATACATGAATCGTAGTTGAGAGAGAGGTTATTGAATGATATGGTCAAAGGAGCACAGCCCCTGGTAATATTTGCACTGAACCTGGCAACAGGCATGGGTAATGATACTATTTCCTTCGCTGAACTACTGTCTTTATTAACCAGCGTTACCGATCGTACGGATTTGATCACAGCCTCTTCATTCACAGCCAAATCACCTGAAAAACAAGGCTCTTCATTCTTATCTGTACCGGTTTTAGTATATGATAACCTGCTATTAATCTCTGTTTCCTTCCCCTGATAATTAACCTGTTTGTCATCCGGTTCAGAGATAAGATCCCGTCCACCTGTTCCATCATTTTGAACAGGCAGTTGTACGGTATCATTCAATATCTCAGGGTTACTGTCCGGATAATTACCGTTATGCCCTGAAATAATTGAGAGGGTTACAGTTGCTGCAACAACCAATCCGGCAAGATAATAGATATTAAAGCTCCCCGGTCTGAAAGTCAGGAATTCCCTGAAACGCAGCTTCCCTGTAAAATCAGACCAGAAACTTTCCCTTACAGGCACCTTTCTTTCCGATAATTTCACCCTGTATAGTTTCTCAATATTATATGTCCCCTTATCTTTCAAATTTCAGAGTTTTCCAAAACCATTTATTTATAATTATCAAGCCTCTTCCTTATGAAGGATCTGGCTCGTGAATACTGAGACTTTGATGTATTAATATCTATATCAAGCATTTCAGCAATTTCCTTATGTTTGTAACCTTCTACAGCATACAGGTTAAAAATCACTTTATATCCCGGCGGCAACTGGTCAAGCACCTTTTGAAGCTCATCAGATGTAAAGCGTGAATCAGGTATATCTTCACCCACCTCACTTGAATATAATTCCTCAATCTCCACGTAATGCTTGTGTTTGAGGTTCTTGTGATAATAAGTGATGGCAGTATTAATGACTATACGCCTCATCCAACCTGTAAAAGAACCCTCTCCGCTATACTCCCTTATATTTATAAATATCTTAAGCAAGCTTTCCTGAAGGATATCCTCTGCTTCAGGGATATCTGTGGCATATCTTATACATATCCCCATCAGCATTCCCGAATACTTCTCAAAAAGCATCTTTTGAGATCGCTTGTCATGTTTCAGACATCCTTCAAGTATTTGCCGGTCATTTATCATTCGGGAGACCAAATTAGAGACTTGTTATCATAAAAAATGGTTGCACAAATTTAAATCTTGTTGATAATATCCGGCAATAAGGCCGGCATTTATAACATAATCTGTATGGCGTATACTTATTTTCAACCAAAAATGTTCCATTTTTCCCTGGAGACACAATTTATTATTGACAAACTTCATAATTTCGGGCTTAATTATCAATATTTTTGCAGAATATTATATAAATAAAACAGCTTATTATGTTTAACAGATTTATTGCATCCATATTACCTTACTTCCCGAAGAAGTTTGTATGGATATTCAGCAAGCCATATGTTTCAGGTGAAACAGTACAAGACGCTGTAAAGGTATCAAAGGATTTTAATTCACGTGGCGTAATGGTTACGCTGGATGTGTTGGGTGAATTTATAAAAACACTTGAAGAAGCTGAAGCCAACAAAAAGGAATACCTTGACTTGCTTGATACTATTAAAGAGGAAAAGATCAACGGCAATTGTTCTCTCAAACCGACCAGCTTCGGGCTTCTTATAGACAAAGAGGTCTGCTACAACCATATCAGGGAAATAGTCAAAAAAGCTGTTGAATATAATAACTTCATAAGAGTGGATATGGAAGACTCTCCATGTACCGACCTTGAGATAGAGTTATTCAGGAAGCTCAAAAAAGAATTTCCTAAGAACGTAGGGCTTGTATTCCAGGCTTACATGAAAAGGACCCTCAATGATATAAAAGGACTTATGGATCTTCATTCTGATGAGGCTCCTGTTAATTACAGGTTATGCAAGGGTATTTACGTGGAACCTGCAGAAATAGCATACAAAAAATATGAGGAAGTAAATGAGCATTTTCTGGAAAATCTGGAATACATGTTCCGGAATAAAATATATGTAGGTATCGCCACTCATGACAAATACTTAGTAAATGGAGCATACAGACTTATTGAAAAATATAAGGTGCCAAAAAGTCTTTATGAATTTCAGATGCTGTATGGTGTTACGCCAAACCTCAGACAGAAGATAGTAAGTGACGGTCATCCTATGAGGATATATGTACCGTTCGGGAAAGACTGGTTCGGCTATTCAACACGCCGTCTGAAAGAAAATCCCAAAATGGCTTCACATATTATGAAGGCGATATTTTATAAGGGATAGATCCGTTGCATGAATGTGGATCCATTGCATGCAACGGATCCTACCGGATGTTCTGACGATAGATTTTCTTCATCCGTTCAATATCACTTTGCCTGATCATTGGTTTTGGAGGTTCGGGCCGTCTGTTCATTCCGCGTGAATAATAAACTACAGCAGCAGGTATTGCAAGAAAATTAATTCCAACCATCCTGTCGGAAGGGATTGCTCCTTTTTCATATGCATCCATGACCTGTTTTCGCTTAAGCATATCGTAGTTTGTTTGCGGGTCTCCCAGTTCGGACTGACTGTTGAGTCCCTGATACACCGAAGTGGCAATATTATTTCTTGCGTTCACCATCTCCTGAGACACTTCAGGCGTTTCCAGCATAATACCGGTTCTGAGGTCGGGAATGCTTGGGACCACTATAACTTCTCCTATTGCAAGAGTATCCGATTCCATAAATATACCGGCTGTAAACATGTTCCCTTTAAGGGTGTCCGACGGTATAAATATAAAATCATTATACCCTATATATGTGAACTTCAGGGTATCACCCGAAGTAATATATAATGAAAACCTGCCATCTTCATCAGTTGCATTCCCGGCAATCCCGTTTAATATAAAATGAGCATTCGGCAGGGTCTCCAGACTTCCTGCGTCAAGCACTACTCCCTGTATCAGTATATATTTCTCCTGTTTATCTACCTGGGCCGTCATTGATACAGTACAGGCAAAAAATAACAGAATCAGTGTCAATCTGTATCGCATCCCTTACTCATTAATAATTAAAGTTTTACAATAAGCTCATCAAGACTTCTCTTGGGTACATGATGAATATTCTGATCGTCGCGCCAGTACCTGATATCCCCGTCATTTACATCATCAATTATTATTTTTTCAGCCGGTTTGCCCAAAGCAACTATCAAAAGGATCTTAAGATAATCAGGAATATTAAGATCCTTTCTTAACTTTTCTCTTTTTACAGACCCTATCATACAGCCACCGTAACCTTTTTCCGTTGCGCCCAGCAAAATACTCTGGGCTGCAATACCATGGTCGACCCCGAATGAATCCTTCAGTCGTATATCCTCAAGAATAATAATATATGCCGATGGCTGTTCTCCCTTTGCAGGCCCTGCCCAGTCATTAAGATATCCTGCCCACAGTGTCGAAGGGAATACCTTATCACAATCAGCAGCTTCATTTATTAGTATATATTTTAATGCCTGCATATTTCTGGCCGAAGCAGAAAGGCGTGCAAGGTTAACAAAACCTGCCAGCTCTTCCATGCTTATTCTCACATCCTGTCTGAAACGGCGATAACTCCTGTTATGTAATACCAGATTATATAAATCCATATTAATATCTTGTTTCAATTTTCTCCCAGTCCAGTATATTCCAGAACGCCTTGATATATTCAGGCCTTTTGTTACGGTAATCAATATAATATGCATGTTCCCAGACATCACATGTGAGTACCGGGCTAAGCCCCTCACGTATCGGATTCTCAGCATTTGATTTCTGCACTATGGACAGGCTGCCGTTATTGTTTTTTATGAGCCATACCCAGCCGGAGCCGAACAGACCTGCAGCTTTTTCGGAAAATTCTTCCATGAATTTTTCAAATGAGCCGAATGATGCATTAATGGCCTCGGAGAGCTTACCCGATGGCTCCCTGCGACCTTTGGCAGAGAAAGCTTCAAAATAAAATGTGTGATTCCATACCTGGGCTGCATTATTAAAAACCGGTCCTTCAGCATTTTTGATAATTGATATCAGACCGGCATCTTCAAATGTCGATCCCGGTAAAAGGGAATTCAGCTTATCAACATAAGCCTGGTGATGCTTACCGTAGTGATAATCTATTGTTTCTTCACTTATATAGGGAATAAGAGCATCCCTTTCAAATGGTAGTTTTGGTAATTGGTGGTTCATCGCTCTTTAGTTTTATCAGTTATTAATATAAAAGTATGAATTATTTGAGAGTTCTCCTATACAATAATATTGGAATAATGGAACCGAACAGTGCGAGTATGCTGGAAGCATACGAGTACTGTGAGCTCGCGAGGGGATAGTGATTGTGGCTGGTGGGGGCGAGCAATGATGGAACGATGGAACCGGAATGATCCGGTATTCCAGTACTCCGGTACTCCAGTACTCCGGTGTTCCGCTTTTTGGTATCTTCGCATACTTAATAAGTTAATATGAACAGAAAGATACTTGATCTGGCCATACCTAATATAATAAGCAATATTTCGGTTCCGCTGCTTGGACTGGTCGACATGGCGCTAATGGGACGCATGGGATCGGATGATTATATTGGTGCCATAGCTATCGGTTCACTTATTTTCAATTTTATATACTGGGGGCTGGGGTTCCTGAGAATGGGAACCAGCGGTTTTACTGCGCAGTCGTGGGGACGAAGGGATCTGGCTGAGACAGTTCTTGTTTTAACAAGGTCGCTGCTTATCGGTATTACCTTCAGTATGTTTCTTATACTTTTACAGAGGCCCGTCGAATGGTTAAGCTTTGCCCTGATAAGGGCTGAGCCTGAGGTGGAGGAAATGGCACGCACGTATTTCAGAATAAGAATATGGGCGGCGCCTGCTGTGCTTGGGCAGTTTGCATTACTTGGCTTTTTTCTTGGTATGCAGAATGCCCGGCTCCCTATGATAGTACTGGTATCCACCAACATAATAAACATCATCTTCAATTACTATTTTGTTATCTGCCGTGGGATGGGCTCAGATGGTGTGGCCATGGGAACAATAATAGCGCAATACAGCGGTTTGCTGATTGGCATAATATTTCTGGTCAGATATTTCAGAAGACTTTTCAGGTACTGGTCGCGTAAAGCAATGCTGCAACTATCAGGTCTCAGACAATTTGTAAATGTGAACAAGGATATTTTCATCAGGACTATGTGCCTTGTAATTGTATTTTCATTTTTTACCGCCCGCTCGGCCCTCACCGACAGTACTGACCAGAATGATAATACAGTGCTGGCTGTTAACTCCCTTCTTATGCAATTCTTTATGTTGTTTTCATTTCTTATCGACGGTTTTGCCCATGCTTCAGAAGCTCTTACAGGCAGGTTCATAGGATCGGGTAACAAGGCAAAACTGCAACAATCCATAAGGTTGCTTTTTGTATGGGGGGCAGGAATAAGTATAGTTTTTACAATAATATATCTTGGTGGTAATGATTTTCTCTTCAGGTTGCTGACAAATAACCCTGAAGTAATAGCAAATGCCCGTCCGTATTTTTTCTGGGTGGTACTTATTCCACTCGTTTCATTTGCCGCTTTTATATGGGACGGGATATATATCGGCGCCACAGCCGGAAGGGAAATGAGAAACTCCATGCTTATTTCCACGGTACTTGTTTTCTTCCCTTCATATATATTACTCAGCAGGTTCCTGGAAAATCACGGTTTATGGCTCGCATTTATCCTATTTATGTTATCAAGAACAATTTTGATGAGCATAATGTCTCACAAGGCTATCTATTCGAAGCTTAATTAACAGGTTGGTACGAATAACTCCTTAGCGGGTGAAGGGATAATACCCATTGCATATGCTTTATTATACAGTACCTTTACGGCCTCCCTTCCTGTAATTCCAATATCCCGGCTGAAATCGTTAACATACAGATCAATATGTTTTTTCATAACATCCTTTTCCATAGATGCTGCATACTGACTTACAAAGTCATATGATACATCGGGATTATTACAGGCAAATTCAATGCTGGCGGCAAGTATCCTGTCAATTTTTTCTGCTATTTTTTTCCCCAGTTCCCTTTTCACTGCTATACCTCCCAGGGGGATTGGCATACCTGTCTGATCATGCCAAAGCTCACCAAGATCACTTACCTTGTACAAACCCCTGTCACTATAAGTAAACCTGTTTTCATGGATAAGCAAGCCGGCTCCTGCTTCGCCCTTTAATACCATATCCTCAATATCAGAAAAAAGATATTCTCTTCTGTCGTTCAGATAAGGGAAAAAAATACTTAACAGTAAATTTGCTGTTGTATACTTACCCGGTATAGCAATAGTCTTTCCTTCCAACTGTCCGGGGACGGAAGGTTCTGCTGCAACCAGTAAAGGCCCATTATTATATCCGAGTGCAGAACCTGAATTCAACAGGATATAATCATCGGAAACATAAGCATAAGCATGATAGCTAAGCTTGGTAATATCATATTCAGCTCTGAATGCTTTATTATTAAGATCCTCAACATCGGTCAGGTGGCATTCAAAATTAAGTCCCATTCTGTCAATTCTGCCATTTACAAGGGCATCAAAAACAAATGTATCGTTCGGGCAGGTTGATATTCCCAGATTAAGTTTTTTCATAGTAGTATATCATTAATATGGCCGGTCACTGCGGCTGACAGCTTATCAAGCGCCATGTCAGCCACCCATTCAGATTTGTTCCTGGGACCCACCATATTTGATATTGCCCGTATTCCTATACATGGAATCCCAAGTTTATTGCATACGTAATATACCGATGCGCCTTCCATTGTTTCAATATCAGGATCATATTCGGATACCAGCGCAAGCATCTTTGTTTCGGAGCCAGTGGCAGATGTCACCGTAAGTCCTTTCACTACCGGAAATATATGCGACAATCTGGTCAATGTGGACATGTCCGCATTATATCGATCCAGAGGAGTATATTCATCATCTGTGTGAAAACCTGTCCTGTCTGCCGGTATAAAACGCCCGTTATCGTCTACCCCAAGGTCTCCAAACCTGTCTTCAGCAACAACGGTAACTGTCCCGGGCGATATATCTCTCTTAAAACTTCCTGCTATACCTATATTGACAATTTTATCCGGTATTTTGTTTTTTGAAATATAATCCATCAGTGCAAAAATGGTTGCAACAGGCCCCACACCTGACACAAGCTTATCTATCCGGCAGCCTCCTTCTCCACTGTTTAAGCCATATCCGGGCAAATTATCAACAGAAGACATCTCTCTTTCTGTAGCTGCATTTATTAGTATCACGGCCTGCATTACGAAGTAATTAATTAATAAGTATTGAATAAAGATATTGTTTTTCCGGATAAAAAGGGTCAAATTTGAGCCGGACAAAAAGTGTAATTGTCATGATATATCTCACCAGGCGGGAGCGGTTCAGCGCTGCACACAGGATGTTCAGGCCTGATTTTTCAGATGAAAAGAACGAGGAACTGTACGGACAGTGTTCAAATCCTGAATGGCACGGACATAATTACGAACTGTTTGTGACAGTTAAAGGAGAGATAAACAAAGAGTTAGGATATGTAATGAACCTTAAGAAGCTAAAAAAAATAATACACGACCTGATTATCGAACCTATTGATCACAAAAATATTAATTCACAGGTTTATTTCATGAAGGGTAAGCTGGCTTCGACAGAAAATATTGCAGTATCAATATGGGAAGTACTGGAACCCGAGATACGAAAGGAGGGACTTGAGCTTCATTGTATAAAATTAACTGAAACAGAAAATAATTTTATTGAATACTACGGATAAAAATCGTAAAAAATGGAGATTATTAACAACGGCTCCGGTCTTAAAGATAATGGAGGTTATAACAAAATAGAGAGTTGGGATGATGATAAGACCGATAAGATGTCGGAACTGTACCGCGAGATACTGGGTTACTTAGGCGAAGATATAAACAGGGAAGGATTAAAGGAAACACCCCTTAGAGTAGCAAAGGCAATGCAGTTCTTAACCCAGGGCTATAATCATGATCCGCATGAAATATTAAGAAGTGCAATGTTCAGGGAAGACTACAGCCAGATGGTAATTGTAAAGGATATCGAATTATACTCACTTTGCGAACATCATATGCTTCCTTTCTTCGGGAAAGCACATGTTGCCTATATCCCTGATAAATATATAACAGGCCTTAGTAAGCTGGCAAGAGTAACGGAAGCCTTTGCAAGAAGGCTTCAGATACAGGAAAGGCTTACAACCCAGATCAGGGACTGTATACAGGATACACTTAAACCCCAGGGTGTAGCCGTAGTGATAGAGGCACAGCATATGTGTATGCAGATCAGGGGTGTTCAGAAGCAACATTCGGTAACTACAACTTCCTCGTTTACAGGCTGTTTTCTTGATAATATCCAGACAAGGGAGGAGTTTATTCACTTAATAGGACAAAATCTACATTAGTATGAGTAAGAGAGCATTTGTTTTCCCAGGACAGGGCGCACAGTTCAGTGGGATGGGTAAGGATCTGTATGAATCGAACGAATTGTGCAGGGATATGTTTCAGCTTGGAAATGAGATCCTGGGTTTTGAAATAACTGATATTATGTTTAACGGGACTGATGAAGATCTAAGACAGACTGCTGTCACACAGCCTGCGATATACCTGCATTCCACGATACTGGTTGCGGCAATGGGCGATCGTTTTGTTCCCGACATGGTTGCAGGACATTCACTTGGGGAGTTTTCAGCCCTGGTGGCTAATAAGGCTCTTTCTTTCGAAGAAGGGCTAAAGCTTGTATCACAACGTGCCCACGCCATGCAGAAAGCCTGCGAAGCAGAGCCATCAACTATGGCAGCTATCCTCGGACTGGAAGATAAGGTTGTTGAGGACGTATGTAATTCCATTGATGATATAGTGATCCCGGCAAATTACAATTCACCGGGACAGGTTGTAATCTCGGGGTCGATTGCCGGTATAGACAAAGCCATTGCCATACTCACGGAGAAAGGCGCACGGCGTGCGGTTAAACTCGCTGTGGGCGGTGCTTTTCATTCTCCGCTTATGGAACCGGCCAGGCTTGAGCTGGAACAGGCAATAAAGGCAGCCGGCTTCTCCGAACCGGTATGCCCGGTTTACCAGAATGTTTCAGGCGAACCTTTCACTGATCCTGAAAAGATCAAGGCCAACCTGATGGCTCAACTAACCTCTCCCGTCAGATGGACACAGACTGTGCTGAATATGATAAAGGACGGAGCCGGACATTTTACGGAGGTAGGACCCGGAAATGTATTACAAGGACTTATTAAAAAAGCGAACGAGTCAGTAATAGTGGAATCGGCAAACAATATTGTATAAAAACAGCCTTAGCCGGGATTATTCTCTTCACCCTTACCCGGCTTCATAATTGCTCCTTTGTGAGCCCTGCCGTCAATCATTATATGCAGAGGTTCTTCAAAATGAACATGCCGTATATATTCATCCTGATATATATGATCCATATTATTCAGGAATTCAACATCATAAAAGCCATCGTTAATAAACGGATTGATTGTGAAGTATCCCACCCTGAATGAAGTAATATTCTGAAAAAAATGGGTTCCCTGGCTGGGATCAATCCTGTATCCCTGCAGGCCCGACTCAACAATCACCCTTGCCTGGGAAATATGCGGCCATTTAATAGGTATACCAAGCCACGGGTCGGTAGACCCCCATCTGCCGGGCCCGATTAATATATAGTTCTCCGCATCCTTTATAAACTTCGAATTTATTCTGTCTATTATTTCAACGATCTTCTCATTATTAGCTGCTTTAAAAGTCTCGGGCTTTACATAGATAAGATCGTGTATTCCTCTTATCTCACCATTTCCAAGAGCCGAATCAGATAATATTATGGTATCTTCTCTTTTTATCTCACTAAGGTTTATCTCCCTTGTCTGGTCGCTTTCGACAATAGGCCGTATCTGGAGAAAATTAAAAATATTAGGAAGGCTTGCATCTGTCTCCAGGTTTGCTGCAAACTCAATCTCAATAGGATTGCCCATCTCTTTCTCCCCAAGCTCAAGCAGGTAATTCAGGATTTCGGCCAGGGGAAAAGAATTATATTTAAGAATGTTTTCAAAAGTAATGATCCTTTTGCCCTTATGATTTATTCCGGGTCTGATCATGTTATTATACATATCATATGTTGAAGCTACTTTTCTAAGTGTACCGGGGTTTATCTCATCGTTTATCCTTAACTTTTTTATGTTTATTCCATCATCTACAGAAGGGACAAAGCTACCGGTATCCAAATCCAGCGCATAATATACCTTTTGAGTCTCTTTCAGCGCTGTTGAGGGCGTGCTCAATTGCAGTATCTTAGCAGGATACTTCGGAGAGAAACGAAGTGATATACCTCCATCGACAATGAGCTTACCCAGTCCCATGGCAATATTTACTACTCCATCTTCTGGCTTTTCCGAACCTATCGGATAAAAATTAATAGAGCGTGCCACACCCGATAAAGTGGGATAATAGATATCACCATGCTTATTACCGCATACCTCCTGGATTATAATCCCCATTTTCTCCTCATCTATAACATTTGCGGTTGCTGTCATATATGCTTTACTGCTTTTATAATATACCGAAGCATATACCTCTTTTATAGCATCCGAAATCATTTTTACCATTACCGGGTTATCCTGTACCCGTGGTATCATATAGGTGGAATAAATACCCGCGAATGGCTGATAATGTGAGTCTTCCAACTTGCTTGATGATCTTACGGCCACAGGGTGAGACTTTGATACGGACAGGAATGAATATAAGTCCTGATATACCCAGCCCGGCAGTTCCGAATCAATAAATTTTCTGAGTATTTTTTCATCCGGCAGGTCACTGATACCCACGGAATACAGGTTATTCTTTTCCATGAACTCATCAAACACATCAGTGCTCAGAACCACTGTCCGTGGAATGGTTATCAGTGTTCCTGGATATTTATTGAACAGCCTGTGCTTTTTTATTAAGCTGTTTATGAATGCCAGGCCCCTTGCTTTTCCTCCTATTGATCCTTCTCCTATGCGACTGAATATCTGGTATTCATCAAATGTATTTTTGTCAAACTTGGCGATCACGCCCCTGCCCTTGCCCAGTCTGAAACTGGAGATTGCCACATATATAAACCTCCTCATATCCTCCATGGTATCAAAATCCTCCATGCTAATGAACTTAAACATCTGCGCCACAGGGAAAAGAGCTCTGGCATTCAGCCATTTGGAAAAATGGTTCCTTTCTGCATGGTAAATAAGGGATTTATCGGGCAGGGTAAGCAGTTTCTGCTGGAAAGTCTGAAGATCAGTTGCAACACCTATAGCCTCCATTGTATCAGGATCCCTGAAGACAAACGGTCCGAAGGCCAGGTTCTGGATAATAAAATTTCTGAGTTCAATGGAAAGGTTTTTGGAATACTTGTTCAAAAATCCCACCTCCAGTTCATCTGCCGTATCTTTAAATGTAATATCTGATGATTGTAACAGGAACGGCATATTATTATCATCCTTCCTTATTATTTTGCACAGGTCAATCCCGGCGTCTTTTTTATGAATACCATCTTTATTGTATGAGATATCTGAAATAACTCCAAGAACATTATATTTATATTTTTCATAGAGTAAAAGTGCCTCTTCAAAATTTGTGGCCAGAAGTATTTTAGGCCTTCCTCTCATTTTTAACATTTTCTGATGCGGGTTCAGGGCCTCCTGCTGAAAATCTCTGGATTGTTTAAGTATAATCTTGTAAAGATTAGGAAGGTATGATGATATATATCTTATTGAATCCTCTACGAGTATTATAGCCTGTACCCCTACAACATCTATATCATATTCTGCATTCATCCTGTCTTCCAGCAGCTTTATTATTGCAAGAAGCAGGCTGGCATCTCCCAGCCAGCAAAAGACATAATCAACGGCACTAAGGTCTTCTCTCTGGAGCCTCAAGGATACTTCGCGTGAAAAATATGTTAATGCCACTATAGGTGTTGAAGGGCATTTTTCCTTTATTCTCCGGGCTATGGCAAAAACATCTTTTTCCCTGAAGTTCAGCATTGAGATAACAAGATCAATATTTTCCTCACTCAGTATCTGCATTGCTTCGTCTACGCTGTCGGTTTGAAGAAATGACGGCGGATACCTAAGGTTAAGAGATACATATTCATTAAAGATCTGTTCATCTACCCGTCCATCTTCTTCGAGCATGTAGTTATCATAGTTACTGCATATTATAAGTACCGTATGAATACGTCTCTGCATTAACAGGTTAAAAGAAGTATCACTGAAGTTATACTTCTGCAGTTCCATTATACCGTCAATTATTGCCATATTAACCGCATTCTGAACATTCAATTATTGCTATTCTCTTTTTTCCATCCATTCTTACCCGCAGCGGCTCATTAAACCTGATATGTTTAAAGAACCTGCCCGTATAAAAAGGTTCGGTTTTTCTCAGCATATCCCATTTAATAAATTCATCCTCTACCGACTGTTCAACCGAAAAATAACCTACATTCATAGATGTCACATTATGAAAGAAGTGGGAGCCAAGGGAAGCATCAAGAGGAAAATCCGGCAGGCTTACTTCAACAATAACCTGTGCCTGTGATATCTGCGGCCACAAAACAGGGATGCCTATAAAGCGGTCTCTTGTACCCCAGCGTCCCGGTCCGATCAATATATATTTTCTTCCTTCGCCTATCATTCTGTCATTTATTTCATCAATCTCTGAAGCCATTTCCTCCGTGCGTGTATTATCGAACTTTCCGGGGTCTATGAATACCACATCGGTTATATTATCAATCTTTCCGTTCCCCATACTTCTCCGTGATATGAGGAGGCATTTATTTTCATCAACCTTCTTCATGTTAATATTATACCCGGCGCCACTACCTACCAAAGGCTTAACCTGTAAAAGATAGAAAGTTGCTTTCCCTTCTTTATCAAGTTTAAGGTCGACGGCATACTCAATTTCGACCGGGGTACCGAAAGCTTCTTTGACCACGTCAAGGACAGTTGAGATAGTGTCGGACAGAGGAGTATAATTATATCTCAGGATATTTGCAAAATTAACCACCCTCGGACCGTACGTATCAATGCCAGGTTCAATAGTATCGTTATCCGGATTATAAACTGATGCACAATGTTTCAGAGTACCATGTCTTTCCGAATCTGAGATTTCCAGTCTGACAAGGCCGGCATTCTCTCCTTCAAGCAGGTCTATTTTCTCTTTCTTCATATCGACGGCATAGAAATATACCTGTGAATTTTTTATTATATCTTTTTGCGATACTATATCCAGTGAAGGATATGCAGGAGAAAACCTGAATGCCTTTTCTCCCTCAACAACATACTGTCCCAGTCCTATGGCAGCCACAGCAAAACCTTCATCAGGCTTCATGTGAGCGACAGGATAAAAATTATATGACTGGGCAGTACCGCTGATGTGCGGATAAAAGGCATCTTCAAATCTGTTGCCCACCACCTCCTGAAGTACAATAGCCATCTTTTCCTGCTCTATCATATAATTGATAGCCTCAAAATAAGTCCTGGCGCTTTTCGAATAGATAGAAGCATATACCAGTTTTATGGCATCCATAACCAGCTTTAATCTCACCTCAAATTCGGGGTTATTATTGGGTAACAGGTATGTACCAAAGATGCCGGAAAATGGCTGGCTCATTGAATCTTCAAAAAGACTGGAAGACCTTATAGCAATGGGTTTTTTCATTAAACCCAGGAACGAGCGCAGCTTTTTCTCAAGATTATATGATAGGTTACTGCTCAGAAACCTGCGTTTCAGTTTATCATAATCCTTTTCTTCCTGTATAACTATTCTCAGTTTATTCGCTTCTATGAACAGATCGAAATCATCGGTTCCTATTATTATGGTAACCGGGCTTTTTATATTAATGCCAGGAGTGAGCTTCCCGAGCTCAAAACCGTATATTAATGTATTAATGAATGCCAGGCCCCGACCCTTACCTCCCAGTGACCCGCTAGCAAGACTTACAACATTGGTCTCATCTATTGCCGCAGATTCCACATAGTTAACCACCTTGCCCTTATCCAGTTCATGCCTCCGCTCTGCAATCAGTTCAAGAAGGTAGTTCCTCAACCCGGACAAATCAGGAAAATCACTGATCTTCATAGGATTGATGATCTTTGCAATTTTTACTTCACCCCTGGCCATCAGCCAAAGGGAGAAATGGTTCTTCATGGCATGGTATACAAGAGAATCTTCAGGTATGGTTTTCAGGTACTGCTCAAACTCATTCATGGACTTTGCCACTGCAATTTGCCTTCCTTTATTATCGCGGTATACAAAATGGCCAAAGCCCAGGTAGTAGTTTATAAATGATTTCAGGTCTTCAAGCAGGCTCTGGGAATTTTTATTTATGAAATTCGATTTTAACTCATGGGCATAATTAATGTTAGCTGTATCTGAAGACTGCAAAACCGTAGGCAGGTTTGGCAAATCTCTTTTTACATGCTGAATAAGTTCGTAACCGGCCTTATCGTATAATTCTCCTCCCTTCGGGAACCTCATATCAGAGATTACACATAGCATATTGTTTTTATAACTATCATATACAGAGATAGCATCTTCATAATTAGTCGCAAGTAATATCTTTGGCCTTGCTCTCATCTTCAACACTTTGTACAATTCATCCGAACTGACATCCTCTATCAGGTGCCTTGTCTGCTCCATCACCAGTGCATATAGTATAGGAAGATAGTATGAATAATACTCGGCAGAATCTTCTACAAGCAATATCACCCGGGTCAGTCCTTTCCGGGTATCATTTTCAAGGTTTACCCTGTCTTCGAGCAGTTTTACCATGGCAAAAAAGACCCTGGTCTCGCCGGTCCAGACGAAATAATCATCAAAAGGATAACCTTTGTCTTTCTTATTTTTTACATACGCCACATCAGAAGGGCTGTTTAAAAGAAGAAAAGTAGGTATATAAGGATATTTCTGTTTCAACCTTACACAAAAATTCATCGGTGTTTCCTTTTCTACACCAAGCATGACAATAATCAGGTCGAAATGTCTGGATCTCAGTCTTTCCAGAGCTTCCTCAATCCCTGACACTCCTGTAACCCTGGGCATGGAAGTAAGGTTAAGCTGGTGGTATTCCCCGAATATATATTCGGAGAACCTCCCCTCTCCTTCAATCGAGTAAGCGTCATAAAGATTAGCAACGAGTAATATTTCCTTTACCTTGAAAGGCATAAGGTCATGGAAGATATCCCTTTCTGCATTATGTCTTTCCAGGAAACGTTGCAATAGCTGTCTGGAAGTAGTCCCCGGTTTTGATTTTTCATCGAAAGTGACTTTTTCGGGTATATTAATCAGTGCCCTGGCCAGGGTACTGTTAATATAGCCTGTCAGAAGGCTTGCCAGGTTTTCTATAAGATCTTTTTCTTCCTCCAGGAACGGGCCGAAGTCTTCTGTTTCAAACTCTTCCGTATAAAAAACTTCTATTGCCCCCTTTGTATTATCTATTGTTTCAAATTCCTGTCTCAGGCACCACTTTGTTTCCCTGAAGTCGGTTGTCATAAAGACCTTGTTATCATATATAATCCTTGCAACGGTAAATTCCGGGTACTGCCAGGCAGGCGGTAAAACATGTACAACCTTCTGGATGGTTTCTTCGATAGACTTACCTTCTTTAATTATAGACGTGGTACGATTGATACATGCCAGTTCTTTCAATCTTTCCTTCTGATCATGCAGTAATCGCTTATAACTGTTATCCTGGTTATTATCCATAAACATTTAACACTTTAGAATCATTTAAAGATACCTCTTTACAGAATAAAAAAAAAGGTGTCCGAATGAACACCTTTTATAGAAATTCTGACTGTTTAAATCATTTTGCTTCCCAGGTTGAACCTGATGTCAGCAGTTGACTGACGTTTTTAATTTTACTGTCTTTCTGTACTTTGGTTATCTGACCCTTCAGAGCCATATCATACGTAGGAGCTGCAACACTTCTTATCACGCCCAAAGCTACCGGGAAGCCCGGGTACCTCATATTAGCCAGCATGGTATGCATTCCCGGGTTATTCTCTTCAGCGTCGTGAACCAAAACATCTTTTTCGCTTACTCCATTGCCCAGATTCACAACCTTAAGCTTAAGGCCGTCAAGTACAAGGCCTTTATCCATGTTTTTACCGAAAATCATCGGTTCTCCCTGTTTCAGTACTATGGTAGTGTCGTCCCTGGTTTCCCTGTCGCTTAACATTTTATGAGTCCCGTCATTAAATATGACACAGTTCTGCAGCACTTCCACAACTGAAGTTCCTTCATGCATGGCAGCCTGTTTATAGACTTCTGTTGAGAGCTGTACATTTGAATCTATTGTACGTGCAAAAAACTTTCCTTTAGCGCCTATAACCAGTTCCCCCGGATTAAAAGGTTCCTCAACCGTTCCGAAGGGTGATGTTTTTGTTATCACTCCCTTTTTTGATGTAGGAGAATACTGTCCTTTGGTAAGGCCGTATATTTCATTATTGAACAGTATAATATTAATATCAATATTTCTCCTTATCACATGAATAAAATGGTTTCCGCCGATAGCCATAGCATCGCCGTCACCTGTTATCTGCCAGACACTAAGATCCGGATTGGCAACCTTCACTCCTGAAGCGATTGCCGAAGCGCGGCCGTGTATACTGTGAAACCCGAATGTATCGAGATAATACGGGAACCTGGATGAACAACCTATACCTGATATGAAAGCATATCTCTCCTTAGGTATTTTCAAATCGGCCAGTGCTTTGGTTATTGCGCTTAATATTGCATGGTCGCCGCAACCAGGGCACCATCTTATTTCCTGATCAGATTTAAAATCTTTCGGGCTGTATTCTATATTCTCTTCATTCATAATTTAATCCTCCAGAAGCTTTATACATTGATCCTTTATTTCTACACAGGTAAAAGGCAGTCCCTGTACTTTATTTATCTGTTTGAACCTGAACTCCTCAAATTCCATCCTGAGGTATTTCACGAACTGTCCTGCATTAAGTTCGGCAACAACCAGTTTTTTAAACCCGGAGAATACCTTAGCAGTATTAGCCGGCAAAGGATTAATATAATTAAAGTGGGCCAGGCTTATGCTAATCCCCTGTTTTCTCATCTCTCTTACTGCGGTCAGCAGGTGCCCATATGTGCCACCCCAGCCTATAAGGAGCATGTCACCCTCATCATCTCCATATGTTTCAAGGTCAGGTACTTTTGATACAACACGGGCAACTTTTTCAGCCCTCATCCTGACCATATGTTCATGGTTTTCCGGTATATATGATACTGTACCCCTTATTGTCTTTTCTAATCCGCCTATCCTGTGTTCTCTTCCCTTTGTACCGGGGACGGCCCACTTCCTGCTCAGATTTTTTTCATCTCTTTCATAAGGAATAAATTCATCTTCGCCCGGTACTGCAAAGGGCGGTTTTATTTCCGGTAAGGTATCAACTGAAGGTATCTTCCATGGTTCCGACCCGTTTGCCAGGAATCCGTCTGTCAGTAACAATACAGGAACCATATGCTCGAGCGCAATACGGGCAGCCTCAAAAGCATACTGGAAACAGTTCGAAGGCGTGCTGGCTGCTATCACCACAACAGGGCATTCACCGTTTCTGCCATACAGAGCCTGCAACAGATCGGACTGTTCTGTCTTGGTTGGTAAACCGGTAGAAGGGCCTCCCCTTTGTACATTAATAACTACAAGCGGTAATTCTGTCATAACTGCCAGACCTATAGCTTCGGATTTAAGCGCCAGACCGGGGCCGGAGGTAGATGTTACAGCCAGCCGGCCAGCAAAGCTGGCTCCAATAGCCGTACAAATACCGGCAATCTCATCTTCGGCCTGGAAACTTTTCACTCCCAGGTCTTTCCTTGCTGCAAGGGCCTCCAGTACACCTGTGGCAGGTGTAATGGGATATGATCCTATGAATAATTCCAGTCCGGATTTTTCAGCAGCGGCAAGCAGCCCCCAGGCAGTTGCCGTATTACCATCAATTGTTCTGTATAATCCTTTTTCAATACTTGCCGGACTAACCCTGTAAACAGGCTTCATTGCCTCAAGTGTTTCGGCAAAATGGTATCCGGCACGCAATACAGCCGAATTGGCATCAATTATTTTGGGCCTTTTACTGAATTTACCCTTTAAATACTTCTCCGTGTATTCAAGATCCCTGTTAAAAAGCCAGTAAACCATTCCAAGCGCAAACATATTTTTTGTACGCAAGACAGTTTTAGGATCCAGACCGTGATCTTTAAGCACATCTTTAACCATCGTACTTATCGGTGCTGAGATAACAGTGAACCGGTCCAGCTTATCTTCTGCTACAGGATCACTTTTATATCCGGCTTTCAAAATATTCTTTTCGGTAAAATTATCTTCATCGACAATCAACGTACCGCCTTCGCGAATATATTTTGCGTTTGCCTTTACCGCTGCAGGGTTCATTGCTACAAGAACATCTGCATAATCACCTGGGGTATTTACTTCCGAATGTCCTACATGGACCTGGAAACCGGATACTCCTCCGACAGTGCCCTGTGGTGCACGTATCTCAGCCGGATAGTCAGGGAATGTCGAAAGATCATTGCCAAACAGTGCTGATGTGTTGGAAAATAAAGTTCCGGTAAGCTGCATTCCGTCACCCGAATCTCCCGAGAATCGGATTACTACCTCCTCCCGTTCGATGACTTGCTCACTCTTACTCATAATTTTTGTTTATATATTCAGTTTTATGATAATTATTTATGCTTATGCTTAAAAATAAATGCATACAAAAACCTTCTGATTTTCATATGCATCGGAAAAATTAAGTATACTCTTTTTTATATTTTCGATACTCCAAATAAATTGCAGTTTCTACTTTGCAAAAGTAAGTAATTTCATTCGTGAAAATTCAATAAATCAGACTTTTTTTAAACATGATTTTGGTCATGTTTTACAATATAACGAAATTTGAAGCCTAATTCTTTATAAATGTCAGTAATAAAAACTATCAGGGGTAAAAGGCCCATTATAGGGAAGAACTGCTACCTTACAGAAAATGCCGTTATAACGGGAGATGTTATAATAGGCGATAACTGCTCGGTATGGTACAATGCCGTTGTCAGGGGTGATGTTAATTATATAAGGATAGGCAATGATGTTAACATACAGGATGGTGCGGTTATTCATTGTAACTACAAAGATTCTGTTAGTATCATAGGTGACAGGGTCTCAATAGGTCATAATGCAATAATACACGGAGCTACGCTCGAACATGACATAATTGTAGGTATGGGCGCCATTATAATGGATCATGCCCATGTGGGTCACTCAAGTATTATAGCAGCAGGAGCAGTGGTAACAAAACACACTGTAGTTGAGCCGGGTTCGATTTACGGGGGTATTCCTGCAAAACTGATCAGGAAGTATGACCCTGAAGAGCTTAACAAAAAAACCAGGATAAGCGCTGAGCACTACCTGATGTACAAAGACTGGGATGAAAAAGAGCTATGACTTAAATATGGCTCCATATATCGGCAACAGCCAGGTTGATATTCCCGCCTTCAAAAAACATACGGGCAATTTTCTCAAAATATGTTGTGTAGTCAGAAACATAGAACCTGTCTTCAGCTTTCGTCCTGCCTGTATTAAGCAGGTCATTCTCTTCAAGTATTCTGCGCAGTTCGAGAGCCACCACGCGGGCTGAATCGACAACTTCAATATCAAAATCATAGAATTTGCTTATCTGGTTCCTTATAAGCGGATAATGGGTGCAGCCAAGGACAAGCGCCTGCAGATCCGACAGCCTTTTATCAGACAGATAGGTTCTTATTATCGCATTTGATATATCATCAAAAATGAATCCCTCTTCTATCATGGGCACCAGTAAAGGAGTTGCAAGGGAAACTATCTCCGAGCCAGGTGATCTTTTAACAAATTCTCTTTCATAGGTACCTGAACTTATTGTTCTCTTTGTTCCTATCACACCCACCTTTTTATATTCCTTTGAAGTAATATAGTCGATCACAGGGCTTATAACATCGAGCAAAAGTACTCTTTCCCCGTATTCATCCAGTAATGCCGGATAAGCCGAGGCTGAAGCTGAATTACAAGCTATCAGCACCAGTTTTGAACCATGATCGAGCAGAAAATCAGTGATCCTGCGGCTATAGTTAATTATTGCTCCCTGCGACTTATCTCCATAGGGCAGATGGGCCGTATCCCCGAAATAAACCAGACTCTCACCCGGAAGTATCTGCTTTATGGCATGAGCCACGGTCAGGCCTCCCACCCCCGAGTCGAATACTCCTATAGGTTTACTTCCAAGATCTTTCATAAGCAAAAAATGACCATCCTGATCGGATGGCCATCTGTTTTTATTCATTAATATTTTTACTGAATGCCGAGTTTGGCCTTTACCTTATTGAGTATATTCTCGCTTTTGGATTCATCAAAATAGATAATAGGACCACGCGAAAGATCAAAAACATAGGTAAAGCCACCTTCCCGGGCAACCTCATTTATAGCATTCTCCGCTTTATCAATTACAGGTTGCATGAGTTGCACCTGTCTCTGCTGTAATTGCGAGTCGGCATTCTGCTGAAAATTCTGGATTCTCTGCGACAGACTCATAAGTTCTTCTTCCTTTGTCTGGCGAACAAGATCCGAAAGCTTATCAGCCTCATTGGTATAATCATTCAATTTGTTATTATACTCTACCTGCAAAATTTCCAGGGTATTCTGAAGCTCGGTCTGCAGAGCCTGCATCTGAGATATAATAGTATCCCTTTCAGGCATAAGTGAGAACAGTTCTTCAGAATTGATATGGCCGAATTTAAAATTCTGGGCTGTTGCATTCTGACCAAATAAAATAATCATCACAAGTGTCAGTAATCCAATTAGTCTTTTCATTGTTATCCTTTTAGCATTTGACATAATCGATGACAAAAGTAGTTAATTAATTATTATAACCTAATTTTTCAAGAACATCATCACTAAGGTCATATTTGGGATCGGTATATAACATATTCATCCCTGCCGAAGTATCGAAAATAACAGCATAATTACCTTCTGCCGCAATTTCTTTTACAGCATTATATATCTCATCCTGTATAGGTTGTATAAGCTCCTGCCTTTTGGCATACAGCTCTCCTTCGACACCAAAATATTTGTTCTGTAACTCTTTTGCCTCCTTCTCCTTGTTTATTATTTCCTCCTCGCGTTTCATTTTGGCTTCATTTGAAAGAAGTACTACTTCGTTCTGATACTTTTTATACATTTCTTCAACCATGGTATAGGCATCCGAAATTTCCTGTTCCCATGCTGTCGACAACTCATCCAGTTTTTCCTGTGCTGCCGTATAGGATGGAATATTGTTCAGGATATATTCGGTATCGACAAATGCATATTTCTGTGCAACGGCTGTGCCTGCCAGAAATAATAAAGCTGTTAGAAATAAAGTTATTTTTCTCATGACATAAAATTTAATTCATACTAAAACTGTTGTCCCATTACAAAATGGAATTGGCTACCATGTGCATCCGATCTCCCGGGTACAGGGTCAAAGCCATATGCCCAGTCTATACCCAACAGGCCAAACATCGGCAGGTTTGCACGCAAACCGACACCGGCCGAACGGTGCATATTGAAAGGATTGAATTCTTTCAGTTTCTCCCAGGCATTTCCTGCTTCCAGGAAAACAAGGCCATATATTGTTGCCTGCGGGTTAAGGGTTATCGGATATCTTAATTCAAATGTAAGTTTCGAGTACACATTACCGGTGTAAATCGTACTCCGACCAGAACCATCTTCTTTGATATAGTAAGGTGTCAGGGCTCCGTCGTCATAACCCCTGAGGGCTACTACATCACGGCCGTAATACGTATAGCCTGTCATTCCACCCCCTCCCACATAAAAATTTTCAAAGGGTGAAGGGCCTATGGTCTTATTATAATGTCCAAGGTAACCGAAGGCAAACCTCGGGGTCATAACAAATTTATCGAACAATTCATAGTAATATTCACCTTTGAATACCCATTTATGAAATTCAATCCACTTATATTTTTCCTTGTCGGTGGCATCCGTATAATCGGTACCTGATATTATTGAGTACGGAGGAGTGAGCTGCAACGACAGGCTGAATGTTGATCCTCTTCTCGGGTATATCAGGTTTGGTCCGCTGGAGAACCTTGTGATACGCGTTGTAAGCGATAACATGTTGGATATGCCGTTTGTAAAAAGGAAATAATTATCATAATAATTCTGCATATCATATCTCTGATATCCCAACTCTGCATAAAGGCTGAAAAAATTGTCAGGCCATTCCAGCCTCTTTCCCAGTCCTATCGAGGCTCCGTCAATTATCATCGCCTTCCTGTCTTCATCTCCTTTTTTGCTTCCGTTTGTCATAACCGACCGGTATGCCGATACCGAGAAGGTATTGGGTTTCTTGCCTCCGAGCCATGGTTCAACGAATGATATATTATACGACTGGTATACTATCCCGTTTGACTGGGCACGTATGCTTAACGACTGGCCGTCGCCACTGGGGTAAGGTCTCCATTCGTCAAGGTCAAAAAAATTCTTCATGGCAAAATTATTAAACCTTACACCAACGGTCCCTACCAGCATACCTGCACCCCATCCTCCTGAAATCTCAAACTGATCATTCGCTCTTTCCTCAAGTGCATATTCAAGGTCAACCGTTCCTTCTCCCGGGTTCAAAAAGGGCTGGGGACTTATTTTCTCAGGATCAAAATGTCCCAGTACGGCTACCTGCCGTGCCGATCTCATAATTGCGTCCTTACTGAATAAATCCCCTGGCAATGTGTACAGCTCTCTCCTTGCCACATGTTCATTGGTTCTGGTGTTACCCTTTATTATTACTCTGTTCAGAGAGGCTTGTTCTCCTTCATGAATCCTTATCTCAAGATCAATAGAATCATTCTCTATATCTTTCTCTACAGGGATAAGTTGTGAAAACAGGTATCCGGTATTAAGATACAGAGATGATACGGCATCTTCATCGGAAACAAGTCTTTCATCAAGCAAGGTCTGGTTGTAAATATCCCCTTTATTAATTTTAAGAACACCCCCAAGAAACTCTTTGGGATAAATGCTGTTACCAACCCAGTCAATATCACCGAAATAGTACTGATTTCCTTCATCGACCATTATTGCCATAAGCACCCTTTCATCGGATACATCCATTACCGTATCGTTAAGTATCCTGAAATCGCGGTAACCATTCTCGTTATAAAAAGTAACCAGACTTTCCCTGTCCTCCTTGAATTGATCCTGCACATACTTGGAAGCCTTGAAGATATTAAGGTTCTTCTTCTTGGTATTTTTCATCACCCTCCTTAACCTCTTATCCGGGAATGCATCATTACCCTCGAATACAATATCGCTTATCTTCACCCTTTCATTTTTATCAACATGAATATTAAGCCTTATATTATTAGGGCTTGAAGGATCATCTTTCTGAATTATCCTGACTTCCGTATTAAGAAATCCTTTTTCAACGAAGTGCTCCCTGATTATTGATCTGGCGTTTGAGAGAACATGGTCGGTTATCTGACTGCCTGTAACAAGGTTTACCTTATCAACAATATTCTGTATCTCATTCTTTTTGATACCAAAATATTCAACTGAAGATATTCTTGCTCTTTCCCCCAGGTAGATATCAAGAAAAATAGTATCTGCCTTTATTTCAGTGGCCCTGATCTTTACTTCTGAAAAAAGCCCCTGCGACCATAATTTCTGAACTGCCTGGGTTATTGCATCACCCGGAATCAATATTCTGGAGTATTTTCTTATTCCTGAAAGTCCTATTATGGCATTTGGATCAAGATACTTTACCCCTGAAACGGTGATATCACCCACCACATAATCAAGGGGGTCGGCATAGTTTAATACTTCTGAATATTCCTGTGCCATAATATCAGCAAAGCTGAACAAAGCCAGACCAAGAATAAGTGATATAAAAAATTTCCTAAACATATTAACTTCGGTTTTCATGCACCTGTTCGCTTGTTTTCCCAAATCTTCTCTCTCTTTTTTGGTATTCAATCAGTGCTTTATATAATTCTTCTTTACCAAAATCAGGCCAAAGTGTTTCGGTGAAATACAGTTCACTATAAGCTATCTGCCAAAGCAGGAAGTTGCTTATTCTCAATTCACCGCTGGTTCTTATTAACAGCTCCGGATCTGGTATATCCCTGGTAGTAAGATAGTTTTCAAATATTTTGTCATCAATATCTGCCGGATCTATTTTGCCTTCCTTAATCTTATAAGATATATCCCTTACAGCTTTCATCATTTCCCATCTTGAACTGTAGCTCAATGCAACAATCAGTCTCATCCCACCGCATCCGGATGTTTGCTCCAGTGTTTCATCCAGGCTTCTTCTGACTCCTTTCGACAACCGGTCAATATCTCCGATCACCTTGAGAACTATATCGTTTTCCACCAGTTTTTTAGTTTCATTATTAAGTGAATTGACCATCAGTTCCATCAGGGCCTCCACCTCCTCCCATGGCCTGTTCCAGTTCTCCGTTGAAAAAGCATAAAGTGTAATATTATTAATCCCCAGTTCAGCTGCGGCCTCAATAATCTCCCTGACGGCATCAACACCTTTCTTATGGCCGTAAATACGGTCTTCCCCTCTTTGAACAGCCCACCTTCCGTTACCATCCATAATAATAGCAACATGTTCAGGCAATTTTTTCAAATCTATTTTATCTTTCAGAGACATTATCTGAACCTTCTTTTGTCTTCCCGGAAATCATCATAGGCCGGACAACTAAGCATATTATGAAACATTTTCCATGTAAATGTCACACCAGCAAACATATACCAGTCATTATTATGAGTCCATGTATGATGATCAGGCCTAATATTATCAACTAGGCCGTCAAAGTTATCATAAAAAGTTTTACGAAAGCCATATTCGACCTCTAATCCTGTATTTTTATAGATATTTACCTTAAACCCTACTGAAACCGGTATTACAGGAGTATAATTCAAGGAAAGGCTGTTTGAAAAACATAATCCCCCGCCGATTGCAAAATAAGGCGAGTAATCCCACCATTTTCCGGTTGTGGTATATGGCAAAAAATTAAATTCGAACTGTACTGCAAATTCTAAGAGAGAGGACTGGAATGACTGAGCCCTTGCCTGTTGAAAATCATTGTCGAAATCAAGATCATCAGCCCTGATGCCCCCATAAAAAATATTCGTCCTGATAGAATGACGGGGATGTAAATTATACCTGTACATTATTCCGAACGCAGGGGATGATGCATAGAAAGGTGTTTCAGGATTAATATCACCCATATAATAAGATACTCCCCCGAATACGCCATAATCCGAATCTTTCTGAGCATTCAGAGGAATAACAGGAATAAACATAAAAATAACCCAACAATACCTCTTCATCTATAACAATATTCAGTTACTATTTACCTTCTAAAAGTCGGTAATCCTCTTTCCGATGTTTTCAGTTTCTGAGTAAAAACGAAGGTCATGAAATAATAAACGTCTTTTGAATTTGAATATTGCGAGGTATAACCATCTATATAATCAGATGTCGTAAATCTGAAGCCAAAATCCAGGCCTAAAAGTGAATTTGGGCTCATTAAATAGTTCAGACCTATTCCGACAGGCACTGCAAGTGCAATCCCCGAGTCCTTTTCAATTACCGTACTGAGCTCATCATTGGGTTTAACTTTAAATAATGCCGGTCCAAAACCTGTATATATACAGGCGTCAAGCCTGGAAACGAACGTGCTGAAGATCTGTTGTCCCTTTTCAAACCTGTAGCTGCTTTCAGCGCTGTTCTTCAGAAAATAATACTCTCCCACTATATTTGGTTCAAAAAGAGAAGTTGACGATTCGAATCCTCTCTCAATATTACTTCCTTTTTCATCGGAGGAATGAAGGTACCCGTAATTAATATTAAATGTTATTCCCACCCTCTCAATTATTCTGTATCTCATCCCGGCCCTGATATTAAAACGGGTTTTAGATATACTCAGGTCTTTAAAACCCAGAGCATTTTCTCCCTGGCTGTAACCTCCTATATCTCCAAATATCTGTGAAGTCCCGAAGCCGGCAAAGAGTTCATATCTGCGAAGCTTCCACAATTGAGCATTTGCCGTGGGAAAAATAAATACTACCAGGAAAAGAAGCAGGTAAACCCGTTTCATATATATCCTTAAATATTGTTACTGATACAAATATAGTAATCCGGGAATTACAATCCTAACGGTACAGATCAAAAATATTTGTCAATTGCGTCTGTCAGCCCCCCACATCAGCTTATTGCGAAGTGTACTGAAAAAGTCCTGGCCTTCAACATTTATCGTTTTAATTGTATAACCAGCCTGTGATATCACCAGATGCTTGAAAAACGGAAGTCTGACAGATCTGAAGTCACATGTAGCAAGGTATTCGGGGCTACGTCCCTCTATTTCCAGTTTCAGGCTACTGTTACCCGGTAGCACAATTGGCCTGACACTCAGTGTATGAGGCGATAGTGGAGAAATCACTATACTCCTGTCGGCCGGTGACAAAATCGGCCCGCCTGTGCTTAAATTATAAGCGGTTGAGCCGGTAGCTGTCGATATTATCAGGCCGTCGGACCAGTATGTATTCAAATAGAGGCCGTCTACAAACACCTTTATACGTATCATATTCAGATCTGCTTTCTGAACTGTAATATCGTTCAATGCCACATTCGAAGACCCCAATGCCTCAAAAGGCTCAACCAGTTCAAGCAAATGTCTTTCTATGACAGAGTATTTACACCTGATTATCTTTTCGAGCGAATCGGCTATATTATCGTGTATATTGGCAAGAAAGCCCATCCTTCCGGCATTTACCCCTGCTATCGGTATACTGGAATCCCTGACCTGCAGTACCGTTTCCAGGAAAGTCCCGTCACCTCCTATGCTTAACACAAGGTCAGGCTTCTTGTTTTCATCATACAGGTTACTGAACAAACCGAATGATCCCGTGTTAACAAAGCCCGAAAGGTTTTTATGTAATATTATCTCAAGGTCATAAGAACTGAGAACAGAAAGGATACTTTCAAAACACTCCTTAGTGACATTCCCGTTATCAGAGCCAAAAACAGCTATATTCTTAAGCATTTACCATTCAGTTTTAAATATCAAGGTAGCGCATAAACGAATCGAAGCGGTCGGAATAAAAACTATCCATATCGTCATCCTCCCCATGCCAGGCTGCCACCTCATACTCAAAACGCTCAAATGTTCTTATTACAGGCATCAGGTTATTCGTATTGAGCTTTAGAGTGACTTCCATCCTTGTTGTATCCGGTGGAGATGATATATACATGTTAAGTATCCTTGCATCATTACTCTCTATAATCTGGGCTATTTGCGACAGGGAGTAATCATTTTGCAGTATATCTAGCACTATAAGGCCACCCGGTTCATCCAGAGATGACATCCTGGCCAGCTTTTGCAACAAATCATTTGTCATTATTGCGCCTTTGTAATGATTATGATTGTCGAGCACCGGTATCAGTGTAAGGTTAAGTTTGGCTGCCAGACTGATAACATCGAAGATATGCTGGTCAAGCCTTACATATGGCTTTATCAGTGATAGCTTATGATTGCCTATTGGTTGGTCAGGATCATTAAGGTCATATATATCGGTATCGGAAATAAGACCCAGAAATTCGAGGTTATTAACTATGGGCAAATGGGATATCCGGAAGACATCCATCCAGTTCAGGGCTGTCTGACCGGTATCTGACGTTTTTAAGGCCGACACAACTTTCGATATAAGTTCCTTTGCAAGCATTTTCGTTTATCCCCCGTATTATCTAATTACACATCTAAAGTACTGAAAAAATAATATTTTGTTGCTTTATTCATATCTTATATCAAAATTTGCACAAAGCAATGCAATAATGACAAAATTAAGTGTAAATATCAACAAAATTGCCACTATAAGAAATGCACGCGGAGGCAATATACCTGATGTACATAAAGCGGCAATCGACTGCGAACGTTTTGGTGCAGATGGAATTACTGTTCACCCGCGACCCGATGAAAGGCATATCACATATGAAGATGTAAGAAAAATACGGCCTGATATTACCACAGAGTTTAATATAGAAGGATATCCGTCAGAAAGGTTTATAAATCTTGTTTGTGAGGTAAAACCGGATCAGGTTACTCTGGTTCCCGATCCTCCGGATGCATTAACATCCGGTGCCGGATGGGATACTATAAAAAACAAGGGCTTCCTGAAAGATGTCATTGCAATATTCATGGATCACGGGATACGGACTTCTATATTTATAGAAACGGACTTATCCATGATCGAGGCCGCAACGGATACCGGCTGCAACAGGCTTGAATTGTATACCGAACCCTATGCTTCTGGCTATCACGCCGATCCTTCCGCTGCTGTTGCTCCCTTTGTCATGGCTGCAGAGGCAGCCAGATCCCTGGGCATGGATCTGAATGCGGGACATGATCTGGACCTGAATAACCTTAAGTACTTTTCTGAGAAGATTCCATGGCTGAAAGAAGTCTCTATAGGGCATGCCCTTATTTCAGATGCATTATACTACGGATTGCAAAACACGATAGGTATGTATCAACGACTACTGGTAAAACAGTATTAATGAGTATTGCCTTATGGATCTGTTTTACCGTGAATATGGCGAGGGGTACCCGATAATAATCTTACACGGTCTGTTCGGGTCGTCCGATAACTGGACATCAATAGCAGCACGGCTATCAGACAATTACAGAATAATCTTACCCGACCAGAGAAATCACGGCCGTTCTCCGCATGATCCTGTTCATACTTATAAAGAAATGAGCAATGACCTACTCCGTTTATCCCAAAAACTGTCTCTCGACAGATTCATTCTTATGGGCCACAGCATGGGAGGCAAAACAGCATCATGGTTTGCCAGCGAATGGCCCGGAAAACTTGAAGGACTGGTTGTGGTTGACATTTCACCTTTCAGGTCAGATAAGGGTTACGATATTAACGCAACTATGCATTACCGGATACTGAAAAGGATGATTGAGGCAGATCTTTCAGGTATAAAGGCAAGGGATGAAGCAGATATGATCTTCTCAGACATTACAGGATCGGCAAGGATCGGTAAATTCCTGCTGAAGAACCTTCACAGAAACAGTGATGGCCGGTACGAATGGAAGCTGAATGCAACAAACCTGTATAATAACATGAAAAACATTCTCGGAGGACTTGAAAAACCCAGCGCCGGCGCGACAAATATGATAAGCGGATTTCCCGCGTTCTTCCTGAGGGCACTCGAGTCTGACTATATAACTGAAAAGGACTATGAACCGATACGAAAATTATTCCCGGCTGCGGAAATAATAGAAGTCCCGGGTTCAAGCCATTGGATACATGCTGAAAATCCTGAGGTAATTATAAATGTCATAAAAGATAATTTCCCTGTTTAAGAACCGAATGCAGTTACCGAACTAATCCTGCTATCAGGCACCGTATTATTGTTCCTGAATTTCAGGAACACCTGTACCAGGGTTATAACATCCTTCTCACAATATATTACAATCCTCTCGATATCATTATCTTCCCAGTATACCGAGGCAACCATTGAGCCGTCAATATCATCCTTGGGTGAAGGGATCCCCATAAGAGCTGAAATAAGTTCCAGAGAAGTATAATGCTTATAATCACCGAATTTCCACAATTCCATTGTATCGAGCAGATTTATTTCCCATGGCTTTTTTCCCGCGTTATCCAGTACAGCCGGGATCCTAAGGCCATTAATGAGCATACGTCTTGCTATAAACGGATAATCAAACTCCTTTCCGTTATGCGCACACAGAATTACATCCTTATTTGTACTGAAATTATTGAGCATAACCGAGAAATCTTCCAGCAGGTCTTTTTCCTCATGCCCGTAAAACGATTTAAGCCTCAGCGACATTTCTGTTTCCGGGCCGGTCAGAAATCCTGCCGATATACATATTATTTTCCCGAACTCGGCATAAATACCGGCTCTGTCGAATACCTCCGCGGCAGTCTGCCCTTCGGTTCTGAGATAAGAGGACTTTTTCTCCCAGAGGTATTGAAATTCAGTAGTCAGACTGTCATAATCAGCCGAAACAGGTACCGTCTCAATATCCAGAAACAGTATTCTGGACGGATTGATGTCATCAAGTAATTTCATATTTCTTTATCAGGATTTAAGGTATCTCTCCACTGCAGATACGAGCATCTCTATAGCTACTTCATTCTCCCCTCCGCCGGGGATTATAATATCGGCATATCTCTTTGTCGGTTCAATAAATTGAAGATGTGAAGGCTTTACCGTTTCATAATATCTTTCCATAATAAGACTTATATCCCGTCCCCTTTCCATGATATCTCTCCTGATAACCCTTGCCAGCCTGTCATCCGGATCGGCATCTACATATGCCTTGATATGCATCTTATTTCTTAATTCAGCATCGGTTAGTATAAGTATCCCCTCAATTATTATTACCCTTGCCGGCTTTACAGGTATATATTCATCATCTCTCGTACATGTAATATAGGAATACTGAGGCATATCTATCTCTTTCCCCTCCCTTAACTCATCAATATGCCTGTTTAAAAGGCTGAATTCAATGGACCCGGGGTGATCAAAATTTATTTTTTGCCTTTCGTTAAGCGGAAGATGCCTGTTGTCTTTGTAATATGCATCCTGAGGAATCATTATTACATCCTCATCTCCAAGCATCTCAATCACTTTTCTGGTTACCGTTGTCTTCCCTGAGCCGGTTCCACCGGCAATTCCAACTATTAACATTTTTATTACTTTTGTCTGTGTAATAGATTCAAAAATAATAATTTCTGTTAATCATTAAACATACCGGTCGTATATGACTAATTTATATCCACTGAAGTTCAAACCTATCCTAAAAGAAAGAGTATGGGGGGGTAAAAAGCTCATTACCTTTTACGGTAAAAATACAGGGACATCAGAAAATATTGGAGAAAGCTGGGAATTATCAGGACTACAGGGAGATATATCTGAAGTCATAAACGGTTTCCTGGAAGGGAATAATCTTGAGGAAATTATTGAGGTATATATGGGTGATCTCGTAGGCGAAGAGATATATGAAAAATTCGGAAAGGAATTTCCATTGCTGATAAAACTTATAGATGCCGATGAAGACCTTTCCATTCAGGTTCACCCCGGGAATGAACTGGCAAAAGAACGGCATCACGCATACGGAAAAACTGAAATGTGGTATATCCTTGACGCACAGGATAATGCAAAAATATTTACAGGTTTCAGCGAGGAGATGAACAAAGAGACATTAATTAAATCTCTGAAAAACGACACAATAGCTTCAAAGCTTAACATTGAAAAACCCGAAAAGGGAGACGTCTTTTTTATACCGGCAGGAAGGATACACTCGATAGGAAAAGGAGTGATGCTTGTTGAAATCCAACAGACATCGGATATTACATACAGGATGTGGGACTGGAACAGAAAAGGGCTTGATGGAAACCCACGCCAGCTACATACAGAATTATCCCTTGATGCCATTGACTTTAAAACATATGATTCCTACAAGACTGCCGTCAAAACTGAAATGAACGGTACCGCAAACATTATCGACTGCGAATACTTCACTGTCAATATCATTGATGCCGGCAAAAGGGTTGAAAAAGACTATTCCCTGATTGACAGTTTTATTATATATATCTGCGTTGAAGGAAGTGCCGGTCTTTCATGGGGGACGGATAAACTAAAGATCAGTAAAGGTGAAACTGTTCTGATCCCGGCAATAATGGAACATATAATAATAGATCCTGTCAACAGATCAAAAATTCTCGAAGTATATATAAGAAAAGATAAAAAATATGAAAATTAGAATATTAATACTTTTACTGGCAGTTTTTATGTTTACCGAATGCCGGAATACAACAAAAGACAATACCGTTGACAATGCAGGTCAAAGCAATGAAGAAACGGTAAGGATAAAAAAATACTATAGTGAGGGGAAACTGATAAAAGAAGTAACCTTCAGGGATGATATAAAGCATGGTATATGCCGCAATTATTATGATGACGGCAGGCTGAAAAGAACCATATGGTATGAGAACGGATTAAAGGAAGATACTGCAAAATGGTACTACCCGGAAGGCAAGGTATACAGAGCCACACCATATAAAAAAGATAAGATTCACGGAGTCCAGACCAAGTATTATAAAACCGGCAGGATACAGGCCACCATCCCTTACCGCGACGGGCTCAGGCTGGAAGGACTGAAAGAGTACCTTCCCGACGGAAGGGATGCCGAGAAATACCCGGATATTGAATATACGGTCAGGGACCTGACAAAAACAGATGCCGGAATACTGAGATTAATGACTCAACTGTCTAACGAATCGGTTAATGTTAAATTTTACAGGGGATCGCTTGTTGAAGGAGCCTTTGATCCTGACAAATGCCGGGATATTACAGCATCATCGGGCATGGGTTTCCTGGAATTGAGAACAGACAGCCAGAACGGGAAAGACTATGTTGACATCATAGCGCTTTATACAACCCGTTTCCGTAATACCAAGATCATCACCAAAAGGATCAAGCTTCCTTATAGCAATTATAACTAAAAAACTCCTTACAACCGGAAAAATGATAATCAGATCGGCAGATTTCATTAAGAGCAGTACAGGGAGGGCTGACTGCCCTGCACCCGACAAACCCGAATATGCCTTTACAGGAAGATCAAATGTCGGCAAATCGTCTCTTATAAATATGCTTGCCGGAAGAAAAAAACTGGCCAAGATATCCTCTACACCAGGGAAGACCCAGACAATAAATCATTTTCTTATTAACGACTGCTGGTACCTTACCGACCTGCCCGGATACGGATATGCAAAAACAGCTAAAACAAACCGCAGCGCATGGTCAAAGTTCACCACCGATTATATAACAAACAGATCTAACCTTATCTCTCTGTTTGTCCTGATCGATTCAAGACATGAACCAATCAGCTCGGATCATGATTTTATGAGGTTTCTCGGTCATAACGGAATTCCCTTTGCAAGAATATATACAAAATCAGATAAAGTCAGCAGTAATATTCTAAGAAAGAATATGGAAGCGCATGACAGGCTCATGCTCGAAGACTGGGATAGCCTCCCTCCGAGCTTTATAAGCTCAGCTATCACACGGAAAGGAAGGGAGGAGATACTTAATTATATTGATGAAACTCTAACTTTTTTTAAAAAGCAGCCCTGAGGTAAATATGAATTTTGTAGTTTTGCATGTAGCAAAAAACCTCTATCTAAAACCGCAAATCATAAATAATGAACGGAAAATCACCATTGAAAATATTCTCGTGCAGGGCTTCCCGCTATATTGCCGAGAATATTGCCAGACATCTGGGAGTAAGACTTGGAGAAAGCAGTGTAACAGAATTCAGTGATGGTGAATTTCAACCACGTATTGACGAATCGGTGAGAGGCTGCTCCGTATTTATTATACAGTCTACCTTCCCTCCTGCTGATAATCTCATGGAGCTTCTGCTGATGATAGATGCGGCAAAAAGGGCTTCGGCCTACAAAGTAATAGCAGTGATACCGTATTTCGGACTTGCCAGGCAGGACAGAAAAGACAGGCCAAGAGTATCAATAGGTGCAAAGTTAGTAGCCGACCTGCTTGAATCGGCAGGGGTCGACAGGGTAATGACTCTTGATCTTCATGCCGATCAGATACAGGGCTTCTTCAGTGTTCCGGTTGATCACCTTTATGCTTCATTTATTTTCGCCGACTATATTAAAAAAATGAACCTGGATAACCTTGCCGTATCGGCTCCTGATATGGGAGGGTCCAAACGTGCAAATGCATACTCAAGACACCTGCAGTCGGAGATGGTTCTAAGCTATAAACTCCGTAAAAAACCTAATATTGTAGAGGAAATATCAATCATAGGCGAAGTAAAAGACAGGAATGTTGTAATTATCGATGATATGGTCGATACTGCAGGGACACTTTCACTGGCAGCACAAATAATTAAGGATAACGGCGCCAGGAGTATTCATGCATTCGCCACACATCCCGTTCTTTCAGGGCCTGCGTATGAAAGGATAGAAAAAGCACCTATTGAAAAACTGGTTGTGACAGATTCTATCCCAAATGTCAGACAATCGCCTAAAATTGAAGTGATCTCTATTGCCAAACTTTTTGCCGAAACGATTGATGCCGTATACCATAATGAATCAATAAGCACCGGCTTTGTTTTTTAAGAGTAATTATTCTATATTTGCAGGCCAAAATTTTAACTTATTATTATTATTGTCTCACGTGTGATGGGAGGTCATTTTTGATCTTGAGTAGCACAATAAAAAACGACAAATGAAAACTCTTGAAATTGCTGCCAGGCAAAGAACACAAACCGGGAAAAAAGAATCAAAAAAAATCAGGAATGAGGGGAGCGTACCATGTGTAATGTATGGCGGTAAAGAAATCAAACATTTCTATTCGCACGAGAATAACTTCAAGGATCTTGTATTCTCACCCGATGTTTATGCTGTTGCATTAAATATTGACGGAACGAAACATAAAGCCGTAATTAAAGATATACAGTTCCACCCGGTGAGCGATAAAATCATTCATATCGATTTCATTGAAATATTTGACGACAAGCCTGTTACTGTCGCAATACCCGTTAACCTCGTTGGTGAATCAGCAGGTCTCAAGGCAGGAGGAAAACTCAGGCTCAAGAGAAGAAGGCTGACCGCCCGTGGCCTTATAAATGATCTTCCCGATCATCTTAATATTGATATTACGAACCTTGATGTTGGCCAGACTATAAAAGTCAATGAGCTCAACTATGAAAATATAGAAATACTCGACCCGGGAAGAGCTATGGTAGTAGCTGTAATCTCTTCACGTCTGGCAATGAAAGGAATGGAGATAACCGAGGAAGCTCCGGAAGGTGAAGAAGCCGGTGAAGGAGATGAAGGTGAAGAAGCCGGCAAGCAGGAAGAAGTAAAAGAAGAAGGAGAAAACAGTTAGTATTCTCCCCTTTAAGCATTAAATTACCCATACCTTGAAATACTTAATTGCAGGATTGGGAAATATTGGTGACGAGTATCAAAATACACGCCATAATATAGGATTCATAATACTGGATGCCTTAGCCGGGGCTTCGGATGCTGTTTTTACAGACAGACGTTACGGATCGGTAACAAACATCAGATACAGGGGGCGTACCCTTGTCCTGCTAAAACCCTCAACTTACGTAAACAGAAGCGGGAATGCGGTAAACTACTGGCTTAAGAAAGAAAAGATACCGCATGAAAACCTCCTGGTAATTGTTGATGACCTTTCAATACCTTTCGGATCGATGAGGCTAAGATCAAAAGGAGGCGATGGAGGCCATAACGGCCTTGCTCATATTAATTCAATACTGGGCCATGAAAACTATGCCAGGCTCAGGTTTGGCATCGGCAACAATTTTCCCAGGGGGAGGCAGGTCAATTATGTGCTGGGGACACTCGACAGTAATGAAGAGACAATACTTAACCGAAGGACAGGGCTGGCAATGGAAATAGTCAAATCATTCGTTACAGAGGGCATAGAACTTACTATGACAAAATATAATAAAGAAGCAAAATCATTGGATAATGATGAAGCAGACGGAACTGAGGATTGATAAGCTCCTGTGGTCAGTCCGTATATATAAAACAAGAAGCATGGCCGGTGAGGCATGCAGAAAAGGACGTATATTTATAGACAACACACCGGTTAAACCATCCAGAATGGCAGGGAGGAATGAGATTATTAAAGTAAAAAAGCCGCCGGTATTGCATACATACAGGATAATAGACTTTCCGCCCTCAAGGGTGTCAGCAAAGCTTGTGAATAATTACATCGAAGATCTTACGCCGGAAGATGAAAAAACAAAACTTGAGATTAAGCAAAAATCAGGCGTAAGATATAAATACGGAGGATCAGGCCGTCCGACAAAAAAAGACAGAAGGGATATTGATAAGCTTAAAGATCTCTGAAAAAGTAATTACTCATATTTTCGTATATTGTCAGGCAATTTTGAAAAAACACCTGCCGGTGTTATTAAGTATAGGGTATGGGACGAAACAATATTGAAAAAACCTCTTTCAGTTATGCCATATTAAAAACTATAGCAAGAATATGGCACAACAAAATTTTTTACAGGAAGGTGATCGTTATAGGCAGGGAGAACCTAAAGGATAAATCACCGAAGATCATTGCTCCAAACCACCAGAATGCACTCATGGACGCTATGGCTATCGTTTGTTCAACCAAAGGACAGCAGGTATACCTGGCAAGAGCGGATATTTTTAAAAAGAAATTTGTCGCATCCATTCTTTACTGGCTCAAGTTACTTCCTGTTTACAGGATAAGAGATGGCTACGAAAGCCTAAAACAAAACGACAAGATATTCAGTAAGACCATAGATGTATTAAAAAGCAATAAACCTCTTGTTATCCTGCCTGAAGGCAATCATGAAGGAATAAGAAGACTTCGCCAGTTAAAGAAAGGCATATTCAGGATTGCCCTGCAAACAGAAGAAGCTGAAAACTTTAAAATGGGTATTAAAATAATACCTGTGGGACTTGATTTTTCTGACTATCACCGCTTCAGGTCAGTGCTTACAGTTATTTACGGAAACCCTATTGATGTTTCGGAATATAGAAAACTGTATGAGGAAAATCCACAAAAAGCATATAATACTTTCAGGGACAGGCTATCAGAAGAACTGAAAAAATATATGGTACATATCAGCTCTGAGGAAGATTATAAGGCACTTGACGAGCTCAGGAAAATTGTAAACGGGAAGTACAGCACATCTACGAAATATCCAAGGGTAAGCAGGGATAAAAGACTTATCGAGAGGATGGAATCATTACAGAAAAATGACCAGCCTCTTTACCGTAGAATATGTAAAAAGGCACTGGATATTAAAAAACTGACAAAAAAGCTTAATATTGGTTACTATCACCTCAACCGCCCAAAGCCCAGGCTTTTTTTTCACATGATGGCTGTTGCCGGATTGATTGCTCTCCTGCCTTTGTTCATTGCCGGGTGGTTGTTAAACTACATTTTTTACAGGATCCCCAAACTTCCCCTTAAGAATATTAAGGACAAAATGTTTCACGGTTCAGTAAGGTATGTAATATCACTGGTGCTGGGCATGGTATTCATGCCTGCTTATATAGTGCTGGCATTTATTTTTATACCTGTATGGTGGGTTGCCCTTGTGGTTGTTATGCTAATAATACCCTCCGGAGTCTTTGCATGGAACTATACGCTAATGTGGAAAAAACTCCTGGAAAGAATAAAGGTAAGGAAATACTTCAACAGGAAAAATCCTGAATACAGTCTTCTGAGAAAAGAATATTTACTGCTGCTGGATGATATCAGTAAGATCTAAGTATGATTAAATATACCAATAAAGTTTTCTGGGTTACCGGTGCTTCATCAGGTATTGGCGAAGCTCTTGTTTACGAACTTATTAAGAGGGAGGCGAAAATCATAGCCTCCTCAAATAAAGCCGATGACCTTAAAAGAGTGATTGATAACTGCGGCCTTAAGCAGAATATCATAAGCCCTGTTATATTCGATCTGGCAGACACGGGTAATATTGACGTACTGGTACGTGAGCAATATGAAAAGCACGGACGCATAGATGTACTGGTAAATCTGGGTGGAATAAGTCAGAGGGCAACAGTAACAGACACGCCTTTATGGCTTGACAAAAAAATTATGGAGATCAATTATTTTGGAACCATAGCCCTTAGCAAGGCTGTTTTGCCATATATGATAAGGCAGGGTTACGGCCATATCTTAGCTACAAGCAGTATATCAGGGCGTTTCGGGTTTCCTTTACGTTCAGCCTATTCAGCTTCAAAACAGGCTCTGCACGGGTTCTTCGAGACCCTTCATATCGAAAACAAAAAGTATAATGTCAGAACTTCCGTAATAATACCCGGCAGAGTAAGGACTAATATATCATTTAGCGCTCTTACAGCCTCGGGTAAAGAACACGGCCGGATGGACGAAGGACAGTCCAATGGCATAAGCCCTGAAAAAGCGGCCAGGATGATATTAAAAGGATTAAACAGGAATAGAAGGGAAATACTTGTTGGAAGCACTGAATTAATTATGCTGTATATCAGAAAGTATTTTCCGTCAATTTTCTTTAATATTGCAGGTAAAATAAAACCTGAATAATTATCAGATCGTAAAAATATATAACAGATAAATGAAAAACTATATCATTAGTGGTATTCAGCAAATGGGCGTCGGTGTCAGAAACCTTCATGAGGCATGGGAGTGGTACAGAAAATTTTTCGGAATGGATGTAGCGATCTTTGAGGACGAGGCCACAGCCGGACTGATGCTTCCGTATACCGGAGGAAAACCACGTAAGCGTCATGCTGTTCTTGCCATGAATCTTCAGAGTGGAGGCGGTTTTGAAATATGGCAGTACAAGGAGAGACAGCCTGTAGACGCTAAAACAGAAATACTGGCAGGCGATCTCGGTATTTTTGCCTGCAAGATGAAAGTAAAAAATACAGATGATGCTCTGGATCATTATAAGAATAAAGGGGCTGAAATACTGGGCAAGCCTGTTAAAAATCCTCTGGGCAGAAATACTTTTTTTATAAAGGACCCCTATAATAATATTTTTCAGTTTGTGGAGGCTTCCGATTGGTTCATGAATGAAAAAAAGGTTAACGGAGGTTCATACGGTGCAATTATCGGGGTTACCGATATAGAAAGATCCTTAAAGGTTTATTCGGACATACTGGGCTATGATAATATATTATATGATAAAAAAGGTGTTTTTGAGGACTTAAGCAGTCTGCCTGGCGGGGAAGGAACCTTCAGAAGAGTGCTTTTAAAACAAAGCAAACCTTTCAGAGGTGCATTCAGCAGGCTATTCGGCGATAGTGTAATAGAACTCATTAGCGTTGAAAACAGGCTTCCCAGGAAAATCTATGAAGACCGTTACTGGGGCGATCCAGGGTTCATACACCTTTGTTATGATATCAAAGGCATGGATCAGCTTAAGGAATACTGTCTTAAGGAGGGTCATGCTTTTACCGTAGACAGCAAGGCTCACCATGATATAAAAGGATTTGATATGGGTGAAGCGGCAGGGCATTTTGCCTATATTGAGGATCCCGACGGTACTCTTATAGAATTTGTAGAGACACTCAAGGTACCTGTTATAAAAAAATTAGGATGGTATCTTGACCTAAGCAAAAGAAAACCGGAAAAAAGTCTTCCCTCGTGGATATTGAAATCGCTTAAATACTCCAGGATAAAAGATAAGAAGAAAAGTCAGTCCTCCGGTAACTAGCCTATACCGGCAGTGACCTTCGCCTGTTCAGCGTGCTTTTCATTCTCCCTGAACACACGCATTACATTTCCTCCCCATATCTTTTCTATTTCAGGCTTGGTATATCCGCGCCTTAGTAATTCATATGTAATATTCTTCATCTGGGATACATCCATTACACCTTCGATACCTCCTCCACCGTCAAAGTCAGTCCCGATCCCTACATAATCGATACCCAGCAGTTGTACGACATGATCTATATGATCAACAGCATCCTGAACATTCGGAAGCTTCCTGTACTTATCCATGACATCATAATATTCGCCTCTGGCTTTTTCCATTTCCTCTTCCGAAAGGCCTTCAAAATTATTATATTTTAACATTACCTCTGCCAGCTTCTCCTCAAGCTCAGGGTTTGGTTCTGGTTGCTTGATATAATTGCTCAGTATACATATCTGTATCACCCCTCCGTTTTCCTTCAGCGCTATAAGCATATCATCGTCCAGGTTTCTCGGGCTCTCGCACAAAGCACGACATGAGGAGTGAGAAGCTATAACAGGCGTGGCTGTTACTGACAACACGTCATAAAAAGCCTGATCTGATATATGAGAAACATCCACCATCATACCCAGCCTGTTCATTTCCTTAACGACCTCCTCTCCAAAAGCCGATAATCCGTTATGCTCAGGGCCAAGATCATCCGTTGATGAATCGCATATATCATTATTTCTTGTATGTGAAAGAGTTATATACCTTGCTCCAAGATCATAAAACTCTTCCACTTTTGACAGGTCATTGCCTATGGAATAGCCATTCTCAATACCTATGAAGGCAATCCTTTTCCCTGTCTTTTTTATCCTGTATGCATCATCAACCGTATAAGCCAGTTCAGCTATGTCAGAATTTTTTTCCACATTCTCATGTATCCTGTCAAAGATATCGAGGGTTTTGTCATATACCTCCAAATACGCTTCAGGATTTCGCGGTCCCTGACCCAGGAACACTGCGAAAAATTCAGCATCCAGACCGCCCTCCTTCATCCGGGGAAAGTCGACACATCCTTCCTCATTACGTACGCCAAGATCAAAATCGGACCTCATAAGCCTCATTGGAGTATCACAATGAGTATCTACTGTCAGTATTTTATTGTGAATATTATCCGCTTTCTTAATAATACGTGCTTCTTCATCACCACATGATGTAACGACCAGAAGTAAAGAAAATAATACTGCCGGCATTGAAATAGTTTTCCTCATTACCCTGTTTTTAAATTAACAACTATGTCAAAATTAGCTAAAAAGAATATCTAATAATAAAATAATGATGTATTTAAAAACAGTTTTTGCAAAGAAGCCCCTGACAGATCAGTCAGGGGCAGCCATGAAAAGAATGGAAAAATTGCTTTTGGACAGTAAAAGCATCATTTAAGCCTAAAGCTTAATAACTTTATATACATTTAGTTTATTACCATTCTGTATTCTAAGGAAATATGTCCCTGAAGGATACCTCAGTACAGGGATTTCCTTAATCAGGACACCAGGCTGCAATATTTCCTTAAATAACAATCTTCCGTCAGGCCCCGTCAAAAATAATATTGTTTCACCGTTAAGTGCCTCTGAAAACTGTATATACAATAATTCACTTGCAGGGTTTGGATAAATCCTTACCTGAACACCCATATCAGGATTAAGATCAATACCTTCCACTATCAGCTTTGACTGCTGAAATCCCTGAGTAAGGATCAGATCGCCTCCGGTCGACACAACAGTAGTAATTACCAGTTCACCGAGAGTCCAACTGAGAGAAATGCTGTTGTCACCGGATACATCATAACCTCCGGCTGCTGCAATTACATGCTGTTCGACATCCTGAGCATTCAGTCCGGCAAACAACAATAGCGCGGGAATAATGGTGAGGTAACTTTTCATAGGTGTATAATTCTGTTATATTGGTAAAATTATGAAAAAAAGACTCAAAAAGCAATAAACAAAATTTTATTTCAATCAATATACAGTTTTTTTACACTAAAGGCAAATATATGATGGTTAACAACATATTTGCCAGAAGACATAACCTTGCCGGCATTATTCAATAAAATCATATTTAACATTGTAAAATGTTATTTTTGTTTCCACGATGATGAAGGATAAACTGATAAACTGGTCAATTTTATTATTACTGTCGGTAATATGGGGGTCTTCCTTTATACTGATGAAAAAAGGGCTAAGATCCTTCGATTACATCCAGATTGCCTCTCTCAGATTATTTATTGCATACCTGTTCCTTTTACCTGTGGCAATTGCCAACATCAGGAAGATCAACAGAGATAATCTGGTTAGTCTTTTGATAATAGGCTTTATTGGTAATGCAATGCCTGCGTTCTTATTTCCTTTGGCCCAGAGCAAAATTGACAGTTCTGTAGCCGGGATGCTGAACTCCCTCACCCCAATATTTACACTTCTTGTTGGTGTCATATTGTATAACATGAAAGTCCGGTGGAGTCAGGTAACAGGTATATTAATAGGTTTAACCGGCGCTGCCGGGCTGCTCTATAAAGGCTCGTTCTCATTCGACAAATTCGGGTTACTTATTGTTCTGGCCACGTTCTTCTATGGAATAAGCTCAAACCAGGTCACGAAGATAAAGAACCTCAATGGGGTGGTTATTACTTCCCTGGCCTTCTTCCTTGTGGGCCCTGTTGCCGGTATCTCCCTGCTTACCGACGACTTCGAAGCCGTGGTGAAGACTCAGGACTGGCTGACGAATTTAGGCTTCATTTCTATATTATCGGTATTCGGTTCAGGCATAGCCCTTGGTTTATTCAATATTTTAATTATAAGAACTTCGCCGGTCTATGCTGTCTCTGTCACATACCTTTCGCCGATTATATCAACGCTCTGGGGGATTAGTGACGGAGAGTCCATATCCCCGTTTATAATTATTTCAGTAATCTGCATCCTGACCGGTGTATACCTTACTATAATGAATAAGAATCACGGAATCAAAAGGCAAAAAAATGAACTATAAACCATTAATCCTGTCAGTTACCGGCGGCTTGTTATGCGCACTGGCCTGGGTTAATAGCTCTACGTCATTAATAATACTGGTTTCTTTTGTTCCCTTCTTTTTCATATTTGGCGCCTGTGCCGAAAAAAAAACTCCACCCGGCATAGTATTTCTGAGAGTGCTGCCCGGATTCATTATTTTTAACCTTCTTACAATATCCTGGCTGAGGAATGCAAGTATTGCAGGAGCAGTATATGCAATTATCGCTAACGGATTCCTGATGTCGGCCGTATTCGGATTATCAGCTATGATATGCAAACGGTCATCTCTGTTTCTGGGTCATATAAGCCTGCTGACATTCTGGATAATAATGGAGTATATCAATACAAAAATCAATATATTCACCCCCTGGCTGAACCTTGGCAATACACTGGGCAACAATGTAATGCTCATACAGTGGTATGATTTGACAGGAGTTGCAGGGGGAACTCTCTGGATACTTTTATGTAATCTGTCGCTCTTCTACCTGTTAAGGTTATTGCTCCGAAAAGAAAAAAAATATCACATACCGCTAATCCGGCTTTTATTGATCCTGATAGTTCCTGCATGTATTTCACTGGAAAAATATTTCAGGCCTGTAATCCATGAGAATGAAGCAAAGATCCTTATCGTACAGCCCGATATTGATCCGTATAAAGAAAAATTCAATGGTATACCTTTCAGCGTTCAGCTTAAAGAAATGTTAAAGTTAGCAGAAAATAATCTAACAGATGATACCGATTGGGTTATACTTCCTGAAACTGCTATTGATGACCCATTTTATGAAAGCAACATACTGACAAACAAGTATTATCTGATGATAGATTCTTTACTGCCTAATCGTGAAGGCATAAGCCTTATTACCGGTGCGACAACCATGAAGATCTTTCATGAAACAGATAAAGATCTTCCTCCGTCGGCATTCAGAATAGACAGCAGCAGGATATTCTCTGAAATATATAATTCTGCCGTACATATCAGTTCAGGGTCAAAAGTGAATTTTTATCATAAATCAAAACTAGTACCTGGTATTGAACAAAAAGTCAGAATTCTTCCGTCTTTTATTACTGAACGAATAATTCCTGATCTTGGTGGTACAATGACCGGTTACGGCACACAGGATCAAAGAACCGTCTTTATCCATCCCGATAAAATCTCGAAAGCTGCTCCTGTTATATGTTACGAATCCGTATATGGCGAATTTATTACCGGATATGTCAGGAACGGTTCAAATTTTATAGTAATTATTACCAATGACGGATGGTGGGATAAGACTGCCGGGTACAGGCAACACCTGATGTTTGCAAGAATCCGTGCTGTCGAAAACAGAAGGGATGTGGCCAGAGCTGCCAATACAGGCATATCATGTTTTATCGACAGTAAAGGTAATATCTGTGAAGCAACGGAATGGAAGGAAAAAACAGTTCTGCATAATAATGTCAGCTTAAATGACAAAATCAGTTTCTATGCAGCAAACGGGGACTTTATTTCAAGGTATTCGGTTGTTTTTGGCATTTTTATCATTATAATAACATTTATTGCAGCTCCCATTCGTAAGTTACGTGACCCTCATGGTTTTTAGGTAGCGTTATGCAACCTGACTTTTATTTTATTGTCATTAAGACTAAGAAATGAATAAAGTGAGCCGGAAACAATTCAGTATAGATATTTCTGTTATAGAAGCCTGTAAAAAAGGGAACAGGCTGGCTCAGTATACACTGTACAACAAATATGCAAAAGCTATGTATAACCTGGCCTACAGGATGATGAACAATAAGGAGGATGCCGAGGATATGTTACAGGATGCGTTTACAGATGCCTTTGACAGGCTGCATTCATTCAGGATGGAATCGACTTTCGGCGCATGGCTTAAAACAATAGTGATAAACAAATGCATAAACCAGCTGAAGAGAAAAAAAATTGTAATTATAACGGATGATTTGCCTGAAGACAGCAGTTTTGATGAGGAAGATACAAAATACTCCTTCAGCGCAGATATTAACAGAGTGTTCGATGCTATTGAGAAACTTCCCGACGGCTACAGGATCATTTTTACACTTTACCTGCTTGAAGGATATGATCATTCTGAAATAGGCAGTATAATGGGAATATCAGAATCGACTTCGAAAACTCAGTATCACAGGGCTAAAATCAAATTAAAGAAAATACTTGCAGCAGAGGAAATAAAATGGACAAACTAGAAAAATTCATATCCGAAAACAGGGATAAACTCGACAGGTACAGTCCTGCCGAAAAAGTATGGGATAATATTGATAAACGAATACGTAACAAAAACATTTCGTTTCAACACGTGTTTTCAAGAGCAGCTACCGTATTGGCAATTACTGCATTATCCTTTATGGTATATTATTTCATAAGCACAGGCAATGAAAAAGACAGTTCATTTAAAGAAGAAATATATATGTCTGCTGATCTGAAGGAGACAGAACTATACTATACAATCAAAGTAAACGGTTTGCTGGAAAAAACGATGCCACTGCTTATTGATAAACCCGATCTTGAAAAAGATCTTATGAACGATATGTCAGAACTGGACAATATTTGTCAGGAAATTAAAAGCGACCTCAGGGATAATGTCCGCAATGAGGATGTAATAGAAGCTCTTATCCGGAACTACAGGGCTAAAGTTGAAATACTGGAAGAAATGCTTACAGCCCTCGGGGAAGAGGAACATGAGAATCAAAATAAAATATCCGGCCATGAACTATAACAATATTCTGACGCTCCTGCTTATTCTATACCTGACTGTAGCGGCCACAGTTCAGGCTCAACCGGTGACAGAAACCAGGTCGCTCGAAAAATCATTCCCCGTAAACGGCGAAATGAGCCTTGAAATAACAAACAAATATGGCAAAATACACCTTGCTCCTTCACCGGATGACTCAGTGCATATAAATGTAGATTTAAGGGCCAGTGCAAAAAATGCATCCCGGCTGCGGAACCTCACTGAAGGAATCTCCTTTAATATATCATCAACAAGCTATTTTATCCTGGCCGAAACAAATTTTAGCAAGGGCCCTGCAGATTTACTTGAAAGTATAAGGAATATTACAAATAATATTATCTCAGCAGAAAGTAAAATCGAAATAGATTACTATGCGGCAGTGCCACCCGGAATAAAAATAAAAATAGACAACAGATACGGAGATATATATCTTGAGAGCCTCCCGAATAAAATCAATGTTCATCACTCCAACGGCTCATTAAAAGCAGAAGAGTTGAGCGGAGATAATTATTTTGACCTGAATTTTTCGGATGCAACAATCAAATCACTTATCAAATCGAGGATTGAACTATCATATTCAGACCTCAGAATCGATTATGCCGATAACCTGACATTAAACAGTACATCTTCAAAAATATTTGCCGGAAGTATTGTATACCTTGATACAGAATCGAGGAGAGACAAATACAGTATTGATAAAATCAGTAATCTTGACGTAAACTCATATTTCAGTTCCTTTAATATTGACAGACTGTACAACAGTTTACGTGGAGTAACAAAATACGGAAACGTAGACCTCAGGGAAACAGATACAGGGTTCAGCCTGTTGTCCCTCGAATCATCATATACCGATATAAAAATAATAACACCTGACAATACCTCTTTCAGCCTTGATGTTAAGCTTATCAACTGCCCGTCAGTGATTCCTGTCGATTGGGTTCTGGAAGAGACAGCTTTATCGGAAGAGCGGAATGAATACCTGTATTCAGGAGAAATAGGTAAAAAGCAGGGTGATGCAAGGATAATACTGGATCTGACAAAAGGAAGTTTTTCAATTTATTGATTTTTTTTATACAAACAGGCAACCCTGAAATATATAAAATGTCATTAGTATAAAATATACCAGGAAAATGAAAATAACCAGACTTACTGTAATAATTTTGATTACAGCCGTTGCAGCAGGGACAAGCTCATGTATAATGAATTTACTTTGTATCAACGGCAACGGAATAATTGATACAGAAGAAAGAGAAAGTCCCGCTTTTACACGAATATTAAATACCACTTCTGCAGAGATTATACTTACTACCGGTGAAGAGACAGGAATACTGATAGAAACCGACATTAACCTTCTTCAGTATTACAGGACTTCAGTAAGCGGTAACAGGCTCGAGATTGAAACGAGGGGAGCTAATTGTATCAGGCCTTCGTCTAAAACAATAATATACATCACTGCTGCGGAAACACATAGCATTTCAGTTACAGGATCAGGCGATTTCCTTGCAGACACTCTGACCGGTGAAGAAACAGATATCCTGTCAACAGGCTCAGGCGATATATTTTTAGACTATGTCGAAGGAGATGATATTAATATAAACATCACCGGTTCAGGTGATGTTGTGGTATATGATTCACAGTCCGATAATGTAGAGACAAGGCTTTCAGGATCAGGCGATCTGACTGTTAACGGCATATCGGCAAGCGGTAATTTCACACTAACAGGCTCAGGAAATTGTTATGCTTCCGATCTTTATCTTTATACCGCCAATATTCTCATCACCGGCTCCGGTGATGCCTATACTGATGTAAGCAATGAACTGATAGCTACCATTACAGGTAGCGGTGATATATATTACCGGGGCAACCCGCATATATACAGCAATATTTCCGGCAGCGGCAGGCTGATCCCGGTAAACAAATAGTCAAATAAGGAAAATACTTATCACAATATGCATTACAGAAAAATTACAGTATGGAAATTATCTCTTATACTTACCATATTAATACCGGTATTTAATACTCCGGCAAAGGCACAGTATATCAGAAACCATGTCGGTATAAGAAGCGGCATCTACAGCGGTATATATTATCAGAATCTGATCTCTGCAGGTACAGCAGAAACCTCATTTTTTGTTATGATGTCAATAAACCACAATCATGTAAGGGCTACAGTCATGAAACTGACCTACGAAACAAGTCTCAATGAGGTTTCCGAAAACCTGTTCTTTGTCTGGGGATATGGCGGGCATGCAGGTTTTGGCATAACCGACTATATATACTTTCTCGGGAAAAAATACCAGTTCGAATATTCAAGGTTCAGGCCTCTTATGGGGGCCGATGGCTGGGCAGGGCTGGAATACAGGTTCGGGAGCATCCCCCTGGTCGTAGGACTGAATATAAAGCCTTATGCCGAATTGATATTCCCCGGCTTCCTTAGCATAAAACCGGGAGATGTGGGATTATCATTTGCTTATATGTTTTAAAAACGGAAAAAATAAAATCTTAATAAAATGAAAAAGACATTATTCATACTTATTGCATTTATGCTTTCAGTCAATCTGACAACAGCGCAGGTTGAAGAAGAAAAAACCGAATCTCAACAGAAGGAGAAGAAAGAAATCTTTAAGCGAAGCAGGGATTACTATGAGATGAAAACCCTCTTTGGAAGGAAGCGCTCAAATGGCGGGTATGGAGCATTCTGGCTGGGATATTCGGTTATTGATAATATGAATGCTCTCCAATTCGGAGGCCGGGGTTCATGGGTGATACAACATTCCTTCGCAATAGGTTTTGGCGGCACCGGTTTTATTAATGAATATCATTATGATGCCATTCTTGACAGGGATGTGTTCCTGACCGGAGGTTATGGAGGGATCTATCTTGAGCCCGTGCTTCTTCCTGCATCACCTGTTCATCTTGCATTCCCCGTGCTTCTCGGTGTAGGGGGTGTCTCTTTTGTCTCTTATGATGATGTTACCTGGGGATCGAACTTTGTTGAAGACTATGAGGCCTTTCTGATAATTGAGCCTGCAGGAGAAATAGAACTTAACCTTGCCAGGTTTATGAGGATCGGTCTTGGCGTCTCATACAGATACCCTGTAGCATTCAATCTGGGGCAATCCCCTGATGGTGCGGCTGATGCAAGAAAAATAGAAGGGCTGACCTACAATATCAGCTTTAAATTCGGTTCCTTTTAATATCCCGGTATCAAGCCTTTATAAAAAATATGTTATTTACCGGTTAAAGGTACTATACCCCTTATCCAGCCATGCGATGTACTCTTCAACATTAAGATTATGCCCCATGGGCTCAATAAGAGGATTGCCTTCAGCATCGGTAACAGCATATAAAGGTTGTGTATTGGTCCCGAACATTTTAATTTCATAATCGGTATTAATCTGGCCAATGGTTTTCTTTTCCCTGCCATCGACCGATGATATGAACCATTTATTTTCAGGCAACCTTGTCCTGTCATCGCAATACAGGGCTATTATAACAAAATTGTTCCTCAGTCGTTCCAGCACACGGGGATCGGACCATACCTTTGCTTCCATCTCCTTACAGTTACTGCAGGCATGGCCTTTAAAATCAAGAAAAACAGGCATATTTCTCTCCTTTGCGCATGCAAGTCCCTGTTCAAGATCAAAGTAGCCCTCAAGTCCGTAAGGCAACTCAAACCTGTCAGCATATTTCGGCTCTGAGCACGAGCCATCCAAAGATACCGGATACGGTATGGCAGACGTTTCCATAGCCGGCGTTTTGTCAAGGCTTAGATCAAATTTTGCCGAGGACATCGGTGGCAACAGGCCGGATATGCCGTTAAGCGGTGCGCCGAACAGGCCGGGGATAAGGTATACTGTGAATGAGAACACCGCAATTATCAATAAGAACCTGAACACGCCGATATGCTGAAGGTCACTGTCATGTGCAAACTTGATCTTTCCCATGAGGTATAAGCCAAGAAAAAAGAAAAGAACTATCCACATCGCAAGGTATATATCCCTTGTCAATATTCCCAGGCCATAAACCGAATCAATAGTTGAGAGAAATTTCAGACTGAAAGCCAGCATAATAAATCCCAGCACCACCTTTACGCTGTTAAGCCATCCTCCGGACTTTGGCAGTTTACTCATTACAGAAGGGAAAAGAGCGAAAAGGAAAAAAGGCAGGGCAAAACCAAGGCCGAATCCGAACATACCTACAGTTGGTCTTAATACACTTCCGCTGGCTGCTTCAACAAGAAGAGCTCCTACTATAGGCCCGGTACAGGCAAATGAGACCAGCACAGTTGTCAGCCCAAGAAAAAATGATGCTACAAGGCCACCCTTATCAACCCTTGCATCAGCTCCGCTTACCCATTTATTGGGCAGGATAATTTCATAAGCACCGAAAAATGATGCCGCAAACACTATAAACAGTGTAAAGAATAACAGATTGGGTATCCAGTGCGTGCTGAGGGTATTGGCAAAGCCAGCTCCTGCACTGGTGAGCGATACAATAATCCCTAATGAAGAATAGATAAGGACAATTGATAATGCAAAGACAAGCGCCTTCACAAATGATTTGGCCCTGTTCTCAGATCCCTGCGAAAAAAAAGCTACAGTCATGGGTATCATAGGGAAAACGCATGGTGTAAGTATAGCAGCCAGTCCCAGTACAAAGGATACAAGCAACAGACCGGTAAGCCCCCTTTTCTCTGTATCCGTTCCCACTGCTCCGGGCGCCTGGGATGATACTGTATCAACTGTGGTGCTGGCTACCTGAATAGTGAACTCCTCATCCTGCGGGGGTGAACATCTTTCATCATCGCATGCCATATAAGTTACATAGCCTTTTACCGTAAATTGATCCAGTTCCGATCTTACAGTTTGTCTGAATTCAGCTTCCCCGCTGAAATACTTAATCTCCATCTCAAAGGCCTGGTCGAATACGACCTCTCCTTCACTCATCTCCCTGACTTTGCCCTCCAGTTCGAAATCAGAGGATTCCTCAAAAGTAAATGAAGTTGGTATGGGCCCTCCCTCCGGTATATTCATACCATAGAGATGTGATTTTTCCTCCACCGTTGCAGAAAAAATAATATCATAACTGCCATTCCCGTTATCAACATAGGAAAAACCCCACGTCACAGGATCATATATCTGGGAGTAAGAAACGAATGAAAAAAATAGTAAGCCGGTCAATAATATAATTTTTCTTATCATATACCTTACTTTTTAATAAAGTTTGTACCGTTACTATACCGGTATATACTGTTAACAAATAACAGGTTCTATTGTTAAGACATCTCCTGTAGCTAACCAAGGTCTATTTCATCGCCGTATTTATCAGTAAACCTGTGTTCAAGGAAATGATATGAATCCACAGCCCTTACCTCCAGCCTGCAATTGTTTCTTTTGGCTATTTTCCGGTAAACCGGGAATATACCTTTGGTAAGATATGCAGCTACGAAAGGATGTGTCTTTAATATAAAATTACGCGTCTTTACTTTTTCAAGTATTGATTTAAGATTTTCTTCTATATTTTCAATATATAGTAATGAAGGCCCAATCTTTCCGGTACCGGCACATGCAGGACATTTCTCCTCGACATTTATATCCATCTCGGGTCTTACCCTCTGTCTGGTAATCTGCATAAGCCCGTATTTGCTCAGGGGTAAAATATTATGTTTTGTACGGTCTTCAGCCATTATCTCCCTCATCGTATCAAACAGTTTCTGTCTGTGCTCATTGGATTGCATATCAATGAAGTCGATAACAATTATCCCCCCCATGTCTCTCAGTCTCAGCTGCCTTGCTATCTCTTTGGCTGCTTCAAGGTTAACCTGCAGTGCATTTGTTTCCTGATCGGCATCTGCCTTAGACCTGTTGCCGCTATTTACATCAATCACATGCAATGCTTCGGTATGCTCTATTATAAGGTAAGAACCGTGTTTAAAAGAAACTGTTTTCCCGAACAGTGCCTTTATCTGCCTGGTAACACCATAATGGTCAAATACAGGATTGTTCCCATTGTACAGGCTGACTATTTTTTCCTTCCCCGGCGCTATTTCCCTGACATATTGTTTAATGTCGGCTGCGAGCGCCTGATCGTTCACCATTATATTTGTAAAGCTGACGTTAAGTATATCCCTTAATATCGCATTCGTCAGGTTCATTTCCCTGATAAAAAGCCTGGGCTTTGAAATATCTTTTCGCAGGTCAGTGAATGCTTTTTCAAATCGTTCGACAAGAGATCTGAGTTCAGCATCCAGTGTAGCCACTTTTTTACCCTCAGCCACTGTACGTATAATAACTCCGTAATTTTGGGGTTTAATGCTTTGCACCAGGGCTTTAAGTCTGTTCTTTTCTTCCGCGCTCTCAATTTTTGATGATACCGAGACCTTATCGGAGAAAGGTAACAATACGAGGTTCCTCCCGGCAAGGGAGATTTCCGATCCCAGACGGGGACCTTTTGTGGATATCGGTTCCTTTGTAACCTGCACTATCACGGTCTGTCCTGTTTTCAGGACTTCTGTAATTTTACCGTCCTTATTTATATCAGGTTCGTTTTTGAATTTATGAACCGGTAATATTTTGCCTTTTCTCTTCAGTGCCAGTTCATAATACTTATGTAATGTCCGGAACTGCGCTCCCAGGTCAAGGTAATGCAGAAAGGCGTCACGTTCAAACCCTACGTTTACAAATGCGGCATTCAGACCGGGCATAATCTTTTTCACCTTACCAAGATAGATATCGCCCACAGCATATTTAATATCCTTTTTCTCCTTGTTAAGCTCAACGAGTTGCTTTTGTTCAAGCAATGCAATCGTTACCTCTTTAGGGCCTGAATCTATAATTAAGTCTTTACTTATCACATTAAGATAAAATAGATATGTTTATCTGTGCTATTCATAAATATACTAAACCTAAAGATCAGACAATCTTTAGGTTTAGCAAAATTCGTATAAAGGCTCAAGGTGTGAAAGATTATTTCCTCTTCTTATGCCTGTTCTTCCTTAAACGCTTCTTGCGTTTATGGGTCGCCATCTTATGTCTTTTTCTTTTCTTTCCGCTTGGCATTGATAATCTACTTAATATTATTTTTAACCTTATTTATGAATGACTTTGAAGGTTTAAAAGCCGGGATAAAGTGCTCAGGAATAATAATAGTGGTATTCTTGGAAATATTCCTTGCTGTTTTCTTAGCCCTTTTCTTAACGATGAAACTACCAAAACCTCTCAGGTATACATTATTTCCGTCTACCATTGAGTCTTTTACTGCATCCATAAACTCTTCAACAGTTCTCTGAACAGTTACCTTCTCTATACCGGTTTTCTTGGCAATTTCGTTAACGATGTCTGCTTTAGTCATTTTAATGAGTTTTAATTCAACAATTTATATGTTTCTATATTCTTTCGAAAACAACTCTGCAAATGTAAAATATTATTTATTATAAAAGAAACACTTATGTCTATTTTTTTCTTTTTTTATATTCATAACTAACTGAAATAGTGTTATTCTATCAAACGGTGCATATAATTGCGCGGATATTTACCTTTTTCTGACATGAAACAGATATGTCTTCTGCCGGCTGTTAATAAAAAAACATGCATTATTTATATGCCTGATTGTTACACACTTTATTTTTACTAACTTTACCTTATTATATCATAATAAATTATATTTAAGCGAAAATGTCAGTTAACAAGGTTATCTTAGTAGGAAATGTAGGAAAAGATCCCGAAGTACGATATGTTGACACAAACGTGCCTGTTGCAAGGTTCCCGTTTGCTACAAGCGAGACGTACAGAAGCAGGGATGGAGAAAGAATAACCACAACCGAGTGGCATAATGTAGTATTATGGAGGGGGCTGGCCGAGGTGGCAGAAAAATACGTAAAGAAGGGATCCCAGCTATTCATAGAGGGAAAGATACGCACAAGGTCATACGATGACAGGGACGGTAACAAAAGGTACATAACCGAAATAATTGCCGATAATATGCAAATGCTGGGTCGTCGTTCCGACAGTCAGGCTTCCGGCTCTGATGACAGCGAATCATCATTCAGCGATGATTATAACCAGTCCTCATCTTCAGGGGAAAAACCATCACAATTGGCAGATGATCCGTTCGAAGGAGAGACAGGGGACCAGGGAGAGATCACTGATGAACCCGATGACCTGCCGTTCTAGTGTTAATCAAAAATATTTCAGTTGGAAAGTATTGACCCTCCACAGGAATTCTTAGCACTATTTTATACAGCCATTACAACACCGGTGACTATTGAACTGGCTGCTCTGGTCTTACTGCTTATCTGCTCAGCATTCATCTCAGGATCCGAAGTAGCCTATTTTTCTCTTGGCCCGTCAAATATTGATGAGCTTTCAAATAACAGGTCGAGGAAATCAGACACGGCATTGAAATTGCTTGGCAAGCCTGAAGAATTGTTGAGCACCATACTGGTAGCCAATAATTTTGTTAACGTAGGAATAGTATTACTTTCAGCCTATATCAGCGGACAGTTATTCGATTTTTCCGACAAACCGGTACTGGGCTTCCTTTTTGAAGTAGTAACAATAACTTTCATTCTCCTGCTTTTCGGTGAAATAATGCCAAAAGTATATGCTACAAAAGCAAATGTGAAATTTACATTGCTAATGGCTGTTCCTCTTGATGTATGCGAAAAAATATTCAGGCCTCTGAGTATTCTCCTTATAAAATTCACCAGAATAGTAAAACGAAGAGCCAGTCAAAAAGAACATATAATAAGCAAGGGAGAACTGTCTGAGGCAATAAGCCTCGCTTCAGGTCAAAATAAGGATGATGAAAAAATACTTAAAGGAATTGTTAAGTTCGGTAATATAGAGGCAAAGGAGATAATGCGGCCAAGGATAGACATAATGGCTATTGATATCAAAACACCTTTCAGGGAAGTTATACCACAGATTATTGAATCGGGTTATTCAAGGATACCTGTTTATTCAGGTACGTTCGACAAGGTGCAGGGTATTCTCTATGTCAAGGATATATTGCCTCACTATCATAAATCAAACAGTTTTAACTGGCAGTCGCTGATCCGTCCGCCCTATTTTGTCCCCGAATCAAAAAGAATAAACGATCTGCTTGAAGAGTTTCAGACCAAGAAAATACACCTGGCAATAGTCATTGATGAATATGGCGGTACCAGTGGAATAATAACCCTTGAGGATATACTTGAGGAAATTGTAGGCGAGATACCTGATGAATACGATGATAATGAAGATATTTCATTCGAGAAAATTGAGGACAATATTTATTTATTTGAGGGGAAGACCCAGTTAAATGATTTCTTTAAAGTACTTGAGATAGAAAGTGATCCCTTTGAAGAAGTAAGGGGCGATTCAGATACTCTTGCCGGACTTATACTCGAATTAACAGGCGAGATACCTGCGCAGGGATTCAGTATTGAATATAAGCAGTTTTGCTTTAACATTCTGTCGGCTGATAAGCGCAGGATTAAAAAAGTAAAAGTGGAAATACGGAATTATGAGGACGAAAATAAATAATACAAGTATTATTATCCTGGTATGCATAAGCGTCATAATCCCTGTTAGCTCATGCAAAAATAATCCGGTGCCGAAGCCAAGAGGATTCTTCAGGATTGACTTCCCTGAAAAAGAATATGTGAGATTTGATTCTGTATGTCCCTTTACCTTTGAATATCCCGTCTACAGCAAGATAGCGAAAGAACCGGGAATGGATGAATTATGCTGGTTTAATATAGAATTTCCCGATTATAAGGGAAAGATATACCTGAGTTACATGGATGTGCATAACAACCTGAAATCACTTGCCGATGATGCACATAAGCTTGCTTATAAACATTCGGTTAAAGCTGATGCCATAGAAGAAAAACTTTGGGTCAATGAAGAGAGCAGGGTTTATGGAATAATATACCTTATTAGCGGTAATGCAGCATCCTCTACTCAGTTCTTTGTTACTGACAGCACAAGTCACTATCTTAGAGGTTCTCTATATTTCGAGACTCAGCCGGATAAAGATTCCCTGGCACCTGTGATCAACTTTTTCAGGGAAGATGTAATACACATGGTTGAGACTCTCAAATGGAAATAACAAGAGTAATAATATGGCCTGTATTTCGGAACATCATCTTAATGAATACACAATGCTGGGTGTATGGAAGATCGAGGAAGACCTTGACACATTACTCAATATTGTTAACCTGAAACAGAATGATCTGAAAAAATTTACAGGCTTTAAAAGTAATTCCAGAAAACTGGAATTCCTGAGTGTAAGGGCTTTGCTTGCCGAATTGCTGGGACCCGAAGCAAGGATCGTTTATAATAAGAACAATAAACCGTTCATTAAAGACGGCTCTCATTTTATAAGCATCTCGCATTCAAACAAGCTGACAGCCATTATGCTCAGTACGCGTGAACGAATAGGGATAGACCTTGAATATATGAGTTCCAATATTACCGGCATTGCCCGTAAGTTCATAAACAGGATGGAAAAAATAACGAGGAACAGGGATTTCAGGAAATACCATTTATACCTTCACTGGTGTGCCAAAGAGGCGTTGTATAAGATATGTGACAAAGAAGGTATCAATATGAAAAAAAATATCACGATCAAACCTTTCGTGGTTAAGGAATCGGGGGATATCAGGGGTGAAGTCCATACCGACCTGATAAATGAAGAATTTGACCTGCAATATACCAGGTATGACAATTACGCAATAGTCTGGACTAAAAAAGAATACAATGATAAAGAAACTGAAAAGGCAAAAATGTATAGCCCTGTTACTGGATCCTGATAGTTACAACCGTAATGACATTCTTAATCTTTTCAGTTATGACAACAATGGTTCTCCCGACTTTATATTAGTAGGAGGCAGTCTTACTTCAAACCACCCCGATATAATCATCAGCGCTGTCAAAAAAGTTACCGATATCCCTGTCGCACTGTTTCCCGGCAGTCTTATGCAACTAAGCGATAAAGCCGACATCATTTTATTACTGTCTCTTATCTCGGGAAGAAATCCTGAACTTTTAATAGGCAATCATGTGGTAGCAGCCCCTTACCTTAGTACAATAAAAAGCGATATAATACCAACGGGGTATATACTTATCAACTGTGGCGCCAGGACATCGGTTGAATATATGAGCAATACTGAGGCAATACCCTCAAAAAAAACCGATATTGCAGTGGCCACTGCCATGGCAGGTGAAATGCTCGGTCTGCAATTAATTTATCTTGAAGGAGGCAGCGGAGCTGAACATCCTGTTCCCCAGGATATGATCAGGTCAGTACATGATGCTGTATCTGTTCCTGTTGTTGTGGGAGGGGGTCTACGGACTGCAAATGATATCAGCGCAGCCTTTTATGCCGGGGCTGATATGATCGTTATAGGTAATGGTTATGAAAACAACCACAGCCTGCTGGAAGAAGCCTGCAGGCTGAGGGATGAATTATGATCTATCCGTCACATTTGAGAACATTATCAATCTGGTATTTAGCAGCTTCGGCAAACTCGCCATGGAGTGCATTCCTGAAAGCTGCACAGGCCTGTGATTCCTGACCCAGGGACTGATATGCAGTGCCTATCTCGAAATAGATCTTTGCCTTATCCTCATCACTGCCTGTCTCCAGTTCAAGAGCCTTATTGAATGAATCAAGCGCTTCCTCCCATTTCTGTTGCCCCTTCTGAGCAAGTCCCAGTTGATAAAATACAATTACATTATTATTCCCATATTCAATTGATCTCTTAAGATTGGATTCGGTAGTTGCATAATCCTGATCTGCCATCGATGTCTGAGCATTATTGAAATAAAGCGTGCGCATTACCTTCTTGATGTCGCCGGCTGTCTTGCTGTCACGTTCCTGTTCACAAACGCCCAGTCCCATAATTGCAGTCTCCTCCATTTTGTCAATATCTTCCATCTTATCGTAAATAAGAAGCTTGCCAAGATATCCTTTTGTATATGAAGGGGCCCGTTGAAGAGCATCGTCATAAAAACCCAGGGCCTCAGTAAAATTACCTTCGTTGAGTGCATTCGAACCCTGTAGATTTCTGATGCTTAATATTGTGCTAAGCGACCTTCCTGCACTTCTGCTATCACCTAATGCTTTAAATCCCTCTATTGACGCTTCAAGCATTTCTACGGATCCGTGATAATCCTTTGCTCCTGCTTTCTTTTTAGCCGCCTCATAATACATCTTAGGAATACGGCCCATAGCCTGTTCCTTAATCTGAGCAGCTTCTTCATCATCGACTTCTCCGGCCAGATCAACAACCAACTGGTAAGATTTGATTGCTGCTTCAGGATTAATCTTTTCCAATTGTACAGCCTGGTTAAAAGAAGACTTTACGTCATTGATAGTTGTTTGTCCGTATATAACCGGGGTTATCCCTGCAATAATCAATATAAACAACGTTTTTAGGTTTTTTCTTAATAACACTCGCATAGTAATTGATTTTATTTAAGTTATGCTTTTAAATTCATGCAAATATATAAAAATGAATTTTAGATCAAAATTTTTATACATCATAGCCTTTCAAAACCAGTTACTCAAAAAGCATACCATTAACGGAACAGTTCGGTCATCGGCTCTCCTGTGCAGGCATTAGGTAAAGGCACGCGGCACAGCGCAGACAGGGTTGGAGCTATCTCATTCATATTAACCCGTCTTGTAATACTTGATCTGTTAACTGTCCATCCATACCATATAAGAGGTACGTGCGAATCATATTCATAAACCGAATTATGGTTCGTTATCCAGTTACCGTTTTCAACCCATGCCGGCTTAAGGTTAATTATAACATCACCGCTCCTGATAGGATCGAAACTGTTACGCATCCTTGCGAAATACCCCCTGATAAACTCATTATTTTCCAGAACGGTACCGGGGACAGCATTTGAAACACCGGTAAACTGGGTCAGAAACCGGGCAACCGTAAGCTGAATATCAGCCAGTTCAAGTCCGGAATCCTCTATCAGGGTATGATTGAGGTATAGTTGTTTCTCATAGTATCCTTTGATCCAGTTTCCCTGTCCGTATATTACATTAAGATAACTTCTCAGTAAAGTAATGGCCTGGTTATGCTTGAAGTAACCGGAAGGGATCTTCTTATCGGCAAGCACGGCAGGTATTTCAGCCACACCATGAGCAGAGGTAAGATAGATCAGCACATTCTTCTTCCCCAGCCTGTCGTTAACAAACGATAAAAAATGCTCAATATTCCTGTCAAGCCTTAATAATGCATCTGCCATTTCCATGGAGCCGGGCCCGAAAACATGACCTATATAATCTGTGGCGGAAAATGTTATACTCAAAAAATCCGTCACTTCATCCTGTCCCAGCTTTTCCTCCTCAATAAGTCTTATAGCCAGATCACAAGTCCAGGTATCGGATGCAGGTATCCTTTCCAGAAGTGAATAATCCCTCTTCCTGTTCAAAACACCCAGAAACGATGAGCTTGTACTCATCTTTCTTATATCATATGGGAATACCGACCGCCCTTCAAAGCCTGCCTCATATTTATTAGTATCAGGCATACAATTAATATATTCTTCTGGTGGCAGAAGAGTAGTCCAGGTCTCATCCAGGTAAACATCCGGCAGGTGTTTCCCGTTAAACTCATCAAGCCACCCGGGAAGAGAGTCAAGGTAATGCGTGCTTGACATCCACGTTCCCGTTACATTATCATACCATAAAGCAGCATCAGCAGCATGTCCTGTAGCAAGAATAGCGCTGTGTTCCTTTATCCCTATACCGTAAACCTTTGCCTTTCCTCCGGTATACAGCTTCAGTTCATCGGCAAAGGTACTGGGTAGTAAATTGGCCGGTGAATGCAGCCCTCTCTCAAAACTTCCTCCTACCGGGTCAACACTATTATCGGATGTGCAGTAAATTATCTCTTCTCTTAAAGGCAAATACCAGTTATCCGCTACTATACCGTGATTGCGCGGGGCTGTTCCCGTTGACAATGTGGCATGAGCCGGAGCAGACTGTGTAAGAAAAAAATCGTATGATGCATTTTTACAATACGTACCTTCTCCGATCAGTTTTTTTAATCCCCCTTCTGAAAACAAATCCCAGTATTTATCTATATAGTCATACCTGAATTGTTCAATTACCAGCCCGATAACCAGCCTGGGTTTATCGGGCGGTATATATGCATTCTGCGGAATTGCCGGTTTTGATAAAAACAGCAATACAGCCAGACTGAACAATATCCTATCCTTTTTCATAATCTGATTAAAGTGCTACGCTCCTTTAGTACCGTACCAAAGAAATTAAACCGCAAAATTAATTTTTTTGTTATCCTGTGCAAGAACACTAACCTGTCGGAGAACAGGGTTTGGAATATCCAGTTCAGTTTTTTATAAAACTGTTATAATACCTCTGCCCCTGACCGGAAGAAAAAGAAATAACATAAAATCCCGGCGGCAGGAATGAAATATCAAAACTTAACTCTCCCTTATCAATCAATACCTTCTGATGATAATAATTAATCCCCGACTGATTGAAAATACTTACTGTTGCCTCAAGTCCCATTATACCTTCCGTACCGACATGAATAATATCCGATGCCGGTACAGGCCATACCTTTAACCTGTCATCCCCGTAAATAACCCGGTCCGTCATCGAAGCACCGTTTAGTCTTACGGTTATATAACGCTGTTGCCTCTCATTAAGGACAATATTACTAACGATCTTTGTATCATATCCTTCGGCTGACACTTCAAGGTCCCATGTACCCGGGCTAAGCATTCTTATGAAACTTCCGGTTAGCGGGTCAGAATAAATATGCGAGCTGTCCCTGTCATGTTCTTCGATAAATATTTTCGCCTCAACCGGTTCTTCAGTACTATCATCGATCACTCTTCCGTGAATGCCGTAAAAGGCATTTTCAAGGTATCCCAGAAACGATCTGTAATTGTATTCCCACAGCAATGACAACTGGGCTGCCGGTGTTTGCTTGGTGTTGTCAAGCTCTATAGTAACTTCCCTTCCCTGCAGTTCATATGTAACATAATCCTGCCTGCCGCCATAAATAGCATACCACACCGCGCCGCGTACAACCCCGTTATTATAATAATTCATATATGATTCAACAGAATGATTATGAACAGTATCAGCATATTTCCGTCCTGTATGATAAAACCATGTACTATCGGCAGGTACTTTTGAGAGCCATCTGTCCCATGGAAAATTGAATACTTCATAGCCTGCATGAAAATTTGCCGAAAGCACAAAATTCCTTGACCGCATAAAGTCAATCATCAACTGGTTTTCAACATCCGGCACATTGCCCGGATCAAAGGGATCCGGAAAATTTCTGTTGAGATCGGTCCCGTTTGCGTTTGCCCTGACAGGACTGCTTATTGTATCACCATTATAGTATGTTCCGTCGGGATTTGACAACGGATTTATCCATATCTCAAGGCTGTCGACCAGAGCCTGTTCGAGGCCGCCGTTACCGGCATTCTCAAGCAAATGTTCGGCCAGCCTGAGCATCAGCACAAAACCCTGCAGCTCGTCGCCGTGAATATTGGATGTATAGAATACTTCCGGCTCATCCTCATCGGTCTGCACATTATCCGATATTTTCAGAGCTAGTATAAGCCTGCCTTCTATGCTCTCTCCGATAGTGTCAACTTTACAAATATCAGGGTATTCTCCGGCCAGTCTGTGAATAATAGTATCATATTGAGGATAAGTAGGATACAGATCCCAGCTCATTGCTTCCTCAACAGAGCCGGCCGATTCGACAGCCTTGCTGCCATCCACCGGTACAATCTTATAGTTTATATCAAGAGATAAAAACGTTGAGATATCCTTATCAGATAGAACACAGTAAACCAGATTGTCCTTAACAGCAGCAACCGGCACCTTCCTGCCTATAAGGGTCAGCTCATCAAATCCGGGATAACCGAATGCTACTTCAACCTGACCATATTTATTTACATATTCCCGGAGCAGGCTGTCATTCTTATACTCCTGGGCAGATAAAACACTACCCTGAAATATAACAATACATACAAATATGATCTTAAACAGCCGCATATAAAAAATTATACATTGAACCTTATATGTAGTATATCGCCGTCCTCCACTATATAGTTTTTACCTTCCACAAAGAACTTTCCCGCTTCCCTGCATGCCTGCTCCGATCCTGAATTTACAAAATCAGAATATTTCATTACTTCAGCCCTTATAAATCCTCTTTCCAGATCAGAATGTATCACACCCGAAGCCTGCGGCGCAGTCATTCCCCTTCTTATTGTCCATGCCCTGATCTCCTTAGGCCCTACCGTAAAGAAAGTCAGAAGATCAAGCATCTTATAGGCACTTCTGACAAGCCTGTTCACTCCCGGCTCAGTCAGTCCTGTATCATTAAGGAACTCCATCCTTTCCTCTTCCGTATCAAGTTCGGATATCTCTGCTTCGAGCGCTCCTGCTATAACGATTATTTCCGCGCCGTTATCCTTTAGTTTCTCTCTTACCTTATCAACCCAGTGATTACCCCCGGCTGCTGAGCCGTCATCCACATTACATACATATATTACCGGCTTGACAGTCAGTAAAAAGAGGTCATCAATATATTTCCTCTCCCCTTGTTTAAAATCAAAATCCCGGGCGTTATTGAATTCTTCAATAAAGCCTGCCAGTCGCCCGAGCGCTTCTATACCCTTCCGGGCATCCTGATCACCCGATTTGGCTATTTTATCCAGCCGGGCTATCTTCTTCTGCACCGACTCCAGGTCCTTAACCTGAAGTTCAAAATCAATATTTTCAAGGTCTCTCAAAGGATCGACCGAACCATCGATATGAGGAAGATTCTCATCTTCAAAACAACGTAAGACATGGATCAGGGCATCTGTATTTCGTATATCTCCCAGGAATTTGTTACCGACACCCTCTCCCCTGCTCGATCCCCTGGCAAGGCCCGGAATATCAACAAACTCAACCGTAGTAGGGATGATCTTTTCCGTAGGCTGATACTTTTCCAGTTCCCAAAGCCTCGGATCAGGTACCTTTATAGAACCGATATTTGATTTCGAAGCACTGAAAGCAAAATTACTGGTTTCAACCTTGTTTTCCGATACACAATTGAAAATAGTTGTCTTACCTACATTCGTTATACCTATAATACCACACTGAAGAGACATATATACTTGTCATATATTAATTAACATTTGTAAAAACAGACAAATTTATTAAAAGAAACCAAGACTTATAAATTTATCTTTATACTTACGTCTAATATATTATGTAAATTTGAATTATACAGAATACAGACAATATATCATGATAATAAAGTTGCTTGAGTATTTAAGAAATATCGGAAATAAAAGCCTGTTCATAATTATATTATCTGCTGTCTTTACCGTTTTGTCAGATCTTAACGCACAGGAAGTAAAAGAAAACGAAGTCAGGACCAGGATACTTTTTATACTGGACTGTTCTCAAAGCATGTCGGGACGTTGGGAAGAAGACAGGAAAATAGATATTGCACGAAGATTTCTTTCTCGTACTGTTGACAGTCTCGATACTTTCAGTAATGTCGAAATGGCTCTCAGGGTCTACGGGCACCAGAGTGTAGTGCCTCCCCAGGACTGTAGCGACACACGACTTGAAGTACCTTTTGCTCCGCATAATGCCTACAGGATAAAAAGAAAAATGATGAACCTGTCGCCAAAAGGAACAACACCTATTGCCAATTCACTGGCGGCATCGGCAAATGATTTCGGGGAATGTGAGGGATGCCGTAATGTAGTAATACTTATCACCGACGGGATAGAAGCATGTGACGGAGATCCCTGTGCAGTATCAGTTGAATTACAGAAGAAAGGGATCATACTGAAACCTTTTATTATAGGAATCGGGCTTGACAGGGAATTTGAGGAGTCATTCAGATGCCTCGGATCCGTTTATAATGCAAATACAGAGCAACGGTTTGAGGAAGTTCTTGATATAGTTATTACTCATGCTCTTACCGAGACCACCCTCCAGGTAAACCTTATTGATGGCTTTGGTATACCGTCAGAAACAGATGTACCGATGTCTTTCTATAATCTTAAAACAGGCAGGATAAAATATAATTTTGTCCATACAATGAATAACCGGGGAAAGCCCGACACACTGCGAATAGATCCCTTGCTCGATTACAGAATAAAAATACATACGATACCTCCCGTGTGGGTCGACAGTGTTGTGCTCGCTCCCGGTAAACATAATACAGTTGCCGCCGATGCACCGCAGGGGACACTTCTTGTAAGACAGGAAAGAGGAGCGCAGTACAAAGATATCAGGTTCATAATAAGACAGGAAGGGCATATGGAAACACTCTGCCGTCAGTTAATGAACACCAGGGGAAAATATATTGCAGGAAAATACGATATTGAAATCCCTACAATACCTGTAACACTTGTTTATGATACAGAGATAAGGCCAGGAGAAATAACAACGGTTAACATTCCTCAACCAGGTGTAATAACCTTTCTTATCGATAATCCGGGCATATGCGAGCTGTTCAGGGAAAATAACGGGGACATCGAGTGGATTTACACAATCGACACAAACGAAAAATCAATACCCATGGTACTTTTACCGGGCTCATACTCTATCATCTACAGGCCTTTGTATGCAAAAGCCACTCACTATACCATGGAGAAAAAATTCAGGATTGAATCAGGTAAATCATCTTCACTCAGAATTTTCTGATTGACCCGTTAAGCCATATAAATATTAATCGTTATAATAAAATAAAAGCATATTGAAAAAGGTGTTATCAGACCATAAAATATTTGAAGAGCTCCGTAAGAAAAAGCCCGATATTGCCCGGGTTATGAGACCGGTACTCATGCTGGCGGCAGCCATGTTAGCCTTTACCATAATATCTTATACCGGATTGAGACTAATGTTCCCCGGATACGGAAATGTTGATAAAACTGACTATTCAGATATAATATATCAGTTTGATGAATATGATCTTATTGAGCAACTGGCAGGGGAAGCAGATGATCTGGACTATGTCCCGGATGCAGAAAAAATCATTGAATACCTTGTAGATAATGAAATAGAAACAAGCAGGATATTAGAATATATTAATTAAAAAAGTAAAACGAATATGAAAAAGTACTTATTGGTTTTGTTGATGGTTTGTTTTCTTTCCCCGGCTTTTTCCCAGAGTGAAAGAAGAGAGCTACTGGCAGCCCAGAAAGTTGCATTTTTCACCAGACAGATGGATCTTAGCCCGGAGGAGGCAAAGTTATTCTGGCCTGTTTATGACGAGTTCACAAAAAAAAGGGAAGCGCTGGTGGCAAGTAAAAATGAAATTACAAACAGGGTTGCAGACAATTTCAGTAATATGACTGAAGAAGAACTGGAAAAAGCCGGGGATGAGCTTATTAATATCAATATGGAAGAAGCAAAGCTTAAAGCGGAATACCATGAAAAATTTAAGGATGTCCTGAGCCCATCGAAAGTTGTCAGATTATACCATGCTGAAAACGGATTCAAAAGCTACCTTCTCAACCAACTCAGAAGCAGGCAGGAATTGGGCATCGAAGCAAAGGAAAAGCTCCCACGGAATGATTAATCCCTGAAAGGGTATTTGTTTATAAAATCTACCGATTTAGCTATCTCAGTATAAAGGACCCTGTCGTTCTCAACGAAAGGAATTTCTTTTCTGAATCCGGCAATTATATCCTCTATATATTCCGATGATCTGAGCGGTCTTCTGAACTCCAGGGCCTGGCTGGCACATAATAGCTCAATTGCAAGTATCTTCTCCAGGTTTTCAGCCACCCTTATCAGCTTTGTGGCAGCATTAGCACCCATGCTTACATGATCCTCCTGCTCATTTGAAGAAGGTATCGAATCAACGGAAGCCGGCGTTGCCAGTTGTTTATTCTGACTGACTATTGATGCAGAGGTATACTGTGGCAACATAAACCCACTGTTAAGACCGGGGTTGGGAACCAGAAATTCGGGCAGGTTTCTCTGACCTGAAATAAGCCTGTATACCCTTCTTTCAGATATGCTTCCCAACTCGGCAAGGGCTATGGCCATATAATCAAATGCCATAGCCAGCGGCTGACCATGAAAATTACCACCTGATATTACCATATCGTCTTCCGGAAATACAGTAGGATTGTCAGTGACAGAATTAATCTCGGTCATAATTATTCCGGCCGTATGCTCTACCGCATCATGACTGGCGCCGTGAACCTGTGGTATACACCTGAATGAATAGGGGTCCTGAACATGTTCTTTTTGTCTCTTTATTATTTCGCTTCCGTCAAGTATGCTTCTTATTGAGGATGCCACCTTTATCTGCCCCTTGTGCGGTCTTATCCTGTGCAGGTTATCATAAAACGGTTCAAGCCTGCCATCGAATGCATCAAGAGACATTGCTGCTACCGTATCAGCGACTTTAAGCAGACGCCTTGCTTTTTTCAGAGCATAAAATCCGTGCGAGCTCATGAACTGAGTACCGTTAAGCAAGGCAAGGCCTTCCTTTGACTTAAGATCAATTGTTCCCCATCCCATCTCTTTATTTATCTCGGACGAGTTGTACCTTTTTCCTCCGTGTCTTACCTCCCCCAGTCCTATAAGTGGTAAAGCAAGATGAGCCAAAGGGACAAGATCACCTGAAGCCCCCAGTGAGCCTTGTTCAAAAACAACAGGAAAGACAACTTTATTATACATATCTGTCAGCCTTCCGACAGTACTGAGTTGAACGCCTGATTTTCCCAGACCGAGTGCATGAATCTTAAAAAGCAGCATTAGCTTTATAATGTCTTCCCTCACTTCCGGTCCTGTTCCGCATGCATGCGACATGACAAGGTTCTTTTGTAACTGGCTTAGCTGGCCTTTACTAATGATCCTGTCATGAAGGGCACCGAAACCTGTAGTAACACCATATACCGGAGTATTACTATTACTCAGTAAATTATCAAGATACAACCTGCAATCTGTTATCGCCTTAACCGAATTATCAGCCAGCTTAAGGCTATAATTATTATCCAGTATATCTGAAATAACATTTTCAGTTAAGGGTTCAGGATTGATATCAAATATCCTTTGCATCTTATTCTTTTATATGCTTTCTTTAATATAATCTATGAGTTCTTCACTATTCACCGTAGCCTGTTTGCCGGTCTTCATATTCCTGACTGTTACTTCCTTATTACGTATTTCGTCTTCGCCTGCCATCGCTACCAGGAGGACCCCTCTTGAATTGGCGTATGACATTTGCTTTTTCATCTTAACGGCAGAGGGATAAAGTTCCGACGCTATCCCGGCTTCTCTTAGCTTATTAAGTAAATGTATTGAATGTTTTTCCTCTTCCTTTCCGAAATTAAGGAATAACACCCGTATGTCCTGCTCCGGGTTATCAGGGAAAAGGTCGAGATGGTTCATAACATCATAGATTCTGTCGGCTCCGAATGAGACACCAACGCCTGACACACCTTCCATCCCGAATATACCTGTAAGGTCATCATACCTTCCTCCGCCACATATGCTTCCTATTTCCACATCAATCGCCTTAACCTCTATTATAGCGCCTGTATAATAATCAAGTCCGCGGGCAAGAGTAAGGTCGAATTCAATAGCTGAGTTAAAATGATCATTATCAATATATTCAAGAAGTGTCTTAATTTCCTTAATACCATTGAGACCTTCCTCCTGGTTCAATAGCTTTTCCAGTTCATTTAATTTCTTTTCGGCCGTTCCCTGGAGGAACAATATAGGTTGAAGCTGTTCAACAGATGATCCGGGTAATCCTTTCCCGATCAGCTCACGGTTAACATTTTCTATGCCTATCTTATCCAGTTTATCTATCGCCACCGTAATAGCACCCATCTTGTCTCCCTGTCCGATCCTGGTTGCTATTCCCGACAATATCTTTCTGTTATTCAGCTTTATGACACATCTAACCCTAAGTTTTGTAAAGATATCATCTATTATTTTCAGTAGTTCATACTCGTTATATATCGAATCGTCTCCTATAACGTCAACATCACACTGGTAAAACTCCCTGTATCTTCCCTTTTGTGGTTTGTCAGCCCTCCATACGGGTTGTATCTGATATCTCTTGAAAGGGAAGCTTATCCCGTTCCTGTTTTGTGCTACATAACGGGCAAAAGGAACCGTCAGGTCATACCTGAGCCCTTTTTCCGCTATTCTGGACGACAGTCCGGCCGGTCCGGAATTGACAAGATCTTCATCACTTATCCCCGATCTGAAATCGCCCGAATTAAGTATTTTAAACAACAATCTGTCACCCTCATCACCGTATTTACCGAGGAGTGTCGACAGGTTTTCCATAGCAGGTGTTTCCAGGGGCCTGTACCCGTAAAGACTGAACACAGAACGAACAGTATCGAAAATATAGTTACGCCTTACCATTTCGTAAGGACCAAAATCTCTTGTACCTTTTGGTATACCGGGGCCTTTTACCATTGACTGTAATAATTGATCGGGAGCAAAATTAAGAAAAAACGAGGTAAAAACGGAATACTATCCTCAATGAGTGAATGGGAATTAGGATTAGGGGTTGAATTGTTGAAGGGTGTAATTGTTGAAAAGGGAATAAACAGACAAACCCGGTTAAACGATTTAACGATTTAACCATTCAACCCAATACACTAATATACAAATATACAAATTAACATTATGGACTGCCCAGTATTCCAGTATTCCAGGAGAAAATTTATTGAATAAAAGGTATCGATATGGGATAATTATAATCCTCGCCCTGGGCTGACTTTATACTTGCGAGTATTACACATACAAATTCAATAATAAGCAATGCTCCGAAAATAACAAAGCCTATTATTATAAACATAAGCGGAATACATATAACCGTATAAAGAAGTATTGAAAGCTGAAAATTCAGGGCTGACTTTCCGTTATGATCAACAAAAGCAGATTCGTTTCTTTTAGCCGACCAACAGATCAATGGCCCTATAATTCCCCCAAAAGGTATTATAAGGCTTGCAAATGTACTTAGGTGACAGAACATAGCCCAGTTCCTTTCCGACTCTGACAAAACTCTGATCTCATTCATATTTTCAGTTTTAATTAAAGACGGCAAAAAGCTGTTTCCGATGCATTACCGGAATCGTCCGATGCGCTTGAGATCAGCCTCCAGAAGACCGTTAGGCCTTCTTCCTGTAATTTTATGCTCACCATAAAAATACATCCTTGCATCATCGGTTCCTATCAGCATTTTAAAACACAAACCTCCGTTATCCGCTTTCAGCGGTCCTACCTTATGCAGGATAAGTGTATTGGGGGCCTTATCCTTTATCGCCTGGTCAACTTCCTCTGCACTCACAACCTTCAGGTTTTCAGGATAGTACTTCTCCGCAGCCTCCGTGGTTCTCAGTTCGGGAACAAGGTCATTCTCCGCTACAAGAATAGTCTTGTCTATTGCTTCAGGAACGAACTTATTATAATACTTCAGATACTTCTTCCCGGTAAGTGAAGGATCTTCTCTTATATGATCGACATGTGCCTGCATAAACCTGACTACCATACCAAGCTTATGTGCATACTCCGTGTCATCCTCATCCTGAGTTGAAAGAGGTATCGCACAAAACTCCGGCATATATTCAATTCTACCCACATTCTTCCCCAAAAGAAGGTTTATGAAATTAAAAACCGTTCCTGAATTATCCTTGTCAAACTTTGTCCCTGTAAGTACTATAAATGAGTTGGCAGGGTCTCTCCTTATCTCATTGAATTTTGCAGTACTGATAAATTCGTAATCGGTTATTTTCCAGTAATCGGTAACTGCTTTTTTTATATTTACATTATACTGCGAGAACATATTGTCTTCAAGTACAACATAAGTTTTTGTATTGTAAAACCTCTCTACTTCTTCCGGGTCGGGAAAAGGTGCCTGTGGCTTCAGGATATTACAGAAAAGAAGGAGAGCAACAGGTAATAATAGTCTTTTCATAGTATGTTCTTATTTTGGTAAATATAAAGGATGTTTTTCATTGTACTTCCTTATAAACAGAAACATCTGCTGTTTTTTCTTTCGTTTCCCCAGCTTCATGAACTCATCATATAAGTCAGGGTCTTTCATAAGCAGAAGCTCAACATTTTTTGTATCATATTCGACCTGATTACCTGTCTCGAACTCTATCATGTACTGAACAAGTTCATTCCTTGAAACCGCTGTAGGCCTGTATGGCATGTAATACGGGCTGTAGTAAGGATTATAACTGTATGAATAAGGTGAATAATAAGAATTATAGGGCGAACCATAATACCTTCTGTCGTAAGTTGTAATATCTGCCACAAAATGACAAATATTACCAAGATAAGTCACCCTGTTAAACTCACCCTGAACCTGTACATATAATATACCGTTCCTCGAATATCCCCAGATATCCTCCTTGCTCAACTCCTGCCTTACACCCATAGCATCATAAAAATATATTTTATCATTCTCAAAAACCTGCTTGAAAAAATCCCGGTCATTATAATCGGCTGAAGTAAGTATTTTAGCCTTGGATACAGGATTGTTTTCCTTAACCTGTTCAAATGTCAGATAGATACCATCATTAAACCTGAAATCGGGTGAAAGAGGTACCATCTCCCTTTCAGCATCCTGACACTGCAGATTCAAAGACAAGAGCAGGACAAACCAAATTAACAAACCTCTTCTCATAAACAAATTTTTTTTACGGTTATCTATCCTCAAAATTCATACCGTATAAACAAAAATAAGTTTTTTGGAGAAAGGTAAAAAAGAATTTTCATATCTTTACCCTTAGCAAAAAATTCCGCTCACCACGATGGGGATCAAGACTGTCAGAGAAAACATGTCAAATGACAATAAGTTTAGCAGGCGGCCATGGACAGCAGTAAAAAATAATCCTGCCTACTGGCTTATTCTGCTTCTCTTTATTACTTTAACATCACTGGTTGCAATAATTTTCAGGTTATGGCTGACAGGTATTATACTTATTGGCTCCGGTCTCGTGCTGACAGGATATGTATTCACCAGGCTACTTAAGACCATAAACAAATCGTCAGATGCTATAAAGGAGCTAAAGGAGCAGGCAGAAAAAAAAGACAGTTATATTTCCCACTTTTCACACAGGATAAGAACACCTCTGAACAATCTTCCCCTCATAAACGATCTGCTCAGCCACCTGAAAGTTAAAGATGAACAGAAGGAATTGCTCGACACCCTCATTTCATCAACGAATAATATGATCTCAGCCCTTAATGAGCTTACTATGAGATCGGCCGGTGAGGTCTCCATCAAACCCAGAAGTAATATAAAATTTGATATCAGAAAAACTATAGGGGACACAATTGACCTTCTCGATATTGAATCGAAAGGGAATATTGAACTCAATATAAGCTGGGACGATAATATAAAAAGGGAATATTTAGGTGATCCTATTGCCATCAACCAGGTATTTATTGATATATTCAGTCACTGGTCGGCGTTACCGGCTAACGAGAAGGTAAAAGTGAATATTGCAGTTAATTCCACAGGCTCAAAAGAAAAGGACAGGAAAAAAGACATCATTGAATTCCTTATTGAAGCAGACAGCACTGCAAAGTTGAAAGTGTCCTCAGATCAGGAGGATGATAAAACAGGAAGAAACTTATCTGAAAAGATTATACACCTGATGGGAGGATCTTATCAGGTTCATTCCGTGAAGGGTGGTTTAAAGATTACTTTCACCGTTCCTGTATATCTTCCGGGTGATAAAACGGACTTCAGTCCTGTAGGAGAGAAAATAAGGAAGCTTGATACTGTTACAAGAAAAAAGCGACAGTTATCCGATGCTAATGTATTACTTGTCGAAGACAATATAACGAATCAGAAAATTGTCATCATATCCCTGGGATCGAAGGTGAAGAACATTGATACGGCCATAAATGGGAAAGAAGCACTTGACATGTTCGGCAAATCGAATTACGATATTATTCTTATGGATATACAATTGCCGGTGATGGATGGTATTATGGCAAGTAAAAAAATCCGCGAAATTGAGGCCAGCACCAGCAGGCATACTCCCATCATTGCCATCACTGCGAATGCTATGATAGGTGATAAGGAAAAATGCCTTTCTGCAAATATTGACGACTATCTCAGCAAACCGTTCCAGCCAAAGAAACTGATTGAAATGATAGGTAAATACGTTACAGGAGATTAATCTTGTTACTGTAACTATGGCTTTATACCTATAACAAGAATATCATCGACCTGTTCGTTATTCTTTCTCCAGGTGTCAATGGATTCATTGACTATTGTTTTCTGTTCTTCCATGGGAAAATCATGGATAGTAAGAAGTAAATGTCTGAACCTCCTGTACATAAATTTTTTATCATTAGGACCACCGAACTGATCGGCAAATCCATCAGAAAAAAGGTAAATAACATCTCCCTGTTTTATCTTCATGCTGTTATTCGTGAAATTCAGATCACCTGAAAGCCCCACACTAAAACGATCTCCCTTTATCTCTGTCAGCTTATTATCCCTGATAACATAAAGAGGGAAGAAAGCTCCTGAATACTGAAGTTCTGATTTTTCCTGGTCAATTGAACATAAACCTATGTCCATTCCGTCTTTAAGGATTGCCCTGTTGTTATCCTTTATATGAAATGTCCGTTCTATTCCTTTTCCCAGCACCTGCAGAATATCTGCCGGGCGCCGGATATCCTGGTCGAGTATGATCTTATTAAGCAACTCCACCCCTATCATTGACATAAGAGCTCCGGGAACACCGTGCCCGGTACAATCGGCCCCAACAATAAAGATCGTGTTTTCTTTCTGCGTGATCCAGTAGAAGTCTCCGCTTACAATATCTTTTGGTTTTAAAAAAATAAAAGAATCGGGTAAGATACCTTTGAAATAATCCACGGGAGGCAGTAATGCCTGTTGCATGTAACTTGCATAGATCAGACTATCTGTAATATTCCTGTTTTTTATTTCAAGCTCTTCCCTTTGTCTGGCAATCTCCTCAAATGCCCTTTCTTTTTCGCTCAGGAGTTTCCTTGCTTTAACAAGAGAGCTGGTCTGATACCGGATAAGCAGGTATATAATTATTACCAGGATCACTAAATAAGCTAAATAGTGATATGTGCTGTTACCAAGCAATTCTATTCCCGGTAGTATAAGTCTTCCATGTATAATACTCTCAAGCAATCCCCGCTTATGTTTTACAGACCAATTATATGACAGCTAATTTAGGTTATACAAAAATATATTCCTAATTATTTGTCATTAATACGGATGCTCCGCCTCCTGCGTCCATCATCTTCAGCTTAAGAGAAGGAGAATTGATGAAGCCGGGGCTTCCGTTCTTATTTAATATATTGTCAACACTGTTGATAGTCTGATCATCAGAAATTACAATATTAGGCCATTCCCTTCCGAAATTATCTGAAGGATGATACTTTGCAGTTGAATCAATAATAATATTACCGTTTATTATTTTAATATCCCTGGATGGATCTGTATTTGAGAGTATCTGCCAGAACAAAATATGATTATCAGCAAGATCAACCGTACTATCCACAACAAACAGTACCAGCCCGGCAAGCTCATCATATTCGAGCTTAAGAAAATCTGTCAACCCGGCCGAGTCTTTCGATATTCCTGCAAATACTACGGGTATTGTATCGGAAAACATTCGTAACCGTATTTTGTCTTTCAGCGGGTTAAAAACCTTCAACAGTGATTCGGGTTTCAGTATTTCCCTTCGGTTTAGCAATTCTTCGGGATATTTTTTCGTGGCATCAATACCCATCTTACCGCCAAATGAACAAGTATCTGATGAGTGATCAAGAGCGTCGAGCGGGCCTTTTGTTATCATCAAATCACTATTTATTTCAGTATTAAGAAATATCTGTTCGGCTGCTGCTTTATAATCCCTGATATCTATATCTTCACTTATTACCACTATAGCTTTGCTGAACATCATCTGTCCGGCACCAAAGAGAGAATTTATAACTTTCATCCCCTGACCCGGGTATGTCTTCCTTATCTTTACCAGCACCAGGTTATGAGCAACCCCTGCTTCGGGCATATGCAGATCGATTATCTCGGGTTGCAGGGTCAGTCTTATTGGTGCAATGAACAATTTCTCTGTAGCCCTGGCGATCCAGACATCTTCCATAGGAGGTACCCCGACAATTGTGGCAGGATAAACTGCATCATTTCTATAAGTAATACATGTTACGTGAAAGGATGGATACTTGTCGGCCAGTGAATAAAATCCCGTATGATCGCCGAAGGGCCCCTCCCATACAAGCTCCTCCGTTGTATCGACATAGCCTTCAATAACAATATCAGCATCTTCCGGGACATAAAGATCATTACTTATACACTTAACCATTCTCACCTTTTTCTTCCTCAGGAATCCTGCAAGTATATATTCGTCAATTCCCTGAGGCAGTGGTGCCGTGGAAGCATAGGTATAAACAGGATCTCCGCCGAGTACCACAGATACAGGCATATGTTCACCCTTATCTTTCCATGCCTTAAAGTGATCAGCTCCTGTCTTATGTCTTTGCCAGTGCATACCTGTGGTCTTCCTGTCAAATATCTGCATCCTGTACATTCCTGCATTAACTTCACCGTCAGGATGCCTTGTATGTACTATGGGAAGTGTTATGAACTTTCCACCGTCATGAGGCCAGCATTTAAGAACAGGTAATATGCCAAGATCGGGATCATCAATAATATTCTGCTGACATTTTCCCCTTCCTCTTCTTCTCTTTGGCATATATGAAGCTATTTTTGCCAGGCCCGGCAGCATCTTAATCTTTTTCAGCAAGCCGCCGGAAGGATCTGTGAACCGTCTGAATATTTCCTCAAGTTCTTTACCGGCTTCCTCCAGGTTGTTTCTTCCGACAGCCATACTCATTCGTTTATCCGATGCAAACATATTTATCATCAGAGGGAAAGCGGTTCCCGTGTTATTAAACAACAGGGCCTTTCCTCCGGTTTTTACAAACCTGTCGGCCATCTCGGCTATTTCAAGCACCGGATCGACAAATTCATCTATAGTGATAAGCTCGTTTTCATGGTCGAGAGCCTCAGCAAAATGTCTTAAGCCTTTATATGCCATCTGAACAAATTTGGCACAAAGATACCAAAGACTGTAATATTGTAATAATGGATTGAATAACTTTTCTCAGCGTAATCAGCGTAATCAGCGTCTACAAAACAAAAATGGGAACCATCCGTGATGAATAATTCCCATTTCACTGAAGGCTACCGAAGTAATCTCCAGTGCCAGGTTACTGTTATTATGACCGGCTGATTTCAGGCCTAAGCCATTCATACAGCCCTGATCCTTCGGATAATACCTGTTACAATATTATCTCCGGACTGCCCTTTCGGTTACCCGGAGGTAATCTTGGGGGCGCAACGTCATTTCTGACAGAATCATCTAAAGAACGCTGGGCGGCTTTAGCGATCCCCGGTTGCCCGGCGAACCCGGCTTCCGGCTGCGGCTCTCTATGAAGCAGACCCTGGAGCCTGTACGAAATGTCCCGAATCGCAATTAAGTTTTTCAATACATTTCCTTCTTTTGAGAGCGGACTTTTATCGCTCACCTGATAATAACAAATATATATCAGCTTATGTCCTCAGGCAAATTTTTTCGTCTGTACATATTAACGTAATGCAAACATGAGTTATCAACAATTGTTAATAACTCATGTCATTATCGCTGTTTCTCTTTGTTGTTAAATTCCGTAGACTGCGGTATTGCCCAGTTCTTCCTCAATACGAAGAAGCTGGTTATACTTTGCCATGCGGTCGGAGCGACTAAGAGAGCCTGTTTTTATTTGTCCGGAGCATGTAGCCACAGCAATATCAGCTATTGTTGAATCCTCTGTCTCTCCCGACCTGTGACTTGTTACGGTAGTATAACCTGCACGATGCGCCATGTCAATAGTCCTGAGTGTCTCTGTAAGGCTACCAATCTGGTTAACTTTTATCAGTATGGAGTTTGCACAACCCAGTTCAATACCTTTCCTGAGATATTCGACATTAGTCACAAACACATCATCACCCACGAGCTGGACTTTTTCACCTGAAAGTTTTGTATGTATTACCCAACCGTCCCAGTCGTCTTCAGCCATTCCGTCTTCAACTGAATCGATAGGGTATCTGGAGATAAGTTCATCGATATATTCGGCCTGTTCACGGCTTGTTCTTTTAACAGCCTGCGGGCCTTCAAATTTTGTATAGTCGTAAATTCCGTCGACATAGAATTCCGAAGCTGCACAATCGAGAGCTATGGTAATATCCTTTCCTGCCTTATAGCCGGCTTTTTCAATAGCTTTTAAGATTGATTCAAGTGCGTCCTCTGTTCCCTTAAGTTCAGGGGCAAATCCTCCTTCGTCTCCCACAGCAGTACTTAAATTTCTGTCTTTAAGTACTTTTTTCAATGCATGGAATACTTCAGATCCCATTCTGAGTCCTTCCCTGAACGATGAGGCGCCAACGGGTCTTATCATAAATTCCTGGAATGCAATCGGTGCATCCGAATGAGAGCCTCCGTTAATAATATTCATCATAGGGACGGGTAGTATTACCGTATTTACGCCACCAATATATCTGTAGAGAGGGAGGCCGTGAAAAGCTGCAGCAGCTTTAGCCGCTGCGAGTGATACACCCAGAATTGCATTAGCGCCCAGGTTGCTTTTGTTTGGCGTCCCATCCAGTTCAATCATTTTCATGTCGAGGGCAACCTGGTCGGTAGCATCCATACCTGCAATTTCCTCTGCAATCACATTATTCACATTATGCACGGCTTTCAGCACACCTTTGCCAAGGTATCTTTGCTTATCGCCATCTCTCAGTTCAAGTGCTTCATTTTCTCCGGTTGAAGCCCCTGAAGGCACAGCTGCCCTGCCCATGTATCCGCTTGCTGTATATACTTCAACCTCAATAGTAGGATTCCCCCTGGAATCGAGTATTTCACGTGCATGCACACTAATAATCTGACTCATTTTCAAATCTTTTAATATTAAACAAAATTACAAGATACGAAAAAAGGGATAAAGAGATGTTATCTCCCTATCCCTTAATATTGTTCTTCAGTTATCAATTATTCCTTTTTATCCACTTCTTTATCAATATCTTCCGGCTCAGAGTCATCTTTCTTTTCAGCTTCGGCGGTTTTAGCTTCAGGCTCCTCAGCCACTTCCGCTTCTTCAGCATCTATTGTTTCTTTAGCCTCTACAGCATCTTCAGCCTTTACTGCTTCTTCAGCATCTTCAGCCTCTACAGTCTCTTCAGTCTTTACTGCTTCTACCGTTTCTTCAGCCTCTACTGCTTCTACAGCCTTTCCAGCCTCTTCAACCTTTTTCTTCCCTGATCCTCTCCTTCTCCTTGCGGACCTGGATTTTTTAGCTGTATCCTCCAACATATTCTCATTATAATCCACCAGTTCAATAACACACATTTCGGCATTATCTCCAAGGCGGGCTCCTGTTTTCAATATTCTTGTATATCCACCCGGACGGTCCGTTATTTTTGGGGATACCTCCCTGAAAAGTTCAGCTACTGCATATTTATTTTTCAAATAGCTGAATACTACACGTCTTGAGTGTGTCGTATCATTTTTGGATTTGGTGATCAACGGTTCCACATATGAACGCAAGGCTTTAGCCTTGGCTGTGGTTGTTGTTATTCTCTTGTGCAGGATAAGTGATGAAGCCATATTTGACAGCATTGCTTTCCTGTGAGAACTTGTTCGTCCCAGATGATTAAAACCTTTACGATGTCGCATTTCTCTTTCTCCTTAGCGATTTACAATTATTCTTTTTCCAGCTTGTACCTGCTAACATCCATTCCGAATGAAAGGCTCATTGATTCGAGGAGCTCATCTAGTTCGGTAAGTGATTTCTTCCCGAAATTTCTGAATTTAAGCAGATCGTTTTTATTAAATTTAACAAGGTCGCCCAGTGTATCCACTTCAGCTGCTTTAAGGCAATTAAGTGCCCTTACCGAAAGATCAAGGTCAACCAGTTTGGTTTTCAGGAGTTGTCTCATATGCAGCACTTCCTCATCAAATTCTTCATTTGCCAGTTTATCTTCAGAATCGATAGTGATCTTATCGTCTGAGAAAAGCATGAAATGATAAATAAGGATTTTAGCAGCTTCCTTGAGTGCATCCTTTGGGTGAATAGATCCGTCGGTACTGATCTCCAGCACCAGTTTTTCATAGTCGGTCTTTTGCTCAACCCTGTAGTTTTCAACAGAGTATTTTACATTTTTTATCGGCGTAAAAATCGAGTCAATAGCTATCAGGCCAAACTCCGCATCGACCGGTTGATTTTCCTCGGCAGGAACATATCCCCTGCCCCTGGAAATAAATATTTCCATCTGGAGCTTAACATCCGTTTCCATTGTACAGACAACATGGTCAGGATTCAATACTTCGAAACTGCTGAGATAATTATTAAGGTCACCAGCCTTAAATTCATTCTGGCCTGATATGGTAACAACAATCTTCTCATTATCTATCCCTTCTGTCATCTGCTTAAACCTCACCTGTTTAAGGTTCAGTATTATATCCGTTACATCTTCAGTGATTCCGGTAATAGTTGAGAACTCATGGTCAACACCCTCAAATTTTACAGCAGTAATAGCAAAGCCCTCAAGGGATGAAAGAAGAATTCTTCTGAGAGCATTACCGACAGTAATACCGTATCCCGGTTCGAGGGGGCGGAATTCAAATTTTCCATAATAGTTGTCCGCTTCAACCATTATTACTTTATCGGGCTTCTGGAATGCTAAAATGGCCATATATAAAATCTTAAGTTTATTACTTCGAATATAATTCAACAATAAGTTGTTCCTTTATATCTTCCGGTATATCAGTACGTTCAGGAACATTCATGAACTTCCCCACCATTTGGGAGTCATCCCATTCAAGCCATGAAGAGCTAAGATGTCTTTTGGAAGCCAGTGAGTCGAGTATTGCTTCCAGCGATTTCGATTTTTCACGTACACCTATTATATCACCCGGTCTAACCAGGGAAGAAGGTATGTTTACCACTTCTCCGTTAACCGTTATATGCCTGTGTGAAACCATTTGTCTTGCTGCGGCCCTGGTTGGAGCTATGCTAAGACGGTATACGACATTATCCAGCCTTGATTCGAGGAGTTGTAATAATACCTCACCTGTTACTCCCTTGCTTCTGGAAGCACGCTCGAAGAGGTTCCTGAACTGTCTTTCCAGAACGCCATAGGTGTATTTGGCTTTCTGTTTTTCCTTAAGCTGGATACCATATTCGGAAGTTTTCTTTCTCCTTTTCATGTTACCATGCATTCCCGGAGGATAATTCTTCCTTTCGAGATGTTTATCGGTACCGAATATCGGATCTCCGAATTTCCTGGCTATTTTTGATTTTGGTCCTCTGTATCTTGCCATTGAAAAAATTTTTTATTCTTCTGATTTATTCTCTTCCTTTTATTAAACCCTTCTCCTGTTTGGCGGACGGCATCCGTTATGAGGCATCGGCGTAACATCCACAATCTCAGTCACTTCTATTCCATTGTTGTGGATTGACCGTATTGCCGATTCTCTCCCTGAGCCGGGGCCTTTGACAAATACTTTCACCTTACGCAGACCGAGGTCATATGCAACCTTTGAGCAATCCTCAGCAGCCGTCTGTGCAGCATAAGGTGTATTCTTTTTCGAGCCCTTGAATCCCATCTTGCCTGCTGATGCCCAGGCAATAACCTGTCCCGAATTGTTGGTCAGTGAAATAATGATATTATTGAACGAGGAGTGTATATGAGCCTGTCCCACAGGTTCAATCTTCACCACTCTTTTTCTCGATGCTCCGGATTTCTTTGCCATATTCTGATTATTTAACAGCTTTCTTTTTGTTAGCTACGGTTTTCTTTCTGCCTTTACGTGTACGGGCATTATTCTTGGTACTCTGGCCTCTTACCGGAAGTCCGGTCCTGTGGCGTATACCTCTGTAACAGCCAATATCCATTAACCGTTTAATACTTAACTGGACTTCCGATCTGAGTTCTCCTTCAAGCTTATATTCCTCATTAAGTACCTTACGTATTTTTGTAAGTTCGTCATCGTTCCAGTCCCTGACTTTCTTATCCATATCTACCCCTGCTTTGACAAGCACCGAACGGGCGCTGCTCCGTCCAATACCATAAATATAAGTAAGGGCTATTTCTCCTCTTTTGTTTTTTGGTAAGTCTACACCTACTATTCGTGCCATATACCTTTTATTAAAATGTGTGCAAAGTTAAATAAATTATCCCTGTCTCTGTTTAAACTTTGGATTTTTCTTATTTATCACGTACAAGCGTCCTTTCCTCCTGACTATCTTACAGTCAGCGCTACGCTTTTTTACAGATGCTCTTACTTTCATATCAGCTATAATTGTTTATTTGTATCTGAATGTTATTCTTCCCTTGGTTAAATCATATGGCGACATCTCAACCTTTACCCTGTCACCGGGCAATATCTTTATATAGTTCATTCTCATCTTACCTGAGATATGAGCTGTAATAACATGACCGTTCTCGAGTTCAACCCTGAACATTGCATTTGACAGGGCTTCAATTATCGTTCCGTCCTGTTCAATAGAAGGTTGCTTTGCCATATCATTAGTTTTTATTTAGTACTTCGTCAATATACTCGAATGTAGTCAATACATCAGCCTCCTGTCTTCCTACGGCAACTGCATATTCAAAATGTGCCGAAGGTTTGCCGTCAGCCGTTCTGATTGTCCATCCATCCTGCATCTGCCTGACGCTCCTGTCACCCATATTTATCATAGGCTCAATACAGATAACAAGTCCTTCCTTAAGTTTGGGGCCTCTGCCCCTCCTTCCGTAGTTTGGCACTTCCGGTGACTCATGAAGGTTCTTTCCCAGACCGTGGCCAACCAGTTCACGCACTACAGAATATCCTCCGCTTTCCGCCTTATTCTGTACAGCCCATGATATATCTCCCACTCTGTTCCCGGCAACAGCCATTTTAACGCCTTCCTCCAGTGACTCACGTGTAAATTTCAGCAGCCGCTTTTTTTCATCGCTTATCTCACCTACAGCAAAGGTAAAAGCACTGTCACCATAATAACCGTTAAGTAACACACCGCAGTCAACTGATACTAAATCTCCTTCCTGCAGCTTGTATCCTGACGGTATACCATGGACTATTTCATCATTTACAGAGGTACAGAGAGTGTTCGGGAAGTTATTGTATCCCTTAAAACCCGGAATTGCATTATGGTCTCGTATAAATTCCTCGGCTATCCTGTCAAGCTCAAGGGTTGTAAGTCCGGGCCTGATGATCCCGGCCAGTTCAGCCAGTGTTTTTGACACCAGTTGATTACTCGATCTAAGCAATTCTATCTGTTCCGCTGTTTTCAAATGTAACATCAAAGAACTCTTTTTACATGGCCGACACGGCACTGCCCGTCCTGCCTTTTATCCTTCCCGATTTCATCAATCCGTCGTAATGACGCATCAGCAGATGACTCTCTATCTGTTGAAGTGTATCCAGTACCACACCCACAAGAATCAACAATGAGGTACCGCCGTAAAACTGAGCAAAAGGTGAACTGACCCCAAATTTCACAGCAATGGATGGAAGTATGGCTACTATAGCAAGGAAGATCGATCCCGGAAGGGTTATTCTCGACATAACCTGGTCAAGGAACTCAACTGTCTTCCTTCCCGGTTTAACACCAGGAATAAATCCACCATTCTTTTTCATATCCTCTGCCATCTGCACAGGATTAATAGTTACCGCTGTATAAAAGTATGTGAATGCTATTATCAAAACGGCAGTAACGAAATTATACCAGAAGCCGTACATATTTGAGAATGCAGCAACAAATCCTGACATATTTTCAGAACTTGCATAACCGACAATTATAATGGGCAACATCATTATTGCCTGTGCAAATATTATAGGCATTACACCGGCAGCATTTACCTTCAAAGGGATATACTGCCTTACACCTCCGTATTGTTTATTCCCCACTATCCTTCTGGCATATTGTACAGGTATCCTCCTTGTTCCCTGTACAAGCAATATGGTACCCAGTACCACTGCAAACAACAATACCATTTCAAGTAAAAGTCCTACCAGTCCGCCCGAGCCGTCGAGGCGCACACCCAGTTCAAATACGAATGCCTGGGGAAGACGGGCTATGATACCAATCATGATTATAAGCGATATACCGTTTCCTATACCCTTATCCGTAATTTTTTCACCCAGCCACATTATAAACATTGTACCGGCAGTAAGAATAATAACCGAAGAAAACTTAAACAATGTTCCCGACAGGATAAATGCACTGGCAGGCAGTTGTGCATGAAGATTTGCAAGGTAGGTCGGTGCCTGAAGTAGTAATATTGCTACTGTCAGGTACCTTGTATACTGATTCATTTTTCTACGGCCGCTCTCGCCTTCCCGTTGCAGTTTCTGAAAATAAGGAAACACTATTCCCAGGAGCTGAATAACGATAGATGCCGAAATATAGGGCATAATACCCAGAGCGAAGACTGAAGCCTGCGAAAACGCACCTCCTGAGAACATATCAAGCAGCCCCATTATACCGGAAGCTGTCTGATTTCTGAGGCCTTCGAGTTGTGCAGGGTCAATACCCGGCAGGGTAACATATTTACCGAACCTGTACAGCAGGATAATACCAACGGTATAAATGATCCTTGCCCGAAGATCTTCAATCTTGAATATGTTTCGTATTGTCTGAATCAGTCTCATCCTAATTTATTTTTACTACTTTCCCCTGTTTGGCTTCAATAGCTTCAATTGCTTTCTTTGAGAAAGCATGTGCATGTACTTCCAGCTTTTTGTCCAGAGTACCTTTAGCCAGTATTTTTACCCTGGCTTTTTTGGAAACCAATCCTGCTTCAATAAGTGTATCCACATTTACAGTATTCAGTTTCTTTTTTTCTGCCAGTGACTGAAGGGTGCTTATGTTAATCCCTTTGTATTCAACACGGTTCAGGTTAGTAAAACCGTACTTCGGAACTCTCCTTTGCAGGGGCATCTGACCTCCTTCAAAGCCAACTTTTTTAGCATACCCTGACCTGGATTTCTGCCCTTTATGGCCCTTTGTGGACGTTCCACCTCTTCCTGTCCCCTGTCCTCGTCCCAGTCGTCTGTCTTTTGTGACAGTTCCCTCAGCCGGTTTTAAATTACTTAAGTCCATTTCAATAAAGTATTAATAGTTCCTTAAATTTCCTCCACCTTCACAAGGTGTTTAACGGCATTTACCATACCAAGTATCTGAGGTGTGGCTTCGTGCTCCCTGCTCTGATGCATTTTCTTAAGTCCCAGTGCGGCCAGCGTCCTTTTCTGGCGTTCGGGTCTTCCGATCTTTGATCTTACCTGTGTTACCCTAATCTTTGCCATAACGATATCTTTTTCTATCCGTTAAAAACTTTATCAAGTGATACAGACCTGTGATTAGCCACCGTATATGCATCCCTGAGTTCCATAAGAGCTTCAAATGTAGCCTTCACAAGGTTGTGCGGGTTTGACGATCCTTTCGACTTTGCAAGGACATTCTTCACCCCTACACTTTCCAGAACAGCGCGCATTGCTCCACCGGCCTTCACACCCGTACCTTCGGAAGCAGGTTTGAGAAAGACAGATGCACCTCCGTATTTGGCATACTGCACATGCGGTATTGTTCCGTTAATAACAGGCACCCTGATAAGGTTTTTCTTTGCATCTTCAACTCCTTTTGCTATGGCGGTGGTCACTTCATTGGCTTTACCCAGACCGTGTCCCACAACACCATCTTCATTTCCCACTACCACGATAGCTGAGAAACTGAATGTACGACCACCTTTCGTTACCTTTGTAACCCTCTGGATACTAACCAGTCTGTCTTTCAGCTCAAGATCAATGGTCTTTACTCTTTTAACTTCTTTATTCATATAATACTTTTAGAATTTTAAACCACCTTCACGGGCTGCATCAGCCAGTGATTTAACCCTGCCATGATACATGTAACCACCTCTGTCGAATATAACAGATACAATACCTGCTTCCCTGCATTTATCTGCCAGCAACTTCCCCGTAAGCGCAGCCTGTACTGTTTTATTCTTATTATCAGCAGAGGATGCTATTTGCTTTTCCCTTGATGAAACAGAGACCAGGGTTTTACCGTTAAGGTCATCGATGACCTGGGCATATATCTGCCTGTTACTCCTGAAAACAGATACCCTTGGCCTCTCCGGAGTACCATGTATGATCTTACGTATCCTCAGCTTTATTCTGTTTCTTCTCTGTGTTTTAGTTAAGCTCATCACTCAGTTTTTAAAATATTATACACTTGCTGATTTACCGGCTTTTCTCCTCAGTTGCTCACCGACGAACTTAATACCTTTGCCCTTGTAGGGTTCGGGCGGACGCAGCGACCTTATCTTTGCAGCCACATGTCCTATAAGTTGCTTATCAACACTGGTAAGCGTAATAACCGGATTACTCCTTCTTTCGGTTTTTGTTTCAACCTTTACTTCTCCGGGCAGCTCAATTAAAATATCATGTGACAGTCCCACGCTTAGTTCGAGCTTTTGCCCTGTTGCCTCGGCCCTGTAACCCACACCAACAAGTTCAAGTTCCTTTTTATAACCTTCCGAAACACCCACAACTGCATTATTAATCAATGACCTGTAAAGCCCGTGAAGTGATTTGTGTTTCTTGGATTCACTGGGACGTCTGACATTCACGGTGTTGCCTTCCACGTCCACGCTTATCTCTTTATCAACTTTTACGGATAATTCTCCCAGTGGTCCTTTGACATTCACTATATTTTCATCTGTAACATTTACTGTTACACCTGAGGGAAGATTAACCGGTAAATTACCTATTCGTGACATTTCTAAAAATCCTCTTTTTAATAAACATAACACAATACTTCACCGCCAACCTTAAGGCTTCTTGCCTCCTTATCAGTCAGTACTCCCTGAGAGGTTGAAAGGATTGCAATACCAAGCCCGTTAAGCACTCTCGGCAACTCGTCAACGCCGGCATATTTTCTCAGGCCGGGACGGCTGATCCGCTCGAGCGACTTAATAGCCGGGACCTTGCTCTCAGGGTGGTATTTAAGGGCTATCTTAATCTTACCCTGCGGTCCTTCATCAATAAATTTATAACTAAGAATATATCCCTTGTCATATAATATCTTAGTAATATCCTTCTTCAGATTTGATGCAGGAATTTCAACCACCTTATGTCTGGCGGAAATAGCATTCCTTATTCGTGTAAGAAAATCTGCAATTGGATCAGTCATTATTTATAGTTTTAAGTATTTAATTATTACCAGCTGGCTTTTTTCACCCCGGGTATCAGTCCCTGAGAAGCCATCTCCCTGAATGTTATACGGCTAATACCGAATTGTCTCATATATCCCCTGGGTCTGCCCGTGATCTTACAACGGTTATGCAGCCTTATCGGGTTTGAGTTACGCGGCAGACGGCTGATGCCCACAAAGTCACCTTCAGCCTTAAGCCTGGCTCTTTTGGCCTCATATTTTTTGACAAGTTTAGCACGTTTTATCTCACGGGCTTTCATTGATTCTTTAGCCATAGTCTATCTAATTTGAATTTGTTTTAAATGGTAATCCATAAAGGCGCAGTAAAGCAAATGCTTCTTCATCAGTATTTGCCGATGTAACAAAAGTGATCTGCAATCCCATAATTTTTACCACCTTGTCAATATCTATCTCAGGGAATATTATCTGCTCGGTTATCCCCATAGTATAGTTACCTCTTCCGTCAAGCTTGCTGCTTATTCCCTTGAAGTCGCGTATACGAGGTAAAGCAACACGTACCAGTCTTTCAAGGAATTCATACATTTTCTCTCTTCTTAGTGTCGTCATAACACCAATAGGCATATTTTTTCTGAGCTTGAAATTGGATATATCCTTTGACGACATGGTCTGCACAGCTTTCTGTCCGGCAATTGCCGTTACTTCAGCAGTACCAACTTCAATAAGCTTCTTGTCAGCCACAGCCTGTCCTATCCCCTGGTTTATTACAATTTTCTCAAGGCGTGGAACCTGCATGACGGTTTTATAACCGAACTGCTTTATAAGTGCAGGTACGATCTCTTCCTTGTATTTATTCTGTAATGCCGGTGTATACATTATCTGATCTCCTCTCCTGATTTTTTAGAATAGCGAACAAGTTTGTTATTCTTACCCGGTCTACGGCCAATTCGTGTACCTTCACCTGAAGCAGGGTCGACCAGCATAAGATTTGAAATATGTATAGTTGCTTCTTTCTTTATTATTCCGCCCTGTGGATTCTGTGCATTTGGTTTTGTATGCCTGGAAACCAGGTTAACACCCTCGACGATAGCTCTTTTCTTTGTTCTGTTTACCTCAAGGACGCGTCCTTTCTGTCCTTTTGATTCACCCGTTATTACGATAACGGTGTCTCCCTTCTTGATATGTAGTTTTTCTTGCATCGTTCTATATTTTATAACACTTCAGGTGCCAGTGATACAATTTTCATATACTTGTCGCGTAATTCCCTGGCCACCGGCCCGAAGATTCTGGTACCACGTACCTCGTCCACGTTATTCAGCAACACAACCGCATTATCATCGAACCGGATATAGGAACCGTCGGCTCTTCGTATCTCCTTCTTGGTCCTTACCACCACAGCTTTTGACACCATACCTTTTTTTGCTTCACCGGACGGGATGGCGCTTTTTACTGTCACAACTATTTTATCGCCGATTGAAGCATATTTCTTTTTGCTTCCGCCCAGCACCCTTATCACGAGTACTTCCTTGGCTCCGGTATTATCGGCTACAGCCAGTCTACTTTCCTGTTGTACCATAGTTACTTAACCTTTTCAATTACTTCAACCAACCTCCAGGACTTTCTCTTGCTCAAAGGCCTGGTTTCCATTATTCGCACAGTATCTCCTATATTGCAGGTATTCTCCTCATCGTGTGCCAGCAATTTCTTTGTTTTGTTAACAAACTTACCATAAATAGGATGCATAACCTTTCTCTTTACGGCAACGGTAATAGTCTTGTCCATTTTATTACTGACAACTATACCTGTACGCTCTTTTCTTAAATTTCTTTCCATCGTTGATACTAGCTATTTTGTTGTTCATTCAACTCCCTTTTACGCAATTCCGTAAGCAACCTGGCAATATTACCCCTTGTTTCCTTTAATTTATTTGGGTTGTCAAGGGGAGAAATAGCATGGTTCAGCTTCATACGAACGAGTGAGGTTTTCTCGTTATCGATCCTTTCGAGGATCTCCTGGGTTGATAATTCCCTTATTTCAGAAGTCTTCATCTCTATATGCTTTATTCATGAACATAATCACGCCTCACCACAAATTTGGTGGCGATAGGCAATTTCTGGGCACCCAGACTCAGGGCCTCCCTGGCCACATTATAGGGTACTCCTTCACATTCCAGGATAATCCTGCCGGGAGTAATAGGTGCTACAAAACCTTCAGGAGCGCCTTTACCTTTACCCATACGTACTTCGGCAGGTTTCTTTGTTATGGGTTTATCAGGAAATACACGAATCCATAGCTGTCCTTCACGTTTCATATGACGTGTGACTGCCTGCCGTGCCGCTTCGATCTGCCTTCCTGTCAGCCAGCATGAGTCAAGTGCTTTTATTCCGAAGGATCCGAAAGCCAGTTGGTTTCCTCTCTGGGCATTACCCTTCATTTTGCCTTTCTGACGTCTCCTGTATTTTGTCTTCTTAGGTTGTAACATTTCTGATTGTCTTAAAGTCCTATACTCTTATTTACTGCTTCTTCCTTTCTTCCTCATACCACCACCGGTACTGCTCCTTCCGGTTTTCTGGCTTTTAATAGCTATATCGGGTGAAAGGTCTCTCTTACCATATACCTCACCGTTGCAGATCCAGACTTTTATACCTATCAAACCCACTTTGGTAAGGGCTTCAGCCAGTGCGTAATCTATATCGGCCCTGAAAGTATGAAGAGGTATCCTTCCTTCCTTGTATGTTTCGCTTCTTGCCATTTCAGCTCCTCCCAGTCTTCCCGAGATCAACACTTTTATTCCTTCGGAACCCATTCTCATAGTTGATGCTATGGCCATTTTGATAGCACGGCGGTACGATATTTTCCCTTCGACCTGTCGAGCTATATTATTGGCAACTATAGTAGCATCAAGTTCAGGACGCTTCACCTCAAAGATATTGATCTGTACCTCTTTCTTTGTTATCTTCTTCAGCTCTTCCTTGAGTTTATCAACCTCCTGTCCTCCTTTCCCGATAATTATACCGGGGCGGGCCGTATTAACGGTAACAGTTATAAGCTTAAGGGTTCTCTCTATAATGATCTTGGAGATGCTTGCTTTAGCCAGCCTGGCATTAAGGTATTCCCTGATGCGGGTATCTTCAACCAGTTTGCCGGAAAAATCCCTGCCTCCGTACCAGTTTGAATCCCAGCCTTTGATAATGCCGAGCCTGTTACCTATCGGATTTACTTTTTGTCCCATCTATTTCAGTTTGATGTATTTTCAATTTCTTCCTTATTCAGACTATCCAGTACAAGTGTTACATGATTGGATCTCTTTCTTATCCTGTATGCACGCCCCTGCGGTGCCGTTTGAAGTCTTTTCAGCGTACGTCCCTGATCTACAAAAGCTTCTTTAACGTAAAGATTACTATCTTCTATACGTACTCCTTCATTCTTGGCCTGCCAGTTTGAGATTGCTGAAAGAAGCAGTTTCTCAACATTTCGCGATGCTTCCTTAGAGTTGTATCTGAGAACATTAAGAGCTCTGTTCACTTCCATACCTTTGATCATATCAGTCACCAGCCTCATTTTACGTGGTGAGGTTGGGCAATTTCTGAGTACTGCCTGATATGTCTTTAGCTTTTCCTCTTTACGCTTTTCAGCCGATATTCTTTTTCTTGCACCCATGTTCAGGTTATTTATATAGTCAAAAATATTTTACTTCTGTTTTCCTCCGTGCCCCCTGAAGGTACGGGTAGGAGCAAATTCGCCCAGTTTATGTCCGACCATATTTTCAGTTACATACACAGGGATGAACTTATTTCCGTTATGGACAGCGATGGTATGTCCGACGAAATCCGGTGAGATCATTGACCGGCGTGACCATGTCTTTATTACTGTCTTTTTTCCTGATTCGTTCATCTCCAGCACTCTTTTCTCAAGCTTAAAGTCGATAAACGGGCCTTTTTTAATTGATCTGCTCATATTATCTCAATTATTTTTTCCTTCTTTCAACAATATACTTATCGGAATACTTCTTTTTGCTCCTGGTCTGATATCCCTTGGCCGGCATACCGGTACGTGAGCGCGGGTGTCCTCCCGAAGCGCGTCCTTCTCCACCTCCCATAGGATGATCAACGGGATTCATGGCCACTCCTCTTGTTCTGGGGCGACGTCCCAGCCAGCGGCTACGGCCTGCCTTACCGGAGATTTCAAGAGAATGGTCAGGATTAGACACTGAACCTACTGTTGCTCTGCATTTTACCAGCACCATCCTGGTCTCACCAGAAGGTAATTTAACTGTTGCATACTTCCCTTCTCTTGCTACCAGTTGTGCATATGCTCCTGCACTACGGGCCATTGCACCGCCTCTTCCCGGCTTTAGCTCTATATTATGTATAATAGTACCCAAAGGTATGTCAGACAAAGGCAGAGAGTTGCCTATCTCAGGTGAGACACCGCTACCGGAAACCAGAGTCTGCCCGACCTGTAATCCCTGAGGCGCAAGAATATATCTTTTCTCACCGTCTTCGTAATGCAGTAGCGCTATCCTTGCAGAACGGTTAGGGTCGTACTCTATGGTTTTAACTTTAGCATTAATGCCATCCTTGTTGCGCAGGAAATCAATCACACGATACCTTCTCTTGTGTCCTCCGCCTATATACCTCATGGTCATTCTGCCACGGCTGTTCCTTCCTCCTGTTTTACTAAGCGGACGAAGAAGTGATTTTTCAGGCTCAGTAGCTGTTATCGTTTCCCTTGCACTGATTATCTTATGTCTCTGACCTGGTGTTACAGGTTTTATCTTTCTAACTGCCATAATCTGCTGTTATATATTACTATAGAAATCAATAGTATCTCCTTTGGCCACCGTAATAATAGCCTTCTTAACCACAGGCGTTCTGCCGGACATAATACCCGACTTTGTATAGCGCACCTTTTTCTTTCCATGGTATTTCATGGTTTTAACTGATTCGACAGTGACACTGTACATCTCCTCAACGGCTTTTTTTATCTGTATCTTATTTGCATCCTTTGCAACAATGAAACCATAGCGATTAAATTTTTCGCCCTGGTCAGTCATTTTTTCCGTTACAATCGGCTTCAGTAAAATATCCATTACTAAAAATTTTCTAGTTTTTAAAAGTTGAATGCAAAACGTCAACTGCGCTCTCAACAAGTATGAGCACTGAAGCTTTTGTAATAACGTAAGTATTTAATTCATCGCTGGTTACAACTTCAACACCCTTCAAATTTCGAGATGACAAATATACATTTTTATTTTGTTCCGGAAAAACAATAAGTGATTTTTTGTCTGCCACATTCAGCTTAACTCCAAGGTTTACGAGTTCTCTGGTCTTCGGCTCGTCAAAATTAAAATCTTCCAGTACTATTATATTGTTTGATTTTGCCTTATACGAAAGTGCTGATTTTCTGGCCAGTTGTTTCACTTTTTTATTCAGCTTGAAGCCATAATACCTTGGCCTCGGTCCGAATACGCGTCCGCCTCCTCTGAACAAGGGGTTTTTAATATCACCGAAACGTGCAGTACCTGTACCTTTTTGTCTTTTTATCTTCCTGGTACTACCGGTTACATCGCCTCTTTCTTTGGAGCTGTGTGTTCCCTGTCTCTTATTGGCCATATACTGTTTAGTATCAAGGTATATAGCATGATCATTCGGTTCAATACCGAATATTGAATCATCGAGACTTATTTTCCTTCCGGTATCTTTACCTTCTTTATCTAATACTGCTAATTCCATTACTTTGTAATTATTAAGTAACCACCTTTAGGACCCGGTACTGATCCTTTTACTAACAACAAATTACTATCTGGCATTCGTTTCATGATTCTCAGGCTTATAGCCACTACCTTTTTATTACCGGTACGGCCTGCCATTCTCATACCTTTAAATACTTTAGAGGGATATGATGAACCGCCCAGTGACCCGGGTGCTCTTTCCCTGTTATGCTGTCCATGGGTTTTATCGCCAACCCCTCTGAAGTTATGGCGTTTGACGACACCCTGGAATCCTTTACCTTTCGACCATCCCCTTACATCAAGCCATGTATCTTCATCGAAGATATTAATATCAAGAACATCGCCTGCCTTGTATACTCCCTGAGGGAAGCCGGGAAATTCAACGATCATCCTTTTAGGTGAGGTATTGGCCTTCTTAAAATGACCTATTTCAGCTTTAGTGCTGTTTTTCTCCTTTTTATCGCCGAAACCCAACTGTAATGCATTGTAACCGTCTTTTTCCTTTGTCTTAACCTGGGTAACAACACAAGGGCCGGCTTCTATTACTGTGCATGGAATATTCTTACCGTTCTCGTCGAAAACAGATGTCATTCCTACTTTTTTGCCTATTAATCCCTGCATTTTTGATAATCTTTACTGGTTTCACACTTTGATTTCTACTTCTACCCCGCTTGGCAATTCCAGTTTCATCAGGGCATCTATTGTTTTTGGTGTTGAGCTGTATATATCCAGCAGTCTTTTATATGATGACAACTGGAATTGTTCCCTCGACTTCTTATTCACGAATGTCGACCTGAGAATGGTAAACACTCGTCTGTGAGTCGGTAAAGGAATAGGGCCGCTAACAACAGCACCAGTAGATTTTACCGTCTTAACGATCTTCTCGGCGGATTTGTCAACGAGATTATGGTCGTAAGATTTCAGTTTAATTCGAATTTTCTGACTCATCTCTAATAGATTTTACCTTTAATTTTTTCAATAATAATTCTTGAGATTTCTTCAGGCACTTCCTCGTAATGCGAAAATTCCATTGTAGATGTCGCTCTTCCGGAAGTCAGGGTTCTGAGTACAGTAACATAACCGAAGTTTTCTGCCAGCGGCACTTTTGCTTTAATAACCCTTGAACCTGCTTTCGATTCCATACCTTCCACCTTTCCTCTTCTTCTGTTGAAATCACTGACAACATCGCCTACATATTCTTCGGGTGTTACTACTTCGGCCTTCATAACAGGCTCCAGCAATACCGGGTTACATTTACCGGCGGCATTCTTAAGTGCCTGCCGGGCAGCGATCTCAAATGACAATGAATCGGAATCGACGGAATGATATGAACCGTCCTTGAGTACAACTTTCAGGCTATACAAAGGGAATCCGGCCAGCGGGCCGTTCTGCATGGCAGTTTTGAATCCCTTTTCAACCGAAGGGATAAATTCCTTCGGCACATTACCTCCTTTAACCTGATCGATAAACTGAAGCCCGGTAGATTTATCATCGGAAGGCATTATTTCAACCTCTATATTAGCAAATTTACCTCTACCTCCGGTCTGTTTTTTAAATACTTCATGGTGAACAACAGAACTCGTAAGTGCTTCTTTGTAAGCAACCTGTGGTTTCCCCTGGTTGCATTCAATCTTGAACTCTCTTTTCAGACGGTCAATAAGTATTTCCAGGTGTAGCTCACCCATACCGCTTATAACGGTCTGACCGCTGTCAGGATCAGTATTAACCTGGAATGTGGGATCTTCCTCGGCCAGCTTACTTAGTGCTATACCCATTTTATCAATATCAGCCTGTGTTCTGGGTTCAACAGCAACTCCGATTACCGGGTCCGGGAATTCCATAGATTCAAGCCATACAGGCTTATGGATCGCGCAAAGTGTATCGCCCGTTTTCAGGTCTTTGAGGCCAACAGCAGCACAAATATCCCCGGCTGAAATAATTTCTTTGGGGTTCTGCTTATTGGCATGCATCTGGAACAGGCGGTTTATTCTTTCTCTCTTGCCGGTACGCATATTCAGTACCATGTCGCCTGTTTTAAGGCTCCCTGAATAAACTCTCAGGAATACCAGGCGGCCGACAAAAGGATCGGTTGCTATTTTGAATGCCAGGGCGGCCAGCGGTTCATCCTCATCAGGCATTCTGACTGTTTCCTCGTTATTTTTCGGATTAATACCTTTTACGCCTCCTATATCGAGAGGTGAAGGCAGGTAAGCCACAATTGCATCAAGAAGTCTTTGGATACCCTTGTTCTTGAATGCTGATCCGCACAGAACGGGAACGGCTACCCGTTCAATAGCCGACTTGCGCATTACAGCAAGCATATCTTCCCTTGTTATCGAATCAGGGTCTTCAAAATACCTTTCCAGTAATGTATCGTCTGATTCAGCCACAGCTTCAATAAGCTTTCCCCTCCACTCTTCTGCTTCCTCCTTAAGGTCGTCAGGTATATCGTGCAATTCATACCGGGTACCAAGGGTTTCATCACTGAACCATACAACAGCTTTATTTTCTATAAGGTCTATAACGCCGGTAAAGTCTTCGCCCGAGCCCATAGGTATCTGTACCGGTACAGCATTGGCTCCCAGCTTTGTTTTTATCTGATCCACCACACTGAAAAAATCAGCGCCAACCCTGTCCATTTTATTTATAAAGGCGATTTTCGGCACACCGTATTTGTCTGCCTGTCTCCATACCGTTTCCGACTGCGGCTCTACGCCTCCGACAGCGCAAAAGACAGCTATTGCACCATCAAGGACCCTAAGCGATCTTTCAACTTCAACGGTAAAATCGACATGACCGGGTGTATCAATAATATTGATCTTATAATCCTTATCTCCGTATTTCCAGAATGTGGTTGTGGCTGCCGATGTAATAGTAATACCTCTCTCCTGCTCCTGTATCATCCAGTCCATTTGAGCATTACCGTCATGCACCTCGCCCAGGCGGTGAGTACGACCCGTATAGAACAGAATCCTTTCTGTTGTCGTCGTCTTGCCTGCATCGATGTGTGCCATGATGCCGATATTGCGTGTATATTCGAGGTTATTACTCATACTTTAATATAATACTATCTAAAACCTGAAATGTGCAAATGCCTTATTGGCTTCTGCCATACGGTGTGTATCCTCCTTACGCTTGTAAGCCCCTCCTTCGCCCTTGTAAGCAGCAATAACTTCGGCTGCAAGTCTCTCAGCCATATTTCTTCCTGGGCGCTTGCGTGCAAAGGAAATAAGGTTTTTCATGCTTATGCTGATCTTACGGTCGCCCCTTACTTCCATAGGAACCTGAAAGGTAGCTCCTCCTACTCTTCGGCTTTTTACCTCAACCTGCGGGGTCACATTTTCAAGCGCCTGCTTCCATATCTCAAGAGCGCTCTTATCCTCTTCCTTCATTTTCCCTTCAACAATGTCAAGAGAATCATAGAATATCTTAAATGCAAGATTCTTCTTACCGCTAAGCATCAGGTTATTCACGAACCTGGTCACATAAGGGTCATTAAATTTGGGATCGGGTAATATGATCCTCTTTTTTGGTCTTGATTTTCTCATTATCTAACTCCTTACATTGTTAACAACTAATTCTTCGGTTTTTTTGCCCCGTACTTCGAACGTCTCTGCGTACGACCTTCAACGCCTGACGTATCGAGTGCCCCACGCACCAGATGATACCTTACTCCCGGAAGGTCCTTAACTCTCCCTCCCCTGATCAATACGATGGAGTGTTCCTGGAGATTATGTCCTTCACCCGGGATATAAGCATTAACTTCTTTGCCATTGGTAAGCCTAACCCTTGCCACCTTTCTCATAGCTGAATTAGGTTTCTTGGGAGTGGTTGTGTAAACACGTACACATACTCCTCTTCGCTGAGGGCATGAATCCAAAGCAGGAGCCTTGCTTTTATCAACAAGTCTTTTTCTGCCCTTTCGTACTAATTGTTGTATTGTCGGCATAAATACAATTATTTATATTAAAATGTAAATCAAACTTTTCATCCCATCAGGGTAAAATAACCCTGTTGCCATCAACACGGCAATAAAAACGGTTTTCGTCATCTTTTTTTACCTGAAAAACGTAAGTTTATGACAGGTTCCTTCCCGACTATCTCCCAGAGAATATTTTTTATTCACTTACTTTCAGAAGAAAATGGCCGGTACTCCTGGGTTTCAAAAACCGGCGCAAAGAAAGTAACTTTTTTTGTAATACACAAGTATATAAGGATTTTTTTGACAGCCGACCGGTTTATCGGTTGCCCTCACTATTGATTAACAAGGCCGTTAAGAAATTTTACAGCTTTAAGCATCCCATCCCCGTCCCTAAGCTTAAGCTCGTTTCCCCTGATAAATTCCTTAAGTTCTTCCTCATATTCACCTGCCACATTCAGAAGATTACGCCTGTTATTTACAAACACAGGTCTGTTGTCTCCCGAAGCGATATAGAACAAAGGATCCCTCTTCTGGAACATTGCCGGCTTAGATTCAACATAGGGACGGGCAGGCTCAGCCTCTCTGAACACTATCCTGTATTGTTTGTATAAGCTGAACTCTCCTTCCTCAATAACATCAAGATAACCCTGTAATGAAGTTGACATGTATTCATATTCCATATACCTGAACTTATGATCTCCCATAATAATATCCGATATCATAGCGCCTCTTCTTAAATTATATACAGCATCCTTCATCTTGATTTCGAACAGGTCATGGTACACATCATACCTCAGTGTTACTTCATTGAAAATATGCTTTTCTGACAATACTACCTGTGCTTCTGTAAATTCATCATACAGATAAGGAGAGCCTTCATAGCTTTCAGTCTCGTGCTCCATTGCTTTCCTGACCAGAAATTCTTCATAGTATTTCTGATTTTCCGATCCAAGCCAGATATTCTGCGCCGATAAGGCTGAACAGAGAAAAACGATTATCACACACAGATATAATTTATTCATAATTCCTGATCACTCATTTCTTCATGATAAAGTTAATCATTATAAAAGAAAAAGGCACGGAAATTTCCATGCCTCTGTATTATCTGCGTAATCTGCGTAATCTGCGTTAATCTGCGTTAATCTGTGCTATTCCTCATCCTCTTGGGATTCGTAAGCTTTTATTACTGTATCCTGTACATCCGAAGGCACCTGCAAATATTCGGCAAATTTCATTGAATACATGGCGCGTCCACCCGTGATAGAGCTCAGTGCGGTAGAATATTTATTCATTTCAGCCAAAGGAACCCTGGCTTTTACCACTTCAAAACCCTTTTCACTGCTCATCCCCAGCACCATACCCCGGCGTCCCTGCAGATCGCTTATTACATCACCCATCCTGTCGGAGGGAACCATAATCTCAACATCGTATACAGGTTCGAGTATTTTGGGATTAGCTGCCTTAAAAGCCATGCTAAATGCATTTCTCCCGGCAAGCTTGAAAGATATCTCATTGGAATCGACGGGATGCATCTTTCCGTCGTAAACATATACTCTTATATCACGGGCATATGATCCTGTAAGAGGGCCTTCCTCCATCTTCTCCATTATGCCTTTAAGGATTGCCGGCATGAAACGGGCATCAATTGAGCCGCCTACTATACAGTTAACATATTCCAGCACACCGCCCCATGACAGTTTATGCTCTTCCTTATCCCTGACCGATAATTTGATCTCCTTGCCGTTTATTTTCATATTCGGGCTCGGAGCCGAGCCTTCCTCATAAGGCTCTATAATCATATGAACCTCTCCGAACTGACCTGCACCTCCTGATTGCTTCTTATGTCTGTAATCAGCCTGGGCTGCCTTCGTGATAGTCTCACGGTATGGTATTTTCGGAGCGTAGAATTCTGTTTCGATCTTAAAAATATTATCCAGGTGCCATTTAAGAATATTAAGATGATATTCTCCCTGTCCGTGAACAATAATCTGTTTAAGTTCCTTCGAATATTCAATCAGGATCGTCGGATCCTCCTGGTGCAAACGGTTTAAGGCCTCGCCAAGTTTTTCTTCGTCGCCTTCGCTGAGAGGCTTTATGGCCGTCCTGTACTTGGGTTCCGGAAATTTTATTGCGGGGAACTTGTTGCTGCCCTGACTGTTTAACGTATGATTCGTTTTAGTGTTCTTAAGTTTAACAACAGCTCCGATATCACCTGCAACCAGTTCAGCGACCTTATTCCTTGTCTTACCGGCATTAATAAAAATCTGTGATAACCTTTCCTTTGTCGAATTATTGGCATTTACCATATCGATGTTTTCGGTTATCTTACCTGATATGATCTTAAAGAAATTTATTTCTCCTATATGCTCTTCATGTGACGATTTGAATACGAACAGCGAAGCAGGGCCGTCAGGGTCGCATTTTATTTTCTTTCCGTCTTCGGTTTCCCATTCGGGCATATCTGAAGCGGCCGGGGCAACATTGCAGATAAATTCAGTAAGTCTGTCGACGCCTATGTTATTTTTCGCTGCCGAGCAAAAAACAGGAAATATCCCTCTTTGAATGAGCCCTGTTCTGATGCCGCTCTTCATTTCCTCTTCAGTCAGCGTGTCGTTCTCAAAAAATATTTCCATAAGAGATTCATCATTCTCCGCAGCCTTTTCAATAAGTTCCGTCTGAAGCTCCGCTGCCCTGTCAGCATGCCCGGCAGGTATATCCATCTCTTCATAATTACCACCGCCTTTGGGATAACGAAGCATTTTCATCTTGATCACGTCAATTACAGAATCAAAGCCCTCTCCTTCGTTTACAGGGTATTGTATAAGTGTCACATTATTACCGAAACGTTCTTTCAGCATTTCTATCGACTTGTCGAAATTTGTTTTCTCGTGGTCAAGACCGTTAACACAGAAAATAACAGGCTTATTTAGTTTATCCGAATGACGGTAGTGTATTTCAGTTCCTACCTCAACCCCGTTTTGTACATTAATAAGGATGACGGCCGAATCGGCTACACATAATGAGGATACTACTCCGCCGGCAAAATCATCAAGTCCGGGAGTATCCAGTACATTGACCTTGCTATCTCCATATTCGGTATAAAGTACCGATGAGAATATTGAATTTTCGTTTTCATGTTCTATCGGCCGGTAATCTGAAGCTGTGTTTTTATTTTCGACGGCACCTCTTCTGTCTATGATACCACCGTTAAACACCATCGCTTCCGCAAATGTGGTCTTACCTGAGCCCGAATTACCAAGAAGTGCTATTGACTTGATCTGTCCGGCTTGATATTTTTTCATCCTTAAGTTAAATTAATTATTATACAAAATATTATATACCCCTTTCGAGCGCACAAAGTTAGCAAAAAAATTTATTTGTTTTTTAAGGCTTTTATTTAAGTCTGGATACAGTCCTTACTGCCTCTTGCTTAATCTCATCCGGAAAATTATCAGATGTTATAATGTCTTCACATACACTTATTATTTCATCCCTCCGGTAACTGTAGTTAAACCATCCTAATGCTTCGGTTAGCATTACACTTAATTCTGTATTATTATTATTTTGGAGCATCGTAAGAAGAATATCAACGCCTTCATGATATGGTTTATTCCTGAGAGCCCGGACTGCAAACTTCTTATCCTTAAAGCTGCTACTATCAGAAGTAATTTCATTCATATATCTCAGGTAGCTGTTATAGCCTGTCTCAGACCAGCCTGACACCTTTTCCGTGAGCTCTTTATAATATGGATATTGCGGGAGGTCTTTACTTTTTTCTTCAAGACAGCTCATAAAGTCACTCCTGTTAAAAAAAGCTGCTGCATCGCGAAGCTGATATTCTACCCTTTTGCTTACATTCGGGTCCAGGCCGGCTTTTACAATAGAAGGTATCAATGAGGGGTCGCCTGATTTTGCTGCATAAACGGATGACATACGACGCACCAACTCATAAGAATCGCTCAGTCCTGCTCCGGTTACTTCAACAAAATTTTCATCTCTGATGCATGACAGGATATGCAGGCATTCCATTCTGACTGAATTATATTCACTTCTAAAATAAGTATCCTTACACAATTCTGATATTCCGGCATACCCGTTACGATACAACTGGGCAAGGGCCCACGACCTGATATCAGGATTTACAGAAGATAATAACCGGAGTAGTTTACGGTTGTCAGTCCTGATCTTATTTACCTTACCTGATAAGTCATTTAAGTCAGATGCTTTGAAACGGAATGTAGGATCTCCTATTATATGAGTCTCGAGAAAAGCTGTATTCCTGTTCCATTCGCCCAGTCTGAAGCCTGCACCCAGCAATCCCACCATCTCATCGGGAAACTTATCCTGTATTACGTTTACAGAATTTGCCTGGACGGCTATAGTATTACCTCCTCCAAAAACATATCTGCCCGATATATAATAATCTTTCTGGAACGATCCTGTAAAACATGCATCAAACATTATAAACCTCACCCCGGGGCTATAATTCTCAAGCTCCGGCCCGTCAATATCCATGTCAGCCCAGTGAATACTGTCTTGTTCAGTGATTTCTTCAGTAAAGGTATCATCGAACCATGCCAGTGGCACTCCGAGCCGGTTAGCATAGTCAGCCTTAACCTTCTCAAGGTTGCTGCCCCTTTCTGCGGCATTCCTGAGTTTTGATCTGAGATATATTTTTATACTTCGAATATTGTCATTAACACCATTAGCCGCTTTGTCTCCGTTAAGATACTGGGCATCCGCTCCGCCATGATGATGTAACAGGGCAATATCCAGATCCGGGTCTGCCAGCTCTGCCAGGAGAGGGTATTTGATGTATTCCTCAAATGAATGGTCAATAAATTCCAATCCTTTATTCTGCCTGTTTAATCCCGGGAATTGTTGTAAAAGCGTTACCTTTTCGTCAAGTCGTGCAGTTATCGATTCCGAATTATACCCATGACCGGCAAAAAACATTATTTTCTCCACCGGATCAGGGTTAAGGTGAGAATCAGCAGCTTTTTTCAGGTATGCCTTCAAAAGAGTACAATTATCATCATCCCAGGGAATCCTTATCCGGCCGGAATAAATATCAGGGGTAAGCAACTGCGGAGATTTATAATTTAAAGAATAATAAAACAAATGAGGGCTGACCGTATCCTGCATCAGGAAATCAAAGGCAAGGTCAAAATCCTCATAATACCTGTCTGATGGTATCGAAGACCTGTAAAAAGGATATCTCTGCTGGTCCATTTTAAATGCAGAGGTCAGATGCTGGGCGTCGCGCAGCATAGGGACAGGTATGTCACCTATAAAAATGACTCCTTCAATATTCCGGTCAAGGTAATATTCATATATAACGTTTCTTATCGTATCAGGGCTATAGCTGAATTCATCCACTATTATCGCTGTCAGTCCGTCATTATGCAGGGCATCTGAAAAATATTCCAGTTCATCCACGGCTTTGTTTTTTACGTCAGCACCCACTATGAGCAAAACTGTATTATCAGTCTTATTGCATCCCGAAAGAATAAATGTTATAGTTATAACAAATACAAGAAAAACCTTATATATTCTCATAATTAATTAAAAAACAAAGCCCGTTACTAAATGAATATCTGAATTACTCAATCCGGAAACATCCTCACCGGTAAAATGAAGATACCGGAAATTAACATCGATATAAAACGATCTTATCTTGCCCTTATTCAAAGTTTTTTCAGCTTTTATCCCGCCATGTTCACTGAAAAATTCTGTTGTAAGGATCATGTAATCATTTTCAGGTATAGACGGGAAGCTCTTATCAATAGGATTATAACTGTACTCCCCGGAAAGGTTAAATGTTCCATCAATCCCGATATAAGGCGAAATAATAAATCCGGATTTATAAATATTAAGCCTGACATTTAAATAGGATTCATTATTTAATGCGTTGTATTCGCCATAATTTACAACCGGGTTATGTGTATCCGAATGGTAAAGGAATCCTGTTCCCACCCTTGTTTCGATAAGGGGTTTTTTATTTGAATTCAGTCTGATAAGGTAATACTCGATATCAGCTTTGTATTCATTAACAATTTCTTTCCCTTCAATCCAGCTTTTTGTTACCAGGGAGTCGTAGGGATAACCATTCAGGCTTACTTTCCGGAAATCCTGATCGACCTCTGTCCCATTAAGGTTAAATAACGAAAGTGTAGTCTCTATTTTATGTATTGCCCTGCTGCTTACAATAACGTGCCGGTTTGAATAAGCCAGTTCAATAATATCCGCCACACCTTCAATGATCCGGTTTGATGTACCTGTCCTTACCTCTTCTCTATACTTTTTTGCTTCCAGGTTACTCAGATTATCATGTTTCTTCCCCTTGATCCCGAAATGAACCGAACCGTTTAACCCTTTTCCTTCATACAAGCAATTATAATAACTTATATTAGCTTCAAACCTGAAATAGCCCATACCCAGGAACTGGAACAGGTTATTTTTTGTGTTGGCAACAACATCAAAATCCAGATCTTCGGCAAACAGCCTTACGCCAAAAGTTGCGCCGCTGTAAACCTTACCGCTTTTATAATTGATACCGCCATTCAGGTTAAAATCGGAAATCTTATTCAGGTTACGGGGGTCTTTCTGTTTGGCTCCCATACTGTTTGAATAATTACAATCAAAACCCAGAGACAATTTGCTGCTTACCGGAAACCCAAAAGCTCCTGACATGAAATATTCCTCCGACCTCTGAATACCGCTGGTTGTATCCCCGATGATATAAGGATACCTGTGGTCAAACCTCAAAGTAGAATTACAATTAATTCCGGTATATTTCGAATTGTTATAACTGAACTCGCCCTTAAATACCAGCTTGCCGATCCTTCTGTATCCAAGCGAGTTCAATTTATACATATAATGACCATCAGGTTCAACCGAATACTTCAGGTCTTTTCTCAGGTCGCTGTAACCCGCCTGCACAAAAGATAAATTATCTATATTAATTAATTCAAGTGTGGCAGGATTACCTGTGCTGAATAAATTATTGACTTCCGGCAACATTCTGAAAAGCTCATAATTCCTGCTGAACAGCAGGCTGTCATTTTCTGATGCAAATGTCCGGCAGTTAACAAATAATGTAAGTAAGGCAAGTATAAAAAACCTGATTTTGCTCATTCTTTTCAGATACCGGAAGCCTGATATTGACTACAGTCATACCGGGCCTCCGGAAAAAATTAATTAATCAATAGTAGTAGGATGTACACCCGGAGTAGGTGTTTGCATGCCAAGGAGATCTTCGCTTGAATTATTAGTATCCTTATAATACACATCCCCACCGATAATATCCTTTACTTTCCTCCTGATAGACTCACTTGTATATGATCCTGAACACCAAACCATACCGGCATCGAGTTCCACGGGAAGCCTCTTATATCTTTTGTCTTCCTCTATACGTACAATTTCAATAGCATCTATAACCCAGTCCTTGTGCACCATCAGGTATTCCGTAGATGATGTGGATCCCGGGCGGGTCATAAAGTTGTCAGGGTCTGAAACAAAAGATTCGTAATCGAGCCCTGTAGGCAGTCTGAATATAATGACTGCTGCGCCATTTACCGGATGCAGCCAGTCGTACATTGTTGATGTAGTGGAATATATAGGTATCAGATTCGGGACACCCGGAGAGTCAGTATCTTTTCCTGAGGTCTCAAAATATGTTTCCCAATCTGCATTACCAAGGTTCACCGGTGAATTAGGATTACCATCGGAGTCGGTCTGATGATCGATACCATCCTGGGCAAGAACAATACTTGTCCTGGGTTCAACAGGATTGTCATCGCCGTCACCCGGCCACATCCATGTCATATATGTAACAGGGAGTACATCCAAAAGGTTACCCTGATCGTCAACCCAGTCTGATTCCGAGCCGCTCGAAGGTTGAAGTACCCCGATACATAAACCGTCAAGATAGATTGTTTCGTCCGAGTTATTGTATATTTCATGGAACTGGTCGGCATAATAGGTTTTATCTTCTGGAGTACGTGAGCCTGTATAGTAGATCTCTTTAAAAACAAGGCCTCCGCCGATAGCGCTTGCAACAACATTAACATTAAAAGACGTTTCAGCACTGTTTATTGTAATGCTCTCCAGGATACCGTTCAGGGCAAATTCGTCGCCTTCATATGCTGCCGAGATATTATACGTTCCTTCTTCAAGCTTAAATATGACTATTCCGGTTGCGTCGGTGGTTTCAGTAGTACTGACACCGCTTATATTGTTCAGAGCAGTAACTGTAACACCGGACATTTCGCCCGGCCATCCTTCGGGGAACACAACTGTAACACTAACATCATACAGGGTCGCCCCTTTCTTTTCACAGGAGTAAAACACTCCTGCCAAAGCGATGATAGAAATAAATACTAATAACTTTTTCATAACTGTTTATTTATAGTGATTAAAATTTAAACTTAAGTTCAGCCCCAAAATATATAGGCTGGTTTCTTCTTTCATAAGATTCCAATCTGCCGCTTATTTTCTGCAGTGGTCTGTAATTCGTAACGTTATTCACATAAAATGAAAGCACTGTTTCATCTGATATCTCTTTTGTCACTCTCAGGTTAACCTGAAAAACCGGAGGGTATGTCCGTGGAGAGAATATATACTCATCGCCCTGGGGGTCAGTCAGGTCGCTATAGGGCTTTGATAATCCGGGGTCAGGAGTATATATATGGTAATTCATTGCCAGGTCATAATATCCTATAGCATCAATATACTTTATCTGGGTGTAATCCGTGTAAGGGTTTTCAACCGGATCATTTGTATATACAAGAATATTTCCATCCGGATCCTCATATATAGTTTGTTTTCTTTCATACCATATGATCTGCGTGGTTATTGTAAAGACCATTTTCAGCTTGCTGATATGAGTTACAGTCCTTATATTAGTATTAATTCTTTCGTTTAATGTGCCTTCTCCTCCGGGATAAAGGCCAACAAGCGGAAATGGTTTGCTCATATAGGTCGAGAGGGGTTTCTCAAGGTAATCATTCATCTCCAGCCTTTTAATCATCAGGTAAGCGCCATCAACAATAACCGATGTTTTTAAAAACTCAATACGGCCCAGGTCAAGGCTTAATTCAAGGCCTTTCTTTGTTGTTGAAATACAATTTAAAGGATAAGTGTATGAAACAAAAACCGTGTCCTGTTCAACAGGCACCTTTGTTTCGGTGCCGGTCAGAGGGTCAATATAGAATACTCCCTGTCCCTGTACAAAATAAGGATCGAGCACATGAATCTCGGGGTCAAGGCCGAGTTCAATATAGTCAAGATTTGCGTAGTTATTATATATAAATGTATCATAATACCTTTCGAAAGAAAAACCGTTATTCATCCTTTCATAGAAAGCCGTAAGGCTTAGCTTAACTTTTGATATACCCAGGTCTACGCCCATCTCAACCTTTCTGTTAACGGCAGGCCTGAGATCATCGTTACTGGTGTCTTCATATAATTTGGTGCTTATCACGAAAAGCTCCCTCGGTCCATCCTTGAACCCAAGGCCGGTACGGTCAAAATAAGCCGGGTCAGGATAATAATGTAAGAGTGTCGGCGCTTTCGAAAAAACCCCGTATCCCAGTCTTATCTTAAGATCATTTATTCCCTTGCCGTTACGGTCTATTATTGAATACTTAAGACTTAATCTCGGGTCAAGCATTGTAGCATTCTCTGCTGATCTGAATATTGTCTGCGGCTGAACATTTGTAAACCTGAGTCCTGCCTGTAAGGACAGACTGGTGGATCCGATATCAAAATCAAGATTTTCTTCAATATACATAGCCAGTTGTTTCATCGACGGGATATCCTTATAAGACCTCGGACGTGCATCACTTGAACTGGCAGGGCTGGGAGGCCTGCTTGTATCGTATAATCTGCCGTCGCCGTTATTCCCGTAAAGCTTATAAGCCAGTCCTGCTTTCGTGTTACTGATCCCGGCATTACCGAAATGAAATACCTTACTCCCGTCCAGCTTTGCATTAAAATAAAACGGTCTTCCGTCAATCGTCACATCACTTATATAGCTGCTTGGCAGCCCCGGTGCTTCAAATTCACCCGGAATAAGGGAGATTGGTTGGGGCGCCGGCCCTGCATAAAGCTGTTCCAGTTCAATCTGCCTTCCTACCTGATGCTGAGAAGAACCTGATATATTTAAGTCCAGGTTTGTCAGCACAGCCGAATTCAGGGACCAGTCAGCCGACAATGTCCCGGTAATAATGTTTTCACTTGACTCATATAACTCATAATCAAGCAGGTCAGGATCCTTCTCTTCCCTGTCCTGTGTTTTCGACAATGATCCCCTTAAGCTTATTCTCAATGGTTTTGTATCGCGCATAAAAGTATTCGAGTATGCCAGGCCACCGTTTAAGCGGTTAAAACTCTTGTACCGCAGTCTGAGATCATCGAATGATCTTGTAACATCGAAATCAATGTTCAGTGCACCCCGGTTACCACCAAGGCCGATACCTTTTCCTGCATAAAACTGCTTGATCATCGGGTCGGTTTTGATCTTTGCTATTAACGGAGTTTTACCGCGTTTAAGCTTAACCTTAACAGCCCCGCTTAACATATCTCCATCTTCAGCACCTGCTATACCCCTTACAACTTCTACCGATTCAATATTATCGACAGGTATTTGTCTAATATCCGAACCTCCGGTAGATGTCGAGGCAAAGGTTGTGACCATCTTACCCAATGTAGCGCCGGTGGTTTTCATAACCTGTAAGTTAGCATCATTAAACACAGGCGCACCATCTATGATAAGTAGTATTCCAAGACTTGAAGTCGGGTCTTTCGAACCGTCTATTTCTCTTACCGACAATTGTTTGGGGTCCGAAAGATCAGGATTATTCACAACAGATCCCGGCACCAGTTGCAGGACATCAGAAAGGTCGGTAGGCTGTATATGCTCGAGGGCCGACTGCTGAAGGATGGACGTTGACCCTATCTTTCTCCCTTCTTTTGCCGTAACGACCACTTCATCCAGGGATAGTGTAGACGGGTCCAGCCTGATCAGAAGAGGGGTATTGCCAAAGGGAATACTGACAGGGATTTCGTACGGTTCATAACCCAGACAGGTTACCTGCAGGGTATAGTCACCCCCGGGTATTGATTTAAAGATAAAATTCCCGTTTACATCAGATACCGTCCAGATATTAAGCTCCTTTATTACCACGGCTGCCATTTCAACCACAGCACTGTCGGCATTGCATATTATTCGTCCACTGAGATTGTGGATCCGCTGCCCGTTAACAGAAATATTTATTACCGGGAAAAAAGCCAGGACTAATATTATTTTTATTCGGTTCAAATGTCTCGTATCAAAATTATTAGTTATTATACCTGAATTTATTCGGGAATATCAAAACAGATGCTAACCCGTATATGCCGGTAATAGCAACAAGAATCAGGTCGGGTATATTCCTTTTAATGTCGTAACCTCTTCTCAGTAATATCACAATTGCGATAATCAGTGTGATAAAGTTAACAATAATCCATGTAAATCCCGGAGATATACGGAGATAAAAATTAACGAACCTTGACTCAGGAATAGTAAGTTTTATCTCGAAAGGGAAAAGTGCCTTGAATAATTTTCCGTCATTTCTCTCAAATTCGGTGTCCCATCTTGTTGAGTATTCTCCCACAACTTCATACATATCATCAACGGCTGTCACTCTGATCTCACCGTCCTTTACATGAGTGAAAGTCTTATTAAAGAGATCGCAGGTCGCTTTAAGTGAATGTAAGTACGGGTTAAACCCTTCAACAGGCAGTCTCTGAAGGTCGTAAACCTCATCCAGTACCACGAATACTCCGTTATTCCTTGTAAAAAGGTAACAATAAAATTCCTTGCTTTTGATATCAACACATTCAATATAGACAATCCCTAAACCTTTAGGAATATTAATTTTATTAACAACAGGCCGGCCTTTAGCCATTTTAACATGAAAAAACTGTTCGTCACTGTCAGTAATAAAATAACCTTCGTCGCATGATTTACGTGTCGTGGGTATACCTGCAATTATATCCGCTGGAAAAACAAAGCCTTTGTCTTTCAGAGCCTGTGTAAACAATTTGCTTTTTTCAATATCCACCTTATTAGTCTCCGAAACGATAAATTCCATCGATTCCTTTATCCTGAAATAATCAGGTGGCATTTCCAGGTTAACCCTGTCGCTTTCCGACTCAAACATAGGCCAGAGCTGTATAACCGGAGCTCTTAAATCTACAGGGGTATATCTGAAATATGAAGACGCTTTGTTAATAGCGCTCGGATCCATATAAACTCCATTTATAGTATCAGGCATGGTTCCGTCAGCAATAAGCTGCCTGAAAAACATTAATGGCAGTTTAGTCTCAAACTCTTCATGCGTATAATGCTTACCATCTGCATCATACCACTCTGTCTTATCTCTCCTTGAGTCAACCACCACAAAATCGTCGAGTATACAGCTATAATATACTACAGGTACCAGGGGTACCTTTGCAAATATTGTCCAAAACAATTTTGGGATTGATATGGAAAGGACAATAATGCCAATAATAACCAATATGTATCTGCTAATCTTTACCATTTTACATTTCTCCTTTTCTGAATCTGTAAGCTGAAAACAGGATCACTATGCCGGCTATTACTGCAATTAATGCGAATAATCCGATTGACAGGGAGTATGCTCCCAGTACCGTCTTCTGATAATAGGAAGCCACAAATCCGTAAGATATCACCGTATAAAGAGCCCTGTAAAGCCAGACAGGTTCAAGCAAAATCATTGATGTCATAAAATAGGCTGCCAGTCCTCCCAGGTACCAGGGCAGACTTGTAACCAGGGCTTGTGTCACAACTTCCATTGGAAGGTATATTCTGCTCAGGAAGAAAAAGAAAATGTTTATTACAATAAAGAGTGTAATAACAACAAGTGATCCGAATGTATGCATCTTAAGGATTGTCTCATTCTCATTCATCGGCAGGTGAAAAGTCAGCTTTATCCTTTTATTGACAGTTTCAGGGAAATACTGTGCTATTCCTGTCCCGATACCTATGGCAAGAGGAACAAACTTTATCATAATAAAGTATGATGATCCCCTGAACAGAATGGAGTACAAATAATTATTTGCCTCCATAAAAATAATATCATGCCTTACTTTAAGTATAATATTAACGAGTACCAGAAGGGATAGTACAGTAAAGGCCAGTACTACCCATTTCAATTTGATCCATTCCTTATATATAACTGATCTCCACATAAAAAATAATTCAAGTATTAATATTTTCCTGTAAGTCCTATAAATGCATCTTCGAGCGACATAGGAACTGTCTTAAGGTGGCTGTATACGATACCAAGGTTCTTCAGGTATGCTTCTATTTCACTTATATCAGAATATGTATAAAGTTCTATCCTGTTACAGTTCCTTTCAACATTCAGAGCAAAATCCGGCCGGGGAAACTCAGCAATCTCAGATTTCAATATAAAACTGTATTGTCTGAACTTATTCATAAATGATTCGACAGATTGCTGTGCCAGTATCTTGTTATAATCCATAATCAGGACATCATCAATTAACCTTTCCATATCCTGAATAATATGAGAGGTTGTAAAAATTGTCTTGTTTCCTGAACGGGCATATTCTCTGAGGTAATCAATAAACAGTCTCCTGTAGCCGGGATCAAGCCCCATAGAAAAATCATCCAGAATAAGCAGGTCCGGATCCTGTGCCAGGATAAGGCCCAAAGCTACCTGTGATCTCTGTCCGCATGACATGGTTGAGATCTTTTGTTTTGGTGTTACTTTCAGTTTTGACATCAGTTCCCAGTACGGTTCGCTATTCCACCCCTGATAGAAGCCCGAATAAAATTTCTCAATTTCATGAATATTCATAAAAGTATACTGAATATGTCCTTCTATCAGGAATCCGATCCTTTTCTTTGTCTCGGGCGACAAAAACTGTGTGTTTTCCCCGTAAATAAGACATTCTCCCTTTGTTGGCTGAAGGAACCCGTGAAGAATATTTATTGTGGTCGATTTGCCTGTACCATTCTTTCCCAGCAAACCCAGTATCTTGCCTTCCTCAACATTAAAGCTCAGGTTCTCATATATAAGCTTCTTTCCATAATAATGGGTCAGGTTCCTGCATTCAATTGCATACATGCTATCTGTATTTTTCATTTATTTAATTCATTCTTCCTGTCTGTGGGTAAATAAGCAAAGTCAAACGGGTTTTCCACCTTCCCTGTCTTGCCATTACTATAAGTAATTACAAGAGTATCGCTTTGCATTGCTGCTATTATGCTCCCCGGGTCCGTAATAGTGTCAATATACACAAACCTGCCATATTCGACCGCTTCATCATCGAGGTAGGTTTCAAAAGCAACCACCCCTTTATCATTTGACACATGGCTAACCAGGTAAGAATAGCGTGACTTGAAAGCACGGTTCTTGCCCATCCTGAAGTCCAGGTTCTTAAGTATCTCACCTCCATAAGATGAATATTTATTAAATTTCATTACAAGCGGCGAGTACATAAACCTGCCATAATCAGTCCTTGATATAATGCTGTCGGATTTTGTAACAGAGGTCACCTTGTATTTAAGCTTAACTGCAAACTGATGGTCTCCCGATTCATAAGTCAGATTACGGGTATGGATAATACTGCTTAGCTCGTCTGTCGTAATTGCTTTATCTTCAGGGAAAAAAATTGTTACCTTAACCGGGCAGGCAAATTCGGTGATAAAACCGCTTGCATTTGATTTCTGCCTAAGCAGGTAAGTAAGGTAAGAAGCATCCAAAGGATCGAAAAAATGATCAATCTCAAGATTATATGCTACAAGGTTTTCTACATCATTATCAGCAGTTGACACCACTTTTTTCTGTGGAACGAAAATTATTCCCATTAGTTCCTCCTCAGTGTATCTGTCAGGATCGTAATACAACCTTACCGAATGTGAACCGACAAAAGTGGCAACGCCATATACGCCGGGAACTCTGCGCATTTTATTAGCAAAAGCCATTGAGCTACCGAAACACTTGATATTTTTTAGTCCTTCCTGTTCATATACCAGGGCCGATTTAAGTTGTACGGGAGTACCCCACTTTTCATCAATGGTAGGCAATTCCCAGAAAGAGCTTACCAGAATCCCCGTTCCTGCCAGTAATACAATAACAGCAGCAGGCAGCCACCTTTTGTTGGTACGGTTTATCTGAAGCGTATCCTTCTCAGGGCATGAATACAGGCAATCTCCGCACATGGTACAGTCAATATCAGAAACGACATCAGTACCAGCCACATCTATTCCCTGCGGACAGGCCTTTGAGCATAGCTTACAATCTATACAACCGGATGTGTTCCGTGTGATCTTCACCGGGTTGGGTTTTACCTTTCCGGCAAAAAATACCTCGAGAATATAACCGGCAATTACAACAACCCCGAGAAGATAATAATATGGTATTGACAATCCTGTGATGAGAAGTATTGAATAGATACCTGCAATGATCAGGAAGACCCATGTATACCGGAATATGTTCGACAAAGCGCCTAGCGGACACAAATACCTGCACCAGAACATCCTGATAAAAACGGAACCCAGGAAAAGCAGAATTATAGCTGCCAGTGCCCACAATACCACAACATCAGTATCAAATCCTGTGGCCAGCGCGTAATATGGGTCGAACTTTTTACAGAACAGCTCACTTGATTTAACAGTAAAGAAAAAAGTAATAAACAGCAGGACATACTTTAAAAGCCTCATAATCTTATCAGCAACACCTTTCAATGTACGCCTTATTCCAAGTTTATCACCGGCCTTTCCAAGCAGTTCAACAACAGATCCCAAAGGGCATATATATCCACAAAATAATTTCCCGAATAATACGATTCCTGCAAATAAGGCAATACCCATAAGTATTTGCACTGTTGTCATAGAGCATGACAAACTGTTTCTCTCCAGGAACGACCCCAGGGCCTGAAGTCCTCCAAACGGGCAGTAAGCCTCAAAATCGGGAGAATATGCTTTATCGAGAAATATCCTTACTGCCATTAAAGCAAGCAGTATCAGAATACCATATTGAAATATCTTCTTATACCAGTTCGTTTTCATTTAACTAAATAGATTGGTCTCGGTTGGTTATAATACTTGCCTTTACTATGATAATTCCTGAAGATAACAGTTAGTGCACGCGACTTAACTCTCAGAAATTCCCCGGAATATTATTATCAATATAATTTACACTCTTAATAACACTGTCATTTAACCAGCCAGTTTCTTTCAAGCAGATATTGATCAGCCTCCTCCCTTGTCCTGAATATATCTCCTTCGGTCTCCCACCATGTTTCCCCATAGCTCAGGCCTAGCTGATCGCAGCCAATTGCCTCCATTAGGCTCACACTTTCAATAGCCTTCATCTTAATCTTATCACTTTTAACTATCATCACTTTACATTTAACTGACTTGCCAACCGTACGCCCGTCAGTAAATGTACTTATAACAATGCCGTAACACTCAATACCTTTCTCAACCCAGTCTCCTACTTTACTCTCCAGTACAGCATTTAATTCAGCATCTTCCTGCTTACTGTTAACTGTTTCCAGAACAGCTTCATCAGCCTCTATCTTAGTATCTCTGATATTATTACATGAAAAAGTCACTATCGAAGCCGATAGCACCAAAAACAAAATCAGGTTTTTCATTTTAAAATTGGTTTGGTATAAACTACTCACCTGTATATCTTCCCAAAGTGATGATCAATAAAAACTGAAGCTAAAATAAGGCAAAGAGAATTCACATGCAATATCCCAAATCCTGAAGACAAAAAACATAGTTACACATAAGCCTGTCAGACAGCAACTTAATAATTTCAAAAAAAACACGTGTTTTACTATATGTTATACAACATAAAAACCGGTTATCCCTACATTAATTTTAGGATAACCGGCTATACAAAAACGTAATAGTTACAGAATCAAATCGTTAATAAGCATTAGTAATCTCCCATACAAAAACCCGTACACCAACCTCTGTATTTTGCTCATCCATTTTTCTTACGGCATCAATCAGTTGACCGACCTTTTCGTCATCCACAACAGTCAGAATGCCTGAATTGACTTCCGGCCATGTATGTGTTCCCAGGTGGGGCACACCTCCCCGGCTACCCCTTCCTTTCATATTATTCCATTCGGAATAACCGCTTATTCCCAGGCTGTCAAGAACAAATTCCACTTTTTCGGTATGTGCCTGATTATATACTATAAATACTGCTTTCATCTGTTCAGTTTTTTTCATTAGATAATGCTTTGTTGTCATTCAGGAAATCATACTGCTCCTGTGTCCTGCGTTTTCTGTTCCTTTCACCCTTCCGGGCAAAAATTACGTAAACCACAGGCACAAGGACAAGAGTTACAAGTGTGGAAAATACCAGTCCTCCTATCACCGATATTCCCATCGGGCTCCATATTTCCGATCCTTCACCCACACTTATAGCCAAAGGCAGCATACCCAAAATAGTTGTTGCCGAAGTCATAAGCACGGGTCTGAGTCTCGATCTCCCCGATATAGCAACAGCTTCGTAAAGCTCAAGTCCCCTGTCACGTTGAAGATTAATATAATCCACAAGAACAATGGCATTCTTAACCACTATACCAATAAGCATAATGGCTCCCAGCCCTGCAATAAGACTCAGTGTTGTATTTGTAATAAACAGCGCAATTGCAACACCTGAGAACGAAAATGGTATGGAGAACATTATAATAAGCGGCATTTTCAGTGATTCAAACTGCGAAGCCATAACCAGGTATACCAGGATAATACTCACCACCAGCAGCATACCAAGGTCCATAAATGATTCCATTTGTTCTTCAATTGTTCCCGATATCTGTACTTCGACACCTGCCGGAGTTTCCTGGTTATCGATAATGGACTGTATATCCCTGGCTATATCGCCCAGCGGTCTCTTATAAGGCGTAGCCGAAACGGTCACAATTCTTTCCCTTCTCTTGTGTTCGATATTAGGAGGGGAAAGGTATTCCTTAACTTCAGCTATCTCTCCCAGTTTGATCATCTGTCCCTGGGCATTCGTTATCCCGATATTTTCCACATCGGTAATTGAATTACGCGAATCTTCCTTAAACCTTACAACAACATCATACTCATCCCCGAACTGTCTCAGCCTTGTGGCCGTCATACCTGCCACCCTGTTTTTTATTGCACTGGAAACGGTCGCGGTATTAAGTCCGTGCATCATCATTTTTGTCTGGTCGAGGACAATCTGTAATTCGGGTTTCGAAGGATCCCTGCTAACCTGTACATCCTTAGCACCTTTTACATTACTTATTTTTTCAGCCAGTTCGTTTGCAATGATATTTGTTTCGCTGATATCATAACCGTACACTTCCACCTCTATGTTATTACCACCGAAGCTCATTCCTGCATCCGTTGTCTGAACCTGGTAACTCACTATTTCCGGGAATTCATCAAGTTTCTGGCGGAAAGCATCGGCAATCTCCCATACCGTACGATCCCTGTCCTCAACTTCTGATAATGATATAGTATAGATTATAGTATGCGTACCGGTATTCGAAAACAGGGTTGCAAAATTCACACCCTCATCTGTTCCCGTCGATGAAGATATAAGATCCACCTCAGGAAAGTCAGCGCGAAGAAGGCTGTCTATCTTCGCTGTAGTCCTTGCTGTTTCACTTACCCTTGTCCCGGTCTGTAATTCTATTGTAGCGCTTACTCTCGATTCATCAGCCTCAGGAATAAATTCGGTACCCACCAGGGCCAGTAGCCCCATGGAGCCGGCAAAGACAATCAAAGACATCAGAAAGACAAAAGTCTTATGTCTGAGAGCCCACCTGAGAGTCGATTCGTAAAGGCCTTCAAACCTGTCAAGCCCTTTCCTTATCGTATTATCATAACTCAGCTTACCCTTAGGCTTACCGTTCTTTTTTAATCTGAGCATGAGCGAGCTGAGCGTTGGTGTCAGAGTGATGGCTGCTATAGTTGATGTTACCGTTGTCAGTGTTACTATAAGCCCGAGCTGTTTGAAAAGCACGCCTGTAAGGCCCCCGACAAAAGTTAAGGGCAGGAATACAGCAACCACGGTCAGAGTAGTTACTATTACCGCCAGCCACACTTCATTTGTTGCATATATTGCTGCTTCCCTGGGCCGGCTTTTCCTTTCGATATGCTTTGTTATATTCTCGAGGATAACAATAGCATCGTCAACCACCATGCCTATGGCTATTGAAAGAGACGACAGCGATATAATATTTATCGAATTATCAGAAATATAAAGATATATGAATGCGACTATCAGCGATATGGGAATTGTAAGTATAACGATGAATGTCGCTCTCCAGCGTCCGAGGAAGAAAAGCACTACAAGAACAACGAATATTCCTGCAAACAGCAGTGCATTTGTAAGGTTATTGATTGAACCGACAATAAATTCGGATGAATCAAATATAGGCTGGAACTTAACATCGGGTGGCAGATCTTTCTCAAGCTCCTTCAGTGTCTTTCTTACTTCCCTTGCCACTTCAACCGTATTACCTCCCGACTGTTTCTGAACGAACATTCTCATCCCCGGCTTCCCGTTTATCCGTTCTTCCAGTTTGGTATCCATCACGGTGTCATTTATTTCGGCCACATCTTTAAGGTATATCGTATTACCGTTAAAGCTGCCTACCACCAGATCTCTCAGTATGTCACTATCCTCAAATTCGCCCTGTATCCTGAGAGGATAATCCAGCTTTCCCATTTCAAGGAAACCGGCAGGTGTATTAAGGTTTTCCGCCCTCAGGATATTGCCAATCTGTTCGATGTTCAGGTTATATGCTTCCATTTTCCTGGGGTCCACTTCAACATATATTTCCCTGCCCGGGGCTCCTGCTATTCCTACTGAGCCGATCCCTTCAATCCTGTTAAGGGGATTAACGACCTTTTCATCGAGCAGCTTTTCAAGTCCTTCGTAACTTTCATCTGCTGTTATAGCATAAAACAAGATAGGCATCATGCTTGAATTGAATTTCAGTATTGACGGATCCTCAACATCTTCCGGGAGGAAAGGGACAATGAAATTAAGGGCATCCCTGACCTCATTCGCCGCCTCATCAAGATTAGATTCATATTCGAATTCAAGGAATATAATCGATGTATTATCACTCGATACCGAAGTTATTTCCTTCAGGTTACTCACCGTATTCAACTGGCTCTCCAGCAATTCTGTCACATTTGTTTCGATATCTCCGGCGCTTGCCCCCGAATAAGATGTAAAGATCGTAAGGAAAGGCAGTTCTATCTCGGGATACAGATCAACCGGCAGTCTTGTCAGTGAATACAAACCCACAACCATCAACGCCACGAAAATAAGTATGGTTGTAAGCGGTCTTTTTACTGCAGTGCTATATATACTCATAAGACTATTTTCTGTTTATTGGTTTACTACACTGATCTTATCTCCATCCGACAATTTGGTTTGTCCCTGAATAACCAGCATATCTCCGGTCTCCAGTCCTTCACCGCTGATCTCTACCATCTCATCGAACCGTTTTCCTACTTTTACCATTTGTCTTCGTGCCGTTCCGTTACGGTCGGTAAAGACATACCTGTTATTCGTACCTTCCTGCTGAAGTACCACATTTGACGGGACAACGTATGCTTCCTCCTCACCCAGGAACATTGACACTCTTACAAACATTCCCGGTTTGAGTTTTTCTCCTGCATTGGGAACGGTTATTTCCACCTCAAATGACCTTGTCATCGAATTAACCACGGGATGAACAAGGCTAACCTTTCCGTTATATACCTTCCCGTCATAAACATCCGTCGTTACGACCGCCGGCATTCCTTCTGTAACATGCGGATAGTACTGTTCCGATATATTCACTATGGCTTTCACGGGATTAAGTTGCATCAGCGTTACAATGGCAGCCTTACCGGCTGTGGTATTGGGGGCACCGCCGAACATCTCACCGTTTTCGAAATACTTTCCTGTGACAGTGCCTCCGAAGGGAGAGTATATAACCGTATTCTTTTTAAGAAAATCCACATTGCTCTCTGTTAACTCAACCTGTGTCTTCAACTGATCGTATTGTTGCTGGGCTATGTCACCTGTCTTAAGCAAAGCGGACAGCCTGTCCAGATCTGTCTTAAGGCTGCTAAGTTGTATCTCAGCCTGATGTAATTGCGTCTGATCCATGGCAAAAAGCTTCTGCCCCTTTTTAACCTTATCGCCTTCCTCAACATATATCTCACTTATTCTGCCAGGTGAAGCCGGAGCAAGATGTACCTCCTCAAATGGTTCCAGGGTAGCCGTATAATCAATTGTCCTGCTTATTTTCGTAATCCCGAGAACATTTGTACTGACTACTATCCTCTTCTCCTGATCAGATACCTGATCTGCACTAAGGGCATTGTCTGCCTGTCCCTTCGGGTTACATGCATATGCTATAACTGTAAGGGGTATTACAATCCAAATTAAATTCCTGGTTTTCATTTTTCCGGTATTTGTTTCTTTTATCATTTTCAAAAATTATTAAGTAGTTTATCCAGCGCCAGCTTATTCTGAAGCAGGTCCATCACGGCACTGATATAAGTATTTTCGGCCTGCAGATAGCTATTATGTGCCTGTGTCAGATCAAGGCTCGAAGCCATACCTGCCCTGTATTTATTTTCAATACTCTCATATACCCTGTATGCGACGTCCACATTTTCTTTCTGTGTATTATACTGGTCGCTTGCATTAACAAGATTAAACCTCAATTGCTTTTCCTGGAGTAACAACTGATCGGTTACCATATTTTTTGCTGTTTGGGCTTTTTCCAGGTTTATCTGAGCTTTCTTAATCCTGGAGTATCTTTGCCCGCTTGCAAAAATCGGGACCGACAACTGGAGCCCGACCAATGCATTTGAATACCAGCCCAGGTTACTAATCTCATCACCAATACCATTTTTATTCCATGCATAAATTGCTGAAAATGTAGGCAATGCGCTTGCCTTCTCATTTTTAAGATTTAATTCCTGCATAGTAACCTGGCTTTCCGTAAGCCTGAAATCTATATGCTCATGGTAATTGAAATTACTCTCTATTAATACCTCGACATCAGTATCTTTAATAATGTCGTCAAGGTTGGTACTTAATTTTATCTCTGCATTCCTGTCAAGCCCAAGCTGAAATCTCAGTATATTATAGCTTAATTCCAGGTTTCTTTCCATCGAACGTATATTTGTTTCCATCCCCCTGACATTCGAAAGCATCTGGTCTACATCAGTTTCTTCTGCCATGCCAACATCTTTCATTTTTGTAGTTGACTGGTATACCTCTCTCAGGTTTTTGCTTGTACCGTTAAGAATATCCATCGATTCATGGGAAATAAGTATCAGGTAATAAGTATTTGCTACCTGCTCCCGAATATCCTGCTCGGATTTTTCAAGGGATTGCTTACTCATCTTCTCGGCAAGCTTAACTGTCTGTACTCCTATAAAATAAGGGGCGCTAAATATCATTTGGGATGCCTGTATCCCGTAACTGTTATCGTATTTGGGCATAAAATGCACGGGTATCATTGTACCAGGCTGACCAATAATCTCCCCCGGGAGGAGGCTTGTCGGAATCTTTACGTAATTTTTATAGGAACCGCTACCATCTACATGAGGTAATCCGTTGGAGATCATCTCCCATTTCGACATTTCGGCGGCCTGAACATCATACCTGGATGCTTTTACGATTTTGTTGTGCTGTACAGCATATTCCTGTGCCTCCTGCAATGAAAATACCAGTACCGAATCCGGTTCCTGAGCAACGAGTGCAGAACACAAGGCAGTCAGCATAATAGTTAACCATTTAATTCTCATTATTCTAATAATTTAATTCGGTTCTTTTTTGTTTTTTATAGCTGTTTATTAATTCTCTTCCTTCAGGTGTTGAAATACCAAACAGGAAGCTGAAAAAAAGATTATCTGCAAGTTCATATTTTGAATACTTCATAGGAGGAAGAGCATCATGGTTCCTTGCCGCATCAAGCAAACCATGTACTCCGGCATTCACTATTTCAAGATTAATATCAGATCTGAAAATTTTTTCTTCAACACCTCTTTGCAATATCAACATAGTTATTTCATAATTTCTTATATCTCCTTTCTGAAAAGCAAGTTCATATATCTTATAGTGGTATTTTTTCAAATCCATAAAAAGAGTAGGGCTTGTGCTATCAAAATGAAAAGATGCGATCCTGAGAATTTCAAATAAAGCTTCGATTACATTCTCCGACCCTTCCAGGGCTCTTCTGAATGACTCCTTCTGCTTTTTCACCATGCTTTTTATCACATCGGTTAAAAGCTCATCCTTATCTGAGAAATTCTCATATATTGTCCTTTTTGAGATCCCAAGCTGATGTGCTATATCGTCCATTGTAACAGATCTTATCCCGTATTTCATGAACAAAGAGGCAGCCTCCGTAATTATTCTTTCCCTGTAATCCATACATTTTAGAAATTCGGATGCAATAATGTGAAAACTTTTTGGGTTTTTAAAGTTTTGTACGTTAAATTTCGATTAAAATCGGTAAACGGGGAAATTCAGCCGGTAAACAGACAAGAGGCACGACAGTCAACAGTTCACAATCTACAGGAGGGCCGTTGCATGCAACGGCCCTAATCTATATCTCAATTTGTAACATTTAGTAAATATGATCAGGTATTCCAGTGTTGCCAGCCCCCACCAACCACAATCACCTGCCGTCAGGCAGGGATCCTGGAATCACAGATTCGGGACCCGCAAGCTCGTCACCTTCTCCCGAAGCCCCCTCAGGTTCCCCGGCTCCAGTATTGAATCCCCTCCGAAAAGCCTTTATTCAATAATTTAAGAAAAATTACATATTGATATTCAGTAAGTTACAAGCAATTAAATCGTCAAAAACCACTTTTCAAGTGGACTCAGTATTCCAGTATTCCAGTATTCCAGTATTCCAGTGTTCCAGTGTTCCAGTATTCCATTATTCCATTCATATACTAATCATATTTCAATGCAATTTCGTAACTTTACATTATAAACCTGATAAATTTACAACCATGAGAATCAGAATTTTGTTATTCAGTATTTGTGCTTTATTAATAATACCTGTAAGCTCTGAAGCACAGGTAACCAATTATCTGAAGAAAAAAGCCAACAGGGCTGTAAAGACAGCCGGGAAAACAGCGGATAAGGAAGTGGACAAGGAAATTGATAAACAGGTCACAAAAGGAGTGCTTAACCTGAAGGATAAACTTATGGGGAAGGAAGGTAATGACTCAACTGCTGCCACTGTTGGTAATGTGACAGATCAGCAGGCAGGTAACCAGGCAACAGTTACAGATCAGGAAGATACAGGCAATGCCGGACAAATACAGCAACAGCAGGAGCAACAGCAGGCAGCCGGATTGGGGGCCCTCTCATCTATTATGGGAGGTGGCGGCGGTGATGTGGAACATAAGGGAAGCTACGACTTCAACCTCAGCATCAATATGGATATGGAAGTCTTTGATGACGGATCCGAAAATGTAAGTACAAGGATCGAGTATATCACTTATGTAAATACCAGGGGCACTGATGTCGCGATAGAAATACACCCCGAATCAGAAGGAGGAGTATATCAGGGTAATATGACTATGATCTATGACCAGCAGAACAACAGTGTTTTCATGCTTTCAGACCAGGGAGGCCAGAAGATGGCAATAGCCACTTCAATGGACGACATGCCTGATTCGGCTGATAACGGGACTACTGCAAGTCATGTTTCAGATAATCCTACTTACACCAAAACCGGCAGAACAAAAACAATACAGGGGTATAAATGTGAGGAATATTCACTTCAGGATGCAGAAAACCGTGTGAACATGTGGGTTACTGATGATATCGATTTCGATCCCGGACGGAAACAAATGAAAAAAGCCGGGATCCCCATGTATTATGAAGGTCCCTTTGAAGGTGGCATGATAATGGAGATGGAAGTATATGAGAATGATGTAAAACAGATGAGGATGTTTGTGAAGGAAATTGACAAAAATGCCTCAAAGTCATTCTCTATGGACGGTTATACGATGATGAATATGAACATGGGGGGCGGTAAATAATATTCAGGATATATTCCGTTTTATCCCGTTTTCAGTTTTGCAAACCTTAGTAACAGTTTCTTTTCACCGGAGGTTTCAAAGTCTACAACTGCCGTAGTATTGGGGGCCTCGCCTTCAAGAGACAGGATTATTCCTTTTCCGAAACGGTCGTGATATACAACTGTGCCTTCCCGCAGGTCCTTCTCATCGGCCTGTACACCGTTACCATTACCTGCAATGGTTCCTATCTTCTTCAGGTTCCTTCTATACTGAGGTTGGATATTATGACCGGCTCTCCCCGCTGAAGAGTCATAAACAGGCTTTTCAAACCGGGTTCTTTCCCCCACATAGTTCCCTGCTTTACCCTTTACTTCAACCGGGGGGTATTCGAGGTAATTTTCATCTATCTCCAACAGAAACCTGCTGGGCTTACAGCTTTCCAGCTTACCCCATTTATAGCGGTTCAGGGCATAGCTGAGCGTAGCCTGTTCCTTTGCTCTCGTTATAGCTACATAAAAAAGTCTTCTTTCTTCCTCGATACTGCTTTCATCGGTCAGTGACATGACCGAAGGGAACAGGTTCTCTTCCAGTCCTGTAATATAAACATGTCTGAACTCCAGGCCTTTTGCCGAGTGCATAGTCATAAGCGTAACCTTATTCCTGTCTTCTTCTTTCTCTGTATCCCTGTCGGTCAGAAGAGTCACCGTTTCGAGGTAGGCCTGTAATCCTGACGGTTCACCGTTTGTCTCGGCGGCATCGGTAAACTCCTTTATTGCATTCAACAGTTCCTGGAGGTTCTCATACCTGCTTATCTCCTCCGGTGTCTGACCTTCCTTCAGTTCCTTCATTATCCCGGTCATATTCGAGATCTCGACCGCTGCCTCGTATGCATTAATATCAGCACAATGCTTTGTCAGTGATTGAATAAGCCCTGTATATATCTTTATCCTGTTCCATGTAGCCGGCGACAGCAGCGAGCTATAGCTTTCCGGATCATTAATTATCTGCCAGGCTGTATTTTCGGTATTAGCAGCCGCCTCGAAGATCCTTTCGACTGTGGTTTTGCCAATGCCTCTTTTAGGATAATTGATCGTCCGTTTCAGGGCTTCCTCGTCAACAGGATTTATTACCATCCTGAAATATGCAAGGATATCTTTAATCTCTTTACGCTCATAAAAAGACAGCCCTCCGTATATCTTATAAGGGATATTCTTTTTTCTGAGCGTTTCCTCGAGTATTCTCGACTGTGCATTTGTACGGTATAATACGGCAAATTCTTCCCATTTCACCTGTTCGGACAGGCTGCGGTCAAATATATCATTGGCAATCCTGAACCCTTCCTCTCCATCGGTCATCGACTCCAGTATCCTTATCCTGTCACCCTGATCATTTCTTGAATATACTCTTTTCCTTATCTGACCCTTGTTATGGTCTATAATACTGTTTGCCGCATTTACAATGGTCTGTGTCGACCTGTAATTTTGTTCCAGCTTGTAAAGCTTATAATCCGGATAATCATTCTTGAAATTAAGAATGTTTTCAATCCTGGCACCCCTGAACGAATAGATGCTCTGGGCATCATCACCCACTACACACAGATTACGGTGTTTTTCCGACAGCCTTTTCACTATCAGATACTGGCAGTAATTTGTATCCTGGTATTCATCGACAAGGATATGGCTGAACTTCCGCTGGTATTGTTCGAGAACACCGGGATGATCCCTGAATAGTATATTAGTGTTCAGTAACAGGTCGTCAAAATCCATTGCTCCCGACTTATAACAACGGGCAGCATAGCGAAGGTATATCTCTGATAACATAGGCACCTTTGCCATCCTGTCTCTATCTGTGACCGACTTGTTCGAAGCATAAGCACCTGCTGTAACAAGGTTATTCTTTGCCGCCGATATCCTGCCTGCCACTCCTGATAACTTGTACACCTTGTCATCCAGGCCCATCTCATTAATTATTGTCCTTATCAGGCTCTTTGAATCGGAGCTGTCATAAATAGTATAGCTCGAGGGATATCCCAGTTTATCCGACTCTGTTCTGAGTATCCTGGCGAATATGCTGTGGAAAGTTCCCATCCATAAATAACGGCTGTTATTAAACCCTGCTATCCCTGTTATCCTCTCCTTCATCTCGGCAGCAGCCTTGTTTGTAAAGGTAAGCGCCAGTATAGAATGAGCCGGAACTTCTCTGTTAAGCAAATGAGCTATCCTGTAAGTCAATACCCTTGTCTTTCCTGATCCTGCCCCTGCAATAACAAGCGATGGTCCCTCTGTATTTATAACAGCATCTCTCTGTGCATCATTCAGTTCGTTCAGATAGTCCTGCTCCATAGGAATTCATCCGCATTTTTAACAGGCACAAAGGTACTAAAACAGATCATAAATAGCGGTCCGGTCAAAACCTGTCGTCATAAAGTTTTCAACATACTGCTGTCGCAAATGTTGCTTGCAAAGGCGCATCACATTTATTAATATTGCACATTATTATACCAAAGACAGGGACATTGCCGTTATTTCTCGTATAACCCGAAATATTTAAGTGAAACAATACCTTAGCATACTATTTATTACTATATCACTGGCTGCAAATGCACAGATAACAGCACCCGGCGCCAGTGCTGTACGGTATACCAGCTATCCTGACACTCCCTATAATCATGCTGTGTTCATATTCTGCGGCTCGGATGGCTATTCGTCCGCGAACCTGAGTGCAACAAGCCCGGGTGGAACTGGTCCGTATGATTTTACATGGACAAGATGGGATGATCTTGCTTCCGGCTTTACAGTTGCTGTAAACCAGCATACCGGGACCATGTCTTCGCAGATAAATGGCCTTGAAGAAGGAGGCTACAGGGTTGAGATAACGGATGCCGGGGGATACGATACCGCTCTTATAGCATGGGTGCATATCGACAACCCGGTATCCGTAGCTTCATTACGCGATTTCAAATGCAATTATGTTGCCTTTAAAGGAGAAGCGGCTATAGACAGCTTTTACTACGCCGACATCAGCAGCGGCACAAGAGTGATGTTACCTAATGATTACAGCTTTCTGTGGAGCTCCGATCCGGAATCGACAATCCCCTACCCTTCGCTGGAGATCAATCCCCAAACCTTCAATCCCCCGCTCGATGATGTATGGTATAATCTTCATGTAGCCGACAGTTTCGGCTGTACGGCAGATTCCTCTTTCTTTTATGAATCAATACATGTGGAAGCTGATTTTGATATTGATCCTGCCCAGGGTGAAGCGCCACTTGAAGTATTTATCACCGATAACTCGATACGCGCCGATAATTACCGCTGGGAGTTCGGGGACGACTCCGTATCATACCTTGCCGACCCATACTCTCATATATACTATATACCCGGCATCTATAAGATGAAACTTTTTATCGAGAGCGAACTGTTCTGTACGGATTCGGTCAGTGTTGATATAACAGTCGAACCGTCCTCAATAAATATACCCAATGTATTCACACCTGACGGGGATGGCAACAATGAATTTTTCTACGTCGATAATAAATCACTAAGATCCATATATGTCCAGGTGTTCAGCAAAAGCGGCCGCAGGGTCTATTCATTCGAAGGGAAAGGAGATGCACTGAAAGACTGGCAGGGATGGGACGGGACCATAGGCAGCAGCAAGGCCAGCCCGGGTGTATATTTCTATATTATCCGTGCCACCGGCTGGGATGATGTGCTCTACGAAGGAAAAGAATACAGAGGATTTCTCTATCTGTACAGGTAACGTTGAGCATTGCAAAGTGCATAGCGCAAAGAGCAAAGGATAAAAGTCGGCAGTCTTCAATCCTCAGTCCACAATTCATAATGAAATTGGTTGAGCCGTTAAGTTGTTGATTTGTTAAGTCGTGACAGCCTTTTGTCTTTTGTCCTTTGTCTTTTGTCGTTTTACCTGCCTGCTGTTTCTCAAACTTCCACTCCCTTTCTTAAGAACAATAGTAAATAATCCTTACTTTTACATTTCAAATCCCGCTATTATGAAAAAAATAATATTGCTATCCGCCTGTCTCCTGTCAGGCATATCCCTTTACCCCCAGGACAAGCTGAGCGAAGAGATCAGGTCTGTCATCACCGGTATTGAAGACGAACACTATGAAAAGTATAAAGACCTTCATGCCCATCCCGAAGTATCACTGATGGAATTCGAAACTGCAAAAAAGATGGCTGCCAGGCTTGAGGAACTGGGCTTTGATGTTGAACGGAATTTTGCAGGCAACAGTGTTGTAGGCGTACTGAGAAACGGTAAAGGGCCGGTGATCATGCTTCGCACCGATATGGATGCCCTGCCGGTAAAAGAAATAACCGGGCTTCCGTTTGCCAGTACTGTAATTATGAAGGATGCTTCCGGCTCGGAAGTACCTGCCATGCATGCCTGCGGCCACGATATGCATATGACCTTATGGCAGGGGACACTTACAACACTTGTCCGTCTTAAAGATAAATGGTCGGGAACCCTGATTGCCATAGCTCAACAGGCAGAGGAGATCAGCGGTGGCGCCCGTCTGATGATAGATGAAGGCTTATATAAAAAATTTCCCGTACCTGACTATGCCCTTGCATATCATGTCAATCCGGAGTTACCTGCCGGAACCATCGGGTACTGTGCAGGACCTATTTTCGGAGGCGTAAGCTCGGTCGACATACATGTCCATGGCTACGGAGGTCACGGAGCAATGCCGCATACTACAATAGACCCGGTGGTACTGTCGGCTCGTATAGTGATGGCAATACAGACACTGGTATCAAGAGAGATAGAACCCTTCCAACCGGCAGTGGTAACCGTAGGATCCATACACGGGGGAAGCAAACATAATGTAATACCCGACAGGGTTGACATGCAGCTAACGGTAAGGTTCTTTAATGACGATGTTTATAACCAGATAATAGAAGGTCTGAAGCGTATCACAAGAGGCATCGGGATATCAGCAGGACTGCCTGAAGATAAGTTGCCTGAAGTCGTTCCCCTGGAAGGCTATACACCTCCGGTAGCCAACAACCCGGCACTGGTAAACAAAGCCGTGGTTTCAATGGGAGCGATACTGGGTAAGGATAAAATGATAGAAGTAAACCCTAATACGGTAGGTGAAGACTTCGGTATGTACGGCCGCACGGATGAACATGTTCCTATAGCATTGTTCTGGCTGGGAGCAGTCGAAGAATCAAGATACAGGGATCATATTGAGAACGGCACCGCACTGCCCGGGCTGCATAATGCAGCATTCTATCCGGACTTTTATCCTACCTTCAGGGGAGGTGTGGCTGCCATGTCAAGGACTATAATCGATCTGTTTAAAGAAAAATAATCTTTATACGACGAACGACAAACGGAAAAAGTCGGCAGTCCTCAGTCGGCAGTCGGCAATCTGCCTTGAACCTACTCAAAGTATATATACTTCAGTACGTAGCTCATGGCAGAACTGAGAGGCGACAGCTCTACGGTCTCAAGAGTAATCAGGTTATCATTCTTATCATACGTCCTCTTAACACGCCTTACAGCTTCAGCCCCGTTATGTGTTGAAAAAGTCTCAGACTCTGTATTCAGTCCATTCAGGTAATGATGTATTATATAGGATGAAGCCTTATTATCGCTGCCATACCTGGTCTCCTTAGACAACTGACCAGCCCTGTTGTAATCATTGACAGTATAATATTCCAGTATACCATCAGGACCATACATTTCTGCTTTTATAAGTTTGTCCCTGCTGTATTTATAAAGGGTATATTCTGAAGAACCGATCAGTGGGTATTCTATAAGTTCCTTTTCCTTTTTCCCGTCTTCCGAGTAAGTATAAAAGTAATTCTTCAGATTAATGAAGCCTGTCGGCGAGTTAAGGTTTGCATTATAGTTGCATATCTTTACAAGCTGGTCTTCAGAGTTATATTCATACAGGTCATATGATATTGTTCCTACGATCTTCCCATCGTCATACATAGGAGAGGATATCCTGCTGATCCTGCCCTGGCTGTCATATTCATATTCCGATTCTATACTTATCGGCCGATCATCATCCGGTGACGAATAAAGAAGAATGCTCTTCAGTCTTGCACCAGCTTCATAAGATATCTGATCTTTACTGCAGGAGGCCAGCATTAAAAAAACCAGGCCGGTCAGTCCTATAAAAAGTTTTTTTGGTATCATGGTATTATAAATATTTATTTTACTCTGTATACGGGACTTACAAACAAACCGGGATTTTAATATCTTATCTTCTTTTTTCACAGGAAAACAACAGCCTTTTCACTTTCCAAATCAAATCGTTAATACCCAGGTTTTTGATCAAAAAAAAATAACTGCAAAAATCGTTCCTTTTATAATCAGTAATTCAATGAAGCTCCCCGTGGCAATACTAAGGGGGTATCTGCTATATTTCATGATTATGTTCGCCGTCCGTCATGCATAGAACGCTAAGTGCCAAGCGCATAGCGCATAGTGCATAGATAAAAAGGAAAACAGGGATTAGGGACTGGGGATTAGGCAACGTAACGGTAGCAACAAATTATAAATCATCCAATTAACGAATATACCAATATACAAATTCACCTTTAACATTGCAGACTGAGGATTGCCAACTGCCGACTCTTTTCCTTAATGAGTTATTCGGATACCATACTTTTCCAGTAGTCCCGGAAGTCCGTGTAAAGAAAATACCGCTCCCTTTATCCTGTTTTTTTCGGGATCAATGGAAAAATTACCGGAAGATTGAAGATCAGCTTTTTCAAGGACGGTATTATCAAAAATGGCGCCTTCAAGATTGCAATTATCAAATACAGAGTCTGTCAGGTCGCTTTCTGCAAAATCAACTTCCTTCATCTGCGAGTTTATAAAGCGGGTATTTCTGATTTTTGTTTTATAAAACGAAGAATTGTCAAGCATGCAACCTGTAAAGGAAAAAGACAATCCGAATTCATTACATTCCTCAAAATTAAGTCCCAGCATTTTGCAATTGAGAAATTCCGTATCCCTGAAATTTGTAGCGTTCAGTTTCACCAGGCTCAGGTTACAGCCAATGAATTTACAGTCTGAAAAAATCATACCGGACAGGACTGATCCCGAAAAATCGCAATCGGTAAAAAGACAATCTTCATAATGAGCGTTTTTAAGCGGGTTATTCCCGAAGTCAATTTTTTCAAAATTCTTGTCTGTTATAAATTCCGGGTCCATAATGCATTAATCTTTATTCATCCTTATGATTGCAACAAAGATAAAAAGTTTGGAATTATATGGAGTCGCATGAATAGCACGACAGCCGGCAGTCAGAAAAACAGACAGATGTCTTTTACAATACAGATTGGCTAATAGAACATGGAACTGCCTGTACTGTCTGCCGCCTTAAGCCTCCGCTCCCTTCTTTAAAACACTGCTGATTTCTCCCTTCAGGTCTGGTTCAGAACTGAAATCCTCTTTTCTGATATCTGCTATTATTTTCCCATCTTCCATTATCAAAAAATAATCACATAATCCTGTTACCAGATTCAAATGATGTGATGTGATAAGTAAGGTTTTTTCATTCCTGATGCTTTTCAGGAAATCGATAACCAATTCCTGATTCTTAATATCAAGGTTCAGAAAAGGTTCATCATATATTAAAACAGGCGGATCATGTATTAATGAAGATAATATGGTTATTATCGATTTATTCCCTGATGAAAGACCTGAAATCCTTTCCCCGGAAATAGCAGAAAGGTCAAAGTTACCAAGAAGACTGTCAATTTTTGAAGTGATCTCCCTGTCATTCCTTATCCCCTGAAATTTACATACAAACCGAAAATATTCCGATACTGAGAATGATTCGATATAATAAGGTTCGCTTAATACGAACCCCACATATTTTTTATATGATGTATAATTGGGTTTCAGCAGTTTGTCAAATAAATATACATTCCCCGAATCGTAAGAAATCAGGTTACCTGTAATATTTATTGTCGTGGTCTTGCCACAACCGTTATTTCCAATTAAACCTATATAATCGGTTTCCCTTATTTTAAAGCTCATTCCCTGCAAAGCCATCGTACTCCCGTATTTCTTATATACATTTTCAAAGCGAATAAGCTCTTTCATACCATTAGAATATAATAAGACATAATTTATTTATTATCAGGATAAAACCAAATATAATTATCAGAAAAAAAAGGAACAGAAGAGATTTGGCAGTCAAAACATGAAACCGGTTAACATCATACACTCGATAAAACAGCTTAAAATTACGGGAACTGTCTGCAAGCAGTATATTCCTTAAAAAAAGGATAACAAGAATAATACTGGTAATAAAAAACAGTATATCAATATCATATTTATACTGACAAAAGACGCACAGGCAAATAAGAATCATAAAAGTTATGATACGGTATTTTGACTTTATCCAGATAATCCTGATCAATACATTTAATATATTCATCATACCGGCCATTCCTTAAATTTTTTACTGTCAATGATCAAAACAATAAAAATAATAAGAACGGCAATTACAGGACTGTAATAAAACCTGTCAGGAAAAGTCAGGCTTACATAGAAAGCTCCTGATAACGGGAAATACACAATAAGGTCTCTTAGTGATACCACCTTATCAGAAACAATAACTATTAACACTGTAACGAATATTATATATACCTGGATATTACGGACACCTGTATTATAGTCACGTTTCCCTATCCAGTTTTTCCAGGAGAACAATATAAAAGCGATACATGATAAATGGATTAAATAGCTTATAAAAAAAAGCAATAATGTTACAAAAGTCACATCCCGAAAAAGCTGATATACTAAAGCCAAAAATACATAAGAAGCAAGCAGTAATAAAATATAGAAAGGCCTGTTAAAATAAGATATTATCTCTTTTAATAAAATATGGAATCTCGACTTATCAAAAACTGCATAATGCAGATGATTCAGTTCCTTTGCCTGTTTGCTGTACAGTACATATAAGGTAAAATCAACTGCTATAAATGCCGTAAAAATAGCCGTCCAGTAGAAGAAGTCTGCAATATCTTTATTCTCCGACCGGTACAGACAGCAATATATAATGATCAATATCAAAATAATACAATAAACAATATTTGATATTATATTATATTTTGGCATAATTTAAATCAATAATAATGGGCTGTCTCAAGGTTAATTATTAAATAGCTTTGAGACAGCCCCGTTTCCTAAAGTTTGTATCTGCATGATTCAACAACACTCCATATTGAGCCTCCAGTTGTAGCAAGTGCAGCAATTACCAATGGTCCTGTTGTCGCACATAAACTCACGAATGAAATTCCATAAAGAGCAAGAGCGACTCCGCAAGGCATGCCTCCCTTCGTTTCCTCCATTTGCGTTAAACTGAGTTCTTTCATTGTTATAAGTTTTAATTAACCTACTCTATTCCGGCTTTTCGGTATTCGCCTGCAAACAATAATTATATGACATTGCCTGCAGAATCAAACATAAATCATTTCAGTCTACTATTACCGGACTTTATATTTTTATGGATCATACCATAATTTCCTGTAGTAATTATTTCCTTTCAGTAGTTTTTCATGTGTCCCATTATCTGAGATAAACCCATCTTCCAAAATATAGATATAATCACTGATCGACTGTATCGCATCTATTCTATGTGTAATCAAAAGTATTCCCGTTGTCTCTTTTATTCTTTTTAATAAATCTAACAAAAAATATTCAGTTGTTCTGTCAATTGCTGAAATACCTTCATCAATTATAAGAAAATCAGGGTTCCGGGACAGAGCCCTGCAAAATGCAATATATTGTTTTTCTCCCCCTGACAGAGTGATGCCATTCTCGCCTACTATTGTGTTTAACCCATTTGGAAACTTCTCAAAAAAGGAATATAAATAATTATCATTCAAATATTCTATTAATTTATTCACATCACCTGAATGATCATAAAGGCAAAGGTTTTCTAATAACGTACCATTGAAAATATGAACTTCCTGAGGGATATATAAAACTCTTTCCCTCCATTTCTCAACACAGATATCTTCGGCTTCTCGTTTATTTATTCTGATATACCCCTGGTCAGGACAATAGTATCTTAAAATCAATTTTCCTATAGTACTTTTTCCACTACCACTTTCTCCTATCAATGATACGATCTTCCCTACCTCTAATTTTATATTTATATTTCTTAATAATTCTTTATGTCCTTTATACCTAAAACTTATCTCTTTCAGTTCGATTTCTTTTATTTCTTTTGGCATATTTTCTTTAATGTCGACGACATCTTCTCCGTCAATAAAAGTATAATCAAACATTCTCGAAAAAGCCACTTTAGACTCATTAAACGAAAAAATCACCATTGCCAAATTAATAACCGAAGTCAACATTGTTGAGGTAATTGTTAAAATTGCCATTAATTGACCTGTCGTCAGTTCGCCATGAATTACCAGTAAGGAATTATACATTACAACCACAAACAGGAATAAAGAACTAACAATGCCAATCCATGAATTAATCTTAACCCTTAGCTTTCCAAGATGTAATATATTATCCAGCATCTGGCTGTATATAGCAAAATTCCGCTTTGCAAATACTTTCTGCTGATTAAAAGCCTTTATCTCTGTAATGCCCTGGAGAGTATCAATATAGTTGCTTTCACTCAGAGCATAGCTTTCTAAGACTTTTTTTTGACTTATTAGTATTTGTTTATTTTTTCGAAGCGCTATAATCAGTAAAACTGGTATAAATATTAATCCGACCATTCCTGTCATAAAAGAATATATAAACAGAGCAATAAGTGAAACGACACAAACCAGAAGATCAATTATATAACTACCTGCGATATCAGTAATGAATTTTTGGATACGTACAGTATCATTTAGCCTGGCAACTAAATCACCGGTACTTCTGGACTCAAAAAAGGATTTATTTAAATATAATAATCTTGCGTAAAAATTGTCAATCATACTGATATTAAAATTATTTCCCTGCAGAATAAGAATATATTGCCTGACAGATGATAAAACTACCCTGAATGACAGCAAAAGAAAAGCTATTATTGTTAGGACTAACAATGAATTATAATGCTGTTGGACTAATATTTCATCGATCAGTTTCTGAGAAAACACAGCCATTGTAAGCCCCAGCACTGAAATGACAATACCTAACACCGTTGCTGAAATAAGTACAGGGTAATCACGACTAAGTAAATTTTTTAACCAGACTGTTTTTAAACGTCTGACTTTCTTTTTCGTCTTAAATTTTTCTCCCGGTGTTAATGTTAAGCATTTTTTACTTCTCCAATATTTATTTAAAGTATCACGTGATAATATATCCAGTCCTTTGGATGGATCCCATATTATAAACTGCCCTTTGCTACACCCGTAAAAAATAATGAAGTGCTCAAATCCATTTTGGTTCTGCGTATGTAATATTAGCGGACATCCATACTCAATAATATCACTTATATCCGCCACATATCCTTTTGTATCAAAGCCAAGTTCCCGTGCTGCTTCATAAAGGCCTAATAAAGATGTTCCATTCAAAGAAGTGCCTGACAACTGTCTTACATAATCAAAAGTAGCAGTGCCGCCATAAAACTCTACAAGTGATACTATGCATGCAACACCGCAATCAGTATGATCTAATTGTAATTTTGAGCATCTTTTTATCTTTTTTAAATTAATTGTCATTACAGTACTGTAATATGGTCTCTATCTTAATACTTCCAATAAATCTTTTTTTTAGCTCAAGATCTTTATCATAAATTATTGTTGTAGGTATTGAACCAATGTCAAATAACTTCGTCAGTTCACCGGTATCATCCAATATTATATTTAAGTAGTCATTATGCTCCGGGAATAGTTCACGAACTTCATCATATTGAATAAATTTATTTGTAATAAACAGCTTTCTTATACCGAAAAATTCTATACCAGACTTTTGTATATTGTTAATCTCTGAATAACAGTACTCACAATCGCAATCAAAGAATACAATAATAACAGGGCCTTCATCTATATCATTGGTAGTAAAAATTGTTCCATTGATCGTATATGCTGAAAAAACAGGAAATACGGATATTCTTGTTTCTTTTAATCTTTGCGAACGTAAATTATACAGAATAAGAACAATAAAAGTAAATACGACAAAAACAAATACAAATACTGATATCCTCTTAATTTTAGTCTTCATTTCCGCTATCTGCTGGTAATAAACATTATTAATAAAATCCAAATAATCAAACCCGGCAGATATGTAGACAGAACAAGTTTGTCTGCTTCCTTTCCTGATAAATCACAGCATTCTCTTAAACCAAAAGAAAGGAGCAACATATAAAATACCTGAAACAAATTTGCTGTCTGGAAGGGATATACCCATACCGGATCTATTTCTCTATATTTAAATAAAGTTGCCAGGCTCAAAGGATAATAATAATTTATTTCAAACAGGTTCCCATAATCTTTAAATAAATAAATCATAAAAAATTTTATAAGATTACAGGCAATAAAAGCAAGTTCTGCAATAATGACCACTTTAAATAACCGGGAAAATGTTACGGAGTACATTCTGCCAATAAATATAAAGCCTATATACAACGTCACCCCAACTAAAAATACTTTCACGAGTAATAATAATGGAATAACGAGTATTGAAATCCATGTATACCTTTGCGTTAATTCAAATATTTCAATTGCCCTTGAGTATGTCAATTGTTCACTGTAGGTATTAAAAAAAACATCTGAATCCACTATATAATACCTTGACAATAAACTAATGACAATATTTAATACTGAGAAATAAACGAATAATTTTACATTGCTGACATTATATAAAGACTTCATAAGCGCTAATTTTAAAAAATTGCATATAAAATTGCGGGGATGTTTTGGTCTGTATATTATTATTTAAATATGTTCCTCCGGTGCAATTGTCCAAATCTTTGGTTCTTAAAGGCAAGCCATTTAATTTGTCCTTTATTTCTTTTCCGTTTGAATAATAATATGTCCTTCGTGTATGAGAATAATTTATCTCAATACCCGTTAACCTCAATTCCTTAATATGATCTAAAAGAGTACTTCTTTTTATACCAATTTTACCGGCAAATTCTTCCGGGCTTCCTGTGGATTCAGTTGATATTAAAAAATCCATGTACTCTAATCTTTTTATGTATTTTATCAAAGACATAACCTATAATGAAATTAACATACGCTATTAAAACGCAACCTATTCATTTTCAAAATCATTAAAAATGCATGGTATAAATCTCCGGATTTTTTTATAGCAGCGAGCTATAGTTATAAATTTTACTCCCTCAAAAACATTTTATGTTTCATTCTTTTATCAGAAGCATTTCCTTCTCTTTATTCCACTTTAAATAAATATAAACTAATGATCATTTAACAGCATTTTATTTATAGATCATTTTTTAACTTTAACGTATTCTATGCAGTCGCAATGTTTTAGCTAAATTTATATTACAAACGTATTTATTGATGCAATTTAATACACTAAATAATTTTAAACAAGTTTTTCGATGTTCATTTACAAAATATACCTGACCTTTTCTAAAAGACTAATGCAATGAAATACAGGTATGGTGGAGTCGGCAGTCTGCAATGGTGAATTAGTGACGAGTGACAAGCCAGATAAAAGTAAGGAGTATGAAGTAAGTAGTAAGAAGGGATTAGGGACTAGGGATTGGGGATTAGGCAGAAGGCAGAGATGAGAGATGAGTCAAGTAAGAAGGGATTAGGCAATATAGCGATAGTAACAAATTATAAATTACCCAATTAACGAATATACAAATATACAAATTAACACTGTTAATTGCCGACTGCCGGTTGAGGACTGTAGACTTTTTCCTTTTAGTCTTTTGTCTTTGGCCGTTTGTCTTTACTCTTGTACCTCTTTTAATCAACCTCCATGAATACCAGTACTCTGCCGCTATTGAAGTGTACTGCAAAATTATCTCCCGTACATTCATTCAATGTGCCCATCCACCAGTTTTTCAGGTCAACGTCATTAAGGGGATATTTCAATCCTTCCAGGGTGATACGGGTTCCTTTGTCTATTGTAAAGACAGATACCTGCTGTCCCGGCCAGCTTTTAATAATGTCTCCTGATCTGACAGGTATAAAAATACCATGATCTGTAACCATTTTTACAGATAAGGATTCTGCATAATCAGCCAGCAGTGATATATTCCCTAGAGTATGGTCCTCGCGCAAACCCGTGGCACCCAGAATAGTTACATCATTTATTCCTTTATCAAGGCAAAACCTTACAGCCTTTGTAAGATCGTTGGTCTCCTGGTCAACCGAATGATACAGTCTGTCCGCATACTTTTCTTTAAGGTCTGCGGGCAGCGAATCCAGATCCCCCACAACAGCCCATGGCTCCAGTCCGTAATCGACAAGAGCCCTTACCGAGCCGTCACAGCAGACTATGCGTTCTGCACTGCCAAGGTAACCCAAAGGCAGCCCGGACTGTGGGAAACGGCCGTTGGCCAGGATAATAACAGTATTATTCATAAACAGGTTCTTTTATTGCGTTGCAATATTACAAATTCAGATAACAGAGACCAAAGACAAAAGACTAACGGCAAACCCTTTGACAAGTCTCAGGGCAGGCGACTAACGGGAAAAGACAAGATGCTTTTCCTTTATAATCAAGTTATTAATAATATCATTACTGTTCGTTAAACAAATCTATCATTGTATTTACCATACCTGCTACTCCTCCACGGAATGTCGGGAAGAAATCAGGATAATATGCCGCGTTATGCAGTCCCGGCAGTACAGTACCATTTTGTATATGGTCGAGATATTTACCGTTCTCAACCGATCCAAGCCAGAAAATGGCTACAGGTACATTCTCTTCCGTACGGCCGAAACGGCCAAAATCTTCTCCTGCCGTAGAAGGATCACTCTTATAAATATTTTCAGCGCTCAGTATGCTTTCAAATGATTTCACTCCTTTAGCTATCAGCTCCGGATCATTTACTACGGGGGGCGTAATCCTCTCCCTGGGTATAACCTCAGGCGCCATATTCTCAGGGAGGCCTGCCGACAGGGCTATTCCGCGTGTCATTCGCTTTAATCCTTCTATTATATGATTATAAACGTCATCTGAAAAGAAGCGGACAGTAAGCTGCATATCGACCCTGTCAGGTATAATATTATGCTTAGTGCCTCCATGTATTGATCCTACTGTCACAACAGCCGGCTGAACAGGTTCTATCTCTCTTGATACCAGAGTCTGTATTGCCATCACAATACGTGCCGACAGTACCACCGGGTCTATTGTATTATGCGGCATAGCTCCGTGCCCTCCGTATCCGTATACATGAATATCTACCGAACTCACTCCTGCACAGACCGGTCCGGAACCATAAGACACCGATCCTGCAGGCATATCGGGAGTAACATGATAAGCTAATGCATAATCGGGAACAGGAAACTTTTTGTATAAGCCGGCTTCTATCATTACGCTGGCACCTTTACTCACTTCTTCTCCCTGCTGTGCAACAGCAATTATTGTTCCCTCCCATCTGTCCTTTAAGCTGACCATAGTTTTAAGTGTCCCCAGCCAGAGAGTCATATGCATATCGTGGCCACAGGCGTGCATGGCAGACACTTCATTACCTGAAGCATCTTTCATTATTACTTTGCTGGCATAAGGTAAGCCTGTTTTTTCCTCTATCGGTAAAGCATCCATATCTGTACGTAACATAATAACAGGCCCGTCTCCGTTTCTCAGTATACCGACAACAGAATTACCTCCAAAATTTCCATGTACCTCAAAACCCATATCTTCGAGATGAGCGGCTATCTTCCCTGCCGTTTCAAACTCCATAAGCGATACCTCCGGATGGGAATGCAAATCTTTATATATCTCAAAATGATCATCCTTCACTCTGTCTACAACCGTGAATATCTCTTTCTTAAGATCGTTCTGTGCGCTGATAACCAAGCTAAAGAGGAAGCAAACAAATGCCAGTAATGCTTTTTTCATATTCCTGAATTTTCGATTTCGTTAATATCTATAATAAACAAAGTCGTCAATATAATAAAAATATCTGTTTAATGACTTTAATTTATACAGGCTCAGTGCAAGCCAGTCGGCAATCCTCAGCCGGCAGTCCTCAGTCGGCAGTCCTCAGTCGGCAATCTTCAGTCGGCAGTCCTCAGCCGGCAGTCCTCAGCCGGCAGTCCTCAGCCGGCAGTCCTCAGCCGGCAATCCTCAGTCGGCAGTCCTCAGTTAATTGGTGTATTAGTTAATTTGTTGATTGGGTTTGGTGGCTGATTTCCAGTTTTTTGTCCCTTTTGCTGGCGCTGTTTCACTCATTCTATCATTTCTTTAAGCATGGTCTTCCTCCATTCCCTGTAACCGATAACTGCCATGACTGTATATACGGTAAAGAGTATCACCGTAGGATAAAGTCCCTTATAAATATAGAGGCCCATAGAGACAAAGTCGGCTATCACCCATAGCAGCCAGTGCTCTATTATCTTTCGTGCAAGCATCCATGTGGCAACTATCGAGAGTGCAGTAGTAAATGCATCACCGACAGGAACAGGAGAATCGGTATAATTATCAAGAATGAACCATATACCAACGAACAGCACAAGAAAAACAAAGAGCAATACAGCCGAGAGGCTCATACTTACCCGGCTTACAGGCAGTGCGTCAGCCTCTGATTTCCTTCCTCCCCTGAGCCACCAGTACCAACCGTATACACTTATAACCAGGTAGTAGGTTTGCAGGCCCATATCGGCATAAAACTTACTGGTAAAAAAGACATATACGTAAATGCCCGATGTGATAAGTCCCAGCGGCCATAGCCATATATTTTGTTTTATCTCAAGTATGACGTAAAGGATACCTGTAACAGCACCGAACACCTCAATATAATGATCAGCTAACCAGTCCATACAATCTAGAATCTAAGTGACAGGCGGGCCAGGTAATTAATCCCTGCCTGGGGAAAATAATTAGCCCAGGTATATTCCTCACCGTTAATATAATAATTACCTCCTGAGGCATTACTCTCGTAGAGTGTATTAAACAGGTTGTTCACCTGCAACTGCAGGGAAATATTTTCCACTCCTTTCAAAGAAAAAAAATAATCCAGCCTGATATTATTTACAAAATACGGTTTTATTGTCCTGTCTTCATTATTGGTATTATCGAAATACTGTTTGCTGACATACTTGCTGATGAAATGGACCCCGAATCTCTTTAATGGTAAAAAGCTTATGTCGCTGTTCATTATCATCTGCGGGGAATATGCTATATTAACATCGCCAAGGTCTTTTGTCATAGGTATCTCTTCATCCGTAGCTTCAATATAATCTACATAGCTCTCTACAAAATCCTTTATAATATTTCTGCTGAGCGTGGCATTCACATCCCATTCGAAAAAATCAAAAGGTTTGAATGCACCTGTCAGCTCCAGCCCCGCCCTGTATGATCTGTCGACGTTTGTCATAATAGAATAGCCCGTATTACTTAGTTCTCCTGTTGGCACCAGTTGATCGTGGTAATACATATAATAAAGGTTAATCCCTGCCATAAACATGGTCTTGCTTATCTTGTATCCTGCCTCAAAATCATACATTGTTTCAGGCCGGGGTGTTGCATCAGGATCACCCTTTGCATCTTTGAAGTTTGCCCTTGTAGGTTCTCTGTTTGCCACCGACAGGGAGATAAATGCATTCTGGTTCTGATTTATATCCATAAAGATCCCTGCTTTGGGATTAAAGAAATTAAAAGTTTTATTTATGCCAAGGTCAAGAAGGTCGTCATCTTCACCTTCCATTATATAGTTTATGTTGCGATACTGCACATCGGCAAAAATACTTAACCTGTCGGCCAGACGATAATCAGCCCTGGCATATACATTGGCATCTGTCTTTGAGGAACTGTTAAAATACCACTGGTAATCTTTTTCCGTCCATCCGGCATACCTGATCCATATAACACGTCCGAAATGATCACCTATATACCTGTTCAGTCCGGCTCCCACGCTTAACTGAAGGTTTCCGTTGTTGTATTTAAGTCCTGCAATACCACCGTAAAAATTATTAAGCATCCATTTTCTTCTCACCAGATCGGTATGGTCTATCAGTATAGGGCCGAACATCCAGTTTGGCAGATCATAGTCACTCAGCGGCTCATACTCGCGATACTGCTCATAATAACCCGAACCATATGTAAAATGATATGCGGCATTTATTTCAAGATGATCGCCTATATCTTTACGGTATAGTAAATGAAAGTGGTACTGATCATAATTATCTTTCTGATCTTCATAGTACTCCTTATTTCCAAAAGTATCGGTATATTCTCCTGCCGGATTATAGGTTCGTGCGGTGTCGAGTACTTCAGCCGGCACTCCCCACCAGCTTATTCCTGTAATTTCCTCGCCAAGTATTATATTGGTTTTAAAAGTTCCTATCTGCGATTTATACAAGCCTGTAAGGAACAGTGACCTGTGATCGGAGCCGCTATAATCGATATAGCCGTCTGTTGTCAGTCCTGAGAGTCTTACATCGAATTTGAACCTGTCTTTCAAAAGACCGGTACCCAGTTTCACGGTACCTTTGAAGGTATTGAATGAACCTGCAGTAGCGCTCATTTCGACATAAGGCTCGTCCGAAGGCATATCGGTACTGAAGTTAACACTTGCACCAAAGGCAGCAGCGCCGTTCTTTGATGTGCCCACTCCTCTTTGTACCTGTATATCAGATACCGATGAGGCCAGATCGGGCATATTAACCCAGAATACCTGTTGTGATTCAGGATCATTAACAGGAATACCGTCTACAGTAATATTTATTCTGCTGGGGTCGGCACCCCTGATCCTGAAATTGGTATTGCCCAGGCCTGCACCGGCTTCGGATGTCTCGACCAGCGATGGCAATGACGAAAGAAGGAAGGGCAGGTCCTGGCCTGTGTTCAATTTTCCTATCTCCTCCTTCTTCAGGTCGGTATATGCCACAGGTGTTCTTTCAGATGCCCTGCTGCCTATTACCATCACTTCATCGGCTGCTATCATCGTTTCAGTCAGTACAAAATCAACCGATTTGTCAGAATCAAGAATAACTTCCCTGCTGACCGTTTCATAACCCAGAAACGAGACCTCAAGCATGTACTGACCATACTTAAGTGATTTGAAAATGTATGTACCTCCCTGTCCGGCAGTCACGCCAAGGTAGGTTCCTTTGATCACTATCGCGGCGCCGGGTAAAGGGTTTCCCTGTTCATCAACCACCGTACCGCTGATAATATACTTATTATCCTGCTGAACGGATAAAGCGCTCACCCAGGTAAGCAGCAACACAAAAAACTGTAAAAAGATTCTTTTCATTTTTCTTTTGATTTGATTATTCATAAATCAAAAGAATGAGGTCTCTCTTTTTCCTACGGCGGCATTATCCGCATCAGGTTCAGAGGGTATGATCTCAGCCCGTGTATTAAGGCACCCCATTTTTTTGATATGACAAAGATAGAAAGAATAGCAAAAGTCTGCAAATACAGCACATATTATATCATTACAGGAATATTTTTTACTTTTGTCAGGCAATTTGAATTGCAGGGGGTAGAAAATGCACAATCTTTTAAAGAAACTGAACTACAAAGGACAGGAGAGAATTTGTATTGTCAACAGCCATAACGGATTTGTTGAGGAACTTCTCAAAACTATGCCACCGCTCAGGGTAGACCGGGAAATTGACCCCAAGTATCTCTATGAGTTCTTCCTGATATTCGTCGAATATGAAGTTGATCTTTTCGATACGGTGCCACAGAGTATCCATAACCTGGCCGATGACGGAGTACTCTGGTTTGCCTATCCCAAGAAAAGCTCAAAGAATTACGATTCGGACATAAGCAGGGATAAAGGATGGGGGCTTGTCAGCAGTCATGGTTTTGAGCCTGTCAGGCAGGTCAGTATTAATGATGACTGGAGCGCCCTCAGATTCAGGCACGCCAGGTATATAAAAAGGAATAAAAAGTAGTATTGCTACGTCACGACCTGTTGTCAAAAAGCAGTTTTACATCCGGATCGGGTATTATTTCGTATGGCTGGTCTGCCGACTCAATAATAAATGTTTGCTCCCTGAGGTTAACACGCAGGCTCTCTGTTTTTGAACCTGATTCGGTATTTACCCGCACCTCGAGTGGAAATTCGAATACATAACCCGGCTGTAACTGTTCTACCTGTAATGTTATTTCCCTACGCCTGCTATCATAACTCCAGTTTAGCTTTAGCTCAGGGTTCCCGGGTATATAAAGCCATTGGTGAAAAAAACCATCCAGGTCTCTTTCCGATACTTTTTCCATTGTTTTCTGAAAATCTGATGAAAGGGCATTTCTGTTACGGTATCGCGCATAGTAAGTCTTTATTCCTTTCCAGAAAACATCATCACCAAGCTCATTTTTAAGCATATGCAACACCCATGCTCCTTTCTGATATGAATTGGGGTTTAACAGCCTCATATAATCATGCACGGTTGTGTCGACAACAGGGGCCATAAATCTTTGGGACGATCTGATAACAATTTGCCTGGCCCTTTGCATCTCGGCTTTAAGCTTTTCATCTCCCTCTTTATGCCCCTGGTAAAGAGCTGTAAAGTAAGTAGCGAAACCCTCACTAAGCCATATATGATGCCAGTCTTTTTCCGTGACAGAATTACCAAACCACTGATGAGCTATTTCATGAACTATCAGGCTTTCAGCCTTTTTATTTCCTGTAACCGACGATTCCGCATAAAATATACATGATGCATTTTCAAGTCCTCCATACATGGTTTTGGACTGAACATTTGCCAGCTTTTCATAAGTATACGGGCCTATCACTTCGCTGTACCATTTAAATGGTTCGGGGGCAACCGAGTAATCTGTAAACCCCTTCTCCCTGTCATCTGCAAAGACATAAGTCCAGATACCGGTATCACCTATCCTGGCTTCCCTTCGTGCAGCAAACCTGGCTACACCCAGTGCCATTACCTTTGTAGGAATGCTTATCTCTTCTTTCCAGTGAGTAAGTCTGACACCTCCGGGCATGGAGCTCTCCTCATACAGGTAGCCATTTGACACAACCTTATATTTTTCAGGTGCATAAACAATAAGATCAACAAAAGCCTTATCGGAAGGATGATCGACACAGGGGATCCATGTCCTTGCCCTGTCAGGCCAGTTGTCAGAAAAAAATGTCCTGTCGCCGTACCTGTTGTTTGATATTACCAGGCCACTGCCGGGTATTCCGTGATAACGTATATTGATCTCTGAATTTTCTCCCTCTTCTTTTTCCTCCTTCAGATATATTATCAGACGGTCATTCAAGTGATCCCACCCAACTGATATATTATCAGCCATTACCGCTTCAACAGTCATACCCCGGCCCTCCTCGTTTTCAGATGCAAGGTCAAGCACTATCTGTTTTGTATTGCCTGTATAAACAAGGCTCACCCGGGCTTCTCCCTTTATCATGTCAGTACTGTCGGAAAGATAAATACTGAATTCGTAATGGACAATATTAATATTATTATCAACAGGGTACCCGTCTTTAGCCACTAAGCTCAATGCAAAAAACAGGAATAAAAGAATAAAATACGGTCTCATTGTTTCAGGTTTTGTGTGATAGTACGTAAAGGTATATTATTTAATAATAATCACTAAATAAAAAATTCCGTGTTTACAGTTTTTCAATAACTTTGTCAGGTTTTGTCATTAACATGACTCAAAATATAACCGGATATGAGACTTAATTTCGCTATTGCCTTTCTGTTCTTTTCCTTAATAACATCATGCACAATACAATATACGGATGAGAATACCACGGTTCCAAAGGGGAATGATGAAAACAACCTTCTCTTTGACAACGAAGATACCAAACTGCTTAAAGGGACTGAAAGCATAAAAATTTTCGGAGAAGTGGAAGAAGAACAGGATATTATACTGTCAGAACATACCATGAGATCGGTAGTTGTCAAAGAGGTGGGTCTCGAAAACGGGAAACGGGTTTTTAAGGGGACCTACCGTTACGACGGTTATTCCCTGGAAGACATTCTCGCTAATGTCAGGCTGGATAAAAAAAGCGGATTTAATCCTATAACCGACCTGTTTGTAAAAGTATATGGTAGCGACGGCTCGCATACAATCATCAGCTGGGCCGAAATATTTTACCCTGTACATCATAATATGCAGATCATTGCCACAAGAGCAGCAAGGCATATACCTTTTAAAACCCCTGATGCCAGGTATCCGCTACCTGATCAAACAAAACTTGTGATCAGTAATGACCTTATTACATGCCGTAATATTCCCGCACCGGTGAGTATCGAAATTTGCAGTAGCCATGGTGATTTCCCTGAGGAGAATCCTGATCCCCTTTACTGGCCTACACTCAGCATGGAGGGCTTCACCGATGAACCTGTTGTTATTGAAAAACTACCTGAAGAATTGCCGTTAAGGGAGTCTGATATGATCTTCTATGGAAGAGGCCGTGGCATTCATGATGTAAATCCCTTTGACGGATATTATCTTTCCGACCTGCTTGGATTATACCTGAGCCCTGATGAGGAAATGCTAAGAACCGGATATGTTGTAGCTTCTGCGCCTGACGGTTACCGGTCCGTATTTTCCCTGAGTGAAATAATGAACCGTAATGACAGGCTCGAGACGCTGATAACAGATAAAAATAATTATGAAAAGGCAGGTAAATTTTCTATTATTGTTACAGGCGATTTCTTTTCCGACCGGGCCATGAAAGCCATGTGGAAAATCGTATTGCTTAAATAAGAATGAATGTATAACTTACAGTATTACATCTAAATTAATTAGATTTGTAGAAAATTATTGAAAATGAATCACGATTATAATACTCAAAGAAAAAGAATGACTCTACCTGAATACGGCAGAAATGTCCAGAAGATGGTCGATTATATTAAAACCATAGAAGATAAGGAAGAACGAAACAGAGCTGCAAAAGCTATAATTCATATAATGGGAAACCTAAACCCTAATCTCAGGGATTCCGGCGATGTTAAACATAAATTATGGGATCATCTCGCTATCATAGCTGATTTTGAACTTGATATTGATGCTCCCTATCCCCCTCCTGCCAGGGAGACTCTGCTTGAAAAACCGAAGGTTGTCCCCTATAAAAAGGGAGAAGTAAAATATCTTCATTACGGCAGGGTGATAGAGATGATGATCGAAGAAGCCTGCAAGATGGAGGACGACGAAAAAAGAGACTACCTTATAGTATTGATCGCCAATCAGATGAAAAAAGCGTCGGCAACATGGAACCGAAGCCAGGTAAATGATGATGTTATAGTAAAAGACCTTAAGGAGATGTCCGGGGACAAGCTACATATACCTGAGGGTATAAAACTTATGGACATCAGAGATCTGCTGGGATCAAAGAAGAAAAAGCAACAATCAAAACAACAGGGGAAACAGGGCAGGAAAAAATACCAGTCGAAACGATAATGAGCAAATTCATAGTTGAGGGAGGACGGAAACTCCGGGGTAAGATCCAGCCTCAGGGTGCGAAAAACGAAGCCCTGCAGGTTATATGTGCCACGCTCCTTACCGACAATGAAGTAATTATAAAGAATATCCCGGATATAAGGGATGTGAATAAACTGATTGAGCTGATATCAAGCTTTGGCTGCACCGTAAAAAAAACAGGAACGGCATCATATTCTTTTAAAGCGTCCGAAACAGATTTATCATATCTGGACACAGCGGAATATTTAAAGCAAAGCTCCGCCCTGAGGGGATCAGTAATGATAATGGGGCCACTGCTGTCAAGGTTTGGCAAAGCCAGTATGCCCAAACCGGGCGGAGATAAAATAGGACGGCGCAAAGTTGACACACATATAAGCGGGTTCAGGGCTCTGGGAGCTAAATTCAGCTATGACCACACTGAATCTGTCTACACCTTAAAAGCCGATAAGCTTAAAGGAGCATATATGCATCTTGATGAGGCATCGGTAACAGGTACGGCAAATATAATTATGGCTGCCGTCCTGGCTGAAGGAAAAACAACAATATATAATGCAGCCTGTGAACCATATGTACAACAGCTATGCAGAATGCTCGTTTCCATGGGTGCAAAAATAGAAGGCATAGGATCCAACCTGCTTTATATAGAAGGAGTTGAGAAACTGGGAGGATGTGAACATACCATACTGCCTGATATGATTGAAACAGGCTCATTCATAGGCCTGGCAGCCCTGACAGGATCGGAGATAACAATAACCAACGTATCGTATGAAAACCTTGGTATTATTCCCTGTTCCTTCAGGAGAATGGGCATCAGGCTTGAAAGAAAGGGTGATGATATTTATATCCCTGCACAGGAATGCTATGAAATAGAGACCTATATCGACGGTTCTATAATGACAATATCCGATGCTATATGGCCCGGACTAACGCCCGACCTCCTCAGCGTTTTCCTGGTGGTCGCCACCCAGGCGAAAGGATCTGTATTAATACATCAGAAGATGTTTGAAAGCCGGCTTTTCTTCGTGGATAAGCTGATAGATATGGGTGCACAGATTATTTTGTGTGACCCTCACCGGGCAAGTGTAATAGGCCTGGAAAGAAAATTCAGGCTCAAGGGAACGGTTATGAGCTCGCCCGATATAAGGGCCGGGGTTGCATTACTTATTGCTGCACTGTCGGCTGAAGGTGAAAGCACAATATTCAATATTGAACAGATAGACAGGGGCTACCAGGATATAGACGGAAGACTGAACAGGCTGGGAGCAGGCATACAAAGAGTTGAAGATTAAATATTTATAAGCGATGTCCGAAAAGAAGCGCAGAATTAAAGAGCTTTATACTCCAAATATTCCTGAACCAGGGGGGCATTATTCACAAGCAGTACAGTTCAATGATATTATTTTTGTGTCGGGGCAATTACCGGTAAATCCCTTTACGGGAGAAATAATCAAAGGAAATATTGAAGACCAGACCTTGCAGGCGCTGAAAAATATAGAAACTATTCTCAAAGACTCAGGATCAGATAAAAAAATGATCCTCAAAACCACAGCCTATATACCGGATATGTCAAACTGGAAGAAAGTAAATGAAGTCTACCGGGATTTCTTTGGCACACATAAGCCGGCCAGAGCTGTGGTTCCGACAAAAGATCTGCATTACGGTGTCCTGATCGAGATTGAGGCGATAGCAGCTATTTGTCCTGACCGTTAATACTTGTCAATACATCTATTTCCGGCGGTTTTTTCAAGTGTTGCTTGACCGCACACAAATCCATAGCATTGACAATAGCATTCCTGTATTTTTGAGGAAAGTCCTCAGAAAGGACGGCTTCAAGTTCAATCCTGTCTATAAGCCTTGTCCCCGGATTGAAATTATGACGTTGAATAATCTTTATCTTTCCCGCATCGATCCCGCGCTGGTCGCAGAATGATTTAACATATATACCTGCACAGGTACCTATCGATGCAAGAAAGAGACTAAAGGGTGCGGGTGCAGTCCCGTCTCCACCGGCTGATACCGGCTGATCGGTCCTGACCACCATGTCATGTACCCGCGCATTTACTTTCTTGTTTTCCTCAAAAAAAATCTCTATTTCCATTTCAATTACATATATTACTTAACAAACGATTACTCACATATTACAACAGGTGAAAATGTAATTGGTTCGGTATTGTGTTGTAAAACCAGAAACGGTCTGCTACAAGCACAAGCCTGTAACTCTACAGCTTTTACAGCCTTTACAGCCTCTACAGCCTCTACATGACAATTTGTCCCTATACCTGTTATGGCAGGTTATTTGCAATTTCCCAATAAATTTTAAAAAACAATCAAATGTCACCATAAGTTAAAAACCGGTGTTAAGTAATTTACCGGGCCGGATTATACCTATTTTTATGATACACCGGCAACAAATATCCACATGACCCGGATAAAAAACAACTATGCTTTAATCAGGGAAATCAGATGAATTGACGAATATTGTCAGATATTCAATTTTTATGATTATCTATGCCGAGTAATTAAGGTACTACTTTAAAAACAAGTAACCGTTATGCAATATCAAGAAAGAATAAAAAGAAACATCATTAATACCGCATCTGAGGTATTCACACGTTTCGGTTTCAGAAAAACCACCATGGATGATATTGCATCAGCAGTAAAAAGGAGTAAATCTTCGATATACTACTATTTTGAAAATAAGGAAGCTATTTTTAAGGCAGTTATTGAAAAGGAAGCAAATGAATTCAGAGAAGAAGTTCATAAAAAAATATCTTCTGTCGAAGATCCTATAGAACAATTAAAGTCATATGTATTAATTAAAATGAAAAAGCTTGATAAACTGACAAATTTTTCGTCTGCTCTTACAAGCAACCATTTTAATGGAATAGATTTCATTGAAAAATTCAGAAAAGAACATGATACTAAAGAAAAAGAAATTGTTAACAATATTATTATGAACGGAATAGAAAACGGAGTATTAAAAATAGAATACCCGGATATCAGCACATTAGCTATAATAACAACAATAAAAGGATTCGAGGCCTCCCATTCTTTTAGCAACAGGAAAAATAATCTTGAAAAAAAACTACATGTCCTTTTTAATTCCATATTTTACGGGATAGTCAAAAGGTAAATTTTTTTCATCTTTTTTCGACTATTATTCTTTTTACGTCTAATTGACATATTGTCATATTGTCAAAAAAATTAACAAAAAAATATTATGATAATGAAAAAACTTATACTAGCATTTACAATCCTGTCTATACCCTGGATTATAAAATCCCAGGAAGGGTTGAGCCTGAGCAGGTGTAAAGAGCTTGCTCTTGAGAATAACAGAAAGATTAAAATCGCGGAACAAGAGATAGATGCAGCCGGTTCTTTAAAAAAAGCAGCGTTCACACAGTACTTTCCGGATTTCAGTGTAAATGGTGCATATAAATATTTCAACAAGGACTTTAAGCTACTAAAAAACGACTTGTTTCTTCCTGTTGTGCCATATTCGGCAATTGATCAAACAACAGGACAGTTAAGCGAAACAGCCTTAAGTGACCCTGCTGTAGCAGCCTCCACTTTTGTTATTAATCCTTATACGGGAGAAATTGTAACTGACGGATCAGGTAATTATGTATTTCAGCAATACACGTACCTGCCTGCATCCGAAACAGGCTTTAATCTGGGTAATTTATTTATCGCGAATGCCGGGTTTACACAACCTGTTTACCTGGGAGGTAAGATAAGGGAAGCCAATAAAATAGCGACTCAGGCACAGGCAATAGCTGAAAACAATCTTTCGCTTAAAGAGAATGAGCTTATTTACAATGTTGAAGAATCTTACTGGAGGGTTGTGAGTCTCGGAGAAAAAGTCAGGCTGGCTGAAAAATATGAAGAAATGCTTGAGAGGCTTGTTAAGGATCTTGAGAATATCCATGAAGAAGGTATAATAACCAACAACGATCTTCTTAAAGCAAAAGTAAAACTAAATGAAGCCGGTATAATGCTGTTAAAAGCAAGAAACGGGATGGCCCTGTCAAAAATGGCCCTGTGCCAGATAACAGGGATTCCCTATTCCGAAGAGGTTAATCTTACCGATTCATTAAATACCCCGGCAAATGACATTGCCGACCTTACTGTTAATGAAGACAGAATCACGGAAAGACCTGAATTAATGATTCTTGAAAAGAATATATCAATTGCATCATCAAATGTTAACCTGATGAGATCAAGATATCTTCCCAACATTGCATTAAATGCAGGATATTATTTTATTAATCCAAATCCATATAACGGTCTGGAGAAAGAATTCGGATCGGATTATTCTTTATCTGTCGTATGCAACATTCCTATATTTCATTTCGGGGACAAGAAACACACCTTAAGCGCTGCTAAAAATGAAAAGACAATTGCCGAACAAGAGTATGAAGAGGCAAAAGAAATGCTTGTATTACAATTAAACCAGGCAGTATATTCTTATACCGAGGCAGAAAACAAAAAATTATATTCGGAAAAAGCTCTTGAGCAGGCATCAGGCAACCTGTCATTTGTTGAAGATAATTTCAGGGAAGGCTTATTAAAAACAAGCGATCTGCTGGAAGCCCAGGTTATGTGGCAAAAGGCCTATTCCGAATATATAGATGCCAGTGCTGACCGGAAGATGGCAGCATGTAATTTAAAAAAAGTAACAGGTAAATATTAAAACGATATAATAACAATGAAAAAAATAACTATTATAGGAAGTATACTCCTCATTATCACATCCTGCAATAACCAGGATAATAATACCGTACAACCAGATAATACTGATAAAAAAATAGCTGTCAGAGCTGTAAGGGCAGAACAGGTAGAATACATCCCTTCTATAAAACTTTCAGGTACGGCGTTTGCAGATAAGGAAGCCAATCTTGGTTCAGCCCTTCCGGGCAGGGTAGAAAAAGTATACTATCCCGAAGGGACAAAAGTAAGGAAAGGAGAGCTTCTTGTAAGTCTTTCCGGAGAATTATATACCCAGGCTCTTGTTGAGAATAAGGCTATTCTTAAAGACTTTGAAAGGGTATCAAGGTTAGTCAAGAAAGGTAGCATTACCCGTCAGGATTATGATCATGTAAAGGCCAGGTATGATGCCTCATGCTCAAAGGTTGAAATGATGAAAAAAAATTCTGAAATAGTGGCTCCGTTTTCCGGTACTATAATTGAATATCTTGTTAATGAAGGTGAAAACTACTTATTCAATATCAATTTAGATCCCGGTTATTCAGTCACTTCCGGTGTAGTGAGACTAATGAAGCTTGATCCTGTACAGGTTGAAACTGAGATCAACGAAAAAGATCTCGGGAAGATAAAAACCGGACAAAAGGCCCTTATAACCTTTGATGCTGTGAAGGATACCGTATTTGAAGGAAAGATATCGGCAATAAAACCTGTATTATCAACCCTGACGCATACAGCGACAATAAAAATAGAAATAAATAACAGTACAGGCATTATTAAACCGGGAATGTTTGCCCATATAAACATAGAGCTTAAACCTGAGAACGATGTATGTATACCTATGGGTGCCATTTACAGGCAGGCGGGGACAGTGAATAACTATGTCTTTGTCATTGACGGCAACCGTGTCAGAAGACAACAAACAGACAGGTTATGGACAAACGGCGATAAAGTAGGCGTAACAGGAGTAAACCAGGGAGATATTGTTGTCACAAGCGGCAAGGAAAAACTCAATGACGGATCTCTTGTAGAAATTAAAAAATAAGGAGAAACATCATGAAATTACCAAAACTATCAGTAAAAAGACCTGTAGCTACCAGTATGGTTTTTATGGCAATCCTGCTTTTGGGCCTGGTATCTTTAAGGATGCTGACACTTGATGTCATGCCGGCCATGGAACTGCCATCGCTTACAGTCTTAACAGTATATCCGGGTGCTTCTGCCGACGAAGTTGAAGATCAGGTTACAAAGTTGCTTGAGGCAACATTATCAGGTGCACAGGATCTGAAAAAAATTAAATCAGTATCACGTGAGAATGTTTCAATCATCTCTATGGAATATAATTGGGGTTCCGATATTACCCTGGCTGCAAATAATGCACGTGACCTTATGGAACTTACCAGGAGCAGGCTGCCTGATGATGCCCGCGACCCTGTAATATACAAGGTAAACAGTTCGATGATGCCTGTGCTTATTTACAGTGTAACAGCCGACGACAACTATGAAGGACTGGGACAGATAATAGATGATAAGATAGCCAGCGTATTAAGAAAGACAAAAGGCGTAGGCACGGTATTTTACCTGGGTCAGCCGGAACGGGAAATCAAGATACATATTAATCCGGACAGGATAAAAGCATATAATCTCTCAATTGCCGGGATAGCTACTGTTCTGAAAGCAGAAAATATCAGTATCCCTGCAGGTAATATTAAAATGGGCTCCGGGGATTATTCAATAAGGATCCCTTCAGATATTACCAGCACAGAAGAGCTTGCTGATATCCCGCTCATGAACGTACGCGATAAACTTGTCAGGCTTTCTGATGTAGCGGATATTGAAGACAGTTATCTCGAGACAGATGAATATGCCAGTACTGAAGACGGACCCGGAGTTGTTGTTATGGTTCAGAAGCAGTCAGGGGAAAACTCCCTGGAAGTAATCAAGGCTGTCAGAGCAGAGATGAAAAACATAAAAAAAGGTCTGGCCAATGACATCAGGGTTAATGAAATATTAAGCCAGGAAGAAATAATTTCCCAATCAATAAAAAGTCTTACCGACACTTTATGGCTGGCAATTCTATTCGTTATAATAGTAGTGATAGCCTTCCTGAGGGAATGGAGAAGCAGTCTTATTATATCCCTTACCATACCTTTCTCATTGATTACAGCATTCATTTTCATGTATATGAAAGGATGGACTATTAATGTTTTCTCCCTGCTTTCCTTAATAATAGCCATAGGGATGGTTGTTGACGATGCTATCGTTATACTTGAAAATATCACGCAACATATATCCAAAGGGGAGAATCCGCGTGAAGCGGCAGTATCAGCAACCGGTGAGATGGGTCTTGCCGTGGTTACATCCACGGCAACCGTGCTTATCGTATTTATACCGCTCATGTTTGTCGGTGGCATTGTCGGGATATTCTTCAAACAACTTGCCGTACTGACAACAGTAACACTCGTTGCATCATTGATCATTGCCTTCAGCCTCACTCCCATGCTGTCTTCAAAACTGCTAAAAAAAGCAGATACGGATAAATCAAAAAAAGACAAATTCAGCATTTACAAAATGAGTGAAAAGCATCTTGTGGCTGCTGAAAACATTTATAAAAACATCCTGGGCTGGGCTGTCAACCATAAAGTCATGGTAATTGTATCTGCCGTACTACTTCTTGCCGTCTCAGCCTTTGGCTTAAAAAATATAGAAAGTGATTACCTGCCAATATTTGATGCAGGAGATATTATAGTTGTCTTTCAGACAGAGGTAGGTACAAATGCAGAAGAGACACACAAGACAGGAAAGAAAGTAATGCAGGTACTTAAGGAGAACATACCTGAAATAGTACCGGGAACTATGGGGTCTATATCAGGACAGACAAGAGACGGACTACTTTCAATGGTTGGATTCTCAGAAGGCAAGAACGTCGGGACTGTATTATGCCATCTTACACTGCCGGACGAAAGAGACAGATCTGCATCGGAGATAGGCGAAATGATTCGCGGAAAGCTTGAAGAGATACCTGAAATTGTCAAATTTCATGTTACTTCCGGCAATATTCTTGAAGCAGCTGTACTTGGTAATGAAAAGCCTATAGAAATAAAGGTAAGCGGTAATGATCTTGATAAGATCAATAATGTCGCTGATCAGATAAAGGAAAGGATCGGGACAATACAGGGGCTTACAAGTGTAGAATCAAGTGCCGATGCAGGTAAAACAGAATACCAGGTAATCATAGACCGTAAGAAAGCATCGGAGGCAGGCCTGAATTCCGGAATGATTGCCCTCCAGGTAAGGCAAAGTATATATGGAGCCGAAGCCGGCACTATTTCAGATGGTGGTGAAGACTATGGTATAATGATAAGGTATGCCCCTGAAAACATGTCTGAAATTTCCGATATTAATAATATAGTACTTACCACACTTCTTGGTACACAGGTAAAATTATCTGAAGTAGCAGATATACGGCAGGATTTTGGCCCTCTTGAAATAAGCAGGGAATCACAACAAAGATATGTCAAGGTAAGTTGCGATCTCCTGAATACTTCGCTTAGTAAAGCAAAACAAATGGTAACAAAGGCACTTGCAGAAATGGATACGCCTGAAGATGTAAGTATAAGCATTGAAGGACAGGTCAATTCCCAAAAGGAATCGTTCAGTGATCTTACACTTGTCCTTATCCTTGGCATACTGCTTGTTTACATGATAATGGCCGCGTTATTCGAATCATTTAAAGGACCGTTTATTATTATGCTGGCTCTACCATTCACTGCTATAGGTATAATAATAGCATTTCTTATAACAAACACCACACTTAGCATAACAACCTTCATAGGTATAATTATGCTTGTGGGTATTGTCGTGAAAAACGGGGTCATTCTTGTTGACTATACAAATATGCTCCGGAAAAGAGGATATAAGCTTTATGATGCAGTTAAGGAAGCAGGCAGGTCAAGGCTCAGACCTGTTGTTATGACATCATTAACCGTGATACTTGCAATGATACCTATGGCATTCAGTAAAAGCATGGGATATGAGATGTTTTCACCAATGGCTATTACAATGATAGGCGGACTACTGTTTTCGATGATCATCACACTAATAATTGTTCCTGTTTTTTATGCATCATTTAACCGTGATAAATCAAAAAATGAAGTATAGTAAAAAATGCAGTAAGCTTAAGCACACTGCTTTTGTTTTGCCACTGTAAAACAAAAGATTATTCATATAATTAATTATTGGTTATTGAAAGCTCCCTGTATCTTTAATGAAACAGGGAGTTTTTTATAGCCCCACTCCGGTAATAAATAAGCTTCTGCAGCCTTTTACAGCCTTTACAGCCTCTACAGCCTCCACATGACAATTTGTCCCTATGCCTGTTATGGCAGGTTATTTGATATTCAGAAACATGATTAATGCAAAACGAAGTTCTATGGCTAAGAAGGAAAGCTCGAAAGAAGAAAATAAGGGAAAAAAGTCAAACGCACAACAGACTACTAATGTGGAAAATAACGATAACAGCTCCGGAAAGGAAGAAGGAAAAAAGACTGTAGAGGAAAAGAAAAAAAAAGAGACGGGTAATTCTGATAATGATGAAATAAAAGGGAGTACGGAAACTGTAACTGACAGTACTGAGGAAAAAGAAGACGACCAGGTAGTAAAACTGGCAGAATTACAGGACAAATATCTCCGCTTGTCGGCCGAATTTGATAATTACAGAAAAAGAACCCTGAAAGAAAAAATGGAGATGACGAAATCGGCCGGTGAAGGTATATTGTTAAGCCTTCTTCCGGTTATGGACGACTTCGACAGGGCAATGAATATGATGGAAAATGCTACCGATTGTAAAGCGATGAAGGAAGGTATCGACCTTATTTATTCAAAGATGAATGAATTTCTGAAACATAACGGGGTAAAGGAGATCGAAGCCATGGATACGGAGTTCGATACCGACATGCATGAAGCCGTCACTAAAATACCAGCAGAGGATAAAAAGAAAAAAGGCAAGGTAGTGGATGTCATACAAAAAGGCTACTATCTCAATGATAAGGTAATGCGTCACTCCAAGGTTGTAGTGGGTGAATAATATCAGACAACAGGATGGGTAAAAGAGATTACTACGAAGTATTAGGTGTATCAAAGAATGCGGCTAAAGAGGAAATAAAAAAAGCATACCGGAAAAAAGCTCTCCAGCATCACCCTGACAAAAACCCGGGAGACAAGGAAGCTGAAGAAAAATTTAAAGAGGCAGCTGAAGCATATGAAGTGCTTAGTAACGATGATAAAAGAGCTCGTTACGACAGATATGGCCATGCCGGACTGGGAGGTCAAAACGGATTCGGAGGCGGAGGAATGACCATGGAAGATATTTTTTCCTCTTTCGGTGATATTTTCGGTGATGCTTTTGGCGGTTTCGGAGGTTTCGGAGGTTTCGGAGGGAGCAGGAGCAGACAGAGAGTAAACAGGGGGTCAAACCTGCGGGTAAAGGTCAAGCTCAGCCTAAGTGAAATAGCCAAAGGCACAGAGAAAAAAATAAAGGTTAACAAATATGTAAGCTGCTCGGCATGCGGAGGGTCTGGCGCAGCCGATAGTAACAGCTATTCAACATGTAGTACCTGCCATGGTTCGGGCCACGTAACCAGGGTAACCAATACATTGCTGGGACAGATGCAGAGCACTTCGGTATGTCCGGCCTGCGGAGGTGAAGGTAAGATCATAACAAAAAAATGTAATACCTGCTTTGGCGAGGGAATTGTAAAAGAAGAAGAAGTAATAAAAATAAATATCCCTGCAGGAGTGGGTAAGGGAATGCAGATGTCAGTGAGCGGCAAGGGAAATGCTGCACGACGGGGCGGCATACCGGGCGACCTGCTGGTCATGATCGAGGAAGAGGAGCATCCAAGGCTAATCAGGGAAGGTAAAGATCTGATATATAACCTTTTCATCAGTGTGCCGGAAGCAATTCTGGGGACTAATGCCGAAATACCTACTGTAGACAGTAAGGTCAAGATAAAAATAGAACCGGGAACACAATCAGGTAAAATACTAAGACTCAGGGGCAAAGGATTACCGGAAGTAAATGGTTACGGGAAAGGAGACCTGCTTGTTCATGTTAATGTATGGATACCAAAAAAACTAAGCCACGAAGAACAAAAGCTATTTGAAAAATTTCTTGGCTCGGACTCATTTACTCCTAAACCGGGCAAGGATGATAAAGGCTTTTTTGAACGTATGAGATCATATTTTGAATAAGGCTAAAGGCAGAAGGTGAGAGGTGAGAGATGGGAGATGATGTCCCGGTTAAACGATTTAACCTTTCAACTTTTAACAAATAATATATTTCACCACGGAGCACACAGAGTGGCACGGTGACACACAGTGACAAGTGACAAGAAGGGATTAGGGACCGGGGATCAGGGATTAGTCTTCAGTCAACAATCCTCAGTCTCCAATTAATTATTAATTGATTAGTTAACATAACGTTCTATGCTCTTTGCGCTATGCTCTTTGCAAATAGACAAACAAGTACACCTATTAACATTGTGGACTGAGGACTGCCGATTGTGGACTATCATTCCATCGTTCCATTACTCCAGTATTCCAATCATCTGAGAAACGGCAAGTAAAAACAGATAATTGCATATTATATTTATATTTATGCTTTCTTTGTTGAACACACATAAAATCCTATTCTAATGTCATTATTACAGGCTGAAAATATTATTAAACAGTACAGGGATCATCTTGCACTTGATAATCTCAGCATGACAGTCCCAAAACAGTCTATATACGGACTGCTGGGACCAAACGGTGCAGGGAAGACCACCCTTCTGAGAATAATCAATCAGATTACTGCTCCCGACAATGGCACAGTTATGATTGACGGACACAGGATAAGCAGGGAAGACCTTGCTTCTATAGGCTATCTCCCTGAAGAGAGGGGACTGTATAAAAAGATGAAAGTAGGAGAACAGGCGCTATACCTGGCACGTCTTAAAGGTCTCAGCAAAGCAGATGCCCTGGCAAAACTGAAGGTATGGTTTAATAAGCTGGAGATAATCGAATGGTGGGATAAAAAAGTAGAAGAACTGTCAAAAGGAATGCAGCAGAAGATACAGTTTGTCACTACTGTTCTGCATGACCCGAAGCTTCTTATATTTGATGAGCCTTTCAGTGGCTTTGACCCTATAAATACAAATATCCTGAAAGAAGAGATACTTAAGCTCAGAGAAAGGGGAGCAACAATAATTTTCTCCACACATAATATGGGATCCGTTGAGGAATTATGTGATCATATTACCCTTATAGACAGATCCAGATCCATACTCGAAGGCAGTGTCAGCCGTATTCGTGAAGAATGGGCAGCAAATGAATATGACGTTGTATTCAGAGGTGAGACGGATATCAGAACGAACGACCATTATGAAGTACTTAAAAGCGCTGCTGATAATAATAAAACATCCGTGCGTCTTAAGACAGGCGAGGAGACAGATATCAACAAAATAATAAGGGATATGACTGATAAAGGGCAGGTATTATCATTTAATCCTACATTGCCGTCAATGAACGAAATATTTATCCGTGTAGTTGAAGCAAACAAAAACAACTGATCCAAACACAGACAATCATGGCAAACATTTCAACCATTATTTCAAGAGAATATAGTACAAGGGTCAAAAAGAAATCATTCATAATAATGACCGTGCTTACACCTTTGATCTTTGTAGCCATGTTCTTCATTCCCGTTCTTATTATGGGTAATGAAGACAGGGAATTCAAAAAAATAGCAGTGATTGAAGATGGCAGTGACCTGTTCAGGGGTGTAATAAAGGACAGGGACGATGTCGATTTCGTGTACCTGGAAAATGCTGACATAAAAGAGATAAGAAACAATTTCGGGGAACAAGGGTACTATGGAATACTCTATATATCACCGGTTGTAACCAACATTCCACAGGCTGTACAGCTAATATCGAAAAAACAACCGCCTCTCGATCTTCTGCATTATATAGAAAACTCGCTGGAGCAAGATATCGAAAATAAGAAACTGATGTCTTATAATATTGAAAACCTGAGCAGCATCCTTAAAAATGTTCAAACCGATGTATCGGTACAGACAATAAGGATAGACGATACGGGTGAAGCTAAAGAGACAAGCACTGATATTTCAATGGCCCTTGCCTATATAGGCGCTTTTTTAATGTATATGGTTGTCCTGCTTTTCGGAACCCAGGTTATGAGGGGTGTATTTGAAGAAAAAAATAGCAGGATTGTAGAGGTTATAATATCCTCTGTTAAACCTGTCAACCTGATGATGGGAAAAATTATAGGTATCGCACTTGTCGGGCTTACCCAGTTTTCAATATGGATCATATTGTCTTTCGGCATCCTTACAGTAGTCCAGTCAAAAGTATTGCCATCCGGTTCACAGGGGATAAGCAACCAGATCTCACAAAGTGTTATGAGCCAGACACCGGCACTACAGGAGGCAGGCACAACCGGTCAGTCAACTGAACTGACGGCACAGCAGAAAGAGTTTGCCAAATTATTCAGCAGCCTTATGAATGTTAACTGGCCTCTGATCATTACCTCTTTCATTTTTTATTTTATTTTCGGTTACCTTCTTTATGCATCTGTCTTTGCAGCAATAGGATCAGCTGTTGATACGGATTCCGACACGCAGCAATTTATGTTTCCTATAATGCTACCCATTATACTGGGCCTGTTCGTTGCAATAGGCACAATGGAAAACCCTGAAAGCTCGCTTTCATTCTGGTTCTCAATGATACCTTTTACCTCTCCTATAGTTATGATGGCAAGGATACCGTTTGAAGTGCCCGTATGGGAAGTAGTATTATCAATCATCCTGCTGATAGCTACCTTTGCAGGCTTAGTGCTCCTGGCAGCAAAAATATACAGGGTTGGTATTCTTATGTACGGAAAAAAAGTAACTTATAAGGAGATGTGGAAATGGCTTAAATATAAAGGATAATAAAGCAAGGAATAACGGGGCAGGTTCTAAATAATAACTGATTATCCAATTTCATAAAACAAATACTTAATCTTTTAATGGCAAAAGTACTGGTAATAGATGACGAGAGAGCAATAAGGAATACGCTGAAGGAAGTCCTTGAATATGAAAAGCATGAAGTAGATCTGGCAGAGAATGGTGCTACAGGCCTCGGCCTATTTACCGAAAATGAATATGATGTAATACTCTGTGATATCAAAATGGACCAGATGGACGGTATTGAAGTGCTGGAAAAAATACATGAACAAGCAGGCGATATTCCTGTAATAATGATATCCGGTCACGGTAATATAGATACTGCCGTAGAATCAATCAAGAAAGGAGCATTTGATTTTCTGGAAAAACCTCTCGATCTGAACCGGCTGCTGATAACCATGAGAAATGCCATGGACAAGTCCAGCCTCATCACACAAACAAAGACACTTAAGAAACAGGTAAGTAAAAAGTTCGAAATAATAGGCGAATCGGAAGCTATCCGTAAAGTAACGGAAATGATCGACCGCGTATCTCCTACCGAGGCCAGGGTCCTTATTACCGGCGCCAACGGTACAGGCAAGGAACTTGTAGCACATCAGATACATGAAAAAAGTAACAGGTCAAAGGGACCCTTCGTTGAAGTAAACTGTGCAGCCATACCCTCCGAACTGATTGAAAGTGAATTATTCGGTCATGAAAAAGGCTCGTTCACCTCAGCTCATAAGCAAAGGATTGGAAAATTCGAGCAGGCAAACGGCGGAACTATATTCCTTGACGAGATAGGCGACATGAGCCTTCCGGCCCAGGCTAAGGTATTAAGGGCATTACAGGAAAATAAAATATCCAGGGTAGGATCGGATAAAGACATAAAAGTAGATGTAAGAGTAATAGCCGCTACCAACAAAAATATAAGTGATGAGATACAAAGGAGCAATTTCAGGGAAGACCTTTACCACCGGCTGAGCGTAATACTGATTGATGTACCCAGACTTAACGAAAGACTCGATGATATCCCTCTTCTTACCGATCATTTTAATAACCTTATTTGCAATGAATATGGTGTAAGCCTCCGGACTATAGACAGCAGTGCAATCACTGAACTGAAAAAAATAGAATGGACAGGCAATATCAGGGAATTCAGGAATGTGCTCGAAAGACTCATCATCCTCTGTCCTGAAAATATCACCGGGAAAGATGTTATTTCATTTGCCCATCCTATATCAGGCAATAAATAACTCTGAACGCCCGGAACGTGAAACGCGGAACGCTAAACGCTTAAAACCTGAAATAGATAAAGGGTTGAAGATCGGCAGACTGTACATTATAAAGCACCAGTGCAATTATATAAACCATGATGATCTTCAGTATCAAAGGAGTACGTATAAACAGCCCGCGGTAAGATTCTTTTATCTTAACAGGTAAGAAATGTATAATATAACCCAGAATAATAAGCATAAACACCTGGCCGTATGCTGTAATCAGGCCTGAGATGCTGCCGGGGCTAAAAGATGTAAAAATACGTCCAAGCATAACCTGCACATATCCCAGGTCGGGCGCCCTGAAGAATATCCAGCAAAAGCTCACGAAATTAAAGGTCAGAAGAACTGACGTAAATCTTTTTAACCTGCCCGTAGGCGCATTACGACGGGGGAATATTCTCATCCAGAGTTTGTTTATTACCAGACCCAGCCCATGCAGCCCTCCCCACAGAACAAACCTCCATGCTGCACCATGCCACAATCCGCCAAGAACCATGGTTATCATAAGGTTGGTGTATGTTCTGAAGCTGCCTTTCCTGTTACCACCCAAAGAAATATACAGGTAATCCTTTAACCACCGGGACAGTGAGATATGCCAGCGGCGCCAGAAATCGGTAATATTATGTGCCTTGTACGGCGAATTGAAATTGACAGGTAATCTGTAACCCAGCATAAGTGCGATCCCTATTGCTATATCGGTATAACCCGAAAAATCACAATAGATCTGCAAGCCGTAACCATATATTGCCATAAGATTTTCAAAGCCGGAATAAAGTAAGGGTGTGTCAAATACCCTGTCTACGTAGTTAACTGATATGACATCCGATATTATTATTTTCTTGATCAGGCCTGACAGTATCAGGAAGAGCGCATGCCCCCACTCTCTTTTGGTAAGCCTGAATGAAGAATAGAGTTGCGGGACAAATTCCGAAGCTCTGACGATAGGCCCTGCAACAAGCTGGGGAAAAAATGAGACATAGAAGCCAAAATCAAGGATATTTCTTACAGGGCCGGTTTTACCCCTGTATACATCCAGCGTATAGCTTATTGTCTGAAAGGTGAAAAATGATATACCAACAGGCAATACTATAGAACCGGTATTAAACCCGGTACCCAGATAAAAATTGGATAGTGCTGCCAGCCAGTCAATATCGGGAAAATCCGTATTAAAAAGACCATTTACTATTGTCGTGAAGAAAGAAGTATATTTAAAATAGGAAAGCATCCCGAGATTAACGATCAGGCTTATGATGACAAATAGTTTCTTCATAGCTTTCCTTTGCGAAGCATGAATAGCCAGTCCGGCTATATAATCGGTGATCGTGGAAACTATTAACAGGATAAAAAACACTCCGCCCGATTTATAATAGAAAAACAGGCTGAAAAGAAAAAGATAAGTATTTCTGATCAGTGGTTTTTTATAAATAATACTGTAGAATAACAGCAAGACAAAAAGAAAAAACCAAAAGACGGGGCCTGTAAACAAAAGGGGTTTGTTCACATCGAAAGAGAACAGCTCTTCCCTTATTTTTTCCGGACTGAAAGTCCTGTGATCCGAAGGGCTGATATCCTCCTTACCGGTATAGCTCCCGTTTAAGATAAGAGTATCATTACTATTCGTTTCCCCTTCGTCTGTACCGGACAATAATATGTCATTTATCAGCATATCAGCAATCTCGTGTCCGCCCGCGTATGTTACATGGGTATAATCATCAGCCGCCAGCGAAGGGTCTTTTCCTGCCCATTCAACAATTGAATTCCTGCCTCCCATCGCTTCAAATGTATCCCAGAACATTACTCCTGCCCTGGCTGCTGCTTTCTTCTGTGCATCGCGAATAGCAGGAATATTATCATAAGAAGCCAGTTCTCCGGCATCTTTATGTGCCATATCTGTAAGGCCAGCCAGAATGATCACCGCCTGCGGACATAATTCCTGCAGTCGTGTCAGTTGCCTGTAGATACCGTTTTCATAATAATCATAGTCCGATCGTATATTCAATACTACATTAAGACCATAATGCAGTATTATCACATCAGGGTCAAGCATTGAATAGAGCTTTTTCAGGTTTGAGGAGGACACCATGGTAAACTCCAGTCCTGCGCTTCCCCTGTTGGAAATATTATCTACTACAAGCCCATCGTCGCTTTCAAGGCTGAAACAATAAAAGTCAGGACTGCCTGTTCCTTCAAACTGAACCTTTATGTAACCGGCCGAACCCAGTTCAACCGAATATTCTCTTTCTTCTTCAGACGGGTATAATATATCTCTTTTCAAACTGCCCCTGTCCGTATTAATTATAATAACAAGGCTGTCGGTCAGTCCTCCGTAGAAAAGGCGAAAACGCTCATAAACCGAAGATAATGAATCGGCAAACCGGGAGGATTCAACGCTGAACCAGGCTTTTGTTATTTCATTACTTCCGGAATCCGGGTCGGTAAACCTGCTGATACTCATCATCGGGCCAAGATTCCTGTGACCCGGTCCGGACTCACCGGTGGACAGATAATTATAGCTAAGCCAGTTATCTGATGTCCTGATTTTTGTTGTCCGTGTATACGGGACCAGTGATGTAATACTCAGCATTCCCGGACCGGTACCTCCTGCCGACAGCCTGAGTCTTTCCCTTAACCGGTCTGTTATCCTGTCGCCTTCAAGCTGAGAGTCGCCATAATACATCACCCTGACCTGAGTGCTATAGTTATGTAACAGATTAAAGAGGGAGTCCTGAAGGAGGGCAGGGCCTGAAAAGTCATAAAAAAACCTGCTCCTCTTATGTACGGAGGTTGTATCAGGCAATATAACTGAGATTGCAGTATCTTTCCTTTCAGATAATAACAGGCTGTCAGTACTTCTGTTATCTCCTGAAAAATAATTATATACCTCATCCGGCCATTTCAAAGATATACCTTTGGCGATCTTCAGAGGTCCGCTCATAAAGAATGCAGGTCCGTAAAGTAACAACAATAAGACCAGTAAAAGCAGAAAGGTCTTGTATGGTCGCATAGCCTGGCTTTTAGAAGCTCAGTAAAGCTATATTAACTTCTCTTCTTAATTTTCAGTTTTTGCCCTACATGTATCTTTCCCGAACTGCCAAGGCCGTTAAGGTGAAGTATGTCGGTTGCGCTTACCCCGGAATATTTCTGTGCAATATCCCATACTGTATCACCATATCTGACAGTATGATAGATAAAATCAGCATCCCGTGCATCGTCATTACCGGAAACCTGTACAACTGCCTGTTTCCCTATCCTTCTTTGTTTTTCCTCAAAACCGAGACCATCCACAACGGCATAATAATCCTTCTCGGAAGGTTCGACATACACTGCAATCTTCTGGTTAATACGTATAAGGTTCCGGTATATATTATTCCAGTACCTCAGTTCTGAGACCCCAACATTATACCAACCTGCGATATATCCGAGGTTATCACCTTCCTTAACCGTGTATATCAGCTTCGCTTTCCCTTTTATATCAGGGGGAATGTATGTTGAACGTGTGGGGCTGGCATTCTTCATCTCCGGGTTGAAATAATGATCGGCATGATACGCTGTTATTGAATCCTGCATCGCTATAAAGTCACCTACCCTGTCCATAGGCAGGGTTACTGCCATCGGTTTACTGCTACCTGGCACTATAAGGGCTCTGTATTGCGGATTCAGCGCTTTCACATATAAAAAAGGTATTCCCATAACCTCTGATATCTGTTCGAGATGCATATCCTTTGTGATCACCACAGTATCGGCAGCTACCGGGAATTCAACCTTTACAGGGGAAATATTATGTTCCCTGTAATAATTCATGGCATATGTTGCTGCAATATAACCCGGCAGATATCCCCTTGTTTCCCGTGGCAAACGGTAATATATCTCCCAGTAGTCCTTTCTGTTACCTGATCTTCTTATAGCCTTGTTAACATTACCCGGTCCGCAGTTATATGCAGCTATAACAAGCCCCCAGTCTTTATAAATACCATACAGATCCTTGAGGTATCTTGCGGCTGCATATGTCGATTTCACAGGGTCTCTTCTTTCATCGACAACAGAATTAACCGTAAGTCCGTACGCCCTGCCTGTGCTATACATAAACTGCCATAATCCGGTTGCTCCTGCCCTTGATACGGCATTAGGGTTAAGGGCTGATTCTATAACGGCCATATATTTTAACTCGCCGGGCAGTCCGTAAGAATCGAAAATATCCTCAATCATAGGAAAATAATAATCCATCATGCCAAGCATGATCTCAAATTTATCACGCTTCTTGCCGGTATAAACATGTATATGGTTCCGTACTATACTATTATAAGGAAGATTCACTACCGAGCATATTTTATGAAGGCGTTTCCTGTAAATCGAGTCGGAAAATTCAACTACCGGTTCAGGGGCTTCCCCGGCGGGACTGTCACTGATCATCATCCGGCTCAGATACCATACCTGGGTCAGGCTATCCAGTTGCCTTTCGATAAATTCACTGTCGCTGTCAACAATAATCGTATCGTTCACCGCGCACGCATATATATTAAAAAACAATGCTCCCGTTAATAAGATTATCATTCTTCGCATAAGCCAATAATTAAAAAGTTAATGTAACGCCCACACCTACAGTACTTCCATAGACAGTGGGAACCGGAACAGGCTCGATGCTCATTCTCAGTTCCGGGCTGATATCATAATCAGACATTAATGCATCTACATTAGCATCTAATATAGATATTATATACCAAAGACCGACACCAATATATGAAAGATCGCGGTATCTTCTGTAATAGGATACTCCATTCAGCAACTGGTTCTTTACCGTGGCATGTGTTTGTGCACTATAGTTTTCCGCTCCCAGTGCAGGGTCTATCTCTCCCGAATCAAAGGCTCCCGTATATTTCTCATAGCCTGTTGTTTCGGTTATATCGTCCGTAAGGTCCTGGTAAGCGGTCATATATCCGTTAAAATTTTGTGAGTTCCAGACAATACTGTAACCCAGGGCTCCGAAGCCGGCATAAACAAGGGGTATTTTCCAGTATTTCCTGTTATATACCTGTCCCAGTCCGGGAAATGCGGCTGCCATCATTGTTGCTTTTACGGGTAATACCACCCTTGTTGTCGGCGGCAACGGTTCAGGCCTTGCAGTAAGGGTATCAACTGCTTCTGTAGTAACCTGTGCCGCAGCAGTTACAGAAAGCAGCAAAAGCAATATGGTTGTTTTTATGGTTTTCAATATATCAGTGCCATTGGTCCCTGTTAGAGTTGCCGGGCAGTAAGCAAAGATATATATTTTAGGAGTTAAGTTTATCCAACATCATCAAAATACGCTCCATTTGTTCGGTATTATCGAACTGTATAACAATTTTGCCTTTCCCTTTTTCATTGATCCGGAACTGCACATCTGACCTGAGTATTTCCGAAAGATGACTTGACAGATCCTGAAAATCCTTATTCAGTTGTTGTTTCTTTTCTTTTCTGGCAGGATCTTTCAGCTTACTCATCTGGAGCTGACGTACCAGTTCCTCTGTCTTCCTCACCGACAATTCCTCATCAATGATACGGTAATAAACCTTTATTTGCTGTTCACCGTCTTCAACACCGATAAGAGCACGGGCATGGCCCATTGAAAGTTGTTTATTTCTTATACCCAGTTGTATCTCAGCAGGCAATTTGAGCAATCTGAGATAATTGGCAACTGTCGAACGCTGTTTGCCCACTCTTTCGCTCAGTTTCTCCTGGGTCAGGCTGCACTCCTCAATGAGCCTGCTATAGCTTATAGCTATCTCTATTGCATCAAGATCCTCCCTTTGTATGTTTTCCACCAGAGCCATCTCGAGCATAGCCTGATCATCGGCTGTTCTTACATAAGCAGGCACCGTCCTGAGTCCTGCAATCTTAGCAGCTTTTAATCTTCTCTCCCCTGCAATAAGCTGATACTTGTTATTATCTGTCTCCCTGACAGTCAGGGGTTGCACTATTCCCAGCTTACTTATTGAGGATGCAAGCTCTTCCAGTAATTGCTCATCAAAGTGGGTTCTGGGCTGAAAGGGATTCAATTCTATATCATCAACGCTTATCTCAAGATTAGCTTCGACCTTTTCCTCGAGCTTTTCTCTTTCAGCATCATCTATCAATGCGCCCAGTCCTCTTCCCAATGCTTTTTTCTTTGTCATCACAATACAGTGTATTTAAATCCCCGGTTTTAAATTACTTCTTTTTATCTGCTTTTTCTATCAGTTCCTGAGCCAGGTTCAGGTAATTAACAGCACCTCTTGATTCTGCGTCATACAGTATTGCAGGTTGTCCATAGCTAGGAGCTTCGCTCAACTTAATATTTCTCTGAATGATAGTATCAAAGACCATCTGCTGAAAATGTTTCCTTACCTCTTCAACTACCTGGTTAGAAAGTCTGAGCCTTGAGTCATACATAGTAAGCAGGAATCCTTCTATTATCAAGCTACGGTTAAGGTTTTTCTGAATTATTTTGATCGTGTTAAGAAGTTTACCCAGGCCTTCGAGAGCAAAGTATTCACATTGAACAGGTACAATTACGGAGTCGGAAGCTGTTAGTGCGTTAACTGTAAGAAGGCCGAGAGAAGGAGAACAATCGATAAGTATATAATCATAATTCCCGGGAAGCTTTTCCAGCACACTTTTCAGTATGCTCTCCCTTTTTTCGGTATTAAGCATTTCTATCTCGGCTCCTACCAGATCAATATTAGACGGTATCAGTTCGAGGTTTTCAATACCACAACCTACAATAGTATCTGCCGGATCGGCCTCATTAATAATGCAGTCATAAATGGTCTTGTCCAGTTTACGGGTATCCACACCCAGGCCTGAAGAAGCATTTGCCTGAGGATCAAAATCAACAACCAGTACTTTTTTATCAAGCGCTGCCAGGCTTGCGGCAAGGTTTATTGCCGTTGTTGTCTTTCCTACCCCACCCTTCTGGTTTGCCAAAGAAATAATCCTCATCATGTATTTGCCTTTACTATGTTTACTAAAAATTCAAAATTACGGGAGTTTCAAAATTAATATTTATGACTGCCGTGAATCCCTGATCAGACATGTAATTGTAAACATTTCAGTCGTGGTTTTCAACATTTTATTAACAGTCTTTTGCATTGAAAGAAGGTTAATATTCACTGTTAAAAATATTTTTAGCATATTTACAGCCTCCCTAATTATATACGAATGGGCAAATCAGAAAAAAAAGGGGATTGGTATATTATTGTCAATCCCAATGCAGGACGAAAGAAAGGGAAACATGACTGGCGAAAAATCTCAGGTCTCTTTGATACTCATGGTATTTCATACAATTATGTTTTTACAAAGGCAAAACACCATGCTATCGAACTGGCGATAAAAGCTATTGAGGCAGGCAGAAAAAAATTCATAGTGGTTGGAGGCGACGGAACCATGAATGAGGTGGTAAACGGAATATTCACACAAAAAACGGTACCCACCACCGAAATTACTTTAGGGATGATAACTGTCGGAACCGGTAATGACTGGGGCAGGATGTTCAATATCCCTATGGATTATGACGCTGCCATCAGGATCATAAAAGAAGAAAGCACATTCCTGCAGGATGCCGGTGTGATAAAATTCTACTCAGGTACCGATCTGGAAAAAAGATATTTCATAAATATTGCAGGATTGGGATTTGATGCAGTTGTGATAAAAAGGTCAAACATGTACAAAGATAAGGGCAAAAGCAGTAAAATGCTATATTTATGGACTTTACTAAGAAGCCTCCTTTCGTACAGGCATACCAGTACCAGTATTGAGATCGACGGCAAAAAGATACAGAACGATACCTTTACCATAAGTCTTGGGATAGGAAAATATTCGGGTGGGGGAATGATGCAGACACCGGGGGCAATAGCCGATGACGGCCTGTTTGAAATGACAATTGTTAAAAGGATGCGGAAGGGAGAGGTTATACGCAGCCTTAAGAGGCTGTATAACGGAACAATACTGGATCATCCCAAAGTGGAAGGGTATACGGGAAAAAATATCAGGATTGACTCCGATCCCCTTATTCATCTGGAAGCAGACGGCGAATCACTTGGCCATTCTCCTATGGAATTTGATATTATACCGAGGTCAATAAAAATTGTACAGGCTGTCAGCGGGGACTGACCAGTGATATCTCAAACAGCCTGGGCCAGTTTTTTCCCGTTACGAATAAACGTTCCTTTTCATTGTCCCATGCTATACCATTCAGTTCGGCCAGTTCGGGATGAACATATTCGCGGGGTAGTATGCCTGACAGATCAATATATGCAAGCACCTTCCCCGTGGCAGGGTCGATACGTGCTATCCTGTCCGTGGTATAGATATTTGCCCAGATTTCCCCGTTAATATATTCAAGCTCATTAAGCTGCCATACCGGATTTTCATTATCATATACTTCGATGGTGGAAATAACTGTAAAATACCCGGGTTCAAAAAAATATATCTTATTTGTCCCATCGCTCATAATAAGATTACTTCCGTCGGTAGTCAGTCCCCAGCCTTGTGTAGTATAATGAATACGGTTTATTTCCCGGAAGCTCTCCATATCATACACAAAACCCACATTATTCTGCCATGTCAACTGGTACAACTGATCATTAAAATTTGTAAGCCCTTCACCGAAAAATTTGCTATCAAGATTATGTATCTTAAGTATTTTTCCTGTTTCAAGCTCAACCTTGCGCAAACTTGATTTCCCTTCTCCCCCTGTGCTTTCGTACATCTGCCCGTTGTATACCAGGAGACCCTGTGTATAAGCGGTTATATCATGAGGGTAATCATTAATAACCCGGTAGCCATATATTACAGGTTGAATATCTGAAAGCAATGTAACAAAATGAGTCAGTATCTGAGGCCTTTTATTGCCTTCGTAAGCCATTATCTTCAGAGGTATTTTACCAAGCCCTGAGTTGGCGGTCTTAATCCTTAATCCCAACTCCTGCCCTTTTAGTACCGCTACCTCTGTTCCGTCAAAGAACACCCTTACGGAATCAGGATATTTATTCCCTCTCAGGCTCATCTCCAGCATAATATCGTCACCCGACCGGTATTCCGATCCATCGCGGGGCTCAACAATATTAACCATGTTAGCTGCCGGCACCCTTTGCTCCGTTTTATCTGCTACCCTGCCTTTATTCTCAGACTTAACAGAGCCGTTACATGATACCGAAACAATTGATACAATAATGCAAATAATATGTATATGTCTCATTACCTGTTATAATTACAAAAGTTCACTGTGTCTTGTTACTTTTCCCGAACAGCTTCCGGAGCACCGGTTTTCTTCGATTCAGGCTCTTCTCAGCCTCCATGGCTATTTCGTCATATAAACTTAATTGCTGCCATACAGAGCTCCAGCCCGGAAAGCCACCCAGATTTTTATCATCAATATAAACATCTGCATTTATTTTCCTGCTCGTTCCTTCATCATATTCTTCCTCGGGATAATTCCTGTTAACAGCATAGAATTCAATGCCTTTATTCCTACAGTATCCGACAGCTTCCTCAAGTTCTTTTCCGGATCTGAATGTCCAGAGTATAATAAGTGCCCCGTGTTTCTGAAGCTCTCTGAGAGTCTCAAAAGCAAACAACTTATCCTTTCCTATCCTGGGATAATTATGTTCTACTATCGTGCCGTCAAAATCAACGGCAATTTTTAAATTCTGCAAGTGTTCCATTATTCTCAATGTACATGTAAAAATAGGTAAATTGGGATTATTGATAAAATTTATCTTATTTTACATTCTTTTAAAGGTCATCTTCAGGCGATGAAGAAACAGATTCCAAATTTACTTACCCTATTAAATCTCATTTCCGGATTTATTGCCATTATCCTGATAATGAACGGTAATATCCGTCTGGCTGTATGGTTTATTTCAGCTTCTCTGCTTTTCGATTTCGGGGACGGACTGGCAGCCAGGTTGCTGAATGCCTACTCTGACATAGGGCTTCAACTCGACAGTCTGGCTGATATGGTTAGTTTTGGTGTGGCTCCGGGGCTCATTATGTACAGATTAATAGTAGATGCGGAGGGTTCCGAATCTATTGCAGTCTTTCTCCAGTATGTACCGGTTCTTATTCCTGCTTGTTCCGGAGTACGGCTGGCAAAATTCAATATTGACAAAGCACAGAGCGATCACTTCAGGGGTCTGCCGACACCAGGTACGGCCTTTTTCATTATTTCCCTGGTTTTTGCCGCTGAATATGGTGAAAGCCAGCTTATAAAAGGGATGCTTGATTCGAGGGCGGTATTGAGTTTTCTGACAGTGCTTTTCTCCAGCCTGATGATAACAAAAATACCAATGTTTTCATTCAAGTTCAGACATCTGCGTTTCAAAGGAAATGAATTGAGAATTGTATTTATAGGGTCCTGCATCTTACTTGTTATCGGAGCAGGTCTTGCCGCCCTTCCCCTGATCATAATACTTTATATTACCGTATCAATCATCTGGGCTATTGTCGGATGAGCTGTTCATTTGCTTTTTCATGCTGCTCATAATGGCTGTCTGTCTCCTTATAGATTCCTGGTGAAGAAGTTTCAGGTATTTTTCGGTGAAGGTCTGATCAAGGCCTGAAAGGCCTGCCTGTTCAAGCCTGGTCTTTAGGATCTCAATCCACCTGTCCATCTGGAGTACTGCAACATTATTACTGAACTTATATTCGCCTATTCTGTCAATAATATCCATTCTGCGCGACAAAAGCTCTATCAACTGGTGGTCAACAGAATCGACCTGATTTCTCAGTTCTTCAAGGTAATTAATAAAACCGGGATCATCGGACTTTGAGCACCTTATTACAAGGTTGTTCATCATACTGCAGTATTCTTCAGGTGACAATTGTTGTAAGCTGTCGCTCAAAGCCGAGGCAGGATCGATATGAACTTCAATCATTAAACCATCCATGTTAAGATCCATCGCTTTCTGTGCAAGTTCCGGCACCAGCTTTGAATCGCCTGATATATGACTGGGATCGCATATTACAGGTAATTCCCTTATTATTCTTCTCATCTCTATCGGCAGTTCCCATTTAGGCATATTACGGTACCTGGTATGCTCGAAAGGCGAAAATCCGCGATGCACGGCAGCCAGCCTTTTAATCCCTGCACTATATACCCTTTCGATGGCTCCTATCCAAAGGTCGATATCCGGATTAAGAGGATTTTTTACCAGTACAGGTATATCGACACCTTTTAATGATTCTGCAATTTCCTGCACCGAGAACGGGTTGGAAACAGTTCTGGCTCCCAGCCAGATAATATCTACGCCGGCATTCAGGCAAGCCTCCACATGCCCCGGGCTGGCTGCCTCAACAGCAACCCTCATACCTGTTTGCTCCCTGACCTGCCCAAGCCATCTGAGACCTCTGTTTCCCACTCCGCTGAATGTTCCGGGCCTGGTTCTGGGCTTCCACAGACCTGCCCTGAAGACTGATGTTCTACAGCCCTCAGCAACAGCCCTGGCTGTTCCAAGGACCTGTTCTTCGGATTCAGCACTACAGGGACCTGCTATGATCACAGGACCGCTTTTAAAGTCTTCAAACCAATCGTATAAAGGGATGATATCCATCTTTCATAATCCGGTACTAATAAACATGACCTCCTTCCGTTATCTCGTCCTTATCTATTTTTTTCCTGTTGATAGCCGACCATGCATACCAGATATAGGCCACCACTAAAGGGATGAAAAACGAAATATACATCATTGTCTTAAGAGTAAAATAACTTGAGGATGCATTACGTATTGTCAGGGAGCTCTGCAGACTTGTTATTGAAGGATAGAAGGAAGTGTTATTATAGCCTGCCACCATAAAAAGTGCCAGCACAACCATTACTGTTCCAAAGCCTGCAAACCATACAGGATCGGTATGGCTGGTGAGTACTGTTCTGTACAGACCAAAAAGCACCAGCAGCGTGCCTGTAAGAAAAAGAATAAGTACAACAGGCATATCCAGAAAATTATGGAGGTATTTGTTTTTTTCAATAAATACACTGCCTGTTTCAGGATCAACTGCAAAGCCATCCGAAATCATCAGGCTAATTACAAAATACAGAAAGCCCAGCAAAAATGGTATAAGGTTCACAATGGCCTTCTTCCTGGCATTCTTAATCAGCTCATCATCATCAATATTATTAATGATATACATCAGTCCCAGCAACCTTGCCAGAAACAATACTGTTATTCCGAGTGAAATATTCCTCAGGTTCAGTACTGCTTCAAGCCCGTGCCATTGATTATCCCATTTACCCATGTTAAGCTCATTCAGCGAGAAACTGGCGCCCGTAAAAAAAGTTGCGACCGCTATGCCCAGCAACAGTGGTGCCAGCGTACCGTTTATCAGGAGGAATATCTCAAATGTTTTTTTACCCAGAACATTGGATGGTTTGGACCTGTATTCATATGCTATAGCCTGTATGACAAAAGAAAAAAGTATAGCCATCCATACCCAGTAGGCGCCACCGAAGCTTGTGGCATAGAAAAGGGGAAAAGATGCAAAGAATGCCCCACCGAAAGTTACCAGTGTTGTAAATGTAAATTCCCATTTACGACCCATTGAGTTGATTATCATTGTTTTCTGGGTTTCCGTCCTGCCCAGGCTAAAAATGAATGATTGCCCGCCCTGCACAAACAATAAAAAAACAAGCAGGCTGGCGAGAAGGGAAACAAGGAACCACCAGTATTCCTGTAAAAAAGAATGTGATATTGCCAAAACCATAATTATTCCTCCTCTATTTTAGGTCCGTTTTTAATTTGCCTGGTCATGATCGACACTTCAGCGATCAGCAATGCCGTAAACAGCGCCGCGAACAACCAGAAAGTTGTCTGTACCGTTGAGGTACTGAGGTTAGACACAGCTATGCCGACAGGCATCAGATCCTGAATGATCCACGGTTGCCTGCCCATCTCGGTAACAAGCCAGCCCAGTACGGAAGCCAGGTACGGTAACGGGATACTGATAAGAAGCATCCACTGGAATACCTTTCTTTTTTCAAGAGTGCCGTTCCTGATGAAAAACCAGCTGAGTAGCTGTAACAATAAAAAAAGAAAGCCAAGGGCTACCATGAGGTGGAAGCTGTAAAATACAACCGGAACATTAGGTATAATATCGGCAGGGTGATTAAGATAGGAATAGCCAAAATATCTGAAATAGCCTTCCCTGAAACCGTCGCTTTCAAATTTATCACGAAGATCAGAAGCCAGTAAATCGTTTCCGGCTTTCACTGCCTCCTTATAGTCGAAAAGAAGATCCCTGGCTATCTTTCCCCTCTCTATTTTTTCAGCAGCCGGCATTATTCCACGTTCCTCATTGCCATAAACCAGGTCACGCAATCCGGCGACAAATGAATCCCTGTCGCCATTTGTCATAACAGATAGCAACCCAGGTATTTCTATCCTGGCCAGCACCTTCCTTTCACCAAACCCGTCAACATCCTTCTCCGCTGACAAAATCCCGAATACAGTAAGGCCTGCCTGGGTCTGTCCCTCATATAGCGCTTCCATTGATGCAAACTTAACAGGCTCTGCCCCGGATATGGTTCTGGCTGACAGATCGCCTGTAAAAATAAGCACTACAGAAGCAAAAGCACCAAATACCGATGCCACACGTATGCTTCTCAGAGCCATCTCCTTTTCTCTTTTGCGTATAAGGAACCAGGCGCTGATACCACAAACAAACAAGGATGCAAGTACAAAGCCCGAGGTAACCGTATGAAAGAATTTATCCATTGCCACCGGATTGAACAATACTTCCCAGAAGCTATCCATTTCATTCCTTGCCGTTTCCGGATTAAATACCATTCCTACCGGGTTTTCCATCCAGGCATTGGCGACCAGTATCCATAAAGCCGATAGATTGGCTCCTATAGCTACTAACCATGTCGATGTCAGATGAAACCTCTTGCTTACCTTGTCCCAGCCGAAAAACATAACTGCAATAAAGGTCGATTCCATAAAGAATGCCATTATGCCTTCAACAGCCAGAGGAGCGCCGAAAATATCACCCACGAACCATGAATAATTCGACCAGTTCGTGCCAAATTCAAACTCAAGGATCAGTCCTGTCGATACACCAATGGCAAAATTGATCCCGAACAATTTCATCCAGAATTTGGTTGTCTTTTTCCACTTTTCCGAGCCTGTCCTTACATATTTCGTCTCCATTATCACAAGAATGAATGACAAACCCAGTGTCAGCGGAACAAACAGCCAGTGATAAATCGCTGTAAGGGCAAACTGCGCCCTTGACCAATCGACTAAAGAAAGGTCTATATTCTCAATCATCTGTATCGGTATTTATTAATAATTCATTTATGACATGCTCTCCCCTTTCCTTATCGGTTTTAAAATCCCTCTTCAAAAGATCAGGAAAAAAAAACACCTTCAATATGGCATACATTATAAATAACTTAATAATGATAACCAGCCATACCTTCCTGCCCCATCCCGGCATATTCCTGAACCCTTCACTGTAAAAGCGAAAAATCCCTGCAATAGTCCCGTTTAAAAAGCCCATATCGTAATATTTACGGCCAGGAGGTTGGTTCAGACCCTAAATATAATAAAATATGACGGCACATTATATCCTTTTATCCGGGTTAAATAATTCCTGTATTTACTTTTAAAGATCAATTACAGGCTTTTATGACATAAATACAGAATGCAAAACAAATCTATATGTCATTTTGTCACTACAAATCGAAAACTATATGTCATTTTGTCATTTTTATAAGATGGCATATAAATTGAATAATGATGATTAAACAATTAATAACTAAATATAAGGAGGATAGAACAATGTTACCTATAGCAAAAAAAAGAGTTTACAGGCCTGTATATATGCCTGATTTTTTCAAAAATGATTTTGATTCATTCTTTAATTTCGATGGATACCCTTCCATGAGCCCGGCAGTAAATATAAGGGAAGACGAAAAGAATTATCTTATAGAGATGGCTTTACCGGGAATGAATAAGAAAGACATCCGTATAGAAACCGAGAATGACACCCTGTCAATTTCTTCAGAAATAAAAGAAGAAAACAAGGAAGACAATAACGGGTATTCAAGAAGGGAGTTCGGCAATTATTCATTCTGCAGGAGCTATACCATTCCTGAAGATGTAATAAGAGACAAGATCAGTGCATCATTCAAAGACGGCATACTTGTCGTTGAACTGCCGAAATCGGAAAAGAAGAGTCCGGTAAGCAGGAATATCAGTATTTCCTGATAAGCAGGTAGTATTCTGATAAGAGACTAATAAAAAACACACCCTGGCGATCATTATGTCCGTCAGGGTTTTTTCTTTATCAGGAGTTCAGTTTTTTTGCAAAACGGTTACCGAAAGCAACCAGTTCGGTACGTTTTTCTTCTTCGGGCCTGAATTTGAATGCAGCATTCTCCTCCATGACAGTAAGTTTAAGGTTTTTCAGGCCGGAAGCAATTATCCCTGACGCCTCGCCGCTCCATCCGTAAGATCCGAATGATGCAGCCAGTTTTCCTTTATCTCTCAGAGGATTGATCACCGAGAACAATTTATATACCGGAAGTAAGGTATTCTGGTTTATAGTAGGAGAACCTACCAGTATAGCATCGGATTTTACCACTTCCGATTCCAGCTCTCCAAGATCAATATACTCAATATCAAGAAGTTTAACTTCTGTCTTGCCATAGCTATTAATACCAAGGGCTATTGCTTCAGCCATCTCTCTTGTATATCCGTAGGCCGAGACATATGTAATAAGCACTCTCTTTATTTCATTGCCCATTGTAATATCCAGATATTCCCGGGCATATCTGTCACTAAGGTCTACATACTTTCTCCAGTTGGTCCTTAACACCGGACCATGTCCGGTACAAATAGCACTGATCTCCAGCGGACGTATTCTTTCTATTGCCTTAACCATAAACCTGCTGTACGGCTTAAGTATTACATCAAAGTAATATTTAAAGGCCTCGTCGAAATCTCCGACCAAATCATCAAAGATCCTGTCATCACAATAATGTGAGCCAAACGAATCACATGAAAAAAGCAGTTTATCCTCTTCCAGGTAAGTATACATTGTATCCGGCCAGTGCAGGTTGGGGGCTGATATGAATCTGAGTGTCTTATTACCAAGGTCAAGTGTATCGCCATCCTTCACGACCCTGCTCCTGAATCTGACATCCATCATATCGTTCAGATATCTTATTGCATTTCCGCTTCCTATGACAGTGGCATCAGGAGCCAGCTTCAGTATATGCTTCAGGGCTCCCGAGTGGTCGGGCTCGGTATGATTGAAAATGATATATTCTATTTCCGAAGGATCACCGGCCTTTTTAAGTTTTTCTATATAGGTATCAACGAATTTTTCCTTGGCCGTCTCAATGATAGCTTTTTTATCGGCATTTATAAAGTACGAATTATATGTTGTGCCATACTCGGTTGTCATAACAATATCGAAAGTCACTATATCGTAATCGAGTATGCCTATCCAGCTCACATCATTACTTACCGGGATAACCTTATCGTCTTTCTTTTTTTCTGCTGCTTTCATTATTATGCGAATTAATATTATGATATCATAATCTTGCCAGAATATCTTTATTAGCTCTCACTTTTTGCCCTATCTCAGCCTCAGGTTTAGCGCCGGCAGGCAAAAAAATATCCACTCTTGACCCGAATTTAATAAATCCGAGTTCACTTCCCTGGGCAACACTTACACCCGGTTCAGCATAGGTCACTATCCTGCGGGCAACCGTCCCGGCAATTTGCCGGATCAGTATCTCGGTTCCGTCGTCTGTTTCCACCACCACGCTCGTTCTTTCATTGTATACTGATGACTTAGGCTGTCGGGCCAGATAAAACTTACCCGGATGATATTTAACATATTTTACCTTCCCTGATACAGGATAGCTGTTAATATGTGCATTAAACAAAGACATGAATACTGACACCTGCAAACGCCTGTCCTTAAAATACTCATTCTCTTCCACTTCCTCTATTACAACAACCGTTCCGTCAGCGGAAGAAAGTATATTGCCCGGGCTTTCATTTATCTTCCGTACCGGCCTTCTGAAGAAAAAAAGGAGGAAGACAATCATGACGCACGATACAGCCAATACTGTAATCCACATTATTATAAGAGGATAGAACAGGCATATAACAATTATATTCAATAACAGAAATGATGTTAATGTCCAGCTTATTACCCGGTATCCTTCCCTGTGTATTCTCATGGATTACAAAACTAATCATTATAGCTTAAATCAACCAAAAAGGAAGATATAAAGAAAAACAAAAGGGATTGACAGTATCATGCTGTCGAACCTGTCAAGCAGTCCTCCGTGTCCCGGTAATATGCTTCCGGAGTCTTTTACTCCGACGCTTCTTTTGAGCATAGACTCCAGCAGGTCTCCCAGGGTTCCGGTAACTGATATTATTACAGCCAGTATTATCCAGTCTTTCAATGAGATCATCCCAATCAACTCTGAAACAGGCCATGCAATGATCAGGGCAACCAGCATACCTGTAATAAATCCTTCCCATGATTTTTCAGGGGAGATCCTTTCCATAAGCTTATGTTTGCCGAGCCATGAACCAAAAAGGTATGCTGCGGTATCAAAACTCCAGGAGAGAGCCAGAAAGCCGAGAATCAGTCCCGGTGAAAAATTGTCGGGACCTCCCTGTATCACTGTCCGGAGGCCATAAAATCCAAAAGAAAGGAATGGAAGCAATGAGTATGGCAATGAAATAAAGAACACTCCGAAAATGGTATGGGCAATCGAGTCAAACGGTTTTTCTTCCCTGCCGAATATCCCGGCAATCATCAGGACGAGTATCTCCGGCATAACAATAAGATACCAGGCTGCATCAATTGTTTCCGAGGCAACTAAAACGGAGATACAGTAAATACTCAATGATATGATTATACCTGCGGATTTACTGACTGAAGTGCCTCCCAGCGATATAAGGTGATAATATTCGTTTAATGATCCTGCAAGCAATAATGCCCCTACCAAAATAAATGAAACAGGGTGAAACCAGAGGCCACCCATAACAAAAACAACCAGGAATACACCTGTAATTGTACGTTTGAACAAATTTTTCAAAATAAGAGTTCTTTTATAAGTAGTTTTGCCCTAATAACATAATCCCTCATACAGTAGAGTTCGAACTCTCCGAATCCGTATGATCTGTCTTTCTTGTTTATTATTACACTATCAATATCATTATCTGCAAGCAACTGGCGGGCCATTTCAGCACGTACCTCATCGGCCGATTCATATATCTTCACCCAGTCTTTTTCCATAAATAAAACGGAAGTGTATTCAAACCCTAAATATCCTGTTTAATATCTTCTTCCCCTTTATCCGCACCTTTCTTTTTCACGGTATTTGTTTTGGTAACTGTCCTCTTCCTTGCCGGTCGTCCCGATTCTTCAACGGCGGGTCTGTCACCTTTTTTCTTTCCGTATATTTTTTCCAGGTCTTCGCTGAAGATCACCTCCTTTTCCAACAGTTGGGAAGCCAGCTTATCAAGTCCTTTCCTGTGCTTTTTCAATATTTCAATAGCTCTCTGGTATGCTTCATCAACGATCCTTTTTGCTTCCCTGTCTATTAATTCGGCAGTTTTTTCGCTATAAGGTTTTGTAAATCCGAACTCATTCTGTCCGGACGAATCGTAAAAGCTCATATTCCCTACTTCATTACTCATACCGAAATAAGAAACCATAGCATATGCCTGTTTTGTAACCCTCTCCAGATCGTTCAATGCACCTGTGGATATCTTTTCAAAAACCAGTTCTTCAGCCGCTCTCCCTCCAAGTGCATAAGCTATCTCATCAAGTATTTGTTCCCTTGTAGTGAGTTGTCTCTCTTCAGGAAGATACCATGCTGCGCCGAGAGCCTGGCCCCTGGGTATAATGGTAACCTTCACCAACGGACTCGCATATTCGAGCAGCCAGCTTACCGTAGCATGCCCGGCTTCATGATAAGCGATGGTACTTTTTTCTTCTTTGGAGATTATCTTGTTCTTTCTCTCAAGACCACCTATTATACGGTCAACAGCATCGAGAAAGTCCTGTTTCCCCACCATTTTCCTGTTCTTTCGTGCAGCTATCAATGCCGCCTCATTACAAACATTTGCTATATCGGCTCCTGAAAATCCGGGTGTTTGTTTGGCAAGAAAATCAATATCAAACGATTTGGTTAGTTTAATAGGCTTCAGGTGAACCTTAAAGATATCCTTTCTCTCGTTAAGGTCAGGCAGTTCTACATGTATTTGCCTGTCGAACCGTCCTGCCCTCATCAGGGCCCTGTCGAGCACATCGGCACGGTTTGTTGCGGCAAGAATAATGACGCCTATATTACTGTCGAAGCCATCCATCTCGGTAAGCAACTGGTTCAGGGTATTTTCCCGTTCATCATTTGCCCCGAAGTTCGGATTTCTCCCTCTTGCTCTTCCCACAGCATCAATCTCATCAATAAATACTATACATGGCGCCTTCTCCTTTGCCTGTTTGAACAAGTCGCGTACCCTTGAGGCACCGACACCCACAAACATCTCGACAAAATCGGATCCCGATATTGAGAAGAAAGGCACATTTGCTTCACCGGCAACAGCCTTTGCCAGCAATGTTTTTCCTGTACCGGGAGGGCCTATCAGCAAGGCTCCTTTAGGTATTTTGCCTCCAAGCGATGTATATTTCTTCGGATTTTTAAGAAAGTCAACTACTTCCTTAACTTCAGTCTTGGCCTCCTCCAGTCCCGCCACATCACTGAAATCTATCTTAACATTTGACTCCCTGTCAAAAATTTTGGCTTTGGATTTCCCAACGGAAAATATATTACCGGCTCCTCCTCCACCGGCTCCTCCTCCTGACATACGCCGGAAAATAAACAACCAGATGGCAAGTATTATAAGCATCGGTAATATCCATCCGAGTATCTCTCCAAAATAATTCTTTCTTGTTTCATAAACAGGATGTATCCATTCTGTCTCAGTATAGTTGTGGCCCTGCTGAACCTCATCAAGCCTCTGCTCGAAAAGCTCAACCGTTGCAAAATGATAAGTATACTGGGGTGCAGGGCCGGTCAGGCTGAAATTACCGCTGCCCGAAACATCAGTATAGCGTCCCGATTCAATAGCCTGTTGTGTCAGGTATATTTCAGCATATTCCTTATTAACCACAACAATCTTACGGATATCCTTATTCTCAATCATCTGTTCAATCCTTCCCCACTGCTCAACCTTTTGTATCTTCTTCCCCCCGAACATGAAGTTAATAGCTATTAATCCTACGCCTACCGCAAGATATATCCATGTAGGATTCAGTTTTGGCTTATCATTCTTCCCTGAACCAACAGGTTTCTTGCTTGTATCTTGTTCTCGTCTGTCTTTTTCCGTCATCTCAACCCTTAGTTTAAATATCCTTTAGTTCATCAATTACTGCATCGGCCCACAGTGACTCCAGGTTGTAAAAATCCCTGTACTGTTCCTGGAAGATATGCACCACAACATTCCCGTAATCCAGCAAAACCCATATACAGTTTTCAGTGCCTTCCCTGTGATGTGGAATCTCTCCTGTATTCTTCTTAACTGTCATTTCAACAGACTCAGTTATCGAGTCAACCTGTGTAACCGAGTTACCATGACATATTATAAAATAATCACATACCGAATTCTCCAGAGACCTGAAATCCAGTTTCAGGACCCTTTCCCCCTTTTTTTCAAAAATTCCTTTTCTGATATTATCCAACAACACTGATACCTCGTCAATATTCTCAGTCATTAATCTATTTTTCTGTTTATTAAAATATTAACGCCAGCAAAAATACGAACATTATTTTTACTTTTGTTATAGCATCTTAAGTTTTACAATTACAGTGCCAGATTGGAAATAACATGAAACAGTTAATCTGCAACTTCTTTTTTTGTCATTAACTAACTGATTAACATGTCTATTGGTTCTAATATCATATATCGTGAAAAACTGTCATCTACCAATGATCTTGCCTCGGAGATGGCAGTTGACAACAAAGCGCCCGAAGGGACTGTTATCTACGCAGGTGAACAAACAAAAGGCCGGGGTCAAAGAGGGAACATCTGGGTAAGCGAGCCGGGTAATAACCTGACTTTCAGTATAATACTGTATCCGGAATTTCTGAAAGCCGATAAACAGTTTATGATCTCGAAAATAATATCCTTATCTGCAGCCCGGTTGCTTGGCCTTTATACAGGATCAATAACTATAAAATGGCCAAACGATATATATTATAAGAATGACAAAATTGCAGGTATACTTATCGAGAATTCACTTGAGGGAGACACTATTCAATGTTCAGTAGCAGGAGTGGGAATAAATATAAATCAGTCCGGCTTTCCGTCCGGCTTACCCAATCCAATATCACTCAGACAGATAACAGGCAATAATTATGATCCTGAGTCTATCCTTTCACAATTCTGTAATATATGTGACGATCTGTATTCAAAGCTGAAAACCGGCCTGCACGAAGAGATAAACGTCTTATACCATAATAACATATATATGCTTAACCGGCATACCGGTTTTGAAGGGCCACAGGGCAGGTTCAGGGGCACTATCAGGGGAGTTGATGAATTTGGCCGTTTAAATATAGAAATGGAAAATCTTGAAATAAAATCATTCGGGTTCAAAGAAATAGAATTTATTGACAAAAGACTAACGGCTAACGGGAAACCAAAGGATTAAGTTGAGAAAAGTTTAGAGCGAGTTGAGAATGAGTTTAATGAGACGAAAGACAAACCCCTCGACAAGCTTCAGGACGTGCGACTAAAGATGAAAGGCTGTCGCGACTTAACAAATCAACAACTTAACGACTCAACCAATTAAATCATTGTGAATTGAAGACTGAAGACTGCCGACTTTTTGTTGCTTCCATTACTCCGGTGTTTCTGTGTTCCAGTCATTAAAATTCTCCATACCGGTAACCAGCTTGTCCAGAAAATCTTTTATGGGTTTGGAAGCCATCATCTTAAGGGCCGGACTCAGATCTGCTTTAATTGTCAGCTTCACCCTTGTATCGTCATCGCTGATCTCTTTTAGCTGCACCCAAAGATAAAACTCGGTATTATTCAGCCCGTATCCTGCAAATTTAACCGTCTCACATGGATCCTTTCTTACTATCTTTATCCTAGCTTTTCCCACAGGCGGTACCTCAAAGGAACATTCATCCCTTTCTGCTTCCCAGTTTTGCACTGTATCTTCAGGCAAAAACCTGCTGAAATTTCTCATATCGCCTACAAAACCGAATATAGCTTCTGAGCCTGATTTTATTTTCCCGATCCTGCTCTCATATGAAGATAAATTTTCCATAACGACTTTATTTTCCCCAGTTCGAAGGATCCCTTCTCCATTCGTGAAGGGTGCCCTTATCGGATTCGCTTATATAACCTGTTTCTTCAGCCTGTTCAATAAGGTTCTCATAATCACTGAGGGTATCAATTATACAGTTCTTCTCCCTGAAGCTGTCCTCAGCCTTTTTAAACCCGTATGTAAATATAGCAACCATTCCCAGCACATTGCATCCTGCTTCTCTTAATGCCTCAACCGCTCTCAGGCTGCTGCCTCCTGTCGAAACAAGGTCTTCAACGACTATCACTTTCTGCCCTTTCTCATACCATCCTTCGATCTGGTTTCCCAGCCCATGCTCCTTGGCCTCTGAACGTACATATATAAACGGCAGGCCCATAGTATCGGCTACCAGCATACCATGAGCAATAGCCCCCGTAGCCACACCGGCAATAACTTCCACACCGGGATACAGCTCATTTATCTTCGCCACAAATGCTTCCCTTATGGCATTTCTGACATCAGGAAATGAAAGGGTCTTCCTGTTGTCACAATATATTGGTGATTTCCAGCCCGAAGCCCAGGTAAAAGGATTTGACGGTTGTAGTTTTATTGCTTTAATTTGTAATAAATATGAGGCAATTGATTTTGCTGTATCTTTCATAAAAAATGAAGTATAAGGTTTATCTGGATTCAAGGTTCATTGTTTTGAGCAGTCAACCCGACCGCATGCAAAAATACTGCTTATTCCATAAATACCATGACCTGGATGACCTTTATGTAAAGATATCGAACTTTCTTACTGATAATAAGATATATAATCTTAATATATACTCATACAAATCTGATTCGTTGTGGAAGGCTTTCAAATCGTTTTTTGAGATTCATATTGCTGCCGGAGGACTGCTCTGTGATGAAAGTAAAAAGTTACTTTTTATAATGAGACGGGGCAGGTGGGATATTCCCAAAGGGCATATTGCAGGCGACGAATCGATTAAGGAATGTGCTGTCAGGGAGATAGAAGAAGAAACCGGCCTTATACCTGATGAGGCGATAAAGGTACTGCAGCCCACATATCATATATACAGGCTTAAAGACAAATGGGTACTGAAGGAAACAAACTGGTTTATTTTCAAATATAGCGGCAAGGGTACAGCCAGTCCCCAGGAGGAAGAAGATATTACGGAACTTAAATGGACAGGTATTGACCAACTGAATACTATTCACCGTAACACCTGGTCATCTCTGTCCGATGTCATTAACGAGGCTGTCGTCAATATATCTGATCACTGAGTTCTTCAGGTTTTCCGACGGTAATACGGCAGGGGATATAAGAAATCCGGAGTCTGTGCCGAGAAGAAAAAAGGCCGGAAGATATTTCAGTTCATACCTGTCAATCAGGTCTTCGGAGTCTGACCCGTCAAGAAAAATATAGTCGGTATTTTCCGAACCTGCTCTTTCCAGTGCCGGAATAAAATCTTCATCAAGCAGTACGACAACAACCTGAAGCGTGTCTGAATATTCATTTACCCAGCTTTTTAATATATTCAGTTCGATCCTGGTATCCGGCAGCGCGGTATTCCCGAAAACAAGTATCGTATATTTACCCTTCAGGCTGTCGGGTGATACCAGCCTGCCTGTTTCATCCTCAAGACTGAAATAAGGAGGATAACTCCCGGGTTCAAGGCGACTGATCTTTTCCAGTACAGAGCCGGCCAGTTCCCTGTTAAAACTGTCCCGGGCATTTGATATAAGCCATCCGGTTATTTTTTTAACAGCTTCTTTCCGGTATGTATTAAGATAATAGCTGTCATACAGATTCTTCAGAACAACGTATTGCAGCAGGGCATCATTACAGATCAGGCCATGCTCCCTTACCATACCTGCAATATCATCATAAGGTCCCCCCGAATTTATAATATGGTTCATTTCACCGTTATCAGTCTGAACTCTTTTCAGGTAAGAATTGAATATCTGGTCAACCAGTTCGGTATAGGCCGGCATCAATGGCAGACATTCCCTGTTCATAAGCTTTACAAGTCCGCTGTCTGGTACAGTCCTCCTGTTCGCGATCATTCCAAGTAAACCAAGCCTGCAATCAAAATATACTGTTGAATAGCTGTAACATAGATTATCCCTTATCGTCCCGAATGAATGCAGTATCGAGTCGCTGTTTCTGATTTTCTCACTCAGGTATATACTTTCCGTTATTTTTCCTGCGTAATCATAATACACCGAATCGATAAGCCTTATCTCATTATTCATAAGTGTGCCACCCTGTAACTTTATATGGGACAGCCTGTATTCAAAATAGGGATTCATTTTATCATAAGGCCTTAACGGCCTGTATTCCGGAAGCCTCATCTCATAATCGCCGCTTCCGTTAAGGACGAACAGGTACTCATCTGCTCCGCATCTCAGTCTGTACCAGCATATACTGTCACATTCAGCTTTAATAACAAATTCCTCTTTTTCACTGATACTGAACTTCTGTATCAGTTTCATTTTTCCCGTTACTGGTTCAGGCTGTGTATACAGGTATATATTATTCCCTGAAGCTCCTTTTGTATATACCTTAATCCTGACATCACCGGCCTCCGGGAAGGAAAGCTGATTCAGAAGCACAAGGGCCAGAATAAGGATCTTCATCTAACGGTATTTATTGATGTCGATACTTGAAGGGACAAACATGGAAGCATCGCCACCGTTACGGATAATATCCTTTACTATAGTACTGTTAACAGGCGTCAATTCAGGAGTTGTCAGCAGCATAACCGATTCAATCTCAGGAGCCATTGCTTTATTAAGCTGGGCTATAGCCCTTTCATACTCAAAATCAGCGGATGTCCTTATTCCTCTCAGAAGGTATTTTGCATTATTACTACGGCAAAAATCCACTGTCAGCCCTTCATAGTGACTAATCCTTACCATATCTATTCCCTTGAATACGTCACTTATCATTCTCTTCCTGTTATCCAGTGTAAAGAACCCGTCTTTTAAAGCATTTGCACCTATAGCAATAATGATCTCATCAAAGAGGCTAAGGGCTCTGTTTACAATCGATTCATGTCCCCGTGTAAAAGGGTCGAATGAACCCGGGAACACAGCTATCTTTTTTTCTTTATCTTTCATAATAATTATTTTATCAGGTTATTTCCTTTCCCTGATTTGAGTTTACAAACAGAATATTACCTATGTCTTTATAATCGGAAAAAAGTTTCGTACCCCGGGAGCTTAATTCCTCCCTGGTAAAGCCTATTATTGTAAGGTCTGCGTCAATTGAATATTTGCATACTATCTCTTCCTGTCCCTCACTATCGGATATGAGCTGTATATTTGAAGCTGAGATAGGAAGCCTGCCACTGCGTATGAGCTCTATCAATTCCTCTTTCCTGCCTTCGATATCATCTTCCCTGACAACAGCAAATATTTTTATCTCTCCTTTATGCCATTCGGGATGGCCCAGGATAATATACGCCAGTAATATCATCAGGTTGGCATTAACATAATCCTGCGGTGTTATCCATACATGGATCTGCTTTCTGTATCCGAACCCTTTGTATGATGTGTTCAGCACACAAATATCAAACCCGGTCGAACTGATCAGCTCATAATTCTTCAACGGTTCTTCCAGAGAGGCAGGTTCTGATCTGGAAAATTCGAAAAGGATCATATTATTACCTTTTCCTGATATACCTGACAGCTGCATTACCTGTGCTATTGCCGTTGTATATGAAGGGCTGATGATTGTGTCGAGGTATACCCTGCTTTTACTGCCGGCAGAAAGATTAAGAAGTTTATCAACAGCCTGCTTTGATTCCTGGTTTGTTTTCTTTGTCAGGTAACCTTTTATATAATGAATATAAGTTCCGAATCCATATCTGTATGATATCCATCTTAGCAGATCAAACGCCGAACGTCTCTTGAATGAGTCGGAGGAGATGCATATAACAAAAGGGCGCCATGATGAATCCAGGTCTTCCTTGTCAGCCCTTTGCGCAAACACCTGTAACTGTCTGCTCAACTGGAATACAACACCGCGGAATAATTTCACCAGGCCTTTTTTTTCCGTACCGTTTTTGTTTATCATATAGTAGAAAAGGGCCATCAGGGCTATCGACAGGATGGCATAAAGAGCGTCCATTTTGAACATCAGCCAGAATGACATTACAGCGCCTATAAGCGATATGTACCATCTCGATTTAAATGTCGGCCTGTAAGAAGGGTCGGCAGCAAAGTGTTCGAGCAGGGAAATCAGGCATATAGCACCATAGGTTACCATAAAGAACATTGATATGATTTTTGCCACAAAGTCGAGCTCTCCTATCAGCACGAAGACAAATGCCAGGGCAAGTGTTACCAATGTGGCATTTACCGGTTCGTTAGAGACGGCCTTACCCCTTGCAAACCAGCCATTTACTCTTTTTGAAGGAAAAATATTATCCAGTCCTATTGCCTGCAGTGTTCTTGGGGCAACCATTATTGAACCCAACGCCGACGACAGTGATGCTGCTGCAAGCCCTATAGGAATTATTGGGCCCCACATAGCTATTTTACTCATAATAAGCTGATCGGAAGCCATTTCTTCGGGGCTTGCCGATACAGTAAGCTTATAAGCCACGGCAATATATACAAGGAAGCCTGCAACAGTAGCGAGCAGGGTGCCCCTGGGAATTGATTTTTCGGGCTCGCGCAGGTCGCCTGAGAGCCCTAATCCTGCAGCCAGTCCGGTAAATGCCGGAAAAATAATTGTGAATACATAAAAGAAATCATCGGGATTACTGATATGAGCAGTAAGATCCACTTCATGAGGGACATCTCCGTTTGAACCGGCAAAAAACATAACAAGGGCTGTAAAAAGAAGCGTCACTACCATGTACAGAAATTTCATTCCCATGTTTGCACCTTTTGTCAGGAACAAAACCGACAGCAATATCATGGCCGGTATACTGATATACCTGTTATCTGAAATTACAATGCCAAATCTGTCATTGATCCATAATAGCAGGGGATCAAATGCTTCTGCAAATGCTATCACATAAAATGCTATACTTATTGCCTGTGAAAGGTACAGGGCTATACCTATTGCAGAGCCTATATTAAGGCCGAATGACCGTGATATTATATAGTAAGCTCCTCCACCCTTCACCCTCTGGTTGGTAGCTATCTCAGCCACTGCCATAGCTGTAGGGAAAGTAACAAGATGTCCGATAACTATAATGCCCAGTACCCCTATAAACCCCACATTAGATACGGCATACCCGAACCTTAGGAACAGTATTGCTCCAAGTATGGTCGAGACGGCAGTCATAAAGACCGGCCCTGTCCCGAAATTGGCTTTTTGCTCTGAAACCAGACGGGCCATGGTGATAAAATTATATTATCCTTTTCGGATTTGCAACCTTCTGCCTGAGCAGGGCCAGGCTGAGAACATCCATGATAGTATCAACATATGAGAATGTCAGCCCTTTAAGATAGATATCTTTTATACTTGCCACGTCTTTTTTATTACCTGATGACAATATTATTTCTTTAATCCCGGCTCTCCTCGCTGCAAGTATCTTTTCCTTTATCCCTCCGACAGGCAATACTTTCCCTCTGAGAGTTATCTCTCCTGTCATAGCTATATTCTTTTTCACCTTTCGCTGTGTGAAGGCTGAAGCGATAGATGTCGCCATTGTAATACCTGCCGATGGTCCGTCTTTGGGTATAGCCCCTTCCGGCACATGAAGATGCACATTCCACTTAGCATAGAAATCATCAGGCAGATTCAGCATACCGGCATGTGATTTAAGATATTCGAGAGCTATTACGGCCGACTCCTTCATAACATCTCCAAGATTACCCGTAAGAGTAAGGTTCCCTTTCCCCGAACTGAGGCTCGTTTCCACAAACAGTATTTCCCCTCCTGCAGCAGTCCATGCAAGTCCTGTCACAACACCGGCCTGATCATTGCCGGAATATTGTTCCCTGCTATATACGGGCGGACCAAGAATCTCTGTAATCTTTTCATAACCGGGAGAGTAATCAGGTTCATTGCCATAGGCAATATCCCTGGCCGTTCTCCTTATAAGCTTTGAAAGTCTCTTATCCAGTTCTCTTACACCCGATTCTCTTGTATAATTGTCTATTATTGCGGCCAGAACATTTTTTTTCAGCCTGAACAGACTTTTGTCAACACCATGATTCTCCAGCTGTTTAGGTAACAGATGCCGTTTGGCTATTTCAACCTTTTCTTCGAGCAGGTATCCGTTGATCTCAATAAGCTCCATCCTGTCCCGGAGGGCAGGGCTCACTGTTGACAGTGTATTGGCAGTAGCGATAAACAGAACATTTGAAAGGTCATACTCCATTTCCAGGAAGTTATCATAAAAGGCATTATTCTGTTCAGGGTCGAGTACCTCAAGCAGGGCTGAGGCCGGGTCGCCCCGGAAATCCTTACCTACCTTGTCAATCTCATCCAGGATAAATACAGGATTGGATGATCCGGCTTTTTTGATATTCTGAACCACTCTTCCGGGCATAGCCCCGATATATGTTTTACGGTGTCCTCTTATCTCTGCTTCATCATGAAGTCCTCCGAGTGACATTCTGACATACTTCCTTCCCAAAGCTCCGGACACTGACTTCCCCAGGGATGTTTTACCAACTCCAGGCGGGCCATACAGGCATATAATGGGCGACTTAAGATTACCTTTCAGCTTAATTACAGCAAGATGTTCAAGAATCCTTTCCTTTACTTCTTCAAGTCCGTAGTGATCTTCATCCAGTACCTTTCCGGCATTCTTCAGGTCCAGGTTATCTTCCGTATACTCACCCCAGGGCAGGTCGACCAGTGTCTGCAGGTAATTCACCTGTACCGAGTATTCGGCAGCCGCAGGGTTAAGTCTTTGCAGCTTATCCAGTTCCTTTTCAAATACTTCGGCAACTTCTTCAGACCATTTTTTATTCTCAGCTTTTTTTCTGAATTCCTCTACTTCCTTTTCCTGAGGATTATCCCCAAGTTCATTCTGGATGGTTTTCATCTGCTGCAACAGCATAAACTCTCTCTGTTGCTGGTCAAGGTCTGACCTGACCTTCGACTGCAATTCATTTTTCAACTCAAGGAGCTGCATTTCCTGTACCAGGTTCTCCAGTAACATAATCCCCCTGTCATGCAGGCTACCTGCTTCCAGGAGTTTTTGTTTCTCCTTAACCTTGATCTCCGTATTAGAACAAATAAAATTTATAAGGTATGACTTGTTCTCTATATTTTTTATTGCAAAGCTGGCTTCCTGGGCGAGCCCGGGGTTAAGTTTTATTATTCTGAGGGAAAGATCTTTAAGAGAGCTCACTATTGCTTCGAATTCTCTTGTATCTTCCTTTGTTTTATCTTCCGGCTTCAATTCCGCTTTTGCGGTAAGGTATGGATTCTGTCTGACCGGTTCTAACAGTATAATCCTTTTTTTCCCTTGTATTATGGCAGTTGTCGATCCGTCGGGCATTTCGAGCAATTTAATTATCTGCCCCATTGTCCCTATCTTATGCAGGTCTTCAAAACCCGGGTCCTCAATCTCAGGGTCAACCTGAGCGACAGCACCTACAACTTTGTCACCTGCATAAGCCTCCCTTATAAGCTTAACCGATTTCGTACGGCCTATTGATATAGGCAGCACAACACCGGGAAACAGGACATTATTCCTTAGCGACAGCACAGGTAGTTCTTCAGGAAGTTTTATATCATCGGTATCCATATCATCTCCATCGGCGATGATCGGTATGATATCGCCATCTTCATCAATTATGTCAGGCAGGAAAAGGTTGTTCAATACTTTTGTCTGTTTGTTATTCATAATCTATAATACGTCAAAATTACAAATTGTTGTGTCAAATACGGTAATTTTTCAATTCTTCTCAATATAACAATCTTTATGCCAGCTCAGGCATAACTTTCCCGGCAAAAAAAAAGCCCCTGTAAATAAGGGGCTTGATCATATTACTGAATCAGCACTATTTTTTCTTTTTATCCATATGTGATTTATAACGGTTCATGAACTTATCAACCCTCCCCGCCGTATCAACAAGCTTCATCTTACCTGTATAGAAAGGATGCGATGTATTTGAGATCTCCAGCTTTATCAATGGGTATTCCTTCCCATCTTCCCATTTGACTGTTTCCCTTGAAGGAGCGGCAGATCGTGTAAGAAAAGACGTATTGTTTGACATGTCTTTAAACACTACGAACCTGTAATCTTCCGGATGTATTCCCTTTTTCATCTCTTCTGTTATTTAATATTCTTATTCTTAGGGCTCGCAAAATTAATTAAGAATTATTAAAACACAAAGTTTTATTTATTTATTATTCTTCTTTTTGCTCCTTTTCAGTTACCAGTTCCTCCATCTCATCTTCCAGGCGAATAAACTCTATATCTTTATTTATCATATACCTGTAGGTAACATGTGTCTTTGCATGTTCGGCTCCTATTGCATTATAAACCGACAGCATATTCTTATTAAAGTCGCCCACCCAGGATAGTTCGAGTTCCTTATAATATCTTTTTTTCATAAATACATCATAGAGACATTTGAAGATTGCCGATTCGATACCGCTGTTTCTGAAAGCGGGTTTCACTCCGGCAACGACCGCTCTCATACGTGTAATCGTTTTCTTCCTTTTCAGGTACAGGAACTTAATAATATTCAACAGGTGAAGCCTGCCGTTCAGGTGTTTCAGTATCTGGTTCAGGTCGGGGAATAAAACATAAAAAGCGACCGGTTCTCCGTTATAATAAGCAAACCAGATCAATTCCTCGTCAATAAAAGCCCTGCCTTTTTTTAGCGTATCGTCAAAATCGGAAGGGACCATAGGTTCGAAATCTTCCCTGAACTCCGACCATGTTGAATTGTATATATCGACCAGGTCATTTACATATTTGTCCGGGTCGGAGAATCTGAAATGTTCGAAGCTGTAACCCGGTCTTTTGCTCACCCATTCCGCAATTTTCATAAATCTTTCCGGAAACACGTTTACCGAAGCTATATCCCTGTGGAAGCTGTATTGATTAAAATAATTCATGAAACCGTATTTCTCAAAATATTCTTTATAATATGGTTTATTGTAAGGCATTCCGTAACCCTGCTGCATGAATCCCTTCACAAGGAGTCCCCAGTTGGTTTCGTTTGATCCGAATGTAACAGGCCCGTCAACTGCCTCCATCCCCTGCTCCTTAAGCCATTCAATAGCAGTATCAAACAACATGAATGCGGCCTTTTCATCTTCCGTTACTTCAAAAAAGCCAATACCTCCTGTCGGCTGTCTGTATGCTTTTGAACGATGATAGTCAATGAAAGCAGCGATACGTCCGATAACTTTCCCTTTATCATCACAAAGCAGCCATCTTTTCAGGACCCCATGCCTGAATGTCCTGTTTTTTTCAGGGTCAAAAACGGCATTGAATTCGGAATCGAGCGGACAAACCCAGTTAGGATCCTTCCTGTAGTGTTTCTTATGAAATTGCAAAAAATGTTTACCCTCTCTCTTGCTTACAACATCCTTTATGAACATATCAAAATTTTAATTATCCATCTCAAACCATTTTTTTACCAGTTCGCCTGACAGCTCCGACTCATTTTTATGGATATATTCGTTTTGTTTTTTATTGTAAATATAATCTTTCTTCAGCAACCCGGCATTCTCCGATATCTCCCTTATAGCGTCCAATACGTAATTTAGTTCGGCACCGGTCATTGTCGGATGCAGCGACATCCTTATCCAGCCCGGCTTATCAGACAGGTCTCCGATATTGATCTTTTTTGTTATTTCATGACTTTTATCGTATGATACCGCAAGGAGATAATGACCGTAAGTGCCGGCACAGGCACAACCTCCTCTTGTCTGGATGCCATATTTATCACTTAATATCTTAACCACCAGGTTATAATGCATACCTTCCAGGTAGAATGAAAATACAGGCAGGCGATCCTCAACATTATCGGCAAGTATCCTCAGCCCCTTTATTTTCCTCAATCCGTCAAAGGTTTTACGTACCAGTTGCTGCTCCCTGTCCCTAATCTTGCCGGTACCCATCTGTTCCTTAAGCCTTATGGCCAGAGCAGTACGTATAGCCTGCAAAAAGCCGGGCGTTCCCCCGTCTTCCCTCACCTCAATATCATCAACATATTTGTACTCACCCCATGGGTTGGTCCAGTCGACAGTTCCTCCTCCTGGGTTATCAGGCACGTCACGGGAATATAAGGCCGAATCGAACACCATTACGCCCGATGATCCCGGCCCTCCCAGAAATTTATGGGGTGAAAAGAATATACCATCCAGTTTTTCCAGCGGATCGGCAGGATGCATATTTATATCGGTGTAGGGTGCCGAAGCAGCAAAATCGACAAGTGCTATACCTCCGTATTCATGCATTATCTTTGCAAGTTCATAATAAGGAGTAGCAATACCTGTCACATTTGAACATGCTGTGAATGAGCCTATCTTAAACTTCCTGTTTTGATACTTATCCAACTCTTTCCTGAGGATGGAAGGATCGACAAGCAGTCCGTCCCCGGGAGGCAGGACTACCACATCTGTAAGTGTCTCATACCAGGAAGTATGGTTGGAGTGATGTTCCATGTGAGTAATAAAAACAACAGGTTTGTCCATATTTTTAAGACATGGCAGGTCCTTCTGCTGACAACCCTTCAGTCCCATTATCCTCATGAACTTGTTTATTACGGTCGTCATCCCAGAGCCGGCTGTTATAAGCACATCATTTGGCCCGGCATTTACATGTTCCTTGATTATCTTCTGGGCTTCATGATACGCCCGGGTCATTCTTTTACCTGTTTCGCTGGTTTCAGTATGGGTATTGGCCACAAACTTGCCGAAATCACACACTATCTTATTTTCTATCGGCCGGTATAGCCTGCCGCTGGCTATCCAGTCACAATAAATTATTTTTTGTTTGCCGTAAGGCGACTCGTAATATCCATCCAGGCCTACTATGTTATCCCTGAATCCCGCAAAGTATTTTTCCAGATTGTCCATATTGGGTAAAAAAAAATGAAAGGAATACAAAGATATTCAGATTTTTTTAATCCTCCTACGCATTCCGCTTCGGCCTCAGGTCGCCGAAGTCAACCTATGGCCGACGGAGACAATGGAAAATTTAAAGAGGAGGCTGTCTTAAAAATCAATTGTAATATTAACTTCAGATAAAATATTTTCCCATTTAGCAATACTGAGTACCAGGGTGATACACGGTGATAATATGAAATCAATTAGTTAAATCAATCCGGTCACATTATATCGCTGTGGTTAATATCTTTTCTTTCATTAGAATTACACTTTTAAGACAGCCTTCTTTTCAATAATTCAGAATCTGTTTCTAAAGATCATTCTGAGTAAACAGATCATTTGCGTCCATTTCATCCTGCGGTATCAGTGCTGTCCAGCGGGTATCTCCTTCAGGCACCTCCATAAGGCCGCCATTTACCGATGATTTGTGGTTACCTCCGGTTCTGTCGAGAGGCAAATTCAGCCGTTTAAGGTCGAAAAAACGCTGGCCTTCACCCCAAAGTTCAATCCGGCGTTGTATCATTATCTCATCGATCAGATCCTGTCCCGTATTGGTTGAAAGTGTATATGACGGATCACGGGCAACAGCCATCGGGTATAATGCTGCTGCTGCCTCCACATCATGAGTCTGTCGTGCTTCTGCCTCAGCCTCAATCAAATACATTTCCGAAACTCTCATATAAGGAACATCCAGCCTGCTGTCAGCGGTACTTACAGCGATAAATTTCTGGTTGGTATAAGGATACCTTGAAGCACTCGACACTATTTCAATACCTCTTACCTGTAAATCCAGATGGTCGCCCGTGGGATCCCACAGTCTTTTACGTACATCTGTTTCAGCTATCTGGTCATAGAGCACTGAAAATATTGATCTCGGGTTACTTCTTATAGAAGTTGAACTAAAATTTCTCGAAAGGTATGCTCCAAAATTACCCCATTTATCTGTCTGGTCTTCCTGTATATATGCAGCCCACATAAATTCATCAGTACTTGAGGAACCAAGGGTGAAACCGAGGGAATAGGTTGCTGAATCCATTAATTCATATCCTACTCTTGCCTCCTGGGCATAAGTCACCGCGGTGCTGTATTCACCCATTGTTAAAGCAACCCTGGCTCTTATACCCCTGGCAACATCAACATTGATATGAGACTTGTTCTTTCTTGTTTTCCCGTCAAGAAGAATTATTGCTTCTTCCAGGTCCTGGATGATATTGGCATATACTTCTTCCACCGTAGCTCTTGGCTGAGGTTCGGTAGTAGCCTCCAGCATATAAGGCACACCAGGCTGACTGTTGGTTGTGCCCGGCACATAACGATTGGCCCATTGCTGAACCAGTTGATAATGAAAATATGCCCTGTATGTAAGAGCGGACCCTATAATAAAGTCTTTCTCATCCTGAGTCCCGCTGGTGTTTTCATCAATACCGTTGATCAACACGTTCGCATTCGCAATCCATGAATAAAACATTAACCATGAAGATTTGTTATATGAGCTGGTTGCACTACGGTGTAGCCAACGTAAATGTGTTGTCCATGTGGCATAATTGAATACCATATCTTCACCTTGTTCTTCAATATGATACATCCACGAACTAAGGCCAACGCGCCCCTGGCTGTCGCCTCCCCAGTCTCCACGGTAATATAAGCTCCTGTGGATCCCGTTCAAAGCTGCCATTCCGGTCACTGTAGAGGATGCAACACCTTCATCTGAAACACCATCGGTGGGATAGCGATCAAGGAAATCTTCAGAACAGGATGATACTACCAGTGAAACTGTAAATACAAATAATAAACTATAGGTTATATTTTTCATAGCTTTCATTTTAAAAATTAACATTAATACCCATAGATACCACCCTGTTAGGTGTGTACACATTAGAGGTGGTACCATTGAAATTCTGCTGTACATTCATCCCCTTCCGGGCATTTATCAGGAATATATTTTCGCCACTGAAATATACTCTTGCTCTTGAAGCGCCTATTCTACGAGCAACATTTTCGGGTATCTCATACGACAGGGTAAGGCTTCTGAGGTTCAGATAAGAGGCATCAGTCAGCCATCTGGTTGATGTTGCATTAAAGTTACTGGTCTGAGTGTCATCCATCCTGGGCACATCGGTTATATCTCCCGGCTCCTGCCAGCGATTAAGAATATCCGTGCTATAACCGGTACCATAGGTACCTGCACTCATAGCATCCTGATAATTATAATCCAGCACGAGTCCGCCTACCTGGTAGGTAAATACAAAACTCAGCTCAATACCTTTATAACGCAGGTTATTTGTCACAGAGCCAAACAAATCAGGTATGGCCGATCCTGCATATTTATATTTTGCGTTGTTTATATCGGTAGTAAGGGTATCGGCACCTATAATCCTTACAGAAGATGCTTCAACATCTTCAGCGCGATACAGGGCAGAACCGTCATCAGGATCTACTCCCCACCATTCACGCAACCAGTAATCATATATACCCTGTCCCACCATAAGCTTTTTGGAACCATCAATAATTTCTTCCTGCGGAAGTCTTGTAAACTCATTTTTCAGAGTACTTATATTCAGTCCAATATTCCATACAAAATTCCCTGACTTAATTGCATCGACTGAAATACCTAATTCAATACCCTGGTTAAACAGAGCTCCGATATTTTCAGTTTTGGATTCCAACCCGCTGGAAAGAGGTAAAGGAACATCAAAAAGCAGGTTTTCCGAAATACGGTGATAGAATTCCACTGTTCCCATCACTCTGTTCATTAATCCGAATTCCAGGGCTAAATCAAAGCTGTTATTCGACTCCCATACCAGTCCGGGAGCTGCAAGTTTATCCTGAAGGATACCAGGCTCATTCTGATTATTATAGCCCAGTGAGTAAAGACCCTGGCTTGCATAATAATCTATCCCCGAATCATTACCAAGTTCCCCGTATGATCCTCTTAGTTTGAGAAGATCAATAAAAGCAAGTTCCCGGATGAATGGTTCCTGGTCGAGCCTCCAGGCCAGTCCGACTGACCAGAAGTCGCCCCACCGCTTATCTGCTGCAAATTTGGATGACCCATCTCTCCTGTATGAAAAAGTAATATAGTATTTCTGATCGTAATCATAATTTAACCTGCCAAAGTAACCTTCAGTAGTATAATTATTTTCGTATGATGTACTTCGTGTTATGGTAACATAATTGATCAGCTCAGTATTATCATCGGCAATCTGCTGGGTTCTTGCCCCGCTCAGGTAACTATACTTATATGCATATGACTCGTGACCTGCAACAGCATCAATAGTATGATCGCCAAAGGTTTTGTTATAAGTAAGCAACTGGTTCATATTTACAGAATTACGGCGGGAATATGTCTTATAAGCCCTTCCCTCCGGTGCTCCGTCTCCAATAATTGGGTTATTATAAAAGGTATTATAATAGAAACGCTGGTCGAGGCTTACATTTGTAGTAAATTTGAAATCGTCAAGAAAGCTCAGTTCCAGGTAAGTCTTACCACCCAGTGTAGATATTACATCCGTGTCTTGATCCCATAATATTTCGGCAATAACGTTCCTGCCAGTGCTTGCCCCTCCTGCACGGGTATCATTTATATCAAACTGTCTTTTACCATTGTCATCAAGAATATATTCACCTGTAGTGCGGTCTAGTAAGTATATCGGGTAAATAGAACCTATACCTCGCGTAAAACGAATGGGGTTAACAAAACTGGTAGTGCCACCCGTTTGCGCATTGTTTAGTGTGCTGTTGGTCCCGTTAATATTAAAGCCCGTCTTCAACCAGTCTGTAGCCATATAATTAACATTAGCACGGCCTGAATACCTCCGAAGGTCGGATTCTATTATAAAACCTTCTTCCAGCAGGTATCCCAGCGACACAAAATAATCCATCTTTTCTGTTCCTCCCTGGTAATTCATATCTATATTTTGCCTTCGCCCCCTTTGTGTCAATGCTCCGAGCCAGTCTACTGCCTCTTCATAATCGCCTTTGTAGCTGGCGTTTGGATTAATATTACCATTCCCATCAATAATCTGGTCATCAGGTACATTAAATGGATTATAGCCTCCCAGCAGATCGAAGACTTCCTGTGTCGCTTCCTGGTTAGCAGCGGTCACATCAGCAGGATCGTCAATACCGGGTATAGCAATCCCGTTCCGGTAGGCTTCCCACATTATCGGGTAATAGTCAAAAGCATCTATGAGTTCATACTCGGGTTGTGCCCGGGTAAGTACTCCATATGATGCATTGATTGAGAACTGGCCCTCTCCTGGTTTGCCACGCTTGGTAGTGATCAATACAACTCCGTTTGCAGCCTTATTACCATACAATGCAGTTGAAGATGCATCTTTCAGAACGGTGATACTCTCAATGTCATTAGGATTGATAGCATTTATATCGCCTGAATACTGTACACCATCCACGATGTAAAGAGGGTCATTGGATGCACTGTATGATCCGAATCCTCTGACCCGAATAGATTGAGACTCTCCAGGCTGACCGCTTCCGGCAGTTACCTGTATCCCCGGACTTGAGCCTTCAATGGCTGAAGTAAGGTTGCTTATGGGCCGGTTTTCAATCTTATTCGCATTAATCTGTGTCGCCGCACCCGTGAAAGCCCCTTTCTTGGCAGTACCAAAGGCAGTAACGATAACCTCTTCGATGCCGAGTACATCAGATTTAAGCGAAATATCAATAATACTTCTTCCTTCAATATCAATCTCTCTGGAAGTCATTCCAATAAATGAAAAAATAAGAGTTGTAGCATTTGAAGGTACAACAAGAGAATACCTGCCATCTACATCAGTAGTGGTTCCAATCAGGGTTCCCTTTACAACAACAGATACACCGGGAAGAGGCAACAAATCCTCCACTGATGTCACCACACCGGTCACTGTTCTTTCCTGTGCTACTGCCTGTAATGCAAATACAGGCATTAACACAATAATTACTGTTAAAATAAATCTACTCATTTAGTTTGGTTTTGGTAAATAATAAGGTTAGAATCTTACAACGGGTTCTTAACCCGTAATAAAAATTATAGGACAATTAATATGTATACAGAATAAGGTTAAACCAAAGTACAAATATGCAAATCCATAAAGGATATAATCATCATTTCTGATATGTTATTCCATACAAATTGCACTCATTACAGAAAACTTATAGTCTTCAATCAACAGACACCGTCATAACTTTTAGTTAAAACGAAAGACCCTACAAAATCACTTATAAAAACTGGCTAAATATAGATTTTATTTATTGTTATCAAAAAAAATACTGAATGATTAACATACTTTTTACGCATTTTATCCTTCAGTATTAACTTATGTCTATGATCCTGTGGTCTATCAAAACGAACAGAAGGCTGAGTAAAGTTGAATAGATCAGAAATGTAGTGACAGGAATATATTCGGCAGGCCTGATTTTCATCTTCACCCATAGATATCCAGAAAGAAATACCTTACCAAGGAAATACACTATAAATGTTGCAAGTGCAACACCAACGGCCCCATAATCCCCGACCAGCCAAAGGCTGAGCGGTATATTGACCACAAGCTCAAATATTGCCGCAGCCATGGCTATCCCTGTCTTTTTCCGGCCTATTAATATAGTATGAGGAAAGAGCAGGCGAGGTATAACAAGCATAATATATATCATGAAGATATCAGCGCTCCTTACAAAGTCGGGGGTAAACATACGGGGATAGAGCCACCTTGAAAAAAGCAGTACCAGCATAGACATAGGAAAGAGGTAATGCATCAGGTTACGTGACTTTTTCTTTATTACCTGTAATGATTCCTTTAGTTTTGATCTTGTACCGAACTGTGGTAACAGGGCATTGCTGAGTCCTGTTGCCAGCATAGTTACAAGAGGAAATTCTTTGGCTCCGTATCTGAATATCGCGAACATACGCGGATCGTCAAAGTGAGCCGAAACAATAATACCGTCTATATATTGTGCCGAACCGCTTATCAATGAGGTGATTATAAGCGGCCATCCGAGTCTGAGATGCTCCCTTATAAATTCGGGGGATATCCTGAACTCGGAGTATCTGAAAAGAAGTATTATCAACCAAACCCACCTTATCCCGGTTATAACAAGAAGACCGTAGATAGCCCAGTAAATACCCTTTCCCGCAATAACAGGTACAATTACAAGTAGCAGTTGGGCAAGAAAAGTATAAATACCATACTGAAAAATACGGTGTGACCTGTCTCTCAGAAGGTATATATATTCAATCAGGCACACAGGGCTGCTCAGAAAAAGGTAAAGCAGCAGCAGGTTCAGATACGGAGTATTTCCGGTATTCCCGTAAACCGAAAAGTTGCTTTTCATCGCATGCCCGAATATGAAAAAGATAAGGCTGAAACCCAGGAGCAGAAGGAAAGCATTAAATATCTCAGGTGATTTTTCGCTTACATTTTTACCCAGTCTCCTGAATGTATGGTTCCGGTTATAAAGAGGGAGCAGGGATTGTATTATTCCTGTGACCCAGAAAAAGCTCATAAAGCTGGCAATAAACATAAACATCTCCCATGATCCTATGTCCTCAGGTGAAAGATGGCTCTTTGTAAATACTATGCTTATTATAAAGAATACAAGAAAACGTAATAGCTGAAAGAGCTGCAGTCCGGAGATGTTGTTTATGAACTTTGGTTTAGCCAATATTTCCCGTATTTAATGTCCCCTGTTTTATAATAACAGCCACCCGGTAAAAAAATTACATGCATGATCAAAGATATATGAAACCGTGCAAAGATAATAATAGGCTTCTGAGTAGTGCAATCAGTATATTTAATTTTGCAATATTATTTTTTTGCATTTTCTTTGCAGTCCGAACACGGTGAATGTAGCTCAGTTGGTTAGAGCACTGGATTGTGGTTCCAGGGGTCGTGGGTTCGAATCCCATCTTTCACCCAAATATTTAAAGCCGGACACGAAGTGTTCCGGCTTTTTCTTTATACTGCGCTGACAGCTTGCTGGCAAGAGCAGTGTAAAAAAAAAGCCGGTAGCTGCCTGCGGCAGCCGGCTTTAAATATTTGTTGCCACCCCCTCAGGGATCACCGACCGAACAAAGTGAGGGAGGTAATCCCTTACAGTTGAAAAATGGAGAGGATCACCGACCGAACAAAGTGAGGGAGGTAATCCCTTACAGTTGAAAAATGGAGAGGATCACCGACCGAACAAAGTGAGGGAGGTAATCCCTTACAGTTGAAAAATGGAGAGGATCACCGACCGAACAAAGTGAGGGAGGTAATCCCTTACAGTTGAAAAATGGAGAGGATCACCGACCGAACAAAGTGAGGGAGGTAATCCCTTACAGTTGAAAAATGGAGAGGATCACCGACCGAACAAAGTGAGGGAGGTAATCCCTTACAGTTGAAAAATGGAGAGGATCACCGACCGAAAGGAAGTGAGGGAGGTAATCCCTTACAGTTGAAAAATGGAGAGGATCACCGACCGAACAAAGTGAGGGAGGTAATCCCTTACACTACATATATAAAACTGGAAAGGAGACTAACGACAAACCCTTCGACAGGCTCAAGGCAGGCGACCAAAGACTAACGGGAAAATAAAAATGAGATTAGAACCAGCCACATTAATCCATTATTCCATTAATCCATTATTCCATTAATCCATTATTCCATTAATCCATTATTCCATTGTTCCATCATTCAGCAGGTAAAACATGAGAAACAGGGGTCAATAATTTGCTAAAATTTATATAAACTTGTAGCCGGATAGTCAAAGCGTTTACAGAATAGTCAGATGAACAGATACTGACAACGACATTCTTATAATATGTAAACTTAAAAATTAATATATTACACTTCAAAGCAGAAATAATGGAAAGAAAAGAGCCTGTTTTACTAGATGGAAAAACATTGTCAAAGGAGATCGAAGCCGGATTAAAAACAAAGGTTGAAAAGATTATCAGCAAAACCGGTAAGATACCGGTACTGGCAACCATCCTTGTGGGTAACGACCCTTCATCAGAAGTATATGTCAAAATGAAAGGCAATGCCTGTGAAAGGGTCGGCATGACCTCACTTAAAGTAAACCTGCCTGAAGATACAACTACCGAAGAACTACTGGCTGAGATTGAAAAGCTGAATAATAATGACGATATCTGCGGGATATTATTACAACATCCTGTCCCCGGCCAGATAAATGAAAGGGAATGCTTTGACAGAATAAGTATCGATAAGGATGTTGATGGTGTTACCTGTCTGGGTTTCGGAAAAATGACCATGGGTGAAGCAGCTTACGGAAGTGCAACCCCTGCAGGTATAATGAAAATGATCGAATATTACGATTTACCTGTTGAAGGAAAACATGCCGTTGTTGTCGGTCGCAGCCCTATCCTCGGAAAGCCCGTTGCCATGATGCTGCTGAATAAGAATGCTACTGTTACCATATGTCATTCAAGGACCAAAAACCTGCCTGAGATCGTTAAGCAGGCCGATATTATCGTCGGAGCGGTAGGTATACCGGAATTCATCAAAGCAGACTGGATAAAGGACAATTCAATAGTAATTGACGCAGGTTATCACAAAGGCGGAACAGGTGATATAGAAATAAACAAAGTAAAAAACCGGACCCTGGCATACACACCGGTACCGGGTGGCGTGGGCCCTATGACAATAGCCACATTGATCGCTCAGACAGTCGAATCTGCAAACCGCAGACTGTATTAGCCGTTTGTCTTTTGTCGCTTGCCCTGAAGCTTGTCGAAGGGTTAGTCGTTTGCCTCTTTTATTCCTTTCTTTTTGCCATAGCTCTGACCATTCTGGCATACCTGTTATAGGAATATAAGCTCAGTGCAATAAGTACAGCTATTGAAACATATACAAATGAAGGGACAGGCACAGGGTCTCCTCCTGCATAAGAGTGCAGGCCCGACAGGTAGTAGTTAACCCCGAAGTATGTCATCAATACCGATGAAAAGGCATAAACCGACATCAGGTTAAAGGTAAATATACTGTTCAGCGCCTTGATGTTCTTCGAGTGTATGACAAATGCATATACTATCATTGTTATCAGCGACCATGTCTCCTTAGGATCCCATCCCCAGTAGCGCCCCCATGATTCATTAGCCCATACTGCTCCAAGGAAAGTCCCAACAGTCAGAAAATACAATCCCAGGGTAAGAGTGCGGTAATTAATAACAGAAAGATCATCTATTGTTTTCAATATGTGCTTCCTGTTCAGCGGCGTGTTGAGTGAGTACAATATCATATTGACCAGTCCGAGGATAGCACCGAGTCCAAGGAAGCCATAGCTTGCAGTAATGACCGATACATGTAGTGTTAACCAGTAGGACTGTAATACCGGTACCAGGTTTGTTATTTCAGGATCCATAAAGCTGAGATGTGCCACCATAAGGGTCAGTGATGCCAGTACACCCGTTGCTGCCAGGGTAAGGGACGAACGGCGGCTGAACAGTAGCCCGGCAAACACGGTAACCCACGATATGAATAATAATGATTCATATCCGTTACTCATAGGCGAATGCCCCGATATGTACCATCGTATAGCAAGTCCGGCAGTATGGAAAATAAAACCAAGTATTATCAGTCCTTTTAATACCCTGACCAGCACTGTCCTGTTGTCTGTCCTTGCCCTGATGATCAGTGTAATAAGTATAATAAGCATTATAACTCCGACAGCTGCATAATATGGAAAGAGCCGTTCGAAGATCAACGATTTGTAATAAAAAACTTCGGCGTTAACCCTGGCTCTTGAGGGAAGGTCATAGGAAGCATATTTACGCTGGTAGTTTATTAGTGAAGTCAGATAATCATCCGCATCACTGTAATCACCCGTACTCTTCCCCTCGAACAGCGCATTCGTGTATAGAGATAGTATATTGCTTATATAAAGACTGTCTTCATAGTGTATGGCATTTTTCAGAGCCTGCTGTGGTGTGCCCCAGTTATTGGTGCTGTCTCTCAGAGGGAAAAACCTGAAGAATTCTCCCCTGGCTACCATCATAACAATATTCACTCGCTCATCGACTTTGATAATCTCCTTATCCTTTTTATCCCTCTCACCAGCCGGTTTATTAACCACTTCACGAATCATTCCTCCGAGAACATATTCGCCTTTCTCAAAATCAACAAGCCTGTCCACAGACACATATTCTTCCGTTATTCCGATAGTCTTTCTCAGATCTTTGTTTGAGACCCTTATAAGAGGTTCATCCTTCCAGTTGTCAAAATCTGTGCTAAGCCCCATGAATACCTGCATCGGTGAGTATTCCCCATAGCTTTTTTTACGGCTTATCTTTCTTAAAATATCGTTACTGAGAGTATAAAGCGGTTTGGTTCTTCCCTTCTGGTCCTGCACCAGTACCTTTCCGAACTCATCAACCTTCTTTTTATCATATGTTATTTTACCCGGATTTGCCTGTATGAGAGTGCTTACAGAAAGAAATAATATTATAAGGGTAAGCAATTTGGATCCGGAATTTCTCCAGAGCGACGGGGTTATCCTTCTGAATGTCGAATTACTGTTTATTAACGATAAAACAATGAATATAAACATAAGGAGATAGCCGGTATAGGTAATGATCATTCCGGTCCGGTCATGGTTCACAGATAATACTGTGCCTTTTTCATCAGGATCATACGACGACTGATAAAACCTGTATCCCCGGTATTTCAGTATATTATTCATATAGATGGAATAAGGCATATTAACACCGTTCTCCTTATCGATAAGAACAACTTCGCTCCTGTAGCCTGAGGGGCTGGCAGATCCCGGGTATCTCTCAAGGATAAAATCCTTTAGCATTATGGAAAACGGCATATCTATTTTCTTCGGGCCGTATGAAACCACAAACCTGTTATCCCCGAAAGTAACTTCATCAGAGTATATATCCCCGTTATATATATCATAAACATACAGCCTCTCCATCTCTGACCCGTAACGTAGTTCAATCTCAAAAGCATCCTTACCTGTTACCGTATTCTGACGGTCGACACTCACCGGCATTATATCGCCGCCAACAGATAATTTCTGCGGCACAATCCTGTAATTAGGGGTAGAATAAATATTCATTTCCCTGAACAAAGTCTTTTGTCCGGCCGGTATTTCTACAGTTTCACGGGTCATCATGCTCATACCCGTCATATCAAGGCCTGATTCGACAAAAAAGCTGTCGGCCTCAAGGCTTATCCTGAGGTCAAGGCCCTCATCCTCTGTTCCGAAACCAAGGTTCAGATGGTTGAAGCTTATGCTTTCACCGTACTTCAGAAAAACCACCTCGCGGAAAGTACTGCCCCTTGTTAACAACAATGCGATGACAGGGTCGCCTCCCCGGCTGTCGACTATAGATTCACTAGCGTTAGGGATATATCTTGAATACCTTACACTGAAAGGTATATTACCGACCTCGCCTTCATGATAGAAGCTTCCCAGTGAAGTACTGGTAACCATAAGCTTATTATCAAAAGACAACAGTAACTGATCCTGTTTATCAAATACATAAAGGTCCATGTACTTGTCGTCTGTAAGGCCGTAGCTTGCCGACTGCCCTTCCCTTATGTATACTTTTCCTTCGAAACCGGTATAGCGTGTAAATGCAGCGCCGATTATCATTATTATAAAGGCAAGATGAAAAAAAAGAATGGTAAGCTTTCTTCTCTTATACAGTTTAAAAGAAAATATCTGGCCGCTAAGGTTTACGATCATGAGCAGGAAGAGCAGCTCAAACCATTTGCTGCTGTATATTATCTGCCTTGCCGAAGCAGCGCCGAAGTCATTTTCAATAAAGGTGGCCACGGCCATTGCTACTGCAAAGACCACAAATAAAACACCCGTAAAAACGGGTGAAAAAAGCATTCGTATATTAAGTTTCATAGGTTATTTTATCCGTTTTCCGATATCATCTGTAATGTATCTCTCTTAAGGATCTTTATATCAGGGCAGCCCGAACATATTATTCCCTCGTCGGTAAAATCCTTAAGTATCCTGACAATACTTTCTTTAGCCATTCCCGCCATATCAGCCAGTTCCTGTCTCGACAACAATGGAGCGAACTCATCTGAAGAAAAAACCTCGTCAGCAAGATATAAAAGAACTTCTGCGACCCTGCCGGGCATCTTTTTCTGTGTCATGCTGAGTAACCTGTCGAGGTAAAACTGTGACATAACGCTCAGATCCTTCATCATTCCTTCTGCAAATGCCTTGTTTGACCTGGACAGTTCCTTTATTATATCGACACTGATGAAACAGGCTTTTGCATCGTTAATTGTAGCCACGGAAAAAGAATGTCTTAAATCCGTATATATACCCGGGCCCACTATCATCATGCCCGGTTTTGCTATTTTCAGGATAAGGTTTTTCCTTCCCTGTCCTTCCATGTAGATCTTGGCCATCCCATAACGAAGAAACACAACATTGGAAGCAGGTGAAGCCTGTTTCATTATCATCTCCCCAGCCCTGAAGTCTGCTTCGAACCTGTTATTTTCCAATACCTTAAGCTCTTCCTGCGTCAGGACTTTAAAATTTGCCCAGCCTTCTTCACATTCGGCACAGTTACAAATATTCGCTTTTAGCATAGATTTTCCTTCCTCTATCAGAACATAATTATACAATAAAAACAGGTTATGATGTCAATCAGGCTACTGCTGAATAACATATGGCAGATTGATATTTATCAACAAAGATACTACAAACAATCACCAAACGCAAAGTACAGAATCAACACTGTGATAAAAGTAACAATTAAAAAATATGCCTACATTGCCATAAATGTTTAGAAAATTATTATTACAGCTAATTTAAATTTATACCTATGAAGAGACTATCGTATTTTCTTATGATCCTGGCAGCGGTTGCTTTTGCTTTTACAGCCTGTGAAGGTCCGCAGGGGCCTGAAGGTCCTCAGGGTGAGCAGGGTGAAACAGGGCCGCAGGGCTCGCAGGGTCCGGAAGGCCCGTCAGGCACTGCCGGTTGTATAACATGCCATGATAATAATCAGGTCATCACTGCAGCCTCGGCACAGTGGGAAACATCCATTCATGCTACGGGAGGTAATTCGGAAAGGAACACTACCGATTGCGCCCCCTGCCATACCAGTCAGGGATTCCTTGAGGTAAATGCAGCCGGCAATTTTGAATCGACGGTTGGCAATAAGGCTACCGCAGCAGCTATTGATAATCCCAATCAGATCAACTGCTACACATGCCATGACATTCACAACACATATACAGCAGATGACTGGAACCTGAACAAAACAGGAGCTACGGTAGGATGGCACAGTGTTGACGGCACAACAGCAACAACTGTTGATATCGGTGCCGGAAATATGTGTACGGGATGTCACCAGGGAAGAGCAGGATTACTCCTGGCAAACTGGGATGACGGAGGAACGGCAACACTGACACCCGATACCTACAGATGGGGAATACACCACGGTCCGCAGTACAATATTTTTGCAGGAGAAGGATTATATGAGTTCCAGGGGTCGGAAACCTATCCTTCGGGTGATACCCATTCAGGATCCTCATCTATACTACCTGCAACTTCAGACGGATGCGTCGATTGTCATATGAATGATGCATATGGCACACAGGCAGGCGGACATACATTCAATTTTGCATATGACTATCACGGTTCCACTATAACCAACTGGCCTGCCACGTGCCTGGCCTGCCATACCCCTGATGGAGCACTGGATCTCGATGACCTCATGGCATCAATACAGACAGAGATCGAAGGTCTGCTGGAAGAACTGATGACAGAACTTCAGAATGCCGGTGTAATGGATGCCGACGGGTACCTTGTACATGCCAGCTCTACCAGCATTTCCGACCAGACTGAAGAGCATCTTGCTGCTTTTACCAACTGGCAGGCTATTGAAGAAGACAGAAGCCTGGGCTTCCATAATCCTGGCTACACAAAGGCAGTACTGCTAAACACACTCGAAGTAGTATTTGACATTACCAAGTAAAGAATAGTTTTTTAACAGTTCCACAGACAGGGGCTTCCGCAAGGGAGCCTCTTTTTTAGTATTTACTGCACACAACGAAGACGAAAGACAAACGACGAACAGAGACATGGGACTTGAACCCTTTCGCCTTCAGGATTGAGTCATGATTTTATGGTTTATATTCGCCTGCTATTACTAATTTATCACCTGAATCATCCACTTCAAAAAGATGCGGGGTCCTGAGGTAGCGTCCGTCTACATTCCTATGACTATGAACAGACATCAGAAGTTTACCTTCAAACGTACTGAATAACATTCCATGCCCGAAATTTGGCGGAGTAATTGGTTCATCCTCCTGCACCCATGGTCCATCCAGTGTTCCGCTTTCCGAATATGCAACTCCCTGAACATAGTTACCAAAAACCCAACTGGTCCATAACATTCCTAATCTACCTGTTTGTGTTTCGAACAACCACGGACCATCGGTAACCTTATTGGGGGTGATATTCCCTTCCTCGTCCCGTTCCCGGCTCCATGGCGAATCATAGGCATGAAAGAGCACTTTACCTTCACCAACAGATCCGGACAGATCAGGTTTCAATTCAATTTTTTCAATGGTTCCGTTCCAGTTTTGCAGCCATTCATAACAGTAGACCATATAGGGCTTTCCATCTTTATCTACCCAGAAAGTACCATCTAAGGTGGGCTTGTCCGGAGGCAAATAAACATCGTCTTCCATGGGAACATATGGGCCGCCAGGCTGGTCGCTGACCAGTATGTGACTGGCCCGCCGGTTAATGATATTACCCCTGACCGTATCGATGTTTACCTCTATGTTGGTAAAAGTAGCAAAGTAATAATACTTCCCTTTGTATTGATGCAGTTCGGCTGCCCATATCATTGGCTGTGGCCCCATCCATGATTCAGGATCAGTCTTTGTCACCCTGCAAGGACCAGCCCATTTCTTCAGGTCTTTGCTTTTCCAAAGCATTCCACCCGTTCCTGTCATGTAGTAGGTCGATGTATTTTTATCAGCCAAAATACAGGGATCGCTTAGCTGAATGGAGTCTAAAGGAATCCCTTCCTTTACTTCATATCTCCTGCCCTGAGCAGAGGCTGATGCAAGGCTCAGAACCATTATTGGTATACACAGAATTCTTATCATTGCCATTGTGCCTTAGTGCTTTATTTTCGTGTCAATTTATTTATTTTTTCAATAAACCCCGTTTTTGAATCCGTATATGCTTCTCTGTCATTTTTATATCTATCAGCAAGCTCCAGCTTTAAGGTTTCATATTCTTTAGCAATCTCTTTGTGATTTATCAAATAATCCTTAAATCGTATTTCATCCCAATCCCCTTTGTATCTGATATGAACATGATACGTTTGCCCACTGAATCCCTGCTCTGTGTATCCTTTTATAAAGGTCATATGAGGCTTCGGGTTATCAGGCTGTTTTGTGAGTTGATAATCATGAGATTTAAAAACATTCTCTAATTTTTGAATATCAATCTGCTCCGAAACCTGCAATAAAATATCAATCGTTGGTTTAGCCTTTAATCCGGGAATTGCTGTACTGCCAATATGGTCAATGCTTACAATCTCTGCCTGGGTAAAAGAGTTAGTTATTAATTGTTTTTCAGCCTGATACAAATCAATCCACTGGTCAGTATAATCCTGTATTATAATTGGGAATAGTTGCCCAAGTTCCTTCGTCGTCAAATCATGGAGAGATCTGTTTGAACCCGTATCTAATAAAACTCCGTTTTTAATTAATTCTGTTTCTGTCTCAGAAATTTTACTTTCAGCATCCTTATTCCAGTTTGTATATCCGTTTTTCAATATTAAAGTTTCAAATCCTTCGGTTAATGTACTAATTATGCTCTCTTTACTCATATCTCAATGCCTTTACAGGATTCCTGTTCGCGGCTTTCCATGATTGTACAGATACAGTTAAAAAGGCAATAACAACAGCTATTAATCCGGCCAAAGCTAAAATCCAACAGCTAAGACTGGTTTTGTAAGCAAAGTTTTCCAACCATTTGCTCATAGCTAAAAAAACAAATGGAACAGCAATCACAAAAGATATTATTATCCATTTTATAAAATCCCAGTTGAGCATTATCATAAGTTCCTTTGTTTGTGCTCCATTTACTTTGCGTATCCCTAACTCTTTAGTACGGCGTTGTGTTGTTAGTAATGATAATCCAAGCAGACCCATGGAACAAATAAACAAGGCTATAAGCAATATTCCACTTAATGCAAGGCTTAGTCCTGTAACTTTAATAAGATTAAGAAAAGGTCTTTTTTTCAAATTTCTGATTGCAAACTTAAGAGTCATTCAATTTCTCGGTTAGGTTGTTAATAATCTATGAATATTATACCACAAAGTACATTGTGTTTATTATCAATATGTTTATATATCCCCTGGTTGTTTAAATGTCAAAAAACGCACAAATAATGCCTATTCTCTTAACACTTATATCTAATAAATATTGTACAATTCCCCGACTTACATACAACGTATGCTTATGGTATGCACAGTGCTTTTTTAATCCCTTCTAAAGGTTAATCCGTCTTTAAGGCCAAAAACAGTTAATTGGAACCAATCATATACGCATCGGGTTTTATAAAAATTTACAACCTGATAATGTAATTTCATATTGGGGGTCAAACCAACGAATGAACAATCCAAACTTATTGAATTATGCAAGATTACTTTTGTCTCCATTGTGTGTTACATAATTTTCACCATCTTAAAAATATTCCCATATTAAATTCAAATCTGGAATAGTTATGTTTAGCCGGTTCAACCAGTTCATTTATCCTGTTTTCCGGAGTCCATGTCTGAATAGTCCTGAAATAATTTATACTTCTACTGGAATAGTAATAATTTGAATTTAGTAAAAAGCCAAAATAAGTTTCTTTAATCTTAAACGCTCTTAATCTAATATCAATTTGGGGCTGAATATAGGGTTGATAATCTGTTTTTGTTTCATAATGATATTGTAGTCTTTCATTGGATAATTTCTTTTTATGATAAAAAGTTGCTTCCTCCTTCATAAAAGAAGAGATACCCAAATCACATTTTATCAGGAGCTTAAAAATATCATTATCAATTGGCTTTAGTACCGGAGAAAGATAAAAACCTAAATCGTAAGTTGTAAATTGTTGCACATTATAATCCACCAGGTAATAATCGGGTAAGGTTTGGATTTGATATTCCTCAAAACCAGTAATCCAGTTTTTGTTTAGGTTTGAACCAACACCTGTTCCCAGCCAGGGTTTTAAATAATAATGTATTGAGATATCATAATTGTCCGGTATAATATCATCCATCATTATTAGTTTTATATCAGCAGACATTTTAGATAAGAAGTCAAATCTATATCCTAGTTTTACTACTATAAAATCTAAATATTCAGGGTCATAATCGACAAAATTAATGAAATCAAGATTTTCATTTGGCGATAATTTTTCTATATCAGGTTCTGCGATTCCAATAGAAAAAGTGAACTCCCGATTTTTTAATACCGGACTTTGAGCAAATAAACTAAAGCTAATCAGGTAAAATATAATAAAAACAGGAAGTCTCATAGTCTAAGATTCAATTACTGTAAATATTACGGTTGTACCTAAAAGTTCATTTCCATTATCTAAAGTTACTTTAATTTCAAACTGTGCATTTGTGTTTTTCACGGATGGTTTTAGCACAAGTATAATGGAACTGCTTTCGTAATAGGATTGTATGCCATTTAGCCATGATATTCCCTGACTTAAATTATGATACAAATCAAAGTCATCTCTTAAAGAGCATAAAATATGTTCCGATATATCATCCCCTGCTTTTAAAGATTCATTAATATCCAATAGTGTCTTTACTTTAATATCGACAACTTTATTCACAGGGATATAGCCCGGGTCAATTTCGTCAGCTTTTACTGTCTGAAATGAAAATGTATGCATTAAATCCGGGAAAAATGACGCTACATAAAACATTGATGTATCAGACAAAGTAAGTTTCAGGGCCACTGCATCGGAATATAATGTATTTGTTATATTATAATAATCCAGATACCTGTCACTATTATCAATACCTGTAACACTAATTTCATTATAGTTTATTTCTATCGGTTCTTGAGAATATGGCGTACAACTAAAAAATAGTTTAATCCCAAAACCTAAAGTAAATAAGATTATCACTTTCGGAATAAGAGGGGCTTCCTTTTTTTTCTTTTTGTTATTCATGGTCGCTGTCTCTTTTTATCATGCCAATTACCGATCTCACGCACCTATAAAAAATCTGTCCTGACGTTTTTGGAACAGATATAGCCAGAATGCTTAGTTATTAAGAAAGTAATTTATTTAAAATCGTCCAAAACCTAATACTAAAGCACAAATAAAATAAGGAGTATCTCCTTTTGCATATTTATCTTTAAATTTCAATACTTTATTATACCCTGTTTCAAATTTTATACTAAAGTATCCCTTTGTTGTACCCCCATAATAGATATTCATACTTTCAAAATTGTATAACCTCATCTCTGTATGCAGTCCTACACCATATGTAAATGAATTAAAAATCTCATATTCCAAATCATTATCTTCAGTATCGTCATATTTAGTGCTTTCTAAAAAACTACCAGAGATTGAAGCATAAGGTGCTAAATGAAACCTGTCACTCCTTATGAGAAAATATCCCGCTTTAAGGCCAGCGTCCAGATAGGAAAATTTCTCGTTGTATTCAAAATTTAAGGTATCAATATCTGAAACAGCCATAAATGGTTCCTGCAGCTTTAGAGCTGAACCATGTAAATATAAAGAAGTAAAAACCTTATTAATATTAACATCCATCCCCATATTAAACGATGCATTATTAGAAAAATTAGATGATAAATCCTTAGTTGTAAGTATCATACCCGAACCAAAAGAAAAATTCAAGGATGCTTTAATTATTTTATTTGGCAATAAACCTTTTTCAAAGCCCTCATAATCAGAATTTTTGAAGTCTTTATGATATAAATCCAACTTATCATTATAATCTTTTTCCGTACTTTCTGTCTCTATGTACTTTAGTAAAATATCAATAATCCTTTTGGCTTGTTCGTTAATCTGTGAATTATTGCAACTATATAAAATATGTTGACTATTATCTGAGGTCATCCTGTACAGTCTTTGTATCAATTCCTGAGAATCGGGATAGACAATCTTATTCTTATATAACTCATAATCAATCATTAAGTTATTAACCATCTCCCAATCTCCTGATAACATATTAATATATATGTCCTCAAGATAATAGAAAGCTGAGTAGGGCTCTTCATCAGTTAAATCTGTTAAATACTTATATATCTCGTTGACTTTAACTATGTTGCTATCATTCAATTCTTTTATCATCATTCTTCTGCCTTTTTGAACTAATATTTCTGTACTGTCAACGTATGACAAAATTTCATTTGCTATTTGACAAAAAGAATTATTTGAGATGAGAAATAATAACAATAGAATTATTGATTTTCTTTTCATATTATTGATCTATATATATGATTATAAAGAGTGTGCTTGCTGCACAAATTGCATTAATTGTAAATAATTCTAAATTTAATTAATTGACCTGAGAATAATAATTTTTAAACATGTAAATTGAAAATTTTCCTTTCGTGTGACCGCTTCGCCAGGTTCGCACTGAGGGCGGTTACAGATTGTGTTTAGCCGCTACCCGGTTATTATTCAATCATTTGTTTTATTCCTACATGATATAAATCAAAACCTCCTTTGCCTCCCGGCCGATTCGATGAAAAAATCATTAGATTATTATCAAAATCGTGATAATGCAAAGTTATTGGTCTATACTCATCATGCTCAGTATTTATTTTATCTCCAAAATTTTGTGGTTCTGTCCAGTTTCCATCTCTAAATTCTGAGTAGTATAAATCATATCCGCCATAGCCACCTGTTCTGTTTGATGCAAACACAAGAAGTTTTCCGTTTACAAACGGGCATTTATCATCCTGTTCAGAGCTTATAGCAAGCTTATTGACTTCAAATTGAGTATCGGTTTTCAGTGTATTAATTATATCCGGATCACCTGGCAGATTTACTGAAAATAAATCAAATGTTCCTTCTCTGTCTGAACAAAATAAGATCTTTTCAATCGTAGAAGCCTCATTTCCCCATTCATCAAAATAATACAAATCATTGCCATAAAAAGCCGGATACAAATCATTCGCATTTGAATTTAAAAAATCTATGGTTTCAATTGGCTTTATCTCAGTTGTCGTTTCTTCGGATGTACTATGTAGTTCGCTATAAATAAATTTAATATCGTAATTTCCTTCGCAATCGTTCGCAAACATTAACAAGTCAGTCCATAGTGTTTCCGAATAACTGATATCCTGACGAAAACCAAGTGAGTATGGACCTAATTCATTACATGTAGTATTTATCGAATCAAACACAGGCATTAAGTAATCAAACTCGCTATCACTTAGATCCGTTCCTATTTCAAGTGTTCCATTCGTCTTACTCCAATCTATGTACATGTTTTCTCCTACAATATCAAAATCATTGCCTGAACTATTGCGATTTGATGAAAAGTGAAACAGGTATCTGTAAAAAATAAATGGAGCTGTAGAATTATAATCATCATACTCAGTATTTACATCTCCAAAATTGATAACTGATTCTTTAAAATGTCCGGTTGGATATTTTTCCTTAAAACAACCAACCAGAGTCAGTGTAAATAGAAAAATCAAATATTTTTTCATTAGTCCTTTCCTTCAATGATTCATTTTTAAGCACTTCGGTTGCTTCTTACCGGTCATAATGCAGTGCTAAACGAAGTTTACTCACTTTTGTGAGATCGCTTCGCTAAGTTCGTACTGAGGAGGATCCAGACAAAAGCAAAACCAGATTGCGTTTAGCAACATACTACATGTACTTCATTGTTACTAATTCACGAAATTATTAGATATGGGAGTGATTATAAAAAATGACTAATGTCGAAAGGAAAAGGTTGAGAAGGAGTTGAGAAAAGTTTAGAATAAGTTTAAATGGTGTTGTAGTTTAACAGTAAAAGCTAAACAACTTAACACCCTTAACGAATAAACAACTAAACAAATAACCTATTTCACCACGGAGCACACGGAGCACCACGGTGACACACGGGGAAGATAGTGATTTGAATTTTATCATTCGTATTTCAATGTTTGAACAGGATTTCTATTTGCTGCCATCCAACTTTGCCATGTTACTGTAATAATTGATATAATTAAAACGACAACACCCGATAGAATAAATAAATCCCAACTAATGCTGGTTCTGTATGCAAATTCCTGAAACCAATTTCTGACTAAAAAGAACCCAATAGGGCATGATATAACAAATCCAATAATTGAAGCTGAAAGTAATTTAACATTTAACAATTTTAATATTTCGTTTACTTTAGCACCGTTTACCCTTCTAATCCCTATTTCTTTTATTTTATGGGCTATTGAAAACAAAGACCAGCTAAAAAGTCCTAAGCATGCAATTACTATCGCTATAATTGAGAATATTATAATCAGATTTTTTAATTGTTTTTCTTTCTTATACATGTGAGAAAACTTATCAGAGTATCCCTGATATTCAAAAGGAACATTTGGGGCAAAAGTTTTCCATTCCGATCTTAAAAAATTTATGGTTTCCGCTCTATCCGCCATCGGGTTGAAACGGATTATAGCAAACCCGCCATTGCATTGATCGGGGATATATTTAAATGCAAAAGGTTCAATACTATTGTGTAGTGAAGTATAGTGAAAGTCTTTTACTACTCCAATAACAGGAATGCCCATTATTTTTGACTCGAAAGGGTCATCAGACAGGCCATATCTTTTTACGGCAGATTCATTAATAATCCAACCATTTGTAATGGTTGATAAATCTAAACATTCTTTAACTTTAACGCCAGTAGCATTAAAAAAGTGCTTGTCAATATTCCTCCATCTAAACGGGACATCTGACATTGTGTTTCCTTTATGCTCAATGGAAACAAAAGCTTTATTGCCGTCATTATTATATCCAAGAAATGAATTTATATAAGTACAATCTTCAATATTGGGGTTTTTAAGTATATCTTCCCTGAAAGCTTGCATATTTCCTAATTTATATGATCCTCTTACTTCAATACAGTTAGCTTTATCAAAACCTAAATCAGTTGAATTAAGGTATTTTGTCTGTTTAATAACAAATAAAGTAAAAATGATTAGTGAAGAAGAAACAACAAATTGGAAAACAACCAGGCTTTGCCTATAATATCCGGCACTTTTGCCTTTAGAAAACTTGTTCTTCAAATTATTAATGACATTTTCCCTTGTCATAATTAAAGCTGGAAAAAATCCGCAAATTACACCAATAAATGAGGCAATTAAGATTGTAGTAAGTATTACACTGAATTTATTTAGAAGCTTATAATTTAAGCTAAAATCATTTGCTTTATTAAAAATTTCAAACAAAAATTCGACTAATATCCTTGATAAAATTAAAGCCGCAAAGCACACTATGACTGACTTTATTATTGATTGACTGCATATTCTCGCGCAAAACGGACACTCATTCTTGCGGAAAGCGGACACGGATTCCTGCGGAAAGCGGACAGCAATTCTTGTTGAAAACGGACACGGATTCCTGCGGAAAGCGGACAGCCGCCCCTTTTGAAAGCGGACGGTGATTCTTGCTGAAAACGGACACTTTCATACACATCATTCATTTTCCACGGGATATCGGTATCTCTGTTGGCTTTATTAACCAACAAGAGAATACAGATGCCAAGAAAAAGGACCAACGTGGAAAAGATAAGAGAGATATTACGACTTAGTCAGGAATTACGATTTAGCATCCGGCAGATTGCAGAGGCCACCCAGGTCAGCAAAACCAGTGTTGGGGAGTACCTGGCAGAATATAAGCGTTCCGGGTTAACCTACCAGGATGTTTTGGAAATGAACGACATAGAACTTACAGAAGTCTTTGAAAAGCGAAATAAGATAGTCAATCCGCTTTATGAAGAATTATCCAATGAATTCCCTTATTATGAAAAAGAGCTTGCCCGGGTTGGCGTAACGCTCTATTTGCTTTGGGAGGAATACAAGGAAGGTAACCCTGAAGGGTTTAGTTACTCCAGGTTCTGTCATCATTATCGCATGTGGGAGAGCAAGCTGAAAGCGGGAATGCATATAGAGCACAAAGCCGGAGATCTGACATATGCAGATTTTACAGGCAAAAAGATGCATTATGTTGATCCGGATACAGGAGAGGTCAAACCGGCAGAAATATTTATTACGATACTTGGTGCCAGTCAGTTGATTTATGTGGAAGGAGTAAAAAGTCAGAAGCTTGAAGACTGGATCTGGGCCAATGAGAATGCCTGGCGTTATTATGGAGGTGTCACCCGGGGGATATGCCCGGATAATTTGAAGTCAGCTGTTCACAAGGCATGTAATTATGAACCCTTATTAAATGAGACTTATGATGATCTTGCCCGGCATTATGGTACAGTTGTTCTTCCTACCCGTCCTTTAAAACCAAAGGATAAATCTTTGGTTGAAAATGCGGTACGCATTGTCTATCAACGCATTTTTGCTAAGCTAAGAAACCAGACGTTCTTTTCCCTGGGAGAGTTAAATGAAGCTATCCGGGAAGAGCTTGAAGAGATAAATAACGCTCCGTTCCAGCGCCGGGATATTAGTCGAAGAGAGTTATTTAATGAAATAGAAAAGAATGAATTGCGACCACTACCCAAAGAGCGATATGAGATCCGTCGTTACCAGGTGTCTAAAGTTGAATTTCACCACCATGTTTACCTAAGAGAGGACAAGCATTATTACAGCGTGCCCTATCAATATACCGGACAGAAGGTCAAAACCATTTACACGAACAGGAATGTTGAGATATACAAGGATAGTGTTCGTATCGCGCTTCATAAAAGAGACCGCAGGCCTTATGGTTATACAACAGAGAAAGGTCATATGCCTGCAGAACATCAGTTTGTTGATGGTTGGAATACAGATCGTTTTGTAAAATGGGCCAAAAAGATGGGCGGTTCCGTAGAGATTTTTATAGGACTCCTGTTGGACAGCAAAGAACATCCTCAGCAAGCATTTAAATCTTGCATGGGAGTATTGAACCTAAGTAAAGGGTATAAACCGGAAGATCTGGAAATAGTATGCAGCAGGGCTGTTGAGTACAACTGTATCTCATTCAAGTTTATCAAGAACTGCCTGAAAAATAACACTCACAAAACAGAACAGGAAAACCAAATAGAAATAAAACTTCCTTTTCATCATAACATACGAGGAAAAGAGAATTACAAATAATAAATTTAATAGCAGAAAATTATGAATCAAACAGCAACAATGCAGAAACTTGAGGAGATGCGACTGAGCGGGTTCTCAAGAGTCTATCGGAAAATGCAGGAATCAGGAATGAGTAAAGATTTTACCATAGATGAAGTTATTGCTCATCTTGTCCAGGCAGAATGGGATGATCGATATAATCGACGACTGGATCGACTAATAAAAAACGCCAGGTTCCGCTACCAGGCGAGCATGGAACAAATAGATTACATCGCTAAAAGAAAACTGGATAAAGTACAGATGCTGCGTTTATCGTCCTGTGAATGGATCAAAAGAAAACAAAGCATCATCATATCCGGATACACAGGACTGGGTAAAAGCTTTTTGGCTTCTGCTTTGGGTCATCAGGCCTGTCAGCAGGGATATAAAGTATATTACCGTAACTGCTCAAAACTGTTCGATCAACTAAAAATGGCTAAGGCAGATGGCAGTTATATAAGCGAAATAAACAGGATAGAGAAACTGGACCTGTTGATCCTTGATGACTTCGGGCTTAAACCATTAGATAACAACCAGAGGCTGTTCTTGCTTGAGTTACTCGAAGACCGGCATGGTAAAAGGTCAACGATAATTACATCACAGCTTCCGGTTAAAAGCTGGTATGATGTTATTGGAGAACCTACGATCGCTGACGCGATCCTTGATAGATTAGTGCATAGTTCTCATAGAATAGAGCTCGATGGAGACTCGTTAAGAGAGAAATATAAAAATGATTAATTTTAGAAAATAATAAACGAAAATGAACGATGTGAAAAGTGTCCGTTTTCGTCGGGATCAGGTGTCCGTTTTGAACGGGAACAACTGTCCGCTTTCAGCGGGATTTAGTGTCCGAAATCGCAGGAATATGCAATTGACTAACTAAAGAAAAGTCACCTGCACCCATTACTTTTTTAACTCCTGTATCTTTTGAGCTTTCAAAGTTCCTGGCAATATCTATATTAATAAAGTTGATTATGGCGAGGATAAGTATTCCAAGTCCAACAAAAAAAAGCGTAAGGACATAGTTCCTGTTTCCATGGACAATATGATCATAATCAATTGGAGTACTAAAATGTAATTTAGAAAGAGGGACCAAATCAACTTTAACCTGGGATAGCATTCCTTCGGCCTCTTTATTCCCTCCCATTATATTAAATATGGAATGCCTGATTTTTTTAATGACTTCGTTTTTATCAGTATTTTTTCCTAATAAAAAATAGCTGTCGCAACTACAGTTTTCATCATTCTCTAAATCCACTTTAGTAAGTTCTTTACATAAACTAAAAGGTAACAGTCCGTCAAATTTTATTGACGAGTTATCAGGCACATCAGCAAGAACAGCCCGTACAGTTAAGAAAATCGTATCGTTAACAATTAATTGCTTTCCATAAGCAGACGCTTCCCCGAATAATTTCGTAGAGACACTTTTAGTTATTGCTATAGAATTACGCTCGGTAAGGGTAAGGTTTAAATCGCCATCCAATGTTTTAAACGAAAAAATATCTGCAAAATCTTTATTGGCATAAAACAAATTTAAATTGTCAATTTCTTTATCTCCGTATCTAATTTTTAAATTGTCAGAAAAGTACATGCCATGAGTATTGATTAAAGCAATTTTTAAAATTTCAGGGATGTCCTCTTTAAATTTTTGACTAACGGCGGAATTTATTTCACTTGTTTTTCCGATTGGGGAGTCTATAAATAGCCTGAATATTTGCGATCTATTATTGTGAAAAGAGTCGTGCGAAATTTCGTTGTATACATAAAGCCAGATTAATAACACAGACGCAAAGGCTACAGAAAGGCCCAGTATATTAATCAATGTAAATTTTTCCGGTTTAAAAACCCTGTTTAATAAAACTTTAATATGAAATGCTATCACAATTTTATTTTTTGATAACGATTTAATCAATTAATGCACCAAAATCGTATCCCTCTAATTTTTAATCAAATACAAAATCAGGCATTAGTCAATTTGTTATAAATAATTACAGTATCTGTAAAGAATCGTAACAATTAATAAGGGTATTCATTTAGAAATGCTATTGCCTGTCTTGCTCACAACGCTGCGCTAAACAGAGTTTACTCACTTTCGTTCGTGAGATCGCTTCACTAAGTTTGTACTGAGGAGGATCCAGACAAAAGCAAAACCAGATTGCGTTTAGCAACATACTACATGTACTTCATTGTTACTAATTCACGAAATTATTAGATATGGGAGTGATTATAAAAAATGACTAATGTCGAAAGGAAAAGGTTGAGAAGGAGTTGAGAAAAGAATGAGTTTAAATGGTGTTGTAGTTTAACAGGAAAAGCTAAACAACTTAACACCCTTAACGAATAAACAACTAAACAAATAACCTATTTCACCACGGAACACACGGAGCACCACGGTGACACACGGTGAAAATAAAGTGAACAGTTTAACATAAACGCTGACACGCTGAAATATTTTCGCTATATCCTCTTCGGCTCTGCGCTTTGCAAGACCAGAAACTTAAAACCCGGAACGTGAAATCAGGAAGCTCTGTATTGCATGCAGTCGTAATGCTTAGTTATCAGGCATAGTTTATTTACTTTTCAAATTAGTTTTTTAAAAAGATGTAGCCATTTAATGAGGTGGCGATTAATAACCAAATCAAGTAAGGGACTATTAAAAAGGATTTATGTTTTAGTTCGGGCCAGTAAAAGAATAACATAAATCCTATAAGTACAGTCAGCATGCTAATCAGCAGGAGGCCTCCTGAAATATTTTTATAATAAAAAAAGGTTGGACTCCATCCTATATTTAGGATTAATTGAATGATATACAGACCAATAAGAAGATTCTTATTCTCAATAACAGGCCATGAATAAGCCATATATAAGCTAAAACAGATCATAATTGTAGTCCATGCTGTTCCAAATACCCAACCAGGAGGAGTCCATGGGGCTTTATTCAATTCAATATACCAATCAGAGGGGACTCCTTTGCCAGTGAATAATCCTCCTATTGCAAGTGCCCCAAAATTGAGTGCTAAGAATAAAACAAGTCTAAAAACCATAGGGTCTCCTTTCAGTTTAATTTCTTATTTACAATGACTTATAATTTATTCAAATTTATCCATTTTCAACACTTTTTCCCAATCAGTTTTTATGTTTACAAAAAATTAATCGTGTTCGTGAGATGTAGAAATTATGTCTAACGCTTCGCTAAGTTCGCACCGAGGGCGAAAGCTGCCGGACTTGACCGGGCAGACTGTAAAGCCCGCAAGGGTGGGACCAAGTTGCGTTTAGCAGTATGTTCTATATGTTTCATTGTTACTAATTTAAGAAATTATCAGATATGGGAGGGATTATAAAAAATGACTAACGGCGAAAGGCAAAGGGCTAAAGAAGAAGGTTGAGAAAGTTGAGAATGGGTTTAAATGGGTTATTTAGGTTATTCATCGTTCCATTAATCCATTATTCCATTAATCCATTATTCCATTATTCCATTATTCCATTATTCCATTATTCCATTATTCCATTATTCCATTATTCCATTATTCCATTATTCCATTATTCCATTATTCCATTATTCCATTATTCCATTATTCCATTATTCCATTATTCCATTATTCCATTATTCCATTATTCCATTATTCCATTATTCCATTATTCCATTATTCCATTATTCCATTATTCCATTATTCCATTATTCAAAAAAAGGCGTGAACCTCACGATCCACGCCTTTCATTCAATAATCAGTCACCTTATTTTTTGAATGTTCGCATATAGTTTACCATGTGCCATATGTCGGGGTCAGGTATCTTACCTTCGTAAGCTGGCATTTCGTCGCGACCAAACTTGGTTTTATAGAAATGTTCTCCGTCTGTCTGATCCTGATAGCCCGGTCCGGAAAAATCTCCGGCAAATGTCTTGAGCGCCCTGGCTTTTACACCGTCACCCAGCCCTGCTTTTCCATGGCATGATGCACAATTACGTTTGTAAAGCCCTTCTCCTTTCTGAATGCTTTCAGCATTAGCTTCAACAGGGTTTTCCATACTTTTATACTCAGCAGGCACTTCCCATGGTTCGGGCATCTTCTGCCTCTGAGGAGTCATAGAAACAAGTCCGAAGCCAAGTCCTGTCAGTAACAGAAAAAATGTAAAAAATTTCAGTGTTTTCATAACAGTTTATTTTTTATCCATTATTAATAATACAATTATCATGCAAAATATTTATTCATACTCTTCTCATAATCAATATGAACTAAGCTTAGTCTAATCATGTTCTTCATGATACCCGTTAATCATACTCCTGAACAATGTGCCCGGTTTGTCACCGAGTGTACATGTGTAAATATGTATAACGAGGAAAACCGAAAGAACAAACCCGACAATAATATGCAATAAATCGGTTATAAGCAGGCCGCTGACCCCGAAGAACTGCTTTATAGTTATCTCAGGCAGTAATAATCCTATGCCCGTAATAATGATCACCGGCATACCCAGGTACATTACCATTACATAGGATATTTTCTGAAGCGGATTGAACTTCTGGTTCTCCGTTACCGGAAAAGGGTGTTTTTCTTTTCTGAACATCCCGAAAGCATAGAACTTAAACTGAGTAAACAGATCGGCCCAGAAACTTTCCTTTTTAATCTTATAGTGCCTGTTGTTTTTGCTAACAATATTCCCTGTCAGAAATACAAGATAGTTAAAAACAAGTATTACGGCACAAACATTATGCAGCGTCACTGCATTCTGAAAAGTGATAAGCGAGAAAGACCTGTCGCCGCCTGCAAACTGCATGCTTATACCAGTAAAGATCAGAACAAGAAACAGCACGGCATTCAGCAGGTGCCATAACCTTATCCAGACCGGATATAGATATAGTTTTTTTCCCATTTTTTAACTCCTCCTTATTATTCTGAAAAATATATGTACCAGTACTACCAGTACTACTCCGGCGAAAATGATATAGCTTAGTATGTTCAGTATAACATTCCTGTTGGCCCCGATAACATACGACTGGTTAAATATCACACCATTCAGGAAGCCCACATCAGTCCTTATTTCCTTACTCTGGTATTTATAAAGTGTTGCCAGCAGGCGTGAATCGGATGAATGACATTCCGTACATTTTTTCACAGCCTTGTCTTTCGGCAACAGCTTGTGTGCTACAAGTATGCTGTCGCTGATCTCAGTATGACATTCTATACAGCGGACATTCATAAAATGAGACGTCTGGTTTGGCAGCCATTCATGGGTTTGTACTATCTCCTTTTTCTCATTATCGCTCAAAAGCTTGAAATTATCATAATTAGAGTGGCATTCGAGACATATATTATTATCATATAAGATTGTTTCCTCCAGGCTGGTAGTATTTCTTATATTTATCTCATAGCTATGTGGATCGTGGCATTTCCAGCATGTGAATCCTTCGATATCATGATGAACGCTCTCCTCGTACTCGGCCCTTATCTCTTCAAAATTAAACATCGTGTACTGCTCGTCATACGCATGACAGTCATTACAATGATAGGGTTCCTCCAGTCTTGCCGAAGTGGGATGCGGAAATATTTCCATATCATATGAATGGCAATCGGTGCAGGCAAAGCTCCAGTGGTTTGAATGATAATAACTGTCTCTGTCGATATAGTAATCATCACACATCATACGTTTCTGAGTGACACCCAGTGTCGTATCGGTAAGTTCATAATAAGTTTCGCCATGACAAACAAGACATCTCTCATTATCCTCCGCAAACATACTGTTTTCTATGCCTTTCAGCACCTGGCTTTGTTCTTCGGGCTCCTGCAAAACAGGTCCTTTGTTATCTGTTAAAAAAATAACAGATAACAATGCTGACAGTAATGTTAAAACTAACTTCATAAAGCTCCTTTATTTAGAATCTTACAGTGATATTCATCCCGACCAGGAATTCTCCGTCCCAGAAATCGTTTTTATTATAGACGAAGTTTCTTTGTCCCAGTATACCTTTATAATTGGCAAGGAACAACTGAAATGCATGGGTTGCCGTTCCTTTCTCCCATCCTATAACTATCTGGGGTAGCGTTCTTTCAAAATTATCAGTTCCGTCACCGTCGGGATCCGTATCAGGCGGTGTAAAAAGGTAATCGTATTCGAAAATAATTGAGTGTGACGGAACAAAAGTGAATTTACCACCTGCATGCAGACCGAAATTAGCATTATCGTATCCTGTCTCAACGGCATTAAGGTAAATAAATGTCGGTGCCAGCTGTAACGAGATCGCCTCGGAAAATTTCCTTGCTACAATTATCTGATGAAAATATGATAATTTATGTATGAATTTAAAATTTTCCGCAGGTCCGAAATTATCATCCGACCTGGCTTCAACAGCCACATTTCCATAGTAGGTAACCGATACGGGTATGCGTCCCGACTCCGTCTGTTGCAGAATGGCATATTTACCCTGTACATCCCAAAGGCTCAGGTCCTTTGTCGCCCCTCCCCCTACCATGATCCTGTCGGTAATTCCATAGTTCAGGCCCAGTCTGATATTTGAAGGAGAATAAATACCAAAGAGAGACTTTGAACCGTTGGTCACAAGCCCGAAGCGGTGATGTATCTCAAACTCCATCAAACCTTTAAAAGGAGTCATTACTGTTTGGTTATCACCCAGGATACTCGTCTCAAAAGTAAACATAACGGGATAATCCTCTTCCTCCTCCTGGGAGAACACAGGTAATGCAAGCAAAGCAAGTAATAATAGTGAGAGTATTTTTTTCATCATTGTCGGTTTTTGTTGTTAATTATTAATTATCCGGTGCACCCTGATATATCCAGTCAAGTAAAGTTGTTCTGTCTTCCGTGCTCCAGGTCCCTCCATGACCAGGATCGTCAATTTTAACTATCACTGTACTTTCCACAGGACTTTCCATATTCAGATATCCTCCCTCAGTAAGTGATTCATATGATTCCGATTCCTTCAGATTGGGCGAGATTGCTCCTCCGTGACAATCCGTGCAGTTATACGCAGGAAACAGCGGGGCAATATCCTGACCATAATAAACCGTATCATATGGCTGGGTTATATCGGGTGGCACATAAACAGGCGGGTCATAATTATACTTCTCGCATGCAGTAAACCCGATTATGGCCGTAATCAGCATTGTAAAAAGAAAACCGGTCACGACCTTAATTTCTTTTATTCTCATCTTGCTTTTCAGATTAAAGAGTAAATTCAGTTTAGTAATATACTTCGTAAATATATCTTATCTAAAGATGAGTGCATATGTGGAGCCGCAAATACATTTACATATATATAACTGATCTTTATGGCGTTTATAATTGACATAAGTCAATGTTTTTGATATTATTTAACGTATTTATTGCACATTGACGTATTATAGAAGTACAGCCCCCGGCCATGTGTCCCGGTTGCCTGAGGTCGACAGGATCAACAATGACAGTACAGGTTATTAACAGTAAGGACAATTAGTCTATCTGCTTGTTATCATGTAACTTGGAATACAAAAGTCTCCTGTTTATTTTAAGGTATTCAGCTGTTTTTGTCTGATTGTTATCATTCAATGCAAGGGCTTCTTCAATGAGACGTCGCTCCAGTATCCTGATAGTCTCCCTGAATGAGTATCCTTTTTCAATAAAAGATAAGAGGGATATACAATCATCACCGGCAGAAATGTTCTGCAGAGGGAGCTTATTAATGCTCAACACCCCATTATTAGACGAGACTATTGCACTGTGTATGGTATTTTCGAGTTCCCTGATATTACCGGGCCATATATATTGATGGAGAATATTATATGTTTCTTCGGCAATGACAAGTTTTCTATCAGGGCTGTATTTGGTTATGAAATGATCAAGCAACAGATTTATATCGTCTTTTCTCTCCCTTAGCGGAGGAATATTTATTTTAACCACACTTAACCTGTAATACAGGTCCTCCCGGAAATTACTATTTGTTGCACCCGGCTCCAGATCCCTGTTAGTAGAGGCTATTACTCTTACATTAACCCTTACAGGCTCAACGCCACCAACCCGGAAAAACGACTGGCCCTGGAGTATACGCAACAATCTTACCTGCAGGGATTGTGGCATATTATTTATCTCGTCGAGATATATTGTCCCTCCGTTGGCAATTTCGAAAAGTCCTTTTTTCCTGGCATCGGCTCCGGTAAAAGAGCCTTTTTCGTATCCGAAGATCTCACTCTCAAGGAGGGATTCCGATAAGGCGCCGCAATTAATTTTCACATATGGCTTGTCTGCTAACAGGGAATGTCTCTGTATGGCGTCAGCAATAAGCTCCTTACCTGTTCCGCTTTCTCCATATATAAGCACTGTTGCATCTGTCGGTGCCACCCGCCCGATAAGCTTAAATATCTCCTTCATTTTTACATCCTTACCAATAATGTAATCCGGAGGGTTCGGGCTGTTTGAATCATTTACCAGGGAACGAAGGCTTTCTACCTCTTCAAGGAGGTTCTTATACTCACATGCCCTTTCAACAATCAAAATAAACTCATCAAGCTCAAAAGGCTTCTCCAGGTAATCGAACGCACCCAGCCTTATAGCCTTCATTGCATATTCACTTGTCCCGTAGGCGGTGAATATTATAACCTGAATAGTTGAAGAAATGGATTTCATTTTTCCCAGCACCTGAAGTCCGTTCTCTCCCGGAAGATTAATATCCAGAATAACAAGCTGGGGCAAATACTTTTTGAACTCTCTGACAGCATCCGGACCATTATCAGCCTCAATTGTCTTATACCCCAGGGATGTAAGAAGCTCAGATAGATTCTTCCTCATCGACTTTTCATCGTCTACTATAAGTACCCGGCAGGGAAAATGATCGTTTGTCATATTACTGAGTTAAAGGTAACCGAATTATACATCTCACACCACCCTCTTCATAATTGAAAATGGTTAGTTCGCCATTATGCGCTTTTATAATTTGTTCGGAGATACTAAGCCCCAAACCCACTCCTGATTTTTTAAGAGTAAAGAAAGGTACAAAAATTTCATCCAATGCTTCTTCAGGTATTCCTGATCCGGTATCTGTTATTTCGATAACTACAGATTCATTCACCGGATCATATTCTGATCTCACATTAATCATTCCTTTTTCATGTAATGACTCATATGCATTATTAAGGATATTTATCAATACCTGTTTTAATGAATTCTCGTCAGCTTCAATAACAGGTATATCAGAAGACAGGTCACATTCAATAATAACATCTTTCCCTTTGTTTCCCAGGTCCATGAATCTGATTATCTCATCAAGCAAGGAACTGATATCTGTTTTCTTGATATTTTTTTCAATAGGGCGTGAAAAGATGAGCAGCCTGTTAACAAGTAAGGAAAGCCTGTTTATCTCATCATTAACCAGTTGCATCGAGTCCTCTGATATAAGTGATGCGGTATCAGGATGTTCTTCAAGTTTCTTCTGCCACATCTGTATCCTGGTCTTTATTATAGCAAGAGGAGTTCTTACTTCGTGAGCCACACCGGCAATTACCCTGCCCAAAGAGGCCATTTTTTCTTTCTGTACCAGTCTGCTCTCCAGTAGTTTCTTCTGCCTGTCTTCTTCTTCGATGGTGTCAAGCATCATATTGACATTAGAAGCAATATATTTAAATATACCCCACCTGTTCGTCAGTCTGAGCGAAGTATTCTGACCGGCTCTTTTAAGTTCGTTCCTTATGCCTCTGATCTCTCCGGCCCATACAGTCGAGATAGTCATTAATATGAGGAAGCCTCCGACAGCAAAAATGGCAATTATAGATACTATCTTCTTCATCTTTATTGCAGGGAGATCCCGCTCTATATGTATCCTGACCCATACCGCACCAATAATCCTGGAATCATAGTATACAGGACGTGAAGCGAGGGGAAAAGTAGCCGGATCAAAAGAGTGCAGGCCAATTATAAGGGTGTCTTTTTCTATTGATCTGACGACCTGATCCCTGATAATATTATAAGACCTTGGAGGCGGACCGTATGCAGGTACCGGCGGAGGGGAAGTTGGAAAGGAATAACCGAAAAATTCATCCTGGGCAATCAGGTAATATGAAGCTTCCAGCCCCTGCCGCACCTTCATCTGTTCGGAAGTAACCATCCCGAGTCTGTTTTCAAGTAAGGTTCTTTCGCGGGATGTCAGGTCATCCTTGTCCAGGAGACCCGATTGCCCGAGCCGTTCTATTTCATCAGTTCCCGCATCATATAAACTGTTAAGGTAACTTTTGCAAACCTGCTGACTTTCTTCAACCAGCTTTACTTCCCATTTTGATAACGATATGTAGATAACAACAGTGACCAGTACAACAATAACGGTAAAGGTTATTGAGTAAAAGAATAATGAATCATATAGACGGTGTAACTTCATGGCCCCGGGTACCGGAAAATGTAATTATAAAAACACGAATAATTAGTTTTATCAAAGATACATAACATACCTTATTAAAAAATGTCAGGTATTATTCTGTAATTGAGAAGCGCCTTTGCCAGTGACGGTGACTCATTTTTAAAGATCTCAATCATTGAATTTACATTGACAAGCTCAACCTTTGAAACAACAAGAAACGAGATATCCGTATGGGAATACCTGTTTTTGTTTTTATCATTAATTAATACATCTGCCATTAACATATTGGGATTAAGCATATCTCTCAAATTATACCCTAAGTCTGCCATTGCCTTTCTCCACAGATCCTCCGAATATCCGAAATGACTGCAGTTAAGGCTTAAATACACCGGAAGAGAAGTATCATCAATATATGAAAGTGCTTCAGACAGGTAAAATGAAATAAGCATTTCTGTTTCCTCTCCTCCCGGATCCTGTTCAATATATGACTGCAACTGGGGGCAGGCCTGTGTAATAATCCTTTCTTCCTCATAGTGCATATCCAGCAAAGCCTTCTTATGGTTATTTTCAGTAATTGTCGTTTCCGTACCAAGTATAATTACTTTTGAATTACTGTCCTTATCAAGGCTTTCCGCTATCATCTTTACCCCGGCATCCACAATTCCTATAACAGGAGGATTATTTTTCTGTCTGACAAAACGGGTATCATTGATAAAAACGGATAAAGTATTACAGGCAACAAAAATGAGATCGGGATGATATTTTTGATTAATCCCGTTAAGGACATTATTAAAAACTTCTATTTTCTTATCTCTTGTTTGCAAAGCATTATATCCTGATTTTGCATCAAAAAGAGCATTCACAAATATCAGTTCGGCTTCTTTATAAGCTCTCAGATCCTCCAGCTTATCTGCAATACTGTTCAGGACGGATAACCCTCCGGTACCGGAATCTGTTACGACGATCCTGATCTTTTCCTTTTCATATAAGCTGTCCTGTTCTGTGTTTTGTTTATATATTATATCTCCTTTCACAACTGAGCAGGCAAACATTGACAATAACAGAAAACAAATAGGTCCTTTTTTCATATTATAAGCGCTGTTTTAAGGAACCAGGGGCCCCATTGCTGAAAACTCCAGCAATAACAGCCCCCGGTTTATTATTAATCAAATCCCATAACGGATCTTTTGCTTTATTATTCAAAGATCCATAAACGCTGAGTAAGATTGGTAACAGTAGGTACGTTAGCCCCGTTATACGATATTTCAGACTGAGGATAAGGAAAGCGTTGCGGTATTTCACCTGCCCCCGGCACGGGAGTCAGGTCTGGAAACCCTGTTCTCCTGTAATCTTCATAAGGCACCACGGTTGAATACATGGCAATATATTTCTGTCCCATTATCTTTTCAATTGAAATTGAGGTCCCGTCTTCTGTTCTGATATTAGCATCAAGCCATGCCTCATTATCGGAGCCATCAGTCACATAATCAACAGAAGATTCAACAGCAGCGATATAAGCATCAGTTGCATCATCAGCTGATCCGGAAGTTCTCAGGATACATTCCGCTTCAATAAATTTCATCTCGGCATAAGAGCTGAATAATACCGGCGCTTCCGGCGTATCATTATAGTCACCAAGATCAGAAACATTTGCATCTTCTGAACCAGGTGTACTGCCTGTATATCCTCCTCCCGGCGCTTCATCGGCATAAAACGGTAATCTTGGGTCACTTACATCATTTAGCATGTCAATAAATGTTGAACACATAACTATATCGGCGCCCCATGCTGAAGTAGTATTATACTGATAGATCGGGTTAGCTTCGTTATTCTCTGTTCCGAAATCCACCTTGAATAAATCACCTTCTCCTAATCCGGAAGCAAGGTAACCCAGCGCTCCGGTATAATTATCCATATAAAGTGCATATCTGGCTCTTAAAGAATAAGCGGCTTTGATCCATTCGTCAACATCACCGTCATAAATAAGGTCCCCTTCAACATCAAGTGAGCTTTCATCCGACTGCAGCTCTGTTATAGCTTCCTCCAGGAGGTCATCTATTGCAGTGTATATATTCTGCTGCGAATCGTATGCAGGAGTTAATTCGCCCTTACTGCCCATGAGAGCTTCAGTGTATGGCATATCTCCAAACAAGTTGGTCATGGTTCCCAGGCTCATGGCCAGGCATACTTTGGCAATCCCGCTATAATGAGGTTGTCCCTGTTCTTCTGCGTATTCAATAATACTTGCAGCATCCATCATGCCCTGGTAATACATTCTCCTCCAAAAATCATCCACATCAGTTGTTGCCAGGCCATAATTTGCTTCGCTGTTTGAGTTCCTGCTGACACCATTTATTTGTTGCATAAAGATAGCTGTTGTTTTAACAGCCCTGTTGCCTCCTATATGATATGCCAGCGATAGTTCCATTGATGTCACCATCAGTTCCATAGGCACTTCCGATGGTTTATCCGGGTCAATATTAAGATCCGGATCAATCCACTTCTCACATCCTGTAAAAAACAGGCTGAACATTAGCACCACCGGTACAGTATATTTAATATATTTTTTCATTTTTCTGAATATTAAGTTCAACACAATCGTTTAGAATGACAGTTTGATGCCAAATAAATAGGTCTTGCATCCGGGACTGGCAAAATAATCGAAACCCTGTCCGTTTGATGCGCCGTAAACATTAACTTCAGGATCACCGCCCATATAAGGAGTAATAATGAAAAGATTATTACCCGTAGCATACACTTCTAAGCCTGAAAGATGCAATTTGGAAAGGATTGAACTACCAAATTTATATGATAGTGTTATCTCCCTCACCTTTATCCAACTGGCATCTTCGACTCCCTGGCTGGCTGCTCCTCCGCTACTGAAGCTGTTTTCACCCCTGTACCAGTCCTGATCTTTTATCACTTCCATCGTGTTTTCAACACCTGATGATACCACATTACCATCAGCGTCGAGATGCCCAAGCACTCCCTCAAATACGGTAGGTGTTGTCCTGTCCAGTGTTTCCTCTGTCAAACCATGATAATTAAGTCTGAACCGTGTACCATTATATACTGAGCCCCCTTGTTTGATATTAACAAGAGTAGTAAGGCTTAATCCCTTAAATGATAGTATATTGTAATAGTTCATTGTCCAGTCGGGATTAACCTTTCCAAGGACAACTGTTTTTGTTTTATCAGTCCAGGGGAAGCCATCGGGATGACTATCGGTAGGATCATCATTTATCAGAACATTACCATTTTCATCCCTGTACCAGTCGAATCCGAATATACTGGGATAATCATAACCTACAGCAGCATTTATCTGTGCTTTGGTATCGCCGTTAAGAGTAACAAATTCAACATCTTCAGCCAGTGAAGTAACAGGGTTTTCCATCTTCGTATAACTTAAAGTAAAGTCCCAGGTAAAATTACCTGTCTTTACCGGGGTTGCATTAAGGCTCAGTTCAATACCTTTACTTTCCATTGTGGCGGCATTAAGGTAAGCCGATGAATAACCTGTTGAGCCGGAAATCGGGACTTGCAGCAATAACTCGCTGTTCTCATTATAGAAATACGATACATCCAGTCCTATCCTGTTCATAAAAAAGCGCAGTTCGGTACCTATTTCAAAAGATGTTTGTTTTTCATGCTGAAGATCGGCATTCCCTATAACATTATCCACGGTAAATCCGGAGTAACCTAAAAACGGGAACGTTATACCGGAAGTGTAATAATCATCAGGAGACGACACACTGTAATATGAAGTTGTCATGTAAGATCTGGCTATATTAGCCGTTTTGGCCCATGAAGCTCTTAACTTACCGAAGGTAAGGAAACTAAGATCTTTCAGAGCATCCAGTTCAGTAAATACAAAAGATCCGCTGAACGAAGGGAACATGGCATTCATACTGTTCTCAGGCATTGTTGTAGACCATTCATTACGCAGTGTAGCCCCTAAGTAAACCATGTTTTTATAGTCAATACCCAAATCCCCGTATATAGCTGCCGTACGGTATTCGCTTGTACCCTGGCTGGCTGTCTGTGAACCTGTATTATCTATATTATACAATGTAGGCAATGACAGGCCGACAGTAGATGCTGTAAGGTAATTATAGCTTTTCTGGAACATGTTCTGACCTATTATAAGGTTAAGCCCTAAGTCATCCCAAATATTTTTGTTAATGACAAGCATAACGTCTGAATTGAATATCGAGTGGAATTCTCTTCTTTCGGTAAGGTCTCCGTCTCTGTGCCCAACGCTGTTCCAGTTGTATATGGTAGCATAGCCTCTGTGGTACCAGTCAATACCAACATTATACTTGAATGTTAACCAGTCGGTCAGTTGCCAGTCGAGAAAAGTACTACCAACAAATCTGTTGTTTTTATCCAGTTTGCTTTGTTCATATGCTGTCCAGTAAGGATTATTATATGAACCATTGGCGCCCCTGTGGGTCCTTTGCCTTCCGTCTTCCAGTTTGTAGCCGGCAGCATTATCAAAAGTTGCAGGAGTACGGTACAATCCAAGAAGCCCTGAAGATGTTCCTCCTTCTCTTACCAGGTTGTTTCTTGTGTTGGCATACATAACATTAACGCCTGTCTTAATCTTATCTGTCAGTTTCGTATCAGCATTAAGTCTTACCGTTGTTCTGCCGAAAGTATTTGTCGGAATTATCCCTTCCTCTTCAAGATTACCTATCGAGAAAAAATATGATGAGTATTCATTTCCTGCTTCAATACTTACGTTATTGTTATAGCTGAGTCCTGTATGAAAAAAATCATACTGATCATACCTGTTAACAGGTTCACCTGTAGCATTTGGATCATTCTCACTTACAATAGCACCGTCAACATCGAACTCAGGTTTGGTCCAGACAGATGGGTCGAGCGAGTAGCTACATGTATCAAGCCATGGTCCCCATGCAGCATCGTAACCTGACTGCCAGTTCCCATTCCTCCCCTGTCCGTATTCATTCTGCAGAGGTATCCGCCTACCCAACTGCTTAATCCCCAGTGATGAATGTATATTGACTTTCATCTTCTGGTTATTTGATCCTTTTTTTGTGGTTATCACAATAACACCATTTGAAGCCTGCAAGCCATAAAGGGCAGTTGCAGCACCGCCTTTAAGCACTGTCATAGAGGCAATATCCTCGGGGTTAAGGTCAATACTCCTTGAAGAGGTATAAGTACCGGATTGTCCGGTGCTACCACGATAAGACTCATCAGTATCAATAGGCATACCGTCAATAACAAACAATGGCTGATTATTACCGGTAAGCGAAGCTGCTCCCCTGATGGTCATGTAAGTAGATGCGCCGGCAGCACTGGATGTACTGTTGACTTGCATTCCTGCAACTTTACCGGCCAGGGAATTGACAATATCGGCATTCCCCCTCCCTGATATTTCATCAGACTGTACCTCCTGAACATTATATCCAAGAGCTTTCCTGTCCCGGGTAATACCCAATGCTGTTACAACAACATCCCCCAGTTCAACCGTTCCTGCATCCATAACAACATTAAGCACATTGCCGGTAATTATAACTTCTTTTGATTTCATCCCTACGAATGAAAATACAAGCGTTTCATAGCCCTGTGGTACTGTAATTGAGTACTCACCAAGGTCGTCCGTGTTGGTCCCTACGGAGGTCCCTTTCACGGATACAGTCAGGTAGGGCAAAGGATTACCGTCGGTATCGGTAACTTTGCCCGTAACTACCCTTTGACCATGCACATTTATCAATATGCAGGTCAAAATAGCAATTAAAAGCAATGACTTTTTCATAAATTAATTTTTAGGTGAATGATTAAGGTTTAGTATTGATATTTAAAATTTGTCACTAATTGTTATTCATCTTTAGTATTGTTTTTATTACAAGTATCGTCAGTTCAAATTATTTCTTTTCAGAAATACAAGAGGGAACAATTCGACAAGGAGTATAATAGCCAGAAGGCCCTTCCTTGTATGGTTATGCGTATACAGGTTCGTCGACTCAGAGTATCTTATACCCGGCGAGACATCTATGCCATACCGGCCTGCAAGACTCTTAATGTCCAGCAGGTTGATAAAAGGTATATTGTTTTCGCTCATTCTGGTTATCAGCCCCCTGTTGATATCAGAGCAACCTTTATAATCCATGACCAGGCCGTTGGGTATTGTTGTAGAGTGGGGACAGGCCCCAAGGGCCGTCTGATTTCCGCCTATATTAATAAGAAGTGAAATATGAGCCTCTGAAAATATTTCCTCTTTCTTCTTAATTGATTCCGGCAGGTCCTCCGGAACATAAAGTTCAATATGGTTCCTTTCTGCTGCTTCATAAATATGAGCTATACCTTCCCCGGAAAGCCCATCGCCTGAATCTCCATTCGCTCCAATGGTTACCAGTGATGAATGATATTTCATCCCGCCATCACTGATAAGCCCTGATTCGATATCTATCCATGTAACATCCGGCTGATTGGCTCCATAGGTTGAAGATCCAAGAGAGCTCATTAATATAACTTCTGCTCCGGTTGTCTGAAGAGCGGCAAGCGTTGATATTGCAAGAGAAGGGAAAGACCCTGAGATAATCATTCCCACATAATCACCTTTTTTTATTCCTGCCTCTTTAAGCAACCTGACTATCAGGGCTGAAAAATCAGGATTTGATGATATTTCCTTTGCTTCAAGAGAACCGAGTGTAGTAGTGATATCCGACCATTCATCTCCAATCATATAATAATACGGAACATTTGAATGAACATACTCTGTGATACCTTTTTCTGTCTTAAGGTCTTTAACAACTGAAAACCACGATTCGGTAAGGGCAATGGCCTTTCTCATAGTACCTGTATTGTCTACAGAATTTTTTACTATCAGAAATTTCTGAACGGCAATGGTGCCACAGAGTATCAATACAAATACTATAAGCAACCTTATGTTCAGACTTAGCTTCTTCATGTAAAAAATATTGAGAGCTGGAATACTATCAGTGTTACTATTCCCAGCCCGAGAGTTGTTGATGCGATATTCTGTTTTGACATCTCATTGGCAATAAGGCCCGGTATTATATAGCCGACTGACTGAAGGTCTATCTTCATTATATCCATAGGTTGAATCTGAGTCTCAACAACCAGTTTCAGGACAAACCCAAGCAATACTGCCAGTAAGAATTTTCTTCTTCCGTAAAGGATCAGCCTTGAAGAGAGGTATCTGATAATAAGATACACTATCAGGGCAATCACTATTGTCATTAATATTTTCCAGGGGTCATAAACAAAGAGGGCACAATAGGCCGGAGCTATAACTCCGCCCGGAGATATTCCCGTCAGTTCATAAAAAATGAATCCGACGACTATTCCGATCAAAAACAGATGCAGAATCATTTTAACATTTCAATAATTGTACTCCCTCCCCCTCCTATATTACCGATGCCTATCACAAGGGACTTATCCGGAACCCTGTCGGCAATAATCTTCTTTATCCGTGGGATATCTGTCTTTTTACATCTATGAATCCTGTTTTTACAGGTAAAACTGTTTTTCAGACGGCTCGCTGCCCTTCTGAAATGCGTACCGGAAATAAAAACATGGTCGATTGAAACCGACATCTCATTGATCAGCCCGACAAGCTGATCAGTACGGAACGGGCGGTCAGCCCTTGTATTAAGCAAAACCGAATAATTCCTTTCATAAGATATTTCCGAACGCCAGTGATCTATAAATGATCTTGTCGAATCAATATCGTTCACCGGAAATCCATTAAGGAAGCTTATCTCTTTTTCCCCGTATCTTACGGTAAACAAGGGCGATTCGGTTTTTTCAATAAAACTGATAATTCTCTCTGTTGCCTTCTTCATATCAAGCCCTGCTTCACGGCATACGGTCAGAGCGAGAGCCACATTATCAGAGAATACGCCCCCGGGCAGGTCTCTTAAACATGTTTTATCAGGAATATCCGTTAATACTACCAGGCTATTCTTTTTTTCCGCTGTTTCCCTTATAAGGCTGATATAATTTGATTCACTGGTGACAACCCGGCAGTTGTTTGGGATAGCCCTGCATATTGACCTGGCCTGATCATCAATTGTGTTTCCCATCACCTCGCGGTGATCGTCTTTTATATTTGTAATAACATAAATATGAGGTTTGAATATCCTGCTTTCAAGTTGCTGAAGTTCAGGAGAAACTGACATACATTCAAGAACCATGCTATCGGCTTTTTTCCGGGCAGCATATCTCATTATGTCAAATTGCTCCTGAACCCTCGCTACTCCTAATCTAAATAAAACATCTTTTTTTTCTCCCGAGCCGACAGCAGGTATTACTCCTGTTATTTTAGATATAATATTTGCATCAGGGCTAAGCAAACCTGCGGCAATATATTCCGTAACAGACGATTTGCCTCTGGTTCCATTGACATGTACCCTTAAGTTTATTGCTGTCACACTCTTATTCACAATCATTCTCTCAACAATGAGAAAACCAATGCTAATACACAGTATGACAATCGGGAGGATCATATTTACATATTATTTAAGTCATTTCTGTCAGGGTCAATCCATAAATACTCAATATCCTTTTGCTATTCCTCCTCTTCGCTTATCAGCAGATCCGTAGTATAGTCCTGTTTCAGGGTCGACATATATCATCTGTGCCCCTCCGAAGAACAGGTCTATGCCTTCATACACTTTCAGGTTATGGCCCATTTTTTCCATTTCGGCAATTACTTCGGGTTTTATTCCGGATTCCAGATGAAGGAAATCATCATGCTTTCTGCAATAGAAACGCGGAGCAAGGTTTGCTTCACCGACATCCATCCCAAAATCTACGACATTTATAATAAGCTCGAACAATGTTCCTATTATCCTGCCTGCACCGGGGCTACCGACCACCAGGAACGGATCTTTCTTATTTAACAGTATTGTAGGAGCTATTGAGCTACGGCATTGCTTACCGTTCTCAAGCGTATTTGGTGTTTTTGAACTATATGAATAATTCGTCATTGCACAATTGAACAATACTCCTGATATTGTCTGTGCCGAACCAAAAAATAATCCCAGCGTCTGAGTAAGAGCCACTGCATTACCATACTTATCAACGACTGAAAGGTGTGTGGTATGACCTCCTTCCATTTCAGGTTCCGGGACATAAGCGTCAGAGGTTTTTATTTGGAAATTAAAAGGATCGCCTGATTTAGCCTTCCTGTAGGTCGGAGGATCAAGCTTTTCAGGATTTATAGAGTTGAACCTTGCCCTTGCATATTCCTTCGATATCAAAACATCGACCGGTACATTGACATAATCAGGATCGCCAAGGTAATCGAAACGGTCGGCATACATTAATTTGGAGGTCTCTGCCATCATATGAAATGTATGTGCCGACTCACTGTAATGGCCCGAGCTTTTCAGGTCAATATTTTCTATCATATTAAGGCCTTCCAGAAGAGTTAAACCTGACTCAGGCAGGTTTGCAGTGAGTATATCATGGCCGCGATATGTACCCTTAAGAGGCTTGTCGAGCTTTGGCTGATAAGTTGAAAAATCATTGATTGTCATAACTCCTCCCCTTTTCTGTATCTCGTCGACAAATATCTTCCCATACTTACCTTTATAGAAACCATCACGGCCTTCACGGGCAATTGTTTTAAGTACCAGGGCAAGTTCCTTTTGTACGATCAGATCACCTTCCATTTTTGGAAAGCCGTCATCGGTAAATGTCCCGGCAGTATTCCCGTCAGCTGTAATAATCTCTACATTGTCAAGGATCAGTCCTGCCAGAGTAGCATCAATATGGAAACCGTTTTCGGCATAACGAATAGCAGGTTCAAGAACTTCTGAGAGAGACAGGGTGCCGAATTTTTCAAGCGCCATGGTCAGACCTCCTACAGTACCAGGCACTCCTATCGCCTTTACAGTGCGGGCATCCCTGTCACTGTCGAATCCCAGATCCAAAGCATTCTCAGAGCTTCTGCCATAATAGTTTATGAAATACGACTCTCCGGTTTCTTTAAGGTAGATCACCATCCCTCCACCACCTCCGATACCGGATCCGTCGGGTTCAACCACACCGATCGTAAATGCGGCCGATACTGCAGCATCAATAGCATTACCTCCTTTCATGAGCATCTCAAGAGCTGCCTCTGTTGCCAAAGGATGAGCTGTAGCGACCATCCCGTTTTTTCCGGACGGTGTCGACACAGACTGTGAAGCCAGGGGAAGGTACAGTACAAATGAAAGAAGCAGTATAAGATTAACAGGTTTTGTTCTCATTATTATTCTGTATTGAGGTTAGTTATTGAGGTCTTCATTTGAATAGTTTTCCCATAGGTGTAGCTGCATCAACTATCTTTTCAACGAGAGTAAGAGGTATGCCATTCTTTTTTGACAGTTCGGTGAAAAATCCGTCCTCATCGGCCTGCTTGACAACTATCATCTCCTTAGCATTATCTGCAACAAGAGTATTGAATGCATCTGACTGGCCCTTTCTGCGGGCATTACCTCCGATATGCATCAATACAATAGGTATCTCTTTTTTGTTAGCGGCCTCAATAAGAGCAACCACACGGTCATATTCTTCCTGCTGGCTTACTCCTGCAGCGCCAAGGCCCTTTGAGCTGAACCCGGGAACAATAATAAGGGTCTTAATGCCTTCCATATCCTGTTCAGTGGCCATCAATACCGTATTGGCATTCAACTGTTGCCGCTGTGCCAGCATCTTCACAAGTTTTACATCAGCGCTCTGACCTGCTGAAGAGATCAGGATTGGTTGCTCAAATTTCTGAGCACTGATCATTGACGTTGAAACAACCGCAACAATCAGTAATACAATCTTTAATACTATATTCTTCATACTGAAAATTATTTAGTTATGTAAATAAGTTCCGACTCCGTTATTCATCATCTCATCATATGAAGGAAGGCCCGATACCATTATCTGTTTATCAGGATAAGACATATTATAAGCATTGATCAGCTCAATAAATCCGGTAATATGCCTTCCGACACGATGTTCAACAGGCTCACCCGTTTCCTCCCTGTATGCAATCCTTAACGCTCCCGACTGCTTTGCTTTACTGTAATTCTCACTATATCCCCTTAACACGAGGTCAACATCAGTTTCTGCCCTCAGCCTGCCCATCGACGGGTTACTGGTCTCCATAAGGAAAGGTATAACATCAGTATAGTCGCCCCACTCCCGATGGCTCAGTCCATGAAAGTTTTTTGGTGACAGCTCGGGAGAGAACTGCAGGCCTGCAAACTCCAGACCAAGGACTGCATTCATAGCTATCTCTTCATAATCCTCATGATAAACGATTACATTTACAATTGGCACTTCAGGAGACGATTCATGTATATCAAAAGCTATATCTACCTTCTCCTTTTTTATCATCTGAACAATAGCATATGCAACTTTCTGGGTTAAAGTCCCGTCAGCTTTCCCCGGATATGCCCGGTTTAAATTTCTTGTTTCAAAACCTGACAACTGCTGGCCGGAGGGATACTGGGCGCATACAAGCGGGTCAGGCCACTGGTGCAGGGGATTTGTTACTCTTGAGCCCAGTCTGAACACCCTTGACCCTTCAGCAGTTTTAATCTCATAATGTGTGGGGAAGCCCTCCATAGGGTCGCTGCATGTGAATGCGCTGTTATTAAGCCTTGGAATAACAATAACCCTTCCGCTGAGCACCTCTATATTTTCCAGAATAACAACAGGCGCCAGAAAAGCAGCAGCCTCATTGGGATGCGCTCCTCCACCGATAAAAGCAGTACCACCCGGGACGCCGCTGTCATATATATAAACCTCCGTATCTCCTTCCGTTCCTTTGATAGCATCAAAATAGTCGCTCAGCATAGTTTTCCTTGTAAGTGATTCGCTTGGGTAAATTGCTTCCGGCTTATGCATCTTCCTGAACTCAAGCGATGCAACTACGGCAGCATATGCAAATACGACAGATATTATTATGGTTGATATATGATTCTTCAGCATAATTATTTATTTAATTTGAAAAAGACGCAAAAGGAATACCATGAGCACCATGGCCATAGCCACTTTGTTCTTCCATTTTTTCTCCCTGATAAACTCAATTACCACAACATAAGTTATGTAAGCAAGTATTATTGTATATATAATGTACATTATCATTTTTCAGGTTTAAAAAATTAAATTAGATATCTCCTGGGCAAACACAAGTATCAGGATGCCCACGGCCATTGATATAGCTATAGGTATCAGGCAAACCTTCAGTATCTTGAAGTGGTTCTTCTCCTCAATTATCTGTGAGGAGTAAGCGCACAGCAGTGCCGGCGGAGGCATAAGGTCGCCCAGGGCTGCCATCAGTACCAGGGCAGAAGTGACCACCAGTGCACTTTTCCCTATAAAAACATAAACAAGAGGAACGCCTATTACCGAAGCTGAGCCATAGGCCGAACCCATAAAAGGCATTATGGCGGCTGCAAAATACCTCAGTCCTTCAGGCAGATTAAGCGCCACTACTGCCAGATAACCCCTTACTCCCGTAAGAGCCATGCTCTGAAGGAACATGCCTACTCCTATCAGGATGGCCATAACAGGCATAGCGCTTCTTAAAGCTTCTCTTGAAACAAGAACAAAATTTAATTTCCTTTTAGTGAATAAGCCCATGATGGCTCCTATCATAAAGATGAGGGGGACTCCCAGATGAGGCAGAATATTATGGAAGCGTATCTCTCCTATCATATATAATATCACGAAAAACAGAGGCAGGTATACAGTGAAAGGCAGTTTCTCCTCTTTGGAACTCTCAAGCATCTCCTTTACCTTTTCCGTATTATATCCTGATAAATACCTGTATCTGAAATAAAGAGCCACTATTATGGCAACAGGAAAGGATGCAATAAACAGTGGCCAGCCAAATCCTATATAAGGCATGTCAACACCACCGCCGATAATCATCACCGGTATACTAATAGGGGGAGCTACTTCACCGAATACGGCAGCCATGGCTATCAGCCCCCCCACTGCATGTTTTTTCATTCCGATCTGTAATAATATAGGCGCAGCCAGAACTCCTGTAGTGAGTATACATGTCGATGAAAGCCCTGTCAGCATTCCGGGGAACATAACAAAAAAGGTTATTATGATAACCAGTAATGTAGGGCTCCTGTAAAACAACCTCAGTATTCCGTAGCTTATTCCTTTCAGTGCCCCGGTGGCATCCATTACACGCATGAAAATCATTGCACTGGAGATGATCATTATTGCTTCCAGAAATCCGAACCCCCCTTCAACAAAATGCCTTAACGGTATTCCATGCCCTCCTGCTATTGTTCCGATAATTGCAGATAACATCAAAGATACACCGGCAGGCATTTTTAAAACAAAAACACTGACAGCAAATGTTGCAAGCATGCATATAAGGATAATCAACTCTATGCTCATAAGTACTAAGGTTTATCCTAACTAACCAAATGACGTGCCATAATTCGTATACTACTGCTCATCAGCATGATACAATATGCCAGTCATTAAAAAACACTTGTAATAGTGTTGATTGTTCCCAGCATACCGGGCTGTATCAGCCCATAGTGAAAGCCGTCCGGTAAGGCTTCATACACTGTCTTCAGTTAATATGCTGTTACTTCGGGTATGATGTAATAGACTATCTGTCAAACAGATGTGTCCATATTAATATCTTACCGGATAATACAGCTGCCAGGCATATTGAAATAAAGTTTTACTTTGGCCTCTTTTTTGATATCAGGCCAATGACAAATTAGTCTGTTAATTAAATTATTATCACCACATGAGAATACGGGCATTAATATTTATAACTTCATTTTTATGTTTGTCTGCCTCCTTATACGCACAGGAGAATGTTCCCGGTGTCGCCTCAATAATGGGTACCGGTAATTATATTGAATATATACCGGGGAACATGCCGCTGGTTATCTCCATTCCTCATGATGGTGACCTCAAACCTGAAAGTATACCTGAACGGCCCTGCATTAACTGTGCAAAAAACAGAGACATCTTTACCATTGAGATAGGTACCATAATAAGGGACTGTATATACCGGGAAACCGGGCATTATCCGTACATTATAATAAATCATCTGCACAGAACCAGATTAGATCCCAATCGTAATATCGGGGAGGCTGCCGGTGGTAACAGCCACTCTGAAACAGCCTGGACAGAGTTCCATAATTATATTGACACTGCCATTAAAGACATACAGGATAAATATAGTAAAGGATTATATATTGATTTGCACGGGCACAGGCATAAAACAGAAAGGATAGAGCTGGGTTATCTGGTTACTGCTGAAGAATTACGATTAGATGACAGCTTTTTAAATGATGAATCCTTTTATGAATACAGCAGTATCAGGCATCTGATATCTGATAACTTAAACTCCTATTCATATACTGAGCTTCTGAGAGGGCCGGAAAGTTTCGGGACCCTGCTTGAAGAAAACGGTTACATAACTGTCCCCAGTATGGAGCATCCATATCCCAAAGAAGGCGAGCCTCATTTCAGCGGAGGGTTCAATACAAGCACACACAGCTCAACATCAGGAGGTACTGTTGACGGCATACAAATAGAGATAGACCTTGCTCTAAGGCAGGATCCTGAAAGGAGACGCGAGTTTGCCAAAGCCTTATCCGGAGTTATCCTGGAATACCTGAGCATCCACTATTTTGGAGACTTAAATACTTTCTGACCTCAAAGTGCAATTTCAGAATTTATAGGCATTATCTTCTATCAGCTTACCGGCAATTCTTCTGCGGGCTTCCTTGACATTCACCCCGCCGGTTTCAGAAAGGTCTTTAACCGCTTTCAGAATATCCCCTGCATCACCGTCATAAATCGAATATACCGTATCCAAAGCCCACTTACGTATCTTCTGTGTGGCATCATAAACATACACATCAGTAATATCCCGGTAAATACCGGCATCTCCCTTTATGCTTTCTATCTTTTTCACCCTTAGTGCAAGAGATTCGGAGATATATATCTCCATTATGATATCAGAGATATTATTCAATATCTCCTGTTCATGCATAAGTTTACGTTCGTATGTTTTAGATGCTGCATTCAGCAATAATAAGGCTGTCTTTTTCATATTAGCCACATAGCCTGATTTTTCTGTAAAGAAGCCGTCGTCAGTCCCTGGCTTATAAACATCGATATCTGCAATATTGCCGGCCAGTTTTTCCGCCTCCTCGAACAATCCGTATTGCCCCTTCATTGCTCTTTTCATTGCCGTATCGACAACGAGCATCCTGTTTATCTCGTTTGTTCCCTCAAAGATTCTGTTAATTCTGGAATCACGGTATCCTCTCTCAATATCCATTTCTGCCGAATAACCCATTCCTCCGTGTATCTGGACAGCCTCGTCAGCAACAAAGTCGAGCATTTCCGATCCATATACTTTCAGGATAGCTGCTTCAACCGCATAATGAGCAATAGCATCGATTGATGCACGGCCTTTATCACATCCTTCGGATCTGTATTTTTCTATAAGGGTATCAATATCCTTACTCACCCTGTATATTGCCGACTCGGCAGCAAAAGTCCTTATCACCATTTCAGCCAGTTTGTGTATGATAGCCCCGAAACTTGCTATCGTTGTACCGAACTGTTTTCTCTCATTGGCATATTGTACCGAGTCAGTGATAGCCTTCTTCGCAGCTCCAAGTACATTAGCGCCAAGCTTTATACGCCCCATGTGCAATATACTTAACGCTATTCTGAATCCTTCTCCCCTCTTTCCCAGCAGATTTGCCGCAGGTACTTTCACATCGTTATAATATATCTGTGCCGTCGATGATCCTTTTATCCCCATTTTATGTTCATCGGGGCCTACAACAACACCTTCGCTTGCCGTATCCACAATAAATGCACTCAGTACCCTGTCATTTTCTATTTTAGCAAATACAGTCTGTGTATCGGCAAATCCGGCATTTGTGATCCACATCTTCTGTCCATTCATAATATAGTAATTCCCGTCTTCTGAGGGAACCGCATTGGTTTTACCCGAGTTGGCATCGCTCCCTGCTCCGGGTTCTGTCAGACAATATGCACCCAGCAGTTCACCTGTTGCCAGCCTGGTAACATATCTCTGTCTCTGATCTTCATTACCAAAGTAGAGGATAGGCAAAGTACCTATACCACAATGAGCCATAAAAGCCACCGAGAATGAATAGGCAGCGCCAATAGTTTCTGCCACGAGCATTTGCGTAACAAAAGATTGACCAAAGCCACCATATTCTTCATTTACAGAAATACCCATAAGCCCCAGTTCTCCCGCCTTCTTAAGCAGGCTTTTCATCAACTCACGGTCTCCTTTATCCAGGTCATCAAGATGGGGGTATACCTCCGCTTCAAGAAAATCCCTGCATGTCTGAGCAATCATTATCTGCTCTTCGTCATACTCCTCAGGTATAAAAACATCCCCGGGTTTTACATCTTTTACAAGAAATTCACCGCTTTTCAGGAGTTCTGTATTTTCCATTTTAAATTTTATTTAATTAATACTTTCAGATTTTCAATGCTTTGACTATCAGTTCTGCGATATCCAGGTTAAGAACCTCTTCCTCTTTGTTCTTATACTTCAGCCCATCGGTGATCATAGTCATACAAAAAGGACATGCCGTAGCAATTATTTCAGCATTTGTATCAAGTGCATCTTCGGTCCTTTCTATGAAAATTTCCTTTTCACCCTTTTCCGCCTCCTTAAACATCTGTGCGCCACCGGCTCCGCAACAAAGGGCACGACTTTTGCTCCTTTTCATCTCTCTGAAATCACCTGTTATCTTTCCAAGCACATTTCTCGGTTCATCGTAAATTTTGTTTGCCCTTCCCAGGTAACACGGATCATGATAAGTAACCGCTGTAGTCCTTAACTCATTATTATCCAGGTTAAGCTTACCTGTACTTATCATATCATCAAGGAAAGTAACATAGCTTATTACCTCGAAGTCGGCTCCGAGGTCAGGGTATTCATTCCTGAATATATTATAACAATGCGGACAAATGGTTATTACCTTTTTTATATCATAGGCTTTAAAGGTCTCTATGTTTTGCATTGCCTGCATCTGGTAAACCATTTCATTACCGGCCCTGCGGGCAGGATCACCGGTACAGGTCTCTTCCCTGCCGAGCACTGCATAGCTTACTTCAAGATAAGACAGTATCTTGGCAAAGGCAGCGGCCACCTTCCTGTATCTGTCATCGAAAGCCCCTGCGCAGCCAACCCAGAAAAGATACTCAGCCCGCTCTCCCCTGCTATGCAGGTCGGCCATTACAGGCACTTCAATCTTTTTTGTTTCCATAAAGGGAATTATTCTTTTATTGCAAGTTCAATATTTTCAGCCCATAGCATCCTGTCTTCAGCAGCATACTGCCATGGAGCGCCGTTATTCTCAATATTATTAAAAACGGCTTTAATCTCACCCGGGGCCTGCCCTTCTTCCATCACCAGGTATCTTCTCATATCAATTATCACTTCAGGATGATTGATATTCACCGGGCACTCCTCAACGCATGCATTACATGTTGTGCATGCCCATAATTCTTCTTCAGTGATATAATCCCTGAGCAGGCTTTTTGCATCGTCATACTCCCTGTTGTTTTTAACCATACCGGGGCCCTTTTCATTCATTCTTGCCCTGATGTCCATGATTATTTTTCTGGGAGAAAGCTTCTTACCTGTCAGATTAGCAGGACATACCGATGTGCAGCGACCGCATTGTGTACACGACAGCGAGTCAAGATAGTTTTTCCATGTTACATCCTCAATATCCCTTATCCCGAACCTTTCTGCCGGAGCATCCTCTGGCGCCGCGCTAAAAGCCGTCTCGGGGTTCATCATCAGCCGGACCTCCCTTGTTACATTATCCATGTTCACCAGCTTTCCGGCAGGCCTGAGCCTTGACAGGTATACATTGGGTATTGACATGAACACATGGAAGTGCTTGCTATAGGGTAATATATTTGCAAACAGAAATATAAGTACTATATGTGACCACCAGAATATTTCGTGGTATACCAATATTGTATCTGTAGGCGCACCCTTATAAACACCTGCCATCAACGAGCTTACAGGAAACACGCCTGCAAGGTCATGTCCTGATTTTACAGCATGGGAATAATAAGAAATATTCATCCCCGTCAGGCTCAGCATTAAAAGAAGGATCAGTGTAAGGGCAATATTAGCATCAATATGAGATGCTTTCTTCATTTCTATACCTTCAAATCTCTTTATATGTAAGAAGAGACGGCGGAAAAGAAATATTATAATGGAAACAGCCACTATGACTGCAAAAATATCGCCTGATGCTATAATAACATCATATACAATACCAAGAAATTTTAAAACTCTTTCAGTACCTGCAAGCCCGTCAATTATCATTTCCACGCTACCGATAAGGATCACACAGAATCCCCAAAAAACAAGCGCATGAAACAATCCTATGACAGGCATTCTGAATATCTTGGACTGGCCGAATGCCACTTTCATCGTAAGGGCAATCCTCCTGCCGGTATCCCTAACCGGGAATGCAGTCCTGGTAAGCTTAAAAAAACGTATCAGCCTTACTGTTGTGAATGAAAAAACACCAAGTGTTATTAAAAGTATAATAGCGAAAACAATCTGCTTTTGCATATCCTTATTTTTAAAGGCGGGTCTAGCTTGATTTAGCTTCTTTAGCTGCCTCCACCAGTTTGGGAAGGACTTTCATGGCATCGCCCACAATTCCGTATTTTGCATTTTCAAATACCGGGGCATCCTTATCTGTATTTATCGCCACAATACACCTGGAAGAGCTAACGCCCGCAATATGCTGTGTCGCTCCTGAAATACCTACGGCTATATACAGGTTAGGAGCTATAATTTTTCCTGTCTGTCCCGTATGTTCTTCGTGGGGTCTCCAGCCTTCATCAGAAACAGGTCTTGAACAGGCAGTTGTACCACCCAGTACCTCAGCCAGTTCAATAAGTCCACCCCAGTTATCAGGCGATTTCATTCCTCTTCCTCCGGAAACTACTATCTCAGCGTCAGTAAGCAACAGTTTGCCTGTTTGTCTGTCGACCTCAAGAATTTCTGTTTTGATCATATCTGCCTCTGTGTTAAGGCTGATATTTTCAATCTCAGCGGTGTTACCCGACTCAATAATATCATAGGAATTTTGCGCAAGGGTAATGATCTTAAGATCAGACTTAATAACCACGCTGGCAAATGCGTTACCTGAAAAGACTCTTTTATATACAGTGAAGGGCTCTGTTGATGAAGGCAGTCTGCTCACACCTGCACCCACACCGGCCTTTAACCTTACCGATAAACGCGGAGCCAGCGCTTTACCTGTATTGTTATTGGATAGAATGATCACTTCTGCACCATGCTTTTTTACCATATCTGAAATTACAGCCGTATATGCCTGGCTGTCGAGTCCTTTAAGCCTGTCATCCGACACATTCAATACCCTGGAGGCGCCATAACGCCCCAGGCTTTCCAGTTCAGCAGTATCGACATTACCAATAGAAAGGGCTGTTACCGAAGTATTCAGCATATCAGCCACACCTTTACCATATGATACAAGCTCGTATGATAATTTTTTGAATTTACCGTCCCAGTTTTCCGTATATACCAGTACTGACATTATCTTATATTTTTATTATTATCAATTAATATCAAATAAGTTTCTCTTTATTCCTGAGAACATTTATTAACTCCCCGGGATTATCGGCATCAAAGAATATGCATGCCTCTTTTGCAGGCGGCATCTCATAGGATACCACTTCAGTAAGCGGTTCCGTATCTACAGGTTCAACCAGTTTGATCGGCTTCGACCTCGCCATCATGATACCCCTCATTGCCGCGATCCTCGGTTCTTTTGCAATCCCCTTCTGTACAACAGCAACAAAAGGAACAGGCACCTTAACCTTTTCACGCCCCCCGTCAATCTCCCTTGTAATCTTCAATTCACCATTGTCAATTGTAATGGCTGAGACAGCCGATACGGAAGGACATTCAAGAAACTCTGCAATCATACTCCCCACAGTGGAACCGTTATAATCACTCGACTCAATACCACACAGTACAATGTCAAAATTATCCTGTCTGACTACTTCGGCAATCTGCGATGCCACGTAATAAGCATCATAAGGCCCGGAATTAATCCTTATAGCGCTGTCGGCACCTATTGCAAGAGCCTTCCTTATTGTCGGCTCCGAAGAAGCAGGCCCCACATGGGCAACCGCTACCGTTTCAATCAGCCCGGGGTTTCCATCTTTAAGCTCCAGAGCACGGGTCAGAGACAGCTCATCCCATGGATTTATAACCCACTGAATTCCCGTCGTGTCAAGTTTTGAATTATCAGTAAACCTGATCCTGGTTGTTGTATCAGGAACATTACTGATGCATACAAGGATTTTCATTGATAAATATTTTTAAGTTTTAATATCGTGTTTTTAAGCTAATTAGCAAATTATTTCAATATTAATTAAGGCCCTCATACCTAATTCATTGAGCGAACAAATATATAAAAAAATGAGTGACTGGCAAATCAGTCTTTTCAGGCATTATATACATAGTTCGAAAGAAACAAACATCATATATCACTGTTTATATGATAGTTGTATGCACACACTCGATTTCTCAAAACGTATTGTTCGAAAAGAATGACTGAATTTTACACTTGCACAAAAATACCTCGAAACAATTGGAATAAAATTCCTAATTTCGGCAGCCGGTAAAATTGTATTTAAACTCAGAACAATTAACAAAAGTGAGAGAAAGAAGCAGGGCATATATATCCATCATGTTCTCAATGACTTTTTTTGCTTTCTCATATGTATGGTTCAAGATAGCCAATCAGGCATTCCGTCCGCTTACTATTGTCTTTTTCAGACTTGCCATAGCAGTTATTGTTTTGAGCCTCTTTTTATACATTAACGGCAGGTTTGAAAAAATAAGGAAAGAAGACAGGAAATATTTTTTCCTGATTGCATTTCTCGAACCTTTCCTGTATTTCATTTTTGAAAGTAACGGACTAACATATGTATCGTCGACCGTTGCTTCTGTATTAATAGCTATAATACCTGTATTCACAGCTATAGGAGCCCTGATACTTTTCAGGGAAAAACTAAGCATGTTTAACTATCTGGGTGTAATAGTATCACTTGCCGGGGTACTGATATTTATCTTAACCGGTGAAAGTAATCTGTCATTCGACATAAGAGGGATAGTATTAATGCTCGCGGCTGTATTTTGTGCTACAGGCTACAACCTTATTCTGAGAAACCTGGCAAACAAATACAGACCGGTATTCATAGTAAATACACAGAATATCATAGGACTTGTTCTTTTTCTTCCTGTATTCCTCATCTCAGAAGGAAAGCATCTGGGTGAAATAGAATTCAGCAATACCGAAGCGGTTATCGCCGTTATTCAGCTTGCTATATTTGCATCATGCGGTGCATTTATTCTTTTCGGATACACTGTAAGAAAAATAGGAGTTACAAGAGCAAACCTTTTTTCCAATATAATACCGGTGCTAACTGCTGTACTGGCATATTATTTAATTGGTGAGATTATTACAGCAGAAAAGTTTGCAGGTATAATAATTGTGATTGCAGGTCTTTTTATGACCCAGGTAAGATTTTCTATAAGCAGAAAAAAAATAAAAAATATATACAAAAATTAAAATTATTTGTACAGGAACAATTTATTTCTGTATTTTTATTTTGCTATGGATACTACGGAAATTCTTATCAAGCTACGAAGGATTGTCAGGTCGTTAAACCTGGAATCAAAAAAAATTCAGAAGCTGTATGGTGTCAGCATCCCACAGGTATTATGCCTTAGCTTTCTGCAAAACTCAGATAGCTACCAGGCAAGCCAGGGTGAAATAGCAGGATTTCTCAATCTTAACCAGTCAACGGTAAACGGGATTATCAAAAGACTGGAAGCGAAGGGCCTGGTCGCACGTCTCCCAAAAACAGGAGACAAAAGAGTAGTAAGGATATCCCTTACTTCGGCAGGCGACACCCTGTTACAACAAATACCAAAACTACTGCATGACCGGCTGTCCTTTCAACTCGGGAAAATGAACAGTGAAGAACTGAATAAGATCGAGGATAGTCTTGTCCGGCTTATTGATATCCTGGAGATACAGGATGTAGAAGCCTCTCCCATGATCACCACCGATGTGGATATTGAATAGTGCCTTTCCCGGATCATAAAGGCTGTTTTCTAACTATTCTCATGCGATCTGACTAGAGCCTGCATTTAAGCTACAGGGCAATAAACTTGTTGTTCTGTCTTTATATCCTTATTTTTGTTTCTATAGAAACTATTGTACAATATAGTCTCAGCACCCGGGAAACAGCAACAGCCCGGCGCAGTTAAGACAGGCTAAAAGGGGATATTATATTTCTGTTTTAAAACCGGAGCCGGTACAAATAATACATAAACAACAAAAAACGTCATATGCACTGGATCGATCTTACCATAATAACAGTTTATTTACTTACTGTACTTGGAGTGGGCTTTTATTTTCTCAAAAGAAACAAAACAACCGATGATTATTTTGTCGGGGGAAGGAAAATGTCAAGTATACATATAGGTTTGTCTGTTGTTGCAACTGACGTGGGAGGAGGGTTTTCGATAGGTTTGGGAGGATTAGGATTTGCGATAGGCATTTCAGGCAGTTGGCTGCTTTTTACAGGGCTCGTAGGGGCCTGGCTGAGCGCTGTACTACTGATCCCAAAGGTATCGGACATGGCAAAGGCCAAAGGGTTATTATCATTTCCACAGTTCCTTGAGTCAGTTTATGACAAAAGAGTAGCTGTTATTGCCGGAATAATATCAGCCATAGGCTACCTGGGATTTACCAGTTCACAAATACTTGCCGGCGCCAAGCTTGCTTCTGCCACTTTTATAGACCTGAGCCTGAACAGGGCTTTACTTATAATGGGGATAATAGCTATAACATACACAGTTGTCGGGGGATTAAAAGCAGTGATATATACCGATACCATCCAATGGATAGTGCTTCTTGCAGGACTAATATTCATAGCTATGCCGGTAAGTTATATAAAGCTGGGTGGATTTAATGCCATAAAAGAAACTGTCAGTCCCGAGTTTCTTACCCTGACCAATGTAAGCTGGCAGCAAATACTGAACTGGATTTTCACGATATTGCCCATATGGTTTATCGGAATGACCCTGTACCAAAGGATATACGCTTCAAAAGACAAAAAAACAGCACAAAGGGCATGGTTTATAGCGGGTATCTTCGAATACCCTGTTATGGCATTTACCGGGGTCATTATGGGAATGTTTGCAAGAGTGGCTTTTGAAAACGGTATGCTTAACGAGTATACAAACGGTAATACACTTGATCCTGAAATGGGTCTCCCGGCACTGCTCAGAACGATATTACCTGTCGGACTGATGGGAATAGTCCTTTCTGCATATTTCTCGGCCATAATGTCCACAGCCGACAGTTGTCTGATGGCATCGTCCGGCAATATTATTCCCGACATCTTTCGCAAGCATGAATCAAAAAACAGCCTCAGGCTTTCACAGTTGTTTACCCTGATAACAGGTACCATTGCTCTTTACTTTGCAATGAAAATGCCTAATGTCCTGGAACTTATGTTACATTCATATTCATTTATGGTCTCAGGCATGATAATACCTGTTATAGCAGCGCTATTCACCAGGCGACCCGACAGGCATGCTTCATTATGGTCAATGATCTCAGGGGGAACAGTAACACTGGGGCTTATAATATCAGGAGCAGAATTACCCCTGGAACTGGATCCAATTATTTTCGGTATTACCTCTTCTGCAATGGTTTATATAATTGTTAATACTGTAAGGAAAAAGAGATAGACATATTTGTTAAGGCAAAAGGCGAAAGGCACAGGATGAAAGGTGAAGGGCACAGAGCATAGAGCACAGAGCGTAGAGCGCAGAGCATGGTGTAAAGCAGTGAACGAGAAGGAGGATTAAAGAGAACCCGGTTGCTGAACGGGTAAATAGAGTCCTGAAAAAGTTCTTACCTGCATTACGACAGAAGGACTGACTGAGTCTGTTTTAAATTATAAATATATCAGTTTAATTTTTGCAGGGTCTACTCCTCAAATCGGATATGAGATGGTAAAATCTCGATACCGGGGAATTAATGAACTTGAATCAAGAGTTGACAGAGGAGAGAAATGTCTTGCAAAATATCAAAGTATTAATCCTACAGGTCTTATATTTACTGCAGCAGTAATGTGCAGAATTATGCTGATTTCAGAATTTGATCCGTTCATTATGCTCTATGACTCTAATGGTTTTATTTATGACCTTACCGAAGAATTTGCACCTGTAGACAGTTTATTACTGGAACAGGTTTATAATCTTTCCCGGGAGTTTTTATTGAATTACAATTCATGAAGTAAAAAATATAAATGATGCTTACAAAAATTACTCTTTGCTGTTTAATCCTATCCTTTGCCCTTTGTCTTTCGTCGTTCGTCTTTAGTCTCTTTAAACTCACTCTTTTATAAACTTTTCTCAACCTTTCCTTTCGCCGTTTGTCTTTTGCCTTTCGTCTTTGCTATATTTGCATAGTCATGTTATGACACGCAACCATACATGATAATATAAATTATAGTGAACCGTTTATTATTATTGGTTTCTCTCTTTTTTCCGGTTATGAGGAAAATGTCGGTTATAATATTGTTTTCATTGAGTCTGGCAAATATTTACCCGCAGACAGGGGGAGATAATGTCTATGAATTTCTGAATCTCAGTCCTAACGCTTATATTTCGTCGCTCGGAGGTTTTCATGTTTCTGCCATTGGGAATGATCCTTCCCTTTCCTTCCTCAACCCTGCTTTAACCGGCCCGCAAAGCCATAAAAACATGGCCCTTAACTATATAAATTATTTTGCCGGAATAAACTACGGGTCAATGATGTATTCTATGCATTATGACAGTCTCGGTTCATTTTCAGCCGGTATTAATTACCTTAATTATGGCAATTTCGATCTGGCAGATGAATCGGGAAATATCAACGGGAAATTTACAGCAGCCGAATATGCTTTCAATCTTATCTATTCAAGGAATATTAACGAGGCATTCAGCATTGGCATTAATTTAAAGCCTGTCCTTTCACAGCTTGAGAGCTATATCTCTTTTGGAGTGCTTATGGATATAGGCGTCACCTGGCAGGGAAGGGACGAGTTGGTAAGTGCAGGGCTTGTTATAAGAAACCTCGGGGCTCAGATAACAAGCTATACCGGGATACATGAAAAGATACCGTTTGAAATAGCGGCAGGATTAAGCGCAAGGCTGCAGCATGCCCCGTTCCGGTTCAGCCTTACTGCAAGACACCTGGGAAAATATGACCTCAGCTATGAGTATACAACTGATCCGCTGCTTTCGGAAAGATCAGGCATGGAAGAAATTGCCGATAACATAATGAGGCATTTCATATTCGGAGCAGAACTGATACCGGGTAATAATTTTTTCATCTCCACAGGACTGAACTACCAGCGCAGAAAAGAGCTTCAATATGAAGCCAGGGCCTCAACAGTAGGTTTTAGCCTGGGGGCAGGCATAAAAACATCCGTGGCAGATATCGTTTTAAGCAGATCAAGGTACCACCTTGCAGGCGCTTCAACGACTTTCTCGGTCGTACTTAAACCGGCACTGTTTGAAAAACTGAAGTGACAGGAATTTCTTAACTTTGCAGATCTAATACCATGTAAATGGATAAAAAACTTATAATTGCCGTTGACGGCCATTCGTCTTGTGGGAAGAGTACTTTTGCCAGGGCCATAGCCGGAGAAATGAATTACCTGTATATTGACAGCGGAGCTATGTACAGGGCAGTAACTCTTTACTGCATGCGTAAAGGATATATTTCAGGATCTGTACTGAAAGAAACAGAGATTTCCGGAAGCATGCAGGATATTAATATCCGGTTCATGTACAACCCCCGTACCGGGACAAATGATACAATTCTCAACGGTGAAAATGTTGAGGACGCAATAAGGCAAATAGATGTATCATCACTGGTAAGCATTATAAGCAAAATAGGCCCTGTAAGAAAAAGACTGGTTGAGATACAAAGGGGAATGGGTCTGGCCGGCGGTATTGTAATGGACGGCAGGGATATAGGAACCGTGGTATTCCCTGATGCCGATATTAAGATATTTATGACAGCGTCAGAAAAGATAAGGGCAGAAAGAAGGTATAAGGAGCTGAAAGACAAAGGTATTAAAGTAGATTTTGACGATGTCCTTAAAAATATTTCCGAAAGAGACATGATTGATTCCTCAAGGGCAATAAGCCCTCTTAAAAAAGCCGAAGATGCTCTCCTGCTGGATAATTCAGATATGACGGTAAGCCGGCAGATGGACTGGTTCAGGGATCTTCTTAGTAATAAATACGGAAAATGACAATTGATATAGAGCCTCAATCAGGTTTTTGTTTCGGCGTTGAAAATGCTATCAGGCTAACCGAGAAAGCCCTGAAATCGGGCGAGAAGATCTATTGTCTGGGACATATAGTGCATAATGAAGCTGAAGTAAAACGACTTGAAGGACTGGGGCTGACAACCATTAACCATGATCAGTTCAGAAACCTCAGAAACAGAAAGGTAGTTATAAGGGCTCACGGGGAGCCACCTGAAACATACAGGATTGCAGAACAAAACAATATTGAGGTTATTGAAGCTACCTGTCCGATTGTCAAGAGTATTCAGAAAAGAATAGCCGACAACTACAGGAAGACAGGAAATAAGGTACAAAACCTCATTTTCGGGAAAAAAGAACATGCTGAAGTAGTGGGGCTGCTGGGGCAAACGGAAGGTAATTCAATACTGATATCAAACCTTGGAGATATTAATAAGATAGATTTTAACCTGCCATCGGAAATATTTTCACAGACCACAAAAAGCAGGGACAAATATGCAGAGGTTGTGGAAAATATAAGACTGGGTTATGATAAAGCGGGGCAGGATGGGGAAAAGATGCTCAAGGTTCATGATACCATATGCGGGCAGGTGGCAAACAGGGAGCCAAGGCTCAGGGATTTTTGTGGGAAACATGATATAATTATTTTCGTCAGCGGCAAAAGCAGCTCCAACGGTAAAATGTTATATAATGTATGCAAAAGCAGAAACAGCAACTCCTATTTTGTATCAAATGCCTCGGAGCTCAGTCCGGAATGGTTTGGTAAAACCGATGCTGTAGGAGTGTGCGGCGCCACTTCAACCCCCAGATGGTTAATAAGGGAAGTGGCAGAAATGATAGAAGAGTTCTCTAAAAAGAATATTTAACTTTTACGTAATAAAAATAAATTACTTTTGTAGCTCTTAAAAAAATCATTTTGGCAACATGGCAAAGATAAAAAGGATTGGAGTTCTTACATCCGGGGGCGATGCCCCGGGGATGAATGCTGCTATCAGGGCTGTAACCCGTACGGCGATATACAATAATCTTGAAGTAATAGGTATAAGAGAAGGATACAGAGGTATGATAGAAAAGTCGTTTATCCCCTTGTGGAGTAACGACGTAAGCGATATAATACAACGCGGAGGAACAATATTAAAGACAGCCAGGTGCGTGGAATTCAAAACAGCCGAAGGAAGGCAGATCGCTTATAACAACCTTAAGGAAATAGGTATTGACGGTGTTGTGGCCATAGGCGGTGACGGCACTTTTACCGGCGCAAGGATATTCAATGAGGAATTTGATATTCCAATTGTTGGCATTCCCGGCACAATCGATAATGATCTTTACGGAACGGATTATACCATTGGTTATGATACAGCGCTTAATACGGTTGTAGAGGCTGTAGACAAAATCAGGGATACTGCCAACGCGCATAACAGGATGTTTTTTATCGAGGTAATGGGTGCAGAAGCAGGCTTTATAGCATTGAGGAGTGGCATCGCGGCAGGTGCCGAAGCTATTGTCATACCGGAAGTAACCGATGAAATAGAAAAGTTGAACAGACTGCTGGAAAGCGGCCGGAGGCAGAGAGCAAGCAATATAGTTATTGTGGCTGAAGGTGATACTGAAGGTGGCGCTTATAAGCTGGCCGATAGAATTAAAAAAAACTACCCCAATTATGACATCAGGATAACTGTTCTGGGACATCTTCAGAGAGGGGGATCACCCTCTGCTTTTGACAGGGTAACAGCCAGCAGGCTTGGTTACGCTGCTGTTGAGGCACTGATGGATGATCAGAAAAGCGTTATGGTGGGCTTGCAGAATAATGAGGTTGGCCTTGTACCGTTCAGAAAGGCTGTAAAGCTTCATAAAAATGTAAGCCGTAGCCTGCTTGAAATAGCGGAAGTACTATCCAGCTAATAAGAAAATCTACGAATATTATTTGGGCCCAAGGAAATACATGACTGTTTCCATGAGTTTATCTTTTGTTATCGGTTTCTTCAGATAATCGTTACAGCCTGCGTCAAGCGCCGACTCCCGGTCACCTGAAAGAGCCAGCGCAGTAAGGGCTACCACAGGCAGTTCCGGGTTTATTCTTTTAATTTCCCTTGTAGCTTCATATCCATTTATATCGGGCAGGCGTATATCCATAAGCACCAGCCTTATTTCAGGATTTGACCTGACATGGTCAATCGCTTTTGTGCCTGTCTCCGAATGAATAACCCTGAAGCCACTGCTCGTAAGGACATGCTCTGCGAAAAGAAAATTGTATAATTCATCCTCAACAATGAGGATGATCCCTCTGTTCTGACTTGTTTTACCTTTCTCCTCAGGTTCCGTATTTTCTTTTTTCTCATAAACAACCACAACCGGTTTATAAGGAATGGTAAAGTAGAACGTGCTTCCCTGCCCTCTCCCTGATTCAAGCCATATCCTTCCTCCAAGTTTCTCTACATATGCCTTGCATATCGATAATCCGAGCCCTGTACCTCCTTTCCGGTGCGATGGGTGAGGTTCGACCTGGCGAAACCTTTCAAATATCAGTTCATGATTATCGGGGTCAATACCTTCTCCGGTATCACTAATATAAAACTGAAGCATACCGTCAAGCAAGAGATAACCCAGGCTGATCTCTCCATGCACTGTATATTTAACAGCATTGCTTAAAAGATTGGTTAAAATCTGTCTGAGCTTTGACTGATCTGTCATAATACTCTCTTCTACTCCCTCAGGTGCCGGCTGTATTGCTATCTTAACACCATCATTAAGGCTGCTTTTAAATTGTGCAGCCAGTTCACCGAACATATTTCTTATATCAAGAGCCGATTCGAATATGTCTATCTGCCCCGCTTCAATTTTAGACATATCCACTATATCGTTCACAATATCCAGCAACTGTCTGGCGCTTGATTTTATTATACTGTTATATTCCTTTCTCTGTAATTCTGTTGTTCCGCCAAATTCCATTAAATCCAAAAAACCTATGATAGCGTTCATTGGAGTTCTTATCTCATGAGACATGTTTGCAAGAAAAGCAGATTTCAGCTTGTCACTCTCCCTGGCTTTGTTCATTGCCTCTTTCAGTTGCTCCTCCATTTTAATCCTGTAGTCAATATCCGTATGGACGCCTACCATACGCTTTGGCTTTTTCCCGTTCCATTCACACAGCTTGCCTGATGCCAGGATCCATTTCCATTCGCCGGCAGCAGTCTTCATCCTTATCTCCACCCTGTAATATTCAATCTCACCGGAATAATGCTTCTTAAGCTCCCTCTGCACCTTCTCCATATCATCAGGATGAACATTATCAGTAAAAATACGGTATCCGAAACTGTCATACCTGTCTTCAAAATCCTCCCTCTGATAACCCAGCATATGGAACCAACTGTCATTAATTACCAGGGTATCCTCCTCTATATCCCAATCCCACAAACCGATACCTGTGCCATTAACAGCTACATCCAGGCTAAACATCCTGTCTCTTAATTCGGCTTCTGTCTTTGACTCTTCGGTTATGTCTTTCAGATTGACCAGGATCATGGGTTGACCTTTGATATCTATTCGTGACAGGAAAATGCCGGAAAGAAAATGATCACCGTTACTCTTTCTGCACAGCCAGCGGCCTTCAAGATATTTTTTTTTCAGAACATGCTTTATCAGTTTTTCATTCAGTATGGATGAAAGCCTTCCGTCCGGCTGCCTTACAGCAGAAAGTTCATCAATCGATCTCTTCCTGATCTCTTCTTTACTGACAAAGCCGAAAAGATCTAAAAAAGCTCTGTTACATAGTAAAATCTTTTTCTCTGACGGTACATAAACCACCAGAGCATCCTGTGTTGATTCAAACAGGCATTTGTATTCTTCTAACCCAAAATGCATTTCCCGGGGCTCCCTTTTTCTGCCGGATAAAATTGTCATAAAATACGGTTGACTAAATACCTCAAAATTATAATAATATAACGTTATAAGCAGATATTTAATGATATATTTGTTTAACCATGACATAAGTCAATAAATGGCCGGCAGATCAAATTTCAATACCCCCTGGATCAATCCCGGATAATGTCATGATAACAAACTTCACTATCTTTATTCCGGTTTCAACAGAATTTAACAAACATAAGATAAGGGACGTTGCATGCAACGTCCTACTTCAGACATTAACCATATGAAGAATATATTAATTATAGGAACAAGCTATCCGTACCGGGGAGGTCTGGCGGCATTCAATGAGCGACTGGCTTGTGAAATACAGTCGGCAGGTGACAGGGTAAGAATAGAGACGTTCACTCTTCAGTACCCGGGGATACTCTTCCCTGGCAAAACACAATTTGCCACATGGGGCGCTCCCGAAAATCTTGACATACGCAGGTCTGTTAATTCGGTATGGCCTGTAAACTGGCTGCGAACAGGAATAAGGCTGAAGAGACAAAAACCCGATCTGGTAATATTTAAATACTGGATGCCCTTTATGGCGCCATCTTTCGGGACAATAGCGCATACTATAAGAAAGAACGGGCATAGCAGGATCATTACCATATTAGATAATATAATACCTCACGAGCAAAGACCGGGCGACAGATGGATGACAAAATACTTCGTAAAGCAGGTTGACGGTTTCATTGCAATGTCAAAGGCGGTACTTAGCGATCTGGATAAATTCGATACCGGCAAACCCCGTATCTACTCTCCTCATCCTGTGTTTGATAATTTCGGTACTGCAATAAGCAGGGAAAAAGCTATAAGCAATCTGGGGCTTGATCCGTCATACAGGTATGTCCTTTTTTTCGGCCTTGTGAGAGATTACAAAGGTCTTGATATAATCATCAATGCTTTTGCAAATAACAGTCTCAGGGAGATGGGCATTAAGCTGTTGGTTGCAGGTGAATTTTACACGGGCCGTGAACCATACGACATGCTTATTGAAAAGCACGGTTTAAAAAATGATATTATAATACATCCTGAATTTGTGGCTGACAGTGATGTAGCTAACTGGTTTTGTGCGTCCGATATTATAGCACAGCCTTATAAAACAGCAACGCAGAGCGGTGTCACACAGATAGGTTATCACTTTAATAAGCCGATGCTTGTAAGTGATGTAGGAGGCCTCCCGGAGATAATCCCGCACGGAAGGGGCGGTTATGTTGTAAAGCCGGAACCGGAGACTGTTGCACAGGCTCTCATTGACTTTTTCAGCAATGACAGATATGATGAATTCAGCCATGGAATAAAGAAAGAAAAAGGCAAATACAGCTGGGAAACAATGGTAAAGAACTTATATTTGCTCTCGGAACAAATCAAAGAACGATGATTATAAGAAGCAAAGCGCCACTTCGCCTCGGGCTGGCAGGAGGAGGTACCGATGTCGCTCCTTATTCCGACCTGTACGGAGGCGCCGTTCTTAACGCAACAATAAACCTGTATGCATATGCAACGCTTATACCGAGGAAAGACGGTAAAATAAAGATCAGCCTGATCAACAGTTCCATGATCTTTGAATACGATTCGATTCCCGAACTTCCAATTGAAAATAATAACATTATAGCTGCCGGTGTATATAACCGTATAGTAAAAGACTTTACGAAAAACCCTCTTTCGTTCGAGCTGGTATTATATGTGGATGCTCCTGCCGGCTCAGGTTTAGGTACATCAAGTACACTGCTGGTAACTGTTCTGGGAGCTTTTGCCGAATGGCTTAAGCTTCCTCTCGGGGAATACGACCTGGCACGCCTGGCATGGGAAATAGAAAGGCTGGATCTTGGCATGGCAGGAGGGAAACAGGATCAGTATGCTGCAACATTCGGGGGATTCAATTATATGGAATTCAATAATTCAAATGTAATTGTAAACCCTTTAAGAATAAAACCCATGCTTGAAGATGAGCTTGCGCATAATCTTCTTCTGTTCTATACAGGCATAAGCAGGCTGTCTTCCCGCATTATATCGGAACAGTCGGGAAATGTAGAGAAACAATCAAAAAAGCCCCTGGAAGCTATGCACAAACTGAAAGAACAGGCAAGGCTGATGAAGGAAATAATTCTTAAAGGAGAATTTAATGAGATTGGAAATATTCTTGATTTCGGATGGCGGTATAAAAAGGAAATGGCCGGCGGCATATCAAACAAGCATATCGATATGATTTATGAAAAAGCCATAAGCAGCGGTGCAACAGGAGGAAAAATATCAGGTGCGGGAGGAGGAGGTTATATGATGTTCTACTGCCCTGATGCCAGCAGGTATGATGTTGCCCGGGCCCTTTCGGAATATAAAGGAAAAATAGAACCGTTTGAATTCACTGATAAAGGCCTAACAACATGGACAATAGCGGACTAATAAAAGGGATACTGCATGAAAAATCAGAACTGTGCAGGAAGATAGCTTCATCAGATGAAATGATAAACAACTCGGTTCTGGCCGCTGAGATGATAATATCCTCCTACAGGCGAGGAGGGAAAGTTCTCTTCTGCGGAAACGGAGGAAGCGCAGCCGATGCACAGCACCTGGCCGCTGAGCTGTCAGGCAGGTTCTATTATGAAAGAAAGGCCCTGCATGCCGAAGCATTGCATGTTAACACCTCTTACCTAACAGCAGTGGCAAATGATATGTCTTTTGATAAAGTGTACTCAAGGCAACTGGAAGCCAAAGGCAGTAAGGGAGATATCCTGGTAGCGCTTTCCACAAGCGGTAATTCGGTTAATATATTAAAAGCTGCCGGTTTTGCTAATGAGGCAGAGATCAGCGTAATATCATTCACAGGAAAAAATGGAGGCAGGCTGAAAGACATGTCAGACATTAATATCAATATTCCTTCGGATGATACTGCCAGGATACAGGAAATGCACATAACAATAGGGCATGCAATATGCCAGATAGTGGAACAAACATTATTCCCCGATGGTAAATGAAGCAATAGTACTGGCCGGAGGGCTGGGCTTAAGACTTCGCAGCAGCATCCCGGATATGCCTAAAGCAATGGCCCCTGTACGAAACAGACCATTTCTGGAATACCTGCTGGATAATCTTATAGGTTTTGGTATTGAACATGTGATACTCAGTACCGGCTACCTGTCGGAAAAGATAATGAATCATTTCGGGCCAAAATATAAAGGTGTCGACCTGAGCTACTCTGTTGAAGATAAACCGATGGGAACAGGAGGTGCTGCTATGCTTGCAAAAAAAATGGCAGGGAGCGATCTCTTTCTTATCCTGAACGGCGATACTCTTTTCAGAACCGATCTGAAAATGATGTTTATTAAACATATTGAAAAAGAAGCTGACATTACTATCGCCCTAAGGTATGTTGATAATACTGCCAGATATGGTAGTATTGTAACAGACAATAATGAAAGGATATTGTCATTCTCCGAGAAAAAGAACAGCGGCAAAGCAGGATGGGTTAACGGAGGCGTTTATTTGTTCAGGCGCGATATCCTGAACAACAAGCATATGCCGGAAATATTCTCTCTTGAAAAGGATCTGCTCCCGTCAATCCTGCACAATCGTGCCGTCTACGGGTTCAGGGACAATGCATATTTTATTGATATCGGAACGCCGGAAGACTATAAAAGGGCACAGGATGAATTATGATATTAAATCGGTTAACAAAAGCTGGAGTCTTTTCCTTGACCGCGACGGTGTAATCAACAGGAAGATACCGGAAGGATATGTGTTGTCTGTTAACGAATTTGAATTTATGCCGGGAGTAACGGATGCTTTAAAAATACTCAGAGGTAAGTTCGGAAATATTTTTATTGTCACTAACCAGCAGTGTGTGGGAAAAGGTTTGATTAATATGAAGCAACTGGAATATATTCATTCATATATGCTGAAAAAGATCAGGGATCATGGAGGAGATATTACTGATATATTTGTTTCGCCATGGCTCGAAAAAGACAGAAACCCGGACCGCAAACCAGGAACAGGAATGGCAGAAAAAGCTTTAACAAAATACCCCGGCACGGATCTTTCAAAATCAATAATGGCAGGCGATTCGGTTACTGATATGATTTTCGGACGCAGGTCGGGTATGCTGAATATCCTTATAGGCAGTCATCAAAATGCAGACAAAAGCCTTTTTGATTATCGTTTTGGTTCTCTTTCGGAATTCGCTTTATCGTTGCAGTCCCTTCCCTGACAATCCGCAATACTCCATGTAGCTGAGATTAATCATAGTCCAAAGTGTTAACAGACCTGAAACATTTTACAATTTCTTGTCTTGTTATTATCTTTATTAACGGATAAACAAGCAGTTAAAAAAAGTAAGGTCATGAAAAGCAAATCCGTATTTATACTTTTATCCCTCATCCCGTGTATGCATACCGGTTTATACAGCCAGTCAGGTTTTAATCCGGATAACCGGGAAGTGAATCTGCCATTCACCAGTAATATGATTAACCCGTATGGTTATTATGAGGCTATAGAAAACATTAAGTGGAAGCCGGTCTATACCGGGAAAAACGAAATATGCCTCCTACCGGGTGAGCGATCAGGCGGCTGGAGATATATGATGCTTGACGGGAAAGTCTTACAGCTTTCCCCGGAAATAAAAAAAATATGGGAGATCAGAAACAGGTTGGATTACCCTGAATCTGCTGTTTATGATCCTTCATCAGGAAATATTTACGTTTCAAACTACCACGCAGAAACAGAAGGGTATATTTCAGTCATTTCGGCTGACGGTAATATCATAGATAAGAAGTTTGTCAGCGGACTTATGCGGCCTACCGGAATTATTATTTCCAAAAACAGAATTTTTGTAGTTGAACGAAAAAATATTGTTGAGATTGATAAGGAAAGAGGAGAAATAATAAGGAGATACCCAATACCAGGATGCCGGTTCCCTAATGATATTGCATGCGATGATGACGGAACGTTATATATCAGTGATAGCGGGGCGAGCAGAATATACAGTCTCTTTAACGGTGATGTCACTATTCTTACTGAGGGTGATAAAATAAGTTATCCTAACGGTCTTGAATGCTCTGACGGCTATTTATATGCCGGATGCTCAGGAGATGCAAGTATCAGGAGGATCAACCCCGGAACCGGAGAAGTAACCGTTCTTGCCAGAGTAGAGCAAGGATCCGTTATGGATGGCTTACAGGCCCTTGGTAACGGGGAGTTATTATTCAGTGATTATAACGGAAGGCTGTTCTACCTGAACAAAGAAGGTATAGTAAATGAATTAATTAACACTGTGTCCTCAAAAATAAATCTGGCCGATTTTGAATATATAAAAGACAGAAAAATGCTGATTATCCCCGGATTATACAGCAACGTTCTGAGCGCTTATAAAACAGACCTTTAATATATTAACAGGGATTAAAGCCCGGTTTCATCCCGGAACAGCAAAGATAGTACACATGCACTCAATCTAACAGATATCTCATCCTTTCAAATACGGTCTCAGGTGTTATACTGCGAAGGCATTTGTATTTAATATCCTTTCTTATACATTCACCTTTCCCATATATGGTACAAGGTCTGCAGTCCAGTTCATGGTCAGGTGTCTGAATGATAATATGCTGTTGCCCTCCCACCGGAGAAAAACCTGTTGCAGGATGGGTCCCTCCCCATATGCTTACCGTGCTGATCCCCGAAAGAGCCGCCAGGTGCATATTGGCCGAATCCATGCTTATCATAACCCGGAGCCGGGATATTATGGACAGCTCTGTCTGCAACCCGTACTTCCCGGCAATAATATGGAAATTATTAAAACCTGAGGCTAATGAATTCAATTCATTTATTTCATTCATCCCTCCGAAAAGAAAGAAAAAAACATTATAGCCGGAATTGATCATCTGCATAAGTTTCTTAATACCCTGGCTGCCCCATGACTTTGTCTCATGCATTGCAAAGGGAGCAATGCCGATAAGTAATGAACCTGCCGGAGCATATCTTTCTATTATCCCGAGAGCCTCCTTCATGGGCTCACCTGCGATATCAAAAGATGGTATGACCGGTCTGTCTACCTTATACCCGGCCCTGACGAATACATCAGCATATCTCGAGGTTGTATGCGGAAGGACAGGCCCGCGTTTATCTCTGATAAATTTTTTCTTATCATTCCTTCCCTTATCTATACGGTTTGCCTTCACTCCCATCAGTCTGTATATAAGACAAATAATCCACGTACGAATAACACTGTGAAGGTCAATAACATGTCTTATCCTGTATTCACGATTAATATCCCTGACCAGTCTGACTATACCACATAATCCTTTGTGCCTGTCTGAAAAATCCGCTTTAAAAACCTCAGCGTTCTTCAATCCGGAAAAAAAAGCGGCATAAGGAGCACGGGTAAGGATCAGCATTCTGCAATCAGGTGTGTCAACTGCCCTGATGACCGGTGCCGCAAGGGCAACATCACCCATAGCGGACAATCTGATAATAAGTATATATTGTTGTTGAGCCATTAATCAGCCGTAATCTTCGTAAGATTTCTCTTCTGTAAGTTCCGATCCGGTTTGTTCGTTTATGAGGCGCTTGATCTCTGCCCTGCGGTCGTTAATGTAATAAACCGAGCGGGCTGTTTCTATAAACTCCTTTCCAAAATCCTTTTTTTTCTCCAGTAACCTGATCCTGTCTTCTATATCCCAGAGCTTCAGGTTTACATCATACAGATCCCTGTATAAGTGGTGTTCTTTGCCGATAATCCTGCTGACAGCATTATCAAGCACTTCGTATTCTCTCCTGAGATTGTCGATCTTTGTCTTGTCCTTTATCCTCGCCAGCTTTATTTCAATAATAGTAAGCTTATCTGCTATCTCACCATTGGATACTTCTATTTTCATCCTTTCACTGAATTTGGGTTTCCCCGGTAAATTTACCATTATTTTATGATATCCTACTGAGGATCGACGTCACTGTAAATCCTTACTGAGCTGTATTTCCTGTTTTCACGTAATGAATTTACATGTTTGCCTATGAGTTCTTTCATATACCTGTATGAAATAGTTTTTTCAGTCTTGAGCAGGATTGATTTTATATATAGGTTCTGTATTCTCGTATGCGGGGGATATTCAGGGCCAAGCACCCTGTTTTTCAGCTTCCTGCGCAAACCGTCAGCCAGCAATGAGGCAGCCTCATCGACAATAGCCCTGTCCTTATGCTTAATGTATATCCTTATAAGTCTTGAGAAAGGAGGGTAATTGAATTCTTCCCTTTCCTCAATTTGTTTATTATACATTCCCTCATAATCATTATACAGAATATATTTCATTACAGGGTGATAAGGATCCGACGTCTGTATTATAACTTTCCCTCTTGTATTTCTTCTCCCGGCTCTTCCGCTCACCTGCGCAGCCATCTGATAGCAACGCTCATGAGCCCTGAAATCAGGATAAAACAGCATACCGTCAAGATTGAGTATTCCAACCACCGTAAGGTTTTCAATATCCAGTCCTTTTGATATCATCTGTGTCCCTATTAGAATATCGGTTTCCTTTTTTTCCAGTTCACTTATTATCCTTTCCATTGATCCCTTTTTGCGGGTGCTGTCGTAGTCCATTCTCCTGACCCTGGCGTCGGGAAAAAGAATTGAGATCTCATCCTCCACCTTCTCTGTACCGAAACCTTTAAATTTAAGGTTTGTAGATTTACAGTTGTCACACCTGGATGGCACAGGAGCTGTCGACCCGCAATAATGACAGTACAGGCTGTTCATATTCTTATGATATGTATAGTTAACCGAACAATTGGGACATACAGGAGTCCATCCGCAATCGGCACATATGATAAAATGTGCAAATCCTCTCCTGTTTCTGAAAAGCACTACCTGTTCATTATCCTCCAGCGCCTGGTCTATTGACTCAATCAGCAAAGGGGTAAAATGTGATATCATAGTTTTTTTTCTATATGCTTCCTTTGAGTCGGCCAGGATTATTTCCGGCATTTTTATATCACCATACCTTTGCCCGAGAAAGGCATATCCGTATTTACCTGTCCTGGCGTTATACATTGATTCGACTGAGGGGGTTGCCGAGCCCATCAGGACTTTAGCTCCTGTCATTTTTGCTTTCATTACCGCAGTATCCCTGGCATTATATCTTGGTGCAGGATCGTACTGCTTATATGAACTGTCATGTTCTTCGTCAACTATAACAAGGCCGGCATTTTCGACCGGCAGGAATACCGATGACCTTACCCCCAGGAGCACTCTGTATTCAGGAAGAGCCGAGCGCCCCCTGATCCGTTCATACACTTCAGCTTTTTCATTATCATTCAGGCCTGAATGGTATACTCCTACAAGATCTCCGAAACATTTTCTCAGGCGGTTTATGATCTGTGTGGTCAGTGCTATTTCAGGTAACAGGTACAACACCTTTTTACCCTGCGATAACACCTTCTCAATAAGATGAATATATATCTCTGTTTTCCCACTCGAAGTAACTCCGTGCAGCAGTACTGTATCCCTGTCGGCAAACTGACGGGTTATTTCTTTATAAGCTTTCTGCTGTAACGGGCTCAGCTCTTTAAGCGGTGACAAAGCTTCAGCATACCCGTCGAATCTTGATTCCTCTTTTTCAAACCTCCGGAATATCCCTGCTTCAGTCAACTTTTTAATTACTGATACAGATATGCCTGCCTTTTCACGAAGCATTTTCAACGAAACATCAGGAACATTTTTCCCTCCCTCATATGATGTTATATCAAGATAGTTGATCAGCAGCCTGTATCTGGCAGGTGTCTTTTGCATACTGTCAAGCAGTACGGCAAGCTCATCTTCCGTATACGAACGGGATAATACGAGCCTGGACCCGGTCCTTATCCTGTACTTCAAGGAATCATCCGCAGAAATAATACAGGAAGGCAGGGTTGCATTCATTACATCACCCAGGGCACACTGGTAATACTCACTAACCCATTGCCATAAGTCAAGCTGCACTTCAGAGACCAAAGGGCCGGTACCAATAACGTCTATTATCTCCTTTACTACAGACAGGTCAGGTTTTTCAGCATATATCCTGTATACAATTCCTTTATAGCTGCTTTTTTTTCCAAAAGGGACAATAACTCCCGACCCCCTTTCAATTCTGCCTGAAAGGGGTGATGAAACCCTGTAGGTAAACAGATTCCCTACCGACAGGGGAAGTATTATATCGGCATAAAAAACGTTGCCCATATTTTTACAGGCTTACTTAATGTTTAAAAATAATCAAAAACAGGGAAAGAATAATTAATGGATATTCAGCTATTCCTATTAAGGAATTCTGATATCACTGAAAGCAGTTTCTCCTGACTTATCGGTTTCAGGAGGCAGGCATCACATCCGGCAACGATAATATCCTCCTTCTCTTCCTCAAAGACAAAAGCCGTTTGAGCGATAATAGGAATATTACCTTTCAGTTGCCTTATCTCTTTCATTGCTTCAAGGCCGTTCATTTCAGGCATCTGCATATCCAGAAGCACGAGGTCGATCCTGTCTTCAGTTTTGGCAATATCAATGGCTTCCATCCCTGAATGAGCCTGGATAACATTAATACCCGTATCAGACAGCACTCTGTTCAGGTACCTTAATATGTCGATATTATCATCAGCGACCAGTATAGTCTTTCCTGTCCACAAATCTTTAGCCGGAATATTCTCTTCCTTTTTCCTTGGTTCACTATAGGCCTTCACATCCACAGGTCTGTACGGTATAGTAAAGAAAAACTCCGATCCCTTACCTTTTTCAGATTCAACCCACAGGTAACCATCCATATTCTCAATTACTTTCCTGGCCATGGTAAGTCCGACACCCAGTCCCTCGAATGTCCGGTGATGTCCTATCTCTTCCTGTCTGAATTGTTCGAAAATATTTTTCAGATTCTCCTTGCTTATTCCAATACCAGTATCTTTCACGGTAAACATGACCGAAGTACCTGCCAGTACCGACTTAAGTTCGATACTACCTGCCCTGGTAAACTTGACGGCATTATCTATCAGGTGGCGGAATACACGTTTAAGCCAGACATCATCCGAATAGATAATATCCTTACCATCGTTCAGTCCCTTATCTATTGTAAACTTAAGATCTTTTCCGCTTCTGCTGATAAGCTTCGCCGCATAGTCGTCTACATAATCCAGTATTGAATTAACACGTACCGGGTTGTATTTTATTTCTATCTCGTTATTCTCCAGTCTGCTCAGGTCTATTATATCAGTGATTACCTGAAGGAGCTTTTCTGTGTTTTGATTGAGATAACCCACATACTCTTCCCTTATTTTCTGGTCGGTGTTGGGATCATTCAGCAGGTTTGCAAAACCTACTATACTGTTAAGCGGAGTCCTTATCTCATGTGAGATATTAGCAAGGAACGTTGATTTCAGCCTGTTGCTTTCCTCTGCCTTTTCCTTTGCTATGATAAGCTGTGTCTGGGTTTCCTTTATTGAAGTGATATCATGAGATATATAAAGTATACCTAGCGGTGAGCCTGCATCATCCTTTACCTCTACCATTTTAGTGGCAAGAACTATATACCTGCCATTTTTATGTTTCATCCTTATCTCAGCCTCATAATACCCGTTTTTCTCAATTGATCTTTTTCGTTCTTCAAGAAAGTCTGAATTATCAGGATGAAGCATATCCTTATTACCTGCTATATCATGGAAGCCGTTTTCCCCGGGGTCCAGCCCCAATACTGAATAAACTGCGGGATTAGCATATTTTACAGACCAGTCTGTATTATACAGAATTATTCCGTCTTCAGCTGATGCCAGCATTATTCCATACAGTCTTTCGGAATTTGCACGTTCTCTTTCTATTCTCTCTTTCTGTTCAAGCAGTTCCCTGTTCAGTTTTTCCAGGTTATGATTAGCCTGTTCTATCTCCTCAGTCTTGGACTTTAATTCGAGAGTCATTTTACGGCTTTTCCTGATAAATACAATTGTAAGTGTTACCATTATTGCAAATGCGCTGATTATGGTCAGCAAAAGCTGCATGATCTCCAGTGGTAACGAATCAAGTATTTCTGCAGGTCTAAGCTCTGCCAAAACATCAGTAACTACCGAAATTACATGTATGAACAAATTGATCATGCTATCAATATACTAAAATCCCTTTTATATCCCAATCCTTTAATTCCTGCCCGGAACAATTGCTGCACCTGCACGAAGATATTGTGGCAAAGATAATTAAATCAGACAGGTTAAATTTCCTTAAAAAAAATTAATTTTACAAACTTTGTAAATATATCAATATTCCAGTCATTCAAATAAACAGACAAACAAATTTATTAAAAAAAGTATTTAGGAACAACCAATTAACTCAAATATTGTTAAACAGTAAACTATTGAATATGGAGCCGGGAGAAAGAAAATACAAAAACAAGGATATTACCGTTTACTGGAAACCGTCATCATGCATACATGCCTCAGCCTGTACGAACGAACTCCCTGAAGTATTCAACCCGGATGAAAGACCATGGGTAAAGATGGAAGGATCGGTAACTGAAAAAATTATTGAAGTAGTTGATAAATGCCCTGTAGACGCTCTGACATGGAAATGGAACGATGAAAAAAAGAACAAAAATATTGGAATCGCACACCCTAACCATATAAATAACCGGCGCAAATCTTTGATCAGTAAAGATGATCTTGAGACCCTGCAACAGGTTACAATAAATTTAATGGACAACGGGCCGCTTGTTATCGACGGGAACTTTTTTCTTGAGAAAGAAAACGGAACTCGTTCAAAATTCAGCGGTACCGTTTCGTTATGCCGTTGCGGGGGAAGCAAACTAAAACCATTCTGTGACGGCTCTCACAGAACAAATGGATTCAAAGCCTAATATTTTTCACTTATGGAAGAAAAAAACAAACCACCTGTTATAACGATAATTAAAAACGGCCCGCTCAAAGTATCCGGCGATTTTACACTTTTAAAGGAAAATAACTTCCCTGTTGAATCGGGGAAAGTAGTATTTCTGTGCAGGTGTGGCAAGTCATCCAGGAAACCGTTTTGTGACGGTTCTCACAGAAAATGATCAATTAACCAATCCAACGATCAGGATATAACCTCTTTGACTCTTTTAGCGGCATCTTCAAATGAGATGGCAGAAAACACTTTCAGTCCCGAATTATCAATAATCTCCTTTGCTTCTTTGGCATTGGTCCCCTGTAATCTTACAATAACAGGTACAGGTAATGAACCGTAAGATTTGCAGGCTTCGACAACTCCGTTAGCGACCCTGTCGCAACGCACTATACCTCCGAATATATTTATCAATATTGCTTTAACATTCGGATCGCGTAAAATAATCCTGAACCCGGCTTCAACAGTTTCAGCGCTGGCTGTGCCTCCGACATCAAGAAAATTAGCCGGGCTACCTCCCGACAACTTAATAAGGTCCATTGTAGCCATAGCCAGGCCTGCGCCATTAACCATACAACCGACATTACCGTCGAGCTTAATAAAATTCAGATTATATTTACCTGCTTCGACTTCAGTAGGGTCTTCTTCCGTAAGGTCTCTCATTGCAGTAATATCCTTATGCCTGAACATGGCGCTATCGTCTACTACAAACTTACAGTCTACTGCAAGTATCTTATTATCACTTGTTTTCAGTACCGGGTTTATTTCCAGCAACTGAGCGTCGCTTCCTGTGAATGCATCATAAAGACCTTTAAGGAATCGCTGCATATCCTTAAATGCTTCACCGCCAAGCTTCAGGTTAAAGGCCACTCTCCTCGTCTGGAAGGACTGGAGCCCCAAAGCGGGATCAATATACTCCCTGAAAATAAGGTGAGGTGTTTTCTCCGCCACTTCTTCTATGTCCATTCCTCCCTCAGGGGAGTACATCAGCACATGACGGCTTGTGTTTCGGTCAAGGAGAAGACTGATGTAATACTCCTCGGGTTCAGAATCGCCGGGGTAATAGACATCCTGAGCAACCAAAATCTTGTTTACCTCCTTGCCTTCGGGGCCTGTTTGGGGTGTTACAAGCTGCATCCCAATAATAGCACCCGTTATATCAGATACTTCCTCTATTGATTTTGCAAGCTTAACTCCTCCCCCTTTGCCTCTGCCTCCGGCATGTATCTGTGCTTTAATCACATAAAAGCCGGAATTAAATTTAGCTTTAAGCTGTTCGGCAATCATAACGGCCTGATCCGGCGTTTCCGCCACAAATCCTTCCTGAATACGAACATCATAGTTTTTAAGGATCGATTTACCCTGGTACTCATGTAGATTCATAAGATATAATTTATCGTTTTAATATTATCATATTATCCAAAGGAAAAAAACGAAAGCCAAATTACGTTTTTTTTCTCTATTTTAGTAATTAAAAGCAGATGTTATGCGCAAGCTTAGGATGTCGGAGTTGAAGAGAAAAACAATTGAAGAATTCAAGCAATCAGATAAAAGTCCTGTTATAATAATACTCGACAATGTAAGGAGTCTCAACAATATCGGATCTGTATTCAGAACAGCCGATTGTCTGAAAGCCGAGGCGGTTTATCTGTGCGGCATTACTGGCTGTCCTCCCCACAGGGAAATACACAAAACGGCTCTTGGTGCTACTGAATCTGTTGACTGGCAATATTTTAAAAGCACTATTGAAGCGATTGACAAGTTAAAAAAAGAGGGATATACAATAATCTCAATTGAACAGGCTGAAGGATCAACATCCTTACAATCGTTCCAGCCCGAAAAAGACGTAAAGCTTGCCCTTGTTTTCGGACATGAGGTACATGGTGTTCATCAGGATATTATTGATATTTCTGACCTTTGTATTGAAATCCCTCAGTTCGGTACAAAGCACTCCTTTAATATATCGGTATCTGTTGGGATAGTACTGTGGGATATATTTTCAAAATTGTACTACAGGGGGTAAAACTATGCCGGCCCGGTACAAAAAAATACCCCATCCTTCCGGACGGGGCATTCCTTTAAACTATAGTATCTCGTATTTTACTGTACCAGTGAAGTAAATTCGCTGTCGGTAAAGAACATGGCAAATTCCATATCATCTACTGCATATGCTTTCCATTCATCATTGAATTCAACAGCTTCACGCAAAGCATCAAGCATATAATCCCTGTTATCCATTCTGGCACCTATGACTGCTTTAAGATATGATGTAATACCGCATTCATACATTTCCATATTGTCAAGCATGTTCTTTGCTTTACTCAGGTCACCTTTAAGAACATATGCCAGTGCATCGTTAAAGCTGGGCTCATTGGCAAAATAGTTAACAGCCTTATCGTATTCGCCTCTGATCAGAGCTATTGTTCCGAGTCCAAATTTGGATTCATCGGTAGAGCTTGTCATAGATGTAAAATATTCCTCAGCCTGATCTGTATTTCCTTCAGCAAGGGCAACGAATCCGAGGTTATTCTTTACAACATCGTTATTTTGGAGAGCCTTAGCCTTTTCAAATGCTGTTTTAGCTTCCGCTACTTTCCCAAGCTCAAGCTGCAGGCAACCTACATTATTATGTGCCCTTAGGCATTTAGGTACCTGATTGGCGGCAATCTGGTAATATTTCAGTTGTTCTTCGGGTTTATCCGTAAGTGTGGCAGCATAAAGAAGCTCTTCAATATCCATAACTGTAGGATCTGAATTGATCTGCTGAAGTATCTCCTCATCGGAGCGACCTACTTTATTAACATTAACAATGAGCTTTGATCTCCTGAGTCTCGGCAGGATATCTTCTTTCAGCACCTCAAAGGCAGCCGACATATTCCTTATTTCCTGTTCACGAACAACCGGATCTGAATACATCGACAGGACACGGAGTATAAGGTCTTTATCCTGAATACTTGAACTGCCTACTTCTTCCTTGAAGCCTTCCCAGTCTTCTGCTGTCGATTTGCTCTTAACAAAACCCTCTTTTTCAATATCTCCTATTTCAGATTTCTCGAATTCGCGTGTAATATATTTGCTTGCTGATTCCAGCCTCTTACCGGCAAGCTTTTCATTAAAGTCCAGTTCGCCGTCGGGAGATGCATAAGCGCTTACAAGCATATCAACGAACTCAAGGTTTTCCGCACCATTAACCTGCTCCAGGTATTCCTTAAGAGCGGCAATATCATCATCTTTAAGCTCGGAATTTCTGATATTGGCCATGTTGATCAAATAGTGTATATCAGCCATTTTATCTTCAGGTATTATCCTCTTGAAGTTATCAGGAATAATTACCGGCATGGGTTCTTTGCTTACCAACGTTGATGTAGCTATAACGCCATCGGCCAGTTTCACGGGATCAAAGTCCAGCGCTGTACCCTTCCTGGTGGCAGTAACGCGGAGCATAAGCTCTGATTTACGCATAGCCTCATCAAAAGAAACCGAATTATTATAAGTAAAATTCCCTCCCGAATTCCTTATAACCTCATTATTAGCCTGAACATTTTCTCCCTGCAGGGTGACTTTCTCAAACTGTGTTTCACCTCCTTCATATACAAGTACAGGAGTAGCTTCCAAAACTGTGTTTTTGTCGAAGTATTTGTCAGGGAAAGTGCCTTTAATTGTCAGGTCCACACTACCTGCATGTGCTTCAAGCACTTCAGGTATTACCTCATACCTAACCTGGTCGGCATTTTGTTTCATCTTATTCAAACCACTACAGCCTGAAAGAAGAGCAGCAGCAATAATGAGAATAAAATAGCTTCTGATTTTTTTCATGGTAACAAATATTAATTATTTAATTGTTGTCTAGCATTAACACACACAATAGTGCAAATCTAATAAAAAAATACAGAATACGCATCTCCTGTGCTTTAAAATTACTGTAAAATAACCCTGTTAAGACCTTTGGAATGTGCCTTGCAGAAAATTACATCAAGGATTTTATCATAGTCATTATGGTTATTTATAAAATCGATATCATTAATATCCAGAACGAGGTATGTATGACCAGGATTCTGTCTGAACCAGTTAAAATAGCTGTTTTGTATTTTCAACAGGTATTCCCCGTCAATCGTAGCCTCATAGTCCCGACCTCTATGTGCAATATTTCTCAGCAGCCGTTGCGGGCTCATATGCAGATAAACGTACAAATCGGGCTTAGGCAATGACTGGTAAATAATATGGAAAAGTTGCCTGTACAGGTTGTATTCATCCTCCCCGAGAGTGGCTGATGCAAATACAATTGACTTCATGAAATAAAAGTCAGCTATTGTAAAAGGACTGAAAATGTCAAAATTTCCAATCTCGTTCTTCAACTGGTTATATCTGTCGGCAAGGAACGACAGTTCAAGCGGGAACGAATATCTTTCAGGATCGCGATAAAATTTAGGAAGGAAAGGATTGTCGGCAAATCTCTCAAGTATAAGCCTGGCATTGAAGCTGCCGGCAATCATACCCGCAAGGCTTGTTTTTCCGGCGCCAATATTACCTTCGATTACTATATAACGGTATTTATGCTCCATCATACATTTGCAATAATACAAAAATAATCATCTGAAGCGTTAAATAAAATGGAGTATTGGAAGGATGGAACCGAACAGTGCGAGTATGCCGGAAGCATACGAGTACTGTGAGCTCGCGAGGGGATAGTGATTGTGGTCAGTGGGGACGAGCAATACCGGATTACTGGGAGAAACCGGATGATGGAACCGGATTTTGAATTCCCGTGAACAACCAAAATGATAGAATATATATTAAAGGAATTGAGGGAGATTGACAGGATGATCCCATAAGGTCTTCATCCCTGTCAACTTGCTCTCAACTTTTTATACCTTTTTCTATCTTTTGTAGCCTCTTCTATCGGATCCCGGTTTACGGTTCTGGCGCCTGTCGCCACCATCATGTCTTCGTCTGTCGCCGCCGTCATATCTCCGTCTGTCACCACCGTCGTCATGCCTGTCGTCTCCTTCTTCTTTAGGCGGACGGGGCAATAGTGCCTTGCGTGATAATTTCAGTTTACCGGTTTTGGGATCAACATCAAGCAGTTTAACTTCAACTTCATCACCTTCCTTAAGCACATCCTCAACAGCGTTTACCTTATGCCACTCTATTTCGGAGATATGCAGGAGACCTTCCTTGCCAGGCAGTATTTCAACAAAAGCACCGAAGCTTACCACTGAAACAATCTTTCCCTTGTATACCTTACCTATCTCCGGAACCTCTATTATCCTGTTTATACGTTTAAGAGCCTCTGTAATTCCTTCAAGGTTTTCGCCGAAAACATGTACTACCCCCATACCGTCAACTTCTTCAACAACAATGGTAGTGCCCGTTTCACTCTGCATCTCCTGTATAACTTTCCCGCCCGGTCCTATTATTGCACCTATCATATCTTTCGGAATAATAATCTTTTCGATTCTCGGTGCATGCGGCTTAAGCTCAGGTCTGGGTTCGGATATAACTTCCGTTATTTTATCCAGTATGAACAACCTGCCTTTTCTGGCCTGTTCAAGTGCTTCAGCAAGGATATCATATGAAAGGCCATCAACCTTAATATCCATTTGTGTGGCTGTTATGCCATCCTTTGTTCCTGTAACTTTAAAATCCATATCGCCCAGGTGGTCTTCATCTCCGAGTATATCGGACAGAATAGCATATTTGTCGGCATCTTTATCCGTTATCAGCCCCATTGCAATTCCGGATACCGGTTTGGATATCTGAATACCTGCATCCATAAGAGCCAGTGTTCCTGCACATACTGTCGCCATTGATGATGATCCGTTAGATTCGAGGATATCTGATACCACTCTTATAGCGTAAGGATTCTCATCTTCATCAGGCATAACATTTTTCAGCGCCCTGTGCGCAAGGTTGCCATGCCCTACCTCTCTTCTGCTGGTCCCTCTTGCCGGTCTTGCTTCGCCGGTTGAGAACGGAGGAAAATTATAATGAAGAACGAATTTCTCGGTTCCCTGGAACAGGACTTCATCAATCATTTTCTCGTCAAGTTTTGTCCCGAGGGTAACGGTTGTAAGCGATTGTGTTTCACCTCTTGTAAAAATAGATGAACCATGAGCTGCAGGCAAGGGATCAACCTCACACCATATAGGTCTGATCTCATCTGTTTTTCTTCCGTCGAGTCTTACCTTTTTATCCAGCACCAGTCTTCTGGCTGCTTCTTTATGTACATCATGGAAGTATTTCTTCACAAGCATCTCGTTTACCTCGTCATCTTCAGTAAACTGCTCCATAAATTCATCAAGTACTTTTTCTATCTCTTCTGTTCTCTGATGCTTATCGGCGATCTTTTTTGAAACTACCTTTAACAGCTTATCATATGTTTCATCCCACACTTTCTTTTTAAGATCTTCATCATTCTCCTCATGGGAATATTCTCTCTTTACCGTTGTTCCGGCCATTTCAGCCAGTTCCATCTGCGCCTTACAATGTTTCTTTATTTCTTCATGAGCAAATTTTATTGCTTCTAACATAACATCTTCGGGCACTTCCTTCATCTCTCCCTCTACCATAAGGATATTATCATATGTTGCTCCCACTATAATATCCAGGTCGGCATCTTTGAGCTGGCTGACAGAGGGATTTATAACAAAAGCCCCATCAATACGCCCGACTCTTACCTCTGAGATTGGTCCCGCAAAAGGTATATCCGATACGGCAAGGGCTGCTGATGCTGCCAAACCTGCCAGGGCGTCCGGCATCACATCGGCGTCGGCAGAAATAAGATTGATCGTTACAAAAGTCTCGGCATGATAATCATCCGGGAATAACGGGCGTAATGCCCTGTCAACGAGTCTGGCAATAAGTATTTCGTAATCCGAAGGTCTTGCTTCACGCTTAAGGAATCCCCCCGGGATCCTGCCTAGCGAAGCATACTTTTCTTTATAATCAACTGAAAGAGGCATAAAATCAACATCTTCCTTTGCCTCTTTGGCTGAAACTACAGTAGCAAGCAGCATTGTCTTGCCTGCTTTCAGCATGACAGCGCCGTCGGCCTGTCTGGCCAACCTGCCTGTCTCAAGTGTTATCGACCGTCCGTCTTCAAGGTCGATAGTCTTTTCAATAAGTTTATACATCTTCTGTTTCCTTAATTAAGGTGACGAAATTACGCAAATAAAATAAAAAAAGGCAATCTGAAATTGCCTTTTTGATTTATTGCTTATTTACGCAGCTTCAATGCTTTAATGATTTCACGATATCGTTCGATATCCTTTCCTTTCAGGTAGTCTAATAACCTGCGGCGCTTACCTACAAGTTTCACAAGAGCTCTTTGGGTACTGAAATCTTTTTTATTTTTTTTCAGATGCTCAGTAAGGTGGGCTATACGATAAGAAAACAAGGCTATCTGCCCTTCAGCACTACCGGTATCCATTTCGGATTCTCCGTATTGTTTAAAAAATTCCTGCTTCTTTTCTGTAGTTAAGTACATATCTGTCAAATATATATTATTAGATCTCAGGATCATCTCCCTGAATTTGGAACGCAAAGATATAACTTTTTTATCAAAATACTCAAACATAACCCAAAAAAATTCTTTAACATCATATTTAAACAGGCAAGTTCCAAACAGTTGTTAGTTAGGGGCTTTTAAAGAAGACGCATAAACCATGCCGCAGGTTGCGTATAAAAGTCACTTTTTTCGACCGTTGGTCAAAAAATTTCGATATTTTGTCAAAAGGTACCGGGAAAGAGGCTGTATGCTATATCCCTTTATTGATCAGTTGTTTTAAATTTCCAATATCATAAACAGTCCCAAGAACAAACAACTGATCGTCAGACGACAGTATTGTATCTGCCGGAGGATTAATAACATACTGCTTTGACTTGTTTTTAAGGCCTATTATATTGGCGCCGGTTCTGTTATGTATATCAAGTTCCCTAATTGATTTCCCGGCAAAGCAATCGGCCATATCCCCGCACGAAAGCTCTTCTATTTTGATCCCTCCCGGCTGCATCAATACATTATCAATAAATTCAACAATATCAGGGTCAACAACCAGTCTTGCCATGCGGGTGCCTCCGATTTTATCAGGCATAATTACATTGCTTGCTCCTGCCCTTTTCAGCTTTATATCCGAGTTGTCATCCGATGCTCTGCTTATAATAAGCATATCCGGTTTGATCTGTTTTGCCGTAAGTACAACAAAAAGATTATCCGCATCTACCGGTAAGGTAGTAATCAATGCTCTGGCATTTTCAATATTTGCCGACTGAAGTATCTCCTCGTGGGTAGCATCTCCTTCAACATAAAGGTAATCTGTTGATCTCCTGAGGTATTCTACCACATTAGGATCCTTCTCGACAATCAGGAATTCCTTATTATGTTCAGTCAGGTCAATAGCTGCCTGCCTCCCATTTCTTCCGAAGCCACATAAAATAACATGGCCCTTGAGTTTATCTATTTTTTTCTTCACCTTACTATCCTTATAATAATGAGTAAAAATACCGTCTATAACGAAACGGTTGATCATAGTGACAACATAACCAAATATACCAAAGCTCCCGAGTATAAGAAATATAGTGAACAGCTTACCCGATTCATGGAATTCGGCGACTTCCCTGAAGCCAACGGTAGTCATTGTTATAACTGTCATGTAAAGGGCGTCAAGAGGTGATAATCTCTCGATAATCATATATCCCGACATCCCTATGAGCATGATGAGCAATACAAGAATCACACCTGTTATAACAGATCTCATCATCGGGGCTGTCTTATTCTCAATATCAGGTTTCGGCATAACGAATCAGTGTTCCTTTAATGGTTCCTCAAGCAAATACGGATGCTGATTATCAATATCCTTTCCCAAACTTATTAATTTTGATCCATATTGACAATCCAGACAGAGCCTGTTTTTACAGTATTTATCCCTGAGGTGAATAAGTCCCTGCGATTCAAGGGCCGAGGATGCATATATTCCTGCCTGCCTCCATTCTCTGGTTATCCGGTTATTCTCAGGCTCTATACTATCGAAAAGATCAACAGCTTTTGTACAGTATTTTTCATCAGCCCTGCTCCTGCCATATAAAAACAATAAGGGAATTACCATATTGATAAGAAGGAGGTCTGTCATGGTTACACCTGTCCTTTTTACTTTTCCACGTTTATATGCCCCGAAAATGAAATGATCATTCCAGTATTCGGATGCTGCTGCAGTAAATAATTTCCTGAGTTCTTTAACTGTTCTGCAGTCTTTAATACCGGCGAATAAAAAGTCTTTGCTACTCAGGATGTCTGCCAGTTGAGATATCCTGATCCCGGGAAAGCCGGACGGCCTCAGCCTGTGGTATTTCCATATCCAGGGATCAACAGGCTTAAGGTCATACTTCTTCTTCAGTATACGGTATTCCCTGCATAACCACAGATAATAATCGTCATATATCTCCCTGTCGAATATGCCAGGTTCAAGCATCCCGGCCTGTCCGAAAAGAAGAGCCTCGATCTGCATCCTGTTGTCGGCATGCTTCCTTATAATCCTTAAGGGTGTGGAGGAAGCCAGCAGATAAAAAGGGTCTGCATTTACCTTTAGTCCAAAATATCTTGATAATAAACGGTATAAAGTTTCATCCCAGTCTTTTCCGGTGGAGATAAATGTATCTTCGAAGCGTTTTACTTTCTCTTCCAGTCTTTCAATTGCCATTCGGCTTATCCAGTGTCTTACTAAAAATGAAGGCAGGTCTTGTATATCACTGCTGCAGGCTATTATTTCAGGCGTTTTCTGATAATCAAGATATTTATTTTCTATACTTTTATTCCAGGTAATGACAAAGGTTTCGGGCTCATCTCCCGACTCCGTCTTAATAATTTTATCATAATTCACGACTACATGAAGGATGACATTATTATAACTGCTATCCAGATGATGCTTATGCCTGTACCAGTCAGAAGCATTGATATGTATCTCAACATTACCGGCCCATACCGTATTATCGAGTCTGATTCTTGAGTTAAAGAAATCCGGACCTGAATCCCTGTTATAGGCTCCGGGGTCAATGACTTCAAGGCTTTTCCCATTCACAGTCATAAACGGGGCAGAGCCAAAAAGGCGGTTTTTCCAGATAAAATGGATAAATTCTTCTTTCATGATTCATCATTTGCAGCGATGAACCAAAAATAATAAATTTCAGGATTCAGCCGGTATTTAGGGCTGTAATTATATTAACCCACCGGCAATAAGATGTTTTTCCATTTCTTTCTGCAGCTCATATGCTTTCTCAGCAGCTACATTTGCAAAATTTTCATTATTACCGGCAAATATTATTCCCCTGGAAGAATTCACCAGCAATCCACAGCCATTATTGAATCCATGGTTAACAACACTTTCCAGGCTTCCTCCCTGTGCTCCTATACCGGGGATCAGAAGAAAATGATCGGGTACTATTTCCCTTATTTCCGAAAGCATCTCTGCTCTTGTAGCGCCAACAACATACATCATCTTTTCACTGTCTGCCCATAGTCCGGACTTAGACAACACCAGCTTATACAGGCTGTTGTTAATATCCGGATGGTACTGAAAATCATCCGCCCCTTTATTGGATGTAAGAGCTAAAAGTATAACCCATTTGCCATCATATTCAAGGAATGGCGAGACGGAATCTTCACCCATATATGGCGCCACGGTAACAGCATCAAAGTCCATGGTTTCAAAAAATGTTCTGGCATACAATTTTGATGTATTACCGATATCCCCTCTCTTTGCATCAGCTATAAGAAAAATACCGGGATAATTCTCTTTCAGGTAGTCAACAGTCTTTTTTAGGCTGATCCATCCGGCAGCACCTTCCGATTCATAAAAAGCGATATTCGGTTTGTATGCCACAGCATATCGTGCTGTAGCATCGATAATACCTTTATTGAACTCGAATACAGGGTCATCAGCATTATGAAGGAACGCAGGTATTTTTTTAATATCTGAGTCGAGGCCGATGCATAAAAATGATTTCTTCCGGAGTATATTTCCTGTTAGTTCGTTCCTTGTCATTATTTGCTGTTTTTACATATTGTTTTCCTTCAGTCTTTCAGCATTCTCAGCCATTCTGAGTTTGTCAATGAGTTCCTTAATATTACCATTAAGTACCGATTCGAGGTTATACATGGTAAGGTTTATCCTGTGATCGGTCACTCTTCCCTGGGGATAGTTATATGTTCTGATCTTTGCCGAGCGGTCTCCTGTTGAAACCATCGTCTTTCTTTTTGATGATATTTCATCCAGATACTTCTGATATTCAAGATTATAAAGGCGTGTCCTCAGTTCCTTCATAGCCCTGTCGAGGTTTTTAAGCTGTGACTTCTCATCCTGGCATGTAACCACAATACCTGTAGGCATATGTGTCAGTCTGATAGCCGAATATGTAGTATTTACAGACTGCCCCCCCGGGCCTGAAGAGCAGTAAGTATCCTTTCTTATATCCTCCTGTTTAACCTCAACGTCGAACTCATCTGCCTCAGGCAGGATAGCCACGGTAGCAGCTGAAGTATGCACCCGGCCCTGTGTCTCAGTTTGCGGGACCCTCTGAACACGATGTACACCCGATTCGTATTTCATGATGCCGTATACTCCATTTCCCGATATAGTAAATACTATTTCCTTGTAGCCTCCCACAGTTCCCTCTGTAAATGAGTTAACCTCTATTTTCCATTTTCTTTCATCACAGTACTTGGTATACATCCTGAAAAGGTCTCCGGCAAAAATACTTGCCTCATCCCCCCCTGTTCCGGCACGTATTTCAACAATGGCATTTTTTTCATCTTCAGCATCGGCAGGAAGGAGCAACAGCTTTATTTCCTCTTCCATATCAGGAAGCAAGGCGTTCAGTTTATCAAGCTCGGCTTTTGCCATCTCACGCATCTCAGGATCCTTTTCCTCCGAGAGCATCTTTTTTGCCGTATCGATATTTGATATGACGTTCCTGTATTCGTTATATGCCTCAACTATCGGCTCCAGATCTTTATATTCCTTATTAAGCTTAACATATCTTTTCATGTCGGCTATTGTATCCGGTTCGGTAATAAGCCTGCCGACCTCTTCGAATCGTTCCTTTACTCCTTCCAGTTTTTCAAGGATCAAATTATTTGCCATAAACCTTCAAAAATTAATAATGAAAAACGCCCTGATCACTTTTAATAGTAAGCTTTTTGCCTTTTGCCGGTTCACAATGACCGACTATTTTTGCATCAAGCCCGAATGACGATGCAATCTCCATCACCTCATCAGCATAACGTGGTTCCAGATATATTTCAAACCGGTGTCCCATATTGAACACTTTATACATCTCCTTCCAGTCGGTGCCGGATTCTTCGTGTATTATACGGAATAAGGGAGGAATATCGAACAAATCATCTTTTATTATATGGACGTCATTAATGAAATTCAGCACCTTGGTCTGAGCGCCGCCGGAACAATGTATCATACCATGGATCTTCATCCCAAGCCTGCTAATAACCTCTTTCACTACGGGAGCATAGGTTCTTGTCGGGGAAAGTACCAGTTTCCCTGCATCCAAACCCAGTCCGCTTATTTTATCCGTCAGCCTGTAACTGCCTGAATAAACAAGATCCCTGTCAAGGGAAGGGTCAAAGCTCTCAGGGTATTTCTGTGCGAGATAACTTGCAAATATATCATGACGGGCTGAGGTAAGTCCGTTCGATCCCATACCTCCGTTGTATCCGGCTTCGTATGATGTCTGTCCGCTTGATGACAGGCCTATTATTACATCACCAGGCGAAATCCTGTCACTGGTGATCACATCCGACCTTTTAAGCCGGGCTGTAACGGTTGAGTCAACAATAATAGTCCTTACGAGATCCCCGACATCTGCAGTCTCTCCGCCCGTAAGGTATATTCTTATTCCCATGCTTCTCAGCTCCTTCAGTATTTCTTCTGTTCCTGTAATAATTGCTTCTATCACTTCTCCGGGGATCAGATGACTATTCCTGCCTATGGTTGATGAAAGAAGGATATTATCGGTAGCCCCGACACATAAAAGATCATCCGTATTCATTACTACCGCATCCTGTGCTATACCTTTCCACACATTTATATCACCGGTTTCCCTCCAGTATATATATGCCAGTGATGATTTCGTCCCTGCTCCGTCCGCATGCATAATATTACAGTACTCCATGTCCCCTGCAAGTACATCGGGGACTACCTTGCAAAACGCTCCGGGGAACAAGCCCTTGTCAACGTCCCTGATAGCCTTGTGCACATCATCTTTCGATGCTGAAACTCCTCGTCTGCCGTATCTTGAATTGATGCTCATAACCCGGGTAAACAGTCTGCAAATTTACTAAAATTAACCGACTTTGGAATATGTTAAATTATGTAAAAACTTGAAGGCAGAAAACATGGGAAAAGATAAGAAGCTTAACTTTATATTTTCGTTCAACTTAAGGACAGATAAACTATAACCGATTATATAATTATGAAAAGCAAAAGTATTCTTGTTTTACTGATAGTAGCTGCATTTTTTTCAGCACATTTAAAAGGACAAAATTCAACATTCAGAAGTCTTTTACCGGAAAGGATAATGGATGAGATCATAGGGGAGGCTTCAGGCGAAACTGCTTTGAACCATATTATTGAGATGGCTGCCTATAATCATAACCGCCCTTCCGGTGAATACAGCGGCAATTTCTTTGAAACGGACTATATCATATCCAGGCTTAATGAATATGGCCTTGAAGAGATAACCGTTAACCGCTATCCCGGGGGTACCAGTTGGGACGGGATAAGCGGGGAGCTTTGGGAGGTGAGTCCCGGCTTATCCAAGCTGGCCGATTATCAAGACCTTACTGCAATGCTGGCTTCAGGGAGCACTAACACTGATGTTGAAGCCGAACTGGTATGGGTTGGGGAAGGAAGCGAGGAGGAAATAGAAAAAGCCGGTGTTGAGGGGAAAATTGTCCTTACTTCAGGATCACCGCGATCGGTACACAATTATGCCGTATCAAAAGGTGCCCTGGGAGTAGTATCATTTAATTCACCAAGGCCGCTGGAAGTCGATCTCGCTATTCCTATTTCCGGTATATCAGGATGGGGAAATACCGATACCGATCTTAAATTCGGTTTTTCCCTTCCTCCCAGGGAAGGTCACATACTGAGAGACAGGCTTAGAGGAGGAGAAAAAATAAAGGTACATGCCACTGTAAGATCACAGGAGCTCGACTGCGAATATGAAGTGCCTGAATGTGTAATAAGGGGGACTGACCCGGATGCAGATGAAGTAATATTGTCTGCTCACCTCTTCGAGGGCTTTGTCAAACAGGGCGCAAACGATAATATATCAGGATCAGCAGCAATACTGGAGGTCGCAAGAATGCTTAAATCCATGATCGACGAAGGTATTCTGGAAAAGCCCAAAAGGAACATCAGATTCATCTGGGTTCCCGAATTCTCCGGGACAATACCATGGGCAGGGGAGCATATGGACCTTATGAAGAAAACATTGTGTAATATTAATCTCGATATGGTCGGGATCAACCTTGCTGACAGCAAATCCTTTCTGTGTATGCAACGAACTACTTACGGTAATCCTCATTACATCAATGATGTTATGGAAAACTATTACGAATATGTTGGTATAACGAACCGTGAGGGCCTGGCTATAACAGACAGGGGAGGATACCTTAAAAGAATAGTCGCCCCGAGCGGAAGTGACGATCCGTTCTATTACAGGGTAGATGATCATTACGGGGCATCGGACCATGAGGTATTTAATGATCCGGCTGTAGGTGTACCGGGAATAATGATGATCACATGGCCTGATCTTTATTATCATACTTCACAGGACAGGGCCGATAAGTGCGATCCGACACAGATGAAAAGAGTTTGTGTTATAACTGCATCGGCAGCTTATACGATAGCATCAGCAAGAGATGAGATGGCTGACAAACTGGCTGCTGAAATACTGGGTAATTCCGTTGAAAGAATAGGAGCCCAGTTAAGAAGGGCAACAGATATGCTGTATAATTCCGGAAGCGATGATTTCCAGAATAAATATAAACTTGGATATAACTATATCCGTGCTTCCTTTATTAATGAAAAAGCAACCCTTAATTCTGTAAATGAACTGTACCTGACCGATAAAAATAATCTTCAGGCTAACTACGGATCCGGTCTGGAGAAAGTATTTAACGCTATGGCAGCCAGTTACGATATTTTTGCCGGTAATATGGCTGAGAGGCTCGGTTCGAAAAAGCCTGTATACGAACTGACAAAACAGGAGAAAGAAGCTGAAAAGGCCATACCGGAGCTTAACGAAAAAATACATAATGCCGGCTATGGCGCCGGAAGAACAATCATGAGGGGAGCAGGGGAACTGACAGCTAAATATCCCGTTAAGAACCGGGTTGATATTGATGAAATACTGAGGCTGTGTAACGGAACCAATAATATCTACGAGATAAAGATACTTCTGGATACACAGATGAAAACAGGTGAAACACAGCTCAGCGATATAATAAACACGGTTAAGATACTGGAAGTGTTGGGGTATATAAAACTCTGATACTATTCAACCTCATAGTCAGTTGACAGAACCCTGAACTCTGTTCTCCTGTTTATCTGGTGTGCAATTTCCTTCTGTTCATCATTAGGCAGGCTTTCGATAAGCTGTTCGTTAAGGATGAAACCTTCCTTGAGGAAAGGATATTCGGAAGCAAGTTGTGCATCAACAATTTTCGGACTCGATTCACCGTATCCTTTGGCTGACAATCTATCAGGATCAATACCCTTGTCAATAAGATAGTCGACTACTGACTGAGCTCTTTTCTGCGACAGTTCCAGATTGTACTCCTCGGTATCCCTTGAGTCGGTATGTGACATAAGCTCAATAGTAACATTCGGGTTATCATTTAGTGTTTCGACAAGCTTATCAAGTGAAACCATCGATTCGGGCCGCAGGTCCCATTTATTGAAATCATACAGGATATTTGGCAATTCAATAGGCTTATCTATCGGGGTCATGACTATGGTCGTCATAAATTCCCTGCTCTTTTCCTGTCCCCGTGTAGTCTCTTTTTCCTTCCCGTTCAGATATCCGTCTTTTGAAGCCAGGAAAATATAATCCACATTTTCATTCAGCATGAACCTGAATTCCCCTCCTTCTGCTGTATTATCCTTTATTGTTGTACCGTCGCTTGCGATAAGCTGCACTACGGCATCGCCTATGGGTTCTCCTGTTTCTTCATCCTTAACCAGGCCTCTGACACTGAATCTGAGAGGAGGCAGTTCAAAATAATATATCTCATCATTAGTCCTTCCCTTCCGGGTTGAACTGAATAAACCTGCTTCCCTGTCGCCCTGAAAGGTAATGGAAAAATCATCCGCACTGGTATTTATAGGATACCTCATATTATCTACCAGCCATCTGCCGTCAGGCTGCGGTTCGGCTTTGAATATATCAAGACCTCCCATTCCTATATGCCCGTCAGAAGCAAAATAGAATGTTCCGTCGGATCTCATGTAAGGAAATAATTCATCTCCCGTGGTATTAATATCGGGGCCCATGTTTCTTGGTCCTGACCATGCTCCTGAAGAGGATGAGCGGGTAACATAATATATATCTTTACCTCCATATCCATCTGACAATGTGGAAACGAAATACAAGGTCATTCCGTCAGGAGAGATTGCCGGGTGAGCAGCGACAAGCGAATCAGGAAGTATATCAATCTTTTCAGGCTGACTCCATCCGTCCTCATTTCTTTTTGCATGCATAATAATACACCCTCTGTTTTCACGCTTACCAACCTCGCACCTGGTATAATACATTTCCCTGAAATCGGATGTAAAGCTAACAGCACCCTCCTCAAATTCGGTATTAATATCAGTCAGCGGGACGGGCGTGCTCCATCTGCCTTTTTTATCAAGCCTGCTTTCAAATATATCTGTGAAGCTTTCACCTGTAGCGCCATGTTCACTTTTCCCGGTAGCCTCTTCCCTTGAAGAAGTAAGGTATACCATCCCATAATCATCTCTCGCATATGACGGACAGAAATCGGATCGTCTGGAATTGAGATCCTTTATCTCTTCAATCTCATAAGGGCTGGGCGACTCCGTCCATTCGACCGACAGTTCACATGACCTGATACCAACATCAGCCCTTGCATCGGAAGGGACCAGTTGCTTATATTCTTCAAAAGCCTTAATGGCTTCTTCATATTTACCGTTCATTTTCAGTGACCGGGCATACCAGTAGGTTGCCTCAGGCCTCGCTTCGTCTTTGCCGGAAATCTTTTTATACCATGATTCGGCATTGCGCGGATTATTCGTTAACCTGTAACATTCGGCCACCATAAATACGTATTCCGACTTTTCATTCCTGTCCCTGGTTTTTGAATATGCATCTTTAAAGAAATCTATAGCTTCAAAATATTCGCCGGCATCCCAGGCGTCGTAAGCTTTTTGTGCCTTTCTCTTTTGCGGATATGCAGTCAGGGATATAAGAAAAACCAATACTAGAGTCACTGTCCGAAACATAATTCCTCCTGAAAATTTCTATAAAATTAGTGTTTTTTCGCCCTTTACCAGTACAATAAATAATATAATACACATGGTAAACGACAATCTAACAACAAATATTATGCAAAACAGCGCGGATGCCTGAGGCAGTGAAAAATCAGTATCTCACCTTGTGAACAGCAACTCCCTGTATTTCGGAAGGGGCCATATCTCGTTATCAACAATCAGTTCAAGTTTATCGATATGATAGCGTATTGTATTCAGATATGGTTTTACGTTCGTCTCATAAGCAAGTGCCTTTTCCTTTATATCGTCTATTACATTAGCCTTCTTTCTTTCCTCGATCATTTCATTTACCATTTTCTTAATCATTGAAATATGATCGGAAATGGTTACCACCATTTCTTTTCTCGCTCCTGCAAGTCTCTCATATTCTATCTCACTGAAAACCATCCTGAGAGATTTAATGTTTTCCAGCATGTTGGTCATGTACCTGACGGCGGTAGGAACAATATGATTTATTGCAAGATCACCAAGCACCCTGGCTTCAATCTGCACCTTTTTGGTATATTTCTCAAACTCTACATCCACTCTTCCTTCCAGTTCCCTTTTAGTAAAAATCCCGCCATCTATCAGCACTCTGACAGCACTGTCGGTGAAATATTTTTCAAGCGACTCAGGAACACTCTTAATATTAGTCAGCCCTCTTTTCATAGCTTCTTTCTCCCACTTATCAGAGTATCCGTCGCCTTCAAACCTGATACGGGTCGACTCGACAATATATTTCTTCAATACCTGGAATATAGCTTCATCTTTCTTCACTCCCCGGTCAATCAGATTATCAACTTCTCCCTTGAATGTCCTGAGTGTATCGGATACCACTGCATTAAGTACAATCATTGCGGGGGCGCAACTGGCAGATGATCCGACTGCCCTGAATTCAAACCTGTTACCTGTAAATGCAAAGGGCGATGTTCTGTTACGATCGGTATTATCAAGCAATATTTCCGGGATTTTCCCTATTCCAAGCTTAAGCTCCGTCTTTTCTGAAGGGGTCATCTTGTTCCCCGTTACTTTCTCGACAATATCATCCAGCATCCCGGAAAGGTATGATCCCAGAAAGACAGACATAATAGCCGGCGGTGCCTCATTCCCTCCCAGTCTGTATGAGTTGGTCTCAGTAAGAACGCTGGCTCTGAGAAGATCCTGGTTATCATTAACTGCTTTTATCACATTTACAAGGAAGGTAAGAAACTGCATGTTCCCCCTGGGGTTTTTTGCAGGCGCCAGCAGGTTCACTCCTGTATCGGTAGCCATCGACCAGTTATTATGCTTACCGGAGCCATTGATCCCCGCAAAAGGCTTTTCATGGAACAGTACCCTGAATTTATGTTTACGGGCTACCCTTTTCATTATATCCATTATAAGCTGGTTATGGTCAACTGACAGATTTGCCTCCTCATAAAGCGGCGCACATTCAAACTGGTTTGGAGCAACCTCGTTATGCCTGGTCTTTACAGGTATCCCAAGTTTATATGCTTCCATCTCGAATTCCTCCATATAGGCCATTACCCTCTCGGGGATAGAACTGAAATAATGATCTGCCAGTTGCTGATCCTTAGATGACTGATGACCCATCAGCGTACGGTCGGCCAGAACAAGATCAGGGCGTGCATAGTACAATGCTTCATCTATAAGAAAATATTCCTGTTCCCACCCCAGTGTAGCAATTACCCTCTCAACATTTTTATCAAAATACCTGCAAACATCCACGGCAGCTTTGTCCAGCGTATTCAATGCTTTCAGCAAAGGCGTTTTATAGTCAAGGGCATCGCCGGTATACGACACAAATACCGTTGGTATACAAAGTGTTGTTCCCACGATAAAGGCAGGAGAAGAAACGTCCCACGCAGTATATCCCCTGGCCTCAAAAGTATTCCTTATTCCTCCGCTCGGGAAGCTCGAAGCATCAGGCTCCTGCTGTACCAACAACTCGCCCGAGAAAGACTCGACAAGTCCGTCATAATCATTTCTCTCGATAAAAGCATCATGCTTCTCAGCAGTAGCGTCGGTAAGAGGATGAAACCAGTGAGTATAATGAGTTGCACCTCTCGCAATAGCCCAGGCTTTCATGCCCGTTGCAACCTTGTCAGCAACTTCCCTGCTGATGGAAATACCCTTGTCAATTGCTTCCTTAACCGATTCATAAGTCCCCCTGGGCAGGTATCTTTCCATTTTCGGAAGGTCAAAAACATTGATACCGAAAAACTCAGATATCTTCTCACTGGGAAGATCAGGTTTAATTGCCTGACGTGTAAATACCTCCCTTAATGCACTAAAACGTAATTCTGCCATTTTTTTTATTTTTTCGGCAAATATATATATTTTTATATTTACACCCCTATTTTTTATAGGGTGTTTTTAACAAAAAATGTATATTTTTAAACTTACCCCCTGTTTTTTATAGGGTCTTCTTGTGAAAATCAACTATTTGACTGAGGAAATAACTTAATTACGAGACTTATGTTACCCGGAGCGAATCCAAATGATCCGGATATATACAAATGATAACGATACTTTTCTTTCAATCAGTACATAATGTTTCTTACAACTTTATTAAACCTTTTAATCCGTTTTTACTATATTTGTCGCCTGAAAAATTCAGCCGGATAATTAAAACTTATATAAATGTCAGTATTACAAACACTACGGGAAAAAGCAGGTGTGCTCCTGGCGGTGGTAATAGGTGTATCCCTGTTATTCTTTATTCTTGGTGACTTTCTTGGAGGCGGAAAAGGCCAGACAAGAAAAATGAAAGATTACTATGAGATTGCCAGGATAGGCGGAGAATCTATTTCTTACCAGGAATTTGACGAAAGGCTTCAGAATCTTGCCGAGATATATAAACTATCGGGTACAACCAATATTACAGAAGCCATGTCTGAATCAATGCGCGAGGACATCTGGAACAAACTGATAATGGAGGAAGTGCTGGGAGAAGAATTCAGTAAACTGGGATTGGGGGTCAGCTCGGATGAAGTCGAATCAATGGTTTTTGGAGATGTGCCGCATCCGATAGTACAGCAGCTTTTTGCAAACAGGGAAACAGGAGTACTCGATAAATCATTCCTTGTAAACTTCCTTAAAAGCACAGAGTATGATCCCCAGGCAAAATCATACTGGCTATTCTTTGAGAACGAAATTGTTAATGAAAAAATAAATAACAAGTTCAGTAATCTTATCGCCAGGGGTCTTTATGTAACATCAAAACAGGTTGAATACGAAAGCGGACTTGTCTCCGATAATGTGGATTTCAGTTTTGTCATGAAACTTTATTCAACTGTATCCGACTCTGCTGTTACAGTAACCAGATCCGACCTCGAAAAGTATTATAATAACAATAAAGAGGAATACAGGCAGGAAGCCAGAAGGGATATGGAGTACGTTGAATTTTCCGTAGAACCAAGCGAAGAAGATGTAGAGAATACCAAAGAAGGTATTGCTGACCTTATCGAAGAATTCAGGGAAACCGAGAATCCCGTACAATTTATAAATCTGTCATCCGACAACAGGCACAACGAGGTTTTCGTCACCAAAGAGGAAATACCCGGCATGATAAAGGACTTTGTGCTTAAAGAGGATAGCAAAGATGTTTACGGCCCCTACCTCGAGAACGAAACATATAAATTAGCAAGGCTCATAGCTGCTGAAAACAGACCCGATTCGGTAAGGGCAAGACATATACTGATCTCTCCCAATGCTTACCGCAGTACTGAAATGGCAAAAAACGAAGCCGACAGCCTTTTACAACTGATAAAAGGCGGTGAAAGTTTTGAGGCTCTGGCTGCCGATAATTCTGACGATCAGAGTTCATCTCAGCTAGGTGGGGATCTGGGATGGTTTAAGGAAGGACAGATGATTACACCGTTCAATAACGCCTGTTTTGAAAATAAGAAAGGCGACCTCGTGATTGCTGAATCAGATTATGGTTATCATATCATTGAAATACTGGATCAGTCAGGTATGTCGAGGAAATACCATATAGGTATCATCGAAAGGGCTATAGAGCCCAGTTCAGCAACTTACCAGGCTAAATATGCAGAGGCAAGCAGGTTTGCAGGGACAAACAATACCTACCAGAAGTTCAACCAGGCGATTGCCGATGAAGGTTTGAATAAGAAAATTGCTACTGCCGTAACACCCGATCAGAAAACCATACCGGGACTGGAGTCTCCAAGGACACTTATTATGTCGCTTTACGAAACTGATGAGGGGAGAATCATACTCGACAGGAATGATCAGGCAATATTTGAGCTTGGCGATAAATTTATTATTGCTTATTGCACTAAATTACAGAAAAAAGGCATTGCTCCTTTTGAAGAGGTGGAATCGGATGTCAGGTTTGCCGTTTTGAAAGAGAAAAAAGCTGAAAAGATCATAAGTGAAATTAGCCCGGAAACAGAGGGGCTTGATAATATAGAAGATATTGCTTCGGCTCTCAACCTAAAGGTTAATGAGGCAACCGGTATTAATTTCAACTCCTTCTCTTTGCCTGCTGCAGGTATTGAGCCGGCTGTTATTGCCGCGGCATCCTGCTCGCCTGAAGGTTTTGTTTCAGGCCCTTTAAAAGGCAGTAACGGGATATTTATTATATCAGTAAACAATGTAAACACCAATGAGCAGTTTAGCGATACCGGTTTTCTGAAGACAAGGCTCAGTTCCACTTACCAGGCAAGAGCAAGCTATGAATTGTTTGAAGCTCTTAAGGAAGAGTCAGGTATTGTTGATAAAAGATATAAATTTTACTAGGCAGAAGAAGAACCAAAATCCCTAATATTTAGTTGCCGTCCTGTTTCCTGCAGGACGGCTTTTTTATGCGACAAAAGGCTAACGACGAACGGCAAAAGGCAAAAGGCAGTTAATTAGTATATTAGTGTATTAGTGTATTGGTATATTGGTGTATTGGGTTATTTAGAATAAGTTCTCTCAGTGCTCCAGTATTCCAGTATTCCAGTATTCCAGTATTCCAGTATTCCAGTACTCCAGTATTCCAGTATTCCAGTATTCCAGTACTCCAGTACTCCAGTATTCCAGTATTCCAATATTCCAATATTCCAATATTCCATTACTCCATTACTCCATTACTCCATTACTCCATTACTCCGTTTTGAAAGATTTGCAGCATATTATATTTTAGAAGGTTAACGAAGGGTTAAAGTACGGGGGTATAAAAAAAGCCCTGACACAATGTATCAGGGCTCCTGTTTTAAAGTCGGCGGCGACCTACTCTTCCACTTGCGTAGTACCATCGGCGCTAACGGGCTTAACTTCTCTGTTCGGAATGGGAAGAGGTGGTACCCCGTCGCTATAGCCACCTTAAGATCCTCAAAGCATATATTATGCTCTTTATATCTTTACATGATGAAAATTCGAGATTAATAATAAATAATACCTGTTATCTGAAAGCTTTCGGGTAATTAGTACTGCTCGGCTTTGACATTACTGCCTTTACACCTACAGCCTATCTACGTCATCGTCTTTAACGTCCCTTATGGAGATCTAATCTTGAGGCGAGCTTCGTACTTAGATGCTTTCAGTACTTATCCCTTCCAAACATAGCTACCCTGCGGTGCGGCTGGCGCCACAACAGGTACACCAGTGGTTTGTCCAACACGGTCCTCTCGTACTAGTGTCAGCTCCTCGCAAATCTCTTACGCCCACAACAGATAGGGACCGAACTGTCTCACGACGTTCTGAACCCAGCTCGCGTGCCACTTTAATGGGCGAACAGCCCAACCCTTGGGACCTTCTCCAGCCCCAGGATGTGACGAGCCGACATCGAGGTGCCAAACCGCTCCGTCGATATGAGCTCTTGGGAGCGATCAGCCTGTTATCCCCGGAGTACCTTTTATCCTTTGAGCGATGGCCCTTCCATACGGAACCACCGGATCACTATGCTCTAGTTTCCTACCTGATCGACTTGTCGGTCTCACAGTCAAGCACCCTTATGCCATTGCACTCTACGCACGGTTACCAATCGTGCTGAGGGTACCTTGAGAAGCCTCCGTTACTCTTTTGGAGGCGACCACCCCAGTCAAACTACCCACCAAACAATGTCTCCCCCGATCCCTCGGGGGGTTAGGTCCCAGATAAATAAAGGGTCGTATTTCAAGGTTGACTCCCTGACTCCTGACGAAGCCAGTTCGCAGTCTCCGACCTATCCTACACATCACTTACCCAAAATCAATGTTAAGCTATAGTAAAGGTTCACGGGGTCTTTCCGTCCCGTTGCGGGTATCCGGCATCTTCACCGGAACTACAATTTCACCGAGCTCGTGGCTGAGACAGTGCCCAGATCGTTACACCATTCGTGCAGGTCGGAACTTACCCGACAAGGAATTTCGCTACCTTAGGACCGTTATAGTTACGGCCGCCGTTTACCGGGGCTTCAACTCAGAGCTTCTCCTATATTAATACAGAATAACCCCTCCTCTTAACCTTCCGGCACCGGGCAGGTGTCAGGCCTTATACTTCATATTACTATTTCGCAAAGCCTTGTGTTTTTGATAAACAGTCGCCTGGGCCATTTCTCTGCGGCCCCGATTGCTCGGGGCGTCCTTTCTCCCGAAGTTACAGGACTATTTTGCCTAGTTCCTTAGCCACGAATCACTCGAGCACCTTGGGATTCTCTCCCTGACTACCTGTGTCGGTTTGCGGTACGGGCACCATATGTCTGAAGCTTAGAGGGTTTTCCTGGAAGTATGATTAACGGCGCTATCCGCTCGCCCGAAGGCTCGCGGTACTATCAGGTTCATCACTCCCGGGCTCTTAACCCGGGCGTATAACTACTCCCTTTAACGTACTATTCCGTCAGTACGCGGCCGGTTCACTTCTCCGTCACCCCATCGCAACATATGGTGGTACTGGAATATTAACCAGTTGTCCATCGGTTAGGCCTCTCGGCTGTCCCTTAGGTCCCGACTAACCCTGATCCGATTAGCGTTGATCAGGAATCCTTAGTCTATCGGTGTGCAGGTTTCTCACCTGCATTATCGTTACTTATGCCTACATTTTCTTTTCCAGACCCTCCAGGGTATCTCACAATACCCATTCAACAGTTCTGGAATGCTCCCCTACCACCCTCCTGATTTCTCAAGAGGATCCATAGCTTCGGTGGTATGCTTATGCCCGTTTATCATCCACGCACAACCGCTCGACTAGTGAGCTGTTACGCACTCTTTAAATGAATGGCTGCTTCCAAGCCAACATCCTAGCTGTCTAAGCAGTCGCACTGCGTTAGGTCAACTTAGCATACACTCCGGGACCTTAGCTGATGGTCCGGGTTATTTCCCTTTCGGCCATGGACCTTAGCACCCATAGCCTCACTCCCGTAAATCATCTGTCAGCATTCGGAGTTTGTCAAGGGTTGATAGGCGGTGAAGCCCTCTAGCCTTATCAGTAGCTCTACCTCCAACAGATTATTACGAGGCTGCACCTAAATGCATTTCGGGGAGTACGAGATATTTCCTGGTTTGATTGGCCTTTCACCCCTACCCTCAGCTCATCCAAAGACTTTTCAACGTCTACTGGTTCGGCCCTCCATCCCGTGTTACCGGAACTTCAGCCTGGCCAAGGGTAGATCACCAGGTTTCGCGTCTACCTCTATTAACTAATTACGCACTATTAATACTCGCTTTCGCTTCGGCTCCGACCCTGAAAGTCTTAACCTCGCTAATAAAGAGTAACTCGTAGGCTCATTATGCAAAAGGCACGCTGTCATCCCGATTACTCGGGACTCCAACCGCTTGTAAGCACACGGTTTCAGGTACTATTTCACTCCCCTGTTCGGGGTGCTTTTCACCTTTCCCTCACGGTACTGGTTCACTATCGGTCTCTCAGGAGTATTTAGCCTTGCCAGATGGTCCTGGCTGTTTCAAACAGGATTTCTCGTGTCCCGCCTTACTCAGGATACTGCTATCTGCATACTTATTTACGTGTACAGGACTTTCACCTCCTTTGGTGTAACTTTCCAGATATCTTCCACTTCTTATGTATACAAAATGTCGCAGTCCTACTACCTCCCGATAGCCAAAACTACCGGGATTTGGGCCCTTCCCCGTTCGATCGCCACTACTTAGGGAATCACTATTGTTTTCTTTTCCTCCGGGTACTTAGATGTTTCAGTTCCCCGGGTTTGCCTCCCCCGATCACTCGGGAGATCTCCGGCCTTCAGCCGGAGGGGTTGCCCCATTCGGATACCTGCGGATATAACGGATATTTGCTCCTCCCCGCAGATTTTCGCAGCTTGTCACGTCCTTCTTCGCCTCTGAGAGCCAAGGCATCCACCGTATGCCCTTGCTTACTTTCTCAAGTATTCTTTTATTACTAATCTCGTTTTCGTTCATCATGTCAAAGAACATCTTTTGAGCAATCTCTCTCCTGTGATCATAATTCTTAATCACTTCTCTCTTCTCTGCGCTCAAATCCCCTGCTTAATCCCGAATACTCGGAACTGCCTAGGGCAATAGTGGAGAATAAGGGAGTCGAACCCTTGACCTCCTGCGTGCAAAGCAGGCGCTCTAGCCAACTGAGCTAATTCCCCGAAGCGTAGTCCCACCCAGATTTGAACTGGGGACCTCTACATTATCAGTGTAGCGCTCTAACCTTCTGAGCTATGGGACTATCTTTAGCCTCCACCCCTGTGCCATCTCCGGGCGCAATCTTTATATGCTCCGGTTGTTTTATATATTATTTAAGCACTTAATCCAGGCTTAGAATAAAACAATGCTTTATCCTTAAATAATAAGCCTTTGCTCTCTCCAGAAAGGAGGTGTTCCAGCCACACCTTCCGGTACGGCTACCTTGTTACGACTTAGCCCCAGTCACTAGTTTTACCCTAGGCCGCTCCTTGCGGTTACGGACTTCAGGCACCCCCAGCTTCCATGGCTTGACGGGCGGTGTGTACAAGGCCCGGGAACGTATTCACCGCGCCATGGCTGATGCGCGATTACTAGCGATTCCAGCTTCACGGAGTCGAGTTGCAGACTCCGATCCGAACTTGGACCAGATTTCGAGATTCGCATCCTGTCTCCAGGTAGCTGCCCTTTGTTCTGGCCATTGTAACACGTGTGTAGCCCTGGACATAAGGGCCGTGCTGATTTGACGTCATCCCCACCTTCCTCTCACCTTACGGTGGCAGTTTCGCTAGAGTCCCCGGCTTGACCCGATGGCAACTAACGATAAGGGTTGCGCTCGTTATGGGACTTAACCCGACACCTCACGGCACGAGCTGACGACAACCATGCAGCACCTTGTAAACAGTCTGTAAGAAAATAGTGTTTCCACTATATGCAGTCTACATTTAAGCCCAGGTAAGGTTCCTCGCGTATCATCGAATTAAACCACATGTTCCACCGCTTGTGCGGGCCCCCGTCAATTCCTTTGAGTTTCACTCTTGCGAGCGTACTCCCCAGGTGGATTACTTATCGCTTTCGCTTGGTCGCTGACTGTATATCGCCAACAACGAGTAATCATAGTTTACGGCGTGGACTACCAGGGTATCTAATCCTGTTCGCTACCCACGCTTTCGTGCATCAGCGTCAGTGAAGGCCCAGTAAGCTGCCTACGCAATCGGTGTTCTGTGTAATATCTAAGCATTTCACCGCTACATTACACATTCCGCCTACCTATACCTCACTCAAGACTTACAGTTTCAATGGCAGTGCACCAGTTAAGCTGATGGATTTCACCACTGACTTGTAAGCCCGCCTACGCACCCTTTAAACCCAATGAATCCGGATAACGCTTGCATCCTCCGTATTACCGCGGCTGCTGGCACGGAGTTAGCCGATGCTTATTCCTGAGGTACCGTCATATTACGAAATATTCGAAACTATTCTTCCCTCAGAAAAGCAGTTTACAACCCATAGGGCAGTCTTCCTGCACGCGGGATGGCTGGTTCAGGCTTGCGCCCATTGACCAATATTCCTCACTGCTGCCTCCCGTAGGAGTCTGGTCCGTGTCTCAGTACCAGTGTGGGGGATAACCCTCTCAGGACCCCTAAACATCGTCGCCTTGGTGAGCCGTTACCTCACCAACTAACTAATGTTACGCATGCCCATCTTTTACCGCCGTAGCTTTCTTCTTGCTAAGATGTCTTTACAAGATAATATGGAGTATTAATTTCCGTTTCCGGAACCTATCCTCCTGTAAAAGGTAGGTTGCATACGCGTTACTCACCCGTACGCCGGTCGCCACCATTCCGATTGCTCGGAACGTGATGCCCCTCGACTTGCATGTGTTAAGCCTCCCGCTAGCGTTCATCCTGAGCCAGGATCAAACTCTTCGTTGTAGTATAAAATTTGTTTTTATGCTTTCAAGAGCCCGGCTCTTTCTCTAAGGATAATGTTTGACGCTATTGTTCTATTCCTTTTTTTTGCCTGGATTTGCGTGCTTAAGTAATTCAAAGAACTTCTTTCTGCTTTTTATTTCTCTTCCTTTACACCGGAAGAAATTAACCCTCCCGGATAAGGAACACAAAGTTAAACCTTTTTTCCCTCTTTTTATAATAAATCATGCCTCCCTCTTTATACCCGCTTAATATGCCGGCAACCTAAATCCTAAAGGCCTGACTGATCCCTCTCTTGTCTGTAAAAAATGAACGTTGTGCCTAAAAGCGGCTGCAAAAATAGACATCTTTTTTGACTTGCAAAAAAAATATGCAAAAATATTTTACATATATCTATGACCCGAGCAAAAATGCAGGTAAAAAAGAGAAGAATATATATAAGCAACTATAGGATAATCAACAATATTATTGTATACTTAACGTGGGGATAAGCTGACAATAAAAAAAGTAGTATTTTAACATTCGGGAATATAATTAAATATATAATATGCCAACTATGAAAAACCCTGAAGACAAAACCAGGATCGAACCGGAAGATGAAATAACCCGTCTCAGGGAGACACTGCGACAAGAAAGGTTCTTCCTTGATACCCTGATGAATTACTTACCTGACTTTATTTATTTTAAAGACAGGCAAAGCAGGTTCATAAGGATTAATAGATCTCATGCTGTCTTTTTTGACCTTAAAGATCCTGAAGAAGCTATTGGCAAGACAGACTTTGATTACTTTTCGGAAGAACATGCCCAGCAGGCTTTTAAGGATGAACAGAGGATCATGGAAACCGGGAAAGAACTACATACGGAAGAAAAAGAAACTCACCATAACGCACCAGACACATGGGCATCAACCGTTAAAATGCCCCTGAGAGATAATGATGGGAACATCATCGGGACATTTGGTATGTCACGCGATATAACACACCGTAAAAAGGCAGATGAAGAAATAAAAAGAAAAAACCAACAGCTTCAGGAGTCAATTGCAGAGAAGGATAAATTCTTTTCAATCCTGGCTCATGATCTGAGAGACCCCCTGAGCACATTTGTAGCAACAACCGAACTGATTACAGAAGACATCCAAATAATGCCATTCGAAGAGATAGTAAACATTACACAAAGCATGAAAGATTCGGCAACTGCCATTTACAGATTACTGGAAAACCTGTTGGAATGGTCAAAGCTTAAACGCGATACACTGGATTCTTCTCCGGAGAAAATCCTTTTGAAGGAGTCAATCACTAACAGTATATATTCCATTAATGAATCTGCAAATGCAAAAAATATTAATATAGAATTCTCTGACCCGGGAGATTTAACGGGATATATTAATAAAAATATACTTGGGACTGTCTTACGCAATATATTGAATAACTCTGTAAAGTTCACACACAGAGGTGGTAAAATAAACATTTCGGCAGAAACGGTCAATAATGACTACTGCAAAATTATCATTACCGATAGCGGTATAGGCATGAGTGATGAATTAGTTAACAAGCTCTTTCTAATAAATGAAAAAACCAAACGTGAAGGAACGGAAGGAGAACATAGCGGGGGTCTGGGCTTACTGCTCAGCAAAGAATTGCTTGAAAAGAATAACGGTAAGATAGAAGTAAAAAGCCGGGAGGGAGAAGGAAGCTCATTCATTATTTCCATACCGGGACATTCTCCAGCCTGATCCTTAAAAAAGTGAGAATAATACAGGAAAAAAGTATGAATTGAGTATTTTCGTAACAGAAATGGGAATGGTAATGGCGAAAAACCTTGTTATAATACCGACATATAACGAAAAGGAGAATATCAAAAATATCATTGAAAGTATTTCATCGCTGGATACGGAATTTGATATACTGATTGTGGATGACAATTCACCGGATGGAACTTATGACATAGTCGAGACACTCATGAAAGACCACAGGAACCTGAACCTCATAAAAAGAGAGGGGAAGCAGGGGCTGGGAACAGCATATATTACCGGTTTCAAATGGGCCCTGGAAAAAGGATACGATATAATATATGAGATGGATGCGGATTTCTCCCATAATCCGAGAGACCTGATAAGATTATACAACACATGTATGAATGGGGCTGACATGGTAATAGGTTCAAGATATATTTCCGGTGTTAATGTAGTAAACTGGCCTTTGGGAAGAGTTCTTATGTCTTATATGGCTTCCATTTATGTAAGGCTCGTGACAGGGCTGAAGGTCAAAGATACGACGGCAGGATTCAAGGCCTACAAAAGAGAGGTTCTTGATACAATAGAACTGGATAAGATCAGGTCAAAAGGCTATGCTTTCCAGATAGAGATGAAATTTACTACATGGAAATACGGCTTCAGGATCATTGAGATACCTATAGTATTCACCGACAGGAAGCAAGGTACTTCGAAAATGAGCGGAGGCATATTCAACGAGGCTTTATGGGGCGTCCTAAGAATGAAATACAGGAGTTTTTTCAGGAAATATGAAAAAAATGACCATGAAAAAACTGATTCACAGAGCTGAGATAGTAAATGAGGGTAAAAGATTCCCGGGCAGCCTGCTTATTGAAAATGACAGGATAAAAGCCATATACGGCCCCAATGACGAATTTCCCATCCCTGATAATACCGAAATCATTGATGCCGGCGGACTTTTACTTCTGCCCGGGGTAATAGACGACCAGGTTCACTTCAGGGATCCCGGGCTAACTCATAAAGCCGACCTGAATTCGGAAACAAAAGCCGCTGTTGCAGGAGGTATTACCAGTATTATGGAAATGCCTAATACAGTACCCCAGACAATAACGCAAGATGCGCTAAAGAAAAAACAGGACATGGCTGCCGGGAAGTCAGTTTGTAATTATTCTTTCTACCTGGGCGCAACAAATAATAATACAGACGAGTTAAAGGCAACAGATCCTGAAACAACCTGTGGCATAAAAGTTTTCATGGGAGCATCAACAGGCAATATGCTGGTAGATGATATCAGCAGCTTGCGTAAAATATTTGCTGAAACAGTTATCCCAATAGCCTGCCACTGTGAGGACGAAAGCACCGTACAATCCAATCTGAGTAAATACAGGGAAAAATACGGTGATAATATTCCTGTTGAATATCACCCTCTTATCAGAAACAGGGAAGCTTGCTTAAAGTCTTCATCACTGGCTGTCAGTCTTGCAAAAGAATATAATACCAGGCTCCATATTTTGCATCTTTCTACCGCTGACGAGATGAAGCTGTTCGATGGTAATACGCCGCTCGAAAAAAAACGTATAACAGCAGAGGCCTGCATACATCATCTCTGGTTTGATGACAGGGACTACAGCAGCAAGGGTACCCTGATAAAATGGAATCCGGCTATAAAAAGCTCTTTCGACAGGGACGAACTGATCAGAAGTATAAACGATAACAGGATTGACATTATAGCAACCGACCATGCACCTCATACTCTGGAAGAAAAAAACAATCCGTATACAAAAGCCCCTTCAGGCGGACCTATGGTACAGCATTCTCTTGTAGCAATGATAGAGCTTTCGAAGCAGGGAAAGACAAGCATTGAAAAGATCGTTGAAAAAATGTGCCATAATCCTGCCATCCTGTTTAATATTGTCGACAGGGGATTTATAAGGGAGGGATATAAAGCCGATCTCTGTCTTGTTAACCCGGATAAAAGCTGGAAAGTAGGTAAAGACAATATTCTGTATAAATGCCGGTGGTCTCCGTTCGAGGACCAGGTATTCAGCGCATCGGTTGAGAAAACATTTGTCAACGGTCAGCTTGCTTATGACCGTGGCGAGGTGAACGATACTATCAGAGGTGAATTATTAACCTTCAACAGACATCAGCAATGAGAACAATAAGTTTAACAGCCCTTATCATTACTGCAGTATTGTTATCATGCAAGCAAACCGGTAATAACACTGTTCCGGGTAATGAAAAAATACTTATAGCCCGGGATATCATATATGATGTTGTTATAAAGATACCCAATAAGGAAGACCCATGGGAAATTGAAAAGTTACAGGGCTATGAAGGGGACAGGATGATCTCCGAATTATTCAACGCGGTTTATACCGGGCGGATAAAAGCATATGATTACCATACCGGGAAAAAACTGACACCTGATGATGTAAGGAAAACGGAACTGGAGCCCGGTTTCGACCGGAATAATATCGGTAAGATACAATTTACAGAGAACTGGTTTTATAATCCTGCCACAATGGAGATCGATAAAGAAGTGATATCTGTGGTTCTGGGCTATGAAAACCGTGAGATAGACGGGACATTAATAGGGTATAAAGCCGCGTTTAAACTGGATTTTAACTAATACGACTTAACGACAATCCTTATTGTGCGTCTGGTTTTCTGCTCCATCAGTACTTCTCTCCCACCGCATACCTTTTCTACTGAGTCATGAGCATATTGTCTTATGGTAAGCATCTCGACATTTGTATTATACATAAGCCTGTAGTCTTTTTCCAGTTCGGAGATAAGTTTTCTTATTTTTCTCCCGTCATCATCAGCACATACGGCAACGCTGACAGCACTTGCCTGAACCATATTGGCCTTAATCCCATGTTCATAAAAAACAGCCAGTATGCGCGCAATATTATCCCCGATGGCGAATGAAAAATCTCTGGACAGTATTGAGATAAGTATCTGGTTCTCTTTCCGTATAAAAACGGGTATTCCGGCAGCGGAAGCCTGCTCCCCGGTAATGACCGTTCCTTTCAGGCTGCTATCCAGGAATGACCTTACATAGAGAGGTATGTTTTTATTATGTAAAGGTTTAATGGTTTTCGGATGTATAACCTTGGCTCCTGAAAAGGACATCTCAACGGCCTCCTTATAGTTTACTCGCTCCATTACCAGTGCATCCTCAATCCATTTCGGATCGGCGTTCAGGATACCCGGAACATCTTTCCATACATGAACTTCCTCCGCATTAAGCATATTTGCTATCACAGCTGCAGTATAATCCGATCCTTCTCTCCCAAGCGTCGTTGTAAATCCTTCTTTTGTTCCTCCGATAAATCCCTGCGTCAGATATAGTATGTTTTTCTCCATGTCGAATGATGTACAGGCAAGATTCTCCGATTCCTGCCATAGAATATTTGCATCTCTGAACCTGTTATCTGTCAATAATATTTTCCGTATATCCAGCCACCGGCAATCAAATTTTTCCTTTTTCAGCCAGGATGCTATTATCCTGCTCGACCACAGCTCTCCGGCCGATACGATCTGGTCGTAATCCCTGTCATAATCATTATTTTCCTTACATGACAGGTAGCTGACTACGCTATCATATATCCCCGAAACAAAGCCCGTCAGCTCTTCATCCGAAAGATCCAGTTCCCTCATGACCCGCATGTGATCCCCGAATACTTCTTCCAGTAAGGATAAAGGATCCCCCCCATCTCCATACTTTGCATTAACAACCTTTTCCAGGGCATTTGTCGTTTTTCCAAAAGCCGATACCACAACCACCAAAGGTGTTTTATATCCTTCTACTATCCTGCCAAGATTTCTTATGCCATCTGCATCTTTTACTGAAGCACCTCCAAATTTGAATACCTTCATCGAATAATTTTTTGTCAAAATTATGATTTTAATAGTAAAACATATCCGGTTACTCTTTTTATCAATCGTAATTATTAACTTTATATGCTACAAAACCCAGTTAAACCGGTTAGATGAAAAGCTATAATATTACCACACTTGATGATTTTATCATACTAAGACAAAAAGACTATCCCGAAGCCAAGGGAGAGTTTTCCAGACTCCTTCATCATATTGGCACTGCAGCCAAAATGGTCAGCAGCAAGATAAGAAAGGCAGGTCTTGCCGACATACTTGGCAGGGCCGGAAATACAAATACTCAGGGTGAAGATCAGCAAAAACTCGACGTATATGCCGATGAGGTATTTATTTCGTCATTACTTTCGAGCGGGGAATGCTGTGGCATGGCAACAGAAGAAAACCATAATATAATATCATTCACCCACGAATTTGCAGTAAACGGGAAATACATTGTTTGTATGGACCCGCTTGACGGATCCTCCAATATAGATGTGAATGTGTCCGTAGGGAGTATTTTTTCAATTTATAAACGTATATCGAAAAAAGGATCTGTCCCTAATGACGAGGACTTTCTGCAGCCGGGGACCAAACAGGTTGCCGCAGGTTATATTATTTACGGGTCATCCACAATGCTTGTATATTCAGCGGGCAACGGGGTTAACGGATTTACAGTGGATCCTTCGCTGGGCGAATTCTGCCTCTCACACCCCGGGATCAGGATGCCTGTCAAAGGTAATCTCTACTCGGTTAATGAAGGCAATTATATTAAATTCCCTGATGGGATAAAAAAATACATCAAATATTGCCAGGAAAGGGATCCTGCCAGCAACCGCCCGTATGTATCGAGGTATATTGGTTCTCTGGTTTCCGATTTTCACAGGAACCTGCTCAAAGGGGGTATCTATATGTATCCCAGCAGTGAAATATACCCTAGCGGGAAACTGAGACTTGTATACGAATGTAACCCGATTGCTTACCTGGCTGAACAATCCGGGGGCAAGGCTTCCGACGGATGTAACAGGGTTCTTGAACTAAAGCCTAAATCACTGCACCAGAGAATACCTTATTTCGTAGGATCCGTTGAAATGGTAGACAAAATCGAAGAATTTATTAATGCCAGTTCTTAATGAAGCTCCCCGCAGCAAGCTGACGGGGTATTTACCTTCCCTCCCGCTTTCAGCGGCATTGTTCGATTATCAAATTTCATTTCATAAATTCATGAAATTTTAATCTCACTAATAAGACCTTTTCTTTGTCATCACTGCATCTATTATTAAATTTGCAGCCCAACAAATAACAGAATGCAGTCGGCAGACATTATCAACCTGTATACAAGCCATCCGAATGCAGGTGTTTTTTTTGAACATCTGAATGAACCGGGCAAACACAGATTCCATCTGCCGGGTTTATCCGGTTCATCCAAAGCATATTTTATTGCTGCCATTTATAATAAGCTAAAAGTAACACAGCTGATAATACTGAATGATAAGGAGGAAGCTGCATACTTTCATAATGACCTGGTCTCAATACTTGGTAAAGAGAATATCTTTTTCTTTCCCTCCTCTTATAAACGTTCAATACAATTCGGTCAAATGGAACCAGGCAGTATTGTTCTCAGGACTGAAGTAATAAATCATCTTGGCTCGGGAAAGAGAAAATGTATTATTGTCAGCTACCCGGAGTCCGTTATGGAGAAGGTCATAAGTAAAAAAAACCTTCAAAAAAATACTCTTAACATAAAAAAAGGTGACGCACTTTCAATGGAGTTTATTGAGGAAATGCTCATCGAATATAATTTTGAAAGAGTGGATTTCGTCTCTGAGCCCGGACAGTTTTCATTAAGGGGAAGTATACTGGATATTTTCTCCTATTCCGGCGACATGCCGTTCCGCCTTGACTTTTCCGGAGATGAAATAGAATCGATAAGGACCTTCAACCCTGAAGATCAGCTCAGCGTGGAAAAGATGGATATTATCTCTGTTATTCCTAATATTCAGGATATTAGCATTGAAGAAGCCGTTGAAACACTGCCTGAATTCCTGAGCCCTTCAAGCATGATATGGATGGATGATAAAGACTTCATTATTGACCGTATCGATAGAATCTTCGATTCAGAATGGACATATGAGGCTGAAGGATTAGCTCCGGATAAAAACAAGCTGGCTGTTACGGGGGCAATGCTTTCTGAAGAAATAAATAAGTTCGATCTGGCAGATCTTTCCATGAATATATCCCTCAGTGTCACCTCGCAACTTAAGTTCAATACCAGCCCTCAGCCCGAATTCAGTAAAAACTTCGAAATTCTGGGCGACAGGCTTATCCGTAACAGGGATGAAGGCATAGAAAACATTATCGTCTCAGAGAATAAGATCCAGATCCAGCGGCTAAAGGATATATTCTCAGAAATACGGCCAGGCCTTGAATTTAACTCCTTACCTTTAAACCTGCATCGCGGCTTTGTTGATAATGACCTTAAAATCTGCATTTTTACTGATCATCAGATCTTTGAACGGTACCATAAATTCAGGGTCAAACCATCCTTCTCGCGTAAGGAAAGCCTTAGTATGAAAGAGCTCACCAGCCTGAACCCGGGAGATTATGTCGTTCATACAGACCATGGCATAGGTAAGTTCGGAGGCCTGGAAAAAGTTGAAATAAACGGTAAGATACAGGAGAACATTAAGCTGGTTTACAAAGATAATGATACTCTTTATGTCGGTATACATGCACTGCACAGGATATCAAAATACAAGGGCAGGGAGGGCGCTGAACCCCGGATATACAAACTGGGAACCGGCGCATGGGATAAGCTTAAATCAAGAACTAAAAAGAAAATAAAGGATATTGCCCGCAACCTGATCATTCTGTATGCCAAAAGAAGGGAGGTGCCGGGATACGGCTTTTCTCCGGATTCATATATGCAAAGAGAGCTTGAAGCTTCATTTATATATGAAGACACCCCTGATCAGCTTGCAGCTACAATGGCAGTAAAAAAGGATATGGAGGAATCGTATCCTATGGACAGGCTTATCTGCGGCGATGTGGGATTCGGCAAAACGGAAATAGCTGTAAGGGCAGCTTTCAAGGCTGCTGCCGACAGCAAACAAACTGCTATACTGGTCCCTACTACTATTCTTGCACTGCAGCATTACCAGACATTTATGTCGAGACTTGAAAATTTCCCTGTCAATATCGAATATATAAGCAGGCACAAAAAGGCTTCCGAACAAAAAGAAATAATAAGAAATCTGAAAAGCGGTGAACTGGACATAATCATAGGAACCCACAGGCTTGTTGGGAAAGACATAGTATTTAAAAACCTCGGACTGTTAATCATAGATGAGGAACAACGTTTTGGCGTCGCCGTAAAAGAGAAACTGAAAGAAATGAGGACTAACGTTGATACCCTGACCCTCACGGCAACACCAATTCCCAGAACACTCCAATTCTCCCTGATGGGAGCGCGCGACCTGTCAATAATCAATACGCCGCCTCCGAACAGAATGCCCATTATAACAGAGCTCCACGGATTCAATGAGGAAATTATAAAAGAAGGCATAGAGTACGAAATAAGCCGTAACGGACAGGTTTTTTTCATCCATAACAGGGTGGATAACATAAGAGAGGTTGAGCAGGCCGTAATCCGTATAGTACCGGGTATCAAGACTGCCATAGTGCACGGGCAGATGGAAGGCAGGATTGTCGAAAACATAATGTTCGATTTCGTTCATGGCGATTATGATGTTCTGATAGCAACGACAATTATAGAATCCGGGCTTGACATACCAAATGCCAATACTATTTTTATTAATAATGCCCATCATTTCGGACTTTCCGAGCTGCATCAGCTCAGAGGACGGGTTGGACGATCAAATAAGAAGGCCTTTTGCTACCTTCTTGCACCTCCTCTGAACCTTATCACCCAGGAAGCAAAAAGAAGGTTAAAGGCAATTGAGGAATTTTCGGAACTGGGCAGCGGGTTCAATATTGCAATGCAGGACCTGGATATACGTGGCTCGGGAAACCTCCTGGGATCAGAACAAAGCGGTTTTATTGCTGATGTCGGCTTTGAAACATACCAGCGTATTCTTGATGAGGCAATGCAGGAACTGAAAGCAGAAGCATGGCTGGCTAAAGGAAAGGACAATATTGAAACAGAAGAAGATGTAAAAACATCCTCTGACTTATATATAAATGACTGCCTGATAGAAACCGATCTGGAGATCATGTTCCCCGACGAATATATCTCAAATATCTCGGAAAGGATAAGATTATATAAAGAGCTGAACAGTATAAGCAGTGATGAGGAATTGCTGTCATTTGAGAACAGGCTCGCTGACAGGTTCGGTAAACTCCCTCCGCCGGCAACAGAACTGCTGAACATGGTAAAACTGCGCAGGCTGGCATGCAGGCTGGCAGTAGAAAAACTGGTACTGAAAAATGAAACAATGGTAATGTACTTTACTTCCGACCCTGAATCAACATTTTATAAAAGTAATACATTCATGTCAGTGATCAGGTCAGTAAGCTCAGACCAAAAAAAATACAGGGTAAAGCATAACGGAAATAAGCTTGTCATTACTGCCGGTGATGTCAGCAATATATACCAGGCTATTGGGATATTCAGTCACATGCTCAACTATAAAACTGAGGACTAAAAAGTTAAAGAAATATTAAAGCCCGCTATAATTGTTTCAGGAATACCATTTTTTAATAAATTTGGCCTTAATATGAATCTGGTTATCGATATAGGCAACTCATCATCCAAAGCCGGAGTATACAGCAAATCTGCAAAAGAACGGGTTTACCATTCGGCATTTGAGCTGAATGAAATTCTTGCGGATTACAGTATTACCAGAGCCATTATCAGCTCAGTCATAAAAGAAAAACCTGATATTATAAGGCTCCTTCAGGACAGGCTGATCCCACTGATTATGTTAAGTCATAATACAACTCTTCCGTTTACCATTAAATATACCAGCCCCGAAACACTGGGTACCGACAGGATTGCTGCAATTGCGGCTGCTTACAATCTATACCACGGTATAAACGTTGTTGTTATTGATGCAGGATCGGCAATCACCTATGACTTTCTCGATTCTGACAGCAACTATGCCGGAGGAAATATTTCACCGGGTATTGATATGAGGTTCAGAGCGCTACACGACTATACCGGCAGATTACCGCTGGTAGATAAAGGTCAATCATTTGACTTAATAGGGTATAATACAGAATCGGCCATAAGGTCAGGCGTCCAATCAGGCTTGATTTTTGAAATAAATGACTATATTCGCAATTTGAAAAAAAAGTACGGGCAGACCGAAATAATTGTAACAGGCGGAGACGGCAGATTCATTTCTGAATATCTGGAAGAAAAGCATGAATATATACCCGACCTTGTTCTTGACGGATTGAATTTTTTATTAAATTATAATGCATAATAATATTAAAATACCCTTACTCTTTTTATTCCTAATGTTCCCGGTTATTCTTGCCGGGCAGAAAGAGATAAACAGCCCATACGCAAGATTCGGCCCCGGTATTATAGAAGAGCAGGGAATATCAAAAATGAGGAGCATGGGTGGTGCAGGAATAGCGCTAAGAGACCCTCTGACAATAAACTATCTCAATCCGGCATCATATACCGCCATCGATACTATTTCTTTTATATTTGATTTCGGCATTGATTATCAAGCCAATAAACTTGTTGATAATCAGGGCTCATATTTCTCGGACGATATTAACTTCCGCCACCTTACTATGGCTTTTCCCATAACCAGATGGCTTGGATTTGCTACAGGAATAGTACCCTATTCCAACGGATATTATAACCTGAAAAATTCTGTTACTGAGGACGATCCTGACTACAACCCTGTAATAGGTGAGTATGAAAACACTCATAAGGGGGCCGGCAGTTACAATAAATATTTTGCAGGTATAGGGATAAGTCCCTTTAAAAATTTATCGCTCGGAATAAATTTTACCTACCTTTTTGGTAATATTAAGCGTGATAACTTATATTTGTTCACTGATGATAACAACCAGTTTCATAATCTCTCATCAGAGAATATAAGGATATATGGTTATAATTTTGATTATGGATTACAATATTCGGTCAGTTTCGGAAACGAATATCATTTATCATTAGGTCTCAGATATTCAATGAAACAAGCATATAATTCGGAATACGAAGATATTTTTACCAGGTATGCCCCTTATTCCTCATCTGTTTATTCCGTCGATACACTGAGCTATCTGTACAGCACTGATCTTAAATTTGAATTACCGGAAGAGATGGGCGTAGGACTGGCTTTTGGCAAAAAAAACCTGTTTCTTATAACCGCTGATTACACTATTTCGAAATGGGGTGAGGTATCGTTTGCCGGTTATGGCCAATATCTGGTTAACAGCTCTTCGATGAGAATGGGAATAGAGTATATTCCGGATTACAATGCAAATTACAACTATCTTAACAGGATAGAATACAGGCTGGGCGGTCATATCTCAAGCGGCCATCTGATGGTAGAAGGAGAACAGTTGAAAGAATTTGGCATTACTTTTGGAGCTGGTTTACCGATGAGACGCGATAAATCAAAGGTAAACCTTAATATAGGCTACCTGAACAGAAGCGGCTCAACAGAGAACGGTTTACATACCGAGAACAACTTTACTTTTGGCATTAGCCTTAATTTATATGATAACTGGTTCATAAAACAGAAATACAATTAACAAAACCAATACATGATGAAAGCAAGATCACCAAAAACATTCTCAGTTATCTTCCTTTCTTTTTTACTTATACCATTGTTTGGTCAGAAAGGTATAGAAGACGGTAGCAAATACGGACACGGGGAGGACAGCGTTAAATGCAGGGAGAATCTTTCTCTCTACAAAACTTATTATGATCAGAATAACTATCCTATGGCGCTGGATTTCTGGAGGGAAGTATTTATGGAATGCCCCGGATCATCAAGCAACCTGCACCTGCATGGTATAAATATGTTTAAGGATTTTTATGAGAAGACAAAAGACAGGGCCTATATCGATACAATTGAAATGATATATGATGTCAGGATTGAGTATTTCGACAGGGAAGCTTACTACCTCGGGCGTAAAGGCATTGATATATATGGCCTGGCCGGTGATGATATAGAGCTTCTTAAACTGGCTTATAACACACTTGAGAAAGCAATAAATCTCGATCCGAAGAGAACAACAGGAACAGTTCTGCAGGTATTTATGAGTATTTCGCAAATACTATTTGAAAATCAGTTAATTGACAATGAAGCAGTAATAAACAACTATGGTATGATGATGGATATCCTTGATGAAAGGATAGCCGCAACCAACAAGCCTCCTGATGTTAATGCAAAAGAGACTATAGATATGATCTTCAAGGCAGGCGGAGCAGCCACCTGTGAAGGGCTTATACCTCTTTTCACACAAAGGGTTGCCGATAATCCTAATGATGCCGTACTGCTTAACAAGGTGCTTGAACTGCTCGATAATGCAGGTTGCACCGATTCAGACCTGTATTATACCGCGGCTGAAAATCTTTACCAGTTGGAAAAGACATCAAGAGCTGCATATCATCTTGCCGAGATGAATTATGAAAAGATGAACTATAAAAGGGCTGAAGATTATTACCTTGAAGCAGTCAAACTGGAGGAAGACAATAATCTGGTATCCACATACTATGTCAAACTGGCCACTCTGAGACTACAGGAGCAGGATTACCGTACAGCAAGAGACTATGCAAAAAAGGCAATAGAGGCAAACAATGACAACGGGACTGCATATATGATTGTAGGTAATGCCTATTCGAGTGTTAAGATCTTCGATGATGAACTCAAAAACCAGATGATATACTGGGTTGCAGCCGATTATTTCAGAATGGCAAAACAAAAAGACCCATCGCTTACTGAAAGAATCGATGAATACCTTAACACTGTAACCCGACTCTTCCCGAAGAAAGAAGATCTTTTCTTCATTAGTATTATTGAAGAAGGCGTGCCGTACACTGTTGGAGGCTGGATAAATGAAAAGACAACAGTCCGGTTCAGAAAAGAAGATTGAAAAGAACTAATAAAATACTGAATAAAACAAGCATTGCAGCCCTGCTAGGGGCTGCATTGTTTTTCTCATGCAGGGAGAAAATCGAAATAATTGACGCTTATCTTAAGCCGGACGTTCCTACACAGGTCGTTCACAACTTTGAATCAACCTATACCGACTCAGCCGTACTTGAGCTAAAGATGAGGGCCCCGATACTTAAGCACTATGGTAAACAGGAAGAACCATATACCGAATTCGAGGAAGGGATAGAGGTCTTCTTCTATGAGGGTGTCGACAGCATGATAGGAGAAATAACCTCTAATTATGCGAAGTATACCGAAGATAAAGGACTGTGGGAAGTAAGACAGAATGTTGTTGCAATAAACAACAAGGGAGAAAAACTGGAAACGGAACTTCTTTTCTGGGATGAAAAAAAAGACCTTATCTTTACGGATAAATATGTAAGAATAACACAAACGGACCAGATCGTAATGGGTAATGGACTTGAATCTGATACAAAGTTCGATAACTGGACGATCAAGAATGTTACAGCTACCATATATATAGACGATGAATAAAAAAACATTGATAATCCTCGAGATACTCTGGATTGTGATCGGCATTTTCTGTATAGCAGCAGCAATACACAATAAGATTATCGGTGGAGGAGACAAGTTCCTGATCCTTCTGGGAATGGGTTTGCTCGCTTTCGTTATGGCTTATTTCAGAGACAGGCAGAGGAAAAAGAGTTAAACCGTTATGAATGTAGCCCTTGTAATAATACTGTCTCTTATATTTTCCGCATTTTTTTCCGGGATGGAAATAGCTTTTATTTCCTCCAACAAACTCAGGATTGAGATCGATAAAAAAGTAGGCAGCTTCGGTTCAGGGATCATAGCATCTTTCAGCCGTAAACCCGATAATTTTATTGTTACCATGCTTATAGGTAATAATATTGCCCTTGTTATCTACGGGCTATACATATCCGGTCCGCTAAATTCATTATTTAAAGGAATCATAAATACCGACCCTCTGCTTCTTATTGTCCAGACTATTATCTCCACCCTCATTATCCTGCTCCTGGCAGAATTCCTTCCGAAAGCATTGTTCAGAAGTTCTCCTAATCTGTTCCTGAGGACATTCAGCATACCCACAGCATTTATATACGGAATTTTTTACCCCGTAACCATTTTGATCATTAAACTGTCAAACCTCCTGCTACGCCTCTTCTTCGGCGTTAAACCCGAAGATAATGCCAGCAAGCAGGTTTTCAGCAAGGTCGACCTGGACGATCTTGTCAGTGATGTCTACGAAGATGATCCGGACATTGATCTTGAAGAACATGATATCAAGATATTCCAGAAAGCACTCGACCTCTCAAACATTAAATTAAGGGCATGCATGATACCCCGTACGGAAATAGCTGCTGTGTCGATAGACAGTAACATGGATGACCTCAAACAGAGATTTATTGAAACAGGCCATTCAAATATTCTTATTTACGAGGAATCGATTGATAATATAATTGGTTACTTCAGGCTTCGTGATATATTTAAAGACCCTGAAAGAATAAAGGATCTGGTAAAAAAACTACCCATAGTACCTGAAAGTATGGCCGCAAACAAACTGCTCAAACTGTTTGTCGATCAGAATAAGAACCTTGCTCTTGTGGTTGATGAGTTCGGCGGTACATCAGGTATAGTAACCATTGAAGATGTACTCGAGGAGATAGTAGGTGATATTGAGGACGAACACGACAGCTCCGAACTTATAGAGAGGAAAATAGGAGATAATGAGTACCTGTTCTCAGGAAGAATTGAGATCGACTACATTAATGAGCACTACGGATTATCCCTCCCGGAATCAGATGATTATGAAACACTTGCAGGCCTGGTACTTACATATAAAGGTGATATACCAAAAATCAATGCTGCCATTGAACTGGGTAAGTACGTAATTAAAGTTATTAAGGTTAGCGAAACCAGGCTGGAACTCCTTAACATAAAGGAAAAATAAAAAGGGACAATGGAGTACCGGAATGATGGAATACTGGAACCGAGGAACCTGAGTTTGCCGGAGGCAGGCGAAGGTGACGAGCTCGCAAGTGGATAATGATTGTGGTCGGTGGGGGCGAGCAATACCGAATACCAAATACCGAATACCGGTATAATTGAGTACTGAAAATCAACACCTTAATACCTTAATACCTTAACACCTTAACACCTTAACACCTTAACACCTTAACGAATTAACGAATCATCATTTTTTATAAGGATGCATAGTGTTTATAGAACAGCGTTATTGTTTCTATTCCTTTAAAGAAGTTAAGCAACGGATAGTTCTCATTTGGTGAGTGAATGGCATCGCTATCCAAACCAAAGCCCATCAGTATTGATTTAATTCCCAACACTTTCTCAAAGGTTGAAATGATCGGTATACTTCCACCGCTTCTGACCGGGATAGGCTTCTTCCCGAATGCTTCCTCCATTGCCTTGCTTGCTGCAATATATTCCATGGAATCAATAGGGCTCACGTATGCCTGTCCGCCGTGCAGGTATTCAACATTTACCTTAACCCCTTCCGGAGCGATAGAGATGAAATGTTCTTTAAAAAGTTCAGCTATCTTCTCCGAATTCTGGTTTGGAACCAGCCGCATCGAGATCTTTGCAAAGGCTTTTGCAGGAAGGATTGTTTTTGCCCCCTTATCAGTATATCCTCCCCATATCCCGTTCACATCAAGCGAAGGCCTTATCCCCAGCCTTTCGTGTGTGGAAAAAGACTCCTCTCCCATGAGAGCCTCAACATCAATCGATTTCTTGTATTTATTTTCATTATAAGGCCTTTTTGACATTTCAGTCCTTTCTTCATCTGACGCTATAAGTACATCATCATAGAACCCCGGTATTGTAATATGGTTCTTATCATCTGTAAGTGATGCTATCATTTTTGCAAGTATATTACAGGGGTTGGCAACAGCTCCGCCGTAAAGTCCCGAGTGAAGGTCCCTGTTAGGCCCCGTGAGTTCCACCTGCATATATGAAAGACCTCTGAGGCCAGTAGTTATAGAAGGTGTATCACTGGCTATCATTGTAGTATCAGATACCAGTATTACATCTGACGACAGCATTTCCTTATTGTCAACACAGAATTTTTCAAGACTGCCTGATCCTGTTTCTTCCTCTCCTTCTATCATAAACTTCACATTACATGGCAGGCTCCCCGATCTTACCATATATTCGAAAGCCTTAACATGCATGAACAACTGCCCTTTATCATCGTCAGCACCACGCGCCCATATTTTTCCGTCTTTGATAACAGGTTCAAAAGGATCGCTGTTCCACTGATCAAATGGTTCTGCAGGCTGGACATCATAATGCCCGTATACCAGGACGGTAGGTAATGATTTATCTATAATCTTCTCACCGTAAAGTACCGGATGTCCATCAGTGGCGTAAATATCTGCTTTGTCAACTCCTGCATCAAGGAGGCTCTTCTTAAGATATTCGGCTGCCCTGAGCATATCTTTCTTATTCTCCTCCTTAGCGCTTACGGAAGGTATTCTTATCAGGTCAAATAGTTCCTCAAGGAATCTGTCTTTATGTTCCTCGATATAAGTTTTTACAGAATTCATAATTTATATTTTTTACTTTACAATAAAGGTAATAATTGTAATTATCAATGCAAATGCCTGTCCTGTTTATTCTTCTCTATCTCCCCTGCAGCTATCAGCAATTCAGTATACCATTTCTTTCCGTACATCCTTATAAGCGAATCCCTGAGGAATCTGTATACCGGGATATTTTCCTTTCGTCCTCTTTTTAATGCAGGTCTGCATATCTTCAGCTCTTCGTAATTCACAGCATCAAACTCCTCATATTTAGTGATTCTCACAGGGAATAAATGGCAGGAGACAGGTTTTCTGAATGCAATTTTTTTATCCTCCCATGCCTTTTCGATAGCGCAGGAATAAATACCATCTTTGTATTGAGTATATGCACATTCATCATTACCTATCAGGGGTGTAACTATATCACCATCGGAATCGATCACACTGGTGCCTTTCTCTTCCACGGCGCTGATCCCCTCGGGGCGCATATACCTTTTAATCTCCGGATATAATCTCTCCAAAAGCATGGCTTCCTTCTCTTCGAGAGGAGCTCCGGAGTCGCCCTGCAGGCAACAATAGCCCTTACATTCGTTAAGGTCGCATGCAAATTTCTCGTCAAAAACAGCGCTTGATATTATTGTTTTTCCAAGCGAAAGCATATATGATCAAATAAGAGGTTTACCTGTCATCTCAACAGGTATTTCAATATTCATAAGCTTTAATATGGTCGGGGCCACATCTGCAAGGATACCCTCTTCTATCTTCCCGTACCTTCCGGTAACCAGTATACAGGGGACAGGATTGAGAGAATGTGCAGTATTAGGGCTTCCGTCCGGGTTAAGGGCATTATCGGCATTACCATGATCAGCTATAATCAAAACCTCATATGCATGATCTACAGCTTTACTCACAACTTCGCCAACGCATTTATCCACAACACCGATTGCCTTGCTGATGGCGTCATAAACACCCGTGTGTCCGACCATATCACCATTTGCAAAATTGAGGCAAATGAAATCATACTTTTCCTGACCTATAGCGTCAATAATGGCATCCTTAACCTCTAATGCGCTCATTTCAGGTTTTAAATCATAAGTGGGAACTTTTGGAGACGGGATAAGTATCCTGTCCTCGTTCCTGAACTTTTCTTCCCTGCCTCCGGAAAAGAAAAAAGTAACATGGGCATATTTTTCCGTTTCAGCTATTCTGAGCTGTGCCAGACCTGAATCTGAGATAACCTCACCTATAGTATTACTTACATTCTCCTTTGGAAACAATACATTCAAACCCTTAAATTCTGCATCATAAGGGGTCATGGTATAGAAATTAAGTGGAATGGTTTTCATCCCCTGTTCCGGCATATCCTTCTGGGTAAGTACAATAGTCAGTTCTTTAGCCCTGTCGTTCCTGAAATTAAAAAATATAACGACATCACCTTTTTCTATGGTTCCCGATACCTGTCCGTCATCACCAACCTGTACCACGGGTTTAACAAACTCATCCGTGACACCCTCGTCATAAGACTCCTGCAAAGCGGCTACCATATCTTTTGTCTTCTTCCCTTTTCCGGCAGTGAGCATATCGTAAGCAAGCTTTATTCTTTCCCATCTCTTGTCTCTGTCCATAGCATAATACCTTCCCACAAAGGATGCTACATCCACACTTGTACCCTCCAGGTGTTTAAGCAATGACTGAAGATATATTTTACCGCTGTGGGGATCCGTATCACGGCCGTCACCAAAGGCATGTACATAAACACGGGTCAGTCCATAAGACTGAGTCATATCACACATGGCATAAAGGTGTTTATCAAGCGAATGCACTCCTCCATCAGACAAAAGGCCCATAAAATGGACCTTCTTCCCATTTTCCCTTGCATACATGAAAGCTTCATCCAGGTTCTTATCCTTGTAAAAATCACCGTTTTCTATAGCCTTGTTTATTTTAACAAGATCCTGATATACTATTCGTCCCGCACCTATATTGAGGTGACCGACCTCCGAATTACCCATTTGTCCGTCAGGCAGTCCTACATTCTCGCCTGAGGCAAGTAGTTTTGAGGACGGGTACTTATTTCTGTACCTGTCCATATTCGGTGTCGGCACAACGGATATTACATCAGCTTTTGATCCGTCGCCCAAACCCCATCCGTCAAGGATCATTAGAAGTACTCTCCTGTTCATTATATTATCAGATTTAAATATTCAACATTATTAAGACACCCTGAGCAGAACACAGAATTCATTACCCTCCTATCCTTTACCACTCCGGGGCTTTCAGGATACAGGAAAGCAAAGGTAATAAATTTGTCAGGATATATACCGGACAGGCTATCTTTCAGATATGATAAGCTTTTTATAATCCATGGTACTACCACCCCTTACCAGCCTTATAATGTACATCCCTTCCGGCAGGGAAAGACCGTCTATCCTCAGTTCCGGCATACCGGCGGGCAGTTTCCTTGTATATACAATATTACCTGCATAGTTATAAATATTCAAAACAGACTCACTTTCAAGTTCCTCCCTGAAGCTGACAGTAAGGTAATCCGAAGCAGGGTTCGGATATACTGCAAACTTTCCATTCTCCCTGTCTCCATTCAAGAACGGGACATCCGTCGGCACATTAACCTGTATTGTCGAGGCAGCCTGGTATACCTGCTTTGTGGTATTGTTTTGAATAAAAGCAATTATTTCAATATCTCCGGTATCATATATATTTTCTATCAGCCATGAGAAATTATCAAACGACTCTGTATCGTCTTCTGCCCAGGTTTTCTTAAGATCCGTTCCACCTGCATCCGGAAGCATTTTCTTAAATACATTATAGAAAACCGTCTCGCCGTTTGGTGCATCAAATACCGTCTCTTTCTCTATAACAAGCAGGTAAAGAGTCAGGTTCTGTGCATTGACATTCTCCAGTGCCTTTATATCACAGGAGGCTGTCAAAACGCCACCGTTTATTTGTGAGTTAAGGCTGATATCAAATAAGGGGCTTATCATACTCCTTTTGTACAGATCAACCGAATCGATCTTATTATTCAGGACATAATCATATTCGTAAGCATACAATGAGTTTATGCCCCCATCGACAAAGGAATATGGTGTTGACGGCAAACCGTAATACAGCATCCTCGCACTGACATCTGCCTCATTATCAAGATAAAAACCATCAGATGAAGGTATATTGGCATGGTACTGAACACTTATTACATCCCTCTCTGCATTATCGGTAACTTCACTGAGAAGCTCATTAGCTTCTTTGTTGGCAACATTGTTATAGTTGGTAAAATGTTCCAGCAGTACGTTCCTGCTTCTTGTACCGATACTGAAATTATCAAAGGCGAACCCTTCATTCTCATTTGCTGTACCGTCAGATCCATATACAATCCTGAATTTAATATCTCTCTTTCCTGCAAGCACATCCAGTTTGTTCCTGACATTCACCCATCCGGTATCTTTTCCTGCCACGCTTGTCCATCCTATTGATTGTCCTCCCGGTGATCCGCTTATCAGTACCGAGTTATACCAGCTAATACCGTCATCCAGGCTACCCACAAGTTTCCAGTCACCTGTATTCCCGATCTTATATTGCAGTGCAGCCCCATCCCTGTTACGATCGAAATGTTTCCAGATATCCACCGACACATATGGTCTCTCAACATCAGTAAAATCGAAGCATGGGCTTTCAACCGAATAACCTGATTCATCCTGACTGCTAACATCAAATCCTGTATACCAGGCATTTATCCCTGACGAAGCCTTGTCGATCGTCTCCCTGTCAGGAGTACCAAAGCTCCATTCGTTAAGGTATTCTCCCAGTCCGGGTATCCAGCCTCCCTGGTTATCCTCAAAATCTTCATAGTAGTTGTCATCCATAAGTGTTACAGTAGGCCTTATTGTGACTTCTTTTGTAATGGTATCGTGGCAATTGTCATAAGCCGTTTCAACAATTAGCCTTACATCAAACGCACCTGTAGCCCTTTTCGGATACTTAATCTCCTCGCCCGTCAACGGAGGTTCCCCATCGAAAAAATTCCAACTGTAACCGGTAATTGGTGTTGTTGAAGAAGACTTATCAAAAATAACAATCGAATCATTCATTATATAGCAATCGCCGGTCCACGAAAAATCGGCCCGGGGCTTTATCCCCAGATCAATATTCTTTTCTGCTGTGCTCTGGCAGCCATTAACTGTGGTTGCAGTAAGTTTTACCAACCGCGGACCATATGTTTTGTAAAGATGCCCGGGGTTTTCCAGATTACTCTCATTATAGCTGCCCGGATCACCCAGTCTCCATTCCCATGTAGCAACAGGATCATCCGAGACTGTTAAATTCATAAAATGTGTTGTATCGGATGTATACTCTATACATACATCATCCACATTAAAGTCGACCTGTGGCGCCGGATTTATCCTTACCGGAACAGTTACGCTTACGAAGCAACCTGATTCCATGTTAGTGTAGGTATAGGACACCTGTGTATCACCAATACCCAGTGAAGGGTCAAGAAAATTATCGTCGACAGGGCCTGTAAACACTCCTCCCAGCTTTGATGTGAACAGTTCAACCGGTTCCTGGTTATTACAAAATTCGGTCCCCGGATCCAGATTGTTTATTTCAACGGTCCCTATTGAATCAACCTTCAGGGTAACAGGTATCTCAAACTTTGTCAGTACCGAATCATAGTAACTGTACAATACTTTGTGTTCACCCCTTCCTGCAACTGCAGGATCAAAAGCAGCTTTTACATTATTTATATTGCTGATCCCTTCTCCCTGAAATCCTATTCCTGTCCAGCCGGGGCTGGAATTTACATACGTCAGTGTATCAGTGGTACCGTCATAGCAATACTGGTTATTATAATTAATACCTTCAATTGTCCCTTGTGCCTGGACCACAAGAATATCCTTTGAAGCGCTCGAGTAGCATGTGTTGGCATCGACATATGAAAATACTATCGTTTTCAGTCCTGCGCCGGCTATCATAGGATTAAACTTATATACCGCTCCATCCCTGTAAATACCGCTTCCGCTAAATGTACCGTTTGCAGGAGAACCTTCCAGTTCAAAAGGCGTTTCATCCAGGTTTGCCGTAGACCTGTCCGTCAGTATTTCGACGTCCGGTTCAGGATATACATAAACATCCCGTGTAATGGTTTTGGTACAACCTGATGATTGCACCGTTGATACATGTGTATAACTTACCTGGTAAGGGCTTGCGGAAGGAGGTGTTTTATAAGGATACAAATCTGCGATCACACCGTAATTAACAAAAGATGTATCCGGCCCGGAGAATAAAAAGTTCCCTGCACCCGTTGAATTCTCGACCGATACCCTCATGTTAACATCTCCTTCATATTCACAGTACTGATCATTCAGTCCGATTATTTCGACTTTACCTATCGAATCAATATATACTTCCTTCCATATTTCATAATCGACGCCGTCCCATATATATGCAAAGCTTACTGTATCATATCCTGATCCCACTGAAGGAACGTAATAATCGGCCGTCGTTGTCCCTGTAGATGTCAGCCCTCCACTGGTATTTCCAAAACCGTTAATCGTAACTCCTCCCGGGAGTCCTGAAACGCTTATAGCAATAGTAATATCATCATAACAGATTATCGGTGGCAAGTCATCAATAGTACCCTGTGCTTCGCGCACAAGGGTATTATTTGTTGTTGTTGCAAAACAACCGTTAGCATCTGTCACAGAATATCTTACTTCATGACTTCCCACCCCTGCCAGGTCAGGATAAAATTCATCTCCTACTATTCCTGATCCTGTAAAAGTACCTCCTGTAAGAACGGGCACCAAGAGGTCCGGATCACCCTCTACATTATATGTGGGATCGATTGTAAAACCGGGGTCAGGCAGAGGATTAATTGTCACATCCCTGTTAATAATAATACTCTTACAGCCGTTTGGCGAGGTATACTGGTAAGTAACCGGATATACCGCTCCTGCTGTCACAAGTACCGGGTCGAGTATTGCCGATGTAGCCGACTTGTTTGTGAGCATATCGCCGGTCCATACTGCACTACCGCCGGCCGGGTAAACATTATCGACACTTATATACCTTGCCGAAGCATCGGTACAATATTTATCCTCCAGGTTCTGAAACTCAATGGCTGTTCCAACCGAATCGACAACAAACCCCTTGCTTATTTCAATAACCGATGCTGCCTGTACATACCTGAAGTAAACACTATCGTTATTCCCCGGTCCCATCAGGGCCGGATTAAACACTATTGTCGTATCATTCAGTTGTGTAACCACAGCAGCCGGTTCTGTAAATTCAAATACCGGAAGACTGGCATCATCGGGATAATTTCTTACGATAATAGTATCATTACCATTGTCATAACAATAAACATTCTTAAAGCTTGTAAAATACGTTTCTACCGGTCTGACACTTATAGTGTCCCGGGACTTCTGTATACATGTATGTTCTGCATACTGGATATTAAGAAGATATTCAAGAATAAACGGGCTGTTATCAGTATTAACTGACGAAGGATCAAAAGTATCAACAGACACACCCTGCCCGCTGAATAAGCCTCCCGAAGGACTTGCCGACAGTTCGAACGGGGGGTCGGCCACACTTACTTCGTCATTGGGGATAATAAAAAGTGCCAGGCTGTCGCTAAAAGTCTCAACTCCCGTAACTACAGGTGCTTTTGATACAGGCGTTACCGCAAACCTTATATCTGCCTCAAGGTCGTCATCTGTAACTGTATATGTCTTAGCATTAGCAGCCGGTATTATTACATTATCCCTGTACCACCTGTATATTGATACTCCCTCCTGCTTACCATAATTATAAGTATAATTGCCGGTAAGTACACTTCCTGTTGCACGTGTTCCGGAGATACAAATATCAGTTGCTGTCGGGACGCCTGCTGCAGGAACCACTGCAGTCGGAGCTGACTGTACCGGATCTCCCTCGAGCGGATAACCTTCGGACGCAACCGGTGTTACTTCAAAGACTATTGTATAACCTATATCATCATATGTTATTTCATAAGTATCTGATGTAGCTCCCTGAATCACTTCGGTTCCATCCCTCAGCCACCTTAATTCCGGTGTTGCCTCACCATCTCCGTCAATATCATTAAATATATATGAACCCGTCAGTACATTTCCGACTTCAGGGCTTAAATTATCTATATTTACTCCTGTGGCATAGGGCTGAGAGTCTATTGGTCCATGGGCTGAGGTCCACTCTTCAGTACCGTCTGTTACACCGGTCTGAGCTATAGGCTGCACCCCGAAGAATACATATTTACCCTGGTCCGAATCTTTTATTTTATAGGAAGAATATGTTTCTGTTCCGACAATAACCGCTTCACCAAAGTTAGTTGAATTACCAACCGCCCATTTGTACCTGGAGTCACCTTCCAGGTCATTATCAGCATCTGAATAATCATAGTCTCCGATAAGAACATCATCAACATAGTAACCGCCGGTAATTGTCCTGTTTGATGTTGTCGGAGCTGTGTTAACAACAACCGGACCGTGAACTGAACTCCAGGTATAGTCCGTGGTCTGCGTGCCTGATACTGCTACCGGCCTGACGCCGAAAAAGAAATTGTCTCCCTCATCAGCCGATAGAATTGTATAGGATTTACCTGTTGCTCCAGATATAACTACCGTATCAGAAAAATTACCCAGTTCACTTTTCACCCATCTGTATACGGATGTCCCCTCCGCATCATTATCCGCGTCATAATAACTATAACCGGCTGTTATTATATCTCCGACACTGAGACCACCTGTTATACCAACGCCTGATACAACCGGCGCCGAATTAACAGTTACAGGGCCATGTACTGCACTCCAGGTATAACCTGTTTCCTGTACTCCCGATAATGCCACAGGCCTGACACCGAAGAAGAAATTGTCTCCCTCATCAGCCGATAGAATTGTATAGGATTTACCTGTTGCTCCAGATATAACTACCGTATCAGAAAAATTACCCAGTTCACTTTTCACCCATCTGTATACGGATGTCCCCTCAGGGTCATTATCTGCATCATAATAGTTATAGTCAGCCGTTATTATATCTCCTGCATCAAGTCCTCCGGTTATGCTAACGCCGGATATTACCGGCGCTGAATTTTCTGTTACGGGGCCATGTACTGCACTCCAGGTATAACCTGTTTCCTGTACTCCCGATAATGCCACAGGCCTGACACCGAAGAAGAAATTGTCTCCCTCATCAGCCGATAGAATTGTATAGGATTTACCTGTCGCTCCAGATATAACTACCGTATCAGAAAAATTACCCAGTTCACTTTTCACCCATCTGTATACGGATGTCCCCTCAGGGTCATTATCTGCATCATAATAGTTATAGTCAGCCGTTATTATATCTCCTGCATCAAGTCCTCCGGTTATGCTAACGCCGGATATTACCGGCGCCGAATTAACAGTTACAGGGCCATGTACTGCACTCCAGGTATAACCTGTTTCCTGTACTCCCGATAATGCCACAGGCCTGACACCGAAGAAGAAATTGTCTCCCTCATCAGCCGATAGAATTGTATAGGATTTACCTGTCGCTCCAGATATAACTACCGTATCAGAAAAATTACCCAGTTCACTTTTCACCCATCTGTATACGGATGTTCCCTCAGGGTCATTATCTGCATCATAATAGTTATAGTCAGCCGTTATTATATCTCCGACACTGAGACCACCAGTTATACCAACGCCTGATACAACCGGCGCCGAATTAACAGTTACAGGGCCATGTACTGCACTCCAGGTATAACCTGTTTCCTGTACTCCCGATAATGCCACAGGCCTGACACCGAAGAAGAAATATTTTCCTTCATCGGCAGACTGTATCTGGTACGTTTTGGTTGTCGCTCCCGAGATAACTGTGGTATCCGAAAAATCTCCCGCACTGCTTATCACCCATCTGAAAACGGATGATCCTTCAGTATCGTCATCAATATCATTGTAATCGTAGTCCGCAAAAATATACTCTCCCGCACCAAGTCCCCCGGTAAGTGTTACATTTGAAGCTACAGGTTCCGTATTCGCTATGATAACCGGGCTTAATGCACTATATGCAGTATCCTGTGTTCCGCCGTCGTCGATGTCAACTCTCAGCAAAAGCCTGAATCCGACATCGGTAGCATCGACCAGGTAAGTACCTGTTGTCGCAAGATCTGTTGTGTCAGGCCCTCCTGAGAGATTGACCCTCATCCATTGCAGCCCGACTGTCTCACTGCCACTTGCTCCTTCAATAGTATAACTGGCCGTCAGGGTTTTTCCTTCTGTAAAGATGCCTGCCATTGAGACATCCTTAACCTCCTGGGTATAAGCTGTTATCACAGTCAGTATTAAAATAAGGCTGGTAACTGTAAATCTTTTCATCAGGGATTATTTTTTCAACGCTAGCTGGTTTCCTTCAATATTATGACTTAATTATTGCTTATCTGGTTGCCCGAACTTATAAAATGTTATTAACGAGCTTGTTTCCGTGCCATTTGTACCTACGGCAACTATATTTTCCCCGCTGTCCACGATAACATCATTAATGATTTGGCTACCCTGTCCTTCCGGTATATGAGGTTTTGTATACTGATTCCCCTCACTATCAATAAAATAAAACAGCATATCTTCCTCAAGAATATCTCCGATACCGCCGGCTATTACATAAAACCCGGAAGGATGGCTGCAAAAAGAATTAATAGCAAGAGGTTTCTCCGATATACCAATTCTTTTTTCAAGTAAAGGTTGGGTATATATATCTTCAGACAGCCTGAGTATATATATTTCAGTATTAATATCGGCGCCTGATCCGCTTTCACCAAGCACAAGGTATGTATTTCCATCAACCATAATGTCAACGGCTGACTCGTTTGATGTATTTCCAAATGTTTTATAGCTGGTGCTGTTACCAAAAGAGTTTGTTCTGAAGAGCATCAGATTATTCTGATCCTGACCCTGTGCCGACTGATCTGTTGTTGCCATGATCATGTAACCTGTGCCACTGATATCCCTGACAACCTTTATTCCTGACTCGTTGCCCTCAAATCCGTAGGAGCAGGACCATATACTATCGCCCTGGGAATTTATCTTCAATAAATACACATTCTTTTTCCCTTCAGGATTATTAAGGCCAAATCCTTCTGCGATGTTTGCCGCATCAGAATATCCTGCAATTATATATCCTCCGTCATATGCTTCAATTATATCGTTCGCTTCCTGATTTCCCTTTCCTCCGTATTTCTCTTGCCACTCAGGCGAGCCGCCGGCTGACAATTTCGTTATCAGGATATCGTTTCCTGTTTCCGGGTCTTCTGTAACGCCTGCGCATACCATTGATCCGTCGTCAAGAGTAATTATACTCCTCCCTTCATCATAACCTGAAGTTTCGCTGCTGTAAGTCCAGTTCATATTACCTGACTTATCGGTTTTTATAACAGCAAGTTCCTGTCTTGATGAATCAATAATACTCTCGCCGGCATTACTTTCCGACCTGCTTATCAGCGTTCTCATCCCGGTTATAAGATAACCGTCCTGCAATTCGCTTACAGACAAGCCCAAATCTACATACGCATCTCCATGGTACTTCAGAAGCGGATTACCAAAACTGCCCTTCTCAGGGTATTTTTCACATGAGTAGATTAATATTACCAGGCATGTTAATATTATATATAGCTGTTTCATGTCTTATTCCGGTAAACGTTCGGGTTTATAGATTATAAAAATATATCCGAGGCTGAATCTCATAGTATTAAGCCTGAAGCTGTCATCGGTAAAAAAATAATATAGTTCCTGATCGGAGGGTAATCCCGGGATAGACTGGTTTACGGTTCCCAATCTTGTATCAATATCAACAAACAGATACCCCGAAGGAAGTTTATATTTACATCCTATCCCTGCCACAGCTAATATATCAGCCTGCTCCCTGTAATCGGTTCTGCTGATATCGGGACTTGCTCTTTCAAAAGGATTATTAATATCATAATTATTAAAGCCGGACACACCTTCTGTTGACAGGTTAAAAGCCAAACCTGCTCCTACCTTAAAATACGGGATGAATCCTGAAAAATTCCACGGGCTGTAATAGACATTAAGCGCTGACTCCAGGCGTCTTTGCTTTTCCCTGTAGCTTACCAGCGCATAAGACAAGAACTTTTCTGAGCAACTGAATGATACCTCTGAATAATCAAGTTCGAGACCTGCTTCAAACTCTTCATTTATCCTGTACCTTATTATTCCTCCCAGTGACAAACTTACATTATCATTGCTGTAGCTGGTACCTTCAGGAACACCCGATACTGTATTCTCATTTTTCCCCAGGATATAAGCAAGGTTGAATCCGCCTCTGAGTCCTAGTTGTATTACCGGTTTTACCCTGAATTTATTCAAGAGATAAATAAAATCGGAATTATCAGTCTGGCTGACTTCATATTCAGGGTATTTCCTGAGAAATTCAAGCATCATCTCTTCTGCCAGGTCAGCTTTGTCGTCAAAAAGATAAGATCTGATAATCAATTTATAAGCTGAAAGCTCTTCTGCAGATGTAAATCCCGATTTCAGGCATGACTCCAGCAATACCGGTACTTCCTCGACCCTTCCTGAATTAAAAAGGGATTCCGCATTTCTCAGGTTTACAGAGCAATCCTGTGCATTCAGGCTATATATTGAAACAGACACCAGGAGCAATAATAAGCTTGCTGAACGAATCATAATTGTAAGGTTTAATTTAATCAGTATCTCCTTGTTTTTCCTGTACTTTTATGCTGAGCTCATTTCTCTTGCATGTCTCCTCATATTCTATATCCCTTCCGACATATCTCCACCATTCTTCCTTAGTAAAGTTCCTGGTAAGAAGGTTACAGATATCTTCGACCATATAATCGGCATGAGTAGGCCTTGCTATCAGGTTAGTATTATTTACATTACCTGCGCTTCCTGACACCAGCAGTTTACCATCGGGGCTAAAGGCCAGTGCAAGAACAAACCCGTCATTATCTTCAAGTGATATCGGGGGTTCGGTAAGGTCTTCATAATTCCATATCTTGACATAATTATCCATACTACTGCTTGCCATCTGATTCTGTCTTCCGTTAAAACGGATATCCGTAACTCTTGCCGAGTGTGCCCTGACTGAAGCAGTACTGGTCTTCTCTCCAACTGTATAAAATTCTATAAGTCCGCTCTGGTACCCGACTGCATAATTGTTTTCATCCCTGAACCTTATTATTTTTATTGATCCTTTATCTGTATCAAGGGCATTTACCTCAGCACCGGCGTCCATGTCCCAAACATGTATAAGGCCGCTGTCTGTGGCTGCTGCCAGGTATTTACCTGTTCCGGATATGGCAATTGAATTTATGGCAGCATTATCTTCAATAATCGTTGACGGTTGCCTGTCTTCCATATTCCACCGGATAACCTTACCATCTATTCCTGATGAAATAAGTTTCCTGCTATCAGGGGTGAATACCAGGGATTTTATCTTATCACTGTGTCCTGCAAGTTCGAGTATTTCACCATTGCCTGTCAGCGGAATTATTCTTATAAGAGCCTTATCGTCTCCGCATGCAAGCATTGTTCCGTCGGGGCTTGTTGTAAGTATTTCAATTATTTCGTTACCTGAGTATACCTCAGTTGCGTCCCTGCTACCGAAGGCAGCATCCCACTTCAACACTTTTCCGTCAGTACCTGAAGTATAAAATACCTGCCGGTCCGGAGCAAAGGCAATGCTGTTTACTGTTCCCCTGTGTCCGCTAAAGGTCTTATAGTTAAGACCACCATATATTTTTGCCACATTGTACAGCCCCATATATATATCCGCATCATTATCTATTCCTCCGTTTCTCTTATTAAAAAGATAAGCCTGGTAAGCCAGCAGGGTTTGTATATCTCCTTCGCCGCCAGCCTGTACGGATTTTATTGCCATTGATTTACTGATAGAGACCATTCTTAGTCTTAGCGCTTCTTCAGCGTTCATCTGGGCTGTATCGGCCAGTGCCACTGCACGTTGTCTTTGTGCCTCTGCTTCTTCTGCATTTTGCACTGCACGTTTTTCCTGTTCCCTGGCTTCCAGTGCATTTCTATCCGCCAGGTCTTTCTGCCGTATAGCCTCCAGGGCATTTAGCCTTGCCGAGTCGGCATTGGCCTGAGCCAGGTCAGATTGTCTTTGTGCTTCAAGCGCGTTTGCCTGCGATTCTTCCGCATTCCTGTTTGCCAGTTCTTCCTGCTGACGTGCCAGTTCTCTCTGCTCTTCCGCCTCTTGTCTGTTTCTTTCTGCCTCAACCTGTTTAACAAAAGCATATAACATAAAGAAAACCGAAATAATAGCTGCAGTACCAAGTATGATAGCAGTTATCCTGCTTCTTCTCAATTGTCTTTTCTGTGCCCTGATCTTATTTTCCTCTTCAGCAATATATTCTTTCTCGCTGGTCCGCAGATATACCATAGCCCTTTCAAAGGCAGGGTTAAATCTTTCGGCCCAGGTAAGGGTTGGCATGGTCTCATTTCTCCAGTTCAGGGCCAGTTGAAGGTCAGGGGGACGCCACAATGTCGTTTTTCCTTCCTGGTACATTGCTGCTGCTTCAGCCAGCCTCATATACATCTGCACTGAGGCAGCTTCCTTTTCAACCCACTCGCTCAGCCTGTCCCATACCCTCATCAGACTTTCATGCGAGATATCTATTATAGTGTCTTCAGTAAGATCAACTCCTTCTCCCGGAGTAATAAAAGACCTGCCCGACGATCTGAACACTTCCGATACTTTTATGAGTTCAGGTACCGAACATTTTGCAATTGCTGCAATCGTCGATAGTTTTGTAGGGTGCCTTATGCCTTTATTATCTGCTCCCTTTTCGGTTATTGTCCTGAAAAGCGATTCACATATTTCCTGTTCCCGTTTATTAAGCTCTTCAAATGCTTCGTTTGCATGTCTTGACATGGCTTCCGTCATCTGACCAATAGCATCATAATTTGAGATTGAAACAGGCTTATCGGGAATATTCAGCGACCTCCAGTGTTCCCAGGTCCGCATCAATGCATGCTGCAGGACAGGAAGCTGGTCGATCCGGTCACCGATCTCATCAATCAGCATATCAACCAGTTCAGGCTCTATACTGGCTCCGGCATACTCTGCCGGACCCGTTATAGCCTTTCTGTAATTTTCTTCCGCCATATGGGGAATGAGATAGTTGCTGTTATTGATCAACTCTGTGAGTCCCTGAAAATGTGCACATTCACCAATATAGTCAGAACGCATGGTTATTATAACGGAAATATCTAAAGTCTCATTCTTCACGGCATTTACCAGAAGGTTGACAAAAAACCTTGCGTCGTTTTCAGTCACATTTGATTTGGTTGCGCTCCTGTATCTGAACAGTTCTTCAAACTGGTCGATCAGTATAAGCAGGTGACTACCGTTATCGGTCTTAACCTCTTTAACAGCATTGACAAATCCTTTCTCATCCTCCCTGATTAAAGAACCTATCTTTTCTTTTACGTCCTTTTGCTGTTTATCTGTCAGCATATCTGTAGCCAGACTGTCAACCAGGTTGCCAACCGGATCATTCCCCGGTCTCATTCTCACAACCTGCCAAAGACCACTTCCTGTATTGTCAGGGCTGGTCAGACGTGGTATCACCCCGCAGTAAATAAGTGATGATTTTCCGCTTCCTGAGGCACCTATAACTGTTACAAAACGGTTATCCATCAGCTTTTTCAGAACTTCCTCACTCTGCCCTTCCCTCCCGAAGAAAAGATCGCTCTCTTCCGGTGTGAAAGGCCTTAATCCGGGATACGGATTAAACGTTCCTTTTACTGATTTGTCTTTTTCGGGTGTTTTCATTATCATAACTCAAATATCAATAAACAGGAGTACTATATCTTAATACCAATAACGAGTACGTCGTCCAGTTGCTCCCTTTCTCCCTTCCATTCATCAAGCTTTTTATCAAGAAGGTATTTCTGCACATCACATGGCTCTTTATGTATTTCCAGCAGCAGCTTCTTAAACTGTTTGGTTGTGAACTTTTTATCTTCAGGACCTCCGAACTGGTCGGCGTAGCCATCAGAAAAAATATACAGGCAATCGCCTTCTTTAAGAACAACCTCCTGCCTTGTAAATATTTGTGGCTGCGTTCCCTCATAGGCTCCTATAGGGAACTTATCGCCCTTATACTGGACTAATTCACCGTCACGGATCAGTATCATAGGGTTATTTGCTCCGCTGAACTGCACCCTCTTCATGTCTTTATTGAAAACGCACAAAGCCATATCCATACCGTCCATTACCTTTGACTCATGAGTATCAACCGAAAGAGTCTCAATAACTCCGTCATTCAGTTGGTTAAGCACATCTTCCGAGTTTCTTGCCCTGCCTACCGTAACAGCATGGTTCAGTTGGTTATAACCTACAATCGACATGAAGGCCCCCGGTACTCCATGCCCTGTACAGTCGACAGCAGAGATCATTATAAAGTTATCACAGGTACTGAACCAATAAAAGTCACCGCTAACTATATCCTTCGGCCTGTAAAGAATAAAGTGACTTTCTATATATTTTTTTATATAATCCTCCGAGGGCAGTATTGCCGTTTGTATACGTCTTGCATAATATATTGAATCCATTATATGCTTTTTCTGCTCATCAATTTCTTCATATGCAGACTTCAGTTGCTTATTACTTTCTGTCAGTTTGTTTTTCTGGTCTCTCAGTGTATCCCTTTGTGCTTCAATCTCCAGTTTTTGTTTTTCAATTTCTGCAGTACGGTCCCGCACCATCTGTTCAAGCTCATTATAATACTTTTCCAGTTCATCAATCATCATATTGAACTTCTCAGACAGGCGGGTTATCTCATTATTGCCTGTGACTTCGGCCCTTTCGCTCAGATGGCCTCCGGTTATCCTGTCAACATTCTCCACCAGTTTGGCTATAGGTTGTGTTATAACCCTTGTCTTCCTGTATATCAACAGCACGACTATTATCAGTGTGGCAGAAAAAAGGATAATGAATTTGGAAAGTTCCTTCTTTAGCAGCAGTTTCTCGGCGGTTCTGTCGCTGACTATCCTGATAACAGATCCCTTATACAGATTGGAATTCTGTCTTGGGAGATAGAAAAACTGAAAATGGTACCATGCCCTACCTGTTTTCTCAAGTACTTCCACGGTATCTTTTTTTCTAAAAACATCTGCCAGTACCTGTGATTTATCATGATAGACAATGGCATCCTTATTCAGGCTGAAAATAGTGTCGGCATTGAAAAAGACTTCCAGGTCAATTATCCCCTGGTTATTACTTATTATTTTAGATTTTACATTCTCTATTGTCTGTATCACCTCGTTTGCCTCATCCGAAAAAGCTCCCAGTTCAACGATATAGTTTCTGTCAATTGTCGCCTGGTATGTATACTTCCTCGGTGTCTTTGTTGCAGCCTCAATAGCAAACCTCGTATTTACAAATACTCCCGTGTCAAGCACATGATTAAGGTGGTTCTGGTGCTCTTCCCCAAGGTTAAAAAGGTTAAAACCAAGATCCGTTTCATAGGTTGTATTTACTATTACCCCGTTCTTATCTATTATATATATATCCTCCAGCCTGGGGTCCATGCCAAGCTCCGATTGTATCTCTTTAAGATCGACAGTTTCAATATCACGCTTATCCGGCAGGATATCATTTACTATCCTGTCCGAATACCTTCTCATCCTCTCAGACATGCTCCGTTCAATAATTGATATAGCAAGATCCTGAAATTCAAGTATTTCTGTTATCTCTCCGGATATTATCCTGTTTTTCTCATTATTGGCACCGGTAATCTGCGTCCGGGTATTCCTGAAATTAACCACCGCCATAACCACCAGAGCCATTAATGTGGGTAATATTACATTAAAAATAAGTTGACGGAATATGGTCGTCTGATTACTATTCATCTTCTAATATGGTATTATCCAGAAACCTCACCAGCCGGGGTGAATTTTCAGGTTCATAAAAAACAAAATCTTCGATGGATTTAATTTCCAGCAAATAACATGGCAGACAATCTTCCGCAACCGATACGGTATCGATCCTGATTCCGGCCGTATGCCAGTTACAGACCGGTTTAATACTATTATCTTTTTCAGTAAAGCTGACGGGGTACAGAATAAAATCGTTGTCAGGGTCAATAGTATCAATATTACCCTGTTCAACCAAGGCCATCTTTTCGGCGGGAAGTAACAGCAGGTCTTCCGGCAGATCAGGGAACACTGCAGACAGGGTCTCAACCTTATTGAAGATCAGGTCCCTGTCCATTATTTTTCCACTTAGCAGTTCATCAAGTTGCATTCTGTATACTTTTGGTATCCGGTATGAACATGATGCATATACATCTTTATAATTAGCCTGAAGGTACCTGCAGGCTTCTTCACGCAACAACCTGTTAACACCGAATAATAATGCAACCAGAAAGTCCGATTCATCAGGAACAGGAAGATCATAAAGGCTCCTGATGGCACAGGCTTTTGTCCACAGGCCTATATGATTGTAGTCTTTATTAACGAGGTCTTTAACCAGGTCTTCATACTCAGGTATATTGCCCGGATAGAATTGAAAAAGATTCTTCACTTTTTCATCAAGCGACACAACATCCAGCAAAGCTGTAAGCCTTGGTTTTATCTCATCATCAATAACAATGTCAAGCATCTCCAGTGCAAAATTCACACTTTCGACAGTACCACTGCCAAGATTCTCCTTTATCTGGTCAAGTGAATTTTTATCATAAATTAGCGACAATAAATCGAACAACATCTCCGACCACCAATCGGTATCTTTTTCAAGGCTACGGTAGAGTTTCTTATCATTGTTTTCCTTAAGTGTTATTTGAGCCGAAAGATTCCATGTTAACAGTCCTATTATATCCTGTATTTCCTGTAATATCCTGTCCCTGTTCTCATCACCGGCTTCAAACCCGCATCGTATAAGTCCGGTGACCGCTTCTTTTCTCAATGACTTGTTTATCGACCATATACATGGAAGAAGGAATTCTGTTGCAGCCTGTCCTCCTGTCTCGGCAAATAGTCTTGTAAGCAGTCGCCTGACCATTATATTCCCTGATGAGCGGTAAAAATGGCCTGTCATAGCAGGAAATGCCTCTTCTCCGAAACTCTTGAGCACTGCATAAGCGTCACTTGCAGTAACATTATTATCAAGGCATTCGCAAATCTCAGGCAGTAATTCCTTTATTCTGAACTTCCCGGCGATATACAGTGTTTCTTTTTTTACTTCATTGTCATGATCCCTTATAAGCCTCATAAGGTCGGTTATCACAGGTACTGCCTGACCTGCCATAATAGCCCGGAGATGCATCCTTCGGTTATTACTTTCTTCTATGGTTGAAACAAGGTCTTTACTCTTTCCCAGACCTTCACCGTCCATTTCTGATTCTATAACTGTTACTATATTGTCAATCCTTTCGGTGATTTCCCCTCCGGCCACTCCCCCTGACAACACATTTCTAAACAAAGGAAGCAGATCGGGATTATGGCTTTGTCCGGCTTTATTTGTTAACAGGTTAAGGAGAAGTTCATTTTCAGCGATATCCTTATGGAGTCCGGTGTCAGTAATAATATCATAGTAATTATTATCGATATAAAGAGCATAAGAACCTGCCGAGTCAGCCATATCTTCCTTCCTGTCCTTAACTCCGTTTCCTTTCCTGCCTGTCTTTTCAAGTGTTTTTCTGATAGACCCCCTGTATTCATTATATAGTTTGAGGGCAAATATTACCCATAATACTATTATTACAACAAGCACCCATGAAAAATGGATCAGTTTTATAAATGACAATGCCCCGAGCCCGGTAAGTATCAGGCCTGAAGACAGAGCTGCAATTTCGTTTACCGTTCCGTCTATCGTCGACTGCACGCTATGTCTGAGCTTATCACCCAGAGTCTGATACAGTACTTTGAATGCAGGTGTTTCCACAGAATCCTTAAGAGCTTTTGAGAACAGCCGGCTAAGGGCAAGTATCAGAAAAAATATCATAAATCCCGATGTTCCGGGCACAAATCCTTTGGTTGTTCCAATAATAACGGCAACAATTGTAAAAATACCTATCAGCACAGGCGAAATGGCAAGAGTAACTTTCAGCCCCTGATTTTTAATAAGATAAGAGAAGATAAAAGTCTTTATCAGGAGGGTAAATACCATCATACTTCCCTCGAAGAATCCGAGGAACCTGGCCATTTCATTTTCTTCGGGGTACCTTACTTTGGTAACAGCCATGAAAGAATACTGTACGAAAAAAACAACCAGAACAGACAATGCGATAAATATACCCATGGTCCTGATATACTTGCTTTCCCTGAATACCTTCATTCCTGATTTGTCTTCTTCTTCCGGTTGTTGTTTTTCACCTAGTTCGGTACTGTGCCTTCTTACTATTATCAGTTGTACAATTACGGCAACAATCAGGCTTAAAGCGCTTATCAGGATAATATTGTGCGTATCGATATTAAATGACAGCAGAGCCGGTATGGAAAAGCTACTCACGATCATTCCAAGGATCAGACCCGTATCAATAATACCAAAAAGCCTTCGGCCCTGGCGCAGGGTAAAAAGACGTCCGGCAGTACCCCAGTATCCAAGCATTGCAAGAATAAAAAGAGGGCCCAGCATTACAAATATTGCATATACTACCCATCCTTCAGGGTTGGCACGGAGAAAAAACCAAAGGCATAATGTTACAATAAGTACGAAAATAAGGTTTATTACAGAAAAAGATGAAAACCTTAGTCTCGACTGGAGGGTTGAATATAAATAAGTAAGGGTGCTTCCGGCAAGACCACTGATAATATAAGCCCTTGCCATGTCGGTTTCATCAAACCTGGAAAGGAATATTGCATGAGCCGTAATATTAAAGACACCATAAAAAATTCCCAGAAAAACCGACTGGAACAAAAGAATTCCAATTATGCTTCTCTCTTCTCTCTCTATGCCAAACAGTCTGGATAAACCTATTTCCATTAAGGCCGTTATTTTTAAACATACTAATTTAGTCAAATAATCTTAACAGACTGCCCTTATAAGAATATTATTTAACATTAAGCATATACAGAAATATGTTCGCCGGTATCGCTGAGAGACGCAGGATACTTGAGAATAAAGACATAAACCATTATCATCTTTCTTTGTTCTATTTAAATACCGGAACAGGCCACGGGGAATAAATATGATATTACAATATTTTGAAATTGATTTTTAATCTATAACTTTAGCTTATGTTTGAACCAGCAACTGTCGATGAAGAAAAATACCGGAGAAGACGGGAAGTTGTCTTCATAATTCTCTCCGGTTTTTTTCTTGGTACTCTGGCTATTCTGAATATACTTGGTATATCCAGACAAATAGATTTGTCGTTCACTTTTTTCGGACGCACAATACCTTTTGTGGTATTTATAGGGGTATTACCTTATCCCATAACTTTCCTGTGTACTGATTTCATCAGTGAGCTATACGGTAAGAAAAGGGCTACCATGGTTGTCTGGACAGGTCTTATTCTCAACATCTGGGTTTTGTTCATACTGTGGCTGGGAGGCGCTCTCCCCCCCAGGCCTGAGTTCGGGCCTGACAATTTACCGTTCCCGGATGATCCCCAGAGGACTTTTTTCCAGATCAGGCAGTGGACATTCGGGGCAACGATAGCTTCGATGATAGCATATCTTACCGCACAGTTTGTGGATGTTCATATCTTCCATTTTTTTAAGAGGCTCACTAAAGGCAGGGCCCTGTGGTTAAGGAATAACGGAAGTACATTAACAAGTCAGATGATAGACTCCATTTCAGTTGTGACTATCACCTGGTTCTTTGCAAAGTCGGCAATAAACATACAGCCCGGTGAGTCGGTTACCCATGCTATTATTATACTGATACTGTCAAACTATGTTTTTAAGATGGTAAGTGCACTTCTTGACACAATACCTTTTTATATAGGCACCCGTTTTCTGTCAAAGTATCTCAACCTTGACCCGGCCCGTGAGTACAGTGCTGTTGCGATTGAATGATATCCATCAGCTTGCCGGGATCAGCCTTAAGCCCGTCTACAATTATCGATGACCGTTTATACCATTTCTCTCTTTCCTGTAATTGCTCATGTATATACCGGTTAAGCTCCTCCGGTTGCATGTCCCTTACAAGGGGCCGTTCCTTTCTGGCATTCAGTATTCTGTTCATGAGTGTTCCTGGCTCATGTCTGATATAAACGGTTTTCCCCGTGCTGTTCATGTATTCCATATTATCACCATAGCATGGTGTACCTCCCCCACATGCTACTACCATATCAGAGACTGCAGGCAGGTTCCTGAGCGCCACAGCCTCAATTTTCCTGAAATAGTCCTCACCCTGGTTGTCGAATATTCCGGATATTGTCCTGCCTTCCATTTTTTCAATAACAGAATCCAGGTCTTCGAACCTCCATCCCGCTGATGCAGCCATCCTTTTACCCAGTGTCGACTTTCCCGACCCCATGAATCCGACAAGATAAACTATCATACAACAAATTTATTATTCCGTTCGCCGTTCGTCACGCTTATAAGCCAAGTGTCATCTGGGTGCTGTTCCCTTCTTCCTTTCCTTTGTCTTCTTCTTTCTCCTCTGGCAGTGATTCTTCATCATCCTTTCTCTGTTCCGACTCCTTTAAAACCACCGGTTCAATCTCTCTTATATTCTCTACGCTGTAATTGGTAATGCGTTTACCCTTGGCCTTATAACTTTTTACTCCGATGAATTCTGCAACTTCAATAATCTCATTTTCCCTTTCCTTGTGCTTACCTCCGAACTCGATCTCGAACCTGGGATATTCCACTTCGGTTATACTTACCAGTCTTGAATCAGGATTCTCGCTTATAAAGCAAACAGGTTTCTCTGTTTCTTCGATCATAAAACGTTTGACATAGTAGTATTCAACTTCTGCATCCCAGTATATTACAGAATATACAACCCCGGGCCTGTATTTCTCAATAATAAGTATATTTTCCTCAAAATGATTGGACAGGTCATAACCGGTTATTCTTGCCATGCCATCCTTTGTAATTACCATGATCTTATCATCGGAACTGAATTCACCAAGGTATCTGCCCCTCGAATCCGCATTAAGCCTGTTGACCGTGTCATCAAACCATATCTTTCTGCCTCCCAGCGTTGACACACCTTTTTCCTTCAGGGTGATTTTCTGTACCGTGTTCCTTGTAAGGATATTTCCCATTGATGATTTACCCTTAATGGCAAGCTCACTGAAATCAAACTCAAAAGTCAGCTTCTTCAGCCTGGGTTTGGGTTTGTGGTATATCTTTATTACCTCAGCCTCCCCGTTTGGATTAGCGCTGAAATACAGTATCCTGGAATCTGCCGTCCCCCTGGTGATATTGTATTCCCTGTCCCTCGTAATACTGGTGATAGCACATCTCTTGCTCATTATATTACCCTTCCTGCCATCCTGGTATACAATATTATAGATTGTACGGCTGTCATTTTTCCTGAATACATTGGCATATATTATGTTTTTCCCTACAAACTGTTTTTCGGCAACCCTGGCTACCATATAGGTGCCGTCTTTAAGGAATACTATTATATCGTCAATATCAGAGCAGTCGCATACATATTCATCTTTCTTCAACCCGGTTCCGATAAACCCTTCTTCTTTATTATAATAAAGCTTGGCATTATTTGCCGCCACTTTTGTTGCTTCTATCTGGTCAAAACTGCGTATCTCCGTTTTTCTCTCCTTTCCTGCGGCATATTTCTTTCTTATCTGCCTGAAATAATTAATCGCAAATGGAACCAGGTTATCAAGATGATTTCTTACTTCCTCGAGTTCCGATTCCAGTGCTTTTATATGATCATCGGCTTTATTAACATCGTACCTGGATATTCTCTTGATCTTTATTTCGGTAAGCCTTACAATATCATCATGTGTTATCTCACGCCTGAGTCTGGGTTTGAATGGGCTGAGTCCTTTATCTATTGCCTCTATAACGGCTTCCCATGTTTCACATTCTTCAATATCGCGGTATATTCTTTCCTCAATAAATATTTTTTCCAGTGACGATCTGTGCCATTCCTCCTCAAGTTCATTTTCTCTTATTTCAAGTTCTTTCTTCAGCAGGCTCACAGTATTGTCAACCGACCTTTTCAATATTTCGCTTACTCCTACAAACTCCGGTCTGTTATTAAATATAACACAGGCATTGGGAGATATTGATACTTCACAATCGGTAAATGCATACAGGGCATCCAGCGTTTTATCAGGTGAAACTCCGCTTGCAAGATGTATTACTATTTCAACATTTTCAGCTGTATTGTCATCAATCCTCCTGATTTTTATCTGCCCTTTGTCATTAGCTTTGAGAATTGTATCTATTAGGCTTCCGGTGGTTCTTGACCATGGTATCTCGTTAATCACCAGGGTTTTCTTATCCAGCTTTTCAATCTTTGCCCTTACCTTCACATTTCCGCCCCTCAGACCGTCATTATATCTGGAGGCATCTATCATACCCCCTGTCGGAAAGTCAGGATATAATTCAAAATCTTTTTCCTGAAGGTACAGCACCGCTGCATCAACTATTTCGACAAAATTATGAGGCAGTATTTTTGAGGCCAGCCCCACAGCTATTCCTTCCACTCCCTGGGCCAGCAACAGCGGAAACTTAACCGGAAGGGTTACAGGTTCCTTATTTCTTCCGTCATATGACTGTTTCCATTCTGTTGTTTTCGGATTAAAAACCACATCAAGTGCAAACTTCGACAGTCTTGCCTCTATGTACCTGGGAGCAGCCGATCCGTCCCCGGTGAGAATATTACCCCAGTTACCCTGCGTTTCCACCAGAAGATTCTTCTGCCCCAGTTGCACCAGGGCATCTCCTATCGATGCATCCCCGTGAGGATGAAACTGCATAGTATGACCTATGATATTGGCAACCTTGTTGAACCTTCCGTCATCCATCCTTTTCATTGAATGGAGTATCCTCCTCTGCACCGGTTTAAGGCCATCGGTTATATGTGGCACCGCTCTCTCCAGGATAACATAGGAAGCATAGTCAAGGAACCAGTCCTGGTACATCCCTGATAATGCCGTAACCTTTAACATTTCTTCCGGTGTGCTTTCCTCAGGTCCCCTGTCGTCTCCTTCAGCAATATAATCCCTTTCCTTATCCTGATTTTCTTTATTCATACCTCACAATTCTATACTGTCAATAATCAGTTCTCCTCAGCCAGTTCAGCTTCTTCCTCAACCAGATCATCTTCAAACCTGAGGTTCTCAATTATAAATTCCTGCCTGTCAGGTGTATTTTTACCCATATAAAAATTAAGGAATTCATTAACCGAATCATCTCTCTTTAACCTCACAGGTTCAAGTTTCATGTTTTTGCCGATAAAATGTTTGAATTCATCGGGAGATATCTCACCCAGACCTTTAAACCTGGTTATCTCGGGATTAGGGCCAAGTTCCCTGATCGCTTTCTCCTTCTCCTCATCACTGTAGATATATCTTGCTTCCCTTTTATTCCTGATCCTGAACAAAGGTGTCTGAAGTATATAAAGATGCCCCTTGCGTATCAGATCAGGGAAATACTGCAGGAAAAAGGTAAGCAACAGCAATCTTATATGCATACCGTCTACATCGGCATCCGTTGCAACAACTACATTATTATATCTCAGGTTATCAATCCCTTCTTCAATATTCAGGGCAGCCTGCAGTAAGTTGAATTCCTCATTTTCATACACTATTTTCTTTGTGAGACCGTAAGTGTTGAGAGGTTTGCCTCTCAGACTGAACACAGCCTGTGTTTCGACATTCCTTGATTTGGTTATCGACCCGCTGGCAGAATCACCTTCCGTTATAAAAATAGTTGAATTAAGGCGCTGGTCATGGTTGCTGTCATAATGAATACGGCAGTCCCTGAGCTTTTTATTATGCAGGTTGGCTTTTTTAGACCTTTCCCTGGCCAGCTTTTTAATTGAGGAAATTGCCTTCCTCTCCTTTTCCGATTCAAGTATCTTGTTCAGCAGTATCCTGGCTGTCTCCGGGTTCTTATGTAAATAATCATCTATTGACTTTTTCACGAACTCACTTATAAAGTTCCTTACTGAAGAGCCGCCGGGGGTCATATTCTTCGAGCCGAGCTTGGTTTTTGTCTGGGACTCAAAAACAGGCTCCTCAACCTTTATGCTCAGTGCTGCAATTATTGATGTACGTATATCGGATGGATCAAAATCTTTCCTGTAAAAATCTCTCACCACCTTTACAAGCGATTCCTTGAAAACGGAAAGATGAGTACCTCCCTGTGTGGTATGCTGTCCGTTTACAAAGCTGTAATAGTCTTCCCCGTACTGATTCCCGTGCGTAAAAGCTATTTCAATATCCTCCCCGCTGAGATGAATGATAGGATAACGGCCCTCCCTGTTCATGTTCTCGGACAACAGATCCAGAAGGCCGTTTTTTGACTGGAACTTTTCTCCGTTGAAATTAATTACCAGGCCAACATTAAGATATACATAATTCCTGATCATGGCATCGACATACTCAGAGATATAATGATATGTCCCGAACATTTCCTTATCAGGGATGAATTTTGTAATGACACCGTTGGGCTCATCCGTAGAAAATTCACCTGATTCGCTAAGTATATTTCCCTTTTCAAACTCAACCTCCCTGGCCTTTCCGTCCCTGACCGACCTGACTACAAACTTTTCAGAAAGTGCATTTACAGCCTTTATCCCTACACCGTTCAGTCCTACTGATTTCTTAAAGGCTTTTGAATCATATTTGGCACCTGTATTCATCTTCGATGCCACGTCCAGTAACTTACCCAGAGGAATACCTCTTCCGTAATCCCTTACTGAAACTTCACGATCGGTTATGTTTATATCAATTTTTTTCCCGTTCCCCATCATGAACTCGTCAATGGAATTATCTATCACCTCTTTCAGCAAAACATAAATGCCGTCATCCTGTGATGATCCGTCACCCAGCTTTCCAATATACATACCGGGCCTCAGCCTAATATGTTCCCTCCACTCAAGAGTCTTAATGTTCTCTTCCGAATAATTAGCTACCATTTACCAAGGATTTTGCGCAAATATAATCAAAAGCAAGTCTGCATGGTAAGGGATTTTTCAACAATGAAACAGTATCGGATGTGGTAAAAAAGGCGGGTAAAAATATTTTTTGCTTTTAACGATCTGTATATCTGGTCATTAACAAATCAGGCCTGTGTTTAAAAAAAAAGGGTCTGTCCCTGTGGCTCAGATAATTCCCATCTGTTTCATAAGTATACCGGCATTCATTTTGGAAGTGAGGCCGTCCCTCAGTTTATAGTCGAATTTTACCTCGTCTCCTTCAATCTCTATCTCGAAACACCTGTTTATGATATTATCATACCTGTCCCCAAGGTTCCCCAGTAATATATCATGAGTAGCAATTATTCCTGTGGCACTATAGGCTTGTATTTTCTCTATAAACATCAGCGACCCTTCGCTTTTATCCTTCGAATTTGTTCCCTTCAGTATCTCATCCAGAAGGAAGAAAATGTTTTCCTTATTTTCGAGCCTTTCCTTCAGCAGGCGTAATCTCTTCAGCTCAGCATAAAAATATGACTCTTTATCCGACAATGAGTCGGTCGTACGCATACTGGTAAATACCGTACATGGAGTATAAGTAAAGCGGGTGGCACAAACCGGCGCACCTGCCATAGCAAGTACAAGGTTTACGGCCACAGTCCTTAGGAAAGTGCTCTTCCCTGCCATATTTGCTCCTGTAATGATATTGATCTCGCCAGCCTGGCTGACCTTAAAGTCATTATCCACCCTGTTACCGGAGGCTATAAGAGGATGTCCCATGTCAAGGGCATCCAGGAAGACCGTCCCGTCAGAAGCAACGGGATAACAAAAGGATTTGTTATTTGCCGCAAAATTTGCAAGACTGCACAATGCGTCAAGACATCCGAGGTTCTCAAACCACTGAGGGAACATCCGGCTCGCCGTGCTTTTCCACTTTTCCAGGCCAATAACACACTGTATGTCCCAAAGGAACAGGCCATTAAGAGGAACAGCCATCAACATATTAAGCCTGCTGTCAAAAGCCTGGATTATCTTTGATAATCTTCCTACACTTACTGAAGCCGGCTCGTTTTCCTCAGAAAAATTTTCCTGCAAATGCTTTATATATGACGACCCGAACTCCTGTTTCTCAAAATGGTTAATCAGGTGTCCGAGGTTCTTTAACATCCTGTGTTTTTTCGAAACACCTGAATGTACTTTGTTGATCCGCCTGAGGTTTACCGATATAAGACACAGGTTAAGCAGAAAAACAAATATGAAGAACGAATAATGTATTACCCCGGTGGCTGACATCAGGAGCAGTACAAGAGTGATCAGAGGTATAATAAACCGGAGTATTTTGTAAACGCTGTTACGGTAATAAGGCTCCTGTCCGAGCCATTCATTGAAATCATCAATAGAATCTTCTTCTGCAATACCGAGCATACCGTATGCATTAAATTCCTGTCTCCATCCGGTCATTCCCGACAGTTCTTTTACCGCATCCTGCCTTACTGACATTTCATCAGCCAGATCATCCGGTTTCCCCAGCCAGGAGGCAAGCCTCCTTTTCCCTTTGCCGGTACAGGTCCTGTTTAAATACTGGTATAATGAATCGGCACCGAAAAGATCAATATCATGTGAGAAATCATGATTAGGATCTTTGTATTCATCTCCTCCGTCGAAACAGCTTTGATCACCGTCAAGCCCGCGTACCTCATTCTCATTTATCAGCATCATGTTTTCACAGAAAGACTTTTTGAATTCATTAGCAGAGTATTTTCTAAGAAGAAACGCAAAAAGTATCAAAGCCGATATCATAGAAGCAACAGCTGCTATCTGACTCACTTTCCATAGTATTATCAGAAGCGCTACCCCGGTTATAAACACAATCAGTCTTAGCAAAGAGAGTGAGAAAAGCCTTCCTGAAATTTTCTTAACCAGTTGCCTGTATTCAGAATAATTATTTTCGTATATCTGTCTTATCTTATCCATATCAATTCTTTACCATATCAATTGCTTTAACTCCGAATATTACATTTTTACCCTTATAGTAATTTCCACTGTTGTCAAATTCCCATGTCCATTCCCCGGTTCTCTTTCCTCCCGGCAATGAAGTAAAAACAAGCCTGTTTCTTTCAATTATATCATTCCCCTTCTTAACATATTCTTCATGATCAGTAATAAGGATGGAATCATTATTCCTTAGAAAATTAATATGTGCCTTTTGTACAGACTGTCTGAATTTCCTGAGTTCGCTGTAAGTCTTTCCCTGTTTCCGGACAAGAAAGCCGGTAATCAGGCTGTCGAGTTGGGTAAGAACATTTACCGAGACTACCAGTCCCGTATCATAAACGGGTTTGTATTCCGGGATATCAATGTTCACCATATCTGCCCCATCCTTATATGTTTTCCAGAAAGCAGATATTAAGCCCCCTGTTATATCATCGCTTATAATACGGACATTCCCAAGCTTTGACACCCTGTGAATTACCTGTGCCGGATGCAGTACATCAACAAGATTCACAGTGCTGCACTCAGCCGCAACTTCCTCAACAGGGATATCAAGCAGCCAGCCGCTTCCGAGAAAAGTTATTGCCGGCGGTTTATATATCTTTACCGAGTCAAGTATATAATTACGGCATTTCCATAAATGGGTATCCCACTGACCCATTTCTCTCATATACCTGTTTATTATCCCCTGCTGGTCGGATTTATAACCCAGTTTCCTGAGCGCCTTCATATTTACTGCGCTTTCATCCATCTCTTCTCAATATTTCCAGTTGTGCCGACATCACTGCCTGCATCTTTTTAGCCAGCTCTTCCGGGTTATCCGTTCCGAAATCTTCAGGTAACACAGGTGCCAGTACCCTCATCCTGAGCCTGTGACCCGAACTGAAAACAATCCCTTTTTTGGGAAAAACAGCGCCGGTACCGTCAATAAGCACAGGTAATATTGATGTTGACGTACCGACAGCCAGGCGGAAAGCGCCTGCCTTATACTTCCTGATACTATTATCGGGCGAGCGGGTACCTTCAGGAAAGATAAATAATGACTCGTTGTTATTCAGCGCTTTCTCCGATTCTTCCATCATCTTTATTACGCTTTCTTTATTACCGCGTTTTATAGGTATATAACCTGCAAGATACATTGATTGCCCGAGAACCGGAACACGGAAATTTTCAATTTTCGAAACCCATTTGTAATCAAATCCCAGGCAATTGACTACAGGTATATCAAGAAGCGACTGATGATTTGAGATCATAATATAATGCTCCCCCGGCTTATAGTTCTCCTTACCTGTAATCTCAAGATACCAGAGCGGACTGGCTTTGATAAGCACCCGGCCCTGCAGGCACAGCCATTTGTGGACAAAATGCTTTCCCTTTCCGAACGGGGCCGATATCAACCATATGATAAGAGTAAACGGGAACATCAACAGTATGAACAGTATACTGAAAACCCATGTATACAATGATTTGAAAAAATCCATAATCCTACATTAAAAAACCGTACACCGTATCACTATCCGTAGCTAGTAATAAGGATTCCAGTGTTTGTTCTATATCCTCATACCTGTGTCTTTTTCCCTTCAATAATGACTGTAGCCTGGTCCAGTCACCGGTTCCCCTGATACTGCAATCAGTGATTATTCCACGCGACACTTTTATTTCAACATCAACATTCAGATCATTAACCCTTACCACGTTTGAAACAGTATATTCCGGTCCGTATGCGAAATTCCACTCCCATGTCATGAATTTATCATATTTCAGTCTGTTGATCCGGGTAATCTCATTATTGTTCAGATCATAATACTCCGATCCCGGTTCCGATCTTAAAACATACTCTTTCAATAAATCTTTAAGGTCCTCTGCATCCTTCACCCCTTTTATTCTTTCTTTCAGGTTTGAAACACTGGTCCTGTTCGATCGTACTGCCCTGCTTTTTATTACTGCTTCAGGTTGTGCAAGACAGTCTGACATCATTTCAAGATTTGCCGAATACAACAATGTCCCGTGGTGAAGTACCCTGCTTTTGAAAACATGCTCTGCATTACCTGATATCTTCATCCCTTCTGTCCTGATCTCGTTCTTCTCACCTCTGTATGCCTTAACGCCATGCTCTTCCAGGAAAGAGAGAAGTGTTTTTGTGTATCCTGTAAAATCTATCTTTTTCCCTGCGGGGTGATTATTAATAATCGTATAATTGATATTCCCCGTATCATGATAAACAGTACCCCCTCCCGACACTCTCCTTATTACGGGAATGTCATTTTCTCTCAGGCATTTAATATTAATTTCCTCTGACGGGTTCTGATGCTTGCCTATGATCACGGATGCCGTGTTGATATAAACCATAAATATACCGGCATCGTACTCCCTGAATAAATACTCTTCGGCAGCAAGGTTAAAAAAGGGATCCGTACATCCTGTATCAATTATCAGCATTGTTTTTCTTTTCGGTAATGAAGAAGCTGCTTTTCTCCATGAATTTAATCCGGATAAACCTGTACAGGGCAAGAGAAAGACAGGCCAGGGATGCTCCGAGCGCAGCTCCCCCTATTATATCACCCGGATAATGAACCCCCAGGTAGATCCTGCTGTATGAAACAAGGGTTGCCCAGCATATGATCAGTATTGTATACCATTTCTTATTTAGTAATCCCAGGCTGAGTACTGCAACAGCAAATGAATTGGCTGCATGGGAGGAAACGAACCCGTACATTCCCCCGCACCTGTCATTGACAGTATGAACCAGTCCTTGCAGCTCCGGTTCATGGCATGGCCGTAACCTGAGGAACACTTCTTTAAAAGCATGAACAGACAGCTGATCGGCGGCAGCTATAGTAAGAATTATTACAGGTACAATTATCAACATCGATCGTTTATGCTTTAACGATAACAGTACCAGAATAAAAAGATACAGGGGCAGCCATGTAAGCCTGGCGCTTAGCACGACCATTACCTTATCCCACCACGGGGAATTAAAAGAATTAAGAAACAGGAATATAGTCTGGTCTAGCTTTTCTATCATCTTTGTCTAAAAAGAATTCAGTGACTCCCACAATAAATCCTTAAGCCTGTCTATGCCCATTCCGGTAACCGATGAAATAAATACATATGGAGAAACTTTGATCTCCTTATTCATTTCCTCCAGCAGTTCATCATCGAGCATATCTGACTTGCTTATTGCAAGTACTCTTCTTTTGTCGAGAAGATCAGGGTTATACCTTGCAAGTTCATCAAGCAAAACATTATATTCTTTCATTATATCTGTGCTGTCAGCCGGCACCATGAACAGAAGTACCGGGTTTCTTTCTATATGTCTCAGGAACCTGGTGCCCAGTCCTTTGCCCTTGTGTGCCCCTTCAATTATACCGGGAATATCTGCCATCACAAATGATTTATAATCCCTGTAGCCTACTATCCCCAGGTTTGGTACCAGTGTGGTAAAGGGATAATCGGCTATTTTGGGCTTTGCAGCCGATACCGTGCTCAGAAGTGTTGATTTCCCCGCATTGGGGAATCCTACAAGACCTACATCGGCGAGTACTTTCAGTTCCAGTATAAACCAGCCCTCCGTTTCGGGTTCGCCCGGTTGTGCAAAACGCGGCGTTTGTCTTACTGCCGATTTGAAATGCACATTTCCAAGGCCTCCTCTTCCTCCGCTGAGTAGTATTTTTTCTTCCCCCTCTTTTGTTATTTCCACTACCTCCTCACCCGACTCCATTTCTTTTGCCACTGTTCCAAGCGGCACATCAAGGTATATATCTTCACCATCCGCACCTGTCTTCATCGATGAAGATCCGGGGTTCCCGTTCCCGGCAAATATATGTTTACGGTATTTGAGGTGCAGTAATGTCCACAGTTGTTTATCGCCTCTGAGTATTATATGCCCTCCCCTGCCTCCGTCTCCTCCGTCAGGTCCTCCTTTAGGCACATATTTTTCCCTCCTCAGGTGAGCGGAGCCCTGTCCTCCCTTTCCTGAGCGGCAAAAAATCTTAACGTAGTCGACAAAGTTACCTTCTGACATATTATTATTGCATACAAGTGTTTACCGCCTCCTTTAAACGCCTGAATATATCTTCAATATCTCCCATCCCGTTAACCGGCAGGTATTTTCCCTCATTCCTGTAATAAGAGATGACCGGTTCCGTCTTTTCCCTGTAAACCCTTATCCTGTTTTCTATTATACTTTCATCCCTGTCGTCGGGGCGTCCCGACACCTCTGCCCTCTGTATCAATCTTTTAACCAGTTCTTCTTTTTCAACCTCAAGCATAAGCATCCTGCATATTGTGGTATTCTTTTCCTCCAGCCCCCTGTCAAGAGCCCTGGCCTGCTCAACGGTCCTGGGAAAGCCATCGAAAATGAATCCTGTCGCCTGTGGATTGTTTTCAATCCTGCCGGTTATCATCTTTATTACTATCTCATCCGGTACCAGTTCTCCTCTTTCCATTATACCTGCCACCTTCTTCCCAAGGCCGGTCCCGGAAGCCACCTCTTCCCTCAGCATATCACCGGTCGACAGATGAATCAGACTAAATTCAGACGCCAGTTTAACCGATTGTGTCCCTTTACCCGACCCCGGAGGGCCAAAAATCAGAAAATTCGTCATCATCTTTAGTATTAAATTACTTTTGTTTTAATCGTTAATAATCCTGTATACTGATCTCAGGTTACGACCCAGACCATCCACATCCAGACCATAACCTATAACGAAATGGTTGGGTATCTCAAATCCGGTATAATCTATTTTGTGCGTCCCCTTATATGCCTCAGGCTTAACGAGAAGGGCAGCAACCCTTATATCTTCAGCCCCTTTCTCATGAAGATCATCAATTACACCGTCAAGAGTACGGCCTGTATCAATAATGTCTTCGACTATTATCACTGTCTTATGGGTCAGATCTTCATTAAGGCCTATAAGCTTCCTTAACCGGCCTGTCGAGCTGATCCCTTCATATGATGACAGCTTAAGAAAGGTAACTTTCAGATCGAGGTTTATATGCCTTAGCAGATCGGCTGTGAACACATAAGAACCGTTCAATATACTAATAAATAAAACATCCTTTCCCCGGTTATCGGCTTCAATCCGTTCAGCCAGTTCCCTGACCTTTGCAAGGATTTTTTTTTCATCTATAAAAACTTCAAAAGTTCTGTTGCCAATTTTTACAATATTCATGTCAGGGCATCATGATGGATTGGATAATGATGCGAAAATATAAAATATATGCCTTATTTTTGTTCCAAACTATAAATAAAACAGTATAAATGAAGCCAAGAGTAAGTATAATCATGGGCAGCACATCCGACCTGCCTGTTATGGAGAAAGCAGCAGCAGTACTGAACGATTTCAGGATACCGTTTGAGATAAATGCGTTATCAGCACACCGTACCCCGGAGCAGGTTGAAAGTTTTGCAAGGGAAGCTAAGGGCAGGGGCATTGAAGTCATCATAGCTGCTGCAGGTATGGCAGCCCATCTGCCCGGCGTTATTGCCGCAATGACCACACTACCGGTAATAGGCGTTCCGGTAAAAGCATCCCTTGAAGGACTTGACTCTCTCCTGGCAATAGTACAGATGCCTCCCGGCATACCTGTAGCAACCGTCGGCATAGATGCTGCACAGAATGCGGGAATACTTGCAGCGCAGATAATATCTGTTGCTGATGAAGATGTCGGAAATATGCTTACTGAATATAAGGAAAACCTCAAAAAAAAGATTGTCAAGGCAAATGAAGACCTGAAGAATGTGAAGTACGAATATAAAACGAATTAAGGTCAAAGACCTTTCCCGGTTAGCGTTCAGCAGTTCAGAGGATATAGTGGAGGCGTTGCATGCAACGCCCCTATCAGACATTCCGTTCGTCTCTTGCCTTTTTCCTTTTTCCTTTTTCCTTTTTCCTTTTGTCTTTAGTCGTTTGTCGTTTGTCTTTTTTATCTTATCTTGAGATAAGTTAAATAAGTCAGTTATGTTTAAAATGATTTCGCTGCAAAAAACTTTACTGACACCTGCCCTGTGCCTGATGACTATTGCTGTTATGTCACAGAATCCGTACAGGCTTTCTGCCGGAGCCAGGCAGGTGGGGCTGGCCTATGCAAGCGCCGCAACGGAAGGGTTCTGGGCGTCCTTTCATAACCAGGCTTCCTTCGCGACAATAGACAAGTGGTCGGCCGGAATAAACCAGGATAACCGTTTTGGCATTTCCGAACTGAGCAATAAAACATTCGGAATGATAATACCCTCAGGTCACAGGGGCGCTCTGGGTATTGTATATTCATATTACGGGTATACCGAGTATAACAGGCATACTGCAGGCCTTGCCTATGGCATGAAGCTGGGAAAAAAAATATCTGCCGGCGTTCAGGCCGATTTTTATTCCACACGCATAACAGGGGACTACAGGAACAGGAATGATCTGACCTTTGAAGCAGGAATACAGGTGCGGCCTGTCAGTGATCTTCTCCTGGGTATACATGTATATAATCCACTGCCCCCCGACATTCACGAAAGTGAAATACCATTCGTGATGCAGTTAGGCGCCTCATACAGGTTTACCCCCGGATTCCTGGCTATTGCCGAAATTGAAGCAAGCGATAAATACCCGGATAATATAAGAGTAGCATTTGAATATGAATTTCCGGTCAATCTGTATCTCCGGGGCGGATTTATGAGCGAGCCCCTGGGCTATGCCTTCGGCGCAGGATATTCCGGCCGTATTTTTCATGCAAACCTGGGCTTTATTACACATGAAAACCTGGGACTGACACCATCTCTGTCACTTACTGTATTTATAAGGTAGAAAATGAAACACAGACTGCATACATTCTATGCAGCCCTGATGTTATCATTTAACTGCCTTTACCCACAGGAACAGTTACCGGGGCGCATAACAAGGATCATCGAAGATATGGCATACTCTGCCGATGAAGATCTCCCTCAACAGGATATAATATATGAACTAAGTAACCTGTCTGATAATCCTGTCAATATAAACTCACAAAACGAGAATGAGATAAAAAGGCTCTTTTTCCTGACAGAATTCCAGGTAAAAAGCATTATTGATTATACCTCTGGAAAAGGAGAAATAATATCAGTTACCGAGATATCATATATACAGGGTTTTGACAGGGAACTGGCTGAAATAATATCCCCGTTCATTTATCTGGGAAAGGAAACAATAAATAATTACGAAAGAAAAAAAATACACTTAAGCTCCATAACAAACATCATAACAGGAGACAAAGACCCTGAAAAAAAATATCAGGGATCCAACTTTAAGTTCCTTTCAAAATTAGATATCGGAACAGGGCAGGCAGATATAAAACTGACCATGGAAAAAGATGCTGGTGAGTTCTTTCTTCAAAAGGGCACCGGGCCTGATTTTGCATCAGGCAGCATATCCGTTAAACCGGCATCTTCTTCCTCGCAAATTATTATAGGAGATTTCAGGGCACGCTTCGGACAAGGGCTGACAGTGTGGAACAGCTTTGCACGTTCTGCTGTCCCTTCTGAAAACCGGCTTATGAGAGGGAGCAGTAATATACAACCATATGGCTCTACCGATGAAAACAATTTTTTCAGAGGTCTTGCTTTTAGCGGGAAGATAATGAACATGAATATTATGAGCTTTATATCCATGAATTACCTTGATGCGACAACAGATACAGATGAAGAAGGGAACAAATATGTCAGGTCTTTCTATACGGGCGGACTGCACAACACTGCCACAACATTAATGAAAAAAAATACTGTAAGAGAAAACAGTTACGGAATAAATATCAACAGTCTGACCGGCAGGCTGTATTATGGATTAAGCGCTGTATATTCCTCATTCTCGCTTCCTGTGATCCCTGATAACAATATCAGGAATAAATATGACTTCAGAGGCTGTGTAAATGCATCTGTTGCTGCAGACTATGCCATTCTGAACAAATACTCATATATCTTTGGTGAATTTGCCGTCTGTAATACAGGGAATACGGCATTTCTTCAGGGCCTTTCATTTAATCCGGAAGGCACAGCCAGAATTAATCTCCTTTATACAAGGATTAACAGGGGGTATAATTCCTTTCACGGCAACACCACGGGAGCAACGACATTTAACAAACCATCGGCAGCTTTGCTGGCTAATTTTTCAACGGAATTAAACTCATCGGTAAAAGTAGCAACAGGTTTACTTCATAAAAAAGAACTATGGTATAATAATATATCCGGTAATTTCCCTCAAAGCATATATTATACGTTAAGCATCAATTTCGAATCTGAAGGAAAAATAAGCCTGGCTGCAGATATAAAACAGAGGATATGGAATGAATCTGTAAAACCCGAACGTGGCATAAAAACAGCCTGTGAGTCAGCAAGAACAAACATCAGGCTCTCTGTAGTAACAGCGCTGACAGAAGAATTAACATTACGGTCAAGGCTTGAAAGATCAATTGCCGGACCGGAAAGAGTCAAAGGCATGCTTGTTTATCAGTCGTTAATTTATAAACCTGGGACTATGCCGGTTGAAATAAAGGGCAGGATAACATTATTTAACACCTCAGGATATGAAAGCAGGATATACGCATGGGAAGACGATCTGCTATACAGTATGACGGTAAAAGGCTTTTTTAACCGGGGCGAAAGGTTTTATCTGATGCTTATTTATAAACCTTCAAAAAAACTGGCTGTTCGTGCCAGGTACTCGGTATCGTACAGTTCAGGACCCGAAGAAGACGAAAAGAAAGACAGGGAAGTAAAATTACAGGCTGTACTCAGGTTTTAATCCTCCTTCGCATTCGTTTCGGAGGACGAGAAGATACGGTTTAATTCCCCGGGGCAAGCCCCCCGGGGTTTAATACCCTTTATTCTCTGATGGGTCTTATATCACGAATATTTAATTGAAGTGTCCTTGCTCCCTTAAATTCATTTATCTCAACCGAGTAACATATATCGACAGGTTTGCCTTCCTTTATAAAGCCGAATTTGTTTGCCTGCCCGAAAGCAATAGCAGGAATGCTGGCTGACCCTGTTGATTCGCTGCAAAGATCAAGCTTAAGATGCTCGGCGCTTGAACCCACTACTTTTCCAATGCCGGTATCGAATACTTTGCGTGTCATAAATACAGGCGCAAGGTTTTCAGGCCCGAAAGGCTGAAATTGTTCAAGCATCTGATAAAACCTGCTATTAATATCTCCCAGGTCAAGCTCCATATCTATTATTATCTGTGGAACAAGCTGATCATTTCTTATTGTTTTGGATACAATTTCCTCAAATTTCTCCATGAATTCCGGCACATTATCCTTTTTCAGGGTTAATCCCGCAGCATACATATGGCCGCCGAAGTTCTCAAGAAGGTCGCTGCATGCCTCAATAGCCTGGTACAGGTCATACCCTGTAACAGAGCGTGCCGATCCGGTTGCAAAGCCGTTCGATTCGGTCAGTATAACAGTAGGACGGTAATATGTTTCGATAAGCCTTGAAGCCACTATACCTATCACTCCCTTATGCCAGCCCGGATTATATAAAACCGTGGTTTTAGCATTCACATGCCTTGGGTCGGCCGATATCATCCTTAATGCTTCTGTTGTAATATTCCTGTCGACAGATCGCCTGTCCCTGTTGCAGTTTCCAATCTCCCTGCTCATTTCCTCGGCAAGAAGACCGTCTTTGGATACCATCAGTTCAACAGCCTTGTTTCCCGACTCCATTCTTCCTGCAGCATTTATTCTCGGGCCGATCTTAAATACGATATCCTCAATACTTATCCTTTTCCTGATATCCGAATCCTTGATAATCTTGGCTATCCCCATACCCGGGTTTTCATTCAGTTGTATGAGCCCGAAATGTGCAAGTATCCTGTTCTCTCCTGTCAGAGGTACTATATCCGAGGCAATGCTGATAGCTACAAGGTCGAGGTATTGCTTTAAGTCATCGAACGGGATACTGTTGACCCTGGCATATGCCTGTATAAGTTTAAAACCGACGCCACATCCTGACAATTCCTTATACGGATAATTGCACCCCTTCTGTTTGGGATCAAGCACAGCCAGCGCGGCCGGCACCTTTTCTCCGGGAAGATGGTGATCGCATATAATAATATCAAGCCCCAGTGAGCTTGCATAATCAATCTTTTCCACAGCTTTGATACCGCAATCCAGGGCTATCATCAGCTTACAGTTGTTCTCGTGAGCGTAGTCGATCCCCTGCATTGATATGCCGTATCCTTCAGAATATCTGTCAGGAATATAGAAGTCAATATTCGTATAAATATTACGGAGGAAAGAATACATTAAGGCCACTGATGTAGTTCCATCGACATCATAATCGCCGTAAATAAGTATTTTTTCATTCTTATATATTGCAGAAGATATACGGTCGACCGCAATATTCATGTCTTTCATCAGGAACGGATCATGGAGATTGCCAAGACCGGGCCTGAAGAATGTAAGTGCATCCTCATAGCTTTTTATTCCCCTTTGAACCATAAGACTGGCCAGGGACTGCGGCACATCAAGGCTTTTCATGAGTTGCCTTACAACAACACCGTCGCCCGGTTCCTTTATGATCCAGTTCTTCTCCATATTCAGCTTATCCAGTTAATTCCGAAAACCTTCTCAAAATTTTTCTTTACGATCGCTTTTGCCTGAGCGAAATCCTGTTCCTCCCCCAGTTCATTCTGCAGTGATGTCACACCCTTATCAGTATATCCGCAGGGGTTAATATAATTAAAATAGTCGAGCCTTGTGTTAACATTAAAGGCAAAACCGTGCATCGTAATATATCTGCTGGCTTTTACACCTATTGCACATATTTTTCTTGATCTGTCTTTTATATCGGCATCCAGCCATACTCCCGTCGCTCCTTCTGCCCTGCCTGCCTTTATTCCGTATTCTTCAACCGACATGATAATCGTCTCCTCCAGATTATGTATATATTCCCTCAGGGTCATCCCAAACTCCTCAAGGTCGAGTATGGGGTATCCCACTATCTGACCCGGTCCGTGATAAGTAATATCGCCGCCCCTGTTGATACGGTAGAAAGAAGCATCTTTTGCCTGCAGTTCGATCAGGCTAACCAACAGGTTATCATCCGATCCGCTTTTACCAAGTGTATAAACATGAGGATGTTCAACAAAAAGGATCCTGTTAAGCTGCTTTACCCTTTCCCCGTTTTCCAGTGAACGGTTCAACAACTTACGCTCAAGCATCAGGCCGAACAATTCTTCCTGGTAGTCCCACGTTTCCTTATAGTCTTTTAAACCCAAATCCTCAAAAACTCCTTCTCTGTCCACCTGTATAAATTATAAAATTATCAGCGCTGATCAGACATGCCTTTCTGCATGATATGACGACCTTACCAGCGGATTACTCTCTACGAATAAAAAACCTTTGCCCAGTGCAGCTCTCCTGTATTCTTCAAACTTTTCCGGTTCAATGAACTCAACAACTTCCATATGGTCAAATGAAGGTCTCAGATACTGGCCTATTGTTAATACGGAGCAACCCGATTCTCTCAGGTCGTCCATTGCTTTTAACACCTCCTTTTCATCCTCCCCCAAACCAAGCATAATACCCGACTTTGCCCTTACTCCTTTTGAGCTTATATATTTTAATACACCCAGGCTCCTGTGGTATTTTGCAGCCGACCTGATTACAGGGGTAAGCCTTTCTACAGTTTCCAGGTTATGTGATATCAGATCAGGGCCTGCATCTATCACCTTCTGAATATCTTCCTCAACACCTCTGAAATCAGGTATGAGAACCTCCATTGTCGTATCAGGATTTATCTCCTTAACCTTCATTATTACTTCAGCCCAGAACGATGCGCCGCTATCCTCCAGGTCATCCCTGTCGACAGAGGTAATAACACAATGCTTAAGTCCCATTATCCTTACCGATTCAGCAAGATTAGCCGGCTCATCAGGATCAGGGGGAAGAGGTTTACCGGTTACAGTACCACAAAACCTGCATGACCTGGTGCAGATATCACCCAGTATCATGAATGTGGCTGTACCGGCATTCCAGCACTCACCGATATTGGGACAATTTCCGCTTTTACAAATGGTATGAAGATTATTTTGTTCAACCAGGTTCTTTACCCCCGCATATCTCGCACCACTTGCTCTCTGCATTTTGAGCCATGACGGTAACCTTTTATTATTCAACCTGTTATCTTCCACGCTAATTCTTGTCATTTCAGTATACAAATCTAATTAAAATAGAGCTATTTACCTATTTCCCGGATATATCTGACTGATAACTTATTGGCAGCTAATCCCGTTTTTTTTTCTTTCCGTTATAAAAATGAATCATCAATTTTTTTTAAAAAAACGGATATACGGAATTAAAATAATGACAGAGTTGTTTACAAATTCGTGTGAGTCAAAATTATTCTCTCCTGTTTAATGGCCGAAGCCATCATATTTTTATATATTTAGCTCTTAATAAATTTCTTTTTCTCTATAAAACACTATTATAATGAATGAATACATATTCCGCAGGCTAATTCTGATATGCCTGTTTTTGCTTCTTATTCCTGTACGGTTCTATGCTCAGGACAGTGACGAATCATATACAGAAAGCTGTACAAGCATAATGGTCGGCAAGAAGGCGAGCACCGACGGCTCGGTTATTACAAGTCATACCTGCGATGCATATTACCGCACATGGCTTGAGTTTGTACCTGCAATGAAACACGAAGCCGGGACAATACATCCCGTGCGTTGGGGAACAATGCATACAAGCTCGGCCTGGAGCGAGGAAAATATAGAAATAAAGGGAGAAATACCTGAAGCTGAAGAAACATTTGCTTACCTTAATACGGCATATCCATGCCTTAATGAAAAACAACTGGCAATAGGCGAAACAACCTTTGGCGGAAGAAGGGAGCTAAGGAACAGTAAAGGCCTTTTTACCATTGAAGAGCTTGAAAGAATAGCGCTGCAAAGATGTACAACCGCACGCGATGCTATCAGGTTGATAGGTGAACTGGTTAAGGAATACGGTTACGGAGACTCAGGTGAGTGTATTACAATAGCCGACAAGAATGAGGTCTGGCATTTCGAAATCATGGGAGAAGGTCCTGATAAGATTGGCGGTGTATGGGCTGCACAGCGTATACCTGACGACCATGTCGGCATATCAGCCAATATTTGCCGCATTGCTGAAGTTGATCCTGAGAACGAGGACTTTTTCATGGTATCGGATAATGTATACGAGGTTGCAAAAAAAATGGGATTCTGGGATGGCAGGGAAACATTTAAATTCTGGAAAGCCTATTCGGGAAGCAAGCCTTTCGGCCCGCGTGAATATTTCGTTCTGAGCAGTCTGGCTCCCTCTCTTGGGTTAAGCTATGAAGACGAAGAACTGCCCTTCTCGGTAAAGCCTGACGAAAAAGTTGACATAAGGGATATTATGAAATTTTACCGTACTACCTACGACGGCACCGACTGGGAAATGATAAGAAACCTTAAAGTAGAAGTTAATGTAAGGGATGAAAACGGAGACAGGCATACAGAGACTGTAGTGAGCCCTGCTGCACATCCCTGGATGAGCGGTGACAAAAGAAACCTGCTAAACAGCCTTAAAAAAGATGTTATTGTAAGGAACAGGCCTATCGCCGTGCAATATTGCGCTTATTCATGGATCGTTCAACTGCGCGACTGGCTTCCCGATGAGGTGGGTGGAAGGTTATGGTTCGGGTTCGATGTTCCGAGGGAAAGCCCGAGAATACCTGTCTATGCCGGAAACCTGAGTCTGCCTGAGAGCTTTTATATCTGCGGCCAGGATCATTTCTCAACCGAATCGGCCATGTGGGCTTTCCGCAGGGCTAACAGGCTGGCTATGGTCAAATGGGGTGAAGGTAAAGAAATAATAGAACCCGCTGTAAAGGAATTCGAGGACAGGGCCTTTGATGAAGTTGAATTTATTGAGGCAAGAGCCCTTGAATTACTTGAAAAAGACAGGGCAAATGCAAAAAACGGAGAAGAAACAATGCTCGCCAGGGAATTTCTCACCAGGTATTCCAATAATTTTGCCCGGTCGGCTGTCGACCGCTGGTGGGAGCTGGGCGACGAGCTATGGGTTAAATTCAGATGGAGCTTTTAGAGCGACTAAAGACTAACGGCGAAAGACTAACGGCATTCCGTTGACCGTTTGTCTTTTGCCATTCGCCTTTTGACTCACTTTGTTCGTCGAGCTCATAATCCTCAAATGCCGAAGGCATTTTCACATTACTCGGTTGTCGTTTATCTTTATTTCTCCGGTTTAAGCTCCACAGGCACCTGTAATCTAACCTTCACTTCCTTACCACTCTGCATACCCGGCTTCCATAGCGGCATATTCCTGAAGACATCCAGAACAGGGTCTTCAAACAATTTATCCGTGCTTTTATATATACTAAGATCTTCTACCTTCCCTTCAGTATTTACCGTGAACTCAACCGTAACCTTCCCCCCTATGCCTTTATCCTTTGCTTCCTCAGGATAGACAAGATTCTCGTAAATATAAGCCTTAAGTGCAGGCAGTCCTCCCGGGAACTTCGGCATATCCTCTACAACAACAAAAACTTCATCACTCTTATGTTCCTTGCTGTCCTTCATATGAATAATAATCAATCCACCCTTTGCGTCATATTTTTTCACGAGTTCATTCGACTGTTCCTTGATCACTTCAACGCTCTGTATATCGTCGGGATTAACCCCATTAAGATCTTCTATTCGTTTGCCGTCAACCAGAATAACCGGATCTTCCTCATTAGATCCGCTGGTTGCCATTATCCGTATCCCCTCAGGTTTCCTGGCGTCGACTGATGACAGATCCAACTCATACGATGTTAACTCCAGCCTTATAGGCTTGTCTGTTATCTTTGAAGCTTTTATCTCAAGGGTTTTATATCCCACATATGAAATTACAATTACCGGATCACCCTCATACTCAAGGACAAAATCACCATTATTACCGGCTACTGTCCCTGTACTGGTTTCTTTTATTACAATGCTGGCTCCGTGCGCCGGCCTTCCCGTATCGGAAAAATATACTTTTCCTCTTGCGGTACCATCCTGATCCTTAACAACTGATCCTGTGCAAACCATCAGAGTAAAGGCTATCACAGGTATAATAAAAGAATATTTAAGGATAGTATTGCTTTTTGTACTTCTTTTCTTCATCATTTCGAATCGTGTTTTGGTTATTGAATTGTTAAACTGGCTTCCCAGTCTTAAATAATTAGTCCCGAATGAAAAATTAATTATCTGTGCCCTGTATTGAGCAGGATCTACTCCCTGCATTAAAACTTCCCTGTCGGCCAGGTGCTCATGGTTTTCCCTTATCATTCTCGACATAAGCCATATAAAAGGGTTGAACCATGTAAACAGGACCGTCATCTCCATTATAATAAGATCAATAAAGTGCTTTTGTCTTACATGAGCTTTCTCATGCATTATTACAGGCGCTATCCCGTTATCATCAATATATTTTTCAGGAATGAAGATCCTGGAGATAAATGTAAAGACATGATTAACACCACTGAATATAATATTATCACCTGTCGCCGGACTCTTGGCCTTTAAACCCCATTTCCATACCAGGAACATGTTTCTTGCCAGGATCACCAGAAAACCTGTCAAATACACTATCGTTAATACCAGGGCCCAGTTGAAACCTGATGCTGCGGTTGATTGCATTCCCCCTGTAATACCTGCAGCATTAATGCTTACTTCAGGTGTGGAATATACAACCGGCTCATGACTTAAAGGCAACAGTATTTGCGGGAACCTGATCAGCGGGACTATCCATGCAGCAACAAGACCCGACAGAAGGTAATACCTTTTTATTACAAGGCCGGTATCTGTTCTCAGTAACAGGTTCGACAGGCTCACTATTCCTATGCCTGCCGATACCTTCAGTAAATATATCAATACTTCATTTTCCATCTTTTCCTTCTTTTTCTTTTATAATCTCGGATTCCACATCCTCCAGGAGGCCTTTCAGGTCCTCGAGACTAAGGTCCGATTCCCTGGCAAAAAAAGTCACCAGGCTGGAGGAAGAGCCGTCAAAATAATTCTTTACAATTCCCGAAAGATATGTTCTCAGATACTCCTTTTTTGACATGAGAGGATAATACAGGTGTGTTGTACCAACCGCCCTGTGTCCCACAAATCCTTTCTTCTCCAGTATTCTTATTACCGTGGATACAGTGGTATAGGGAGTGTCAGGGTCTTTAAGGTCATTTATAACATCCCTGACTATGCCTTCCTTAAGGCGCCACAGTACGATCATTACTTCTTCTTCAGCTTTTGTAAGTCTTTGCATCATATTCAAAATATTTTGATACAAATATAAACTAAATATTCAGTAATGCAACTATATTTTACGTAGTTTTACTAATAAAACAGTACGTCAACGCATAACAGGCTCATTATAAGACCAAAACAAAAGATTATAGGGAGATGTTAAAATTTAATTATATTGTTTATTCGTTTATTTGTTAAGTTGTTAAGTTGTTGAGGACTGACCTAAACAGCTTTAACAGCTAAACAACTCAACAAACCAATTGACATATTTTCCGTATTTTTGCACTTTATTCTAATAAACAGTGATATGCAACTCAGCGAACAGGAAAGAATAAGAAGGGAGTCACTTGAGGAGATCAGGGGAATGGGGATAGATCCCTATCCTGCAGAGGAATTCAGGACGAATGTTCTGTCGGGCGAGATCCTTTCGGGTTTCGATGATAAAAAAACCAACTATCAGGATGTAATAATGGCCGGAAGGATAATGAGCCGGCGCATAATGGGTAAAGCGTCCTTTGCCGAGCTACAGGATTCGGCAGGCAGGATACAGATATATGTTACGCGCGATGATATATGTCCGGATGAAAACAAGGATCTGTATAATACAGTATTTAAGCGCCTCCTCGATATAGGTGATTTTATAGGTATAAAAGGCTTCGTATTCCGGACTCAAATGGGAGAGATCACCGTACATGTCAGGGAACTTAAGTTACTCAGCAAATCGCTGCGTCCGCTTCCGGTGGTAAAGGAAAAGGACGGTCATGTATATGATGCTTTCAGTGATCCTGAAGTAAGGTACAGGCAGCGTTATGTCGACCTTATTGTTAATCCGCAGGTGAGGGAAACCTTCAGGAAGCGGACCATGCTGATGCAATCGATGAGGGAATTATTCAATTCAAGGGGATACCTGGAGGTGGAGACACCTGTCTTGCAACCCATACCCGGGGGAGCGGCTGCACGGCCGTTCATTACTCATCATAATGCTCTTGACATGCCATTATATCTCAGGATAGCCAATGAATTATATCTTAAAAGGCTTATAGTAGGAGGTTATGAAGGAGTATACGAATTTTCGAAGGATTTCAGGAACGAGGGCATGGACCGGAATCATAATCCTGAGTTCACGGTTATGGAGATATATGTTGCCTATAAGGATTATAACTGGATGATGGGTTTCGTTGAGGAGATGTTTGAAAAGGTAGCTCTCGATCTGCACGGGAAAACACTTATCCCTTACGGAGACAATGAGATAGAATTTAAAAGGCCCTATCGCCGGCTCCCCATGCTGGAAGCTATCAGGGAATATACGGGATATGATATCTCAGACATGAGCGAAGAGCAACTCAGGGAGGTTTGTGATAAGCTTGGTGTCGAACATGACCCGACCATGGGTAAAGGCAAACTTATTGACGAGATATTCGGTGAGAAGTGCGAACCTAATTTTATACAGCCTACCTTTATCACAGACTATCCTGTCGAGATGTCGCCACTGGTTAAGAAACACCGGAAAAATCCGGAGCTGACCGAGAGGTTTGAACTCATGATAAACGGGAAAGAGATGTGTAATGCCTATTCGGAACTGAATGATCCTGTCGATCAGCTTGAACGTTTTCAGGATCAGTTAAAGCTATCTGAAAAAGGGGATGATGAGGCCATGTTTATTGACATGGATTTTGTTCGCGCGCTCGAATATGGTATGCCGCCGACATCAGGTCTGGGTGTGGGTATAGACAGGCTCACCATGCTTATGACCAACCAGCCATCGATACAGGATGTGTTGTTTTTCCCGCAGATGAAACCGGAATCCAGTCGGCAGCCGGCAGTCGACAGTCGGCAAAAGTTCCTGGAACTTGGCATACCGGAAGAATGGGTTGAGCCGTTGATAGCACTGGGATATGACTCTGTTGAAAAGCTGAAGGAAGTGGAGAAACCGGGCAAGCTGGCCAATGACCTGAACGGGTATAAGAAAAAAAACAAACTCGATCTGCCGGGACTTAGCCCGGAAGCAGTAGCAGAGTGGCTTAGCTAATCAAACTTTCCCCTCCTTTTGAAAGGAGGGGTGTCACGTCGCAGTCGTGACGGGGGTGGTTAAGAATACAGGCTAAAAAAAAGCCCGGAACCAGCCGGGCTTTCCTGTCTTTTTAAAAAAGAGTTAGTGACCTACTTATTATTAATTTCTGAATTACTTACTTCCTTTACTCCGGGTCCGGGAAGAGCAAAAGGGACTGATACGTCATTACCGTCAGCTTTATTAAGCTCGAAATGATATGTATCAGGATAGTCTGTACACCATATTAAAACGGGCCATAAAAGAAGTATACCAACTACCAATCTTCCGGCATTAAGCTCATCTTTTTTAATAGTCACAAAAAAGTCTTCATACCCTTCCTTCGTTAATTTAACAAGAGTTTTTGCTCCTACTGCTTTAGTATCAGAATAAGCATAGGGTGTCGTGCCTAATTGTTGCTGCTCTACATACACTTTTGCTCCGGAAGGTGTGCTTGTTATCATCGTGGTGCTAGCACAACTTGAGAACAAAATAGTCCCTGCAAGAACGAAAGCCATAACTTTAGGCATTAGTTTTATCTTCATAATTTTAAATTTTACTTGATTTTTTTATTATTGACTAATGCAGCGAAGATAATAAAAAATTGTGTAACAAAATACTAACATCAAACGTTTTTACCTGCATTTTGTATTCATTCTCAATGCCTTGCAAGTCACTTGTAAAATAAGCATTATTAAACTCAACCCGAATGTTTCCCGCACTGTATCCACCGAAACTTTAGTGAAGGCAGAGGTGCCTGGCTATTTAAAATCTCAGACTATAACTGAAAGAGGGAATAATGGGGAAGTAACTTTGTTGTTTTAAAACTGTCCTGGTTAAACCTGGGATTACAATCCCTTGCTGGTCAAATTTATAGATTGTATCAAAATAATAAAAATATGGGTTCTGACGGTTATACAGATTGTAAATATTGATGCTCCAGGTTCTTTCTCCCCATTTTACAGGTTTATGAAAATTGATCCCGACATCAAGTTTATGGTAAGCCCGCATCCTGTATGAGTTCAGATCATTATATACCTGTCCATAAGCAGAATAGTCCGGATTAATCATATTATCTCTTTGCCCTATCATTCTAAATTTAGCGGCTGCAATGGTATAAGGATTGCCGGTTCCATAAACCCATGTCGCAGAAAGTTGAATCTTTTCATTTATTTTCTGAAGATAGACAATGCTTATATCATGTGTCCTGTCATACTTGAAAGGATATGGTTTCCCATTGTTCTTATTCTCAAACTGGCGGGTTGTTTTTGAGTATGTATATGCTATCCAGCCTGTTGCCGAACCTTTTGTCTTCTGAATGAGAAACTCCAGGCCATAAGACTTACCTTTACCATTTGTTTCGACCTGGGTTTGCCAGTCGGAAGCTGATGCGAGTGTTGCCACACCATCTTTGAATGTGATGAGATTATCCATTATTTTATAATAACCTTCCAGGCTTAACTCATACATACCATTCCTCAAGGTTCTTTCCACACCGATAGCATATTGTTTTGAAAGCGAAGGAGCAATAGTTTCAGTTACGGGTACCCAGATATCGTTCTGCATATTCGGACTTGATCCTGTGAGTAAATGAATGTATTGATTCATTGAAGAATATGAAGCTTTCAGAAGGGTGTTTCCGCCAACCAGAAAGGTTGTAAGAAATCGCGGTTCAATTGAGGCAAAATTCTTGTCCGGTATATGATAATTGGTAGCTCTGAAACCTAAATTTGTAAATAACCTGCTACCAATTGAAATCTCATTTTCAAGATAAACAGCATTCTCAAAACCATTCTGCTTTTTACTTCCCAGGCAGGTATCAATTGCGGCGCTGTTTTCGGATGACTTGTATGTTGTCGTATTAGGATTAAAATGATGAAAGACAGTAGTGCCTCCAAATTTCATTTTATAGTTCTGGTTGACATAATAATCGAAATCAGCTTTTATTGACAGGTCAACAATTCCCGACCAGTAAGATGCACTTGTTTTTTCCTTAATGTTGTTGTAGGAATATGTATTTAAGACATCATTCGCAAGACGATACCTGGTTGAATATAAGGTAAGGTTTGAAAAAAGCTTGCTTCCATAAAGATGATTCCATCTGAAAGAACCAAGAATATTTCCCCATTCAAGGATCATTTTATTTAAATCTGTCTGAGTTTTTTGTCTGGATAATATCTTATCCCCACCCGAATAGAAGCTTAGATAGAGCCTGTCCTTTGACGATATAATGTGGTTTATTTTCGCATTCAGGTCATAAAAATTGTATCCCACCGAAGTACCGTTAAATGAGGTTAATTTTGTTAATGGTCGTGTAATAAGATCATACATGAATCTCCGTGCCGAAAGCATATATGAGGTAGTATCTTTTTTTACCGGACCTTCAACCATAATTTTAGAAGCAAGCATTCCGATCATCAGGTTCCCGTGGAATTCCTTCATATTTCCTTCTTTCATTTTAATATCCACAACCGAGGATAGCCTGCTTCCATAGTGAGCTGGGAAACCGCCTTTTACAAGCTTCACGCTGTTTATTGCATCGGAATTAAAGGTTGAAACAAATCCGCCAAGATGATTAACATAATAAACCGGAACATCATCAATAACCATCAGATTCTGATCAGGGCTTCCTCCCCTGACATATAAGCCGCTGGATGCCTCATTCCCCGACTGTATACCCGGCATAAGCTGAAATGATTTTAATAAATCGGATTCTCCTCCTATAGATGGCATAGCAGTAACTCTTAAAACGGGCAAAGAAACAACACTCATCTCCTTCCTCTTCTCATATGTGGTTGTTCTTTCTGCGATTACAACCACCTCGTCAATGATATTCATGCTTTTTAATGCAATGTCAACCTTTAGGTCCCGGGTGGGTTTTACGGTAAAAGATGAAGGAGAAAAGCCAACAAAGGAAGCCTGAATTTTAACGGAATCTTCCGATGGATTAAGAGTCAGGACATAATAACCATAACTATTTGAAATTGCGTAATTTGAATAATCGGCGGTAGTTACAGTGGCTCCTGTAATTATTTCTCCTGATGCTGCATCTGTGACATAACCGCTGATCGAGATATTCTGAGAATACCCCTTGGTAACCAATACAAAAACAGACAGAAATATAATTATCCTCTTTATCATTTCATTGGTTTATTGGTACGGTTATTTCTTTTTCATCTGACGAATAGCCTGCAAAAATCCCATAACCACCTGTAATATTTGAATACAGGTTAATTGGCTCACTCATTCCGCTGAAAATATCATAATCCAGGCTGAACAAATAGGCAAATTGTTTTTCCCTGTATTTATAGTAAGATTCTGAAACTGACCTTAAAATGATTTTCAGGTTAAAATCGCGATAATGTTGAGTATAAAAATAGACTTTCACCGAGCGGTGTTCCCCGTCAAACATTTTGTCTGTGAAAATCAGTGTTTTGGGATCATAATCAAGAAGCCCGGTTGAGGTTATTACAGGGTCAGAGTTTTTATCAAACCATATGAAATAATTATCATTACTGACCAGTTCTACTTCATAAAAACCGGGCCCGGCAAAATCCTGAAAATCAAGCCTGAGTTCATTAATTATATCTCCATCCTGGTTTATTGACACTGAATCGGTATAGACAACGCTTTGAAGAATCGTTTTTTCCGGAATGATATCTTCACAGAAAACGGTGTCAATACCAGGTGCAATGACCTTTAATGAATATTTTTTATTTTGTTCTGCTGTTATGTGCGAACAGTAATATCCGGATTCCATGTACATTGTATCAGTAATAATGTTATTCTCACTCACTATTATTGTTGCATCAGTGCATTCGGGAAAAATATTTTCCAGCATTCCGATGCTTTTTGATAAATGGACTTTTATCTGCGAATTGTCAGTAAAAAAGCTGTTTACGACAATCCTGGGACTTGACTCCGGCAATTCTATATTGATCTCTTTCCTGCACGACAGAAGTGAAATAAGAATAGTAAATAGAATGATAATTTTATGATAATTATGCATTAAAAATTAAAGTTGACTTTATATGAAAACATGTATTTTTTGTCATTCATAAACCTGGAATCTGAAAATTTGCAGAATAAATCAAAGCTAACTCTTTTTCTTTTTGAGTATATTGACACACCAGGTGCAACATAGTATCCGAATCCACTACTAATAATTGGAGAAGAGTCAGTTGAAGAAGTCAATTCCTTGTAGTAGTGCGCAAAATACGGAGAAATTTCAGAGAATAGCTGAATTCTTCTTTCAGCCAGGATTGAATATCTGGCTACTGGCCCGATCCTATAACTAAAATAATTAAAGGCCCGGAAATCCTGACCTGAACTTATATTGACAGGAAAACTGCATGCAAACTCCAGACCTGTGGTAATATTTTTTGTAATCCTGTATCCGTAACGTAAGGCAGAAACAGTATTAATATATGTAGAGAGGAATAACTGATCGGTGATATATGGATTGAATTGTATTCCGATCTGATTTTTTCTGAAAGATTCATTCTTAACTTCCTGGGACGAAGCATTGATAAGAAACAAAAAAATAATGCAGGTTGATAGAAGTAATTTTTTTTTCATAAGAAATAATAATATCAGTGTTTTAACAGGTCGATTGATAATAGACATCGTTAGTTGGGTTCTTGAGATTAACTTTCAGCAATTGACATACTAAAATTAGTATTTTAATGCTTCTTTTTCAATTTTAAATTGAATGTTTTTTGACACACGTGGATTATTCTTTATCGTATACAACCGCAACATTACTGAAGAATTATTAGATGTGTTGTTCTTCGCGTATGAAGGCGGAATCACGGCAAACGACGAAAGGCAAACGACGAAAGGCAAAAGGAATAATTTGTGAAGCCTGGTATACCGGAGGAATGGGTTGAGCCGTTGATAGCACTGGGATATGACTCTGTTGAAAAGCTGAAGGAAGTGGAGAAACCGGGCAAGCTGGCCAATGACCTGAACGGCTATAAGAAGAAAAACAAACTGGATCTGCCGGGACTTAGCCCGGAAGCAGTGGCAGAATGGATATCATAAACTAATTTCCCCTCCTTTCAAAAGGAGGGGTGTCAGGCCTGCGGCTTGACGGGGTGGTTAAGAATACAGGCTGAGATTCCATCTCCGCTGGCGCGGATCTCTCTCCGTCCGCCAAAGCTTTAGCGCAGGCGGAAGATCCGTGCCTGACAGCATGTTGAATATCGAACACTGATAAAAGTAAAGCCCCTTTCTTATGATTGGGGCTTTTTTGTCATCTATTTGTCTACTGTAATACAAATAATAATCATAAAAAACATTCATAATGTTTATTATATTAGACATAATTATGTATTTTTGTATATTATATAAGACATTATGAAAAGAAAAACGATACTACTCCCAAAACAAAAAAGGATACTAAAGGTGCTTGGAGAGAACATTAAGTATGCCCGGTTAAGAAGAAAACTTGCTACCAAACAGGTATCTGAAAGAGCTAATATTTCCAGGGCAACTCTTTATCAAATAGAAAAAGGCAGTGAAACTGTAAGCATTGGGTCATATCTTCAGGTTCTGTTAGTACTGGGATTAGAGAATGATCTGGCATTAGTGGCTAAAGACGATGAATTAGGCAGGAAAATTCAGGATTCTGATCTTATAGTAAAAAAGAGAGCTCCTAAAAAGAACAATATAAGTTAAGTCATGAAAGATCAACAGGGTCAAAAACATATTTATGTATATGCAGACTGGAACGGTTTAAAAGAATCTAAACTATTAGGGGTATTAAATGGAAGTATTACAAAGGGAAAAGAAATATTTTATTTTGAATATAATAATGACTGGCTAAAGTCTGCGCCGGCACAGGTATTGGATCCGGACCTTAGTCTATACAGCGGACCTCAATATCTAAATGAAGGCAAATCCAATTTCGGTCTTTTCTTAGATTCATCACCTGACCGTTGGGGTAGGTTATTAATGAAAAAACGGGAAGCTGTTAGTGCAAGAAAAGAAGGCCGCAGCGCAAATACACTCCTCGAATCTGATTATTTGCTGGGAGTATTTGATGGGCACAGGATGGGAGCATTACGTTTTAAACTTGATCCGGAGGGAGACTATCTTGATAATAATAGCATAAATGCTTCGCCTCCCTGGACAAAACTAAGAGATCTTGAATTTGCAAGCCTGCAGATTGAAGAAGATGATAACTTTGAAGATCCGGACTATCTGAACTGGTTAAAATTATTATTAATTCCAGGATCAAGCTTAGGTGGCGCCAGACCCAAGTGCAGTGTAACAGATTCACAAAATAATTTGTGGATTGCAAAATTTCCAGGTAAAGCAGACCACTTCAATATAGGTGCATGGGAAATGGTGGTCCATAAATTAGCACAAGAATCAGGAATTAATGTGCCGGAAGCACGGATTGATAAATTTTCAAGCAGATTCCATACGTATTTAAGCAAAAGATTCGACAGACTAAATACAGGTCAAAGAATACATTTTGCATCTGCATTAACATTACTTGGATATAATGATGGAGCAAGCTTTTCCGATGGTGTAAGCTATTTAGAACTCGCTGAATTTATAATACAAAACGGGGCTAAGGTAAATGAAGACCTTAAAGAATTATGGCAAAGAATAGTCTTTTACATTTGTGTCTCAAATACTGATGATCACTTAAGAAATCATGGTTTTATTCTAACTGATAAAGGATGGATATTATCACCTGCTTATGATGTAAATCCAACAGAATCAGGTTCCGGACTAAGCCTTAATATATCCGAGGATGATAATTCACCCGATCTTAACCTGGCAAGAGAAGTAGCAGAATACTTCCGTATCAAAACAAAGGAATCGGATAAAATAATAGCTCATATAACTTCAGTTGTTAAAAGATGGAGGGCTGTTGCCACTGAAACCGGAATCTCAAAATCCGAACAGGAACTAATGTCTAATGCATTTAGAAACGCAGAAAATTGATTTTCATTTCCTTTCCCTATCACTGCAGGCTGTAATCATCTCTATTGATGCAAAAATCCTCCATTGTGATAATTAATCTTTTTTTATCTTTGAATAAACTTAAGCCCAGGATCATGAAATATCCAACCTCCTTTCTTTTCTCTTTTCTTTCTTTTTTCCTAATGTGAACAAATATTTTCTCACAGTCATTTCAGGTAATACCGGTGCCTTACCGGGCTGAAGACCCATCAATTCCTCATCCTGCTTACAGTGGTGCCAGAACAGTATTAAAAGCTGTAGCACGCTCGTCTGATATAAGTGATATGTTTTACTATCGCTGGGATGCAGACGGTGATGGCACCTGGGACCAGCTTGGGGGTAAGACTCCTGTTGCAGGTGATACATGGTACCGTTCACAGGGGACAGAACTTGACGGATGGTTCATTTATCCTGAGCAGCCCGGAGGATGGCCTTCAAAAACAGTTTACAATGCTACTATACAGGTATGTACCGCCTTGTCGGGAACCGATCCTGTTGATCCGGTCTATTCAACATACAGGCAGGTGTGTTATTCCGGTATGCCTGATATCGAAAATATTGACGGAGCAAACGACGAACAGCTTGAAATAATGCGCTCGGTTGCAGCCGATAATGCTTTATGGTATTTACATAAACAAATGACCCGTTCGGGTACAGGAACGGTAGATATAACAGGGTATATCGAAGGATCAGACATTATGCACCGCCTGGGAAATACAGTTTTGTTCTCCATTGCCCTGCTCAGTGATTACCATAGTCCGGCCTATCCCCCAAACACATACCAGGTGTACAACAATCAGCCTCCGGCAGGATTTCTTGATATGAATGATGCCTCTGATGCATCAGGGCCTATACCCGAGGGAGGAGGGTCACTGGTGTCATATTATAGTCCGTATGGCGGCACTGCCCTGGGTGTGAACACGCTCTTGTTTTCCGGAAGTGGTAATAATGTTGTGGCTGTAGCACAAGCTTCATCATATGAAATAACTGAAGGATGTGCGGGAGGTCAGGCAGGTAAGGTGATATTTTATCATGATGATTCATACACAAACGACACTGAGAAACAACTGATGGACTACCAGTGGATATTTGACAGTAAAGGGGGTGGTGAGTCAGAATTTAATAATATCGATATCAATGGTACACCTGCCTCCTGGTATGATATCCCGTATAATACTCTTATTGACGGCAAGTGGCATACAACAATACCAGGTTCGTTTCCTGAATATACATATATGAACAGTGGTGAATATACAGCTGCCCTGAGGGTGCTTGATAATTCACCCGGTGAACCGGGGACTGATATTGACTATATAACCGTTAATGTACTGGGATCTATCAACCAGGCACCGGTAATGAGTAGCCCCTGTTACGGGGCATTTACTCAAATTTTCAGAGTTTTTTTCCATAATGAATTATTTTTTATTGTATCTGAATTTTCCTGTTATCTGAAGTTTTATCTCCTCAATATCAAAATCCTGTATTTCATTTTTCCTGAAATAGCTCTTAAGTATACTGGTTATTTCATCATTCCTGTAATCTCTAATTACGTTCGACTCAACGCTAATAAGATGATGGTGTGTCTCGGGAACAAACAGCGCTCTATTGAATACTCAGGTTATGGCTGGTTTGGTGTGAGCTTTAAGCAATGTTTGCAAAGGGAATTGGCAATACCCTGGTATCGTATAGTTAATTTACATTCTCAGGCCTGACCATTTTCCCATCCGGTGTAGTAAATGACCAAGGAAAACCATTTATAGAAGTTATAATTATCTGTGATAAAAGCCCTTTTAATGCAAGTATAAAGCCTTTCTCTGTATTAGCGTTCCGTTAAACAAATAATATTTATCCTGTCAAATCCAACCGGATCTTATCACACCGCTGTCCCTGTTCAAGTATATGCTTATTCTTTGCATAAGCCTCAAACTCTGTAAATTTTTCTAATTCTTCGATTGCCTCAGAATCTTTTAATGATTGTCGTTTTAAAATCATATTCACTAATCTCATATTTTTCTGCAAAAAACTGATCCCTGTCAAGATATTTCTCAATAAACGGCAGGTCTGGTGCATAATGGAAACTTCCACCAATTTTCAATGAATAAAGAATATTCATATAAGTCTTCCCATATCCGATATAATTACCGTCCTCCCTCAGATTATGATGATTAAAATGATTAGAGAATCCTAAATTACTGACAACTGTGCCCCACTTATTAGTTCCGTAATCATATTCCAGCCAATCTGCTGTTATATAACCAGGTGAAGTGAACTTCATCCTGTCAATACCATAAGCTTCAATACCCTGATCTTTAAGATATTTCACCAAATACCCCCGTTTGCCGCAGCCAATATCTAAAACAGGTTGCATTAAATGCTTAATATCAATCTGAAGAATATTAATTTGCAGATCTGAGCTATATTCAGAGCAAGCAGGAGGGCTAACTTTTTTGTTTGCATTTTTATAAATTGTTTCAGCAAACGGGTTACTTTCTTTAAGCCACATTCTTAGTTTTCCATAATGATTTTTTGAGATATCATCAATTGAACCTGTCCTGGTCTGCAAGGCTTCAAACAGATCAGAGTAAATTTTTCTTAAATCATTTTTTGCTTTTGAGTCAAACGAGTAGTATTGATTTACTCTGCAAAATTCTTCAATTGCTTTATCTGTTGCATATTCAATTAAGAATTGTTTTGAATCACTATTTAGTCTGCCAATATTTGAAACAGCCTTAACAGTTTCACTGGAAAATTGAAACATCCCGGGACTGTCAATAAAAATATTTTTGCCCTGATTATGTTTTATTTGAGTATTGATATTTTTGATAAATCTATTCAACCGAATGCTCTGTTATTATCGTATGTTTTCTCAATCCTTTTTCTTTCCCATGAATAAATTTAATGGCAATACTATTCCTGATCCAAATAGTATTCCGGCAAAAAACCCGACAAGTTCAGTATCCATCTTTGTTGTCGAATCTCTCAATAAAATTTCTATTATAACAGCAGAGATAATTAAAAGTACCGAAATAATAATCGTAGTCCTTTTGGTCATAATGTTCTGTATTTATTTTCCTATTGCAATATTAATATCTTTTTCAGGTTTTGTTTTTACCCTTTATGTTTTTTTGAAATCGTCTGAGATGCTTTTACTGTTATGGGGCCTTAAATTCTTTTCTTTTCATTCCCAAAGCTATCCTGAAAATGTTATTTCTCTTAATCAGCAACTGATAAATTACCACTATTGATAAAAATAGTTTGAATTCCAACTAAATTCACTATTTTTGTACCATGAAAAACATGAATAACACTAAGAATGCATCAGCCGGACGATTAATCAATGAGATCTCCCGGGCCGGGCACATTTATTTTCAGCATGAATTTAAAAAATTCAACATTGGTCATGCTCAAATCAGAACGCTCCTTTACATAGCACAAAACAATGGCAAAACACAGAAGGAACTGGCAGAATTTCTGAACCTCGATAAATCATCTATTACTTCCCAACTCCAAATTCTTGAAAAGAACGGGTATATCAAAAGAGAAAAATCAAAGCTGGATGCCAGAAAACAAGTAATTAATCCTACAGGCAGAACTAAGGAAATAGTGCCCTCATTACAGCAGGTGCTGTTAGCATGGACAGAAACACTGCTTAAAGGTTTTGATGACAATGAACGTGTTGATATTTTCAATTATTTACAAAAAATGAGGGTTAATGCAAAAAACAAACTTTCAGCGATTCACAAATACAAAATGGATAATTGTTAATTTTTTATGGCAAAAAGAGATAAAAATCTTACCGGGGGCAATATTAAAAAGCAGCTAATAAGCTTAACCTGGCCTATGTTGCTAGGCATGATGGGAATGGTGATTTTTAATCTGGTCGATACATTTTTTGTTGGGAAGCTGGGTGTTCATGAGCTTGCAGCCATGAGTTTCAGTTTTCCGGTTGTAATGTTTCTTAATAGTCTGTCGCAAGGGGTTGGCATTGGCACGAGCTCTCTCATTTCCAGGAATATTATCCATACAGAGCGACACGAAGTTAAACTGATGGCAAGCAGGGCTATTTTGCTTGGTATAATCATCGTAATGGTCTTTTTAGTAGCAGGCTTGTTAACTATTCGTCCTGTTTTTAGTGCTTTAGGTGCAGAAAATGATATTCTTGATTATGTCAATGACTACATGCGAATATGGTATTTGGGGGTTCCTTTTGTGGTTGTCCCAATGATTGGGAACAACATTGTAAGAGCCACAGGCGATACTTTCACTCCAGGCATGTTAATGCTTATCATTGCTGTTGTTAATGCAATACTAGACCCTTTTTTAATTTTTGGTATTGGCCCATTCCCTAAAATGGGCATAAAAGGGGCAGCACTGGCAACTGTAATATCCCGGGGTATAGGTTTACTTTCTATTTTATTCATATTGATAAAAAGAGAAAAACTGCTTTCAATTAAATTAGGATCTATAAAAGATATTCTGCCTACCTGGAAAAATGTACTTTATATAGCGGGCCCAGCCTCTTTAACCATGCTGATTACTCCAATCTCGGTTGGGTTTATTACCAAAATATTAGCTGGATATGGAAAAGAAGCTGTTGCTGCTTTTGGTGTTGCATCAAGGGTTGAAATGTTCGCTCTTATGGTTATTATAGCTTTGGGCTCGGTGTTAATTATTTTTGTAGGTCAAAATTTTAGTAAATATAAATACGACCGGATTAAAAAAGGCTTAGACTATTCATTTAAATTTTCAATGATTTGGGGAGTATTTATTTTTATCATATTGCTAATTCTTGGTAACGGTATTGCATCCGTTTTCTCAGATGATTTAACCGTAATCAAAATAACAAAAATGTATTTTGTAATTATTGGTGTGAGCTATGGCTTTCAAGGGCTGGTGGTATTGAGCACTTCAAGTTTTAATGGATTAAATAAACCATATCCTTCAACAATTTTTTCGATTATCAGAATGCTTATATTATATGTTCCCCTGGCCTGGGCCGGTTCATCCTTATTTGGTATAAATGGTGTTTTCTGGGCTGGGTTAATTGCAAATGTCATTGTTGGAGCTTCCTCAGGTAAATATTTATTCAGAATTGTTAGTAATTTAAAATCAAAGATATAGAGATGCCACGCATGGCGTCTCTCCCACTATTTCCAATTTGGTTATACCCATTGCTCCCTGGTCCTGTTATACCATGAATGTGATCAGACGCCATGTTCCCTGATATTATCATTTTAGCCATTTAGATATGCCAAAGGCTCTATTACCAATGGGGTATCCGTCATAGTGATATCAACAGACCGAATTTGAGCTTACCCCTGACAGGCAAGATCAGCATCAAATATAAAAATGACAAAACTATAAATACGATTGTAATTGTTGGTAGACTCCTTTCGAATATATCTCATATTCAATCGAATCAGTACCATTCAGGCTTTTTTTATATGTATCCATTTCATGCAACAACTCCCGGATCCTGTCTTTATCAAGTTTTGAAATTATTTGTTCCATCACTGCCCTGCGCGTAAGCTTAGATTTATTTTTCAGGTAAATAGTTTCTTTGATATAAGAACTTTCAGGTTTCGGGGCAATTTTCATCATATCCAAACCCAATGCTTTGAGCGGGATGAGATCCAGTTTTCCATTAATACAGGTCCGGCTATATTGATGAAGTCGTTCTCGCTTTTCATATATCTCTGAACTATCGGTTGTAATCATTTGTCCGGTGATCCTGTTTATTTTATAAGGCATGGAATACTTTTCTTTTAACGAGAGGATACGTGCCGAATCAGCCTTTGTTTTGCTCCATTCCAGGTACTCGTCCCACCGTGTTATGGGCTTAATCTGGAAATAGACTGCAGAATCGGTAGTAACTGTCAATGTTTTTAATGAACTGGCTATATTAAACCCTGCTTCGGCCAGGTCACTAAAATCAGTTAATCTTTCCGCGCTATTCTTTTCGATATCGAGTAAAAAAAGAGAAATATCGCGGTAAATGTACCTGGGTTGCCCACCGTCAGGAAACCTTGATATACCTTTCGCTTTATAATAAGCCGAGGTCTTTAGGATAATAGCTATTTCTTTTCTGCTGCTATCTGAAAAGCCAGCGCCAAAAATCTTGTAATCAGTTGACAGGTAATCAGTATGGCAGGCTGTCAGAAGATATGACAGCCCACCGATTAATAATATTTTGTTAAAAAAATTAATGCATATCATTATTCAGGTAAAGATTGGCTTAACCCTTCAAATTCTTCTTTTTTGATGTTTTTTGTGCCAAAACCCGACATCATCCAGTTTTCTTTATCATTGCTTTTCAGACCAACCCCTGTCAATTGGCCTGATGGGCTTTCATAAAAAACTGCCACGGCATAATAATAATTTTGAAAATTAACTTCATCTTCATAATACCTGATATCTGAAAAGGAACCTTTCCAGTGATCGGTTATTTTTGCTTTAAAGTCTGCACCATTTTTGCCTTCTGCAAAATAAGTCTCATCTAATCCCATTTTAGTAGCGCCACTTGCATATGACTTCAATGTTTCAATATCTTCCTCTAAATAGGCTTTTAAAACAGTCAGAGCATCCTTCTCGGCAGGTTTATAACTGTCCTTTTCAACAGTAATTTCAACCTTTTCCGGTATATCCCCCTTGCTTTGCTGGTTTCCACCACCACAAGAGCTAAATAAAATTGATGCAATTGAAATTGCTAACACAAAATTTTTTTTCATCTTTTAACTTTATCTTTGTTTAACTTATAATCCATATACGTGTTCAAACCGATACTATTCCCTTCAATATTTGATTAAAAAACGGCAGATACTTTAGTCAAATAATCATCTCCTTTATCTTCGGGAAGATCGTAATTTGCTATTAAAGATGGAATTTCTTTCCCAGTTCCTTTGAGATATATGTCAAAATATTTTCTTTCTGTAATATTCATTGAGTCAGATAATTTTCAATATAAATATACTCATTTTTTGTGATTTTTCCAGAGGCTTTCGATGGTGGCTTCAGCATGAAACACAACGCAGCAGTGCTAACCGGAATTTACTCACTTTCGTTAGTGAGATTGCTTCGTTAAGTTCGTACTGAGGGAGAGGGCTGCCGGGAAAGGAATAAAAAAGTCCATAACAGCACTCCCTGTCAGTGCAATATATTTATTATCCTTGTAGAAGTATTCTAATCCGGCAGAAATACCCCAGAATCCGGTGTTTATCTTAGAAGTCTCCTGGTTTGGTTGCAGATAGAAACTATTTACCCATGGAAATGAGCATATTAAATTAATTTGTCCTTTATTTGTCGGATAAGTCTTTGTCCGGTAATCATAATAGGATTTCGAAATTTTGGGTCTTATTAATCCTGTTGTATCATATGAATTTAAGAAGATACTCTTGCCATAGTAGAATCTCTTTTGATTTGTGAAATCTATTCCATACGACACAGGGAGAATAGGATAATAAATTAAATTCCCATACAAAAAAGCAGCATTTGGAGACGCTTTGACTATAAAGTCCCTTTCCAGTGAATCACCAGTCAACTTAATCTTCAAATCTTCTTTGGAACGACTTATTTTGAAATATGCCGGTAACCTATAAATACTATCAAATATTTCAGCTTTTGCATCTGGTAAATTTGTTGATACATTAATATTATAATCCTTTCTCAAAATCAAAGTCGCACATGAGGACAAGAAAAATAACGGTATCAAATAAATAATGTTTCTCACTTGCACTGTCTTTAAAATTGTTGACAAAGGTAAATTGCAAGTTGTCATTGCGGAATTCGAAGAACGGCGTTCGCAGAACGAAGACGGTCAAGAAAGGAGCAGAAACAACTCACCGTACTAATACCGCAATGCAATTTACAAAATTGTGTGCAGTAGTTCTTTTTATCCTATTTTTAATCCATTTAAAGTTTTTCGTTCCGTTTCTATCAGAACAACTTCTCCATCTTGTCCGATCACTCCCAAAATCAGACATTCACTCATGAAGTTTTTAATCTGTTTTTCAGGAAAATTAATCACAGCTAATATCTGCCTGCCAATTATATCCTCCGGTTTATAGAGTTTTGTCAACTGTGCAGAGGTTTTTCGAATTCCTAATTCTCCAAAATCGATTTGAACTTTATATGCCGGTTTACTCACTCCATCAAATACTTCTGCGTTGATTATTGTCCCTGTTCTTATATCAATTCTGGCAAATTCTTCCCATGTCAGATTGTTTCCTTTATCCATTGTTAACTCCAATATTAATTTAAACCTTCCACAATCATAAGTTCTCCTATTGCAGCATTTTCACGTAATTTTTTTGCTTTCTGATATTCTTTGGAATAATAAAATTCCTTAGCTTTTTCCATTGAAGGAAATTCTAAAACAACTATCCTTCTATTTTCCTGAACCCCTTCTAATGTTTCGGCTTTTCCAACTCTCACAATTGCTTTTCCTCCATAACTCTCAATTATTCCCGGAACAACCTGTAAATACTTTTTGTACTGTTCAGCATCTATAATATTAACCCTTACAATAATATATGCAACCATATCTTTTTATTTTTTTACTATTATACACAACGCAGCGTTAAACTAAGCCCCGTACTGAGGACGAGGACTGCCGGGCTTACCCGGACAGGCTATAAAACCCGCAAGGGCGGGACCTGGTTTAGCGCTGCTTAGTACTTTTTAAAATTATGGTTCTTTTTATAATTCATAAGCATTTTCCCAAAATCTTTATCCTTTTTTCGCTTTTCGGCAACAGTTGATTCAAAATGCTCTTTCTCCTTTTCCATTCTTAAATAGTTTTTGTAGGATGCCCTGTCTATTTCTCCGTTTTCAACAGCTCTAATAATCGCACAACCAATTTCTGTGGTATGCGTACAGTCTCTGAATTTACAATCTTTTGACAATCTCATTATTTCGTCAAATGTTATTTCTAATCCATTTGTTGAATCTATAACCCCGACTTCTCTCATTCCCGGATTATCAATAAGAATACCACCATTCTCCAAAATCAACAATTCTCTGTGGCTTGTAACATGCCTGCCTTTACTTGTACTTGTGCTTATTATAGCCGTTTTCATTAATTGTTTTCCCGAAAGATTGTTTGACAGAGTGGATTTTCCAACTCCCGATGAACCTAACAAACAGTAAGTCTCTCCTTTATTGATTCTCTCTTTGATTTTCTCAATCCCTTTTAGGTTTTCATTACTTATTGTTATAACAGGAACTTGCTTTATTCTTTCCTGAACTTTAGCAACCAACTCTTTTAGTTCTGTTTCACTTATCAGGTCGATTTTATTGAGAATAATAACAGGGCTTACATTTGATGTATAGCAAATTGTCAGATACCGTTCTATCCGGTTGATATTAAAATCCCGGTCAACTGCCTGTACAATAAAGGCATAGTCAATATTTGCTGCTATGATCTGTTTCTCTCCCTGTTTTCCAACTGACTGTCTTTCTATAACGGTTTTTCTTGGGAATATGGCGTGAATAAGTGCATTATTGTCATTGTATTCGGAAATAGCAACCCAATCGCCAACAGCAGGAAAATCAGCCCGGCTGTTTGCCGTGAATCTCAGGTTTCCAATTATTTCGCTATCGTATTCTTTATCTGCTGTTTTAACTATGTATCTTTCCTTATGCTCAGAAATTATTCGCCCTACCGCAAATGAACCGAGATTTTTCTCTTTCCGGTAGTTTTCTAATACTGCATTATATCCTAAATCTTCTAGTGTCATTTCGTTTTTTTGTATGATTAACAACGTAAAATTGAATGGGGCTGTCTAAAAAATCTTTTTGCCTATATAAAAGGCATAACCGTAGTATTCATTGTATTTCCTGTACAACTTTTCTTCGTGCATTTGACAGGCAATAAATCCTTCTGCAAATTTATTTCCGGCATGCTTACTCAGAAAGCTTTCCTGTACTTTTACTTGTGGATCATAATAATGCTCTGTCCAACAATCTACTGGTAATATAAATGTTGCTACCGGGATGTACCCTGCTTTCTGCATTTGCGCCACCTTGTTCGGGATGGTGTCAATTCCAGGATATGCGTCCATCCAAAATTCTTCAATCTCTACAGGTCGCTCTTCCGTAAACCACGATGCCTCTGAAACTGCTATAAAGCCATTCTTTTTTAAGAATCTCCGCCATTCTCCAAGACCTTTTTCAAAGCCAATATTGTAGATCGCTCCTTCGCACCAAATAAGGTCTAATTCTTCATCCTCAAATTGTAAGTCATCCATTGAGCCGGCAATACATTGTACTCTTTTTTGGAGATTTAATTTAGCTGCATTGGAATTAAACAAATCGACAAAAGTGGGAAAAAGGTCAACCCCTGTAATCTTTCCCTCAGTTTGACCGGCCAGAATCATTGTTTGTCCTCCCGTTCCACAGCCAATATCGGCAATATGCGATTTAACTGAAAGATTATCTATGAAACTTAATGCTTTAAGAGTTATTTCAGGACTACCGGGCCCTTGTCGTTCTGTCCCTGAAAAGTACTCTACTATCAGATTAACGTCAAAATCGTGAATTGAATTATTATTACTCATGATGTTCAAATTTATTTTAGACTGATACAAGAATATACAACTCTCATAATCACGTCAATATTATACTTAATATGTGTGTATAGTAATAACTCTGACAAGAATATGCCCGAGTTGCAAATGGGATAATCAAAGTCATAAAGACTATGATTATTTACTTTACCAGTTCCGAATAAATATTAAACATCCAATAAATTTAGTGTCACAAATATACACTATTTTATTATAATCAACTCTCGTTCTCTGTTTTTAATGTGCTATACACGCACGCGGTTGTAAATGCTTTATTAATACTTAGGATTTATTTCTTCAAGTGAAATAGTTCTATATGCCTTGTATCTAATTTCAAGTGATTCTGTACTTCTTTTATCAAACTGAACCCAGGGTTGCCATTCACTGGCAAAATTAACTTTTCAATGTGAATGATTGTTTTGTCAGACTCGTATTCAATGTCTCCTATACCAAGATCAGCATAGCCTAAATCAAAAAACCATGGCTTTCAGAACCAGGCTAAATTCGCTGTCTTCGTCCTGATCGTTTATGATTGCCGGAAATTCCATTCCGTTCTTTCCGCCTTGAAAAGCTGTAAATTGCGAATAAGGATAAGAAATTGCAGGAGTGGTATTTGAGTAAAATTCTATTGATTTCCTGTATGTCCAAAAGCATTCCACCCGACAATATCATCATAAACATTTATTTTGGGATACCAGTAGCCTAAAAAAAAGTTGTTGCCGTTATAGGTGCCGATGCGAAACAATCCTGTTACCGGCATTTGTTGTTCCCATTCAACCATTATTTCTGTTGTTGAATCTGGCGGGATCTTATCAGGTAAAGGAAATCTGAGTATAGTTGAGTAAAAATAGAAAGTTTCCGGATTAATTTCCTTGTTATTTATTTTAAGGCTTTTGATTTTAACACCGTTATGTATATTCCTGGCATCGATACAGGCATCTCGTGCTTCTCCTTTTTTAAACCGGTTTTGATACAGGTTGATATATATCCATGAAAGGCTGTCGGGACTGTTATTGTAGTAGGTAATTATTTCGTTACCTGTCAACTGTCTGGTTTCCGGAAAGAACTCTGCATTAATGGTGTAATCGGCTTTGTTCTGGAAGTAATTTTTCCCGGGTATGCCTTGATGTGTCCTTGTCTGACTTTTATATGCCTGCCTGTATTCTCCCGGCATATACAGTTCTTTTGTGCTTTGTGCATTAATAGCTATCACAAGATGAACTGAAATCATAAAGGCTAAATATATTCGTTTCATGATAAAAGTTTAAAAATTTACTTTAAAGACGCATTAACTTTGCATAAGTTACAGTCTTAAAAGTGTTAGGAGGGATAATTATTGCCACTAACGCAGCGCTAAACGGAGTTCAGGACTGAGTTCGGCTAAGCCAATTGCGTTTAGTCCAAATTCTATTCGATTATTGTTCTTTTATCAAGTCTTATGTTTGAAAAACCTGTAATGGCTCTTAAAACTCCATGAATCAAAGCAACTGGCAATATGATTATGCCAGCAATTTGCATCCCTAATTCATAAATTAATGAACTGTCTTTGTATGGTTTCCCCTTTAGTCTTGACTGAAATGCACTATAAGGAATTCCATACATGTTTCCCGCAATCATTATTTGTGCTGCCGAAAAAATAATCCTTGCCTTTTTTTCTCCGTATTCATCCGTTATCGATTGATAAGCATCTTTTTTTGGAAATCCTCTGGTATCCGCAAAATGTTGAGCAAAAACGATGGCCCTGGCTTCTTCCTGATTCACGAATGATCCGTCTCCACTTAAAAAACTATTTATCTCTTCACTGCTCATTCCTTGTTTTAATGCCATATAAGTATGGGCATAGGAGCAAGCAGCGCATCCGTTTACTTCAGTTACAGCCAATTGCAATCTCTCAACAAAGTCTTTGTCGACTAATTTCTTTCTTTTGTTTCCAATCATCTTTGTCGCAGCAGCTGGTATCATCACAAAAGCGCGATACAATTCCCATAAGCTGAATTTTCTTTTGTATTCAGCCCTTGAGCTTACTGATTCCGGCAATATTATATCTTTTTTCATTTGCTAATTTTTCGGTTCATTATTTTTGCCGTTACAAAATGAACAAAGTTTTTGAAGTACTAATAAACCATTTCCCGGTTCTGTTAATTCTTCCTGACTTAACTTAATTAAATCAATATCTATCTGGTTATCAATAATATTATTGAATTTACTCAGATTCTTTTTTGAATAAATGGCCATTAATCCCATCAGCCGAACAAGTCTGCGAATACTTAATGTGTGTTGATTATCAACAAGATCCAGACGCTGCCTCATAGTCCGAGTTTCCTTGCAGTTTTTTTTAGGAAGTCATTATCTATCTCCAATTGTCCTATCTTGGCATAGAGCTTCTCAGGATCTATTTCTTTATCTCCTGCTTGCTTTCCTTCAAAAGCAGCCGAAGCATTTGCTAAAAATTCTTTCTTCCATTTACTGATCATGTTCGGATGAACCTCATAGCGCTTGGATAATTCTGCTAAGGTCTCTCGATCTTTGAGCGCTTCTATTGCTACTGTCGCCTTAAAGGCACTTGAAAATTTCCTTCTTGATTTCTTCATAACTACTGGTTAAAATTAATACTTAAATTTCAACTTAACCAGTGGTCCTAATTTTGGGGAGTATTATATTCTTCAAACTTCCAACAAATATTTGAAATAGTACCTGATATCTAATGTTAAAAAGTAAATCTATAAATCACTAAAATTATACCGCCATATATATAATTACCTTATTCTCTCTTAAATACTATAAATCGGGAACTTATGTAAAAAAAATGTAACTTGATTTAGCCTTATAAAATTATTGAAGTCTCGGGATTCTGACACGTTTGGGCTCGAAGCCCAGGTAAAGCTGTTTACTATCATAAAGTTACAAAAGCAATTTGGTTTAGCGTGTTAGGCTTTGTTTTTATTTGTATTTATATCTCGTTGTATTTTTATTTCCAATTTTTTCAATTATTCCATTATTAACAGCATAATTCAAATCCCGACTTGCTGTTGCTGAAGAAATTTCTCTATAATTCTTTAAGTATTCTTTTCGGGAAAAGTAGTCGTTTTTTACAATTGACTTGAACAAATTAATCCTGTCAATGTTTGTTAAGCTTACATTTTGGATATTTAATAACTCCTCAAGAGATCCAAGTATTATTTCAAGCATGAATTCAATGAAAACAGTCGATTCACCGGTATTGTCAAATTTTCCAAGTGTTTCATAATACTGTTCCTGTCTTTCTTTAATTAAAGTCTCAATTGGTAAAAATTCAAAAACAGGGTAAGAGTCTTTTAAAATTAGTGTTTGCCACAATCTCCCCATCCTACCGTTACCGTCAATAAATGGGTGAATAAATTCCATTTCATAGTGGAAAACGCAACTTTTTATTAAAGCTAAATCTTCGTCATTCTTTAAATATTCAAACAAGTCATTCATTAAAGATTTAAGCATTTCGCTTGGTGGAGCGATATGGGCGACTTCTGAGCCTTTAACAATCCCAACCGATTTGCTTCTTAGTTTTCCGGCTGATTCAATAAGCCCTTTCATTAATAATCCATGAGCTTCGCAGAAAGATTCAAAATTATACGGGTTCAATTTGTCAAGATAGTCATAAACAGCGATCGCGTTTTTAACTTCTAAAATATCTTTTTTAGATCCAATTACTCTTTTGTTTTCCAGAATTGCGGTAATTTGTTCAATTGTCAAGGTATTTCCTTCAATTTCAAGCGATGAATGGATTGTCTTAATCCTGTTTTTCTTTCTTAATTCTGTTGGAGGCTTATTTAAGTGAGCGGAATTTACTTCTCCAATTTTCTCCGAAATCGAAGCGACCAGGTTTAAAATCTTTCCAGTTATTTTATATGGTGGTTTCATTTAGTAAAATACCGATAGTATCATATGACACTATCAAAGATAGTAATTTATTTATAAATCCAAGTATCTATCTAATTTTCAGTTATTCCAAAAATAAAGTCTAATGAAGAGACGCCATGCATGGCGTCTCAGATAAAGCTGTTTATTATCATAAAGTTACGAAAGCAATTTGGTTGAATGTTAATGGCTGTTAATTATTTTTTTTAGCCCAATTCCGTAAATCATATCAGGGGTTTCTAATATACCATCCCCATCTGTTAACCTTCTTAGGTCGGTTTTTAAATATATTGAAAGAAAATAATCTTGCCTTATTTTATATCCAGCTTGCAAAATTACCCCCCGGCTGAAATAATGATAACTATCGCTATAACTTCTATCAATATCTAATTCTGCATTATCAACTTTTCCGTTAGTTGATTTATAAGACCATCCTCCGAATATTTTAATCGAAGAACTCAATTCTTTCGACTTCAGAAAATAAAAAGTCGGGCCTAATGTAAGGTGGACACTATTTCTTATTGTTAAGCCTGAAGTACCTTCAAAGCCCCTTTCCAAGTGAACCTGAAAATCCTCTTGCAATCCACTACTTAATAATATCTTACCTGATTTATTTACATAAAAGGGTTTAGAAATGTCTGCAATTAATCCAAACGTATGGCCATTTGGTGAAAATTTAAATCCTGCATTTAATTCTGTTATTAATTGTGGCATCTCACTTTTTGAATTGTCTTGCGCTTTTGCTTGAACCAGGATAAATGAAAATAATGTATATATTATTGCCTTTGCATAATATTGCATGTCTTAATTATTTAAGTTAAATTTTATTCCTTCAACAAATCCTGGTATAGATGCTCCTTCATGGGCTTTCCTTTTAAATATGTTGTACTCTGTTTGAAAATTGGGATAATTACGACTTTTTAACCGCTCGTACATTTCCTCTATTAAAACGTTTATAGAAACTCCTTCGTCACTACCTGCCGACAAGTATAAAGAACAATTCAAATCATCTGATTTATTAGACAATTGTTCCTCTAACCCAAACAGATATCCATCTACCCAAGAAATACTTGCGTTTGCAGCAATATAACCGGAGAATAATGGTGTTTCATTTTCGCTCTGAAACATAGCATAAAGGGTGAAAAATCCCCCCAAAGAATGGCCGGCAATAATTCTTTGGGTTGTATCAACAGAATAATTTGATTCAACATGTGGAAGCAATTCATCCCGAAGAAACTTGTAATATTTATCTGCATGTCCTGAGCCTTCATTATACTTATCTGCCGGATAGGAGTAATCTCGGAAACGTTCCTCTGAATTACCAATTCCAACCAATATGCACTCTGGTATTTCATTGTCTTTCCAAAGTTGATTTATTTCTTGAGCAACTCTCTCGGTATGCCAATCCCCATCTAATAAGTAGATAATCGAATATTGTTTTTCTTCTGTATAATTATCAGGTAAAAAGTAATATATGGGGAAATCATCGTTAACAATTTGTGAGTTAACAGTTTCTTTGTATGAAATCTGAATGTCCTCTAACTCTTCTTTGGAACACGAAATAATTAGAAGGAAACTTAATAGAAATAGAATTATTTGTTTATTCATAATTGTTTTTATCTAATGACATAATTGTTTCATGTTAGTTGCATTTAATAGCCACTAACGCTGCGCTAAACGAAGTTTACTCACTTTCGTTCGTGAGATCGCTTCGCTAAGTTCGCACTGAGGGCGATTGCGGGCGACAAACCTATCAAATCTAAATGAATTTGACTCGGGCTACAACCGACTGAAAGGAACTCAGCGAAGCTAAACCCTGATACCTGACTGTCGGCAGGCTTTGCACTTTAACTACCATTACTTATACAAAATTAGGCTTCGTTTTTATTCAATTGTCTTTTTATTTGAAATCTATAAAACAAAATTGCGCCAACAACATAAGTGATTGCTGTAATTATTCCTGATTCTGACACAAAATAAGCTGCGTATTTACTTTTTATTGTTAAATCAAATAATATTCCCATCGTAATTACATTATGGCTTGTGTGTATTATTACTCCGGGCCAGAGACTTTTTGATTTTGAAACAAAATATGTTTTAAAAAATGAAATCCCTATAAGGACTAAAGTAAATCCAATCAATGTTAGAGGTAATGGAACTCCATATCCGTATATTCCACCAATGATGGCCGGGTAATGCCAAATTGCCCATATTAGACCAACTATAATAGAGGTTACAGGAATCGAAGTGATTTTTAATAGTTTAGGAATTAAGAAGCCACTCCATCCAATTTCTTCTCCAAGTGTAAGAATTGAAATAATTACAGAGCCTAATATTAATTTTGAAACTACTCCTACAAGTACAGGTGCGGGAGTCTCAATACCCAACATTCTGACCCATTTATAATTAATTGCTTCATCTCCATAAAACTCAATGATTCCGAATAACCAGGCCACACCATATGCTGTGATACCAACAAGTAAAGGAACCAAATAAGAATACGCCAAATATTTTATTTTGCCAGGTTTCCATCCATAATTCTTTAAACTATCCTTATGGATTAAAGATGTAATAAGAGCAGAAATTGCAGGTACCCACATCATCAATCCACCCCATAGGTCATATGAATCCTGTGTAATGTTCCTAAACATTAGCACAAAAGTTAATGTTGTAAGAATAGTCAAAATAGCGACAAATGAAATAAGTGATTTTTTCTGTTTCATAGATTTTGAGTTTATATATATGAAGCCAAACGTCAAGAGGGTATGGAACAGTTACGCATGTTTATATATCTTTAATCATCTCAAACTGTTTCCCTGTTATCTCAATATTTTTCGTCTTTAGAAAACTTACAATTGAACTACAGGTAATATCTGTGTTTATTAATTTTGTTTTTGTATTCTTATTGAGTTTGCTAACTTCCTGAAGTAATAACGAAGCGATGCCATTTCTTCTATGAGCTTTGTCAACGGCTATTTGAGTAATATCTCCCGAGTCAGGCTCAAAAATACAATATCCGATGAGCTTTTTGTCTGCAAATACGCCTAAATTGATAAAGTCTTCTCTCGCTCTCTGAATGGATTCAAAACTATTCTGCCAGGAGGGATAAAAATCCCAAAAATCATAAATTGAATCATATTGATTAACATCAAATAATTCAATCAGATAACGAGTATTATTGTTTTTGATTTCATTTTTGATTTCTTCATTTTTCCAAACAAAATAATTAAACTCACGAGTCACTTTAAAACCGATTTTTCTATAGACAGAAACAGCTTTCGTATTATGTTGCAACACTTCTAACAGATAGTGATTGATATTTGCCTCTTTTAAATATGGAATTGAATACTCAAATATTTTTGTTGCCAATCCTCGTCCTCTGTATTCTTTCAATGTTCCAGTACCTGTATCGTAAGCCATTTTCATCCCGTTAAAATCTCCAATTCCGTTCAACGTAAACGATACAATATTTTCTCCCTCAAATGCGGCAAACGATAAATCGGGATTAAAACCACGCCTTTTCCACATAGTTCTGAGTTCGTCGGCATTTAGTTGAAAGTCATAGTCGGCAAAGGCATTACTAAATGCTGAAATTATTGTTTCAAAGTCTGTTTTTCCTAGTGATTTTATTTCCATTTTATATTCTTTTTTCTTTTCTATCAGGGATTTTCGCCAAATGGTATAACGGAGTGAGCTTGCTATTCTACCGGTTGGAAGATAAAGTCCTGTCAAAGCGATACGAACAACAGGATAGAGTAAAACTTTCAAAACTGCACTTTCCGCTCGCCTGAATGCAAACTTTTGTTAGCCGGTTAGCATTTTTTCATTCTTTCCCGTTTGCCGGCTGAACTAATGACCAGTGACTATGAATAATTTTCCACTGCTTGTCAGATTCTTGCCTGTAAACTTCTGTACATTTTTCACGAAAGACGTTGCTTCCGATATACGATACCAGATTATAACTCAATACAGCTATTTCGCCTGATACTTGTACTACAGGGTCAATCATTTCGTAATGTTCTACATTAATTGTCCCTTGTAAACTGTTATAAAAAGTCTGTACCTTTTTTAATCCATCGAAACGTTTTTCCTGAAAAGGGTCAAAATAGGTAATATCCTCTGCGTAAATTGCCAAATAACCAGAAGGATTTCCTTTATTCAATTCTTCCAGTGCTGTTTTTTCCATTGCAATAATGGTCTTTGATATATTATCCTGATTCATATCTGTTGTTTTAGATGGTATCATATTTTTGTTTTTGGAGTTGTCTTGAGTACAACTACAAATGCAGATGCTAATTGCTGAAAAACAGATAAATTTTTTCAAAATCAATCTCATCCTGTTTTGTTGTATAGTTCCGTCTGTATCCATTTTACTACTTATATCCAGTATTGTACTACAAATTTTATTTCTTATCACTCTACCTAATCCTTCGACAGTATTTCTCCAAAATGGCATATATTGCAGTGCTAAACGAGGTTTACTCACTTTCGTGAGATCGCTTCGCTAAGTTCTCACTGAGGGCGAGGTGAATTTTGGCCCGATGCCCGGTTAAAACTGTTTACTATATATCTCCGAATATTAAAAAGACTCTTCATTCGTACATGATGTAGAGACGCCATGCATGGCGTCTCAATTAAAGCTGCTTATTTTCATAAAGTTACGAAAGCAATTTAGTTTAGCATGTTAAGCAAAGTACATATTTATTTATCATTAGTATAAAATATTTTTGGATCTAACCTTTCATTAAATATATGGGAGTTTCTTAATAAATCTGGATCATCAATGAAAGGTTGAAAAAATCTATCCTTAAAGTCTCGTGAGAGATGCATGAATACATAATTATTCGCATGAATCAAACTGTCTGTCTTATTTAAAAAAGGAATCCCTCCAAATCCACTAAACAAGAGTGCTACATCAATCTCTAATTTTGTTAGATCTAAACCATTTACACCATTAAAGTCTTGAATCGTCGCATCTCCCGAGTGAAAAATTGTTTTATTTTTGTATGTCAAAACGTAACCTGAATTTTCAATATCTTTATTTTGCTTTTTCCCGTGCCACATTCTGCATGCTATCAATTCAACTCCGTCAATATTTGTTTTGATAAAAGAATCTGTATCAGGCGTAATTATCTGAACCCGATTTTGAATCATAGAATATTTCAATGAATCTTTTCTCATTATCATGTCAACCTGTTTGGGGCAAATTAAAATTGCTTTCTCATTACTTATCATATGTAAATAAACTAACGAGTCATTAAAATGGTCAGCATGTTTATGGGTTACAAGTATCAAATCCAAATTTTGGAAAGGGGGCATATTCTGAGACAACTTACTCTGAGTAATCGAATCAGGAACTTCATACTGGTTAAATCCTTGGTTAAAAAATCCATCTATTACCAATTTTAAATCATCCATCTCAATTAGAAACCCAGCATTTGCTATATACTGTATAACTATTGAATCCCTATGCTGTAAATCAATTGTTTGAGAATAGACAGAATTTAAAATCATAGTGAAAGCTGCAAGTAATATCACTTTTATCTTCATTAGTCATCTATTTGTTATTCATTTGCACAAGTCTTTGTATTTTGTCTAACAACCTGAGGTGTAAAACGTTGTGGATTTCGGAGCTGCTTTACTCCCAAGATATAACAAACCTTGATGTGAGAACCGATGCCCGATAACCACTTCACCCTCCAATGTTTTATGACCTCATGTTGCAGCCAGTTGTTTTTATTCTTTAGTTTTAAAATTATCAATCTTATCGACATGTTCCTTAAAATCTATTAGAAATTTATCAAAGTTAATCCCATAGATTTGTTTGAATATTTTGTCATGGTCATTAGCCTCTATTAAGCTTTTCAAATAAATCAAAAGTTTGTCTTTTCCATAGTTTTCAATTAAATAATCTACAATGCATGCAAATTCAGAATACATAAACGGAATTCTATTCTCAACATCTAATATTATTTTATCCTCATTTTTAGTCTTAAAATAATCAGGTGGCATAAAATTTCCTAATTGAATCATCCTATAAGTTTCACTTTTTCCTGGATAGAATGAAGTTCCCATTTGATTTGAGCTATAAACAGCAATCCCTTCAAGTAACCATTTTGGATACCCACTCGCTTTTATCAGCCCTGCGTGTTGATGAAGTAAAGAATGTGATAATTCATGGGTTAAATATATTTTTAAAGAAATTTTTCCATTCATAGCCTCATTCAGTGCCCACGGTGTCACAAATAATCGTCCATTATAAAAAACACAAAATCTTGCTTTTGAAGGAGAATGCCTGATATAACTAAGACTATCAGAGAATAGAAATATTTTTGGCTTTGTTAAATATTTTAAATCATGGAATTTTTCTATAGAAGGAATCAAAGCATCTATTTTTTCATAGTCATCAAAAGATACTCCACCCTGAGTATAAACTATCGTATTAGTGAAGTCATATTTTTCAAATCCTACTATTATAGGTGAATAAGGGAATAATTTCCCGAATAGGAATAAATAAATCATTAGACCAATAAGTACTAATAATCCGATGATAGTAATCTTTTTCTTTCGTGTCATATTTGCAATGTTGCTTTCTGCAATTGGCTACAACGCTGCGTTAAACGGAATTTACTCACTTTCCTCGTTCGTGAGATCGCTTCGCTAAGTTCGTACTGAGGGCGAAGGTTGCCGGGTTTGACCGGGCAATTGAAAATTACACAAATTCCGGTAAACGGACAATTTTTTATAAGGAATGGGACGAACGGAAAGAATGTCAAGACATATTGAATAGTTTAAAAGCTTATCGGGACGAAAGAACTGTGACTAAGACAGATAAACAGCTCAACAATCTTAAACAACGTTATTCAGAATTCAGCTTGAAACCTGAAACCTGAAACTTCAAACATGATACTCTGAATGCGGAACTCTGAACACGGAACATGAAACCAGTATAAAGTTATTTATTATCAAAAAGTTACGAAAGTAATTTGGTTTAGCGCTGCAAGTACGGCTATATCTCAATAGAGATCTTAACTTTTCCTCCAAGTCCTTTCTCTACAATGTCGTAAAGAGTTTTAAGGGTAAGATTACTTCCATTATTTTCAACCCTGGAAATATAGGTTCGCTTCTTATCAACTAATTCAGCCAGTTGTTCCTGGGTCAAATTTTTCTCTTCTCTTGCTCTACGGAGAAGAATACCGATTTTTATAGATTCAACGTCTCTTTCGAGCTGATCTCTTCTCTCAGTGCCCTTTTTCCCATAGACACTATCCTTAATTTCACTCCAACTTTTCGTGTCCATATTATTTGTTTTTTTCTTCATAATACATGTTCATTAATCGGATTGCTTTGTCTATCTCATTTTTTGGCGGTTTTTGAGTCTTTTTTGTAAAACCGTTTAGAAGAATCACCAACCTCCCTTTATCAAAGAAACAAAACACACGCCATATATTTGAGCCTAATTTGATTCTGGCTTCGTACAATCCATTCGTTCCTGCAATCAATTTCAAATAAGAAGAAGGGACCCTCTCATACGTTTCGATAATTTCGATGACTTTAAAGATCTTATCCTGGACTTTTATTGGTTGCCTGACCAGGAAAGACTCAAAATAATCCTTGTATGCGATAACTTCTCTTACTTTATTCACATCACAAAGGTAACTTATAAGTTACCACTATCCAAATTTATTAAAATGAATGTTTAGTTCGTTTGGTGCGGCCGTATTTGCTCTAACGCAGCACTAAACGGAGTTTACTCACTTTCCTCGTTCGTGAGATCGCTTCGCTAAGTTCGCACTGAGGGCGAGGTGCATTTTGGCCCGATGCCCGGTTAAAACTGTTTACTACATATCTCCGAATATTAATAAGAGATTCTTCATTCGTACATGATGTAGAGACGCCATGCATGGCGTCTCAGTAAAAGCTGTTTACTATCATAAAGTTACAAAAGCAATTTGGTTTAGCGCTACATTCAGACACATTTCCCAAAAGACCGGGACCCTATTGATTATACAGCATGTTTGCACACGTTATTTTTTTAATAAACTGTCTATTTGGTTATATAGTTTTATGCCATCGCTTGGTTTTTTAGCTTTGTTAGAAACAACCAGACCTTCTTTATTAACGATACAATATTGAGGAATCATTGGGATAAAGATTCCTTTATCAATGAGGTCAGCTTTTAGAATGCTGTCTAATCTAAGATGGTTGCCTATTAAGTTATTATCAATTATTAGATCGAACCATTCTTTTTCGTCAAGGTCTGTATCAGAATTTAAATAAACAATTTCGATCCTATTACTATCTAAGAACCTGTGTAAAGCTTCATTATGCTTGAACTCTTCTATACATGGACTACACCAGGAGGCCCACCTATCTATAAAAATTGGTTTACCCTGGAATCTGTTGGTTAGGTCTTCAAATGATACAATTGGGTCAACCTTGTCTAAAATGAAGATGTTTGGAGCTAACTCAAAGTTTTTATTGCTAGTGCAGCTTCCAATAGTAAGAACAATACTGATGAAGAGTAACTTGTATTTCATTCTTTGGTATTTTAATGTGTGTAACGCTGAAATGTATGTAACGTAACTGCTAGAAAAACTTCGGCAGATTGTAGGGCTAGAACAGACTTGATTTACAGATATTAAGCTCATGCGGTTATGTTATATACATGTTGTTGGCGTTCGTTACAATTCACTTGCAATTTGTGCCAATGTCAATGTAACAGCATTTTGAATAAAAGCTGCAATGTTCTTTTCTTTAGTACTTATATCTCCTGTAAGCGAGATAACGTGTGGTTTGATTTCAAGTGGTAAAGCTTCATCAATACGTTCATCGCCATCATTGGTTGTTAAAAACTCAAGAAATGCGCCGATAGCTAATGTGCTGTCATCATAACCATAGTGGTGAACAGTTATACACAATTGATACCTTTTATTTTCGGTTAATTCTACTCTAAATGTCAACCACCCTTTTGAATAATTTCTATTAAAGTAATAGTTGTGTTTTTTTGCATACTTAATTATCTGGCCATAATAATAACCCTGCTTGTCTTCTTCATTTGGTGAACATGAACGAATTGATAGGTTGGCATTGCCATTTAATTTTGTTGTAAGCTCTTTATAGATTTGATTTAAGTGTTCAAGACAGTAGTCAAAAACCTTAATTCTATTCTCACTTAGCAATTTTTCCCGTTCAGCAACATTTTTCTGTTGCCAGTTTTCAAGTTTGCTTGAAAATATTTCTGCAACTTCGTCAAATGTTGAACTTGTCACCTCTTTTAAGTTCAAGGCCTTTTCTATGTGCCTCTTTTGGACTTCGGCAAAATAATCAACTAATGACTGAGGTTTATCACTATCAGCTTGTTCTAAGGCATCAATGTACTTTTCTTTTGCTTCTTCTCTTAAAACCGTAAATGGGAATAATCCGTGTTTTATCAATATTAAACTCGCTAAGAGTCTAGCCACACGTCCATTCCCATCTTGGAAAGGATGAATGGTTGTAAATGCATGATGAAACCAAGTTGCACAAATTAAAGGATGAATACTTTCATTTTCAGCTTTATTGTATATTGCTACCAAGTTATCCATTTCTGAATTGACGTGCTCAGGTGGACAGTACATAATTATTGTGCCATCATCACGAGTTGGATTGTTTTCATGAATTTTGAAATCGCCTTTTCTTAGATCTATTTGTGTTTTGTTACCAAATTGATCTCTCCCTTCTGCATATTCTTGACTCCGGGTTACAAGAGCATGGAGTTCTTTAATAAATCCTACTGTTAAATCTCGATTTTCCTTAACAACATCAAAAACAAAATCCACTGCATCCAGATGATCTGATAGATGAGCAAGAAGTTTAGGTACAGGGACATTTGTATCATTGTGACTTATGTATGATTCTAGAAATCCCTTTTTTATAAAAGTTTCAGTTATTCCCTTCTCCAAGTCATACATGCGTTCTATAATTCCAGTTTCTATTGCATGTTCACGTTTAAGTTCTATGATAAATTCTTGATACTCTTGAGAATTATTCTGTAATACTTCTCTTCGTTCAAACCATGATGGTGATAGGTCATCTAATGTTGATGTATCACAACTCAGCCAATTACTTTCTAGCTCAATATATTTCCAGAGTCTATGTACTTTTTGTTCAGACATAATTCTTCATATTAATTCTGATTAATTTCAAATTTAATCTATTTTTTCATCCCATTGTTGGTTGTTAACTGAATAATGTAATCCGTTCGATTGATGTACACAAACGTGAAACATGAAACTCTTAACGCGGAACTTTAAACGCGGAACTCTGAACACGGAACATGAAACCAGGATAAAGTTATTTATTATCAAAAAGTTATGAAAGCAATTTAGTTTAGCATGTTAGTGGCAGTTGATTGTTTTTGTCTGAACAACTTATTGTCGAAACAATGCGGGATAATAAAAAATCCGTTAATCTTCTATGCCTCTCCTGTGTTTATATTTCGTGGTTATTTTGCAATGGGTATGTTTATCCCTGTTGCATAAAGGTGAGTAAACTTACTTCGTTTGAGTGCCTTTCTCCTCCCTGTCAACTTCGTTGTTAACAGATGTAAGGAAGTTGGCGAAAGCTAATTGTCGCTCGTTACTATCAGCCTCAGGCCATGCACTGTTGACTGCAATTACCAGGCGCCTTGAAGGGTCGATATGGATTCTTTGGCCATAGATCCCCAATGCATCAAAACTTCTGCCATTAAAAATCCACCATCCGTATCCATAGCCTCCACCGGGCCATAGCGGCACTTGTATTTGAGTTGCTGTCTTGAACCAATTACCGGGTACAATGGATTCACCATTGATGCGGCCATCTTCCAGAACAAATTGTCCGAACCTGGCGAAATCACGGAGCGTCATTTGCAGGCAACATCCTGCCAGTTCCTGGCCTGTTCTGTCCAGGGTCCAGGTTGCATTTTGCTCCATACCGTAAGGTTCCCATATCTTCGAGGAAAGATAGTGGGACAAGGTTTGATGGGTTGCTGCGCTTACAAGGACACCCAGCAAGTGAGTTTCACCTGTACTATACAAAAATTTTTTGCCGGGTTCTGCCTCGGCTGGCAAACGTTTCATGTAACTAACTGTTGCATTCATGCCTGGCTCAATCGAATCTTTAGAAAATCTGGCAATGTCACCATTGGGATCAGTATAGCTTTCGTTCCATCGAATACCTGTGGTCATGGTGAGGAGATGACGGATCTTCACACTATCGTAGGCGCTCCCTTTTAAATCGGGAATATAATCTATAACGTAGTCGTCAATACTTTTAATGTAACCATCCTTGATGGCAGCCCCCACAAGCGTGCTTGTTACAGACTTTGCAACAGACAGTGAAGACCATCGGTTGGATTTGCTGTGTCCAGAAGCATAGCATTCTAAACGGATCTTTCCATCCTGTAAAATCAGGAGACCGGCTACTTTTTGTTCGATAATAAAATCTTTCAGTTCTTTTTCTTTTTCTCCGCCTTCGCTAAATGCGGCAATGGGCATTCCCTGTGAAAGCTCGTGTACTTTGCTCCCCTTCAGCACTTCACGTTCTTCCTTGTTCCATTTTGATGCGTTTCTTGAAAGTGAATCCTGGTTAGTGATGTGCTGTGCAAGAGAGGATGAAGGCGAGATAACCATTGCAAAAAGCAGGGCGATGGTAATCAGGACTGAGAAATTAACTGTTATGCGCATGATCTGACTTCTGTTTTTGAGTTGTTAAAAATAGTATAACAACTGGAAGCAGTAATAGTTAAAATGTACTCACAATTGGTTTTAAAACCAGGAAGAAAGCCTTTGTTTCCAATTACCACTAACGTTTGTCAATATGAAACGGTTGGGTTTTTGGAGCGCGTCTGTATCCACCGGGGGAAATGCTGGTTTGAAAAACAAACACTCGCAAAACCACTGAACCTCAACTATTTTATATTGTGTGTCATAGGCTGCCATTTCATTCATCACTCTTTTTCTGTCTTTTTTACAATTAATCAATGCATTTCATTTCTTAACCCAGGTCAATGAAATTGAACTGCACCATAGATAATTTTGTTGCTGGAAAAATAAACTAAAAAATTAAAACTATGAAATCACAAAAATCAATTGCCCGCACCTTTGGTATCTTTTTCCTGCTTGCATTTTTATCCTATGGATTAGGTACCGGCCTTGCCGGTTCAGTTACTGACGTTGCAGATTCGCTTAGTAATATACAAACAAATAAAGCTCAACTAATAATAGGTGTTATACTTATGACATTGGTTCATACCATTGTAAATATTGGTCTGCCAGTGCTAATGGTGCCCATGCTGAAACCCTTTAATCAGACTCTGAGCTATGGTTATCTAAGTGCTGGTATTATGGCTACCGTGATACTTATATTCGGATCCATCTTTTTACTACTATATATTCCACTAGGCACGATGTACAATAATACCGATCCCTCAGATTTACTATATTTTGAAACCATCGGGACTATCCTGACAAATGGGAACCATTATGCATATCAGATAGGTATGTCCATATGGGGTTTCGGTGGCCTGATGTTCTGCTATTTATTATATATTTCAAAGCTTGTTCCGAAGGGTTTACCGGTATGGGGTTTTCTGGGTTACATGGTGTTTATTTCCGGAACTATTGCAGAACTATTCGGCTATAATATTGGTGTCCAACTAGCCATACCCGGTGGATTATTCGAGATCACATTAAGTATTTGGTTAATAATAAAAGGATTTAAAGAATCTGAACTAAGGACAAGTTAGTCACATTATCAGATGCAATATGCGTTTTCTTATACGGCTTAAGGATTCCGGTTTTACCCCGATATAACTTGCAAGATGATATTGGGGTATTCGCTGTAATAAGCCGGGCCTTGATTTTAATAGTTTCAGATAGCGTTGCTCAGGTGAGTCAGTATAATATGAAGCCAATGCTTCTTTTTGTTCTGCAAAGGCGGTTTCCATTATGGTTCGTGATATTGTTTCAAACCTGGGAAAGCGTTTGAATAGTGCCTGAGCCTGTCGCTCATCCCCCTCAACTACAGTAGTATCCTCAACGCAAATCCAATTATGGTTTGCAGGATTTTGTGGAGTAAAGGTGTTTAATGAAATTGCCCATTGTTCTTCAGTGAAGAAGTTTGTTGTTTTTTCTTCACCACCAGTTAGGATATATATATTCTCTAATACAGCCTTCAAGTATAAAATATGTACTGGTTGAGAATTCTCCTTCCTTTAATAAATGGTCACCCTTTTTAAATGACTTCGTTTGCATACTTTGAGCTATGGCATCGGACTCTTCTTTTGACAGAGGGGATATTCTTGAAAAATAGTCTACAAATTTGTTTCCCATGTAACATTCTTTTTAGTTGTAATATTTCCAATATATTTTAACACTTAAACACAGCTCCGGGTTCGTTTCGTAAAGGTTGCCGATAATAGAGCGCTAAATTCCTTTCGTGAGACCGCTTCGCTAAATTCTCACTGAGGGCGATTCCGCAAGGGCGGGATCAAAAACCGGAGCGAAGCGTAGCCCGGCGAAGCCAATGTGCTCGAACGGTTCAGCGGTATGATTCAGTAGGCGGTCGTTCAAATATTTAATTCTATTATTGATTCAAATAATTTCCTTTTATCAAAAGGCTTAGTTACAAAACCTGAACAACCGGCTTCAATAATTTTTGATTTATCATCAGCATATGCTGACTGCGCAATAATTGGTATTTCAGGCTTTGATTTATGTATAATACTTATTGCTTCATAGCCATCCATTTCGGGCATCTTAATATCCATAAGAATAAGATCAATCTTACTCCCTGATAACGCCAATTCTACTGCTTCTTTACCATTTTTTGCTCTCACAATAACTGAATTGGTATTACTTAGAAAATAATTAATAAGCTTGAAATTGCTTTCGATATCTTCTGCAACCAAAATTGTTTTTGTATCAGGAAAAAATAATTCTTTGTCTGTTATTTTTGATTTTGACGTAAATGTTGATATATTATTCTTATCAAATGGAATTGTAAAGTAAAATGTTGAACCGGCGCCTGGTTTGGAGGTTATCCAGATATCTCCTCCAAGCAAACGAATAAATTCTTTGCATATTGAAAGACCAAGACCGGTTCCCTCATAAAGTCTTTCAAGGCCATGATCTATCTGATAGAATCTATCAAATATTCTATCATGATAATCATGTGGAATTCCTGTTCCAGTGTCAGAAACATAGAATCTAATACCCTCATCTATAATGTCATAACCTATATTGACTTGACCTTCCGAAGTGAATTTAATGGCATTGCTTAAAAGGTTGGAAGTAATCTGAATAAGCTTTGTCTTATCAGTAACGACTATTGCTTGCTGGTCGGATAGAGACAGATAATAACGAAACTCCAGATTTTTTTCATCAGTTTTGGGTTTGAACTGGCTATAAAGGTTTTTAATAATTGGATTGATTTCTACATGGGTCTTAGATAATTTTATCGTGCCTGCATCAAGATTGGAAATTTCAAGAATATCACTAATAATCTCTAACAGATGATCGCTCCCTTGCACAATAGTTTCAATGAAAGAGCTTCTTGTGAGATCATCTATTCCGGGCTCACTCAAAAGAGAGGAGAATCCTGTAATGGCATTCAATGGGGTTCTTATCTCGTGTGAAATATTATTCAGAAAGGCAGTTTTAAGTTTATCGCTCTCTTCTGCTTTTTCTTTCGCTCTGATAAGGTCTTCTTCTGCTTTCTTGCGATTTGAAATATCTGTGACCAAAGCCTGAATAAATGTTTTTTCTCTTATCTCAATTCTATTTAGGGAAATTTCAGCATCAAACAAATCACCGTTTTTCTTAGAATGTTTCCAATAAAATCTTAGAGGTTTTCCTTCCAGAATTGTCTTAATGTATTCATTTGTTTTTGCTTTTGATTCTGAACCATCAGGTTGTATGGCAGGACTAAATTCCCAAGGGTGATGGTTAATAATATCTTCTTTCTCGTTGCAGGCGAACATTGAAATTGTCTTCTCATTACATTCGACAAAAACATCTCCACTCATAATAAGGATTGCATCATTTGCCCCTTCGAAAAGTGTTCTATAATATGCTTCGGATTCAATTATCTTATTTCTCATTCTTTTGAGTTCAGTAATATCCTGATTTACCCCGAAAGTTCTTATTGTTTCTCCTTGCTCGTTCTTAATAACAGAAAAACTCACGGTAATATACCCGATATTGCCATCAGGGAAAATAATCCTATGTTCCAGTTGCCTGAAATAATTGGGATTATCAGCCTCCAGCGCATTCTTAATTTCCTCCCCTACCATTAATATATCGTCAGGATGAACAAAACGACTGGCATAATCTGCTGATTTCATTGTATATCCGCCAACATTCTCTGCAGTGGTATGGAGAATTGAATAAAATAAATCATTGAAAAAAAACAGGTCATTTTTGACATCATATTCCCACGGACCAAGACGTGCTGCCCGGAGTGCATTTGAGAGTTGTACTTGACTTTTTCTAAGTGCTTCCTCTGCAGTTTTGTGTTTGGTAATATCAGTTATAGTACCTATATACCCCTCAATCTTTTTACCACTCAATATTGGAACAGCTTTGCCTATAACCCAGATGACACTGCCATCAGGCTTCTGAAACCTATATTCTGCAGTTGATTCTATTCCTTTCTTTGATTCGGCGGACCATTTTTCAGATAACATCTCCCTATCATCAGGGTGTACCGCCTTTAACCAACCTTTTCCAATTGCGTCTTTCTGTGCTAAACCTGACAATTCGCACCATTTTGGATTCACATAGATTGTATTTCCTTCCGGTGTTGTTTGAAATATCCCGACCGGCGAGACCTGGGCCAAAGTCTTAAACAATGATTGACTTTCTCTTAAAGACTCTTCATTTCTCTTGCGTTCAAGAATTTCACTTTCAAGTTTTTTAGAATATTGCCTTAATTCTTTTTCAGCTTTATCAGTCTGAAGCATTTTATCCTCAATCTTCCTTATAAGAACTGCATTATATTCTTTCAGTTCAACTGTTTCTGATTGTTCAATATTTTTTTTCGGCTGGATCTTCCTATTCGTAGCGTCTGTGAGGAAATCGTTAATTATTTTAATGAATTCATCAGGTTCCTGAGGCTTAAGTATAAACCGATCAGCACCCAGGCTAAGAGCATACTCTTTATCTTTTTCTTCAGTATATGTGGCTGTATAAAAAAAGAAAGGAATACTTTTTAAACGTTCATCTTTCTTGCATTCCCGACAAAGGGTGAATCCATCCATAACAGGCATTAAAATATCTGTGATGATAAGCTCTGGAGTACTATTTTTCATCAGATCCAAAGCTTCAGCACCGTTTTTCGCTGAAATAGTTTTAAAGCCATTTGTGTCAAGTATGGATTGCAGTAGATAAAGGTTTTCAGGTTTGTCATCGACTATAAGGATATTAATCATCGTTTTCCTCCATTCCTTTTATTGATTCTTCCAACTGTGAAATAAACGTATCGGGGTCAATTGGTTTTTCAATGTAACCTGTTACCCCTGCTTCGTAGGCCTTCTCTTTATCGCCAGGCATGGCGTAAGATGTGACTGCAACTATTGGTATACCTGTTAGTTCTTTAATTGTCCTTAGTTCACGTGCTACTGCATAGCCATCCATCTCCGGTAATTGGATATCGAGTAGTATAATACCAGGTTTAATCTTTTTTGCATTAGCTATACCTTCAGGACCGTTATAAGATTGGTAAACCTCATAATCATTACTTTCGAGCAGATATGTAAGCATATACATATTCTGTTCATTGTCTTCAATTATAAGTACTTTTTTTTTCACTTTTTTTTCACCTTATTGGCAATGTTACAATAAATGTGCTTCCCGAACCTAAAACAGATTCTACTTCAATTGTACCATTAAGCATTTCGGTAAGCTTTTTACATATAGATAATCCCAATCCTGTTCCTTCGTGTTTACGTGTCAAACCTGTGTCAATCTGCATGAAAGGTTTAAATAGTTGTTTTATTTTACCGTTTTCAATGCCCATTCCAGTGTCAGTTATTTGTATTTTCACATAATTACCATATGTAGAACATATTATACTTACAATTCCTACTTCTGTAAACTTAATTGCATTATTTACTAAGTTTAGAAGTATTTGTTGGACTCTCAGATTATCACTGGTTATTTCTTTAACGTTCTTATCAATAGAAACAGATAATTTCAGATTCTTTTTATCAGCGAAAGGCCGAATTGTTTCAACCACTTTGTTTATCAGGTCAGGAAGATTGAACAGTTGTAAATGAACTTTAAGTTGACCAGCTTCGATCTTTGAAATATCAAGCACATCATTTATTAACGAGAGCAGATGTCGTGCACTTCTCTGTGCCATTCCAAGTTGTTTTTTTTGTTCAATGTTAAGAGGACCTGGTCGTTCCTGAAGTAAAATTCCTGTAAATCCAATAATAGAATTGAGCGGTGTACGAAGCTCATGCGACATAGTTGCGAGGAATGCTGACTTAAGTTGGTCAGCAGACAAAGCAAGCTCCTTTTCTTTTTCAAGTTCTGCTGTTCTTTGAATTACCAACTCTTCAAGATGTTCACGATAAAGTCTTAATTCTTCCTCGGCTTTTTTACGTTCAGTAATATCCAGAATGACTGCAATCCGAGCATTGCGGCCTGAATAATCTATATCGTGGGATGCGGCAATTATTGTAATTTGAGAACCATCTTTTTTAATATGGTGCCACTCACCTGCATAAGCATGTCCATGAAGACCTCTTGCCAATTCAATAATATGGGGTTTCTCGTCATCAGGGTACAGATCTGGCAAAATCATTTCAGATATCTCCTCTTCCGGATACCCATAGTTTTTTAAAAAGGCTTCATTGATTGATAGTATTTTAAATGTATTACGTTCGTAGATTAACATTGAAGCCGGATTTCGTTCGAAAAGAAATCTGTATTTCTCTTCACTTATCCTTAATGATGCTTCAGCTTCAATGCTTTCTTCAATCATTTTATTTGCTGTTTCAGCTAAATCCTCAAATTCCTTGTAGCTAACCTTAGAAATATCTAGCATATTATGTTGACTGACAGCTTTTCTGAAAAACTCCTTAAATATGTTTAAATTATTCGAGAGCCTTTTCGAAAAAAGAAGTACAATCAGATAACTAAGGAGTAATGATAAAAACAAAAATGGGGTAACGTTTAGTAAATTAGTTTTTAATTTATCAAATAGGACTTTCTTTTTCGAGTCAATTATTGAGTTAATGTCGTCTTCATAAAAACCTGTGCCAATTATCCATTTCCATTCTGGCAGATAACTGAAATATGAAATTTTTTGTGATGTTATTTGAGCAGATATCTTTTTGAATGAATAGGTATAGTAAACTCCTCCCGGATTTGATTCAGCTAGTTGTTCTACTCTGAATATTCTTACCCAGGCTGTATCTCCTGAGCTTAAAATATCGATGGGTGGCCGATTAATTTTCCCGTTACTTATGAGAGCCTCGCCATCAAGGGTATTAATGAAGACATATTCATCTTTAGCATAGCGGACTCTGCTTATAGAATCGAGACAGTAGTCTTGTATGAGTTTTTCAAAATACTCTGCCCTTCTGAGTGGTTCAGGAATAGTATTGGGTAACATCTCAGTAAGAGATTCCGGAGGATGAATCCGAATCCAATAAATCCAATCCTTTATCTCAAGTATTTTGGTTTTTATTTCCAGTTTTTTGTTTTCTGAATAAGTATTTCTTAAAACGTGAACCTCTTCTTTAAAATTCTTCACCTCACTTTTAATCCAGAAAAAACCTAGTAGAATCAAAGAAAATATAGTTGTCAAGAGTAGATATTGAAATATCTTTTTTTCTATACTGATTTTCCTATTGGCTTTACCTGATTTCATGAATGATTCAAGTTGTTTTCAGCATCTAATTTAATATAGTTGGATATTAAAAATTTATACTAGTTTAATCAAAGTTATTTCAATTATTTAAAAATTACTAATATATCGCTGTAAGACAATGGAATTTAAGGGGAAGCAAAGGTACATGAGGATAATATTTTCATCACTTGAGTATATATAGATGAGAAGATTTAGTTGGTTACCGACTCCGGAGGAGTCGTATTATTGTAGATCAGCAGTAAAAACCTCCCCCTCCGGCGACCCCTGGCGGGGTCGGATATTATTATACGACTGCTCTGCAGTCGGTCAGGCGGGTGGGGTAGACATTGTATCTACAATTATTTAACGCCTACCGGCGTTAGGTTCCGGGTTCAGTGTTAGCCCTCTTTAGCTCTCCGGAGGACGGAGGAGGCCTCCCTTGTTCTTCACATTTTACATGATCAAATCCAAAGCTGTCAAGGTCAATAACATCAACAAAGGCGTCAACCACACGGACAAATGAATCATCGGCTATTGCATTCTCCAGGCAGAACATTAGCATTTGGTTCCTGTTTTCTCCCTGTTTGTGTTGCATTACAGTGTGTATTTGTTGAATACAAGATACTTAAAGAATGATCAAAGATTAATTATCAGATGAATTGGTTATCAACGAAACCGAAAGTTTTTGCACAGGCTGACGAGCAGCTGTATGAATAGTTTGGCATTTCGAAGCTCATCAGTTTCAGTTTACAACAAACATAATTAAAAGCTAAAACTTTCGCAAATCACTGACCGCCAAATTATTTATGACAGCATGTTATAAACATGTTGCTATTGTACGGATTTCATTTCTTGAATTTCTTCTTTCAAGTCAGCGTTTTCTTGTTTAAGAGTTTTAACCTCTTTATTTATTTCAATCATATAAAGAGTCAATTCTTCAATTTTCTGAAGAAGTTTTGCATCCATCTCACCAAGGTTAACTCCATTTTCAATAACTTCGTTCTCTGAAGGCATTTCAGGTAGCCTTTTATTACTAATAATATAATCCTCCACTTTTTCCAATTTGATCAATTTGTAATCATCGTTAAATACGAAATCAGACCACCCATCTAATGTTACTTTCACTTCCTTTGATGTTATTGTTCCATTTACGGCTAATAATGATTGTGGATTTTCAGTACCTATCCCAACTCTACCAGAAGATCTAAGAACAAGGTTATCTCTCCATTCCCATGCACCTTCGATTAGATCTCTTGTTTGGACATACATCCTGCCACTTGCGTCAATATTGGTAGTATTATCAGGTGTCACTAATATTCTTCCATGTTGCCATGGATTTGTACCGTCCGTATTTGCTGGTACAACAAATCCAAGTGCAGCGCCCTGTCCAATGGTTCTTGAAGAACCTGTAGCCTCGATAATTAAATTTGCATCAAATGCGCTGTTCGTTGAATTATATGAATATGTATTTGACTTTGTATGCAATATACCTCTAGGATTAACTGTCCCAATTCCAACGTTGCCAACTTCTTCTACAAATAATGATTTATTCATTGTGACTTGTGTTCCTGAGGGTAGTGTTGTTGTACCTTCATCATTTTCTGTTTTAGTAAATGTACCACCAACATTAATTGAGTATCCTAACAAACTATGTGAAGGATACTGATAAGATGCATTTATACCTCCTGCATAAATATCTATTATTGTACCGTTGATTAAACCTATTACATTTGCACTATAATCATCTTTACCAGATGAACCATTGTGTATTATTTTCAAATTAATATCTCCGTTTGTGTTTCTTGCAGATATCGAATACTTTATAAAAGATGTTTCCATGGATGAGCCAATCTGTTGAAATGAAGAATAAAATGTTCCATTAAACATACAGTAATTACTAGGTAAACTGATGGTTCCAATTTTGTAATATTTATTACTTGTTGGGTCAACCCTTTTTGATTTCCAACTTGAAACAATTTGTCCTGAAACATTACTTACCATTAAGGCGATAACAAAAAGTAAAAATATTTTTTTCATTTTCTTCTATATTAATTATTTGTACTAAGTTTTCTTTTGCAATTGTTTATAACGCTGCGCTAAACGAAGTTCCGCACTGAGGGCGAAGGCTGCCGAGCTTGCTCGGACAGACTGTAAAGCCCGCAAGGGCGGAGCCAAATTGCGTTTAGTCCCGAAATACTCGGGATACGTGACAGTCTCCCGTCATACGGCTCTTGTTATACAAATCTCCATTACAAGTTAATGAGAAAATCCAAGTTGCCAATGATAAAACAAATACGGATATTGTTTTCGTACCCTGTCCAACCAATTGCATGCTTTGTTTAAACTCGTCCTGTAACGTTTGTACCGTTTTCGTGCCCAACGAACCAACCGACATCGCAGCGAATAAAATACTTTGGATAATTCATACCCTCTGTACTTGCCATAATAGTTTACCCAGCCCCTGATGTATGGGTTCAACTTCTGTGCTATGCCTACAATACTTTTACAACTCATATTAACTATATCGAGTTCTTCCAGTTTGTCTGCAAGTCGCTTTCTTGAGCTGATGCTGATTGCACAATCATAGCCAAGGAACAATTTGCCGGTCCGTTTTGATTTTGCCGTACGGGGCTGAAAGGAATACCCCAAAAAATCAAACTTTACTGTTTTGTACTTGCCTTGTCTCTTATAGTCACGACAATACACCAGCCTGGTCTTCTTAGGATGTAATTTCATTTTACATTCTCTCATCCTTTCCTGCAACTTTGCCAAAACCATTTCAGCCTGGGATTTACTACTACAATGTATAATCGGTCGAGTCAGCCCGGGGAACTTCCCCCCGAGCTGCTCACAGAACCGGACTTGAACCTCTCAGCTCATCCGGCTCCTATTGTCCAGCCGCAGGCTTAATGCCCCATTTCCAATGGTAGAAGAGCAAAGGTTCTCGGTTCGCAATTTTACCCAACCAAAACATCGCTCTTCTTTTGTGGCCTCTAAGCCTTTTGTATTTCCTTGTAGCCCACCTTGCTAAAATACGATTCAGATGCTGGAAGACACAGTACAGTTCTGATTTGTAGTATCTACCATAGTAGTTGATCCAACCTCTAAGCATTGGATTTATCATGCGTGATATATCCAGGAGTGTTTTATCACTCCGCAAATGTATCTTCCAACTACGTAATACCTGACGCATCTCTTTCTTTGCCCGATTGCTAACTGCTGGCAGGAAGTTGACAAAGTACTTACCCCAACGATTCTTTGACCTGCGACTACGAAAGGTATATCCCAGAAAATCAAATTTCGTGATCGGGTAATTCCCTTTTCTGTCATCGTCCTTACAGTAAACAATTTTCGTCTTTCCCGGATGTAATTCTAATCCACAATCCGAAAACCTCTTCTCTAATGCATCTCTCAGTGCCTGTGCTTCTTTCTCTGTCCTGCAATGCACCACACTATCGTCTGCATACCTTTCAAATGGATTCTGGGGATTGTTAATCCTCAGCCATTCATCCATGCAATAGTGTAAATAAAGGTTTGCCAGAAGTGGGCTTATAACACCTCCTTGTGGCGTACCTTTTCCTGCCTTTTCCTGTAACCGGCCATCCTTCTTTAAGACTGGCATGTTCAACCATCTCTGAATATACATACATGCCCATTTCTCAGGCACATGCTTATATACTGCTTTCGTGAGCTTCTCGTGGTCTATCGTGTCAAAGAATCCTTTGATGTCCAAATCAATCACCCAGTCATACTTCCAACAGTTCTCCCTTACCGATGCTAATGCCTGATGGGCATTCCTACCGGGTCGGTACCCATAGGAGTGGGAACTGAATATCGCCTCGAACCTCGGTTCCAGGTATTCTTTTACGACCATTTGTGCCACCCTGTCCGCGATTGTTGGTATTCCAAGTTTCCTGACCTTGCCATCTTTCTTGGGTATCTCAACTTCTTTCACAGGGGGTGGAAAATAACTCCCTGATGCCATCCTGTTCCAAAGCTTATACAGTTGTTTGCTCCTGTTTGCATCGAATGATTCCATGCTCACCGAATCAACTCCTGCACTTCCTTTGTTGGATTTCACTTTCTTATAAGCCTCCCAGACCATCTGGCGGCTTACCGGTACTGATTTTGTCTCATTCCATAAATTCATCCTCTCTTCAGAGTTGTTATATGTTATGTCACTGTATAACCTGACCCCTTCGCTTCGCTTCCATTACAGTTGTATCATTACTACTACAGGTCAGTCCGTCCCTGTATTGCTCCTCAGTTTTCAGCCTTTAGATTGTTTCTATTGTACCTTCCCTTTTACATTGCAATACAGGTTCCCAAGTTCCTTAATTGAGCCTGTATAAAAGTCATGCCATCTAAATGACGCCAGCCATGCAACCAGTAAACAGGTGCCCGTTACATTTATCACCGCATTCATACCTCTACGGCTTTTGACTGAAGATTCCACGTTCTCGACACTTCATCAATGGTTCACTTGCGTTCATCTCTTTTATACTTACCTAACAGACTCATGGCCTGCATTTTCCCAAACGCTCAGTACCGTAGCTCTTTACCACAGCACCTTTGGATGGTTTGAAGCCTTCTCCTGTAAGACGACTCCGGAGGGCCGGTTCCTCCATCTCAACTAAAGCATGCAGTACTGTTTTGTGCCGATGTACTGCTTCTTGGCACACGTATGAAACGTTGGGAATTTCGGAGCTACTTCACTATCAAGGTACAACGACCTTTGATGCGAGAACATAAGCTCGAATAACTACCTCGCCCCCAATGTTTTATGACCGCGTGTTAGCAAACGTGGTTATTTCAATCGTTCAAAGTAGTTTTCCAATTTATCTGTTCTTATTAAATCATTTATCATAGCTGTATCAATCCCATAAACTCCACTTTCATTTCTAAATGTGCCATCATCATTACGTTGATAATATTCAAGATATGGATCTTTTTCAATCAATAAGTTGTATAAGCTATCTACTCCGGGCTTAATATCATATGAGTTATACTCTTCAATTGACAACGATAAATACCCGGAATAGACTCCCATTGAACCATTCAAATAATATCCTGAGTCAAGTTTTATAGGCCATCTATCATTTATTTCACTTGAGTTTGATGTAATTTTTGATTTATCCACGGATAGCTCAACAGGTGTATTATTTGAATAATCACTATCAGTCTTAAATTTATAAATTTGGATAGTTGTATCCTCATCTTTAACTTTTTCGCAAGAACAAAAAAGATTAAAAACACCTAATAATACGATAACTAATAATCTTATCATTTTTCTAAAATTATTTTTTGTGTTAATACTTGATTATTTATTTGAGTAGAAATAATATAAATTCCATTGACATAAGAACTCATATCAATAGTATAGTCAGGTTGCGTAATATTAAAAGATTGATATAATAACATGCCTTGTGAATTATAAATTTTAATATTATTCACTTGATGATTTGAAAACTTTAAGTTTAATATTCCATTATTTGGATTTGGATATGCCGTAAATAAAATTTCATTACTTTGATTTTGTATATTTGTAGAAAGACTTTCAGTTTCGGAAACACGAAGTGTTAAACTATCATTTGAAACACGTGCTGATTTTAAACCGCAAATAACACTTACCATATATGCGTTTTCAACGGAACGACCAAAATTATTCTTAAAACGAATTATACACGCATAGGCTTCAAGACAATATGCTCCTGAACCATCCCATAAACATGCTGTATTTCCTGTAATAGTACCTGCACTTTGAAAAACAGGAATTCCATTTCTGTCAAATGCTTCAAACTCCCATGAATTTGCATTTTCAACATCAATGCAAAATTCGTCATTATATCCATCGCCATTAGGAGTAAAAGCATTGTACCAAGTTGGAACCCTTATATCCATTTCCTCTGTATAATTAGAATTTATTTGTGCAGTAAATTTACTTCCTGCTTTAGCATGGAATCCAGGTTTAAGCGTTATTGAATTGCCCGCTGTTAAGATTAACTCTCCACTACTTTCAATAGTCAATTCTTTTCCTGTAGCAGGTATAACAATATCTTGCTGAGCTTCTTCATTTTTGAAATCAGTAACAATTGAATATGGGACATCAAAAATATTTATATTATCCGGGGCAAATTCAATATATGTAGGAGAAATTCCGACTATAGCCATTTGGTTCTTATTAAATTCATGATCCCCCGGAGTAATATCATTAAGATATTGATATGAAGTATTATAGTTATTACCAGGGTATCCCCAGCCAAAATTAAAATGGAAATAATCAGGGTCGGCAGCATTATAACCATCTAAAACAAAAAAATGTTTTGAAGTACTTAAATCACTTTTGTCACCACGATAAAATACAGGTCTTTCATTATCAATTTCAGAACGTAACAAATCACCCCATGCGCTACCATATTTCCAATCATTTTTAATGTGTTTTTTTACACCTTTATAATTGAATTTATTTTTTAACGCATCTTCAATTTCATTGACAGTTGTCCAAGAACCTGAACACCAATATGTCATATTTGAGGCATCTCCACAATCCTTTAACAAATGTGCTACTTCTTCACCTTCAGCAGTAGTTGAAGAATTAGTTAATTCAGATGGCATTAGCCCCCAATTATAAGTTCTGTATGAGGAATTTTGTGGCCATTGCCAATACCACATTATCTGTCCCATTGCTACAGCACCACAACCTGCTGGTTTTCTATCACAATCGCAGCCGCTTCCACTACCAGTCGGGCAATAAGCGTTATATGAAGGTGTACAATCCCCATCATTGTTCATATCTTGTGACCATTGCACATGGCCTCTCCCAGGTACATTTAATAATTGGCTTCCAAGTGTATAAGACTTTAATGATTTGAGTTTATTTTCACTAAGCAGTTTTTCCCATTTTGAAATGATTTCAAGATTAGAAGATTTTAAGTTTTTTGAAATTGTAATCTGTTCTTTGTAACTGGTCGTAAGTTCAATGAATGCTTCTGGTTTTTCATCCTCTATTTTATATTCTCCAAAAAGGTTATAACCTAGAACTGGCACAGCCGAATTATCTGCTGAAACCATAACCCAGCCACCAGTCTGAAAGTTTACAACATAAAATGAAATTTGACCATTTAAATCCTCGGTTATGACATTTTTCACAATCATAGAAGAGGCAACTTTACTATTCATAAAGTTAACAGCTACTTTCTTAGCCGTTTCTTTATCTATGGGATTTGCCAAGATGTATCCCAGATGCAGGGTTAAAAATAAAATGAATATAATTCTTTTCATAATAATATTGTTTTTAGTATCAATTTGTTGATATTCTGTTGTTTTGCCATGTTTGCTAATGCAGCGCTAAACGGAGTTCCGCACTGAGGGCGAAGGCTGCCGAGCTTGCTCGAGCAGACTGTAAAGCCCGCAAGGGCGGAGCCAAATTGCGTTTAGGCACGTTTAGGCTCGAAGCCCAGGTAAAGCTGTTTATTATCATAAAGTTACAAAAGCAATTTGGTTTAGCGCTGCCACTGGCATTTTATTAGGAAATCCATTCTTCAATTTTAATTATCTGTAATCTGTTTTTATCAATCAATACCAGTTTATATTTTACACCAAATCCAGATAATGGTGCAAATTGGCATCCCAAATCTAGAAAGGATTTCTTGTCATTTTGTAATATATATTTCCAGCATTTTTCTTCATCGAATCCTTTTATGATTTTCTGTAATTCTGGTTCTTTGCTGAAATCAAGTTCATTAATTGAATTATAATTTCCATTTAGATTTACTGTAATCAAATCATATTCTCCATAATGTTCCTCAAACCGAAAGATATCTTTATCTCTCTCATATGGTCTAAGTTTTGATTTATGGTAATTATACTTTTGGGAATTAAAATAATCACTTTTAAGTTCTCCTAAAAGTCTCATGATTTTATAGCAATTCTTTTGACTTGCGTTATAATCTTCTATTATTAAAGGAGTTTCTCCCGTGAACGCATTTGGTATTCTTTGAAAAAAATTTGGAAACTCTTTTTTCTTACAATTAGATAATGAATCACAGAATTTATAACATGAAATCAATTGTTGCTCAATTCGAACTTTCTGCCTAATAACACTTATTATCAATTTGTCATCTAAAACAATGAGTCTGTTGTACTTATTGCGCTTTTGAGATTTTATCTCTTTAAGTTGGAGCAATGCTAAACTTTGTGTTTTGTTTTTTACTTTCTCATTTGTCCAAGTATGAGCCATCTCATTAAAGAAATATTCAGAAGGAGTATATCTTGTATATGTAGTCATTTTATCTAACAAATCTAATGCAGTAATACTGTCGATTCGATAAATAGGAAATCCGCCAGATAAGTGCAATGCAGAATCAAGTCCGAATTCATTTGATACTGAAATCAAGTCTTTCGTATTTATTCTTTTAATCTCTTGTGATTTAACACTTAGAGTTAAAAAAATCAGTATGCTTATTATTTGCAGAGTCTTCATATGCTTGTGGCTAATGCAGGCTAAACGGAGTTCCGCACTGAGGGCGAAGGCTGCCGAGCTTGCTCGGGCAGACTGTAAAGCCCGCAAGGGCGGAGCCAAATTGCGTTTAGGCACGTTTTGGCTCAATGCCCGGATAAAGCTGTTTATTATCATAAAGTTACGAAAGCAATTTGGTTTAGCGCTGCGGCTGTAAAATTTACCATGATTATAAAAACTGGTTTTTACATTTAAGTTTAACTTCATTAACCACATCTATTATTTCATTTAAATCTAGAATTTCCCCATGAATAATAAGTGTATTATTGAATGTGTTATATCCTCTGTGACAAGATGTGAGACCAAAAGACTGTAAAGATGGATTCATAACAAAATCAGTATAGGAGTAGGAATCCTTATCTTCAAAAAAATCATTTATAAAATTATCGTAGTGTTCAAAAATATTTCTAAACTTTCTACTTTTTAAAACACATTTAGAATCAATTTTCAGCATTTTACGAAGCTCTTCACCTCTTTGCGCATATTTCCTTTGCGGCCAGAGAATTTTAGAAATATTACTTGACGAGATTAAAATGGATTGAATTGCGGACCAAGTTCCAATTCTATCAAATTCATCTATAGAATCTTTTAATCGGTTATTAGCGTTTTCTACGAGATCGGCCTGGAAAATTATTTCCGTTAGAAAAGCACCTATTTGATGAAGATTCATAATTTTCTGTCAATTTTTAGAAAAGTTATTTGTTAGGTCATTAACTATTTCATTAATAATAGAATTTTCTGAGGTATGATTCATTTTATTGCCACTAACGTGAGTCTGTGCAAATACTGTTTTATCACATAAATTTATCAATTTCTACTGTTTGTCAGCGGATTTGAAGCAACTAATTTTAGATGGCACAAAAAGAGAATATCCTTATTTGACGGGAAATAATCCTTTAAAGCAAGGCTTATAATGAGTCTCAGGTCTGAAATAATAAAAAAACAGTACTCCCTGAGAAGTCTGATCAGCTTTTGTGCTCCCATAATTGAGATACAACGGCAGATATTATACCCGGTAAACATAAGTCCGACTTCACCCATGACTTTCTCCCTGGTTCTTACAAGGGTATAAGTGAAGCCTTGTTGCCGTTTCATTGTGCCAAACATATGCTCCGTTATTTGTTGCCGTAATCTGTAATAATCAGGATTGTCATTCACTCTTTGTGCATTGGCTTCAATGATATCAGCATATTCACTGCGGTCAATGTACCTTCCGTTGGCTCTGCATACAGTGCAAAGACTCCTGTTTCTACAGTTCCTGCAGTCGGGCGTAGTATATCTCTTAAACCGATATGCAGATTTCTTCTTATTCTTTCTGTCACTGTGATTATGCCAACGTCCGTTGGTCTTCATAATGCTTCCTCCGGGACAGGTATAAAAATCATTCTTTTTATCATAGGTAAAACTACTGACAGGATATAATCCTGCATCTTTTGTTGATGGCTTCTTTGGAGAGACGTATGTAATAATATTATGTAAGCTGCATTCTTTCAATTGCTCGCCTGTGTGATACCCCTTATCGGCAAGTACTGTCATAGTATCAACTTTAAGAAGTTCTTTTGTACTTACCGCCACCGGTGCCAGTGCATGGGAATCATTCACATCTCCTGTGTCATATTCCAGCATCATCTTGTGCTTTGAATCTGATGCGGCCTGTATATTATAACCAACATTCACTACTTTCCTGTGTAGTACAACGGCTTTTGAATCAGGGTCTGTTGTTGATATCTGTTCCTGTCCGCTTTCGATCAGGTCCGCTTGTATATTTTGATACTCTGATCTCTTAAGCCTGCGTTCTGTAAGTTTCTTTTCAATGTCTTTCTTATCCTGCTCATTGTCATTGGCATCCAGCAGTTCTTCATATTCACTGATCTGTTTGTCAATATATTCAATATGCCTTTTCAGTTTTGCTTCATTGAAATTATTCTTTAACGAATTGCTCCCTCTTATTTTGAAAGAATCAATTGCCACGTTTTCACCTTCTACAAGATCCCATTCCTTAAGCAGGCAAACGAATCGCCGGAATATCTCCCTGAATGCTTTTGCATTTTCTTTTCTGAAGTTAGCAATGGTCTTATATTTGGGTCTCAGTCCCGTGAGCAGCCACATAGCTTCGATATTGGTTTCTGCTTCTCTCTCAAGTTTTCTGGAAGACCGTATCCCATACCTGTAACCATACAGGTACAGCTTAAGCAGGACCGAAGGATGGTAAGGAGGCCTCCCTTGTTCTTCACATTTTACATGATCAAATCCAAAGCTTCCCAGGTCAACTACATCAACAAAGGCATCAACCACACGGACAAATGAATCATTGGCTATTGCATTCTCCAGGCAGAACATTAGCATTTGGTTCCTGTTTTCTCCCTGTTTGTGTTGCATTACAGTGTTTATTTATTGAATACAAGATACTTAAAGTATGATCATAGATTAAATGTCTGATGAATTGGTTATCAACAAAACAGTGAGTTTTTGCACAGTCTGACGTTTGACAATATCAACCGTAACTATATTTTGATATGTTTATTTTTGCTTTCATTTGTTTAGTTATCAACACTTTACGGCTTCGGGTATTTTGATATGCTTGCTTGTTTTTCTACATTTGAAGGACAAAAGTATGGCAAATATTATGGTACATGTTTTGGCGAACTTACCACAATGATCTGCCATACGAGATAAAAGTATAACCAAAAACAAGTTTCAGTTATGACAGGTAAAGTTAGTACAGCTATTGTGCTTTTCAAAAAAAGACAGAAGAAAAACGGTAAGTACCCGGCGAAGCTCCGATTAACCCACGAACGCAAACAGATGTATTACAACATCGACAGCAAGAACCGGGTTTATGAATTTACCGAAGATGAGTTTAAAAAGATAACAGCCCCTAAACCAAGAGGCCAGTTTAAAGAAATCCAACTTGAATTCTCGCTAATCGAAGAAAAGGCTCAAAAGGTCATAAGGATGATGGACAGTTTCACTTTTGACCAGTTCAAAAGGCACTTCGGGATAACGGGAAGCAATATGCGCAATGTTTACCACTATCTTGATATAAAAACTAGGGAGTATCAAAAGAACGGCTATGGTGATAAATGCGGAAGACCAATAAAAAAATATCTACAAGAGTTCTTTAAAAGAGAAAGTATTCTTGATTTTAAGGAGTTGACCGTACCAAGACTTCGGGAACTTGAGCATTTTATGAAACATGAAAAAGGAATAAAACAAACCACCTATTTCAGATATATGGGTTCATTAAAAAGTGCCTTCCTTATGGCGCAAAGAGATAAAGCCATACCACTTGACCTATACCCGTTTGGACCAGATAAATATATTGCAGCAAGGGCAATTACCGCAAAACGAGCTTTGAAGATTGACGAAATAGAAAAAATATATAAGTACGAACCAATCCCGTTTACCCATGAAGATGAAGCCAGGGACTTTTGGTTAATGTCCTATTTATGCAATGGCATTAACATGTCCGACTTATACCATTTAAAATATCATAATATCAGCCAAGACTTTATTTCGTTTATCCGGAGAAAGACAGAACATTCTTCAGCTACCCAAAAGCCAATTTTGATTCCAATTACCAGTGATATTCAGCGAATAATTGATAAGTGGGGCAATACTGATAAGTCGCCCAATAATTTCGTTTTTCCATTGCTGTATGAAGGGTTGAGCATTAAGGAAAGAAAGTATAAAATTGGATGGAGGGTTCGCAAGTTTAATGTTCACATGGGTAAAATTGCCAAAAAGATAGGTATCGAAAAACACATTACCACCTATACCGCTCGCCACAGCTTTGCAACAATATTAAAACGCTCCGGTATTTCAACCGAGTTCATTAGCGAAAGTTTGGGGCATAAAGATGTAACAATTACCGAAACGTATCTTGATAGCTTTGAAAACGAACAAAAAAAAGAGATAGCAAAATACCTTACGTCATTTTAAAAGTCAATATTACGTTATATTGTTATAAACTTTTGAAAACCAATGGATAAAATTTCAGCCCGTTTTTTCTGTTCTAAGTATAAGTAAAGGTTAAACAAAACATAGGCAATTAAGACCGTATTGTTTTTTTGCTACTTCTTAGATTGGATAATTCTATATCCAACAATATTGGCAAAAACCAGAAAATCCGTATTTGTAACTTAATGAATATTCTAAGTGTAAAATTTATTTAATAATTGGACACTCTTAAATCGTAAAATAGCAGTATTTCAGCTTATGCTTGTACTCATAAATCGCATTTAATAAATGATGTATGAAATATCAAAAAAGATTCATTTTGGAGAAGTTAAAAAGCCTTAATAAACTAAAACAATCTAACTTCAAAAAGTGAGACACATGGTATGCCGATAAAATCAGAAACGATGATATCTTAAGTTCAGTTGGGGGCTTGAAGCCCTCAACTGGGAGTGACAAGAAACAATATGAAATGTATTGTCTGCCATAAAAGTATGTGTTTATAGGCTATGTTCAATTAACCCACAAAATTTAAGGACTGATGCAATAACGAATGTTTTAAAATTTAGGCATAATTATTTCCCCGACCAATTGCAATTTTTAGAGCAAAAGCACAACACGAATAAGCTGTTGAGCGATTCAAATGCTTAAACTGGTAGCCGACCGGTGCATAAAGGATAATTGTTCATGAAATAACACCGTCATTTATTGAATGCCGGAAAAAGAACGACCAGTTTGCTTAGAATCAACAAGTGAACACATCATAGATTACAACATCCTCAATAAGTAAGTTATTTAACCGGAAAGAATTAGCTAGTAGGTTTTGGTAACAATGCAAAAACCATCCTCATTTCCTCACCACATTTGCATGGTAATTACTATAGCATTAATATTTAATAGTTTATAAATATATTCTGTACGTAAATATTGAGGACAATTGAGGAAATACAATGATAAATGAGGGAATGGTGAGGAAAAACAAACATAATTCCTCAACTTTCCTCATGTTCCTAATTATATACAACTGATACTAAGCTAAATAAAGCAAAAATGAGGAATGAGGACGGTTTTTAGAAAATACCATAGGTTCTGAGAGAAACATAAAAAATGAAATTTATATTAATAGTACACTATGAAAAAGAGGGATAACATTCAGAAAAACAACAACATTCACTACAATTTCTTTAAAGGCCTCTTTTAGGTAAAAGAAAATCTTGCGATTTACTGCATTGCTCGTTGCCTAAAGTTTTTCTTAAAATCTCGAACAATTATTTAGGCAATTATAGAAAAGCAACCTCAAATCTTACTTACATAGTGTTTAGTTGGAAACAATCTTTAAGAATCCTTCAAAAGCACTTAAAATATACCCTTCGAAAAATTCAATATTCAATAAAGCCGTTCCAGTATGGTCAGAAAGCTCTAAAAAGCATGTGTAATATTCAAAAAAGCCATAAAAAGCAGTCTAAAGCAATTAAAATATGCTCTACAAGACTGCATTTCTCTGCATTTAGATGGCGTTATCGTTCATTTTTTCACCAAAATCCAATGCTATGACGATACGCCGGACAATATTGAAACAGGATTTGGTAAGAAAACTATACCCTGATAGTGTCTCCGTTGATGCAGCTATGCAACAACTTAGGCGAGAGATTGAAATTTGCCCCCAACTTAAAGAAAGGATTGCCGGAGCCGGACACACCAAATGCCATTATTACAACAAACACCAACTTCTTTTAATACAGGAACACTTTTGTCTCACAATCGAAGAATTTGAACAACTATGAAACATCAGTTCCATAAGATCTAAAAAAATAAACATACACTTTTGAAATATTTCAATGGTATAACCGATTTACAACAAGCCAAAATACGTTACCGAAAATTAGCAAAGCAATTACACCCAGATAAAAGCGGAACTACAATTGAGTTCAAAAATATGCAGAATGAATATAAGTCTTTGTTTTTAGTGTATGAGATGTTTGACTGTCATATACCAAAATAAAATTCGTTATTATGAATAAACGATTGGTATTGAGTGGGTTTGATGATTTTTGCAGGATTGCGCTTGCATTAGCTCACATTTATTTATTTTTCATTATTAATGTGTGAATGATGTAACTTATTCATATAGTTATGTAATGGTTTTGGATATATGTGGTCATACCTTTATAATGGAAATTTTTCCCTTATTTAAAAAATAAAAAAATGTATCCAAAATTAAAAAACTCAACATTCTACCCTGCCTGGGCAGATAATTTCTTTGCTAGTCCAATGTGGCCAGATGAAGAATCAAATGTAGGTGTTTCAGTACCTGCTGTTAATGTGAATGAAGACGAAAATCAATTTAACATTGAGGTGGCAGCTCCGGGTATGGAGAAAAAAGACTTTAAACTTGACTTAAACCACAATGTGCTGACTATTTCATCTGAAAAAATGGAGAAAAAGGAAAGCGATAGTAAAAAATTTACACGAAGGGAATTCAGATACACATCCTTCAACCGTTCTTTTACACTGCCAAATAGTGTAAAAGAAGATGGTATAAAAGCATCTTACAAAGAAGGTATTCTAAATATTAGTATTCCTAAAAAAGAAGAAGCTAAGGAAAAAGGCCCAAAGCATATTGAAATTGGATGAGCAAACATAGATGCCTTAAAAAAGGCATCTATTTTCTATAAAGTGTACTGTTTTTACTGGTAAATCATAATTTGTTTTCTTTCAATTAAAGCAACCTGCCAAGTAAGAAAATGAGATAGAAAAAAAATTTAGATTATCCCCAAAAGAGAAGCACCAACATCGACATAAAAATTGTGATAATGAATACAAAATCCAATAACAACAGGTTTCTACAAGGTTTTGGAAAATTATATCATATAATATCCAATTCGAATATTTTCGGTATTAGAGCGAAAAAAATACTTTTTAGACCCGAAAAGGAAACAACCATTCATCCCTCAGGAAGTAACATGAGCATTGAAAAAGAAAAACATTACCACAGAGTAAATACACATCCTATAGCTGAAAAACAATCTTTCCTGAAGGAGGGAAAAAAGGTTAAACACTCTGAATAATTTGCAGATACACCTTTTATAAAAACTAATCAAGATGAAAATAGCGATCAATAAAGAAAATCTAAAGGAACTTACAACAAAACTCAAAAATAAATATCCTTCACTTACGGATAGCGATTTATCTATTACAAATAATAATGAAGAAAGTATGCTTACCATGGTTGCATATAAACTGCGAAAAAGCAAGGAAGAAATGAGCAATATTGTTGAGAGATTATAATAATTAATTACAACACATAAACAACATAATATGTCCTAATTCAAACAATGATTTACAACTCAAAAAAATAAAAATATGAAAGATCAACTAAATATTTTTTTAGAAAGTGCGCAACAATTTTTAAATCAAGTTGCTGTGTCCCTGCCCAGATTATTAGGTGCATTGCTACTGCTTATTTTAGGATGGATAATTGCTAAGCTTATTAAACGCTTTGTGGTAAAAGGTTTAAAAGTGGTAAAGCTATCCTATTTAACAGAAAAAGCAGGTATTGACAAGTTTCTTAAAGAGGGAGGCATAAAGGTTACCGCCATCGATGTTGTTGGAACATTGGTATATTGGATTATCATGCTGGTAGTTATCCTTGCCACATTAAACAGTATAAATTTAACTTCTGCATCAACTCTTTTTAACCAGATTTTGTTGTTTATTCCCAATATTATTGTAGCCATACTGGTATTTATTATTGGTTTATATCTCGCAAAATTTGTAAGCCAGGTTATACTTACATCTTTAAAAAACATGAAAGATGAAACATCTGGAATAATTAGTAAAATAACATACTATGCAATACTGGTATTAACGGTTTTTGTTATTCTCGAACAATTAAATATTGCAAGGGAAATAGTAACCAGTGCATTTATTATTTTGTTTGGTGCTATATGCCTTGCTTTTGTCTTGGCCTTTGGTATAGGCGGAAAAGATTGGGCATCAGAAATAATCAAAAAATATCTTAACAAATAATTAAAAAAGAAATATTATGAACTATTATTATTTAATTATACCGGCAGTATTAATATTTCTAATAGGCATAAGAATTGTAAGGCCTACACACCGTGGCCTAATCGAGCGGCTTGGGAAATACAAGAAACTTGCCAATCCTGGCTTCCATTGGATTATACCCGTTGTTGACCGGATATATATGGTAAATATTACCGAACAAATGGTCGATGCCGAACCCCAGGAAATTATTACAAACGATAACCTGAACGCCAGTGTTGATGCACAGGTGTACTTCCGTGTCAAATCAGATGAGGAAAGCATAAAAGGTTCAACTTATGATGTAAATAATTACCAATGGCAGATTGTAAACTTAGCTCGAACCACGCTTCGTAATATAATTGGTACACTTACCCTAAAATCGGCAAATAGCGAACGTGGAAAAATAAATAACGAATTGCATGAAACCCTGCATAAAGAAACCAAAAGTTGGGGCATTGAAATTATCAGAACAGAATTAAAGCAAATCGATCCCCCTTCAGATGTACAGGAAACCATGAACAAAGTGGTAAAAGCTGAAAATGAAAAAATAGCAGCGATAGATTCGGCCACAGCAGCTGAAACAGTCGCCGATGGCGTGAAACGGGCCAAGATAAAAGAAGCCGAAGGTTATAAACGAGCTAAAATTTTACATGCAGAAGGTGAAGCAGAGGCTATAAAACTGGTTAATGAAGCGGCAGATAAATATTTTATAGGGAATGCCCAAATGTTGCGAAAACTGGAAGCATTGGAAACATCTTTAGGTAACAATGCAAAAATTGTAATACCAACGGGTTCCGAACTGGTGAATATTATTGGTGACATGGCCGGAATAGTTCCTTTAAAAACCATAAAAAAAGAAAATAAAGTATCTATTAATTAGGGACTTAAAATAAAAAATCATGAAATCATCAAATATTGGCCAAATAAGTCCGGTTCCCAACTTTATAGAAGAAATGGATGTTTTAGGGCTCGCTAAAACAAAAAATACAAATTTATTAGAGCAACTGAAAACGCAGACTATTGTTGTTGCAGACACCGGAGACTTTGAGTCGATGCGCAAATATAACCCCACTGACGCAACTACAAATCCTTCCCTCATTTATAAAGCTTGTCAGGATACAAAATACCTTCCTTTGCTGGAAGAAGCAATTGTCTATGCCAAAAGTAAATCGCCCCATAAAAATATTCAGCTCAGCATTGCCCTGGACAAACTTTATATTGTTTTTGGTCTGGAAATACTGAAAATTGTACCGGGCAGGGTTTCAACCGAAGTTGACGCACGGTTCTCTTATGACATCGAAAAAACAATATCAAAGGCAAAAGAATTGATTGAATTATATGAACAAGCTGGCATTGACCGCGAAAGGATATTGATTAAAATTGCAGCCACCTGGGAAGGAATTAAAGCGGCAGAACGATTAACCAAAGAAGGCATCCATTGCAATTTAACATTGCTTTTCTCAATGCCACAAGCCATTGCATGTGCCGAGGCCGGTGTTCAACTTATTTCACCTTTTGTTGGACGGATACTTGACTGGCATTTGAAAAACAATAAAAATAAACAAATTCCTCCGGCTGATGAGCCCGGCGTATTATTGGTAAAAAGCATTTACAATTACTTTAAAAAGTATAGGTATAAAACTAAAGTCATGGCCGCCAGTTTTCGAAATATCGGTGAGATCGCAGAACTTACCGGATGCGACCTGATGACCATTTCTCCTGAATTACTAGGCGAATTAAAACAAAGAGAAGGATTTCTTGAAAGGAAATTGATTTCTGAAAACACTAAACAGATGACCATAAAAAAGATAGAAATGGATGAGAAAAAATTTCAGGAGATGATGAACCATAACGTTATGGCAAGCGAAAAATTGACTGAGGGAATAAATAAATTCACGGAAGATATAGTGAAACTCGAAAGTATTATCCAGGAAAAGTTATAAACCATCAATTAAGTAGTTATAAAATTAGCCATATGAAGCCAGAAGTATCCCAATATTTGACCGATAATGAAGTAAATATTATTAATGCATATTGGCGGGCTGCAAACTACTTGTCTGTTGGCCAGCTATATCTTCACGATAATCCATTGCTATATGAACCTTTGCAGTTCTCACATATAAAGTCGATGCTGTTAGGCCATTGGGGTACTACCCCGGGGCAAAACTTTATTTATGCACATTTAAACAGGGGCATTAAAAAGTATGACCTGGATATGATATATATTTCCGGTCCTGGCCATGGTGGCCCGGCTTTGGTAAGTAACACTTATCTTGAAGGGACTTACAGTGAAATATATCCTGCAATCACGCAAGATGAAGCTGGAATGAAAAAATTGTTTACCCAATTTTCTTTTCCCGGAGGTATTCCCAGTCATGTATCACCTGAGTGTCCGGGTTCAATACATGAAGGCGGTGAATTAGGATATTCGCTCAGTCATGCTTTTGGTGCTGCGTTCGACAATCCTGAATTGATTGTCGCATGTGTTATTGGCGATGGAGAGGCAGAAACAGGGCCATTGGCAACTGCCTGGCACTCCAATAAATTTCTCAATCCTGTCTCTGATGGTGTGGTATTGCCAATTTTACACCTTAACGGCTACAAAATAGCCAATCCAACAATACTGGCTCGTATCTCTCATGATGAACTCGAACATTTTTTTTGGGGCTGTGGCTGGATACCTTTTTTTGTGGATGGAGATGACCCTTCGGCGATGCACCAGCTTATGGCTGAAACCTTGGATGAAGTGATAGAAAGTATAAAACAAATTCAGGATAATGCACGAATAAAAAACGATAACACCCGACCAAGATGGCCTATGATTGTATTGAAATCACCTAAAGGATGGACGGGACCGAAAGAGGTAGATGGCATTAAAAACGAAGGCTCTTTCAGATCTCACCAAATACCACTTTTAGCTAACGCAGAGCACCCTCATCATCTTGAACTTCTTGAAAACTGGATGAAAAGTTACAAACCTGAAGAACTTTTCGACAAGAGCGGTCGTCTTATACCTGAATTGGCAGAACTGTCCCCAATAGGGGACAAAAGAATGGGAGCAAACCCTCATGCCAATGGTGGTTTATTATTACACGATCTTATCATGCCCGGGTTTCGAAACTTTGCCGTAAATGTACCATCGCCTGGATCAGTTATGGCCGCCGATACGCACGAATTGGGAAAGTTCCTTCGCGAAGTAATAAAACTCAACAGCGTTCATCGAAATTTCAGGATTTTCGGACCTGACGAAACATTATCGAATCGCTTAAGTGCTGTTTTTGAAGCTACCAACCGGCAATGGGAAGCCGAAACAGAAGAAAATGATGAGTTTCTTGCAACAGATGGCAGGGTTATGGAGATGCTGAGCGAGCATCAATGCGAAGGCTGGCTTGAAGGATATTTACTTACCGGAAGACATGGATTATTCAATTGTTACGAAGCCTTTATCCATATTATCGATTCAATGTTTAACCAACATGCTAAATGGTTGAAGGTAACAGATGGTTTACCTTGGAGAAAGAAAATAGCATCACTCAATTACCTGCTGGCATCACACGTTTGGCAACAGGCGCATAATGGTTTTACGCACCAGGATCCCGGATTTATCGATCATGTGGTAAATAAAAAAGCCTCTATTGTTCGTGTTTATCTTCCGCCTGATGCCAACTGTTTATTGTCGGTATGGAATCATTGCCTAAGAAGCAGGGATTATGTTAACGTGGTTATAGCAGGAAAATACAAAGCACCGCAATGGTTAAACATGGATGCGGCTATTGAACATTGTACGAAAGGAATTGGGGTATGGAAATGGGCCAGTAATGATGAAGGCAAAGAGCCTGATGTGGTGATAGCCTGCTGTGGTGATGTTCCAACGCTCGAAACTCTGGCGGCCGTTTCAATTCTCCATGTACACATACCTGAATTGAAAATAAGGGTAATCAATGTTGTTGATTTAATGAAATTACAACCTGAAAAGGAACACCCTCACGGATTGAGCGATCGGGACTTCGATGCTTTGTTTACTAAAGATAAGCCGATTATATTCGCATTCCACGGCTACCCCTGGCTGATACATCGAATGACATACCGAAGAACTAACCATGGCAACATACACGTTAGGGGTTATAAAGAAGAAGGTACCATTACCACCTACTTCGACATGACCGTGCTCAACGAAATGGACAGGTTTCACCTTGTACTGGATGTAATTGATCGGCTTCCACAAATGGGTGTAGAAGGTGTTAAACTGAAAAAGTTGGTGCAGAACAGGCTCGTTGAACACAAAAAATATATAGATAAACACGGTTTAGACATGCCAGAAATTCTAAATTGGAAATGGAACTCACTTACTCATCAACTTTAATTTTTTAAAAATGTAACAGACCTTTTCTGTTTTATAATTGAAATACATTAAAATCATTATGAATGACAAGAGCACTCAATCTGATTCCTCCGGGTCAAATTTTGACATAAGGGAGGATTTAAAAGTCCTCTCCATGCAGGAACTGCAAGCAAAATTGGAATCATCGCCGGAAGGCCTCACTCAGGCAGAGGCAAAAAAAAGGCTTATCCAATATGGCTCTAACGAGATTGAAGAAAATAAAATCAATTTTTTTCTAAAATTCCTTACCTATTTCTGGGGTCCCATCCCATGGATGATTGAAGCAGCGGTGATCCTTTCGGCAGTTGCTAGACATTGGCCGGATTTTTTTATCATTCTTATACTGCTCATAGCCAATGCTGTTGTGGGATTCTATGAAGAACATGAAGCAGGTAATGCTATTGAGGCACTTAAAGCTAAATTAGCGGTCAAGGCTCGTGTGAAAAGAGATGGAAAGTGGGTTAATCCATCAGCTCGTGAATTGGTACCCGGCGATATTATACGGTTACGACTGGGAGACATAGTACCTGCCGATGCCCGTTTATTGGAAGGCGATCCGGTAGAAGTTGATCAGTCTGCATTAACAGGCGAATCACTACCAGCAACACGTATTCCTGGTGAAACAATTTATTCCGGTTCAATCATTCGTCGTGGTGAAATTGGAGCCCTGATTTATGCAACAGGTACAAACACTTACTTTGGCAAAACAGCGCAGTTGGTGCAGGAAGCGCATACTGTTAGCCATTTTCAAAAAGCTGTATTAAAAATAGGTAATTACCTTATTATTCTCGCAGTAACTTTGGTGGCAATAATTATTGCCGTAGCCATCTATCGTGGTGATCCTATTCTAACCACCTTGCAATTTGCTTTGGTGCTTACCATTGCTGCAATACCCGTTGCTATGCCGACAGTACTGTCTGTAACTATGGCAGTTGGCGCACGTTTGCTTGCTAAAAAAGAGGCCATTGTAAGTCGATTGGTGGCCATTGAAGAATTGGCAGGAGTCGACTTGCTGTGTGCGGACAAAACGGGGACCCTTACCCAAAATAAATTAACACTGGGAGTTCCTTTCTGTGTTAATAATAATACCGCAGATCAGGTAATCCTAAATGGTGCCCTGGCATCACGGGCAGACAATAACGACTCTATTGATCTGGCAGTGCTTGGAGGTCTTAAAGATAATGGAGGATTCGAGGACTATGATGTGGTTCATTTTCAACCCTTCGATCCGGTACATAAACGCACTGAGGCCACTGTTAAGGCTAAAGATGGTAAGATGTTCAAAGTGACGAAAGGTGCGCCGCAAGTAATTCTCGAATTATCGGCTAATGCCGGACAAGTAAAGACTATTGTGGATAAGGCAGTCAATGAATTTGCAGCACGCGGGTTCCGTTCACTGGGCGTTGCCAGTGACTATGGAAAAGATCAATGGCAATTTGTTGGTGTGCTGCCTTTGTTTGATCCACCAAGAGAAGATGCTGCGGAAACAATAGCAGTAGCCAGAAAAATGGGAGTAAAAATAAAAATGGTCACAGGTGATGCATTGGCCATTGCTAAGGAAACTGCCGAGAAATTGGAGATGGGATCATCCATTTATGATGCCAGCGGATTGGGGGATTCAAAACGTGTTGAAACCAACGAAGTGGCCAAGTCTATCGAAAAGGCTGACGGCTTTGCCCAGGTATTTCCGGAACATAAGTTCCACATTGTGGATGTGTTGCAAAAACTCGGTCATATAGTTGGCATGACCGGCGATGGAGTAAACGATGCCCCGGCGCTAAAAAAAGCCGATTGCGGTATAGCTGTTTCTGATGCAACAGATGCCGCAAGGGCAGCAGCATCCATTGTACTTATGGCGCCAGGCCTGTCGGTAATTATTGATGCCATTAAGGAGAGCCGCAATATATTCCAACGAATGAATAGCTATGCCATTTACCGCATAACAGAAACGCTACGTGTGTTGCTATTTATGACATTATCAATATTAGTATTTAATTTTTATCCTGTTACGGCAGTCATGATAGTAATGTTGGCTTTACTTAACGATGGCGCTATATTATCCATTGCATATGACAAGGTTAAATACAAGGATCAGCCTGAATCATGGAATATGAGAATGGTGTTGGGGATTTCCACAGTAATGGGTGTTATTGGAGTTGTATCTGCCTTTGGCTTATTCTATTTGGGTGAGCGTGTTTTTCATTTGGACCGCGAACACATCCAAACATTAATGTATCTTAAGCTTTCTGTTGCAGGTCACCTGACAATTTTTTTAACTCGTACACGTGGACCGTTCTGGTCCATACGTCCTGCGCGAATTTTATGGATTGCAGTAATTGGCACTCAAATCATAGCAACATTAATTGCGGTTTACGGATTGTTTATGACACCGCTTGGTTGGGGGTGGGCTTTGTTCGTATGGGGTTATGCATTGATTTGGTTTCTGTTGAATGATCGTTTAAAATTGTTTGCGTACCGGATTTTTGATCCTGTAAAAGCAATATCATAATGACAGTGTAATAAATCTTAAATTGTGTCTCAAATGTGTGAATAATGTAATTTCTTTAAAAAGTTGTGTAATGCAATATGAAACAATTAGACTTACCTTTCATTGGTTTTGGTAATTTAATTTGTAATGAAATTCTCCATAACCTAAAACAAAATATTATGAGCATTCAAAAAAAGTTTGATAAAAAAAAGCCGGAATGTAAAGTTACATTTAAGCTGGCTGAAGATATTGCCGGGTTTGCCAAGAAAGCAAATCTCACAGGCGATTTTAATGGCTGGGACATTGAAAGTATTCCAATGAAGAAAATCAAAGGTGGTGGTTTTTCAGTTTCTATTGATTTGAAAAAAGGTGCTGAATATCAGTTCAAATATTTGGTAGATGACCATTCATGGCTAACCGAATCAGAAGCCGACAAACAGGTAATAAACGAATATCAGGGTGAAAATTCCGTGGTGGTAGTTTAATGTCTAATTAAGAACAGTAATGATATTGACAGATGAAGAAATTCAATTAAAGTGGTACTTGCAGATGCAACAATATGTTAACAAAGAAAAAAACTATTGCCGTAATAGTAGCCCACCCCGACGATGAAACGCTTTGGGCAGGCGGAACAATATTAAGCTATCCGGCATGTGAGTGGTTTATCGTTGTATTGTGTCGGGGTAACGATCCCGACCGTGCACCGAAATTTGCAAAAGCTTTGAAAGTCTTAAAAGCAAAAGGCATTATGGGTAACCTTGATGACGGAGCTAAACAGAAACCGCTTAAAGCAATTGAAGTGGAGACTGCCATTCTTGATTTATTGCCTGTAAGGCATTTTGATATGATAATTACTCATTCTCCAGTCGGAGAATACACAAGGCATAAACGGCATGAAGAAATAGGCGAAGCTGTCGTGAAACTTTGGAGTAGAAATCAAATAGCTGCAAATCAATATTGGGCTTTTGCCTACGAGGATGGAAACAAGAAATATTTACCAAGACCGGATAAAAAAGCAACTATTTGCAATACTCTAACCAAACGAATATGGGATAAAAAATATAAAATTATTATTGAATTATACGGGTTTAATAAGGATAGCTGGGAAGCAAAAACAACACCTAAAACAGAAGCATTTTGGCAGTTTATGAAGCCTAAAGACGCTTTGAAATGGCTTGAAAGTTTTAAATAATAGTGTGTAGTATTTGAGACTACAACAGATATTATTTGGAGTGTAGCCGAAGCAGATCTTAAAATAAGTATAAACATTTAACTCTCTATAAACTATGAAAGTACTGGTATTATATGATTACCCACCATCACCCGGAGGTTTAGCGACCCAGGGTGATTTACTTTACAAGGGTTTACTTGAAATGGGAGTTGATGCCCATCCGGCACATTTTGAGTCGGCGCAGGAAAAAGAATGGTATTACCGATGGTTTGAACCGGATGTGGTGGTTGGTGTTGGTTATTGGGGACATACCCCTCAGTTGGTACTTCACCCTCAAAGATACGGTGCGCAGGCGGTTCCATGGTTAGTTGCAGATGGGTACATAGCAAATTATCAAGAGGTTTTAAATGCCCTTCCCCTTATTTTGGTAACCTCAAACTGGGTAAAAGAGATGTATGTGCGAGATGGAATTAATGCCGATAAAATTGAAGTTTTGCCCGTTGGTTGCAACACGGATTCATTTATTCCATTTAGTAAAGACGATCCAAAAATATTGGCAGTTCGCGAAGCTCTTGGTATTTCGCCAGACCAACTAATGATCCTTACTGTAGGTGGAGATGCAGCTTCAAAAGGAGCCCAGGAAGTTATGCAGGCACTCGCATTAATTGATGCCAAAGCGCCCGATTGGAAGTATGTCTGTAAGGTATGGCCTCAACCACGAACTAAAAATCAAAATTTAGCCGATCTGGAATTAGCAACCCAATTGGGGATACAAAACAATGTTACCTATGCTACAAACACCATCTCGCGAACATTTATGCCTTACCTTATTGGGGCTTGTGATATATACGCTGCCCCATCAAGGCTTGAAGGTTTTGGAATGCCACAAGTAGAGGCTGGAGCTTGCGAAAAACCGGTAATAAGCATTAATGCCATGGGAATGTTGGATACCCTTATCCACAAAGAGACAGCTTTGTTGGCAAAAATTGCACGAAAAATTGCAGTGAGTGAAGTAATACTTGGTGATGAATCAGGTTTTGAAAATCAACACAAAAAGGTGTTTAATGTTCCACGCATTGTGGATTACCGCGCTAATGTTCAGGATATTGCAAAATACCTGATGATGCTAATGCAAGATGCTGTTTTACGGGAAAAAATGGGAAAAGCAGGTCGTAAAAGGGTTGTGGAAAATTTCGACTACCGTATTGTGGCAAAACGTTTTGTACAGATAATGAATAATAATTTAGGTATAAAATAATTTCATAATAAAACATGCAAAACCAAAATTGGAAAAAAATAGAAGAAGCAAAGAAAGCTGCTCTTGAAGTGCTGGCACATAATGCCCAGGGGCCTTATCACGGGCTACCACGAACAGCAGGGTGGGGATACCCGGAACCTTATACCCGTGATTTAATGTTTTCAATATTTGGTATTGCTGTATCTGAAAATCAAAAATTACTGGAGAGTATCCAGAAAGTGTTAGAAACACTAGCAAAAAACCAGACAGAAAAAGGTCATATTCCCTCACTTGTACATGACCCAGAAGATCGAGGAGCCAGCGACACAACTCCATTATTTTTGTTGGGAGTAGGAATTTTCCGAAAAGCAACAAATAATACTGACTTTCTGAATGAGGCAGTCAAAAAAGCTTTGACATGGATGGAATATCAAAGCCCCTCTGATCGATATCTTATTGCCCAGCAGCCAACCAGTGATTGGCGAGATGAACAATGGGTAACAGGGTACGGTTTGTTTGTAAACACATTAACATACTCCTATTTGCGAATGCTTGGGTTGAATGAAAGGGCAGATAAATTACAACATGTGATGAGCAGGTTTACGATTATCGGAGGAGAGATGCATAATCATGTTCACGAAGGGCTTGTAGTAAAATACAAGCCTTATTATGCCTTCTGGTCATATAAAATTTTCAGCAGCGAACGGTTTGACCTGCTAGGAAACAGCCTTGCCATCCTTTCCGGATTGGCCTCACAAACAAGAGCTGATGAAATGATTTCATGGATTGAGGAAGAATGCAGCACCATGCAAAAAAAAGGAGAACTTGCAGCAGACCTCCCTCCTAATTTCTTTCCATTTATAAAGCCAACCGATCCCGACTGGCATGAACGATATTCACAATATAACAATCCTGGTGAATATCACAATGGTGGTATATGGCCATTTATTTGCGGAATATATATTGCAGCCCTGGTAGCTGCAAAAAGATATAAACTTGCTGAAAAAAAACTTTTTAGTCTTACTAATCTAATGAAATGTTCCATTGATGAAGACTTAAAATTTGGGTTTAACGAATGGATAAAAGCACAGGACGGACAACCGAAGGGGCAGGATTGGCAAACCTGGAGCGCTGCCATGTATCTTTACGCTGTTAAATGTGTTGAAGAAAAAAGGACACCGTTTTTTGGTGAAATACATAACTTACCTATGAAAGAATAAGAAGAAATTTTCTTTATCAAACTTATTGTATCTCATTCTTCTCCGGATATTCGGATAAAGTGTGAATGATGTAGCTTATTACCAGAATTTTGTAACAATGTATTGCGTTTAGGTCTGTAACTTTATTACGTATCTTTTTAAAATTAAAAAATATGGAAACTTCAAAAATAAGTGTAATAAAGGATTACGATACCTTGAATGATGAATTAAAAAAACAAGTTAAGCTTGTTTACCCCAACGGGTTTAGTAATGCTATTATTGAGTTTACCAATAATAAAAAGAAGAAAGTAAGTGCAATTAGATGGGAAACATCTGATAAAATATATTTGTTAAGACTTTCAAATAAAATGCTAACAAGAATATTGGAAGATGAATTTGATTTTTTTGAAGCTAATTAAGTGTTGAACACTAAAGCTATTAACAGTATAAGTTGTAAAAAGTCCAATTCGATAATTTATTTATACCCCAATATACTTTTGGTTTAAAGCAATAATTTTTTGATTCTTTCAAAATATGGCTAGATTTATTAAAGACCATTCCGCTGCTAAAGGTCAGGCACCAGGTTCTCTTATTTTCATTGGGAAGAAAAATATGGAGAAGCCAGTAATTCAGGTCATGGAATATAATCCAAAAAACCTGATTGAAAGAGAACTTCTATCAATTAATGAAATCACTTCAAAAATTAAAAATGAAGGCGTTACATGGATTAATATTTATGGGATACATGATACTGAAATGATGCAAGAAATTGGAGAATTGTTTGATATTCATCCACTTTTATTGGAGGACATTTTAAATACCGACCAACGCCCTAAATATGAAGACGGAGAAAAATATGATGCTTTTATTTTAAAAATGTTGCAGTTTGATACCAAGGCAAATGAAATTATAGCTGAACAAATAACAATAATTTTATGTAAACATTTTGTTATTACTTTACAAGAACGTCAAGGAGATATTTTTGAACCCGTCAGGCAGAGAATCCGAAATAAAAAAAGCAAAGCCCGGTTAAACGATAACGATTATTTGGCTTATGCCATAATGGATACTATTGTGGATAATTATACCCTGCTAATAGAAACTATTGGCAGTAAAGTGGAAAACCTGGAGGACAGAATATTTCTAAAAACAGATGCTAAAATTGCTGAAGAAATTTACAATTTAAAAACCGAACTAAATTTCCTAAGAAAATCAATACGCCCAGTCAATGATTTAATGATGCATCTGTTAAAATCAGAAAACTCCTTTTTCAAAAAAAAGAATGTTCACTATTTAAAAGACTTAAACGAATTGGTAACCCATTCCATTGATACCATTGAATTATATAGCGATATGGCCTCGGATCAATTAAGTATTTATAACGCAACAATCAATAGCAGAATGAATGGAGTAATGAAGGTGTTAACAATGTTTGCTTCCATTTTTATTCCATTAACATTTTTTGCGGGTATATATGGCATGAATTTTAAATATTTCCCGGAACTTGAATTTAAATATTCATACCCCATATTTTGGTTGATGGCTCTCTTAATCTGCACAGGCCTTCTTGTTTTCTTTAGAAAAAAGAAATGGTTTTGATAGAAACAATTCAATGATGAACTTAACTTTTATAGATTCTTTCTGGTTTACTTATTTATTGTTGCCATTGTACCACGTAATAAAATAAGCAGCATTATTGTATTAATTAAAAATCAATGAAATACACACTGTAATATGTGTGAATGATGTAATTTATTATCAAAGTTATGTAATAGCTTAATTTGGCATATATCGTACCTTGATATAGTTAAAAAATGTACCCACAAAATTTAAAAAAATGAAAAAAATAATTTTAAAACATTTAACCGTAAAGGGTTTTGTTAAAGGTGAGGATTTGACAAATTGCGAAAAGCTGGAAAAAAAACTTGACGAAGCAAAAATTAAATTAAAGGTTGCTAAAAAAGAAGTTTCGGAAGCAAAACAAAAATTGAATATTGCTTTGGAAGAATCACTTATAAAGATTGAAAATGACAAAAATGAATTAAAAAATATTAAAAACAATGAGGCTGGTGATTCAAAACTATCTTCGGTGTTCAGTTCAGAACAAATAAAAGTGAAATACGAGGAAACAATGGCCGAATTGGAATTAAGAAAGAATGAAATTAAAAAAAGAATTGAGGAATATAAGTCTGACGGATCAGAAAAATGGGATTCGTTTAAACATAAACTAAACCATGATTTAGAAGAACTTGGAAAGGCATTGAAAGGTTTTACAACGCATGCAAAGTAGGTATTCTACCAACGTATTTTTTCAGATTAAAGTACAAAACTAAACATGATAGCAACAATTAGCATTGACCCTGTTCTGTCAAAATTTGTTATCCTCTCAATGGTAATCATTGTTGTGGGTTCTGTATTACGGGTATTTAAGCAACCCTCCATAGTCACTTACCTTATTGTAGGTGTGTTGGTAGGGCCATATGGTTTAAAACTAGTAACAGATGAAATTTTGATTACCAATCTTGGTTCACTGGGGCTTGTTTTATTATTGTTTTTTGTAGGAATGGAAATTCACTTACCTAGTTTAATTACAAACTGGAAGGTATCAATAATCGGAACATTCATTCAAATAGTATTTAGTGTAGTAGTAGTTTGGTTGTTGGGTAAATTTTTTAATTGGGAAATTAACCAGGTAATTCTGTTAGGATTTGTTATCAGCCTGAGCAGTACAGCGGTTATTGTGAAATTGCTACAAGAAAGGAATGAGTTGTTTACTAAAGTGGGGCAAAATGTCCTGGGGGTGCTTATAGCGCAGGATATTTTAATTGTGCCGATGCTTATCATTATGGGTTACCTGGGAGGAAGCAAGCCTGAAATAACCGAAATCATAAAACAAATTATTGGCGGTTTGTTAATTATAGGAATCATTATTTACGTTTTAATAAAGAAAGAAATTAGACTGCCATTCATGAGCTATATCAGCAAAGATCATGAGGTCCAGGTTTTTGTTGCGTTTACACTATGTTTCGGGTTCTCTATTGTAACAGCACTGTTTGGGTTGTCTTCTGCATTGGGGGCATTTATTGCCGGTATTATTTTATCATCCACAAAATCAACAAAATGGGTACACAATAGCCTGCATGCTTTTAAGATAATGTTTGTGGCTTTGTTCTTTGTTTCGGTGGGAATGTTAATTGATTTACAATTTTTAAAAGCGAATGCAATTATAATTGGTTCACTTGTACTCATTGTTTTTGTTGTAAATAACGCCATAAACATACTAATAATGCGTCTTTTCTGTAAAGACTGGAAATTAAGTTTGTACGCTGGTGCTTTATTGTCACAAATTGGAGAGTTTAGTTTTATTCTAGGATCAACAGGTTATTATTCTGGTATTATCACGATTTATAGCTACCAATTAATTATTAGCACCATAGCTCTTACTTTGTTCATAAGTCCAATGTGGATAAATTTTGCCAGAAAGATTGTTAAACTAAATGTTCCTGACAACAATTTTTTGTTAAAAAATTAGGTAGTAGCCCAGTACCGGGCATTCGTTTAGCGTTTTATAATTGGTCTCATAGTAAAAAACATATAATGAATGAGAGATTATTATGTCATATTAGGAGTGCAAAAAAATGCTACTCAGCCAGATATTAAGAAAGCTTATAGAAAGCTGGCAGTTAAATACCATCCCGATAAAAATCAGGGTGACAAACTCGCTGAAGAAAAATTTAAGGAGGTAAGTGAGGCTCATAAAGTTCTAGGTAATCCTGAGAAGCGAAAGAAATACGATCAATGGGGAGAAAACTGGAAACAATTCGAAGGTGCCAGCCAGGGTTTTGACCCATCTCACTTCGGTAAAAGACAAAACAACAAAGGACAAACATATAATTTTGAAGGCGACCCTTCCCAATTTTTTGGGAAGGGTAACTTCTCTGATTTGTTTGGCTCCTATGGAGACATATTCGGCAAACAAAGTTCTCAGAGAAAATCAACCGGTTACGATGTACAGGCCGATATGGAAATAACACTAGCAGAGGCTTATCATGGAACATCAGGAATTATTCAAATTAACAATGAGAAACTTCGTGTAACAACAAAACCAGGCGCTTATTACGGACAACAACTTCGTATAAAAAATAAAGGCGGACAAGCTTTTAATGGTGGAGAACGCGGAGATATTTATGTAAACATCATTGTTTTGCCCCACAACGTTTTCGAAAGAAAGGCTGATGATCTTATTATTCAATCAGATATTGATTTCTACACAGCTGTTCTTGGAGGGAAATTATCTGTTGCTACCCTTACAAAAAAAGTTGAAATGAATATTCCGAAAGGAATACAGAATAATCGCCTGCTAAGACTTAAAGGTAATGGAATGCCGGTTTATGGAAAACCCAATCAATTTGGCGACTTACTGGTGAGAATTAATATTAAAGTTCCTGTCGATTTAAGCCCGGAAGAAGTGGCTTTATTCAAAAATCTGAAAAAGATTGACAATCAAAAAGTAAAATCTGATTAAAACTAAATATTATGCTTATTGAATATTACAAAAGTCAAGTGTTAAGCTCAGAGATGGAGTGGTTTGCTAATTGCATTTCCGAACTGGAATTAAAATTCTACGCAAGTAATGTTTTACCAAGAATTGGAATTATAGAACAAACCGATTTTGAGGCAGCAATAAATAAAGCGGTCACTTTGTGCCGTTTGACCAATGTTCCGGTATCAAAACATTTCAAAGTCATTTATATAGAGAATAACAAATCCATAACAAAGGACTGGAAATTGTCACAGCTCGCATGTAGAATAATTCTTATTAGCGAGTATAAAAAATAAATAAAGTAAAAAAATGGATAATAGGAAACATATAGCTCTGGTAGCCCACGATAACAGAAAAAAAGACTTATTGGAGTGGGTAGAATGGAATTGGGATAAACTTTCCGTTCACCATTTAATTTGCACTGGAACTACGGGCAACCTGGTAGAAAAATTACTTATGAAGAAAGTCAACGAAAAAAGTGAAGGGCACATAGATATAGTGAAACTGAAATCTGGCCCTTTAGGCGGAGATCAGCAACTTGGTGCGATGATAGCTGAAAGCAATATTGACATTTTAATATTCTTATGGGATCCGATGCAACAACAGCCTCATGATGTTGATGTAAAGGCACTTTTACGAATTGCCATGGTATACAACATTACAACAGCTTGTAATCGTGCCACCGCAGATCATATCATTTCATCATTATTATTCGCAGGTAATTATAAGCCTATTCTTAAGGATTACAGCTCTTACATCATGAGAGATATCCTACAGTAACTCAAAAAACATGAATGATTCAACAATAGAAATAGCAATCGAGAAAAAAGAAATGGTTTTAATAAAAAACTAATGAATTATGGATATTTCTTTTATTGATACTTTTTGGTTTACCTACGTTTTGTTGCCCTTTATGATTTTTGCAGCAAGAATAGTGGATGTAACCATTGATACATTGCGTATTGTTTACATAACAAAAGGCGATAAAATTTTAGCACCTGTTTTAGGTTTTTTTCAAATCTTAATTTGGTTAATTGCTATAACCAGAATAATGAAGAATATTGATAATGTTGCTTGTTATTTCGCCTATGCGTCGGGTTTTGCAGTAGGAAATTATATTGGCCTTATTTTGGAAGAAAAATTTGCCATGGGCATTCAAATGATACGAATAGTTACTCAGGTAGATGCTTCACAACTGATTAATAAACTACATAGCAATGGATTAACTACAACTTCTGTTGAAGCTGATAGTAATCAAGGAAAAGTACATATTATTTTTCTAATAGTTCAGCGAACCAGAATTAATAGCATAATTACTTTAATTAAACTATTTAATCCAAAAGCATTTTATTCCATTGAAGATATTAGATCAGTTGATGAACAGAGTGAGAGAATTAACTCTCCAAAAAAAAAGTCTTTTTCTGCTCGTTGGTTGGGTAATACCAGGTAATATACTCTCGGCATCTCAATTGTATTTTAAGATATGACATTAGAAATATTGGTTTTGGCATTAGGTTTTACTACCCTTATTGCTCTAATAAAAAAACACTAACGCTTTTAGTTCAATCCCCCTATTGAATTTTAGAAACTCCACTTTTATACTCAACAAGTCCTTTATTTACAATAGATTATTTCAAAAGATGTGAATGATGTAACTAATAAATAAAATTGTGTAATACATTCTTGGATTTATAGCCCAACCTTTGTAGCATGAAATAATATCAATATTTTATTGCTGATTGTAACATCTAATATATTTTTTATTGAAAATATTCATTAAAAATATGGTTTGTATACGCTGCCAAATGGTAGTTAAGAGCGAACTCGAAAAGTTGGGTTTGGAATATACTGTTGTAAAAATCGGAGAAGCGAGTATAAAAGGTCGGGTATCTGATGAAGTGTTAGAACTATTAGATATAGCATTAAGAAAATCGGGACTACAATTGATGGATAACAAAAAGAGCATTCTGGTTGAACAAATCAAAAGTGCTATTATTGACTTGGTACATTATACAGATGAGCAAATAAAGGTTAACCTTTCCGATTATCTAAGTGAAAAACTTAATCACGATTACACTTACCTTGCTAACCTTTATTCTGAGGTTAAAGGAGTTACTATTGAACAATTCTATCTAAACCATAAAATTGAAAAAGTAAAGGAACTCATAGTCTATGATGAGCTTAATCTTACTGAAATTGCCTACAAAATGCATTACAGTAGTGTGGCTCATTTATCCAATCAATTTAAAAAAATTACTGGCTTAACGCCATCCCACTTTAAAGAACTCAAAAACAAAAGGCGCAAAACACTTGAAAATGTGTGAACTATGTAACTTAAACAAACGATTGTATAACACTTTGGTCTTTCAATTGAGATACCTTTGTTTTAAATAAAATATAAAGCGTATGAAAACCACAGATATAGAAAAATCAAAAACGCATATCTTAATCGAGATTATAGAATATGTTCCTAATTCAGTGGTTACAAAAACAATCATTCGCAAAACTACTGGTAATGTTACAATTGTAGCTATTGATACAGGTGAGGCGTTATCTGAAAAAACCTCCCCATTTGACACATTTATTCAAATTATTGAAGGGAATGCCGAAGTAGTGATTGATTCGAAATCCAATTTACTGAAAACGGGTGAGGGGATAATTATTCCAGCCCATACCTCCCATAATGTTAAAGCAAACGAGCGTTTTAAAATGATTTCGACCATTATTAAAAGTGGGTATGAAGAGTTCTAGCTTCTTACTAGTTTACCTTATATTTCTTAAACCGGAGATAAAACTCTAAGACTATTTTAGTAGCTGTCTAAAATTACCCCTAAATCCACCACGGCTAATTGTAACACTTTTAATTACCACACGCTAAGTCGGTTAATTTACAGTCAACTACATTTACATCACTTCGCAAAGATGTGAATGATGTAACAAATAAGCAGAACTGTGTAATGCTTTCTTTGATATATAGCCTAACCTTTGTAAGGTAGTATAATACCACAACTGTATTGCCAGCTGCAACAATAAAAATAACGAGTCATGAACAAATTACCAATAAATATCAAAATGAGAAATATAATAGGATTCTTTGTTTTCTTGCCAATTGTTTCGGGTATGCTGTTTACTTCTTGTGTAGCAACAAAGAAATTTGAAGCTTCTCAAGCCAAAGTTGATAAGCTGCAAAATGATAATGCAAATATAGTCAGTCAACTAAATAGTTGTAATGTAGAGGTAAAAAAACTAAATGATGAAAAAGTATCGTTAAAAGATGAAAATTCAGCTGTAATGAAAGATTTAAAAGAGCTTGCCTCATCTTCAAACACAACCATTACCGATCAGGCAAAACGATTAAAAGATCTGGAGAAACTATTTCAGACTCAAAAAGAGGTAATGGCAAAACTTAAAACTTCAATAAGCGATGCCTTAATGAATTATAAAAGTGATGAATTAAGAGTATACATAAAAGATGGGAATGTTTATGTTTCGCTTTCAGAAAAACTGTTGTTTTCATCAGGTAGCGATGTTGTTGATCCGAAAGGAAATGAAGCGCTTAAAACACTTTCAAACGTACTTAACAATACAAAAAATATTGTAGTGCTTGTTGAAGGACATACAGATAATGTTCCTATAAGTACAAAATTATTTAAGGATAATTGGGATTTAAGCACTGCAAGGGCTACTTCAATTGTTCGAATTATGACGAATGACTATGACTTTGAACCATCCCGCATTACGGCTTCCGGCAAAGGTCAATACCATCCGGTAAAAAACAATAATACGGTTAATGGCCGGGCAGCTAACCGCAGAACTGAAATTATTTTGTCGCCTGATTTGAAAGAACTTTATAACCTATTTAATTAAAAGCATTTAATATGAAAAATATAGATTTCTCTAGCAAGGTTAAAAGTTTTCGTAAGAAAATTATAATCAAATATTCAATTTTTATTCTTGCATTGGGCTTTTTAAGTCTGGAGGCAACGTCAAATCCACCCCTGGCCACCAAACAACAAATTGGTATGTTTAAAAACTCTACTCTTTGTGTGGTACTTGAAAATAATGGGCTTGCTTATAACATATTTATAAAACAAGCTGTTGAGAAATATTGGAAATCTACCGACTTTGACTTTATCAGTGAAGAGGAGTTTGATAAGCGTCACTTTAATTCGAAGTATTCATTTTTAGTACTTATGAAAGGTGTTTTAGACAATGACCCGAGTGGTGTAAGTTATAATTACTTAAGCCTTGTACTTGGTGATGAATCAACCGACCTGACTAACATGCCTGAATTATGCAGTTTCCCCGTTTCATACAGCGATGACAATACAATGGATTATGGTTATGCAATTCCTGCAATGGTAAAATTCATGCAAAAACATGCCTTGAATCTCGAAACGAAACGTTTCATGATATCGCTGAGAGGTTTAAGCTTTTATAATGGTTCATCAAGCTTTAAAGACAAGGTGTTGCTTTTAAATGAAAACTCCATGGCATTAAATGCCGATTCGCCGGAAAAAATAAAAACGGCCTATCCCTATTATGTGAAATTGCAGAGTGGTGAAGAAATTGAAAAAGAAATTGCATCGGATCCTGCTAATGCCTTGTTTAATTTTCATGTTGGTCCGGCACAAGAAAACGGTGCAGGAAAATGCTTTGAAATGATTTTTGATATATATGGAAACCTGTATTATTATAATTCCCGAAAAATTACAAATGAAAACAAGGATGGTTTTAACCTGAACGACTTTAAACGATTATAACGGACATAATTCAATACTATTAACAACAATATAAAAATTTAAAAAAATGAGAATCCTGACAATTGGAATTCTTACATTTTTTGTATGGTCTGCATGCTCAACTTACCTATATGTATGTAGGATTAAGAGATTATGTTATGAACCTGTTTCTATGCTAATAAGTGAAACGGAAGCTGTAAATACAATTGCTATAGACACCCTTCAAAACCCAAAAGTAAAGGAACAAATAGAAGTGCCGAAAGATCTTATTATCTATTTTGCTTTTGATAAATCAGAATTTATCTCAAATGACAAAACAGAAAGATATTTTGATGTATCAAATGCCTATCTGAATCAGAACACCCAAGCAAGCTTGAAAATAACTGGCCACACAGATGCAATTGGCACCAAAAACTATAACCAATCACTTGGAAATAGAAGAGCCCAACGTTTGCAGCAGTATTTTCAAAATAAAGGATTGCCCCCAGATAAAATGATTATTGAATCAAAAGGAGAAAGCGAACCTGTAGCTATCAATACTACAAAAAATGGAAGAGCAAATAACCGCAGAACAGTAATAACCATTAAAAAATAAAATCATGAATATACTACTCATACTTTTAACACAGTCAAAAACTTCAGCAACCCTCGAAATACTTGCATTGTTAATGGTTGCAGCAGTCATTGGATTTATTACTGCATGGTTTTACAATAAATCAATTTACAGAAAAAAAAATGAAGAAATTGAGTCCGATTTAAATGATAATAAAGAGCTCATTCTTGTTTTAAAAACAGATAATGGCAGGCTACAAAAATCTTTAAGTGAAAAAGAGAGTGAAATAAAATATCTTAAAATGAAGGTCAAAGCGCATAAAGCTCTGCATACAGAAGCGGTTCATGAAACAGATGATATAAAGCTCAAAAACAAAAGAACAGAACAAAAACTTTATGAAAAAGATGAAGCTTTGAATAACCTTACACATGGTATGCACTTATTAGATTATACTAGTTTTGGAACAGCTAAGGAGGAAGAAAAAGATGACCTGAAAATGATCAGTGGTATTGGGCCATTTATTGAGGAAAGGCTGCATGCCATAGATATTTTTACTTTCAGACAGATTAGTAAATTTTCTGCAAAGGATATTGATACAATTGATGAAGCCATTGAGTATTTTTCAGGCCGTATTAAAAGAGATGAATGGGTTGCTCAGGCTGGCGAACTTGTGCATGATAAAGATAAACAAAATGAACTCCTGCAAAGGATAAGTGCAAAAAAATCATTTATTCATTACGACAGAATTGGTGTTGCAAATAAAAAAGAAGCGAATGATTTAACTGAAATAAGTGGAATAGGTGGTTGGATAAATGAAAAATTAAAGGCACTTGATATATACACCTTTAAGCAAATTAGCAATTTTAATGATGAAGATGTTGATATAGTTACTGAGGCTATTGAATTTTTCCCGGGCAGAATTGAAAGAGATGAATGGGTACACCAGGCCAGGGAGCTTGTCCGCATTGAAATCAGCAAGTCGGAGCACTTTAAGCACATCAGCGTTCAGAAAAACAGAGTTTATTATGACAGATTGGGTGCTGCTCATAAACACCATGCAAACAACTTAACCCTTATCAAAGGCATTAGTTTATGGTTAGAAGAAAGCCTCAATATGCTTGAAATATATACTTTTCAACAAATTAGTAACCTTACAACTGAAGATATAGTAATTATATCGGATATATTGGAAATCTCTCCCGACCGGATCAGTCTGGATAATTGGGTTGAACAGGCACGCGAACTTGCTGAAAAACAGTTGCCCCAAGCGATAAATTAAACATGTATAAATTTAAACAGTCTCTGATTTTAAAAAGAAAAAATGTTTGCAAATTTTACAGGTATTATCATAAACACAATCAGAACAACTGTAGTTGTAGTTATTCTTCTGACTGTTTTTGCTTGCAATATTAAGCAAAGCAAAGAGGCAGAAAACAATGACTTTAAAATTGAGAAACCGGCAACTGAAAAATCTACTGACAATAAAACTCGCAAAACAGGATACATTGAATTAAAGTCATATGATAGCATAGTGACAGAAATTTTAACAAGTTCTCCGCGTTATAAGCAACTAACCAAAGGACTTAATAAAGCCGTTGTAAAGAATGGGGGTCAGTATTTTGAGGTTAATTTGGAAAGAAGCCCAATTCCCAACCACGATAAACGTTGGAACTATTCAAGAACTTACGATTTCGTAGTTTATGAAATGTATACAGACAGGCAGTTAAATATTGCCCGCTTTTCATTTGATCCAGATAACAAACAATTATATGAATATGATGCGGTTATGAACCAACAAATACCCATAGTCTTTGACAAGAGTTTATTATCAAAATATGAAGCATTATATAAATGATTTTTGAATTATGTAATAAATGACTGACAGATAATTAAAAACCTCACTTGATACGATTTTCGGACGACTGAGTAATCATTAGTGGCAACCAGGCAGTTCTTTTCAGTATTTTGTTTACTACAATTTAACTTACTCTTCGAATCACCCTCTTTGGTGATTACAGCATCCTTTACCGTCATATACCAAGTTACCTAAATTACAGTCAAATAAAATTGTGTTTCTTCAATAAAGTATGAATGATGTAACTAATAAACAGAACTATGTAATGCTTTCTTTGATTTATAGCCTGACCTTTGTAAGGTGAAATTTTATTCACAACTGTATTGCCAGCTGCAACAATTAAAATTCAAAACCATGAACAAAACTGAACTAAAAGGAAACTGGAAAGAACAGAAAGGTAAACTTAAACAGGCATTTGCCTCCCTTACTGATGATGACCTAATGTTTGCAGAAGGTAAACAAGAAGAAATGCTTGGAAAACTTCAAGTGAAATTAGGCAAAACCAAAGAAGAATTGCACAAAATTATTAATGGCGATTAATAAAACTCTTTGGTCAAACAGCTTAGTAGAATTAATGAAAAATACAAAATCATGAAAAGAACAGAAGGCAAAGTTGTAATAGTAACAGGAGGCGCATTAGGAATCGGACGTGAAACGTGCCTCTTATTAGCAAAAGAAGGCGCAAAAGTAGCCGTTACGGATATTCTTGATGATAAAGGACTAGAACTGATTAAAGAAATAACGAAGACTGGAGGCGTTGCGAAATTCTGGCATCTTGATGTTTCAGACGAAAAAGAAGTTGAAAAAGTATATAATGATGTCGCCAAAGAATTTGGAAGACTCGATACAACCGTAAATAATGCGGGAGTTGCTGGCGTTGACAAACCAACACACGAGTTAACCGAGAAAGAATGGGATGCAGTTATGAATGTGAACGTGAAAGGAGTCTTTTTCTGTACAAAACATGCAATTCCTCATTTGAAAAAAACAGGTGGTGGAAGTATAATAAATCTTTCTTCAATATATGGCTTAGTTGGTGCCGGAGATATTCCACCCTATCATGCGTCCAAAGGTGCAGTAAGATTGATGTCTAAAAATGATGCATTAATCTATGCAAAAGATAATATTAGAGTGAATTCTGTTCATCCGGGATTCATTTGGACTCCACTGGTAGAAGAAATGGGCAAAAATGATAGTGGTTTCCGGAAACATCTTGATAGTCTACATCCTATCGGACACGTTGGTGAAGCTATCGACATTGCCTATGGAATACTATATCTGGTATCAGAAGAATCAAAGTTTGTTACCGGAAGTGAATTGGTTATTGACGGAGGTTACACCTGTAAATAATATACGGCAGTATTTAAAATACGCAATTCTTGGCTTTTTCACGAAACATAAATTTTATCATAAACTAAAAAAAAAAAATAATGAAAAACACGATTTTACACATAACAAGCATCTTTTTGCTGACTGCAACAATACTTATAAGTTGTCAATCATCAGATAAAAAAGTTAAAAACGCAGAAAAGGAGGTTCAGGAAGCAAAGAAGAACTTGGCAGATTCAAAAAAAGACTTGTACGAAATACGATTAGATACAATTAGTAACTATGAGCAATTCAAAATAGAAGCTGAAAAATTAATTGTTGCTCAGGAAAAAAACATAGCAGACTTGAAAATCAAAATTGCTAAAGAAAAAAAAGGTGTTAAACAAGATTATGAAAAAACGCTTGTAGCGCTGGAGAATAAAAACAACGAACTAAAAAAGAAACTAACCGACTTTAAAGATGATGGAAAAGACAATTGGATTTCTTTTAAAAGTGAATTTAACCACGACATGAATGAATTAGGCAAAGCTTTTAAAGGATTGACTATAAATAACAATCAATAGTAATTAACTGTATTTGAAAGTAAATTAAAAATAAATCAATTATGGGAAATTTACTGTATATCGTTGCTGTAATCCTATTAATCGCTTGGGCGGTAGGCTTTATTGGATACAATGCAGGAGGCATAATACATATACTCCTTGTTGTTGCAATAATTGCAGTATTGCTTAGAGTAATTCAAGGGAAAAAAATTTTCTAAGTCCTAAAAAAATATTACTAAAAAAAATGAAAAATGAAAAACTCAATTATTAAATCGAACAAAATTGTTGTATTAAGTTGCCTGGTAATTTTAATAGCCAGCACCAACACTTATGCACAGCAAACAAAAAACTCCGTATTTAAACAAGCTAATTATGCTATGGAAAATGCGAAAGTAATGCAAGCCGATATTTTATCTCCAATGGAGTATGAAAAAGCCTTAGACAATTATAAAAAGGCGGAAGATAAATTTGACAAACAGAAAGGGATTGAAAAAGTAGAAGAACTGCTGATTGAATCCGTTAATTATTTCAACAGGGCGGTAGATTTTAGCATTTCGGCTAAAACAATATTCGCAAATTCTTTAAATGCCCGTGAAGATGCATTATCTGCCGGAGCTAATTTATATGCAAAAGAATTGTGGCTTGATGCAGAAAAACAGTTTAGGGAGGCAGCAGAACAACTAGAAAAAGGCGACAGGAACGATTCGTACGAGGAATCTGTAAAAGCTATCGCTATTTACCGGAAAGCAGAGCTGTCAGCCATTAAAACAGATTTACTTGATGAAACACGTAAAATACTTAAAAAAGCCGATGAAATGGATGTAGCCGATAAGGCTCCAAAAACACTTAAAAAAGCAAAAAGTCTGCTAGCCGAAGCCGAAAAGCAACTCGAAACAAATCGTTATGATATGGATTATCCTCGCACTTTGGCTAAACAAGCAAAATATGAAGCCAAACATGCTATCTATTTGTATAAAACCATAAATACAATGGAAGATAATAAACAGGAGTTGGAAGATGTAATTTTAGGCATGGAAAAACCGATTATTACCATTGCAGCAACAAGTGGATTTGTGGCAGAGTTTGACCAGGGTTTTGATAAGCCCAAAGATGAAATAATAACCTATGTTAAAGACTTGCAAGAAAGAAACTATGTGCTTGGCGCAAAAAACATAGAACAAAACTATATGATAGCGCAAAGAAACGCAAACATCAAAGTTTTGGTTAAAGAAAGAGATGCACTTAACAATGAATTCAAAATGGAGATAGGTAAGCGCACGGCAGAAATGAATAAAAAAATGCAGGAAATAGAAAACGAAAAGTCTGTTCTTACCAATCAGGTAAATTATCAAAACAACATTAATGAAAGATATATTTTGGTAAATCAATTATTCGATAGTAAAGATGCATTGGTGTTTCGTTCCGGTAACGATGTTATTATCAGGATGCTGGGCTTTGGATTTGACGTTGGTAAATCCAATATTAAGCCTGAATATTTTAGCCTTTTAACAAAGGTCCAAAATGCCATAAATACTTTTCCTGAAAGCAATGTTATTGTACAGGGATATACCGATTCCTTTGGAAGTGACGATTCAAACTTGAAATTATCACAGGAGCGTTCCGATGCTGTTACAACCTATTTGAAAGCAAACATGACATCGCTTAACGCTGGAAATATTACTTCTGTAGGATTTGGTGAAAACAATCCAATTGCAAACAATGAAACAATGGAAGGTCGAAGCAAAAACCGCCGTATTGATATTGTCATAAAAAATGATAATTCCTTATTGGCCGGAGTACAATAATAACTCATACAGAAATTTCAAAACAATAGTTGGTTTCTCTTAAAACAGATAGCCAACTGTTGTTTTCTAAAAATTAACAATGGAATGGGTGAATTAGGCAAATCAATAAAAGATTTGACAGTTGGAAACAAAAAAAAGCATTTGACTTTCATTCTTAAATTCAAAAATCATGAAAAATCTACTTTATGTAATAGCTGGTTTATTGGTTCTTATCTGGATAATTATGTTTAAACCTTCTTCAATGGTTCACTTATGGCTTGCAGCTGCTGGACTAGTTGTTCTAATCAGAGTAGTATTCGATAAAAAACTATCAAATAAAAAAAAGACCTAAATTATTTAAGATGAAAATCTCTAAAAAAAGACTAGGTGTTTGGCTGGATCATACCAGGGCTCAAATAATAGAAGAAAAAAATAGCTCTTTTACTTCTTACGCAATGGAATCGATCTCTATACAGGGAGAAAAACAAAACTTTGGCATGGATGAAAGCCTGAAACATAATACTGAGCAAGACCAACTTTCAGATTTTTTTAAAAGGCTAAGTGAGGTTTTAAAGGGCTATACAGAAGTGCTATTATTTGGCCCAACCAATGCCAAAACGGAATTGCACAATTTATTAAAAGAAGATAGCCATTTTAATAACATAAAGATTGACGTTGAAACAACTGACAATTTAACGGAAAATCAGATGCATGCATTTGTAAAAGAACATTTTGAAAAAGTTGGTTGACCTCAATAAATATTCTCAAATAACTATATCCAAATTAAAAGTATAATCATGAATAAAAAAATATTAAAACACTTAACCGTAACAGGTTTTGCCAGTAGTTCAGATTTGTCTAATTGTGAAGTATTGGAAAAGAAACTTAATGAGGCAAAAGGCAGACTAAAGCTTTCTAAAAAGGATGTAAAAAATGCCAAGCAGAAATTAGACAAGGCATTGGAAGAGGTCATTATTAAAATAGATGCTAAGAAAAAAGAACTGAAAGAAACTCAGGATAGTTTGGGTGCTGATTCTGAATCATCTTCAGTTTTTAATGTTGAAAACATTAAATCAAAGTATGAAGAAACAATAGTTGCATTAGAATTAGGGAAGAATAAAATAAAGAAGAAGATTGAGGAATATAATGTAGAAGGACCAGAAAAATGGGACTCATTTAAGCAGAAGCTAAATCATGACTTTGAAGAATTAGGCATTGCTTTAAAGGGTTTTATGACAAAGTCTAGTACTATACATAAACAATAAAAAAATATGGTTTTTGACCCAAACATCAATAAAACTGCCAATCATTCTTCTGGCAATCCTACAAATCAGATTAAAGTAAATAATACCGATAAATCTAACGAAACGACACAACAGCATAACGAAAGAAAATTATTTTTGAATGCAAAAATAACAGCAGTCACCAGTACCATTGAAGATAAGTTTTCTGAACTTTTTCAACTTTTGGAAGAATCACAGGAAACAATTCCCATGCATTCGAATCAGGGAGTAACACTACTTAATTTAAAAACATATCATAAAACTTTAACCAAATTGTTAAATAACTTTATTTTGGCAAGCCCTGATGGCTCAACGGCGAAATGAAATGTGGTGTAAATATGTATTTGACAAGAAACATAAAACGATTTTTTAAACTTAATACAAATGAGCATACAAAAAGTATTAATTGTATTTGATTACGATCCAACAGTTCATAAAAGGCAAGAAAAATAGTTAACGAAATAACTAGAAAGTATGGAAACTTTAATCAATAAAAAGTATGTCAAGAACCATCAAAAGTCCCGGCAGAATATAAAACAGCAACTTTCGGTTCTTAACGGTATTTTAGAATCTATTAATAGTCCGATATTCTCTGTTGATGAAGATTATAAATATACCAGCTTTAATAAAGCGCATGCCACTGTTATGAAATTATTATATAATGCCAACATTGAGCTTTATAAGAACATGTTAGAATACATGACAGTTGAAAAAGACCGGAAAAAGGAAAAAATAAACCTAACAAAAGCTTTAAACGGCGAAAGCTTAATTGAAGAAGCACATTCAGGCGAAGAGTTGTTATCTCGTTTGTATTTTGAAGTAACGCACAACCCAATTCACGACAATGAAAACAAAATAATTGGTGTTGCAGTAATGACTAAAGATATTACCTCGGCCAAGAAATCGGAATTAAAGCTGCAAACTTCTGAAAAATCTTACCGCAGACTTTTTGAATCGGCCAAAGATGGCATATTGATTCTTGATGCCTTGACCGGACAGATAGTTGATGTAAATCCTTTCATAACAAAAATGCTTGGCTACAGCTATCTGGAAATAGTAGGGAAAGAATTATGGGAAATTGGTGTTTTTAAAAATATTTCTGTTTCAAAAGATGCATTTATTGAATTACAAACCAAAAAATATATTCGCTTCGAAGACATGCCGTTGGTAACCAAAGACGGAAAGAAGATAAATGTTGAATTTATTAGTAATGTTTATCTGGTCGATGACAAAAAGGTTATACAATGTAATATTCGTGATATTACCGAGCGCATAGTAAAAGAAAAACAACTATTAACTGCAAAAACAAAAGCAGAAGAAAGTGACCGTTTAAAAACTGCCTTCCTGCACAATGTTTCACACGAAATCAGAACCCCCTTAAATGCTATTGTAGGCTTTTCCGGTTTCTTAGACGACCCTGATTTAATACCAGAAAAACGAAAAGAATTCATCGATATCATTTTACAAAGTAGCGACCAGTTGCTTTCTATAATTGACGATATTATAAGAATTTCCTCTATTGAGTCCGAGCAAGAAGAAATTCAGGATAATCAAATCAATATCAACTTACAATGTAGGCTTATAAAAGATCAATTCTCTTCCAAAACTCCAGATAAGAATGTTACACTTGGTTTTCGATCCACCCTGGCCGATGAAGAAGCAATTATTATTACCGATGCAACCAAACTAACTCAAATACTCACCAATCTTATTGGTAATGCCCTTAAATTCACCCAACAGGGTTATGTCAATTTTGGATATACAGTAAAAGACAGCCAATTGGAATTTTACGTTGAAGATTCTGGCATAGGTATTCCATTGGATATGCAAGATCTTATTTTTAATCGTTTCCGGCAGGTTGAAACTAGTGTGGCACGAAAATATGGCGGATCAGGTCTGGGTTTGTCTATTTCAAAAGCTTATACTAAAATGCTTGGCGGTAAAATATGGTTGACTTCCGAATTGGATAAAGGTTCTGTTTTTTATTTCACCATTCCTTACAAAAAAGTAAATTCAGAAAAATTACTTGATATCCCCACCATTAAAGGATTAAATTTTGAATCTAAAAAGCCTAAAACACTTTTAATTGCTGAAGATGAAGACTCTAATTTTATGCTATTAGAGGAATTGTTATCAGGTACCGGAATAAACATTATCAGGGCTATTAATGGCCTCGAAGCCGTTGAGATTTGCAAATCTAACCCACATATTGATTTAGTGTTGATGGATATTAAAATGCCTGAGATGGATGGCTACGAAGCAACGATACGGATAAAAGAATTTAAACCTAATTTATATATCATAGCCCAAACAGCATATTCTACCCTCGCTGATAAGAACAAAGCCTTTGCTTGTGGCTGTTCCGATTTTATGAGCAAACCATTTAAACGAGAATTGTTACTATCTAAAATTAATGAACAACTCCTTATATAAAACAAATTAGTCTTTCTTTAGTTTTGTTTTGGCACCGACGTGTGAATGATGTAATTCTTTCCCTTTGTTACGTAATGAGCCAGGCTGTTAATAATGAATCAAGAAAGACAAACGAAAAGAACCTCTATCTAATACAAGAATTAAAAATTAAAAATACTAAGCTGGAAGAGCTCGTTATACAACAAAAAGAAGAGCTTGCCAATGTTATAGATGTGAATAAAAAATTCATTTCAGTCCTTGTCCATGATTTATGGAGCTCGTTCAATACGATTTTGAACAGTCTGGATATTTTAAAAGACGAATTGAATGCCCCAGTAATGTTGGGCTATCAAAATACGTTGATCATGCTATTAGCTCTACCAGCGTTACCTTAAGCCTATTAGACAACCTTCTAATTTGGATTGTTTCCCAACAAAAAGGAGAGAGCCTTAATCCAATAAGAATAAAATTGTAAGACTTATTCCAAGAAATAATTTCGGAGGCTAATGATGCCACCACAATAAAAAAAATTATAATAGACCTAAATATCGGGGACGAAATTTTTTTTAAATGCAGACCTGCAAATGATCAAATCAAAACTTAGGAACCTAGTTTCTAACACTATTAAATTTTCCAGGAATTATGGTGAAATTTCGGTGAGTGCTTTAGCCTCTGACCAACATGTTGAAATTGCAATTGAAGATAATGGTATCGGCATTTCATTTGAAGACCAGAAACAACTTTTTAAAATAGACTCTTTTCACTCAACAATAGGCACAAATAATGAAAAGGGCACAGGCTTGGGCTTGCTGATTTGTATAGAATTTGTCGAGCTACATGGTGGGGATATCTGGATAAATAAATGTTTATTCCGGGAGTATTGACCCATTGTTCCGGAGTATTGACCCACCCCTTGAGAAGGGCTATCTCCTTTTGGGCAATTCGTAGTTAAAGAACGTGATGTTGGTTTTCCGTTTTACAAAGCTATTATTTTTTCTTTTCTCTGTTTCTTCTCAAAGACTCACCTGTTAGTTCTATTCTGTGAGCTCCATTAACAATTCGGTCCATTATTGCATCGGCAACAGTGTTCTCACCTATTAATTCATACCATTTATCCACTGGGAGTTGTGAGCTAATTACTGTTGATTTCTTGTCATATCTGTCCTCAATAATCTCAAGCAATATCATTCTGGATTCATTGTCGAAAGCCTGAAGACCAAAGTCATCCAATATAAGCAGGTTTTGTTTTTCGATCTTATCAATTTCTTTGAAGTATCTATCATCAGCTTTTGACATTTTAAGCCATGATATCAGTTTCTGCATGTTAAAGTATCTGACTTTATAACCTCTAAGACATGCCTGATGACCTAATGCTGAGGCCAGGTAGCTTTTCCCTACACCTGTTTGGCCGGTAATAAGTATGTTTTCTCCCTTTGCGATATAAGAACAATCAGCATAACGTAGGAAGGCTGACTTATTCAGATTTCTATTTGTTGTAAAATCAATTTGTTCTACAGTTGCTGACTGCCTGAACCGTGCGGCTCTTATATGTCTGCTTACCTTTCGGTTTTCGCGGTCTTCCCACTCAGCCTGGATCAGTGTATGAATAAACTCATCAGCACCGAGTTGATCTATTTGCTTGGTGTTTAGTAGCATTTCAAAAGATTGTTGCATGCCATAGAACTTCATTTGGTTCATTTTGTTTAATGTAATCTCATTCATTGGTAACTATTTATTGGTTATTTATAATAATTTGCCCCTCTGATATTATCATGAAAGGGTATTTGTTTTTGTTCTTGTTGGTTATTCATTGGCAGTTTGTCGTAATTATTGATAAGTATTTTCTTAATGGTCATATAACTGTAATTACCATAACTCTCAGCTCTCTGGCATGCTTTTACTAACCTCTCATTTCCATATTTCTTCCCCAGGTTAAAAATGCCTCTGCAACTACGGTAAGCCTGTTCCGGATAATAGGCCTTATTAAGTATCCGTTGTATATAGCCTTTTACTGATTCTGATATTTTTTCGGCCTGGAGAAGAAAACTTTCCGGGCTCCAATCAAGTACTACCTGGTGTGTTGATGGAAGATGGGCAGCCACAGTAGTGTACTTATATGGTCGTTTATCTCGCTGGTGAAAAGCTATCTGCTGGTGGTTGTAAAAAATGCTTACATAATCCCGGGTGTAGTTAATTTTGAGCTTCTTCCCAATATATTGATAAGGAGCACTATAATAATGTTTATCACACTTTAGATAAACATAAGAGTTTTTCATTAGGGTTGCCTGTGCATATTCCCTTATCTGGTATCTGTCAGGGTTCAATGGCTTAAGTAATGGCTTCTCATCTTTCTCAAACAGTTCACTACGTGACTCCGGCCGTTTCTGTAATGGCCGACTATTAAGAGTTTCCAGCTTTAGCCATATTTCCTCATTTAGTATAAATTGATCATCAAAGACCTCATTCCTGAGTGGTGCAAATATGTGGGAGTATACTATTCCAACCATTCTTTCCACCCATGCTTTATCCCGTGGTTTTCTGCTTCGGGCCGGGAGAATAGCCACCTCATGATGTTCTCCAAATTCCGCCAGGTTTTTATTCAGTAATGGTTCGTAGTTATCTGCTTTGGTTACTGCACTTTTAAGGTTATCAGGTACAATAACAGCAGGAACTCCTCCCAAATAACGTAAAGCATTTTCAAGGCAAGAGATGTAATCCTCTTTACGTTGGCTGTCACAAGCCTCCACATAAGTAAAACCGCTATAGCCCAGAGTTGCTACGAATACCTCCTTTTCACTGATTTCTCCTGTTTTTCTGTCAACTATCTGAAGTTTGTGACCAGTAAAGTCAACGTAGAGTTTATCGGCTGGTTTCTGGTCTATGTGAAGAGTTACTTCGTTAGGTTTTAAGTATTCCTGCAAATGATAGCAAAACTGTGAGTAACTGTACCCTTCCGGCATCTTGTCTTTATACTCAAGCCATAATAATTGCCGTGTTACTCCCTTTCTGTATAGCTCACTCTCAATATATGGAAGCCATTCTCTGAACTGATCATACCGGGTCTGATTAGTATCAGTCAATGTTGAACCTTCCAAAGAAGGCAGGTCATTCCTTATAATGGATCTGACAGTATTCCGGGATATATTCATCTGTCGGGCAATTTCATGAATGCTGATACCCGATGAATGCAAACGTTTTATATGTTTTTTAGTCCCCATTTCAATTTTCTTATATGCCATTGAACTTAGATTTGATATGAATATTCAAATCAAATCATTAATTCTTTTGCCATAAAAGGAGATGGGTCAATGTGCCGGAATGGCAGATTGAAGCTGGTTTTTAAGGGGGGCAATATGCCGGAATGACACCTAATTTACCTGGGTCAATACTCCGGAACAATGGGTCAAAGGTGTCCGGAATGGTGGGTCAATGCTTTCCGGAATATACATAAATAAAAGGAGAAAAACAAAACTTTGGTATAGATGAAAGCCTGAAGCATTATAAGGGGATCACTAATTTATAAATAAAATATTATGGGAAAACAAGGTATTAAAATCTCATCTGTGGATGTTGGTGAACTTTTAAAATGTTAAAAAACAATTATCACCCAGATGTGTATTTTAAAGTGAGAAATATCAAATCATTTCTATATCTTATTCATAGCGTGGGCTTATTAAGTGTTGACTATTATTTTTTCTAATATCAGGCACATACGAATGTTCTGTTGAATATGAAAATAATATTTTGAAAGCTAAGGCAAAAGAAACAGGAGTAATTGAATTACTTAATGATAGCTATAATGTTTTAGTTAATGATATTTTCGGAACTGAAAATATGTCATAACAAATAAAAGTATATAAAAGTTATTAACAGTTTTTCTGATAAATAGTATGAGTTTTGTTTACTAATTTGTATGGTAATTTGTATTCCTAAACCTCCATTTCATAACCCATACACCCTATGTAATTGCTTCATATTTAATTTTTTATATTTTTTTGAGAAACTACACAACGTTTGGCAATATGAAACGGTTGGGTTTTCGGGCTGCGTTCTTGTCCACCGACAAAAATGTTGGAGCGAGAACCAAAGCCCCGCAAACCACTGAACCCCAACTGTTTTATATTGTGTGTTGGCAACCGTAGTTCCTTGTTATTTATTTATTCTTATCCAATATGAACCACCATGTTTTTCAACTCCTTTTAGATTATCATGATTCCAAATCGGAGAAATCAAGTCAGAAAGTTCTTTATCCTCGTAAATGAAATAATTAGGTAGAATAGTATCATATTTTTCAGGATTTGCCAATAAATACATTGCTAATCCATATTGCTCAGAATAAAATCTGTCGCACATAAATTGAGGATAATCATAGGGCAAATAAATGTCATGAATATGCACAATCACACCTTTTTTCAATCTTGGCAGAATCTCTAAATAAAACACCATTGAATCAGAATTTGGCAAAATCCGATGAGAATTGTCCACAAAAAGAATGTCATTTTCATTTAACTCGTCCAAAATATTCAAGTCTATGTTCTCAAAAGGCTCTCGAATTACTTTATCCGCTAAATTATCAATCTCTACACGAGGCATTGGGTCAATCGAAACAATTTCAGTATCTAAATTGTACTCAGTTTTTGCTTTAAAAGCAACTTTTGTCGAGTTGCCAGAACCTATCTCAATATATTTTTTAGGTTTAAACTCTGAAATTAAAGTGTAAATTCCGATAATGTCAAGTCCAGGTAAAAATCCGTTATTCCATGATGGTTTAGTTGAATCAGTCTCGTTGCTGGAATCTTCAATTGTCCAAATTTTGTCTTTGTGAGATAACGCCTTTCCTATTAAATCAATGTACTTTGGACGATTTGCGTCAATAATTTTGTATAAATCCTGATGTGCAGGTTTTCCATGTCCATATCTTGGTTTGAAATCCACTTTGTACTCAAGGAATAAATTTTGAAATCTTGGATTTAGAAATCTGTAAATCTGTTTAATCATATTATTAGTTTAAATTTATGCAGTATCGTTTTTTTCTATGGTTGCCAATGCAGCGCTAAACGAAGTTCCGCACTGAGGGCGGAGGCTGCCGAGCTTGCTCGAGCAGACTGTAAAGCCCGCAAGGGCGGAGCCAAATTGCGTTTAGGCACGTTTAGGCTCGATGCCCAGGTAAAGCTGTTTATTATCATAAAGTTACGAAAGCAATTTGGTTTAGCGCTGCATTCAGGCACATTTCTTTTGGATGCAGGAGTCCCGAGAATTCGGGGGAAGGGATTTTGGTCAGCTTTAGCTGAACCGAGGCCCGGTTCCGGGCCGAGCTCGGCGAAGCCAATGTGCCTGAACGGTTTTGCGGTATGAAACGTTTGGGAGAGCGGGCTGAGTTCGTATCCACCGATACAAAACTTTGATGCGTAGCAGTATGCTCAAATAACCACTTCAACCCAAATGTTTTATGACCGTATGTTGTAGGTTGGGCGATAATTTTAAATCTTAATCATATTATAAAATACTGGTATACTTAGAGTGAAAATATTTGTTAAAATATGACAAATTATACCCCACCACAAACTCTTTGTCTTTTGATAAGATAAAATCATAATTACAGATGAGATTAGAATAAATGTATAAAAAGGTATCCCTCGAAACAATTCTGCATACCATGCATAAGAAGTATGATATACTGTAAAGAAAATGGTTGAATACAGATTTGCAATCCATGGTGGCCAATTTGTTGTATTATCTATTAATAATCCACGCCAATAAAATTCTTCTAGCCAGGGATTAATAAGAAAAAAAAGTATATGAGGGATTAGCAATGAAGCTTTTCCAAGAACACCTAAATTTAATAAGAAGAAAGGAAGGTTTGCGAGACCTAGAAGAATAAGTAGAATTGCCCAAATCCAATGTCCTTTGGGTGTTTCTAACCATTTTTTAATACTTTTTCTGCCATAAAATAAGGTTAAGGCTGCTAATAGAAACCAATAAGTCAAAAGAATTGGAATAAAAATGTGAGTTCCTAAATTCTTACCCCAAATAAAAGGGATTAATTGACAAATAATAATTATAAATATTGGTGAAATAACTACAATAGATTTTTTCATAATAGATTCTCCTATAGGTCTAGTAGCCTTACCTACAATGCAGCGCTAAACGAAGTTCCGCACTGAGGGCGGAGGCTGCCGAGCTTGCTCAAGCAGACTGTAAAGCCCGCAAGGGCGGGACCAAATTGCGTTTAGGCACGTTTTGGCTCGATGCCCAGGTAAAGCTGTTTATTATCATAAAGTTACTAAAGCAATTTGGTTTAGCGCAGCCCTGGCTTTTTCATTTTTAGTGCCATCTATATTCTGTTTCTAATAGTGGGTCAATATTGCAGTAATTACTAAATTCTTTATGTTTATTCTCATTACACCAATCATAATAAGCCTTTGAAACCAATTCTTGAATTTTGTTTCCTGATTCTAAATCAAACGGTTCTTCTCTTTGTTGCACAATTGGGTTTTGTGATGGGAATCTACCAATCAAATACTCACTGTCAATAGCTACTGCACGAATTGATTCGATTGTCCACAAAACATACATACCTAAAGAACACTCTGGCATCCAAAGAGATGAAATTCCGTTATGCGGGAAATCTGTTATTATTTGAGTTTCATTTCTATATACAAGCAGTGCGGGAATATCCTTATACGTAAACGCTGGTAAATCGAGTGATTCATATTCACCTTTTTTTAATTGTTCCACGTATTTTTCAACGTCTACGTTTTTTAACTCTTTTGTCTCATCTTTGTCACACCCCAAAATACTTATTAGGGAAATACAAAAGATTAGGATTTTCAAGGTTTTCATTGTTCAATATTTTTTGATTCTTATTAACTAAGATGGTTTCCGGTTTAAATTAGTTGCGTCTGTAAGCTTGGGCATAACGCTGCGCTAAACGAAGTTCCGCACTGAGGGCGAAGGCTGCCGAGCTTGCTCGAGCAGACTGTAAAGCCCGCAAGGGCGGACCCAAATTGCGTTTAGCGTCCATGTTCTGACATGTTTTGGCTCGATGCCCAGGTAAAGCTGTTTATTATCATAAAGTTACGAAAGCAATTTGGTTTAGCGCAGCGTTCGAGCACATTTCCCAAAAGACCGGGACCCCGAGAATTCGGGGGAAGGGATTTTGGTCAGCTTTAGCTGAATGTGCTCGAACGCTCGAATATGCCGTAGTGCGGGACTTCAAGGCACTTAACTATCAAACCAATACACTGTTTATTAAATGCTCTAAAGTTCAAATTTACCACATGCCCCCGCATTACGTATATTTATTGTTACCAACCGTATTTCATTTCTTTATTTTCCATTTCCAAGCAAAGTCAACACTAATCAAATGTTCGTATACAAACTCAGTGCTTGGTTTGATTCTTATAAAAGTTGGACGATAAATTATACCGATATTAAAATGCTTTCCTAATCGATAATAACTATTTAATATCAAACCTAATGATTGTGAAGATTTAAAAATAGGGTCTCTTGATGGAGGTGGTGGGTCAAACGTATCATAATATCTTAAGTCCCAATTATTTTTTGAATAATTTATTCCATAACCTATACTTAAGTCACGTATTTTGAAATTATCAGTCAAGTTTATATACGTTGAACTCATTAATTCATATTCACCACTAATATCAACTGCTGCTGGAAATGGAACAAAAAAGTCAGAGACTGCACTAATTGATAATCCCAATGATTTGTTGTCTTTATAATAATATTCAAGTCCACCAGTTACACCCCAAAATCCTGTATTTGCTTTTGTAGATTCATTTTGAGGTTGTAAATAGAATGAATTAATATGAGGAAGTGAAAATTGAATATCTAATTGCCCTTTTTTATTGGGTCTAAATTTCCCTAGGTTTTGGGAATCTAAATCAAGATATAAGTTCCTTTGGTAAGTGTATCGTTTCTCCGATTTTGAATCCCAAATAAATCCAAGTCCATATGAAAGTACATTTGCATAATAATTAAACGAATTTTTGGGTTTCAAAATAAACGTTCTACTCAGAGAATCTTGTTTTGCAATTAAAATCAGAGAATCTTTCTGTCTCTTAATATGTATCTTTTCTTCATGTTCAATTTTATAAGAATCTTCACCTATAACTAATTCAGTAGGATTATCTGAATAGATTTTAATCTTTGTTGTTGGCTGATTCATTATCGAAGCACAAGAACTCAATAAAAATATTATTAATATGTAACTAATTACTCTCATCATATGGTTGGTAATGCAGCGCTAAACGAAGTTCCGCACTGAGGGCGAAGGCTGCCGAGCTTACTCGAGCAGACTGTAAAGCCCGCAAGGGCGGGACCAAATTGCGTTTAGGCACGTTTGGGCTCGAAGCCCGGATAAAGCTGTTTACTATCATAAAGTTACGAAAGCAATTTGGTTTAGCGCTGCATTCAGGCACATTTTCCAAAAGACCGGGAGTGCGTAGCACATAGGGATTTTGGTCAGCTTTAGCTGAACCGAGGCCCGGTTCCGGGCCGAGCTCGGCGAAGCCAATGTGCCTGAACGGTTCGAATATGCGTAGTGCGGGATTTCAAGGCACTTCACTGTCAAACCGCTACTTTGTTTATTAAATGTTTTAAAGTTCAAAATTACCGAATCGCCCCGCATTACGTATATTTATTGTTGGGCAACGTTTTTTCTTATCTCAACTAATAATTCAGGAATTTCTTCATATGATTCAATCCAAATAGTTTGAACTCCAAATGAAGCTGAATCATTTTCTTCAAATGTTTCATAAATCTCAGTCAATAATTCAACCGTTTCTGAAAATTTTAGGCTTGCTCTATTCTTTTCATTTAACGCATTCGAATCATTTAACTTATTAGTTAACAAATCTTGAATCTCTTCAATTGTTTTACGTTTCTTAAATATAAAGTGGGGCGTATCTTTCTTACTTCTTTGAACATAAGAAATATCTAAAAGTCTTCTAATGTTTGGGTCTGTAAGTGAACTGCCAATAAAAAGACAACAATTTTCTCGAAATTTATTAATCTGTACAATATTGTTCCAACTATAAATGTCGTTGTATTGCTTGTGATAAATGTTTTCGCCAAGTGTAATATTATTGTGAGATGAAAGTCTTCCTTTTTCTGGCAAAAAACCATGTATATGATATATAGGTAATTCTCCAATATTTGAATCCATTCCATTACCATAAATTGATTTAAACGGAACGTCAATCCCAACTTGTTTGATTTTATGTTCCAAAATATCATCAAAGTTATAGGTCAAAATAGAGTTCAGATTTGGACTTTTTCCTGGAGCAACGCAATAATTCACGATTTCAGTTAAAAGTGAGGATTCTGTATTTTTTTGTACACTTGAATATAAGACCTGTCTTACTGCTTTTTCGAATGATGAATTGTTATCATCAAAATAATTTTGCAAATATCGTCCTGCGATTATAGGATTCGGAGAAAAAATATCATTGAAAAGTCTGGCTAAAACATTTGATGCTTTCTTTTCATTTTCAATTGTGTAAACCATTAACCTTTGCAGTAACTCATTCCAAGTTGGCACTCCAAAAGGAACAGAAACACCAGCTCCAAGTACAAATACAAGATTTTCAGTTAAATATTCTTGATTTAGCTTCTTTATAATATTCTTTCGACTAACTGATTTTGTTTTTGGAAGATTCTCTTTAACAGTCGCCTTTAAAAAAATATCCCCAAACTGTTCGAAAATATCCTCCATTGACATCTGAGTTGTCTTAGGTCGGAAATGGTCAATATGCAATTCTTCTTCCTCTTCCATAATTATTTAGTTTTATTGCAGGAACGTTTTTCCAAATGTTGCCCAATGCAGCGCTAAACGAAGTTCCGCACTGAGGGCGAAGGCTGCCGAGCTTGCTCGAGCAGACTGTAAAGCCCGCAAGGGCGGAGCCAAATTGCGTTTAGGCACGTTTAGGCTCGATGCCCAGGTAAAGCTGTTTATTATCATAAAGTTACGAAAGCAATTTGGTTTAGCGCTGCATTCAGGCACATTTTCCAAAAGACCGGGACCCCCGAGAATTCGGGGGTAGGGATTTTGGTCAGCTTTAGCTGAACCGAGGCCCGGTTCCGGGCCGAGCTCGGCGAAGCCAATGTGCCTGAACGGTGAGTGTATGATAAGAGATTGCGTGCTTCAGAACTATCAAGTTACCTCCCAAATTTGATGTGGGAAACACCGCTCGCAAACCTCTGAAACCCTTATGAATTATACACATTGTTATAAAGCGTTTTTCTTGTTTCATTTCAATTTGTCTTTTGAGATAAAGTGCTCATACATTAATCTTACCTTTCTTTTTTCATTTTCATTTTTAGTCTTTTCTAAAATCCTTTGAAATAGACCAGTTTTAAGATAATGTGTTTCATTTCCAGTATAGGAATAATCTCTAATAAAATCATTACTAAGCTCGATTACTTGTTTTATTTCATTTAGTGAGTCAGGTTGAAAAATAATCACAGTTGAATCATCTGGGTTATCGTCGTACTTTACAAATTGTTCTTTAAAGTCGCCAGGAATTGATTCTACATGATTTACAATTTTTTTAAGTGGGTCAATAATCTGAGCTTGAAAAAGTGTGTCATTATGATTCTTTTCAAACATTGTGTCAATTAGTCTTGAATATATGTCAGATATTTTATGAATGTGTGGTGTTTGGCAATCACTCAATGACATATACGCCTTGAATAATACTTCCACATAAAATAAAAGATTATGAAATAATGCAGGGGACAATTCACTTAAAACTCCAAAGTTATAACTATCAACATCATATACCTTCTCATCAGAACAAAGTTCAATTGCCTTGTCCAACAGTAAGGATACAGTAGTGTATTGATTAACACAAGCATTAACTGCCTTGTTTGTTGTTGATTTATCCTTTGCTATTAATCCATATGTGCTTATCCATACGTATTTAAATTCACTCTCTGATATATGTAGTTGTCTATGCTTGTCGTAATAATAGTATGTTTTGGTGAATTCTTCATAATTAATTTCTAACGCTTCAAATAGAGCAATGAAATAATCTCTTTCAGTAAATTTAAATTCATGAGCAACCAATGGCCCATTATTAATTCTCTTTATCAGGTAATCCAAATCAGATTGTTTGGATATATAAATATATTTATCGTCATTTTCAATCATATTTTCTCACAATTCAAATTGTATGGCTGCAGAGTTTTAAATGCTTTATAATGCAGCGCTAAACGAAGTTCCTCACTGAGGGCGAAGGCTGCCGAGCTTGCTCGAGCAGACTGTAAAGCCCGCAAGGGCGGGACCAAATTGCGTTTAGGCACGTTTAGGCTCGATGCCCAGATAAAGCTGTTTAGTATCATAAAGTTACAAAAGCAATTTGGTTTAGCGCTGCATGGCGCGTTTAGTTATATTCTATAGTTGTTGTCTTCTCACTCATCGTTTCTTTATTTGAAATAATTTTGGTCGGCAAACCATTTGAATCATACTCGTAATCAAAACTATTATTTATTTCCAACCAATCATCATTATATTTTACTCTTGTCTTGGAACTTGTTGGGTTGTTTTTCGATATGTTTTTTCCTTCCAGTTTATTGAATATTATTCCATATTTTTCAAATATTAAATTATAAGGGTTAGGTTTGTTATCATAGCTGTAAAACTCAGTCACAGATTCTGTATATGATTGTTGTATTGGAAATGATTGAATTGGATTATAGTAATAGAATTCTACGGCTTTAGTTACATTTCCATTAGCATTATATTCAAAAATCGCCTTTCTAACGTTCTTATCATTGATTGGTTTATGAAACAAAATTGAATCTAATCTGTCTCCAGAATAAAAATACTCAGCACTTGGCATATTGGTTTCTAATGAAAGATTGTAAATTCCTCCTTCTTTAATAGTTTTATCCATCAGGCTGTCAATTAGCCTACCAACAACTCTGTTATTTTCCCAAATATATGAGTATTTCTCAAGTTTCTCCTCAATGAATGAAATAGTTCCATACTCACCAGTATTAATGTCATAGCCATAAACTGTATCCATTTGGTAGATTCTAGAATAATCAAGTTGTTTAGAAGAATTATATACAAATTTTTCCGAGCCTATTGATGTAATTTTGTCTTCTTCATATTCAAAGTCACCAATACCTGATATTGATTTAATTCGGATGTTTGAATAATCTAACTCAATGTCATTATTCTTTTCGCAACTAATTACCGTTGACACTATAATCATTGAGTAAATAAATCTCTGAATAGTTCTCATTTCTCAGTTGTTTTTTATTTTATATCTATTTATTTGCTTGTGAGAGTCTTCCAAAAATGCATATATAAAGTACGGTTTATTTTGTGTATATGTACCTTTTAATAGTACCTTAATTGTCATTTCTGTTCTCATTATCTTTATTTTTCTCTCTTTTTTCTGCATCGTCCAATAGATCCCTAATGGGATTTCTAAATTTATGAAAATTTATCATGAAATGCTATATATCAACGGGATATAAAATAAATGAGACAAACCCTTCGACGGGCTCAGGACAAGCTAAGGGCAGGCTTCAGGGCAGGCGACTAAAGACAAACGGAATGGAACACTGGAATAATGAATTGATGGAACCTGATACCGGGACTTCGGGAGAAGGTGACGAACTCGCGAGTGGTTGGTGATTGTGGTTGGTGGGGGCGAGCAATACTGGATTACTGAAATGAGGGAGACAAAAGACCGGCGGGAAGGAGCATACCCGACATTTATCCCGAAAAAACACCATGTTCTTCAGAAATACCCTGATGTTTAAAAGACATAAGCCATGGTAACAAACAGGCCTTCCAATCCTAAACAGGTATTCAGTTTTACAGTTGTACTATTCTTCAAATTATAGTCTAAGGATGCCCCGAAATAGGTTTCAATATTAGCAGAGAGTTCATTTCTTCTATAGGTCCTGTCGAAAATACAGAAGTGCGGATTCACCCCAATATCCCAGGAAACCTCTAATGCTCTGTTATTCAATACATACAATGAACAATACAAAGGCATATTCAGGAACCACCTTTCCAAAGGAACATCATCAGTCTCCAGAGTATTTCCCAGGAGAAACCCGATGTTGAACCTGAATACCGAAGTTGGTTTGAAGGGTCGGAGACTGACCCCTGCGCCTGCAACAACCCCGAGAACCTTTTTATTTAAAACAATACCGGCCGTGACATATTTTTTAATTACCATTATGCTCTCTTTATATACCTGAGAACTTATGTTATTATGCAAAGAACTATTGTAGGAATGTATTAATTCTGAAAGGTCTCCCGCTTTAAAATCGCACTTATTTATGGCAGCTCTCATATCAGGGCTGTCTCCCATAAGCAGGATAAGGCTTGAAACATATTCGTTCTTCGCATGTTGAAGTATTCTGTCTTCAACATTAATAGTTGTTATTGTATTTATAAGTTCAATAACCCTGCCTTCGGATGTCTTAACAAAAAACATTTTTCTTTCATTTGCATCAGGATACCTGTACAGCGACAGGTATCCTTTCACAAGGCATTGGGCCAGGGTTACAAGTGTATCAGTCTCGATCCTCTCGAAATAAAAAGTATTTTCATACGAATAGGCAGATATATCATATTTAGTATATTCATGATACATTTCTGATCCGTCTTTTCTGAATTTCACATATTCTCTCATCCTCTGATCCTTCTCCATTAATATATAACCGTATATAGTATCTCCGCCCTGGACAATATATCCGCTCACAGGTTTCTTCTGAGCAGTTACAGTCAATTGATGAAAAAATATAAGAATGACAATGATTGCAGTAGTATTCCTCATGAAAAATAAATTACCGGATATTTAACGAAATATAGTGAATATTTCTATAGGATCATCCAAATGCGGGATTGGAAAATCTGCCATCTGCCTGATCTGAAAAAATTATTTGACTTGAACCTTAAATTATTGTATATTAGTGTTAATTAAAAAATAAAGCGGCACTTCCAGCTTACAGACAGTAAGTTCTTTTGTATTGCAGACATTGACTTTCATAAAATAGTGCCGCTTTTCTCTTTTAAATACCCCCCCTCTGTAATACGCGGCTTTTGTCACTCCGGCAACTCAACCTGAGATCGTACATAAACCATTCTCAGCCACCCTGTTGCAAAACCCTAAAGTCTTAAGCTCATCCGTTGCTGAATAACGTTCATCAATAATGGTATAAAACTGTCAAAATGCTATAGGGTCCTGATCTCTGGCAACTATAATATAATCAGTATATCCTGCAAGGGGTTCCAGTTCCTCTTTCAAAGGGATTACCGAAAATTCTCTTTTTGCACGTTTCTGAATATCAGAATTGTACTCACTCCATGGTATTTTATCTCTTACTTCAAATAATGTGATAGCTTCTTCATAGTCTTTTCCCCATTGCTGGGAATTTTCATGCAAAACCAGGCCTGTCAACAAACTTATTCCACACGATTCCGACTCTCTGATCATCGTTGCCAGTCTGGGCTCATCATCATAAATTGCATTTAAATAGGTATGGTCCCTGCCTATAAGTAAAAAAAACTCCGTCTCACCGGATCTGCGAATTCCTTTCAATGTATTTCTATACAAGCCCTCTTCCCGCTCTTCATTATAAGCCATACATTCATTATTTATCATCTGGTCGACGAAATAAAGATCGTCAGGAGAAAGCATCTCTTCAATGGCAGGATAATTTTTTTTAATCAATTCTCTTGTATCCCTGGTAAATATCAGGTCTGTTTCGGTTGGATACCCATTAGTATATTTAGTATAAAATGTGTCTTGTTTTATTACATTCATAAGAGAATCTACAAACAATGGTCTCTCCTGGTAACCCTTAAAAATATTGTATAATGCATATGCAAAGGTTCTAGCCCGGTCAAAATCAATCCCTGTGATCTTCAATGGTTCATCAAGTGACTTATTAACCTGATAAATCTGCTTCCATGCTTTGCGCCAGTCCTTATAATAACCGGCATAGATTGTATAATTAAGCATTTTCTCATTTCCTGTTTTCAGGTACTCTGTATAGAAATATGCCTCTGAAGGCCCGAATTCAATCAGGAGGGTCTTCAAATTATCATTTCTGTTAAGCTTTTCGATAAGCTGCGGGTATATAATGGAGGCAACGGATGAAGAATGATTTTCGCCAAGCATAATAAGGCTCGTATCACTCTTACTGAGAAACTCTGAAAAAACATGTTCATTTATTTCTCCCTGGCCGTTAATGCTAATAGTAAGCAACGCGCAGACCATTACAGTAATGGTCTTATTATAACACATTATCATTTCGGTATATATCTAAAATAAATAGTACTAAGGATCCTGTTTATCTTATTAAAATCTCACCTGATCAGTTTTCCCGGTTTCAAGGAGGATTAACAGAATCTCCGGGCCGGTCTTTCTGTTACTGTAATAATGTCTTCGGATCAGACTCCCAGATCTTCAAGAAGAGTAACCAGTTTTTCATCTGAAGGCCTTGGTGCGTTTGCATCCACGATCTTACCTTCCTGATCAAGAAGAACAAACCTTGGTATCAACTGAATATTGAAAGCTTCCGAAAGCACATTATGTGAAGCAGAATCGGCAAACAGTTGTATCCCTGACAACTCATTGTCCTTCACAAAATTCAACCACCCTTCATGGCTTTTTTCGTTATCAAATGATATACTGACAAAATGGATATTACGGTCCCTGTATTTCTTTTCCAGTTCCTTAAGATGAGGTATTTCCTCCTTACAGGGCCCGCACCATGTAGCCCAGAAATCGATATAAATATATTTCCCTTTAAGGTCATTCAGCGAAACATACTTACCATTTACGTCAGCCAGAGTGAAGTCGGGAGCCGGATTACCTTCCAGCATACTTTCCAGATGCTGATATTTATCTTTAACCATACGTGCTATTTCAGGGAAGGCACATTCAGGGCCAAACTGATCATATATCTTCTTCTTAAAGTCCCGGCCTAATGAAAGAGCCAGAAATTCATAATACGCCTTTGGCTCAAGCTTTGTTTTTACAAAATCATAAAAGTCATTTCCTGCCGGCTCTCTTTCAAACAATGCCTTCAAAGCCGAATTCATATAATAATAATAACCGATACCTTTATTGCTTATCTCATCAGCGAATCCTATCTCGTTCAGAAAATCATAATAGTTATCGGGCAGAGCCGTTTCATTTATATCATTAAACATACTATGGCTCCCGGGGTAAGCCAGTTTTCTGTTCACAGCTTCATAATTATACCTTGTGAGATAAATATTTTTCAGATAGTCACTTACCGGATCTGACCGGTCAAACTGTTCAATATACTCCAGCTTCTCCCTGTAAAGCTCATCTACAGTTGATTTATAATCATCAGGTTCCCTGTAGGTAATATTATAATAATTCCCAAGGTATTTATGTTTATAGTCATTGAACAATTTTTCCTCTTCGTTCACAAACAGGTTGTTATTCAATCCGGTACCGGTAAATGTCAGGCTGTTTTTTATATCCTTAACATCCAGGTTCATCTGCAGGCTGTCGCCGGGTTCCAGATACAGGTATACAATCCTGAAATCATATGTACTTGTTTGCATGGAACTGTCGCGGCCATCCACAGTTTTTATCTCATACTTAATATTAACAGGTTCTTTGCCTAGCGAGAAGAAGCCTTTTAAGGGTGAATCTATATTAAGTATCATTTTAAAGGATCCGTCATCTGACACCTCAACCTCTGTCTTTTCATTATTATGAAACAGCTTATACGATTCATATTGAAATAAGGCTGTCTCCCGGGTATAGTTCGTCAGTTTACCTTCAACTGTTGTTCTTACGGTCGCTTCCTTCTCTTTCTCACCGCATGAAATAAGTGTTCCGGTAAATATTATAATTAGTGTCAGGCCGGAAATAAGCCGAAAATATTTCTTCATTTGTCTGAGTTTTATAATAAATAAGCCACAGGGTTCAATATCAGATATTAAGCCCTGCAGCTTATTTTACATTATTGTATTTAATTATTTGCAGGATTATACTGGCTATCCTGCCACTTTTCATTTATTTCTTCCAGTGATATTCCTTCCTGTCTGAACAAAGACGAAACCAGGGCATATTTTGCAGCCAGTAAAGGGTAAGAAGCAAGAAGGTTATCCTTCTCCACGGGATCTACTGTTGCTCCCCATGCAGCAAGCAGGTCAAAATCCTGACCATCAGATTTTATCTCATTCTGGACATCTGAGACAAAACCTCTTTCATATGCTCCTGTTAATGAGGTAACCTGCCAGTAATAGGTGCCTTCCTTAAGGTCTACAAACTGTTGAAAAAGTTGCGAGTTGGCTGGTTTTGCGCGCAAAACTGTTGAAAGCCCGTAATAAAACGTTTGCTTCATTAAAACCGAATCCAGTGAACTGTCATCGAGGGAGCCTACTGTCAGGTCTGAATTCGAATTATACCAGATATAGGAAAGATAGTCATATGAATTACTGGCAGATGTACCGCTTGAGAGTTTATTTTTCAGCAGATAATAATTACGTGGCACCAGGTACACCATATCCTCAGGCATATTGGCAATAAACTCATCCTCTATCATATCAATATATGTTATTGCTGCCGCTGTATCAGCAGGGAATCTTTCACCAAGCCGGAGAGATTCCGATGATATAAGGTCAACCTGGAACCGGGGATCTTCCGGGTTGGTATAAACCACTATTCCGTAGTCATCATATAGTTGCAGTATCTTGTCTCCCAAAGGAGTATCCGGGTCAATGCCGTCAGGCAGTATCTCCGGTGCAACAAAATCAGCAGTTAACTTTTCCTCTTTCTCACAGGATACAAAAGCCAAAGATATTATCAGTAGCAGTATCAATATATTATAGTATTCTTTTTTTCTCATGATCATTTGATTTATCTGGGATTTCTTTCAATTTCAGGATTATAATCCAGTTCGCGCTGAGGTATCTGCAGTACATACCTGGGGTCGCCCGCCGGCAGTATATAAGTCTCCGTACCATATTGATGTTCAATTTCAGGCATACCATAGCGGCGCAGATCGTACCAGCGGTGAAACTCAAAACACAATTCTCTCCTGCGCTCGGTCCTTATTGCTTCAATAAGCTCATCCCTGTCAGCAAACTGGCTGGCCGTAAGCTTATAATAATCAGGGGCTCCATATCCTGCATCGAATTTATACCTCCTGATATAATTGATATCATCTATTGCTTCCTGTGATATCCCTTCGGAAGACATAGCATATGCTTCAGCCCTGTTAAGATAGGCTTCTTCCACCCTGAATCCTCTTATTGCTTCACCGGTACGGTTTGGATATGGCCTGTATTTATAATATACTCTTCCTATGCCGGATTGTGGGTATGAGAAATAATAAAGACGTATATCACCAGGTTCGTAGATGCTCTGAAGGTCGTCAGACAAAGCCATTCCGCCGGGGTAATAAAAATGAGTATAGTATTCATTACTGCCAAAGAGGAACAGCACATTCGTGTTTTCCTGGTTGAAATAATGTGTTTTTCCTCCATATCCCCATGTTTGCGCCTCAGCAAAATCATTTCCTGAAAGATCAAATAATTGCGGATTAGCTTCTATAACTTTTGTTGCCTTCTCTATAGTCCCGGAATAATCCTTCTTATATAAAGCCACCCTGGATGCCAGAAGATGAACGGAAACGGGTTTAAGCTTATATTTTGAAACAACCCTCTGGTCATTTTCTTCCATCAGAACGATAGCTTCATCCAGATCTTTATCAATCTGGTCATAAACCTCTTTGACCGTATTTCTCGTATAAGACTCTGATCGCACAACCGGATCAAGCTTCAGAGGCAGTCCGGGATCGGTCGATGCTGTTTCTTCATTATAAGGCTTTGCATACAGATTTATCAGTTTGAAATATGAGAATGCCCTGAGTGCCAGAGCCTCTCCCTTTAAATAGTTCAGCTTGACCAAATCGTCATCAATATTATCTATGTTGTCCAGAACAACGTTAGAATAGTATATTGCCTCATAATAATTTTTCCATGCCATGTCATATCCTCCCATCATTGTATTGTCTTCATGGGTACTTGAAAAAGAAAACGGTATTATCGGATATGCATTACGGTCAGGATTATAGTACCTTATATCAACATCGTCGGTCATCATCTCCACATAATAATCGAGAGGGACCTGAGTTCCGTAATCCTTTGGTGAGGGATAACCATAGTTCAGTAGTTCAGTAAAGTCGCTTATAGTTTTTGGCTTTAACTTGTTTTGTGGTTCTTCTTCCAGTATTTTTTCACAGGAATTTAATGAAACCAAAAGAAGAAGCACCGGTAATATTTTGAAGATCTTATTTTTCATCTTTATATAGTTTTTTTCAATTAGTATATGAAACGCGGCATAATCCATATCTTCCTGATTTATCATGTCCCGATATTAAAATGTTATATTGATTCCCAGCAAGAATGATTGCGGGTTTGGCAGGGACTGGTAAATAAATGTTTCAGGATCATACCCGTTAAGACGTTTATCTGCCAGCAGAAACATATTGTTTGCTTCTACCTGTACAAATGCGTTTTTAATATTTAACCTGTTTAAAATATTTCCCGGTAAATAGTACTGCAGGGTTATATTCTTCAATCTCAGATAGTCTCCTTTGACAACTCTTATATCGCTTTTGTTCCAGTAGTATTTATGGTTATTACTGCCTGTTTCATTCTCAATATTAGGAATATCTGTATATGCTTCATCACCTTCCTCTTTCCATGCATCATTCAGTTCGCGTGAAAGGTTTTGATCAGGGGCGTACATCCATGACTGCATTATCTCAGGCATTCTCATATAGTTGCCAAATCCATAAGTAAAAAACAATGTTAATTTAAAATTGCCATATGTAAAGAGGTTATTGATACCACCTGTGTACGGGGCTTCAATAGGGCCGTTATATATCAGGTCTTCAACACCAAATACAAGATCACGGGTAGCTGTGGTAGTATCTCCTTCTGCCAGGAGGAACCGTGCCACGCCATCTTCACTAAGCTCAGCAAAATCGACGGAATAAAGAGAGTTAAGAGGTCTTCCCTCTATTGCAGCATCAGGCTTGTAGGGAAATGAGGACAGCATCCTGGAAACATTGGGCTCAAGGTTTACTTTTGTCACCTCATTATGATTATATGCAAAATTAAGTGTGGTGCTCCACGAGAACCGGCCTCTTCTTATGTTAACAGTCGTCAGTCCAAGCTCTACTCCACGGTTAGTAACATCAGCAAAATTAATAGGCAGATATGAAAAACCGTTGATTTCAGATATCCTGGTGTTTGTGATAAGATCCGTTCCCTTCCGGTTGTACAGATCAATTGCCGTATTTATCCTGTTGTCAAATAATCCGAGATCAAATCCTATATTGGTATTATATGTCTTTTCCCATCGCAGGTTAGGGTTTGCAGGCTGTTGTATTGTCAGCAGGTTAAGCTCCGACCAGTAAGCGGGGTTAATAAAAGAGGCCACTATCTGCGGAGTGTTCTGCTCATTTGTTGAACCCTGTACGCCATAAGAAGCTCTGAATGCAAGGTTGGAGATAACAGATACATTTTCCATAAAAGGCTCATCTTTTGCATTCCACCTTCCTGATACAGACCATGCCGGTTTCCAGCGATACTTCGGATTGGACCCGAAGAGATTGGACCCGTCAAAACGCACATTACCATTTATTGTGTACCTGCCCCTGAATGTGTATGATGTCACTCCATAATATGATGCATATTTTCTTGCATAATCAGAAATTACCAGATACGGAGCCCCTCCAAGCTCTTCGCCGATATTCGGGCTCGTAACAATTGTTCTGCCCCTGTCATGCAGGTAGCCCCATCCTGTTGTATTGTCTCCCCTGTAATTATTTGCCCGGTATTCACCTCCGGCATAGATCTGCAACTGGTGGACATCGGTGGAGACAGGCTTATATTCAGTGGCCAGCCTCAACATGTAGTAATTCTGAAAATTATTATTTGAGAATATCACTCCACCGCTTGGCAGGTTACTGTAGTCGGGAGGAGGATCCCCAAACTCAGATTGTCTGATCCCGGCAACCTGATTGGTATTATCCTTATAATATGTTTCATTCTGTGTGGATGAAGCAGTATAGTTAAATACACCAAAAAGCTTTAGTTTATCGGTAAAGTCTATATCCAGTGATACCCTGCTGGTTACGCCATTATTTTTTGTTGTCTGGTCAGAGTTGTCATACTCATTCATTATATTGAACAGATAAAAATCATCATGCCCGCGATAAAAATAATAGGTGTCATCAGGGTTTTTCAACGGGAATGTCCTGCTGGTATTAATGGCATAATCAAAAGGCCTTGGCGTTGAACGGGTGAAGGTTGATATTCCCGAAGGCACCATGCTGTATGGATAAGAACTTCTCCTGTTTGAATAGCCGGATAAATAAAATTCAAGATTAATACTTTCGGTAAAATCAAAATTCAGCTTTATTGATCCGTTATACCTGTTATTGTTGGTCAATATATCTGTTCCTTTTTGATCGAGTAATGACACTGATGCATAATAGGTTGTTTTTTCACTTCCGCCTGAGACATTCATGTTCGTATTGGAGCTAAAGCCGTTCCTGAACAAAATATCAAACCAATCAGTGTTGTATGTCTGTGCTTTTCGTACTTCATTCTCAAAATCATCCCATGTTGGCAGGTCGCGGTCCTTATAACGGGCATATGCGCCGGTCAGGCCGACCGAATGAATATTACCATCAGCATTATAATACTGATATCCCTGATCCATGTAATACTTTTCTATCTCAACTCTTTCTTTTGAATTCATTAAGTTGAACTGGGAATAGTCCGGAGGGAGCGACATTGTTGTGCTTGTATTAAAGTTAATCACCGGAGCCCCTTTATGTCCTTTTCTTGTTGTAAGCACCACAACACCGCCTGCTGCCGACACTCCATAAATAGCTGTAGCGGAGGCATCTTTCAAAACATTGATACTCTCAATATCTTCGGGGTTAATCCCGACAAGTGCATTCCCGATCCTGTTTACAACATCAGGTGTGTTTAGTTCTGCGGGTGTCAAAGGCACGGGGTTTTCGAGAACAACTCCATCGACAACCCACAGAGGTGATGAATTACCTGTAAGCGTAGATGTGCCTCTTATCTTTACGACAGGCACAGAACCTACCTCCCCGGAGCTGCTGATTATAGTCATCCCTGCAACCTTACCCTGCAATAGCTTATCAATACTCTTATCCCCCTCACTTACTATTTCCTCTCTTTCAAGAAGGGTAACGGCGCTTGTCAGCTTTCGTTTTTCAATGGCATTATAACCTGTCACAACCACCTCATCAAGTTGCGACACATCCTCTTTTAGTTGTACCCGGATGAAGTTTCTTAGTCCCGCTTCTACTTCTATAACCTGATAGCCTACAAAAGAAACCTGCAGAATTGATTTATTGTCCCTGACTGTAATCAGGAATGTCCCGTCATCATCGGTAGCAACTCCATTCTGTGTTCCTTTCTCAATAACTGTAGCGCCAGGCAAGGGGTTATTATACTCATCAGTAACTATTCCGCTTATCTTAACTCCCTGTTGATCTTCCTCTTCCGTAATAGTAAATGGTTTTGCATTCAACTGTTGCGGTGCTTTATCCATTGCTTCCTCAACCGGGCTCAGAACATAAACCGAATCCACGATAGTGTAGGTAATTCCACTTCCATGCAGTATTCTCCCAAGAGCTTCCTCTACACTGATATTATCAGCGTGTATGGTAACTCCCCCCTTCTCTTTCAATAATTCATTGTGATACAGAAATCTTGATCCGGTCTGAATACTTATTTGTTTCAGTACTTTATCAATGTCAATATTATTAAATGCAATATTGACAAGACCGCCCGGGGCAGCCTGAGTAGTAGCGATGACATTACATGTCATCAGAAGCATAAAAATGATTAATAATTCCCTTAAACGGGAAAGATTAATCCTTTCAAATTGTGTTTTTGATTTCGTTTTAGAAAAAAATTTCATAATATTGGATGTTAGGTTAAAACTAATGGCTATAGGCTATCATCAATGGTCACTATGCCAGACATACTTAACTGCGGGGAAAACACCACTTTTTTCCCCGTATTTTTTTACTTTGATTCACTTATTAATATTTTTCGTCCTTCAATCATGAATTCAAGGTGAGTTGTCATCTTAATCATATCTAATATCTTATCTATATCCTCGTATCTTCTTACACTACCGGTAAAATGGTAATCACCAATAACCAGGTTATAATACTCTACCTCTATATCGTACCATCTGGACAAGCGGTGCATTATTGACTCAATATCTTCATTATCAAATACAAAAAGCCCATTCTTCCATGCTATCACGTCATCTGTATTAACTTTTTCCTGTTGAATATGTTTAGTCCTTCTCTCATATTTAGCCTGATAACTCGGATACAGGTTATATGCATTATTTTCTTCCGGCTCTTCTGAGAAGATCTGTACTTTCCCTTCAATCAGGCTTGTCTCAATATATAGTTCATCATCATAGGCCATAATATTGAATGAAGTACCCAATGCTCTGACTGAGAGATCGTCAACAACAACATCAAAAGGCAGCAAAGGATTATTGGCAACTTCAAAATATGCCTCACCCTCGAGATAAACCTTCCTGGCTTTACTATTGAACTGTGTGGGGTATTTCAGGGATGATTCGGAGTTAAGCCATACCTTCGTCCCGTCAGAAAGAACAAGAAAAAACTCTCCACCCTTGGGTATATCCAACTGATTAAATTTTTCTTCAATCTTCCGGTCTGAAAATTTATAACTAACACCTGCCGAGTCAAACTCAATAACAGTACCGTCCTCCTCCTGTAAACTACCTGACTTATTATCAAGCGACAGCACTTCCCCGCTTGAAAGTTTCAATACAGCCCTGGCTTTACCGGCTTCAATAGTACCACTGGCTTCAACATATTGATTGGTTTTATTTACCAGTCTCCGGGTGCCAAAAAAGACACCGCCAGCTATGATCAGTGAAATGATCACTATAGCCGAATACTTTAAAACCTGTGGCAGGTAAACTGTCTTATTAACAGAGAAGGAATGATCCGACATGAAATCATCATAGGCCTTTTCGGCATCAATCTCTTGTGCCGGTCTGTTCTCAGAAATAATCTTTTGCAGATGTCTGGCCTTTAAAAACTGATCCCTGTAATCAGAATGGTCTTTGATGAAATCTTCAATCTCTTTTTCCAGTTCCAGGGAATTATCTATCTCACCTTCAGAATCCAGAAGGCGCATAAGAAGATAATCCGCTCTTTTTTTAATTTTACTCATAACCGGGATCCCCCTTTTTATCAGAATGACGAAGCTATGCCATAAAAGGGTACCCTGCAGGACGGATTATTTATTTATTTCAGGGGATAAGTTTATTTCGCAGATGATGTAAAGCTTTAGTAATATGCTTTTTAACCATATTAACCGATATATTAAGATATGTTGCAGCCTGTTTATAGGTATAGCCCTGTATTTTAACGAGCATAAAAACTTCCCTGCACTTTGGAGGTAAATTATTTATTTCAATATACAGCTTAGTAATTATTTCAACCTCTGCATCATCTATAGCAGGGTCATTGTTTTCTGAACCGGCAATATCTATCTTATCCTGAATAGTATCGATTGAAATGGTATTCATATACTTTTGTTTCCGTAAATAATCAATACACCTGTTCTTTACCGACAGCAACAGATAATTATCCAGTCTTTTAATATTTTCAGACTCTCCGTCATTCCATATTTTTAAGAAAACTTCCTGTACTATGTCTTCTGCTGCAGCCTGTGATCTCACAATTTTCATAGCATAAGAAACAAGACCAGGATAAAATCTGATGTATGTTCTTTTAAATCTGTTCATTGTTGAACAATTAAGCTACAAAAATAGCAGTTATGATCAAGGCTTCCATAATTAACCTGCAATTATAAGATGACCACTGAAGAATATTATACTATTACTCCCTGCTTTTATAAAGAGAGCCCGTATAAGTCCGCCCTATTGTTAATCTTCTATATCACACTGCATTATAAACAGTGATACATCTGCATATCTGAATGAAGATCTGCAAATATAAAAAAAAGACACACTAAGTGTTCGTAAGAGTTAAAAGGATCTATTCGGATAATTTAATTTCAACCATTACCACTTCACGGTCACGGTCAGTACATTTCCCTATTATCTCTCCATACATATCGGATGTAAGGCTGGAGCCTCCATATACCAGGCCTGTCCACGGACCATGTGTTATCTCACCTACCAGGTCGGTTCCCACGACATAACAAGCCAGTTTTTTTGCAGTATTCCTTACAGTAAGGCTTAGCTGCCCTGAATGACCCGGCCAACTGTCCTCGCTGTTTGCCCAGCCATAAGGTATAAGTACTATATCGGGGTTCTGTTCCTTCATCCTGCCAAGTATTTCATCATCAAATGAATCGGCACATACCAGCAGTCCTATATTACCGAATTTCGTTTCCGCTGTTTTAATACCGGATCCGGGAGTATAAGGAGGTGTCATCAATTCATCAAGAATATTTATTTTTCTGTGTTTCAGTAGTATATTACCCTTATTATCGATCAGGAGAGCCGAATTGTACAGTTTATCCCCGTCTTTCTCAACCAGCCCTATGCTTATATAGATATTATGGTTGATGGCCATTACACACAGCTTATCCGAATCAGGACCGGGAACAGGATATGCACGCTTGTGTGCATCGGGGTTTACCCAGCCCAGTATACTTGCCTCGGGGAAACATATTATATCGGCCCCCAATTCTTTTGCTTCATTTATGGCATTCTCTATCCTCACGAAATTACCCGACCTGTCTCCATCAAGGCAAAAGATCTGTGCCATGGCAATCCTGACGGTTTTTTCCTGTGAATATACTGAGCTTATGCTGAAAACATAAAACAGCACTATGAATAAATATCGAAGTGTTTTTCTTTGTATCATAACAGTAATTGAAATATAAGAATTGTTAATATGTTGTTGTAATAAAGTAATATATTTTGCCGGACATATATCAGCAATTTAGAAAATATTTTTTACAATATACAACAAGGTCCGTCAATAACACGGGTTTTTATGAATCATGAAATAGCGATCACCTCGCCCTGGCACCGGTAATAACAACATATTGCCTCCTTGTTCTCAGAAGGTAAATATTCAACCTTACATGAATGGTATAATAGAGCTTAAGCATAATATCATCTATTATATGTTTTTTTCTCATTGAGGCAAGCCATCTGCGGTAATTCAAAAAGCTTTTTATTATTGAGGTAGTTATATCATTATAACTTAGTATCATGAGATCGGCCCTGGGTATTTCCTGCTCATATTTATTCCTGCTCCAGTGATTAAGGTGCATCCTTCTTTTCCAGTAGCGGCCCGGGGCTATCCTTCTCCTTGGATCAGTAAGTATATCAGCAATAAGATACAGCCCCCCGGGTTTAAGCACTCTTGCAATCTCCCTGAAAAATGACGGTTTATCGGGATAATGAAAAGCACTTTCAATATTAATTACATAATCAATCGAATTATCTGCGATGTTTGAAAGATTCTGTGCATCATCAATATGAAATACAATGTTTTCAAGTCCTTTCTTGTATGCTTCTTCCCTTGCAATGTCAATATTAGCCCTGTTAATATCTACTGCTATTAATGATCGGGGTTTATATTTTTTGTTTATATATTGTGCCTGTATCCCGTTTCCGCATCCTACTTCAAGAATTGTCTTTCCTTTAACGGATGGTAATAATGACATGCAGTAATCCGTCAGGTTCTTCTGTGCCTCAAAAAAACTTTCGCCATCTTTAATATGGTATGGGTAATGCAACATTGTAAAATCTTCATTAAGAATGGCAAGCGCCTGATTCATCGATTTATAATATTTATCCGATGAGGCGCCGGAACCTATATGTGAGAATATCCTGGCAAGTATACCCATGTCATTACCTTAAGTTAATATAATACGCCCGTTTACTCTTCCCTGTTGTTTATAACATACTGAACCGGAGGGCAAGGTAAAAAATATTTTTCAGACGGAAGGTTAATACTTCAGTTTAATATCCGACTTCAGCACAGTACCCTCACCCCGGGGTTCCGATCTCATATGTTTCGGCAGACGGCTGACCGCAAGTTCAGCAAATGAGTCAATAAGGCGTTTCTTCACATACAAGGAAGAATAGACAAGGCTTATTTCCCGTACATGGTCATCACCCTTTATCGGCTTGATCATATCCTCATATTCCGAAGGGAGATTAACTGTAGCCAGCTCAGGAATAAAGGTTATTCCTTTCCTGCTTTCGACTATACGGCGCAAAGATTCGACCGAATTGGTTTTATAAACCAGTACGGGCTTCCGCCTTCGCCTGCCTGAAAGGTTACACAGAGAATTTACCTGATTACGAAAACAATTGCCTTCCTTAAGATACCATATCTCATCCGGATCAAAATCATCCAGGCTTACTTCATCCCTGTCGTAAAGAGGGTGATCATCGGAAACATACAGAAAAAACCTCTCATAAAAAAGAGTCCTGAATTTCATCCTGCCTGCATTTACCGGCGTTGATATTAATCCGGCATCAAGATTTCCTGTCCTGATCTTGTGAATAATATCTTCTGTTATCAGTTCCTCAATACTTAGCTCAAGCTCAGGATATTCATGTTGCAAATCGTCGATAAAGAACGGAATGAAATACGGAGCGAGTGTCGGTATGATACCCATACGCAGTTCACCCTTTATCTCATGTGAAAGATGGTCGGAAAGATCACGCAGTTTATCGAGCCTTTGAAGGATCTCCAGAGCCTCCTCAAAAAAATATTCTCCATCCCCTGTCAGTTTAAGCGGCCTGGCAGTCCTGTCAATGAGAGACAGCGACGTTTCCTCCTCCAGTTTCTTAATCTGTGCGCTTAGAGCGGGTTGAGTCACACCCAGATTTTGTGCAGCTTTGGTATAACTACCGTAATGCAGTAATTCCTTTAAATAAACCAATTGGATAAGATTCATGTTATATAATTAATTGTTATATATATATAATTTTCATAAATAACAATTATACTAACTTTGTACCAGTAATCAAGTAATAAATAACATAATATTAAACTCAGATTGATCATGAAAAAAAACGTGTATATTGACAACAAGGATATCAGTAATAAGCTTAATGTCTTATTGAGTGATTATCAGATTTATTATCAAAACCTTCGTGCTTTTCACTGGCTTGTAAAAGGACCTCAGTTCTTCCAGTTACACGAAAGGTTCGAATCATTTTATAATGAGGCGGCAGAAGATATCGACGAGATAGCAGAACGTATACTGATGATCGGGGGCAAGCCATTGCACAGCTTTGAGGACTACATTAAAAATGCATCGATAGAGGCAAAGAAAGACATGGAAGACCCGTCCGGCATAATTCCGGTTGTGATAGATAATTTAGAATCGCTTCTTGCATCATTCCGTGAAATGCTGGTCATGGCCGGCGATGCTGACGACGAGGGGACAGTAGCACTGATGAGTGATTTTATCGGTGCAGCAGAGAAGAAACTCTGGATGCTGAACAGTATGCAGATATGATCCCTGATTAATAAAACAAAAATTTAAAAAGCTGTCAGAGAATATTTATTAAAATATATGTTCTGACAGCTTTTCCCTTTAAATATATTGAGAGGTCTCGGATGGTTCCGGAAAACAGCCTTATCACTCAAGAGTAAAGCTCAGTATTTCAGATGTTTTTGTTAAAGTGGGATAGATATGCATTCCTGTTTCATAGTCATAATAACCGCTATCTTTTCCATTACTTGAATAAAGTACTATAAAAATTTCATCCCCGCTTTGGTATGTAATAAAGTTTAAATCATATGAAAAATTAAATGATGAATAAGGAAAGATGCTACTATAATAGGAAAACCGGTCGGAAGTATAATCATAATGAGTATTTGATACATCGGCACTGTCATTAATAAATGATTGTAGAGAAAATAATCTTGACTCCGTTATTTCCCCGCTTATAATAATCCTGTCACCCTCAACATTCATTTCAATGTTCAGTATCTCTACAGAAGAAAACTCATAAAGAATTGTCTCATTTACCAGGTCAGGAATTCTGCCGCCTACAAACTGGCAGTTATATCTTTTATATGTTCCGAAGCCTTCTTTAGTATACGTTATAAAATATGTTCCGGCTTGTATGTCCCTGAATTCATATCTGCCGTTTTTATCGGTAATTGCCGAGTATGATGTATTTTCAAGCGATACTTTCACTCCGCTCTTATCTACTATTTCATTTCCGGAACCGTCAAGCAATTCAACAAACCCGATCATATCGCCTTTCGGACAATTATTCCCGTTTTTTTCACAAGCAGAAAAGAATATTAAAACTATGGATATTATAAATATATTCAGACTTTTCATACTATATTCTTTTGTTGTTATCTTTTAAGCTTTTCTTTTTCGGGAACAATGATACTTGCCACATTCGACGGCTGATCTTTACTTATTGAAGAATATATTTTAGTACCGTTTTCCATATTGGTGTAATACTGACCCGATCCTGAGGCAGGATACATAATCATATATAATTCCGAACCTGAAGGGAATTTAAAGGTATCAACTTTAAAATCGAATGATATGGTATGAATATCATTACCTGAAACAATATAATTACCTGACACAAACGATTCAATATAATCAGTATAGGACACACCGGGGCTATCTCCCAGGAAACACCTGCAACGAAGATTATTATAATCCTTCCCTGATACCCTGGCAGTAACTTCCAACCTGACGGAATATATCATACCCATGTCAGTCAGTTCCATGCTGTCAATCTCCATATCCAGCTCTCTATACAGAGGTATTGTACGGATAGAGGCAGGCACAGCCCCTCCAACAAATCCATAGCCCATAATCATATATTGATAAAAACCTTCCTTATTAAAAATTATATTATAAGTACCGCTTTCCAGATCATCAATTACAAATTTTCCGCTTTCATCAGTTATCGCTTTTATATGACGGTTACTTCCCTGTATAATTACCTCTGTTCCGCTGTTATCACTTTCACCGTAAAAGCTGACATAACCTGTCAACTGCCCTGACAGCAGATCATATTCTTCCGACCATTCGCATGCAGTGGTAAAAATCACTATTGATGCAATGCAAAAAACTACTTTTATCCTGTTCCTAAAAATTTTCATTTTTTTATCTGATTAAATCATGGTGCTATAATACTTGCAATATCAGATGGCTCACCCAGGCTGCTTATTACATATTTATTCGATGGAATATCATAATACATATTTACGTAATAGCCACATCCGTAAGCGATCAGGTATACATTTGAGCCGGAAGGGAAACGGCTGGTATCAATGTATATTCTTGCTTCAAGTTGCGAACCGCTTTCGCCTTCAAAACGAATAGTGCCTGCCTGTATATAATTTGTATAGGAAGGATTATCAGTATCGCTAATATAATACCTTATCTCAGGATAGAAAGGACGCGGGTCAATCGTATAATTATGATTGACAATACATTTTAAATATATTTCCGTCCCATCTACGACCTCCAATGAAATGTCATCAATGGTTATACTTGATTTCTCCACTATATTATTATTGAAATAAAGAGGCGCATCGCCCCCGACAACCTGTATCCCCTGGTATTGAAAATCTCCGTATCCTTCCTTTGATATGATCAGGTTATAGGTTCCCGACGGGATGTCCGTTATTTCATATTTACCATTATTGTCAGATAATGTATACAGCAAAGGCTCGCTTCCTTCAAGACTGACCATGATATTTTCATTGCTTTGAGGCTCAAAACCAAATTCATCTATGGCATAGACCTCCCCTTTAATTGTGCCCCTTAAATCAAGCTGTATGGTTTTTTTACAAGCCGATGCCAGCAGTAATAAAAGTATCAGCCCTGTAATTGATTTTTTCATAGTTTTTTCAATATAAATACCTGTTCTCTCAGTTTTCCTGACGGTATCCGGTTAATAATACTGATTGTAATAACATATAATAGAATGATATGATAATCCCGTTCCCTTAATTCACACATCAACTGACTTCTCAAACTGATAACAAAATATAAAAAATTGCAGAAAAAAAACATGTTTTATAAAATACATTTAAAGCCTAAGCTTATAAAATCCATAAATAATAATTAATTAACAATGCTTATATAATTTATAGATACTCATTTAGTAATTTTATACCTGTAATCATACAATAGTTAACAACTGATTTAAAGCCAATATGATCATTTCCATATCTATATTTCCCTTAATCCTTTTATCGGGTTATTTCCTGAGGCGAAAATCCAGGCCTTATAATAATTTATTATTTACAGTGCATAAACTAATTGCGATTGCATTTTCAGTTTTATCCGTGATTTATATTTCAGGTTTTATTAAGGATACTGTCAACTCCGGGTTTATAAGAAGTCTCCCTTACCTGAATGCTTCCCTTATTCTGATAAGTTTTTTTACAGGTGCATCACAGAGCTTTAAAAAACCGCCGCCTGTATTTGTTAATTATATTCATAAATTGAGTTCATATTTACTGATCATTGCTATTCCTGTGACAATTATTTATTATATTTAAACTATTAACTTGTAAATCATTCTGTTATGACTAACAATGCACAAAAAAACGCATCTGCAGGAGCTGTTTACGGACTTGGGTTCATAGGAGCTGCCATTTATTTCATTTCAACTGCCACAGGTTTCTGGGTAGGGGTACTGGGATTTCTGAAAGCTATTGTATGGCCTGTATTCCTCGTATACCATGCATTCAGTGCTTTGCTTGCTTAGCGCTTTGCTGGTTATTAAAAAGGCTGTCAAGGCGTTCAGTTACTGAGTTTTTATATGTCCTGCTTACCGGCAGTTCGTTATTCCTCAAAATAATTTTCTCCTTGCCAAAGGAGATGATCTTTTTTATATTCACAATATATGACCGGTGTATTCTAAGGAAATCATCCCCCAGTATATTGTCGAGGGTGCTGATATTTTCCCGCGTTATAACCCTCTCTCCGTCTTCCATGAATATCCTTACGTAATCGGTCATACTTTCGATATACTCTATTCCATTACAGTTTACCCTGCGATTGATCCTGTTTGATCTGACAACAATAAACCGGTCTTCCTGCTTCAGGGGATCTTCAATCGCCGCCTGCTTGGCCATTAAAATAAAATATTGCCTTATAATGGATATCAGGCTGTATAACAGTACCAGGACATACAATACCGGCGGCATAATCCTGAAGTTTGTTACTACGGTCCTCATACTACCTTTTTCATAATAAGAAATCAGTATAAGGGCAACGAAAAGGAGGACGAACAATATATTCAGGGAAATCACTATAGTATAAAAAAGGTACAGGAAGAACCCGGCATATTTTTTCTTAAAAAGAAAATGCGGGACCAGGTACGAATTAATAAACCAGGAGATGGCAATACATACCGGCATAAAGAATGAGACAAAATAAAAAGCATTAATATAACTGCCGGCAGATCTGCCAAAAGCCAGTATCAGTATTACAGATGTTGCTGTCCAGAAAGATATTTCGAATAACTTCTTCATACTGTAAAAATGCGTCAAAAAATCATCAAAGAGCATAAACCGGGACAAAAATCGATAAAATACAGGTTTAGCATGGTTTTCTGCCTTGCACTATACTATATGCCGGATTTATCTTTGGAGTATGATTAACAATTTAATTTTACCAGCTATGTTTAAACTATTTTATCAAGGTGGAACATTATTTATGGGAATCCTTACAATCATTTTATTTGTAATTATCATAATTGCATTATTTAACCTCTTTCTCATATTAAAGAGGGATTACAAGAATCTGGATGAAACGAGGCGGAAGCTCGGCTATATCAAATCTCTTGGCTTATTTGCACTGGTTACGGGAATGCTGGGACAGATGGTGGGCCTGTATAGTGCTTTCGGAGTAATAGAGAACGTCGGAGATGTTTCAACCGGTCTGCTGGCAGGAGGATTAAAGGTCTCGCTGATCTCCCCCCTGTATGGCGGATTAATATTCCTTATTTCATATCTGCTGTGGGTACTTATCGATTGGAAGGCATCGGTGAAGGCAACAACAGATTAGGACCGGGTCATCCCCAGTCATTTTTATAAAAACCACTTGCAATGGTTATTGATAAGTGGTTTTTTGTATTTTTGCATAGCTTAAAAAAAGCCTCTTTAGCTCAGCTGGTAGAGCAGCTCATTCGTAATGAGCAGGTCGCGGGTTCGAGTCCCGTGAGAGGCTCTGTAAATTTATACAGATACTGAAAAAACGCCCTGTCATGAAACAGGGCGTTTGCATATCTTCAATCTTTTAACAGGCTATTTCTCTTCATCTTCCGATTGCATCTCGTCAACTGCCTCTTCAAGCTCTTTGGAAATATCCTTCATACTTTTTTCCATATCCTTACTCAACTCCTCCATGCTCTGTTCAAAGTCGGAGCCAAAATCATTCATAAATCTTTTGGCAGTTTTCTTTGCAAAGAATCCGGCTATAAGGAATATTGCTAGTATCACTGCAAGAATAATGGTAAGTACTTTTGAAGAACCTTCCTTACTCTTGAGCGTTCCTGTAAGTGCATGATACAGCATCAATAGTCCGTAAAGGTTTATTACGAAACCGATAAGCGATCCTGCTGCTCCACCTACTAACCCGAATAAAGCATTTATCGGCATTAGTACCATCAGGGATGATGTAACCCTGGCATTTGATTCATAATCGGTTGAACCGCCACATATTGCCGAAACGATAAGGACTATAACGGCGCCTATAAAAAGACCGATAAGCGCACCGACTATTGCCCATATAAATGCCATAATGCCAACGGCACCTCCAAGCAAACCTGTTGTTGCGCCGCCTACTTTAAGCAGACTCCAGAGAAAAGTAAATACCCCTGCTACAGCTCCGTATATAAGAGCTTTTAATACAGGTACTCCAAAACCTCCCTTTGCCGGCATCTCTGCAAAATATGCCTTAGGCTTTGTTATGGAACTGACCGAATCCTTTAGGAACTGACTGAAATTGAATGATTCACTACTCATGATAATAGGTTTTAGTTATCAAATATTGACATATTTCCATTTCGGGTTTACTAAAATACAAAATTTTCCATGTATATGCACCTCAATCATAATAAATAAATTGATTGATCAGCAGAACACTGATAAATTTGATAATAAAACAGTGAAAATGTAAATTGCATTCTGTATCAATATCATTTTGCATGGAAAATGAAAACCACAAGAAACTGAAAAAGACAGTATACTTTAAAGAGCTTGAAAGGTTACAGCTCGATCTTGTAAAGATGCACGAGTGGGTCAAGGCTACAGGCTACAGGCTGGTTGTTGTTTTTGAAGGCAGGGATGCCGCCGGCAAGGGAGGAGTGATAAAACGTATTACACAGAGGCTCAATCCGAGGATATGCCGTGTAGTAGCCCTTGGTGTACCGACAGAAAGAGAAAAATCCCAGTGGTATTTTCAGAGATATATTCCTCACCTGCCTGCAGCCGGCGAAATAGTCCTCTTCGACAGGAGTTGGTATAACAGGGCATGCGTCGAGCGCGTGATGAATTTCTGTACCGACGATGAGTACTGGGATTTCCTGAGATCATGCCCCAGGTTCGAGGAAATGATAATACATTCCGGCGTACACCTTATTAAGTACTGGTTCTCCGTAAGTGACGAAGAGCAGGAAAAAAGATTCAGGGAAAGGATAGAAGATCCTTTGAAAAGATGGAAATTCAGTGAGATGGATCTGGCCTCAAGAACAAAATGGGTTGAATACTCAAAAGCCAAGGACGAGATGTTTATATATACCGATACCAAGGTAGCTCCCTGGTTCGTTGTGAATGCCGATGATAAAAGACGGGCCCGGCTGAACTGTATTCATCACCTGTTATCTATGATCCCCTATAAAGAAATTAAACATAATAAGATAAATCTCCCTCCCGTCAATAAAGAAGGGTATGTAAGGCCTCCCATGTCGGAACAAACCTTTGTTCCCGATGTATATTGATAACTATATTTCAATGCTTATTATACGATGTTAATTGTTTAAAAGCTAAATTGAAAAAAAACAATTACGATTAATCCCAAATACTGTAATATGCTTAACAATATATAGTAAACAGGTAAAAATATTTTATACAGCATTTGCAATATTAAAAATAATATCTAGATTTGCACCGATGAAAAATATAATTCTACATATCTGGTGGTGGCGCAGCAAGATCAATAATGCTGTGAACCAAGCCGTTATGTAGATAAAGATATAATAAACAAAGAAGGCACGCTGGTCACAGCGTGCCTTTTTTTGTTTATACACGAACTTATTACTAACTAAAATAAATACTTAAATCATGAACGCAATTAAAAAATTCATCCTTCCTGAAGACAAGATCCCAACGAGATGGTATAATATTATGGCTGATATGCCCAATAAGCCTATGCCTCCGTTGCATCCCGCCACCAAAGAACCGATCAAACCGGAGGATCTTGCACCCCTGTTCCCTATGGCCCTTATACAGCAGGAAGCTTCAACCGACAAGTATATTGATATTCCCGGGGAAGTTCTGGATATGTATAAAAGCTACAGGCCCAGCCCTATGTTCAGGGCATACGAACTTGAAAAGGCAATAGGTACCAAATGTAAAATATACTATAAATATGAAGGATTCAGTTATGCCGGATCGCATAAAGCCAACACTGCAATAGCACAGGCTTACTATAATAAAGCCGAAGGAATAAAAAAGATAACTACAGAAACCGGTGCCGGTCAGTGGGGCTCCGCTCTCAGCTTTGCCTGTCAGCATTTCGGTATCGAACTTGAAGTATATATGGTAAAAATAAGCTATGAGCAGAAACCATACCGTAAGCTGATGATGAATACATATAATGCTACTGTCATTCCGTCACCCAGTGAACTGACCGAATCAGGAAGAAAAATACTGGCAAAGAATCCCGATTCTCCGGGTAGCCTTGGGATAGCAATATCAGAAGCTGTTGAAAGAGCTGCACAAGATCCCGGGACAAAATATTCACTTGGCTCCGTGCTCAATCATGTCTTGCTGCACCAGACAGTAATAGGTGAGGAAGCCCTGCTACAGATGGAAATGGCAGGCGACTATCCCGATATAGTTATTGGCTGCTTTGGAGGAGGATCAAATTTCTCAGGTATATCTTTTCCTTTTGTAAGGGAGAACCTGCTAAACGGTAAAAAGACAAGAGCTATAGCCATTGAGCCTGCTTCCTGTCCGAAACTGACAAGGGGACGCTTCATGTACGATTTCGGCGACTCCGTTGGTCTGACCCCTCTCCTGGCAATGTATACACTGGGACACAATTTCATTCCCGCAAAGATACATGCCGGCGGATTAAGATATCATGGCGCAGGATCTATTGTAAGTCAGTTGCTGAAAGACGAACTTATTGAAGCACAGTCGAAATACCAGAAAGACTGCTTTAAAAACGGAGTACTCTTTGCCCGCACCGAAGGTATTATTCCCGCACCCGAGTCGACATATGCCATAACCGGCGCTGTTGATGAGGCAAAAAAATGTGATGAGGCAGGAACACCACAGACCATCCTCTTCAACCTCTCGGGACATGGGCATCTTGATCTGAGCTCATATGAAAAATATTTCGAAAACGACCTTGAAGATCATGAACTGACTGATAAAGAAATAGAAGAAAGCATTGCCAGTATTTCCTGATAATTTTCAAATACGGCTGTATACATAAAACAGGGATCAGGAGGTCTGATTCCTGTTTTTTTACTGGAACGATGGAACGATGGAACAATGGAACCGAGGAGCCTGAGTTTGCCGAAGGTAAGCGAAGGTGACGAGTTCGCGAGTGGATGGTGATTGTGGCCGGTGGGGGCGAGCAATACTGGAATAATGGAATAATGGAACCGAGGAGCCTGAGTTTGCCGAAGGTAAGCGAAGGTGACGAGTTCGCGAGTGGATGGTGATTGTGGCCGGTGGGGGCGAGCAATACTGGAATAATGGAATAATGGAATAACTGAACAACTGAATAACTGAACAAACAATTTAACGCCTTAACAGCTCAACAAATCAACCTTATTCAGGCATGGTCTATGGTCTTACTGAATACCGAATACCGAATACTGGAACACTGGAACAATGGAATAACAAACAACTGAACAACTGAACATCCGGACATTAAAGGGTATTAAACATTCTTCTTTTTGTATTGTTAGTAAAATAAAAACGATATGATTATGGAAAGAAGAAAATTTTTAAGTACTGTAGGACTGGGAGCAGTAGCAATGGCCATACCGGCCGACCTTCTTGCAACTCCTGTCTTTGATTTTTCAACTGATGAAAACGGGAACTTCAAAGGACATGAGTTCCCCGCCTTACCATACGCCTATGATGCCCTTGAACCATATATTGATAAAATGACGATGGAGATACATTATGACAGGCATCACAGAGGCTATTTTACCAAATTTGTTGCTGCAGTTGAAGGGACAGAGTATGAGTCAACTCCCCTGTCCGGATTATTTGCAAAAGTTTCAAAACTTCCTTCCGGGATAAGGAATAACGGTGGAGGATACTACAATCACACACTCTTCTGGAATAACATGGGACCCGGAAAGACAGAACCATCTGCAAAACTTAAGAAAGCCGTTGAGGACAATTTCGGCTCATGGGAAAAATTCATGGAAGAATTCAATAATGCAGCTGCAACAAGGTTCGGCAGCGGATGGGCATGGCTGGTAATGGATGCCAGGAAAAAACTGTTCGTTGGCAGCACTCCTAATCAGGACAACCCTCTTATGGATGTTTCCGAATTGAGGGGAACGCCTCTGCTGGCTCTTGACGTATGGGAACATGCCTATTACCTGAAATACCAGAATAAGAGACCGGAATATGTAAGTGCATTCTGGAATGTTGTTAACTGGGATGAGGTAAACAAAAGATTTGAAAAAGCACTTGCTTTATAAAATTATGTTCATGGCTCTTACAGGTTTAATTTGATCTTTGACAACGGGACTGTCTCAAAAGTGTAATTGTAAAGTATAATAATAGCAAATATTTATTCTACCACAGAGTAACACAGAGGTTAAAATTTTTTCTCCTATAATATTACACTTTTGAGACAGCCCCGTTATTTTATCAACATTTTTCAATCGTTTATCAAATTCAGATATAAATATCTATCCTAAACTACCGGTATTTTTATATTTTATCATAACTTGATATGCATATTAACCTTTAACTCAAAACAACAAGTTATGAAAGCTTCCGGTGCTATTAAGATCTTAGCATTACTCCTGCTTATTCTTCCAGAATTATTATTTGCCCAATCACCTAAGCTGGTATCCTATCAGGCCATTGTCAGGGATGCAAGCAAACAGCCAATGGTGAATACAGATGTGACGATCATCTTAACTGTTAACCAGGGCACTCCTGCCGGTACACAAGTGTACTCTGAAACACATAATACCACTACCAATGATTTCGGTCTGGTAAGTATAATGCTGGGTAACGGTACCAGCGGTGATGATTTCTCTGCCATCGACTGGTACGGATCACCATATTATCTTAATATTAATATAGAAGGGAACCCGATGGATCCCGTACAGCTTGTAAGTGTTCCGTACGCCATATATGCCGATGAGGCGGGAAATGTATTCAGCGGTGATTATAATGACCTGGTCAATAAACCGGAACTCAGCATCAGCAACTGGAATGAAGCATATAGCTGGGGAGATCATTCGACAGAAGGCTATCTGGATTCAAAATGGGTACTGTCAGGGGATAATATTTATAACCTGGACAACAAAAAAGTAAATATCGGGTCATCCAAACCTTATACCGGCATGCTTTCTGTTACAGCCGATCCTTCAGCCATAGCTACTGATACCATTTTCCAGATAATAAACCAGGACGGCTTTCCTGTTTTTTCTATTCTGAATAACGGAACGGTAAAAATAAATATTGACGAATCAGAGACCAAAGGGCCCAAGGGTGGATTTGCCATAGGAGGATTCGACAGATCAAAAGGAATGTTACAACCATACCTGAGCATCAATCCCGACAGTACAAGACTCTACTTTAACGAGACAACAGCCAAAGGACCTAAAGGAGGTTTTGCCATCGGTGGGTTCGACAGATCAAAAGGGATCAATGACAAATATGTCGAGGTCAGGGGTGCCCGAGGCTCAGCCGGTAATAACGTTTTTCTCGGCTATCTTGCCGGAGGCGATCTGGGATATGCAAGTACAAACAATGTTGCCGTTGGCTATAATGCCGGGTTAAACCTGCGCTTTGGCTCTGAGAATAATGTCTTCATAGGTTATGAAGCAGGTCTTAATGCCAGTGTTTTCGAGAATGTATTTATAGGAACAAGTGCGGGACGTAACTGCACAAACGGATATAATAATGTGTATATCGGACATGAAGCAGGCTCTATGGGACACGGGCAGTATAATGTATTTATAGGAGATGAGGCAGGTAAGGCTAATGATGAAGGTTTTGCCAATGTTTTTATAGGACAGTCAGCTGGCGCCAATGTAACAACAGGTTCACAAAATACCTTCGTCGGGACTCAGGCCGGATGGTCTTTTACTGACGGCTCCTCCGGAAATGAGGGAGAAAATACTTTTATCGGGACACTCGCCGGATCTTCGGTCCAAAACGGCATCAAGAATACATATATAGGTTATTCTGCCGGCAGCAACAATACCAGCGGATCAAATAATGTCTTTATAGGCGACGGAACAGGTATGCTGACAGCAGGTTCAAATAACATATTTATAGGTAATGGCGCAGGCCTCCCTGTCACAGAGTCAAGCTATAAGTTAATAATCGACTGTTTTGCAAACACAGCCGATAATGCATTCATCAGCGGAGTCATGTCAGGCGTTCCGAAAACACTCAGGCTGAATGCAAATACGGGTATCAAGACAGCAGCCGATCCATCATACGACTTAACAGTAGATGGGAATATTCAGGCTAATGAAGTGTCACAGACATCAGATTCCAGGCTGAAAACCAATATACAGACCATAAACGACCCTCTTAAAAAAGTATTGAGCTTAAGAGGTGTAACATTCAACTGGAACAAAGAAGGAATACCGGAAGGTAAAAGCAGCATGGGGCTCATAGCACAGGAAGCTCTTGAGGTTATCCCCGAACTGGTATCCAAAGGCAGCGAGTATTATTCGATAAATTATGCACCGCTGACAGCCCTGCTTATAGAAGCCATAAAGGAACTGAAAAAGGAAAATGATGAACTGAAAGGGGAAGTAACCAAAATTGATGAACTTGAAAAACAGATCAGGGAACTAAAGATGACGATAGAAAAATAAGATATCAGGCAGCCCTTTTGCTTTTAAAGGAATTTATTATTCCATTTCGTGCATCATTCGCTGATTATTAATGTCTTTAGGTTAAACAAGCAAAACATAAAAGTGTCAGAAAATGAAAAGCCTGAAATTATTATTCATTTCCGTACTGTGCGTCGGAACCCTTACAAACAGCAATGCTCAGAGATTCAATAGGGTAACAGGCAACGGCAATGTACAGAAAGAAGAAAGAAAAGCCACCGAATTTACAGGTGTCAAGACAAGCTCGGCAATTGACGTTTACCTGAGCCAGGGTAATGGACATCAAATAATTGTGGAAGCTGACGAAAATCTGCTTCCGTATATTATCACCGAGATCAGCAACGGAGTACTCTATGTTCATCCGGATAATATAAGTATCAGGAATGCTGAAAGAATGAGGGTTTACGTAACAATGGAGAATGTCGATTATATCAGCACTTCCAGCGCGGGAGATGTAATTGGCGAGACACCGGTAAAAACCGAAAGTCTGAAAATAAAGACCAGCAGTTCGGGTGATGTCAAGCTTGAAGTATACGCAAAGGAATTGTTTCTTCATACAAGCAGTGCAGGCGACATAACCCTTAAAGGAACTACTGATTATTGTAAGGCGTCGACAAGCAGTGCAGGCGATATAAAAGCATTTGATCTGGAGGTTAAGGAAGCAGACCTTTCATCGTCAAGCGCGGGTGATATAAAAATTACCGTGACCGAAAGGCTTAAAGCCAGGGCCAGCAGTGCAGGCGATATTTATTATATGGGCAATCCTGAATACGTAGATGCCAGATCATCGAGCGGTGGCGATGTAATAAAGCGTCAAAGGCAAAACGGCAGGTAGCACTTCAATCAACACTATATATTATCCAGATTTCTGATATAAGGCGGGAGCATAAAAACATATGTTCCCGCCTTTTCTTTGATATGCATTGATTACCTTTGGTCCAAATTGAATATCAATGGATGCTGAAAAAGCCGATATAACTGTCTTAGGTTCAGGTAGCTGGGCAACAGCGCTGGTTAAAATGTTATCTGCCAATAGCAAAACGATATCCTGGTATATAAGGGAAAAGGATATTATCGACCATATCAGAAAGCATAAACATAATCCTAAATATCTCAGTACCGTAAACCTTGATACGTCTAAACTATATCTTACTCATGATATCAATGAAGCAGTAAATAAGGCCGATATTCTTCTTTTTGTAATACCGTCGGCCTTTCTGAAATCAAGCCTGCAAAGTCTCGTCTGTGACATCTCCGGGAAAATTGTATGTTCAGCTATAAAAGGTATTGTGCCACAGGATAATTATATAGTAGGAGATTTCTTCCATGAAAAAATGAATATTCCCCTGAATAACCTGGTGGTTATTACCGGCCCTACACATGCGGAAGAGATTGCAATGGAGAAGCTGACATACCTTACTATCGCATCACATGAAAAGAAGAATGCTCAGAGGCTGGCCCGGCTGCTTAAAAATTATTACCTCAAGACAGTAATATCCGATGATATTACAGGCACTGAGTATGCTGCCGTTCTTAAAAACATCTACGCTATTGCTGCCGGCATAGCACATGGCCTGGGCTTCGGGGATAATTTCCAGGCTGTATTGATATCAAATGCCGCCACTGAGATGAAAAAGTTCATCAAGGCTGTCTTCAAAAATGACCGTGATTTCAACAGTTCTCCTTACCTGGGAGACCTGCTTGTAACCGCATATTCAAAATTCAGCCGGAACAGGATGTTCGGTAATATGATAGGTAAAGGCTATTCGGTAAGGTTTACCAGGCTGGAAATGGAAATGGTAGCCGAAGGATATTACATTTCGGATTGTATTAATGAAATAAATAATAATTTAAAGGTTGACATTCCAATAGCGGATGCAGTATACCGTATACTGTACAGGGAATCGAATCCTGCGCTTGAATTCAGGAACCTGACAAAAATATTAAAATAATCCTGATGGAAATAAGAATTGATTATACCAACTGTCTTCCGTTCGTTAAAGAAGAAGAACTAAAAAAAGAAATCGTAAGATCGGCAAATCATCTCCGGAAACTAATTAACCATGACGGCGAGGGGAATGATTTCCTTGGCTGGCTCGACCTGCCCGAAAAGTCATTAACACTCATTGAAGATATTAACCGGACAGCTAAAGAGCTGCGTTCAGAGGCTGATATTACGGTAATAACAGGTATAGGAGGATCATACCTGGGGGCAAAATCGGTTATTGAAGCCCTCCGGGGCTCTTCATTTAGCACAAATAATGAAACAAAACATGAAGTGATCTTCGCCGGACAGAATATAAGCGAGGATTATATGTCGCGGCTCTTGTCATACCTGTCGGGCAGGAAATTCAATATAATAGTAATATCCAAATCGGGTACCACTACAGAGCCGGCTATCTGTTTCAGGATACTAAAGAAAAAGCTGGAAGAGACAGTCGGGCAGGAAGACCTGAAAAGGCATATCGTAGCTGTTACCGATTCCCGGACAGGGGCTCTAAGGCTGCTGGCCGACCGCGAAAAATACACTTCTTTTATTATCCCCGGTGATGTGGGTGGAAGGTATTCGGTGTTCACACCTGTGGGTTTGCTCCCTGTTGCTGTAGCAGGATATGATATCTCTGCTTTTACTAACGGGGCTTCAATGATGGCTGCAAAGACAAGGGACAATCCTGATACGGCTGATAATCCGGCAGCTACCTATGCAACCATTCGCAATATGATGTACCTCAAGGGGAAGAAAATAGAAATGCTTGTCAACTACGAACCTTCACTTCATTTCATAGCCGAATGGTGGAAGCAACTATTCGGCGAAAGCGAAGGTAAAAAAGGTAAAGGGATATTCCCTGCTTCAGCAGATATGACCACTGACCTGCATTCTCTCGGACAGTATATCCAGGAAGGAGAGAGAATACTCTTTGAAACGGTTCTGTCCGTCGAATCGCCCGGCAGCAAACTGATCATTCCCCATGACAAAGAAAACCTTGATAATATCAACTATATTTCAGGGATGAGACTGTCGGAGGTCAATGCCAGAGCTGAAGAAGGAACTATCATGGCTCATGTAGAAGGAGGTGTTCCGGTATTCAGGATAGTAATACCGGCTATAAATGAAACAACCCTGGGCCGGCTATTGTACTTTTTTGAAATATCATGTGCAATAAGCGGATATATTCTGGGTGTTAACCCATTTAACCAGCCCGGGGTTGAGGCGTACAAGAAGAACATGTTCAGGTTGCTTGGCAAACCATAGCCCTGTTCTGATGTTCATATTGTTCCTGACGCCGGAAATTCTTCAGGAATAATAATCAAAGATTATGTGTTTTCACAAAATCGTCAAGGACCTCTTTGAGGTCGGGTTGACCTATTTCCTGCAAGTCATAGTAAACCCTTGTGTTAGGCTTTTTGATTTTAATTATCCTGTTAAGATCGATAGGTGTTCCTATAACAACAGCGTCGCAATCAGTATTGTTGATAGTAGCCTCCAGATCCCTGAGTTGTTCTTCGCCGTATCCCATTGCAGGTAATAATGTACCGATATTAGGATAGATGCTGAATGTTTCCGATAGTTTACCTACGGTATAAGGCCTGGGGTCAACCAGTGATGCCGCACCGAATTTCTGCGCTGCAACAATACCTGCGCCAATCTTCATCTCACCATGGGTAAGAGTAGGGCCGTCTTCAATGACCAGTACTCTCTTCCCTTTTATTACAGAAGGATCATCAACCTTTATGGGCGATGCGCCGTCAATAACAACTGAGCCCGGAGCAACCTTACGTATACTTTCTCTTACGGTATTAATATCATCAGGAGCAGAGCTGTCAATCTTATTTATGACCACCACATCGGCAAGTCTGAGTGTCACTTCGCCGGGGTAATAACTCAGTTCATGACCGGCCCTGTGGGGATCAACAACAGTTATCGTAAGATCCGGTTTGTAGAACGGGAAATCGTTATTCCCTCCGTCCCAAAGAATAACATCACATCCTTTCGGATCTTTTTCGGCTTCTCTCAGTATGGCTTCATAATCGACCCCGGCATAGATGACATTACCACGTACCACATGAGGTTCATACTCTTCCATTTCTTCAACGGTACACTTATGTTTTTCCAGGTCGCTTATCTCTGCAAAACGCTGCACTTTCTGCTCATTAAGATCACCGTACGGCATGGGGTGACGTACGGCAACAACCTTCAGTCCCTTTTCCATAAGCAGTTCTATTACCCTTCTGGATGTCTGACTCTTTCCACAACCTGTCCGCACAGCTCCTACTGCAATAACCGGTTTCGTACTTTTCAGCATAGTGTCGTTGGGTCCGAGTAATACAAAATTGGCTCCCGCCGCATTAACTATTGCACTTACCGACATCACCTTTGTATATTTTACATCACTGTATGAAAAAGCACAGTCATCAACCTTGAGCTCCTTTATAAGATCAGTAAGATTTTCTTCGGCATAAATAGGAATCCCGTCAGGATATAGCTTCCCCGCCAGTTCGGAAGGATATTTTCTGCCGTCAATATCTGGTATCTGGGCTGCTGTAAAAGCAACTACATTATAATCTTCATTATCGCGGTAATAAGTATTGAAATTATGAAAATCCCTGCCCGCGGCACCAATAATAATTACATTTTTCTTCATAATATAATAACGATTTTTTTGTTATGATTATACGGTTCAATTGAAAATAGAATCATCAAATTTATAATTTAACTGGTTAATTTCCTTATATTTGAGTAATTTTTTACTGGAGGCCTGAAACTAATCCAATTGTCTGAATTTCTGGTTTTTGGTATGTTTATTGCATGATTCACCCGATATGTTAAAAAATATATTGGGTATAGAGTAAACAAAAAGGCATATTAACAGGTGGTGATGATTTACTATATTTTTAAAAACTAATGAATGTCCTGGCCCATATATATCTTTCAGGTGACTCTGATGAGATCATTATAGGAAACTATATAGGAGACTATGTTAAGGGCCGTGACTATCTCAAATACCCGGAACTCGTAAAAAAAGGCATTATCCTGCACAGGCATATTGATGCCTTTACCGATAAACATCCTGTAGTACACAGGAGTCAGATCCATTTTACACGAAAATACCACAAATATGCCGGTGTTGTTGTTGACATACTGTATGATCATTTTCTCACCAGGGAGTGGGACACCTTTTCAAGGCGCCCTCTTGAAAGTATAACCTATCAGTTTTACAGGGCTATGGTTAACAATTATGAGATCCTTCCGCCAAAGGTTAAAGACAGGTTCCCGTTTTTTATTATCAACAACTGGATTGAATCCTATAAAACAAGCAATGGCTTAAGAAAAGTGCTGAATGCCCTCAGCAGAAGGACCAGCCTCCCTTCAGAAACCAAATTCGCAATTAAGTCTCTCAAAAAGAATTATTACAGCCTGGACGAGGATTTCATGGAATTTTTCCCGCAGCTGATAGAATATGTCGAGAACGATTTTGGCATCCCCCTGAGCCACAGGATAACCATGCCATTTTAGCCTTAACCCGAAAGCCCGGATATTGATCAGACAAGATGTTCACTGCGGCTTGCATCCAATCTGAGAAAAATAACCAGCAGGATGGTAAATCCCCATAGAGACGACCCGCCAGAGCTAAAAAAAGGCAGAGGTATCCCTATAACGGGTACCAGCCCTATAGTCATACCTATATTTATCAATATATGAAACAGAAAAATTGATACTACTCCATAGCCATATATTCGTGAAAAGGCTGATTTCTGTCTTTCGGCAAGCATTACCAGCCTTATCAGGAAAAAGGAAAAAAGGAATACCACCAGAGATGTCCCGATAAAGCCCCACTCCTCGCCTATTGTGCAGAATATAAAATCCGTACTTTGTTCCGGTACAAACTTGAACTTGGTTTGCGTCCCCTGCAGGAACCCCTTCCCTGAGAAACCTCCCGAGCCTATGGATATCTTCGACTGGTTTAAATTATAACCTGCACCTGAAGGGTCAGACTCTATTCCGAGCACTACATTTATTCTCGTTTGCTGGTGAGGAAGGAGGATATTGTTAAAAGCATAGTGTACAGAATATGTGAATATCATGCTTCCAAGCACAAAGGCTAAAATGATCAATACATTTGCAGCCTTATTCCTGAATATATAATATGAATAAAACAACCCGGAAATGATAAGCGACGCAATGAATACCAGCTCAACAGGAACCTCTTTTCTGATCCAGTATAAGACGGCATACAGCGCTCCTCCTGTAATGAGATAGATAACCAGTCCCTTTATGCTTACTCTCACATTTCTGCTCTTGACAAGGTGAAAGATAAAACCTGCAAGCACAATAGCTGCGAATATATACAGGCTGTTGGTAAGTAATGTAGCTATGAACAGTATTATTGCCAGAATTCCTATAATAAAAAAATAAAGTGACAGGCCTTCCCTGAAAAGGACGAGAAAAAGAGAAAAGAATATCAATGTTGAACCCATGTCAGGCTGAAGGGCAATTAATGATGCAGGGAGGAAAATAATTACTGCTGAAACAATAAGTGTTTTAAAGGATGCCGCTGTCCTTCCCTCTGCCGACAGATACCTGGCAAGAGCGAGCGAGGTTGCAATTTTAGCAAATTCAGCCGGTTGCAGGCTGAAGCTGCCTATTTCAAACCATGACCTGGCGCCATGTACCTCTTTCCCCACTATCAGCACAGCAACCAGGAGCAATATGGCTGCGCCATATAATATATATGAAAAAAATATATAAAAACGACTGTCTATAACTATTATTATAGCAGCAATAATAAGAGAGGCAATAATCCATATCAGCTGCTTGCCATATCTCTGACTAAGATCCAGGATACTGGTATGTTCCTCGCTATATACTGCTGCATATATATTTATCCATCCGAACAGGATAAAAAACAGGTATATTACAACCACAATCCAGTCAATACTGGCAAGTATGTTAACCCTCCTCTTCAATATTTCCCGTTATTTGTTCGTTTTCTGTCTGTTCATCCGGAACCCGGGGCTCAGGCGGATTCAGTATATAGTTTTCCAGCCACACATTCCCGGCCTCCCCTTTTAAGTATTTCTCTATCATGAGGCTTGCAACAGGAGCGGCATATGTAGATCCGAATCCTGTATTCTCAACATATACTGCAATAGCTATCTTCGGATTATCTTCAGGGGCAAAAGCAATAAAAATAGAATGATCAGGCCCATGGGGATTTTCTGCGGTACCTGTTTTACCACACATTATTATATCCTTAATAGCCACCCATCTTGCAGTAGCTCCCTCACCCCCATTAACAACGCCTTTCATTCCCTCTACAATAACTTCAAAATAAGCAGAATCTATATTTACTCTGTTCTTTCCCCTGAATGAAGGATTGATGGCAAGAGTGTCATTACCAACCGATCTTACAATATGCGGGGTACAGTAATATCCCCTGTTGGCAATGGTAGCAGCCATATTTGCCATCTGCAGGGGTGTGGTACCAAGCTCTCCCTGTCCGATGGCCATAGATATTACGGTTAGCGCCCTCCATCTGTTTTTACCGTAAATATCATCATAATAAGACGGTCTGGGCACAAATCCGGGAAGCTCATTCGGAAAGTCAATACCCAGTTTTGATCCGAAACCGAATTCAGAAAGGTAAGCTCTCCACCTTTCCATTCCTTCGGCAACTGATCCGTAAACAGGATTCTCAAGAGTAAGCCTGAATGCATTGCAGAAATATGCGTTACATGAAGTAGTAATTGCCTGGGAAAGGTTGAACGAAGCAAAATGATGGCAGGCCACATGCACACCAGGAGCATAATACCCGTTATCACAAAAGTATTCGGTGTTATCTGTTATCACTTTTTCCTGCAGAGCTATAAGGCCGTTAACCGGCTTAAAAGTTGATCCCGGAGGATATGAAGCCATTAATGCCCTGTTAAAAAGAGGTTCAAGAGTATCATTCTGCAATCTGGTGTAATTTTCCGAGCGTATCCTGCCAACCAGAAGAGAAGGGTCGTAATCAGGCGTGGAGATCAACGCCAGAACCTCTCCGGTTGAAGGCTCCAGGGCCACAATACTTCCGTTCTTCCCTCTCATCAGCAATTCACCGTACCTCTGCAGACCGATATCAAGTGTTGAGGCAATATTTGATCCGGGAACAGGGACAGTGTCATACCTTCCTTCCTGGTATAATCCTTTTACCCTGTTATAAACATCAACCAGGTATATTTTCAGTCCTTTGCTTCCTCTCAGATGTCTCTCATAGGATTTCTCAATACCATTCTTTCCGATATAGTCTCCTGCTTTATAATAGGCATCTGCTTTTATCTCCTCATTATTAACCTCGCCGACATAACCCAGTACATGAGCGGCTGAGGGGTACGTATATTTTCTAAGCGTACGGGTCTGAACATAGAATCCGGGGTATCTGTAAAGCACCTCCTGTAATCTGGCATATGTTTCGGAAGAAACCATCTTAAGGAAAACAGAAGGTGTATGCCTGGAAAACTTAACTGCATCATTCATGCGGTTAATAAATGAATCGTTCGTGATTTCAAGTATCGAACATAATTCCGCCGTATCCATATGCTGCACCTGCCCGGGTATAACCATAAGGTCATATGCAGCCTGGTTATATACAAGCAGTTCCCCGTTCCGGTCGTATATCAGTCCCCTGGCAGGGTACTGAGTTACATACCTCAGCACATTGTTCTCGGCAGACAAACGATACGACTTATCAACTACCTGTAGGATAAATAACTTTATAAGAATGATAATGGCAAATACAATAATTGTCGCAAAAAATAACAGTTTCCTGTTCCCGTATTTGTCTTTAATGACCGGCAATCTATCTCCTTATGATTAATGACTGTATAATTATTATAAACAACAGGGTAAAGCCTGTGCTCAGGACTACCCTCAATAAAGTATGGAAAAAGAAATCAAACCTGAGTACTTCCAGGTAGAATAATATAAGATGGTGAAAAAAGGTTAATATCAGTACATATGTTATAAACCACCTGAACCCGTAAGTCCTGATCCCGGGCAGGTCGCCCTGTTCGTAACCTTCACGCGGCGATACTACGTTCAGCACGTAGGGCCTCAGGAAACCGGCAAAGACGCTTGCAGCCGTATGCAGGCCCAGTGTCCCGGAGCAAATATCTACCAGAAAGCCGGTAAAAAAAGACAGGATAAGCAACAACCACGAAGGCGTTTCAAAAGGGAGAAGCAGTATAAACAGAATATAAATATAAGGGTTAATAAAACCGCTGAACCGTATATTGTTCATTAACAATATCTGTAAAGCAAAAAGCAATACAAAGATCCCCGTATTTTTAAGTATGGTATTCAGCATAATATTAATTCTCCCGGATTATTTCACTCTCCGTTTCAAGCTGTTCCTTCTTATACAGATTGACAATAACATATACATTATTAAGCTTCCGGAAATCAGTTGACAGATCAACTTTTATATTGTAAAAATCACCTCCTCCGGCATCATACTGGCTGACGGTACCCACCATTATCCCTTCAGGAAAAACAGCAGAGTATCCTGTAGTCTCAACAGTATCGCCGACTGCAATACTGACATGATGCGGGATCTCGCTTAATGTCATAGTCCCGGCATCCAGTCCGTCCCAGTTCAGGGAACCGAAATAGCCGTTCTTCCTCAGCCGGGCAGACAGCCTGAAATCAAGGTTAAGGGCAGACATGGCAATTGAATAATGCTTTCCTGCCTCAACAACTATACCGGCTATTCCCTCAGGGCCTGCTACAGCCATATCCTCATATATTCCGTTAAGCGTTCCCTTGTTTAAGGTTATATAGTTCTTCTGTTTGTTAATACTGTTATTCACAGCACGTGCCCGGATATAAACATACTGTTGCCTGTACACACTATCGGTAACGGTAAAAGTACTTATCTCCGGATTACTATATATTCTTTGCATGGCATTTTTCAGTTCCCGGTTTTCATTGAGCAGTTGTTCGTTAATCTCGGAAAGAGAGAAATAATCAACTGTCTGACTGACCTTTTTACTGATCGAAGCAATGCCTGCATTCACACCTTTTGACAATTTTATATTATGAAAATTAGGTTTGTAGGCAAGCAGATATATGGCTATTATTTCCAGTACCAGGAATAACAGAATATTGCCGTATTTTTTTAAGAAGTTTAAGAGACTTCTCATTTATACCCCCTGTATTATCTCATCAGGAACGAGAATTTATCTGCATTTTTCAGAGCTACACCCGTTCCCCTTGCCACAGCATGCAAAGGATCCTCTGCTACACGGAACGGGATACTGATCTTATCGGTCAACCTCTTTGAAAGCCCTCTTAACAGAGCGCCGCCTCCGGCCAGGAATATTCCCTTGGCCACAATATCGGCATATAGTTCAGGCGGAGTTTGTTCAAGGACACTGAGTATTGCTGTCTCCACCTTGGAAATAGACTTATCGAGGCAATGTGCTATTTCCTGGTATGATACAGGTATTTCAATAGGCATTGCCGTCATCAGGTTAGGCCCCCTTACAACGAAATCGGCCGGAGGATCTTCTATAGAAGGCAGTGATGCTCCTACATTTATCTTTATATCTTCAGCTGTTCTTTCGCCTATTTTTATATTATGCTGGTGACGCATATATGCCTGGATATCTGAAGTAAAACCGTCGCCGGCAGTACGGATAGACTTATTGCACACTATTCCTCCCAGGGCAATGACAGCTATTTCTGTTGTTCCACCTCCGATATCAACCACCATACATCCTTCAGGAGCTTCGACATCAAGTCCTATACCTATTGCGGCAGCCATAGGTTCATATATAAGATATACATCCCTGCCTCCGGCATGTTCGGACGAGTCACGCACCGCGCGTATCTCTACCTCCGTACTTCCGGAAGGTATGCATACGACCATTTTAAGAGTCGGGGAAAAAAAACCGGGACCACGGTTTATCATCTTGATCATTCCCCGTATCATCTGTTCGGCCGCGTTAAAATCGGCTATCACCCCGTCTCTCAGGGGTCGTACCGTTCTTATATTTTCATGGGTTTTGCCATGCATCTGCCTTGCTTTTTCCCCTATGGCTATCAGCTTGCCCGTATTCCTGTCTACAGCAACAATGGATGGTTCATCCACAACTATCTTATCGTTATGTATTATTATTGTATTTGCCGTTCCCAGGTCTATAGCAATCTCCTGTGTCAAAAATGAAAATATCCCCATCTGAATATTTATATATTTAATATTAATGTTTGAAATGCCTGGTTCCTGTAAACACCATAGACATTCCGTGTTCATTGCAATAATCAACAGAGTCTTTATCACGTACCGAGCCTCCGGGTTGTATAACAGCCTTTATACCTTCTTTATCAGCCAACTCAACACTGTCGGCAAACGGGAAATAGGCATCCGAAGCCATTACTGCCTGCCCCAGGTCAAAACCGAAGCTCCTGGCTTTCTCAACAGCAAACCTAAGGGCATCGACACGGGATGTCATCCCTACCCCACTGGCATACAACTGCTTATTACCAGCCAGGACAATAGAGTTTGATTTACTGTGTTTTACTATCTTGTTGGCAAATTCCATATCCTCCATCTGCCTGTTATCAGGCGATGTCTCCGTAACTGTTCTCATGTCCCCGGTCTTATCGGTTTTACGATCCTTTTCCTGGGAAAGTATACCGTTAAGGGCCGACCTGTAAATATGTCCGGGGCTTTTATACTCCTTAAGGACCAGTATAATCCTGTTTTTCTTATGTTTAAGTATTTCAAGAGCTTCTTCCGTATACGAGGGTGCAAGGATAACTTCGAAAAATAATTTGTCTATCTCTGCTGCCGTTTCAGCATCGAGTTCCCTGTTGGTAATAAGTACCCCGCCAAATGCCGACAGAGGGTCGCCTGCAAGGGCATCTTTCCATGCATCGGTCAGCCCGGGCCTGGAAGCCAGTCCGCAGGCATTATTATGCTTTAATATGGCAAAAGTGGTCTCATCAAATTCCCCGATAAGAGATATTGCAGCATCAATATCAAGCAGATTGTTATATGATATTTCCTTGCCATGAAGTTGTTCTATCACTTCATCGATATTGCCGAAAAATACCCCTTTCTGATGTGGGTTTTCTCCGTATCTCAGTATACGCGCATCATTAAAGCTTTCCCTGAATACATTAACCACTTCACTATTATTGAAATACTTAAATATTTCCGTATCATAGTCCGATGTGACACCAAACGCCATTGCAGCATAATACCTTCTCTGATCCCTGTCGGTTATTCCTTTACCCAGGCCGATCAAATCATAAAAGTCATCGTACTGTCCTCTGTGAGAGACCACCATTGTATCCTCAAAATTCTTGGCTGCAGCCCTGATCAGGGTTATACCTCCTATATCTATTTTTTCTATTATCTCCTGTTCTGAAGCGCCTGAAGCAACAGTTTCACTGAAAGGATACAGGTCGACTATAATAAGATCAATCTCAGGTATATCATATTCGGTCAGTTGCTTTATATCCTCCTTATTATTCCTGCGTGCCAGTATTCCTCCGAATATTTTTGGATGCAGGGTCTTAACCCTTCCTCCCAGTATTGAAGGGTATGAAGTAATATCTTCAACCCTGGTTGCCTGAATACCCAGTTCCTCAATGAATTTATGCGTACCTCCCGTGGAATATAACTTTACACCCAGTTCATGAAGCCGTCTTACAATCTTTTCCAATCCTTCTTTATGGTATACTGAAATTAAGGCAGATTGGATTTTTTTACTACTCATAATCAATAATTTAGAAATTAAACATAGGCTGGGTTAACGGGATCTAAAAATAAAGATTTTTTTATTGTATTACAATGTATTGCCTACTTTTACTATACCATCCCCTGTAAAAACGAAGAACAAAATATTTTATTACGTTTCCATCATTCCAGTATTCCATTGTTCCAGCATTCCGGTATTCCATTGTTCCAGCATTGCTCGCCCCCACCGGCCACAATCACCATCCACTCGCGAGCTCGTCACCTTCACCCGAAGTCTCGGGATCAGGTTCCTCGGTTCCATTGTTTCAGTATTCCATTTTTAAGTATATTTGGATCATGATTTTCTTAAGGCTTATAAAAGAGGGATTTCTGTTTGCAATAAATTCAATTATTGTAAATAAGTTAAGAACCTTCCTGTCATTGTTCGGCATTACAATAGGCATTTTTTCGATAATATCTGTTTTCACGGTCCTCGACTGGATGGAAAAAGCCATAAAGGATAGTATTGCTTCCCTGGGGGATGATGTGGTCTATGTGCAGAAATTGCCCTGGTCATTTGATCCTGACATACAATGGTGGGATATGATACAATGGCCGGCAGTTAACCTGGATGACTACGAGGCTGTATTAAGGAATTCCACCAAATCTGAAGCAGCTTCATTTTCAGTAAACTTTTCAAGAAACCTAAAGTACAGGGATAAGGCAATAAGCGATGCAATGATATGGGGCATTACCGAAGGTTTTGAAGGAATACGTTCTTTTGAAATATCAAATGGAAGGTATTTCTCTCCTTACGAGTTGTCAGGCGGAAGCAGGGTCGCAGTGATAGGCTCGGTGACAGCCGAAACAATATTTGGGAATACCGATCCGGTAGGAAAAAACCTTATTATCTCAGGAAATAAAACAAGGGTAATCGGGGTATTCAAAAAAGAAGGACAGGGAGGCATAAGCGACAACGGAATGGACGAGATGACTGTAATACCGGTTAACTATGCAAAAAAAATTGTTAACCTGCGTAACAGGTTTATAAACTCGAGTATAATGATGAAAGCCCATAAAGAAGTTGCTGTCCAGGAACTTACAGACGAAGCGACTATGATATTAAGGGCTGCACGCAGACTTGCTCCGGATGAGATAAACAATTTCTCGGTAAACAGGGCCAGTCTTCTGACCCAGGGTTTTGAAAGTGCTTTTGCCAGTATAAATGTCGGAGGATGGATAATCGGAGGCTTTGCCATTCTTGTCGGGGGCTTCGGGATAGCCAATATTATGTTTGTATCGGTAAAGGAAAGAACAAGTATTATAGGGATACAGATGGCCCTGGGAGCAAAAAGGGCGTTCATCCTGTGGCAGTTCCTTTATGAATCGATGATGCTATCGGTTCTTGGGGGTATAGTAGGCCTCGTCTTTATATCTATAGGTACAGGCGTTGTCAACTATTTGTGGGAATTGAATATGCACCTTACAACAGGGAATATTCTGCTGGGAATAATAATTTCGGGAGCAATCGGGGTCCTTGCCGGTTATGCCCCTGCTTACTCTGCTTCAAAAATGAATCCTGTCGAAGCAATAGGTTTCAGTTTTTAGCTCCTGTATTCCGGTCACATGGCGAACACTCCGTAAAGCATTCTTCCTATAACCATGTACAGGAAAAGACCTGTTATATCATTTAATGTCGTAACGAAAGGTCCTGTAGCCAGTGCAGGATCGATATTCAGCCTGTTTAGAATAAGCGGTATCATTGTACCGAAAAGGGCTGCAAAGACAATTACCGACAGTAAAGAGGTACTGACGGTAACAGTAAGTGCAAAAGAATCGCTTACAAAAAAATTATATATGAATATTATTGCTGCCAGTATCAGTCCGTTGAACATGGCAACAAGGAATTCCTTGAACAAACGTTTTAAAGTGTTCTCACCTTTAAGAGTATTATTGGCAAGCGCCTGTACTATTATAGCTGATGATTGTATCCCGACATTACCACCCATAGCCCCTATAAGGGGAATAAAAAATGCCATCTCAGGATATACTTTCAGATTATTCTCAAATTTACCCAAAACAAGAGCTCCGAGTATACCGCCCATTAAGCCTATCATAAGCCACGGCAACCTCACCCTTGTAATCTGAAGAACCCTGTCCCTTGCCTCTACTTCGTCAGTCAGACCTGATGCCATCTGGTAATCTCTTTCGGCCTCTTCCCTGATCACATCCACCACATCATCGATAGTTATTCTTCCGACAAGGCGCCCTGTGGAATCGACAACAGGAATGGCCACAAGGTCATATTTTTCCATTATCGTTGCTACTTCTTCAGCCGGAGTGCCGGTACCAACAGACATAATATCGTCTTCAATAATGGATTTCACCGTTGTGGCATTATTGCTTAGAAGCATTCTTTTCAATGACACAATACCCTTCAGAATATTATCATTATCAATAACATACATATAATATACCTCATCCACTTCATCAGCCTGGTTAGCAAGCTCCTTCAGACATTTGAGTATAGTCCAGTTCTCATTGACCATGATCATTTCCTTGGCCATCAGCCCTCCGGCAGTATCCTCATCGTAAGCCAGCAGGTCGACAATATCGCCGGCCTGCTCAAGGTCGTCGAGGTGCAGCAGTATCTCCTGTTTCTTCTCTTCCGAGAGATCACCTATGACATCGGCTGCATCATCGGAATCCATATGATCAATAAACTTCTGGGCAATGACCTCAGCGGGAAGGACCTCAAGGAATCTTTCCCTGTCGTCATCATCCAGCTCGGCAAGAACATCGGAAGCCAGTTCGCCGTCGAGAAGCAGATACAGGTATCTCACCTCCTCAATACTGATCTCATGGTATAACTCCGCTATATCAGCGGCATGAAAATCAGCAATAAGGAGAAGAGCCTTTCCCTCATCATTTTTCTTTATTGCTTCGTGCAGATCATCGATAAATTCCCTGTTGATTTCTATTGTCCTGGCCATGGTCCTACTGTTTTTTATTTACATTTTGTTCAACAAGGTTGGTTAGCATAACGAAATCATGCACACCAAGTTGTTCAGGTCTCTTATTAAGCAACGCATTGCTTATATCCGACATGTCAACCAGAGGCTTCAGTGAATTTTTAAGGATTTTCCTCCTCTGGTTAAAGCTTACCTTTACCACTCTGAAAAACAGGCCTTCATTACAGTTCAGAGGCTCTTTCTTTCTTCGTACCAGCCGTATTACCGCCGATCTTACTTTAGGCTGCGGATAAAAAACACCCGCAGATACGGTAAAAAGATATTCAACACTGTAATATGCCTGTAACAGAACGCTGAGTATTCCATATACTTTCGACCCGGGTGGCGAGACAATCCTGTCGGCAACTTCTTTCTGCAACATCCCTGTTACCTCCTGTACCTTATCCCTGTATTCCAGTATCCTGAATAAGATCTGACTTGAGATATTATAGGGGAAGTTACCTATAATACCCATCTCTCCTTCAAAATACTTATCCAGGTCCAGGTTCAGAAAGTCAGCCTGTATTATATCCAGATTATCATACCTGCCTTTAAGGTAGCCGGCAGCCTCCCCGTCAATCTCAACAACCCTGAAATTATCAAAACCTCTTTCAATAATAAAAGTTGTAAGGACCCCTGTACCCGGTCCTATTTCCAGTATATTACCATACCCTTCAGCTTTAAGCGACAGGGCTACTTTTTTAGCTATGTTATTGTCAGTAAGAAAATGCTGACCAAGATATTTTTTTGCCCTGATGTCGCTCATAGCGATCACAAAATAAGCTTTTCAAAGCAACAAAAGCAACCCCTGGCATAAATTTATCAGACCCTTCGTTCTCTTTTTCTAAAGGGGACACGGAATGATTCAAGGAAATCGACGAACTTCCTGACAAGATTATAGTAGAGGCTAACTGTAAACAAGGCGGTCATTAACCAGAGAGCCATCATATTAAACCAAATAGTATTCATCTTTTTGGACCCAATATACTTAAACGGCGCAAAAAAATGTGCTCTTCCTGTCCTGGATGTCGGAGCCATGAAAACAGGATCGGCTTTCTGTACTATCAACCTGTCCGTTTCATATATCTTGTCAGTACTGATAGCATCTAACATGACGTCTGCCAGATAATTATTATAGTTATCCTGCTTCAGTTCGCGTATATTTTCCATGCCCGGTTCCTGCTCCAGCATATTTAATACGGAATCCTTCCCTGCCATTGCTTCTTTCTTTAACGACCTGAAGTGTGTTCTCAGGCTGTCCAGGGCGCTGTTAATTTTATCTGCTCTCACGGAGTCAAAACCAGGTGTATTTAATTCTGCGATCAGAGTATCATAATCTTTGCCTGAATATTCCGACAGCATGCCTGTATATTTTCTCAGCTTATAAATATTATTATTGAAGTCCATTGCATATTCATCCCTGTCTGCTGCATATTCACATTCACTGACTTTTTTCTTCAACTCCGGTATAAGAAATGCAGCATACCAGTCGTTCTGGCTTGTTTCCATATCATAATCAAAAATAAGCCTTTCGTACCTGTTATTCCTGAACTGCTCAACGGTTATGGCTTCATATGCCCACCTTGTCGCCATCATGTCGCCAATAACCGGGACATATATTTTACTGGTAAAACTTTTATGAAGATCATCAAATTTTATCATTGCTCCTCCCAGCAAAAGCTGGGGAACCAGTATTACAGGAATAAGTATATAAATGCTTACTACCGATCGCATACCTGCAGAGATATTCAGGCCTGCAATATTACCGAAACACGAAACCGAGAACAATATTATCCAGTGCCTCAGCAGAAGCCCGTTCATCTCAAGTATCAGATCGGAAATAAGTATAAAGGACAGTGTCTGTATTGCGGAAACAATAAACAGGAATAGTATTTTTGACACAAGATAGCTCGAACGGCTTATATCGAGGTATTTTTGTCTTTCGAGTATGCGTCCGTCCTTGAATATTTCCTCGGCGCTTACTATCAATCCGAGGAAGAGAGCTACCACTACCGCCATAAAAAGAAATACCGGCAGGTTTTTATTCTCAGCAAAAAGGTATACTCCGTCGGTACTGTATTTTGAAAGGAAGGCCAGTATTATCGCAAGAAGAGGCGCCTCCAGAAAATTTATCATTAAATATTGCTTGTCGGACAGTTTTCTGAGTACATTCCTTCTGAAAAAAGTAATCAGTTGGGAGGTCTTTGAAGGCACGGAAAAATTAGTCCGGGGCAGCCTGAATTTTTGCGGTCTGGTTTTGAAATTGGGGCGCATCGACTTGTTATATCTTTCATACCATTCTTCAGGTTCAACCTGCCTTTTCTCACTTTTAAAGCCTTCATCCGTTACTTCTTTCGATTCCAGAAGTACAAGAAGCTCATCAGTATCCACGTTACCACAGTTGGGGCATTCCGATTCAGCCGCGTTAGCCTGTGATGTCTCTGTCTTAAAATAAACAAGAGAATCGACAGGGTCACCGTCATATACCATATATCCCTCTTTATCAAGTATCCACAACCTGTCAAAAAGCTTCAGTATATCGGATGAGGGCTGATGTATAATGGAAATGACGAGCCTCCCTTTGTTGGTCTGCGCTTTCAGTAGTTCCATCACCTTATGTGAATCGGACGACGACAACCCGGATGTCGGTTCATCAACAAAGAGGACAGACGGTTCCCTGATAATCTCAAGGCTTATGTTCAGTCTTTTTCTCTGACCGCCGCTTATTTTCTTGTTTAAAGGATCACCAACCTGCAGATCTCTTATCTCGTACAGCTCAAGGTCACGCAGGGTCTTGACAACCATCGCTTCTATTTTCCTGTTTGAGTAATTGCCAAAACATAGTTTTGCATTATAGTAAAGATTCTGATATACTGTAAGTTCCTCTATCAGAAGATCGTCCTGGGGGATATAACCTATCAGGCCTTTAAGCTGATCCAGTTCATGATGCAGGTCATATCCGTTAAGATACAATGATCCTTTATCGGGTATAATTATTCCGTTAAGAATATTAAGCATGGTCGATTTGCCAACACCGCTGCCGCCCATTATTCCTATAAGGTTACCCGAGTCGGCCCTGAAACTCATTGGCTTGAGTCCCTGAGATGACTTTTTGAAGGTATATTCAATATTATGGCCCTCAAAGATTATCTTATCAGCATATGCAATTCTGAGGAACTCCCTGAGAATACCTGAATAATATATCGGGGCAATATCCTTGCCCTTGATACTGACCCCCTGGTCAAGCAGGTAAGGTCTTCCTTTCACCACAGGCCTTCCCTTGAAAAAAAGAGATTGAGTACCGTGATAGGTAAATAACAGTATATGGATGCTTTCAATATGCAGAACAAAAATACTTCCATCCAGACCGCTGATATTCAGCTTATTCCACTTTTTTCTGTTCTTAAATGAATCTGAAAACTTTTTATCCCTGCTATCACCTTCAATCAGCATAAGCGACTTGGGGCTTACCTCGTCCATCCTGTCGCCGAGCATAAATGCACAGGAATTCATAAATTCCTTGTCAGGGATACTGAATGTCCTGGCAACAATCTCTATTATCTTTTTTTCCTGATTGGTAACTTCGCGGTCTTCATATACAAACTCCAGCAACTGCAGGAATACTATCATCCTTTCCTCAAGAAAAAGTCCCTTTCTTATCTGTCTGCAGATATTTGTTATCTGAAAGGTAATAAGCGATGACTCATCTTTAAGTTCCTCATCATCAAGACCCGACAGCTCCACGGAGTAAAAATCATTAGTGGTCTCGAATATCTTGTAATATTCTTCTTCAAGTTCCTGGTTAAGGTATCTTCTGAGATATCCCCGTAATATCTTCCTGCCCCTTGATGTTATACCGCCCGGATTAACCTGGGATAAAATAGCAAATATGTGTATTAATGCAAGTAATACGGGTTCCCTCATAGTATCAGTTCAAAAAAAAACCGTGAAGCAAATAATTCCGATTTGCCAGCACGGTTCATTTAATAAGGTTATGTTCAGGATATAAGAATATCCCTTACTGATGCGACAGCTTCTGTAATATCCTCAACGTTTTTGAGTGTCAGGCTGTCATCTTCAACGCCTTCATATACCTGTTTTACAGGCTGAAGCAAATCAAGCATCTCCTTAACAACAGGATCGTCTGAATACGGTCCTGCAATCTTAAGAAACAGCTCAAAGGATTCCTTTTGTTCAAGCAATACCTTTACTATTCCTTCAACATGATAAACAGATTCCGATATATTGGTTGTTATGTACATACCTTCTACCCATGCACCCGCCACAACAAGTAAAGCAAGAGATTGCTGATCATTATCTGTAAGGTATGAATAAGTATCGTTAAAAGCAGATGTTAACAATGATACAAGATGGTCCCTGTTATCGTAACTGTTCTTTATTTCTTCATAAAGCGCCTTTGAATATATTTTTGATATTTTCAGGCTATTGGACAGTTTCCTTATAACATCCAGATAGTTTATAACATCCTGGTTCATGTTATAGAGTGTCGCATAACTCAGGTCGGCGCCGTAAATACCAAGGTTTATAGCCTGGCTTTTGCTGGTAATATAATTGGCTGCATTTTCCAAAGGGTTTGATAAACCGATAATATAGCCAACCTCCAGTTCGGTCAGCATCTTGATTACTTCGGCAGAAGTAGGTAAGGGGTATACTGCTTTCTCTATTTCCTTATCTAATTCTACAATCTCATCAATCTGTATCTCTTTCTGTCCCTGATCCTTTTTCCTGTTCTTACATGAAACAAATACAAACGATGTGATGAAAACCAGAGAAATCACGATTACAAAAACTCTCTTCATTGTTAATTAATTATTTAATTATTATGATAATTCATATAATTATTACCGGGGAATTATGTTCACCGGAATAAACAGTCGTAAAATTAAGAAATATATTAATATAGCAGTCTATCAAATAATAAAATTAGTAAGAAGGCCAATATAAGGAAGAAGAAAGGATAGCTTTGAATGTTTGAATGTATATTTATTCGCCAAGGTGTTGATGTTTATTTGTCTTTTTGCCGACTGCCGGCTGCCGGCTGCCCGGTTGCCTTTAGCCGCTGTTATTTATGTCGCATAATAGCAGGCTATAATTTAAGATAATATAATTTTTAGTATTAAGTTTGTCTCTGATAAATATAAAAGAATACCTTAAACCTCTTACTTATGAATCCGAATAAGACCTTGCAAAGCGTAAAACACATAGCTTTATTATCCGTGTTTCTCTTGTTCATCTCCTGCCAGGGCAACAGGCAGGGGCAATTAATAAAAGATGATGATCAAAGTTATAGCGACCGTCCTGTACTGGACATTACAGAGGCCAACAGGCTGGCCGGTTTACCGCTTGCATGTATAGAGAAGGAATATCCCAATAAACTCAGCCAGACTCTTTCCGGCGACGCAGACCTGCTTCCCCCGCGTGAGCTTCATCCGGCATTTTATGGCTGTTTTGACTGGCACTCGGCTGTGCATGGGCACTGGTCTGTGGTAAAATTGCTTAAAGAATTTCCCGGTCTGGAAAAATACGATGAAATGCAAAGCCTGCTCATGGAAAGGCTAAGCCGGGAAAATATAAATAAAGAGATAGAATATTTCATGCAGGAACAGAACAAATCATTCGAGAGGACATACGGATGGGCCTGGCTTCTTAAGCTTGCAGAAGAATTATATACATGGGATAACGATTATGCCAGGGAACTATATAAAAACCTGTCTCCCCTGACCGGGCTGATTGCGGATATGTACATCGATTTTCTGCCCAAATTACATTACCCGATAAGAGTAGGGACCCACACCAATACGGCATTCGGCCTTTGCTTTGCTTATGATTATGCTGTTACCACCGGGAATGACAGCCTTATGATCATGATAAGCCGGAGAGCCCGCGACTTCTATTACTATGACCGTAACTGCCCTGTAGACTGGGAGCCGGGTGGAAATGACTTCCTTTCTCCCTGTCTCGAGGAAGCCGACATTATGAGAAGAGTGCTTGATCAGGAAGAATTTAAGGAATGGCTGGGCATGTTCATTCCCGGATTGTCTGATCCTGATTACAAGCTGGAGCCGGGGGTCGTTACGGACAGGGCTGACGGACAGCTTGCTCACCTCGACGGGCTGAATTTCAGCCGGGCATGGTGTCTTTATGGTATAGCCTCAGAAACACCGGGTTATGAACACCTTTTTCGGATAGCAGACGAACATATTAAATATTCGTTGCCATATATAACCGACGGGCATTATGAAGGAGGACACTGGCTGGCAAGCTTTGCCCTGCTGGCTCTCGGTTCGCAATAAAGAGTTGTTATATCAAAATGAAAGGTGTCTTTTATCATTCGCCTTTTGACTCTTTTATCGTTTTTTATCCTTACCTTTGAACCCCGGAAAATAACTTCGGGATATGACTTATAACTTTAATGAACCTGTCGGCCGGCAGGGCACAAGCTGTGTAAAATACGACTCCAGAAAAGATGTTTTCGGCACCGACTCTGTCATCCCCATGTGGGTTGCCGATATGGATTTTAAATGTCCCCCGTTCATAATCGAAGCATTAAGAAAAAGACTGGATCACGAGATACTGGGTTATTCGGTCAGAAGGGATGATTATTACCAGTCAATAATAAAGTGGATAGAAAAAAGGCATGCCTGGAAAGTTGAAAAAAGATGGATCTCTTTCAGCCCGGGAATTGTTCCTGCACTTAATATCTTTACACTGGCTTACACCAGGCCCGGCGACAGTATAATAATACAGCCTCCTGTATATTTTCCTTTCTTTAATGCAGTAACCGATCACGGAAGAAAGCTGCTATGCAACAAATTAATTGAGGTTGACGGATCATGGGGTATGGACTATAAGGATCTGGAGAAGAAAGCATCTGAGGGTGCAAAAATGATATTCCTGTGTAATCCCCATAATCCTGTAGGCAGAGCCTGGAGAAAAGATGAGCTCATGAAACTGGCAGAAATATGCCTTAAGTACGATATGGTTATAGTGAGTGATGAGATACACTCCGATCTTGTTTTGCCCGGTTACCGGCATATCTCCCTTGCAGGTCTCGATGAAGAGATTTCCGGTAATACGGTCACCTGTGTTGCCCCGAGTAAGACATTCAATATCGCCGGGCTGTCAACATCCTCTGTGATCATCAGTGATGAAGGGCTTAAGGGAAAATTTGACAGGACAATTGGAAGCCTGCACATAACAGGAGGAAATATTTTTGGGACTGAGGCTTCCATTGCGGCTTATACGCAAGGTAATGACTGGCTGGATGAACTGATCACATATATAAACAGTAATATCGATTACTTAATGACGCGCCTGGAACAGAATAAGTTCATTAAAGCGAGAAGGCCCGAAGCCACTTATATGGTTTGGCTTGACTGCCGTGCCATGAATATGAGCCCTGAGGATATGAACAGGTTCTTTATAGAAAAAGCCGGCGTCGGACTTAGCGAAGGTTCAGTCTTCGGTCCCGGCGGGGAAGGATTTATGAGAATGAACCTGGCATGTCCCCGTGAAACGTTAAGAGAGGCTCTTGATAAAATTGACAATGCCCTTATAAAATTATAAAATAAATGAACAAAGCTATTCCTGTAAAACTAAGCCTGGAGGATGGAACAGTCTACAGGGGAAAATCATTCGGGAAACTTGCTGCTTCGGCCGGTGAAGTGGTCTTTAATACAGCCATGACAGGATATCCGGAGAGCCTGACCGATCCTTCATACAGGGGTCAGATACTTTGCCTTACTTACCCCCTGGTCGGAAATTACGGTGCACCGGGAAAGGAATCTGAAAATGAACTGTACAGGTTTCATGAATCATCATCAATTCATATCAAAGGATTAATAGTATCGGATTATTCATTCGATTACAGTCACTGGAATGCTGTCGAGAGCCTGCACGAATGGCTTGACAATAATAATGTCCCCGGTATTTATGGCATTGACACAAGAGCTCTTACCAAACGCCTCAGGGAAAAAGGATCGATGCTGGGCAAAATTGAGCCTGAGGGCATTGAGACATCATTCTATGATCCGAACCGTTATAATCTGGTTGAAGAGGTAAGCATCAGGGAACCCGTTATTTATGGTAATGGAAGATACAGGATAGTACTCGTGGACTGTGGTGTGAAATACAATATTATACGGAACCTCCTCAAGCGTGATACAACAATAATACGCGTGCCGTGGGACTATGACTATCATGAAGAAGAGTATGACGGTCTGTTCATTTCCAATGGCCCTGGTGATCCGAAAATGTGCATGCCTACAATAAATAATATCAGCAGATCGCTTGAAAAGGATATCCCTGTTTTCGGTATATGCCTTGGCAACCAGCTAATGGGCCTGGCCTCAGGCGCCGACACATATAAACTTAAATACGGGCACAGAAGCCATAATCAACCGGTAATCAGAACCGGTACTGACAAGGCGTATATAACATCGCAAAACCACGGATTTGCCGTCGATAATGACAGTCTTGCCAAAGACTGGGAACCTCTGTTCACCAATGTTAATGATGGCACTAATGAAGGGATGAAACACAAAAGCAAACCTTTCTTCTCAACACAGTTCCATCCCGAAGCATCAGGAGGGCCAACCGATACCGACTTTCTTTTTGATGTTTTCACAGACAATATAAAAGAATGGAAGGAAGGCAACAAAAAGTAAGCGGTCTAATAAAATAACGGTATGAAGGAAAAAGAAATAAAGAAAGTGCTGATCCTTGGCTCAGGAGCCCTTAAGATAGGGGAAGCAGGCGAATTTGATTACAGCGGCTCACAGGCTCTTAAGGCTCTCCGGGAAGAAGGGATTGAAACAGTACTTATTAACCCCAATATAGCTACAGTCCAGACATCCGAAAAGGTAGCCGATAAAATTTATTTCCTCCCGGTAACACCCTGGTTTGTCGAACAGGTAATAAAGAAAGAAAAACCGGACGGACTGCTTTTGTCATTCGGAGGACAAACGGCACTCAATTGCGGTACCATCCTGTTCAGGGAAAAAACACTTGAAAAATATAATGTCAGGGTACTGGGTACTCCAGTCAGGGCAATAATAGATACCGAAGACCGTGAACTGTTTGTAAATAAACTCAAACAAATAAAAGTCAAAACACCGGAGAGTATTGCGGTAAAATCTGTCGAAGAGGCTCTTGAAGCTGCCGGTAAGCTGGGCTACCCGATAATAATCAGGGCAGCATATACCCTGGGAGGACAGGGATCGGGATTCTGTTCGAACGGAGATGAGTTGAAACAACTGGCTGGAAAAGCATTCTCCTATACCGGACAAATACTGGTGGAAGAATCGCTGAAGGGATGGAAAGAAGTGGAATACGAAGTTGTTCGTGACAGGTTCGACAACTGTATTACCGTATGTAATATGGAAAACTTTGATCCGCTGGGTATACATACCGGCGAGAGTATTGTTGTTGCCCCGTCGCAGACTCTTACCAACAGGGAATATCATAAACTAAGGGAACTGTCGATAAAAATCATCAAACATATTGGCGTAATAGGTGAATGTAATGTACAGTACGCGCTTGACCCCGAATCGGAAGATTACAGGGTAATAGAAGTAAACGCACGGTTATCACGGTCATCGGCACTGGCATCAAAAGCAACCGGTTACCCCCTGGCTTTTGTCGCAGCCAAGCTGGCGCTGGGCTACGGACTGCACCAGTTGAAAAACTCGGTAACGAAATCAACAACCGCATGTTTTGAACCTGCCCTGGATTATATAGTGTGCAAGATACCGCGCTGGGACCTGAATAAATTCCAGGGCGTTTCTCATCATATAGGCAGCAGTATGAAATCTGTCGGAGAGGTGATGGCAATAGGAAGGACCTTTGAGGAGGTAATACAAAAAGGTCTCAGGATGATAGGCCAGGGCATGCATGGTTTTGTCGGAAACAGGAACCTTGACTTCAAAGACATGGAAAAAGAGCTGGCTGAACCGACAGATATGAGAATATTCGTTATCGCCGAAGCACTTAAAAAAAATTACCCTGTTCAGAAAATATATGATCTGACAAAGATAGACAAGTGGTTCCTCTATAAGCTTAAAAATATTATTGATATCAGGAATGAACTGGCTGAATACAATAATATGGAACAACTACCGGATGAGCTGTTTCTGCAGGCAAAAATATACGGATTCTCCGACTTCCAGATTGCCAGGTATGTAATAAACCCCGAACCTGAAAATATAGAAGCCGAAATGAATAAGGTAAGGAAATACCGTAAATCAAAAGGTATCATCCCCTGGGTTAAACAGATAGATACGCTGGCTGCCGAATACCCGGCTGTGACAAATTATCTTTACCTTACCTACAGCGGATCGGAGCATGATATATGGTATGAAAACGATAAGCGTTCTGTAATAGTTATGGGGTCCGGCGCATACAGGATAGGATCAAGTGTTGAGTTTGACTGGTGCTCGGTGAATGCAATTGACACGATACGACAGGAGGGATTCCGTTCCGTGATGATAAATTATAATCCTGAAACCGTCAGTACGGATTATGATACCTGCGACAGACTGTATTTTGATGAATTATCATTTGAAAGGGTAATGGATATCATTGACCTGGAAACACCCAGAGGTGTTATAGTATCTGTGGGAGGGCAGATCCCAAATAACCTGGCTTTAAGGCTATACAACCAGAATGTTAACATTCTGGGCACATCCCCTGAGTCGATCGACCGGGCTGAAAACAGGCATAAATTTTCCAGTATGCTGGATGAGATGGGCGTTGACCAGCCCGAATGGAAAGAGCTGACCAGTGTTAAGGAAATCAACAAGTTTGTTGACCGTATAGGATTTCCGGTACTGGTGCGACCCTCATATGTACTGTCAGGGGCGGCAATGAATGTGGTATCGAACAGTAATGAACTGACTCATTTCCTCGATCTTGCTGTTAGCGTGTCAAAGCAATATCCTGTGGTCGTATCAGAATTTATTGAAAACGCCAAGGAAATTGAAATAGATGCAGTAGCACGCGATGGTGAGATCATGGCATATGCCATTAGTGAGCATGTTGAATTTGCAGGAGTGCACTCAGGTGATGCCACAATAGTCTTCCCTCCCCAAAAATTATATTTCGAGACAGTAAGGCGGATAAAACGTATCAGCCGCCGTATTTCCGGAGAACTGAATATCAGCGGTCCCTTTAATATACAGTTCCTCGCCAGGGATAATGATATCAAGGTTATAGAATGCAACCTGAGAGCCAGCAGGAGCATGCCTTTTGTGTCAAAAGTACTTAAAACAAACCTTATTGAACTGGCTACAAAAGTAATGCTGGATATACCTGTCAGTAAACCTCACAAGTCGGTATTCGACCTCGATTACGTCGGAGTGAAGGCTCCCCAGTTCTCATTCTCAAGACTGGCAAAAGCCGACCCTGTGCTTGGAGTTGACATGTCATCCACAGGCGAAGTGGGATGCATAGGCGACGGTTTCTATGAAGCTATACTGAAGTCAATGCTCTCGGTGGGCTACACAGTACCGAAAAAAGCAATATTATTATCGACAGGGCCTGCAAGATCAAAGGTGGAATTGCTGAACAGCGCCAGAGCATTGAAAGAGAAAGGTTATAAGCTATATGCTACAAGAGGAACTCATCAATTCCTTGAAAATGCCGGTGTGGGATCAGAGGTGGCATACTGGCCCGACGAAGATAAGTCTCCGAATACAATTGAACTGATAAGCTCCGGTGAAGTTGATCTCGTGGTTAACATACCTAAAAATCTCTCTCAGGACGAACTTAATAATGATTACAGTATAAGGAGAAGTGCCGTAGATTATAATATCCCGTTACTGACCAACGCCAGGCTTGCCAGCGCTTTTATACTTGCTTTCTGTAAGATAAAAGTTGAAGAAGTGGGTATACTTAACTGGGATGAATACAGAGATAACTAAACAATAGAAAATGAAAGGCCTGTTCATAAGAGAAGCCAGAATAATAGATGCCGAAAAAATAATAGGCTTCCAGAAAAAAATGGCAAAGGAAACCGAAAGCCTCAAGCTCGATCATAATACAACTTATCAGGGCGTTCATGCTGTCTTTGCCGACCCATGCAAAGGGAAATACCATGTTGCCGAATACAACGGAGAAGTGATAGGCTCACTGCTCATAACCTACGAATGGAGCGACTGGAGAAACAGTTATGTCTGGTGGCTCCAATCGGTATATATTGAACCCGGGTACAGGAGAAAAGGCATTTTCAGGAAGATGTACATTTATATCAGGGAAAATGCAATGCATAATAATGTTGCCGGCTTGCGCCTGTACGTGGAAACTGAAAATATCACTGCCATCAAAACGTATGAATCAATGGGTATGAGCAGTGATCATTATAAAATGTACGAATGGCTCAAATGATTAAATAATGAACTGGCTCGTACTGGTTCTTTTTCCTTACTTTATTGTATTTACGGCAATATGGATAATTTTACGGAAAGGTAAGCCTGCAGGTCCATATGCCGGGAATAATATCTCATATGAAAAATATTTTCTCTCTGTACTGATACCCGTTAAGAACGAATCTGTCAATATAAGAAGCCTGCTCGCGGATCTCTCGGAGCAAAGCCTGGACAGTAAAAAATATGAAATAATATTCATAGATGATCACTCCTCTGACGACACTTTCGGGATCATTGACCATGCTCAGGGTAAAAACCGTAATTTCACACTTCTAAGGAACAGGGGGCATGGAAAAAAAAGAGCAATACATACGGGAATAACGGAGGCTTCAGGCGATTATATAGTCACTACCGACGGCGATTGCAGGCTGAGCTCAGGCTGGCTGGAAGAAATATACACTTGTATCCGGAACAGTAATGCAGATATGATAATAGGCGCCGTCGACATTACTGATACGGGCAGACTATTCAATCGCTTCATATCACTCGAACATTTAGGTCTGCAGGCTGTCACCAGAGTATTTGCCGGGTGTGGAAAACCTGTAATGTGTAATGCGGCTAACCTCTGCTTCAGGAACCCGGGTCCGGAGCGATACCTTGAAATGGTAAAGAGTAATCTTAACTCAGGTGATGATATATTCATGATGGAAAGCATAAAAAAACAGGGAGGCTCTTTTATATGGATGGGCTCTGAAAAAGGTACTGTAATGACAAAAGGGCCCGATACACTTAAGGGATTAGTGAAGCAAAGGATCAGATGGACATCCAAAAGCCATGCTTATACCGATCCTGTATTAACCGGTATGGCAGTGCTGGTCTTTTTGACAAATACTATTCTGGCAGTATCGCTGGCAGCGGCAGTTTTCATTCCGGGTATACTGACAACAGTGGTCTTTATGTTTCTTATGAAGTCGGTCCCCGACCTGCTACTGCTGGCAGATTCTGCATCTGACGGGGAAAAAATGAAGCTGTTATATGTCTTCATCCCGGCTCAGATCGTTTATCCCTTTTATGTGACTGTTACAGGGACGGCAGGTTTTGTCAAAGGTCTCTTTTTTTCACCACAAAATAGGTAAGCAATCCGAATATACATGTATACAGGAGAGCCATTAGCAAGGTAGTGATCCCATCCAGTTGCCTGGGCGCCAGGCCTATATTTTCAAATGTCATTACACCGCTGTTGACCTGATCACCCGAAGTAATCTGCAAAAATTCAGGGAAGGGAGTAAGATGACTGATGATCTTTACAGGGAACCAGGGCCGTATCTCAGCAGGACACAAGCCGCGTATAATCGGTTCTATCATGATAAAATACAGAAGATACAGTATAATGGACAGAGCATTGGATCTTAATACGGAGATAAACAACATCCCCAGCACCATATAACCGACAGCCTGAAGAAAATAAACTGCCAGAATCCCCATATTACTGAAAATATCACCGGGGTTCAGATCGCCGGTAAAAATAAATCCGAAGATAAAGCCTGCAACAGTAACTATGGCAAGACCGAAAAGGGCAAGACCTGTTATCAGTATGCCTTTCCCTGCAAGCCATTGTTCGCGGCTCAGCCCGGTCATGACCTGTTGTCTTAATGTCCTGCCTGAAAACTCGTTCCCTGCAATGGTTATCACCAGTATTGCCAGGAGAAGGTTGAACCAGCTTGCTACCCAGGCAAATGAAGACCAGACATCAGGAAATCTGAATAAGTTCCTCCATGTAAAGCCGGGAACAGAAATGTCAATCCGCGAAAAAACAAAAACAGAAAGTAAAAACAGGCTTAGCGTTAATATTAATACGGCTCTGAAAAGACCATATGATGATACTTTTGCCCATTCCAAACCCAATAATTTTTTCATTTTACCGATAGTTTATTTTACCAGTTCCAGGAACTGTTCCTCAAGTGTACTTTTCTTTTTATATAATTGATTAATCACTATATCCTTTTCAGATGCAAACCTGTTAATAATACCTGAGCTTACGCCTGCAACCGGTACGATCTCAAGCATACTGTCCTTTATCACGGCGCTCTTTATCAGTCCTTTCTCTGACAGTCCTTGTTTCAGGAGTTCATTATTACCTGAATCGATCACGATAATATCATCGGTGACAAGCAATTCATTGACCTTTCCGCTTGCAATTGTTTTTCCTTTCTTCAGTATGCTCACGTGAGTGCATACTTTTTCAACCTCATCCAGTATATGGCTTGCCATTATTATTGTTTTTCCACTCTTTTTCTGTTCCAGTATCAGGTTACGTACTTCTGCAATTCCTTCGGGATCAAGACCATTTGCAGGTTCGTCAAGCACCAGCACATCCGGATTACCCAGAAGGGCTGATGCCAGGGCAAGTCTTTGTTTCATTCCCAGCGAAAGGGTGTCAAAACGTGAAGAAGCCCTTTTCAGCAAACCTGTCTCATCCAGAGCCCTGTCAATATCCTGCAGTTCCGTTCCCCGTATACGTGCTATTACCTCCAGGTTACGTCTCAGCGAAAGGTAGCTGAAAAAATTCGGTACCTCAATCAGTGAACCTATACGTCTGTAGGTTGACGGTGAAGGTTCATTATCAAACCATTTGAAAGAACCGCTATCGGCCTTAAGCACCGACATAACAATCCCAAGGGTTGTTGTCTTACCGCTACCGTTGGGTCCGAGAAGGGCAAAAGCCGTAGCCTCTTCTACAGCAATTGATATATCTTCTGTTGCCCTTATAGGGCCGTATCTCTTACTGAGATGATTTGTTTCAAGTACCATTTTTACCGGTTTAATGTAAAGACGTATGAAAACAGGAAATGTGGCAGAAAATGTTAATCTAATTACCGAATTCAGACAGAAACTTAATTCTCATCAGTCTTATTTCTTCCTCCTCATATTCGTCACCCAGTTCATTAAGGGCCTCCTTGAGTGAGTCCGATTCCGCATCCTCCCTGAAATAAGCAATTATGTCATCCTGGCGTTCATCTTCTATAACCTGATCGATATAATATGAGAGGTTCAGCCTCGTACCTGAATTAACGATCGACTCAATCTCTGTCAGCAATTCATCCATTTCTATTCCTTTGGCATCGGCTATATCCTCCAGCGAACGCTTATTATCAATGCTTTTAATAATGTATACCTTAAGGCCCGATTTGTTGATCACCGATTTTACTATAAGATCCTGTGGCCGCACTATTTCTTTTTCTTCCACATACCGGTCTATAACCTCAACGAACTCCTTGCCATAGCGCTGAGCCTTACCTATTCCCACGCCCGATATATTTTGCAATTCCTCAATAGTAACAGGGTACTGAATAGCCATGTCTTCCAGTGAAGGATCCTGAAAAATAACAAAAGGAGGAACATTCTTTTGTTTTGATATTTTTTTTCTGAGGTCTTTGAGTATGCTGAACAGTTCATCATCAACCGCGCCGGCGCCGCCCCTGTACCCTGGTTCATCATCGCTGACATCGGTGTAATCGTGATCTTCCGTGAGCATGAACGGTTCGGGATTATTGATATACTCCCTGCCCTTGTCGGTAAGCTTCAGGATACCGTAATTCTCTATTTCTTTGACCAAAAGCTTTGTAATAAGGGCCCTTCTGATCACCATATTCCAGAATTTCTCATCCTTATCATCACCGCTGCCGAAAATATCAAGTTTATGATGCTTATATGCTTTTATGGTGGAGGTTGTTTCACCTGCAAGTATTTTTGCAACATGGTCTGCCTTGAATTTTTCCTTTACCTCACTAACGGCTTTAAGCGCCTTAACAATATAATGCTTGCCTTCAAATTCTTTTTTCGGATGCAGGCAATTATCACATGATTCGCAATTATCGGGCTCATATTCTTCTCCGAAATAGTGCAGTAGCAACTTCCTTCTGCATAATGAAGACTCGGCATATGAAGCTGTTTCAAGTAATAACTGCTTTCCTATTTCCTGCTCATTGATAGGCTTGCCCTGCATAAACTTCTCAAGCTTCTGCAGATCATCATATGAATAATAGGCTATGCACCGTCCTTCGCTACCGTCCCTTCCGGCCCGTCCTGTTTCCTGGTAATAACCCTCAAGGCTCTTGGGTATGTCATAATGTATAACAAAACGAACATCGGGTTTATCTATACCCATTCCGAATGCAATAGTGGCTACAATAACATCTATCTCTTCCATCAGGAACTTATCCTGGTTTGCTGTTCTTGTCGCCGAATCCATACCGGCATGATAAGGAAGGGCTTTTATACCGTTAACCTGAAGCGTTTCCGCTATCTCCTCAACTTTTTTACGGCTGAGGCAGTATATTATTCCCGACTTACCCTGGTTATTATTGATGAACTTCAGGATTTCCTTGGTAGTATTTATTTTGGGCCTGACTTCATAATAAAGGTTAGGCCTGTTAAAAGAAGACTTAAACACATTGGCATCCAGAACACCCAGGTTCTTCTGAATATCATGTTGTACTTTAGGTGTTGCTGTGGCTGTCAGTGCTATAATAGGTGAGCGGCCGATAGTATCTATTATTGGTCTTATTTTACGGTATTCAGGCCTGAAGTCATGCCCCCACTCAGATATACAATGAGCTTCATCTATGGCATAGAATGATATCTCCACATTATTCAGGAAATCGACATTATCTTCTTTTGTAAGTGATTCGGGCGCCACATAAAGCAGTTTTGTCCTGCTGTTCAGCACATCCTGCTTGACTTTATTAATGGCCGTCTTGGTAAGCGATGAATTAAGAAAATGCGCAATATTATCATTTGTCGAGAAATTTCTCATTGCATCAACCTGATTCTTCATTAAAGCTATCAACGGCGATATCACTATAGCAGTACCTTCCTTAATAACGGCAGGTAACTGATAACATAATGACTTACCTCCCCCGGTGGGCATAAGAACAAAACTATCTCTTCCTGAAAGTATGTTCTGAATTATTTCCTCCTGGTTGCCCTTGAATGTATTAAATCCAAAATACTTTTTCAGATTATCATATAAAACTTTAGTATCTACCATCCTGTTAACCCTTCCTGTCTGTCCCGGATATCCTATTCAGTAATTAAATCTGTATTATAAAGTTATTACTTTTTACGTATAATATTAAACTTATATCGCAAAAATGATGATGATTATTATCACCTGCCACAGAGTTTAACTCCAATTTACAATATTAACATCATTTTTCAAGGCTTTTTTAATAAAAAGACGCAATATTAACAAAGAAAAGTGATAACTAACAGCTATTTAACCTAAAACCTTATAAAAAAATTGCTCTTGTTTTGATTAATTTGTTTTACAATCTTTACAATCTGTAATTTTTATCTTCCGTTGATATTAACAATAAATGAGTAAGAATAAGGAAAATAAGAAAAATAATAATGAGATGTCTTTCCTCGAGCATCTTGAGGAACTGAGGTGGCATATCGTGAGGTCGGTAGTCTCTGTTTTTCTTGTCGCTATTGTTGCTTTTATATATCATGATATAATCTTTGATACAATCATTATAGCCCCCAAAAATCCCGACTTTCTGACCAACAGACTTTTATGCCGTCTGGGGCAGCTTGTTAACATAAATGCCCTCTGCATTAATACCAAACCTTTTGAGATCATAAATATCAGGATGGCCGGGCAGTTTACTACCCATATTACAGTCTCACTTATAGCCGGCCTTATACTGGCTTTTCCATATATTTTCTGGGAATTCTGGAGGTTTCTCCGCCCGGCTCTTTATGCGAGTGAAAAAAAATATACAAAGGGCACAGTATTCTTTGCTTCACTGCTTTTCATCAGTGGTGTCCTGTTCGGTTATTATGTGATAGTGCCTCTTTCGGTTCATTTTCTGGGTTCATATAATGTAAGTGACGAGGTCACAAACCAGATCAACCTCAAATCATATATAGGCACTGTCGCGTCAATAGCACTGGCCAGCGGTCTTATTTTTGAGTTGCCGGTATTATCGTACTTACTGACTAAAATCGGTCTTATTGATCCCGGGGTCCTCAGAAAATACAGAAAACATTCCGTAATAGTGATCCTTGCCCTTGCTGCAATAATAACACCTCCTGATATATTCAGTCAGGTACTTGTCTGTCTGCCCCTGCTATTCCTTTATGAAATAGGGATATTAATTTCCAAAAAGGTTATCAGAAAGGACAGGGAAAGACTTGAATCCGACTGGACAGAAGAAGAAAACCCGGAGGCTAAACCGTAAATATGGCTTATTATGAAACTGCATACAGAAAATCTGGTTAAAAAATACAGGAACAGAGCTGTTGTCAACAAGGTATCCGTCAATGTTGAACAGGGAGAGATCGTGGGATTGCTGGGACCTAACGGCGCAGGCAAAACAACTTCGTTCTATATGATCGTAGGGCTCATAAAAGCCGATGAAGGGAGCATATTCCTTGACGATAAAAATATTACGGGTTTACCGGTATATAAGAGAGCCAAACTGGGAATAGGCTATCTGGCACAGGAGGCATCTGTGTTCAGAAAACTCAGTGTTGAAGATAACCTGAATGCTGTTCTTGAAATGTCCGGGTTCCCCAGGGAAGAACAGATTGAAAGAAGAGAATCATTACTAAATGAATTCGGACTGCAGAAGATACGTAAGAGCCTTGGTATTCAGCTCTCGGGAGGAGAAAGAAGGCGTACCGAAATAGCAAGGGCCCTGGCGCTCAAACCCAGGTTCATACTGCTGGATGAGCCCTTTGCAGGTGTGGACCCTATAGCAGTGGAGGACATACAGGAGATAGTGTCACATCTGAAAGATAAGAATATAGGTATCCTCATAACCGATCATAACGTACACGAAACCCTCTCAATAACCGACAGGGCCTACCTGCTGTTTGAAGGGAAGATACTTAAATCAGGTACAGCACCTGACTTGGCCGGCGATGAACAGGTACGTAAACTGTACCTTGGAAAGAACTTTGAACTGCGACGTTAAACCCTATTGCCAGTTTATGTATTTATTACTACTTTTGCGCTGAATTTCACGCGGATGTGGCGTAATTGGTAGCCGCGCTAGACTTAGGATCTAGTGCCTTCGGGCGTGGGGGTTCGAGTCCCTTCATCCGCACATTATTGTTAGTAACCGCCCTGACAGATGATATCATTGGTTGTCGGGCGGTTTTATCTGTTTAAAACATAAACCGAAATGAACATTACGAGGGAAAACATCGATGATCTGAATGCAGTACTCAAAGTAAAAGTGGAAAAAGCAGACTACGAAGAAAAAGCTGATAAGGTACTGAAAGACTATAAAAAGAAAGCCAATATCAAAGGGTTCAGACCCGGACATGTCCCTATGGGGCTGATAAAGAAGATGTACGGCAGCAGTGTGAAGCTGGAGGAAATAAACAGAGCAGTCTCGGAAGGCCTTGGTAAATATATTTCCGATGAGAAACTGGAAATTCTGGGCGATCCCCTGCCAAAGACAGATGATAATGAAAATATCGATATTGAGAAACAGGACGAGTTTGAGTTTTCCTTCGAGTTAGGACTTGCCCCGGAGTTCGAGATCAGCCTGACTGCAAGGAACAAGGTCCCGTATTATGAAATAAAAATAGACGACAAACTGCATAATGACTTCCTTGATAACTATCTTCGGCGTTTTGGCAAATTTGAAGACGCAGATAAAGTAACCGGCGAGGACCTTCTGAAAGGTGATATCGTAAAGTTATCGGAAGAAGGAGAACCTGTGGAGGATACCCTGATAAACGATTCGTCATTGTCAGTAAAGGTAATCAAGGACGACAAGGTAAAAAAAGAATTCATTGGCAGCAAGCCGGGAAAAAGTGTCGATTTTGATATACGAAAAACATTCCCTAACGATCATGAAATTGCAGGACTGCTGCAAACAGAACATGGGAAGCTTGACGGTACCGACGGAATGTACAGGTTTACCATAAATACAGTAAGCAGATATAAACCGGCAGAGGTAAACCAGGAATTATTCGACAAGGTATACGGCGAAGGTTCCGTGAAGTCCGAAGATGAGTTTATGAAGAAGCTGGATGATGAGATAAGACAAAACCTTGACAGGGAGAGTGAATATAAGCTCAATCAGGATGCAAAAGACATGGTGATAGACAAAACAGGTTTTAACCTGCCGGAAGAATTCCTGAAGAAATGGTTAATGAAAACCAATAACGATCTGACTGATGAGCAGCTTGAAAAAGATTTTGCTGATTTCCTGAGAGACCTGAGATGGCAGCTTATAAGAAATAAGATCGCAAAGGAAAATGATATTAAAGCCGATGAAAAAGACATGATCGCCGAAGCTAAAGAGTTCACCAGACTGCAGTTTCAGCAATACGGTATTTTCAATGCCGAGGACAGCCAGCTTGAATCATATGCCAGGGAAATACTGAAGAAAGAAGATGACGCCAGGAGGATAGCCGATAAGGTTATAGATGATAAAGTCATAAAAAATATAAAGGGAAAAGTCAAAATAGAAACAAAAAAAGTATCCACGGATGAATTCAATAAGCTGTTTAAGAAGTAAGTACCTCTTAAGCTTTAGCTATTATTTTGCTATCTTTGGATAATTAAAAAAACAAATAAAAATGGATAAGAAAGATGATTTTGAAAAATATGTTACAGGCAATATGGGAATAAGCAGCCTGCGCTATCATCAATATACATCCGTACTGAACAGTTATATCTCACCTACGATTATAGAAGAACGGCAACTCAATGTCGCCTCAATGGATGTGTTCTCACGACTGATGATGGACCGTATAATATTCCTGGGGCTCCCTGTAGATGACTATGTGGCTAATATTATTCAGGCTCAGCTCCTGTACCTCGATTCAACCGACAGTGAAAAGGATATACAGATATATTTCAATACGCCCGGTGGTTCGGTTCATGCAGGGCTGGGTATATATGATACCATGCAATATATAAGTGCCGATGTGGCTACCATATGCACAGGAATGGCTGCATCAATGGGAGCAGTATTGCTTACTGCGGGAGCAAAAGGCAAACGGTCGGCACTGAGGCATTCCCGTATTATGATCCATCAGCCTATGGGGGGTGCACAGGGACAGGCATCCGATATCGAGATTACAGCACGCGAAATACTTAAACTCAGAAAGGAACTTTACGAGATCATTGCCGAACATTCGGGTAATACCATTAAAAAAGTTGAAAAAGACTCAGACAGGGATTACTGGATGACTGCTGATGAAGCAAAGGCATACGGTATGATCGATGAGGTACTGTCAAAAAATAAATAATATCTCCCGTCATGGATAAATGCTCATTTTGCGGTCGTACAAAAAAAGAAGCCAACCTGCTTATTGCAGGCCTTGACGGTCATATCTGCGACCACTGTATAGAACAGGCCCATAGTATAGTGATGGAGGAGCTGGGAAGTAAATCCAGTTTTAAACTGGAAGATGTTAACCTTCTCAAACCTCATGAGATCAAAAAATTACTGGATGATTATGTTATAGGACAGGATGATGCGAAAAAATACCTGTCGGTAGCTGTATATAATCATTATAAAAGGCTTATGCAGCCTAAAGACAAGGAAGATATAGAGATTGAAAAATCAAATATTATCCTTGTCGGGGAAACAGGAACCGGAAAAACCCTGTTGGCAAGAACAATAGCAAAAATGCTTCATGTCCCCTTCACTATAGTCGATGCTACCGTGCTCACCGAAGCCGGTTATGTGGGAGAAGATATTGAAAGCCTGCTTACCAGGCTTCTGCAGAATGCCGACTATGATGTCTCTGCGGCTGAAAAAGGAATTGTTTTTATTGATGAGATTGATAAAATAGCCCGTAAAGGTGATAACCCTTCCATTACACGCGATGTGTCAGGCGAAGGTGTTCAGCAGGGCTTGCTTAAGCTGCTCGAAGGATCAGTCGTAAACGTACCCCCGCAGGGAGGACGTAAACACCCCGAACAAAAAATGATCCCCGTTGATACGAAAAATATACTGTTTATCTGCGGCGGAGCTTTCGATGGGATCGAAAAAAAAATAGCCAACAGGCTTAATACCCAGATAGTCGGCTACGGGGCCTCACGCGACAGGGAAAAAATAGATAAGGATAACCTGCTGCAGTATATTGCTCCTCAAGACCTGAAATCTTATGGGCTGATACCCGAAATCATAGGCCGGTTGCCGGTACTGACATACCTTAATCCACTCGACAGGCATGCTCTCCGTGAAATACTTACAGAACCTAAAAATGCCATTACAAAGCAATATGTCAAACTGTTCAGAATGGATAGCATAGAACTGGAGTTTTCAAATGAAGCTCTTGATTATATGGTTGATAAAGCTATTGAATTCAAACTGGGGGCCCGTGGATTGCGTTCAATATGTGAAGCTATCATGATGGATGCCATGTTCGAAATGCCGGGGAAAGAACAGAAAAAACTGGTGGTAAGTGCAAATTATGCCTCACGAAAACTTGAAAAAGTGAACCTGAAGGTACTGAAAGCAAGCTGACCCTCTCTTTAGATCATTCCTGCAAAGCAGTTATATATAAATAATTAGGGATTGCCTGAAGCAACCCCTTTACTTTTGTCGGTCCGGAGGGAATCGAACCCTCGACCCCATGATTAAGAGTCACGTGCTCTGCCAGCTGAGCTACGGACCGGATTCAACTGCAAATTAACACAAGACAGATGAATTAAAAAAGCATTTGCGAAAATATTGTTCATCAATAACCGGTATTATCAGTCCCTGATATATGCTATTGCCATGAACATTCAGGCTATTAATTGCTTATTAAATGAGTTTTTGTTAAATTGCATGTGCTGTTTGGATAAAAATGCTCAATGATAAAATCTCATGACTATATTGACATAGGATCAGGTTCCTGAAAATGGATTGATCATTGCACCTGTATGCTTGATACTCACTTTAAAACAACTATATATGGCAAGACAAATAAAGCAGGAGAACAATTACCAGTCACGTCTCCTTAAGCTTATCCCCAGCGAGATAATCGCTGCATACCTGGTGATAGCCGGATTTATTCCCGACGGCTATGAACACAGTAAACTGCTGCTAACGGTTATAACAGCAGTTCTGCTTGTACTGATCCCCTTTTACCTTATACGCTTTCAGGCCGTTAAGGGTGCCTTTCAGATCGTTTTCACCTCCTTCTCATTCATCGTATGGGTATACTCCATGGGCGGGCCTTTTGTGTATTACGGTATTCACGAAGCAGTATTCGGATCGGCGCTGCTGGTTCTGTGGACACTGCTGGTCCCTTTTGTAATAAAACCTGAAAAAGAATAAGCCATGTATCACCTAATAATCGAAAACCTTGGCGCTAAAAAATGTATCGCCATAAGTGAAACTGATGATTTCACCGACGGGATGTATGCAGATTGCACACAGGATCACGGATGTATCCCCGGCAATTTTATCAGGGATATTAACATTACCTGCTCCGGCGACAAACCAATAGTAATCAAAGCCAAAATTTACAGCGACTGACCTAATAATATAAAAATGAACAGAAGAATATATTTCATATTGATAGTATTCCTTGTTACCGTTATTGCCTGCAGCAGCCTGAAAAGACATGCCGGCGCCGAATACAGGGGCGAAGACCCTTCCCTGGCCGATATAGGTCTTTTCGGCTATAAAATATACGAGAGCGACGAACTAAGCACTCCCGGCAACCTGTGGGACCTGAACGCTACAGCCCAGGCAAACCTGCTTGAGATACTCGACCGCAGGTTTTCCGGTAATGAAAGCTTTCTCAAGGCTCTTAACAACAGATATACAACTGAAATTACAGGTATCGGCTCGTATACAAATAAAAACCTGAGACTTATATTAACAGTAAGCAAAAAAAGAGACTACCGGTCGGTTGGCAGGAACAGCCACGCAGGTCACCCCGCGGCCGACAGGATCGAATACCTCAGGATAAGACTGCGCCTTCCGCAGGATATCGGCCTTCAGTTCACAAACTGGAACCGCTTCACTACCGAATATGCTGATATACGGGTTGCCGGTGTGACTTTTAACAGGAGCGCCGACCTGTCATCAGAAGCAGGTATCACCTCGGAAGAAGAGACCATCGAAAGAAACGCAAACGCAGGCATAAAAGCCTCTGTGTCACAAAAGGAAGAACAAACGGTAAAATACAGGTATCTCAAAATGAACGGCAAGCTGTCTGATAAAATAATGGAAATAGAAGAAGAAGGCACCAGGGAGATCGATCTGACAGGCAATATAATAACCGATGTATCATTATCATTTTCAGGCTTTCCTGAGAAAATCTTCATCCCGGTATATAATAAGGAAGAGAATGACCTGGTATCCGTCCAACTGATGGAGACCGACATCATGGTACCCCGGTTAACAGGTATGACAAAACCTGTTATGGCTGATCTTGAGATGGAATTTGTGTACAGGCATGTAAGCTCAGGGAGTGACACATTCCAGGAATGGGATGATGTTGTGGAGTACTATACGGGAACAGTAAAAAAAGAAATTAAGCTCCTGGATAAATATGATTACCTGCCGCCGTTTCATTGTATAGGCATACAATCATCTGAAAAAGAAATCATAACGGTAAGAAGCAACTCCGGTAAGTCATATGCCCTCATATTCGGCAATTATGCCGAAGCACTCGGTTTTCAGGAATGGCTACTGGTCAGGGCAGGCAACATCAATAAGGAAATGCCTTTGATAAACGGCGATTACAGCCTTTGGTTCAGGGGGGAAAAACTCAGCCCCGGTAAACTGCAGATTATTTCAGGACTGAAGGTATTGCCTTATTATGAATAACTGAAAATAAGCCGGAATTACCTTTTTTTCCTGCGGTAGGTAACATACGACCATGAGAACTCAAGCTCATCATTCCGCCTGTTATCTTCCCTGCCGGTAACCTCCCACACTTTTGGGTCTATCTCAGGGAAAAAAGTATCGGCATCAAAATCTTTATGAACATGAGTGAGGTAAAGCCTGTCGGCGATATCGAGGAACTGACGGTATACCGATCCCCCTCCTATAACGAAGACCTCCTTCCCCTTTTCGCATTTCGACAGGGCATCATCTATGGAATATGCTGATATGCACCCTTCTATACATTCGCATGGATCATCCGTTAAAACAATATTTGTACGGCCGGGCAGAGGCCTGCGTGGTAACGAATACCATGTATTTTTACCCATTATCAGGCACTGGCCCATTGTCAGCTTCTTAAACCGCTGCAGATCTTCAGGTATATGCCACAGCAACTCATTATTCCTGCCTATGGCATTATTGGATGCCACTGCCACAATAATAGAAATCATATTGTACTAATCATACGGCTATCTCACCCTTAATATGCGGATGAGCCCTGTAATTAACCAATTCAAAATCATCATACCTGAAATCAAAAATATTTTTTACCCGGCTGTTCAGTTTCATCTCAGGCAGTTTATACGGATCTCTTGTCATTTGTTCCCTGACCTGCTCAGTATGATTAAGGTAGATATGCGCATCGCCCAGGGTATGAATAAATTCACCTGCTTCAAGTCCGGTTACCTGTGCCATCATCATAAGCAGCAGTGAATAAGATGCAATATTAAAAGGTACGCCTATAAATATATCGGCGCTTCTCTGGTAAAGCTGGCAGGAGAGCCTGCCACCTGCAACATAAAACTGGAAGAATATATGGCATGGAGGAAGGGCCATCTTATCAAGCTCCCCTACATTCCATGCACTTACCATGTGACGTCTGGAATCCGGGTTATCTTTAATGGATTCTACAACCCTGCTTATCTGGTCGATATGCTTCCCGTCGGCCGCAGGCCATGAACGCCACTGGTAACCGTATACGGGGCCCAGGTCACCATTCTCATCGGCCCACTCATTCCATATCCTCACTCCATTTTCCTGAAGGTATCTGATATTGGTATCCCCTTTCAGGAACCAAAGCAGTTCATATATTATTGATCTCAGGTGAAGCTTTTTCGTTGTAAGCAAGGGAAAACCTTCCCTAAGATCAAATCTCATCTGGTATCCGAAAACACTTATGGTACCTGTACCTGTCCGGTCGGTCTTCTCCGCCCCGTTTTCCATTACATGATCGAGGAGATCCAGGTATTGTCTCATATTTATAAAATTATCTTGTCAATCTCACCACGTATCCGCCACCCGGGGCCATACTGATCTTTAACTTATCGTCTTTTGATATCTCTGTTTCAGTCTTTTTATAATCCTGCGCGTACCTGTCGGCATTTATCCCGTCGCTGAATATGACAGCTTTATAAGACCCTTCACCGAGAAAAGAAAGGTCAACCTCGAATTCCCTTGGGGTCCAGTCTGTCATAGCTCCCAGAAACCATTCCTCTCCCTTGCGTCTTGCTATAACAAGATAATCGCCAATCGCGGCCTCAATAACCCTGGTCTCATCCCATGTAACAGGTATGGAGGAAATAAAGTTCGTACATTCCTGTTCTTTCTTATAATTCACCGGATTGTCTGCCAGCATTTGCAGAGGGCTTTCATATGCAACATACAGAGCCATCTGATGTGCTCTGGTTCCCATGCTGCCCGGTCTGGAATACATAGGGCTGAAATTTGTGCTGTTCATATTGATCATCGCCCCGGGAGTATAATCCATCGGGCCCGCCACCATCCTGATAAAAGGAATAGTAAGGTTATGATCCGGCGTAATATCGGCGCTCCATTTGCAATGTTCGAGCCCTTTTACCCCTTCACGTGTAATAACATTGGGCCATGTCCTTCTCAGTCCCGAAGGTTTGTACGCGCCATGGTAATCTACCAGCAGTTTATGTTGTGCCGCTTTCTCAGCAACTCTCCAGTAATAGTCTACAACCTTCTGGTCATCGCGTTGCATAAAGTCAACCTTGATACCCTTAACACCCCATTGTTCATACCGGGCAAGGGACTGGTCGAGCTTATCGTCCAGCGTATTCCATACTACCCACAATATTATACCTACATTCCTTTCCCCGGCATACTCACACAAATGCCGGACATCAATATCAGGAACCACATCAAGTACATCTCCCAGCCTGTACCATCCTTCATCAAGAATTACATATTCAATTCCATTTTCAGATGCAAAATCAATATAATACTCGTATGTTTTATTATTTATACCGGCCCTGAAGTCGACCCCGTAAATATTATTACTGTTCCACCAGTCCCATGCCACCTTGCCTGGTTTGATCCAGCCCGGGTCTTCTATCCTGCATTCATCAGCAAGGATATATGTAAGGTTTGACTCTATTAAGCCTGCATCATTACCGGTAATAATAAATAATCTCCATGGGAAATCCCTTTCACCTTTGGTCTCTGCCATGAAATCATGTCTTGTGACTACCTGCAGGTCTCTGTCGCGAACCAGCTTCTCCCTGTCAGGGTAATACGGAAAAACTGCCTTGAGAGAATTGCTGCCATTACCCCGCAACCACATACCAGGGTAGTCTTCCAGCCCGGTCTCCGTGATCAGTATGTTAACGCCATTATTCATGAACAATGCAGGAAGGCTGGCCAGATGTTTCTCGTTGATCGTATCAAGACCGGTCTTTATATAGCTCCGTTCATTATGTGAAAAGAAAGATTCTTCAAGGGGATACCAGCTATCTGTACCGTCAGGCATATTAATCTGTGCCTTTTCGTCAAGAACTACAATATTACCCTTGAATCCTGTTTTGAACCTGTAAGCCACTCCATCGTCATATACCCTGAATACCAGTGAAAATCCGGATCTGAATTCCAGGGTCATCTCATTGCACCTGTCAGGTATTTCAGAATCTTTATGAGCTACAACAGGTGTTATCATCCCGTTGATCTCTTCTTTATTTACTTTCTTTATCTTGTCATTGGCAGCCGGAAATTCCTGTGATGACAGCTCCAATCCTATTACAGACGGTAAAATTATCTGCTGTCCGTTCTTTTTGACATCCCACTTCAGCTCTTTGTCAAAACTTATGTTCAGTTCAATGCTTCCGTCGGGTGATTTTAATGTGTTAACCTGTGCTCTGACAGTTGATATGCCTAACTGTGCCAGGATAACCAGAATAAGTACAAATCTCATTTTTCCCTGTATTTATTATTACTATTAACCCAGTATCATTCCTATTATAGTTGCCGACATCAGTGATGCCAGTGTTCCCGCCAGCAATGCTCTCATGCCAAACTTAGCGAGGAGGACCCTCTTGCCGGGAGCCAGTGATCCTATGCCCCCTATCTGTATCCCGATAGATGCAAAATTGGCAAATCCGGCCAGCATATATGTTGCCATAATTATCGACTTGTTATGCACAAAAGCCCCTGCTGTTTTAAGGTCGGCAAGGCTTATATAGCCGACAAACTCTGTCATGATAACCTTTTCGCCGAGGAGCCGTCCAAGGAGGGTAATATCTTCACCGCCCACGCCTATAAGCCACATTACCGGAGCAAATGCATAACCCAGTATAAACTGTAGTGACAGCCCGGTATAGTTGCCGCCTGTTGCTTCATTTATTATATCATTCAGATGGGTCCACTGCCCTATCTTTAAAAAAATATAGTTAAAGAAGGCTATAAATGCGATGAATGAAAGCAACATAGCAGCTATGTTGGCTGCCAGTTTAAGCCCCTGTGTTGTTCCGTTCGATATGGCATCAAGTATATTATTCCCCACATCTTCCTTGCTTATTTCTATATCCTTTACAATATCTTCGGTCTGGGGGACAATAATTTTAGATATAACCACAGCTCCCGGTGCGGCCATCACGGAAGCCGCCATCAAATGCTTTGCGAAGATGAGCCTTTGAACAGGATCGCCGCCTCCAAGGAACCCTATATATGCAGCTAACACACCTCCTGCCAGGGTAGCCATGCCCCCTGTCATTACCAGCATTATTTCGGAAGGGTTCATGCGGGGGAGATATTCCTTTACCATAAGGGGCGATTCTGTCTGCCCAAGAAAAATATTACCGGCTACGGAAAGGCTTTCGGCCCCGCTAAGCTGCATTGTTTTAGTCATCAGCCAGGCCAGGGCATAAACCACTTTCTGTATAATGCCCAGATAAAACAATAATGAAGTCAGGGCTGAAAAAAAGATTATAGTAGGTAATATCTGGAATGCAAATATTGACCCCATTTTGTCAATATCCATAAGAGGTCCGAAAAGAAATGTGCTTCCCTCTTTCGTAAAGTCAAGTATCTTAACAAAGATCTTACCTACAAATTCAAAAGACACCCTGACAAAAGGAACATATAATATACTTACTGCCAGTATGAGCTGAAATGTCAGCCCTATGATCACAGTACGCCAGGCTATTGCTTTACGGTTAGTGCTGAAAACCCAGGCTATCAGTATAAGCACCAGCATGCCAAGCAGGCCCCGCAATAAGTTCATAACACTGAAACCGCCGCTCATTGAAGGGTCAATAACATTGCCTCCTGTAACTATCCCCTCTGTCTGTGAGCCCTGCGGAAGAGAAATAACTTTCCCGGTATCCCTTTCCTGAGTCGAAAATACTGTATCCTGTCTTGTGGTTTCCGTTGTCCCCTGTGCTGAGATATATGGCAGAGAAACCAATAAAATAAAAACTATAAAAAAAGCCCTTTTCATATCTTTTTTTCTTCTCTTCTATCGATCTCATCTTTTATAAAAGCCGCTTTTTCATAGTCTTCAGCTTTAATTGCCTCGTCAAGCTTTACCTTTAACTCGCTGATACTGAGTTCAGACAAATCAGGAGGCGATTTTTTCTCCGGCTGATCCTGCTTTGGCCCGGCTGTTTCAACGTCATCATATTCGGTATCCTTTATCACTATACCTGCCTTATCCATTATCTCAGACGATATATATATCGGGCAGCCAAAACGCAATGCCAGGGCAACGGCATCTGATGTACGGCTGTCCATAAGTATCTCCTTACCGTCTTTCAAAAAAACAAGCTGGGAATAAAATACCCCTTCTTCAAGCTTATGAATAAAAACCTCCTTCAGGCTTGTATCCATTAATTCGCTGAAGTTTCTGAAAAGGTCATGAGTAAGCGGTCGTGGAGGATTAAGGTTTTCAAGCTTAATAACTATGGCCTGTGCTTCAAATCCTCCTATTATTATAGGCAATCTCCTGTCACCCTCTTCTTCAGATAATACCAGGGCATATGCTCCCGATTGTGTCTGGCTGTATGATATCCCAAGTACGTTTAATTTTATTCTCTTCATAAATCAGCTGTAATCCCTTTGCCAAAGCCTACATACAAATATAAAGATATTATTTAGCAATGCCAGAAGGGATGTAAAAATAGATACAAGGTCAGATCATGTACCGGAATGATGGAGTAATGGAATGGTGGAATGGTGGAATACCGGAACCCGGAACGCTGAACGCTGAACAGAAAAAAGTCGGCAGTCTTCAATCCACAGTCCACAAGATTAATTGGTATATTAGTTAATTTGTTGATTTGTTAATTTGTTAATCAGGAGGCATTTAATGCTATTTAAACTCATTCAACCTTTCAAACCCTTTTCCCTTTCGCCTTCTGTCCAATCCCTAGTCCTAATCCCCAGTCCCTAATCCCTTTTTTTTACTATCATTCCAGGACTCCATTACTCCATTACTCCAGTGTTCCATTATTCCATCGTTCCATCATTGCTTGCCCGCTCAACCATATTTTATTAGCACCTTATATTTGTAATTTATTCTTTTTTTATATCTTTGCAGTCCGAAATTCACAATAATCCGCCGGGGCAGTGAAAAAGAGGCATTTAGCCCGCCTCGCGGAGTAATATAAATGATTAAGATAATGTACGCTATTGTAGACATTGCAGGACAACAGTTTAAAGTTGAAAAAGGGAAAAAGATATTTGTTCACAGGCTCGGAGAAAAAGAAGGTAGTAGTGTTGATTTCAATAAGGTCTTACTGATAGATGACGAGGGTAAGGTATTAATAGGTGAACCTTATATTGAGGGTGCATATATAGAAGCAAAAGTACTTGGAGAAATCAAGGGTGACAAGGTGATTGTGTTTAAGAAGAAAAGGAGAAAAGGGTATAAGGTAAAAAACGGACACAGGCAGCAGTTCAGCCAGATTGAGATACTTGGAATAAACGAAAAGGGATTTGTAAAGAAAGAGAAAAAGGAAGAGAAACCTGTAGTAGCGGAAGCAAAAGCCGAAGCCGGGGTAAAAGTCGCGGAAGAGAAGCCTGCAGTCAGGACAACAGCGAAGAAAAAGACCGCTGAAGCAAAACCGGAAGCTGAAGCAAAAACAAGCACCGCTGCCAAAAAGCCGGCAGTGAAAAAAACTGAGACCGCCAAAAAAACAACTACAGCTTCAAAAACGGCTGCCGATAAGAAACCGGCCGCTCCAAAAACAAAGACTACAACGGCGAAATCAACTGCATCTGAAAAGAAAACCACAGCAACAAAGACTGCTGCAAAGAAACCGGCCGCAGCCAAAAAGACAACTGCAGCCTCCAAAAGCACAACGGCGAAAAAAACCACAGCAGCTAAACCAAAGGCAGCACCCGGAGCAAAGAAAGATGCAGAAAAGAAAACCGATAAAGAATAATACAGAAATATTTAAATCCTATATACCATGGCACACAAGAAAGGAGCAGGTAGTTCCAGAAACGGAAGAGAATCAGAAAGCAAACGGCTTGGTGTTAAGTTATATGGCGGACAGATAGCCAAAGCAGGTAATATCCTGGTACGCCAGAGAGGGACAAAACACTTCCCGGGCAATAATGTAGGCATGGGTAAAGATCATACCCTTTTTGCACTTGTTGACGGTGTGGTTGAGTTCAGCAAAAAAAAGGACAATAAGTCTTACGTCTCAGTAAAGCCTCCCGAGAACTAGGAGCTTAATAAACAATATTCAACTCCTGGGATACTTTTTTTGAAAAGTGGTTTCAGGAGTTTTTTTTATCTTTACAGGCGGACGGGCAGGGACATGAAACAGGTTCAGTTGTGTACAATTCACCATAACCAACCACAGAGAATACAGGACTATACAAAGTGAATCACAGATAATAAATATCTTATAACAATTATGCTTACCCTGAATTATTTAAGAGAAAACAGAGAACTGGCAATCAAAAGGCTGAAAGTCAAAAATTTTGATGGAGAAGAGATAATTAACAGAATCCTGGAACTGGATAACAGCAGAAGGGATACACAGCAGAAAGCCGACAGCCTGCAGGCTGATATAAATAGTATCTCCAAAGAGATAGGCAAGCTTATCGGACAGGGAAAAAAGGATGAAGCTGAAGCTGCCAGACTGGAAACAGGGAAGATAAAAAATGAGATCAAAAGACTTAATATTGACCTTTCGGATATTGAGAAACTCCTTAACAAATTGCTGGTTACTGTTCCCAATATACCTAATGAACTGGTGCCGGCAGGAAAAGGAGAGGAAGATAATTTTAAATACAGGGAAGGCGGTAAGATACCCGAGCTGAAAGGGGAGCCTCTGCCCCACTGGGAACTGGCAAAAAAATACGATATCATTGACTTTGAACTGGGAAATAAACTTACAGGCGCAGGTTTTCCCGTATATAAGGGCAAAGGGGCAAAACTGCAGAGAGCCCTGATTAACTTCTTCCTTGACGAAGCTGAGGCAGCCGGGTTTACAGAGGTACTCCCTCCTTTGGTGGTTAATGAGGATTCCGGGTTCGGAACAGGCCAGCTACCTGATAAAGAAGGTATGATGTATCATGTACAAGCCGATAATTTTTACCTTATCCCGACAGCAGAAGTGCCTGTTACAAATATTTACCGTGATGTGATACTCGATGCTGAAAACCTGCCTGTAAAAAATATGGCCTATACTCCCTGCTTCAGACGCGAGGCAGGCTCATGGGGCGCTCATGTAAGAGGCCTTAACAGGCTTCACCAGTTTGACAAAGTCGAGATAGTGGTAATTTCCCATCCCGACAAATCATATGAGGCTCTTGATATGATGCTTGACCATGTCGAAAAACTGGTTCGTAAACTTGAGCTGCCATACAGGATAATGAGACTATGCGGTGGTGACATATCTTTCACCTCTGCACTTACATACGACTTTGAAGTGTTCTCTGCTGCACAGAAACGCTGGCTTGAGGTCAGCTCCGTATCCAATTTCGAATCATTCCAGTCAAACAGGCTGAAATGCAGGTTCCGTGAGAAAGGAGAGAAACAAAACATGCTGGTCCATACCCTGAACGGTTCGGCACTGGCCCTTCCCCGTATACTTGCTGCAATACTGGAAAACAACCAGGGGACAGATGGTATTAATATCCCTGAAGTGCTGGTAAAATATACGGGATTTAACACAATATGAGCCAGTATCACCGGCTATGACAGACAGGACCAAATCATATCTGCTGGCATCACTTGCCGTCATCTTCTGGTCGACAATAGCCACGGCTTTCAAGATCGCACTGTCCGAACTCAGCCCGGGACTGCTTCTTTTTATTGCTTCCGCTACCGCTGTTATTGTACTCACTATAATTAGTATTGCCGAAGGTAAATTCATGTCACTGTTCAGAACAAGCGCCCCGGAAATACTGATGTCGGCCCTGCTGGGCCTTCTGAACCCGTTTGTTTACTACCTGGTTCTGCTGAAAGCCTATACCCTGCTTCCGGCACAGGTGGCCCAGCCCCTTAACATGATATGGCCTGTCGTGCTGGTATTCCTGTCCGTTCCGCTGCTGAAACAAAAAATACCTGCCGGGAGCTTCCTTGCTTTGTTTATTTCATTTGCAGGTGTCTACCTGGTATCCTCACAGGGACAACCTTTCAGTCCCGGACGATCCGACCCGTACGGAGTATTACTGGCGGCGGGAAGCTCGGTATTCTGGGCCCTTTATTTTATCCTTAACCTTAAGGACAAAAGGGATGAATCGGGTAAACTGCTTGTTAATTTCTTCATCTCGACAATCTATATCGCAATATATCTTGCTGTAACAGACGGGTTCGGTCATGTAACCATAAAAGGATTGTCGGCAGCAGTATATACAGGCATTTTTGAAATGGGCCTTACGTTCTATCTCTGGCTTAAAGCGCTCAGGCTGGCGGGAACATCAGACAGGATATCAAACCTTGTCTTCCTGGCTCCCTTCCTTTCTCTGATCTTTATATCATTATTCCTTGACGAGCGTATCTACTATACGACCTTCATAGGACTGATACTTATTGTTACAGGAATACTCTTCCAGATGCGCCGCAATAGTTCCCACTCAGGATGACAATTGTATCCATCTCTCATTTCTCACCTCTCATTTCTCACCTCTCGCTTATCACTGTGCGTCACCGTGATCCTCCGTGCACACTGTGGTGAAATATATTCTTTGTTTAAAAGTTTAAAAGTTAAATCGTTTAACAGGGTTGTTCCGATTTCCCTTTTCAACAGTTACACCCTTCAACGATTAAACCGTTATTCATTTGCCCTGAACCCGTCAAAGGGCTTGTTTCAAACATTTAACCGGAGACAAAAAACAAACATTAGTTTTAATATCTTTACACAATAATGGATTATGACAGGATCATACTGGGAATAGATCCCGGAACCAGTATTACAGGTTACGGTGCCATTGGTATAGTTAATAATGAGCCGGCAGTTATAAGCCTGGGCATAATTGATCTTAAGAAATATACTGATCACTACCTTAAGCTAAAGCATATCTTTGAGCGTACCCTGGGACTGATCGACGAATACAAACCTGACGAGCTGGCTATTGAGGCTCCGTTTTACGGAAAAAACGTACAGTCAATGCTTAAGCTGGGCAGGGCTCAGGGAGCTTCTATAGCAGCAGCCCTGCACCGGTCAATACCTATTTATGAATATGCTCCGAGGAAAATAAAAATGTCGATAACAGGTGTAGGTGCAGCTTCAAAAGAACAGGTTGCCTCAATGCTCATGAATATCCTTAAGTTTTCTGACAGGGATATCATACTGGATGCTACTGACGGACTGGCTGCTGCCTTATGCCATTTCTACCAGAGTAACATACCTGCTGCTGAAAAAGGTTATAATTCATGGAAGGACTTCATACGTAAGAATCCCGGCCGGATAAAATGACTTCATTATAATACGGCGCTGGCTATAGCAATAACCGACACTCTCACACCTTCAGTCTTCAGAAGCTCACTTGCACAGGCCTCGATGGTCGAACCCGTGGTAATGACATCATCAACAAGAAGGATGTGCTTACCCTCTATTCCCTCTTCGTGTGCCGTACTGAAAATGTTCTCAACGTTCTCCCACCTTTCATACCTGTGCTTGCGGGTTTGTGTATCAGAGCTCTTAACACGCCTGAGTATATCGTTATTAACCGGAATGCCCAGGACCGATGATAGTCCGCCGGCGATCAGGGCGCTCTGGTTGAATCCCCTGCGCCGCTCCTTTGATTTATGTAACGGAACAGGTATGATAAGGTCTGTATCTTTACAAAAACCGGATTCTTTGAGCGTATGTCCGTACAATCGTCCCAGGCAGGGGCCTACCGGTTCCACTCCCCCGTATTTAAGCCTGTATATGAGTTTCTGTATTTTACTCCCGTTCCTGTAAAAGGACCATGATGCAGCCTTCTCGATATATACACGGCCATAGAAATTCCTTTCCAGATTATTATCCCGTACCATGTGGTAATCTGTCTTTGGTATCTCAAGCAGGCAGTTTGTACAGATTATCTCCTCATTCCTCACCAGCGGCTGACCGCAGGCCTGGCACAGCCGTGGAAACAGAAGCGAAACAAAATCATCCCCTATGCGGTATATATTTTTAAAACAAGACATATGTTGTTCCCGACAAGACCGGTTTTTCGATCAATTATGGTATTTATCATTATGTTTTTATGACATCTTCCGTAGGGACGTTGCATGCAACACACCTGACCCATTACGGTATTTACCTTTATATCTTTGTGACATCTGCAGCAAGAAGGGTTATTCCAAAAATAAAGATACACTAATTTTCAGAATTATTCCATCCTGATACCTGTTTCCTTATCCCTGATATATATTACACACCTGATGCTGCAATTTGCCTACCTGCCGGAAGGCCGGCAATATATTTTTCCAATTTTACTTTAGGAATAGAACGACAATTATTGTAAGCTGAACTTCCCAACTTAAGCCAAACACAACCTGAATAAAAAATATTTTTAAATATTTTGTTCTATAAACAATGCAAATATTCATTAATAATTAGTGGTATTCCATTATTGTGAACCAATATATGGTGATAATTTATAATTAATGACATACTTGTGAGTAGGGAATCTACTTAAGTATTAAACCAAAAACATTGAAAACCAACATAACAGTTTATTGCGTAAAAGCAAAAAGTGCGCCACCTGTTCTGGTGCAAAAGTCCCTCGCAAACTGGACGCTACACTTTTCATACACTGAAACATTCGCAACAATAAAAAGAAAAAAATCATGATAAAGCTTGAAGGAATACCAAATAAGATTCTCAAAGAAGAAACGAACAATACATTTATCCAGCTAATTAGGTACACATTCGTTGGAGGAATTTCTTTTTTAATTGATTTTGGGACACTAGCTCTTTTTACTGAATGTTTTGGAGTATACTATTTGCTTTCAGCAATAATAGGTTTTGTTTTTGGCCTGTCAGTAAATTATTTATTGAGTATTATATGGGTATTTAATAATAGTAGTATTGGGAGTAGGTTTTTTGAAATTTTATTTTTTACTGCAATTGGCATTATTGGATTAGCACTTAATGAATTATTTATTTGGACTTTTACTGATAAGCTCAATGCTCACTACCTGTTGTCAAAAAACATTACCGCTATAATTGTATGTCTTTGGAACTTTTTTGCCAGAAAATATTTGCTTTTTAATAATCATCAATGGGAAAAACAGCCATAATAATTGGAGCAGGTCCTGCGGGATTAACTGCTGCCTATGAATTAGTAACAAAAACGGATATAAAACCCATAGTAATGGAACAGTCAAGTGATATTGGAGGAATATCAAAAACTGTTAATTATAAAGGGAATAGAATGGATATTGGAGGACATCGTTTTTTTTCCAAATCGGATACTGTGATGAATTGGTGGGGAAATATTATGCCAACGGAAAATTCTCCTTCAAGGGAAGATATCGAACTTGCAGAAACCCATCCTTTTTTCCATAACTCTAAATCAACTGATAAAAAGAGAGTTGATTCGGGAAAAACAGACAGAGTAATGCTTTTAAGAAATCGGGTATCTCGTATATTTTTTTTAAGAAAGTTTTTTGATTATCCTGTGACGCTCAATATAAAAACACTATTCAATTTAGGTTTAGTTAGAATTGTGAAAATAGGGTTTAGTTATATTTGGATAAAACTGTTTGCTCAAAGGAAAGAAAACAGTTTAGAAGATTTTTTCATCAATCGCTTTGGAAGTGAACTCTATAAAACATTTTTCAAAGACTATACCGAAAAGGTTTGGGGTGTTCCCTGTTCAAAGATTAAAGCAGATTGGGGTGCTCAACGTATAAAGGAACTTTCTGTAACAAAATCTATAATCCACGCTATCAAATCCATTTTTAAAAAAGAAAAATCCATAAAACAAAAAAATGTTGATACCAGTTTAATTAGTCAATTCCTATACCCAAAGCTTGGCCCTGGTAGTATGTGGGAAACTGTAGCTGATATAGTGAAAGAGAAAGGAGGAGAAATTAGAATGGCTTGTAATGTTGTTGAATTTGAGCAAAAAAACAAAGAAATAACAAAAGTAATTTACACACGAGATTATAAGAAACAAGAAATATCAGGGGATTATTATTTTTCAACTATGCCAATAAAAGACCTTATCAATGGAATGAATGATGTCCCTGATAATATAAAAGAAATAGCCAGTGGATTGCAATATCGTGATTTTATAACCGTTGGGCTTCTCCTAAAAGAGATGAAAATAAAAAACGAAACTAAAATACCAACCCTTAAAAATATTGTACCGGATAATTGGATTTATATTCAAGAACGAGATGTGAAAGTTGGACGGGTACAAATTTTTAATAACTGGTCCCATTATATGGTTAAGAATAGAGATAATGTTTGGATTGGCTTAGAATATTTTTGCAATGAAGGAGATACACTTTGGTCACAAACAGATAATGATTTTATACAATTTGCAATAGATGAACTGTGCCATATTGAAGTCATTGAAAAGGAAAGTGTACTGGATAGTACATTAATTCGTATGACTAAAACTTATCCGGCCTATTTTGGGACTTACTCACAATTTGATACACTAAAAGAGTATGTGGATAAATTTGAAAATCTATTTTTAATTGGGAGAAATGGAATGCATAAATATAATAATGCAGACCACTCTATGCTTACAGCTATTGCTGCAGTTGAAAATATTATAAACGGAAAGAAATCAAAAGAGAACATATGGGATATTAATACAGAAAAAGATTATCATGAAAAAAAATAGTATTAGCTGGATAAAATATATGAAGAAAACAGAACAAAGAAAGGAATTACGTATTTTATCTATTTTCTATTTAATACTATACATAGTATTACGTTATTTATATCCATATCCTGATGGTATAAGTGATTCCGGAAGTTATATTGCTGCGGCAATCCATGGAGGATATGACGGATACAGACCATATGGTTATTCACACTTTCTCTCTATTTTAAACTCATTTTCAAAATCTGTAACATTTGTTATTTTTATTCAATATTCCTTTAATGCTTTAGCTACTTTGTTCTTTATCTTTACTTGCAAATATATTTTCAATTTTAAGAATAAATATATCTACTACGCTTTCGTAGTATTTTCTTTGATTTCCATACTTACTATATACCTAACCAATAGTATTTTGAGCGATTCTTTATTCTCAAGCCTAACAATTGTATGGGTTACTTGTAATATTTGGTTTATCTGTTCTAAGCAGAGAATAATGTGGGTAATTTTAATATTCTTTAAAATAGTAATTTTATATTTTCTTGTTTCTTTGAGATTTACAGGATTCTTCTACTTTTTAATAGAAATTATTACTATATCGGTGATACTTTTAAAACGAGAAAAAATGATAACCATTATAAGTATCATAATTATCGGACTTATAGCTGTAAATGTATATAAAAGTCAAGTCGAAAATACAAAAAAGATCACAGGGATTGAAACCTTTAGCGCCTTTGCCGGATGGCAATCTGCAAATAATGCATTACATGTTCTACCGTATATTGAGATTGACGATAATAAAATTAAAAATAAACCATTTTATGAATTTGCGATGTACGTAGAAAACGCAGATACTTTATTTATCACAAATGGACGAACCAGCGCTGACTATATGTGGAATAATGAATTGCCTTTAAAAAGGTATTTGTCCTACACCATGCAAAAAAGAAAATGGCCATATCTCAGAACATATACCTATTTAAATAAGGAGATATATGCCAGGTTTAGTAAATATATTATGCTCAATTATCCATGGCAATACTTTAAACATTTTTTATTACCAAACTCTATTGGAGTTTTTCATCCTAAAGGGGATCAATTGTATAAACGTTTTAATTCAAAGGCTATATCTCCTGAATTGTTGAAAACGTTTTTTCGTATAAAACCAACAACTGAAATTTATTCACGAAGTAATTTTGTAGAAAAAATATCTACACAGATGGCGAATTTTCGTTTGTTGTTGTGGATTATACTTTTAATCACATTTATCTTATTTATTGTAAAAAAAAGATGGAAGAATTTAAATCAAAATTTTATTTTAATATATGGTTTTCTCCTTCTTTTTTTATTAGGTTATACAGCTTTTCATATTTACGCTACTCCATTTGAAATTAGATATGCTGCACCTATTCACCTAATACAAATAGCTCTATTATTCATTAATGTTGATGTTATGTTTATCCATAACAATAGTTCGTTAAAAGAAGACATAAAGCTCTGGTTCTCAATGGAATAAGTACTTAAATAATTTAGCTACACCCCTGGCAATCAGTAACTTAATAGACCAACCAACATCTGTTAAAATTATGATCATCAGGGAGCAAGAGGCTTTGTAAAGCACTCATTTACAGGATTGTATACAAGCTGTCAAATATTAACCAGTGGAGAAGGTCGTTTTTAATTGAAACACTTATCCTTTTTATGTCTATCCGTGGGCGGATTAACTTTCTTCAGCTTGCAAGATACGGAAAATACAAAGAGCAACGTTACCGTCAACAATTTGAGAAGCTTTTTGATTTTCTATCTTTCAACAAAGAGGTTACCTGCATATTCTCGCGCAAAACGGACACTCATTCTTGCGGAAAGCGGACAGCAATTCTTGTTGAAAGCGGACACGGATTCTTGCTGAAAGCGGACATCAGCCGGCTGATCTTTTCCAACAGGTGCGTCTTGCCGCTGCCCGTGGAGCCTTGGATCTATAGTATTCCACCTTGCAATCTGCGGATCATAGAACCTTGCCCCGTAATCACACCAACAAAAATTCAAAGAACTAAAATACTGAATATCATCTATATAATTTCTCTACCAGACCTTTAGTAAACCAAACTTCTTCTTTCATAAATTTTCCTTTATCATCATAATATGAAACAGTAGTAAATGGTCTCTTCTCAATGAAACCTTTTAATTTTACCTCACCAGTAAGATAATAAATTATAAAATCGCCGTAAAGGGTTCCCTTTCTATAATTTATTATATAACGTTTTTCTCCACTAGCCAAATATACGTCCCAAACCCCATTCCTTAAACCATTTTCATAATACCCTTTATATTTCAAAACGTAATAATTGTCGAAATCATAATTAATTATATAATCGCTAGTTCCATCAGCCAAATCCAAATGTGTAATACTTGATATTTCAGGTTTTGCTTCTAATTCAATCCAAAATCCTTGCTTCAGTCCTAACGAATCAAAAACATTAAGCTCTATAGAATCTTGTGCAGATACTAGTGAAGTTATAAATAATAAAATTGGACAAAAATTTATTTTAATCATTGCTAAATATTATTTTACTTTTCTTCTCTTTTATTATTTCTAGATTCTTCTCTTACTGCATTACCAACTTCAGTAGGTTTGGCTTCTACAAGAGCTTTGGCCTCTTCTGTAGGGTTATTATAATAATCTTCTTGTTTTTCAATATTATCCTCACTAGCAGCATGCTCAAGTTCATGTGCCGATGTTGCCCCAATTGCCTCATCCTCTGCTAGTCCCTCGTTTCTTTCGCCTTCGCCAAGTGTTTCTCTAATTCTTCCCAAAAAAATCATAACTTCTGTTATCCCCTTTTCGTCAATATACTTTTCGCCAGTTTTACTATTTTCTCTTACTACTGGATCAGTACCACCAAGAACACTTGGTTTCTTATCATACTTGCCTTCATGTAAACTTAAATGAATTTTCCTCTTTGAATTAACCGCCTTGTTCCATTGGGCACTTCCCTTTTCTGTTAATAACAAAGACTTTGCTATTCTTTTAGCTTCTCCTGATGCTCCTTTTGTCCAGCCTCCCTCGTGTGTATATATAACATTCCCTTTTGCATCTACAATTTCACTTCCATCTGGATCAATAAACACAACTGGATTGTTAAGAGCATAAGTATAAAGAGAGGTAAAATGATACTTCTCAGCCTTGTTATCTATTACATGCCATCTCCCTATCACCGGATCATAGAACCTTGTACCTTAATCCAACTTTAATCTAACATTATCGTTTCAAGTATCTGACAGTTCGAAAGATTTTCCATCTGAGAACTTATTCTATTTTCATAAACTTCATGATATGAAATTTCTCCACAATTCGTATTACTTACTAGTCTACTTTGTATTGTCAAATATTCTGGATCCAAAGATAATATGTCAAGAATAAATTGCTCCCCTATGAACCCTGTGAAATATAAAGTTAATCTTTCTCTATCAAAAAAATACAGCTTTGTATTTCCAGATTCAAACCCATATTCTTTAAAAACTAATAACTCATTTCCCTCTCTACCCTTAAATCTGCATAAATATGAGAACGATTCTAGATAATTGTTAATAGACAATACTTCCCATAGCTCATTATTCTTATTATAAATAACTTTAATATTACAGATTGCGGCTCCCATATTTTTATCAATCGTATCATTAACAATAATAATGCATTCCTTGCTCCCAGTATTATCAGCAAATGAGTATAGTGGAAATGCTAAAAAAAATATAGAGACTATTAATTGTTTGAAATTATGCTTCATTTTCACTGTTTTTGGTTACAGGCGCTTCTTTAGGCTGTAATTTTTCAATATGTATTGGTTCTCTAGTAACTTCTTCTGTCCCATCTAAATTTTGATCCGTTTTAGTAATGCCAGATTCACTGTGCTCAATTTTTGTTACCCCTGTTAACGTCTGATTAGCATAAGGATCTTGAGTAACAAAATCTGTATCCACCGTCTTATTGGGATTCTCTCTTCCATCCAATCCTAAACTTGGAACTTCCGATCTCATCCATACCTCAATATGTACATGAGGGTCTTCTCCTTTAGCATTTCCCGTATCCCCTGAGATTCCTAATACATCTCCTTCGGAGACGTACATTCCTTCATCGTAAGTTACAGCATTTAAATGTGAATATTTTACATATACAGTTTGACCATCTTCATTTATAGTTTCCAGAATAACAAATTTCCCATGGGGCCCATTGTCAGCTTCATTTACTTTATGTACCTTTCCGGGTCCAGTCGCCAACACTTCCGTGCCTATATCAGCCTCATAATCAAACCCTTGATGGCTTGAGGTCTCAAAATTTCTTATTAAAGATCCCATAAGATTACTTGCACGATTACCTCTAATTTTTGGGTTCCTAACTGGATCTCCTGGAATTAGGCCAGCGACATCAATGTACCTTATTGGATTATTTAAAGCATAATTATAAGGAGACCAACTATTATTAACTTCTAAGAAAGGGTCAATAAAATGCCATCTCCCAATCACCGGATCATAGAACCTAGCACCATAATCATACCAATCAAGTCCCAATTCATCCTGTTTTTCTTTCCCGTTGTAGAGGTAATTGTTTTCGCCTGATACATATACCTGGGTACTGTACTTCATACCAAAGGGATAATAATCGGTTGCCTGTATCAGCTTCTCTGCCCTTGTAGAGGCAGGAGTGAAAACAACCCTCACATTACCAAGATGGTCCCTGAGATAATAGTTGTACTGGTAATCTTCCGTTGACCTGCTGACATACCCCTCTTCATTATGAATAATATCCAGCACTAATGTGTCATTATACTCAAAGCCATTGAAATAATACCTGCCTGTAGTATCACTATCAATAACTATCTGTCTTAGCTTTGTCCCCATTGCATCATAATAATAGATAACAGTATCGCCGGTACTATTCACAATTGTGTCAGGTAAATTTAACAAATTATATCATTCTTCATGTTGCAAAATTGCCTACCTGCCGGAAGGCAGGCAACATATTTTTCCAATTTTACTTTAGAGATAGCACCCCAAAATATGGCTCGATAAAACAACTCGAGGAGTATAATAAAGCCTCAGTTATGAGGCTTAGTGCTTATAAATGAATATATTTAATCCCATTTTGCCTTTTGTAAATATACATTTAACCGCTCATTCTTTATTGAAAAGAAACAAAAAAATTTCTTTGAGAAACAAACATTTATTCCTCCATATTTTAGTCTTTCGTATGGCTTATTAAGTTTAATATTCCCATAATTTGTAGATATTATAGTACCACCATCCTTTATAAAAAAATCTCTATTGCGATTTTTATCCCTAAAATCAATATGCTCATGAATAGTATCTTTAGTACTGAAATCCTTATTAATTACATATGAAAGGAAGTTTTCTGTTGGATAATATACTGTAAAAAAATCTTCCTCAATTCTCCAAAAAATACCACGGTCTTTAGCCATTTTTTTTATAGCTAAAATATTAAGATCAGTATCTAACAGTACTAAATAACCTCCTGTAGTTGTAATAACTATATTCCCTTGAAAAAAAATCAAATCAAAAATTAGTTTTAAACTATCGTTTATGACTATACTGCTGGATATATTTCCCGTTTTCATATCAATTTTTTTTACCACTGAATTAACAGGATCAGGAATATAAACATTATATTGTTCATCCATATCAATAGAACGTGGCTGAACAACTGAAACATCAGAATAAAACTTATATCCAAAATCACTTGAAGTATCCAAACCACAAGAATAACTATATATAGTATCCTTCGGCTCAAATATTTTATTAGTAGTGTCATGTCAATGATTAAAAGTCGGATAAAGACGCTTAAGCTTTATCCTGGCATCGCCTGAATCAAATCTCCAGTTGATTGTAGCATTCATATTGTTGCGGGCTTCTTGCCAGGCACTTGCTTGTTCTGCAACCTCAGCAATAGTTGCAATTCTTCTATCCAGGCATTGCCCCATTAGGACATTTAATTCAATTTCAGCCATATTCAACCAACTTCCATGTTTAGGAGTATAAACAAACTCAAACCTGTCCCATAACTTTTTAGCCTCATTTGGCTCGAAAGTTTCGTATAACGAACCAGGTTTATGTGTGCCAAGATTATCCATTACCAAGGTGATTTTTTCGGCATTTTCATAGAGTTGTGCAATTTCAGATAAATATTTAGCCCAATCCTTTTTTGTTTTTGTCTCTGTAATCTTAACATAGCGACAGCCTCTAAGTGGCTCATTGGCCATGAAGATATTGCATACGCCATTCCTGCAATATTCGTAATCGTATTTTTTTTCATATCCTGGCTTCATATTTATTGGCTGTTTTATTTCCCCAATAAGTTGCTTCGGTGATTCGTCCATGCAAACAACTGGGAACTTTGGGTCATATGGCCTTTTGTACACCTCAAGTACCTTTTCCATATTTGCCACAAAATCACCATTTTGCAGGGGAGGAATTACCCACCCCTTTTTCTTCCACGGCTTTAACTCGTTTTTTTAAAACTCTTCGCACTGTTTCATGTGATATTTTACTTATGTATTCAAGCTCAACAACTTTATCTGCCAACATCCTTAATGACCAACGGGCAAACCCTTTGGGTGGTTCACTGCAACTCAGGGCAATTAAATGAGCTTCCAACTCGCCGTCTACTTTTTTATTATATACCCTTTCTCCTTTATGACCTTCCAAGGCAATTTCCAATCCTTCTTCCACAAAACGCTTTTTGACCCTATCTATTTTTTTCATGCTTGTTTTAAGAACTCCGCATATGGCCTCGTTTGTAGATTTCCCGGATTGGTGCCTTCCCTCATCACAGTTTAATAATATTAATGCATTCAGCACCTTTTGTGATTTGTGTGAGCCTTTTGAGGCTATGCCTGATAGTGTCTCTCGTTCTTCTTTTGTTAAGGTTACTATATACTTTTTCATAGCAATTTTTTGCTAAGTTACAAAATATATACGACATTATAAAGTTGACATGACAGTAGTGTTTTTATCTTTTTTATCTGACATTGAACATGAAAAAAATAAAATTGTAACTATTAACACAGGGAAAACTGCTGCTTTATAAATCATAACATTCTTAATTTTAATATCCTTGCGAATCCAACCAGTTTTGAAGTGCTTCTGTTCCTTGATTCCAATAATACAAAAATGTTGTCCAGAAACTCGATGTATTGTTTGAAGACGAATTATTCGTTGTATTACTGTTTGAATTGCTTTGGCTAGAGTTTTTTCGATTTGAATTAGAATTTCTACTATCGTTATTTGAGTCAGTATGATCAGCAACATCTTCTTGGTGATCCCATGACCAATAATTAAAAGTGCTTATTAAGTCATAATATTCATCATTAGGATTTGTAAAATCAACGTATTGCCTTACTGGTCCTTCAGAGCTTTTTGAATGCAATATTGTCAAACCTATGATATTTCCTTCCTTATCTTTCGTTACCATCTCTATCAATGCAACATGACCAACAGGTATTCCATTCCATGTAACTCGATTGCTCATAGTAACTATATTGCCAGGTACAATTTCTGTTGGATCTAGAGAATTAATAGTAGCTTGATTAAGAATATTGGCCACACCATTCCCTTGTTCTGGAGGATTATTTAAATAACCAACTCCTGCATAATGCGCTGCTTGACTAACTAAGCCCGAACAATCAATTGCATTTCCAGGTGAACCACAATGGTATCCTGCATATCCATAACAGTTAGCACCTGTTGTATTGGTAGCAACAAACATTCTTGCATATTCTAAAGCTTTATTCCTTTCATATTCGGTATCGCCATTCGGGTCTATAAATCTAATCGGATTATTCATTCCATAACGATAGGGTGAAAGACTAACTGCTTTTTCCGCAGCGGGATCAAGTATATGCCACCTGCCTATAGCAGCATCATACATTCTTGCCCCGTAATCGTACCAATCAATTCCCATCTCATCCTGGAGTTCTTTACCGTTGAACAGGTAATTGTTTTCGCCTGATACATTTACCTGGGTTCTGAACTTCATACCAAAGGGATAATAGTCGGTTGCCTGTATCAGCTTCTCTGCTCTTGTAGGAGCAGGAGTGAAAACGACCCTTATATTACCAAGATGGTCCCTGAGATAATAGTTGTACCGGTAATCTTCCGTTGACCTGCTGACATACCCCTCTTCATTATGAATAATATCCAGCACTAATGTATCGTCATACTCAAAGCCATTGAAATAATACCTTCCTGTAGTATCACTATCAATAACTATCTGTCTTAACTTCGTTCCCATTGCATCATAATAATAGATCACAGTATCGCCTGTACTATTCACAATTGTGTCAGGTAAATTTAAAAAATTATATCGTTCTTCGTTGACGTTAAAAAAATTAATTGATTCTGTCAGGACGATGTATGCAACATCCCTAACCATTTCGATGGATTATCACAGATATATTGTCGTATACGATTATATTCTTCATAATTACGGATCACACGGTCATAATAACGCGGCTGCCAGGCAAAACACGGATCAATCAAATGTGCATGTTTTGTAACGGCAGATTTATATGACCTGATAATGGCGGATAATGATCCCTTGCGGGGGGATATTTTTCCCATTGCATGGTAACCTGTGTTACAATCACGTAGGGACGTTGCATGCAACATCCCTACGTTCCCAATTTGAATTATACCGTGAACATGATCAGGCATTATTATACAGGCATCCGTTTGAACACCGGAAAAATGATCCGGTATTTCATTCCAGAATTTATCTGCCAGACGACCGATACCGGATAAATGCATTTCACAATCAATAACATTACCAAAATAATAAACCCGGTTTTTTGTGCATATCGTTACGAAATACAAACCATCGTTACAATAATCCCACCCAGGGCGACGTATTGACCTACGGTATTTACCTTTATATTTTTGTGACATCTGCAGCAAGAAGGGTTATTCCGAAAATAAAGATACATCAATTTTCAAAATTATTCCATCCTGATGCGTTGATAGCAAAGAAAAAAATGAAAGACACTCTTTCAAGTGCTATTGATCTGGCGTCTTAGCGGTAATTATTATCTGGACTGATTATAAATTTACGATTTTTTCAATTTTTTTTCTTGTACCTTATAGTACACATTTGTGACCTATATGACACATCTAAAAACCTGGCGCGATGGCCGGGTGTTAGCTTGTTAATAGACTAAAGAAAATACTATTTTACATTTCGGAAGTAGTTTCTGCAATCGTGCTTCTTCCGATGGATTCATAATATTGTCATCAAGGAATAGCACCTTAAGATTAGTTAATTCTCCTATTTCTTCTGGTAGAACTTTTATCGGATTACTTCCAAGCCATAACCTCTCAAGAGATTTGCATTTGCCTATTTCTTTCGGAACTTCAGCTATATTATTGTTCGAAAGGTTTAACTCCTTTAGATCCCGTAATTGCAAAACAATTTCTGGAAATTCATCAATATTATTACTGCTTAAATTGAGATACCTAAGGTTGTTTAATTCTAAGATTTCATTAGAACATTCCTCTAGCCTTTGTCCTGAAAGATCTAAATTATATACATTCTCACTATTTCTTAACGCTTTTTTGAGCCTCCTGTACTTTTTTGATTCTTGATCAGAACAATGTAATGAGAACAAGAGGATTAGGGCTATTGCAGGTATTCTAAACATATCTACTCTTTATTTACTATTTAGTTTCATAAGATATGTAGGAGGACTATATCTCAATTTCATTGCTCTATACGCCTTATTCGTTTGAGGATTTGTATGCCAGCTTTTTGCTGCCCTGTAGTAGTTACTTAATGGTGATTGACCTTGGAAGTACTTAACTCCAAAGCTTTGCACTATCCTATCAGTCCCTTTTGCAAGTCCTCTTCCTAAGTCGTTCATAACAACACCTACTATCGCTTTACCTTCTGCCTCAATATCTCCCAATGCTGGATAATTATTCATATCTATTCCTGATGCTTTTGAATGATGATCATACTGTGCTGCATGAACGAACTCTTCCACAATGGCATACTTAAAGTTTGACGCAACATCCTGGGGAGAGGCTCCAGCCTCTTCATAGGCATGTATATTTAGATTCAATGTGCCACCAGGATCATATGATATTAAAGGGATAGTACTCTTAACTCCTTCTTCATCAACATCAGTTATCGACACATTAATATTACCCTTAAAGGCAAATGGTTGACCATCAGTAGAATTCTCAGTAGTATTTACAGTGTAAATTGTCTCCGATCTCTTTACCTGTCTCAATGCCTTCCGAAAAGTTTTAGACGTTCTCTTGGAATCCCGAAGATGACTCTTAATTATCTTCTTATCTTCTTTAGAAACCTCAGACCAATCAATTTTCGTTCCATCTGGGTCTATAAAGATTATGGGGTTGTTTGCGACATAGTTATATGGGCTCAACCTTATATACTTTTCCGCTAGCGGATCTTGTACATTCCACCTTGCAATTTGCGGGTCGTAAAACCTTGCGCCGTAATCATACCAATTATTTTTCAAAGAACCCAGAACTTAACTAATTCATTCTTGGCAATAAAATTTAGCCATTAATTTGCTTGAATATAGTAGATATATAGCTACCCATAAAATAGTTAGCAAAACAATACTAAGAATTAATATTTTATAATTAGCACCAAAGTTATCTTCAATAATTCTATTTATTTCAAAACACTCCAATAACCATAATACTGGAATGACTTTTAAAAAAAACTTTCTGTAATTAGGTTTCCTAAAAATCAATCCCCAGGATAAAATTATTATAGTAATAGATAAAATCAAATATAGAAACCACGTAATAATATTCACTAAAGGTGGAACAATATTTACTTTATTATTCAATATTTCAAAGGGAGTTTGCTCGGAATTAGATAACCAAGTAATTTTATCATAACTACTGCTGAAGTAAAAAATGAATATGCCTATAACAAAAATTGGGTTTATTACTTTTGCCAGCTTGTTTTTTCCAATATCTTTCTTATAATTAGTCCTAATCCCAAAAGAGTAACCTATAATTATTATTGATGCTAATAAAATTTTCGTGTACATCTGTAATAGTTTTAACGGATGGTGTGCCTATTTCTTTTCCTCCTTATCCTTATCATCTACTTTCTCATTTTCATTTTTATTCTCTTCCATATTAGTTTTTTTATCCTCTGAATTAATGTTCTTATCTGACTTATCTATATTTTGATCTTCTTGTTGATTATCCTCAGTTTGATTTAATTCTTTAGCAACTTCTGGAATAATATTTTTTAAAAGAGAGGTAAATATTTTTATCAATGCATTGTATTTACCGTGAGGTTCCTCAGGAGAGGTTTCACCAGTTGAGAGAAACCAAGCAGTTGCTCCAGATGCAATAGCACCAGCTAGATTGGGGTATTTTGTAGAAATAAATAATCCAATCTCATCTGATAATCCTAATAGCAATAAGGATTCTTTTGCTCCCTCAGCCACGGCCGCACTTGTGCCAAGTATAGCTCCACCTGAAAATAAAGTTAGCCCAACTCCCGATATACTAGCTAGGTCAGCAGCCAATTTATCATTAGACCTATACTTATTTTGATGTTCCCAGAATCTTACGATTGATGGAGTCCCAGGACCTTTCCCATTTATATCAACATAACGTATCGGATTATTCGCAGCATAGACATAAGGACTCTGAACATGGAATGTTTCAGCTTTCGGGTCAATGGTATAAAAACGAGCTACCACCGGGTCATAGAACCTTGCTCCGTAATCTTACCAGTAAAAATCAAAGAACTTTTTTTCTAGAATTCTTTATATTCTAGATGTGATGATTATAAATGTGCAAAATACTACGTTGCAACAAAAACTAGCATTAAAAATTCGGACTTGATGGGCTTTTATTTATAATTTAAAATTATAACAATTCGATTTAATCAAAGTTCTACATAAGCCTTCAACCTCTCCTTCAAAATTCACATCTCTGTAATTAAATTTCATATTTACATTATAGACATTACGTCCCTTGTCTAAATATGGAGTCATATCCTTCAATCCAAATTTAATTATACTGTAAAACTTCTCCTTCGACTCCAAGTAGACACTATTTTTGCAATCAACAGTTATTTTGTCCATATCAATAATCTCATCACAAGGAAATACTTTATATTCCTTGCCTTGCTCATCCGTAAAATATATATTTACAATGCTGCAACAAATTCCTTTCTTTTTAGGCTTAAATAGCCTAACAGCCTTATCTCCTTGATTATCAAAAGAAAATGTCAGCAACAGAGAGTCTTTTTCTTGTTGAACCTTTTCTATTCTTAGAATTACTTTATCCTGGGCATCTATTTTGTGTGTCACTAAGGATAAAAAAAATAGTATGTATACAATTTTTTTCATACAAACTTTATTTTACAAATGCAGACAACGGTGTTAATGGTTTCAACTGTTGAGACTGCCAATACTTTTTAACATTACCCCTATTTATATTTTGCCCATAAGCTTTTAGTTCAAAAGCCTTGCCGCTTTCTGAAAATTTGCCATTTGGACTAGCACTAGTCTTTAGGTTCCCATAGTGTGTTCCTTCATGATATAGTGTTGATTCTAACATAATTTCTCCAACTTGCTTATCTCCCATAGTTTTAGCATTCTCATACATCCCTATTACATTATTATCTAATTGAATGAGCCCCTTCCCATTATTCATATTAACTAACTGACCCGTTTTAGTATTTCTGCCAACCCTAGTCGTACCATTAACATTGTCTATCGTGCCATCTCCATCCCAGTCTTTCGTGTCTAAATCAACAATTTCCAGTTTTGGACCACTACCGTAAGTTAACATTTCAACTACTTGTTTTTCATCTAAGCCACTAGTTTCATAGAAAGCGCTTTTAAAGTCATCAGATTTATTATTCCACTCACTAAGCATGTTTTTCAAAAACTTAACTAATTCGGGATTCTCATTAGCTGTTTTCTCATCAAATTCGAACATGCCATCTGGATCAACAAACTTCAATGGATTATTGAATGCATATCTATATGGTGTCCATGCATAAGCAGAATCCGCTAATGGATCCATCACATGCCACCTTGCTACAACCGGGTCATAAAACCGTGCCCCATAATCGTACCAATCGATTCCCATTTCATCCTGAAGTTCTTTTCCGTTGAACAGGTACTTGTTTTCGCCTGAGACATTTACCTGGGTTCTGAACTTCATGCCAAAAGGATAATAATCGGTTGCCTGTATCAGCCTCTCTGCTCTTGTAGAAGCAGGCGTGAAAACAACCCTTACATTACCAAGATGGTCCCTGAGATAATAGTTGTACTGGTAATCTTCCGTTGACCTGCTGACATACCCCTCTTCATTATGAATAATATCCAGCACTAATGTGTCGTTATACTCAAAGCCATTGAAATAATACCTGCAAACAAATACAGTATCATCTTCAATTACCCGCTGTTTTAACTTAGTCCCCATTGGATCATAGTAATAGATCACAGTATCGCCTGTACTATTCACAATTGTGTCAGGTAAATTTAAAAAATTATATCGTTCTTTATTGACGTTAAAAAAATTAATTGATTCTGTCAGGACGTTGCATACAACGTCCTTATGTTCCCAATTTGAATTATCCCGTGAACATGATCAGGTACCCCAGACCCCGTAGGGGTCAACAGACACAAAACAAAATATTTATAATATACAATCCGAAGGAATAACCCTAATTCCTTATCCCTGGTTTCTAATCCCTGACATGCATATTAAATTTTTATGTTGCAATTTTACCTCCCTAACGGAAGACAAGCAACAATTTTTTTCAATTTTACTTTAGAAATAGCACTAGAAGTAGTTAATTTTGATTGAAATTGTAGTTCTTAAAGACTACCTTTGATTTATGTCAATTTACTAAGATTGAAGTTGCCGGAGGAGGCGTCCCCCTTCTTTCTTATCAATCAATTAATTGTTATCACCAACGTTGCAAAAAAAGAAGGCTGCTCCTTTTGAGACAGCCTCTTTAAATATCTAGTTTTTCTGTTCAAAATCATTGAGTAACCTCATCGCTTTATTAGGTATTTCTGTGCTCATATTAGTTTGATAACACTTAATAAACTCACGAACAGTTTTCAAATCATTCTGATTAAGTTGTTTATCTTTATATTTAAAAGCAACTTCCAGCATTAGTAATCCCAAATACTGTTCTTCAATAAACTCAACATTAGGAGTATTAAGATTCTCAGCCAAAGCAAACTTTGCATACTGTATAAAGGTAAATCCCTTATCAATATCAGAGAGTAGAGCAATTGAAGCAAAGCATTCTGCTCGTCTTAGCTTCATCCTTCTTTCTTCTTCAGTATCTGAATACATTGATGCACCATTATTATAAAGTATATTGAAAATATCTAACACTTTTTTTGTATTAGAAACATCACTTTCCTTATTTTGATATTCTTTCAATGCTGTCTGAAAAATTTTATTTATTGAGTCCGACTCTGGCTCCTCCATTGGATTCGAATCCCTAATAACAAATGTTAACCCAACAAACTCAATAGAGTGATTAAGCAATTTTACATCTTGTGCATGTAAGCTTGCTGAAAAGGCTATAAGTAAAAATTTAAAAAATACTTTTTCCATAACTATTTACTTAAATAATTAATGATTCCAGTTGCTATCTGTTTTCCAATTTCTGAAGTATTGCTCTTCATTAAATTTAAATCACTTGCATTACTAATAAAGCCAACCTCGACTAAAACAGCTGTGCCACTATACTTATTAAGCACATACAAATTCCCTCTTTCACTTATCCCTCTGTTTTTAAATAGCGTATTTTGGTCCTGAATGGATTGTGCAAGGATTTTACTATTTGCATCACCTGACTTATAACAAACAGAAAAACCATTTGCTGATGATGTGCCGACAGAATTTGTGTGAATGCTAACAAAAATATCTGTACCTGCAGCTTTATCAATTCTCCATTGCAACTTGGTCCCAGCGTTTTCAACATCCCCTGTTCTTGTCATTGTAATTATGTATCCCTTTGCTTCTAGCTCTTTTTTTACTGCCTCTGAAATATTTAATGCAATATCCTTTTCATAATCCTTACCATTAACAGCTCCCGGGTCGACTTGAGTATTTTTATCATTATGGTCTCCATGTCCTGGGTCAATAGCAATTTTTTCTTTATCATCTTCCCCTTCAGTTTTTGGCTTTTCAGGCTCTTCATAGTTATTGGCTTGTACTTCACTCCATGAAACAACATTACCCTCGCTATCTTCATATTGTCCAGTATTCCAATTATATGAATACATCCCACTTGGGTCAATATTATTTACCGGATTATTGCCAGCATAATTATAAGGGCTATGAAATTGACCTAATGGGTCTGGACAGTGCCACCTACCTAAGGTCGGGTCGTACATACGTGCACCATAGTCATACCAATCGATTCCCAACTCATCCTGGAGTTCTTTACCATTGAACAGGTAATTGTTTTCGCTGGGCGCCGTTTTACACTCTATATTATATCCTTGCGCACTTTTCAAAACAGGCATTCCTTTTTTTAGACATCGCTTTCTCAAAGGTAGCTTTTTATCTTCATTTGAAGGATTTTTCAATTGAAAAAATGATGTCTATGCCCTTATTATCTTCTACATAACATCTGGTCATTCCCATTGCTTTGCAATGTGCTACTACCCACATAAGGAGAACTCTGAGCAAGTGTTGCTATAAATATGACTATTACTTCAAAGGGAAGGGGAACATCCGAGGGAACACGTGTGATTACCTGCGTGAAAATTGTCAACCGTACTGCCATGCATACCATATACGACAAATCCAGCAAAGAAAGTATTTCTTGATAAGAAACTGGACGATCTGATTAAACTGGCGGAGGTCTGTAAAACAAAACCCGGCTTAATGGCCGGGTTTGTTGTTATATGGTCTTACCCTATTTGTTCAACATATTACTTCTTCTCATATGATTTCTGTAATTTCTCACTAAAATAATCATTCTTTATTGTAAGTTCCCATGTACTTCTAGTTGTCAAGGAGTCGTTCTTATGACTACAACAAGAAAGTGTTATATTGTCACGAGTATTTACATCATCCCATACAAACAGATCACAAAGCCATATATTGGATAAAACTATGTTATCTTTTCTTTCAGGTTCAGAATCAAGTTTCATAGATATTAAATCTATCAACTTGCCCTGCTGCTCTAGACTAATATTAGTTTGCGTAATCTGATATATAACATTATTATCTCCAACTATATTAAAAATGATATTGTTATTCGTTTTTAAACACACCTCTTTATAAGGAAAATCAAGATCCGTGTTGTCAACAATAACTTGGATGCTATCAGAAGAAATTACCTTCCCGATAGTATATCCAGATACACTTATCCTATCATTATTGTTATTACAAGACAATAATACAAGCGAGCTTAATATAAGCGCCATGCTAGTACTTCTCCTTATCTTTTTCATACAATTTCTCGTAATAGTCTGTTTTTTCACTAAGATTTAGCTCCTTAACATAATTAATAAGGGCAGTTACAAAATCCTTCTTTAAAGCACTATGCTCCTTATCTGCATCAAGGTCTGTTCCATTAACTGCACTTACAAATTCCCTTATCGAACCAAATTTGCCTTCTTCTCCATCATTTTGAATACTAATTAGTTCCTTTAAGTCGTTGTCTGCATGGACGAAAGCTTCATGACCTAAGGTATAAGCTGTGTTTTCTGCAGATTCGCCAAATCTAAGATCAATAAATGTTTCATACCTGTTTGCTTCGTCACTAGGCAAATCAGAGATTCCAACATTCCGCAATCTTTTATAGCCATTAGTTCCATTCTGGAGATAAGTCAAAGCTGTTCCAAGTCGTCTCCCCATAGTTTTTCTTGACTGGGTCCTAATAGTCAAATCATGTCCATATTGTGCGTATTCTCCTGCTTCATCAAATGTATGCCCCATAATGGTCTGACCTGCGCTGGCAAATCTACCTATAAAGGCTAACCCTTCTTTGGTGCTCATAAACTTCTTTAAAGCTTCAGCTTGAGCAATATCAGTTATTGCTAAACGTACTTCTTCTCCATCAGGATCAATAAAGATCACAGGATTATTTAGAGCATAAGTATATGGAGATGTAAAATTGTATTTTTCAGCCTTGTTATCGATGACACTCCACCTCGCAATCACTGGATCATAATATCTTGCACCATATGCATATACGTCCCAACCCATCTCATCCTGCAGCTCTTTACCGTTGTAGAGGTAATCAAATAGATTTAATTTTATTTTATTTTTTTCTTTGCTTAGTTTCTATATTATATTCCATTTCAATAATCCGACCATCATAGATTTCAATTTTTTTTCTTCTTTGTGATGGGAAATATGCACTAATTAAACGTGGATCATATTCTGCAAGTCCTTCATCAAAATCGATTTCTTTTTTACTTCCATTCTCCTCAACTAAAAACCATGTTGGCATTATATTAGCTTTTCGAATAAGAGATGTATCAGTTGGTATTTTTAATGAACTTGGAATATCACTTTCGGTTTCATAAAAAATCTTTGTAGGATATTTATTTATAACTCCTATCGCTATATTATCTACACTATCTCTATTTAATCGAATATCTCTATAAAGTGTTTTAATATAATAATCATCAATTACGATTTTATCAACATATCCATCTGAAATTTTTATATATATGTTTAATGCTCCTACTGAGTCTCCGTTACAATAATTATAAAAATCTGTTTCATAATCTTCTACAAAGTCTTTCAGATCTAACTTACTATATTCAAATCTTTTTTGACCAAAACATCCAAATAATATTAGACTAATAATTATTATACTAATATTTTTTAGCTGACTGTACATTATTTTTATCATAATAATTTATTATTCCAAAAGCAGGCCTATATACACCTCTTTTTATGGTTTGTCCTTTACTATTAGTAGGATATTGAGCTGCACCAGCAGCATCTCCTTTTGGACTCCCTGATTTAACTTTTCCAGTTGATTTATCATAGCCAGAAGGCATTGTGCTATTGGGATGACTGTGTATAATCTCATTAACAGCAGATCCACCAACATCATATAATGCTTTAGCAACCGATGATACTGCAACAGCCCCTTCATCCCCCTTCGTAGTTATTGCTGAGTTATTGTCACCATTTGAGTCTTCGTAATTTATTAATCCAAACTCAACAGAAGAATTATTTGCTATACCTTTGAATGCTTCTTTAGCTAAATTTTGATAGTTTATTTCAAGTACTTGGTAGGTTTCTCCCTCTGTGTTTTGAATTTCCTTTAAATTAGCAGAATCATCCTCTCCAATAATATAGGTTTCATTTGTTCGTTCTCCATTCTCATCCATAATTACCACAATATCCTCGCTATCAGTTTCAATTTGTTTAATATCACCATTTTGATAAACCTCAAATTCATCAGGCACCATCCCTGTAGGATCATTGAACTTGATTGGGTTATCAAAAGTAAATGAATATGGCGACCAGGCGTTCATAGATTCACCCATGGGATCCTGTGTCATAAATCGCCCAATGACAGGATCATAGTGGCGCGTTTCGAAGTCATAAAGATTAATGTTTAATTCGTCTTGCAGTTCTTTGCCGTTGAACAGGTACTTGTTTTCGCCTGAGACATTTACCTGGGTTCTGTACTTCATACCAAAGGGATAATAGTCGGTTGCCTGTATAAGCTTTTCTGCCCTTGTAGAGACAGGCGTGAAAACGACCCTTACATTACCAAGATGGTCCCTGAGATAATAGTTGTACTGGTAATCTTCCGTTGACTTGCTGACATACCCCTCTTCATTATGAATAATATCCAGCGCTAATGTGTCGTTATACTCAAAGCTATTGAAATAATACCTGTCAACAGTATTTGCTTCGATAGTAGTTTGTCTTAGCTTTGTCCCCATCGCATCATAGTAATAGATCACAGTATCGCCTGTACTATTCATTCTCCCAAAAAACAATAAAATTAAACCCGAACATCGGAACCGAGTCTAATTTTAATAGTTAGGATTAATATCTAATCAGCAAAAAATCTTACAAATTGTGCTCCGTCCCAGTAATAAGATCTCGTTCTGCTTTCCTCTAACAATTTCACACTTATACCTCCATAGGGGGCTTGTATAGCCGTATCAATAGCTGTCCACGTACCCCCTCTTTTATTTTCTAAAACAGTAGCAATTCCAGAATCAGTTATTCCCATAGGTAAATTGCCCATATTAATAGGATGATAGATATTATTCATTGTAATAAAGATGAAAAAGAACAGTTCCTTATTATCAGACCATAATAAAAGGCTATAATCTGTTTCTCCATTACCATCAAAGTCATTCATACAAAAATACGGATAAGAAAGCCCTTCGATAAATGAAAGAAGATTTGGAGCATAGTCTTCTCTGGTTGGAACAGCATAATCAGTTAGACTATCTTCAATAAACTTTAGAAGGTTATCCGGTAGCGCTTCCTCAGCTTGTTTATGCACTTCCTTATGAATTTCCTTAATTTTGTCTGGCACTTTAACTTCTTTTATATCATCAGTATTTGACATTACCTGGGAATTAGATCTACGATCTTCTTTGGGAGTGCATCCAGCTATACTAATAATAGCTATTAATATGAAAAGTTTATTCATCTTATCTTGTATATGTTAGATGACCATGATCATTATGATCATCAATTAACTTACCATTTGGTTGGAATTTAATTGGGCCAAGATTCCAGACTCCCTGATTTGATAGGTAATTTTTATTAAATCCCCATTGACCTGCTTTAACTGTAAACTGCCAGTTTCTAAAGACAGAAAACTTGCTATCCGTAGCTTGACCTTGATAGCTCCTGCTATCATGACCTAAATACCTATAATCAATACATAAACCAGAAAGACCTCCCTTTCCCCCATGTGTATAGTGGTCACCACCTGGTGCTCCGCCTTCAGAGTTAGACATATCTCCAAAATCAATTCGAAAATCCTCATTATTGTCTTTCATCTCTGTAGTCAATCCAAACAATGCAGCAGCAGTTTCTGGTTTCAAAAAATGATCTCCTCCTTTATCCTCCTTAGAATATCTTCCAAAGCCATATCCTGCATCTGGAAATTTAACTAACCCATCATCGTTTATATTAAGAGTATAATTAGTTTCAGAATCTTCGCCAGCAATTATGAAAACATGCGTCTTACTGTTTTCAACAGCTATTCGATCAATACTTTGATTCGCAATGTTAATATTAAACGTATCTAGTCCAACAGGATCAATAAATAGTATCGGATTATTAAAAGTATAATGGTAAGGAGTGTAATTATAATGTTCTTCCGCCAATGGATCCGGCACGCTCCACCTGGCAATAACTGGGTCATAATACCTGGCGCCGAACGCATATACGTCCCACCCCATCTCGTCTTGCAGTTCTTTACCATTGAACAGGTAATTGTATGCACTGAGCGCCGTTTTACACTCTATATTATATCCTTGCGTACTTTTCAAAACAGGCTTTCTTTTTTATAGACATCGCTTTCTCAAAGGTAACTTTTTTATCTTCATTTGAAGGATTTTTCAATTGAAAAAATGATGATTATGATCCTGGTTTTTCTTTTTCAATAAATGGCTTTAACCAGACTTCACCTTAAACACCGGCTTAGGCATATAAAAAAGCCGGGGCTGGCAGATGCAAGGCCCCGAAGGGTTCATTTCAGCCTTGCAGTGCGGGGATTGACGGCTTATCTTGCCTGAGCTGGTGTTTAAGTAACCTGGTACGGGATGTAATGTATAGGTTAAAGCCGGGAAAACAGCCTTGAGCGTGCTGTCGGGGCGGAGGGTGCAATAAACGAAGTGGGTTGCGCCCGTAGCGAAGATCGCTCGCCGACAGCGAGTGCGACCGAGGCCGTGGCCCGGAAGGTGACGAAGGAACCACAGGGACACGTGGTGCATGCACTGAAGGCTTTGGCGGTTTTTTTGTTCTGTTGCAGATCTTTTACTTTAACTGACTCTCTCTTTACAAAAAAAGTGACAAAGCTGAACCGAGGGAGCCAGCCGGCGAGCAAAAACACTGGCAGCGGTTGGATGTGGCCATGATGTGGAGTTTACGGAACATGATGGACGCAGACAAAGGAGCTGCCGTGACAACTGATTGAGGAGCACAAAAACATGACAGGCTGCGGAGCGTTAGCGGAGCACCCGAAGGGCGTTCACAGCTCTTTTTTTGACCTTTGAAGATCTCTGCTACTTCAAAAAATGTGCTGTGACGGCCTGGCATGATTTTTTGTTCGACGATTGAAGGCGGAACACCTGTTTCCCGGCCTGGTGCGGTGGGTAATGGCCCGTGGGATGGCCGGGGGATTAAATGATGAGATTGTTCATTAAATAAAAAAGCCCCTCGTTCCAGGGGCCGTGATTGTTGTTCCTGTTTTTATTCTTTTCCCGGTTCCGGACGGATAACGATCTTTTTTTTCGAGGTATGTACTGTTACCCTGCTTTCTTTTTTAAAACCGAGATCTTCAAGCCACCTGCCTCTTAATATCAGTTCGGGAACTATGCTCGTACTAAACTGGTTGTTACGGTATTTGGATTGGATTTTAAGGCTTCTTGCGTCCGGTCGTTTGACGACATTCTTTTTATTTGATTCCATTTGTACTTGTTTTTGGAGATTTTAAAAGCTCCCGCTTAGGTCTCTCCGTGTTCACAAGTAACACATACAGTCGTTTCCTACTGCTAACCATACGGGAGCCGTATTTTTGAACTTTGTTTAAAGCTCTTGTGATTTGGAGAATAAAATTAAGATTTTTAGTTTGTTTCCTATGGGCTCTTGTTTCTAATTTCTTTCATCGTGTTGTTTGTTATCCCAGTGGATGGTACTTGTCTATGGCTTTTCGGAGTTCTTTAAGGCCGCTCTGCCGGTATTTCTCCGTGCTGCTGATCTTCTTATGCCCGGAGAAGGCCTGTACCACTCTCAGGTCTTTTCCTTCATTTAAAAGGTTGGCTATCACGCTCTGCCTTATCGTCGTGGCGTTAAGGTTTCTTCCAGGGAACAGGGGTTTAAAGGTCTCTACAAGATAGTTTATCCCTTCACCGTTATCCGGTGTGCCTCTTAAGGTCAGGATAAGCGGTTCCGTTTCCGGTTTCGCTTTTAAAAGCCGCGGCCTCACCTGGTGGATGTACTTGTAAAAGATCATTACCTGCCGGGCTTTCAGCTTTAGTTTCCTGGCCTGTGATACCGGAGTAGATCTGATATAGATCTCTCCTGCCTCCAGATCGATATCCTGCAGCCTGAGGCGTATTATCTCTCCTGTCCTCAGGCCCTGGTAGATAAGAAGACTGATAACCGCTTTGTTCCTGAGCTCCGCCATCGGGTAACGCTCCTGTCTTTGCATCAGTTTTTCTAATTCATTTGAAGTAAACAGGTCCTGTAGCTGTATGTCCTGGTTTCTCGCGTCTCTTAACCTCAGGTAGCGGCAGGGATGGTCCTGCCTTCGTCCGGTATCGATAAGATAAAAATACCAGGCTTTTATCCCGTACAGTGTCCTTCTGATAGTGTTGGTGTTATGGTACTCTCTCCTGAGATGGGACACATAGTCCATTACTTCCCGGTAGTTAGCTCTTTCCGCTCTCTCTTTTCCCATCCACTCTATGTAATGGTTTATATCAAAAAGGTAGGTCTTTACCGTTGATGGGCTGTGCCTTTCAAGAAGGTAGTTTTCCAGGTCTTTGCCCGTGTCGTTATTTGTCATTGTTTTTTATGTTTTCGCTGTTTACCCTGGTATAGATCTGCGTGGTCTCAAGATAGGAGTGGCCTAAAAAGTCTCTTACCTGTTCTACTCCCAGCCCACTTTCCAAAAGGTGGGTGGCTATCGAGTGACGAAGGCTGTGAAGGGTTATCCTGTGGGGATCTTTTATACCGGCATCTCTGACTATGCGGTGAAGGGCCCGCCACAGTACGCTTCCTTTTATTCTTTCTCCCCTTATGTTAAGCAGAAAGGCCTGCTGTTTTTCTTTTTGCGTACTCTTGTTTTTTCTTAGCCTCTGTGACCTTTCATAGTAATAGTAGGCTTTAAGGTCTGATGTCACTTTCTCCGCCATCGGTACCACTCTTCTTCTTTTTCCTTTGCCTGATCTTACATACAGTAGTTTATTACTAAAGTCTATGTCTTTCACGTTAAGGTCCTGTCCCTCGCTCTTTCTGAGCCCGCAGCCGTAAAAAAGGCTTATAACGCAGCGGTCAAAGTAATCGCCGCAGCCTTCATAAAGGCTCTGTATTTCTTTTCTTGTCAGTACTTCTCTTTCCTTGTGCCGGGGTTTTGGAAAGCGCAGCATGCTCATGGGGTTTGTTTCTATCCTTCCTTCCGCCTGCAGCCAGCTCATAAGTATCCTGATGGCCCAGGTATGGGTTGTTATCATGCTCTCACTCAGTGTCCCCGCCCGTTTGCTGTTAGGCCTTTCTTTAAGGTAGCGGTAGTACTCTTTTATATCTTTCGGGCTTACCTTTTTTATATCATAAATGTTGTTTCTCTCCAGGTAATAAAAGAACTCTCTTACCTGTGACGGCAGTGACCTGGTTGTCTTTTCGTCATAGCCAAGTCTTTCAAGGTGCAGGGCATACTCTTTCTGTAGTTCCCTGTAGTAGCTGCTTTCAAGTACCAGGTGTTTCATCTTATCTTCATAATAATTGTATCTTTTTTTACATGGGGGCCTGGCATTTTCTTTGGGTCACGGGTCGCCAGCCGTAAGTCCGGTGACTATCAGGGTTTTAAGTGACCCAAAAGCTCTGGGGCGCCACGGGCCGCCAGGTGTAATTATCGTGTTTATCAGCATCTTAAGTGACCCGTAAAATCTGGCTTATTATGGGTCGCCAGGTTTTTATTATGCTCTTTATTACTTGTTTTTGCTTCTTTTTGCCTGTTCATTCCTTTTCCTGCTTGTTTTTGTCCTTTCCTGTCCCTTCCTGCCTGTTTGTCCTTTAGTTCTCTACAGGGATCAGTTCAAGCTGTGACAACTGTCCTTCAAGATGGCGTCTGAGCATGCCCCGTATCCTCGTGATATCGTCCCAGTAGATGATCTTGTACCGGTAGCCCCTGTTGATATGTCCCCCGCTGATGGATATGTATTCAAGGCTGGTAAGGTCATAGATATATCTTTGCAACTGGCTCTTGCTAACGTTTAATGCCTGGCGCAGTTCTCGCTGGCTGAAGGTGTAGGTATCGCTGTGTTCCCCGGCCGTGGCTTTTACGTAGTCTTTCAGTCTTTCATAGAACTGCCTCAGGCTGCCGTCCAGTTCGTCTATTTTCAGCAGGATGCTCTCGAACATGATATCGGCAGCTATCTGCATGTCTTCTTTTCTGGTGATCAGCCTGCCTCTTTTGTCTTTCTCTCTCTTGTACTGGTGCAAAATGGTTACCTGCTTTACGAAGCTTTGATATAGTTCGTTCAGGCGTCTTATCTTATGGGCCTGCTGTGGAAGGTGTACCTTATCTGCGTAGGGATTGATTACGGGGCAGGGTTTTAGCAGTCTTATGCAGTGTTGCAGCAGCGTGGCCGTTTCTTTTTCTTCTCTCGCGTCTACCTGGCCCGCGGCCTTTTTGTTCTGGTAGCGGACGACTCTTTCGGTCTGCTCCATGGTTTCATCCACGGCTATTATAAAACAGCGGCTCATGTTGTCCTCGTAGATCTCTCCCCTGGTAGTGCAGGCCAGGGAGGCTATAGGGCCGTAGACTACTTTTTCGTAGGATCTCAGGTTGCCTCTTTCGTCCTGGCCGGTGGTGCTTGTTGACAGCATCTCGCGGCTCTGCAGTTCTCTGAAAGCCAGTTGGGCTTCTTCTTTCATCCCGTCAAGGTCTTCAAGGCAGATAAGCTTGTTCTGAAGGTCATAGGCCCCGTAGTTATAAAAGCTGCTGTCGGTTACCCTGGTAAAGCGTTTAACGTCTTCCCCGGGCATCAGCCGGCTGATCTTTTCCAGAAGGTGGGTCTTGCCGCTGCCCGTGGAGCCTTGTATCAGTGCATGCAGCGTGTCGGGCATCTTGTAGCTGCTGGCTATGATAAAAAGGAATAAGCGGTTGGTCTCTTCTCCTGTTACCCCGGACCGGCCGATCAGCCTGTTCAGCCTTGCTGTCAGGCCGGGGCTTTCCAAAAGACTGCGGCAGCGCTTTATCATACCGGGATCTGTTTTTACTTGTTGCCTCTGGCCTTTTCCTCCTGCCTGAAGGCTGTCCCGGTAGTTTTCCAGCAGGTCGGTTAGCCGGTGAAGGTCTTTTTCTATCAGGTCGGCTCTCTCGTCTAATTTCTCTCCAGCCTCTCTTGATAGCTTTTCTGTCTGCCGGTTCTCGTAAAGGTCTGTCTTATTACGGTATTTCTGGTATGGGCCCGATCCTTTAAGGCTTTCTATTACTATGCTCACTTTCATGCTGTCCATATCGTTTCTTAAGCCTCCTTTTATGCTGTAGCGGGCCATATGACCGGTGTATCTCAGGTTATAGGGGTTAGATGTATCAAGCTCTGTGGATGCAGCCGGCCTGGCTTTCTCTGCCGGTTCTATTTGTTCCTGGTCCTTTTTTATTTCACTTGAAGTGTTTTCAGTTGAAGAAAATAGTGTCTGCCGGGTTTCCATCAGGTGGGTAAAGATCTCTTTGTCATGGGCAAGGTACAGGCTGTTGATATCATGGCCCGCGGGCGTGTTTATCCCGGTGATCTTTACTCCCGGTTTCAGCTCGTGTAATGTTTCAGAGTGTTTTCTGATGGCCTGTTCCCCGGCTTCGTCCCCGTCAAAAAACAGTATGATCTCCCGCAGCTCTTTCAGCTCTTCTATCGCCGCTTTATGTTCCCGGGTAAAGCCGTTGGTGCCATAGAGACTGAGGATCTCGTAGTCTCTTACCTGGTCTTCCAGTCTTGCGAGCGTGGCGGCGTCTATTATGGCTTCGGTAAGGATAAGTTTTCTGGTTCCAGGTTTCGGGTAACCGGGGTATAGTCCCTGGCGGTCTTTTAGGTAGTAGTGCCTGCCTACCGTGGAAGGTTTGCCGGTTGTGTCACTGTTTCCGTTACTATCTAAAACGCTTCTGAAGTAAAGCCCTGTTACATGGTTTTCCTTATCCCTTAGAGCGAAGCAGATACAGTTCTTGCCGAAGACATGGTGAAGCCCATTGCCGATGGGTTTTAGCAGGCCGTATTTTATAAAGCTGCTTAGTAATTGTTCGCTCAGCTTGTTGTTATGGTGGTACTGGCCGCTGTTAAAGCCTATGTCCTGGACATCCGGGTCAAGGCCCCTTTCTGTCGCGTACTGCCTGCCGGCCTGACCACGGTGCATGCCGTTACGGAAAGAGTGGTAGATCTTTGTAAGTACTGCTGTCCTGGATAGCTGAGTTGCAGAGCTTTTAAAGGTCGTGACCTCGCCCAGCATTTCTTTTGCTTTTATAATGGCCTGGTGCTTAGTGATTTTTTCGTATTTCATGATAAAATCTATCTGGTCACCGCTACCGGCTGAGCAGTTTGAGCTGAAGCAGGTCCAGGTGCCGGTTTCGGGATAGATCTGCATGCTGGGGGTTTTGTCGTCATGGAAGGGGCAGCGCATCCGGTTATTCCTGTCCGGGGTAAGGTTGTAACGGGTCAGAACCGTCTCTATCTTAAGCCTGCGTTTGATTTCCTGGATCTCCATTGTTGATAATTATTTGTATGCGTATGCGCACAAAATAAAACAATAACGCAAGAATATACCATTATCAATGCGCATGACTTATGAACAACCGCAAGAAAATACCTCCTAAAACGTGCGTTATTAGTATATTTGTAGTGTTGATAAAAATAATATGCATAATGGAACTGGGTGATAGATTAAAGCAATTAAGACTGCAAAAGGGACTTTCCAAGAGTGACCTGGCAAAGGAGATCGGTGTTCACTATTCACAAATAGGAAGATATGAGGATAAAGGGGCCAGGCCTTCTGCCGATATCCTGGCTAAACTGGCCAATGTCCTGGAGGTTTCATCGGACTACCTGATGAACGGGACCAGTGATGACCTGGCTGAAAGCTCTCTTACTGATAAAGAGCTACTAAACCAGTTCAAAATTATTGAGAAGATGCCGGATGATAAAAAGTCTGTCGTTAAGGAGTTCCTGGATGCATTTATTACTAAAGACAAGCTCAGACAGTTAGCTGTATAGATAAGTTACTATTAAGCATTTGAGATGACAGGAGGATATCCAATACATACATTTACTCCCGAAAAGCCAGAACTTGTAATAAGTTTCAATACAGGTATGAAGCTGACTATTAAAAAATTTATCATGCTATCGGATGGCAAGGGTTTCTTATCTAACCATTCTCTTGGATTTCAGGTACAAATAGGCAATACAACATATCCTCCAAAAATGTTTATAAGCTATATCTCTCCCCACCAGAAAAACACTTTGGTTGCTGAAGTTAATGAGGTATTTCAAGCAGAAGAAAAAAATAGCACTGTTGTCAGTATTGTTAACTTTAATGCCCCCCAGGATTATTCTATTTCAATGGAATATGATATTCTGCCACTTTAGCTTAAGCATCTCCTGAATAAAAAAGCCCGGTCAGTGCCAGGCTTTAGATTTATAAGAATTAGTTGATCCCTCTACCATATTTCTAACCAATAGATCACATTATTATTTGTCTCATTAATAGCAACCCCTCTTGAGAAACCATTCTTCCAATCACTTGGCATACATTGTCCATTTGATAGATTTTCTTTATCTAAAAATAATCCTGGAGCCGCTTCAATAATGTAAATGTCAAACTGATTAATATCTATCATTGAGGGAGTAATGCGTGTTTTACTCTTATTTAAGATTCCAGGAAGGTTAGGTATCGGTTTTAATCCGTTACTACATAAAAGTAATGAATCAAGATAAATCTTACAATCAGCAATAGAATCATATTTGTTGACAATTAAATTACAATCATCATTAAATGATATCTTGTTGAATTTATTTAGCCCATACGTATTCTTTAATTCTACAATAATTTCAGCATCTTGCTCCAAAATTAACGTAATACCGCATCGATTATACAGAGGACATCTTTCTGGAAATATAGAAACGATTCTAAATTGGTTATCTGCTCCTTCGGGAAAATGTTCAAGTAATGAATCTGGAAAATATGTAAGATGAGCTTCTGTTGCTTTCTTATAAGAAGCACTATAGTCACTCTCTACTTTACAACCAAAGTTCGAAGCAAGTATTACAATGATTAATCCATTTATTAGGTTCCTCATTTTACTTATAAATATTTTTCTTGATTTTGTGTCTACGATCATGTACTCCTGCTCCTGACTGAGATATCCGCACAAAGGATCGTTTTCTATTAGCTTTTCTAGCTTCCTTTTTACTACCATAAACAATCTTCTCAGTATAAGCCTCATATGTGTTAGTTTCTGTTACACCCACTATAATTTCATTTTCTGAATGTTTGGTGCCCTTTACTCCAACAGGAACAAGAGAATTATCCACATATTTTTCATCAATCCCAGTTGTAACCTCTTTACCGGTAATTAATGTAACTGAATAGTCTCCAACAGAATAACTTGTAGAAGTTTCATTATTTTCAACTTCGACTTCGCTTGTAACCTTTTTATACCCATTATCATTCATTCTATCCTCAACCTCTGCATCTGATATATCAACCTGATTATAGTTATCCTCATTTGTCGGGTCGTCTAATATATCTGTCAGTTCTATATCGTCCTTTGCTTCAAAAACTCTGTTTGGCTTATCATTTTCTACATATTTAATAAGCTCCTTCCCATCTGCAGTAAAAAAGAAATCATCAGGAACAGTACCATCAGGATCTATAAAACGGATAGGATTATTAAATGTATAATTGTAAGGAGACCAAGAATTCATTGATTCGGCAGCGGGGTCAATTACATGCCATCTGGCTATCTGAGGATCATAGAACCTGGCTCCATAATCGTACCAGTCAATTCCCATCTCATCCTGGAGTTCTTTTCCGTTAAACAGGTACTTGTTTTCGCCTGAGACATTTACCTGGGTTCTGTACTTCATACCAAAGGGATAATAGTCGGTTGCCTGTATAAGCTTTTCTGCTCTTGTAGGAGCAGGCGTGAAAACGACCCTTACATTACCAAGATGGTCCCTGAGATAATAGTTGTACTGGTAATCTTCCGTTGACCTGCTGACATACCCCTCTTCATTATGAATAATATCCAGCACTAATGTGTCATTATACTCAAAACCATTGAAATAATACCTTCCTGTAGTATCACTATCAATAACTATCTGTCTTAACTTCGTTCCCATTGCATCATAATAATAGATCACAGTATCGCCTGTACTATTCACAATTGTGTCAGGTAAATTTAAAAAATTATATGATATTTCAAAAATACCTTTGTTTAAATCAGATATCATATTGCCATTATTATCATAAGTATAATCGGTAGCATTGCTTATATCTGAGAATCCATCCGCGTCATAACTATCGTCAACAATGTTTATAAGCCTGTTAGACAACCCGGAAGATGCATACTCATATGACAGGTTATCAATAACCGAACCTAAGCTATCCGTCCGCATAAGACCGGTAATATTGCCGTTAAGGTCATAATCCATATCATATTCCCTGAACTTATCTGACGATACTATTGTTTCTCCTTCACCGTAATATGCCAGGTTGAACCTGTTCAGTCCGTCGTATTCAAAACTATATGCACTTTTAAGAAAATGTGTCCCGCTGGTAGTATCAGGCCTGTTCCATATCATACCTGCAATATTCCCGTTATACTGCTCCTGTGAGCCGGTAAGAGCGCTCAGACTGCTTATATCATTATAGAGCAGAGTCATGCCAAACATATTATCCGTTCCCAGGTCATCAGGGTCATTAACAGATGTGAGCCAGCCTCTTATATTGTACTTATAGTCCAGTACCTGTCCCCGGCTTATCTCTTCTGCATGAAGGCTCTTTGTCTTTAACTCTCCTATTGCATTATATTCCAGTTCAGCTATTGTAACCCTTCCGTTATTGTCTCCTTCAACCTGCTGTTCTGTCCTGGTGAGCCTGCCTGTATGGTCATAGGTATAATACTTGTTTACAGCTTCGGAGCTTATTGTTTGTTCTCCATCCGTTATTACCTGTTCCTGCCTTAATGCAAGGACCTTACCTGTAAAATCATAATCAGTGCTTACTGTTTCTGTCAGGGTAAAATCCGGCTGCGCCCCATCATCCCAGTCGCTGGTACTGATACTCTGCAAAAGCCTGTACCTGTTGTCATAATAGTTGGTTGTGGTAATATAGTTTCCGGTATTAAGTATTTTGACTTTAGTCCCTGTTACCAGTCCAAGAGCATTATCGAAATAATTCACATTCCCTTCATCATCGGAGTACCCTGATATACCGTTATCAGTATCAAATGATATAGTATCCGGGAAGTTATAATCATCATAATAAGTAGCCGTGAGATACTCTATCTCCGAGTTATATATAAATGTATTGCCTGAGTGCGGAAAAGAAGTATCGGTATAACCAAGAGTTATTATTTCACCTATATCCTTTTCAACATAATATAACAGAGATGTGCCGTCATAGGCATTATCAACAGTATCCTGCATAACAGGTTGGGAATAAACATGGTCGGCTGTAAGAATACCCGTTATTACAGGCCTGTTCAGATGGTCATATTTGGTAAACATCCATTTTTTCAGGTCATTATGGTTTATATCCTCCCTCAGATTACCATCCTGTGTCAGTACAAGCCGGTCTCTCTTATCATAAACCATATAAACCGGTTCAGACCCCGGGAGCTGCTTTTCTGTCATCCGTTTCCTTGCATCATACCGGTAATAGTAACAGAGGTTTTTAATGATATTATCGTCTTTATCAAGAGGGAATGTTACAGTGCTACCCGTTTTGACTATCTCATAAGCCGCTGCCGGCGTAATAACATACCTCAGCAGGCCATAAATATCATACACATAATATGTTTCTACCGTGTCTGTACCTATTCCATCTTCCACATATATCCTTTTCAGAACGATCTGCCCCAGTTTATCCTTGTACTCCTCCGTGGTATTTATGTTCCCGGAGGTCCAGTTCTCATCCTTTAAGATTGTCTTGTACAATTCCTCCTGGTCATAATACTTATCTTCCGACAGGTCAAGAGCCAGGTCATCCCCTGAAATATAAAATTTAAGTACATCATTTTCCGGATTGGTTCCCCGGTCATACTTTACTGTATGCCCGCTGCCGGGTATATAAACATTTTCGGGTTGCCATGAAGAGCCTGGCGATCCCTGCTCCAGCACCCTGTTCAGGGGTGAGTTCTCAAACACAGTTACGGAGTAAGGGTGCGCGTCAATAACAACATCATTCTCAGCATCATTATAAAAGTCGTATTGCTTGCTCCCTGCCCCGTATGTGCTCCCTATGGCCGTAGACTGGTAAGCCCCCAGGTTATCCGCGTATGATTCATAGGGAAGGTATTTAACGGTATCCCTTCCGTAATCATCGTATATTACCGGTTGAATGATATCCATTGCAGCAGGGCTTGCCGAGACCGATATATTTTGAAGAGGTCTTCCAAGACCGTCAAAATAGCTCACCTGATTTATTATACAGTCTGTGTTCCTGTCAAATATATCCTCGTCAGTTATCTCTATTTGTGGAATAACAGTATGGATATAGTTCTCCTCTGAGTCGGGGCTAAGTTCCTTGTTGAAATTACCTGAAGTATAGGACTGGCTTAAGAAATAGCTTGCCATACCATTCACTTCGCAGCTAAGAGTATCACCTATTGTAAGATCAATTTCAGACCGTGTGATGTTAAGCACAGGTTTTGTTTCTCCTGGTATTGATATATCGTTTTTCTTCCACTGATAAGAATATTCATCACTTGATTCATAGAACCGGATATTACGGACGTAAGTAACCTGGGTATTCCCTCCATCATAATTAATTAATCCTCCAATTCTATAATATGAACAATTATCATTGCACCAACCATTATACGAACATACCGTATCCGTCTTGGGATTGCTGGTGTAGGTAGTCCATTCACTAGCTAGTGGCTCTTCACTGCCTCGTGTTGCAGAATAGTCCTGATTACCTCCATAACCCTGCAGGCTGTTTTTGTTTTCATCCAACCTGATTCCACCCCAATAAAGTATTGTGGGTTCATTTACCTCACTGAATACCTCCACGGATACTCTGTACGATCTGTTTACGTCTATTGGTATTGCATTATTGGTATTGAGGTACATGGTAACATATCCCGTACATTTCCATGCATGCATCCCGTCATCCCATTCAACCGAGCCCGGTCCCCCGAAATCGAACAAGCTGCCGTCAGTCCAGTCAAATTCATGACTGGCAAATACATGAGCTTCAAGCTCTCCTTTGCTGTTTATATGTATTCCCCCGGACTCATCAACAATATACGGAGGAAGCTCAAATGACACTGAAGCAGCGTCACTGATAGTCTGGTAGGAACAATCGCCGTTAACCAGGCACCTTACAAAAATGAGGTCCCTGTCCGACTCATCTGTTATATAGTTTAATGCCGGTGAATCAGATGAGGGAATGTTATCCCATGGCCCGTATGCAGTAAAAGACTCCTGCCACTGGTAAGATGTAATGGTCCCTGATGCGGATACAGTGAAGTTAGCCTGGTTGCCGGGGATAACCTTTTGATTATAAGGCTGGGTCTGGATTGAAGGCGGTTGTTTTGTAGTAATTGTTTTTGAAATGGCACCGGACGGGCCACAGGTTCCTTCAGCACGTACATAATAGGTTGTAGCTGATCCGGGAGAAACCAGGTATGAGGGCCCGGTATGAACAGAGCTGCCACTGGGACTGCCTATATACCATTTCCATGATGCCCCCGTACCTAATGATCCCCCGACAACTTCAAGTGTTGTTGCTGTATTAGGACAAATAATATCACCAGATGTGGATGTAACGGATGTCGGCGCCTCTGACTCTATATTTATGGTTTTTGAAACACTACCGGTCGTTGGCCCGCAACCCCCTTCTGCCCTTACGTAATATGTTGTAGCTGCTGTATGATTAACATTAACAGTTCTGCCGGTTGTTGAAGCGAATGGCGTTCCCGATGTAGAGTTCTCATACCACTTCCATCTTGCCCCTCCGCTATTGCTTAATGAACCTCCGTTTACTGTCAGGCTGACCGATTCTCCGGATTCAGCGCAGGAAACTGCTGTTATAGAGGTCGGGTCAGTAGAGTAGGTGTAAACATTTATAGTTTTTGAAACGGCACCGGACGGGCCACAGGTTCCTTCAGCACGTACATAATAGGTTGTAGCTGATCCGGGAGAAACCGGGTATGTGGGCCCTGTATGAACAGAGCTGCCACTGGTACTGCCTATGTACCATTTCCATGAAGCCCCCGTACCTAATGATCCCCCGACAACTTCAAGTGTTGTTGCTGTATTAGGACAAATAATATCACCTGCTGTGGATGTAATGGATGTCGGCGCCTCTGACTCTATATTTATGGTTTTTGAAACACTACCGGTCGTTGGCCCGCAACCCCCTTCTGCCCTTACGTAATATGTTGTAGCTGCTGTATGATTAACATTAACAGTTCTGCCGGTTGTTGAAGCGAATGGCGTTCCCGATGTAGAGTTCTTATACCACTTCCATCTTGCCCCTCCGCTATTGCTTAATGAACCTCCGTTTACCGTCAGGCTGACCGATTCTCCGGATTCAGCGCAGGAAACTGCTGTTATAGAGGTCGGGTCAGTAGAGTAGGTGTAAACATTTATAGTTTTTGATACACAGTCCGTAGTATTACATTCTCCGTCAGCCCTTACATAATATGTTGTGGTTGTGTTTGGATAAACATCAATATATGGGCCTGTCCCAGCAGGGGTGCCCCCACAGCTGCCTGAATACCATTTCCAGGAAGCATCTTCCCCCAATGACCCTCCTACAACTGTAAGTCTGACAAGACCCCCCGGGCAAATATTATTTCTTGAATCACTTATACTTGTAGCTCTTACTGATTTTTCCTTTACACTTACTGTTGCAGTATTGGAATACCCCCTGCAATTTCGTGAATCAATTGCCACCCTCCTGTAATATGTTGTCTGAGTGTGCTGCTGAGGGGGGTATAAATATAATTCCCAGAGGTCTTGTGTTTGTGCTGTATTCCATGTTAGGTTATCATAGGATGATTCCCACTCGTATCTAAGATAGCCGGTACCCCCGGAAGGCGAAGACTGATTTGCTATTATTCCTGCATACCCATCTTCACATATCTCCTGGTTCCCGTTTATCCTCCCTCCGTTTATTAAGGAATTAACTGTTATAGTAAGCCTGTTTGAATATTCCGTAGCTCCGGAACAGGTTACTCTGCGCCTGTAATATCTTGTTGATGTAAGATTGCCCGGAGTATAAGTAAGTGATGTTTCACCTGAAATGTTATAGTATGTGCTTCCATTAGTTGAATACTGCCACTGGTAGGAATAAGCGCCTGAGCAGTTGCCTCCTGATGCTGCGCTTGTGCTTGAAAAGGTCCCGGGAGAAGTCCCGTAACAAACAAAGGTTTTGTTCGTGCTTATGGTCCCTGCTATTAAAGGGGGATAGCCCTCTGCCTGTGATACATCAAAGAAACCACGGGCCTGACCGTTTAGCCTGACATATATCCTGGCATTTCTTGCAGCTCCTGTATTTGAACTGCAGACAATTGACCCTGCTCCTCCGCTGCAATATACATTTATCCAGGCAGGCACATTACTGTAAGTGACACTGCACATGCCCATAATACCTATTTCTATCTCCTCTGACCCTCCTGCAGATGGGAAATTAAAACTTGAGGGATAGATATAATCAAGCTCACAGTACTGGGCATCGGTACGGGACGCGACACAGATTATTACTAATAAGGCTAAAAGTAACCGGGGAAACAATTTATTATAAGTCATGGTGGTGGTTTTTAATCTTTCATTTCAAATAGATAATAGGGAAATACAGGTTACTGTTCCTGATCTGCATAATGGTACCTGTATGCTTTCAGAATATTATGGTCATTGTCTTTTATGTATTCCAGCCTCCCGAATGAATCGTACTCGTAGTAAGTAGTAAGACCGTTGGGGTCAGTCTCAGAAGTCATCCCTATTAGCGGATCGTAGGTATAGGTTGTCATTTGGGCATCAGGGGGATGAAGCCTTATTTCATCGAGATATACTCCCGCTGACCCTATATTCAGGGTAGTGCTATATTCATCAACGGTAATAGCAGAGTCATTACGTCCCCAGTTAATACCATCATTACTGGTCCAGTATGTTAGCTTATATGTCCCTTCAATTTTATCTGAAAGAGGGACGGAATATTCGCCGCAATAAACATAATTGCCTGTTTTTGGTACAGCATTATTGCCAGGCTCCATGTCTTCAAAACTTTCATAGAATGCTTCTGATATTCTTGTGCTGCCAATGTTTTTAGTTACTGTAATATATTTAAAATCACAGTTATATGATATATTAGCATTTTTACTATATTCTATCCTGTAGCTTCCGGGTTCAAGGTTTACTTCTTTATATAAATTGCCACTTGTAAATTCACATGTAGAGACTGTCTCACCTGATGATATCTCTTTTATGGTCATTATAATCAGGATATCCGGTAGCGCAGGTGTGTTATCATCAAAAATATTATCAATAGTGAACGAAACTTTTTTTGCAAATGAGAAATAACCTATGGTAAAACTACTTAAAGCTATGCCCTGAGCAGGACTTAATAAAGAACTTGATATATTTACTGTAATAGTATCTATTAAATAATCAACCGGAGTGTACTTTGCATTTACAACTTTTGCAACAGGAACAGTATTAGAATATCCCCAGATATAGCTGGTTTCCAGGCCGTCTTCCTTTTCTACAACTACTCCCGGGTTACCTCTATAGTCATACTGATCATAAGTTATTTCTGTTATTAAAGGTTCACCTCCATAACTCTTTTCAGTAGAGGATAATGTGACAATATTGTCAGGCGTTATTTCGTAGTTCCATTTAATATGTTCAGTTTCCTGTTCGTTTACATATGATATTTTCTCTATTGGAGCATTTGTTATATTGGATAGGTTCATATAATATATTGCCTTTACATTACCTGTAGAATTAGCATATTCACTCAAAAGGCAATTATTAAATGTTACATCATAATAAAGGAGACTATCCGCTGTACAACTGGTATAATCCATTGGATATTTCATAACAACCTTTTCTTCATTCGCTTTTGAATCGATCCATTCTATTCTCGTTGGATTCAAATGAAGATGATTGTCGTAATAATAATTTCTGACAACTCTGATTGTATCATCATTATTAGTAATCTCTTGTGTAGTTTCAGCATCAAGTCTTAATCTAGAAGTGTTAATAATATAATTATCATACAAGAAATAATTCAATGTATAAAAAAAATAAGGATATCTTAGATAATCAAATTCCTCAGTTACAATTTGAGTTGCATGAAAACAATTAATCGAGGAGGAAAATCTGTCATCAAGGGAATAAGTATAATCCCTTTGAGAAACCAAATAATAAGATTCAATTTCTGAGTCGTATTCAAATTGTTTCTCTTGTGTTAGTTTTGATCTTTTCCATTGATTACTGAATCTTGGAGGATATGGCAATTTATTGGCTCCATGATCTAGAGCATGGTAGAACTTAGTACTTGTTTTTCCAATATTATCTGATTCTGTTCCAGAATATTCATCTACTTTGTCGTATGCGACATTAGTTGCCGAGGCGCCTAAGCCTGCGACAGGAGTGGAATAAAATACAAGTTTATTTTCCGTCGTTCTCAAAATACCTTCCCATACAACATTTTTTGTTTCAAGATAATACTTTGCAGGGTTAGTTTGAGTTGAATAGCCACTTGAGCAATAATCAAATGTTCTATAATATATTTTATTACTAACAGGGTCATAGTTTTTTATTTGTTCGATTCTAAGCCCACAAGCAGCATCCAAATCACTAAAGGTTTCGCTTTCACCAAACTCATTAAGACCATATTCAAATTCACTGTACCCTCCGGTAGGGTAGGTTATTTTCTCCAGTATACAAGCCTTTGAATAATACTCATTCGGGCTTCTATCAGCATCACCAAAAGTTTGACTTCCATATTCAACCCGAGGAATAAGTGTTGAATTATAAACTCCATTATAGTAACCTCCGAAGTCTTGGCTGTTAGAATTTATGGCAGGAAGATCAGTATCATTATATTCAAATATATATTCCTTTTCTAGCCCTCCTGAAATTTCACGCATCCCGTCAAGTTTAAGCCTGTCCGATTCAAAAGAACTATAATCAAAAACAAATTTTCTCTCCAAATTACGATTAACCCATGTAATCGTGTCAATCTTTCTTCCTTCTTCTGTGGAACTGCTATTAGCAAAACTGATTATATTATCTTCAAAAGTTATTTGCGAAATACATCGTGAGTTTTGAATAGAAGTCATATTAAAATGAGTTCGAGCCCCTCCTTCTGGTGTATATAAGGAATTGAGTCCCTGAACATATGTTCTTGTGTGAGAATTAATAACTGGTAACATATACGTGTAACTATCATAATAAAATCTTATCATTTTGTTTGTTCTGACATCTATTATCTTATTCAAATACCAACTTGAATTATAACCTGGTATATTTGGTTGGTCAGTAGTAATTTCTGAATATTCTGTACATAGATTATCATCAAAATTTCCAAAGTAGTATTTAATCCCGTTTTCATCAGTTATTATAAAACCTGTTATTACTCCACCAATACCTAATTCCGGAATTATTTTTATTTCATCGTAAGAGATTAATTGGGTGTTCCCATTATTATTAAACACAAAAGAGCCTGAATGGCCGGGGAAATTGAAAAAGAATTTATCAGGTTTATAATCCATTAAACATCCCGAAACATCTTCAAGCATATCAAATGTTTCTAACCGAACATCAGGATTCTGAACTTCTTGGGCTACAGTACTTTTATTAGGTATATCATCGCAATTACTTAAAAATCCCCTATACATGTCATCAGGCCTGCCATCAACACTTCTGGTAATTACACCACCTGCATTTAATGCCCACCCAAGGCCAACCAAAGAGGATGACTCATTAACCTTAATTCCTCCGCCGTGGTAACTTATAGTTATTGGTATAGATAAATTACCTGTTCCGATAGTCATAACAGGAATACTGATATCTATCAATCCCACTGATTTATCAACAGGAATTTCACCATATTGTCCCAATGAAGCAGCATTAGGAGATGGAGGGATACTTACATTATTATACCAGATACCAAGACCTTCCTGAGAAAAAACATTATCTACACAAAACATCATTAAAGCTCCTGATAAGATAATAACATAACTATTAAAAAATCTTTTGATTTTACACATTATTACTTCATTTAATTATTTAATTCTTAATGTCAATATGCTTTGGATATATATTAATCCGGTAATGGAAGATTTATAGAAGGTAAATTCAAAAAAAATTAATATCATCAAATAAAACTTCTATAAAACAACCATTCCGGGATTAACTATATAAACCCAAAAATTTATACTGATGAAAAAACATACATGTGTAGCTTTTTTGATTCTCTGTTTTCCGTTTGCAGTCTTTGCTCAGGAAGCAGTGAAAATATTACTGTCTGACCCTGACTATTTTACGGATGTAAGCACCTTTGAACTAAAGCCCGGTCTGTCTGACGGTCTGTACGCGGTATATAAGGACTCCCTGTTCCTCACTCCTGTCTGTTCAGGCAGGATAGAGAATGGAAATAAATCCGGTACATGGACATGGTTTCATGAAAACGGACTAAAGCTAAGGGAGATACCTTATTTAAACGGTTCTATCAACGGCACCCTGATCTCTTACTATCCAACAGGAGAAGTAAGTGCAATGACGGAATTTGCAGACGGAGTAAAAAACGGGAGCATGACAAGATGGTACAAAACAGGAGAAGTATGCCTTGAAGCCCACTATTTAAACGGCTACCCATCAGGAACATGGAAATTTCTGACCACCGAAGGAGATCTGGCCAGAGAAGAAAACTATTGATGTCACATCACTGAGGTCCTTTTAAACCAGTAATAATGGGAATGGTATATATTCCAAAAAAAAATAAATATGGACATTTCATTTTATTATGTTAATGCATACATTAGTACTCTGGTAAATAGAAAGTCGATGCTAAGCAATGATGTGATTTTGGAAGGATTAAAACGACGTAATAACAGGATAATTAGGCAGATATATATAGAATGTTACCCAAGCATTACAAAATGGATTTTGCAAAACAATGGTTCTGAGGATGATATAGATGATATATTTCAGGAATCCATGTTCATTGTTTACAGGAAGCTCACTTCAGAAGGGATTAATCTGAAATGTCATTTTAATACCTATCTGTTTTCCATTTGTAAGCACTTATGGTATCAGGAACTAAGAAGAAGAGAAAGACACATTAACGATATTAGTATTATCTTAGACTATAATGACTTTGAAAGAGATTTTTTAAGAGAAGAAAAATTATACAAATTGTTTTTAAGGCTTGTCAACAAGCTTGAAACAAAAGCTAAAAGGGTTCTGATTCTGGCATCGGAGGGAAAATCGAACTCGGAAATAAAAACAGCATTGGGCTTTAAGAATAACCAGGCTGTAGCAGACAAAAAGAAAAACAGTAAAAAGAAGCTGATCAGAATGCTTCTGGACAACGCGGAGTATAGAGGATTAATGAATGAAATATTTATCGATAATTGAAAAGTACTACTGGGGGGATCTCAATGAGAATGAGGTGGAATCTTTTAATGAAAGTCTTCGAAACAATCCTGAACTCAGGGCAGAATTCGAAAGATACGGACAGCTTGTCAGATCTCTTGAAAGATTCGGAAATCATAATTTGAGTGATCATGATGATGATTTAAATAATACTGAACTTGATCAGGAGATTATTAAAGATATCGATAAATATTCCGGGAAAGAGCCATTGTCGCCTGAAGAACTCGATCTGCTTGAAAAAATAAAAGAAGTCAAATCCGGCAAAAAACAATAAAAAATCTACCGGTGCTATTGACACTGACAATTAGCTAATTAAACTGTATATTCCTACCACTGCTACTATAATTATAAAAATTTTTCTTCTATAAATCTTCTATAAAAGTACTTTTTATGGATAAATAGTATGACAGTCGCAAAATGCGACAGGAATTATAAATACTGTTACCATGAAAGGGAAATTATATTTAAAAGGATTCACTCTGACTGAATTGCTGATTGTTCTTATAATAATCGGCATCCTTGTTCTGCTCGCACTCCCCAACCTGATGCCGCTTATAGCCAAAGCAAAAAGTACAGAAGCTCAACTTCAGTTAGGTCATGTTCACATGCTTGAGAAATCATATTTCTATATGCATTCAAGATACAGCAGTGATCTTCAGGAGATAGGGTTTGAGCAGGAAAAACTATCTGATGAAGGAGGAACTGCAAATTACATAATCGAGATTACTGAAAGCAGCTCTGCAGGTTTTAAGGCCATAGCTACATCTGTCGCTGATTTCGACGGGGACGGCATTTTCAATGTATGGGAAATTGATCAGGACAAAAACTTAATTGAAACGACCAAGGACTAATAGAATGATAATAATAACCCTGGGGATTATATTAATATTAAGCGTAATAAGCTTTCAGGATATTAAATATAAACAAATATACTGGTTGGCTTTCCCGTTCTTTGGAATTCTTTTAGCTATTAATAATATTGTGACTAACGGCTTTATCCCGTTCTTAATAAGCACCGGACTGAACATCCTGTTTATATCCCTCCAATTCAGCCTCTTAGCCCTATACCTGTCTGTCAGGAATATGAAAAAAAAGAATCATATATTTAAAATGATAGGTGCGGGAGATATGCTATTCCTTTTTTGCCTTTGCTTTGGTTACCTTTTTAATAAATTCATCTTTATACTGATTGCAGGTTTATCGTTCTCTCTGCTTACCTGGTGGTTCTATTCACTGCTCGGGAAAAAAGACAGGCAGGAAATACCTCTTTGCGGAATAATGGCACTATTCTTATGTTTTATAGTGCTATTAGATAAAGTAGCGCCTTCACTTCTGAATAATACCATGTTATATATCCCGCCAATATGAATAAAGAAATACTGAAAATACAGACTGAACTTATCCAGGAAATAACCGGCGAGCAGGCATGGCATTACGGGATATTGCCAAAATCGGTTAACGGAACAAGTCTCGATTTTTATATTGATGAGAATTATGTAAACAGTCAGGCATTAGAAGAGCTGCAAATTTTGTTTGGAAAAACCATAAACCTTAGCTATCAGGACAGTGAGGTCATTCAAAAGTCACTATTAAAATACTATAAGAAAAGACCGGCAAACAACAATAAGCAGGCAAGCTTTCAGCATTTTGAGAAAGACAGGTTTCTTGATCAAATCATCTCGGAAGCTATTGATCTTACCTGTAGTGATATCCATATTGAAGCATCTGAAAAAGGAGGACGGGTCAGATTAAGAATAGACGGAAAGCTGTTCGAAAGATTTCAGATAAACGGCAGCGATTATCCGGCCCTTGTCAACAAAATTAAAATTTTATCCAATCTCGATATTGCTGAGAAGCGTTTACCTCAGGATGGCCGTATACCTTATGATAACAAAAATAACAAGTTCGATATCAGGGTCTCAGTAATCCCGTCTTTATACGGAGAAAAGATCGTATTAAGGTTACTCAGCCGGACAGCAATAAAATTAGACCTGAATATTATTATCCCTGATCAAAAACAACTTTCAGATTATTTATCAGGCGTTAAGAAACCTTATGGGATTGTACTTATCAGCGGACCGACCGGGTCAGGTAAAACAACTACTCTGTATGCAACTTTAAACCTGCTCAACACAAATGAAGTCAATATACTGACAATAGAAGATCCTGTCGAATATTCTATCGATGGTATAAACCAGGTTCAGTTAAAAGACAGTATCGGTTTAACATATGCCAGAACACTGCGGACATTCTTAAGACAGGATCCGGATATTATTATGATCGGGGAGATTCGTGATGCCGAAACAGCGCAGATAGCCATCAGGGCAGCGCTTACAGGTCATCTGGTATTATCAACAATCCACACCAACACTGCCTGGGGAGTAGTAGTCCGCCTGATTGATATGGGAATACCTGCCTACCTGCTGGCTACAACGCTTAATACTGCTGTGGCACAAAGACTGGTACGTAAATTATGCCCTGCATGTAAAAAAAGAAAGCCGCTAAGCGAGTCGGTAAAAAAAATGATACCTGAATCCAACGATACCAAATATCATTTTGTACCATGTGGTTGCAGTGAATGTAATGATACGGGTTATAACGGCAGAACAGCAGTATTCGAAATAATAAATATAAACCAGGACCTGATAAGATCAATCAGAGAAGGTGAAACCACCGATTATGATTTTAACAATACCAGAACTCAAACGCTCAGAACAGGCTTGGTCGGTTTGTTTAAAGACGGCACTACTTCTTTTGAGGAAATATATCCTATGTTGATCAAATAATCTTAAAACAAGAAATGATAAAATCCCGCCAGCAAAATACGACTTTTATATACTGCATCTTAAATACAGTATTTCTCATAATCAGCCTTAACTGCAGTAGTCAGGATCCGGATTCAACCTACATAGAAGGAAAAGACTCAACAGAAGTCAGGTTATTAAATCTTGCAGGAGAGACTCCTTCATTACTGAAAAAAGTAAATATATCAGTTGCTGATATCCCTATGACAGAATTTATCAGGGCAATCGCTACCAGCAGTGGAGCCAATATTAGTGTCGATCCAAAAATAAATACTCCTATCGTCAACAGTTTTAATAATGTCAGAGTGGTTGATGTCCTTATTTTTTTAAAAAGACAATACAATCTCAATATAAGTGCAATAGGTAATATTATTATGATAAAGCCCGGATCAGATCCTGTTGTCAAACCGGCAAACGAAATAGAATATGATAAGAAGTCGGAATTACTTTCTTTTAATATTGATGGAGCCGGGCTGGGAGAAGTAAGCAAAAAAGTTACCAGGCTGACCGGCAGGAATATAACCCTGGGATCAGGTATTTCAAACCTGCCCGTTCGCTGTTTCGCTATTAACCTTCCTTTAAATGAAGCTCTTATTCAACTTGCTTATTCCAATGATCTTGACTACAGGTTTGAAGAGTCAGGTATTTTAATCCTTGAGAAACAAAACGGTTTGAATCTGTATGAAGGAATAACATCAGAGTCCGGTCCGGCAACAGGGAATAAACAGGAAACACAAACATTCAAGCTTTTGGTAAAATCTTTAGCTCCTGACAGTCTGTGGGTATATGCGGAGAATGCACCTGTAGCCGAAGTTATTAAAGAGCTATCGATTAAAGCGGAAAAGAGTTATATACTGACATCTCCTCCCGAAGGAAATATTACTTTAAACATAACCGGTGACAGCTATGTCAACGCGCTCAGGTCCATACTCACATCTACCGGTCATATATTCAAACTTAAAAACGGGATATTCCTGATTGGTAAAAATGATTCACCTGACCTGATGAAGCAGGAACTGGTTACTCTGCAATATCGCACTGTTGACAGCATAATGGCTGTTGTACCGGACGATCTGCTAAGAAATATTGAATTCCGGGTATTCCGGGAGCAAAATACTATAATGCTGAGCGGCCCGTCAGACAATGTCGATATGACTGCTGAATTTCTAAATCAGGTTGATATATTAGTCCCCGTTATTTCTATTGAGGTAATAATAATAGATTATAATAAATCGTACACAATCTCAACAGGAATACAGGCAGGTCTCGACTCCGACGGAGATCTTCCTCCAACCAGCGGACAAATACTGTCTTCAGTGAACATAAATTTTAACTCCTCTACCATAAATAATCTTATAAACAGGTTTAACGGCTTTGGATGGGCAAAAATAGGAAATGTAACGCCGGATTTTTATCTGGCACTGCAGGCTATGGAAAATCAGGGTATCCTTACTATCAGGTCGACTCCGATATTATCTACATTAAACGGGCATAAGGCGGAATTAAGTATTGGCGATATGGAATATTACCTGGAAGAGCAAATCAATATTATAGGCACCCAAAACCCTCAATCACAAAAAATTCAGACCTATAAACCCGTTGAAGCCGAGTTATCCGTTATAATCACACCTGTTGTTTCCGGTGACGAACAGATCACTCTTGAAATAGAGGTAAATCAATCGGATTTTACCGAGCGAATATCGACAACTGCCCCGCCCGGGAAAGTTGAAAGAACATTTAAATCTCAGATCAGAGTAAAAAACGAAGAAATGGTCTTACTGGGAGGATTGGAAGAGAACAGAAACAACAAGACCAGCAACGGGATACCCTGGCTGTCAAAAATTCCTGTTCTAAAGTGGTTTTTCTCAAGCAGAAATGAAGATACATCAAAATCAAAACTGAACATATTTATTAAGCCGACAATAATCAGCTAAATGACAAACTTAAAAGCTAAAATAAAAAAATATATTAAGACAAAATCGGCGGGCTTGCAGATCATATGCCTTGATGATAATAAGTTCGGCTTTCATTTGGTTATATTAGAAAAAACAGGCGATCAAATAAATGTATCATTTCAGGACAGCTACACAGATATAAGGCAAGTAATAAAAAACCTTACATCGTCAATTCCGGTCAGCATAGGAATAGAGGGTAAGGAAACTCTTATAAGACAAATTGATATTACGGATTCAGATGAACCCCTTTTGAGTGTTCTGCCGAATGCTTCGTCCAAAGACTTTATTGTTCAGGCTACCTACTCCCACTGGGACAGCCCTGTAGTATCAATTATCAGAAGATCCGTTCTGGAAAATATTCTGGAATTACTTAACCGGAATAAATTATACCCGTTTTCGATCAGTATCGGCATTTCCTCAATGGGAATAATAGCTGAATTGTTGTCATCCTATAACAAGATCAGCACCCCATACTATACTCTTTGTATACAAAACGGCATTTTTTCAGGTCTGAGCAAAAAAAATAACGGATCAAACGAATATAATCTGAACGGACAGGTTTTGTCCGGTGAATTCCTTCTTCCTTTTTCACTGGCTGTAAATAATTTTATTAACGACAGTTCATTCCAGCTAACGGATACTGTCGCCTCCGTACAAAAAAAGGAATTCATATACAGAAAAAAGACAAAGTTTATCTCGCTGATATACATGGCCGCAGTATTCTTAGTGCTACTTGCAAACTTCATTGTATATAGCTCTCTAAAAAATAAATATGAGATCATGAATTATCACCTGGCTGCTAATAGCCAAACTGTCGGCAGGATAAAAGAGATGAAAAAACTTATCAGTGAGAAACAGATATTACTCGGTTCAGATAGCGGTACCGGAATTGAATTATACTCATACTATGCCGACCGGATTGCTCATAGCATGATTAAGGGGATCCGGCTCAAAAAGATCCTGTTATCTCCTCAGCCTGATAATATAAGACCTCAGGGAAAAAATATGCCGGACTACAAATCAGACTGTATATTAATTGAAGGGCAGAGTAATGGAAGTACCCAGATAAATGATTGGATCACTGTTCTTAATGAATATAGCTGGATCAAGAAAATAAGGGTGGTAAGTTACAGGGAAGAACAGGAAGCCAGGTCAGCAATCTTTGTTCTGGAACTTAATCTTGAAAACAATGAATAACAAATTAACCTATAGATACAAGTATTATATTCTCATTGCATTATTGCTGTTATTTGTTGTTATTATCTATAAATTATCCATAAACAAAACTATAATATTAGTACGGGATACAAAGGATATAAAAGCCCAAATCGATATCAGCAACAGCAGCATAAGTATAATAAAACAACTTGAAAACGAACTGGCTTATTATGATCAACTTATTAATGAAAACAGCAATCCCGGGCAAGCAAGGGAATATCTGCTGAAAGTTACCGGTGACTATTGTGATAAGAACAATTTAACTGTCGTTGATTTCCCCGAAGAAACAAGGTACAGGCAAAATGAAGCTACAATAGCCTTTAATGAAATTACAATTGAAGGTAAATATAAAGAACTGCTTGGCCTGTTATATCTTATTGAGAGAGAGAGGCAAGCAGGTTCGGTTGAGTCTGTTGCATTTTTCAGAGAAGAAAAGCTCAGAACCAATGAGCAGATTCTATATATGAAAATCATAGTAAAATCAATTCTTAATGAGAATGAAACCTAGACCGCTTATAATTCTTCTTTTATTAACAATGTTTGTTTCCTGTGAGGATTTTTTTGAAAAGGACCTCTCCGGTTCGGAATTGCTATTGCTTTCTCCTCCTGATAATTACGCCACATCTGAATCTGATATAATATTTTGGTGGGATTATTTAAATGGCGCTTTTGATTATCAGGTCCAGATTGCCTGCCCCGATTTCAATCAGCCTGAAAAACTGATACTGGATACCATACTTATTGAAAACAAATTTGAGGTTAAACTTGATACGGGATCCTATCAATGGAGAGTAAGGGGGATGAACGGGTCAAGCGTAACTTCTTTTTCAACCCGGAATATTGTGATCAATAATTCTTCAGATTAAATAGTGAAAGGGAAAAAAATTAATATCATTCTGATTACAGCCGTAATACTAATATGGTCGGTTATTATTATGAGGTTCGTAAATTTCGGTAAGCCTCCGGAACCAAATGAAAATCCTGCCTTTAACAATAAAACATATGATACTGATCATATTGAAGATACGGTCATACTTCTGTTAGACTATCCGGATCCGTTTATCAAACAGGTATCTGTTCAACAAAAAGCTATACCGGCAAAAAAGACAATACAAAAAAAGGCCGGGCCAAAGAAGGAGAATATAAATGCTGTACAGTGGCCAAAAATTATCTATGGAGGTATGATCTCACAGCCGGAAGATGATAATGGCGTCGGAATATTTGTAGTAGACAATAAAAAATTCATCTGCTGCAGGTCAGATTCGGCAGGGCTTGTAATGGTACAACGGATAACTTCAGATACTCTTTATATCAGTTATAATAATACAGTTAAAGGTATAGCAAAAACAATAGTCAAATGAGAAGTATATTACTTATTTTAATCCTTATCATTCCCGGATATCCTTTGTCCGGCCAGATGAAAAACAATAATATCTCCAGAGAGGTAATAATAAACAGCAGAGACTCTGTTGTGAAAATTGAGATACTCACCGGTATGCCAAAAAGAATTAAACTTAATGACGAAAACCTGTATTACTGGTATCATAATAATCAAATCGGCACTAACTACGGAGGCTTTGCAGGAAGCCTGCTTCACGGGAAATACGAACTATTGTCTGATAAAAAGCTTGTAAAAGCCGGTTACTACGAATACGGATTAAAAAGCGGAACATGGTACATCTGGACTGAGAAAGGCCAAATAAGTAGTTTAATAAACTATAAGGATGGAAAACGAAACGGTTATTTTATGCATTACGATATTAATGGTATCCGGGTTACAGGAAATTACCTGAACGGAGAAATGCATGGGCCTGTAAGGTACTGCAGTGATGACAGTACCTATACAATTAAATATAAACACGGGATAAGGCAAGAAGAAGGAACCTGTTCTGAAAATAAAATAACCGGAAAAAATAAGTAAATCAGAATGCTAAAAGGAGGGATACTATATTATGCTCTTTTGGTCCTGCTCCTGTCTTCATTAGTGGCAGGGAGTATTCTCCTTCTTCATAATTATCAAAATATAAAAATTACCGAAACAGCTGAATACGATAATCTTGCCCTCAGGGTCAATTCCGGCATCTTACTGGCTGCCTATACTGAAGACCTGAGCAAGAAAAGCTCATATGCCAACTACAGGGTTTTTGATGATGATACTTCAACGATCAGGCTCAGCATAAAGCCCTGGGGAGCTTTAACCGTAGTATCAGCATATGGAAGCCGGAAAAATAATATTTATACAAAAAGTGCCCTGGTTGGAACAGATCCGTTTCAGGATGAAAAAACAGGCATATATCTTGCAAATAATGGCCGGGGGTTATCAATAAGCGGCTCCTCCGTTATTAAAGGGACATGCTATCTGCCGGACAAAAGGATCAAAGCTGCCTCAATTGAAGGGCAGCCATTTTCCGGCAGGCAACTGGTTGACGGACAGATAATGAATAGTAAAAGAGAACTGCCCGGTATAAGATCCGGTTTTTTCCGGCATGCCAGCTCAATCTCCGGTCTTATTGAAAAAGAAGATTTCAGTGTTATAAAATGGAGCCCTTCTTTGCCTGCCGATTTAAATAATTCCTTTACTGAAAAGACAATTCTTATCTATGGCCAGGCTGAGATCGAGCTATCTGATTGCTCGCTTACAGGTAATATCATTGTCTTTTCCGGGGCATCAGTAAAAATAGATTCAAGCTGCCTGTGCGAAGATATTATTGTGATTGCTCCCGATATTGTGATCGGAGACGGGTTCAAAGGTAATTTACAGGCCTTCTCAGACATTTCAATCAGGACCGGGGAAAGATGCAAATTACTTTTGCCGTCGGTATTAGCAGTGGGAAACTCTGTTACAGGCTATGCAGGTAAAAAAAGTATAATAATCGGATATGGCTCGGATATTCACGGAACAATAGTAATCAACAGGAATATAACCGAACCGGAAATAGTGATTAAAGAAAAGGCCAGAATATTCGGGCAGCTCTACTGCCCCGGTCAGGTTATTCTGAAATCCGATATTCTGGGCTCGGTCTATTGCAAGTCTTTTTATCTTCAGACAAAAAGAGCCAAATACCTGAACCATCTCCTTAATAACTCTGTGAATCCTCTTATACTACCGGAGCATTATGCCGGAGCAGGAATTTTTGAGGAACAAAATGCTATAAGAATAACTAAATGGCTGGACTGAAATTGCAAATAAAGGGAAGCACTCTCGTAGAAACATTAGTTTCGATGGTCATCCTGTTAATCATCTCTTTAGGTTTCTTCTCATGTATTTATTTTATAACCGGAACCTACAGGAATAATTACAGGGTATATGCATATACTACATTTCAAAATCATATTCTCAAATGCGATCAGGGCCTTTATGAAAACAATCGTAAGACAATATATCCGTCATTTTATGTTAACAGCACACTAACTCAACCAGAGAAAAACAAAAACCTGTATTTATATAAGGTGAAACTAATTGACAATGACGGAAAGTTGGTCTTTAGCGGTCAGAAATATTTATTAAGGTCAGATATTGAAAATGATTGAAACCATATGAGTATGATCATAACCAGGATTAAAGGCTTTACAATAGTTGAGATACTGATCGCGCTAATTATAAGCAGCATATTAATACTGATAGCATCTCAGATCATATCCGGCTTTAATAAAATATATTACTCAAATAAAACAGACTGGATAAAGAATAATGATCTTATTGAAATTGCCAGGGTATTAAATTACGATATGGAAAGATGTGATTTTGCCTTAAGAACAGGGAATAATGAAATAACTCTCACAGGAAAAAATAATATAAGGTATCTCTTCAGGAATGATGCAATAATACGTTATCTTTCTGATTCACAAGATTCACTGGCCTCTTCCTGTACTAATCTGAGAATAGAAACCATACAACCCGATAGTATCATATCAGAAATAAGTTTTGAAATTGAGTATAAAAATGCGTTCTATCCTGTAGTATCGGTAAAAAAATACGGAGAGTCAGAATTATATAACTATCAAATCCTTCGTAATGAGTATTGATATCAGCATCTTAACCCGTAATACCGGGAACGAAAAAAAGAAAAATATCAGATTTGATATGAAAAATATCTTAACAAAAGATATTTCAGTTTCTTTACCCGGCACAAAAAATAATATCCGTTATCATATTTTTAATGAATTAGGTATACTGCTAAACTCAGGAATAGATTTAAAATCCGCATTAGATATCATATACGCCGGTGCAAAAAAAAAGCATGAAAAAAAAGTACTGACAAACCTTACTGATAAAATAAAAGCAGGTCAGACCTTATCCCAGGCAATGAAAACCGAAGCCCTGTTTTCTCCTTATGAGTATTATTCCGTTATGATAGGAGAAGAATCGGGAAGGCTATCCGAAATAGCTGGCACACTGGCTGGCTATTATGATAAAAGAATCAGGCAGAACAGACAGATAAAAAGCGCCCTTACCTACCCTGTTCTTGTTATTATGACTACTCTTGTCACAATCGGATTTATGGTAAAAGGAATAATTCCCATGTTCGAAAATGTCTATACACGTTTCCAGGGAGATCTTCCGGCACTTACAAAAAGTATCTTAAAATTCTCCAATCAGAGCCCTAAGTATTTAACTGCTATTCTAATATTACTGGCTGCTATTTTCTTATTGATTATAAAATTTAAGAATAATAATAATTTCAGAAGATATAGCTCATCATTAGTATTACATATCCCAGTAATAAAAAGAATAGTTCTGTTGTCCTATAAATCCAGATTTTGTCAGACTTTTTATTTACTGGTTTCGTCTAAAGTGCATCTTTCAAAAACAATTGAACTCATATATAAAATGATTGATTATTACCCTTTGGAAAAAGCACTTCTGGATATAAAAGATGAACTGTCGAAAGGATCTTCCATGGCAAATGCAATGAAAAACCACAAAATATTTGACAGGAGAATGATATCCCTGACAAAGGTTGCGGAGGAGGTAAACCAGCTTGACCTTGTATATTCCCAGTTATTCAACCAGTACAGCGAAGAGCTGGCAGTCAGCATAAAGGCTTTAAATACCGTACTGGAACCGCTGCTTATTATATTAATTGGTTCGGTCGTGGCTTTTCTGCTTATTGCTATGTACCTGCCTATCTTTCAGATTGGGACGGGGATCGGATAATTACACCTCTGCTGCTATCTTTTCAGCCAACTCCCTGAATTCGGTATCGGTAAGCTTAACCCTGGGGTTTGAGAACTTTACATCAGCCTCCGAGTCAATAGGAATGAGATGCATATGGGCATGGGGGACCTCGAGCCCCAGCACAACAATGCCTATACGGTTACAGGGCACAACCTTTTCAATAGCCCCTGCAACCTTCTTCGAAAAAACCATCATGCCGGCAATGATATCATCATTGAGATCATATATATAGTCCTCCTCCTTCTTAGGGACAACCAGGGTATGGCCTTTTTTCAGAGGATTAATATCGAGGAACGCGAAGTAATTATCATCTTCAGCTATCTTATAGCAAGGTATTTCCCCTTTAATGATCCTTGTGAAAACACTTGACATGTTATGAGATTATTTATAATGAAATATTAATAATTTCGAACGGGATAATGCCGGAAGGCACCTTTATGTCGGCCACATCACCAACCTTCTTGCCAAGCAATCCTTTGGCTATCGGCGAGTTAACTGCCAGCTTTCCTGCTTTAAGGTTTGCCTCCGACTCAGGTACCAGCGTATATTCCATAACGGTTCCGTTATTCTTATTCCTGATCTTTACCTTATTAAGTACCTGCACCGTTGAGGTGTCGATCCTCGACTCATCGATAAGCCTGGAATTGGCAATCTTATCCTCAAGGGTGGCTATCTTCATCTCAAGCAATCCCTGGGCTTCTTTGGCAGCAGCATATTCGGCATTCTCCGACAGATCGCCCTTATCCCTGGCCTCCGCTATCTGCCTGGATATTTCCGGTCTCTGGACATGCCTGAGTTCATCAAGCTCCTGCATCAGTTTATGCAATCCTTCCTCTGTCAAATATACTTTACCCGACATTTTCTTATCTCTTAAATATTAAAAAATAAAAGAATTCCGGGGCTCACGGAACTCTTTATATGACAAATATACAATTATTTTCTGATAAAGAGGATGATATCCCTCAAAAAATGTGCTTAATTAATTGTTAAACAAAGTCTTTTCTATTCAGTATTTCGGAATAAATAATTGCTTTCGGCAGGTCAAAATCCTCTATCAGCATTCTTGCCCGGGAATATTCTTCCTGTGATACTTTAACCTCATGACCCAGTTCGGTATCGGGTATTGTCATTTCTATCACCGACACACCTTCTTCTTCAAAATAATCAGCCATCGGCTCACTGTAACTGCCTTCATATTCGGCGCTCATCCTGAATTTATCTTCAATACTCTTTCCGGCAGGTTCCCTGTATTCTATAACTTCCTGATCAGTCTTCTCCTTTTCGGACGTTTCGTATTGCCATGGCATCTCTGTCTCTGCAGTCTCAGGCACAGAATATTCCTCATCGTCAGAATATGAGCTTTCATAATCCTCTGCGGGAGCGTTTTGCCGCGGAGCCGGTATTCCGGCTTTCTTCTTCTTTTTACTTGAGATAGCGCCGGCTATACCAATAACAGCAGCCAGTAAATAAAATAATATATCACCTATATCTTCCATAACCAATTATTTATATTTTTTTCGTGCCCCCTTTCCTGCTTTTCTCACAGCTTTCTTCCTTGCTTTTTCCCTGGCCTTTACCTCTTTGTCATTTTGTTTCATCCTGGCCTTTACACTTTCGCTCTGTATCTCAAAATGTCTTTTTTTGTTTGCCTTTAATGATTTATCATACTCAGCCTGCAGCCTGTCCTGTTTTTTTTCCTGTTCTTTTTTAGCTTTTGTTGCAGCCCGGGGCTCTTTGATCTTAGCCGCCCCTGACGCCCTGCGTTTCTTTCCCGCCATATTCTTCTCCACCTTCCGGGCCTTCCCTTTACTGAAAACAGAAGACTGTGCATTCCCTTCATTCGCAGTAGTAAAAAACATGACCAGAACTACCAGTACCAGTCTTAATATTTTTCCAATCATATTCGCTTAAAATAATTCCGGCCTTTAACCGTTCAATTTAATGTTAGTATATTTGAACCCCAATTACTCTGTTATGCCGGGATTAAGATCAAAGTTAAGGATTTTTTTGCTCATATGCATATTCTTCATCCTTCCGTATTCATGTAAGAAGAATAATAACGACGTTATACCTGATGTTTTTGTCGATTTCTATATTGACCTTTCCGACCCTGAATTTTTCAATCTGAATGCAATCGGCAACTTCGTATATGTGAACAGCAGCACCAATAACCTTGGCTACAAGGCTTCAGGCTATGATAATAACGGTATTATAATCTACCGTGCACAGGAAGAAGAGTTTATTGCGCTCGACCGCACCTGCCCTCACGATTATGTTCTTAACGGTGCCAGTGTTGCAGTTGAGGCTGACGGGATATATGCCGAATGTCCTGTATGTGAAAGCTCCTTTGCCCTTCCCGCTTACGGCACACCCAGCTCGGGTCCGTCGAAATACCCGTTAAAAATGTACCGGACAGGCTTTACGGGGCAGTTTGTCCACGTTACGAACTATTAAATATTCTTTAGTATCTGTAATGACCCGGCTTATACGGCCCTTCAGGTTTGACTCCTATATAGTCTGCCTGCTTACCGGTGAGCCTGGTAAGTCTCACACCCAACTGGTCAAGGTGCAGCCTGGCGACTTCCTCATCGAGATATTTTGGGAGCATATAAACGCCCATATCATAATCCTTTGTCCACAGGTCAATCTGTGCAAGGGTCTGGTTGCTGAATGAATTGCTCATCACAAAAGAAGGATGGCCTGTTGCACAGCCAAGGTTAACGAGGCGTCCTTCAGCCAGAAGGAATATGGAATGTCCGTCAGGGAATTTATATTCATTGACCTGAGGCTTGATATTTATCTTCTCTACTCCGGGTGTTGCCTCCAGCAGGTCAACCTGTATCTCATTGTCGAAATGGCCTATATTACATACTATGGCCTGATCTCTCATTCCTGTCATATGGTCAACAGTGATAACATCGGTGTTCCCTGTTGCTGTAACATATATATTACCCAGTCCCATGGTATCTTCAACCCTTCTTACTTCAAATCCTTCCATGGCGGCCTGAAGAGCGCATATAGGATCGATCTCGGTAACTATCACACGGGCGCCGTATGACCGCATCGACTGCGCACAGCCTTTACCCACATCGCCATAGCCGCAAACGACTACAACCTTACCTGCGATCATAACATCAGTTGCTCTTTTGATACCATCGGCAAGTGATTCACGGCATCCGTACAGATTATCAAACTTGGACTTGGTAACCGAATCATTTACATTGATGGCGGGAGCAAGCAGAGTATCTTCTTTTCTCATATGGTAAAGCCTGTTTACCCCTGTTGTCGTCTCCTCCGATATTCCTTTCAGTTCTTCAACAAGCCTGTGCCATTTTTCAGGATCCTGGCTTTGTATGCTTTTCAGCGTCTCCAGTATTATGGACTCTTCCCTGTTTGCAGGTTTTACATCCAGCAATGCAGGATCATTCTCAGCATAATAACCCTTATGCACCATAAGGGTTGCATCGCCGCCGTCATCCACAATAAGATTAGGCCCCTGCCCGTCAGGAAAAGAAAGAGCCTGTGCCGTACACCACCAGTACTCTTCCAGTGTTTCGCCCTTCCAGGCAAAGACAGGTATCCCCCTGGCTGCCATCGCCGCCGCAGCATGATCCTGTGTGGAAAAAATATTACAGCTTGACCACCTTACACTGGCCCCCAGTTCAACGAGTGTCTCAATCAATACGGCTGTCTGTATGGTCATATGGAGCGAGCCCGTGATACGTGCGCCCGAAAGCGGTTTCTCTTCCGAATATTTTCTTCTTATGGCCATAAGGCCCGGCATCTCCTTTTCAGCGATCTCAATCTCTTTCCTTCCGTATTCCGCAAGGTTAATATCCCTGACCTTATATGGTAATGTTTCAATAAGTACTGACATAATTTCTTGATTTTTAAGGAATGCAAAATTACAAAAAAATTAAAGCTTTGGCAATATCGAGATTCAATCGGCAAGCAAGCGCAGTGACTCAATTTTGTCCTTCTCAATCTGTGCCTGCAGTTCTTCTCTTGTCCCGAATTTCCTGTCGCCTCTCAGCCTGTAACGGAACCTGACCATAATATCCGTGCCATAGATATCCTTATCGAAATCAAATATATTGACTTCAATTGTACGTTCCGGCGTTTCAGGCTGCAGGGTAGGCCGTGATCCTATATACAGCATTGCCTTGTATACCCTCTGATCCAGTATGGTTTCCACGGCGTAGACACCGTCGCCCGGGATCAGTTTATAATCGTAGGCAGGGGCAATGTTTGCTGTGGGATAACCAAGTACCCTGCCTATCTTCCTGCCTTCTATCACTTTTCCCTTCAGCAGGTAACTATATCCAAGAAGCTCATTTGCAGCATCAAGCGATCCTTCTTTTACCAGTTCCCTGATAACCGTCGAACTGATAATCTCATCGCCTTCTTTAAGGCCGTTAAGCCTTTCAACACCAAAGCCGTATCTCTTTGCACACTCGGTTATGGTTATTGTCTTACCGTAGCCACGGTAACCAAAGTGATGATCAAAACCCAGTACGATATGTTCGACACCTATTACCTCCACCAGGTAGATCCTGACAAAATCGCATGCAGGCAAACGGCTTAGCGAAATAGAAAACGGCAGGATAATAAGTTTGTCGATCCCCGCTTCTTCTATAAGTCTGCATTTCTCGTCAATACTTGTGAGAAAACGGAGGCTGTTATCATCTGACAGCACAATCCTGGGATGAGGCTCAAAAGTAATAACAACTGATTCTCCTCCCATCTGTTCCGCCCTGCTGACAACCGAGTCAAGCAGATATCTGTGCCCTCTGTGAACGCCGTCAAACATCCCTATTGTCACAACAGGTCTGTGAGACTTAAAACCCTTATGTCCATGGTATATTTCCACCAATCCGGCTTTTAGACTGCAAAAATAGTAAAGGCAGACATATAAGGAAACAATTTTAAATTGTTCTGTAGGGAAATTACTATATTTAAATGTCTTAACAACAAATAAAACAACAGGCTAAGCAATTGTATAACATTATATTAGTCTCCTTATGCAACATATTCCTGTAAAAATATTATATAAATCAGCTATAATCCGACATAATTAACAAATCTTAAATGACATCCGGAAGATTTTACAGAAAAGATCCATGGCTCGAACCGTATCATAATATCCTTGACGTCAGGCACAGGGCATATGAAAATAAACTGGAGCAGCTGACAGGAGATAATGATATCATATCATTTGCATCGGGGCATTATTATTACGGCATGCATGCTGAAAACGGGTTTATTGTGTTCAGGGAATGGGCTCCAAATGCAATAAAGATATTTCTGGTGGGAAGCTTCAGCGACTGGAAAGAGACCGGCGAATACGCTCTCACAAGGATTAATGATGAAGGCGACTGGGAAGTGAGGCTAAAGCCGGGATCAATACATGAGGGAGACTTGTATAAACTATCGGTTCACTGGAAAGGAGGATCGGGCGAAAGGCTCCCTTCATACGCAAGAACCGTGGTCCAGGATGACGTAAGTAAAATTTTCTCATGCCTGTACCGTAATCCGGACAGTAAGTACGGATGGAAAAACCCTGATTACAAACGGGAACGCAAACATCCTCTTATCTACGAATGTCATGTCGGTATGAGTTCGGAAGAAGAGAAGATATCCACCTTTGATGAGTTCAGAAGGGATGTATTGCCGAGGATAGTCAGGAACGGCTATAATACCATCCAATTGATGGCGATACAAGAACATCCCTATTACGGATCATTTGGTTACCATGTCTCGAACTTTTTTGCTGTATCGTCCCGTTTTGGGAGCCCTGACGACCTTAAAGCCCTCATTGATGAAGCACACGGCAATGATATTGCGGTAATAATAGACCTGGTGCATTCGCATTCCGTCAGTAATATAAATGAAGGGCTGGGCCTTTTCGACGGTAATCCGGGGCAGTATTTCCATTCTGATGAAAGGAGGTTCCATGTGGCCTGGAACTCACTCTGTTTCGACTATGGAAAGGATCATGTAATACATTTCCTGCTATCCAATATCAGATACTGGATGGAGGAATACAAGCTGGACGGATTCAGATTTGACGGTATTACCAGTATGATCTATTATGATCACGGTCTTGAACGTAATTTTACTTCCTATGATATGTATTTTGACGGTGGTCAGGATGATGATGCCCTGATATACCTTAAACTGGCCAACAGGCTTATTCACGATATCAATCCACAGGCAATCAGTATAGCTGAAGAGATGAGCGGTATGCCCGGAATGGCATGCGACATAGACTCGGGGGGAACAGGTTTCGATTTAAGGCTCGCCATGGGCATACCCGATTACTGGATCAAAATAATCAAGGAGTTGCATGATGAAGAATGGGACATGGACAGTCTCTTTCATGAACTAACGACACACAGGGTTGAGGAAAAGACCGTTTCATACTGCGAATCGCATGACCAGGCCCTGGTTGGCGATAAGACTCTTATATTCAGACTGGCCGATGCCGAGATGTATTTCAGTATGAGCAGGAATACTGAAAGCATGGATATCGACAGGGCTATAGCATTGCATAAGATGATCAGGCTGATAACACTGACAACAGCAAACGGAGCATACCTCAATTTTATGGGCAATGAATTCGGTCATCCGGAATGGATAGACTTTCCGAGGGCAGGTAATAACTGGAGTTATAAATATGCCCGAAGACAATGGGGGCTGGCTGAAAGAAAAGATCTTAAATATCATTACCTGTATGATTTCGACAGGGAGATGATATCCTTTGTCAAAGAAAATGATATCCTTGCAACAGAGAATGTCGAAAAAATATACAGTCATAATAATCATAATATCCTGGTTTACAGGCGTGGTTATTTTCTTTTCGTATTTAACTTCCATCCGTCGGAATCATTCGCGGACTACCGGCTGCCGGTAGCGGGCAGGTATAAAATAGTGTTTGATACCGATCGTTGCAGACACGGGGGCTATGACCGTGTTAACAGAGAAATGACATATCTTTCCTCCAGGAGTCCCGGGGAAAAACTCAGCTCATCGTTAAAACTGAGTCTGTATCTTCCATCCAGAACAGGTGTAATATATAAAATGATCCCGCTGAAAAAAATCAATCAATCCACTTAAGAAGATAGAAATCCTGCCTGTGAGGGAGGTATTCGCTCTTAGGATATAGTCTCAGGCCATAAAAGAAAGTGCCTGCTTTTTCAGGAACCATTTCCAGGCGGTAAAGTGATTTACCGCTCCTGGAATTTATATATTTCATGTCATATTTTGCAATAAACTCATAATCGCCGCTTTGCTTCATATGGGTGATGATAAACTCCACACCGATATTTTCAGGGGGTATGCCGTTAACATTCAGTATTACCTCTCCCTTGTATGTCGCACCTGCCTTGTATATATTCTCTCCCGGTTTATCAAAGCTGTACGATAGTATTTCAAGCTTATCCCATTCCGATACCATCCGGCTCTTCCATTCTGTAATGGCTATAGCTCCCGCATAATTATCTTCTTCAAGCGACCTGGATCTTTCCCACATCCTGTTATAATAGATACTGAAGTAATCATCGATCATCCTCTTCATCGTAAACTGAGGCGCAACCTGAACCATTGAATTCTTTATATAGCTTATCCATTCGACGGGAATTCCGTTTTCATCCCTGTTATAATATGCCGGTATTATCTCATACTGTAACATATTATATATAGTCTCGACATCAATGTCATCCTGCAGGTCCTGGTCTGCAAATGTCCGTTTCAGTGGTAAAGCGAAGCCGGCATATGCCCGGTATCCTTCCACCCACCATCCGTCGAGAACACTGAAATGGATAGTCCCGTTCATTACTGCCTTTTCACCGCTGGTACCTGAAGCTTCAAGCGGTCGTGTAGGTGTATTAAGCCATATATCCACCCCGGCGACCAGTTGCTTTGACACGTCCATATCATAGTTTTCCAGGAATATGATCTTACCTTCGAACTCAGGCATATGAGAGACCTCGTTTATACGTTTAATGAGATCCTGCCCTCCTCCGTCATGAGGGTGTGCCTTACCGGCAAATATGAATTGTACCGGCTTATCCGGTTCATTGACTATTTCGCTGAGCCTCTTAAGGTCTTTGAACAGGAGCGCGGCTCTCTTATAGGTGGCAAATCTCCGTGCAAAGCCTATCGTCAATGCATCCGGATTAAAATGGTTGCTTATATTTATCAGTCTGCGCGGGCTGACCCTTTTATCCATCATCCCGGCTTGTATCCTTTTGCGTATCCAAACAAAGAGGTCCTGCTTCAGGCTTCTCTTGATCTCAAATATCTTACTGTCGGGAACAGAGTATATTTTTTCCCACTCCTCTTTTTTTGTCTGATCAAAATGTTTTTTTTCCGTTATTTCACGATATAATTCTTTCCATTTCCTGTTAAGCCATGTAGGATAATGTACCCCATTGGTCACATGACCGATAAAAAGCTCTTCTTCAAGGTATCCGGGCCAGAGGACATTGAACATATCCCTGCATATTTCCCCGTGCAATTTGCTGACTCCATTGATCTCCTGGGACATCCTTGCTGCAAGGTAACTCATGTTAAACTTACCGTAATTATCATTATATGCCCTTCCCAGGCTCATCAGCCTTTCCCATGTTATATTAAGTCTTTCCGGGTAATGGGGAATATATTTTCTCAACAGACCCTCATCAAATGCATCATGGCCGGCAGGTACGGGAGTATGGGTAGTGAAAAGGGTCGAAGCTCTTATTGCTTCCATTGCCTCATCGAAGGTAAGATGCCTCTTCTCCATAAGGTATCTCATCCTTTCCAGTCCGATAAAGGCCGAATGACCCTCATTACTATGGTAAATATCCGGTTTTACTCCCAGCGTCCGCAGGGCTCTTATACCTCCTATCCCCAAAAGAAGCTCCTGTTTCAGCCTGTTCTCTATGTCTCCTCCGTACAGGTTATATGTAACCTGCCTGTCTTCATTACTGTTCTCATCAAAATCAGTATCCAACAGGTAAAGGCTTATCCTTCCGACCCTGGCCTGCCATATTCTTGCTTTGACTGTACGTCCGGGCCATACCAGTGATATCTTAACCTGGTTACCGCTTTCGTCCTCAACGGGCACCACCGGTAACTGGGAAAAGTTTTCTGCTTCATACACAACCATCTGGGAACCCTTGGGCCCTATCTGCTGCCGGAAGTATCCGAACCTGTACAGAAGGCCTACCGCAACCAAATTATAATTTGAATCACTTGCTTCCTTAAGATAATCTCCGGCCAGAACTCCCAGTCCGCCCGAATAAGTCTTGAGTGTCTGGTGAATACCGAATTCCATACTGAAATAAGCTATCGTCGGGGAGTTATTCTCTGAAGGCCTGTCCATATATTCCCTGAATTCCGAATAAACATTGTTCAGTCCGGCAACGAACTCTTCATCTTCCGACAATACCTTCAGCCTTTTATAGTCAACCCTTTCGATAAGCACACAGGGATTATGCTGTGACTCTTCCCACAGGGTAGGGTCGATTCTCCGGAAAACGTCACGGGCTTCATCATTCCATGACCACCACAGGTTTGATGCCAGTTCCTTCAGTGCTACCAGTTGCTCAGGCACATCTGACTGTATGTGAATATCTTTCCATACAGGCACTTCATGAGGTTTCCTTGCAACAATATCCTTACGCAACAAAACCTCGGACAGCTCTCTGGGCTCATCTCTTCTCTCTCCTGATCTTTCAAGCGCTATACTGTATGCTTCGTAGTAATATTCAATCAGCTTATCCCAGTTGGCTATCCTTGAAACCTGATATGCTTCCTTACGTATCTGCTCAAACCGGTTTATATCTTCTCCGTATACAGCAAGGATATACCTGCTTATCTCTCCCATGGCCTGCTCACGGTTATCATCATCCCTTTCCACAACACATATCCCCTCTCCATGTTCAGGGTAGTGATTCATGACCCAAAGGCCGAATCCTGCCAGTGTGGTTGTGACGGTCGGTATTGAAAACATAAGGCTCTCGAGGGGAGTATAACCCCATGGCTCGTAATATGAAGGAAATACCGTCAGGTCAAAACCAATCAGCAAGTCATAATATGACTTATTGAAAATACCGTCATAACCGTTAAGATAGGAAGGGACAAATATTGTAATAACATTATTTTGTTCGCTGTTTGTCAGTTTATTGTTAACCAGCGCATTTATAACCGGATCACTTTCGCGGTTATGTAAACCATGAGACAGGATGTTCTCTCCTGCAGGAATATTTTCAGTCACACCTCCGAGGTAATCAGCCAGATCTTTCCTCGGTCCCTTATGATAAGCGGGAACCAGAATAAAGGCAACAATATTTCTTTTGTTGCTTATCCGGCTGTCCAACTGTGCCAGTGAGTCTATAAATATATCAATCCCCTTGTTATGATATTCATACCGGCCCGATGTTGCAATCAGCAATGCATCATCAGTAATATGTCTGCCCGAAATAATCCCTGCCACCTTTATCAGAAGGGCCCTTGCTTCTGCACGTTTCTTTTTAAAATCCTCTTCAGGCGGCACAAATATATCTTCAAATCCGTTTGGGGTTACAATATCCACATCCTTGCCAAGGAAAGCCGAGCATTCCCTGGAGGTTATTTCGCTGACAGTAGTAAAAACATCGGCAGTATTGGCAGCTATCTTTTCGAGTGATCTTTTAGCGACAACATTGAACTCGCGGGCTGCCTGCTGAGGATTAAATTCATTCAGCTTACTGTAGAGAGGCCTGTTGTTACCTGCAATAGCCCGGCCAAGAACAGTGGCATGTGTCGTAAATGATGTGCTCACCCACGGAGCGTTTTCAGCAAGATATAATACGCCTGCACCTGTCATCCATTCATGGAATTGGGCTACTATGTCCTGATATTCATTGTAGAAGCCTGTAAAGCTTTCCACAACTTTCCCGGCAGCATATCCGAATAATGCAGGTTCAACATAGTCCCATTCACCTGAGAGACTGTCAAGCTTATATCTCTCCCACAGATGTGCAAAGATCTCATTCTTCTCACTGAAATATGGTGTAAAATCGACCAGGATAACCAGGGGACTGCCTGAAATATTCCACCTGCCCGTACGAACTCTCAGTCCTTCAGACCCGGCTTTGCTCTTCCAGCCCTGAAAAAGGCTGTTGTCCTGTACAAACTCGGGATTGTCCGATTCGTCTCTCCACACATCGGGCCCTATCAATATATAGCTGTCACCCAGCCTATTAACAATATTCAGCGCTTTTGTTGATATAACCGTATGTATCCCGCCTACTTTATTACACACCTCCCAACTGGTTTCAAAAAGGAGGTCCGGATTATCTTCCTTCATACTTATTTCTGTTACTATTTAGAACCTTTTGATTTGCCGGTTTTACTGATCCCTGTTTTTTTACGGATTTTGATTTTACTGCCGTACTCTCCTTTTTTGTTACCGTTGCAGAACCGGCAGTTGAGCTTAATGTCATAGTCTTTATCCTGGCCCTGAGCCTGCGAATTTCGGCATCACGTTTGACAAGTTCCCCGTCTTTTTCCTCAAGCCTGTTTCTCAGGTTTATAATTTCCTGGTTATCATTATCAGGGCAGGCTGAGTTTAAGCGGATCTCAAAATCACTTAGAACATTCATATAGTTCATGAATGCATCATATGGAGATTCGTAAGGATTAAAATACTGATGTACAGCGCCATCGGAGAAAAACTTAGTGCACATATAATAGAAATGATCGCTAACCTGAAGATATTCCCAGTCTTTAAGGATGCCCTCATCCGTACATTGAGTAAGCCTGTCTGCAAGGGAATACAGTTTATTGAAGGCTGCATCCTGAAGGTCGTTACCCAGCCAGGCAGTAAGGTCACGTTCTTCATCAGCCCAGGATATCGGGTTAGGGACCCTGACAGCCGAAACAGGCTGAAAATTACGTGCTACTTCCGAGGGTGTCAGGAAAGTATAGGGTGTATTTTTCATTATGGCTGCAGGTAATGATTCCAGAAAATTAAAAATCCCGGCGGATGCTTTCTGGTGTTCACCAAAGGTCTCATAATCGACAAAAATGTTTATCAGCTCAGCATCATTGCCTTTACTATTGATCCATTGCGAATATTTATCTGCTGTCAGGGGCCATTCGCTCCAGTCCCTGTTGCCGAACCTGAATGCTATATCATCACTTAGCTGGAAGTTTCTGAGAAGGACTTTTAGTTTGGGATTATGACTGTTACAATAAAGATGGTCGGGGCTTCTCCAGCCTAATATATGCTTTGCTCCCTCGGTCAGAAGGGCGGAAAAGCCCATATCTGCCACCCAACTACCTATCTGGTCCGAATAAACCATTTCCGTATTTCTGAATGTAACAGGTCTGAGGCCAAAATATTCCTCCAGTTTTTCGCTGTGCTTCTCTACCTGTTTAACGAATTCATCCCTGTTACCCATACAAGCCAGGGAATGGGAATATGTTTCGGCCAGAAACTCAACACTGCCTGTTGCTGCCAGTTCCCTGAACGAGTCCAACACTTCAGGCATATAAGTCTCCAACTGATCGATAAGAACTCCCGTAAGTGAAAATGCAACCTTAAAGTTACCCTTATATTTTCTGATTAACTTCAGCAATAATTTATTAGCCGGCAGGTAGCAGTTCTCAGACACATTATGAAGTATCGACTCGTTGGTATAATCATCATAATAATAATGATCATTGCCAATGTTAAAGAAACGGTATCTCCTGAGTCTCAATGGTTGATGGACCTCAAAAAACAGACATATTCCTTTCATACTATTATTCTTATTATTTCTTAATTCAACAGTTCCCGGTATACATTCCTTACATTCCTTGCCGAATTTTCCCATTTTAATGTTTCCACTTCCTGCCTCCCCTTTTCTATAAACATTTTTGAAAGGGCCGGATAACTAAGAATACCATGAATGGCATCTGCCATTGCATCTATATCCCAAAAATCGACTTTAACTGCATGAGTCAGTATTTCCGACACCCCCGACTGTTTACTTATTATTACAGGCACATTTGATTGCATAGCTTCAAGAGGTGAAATACCGAAAGGTTCCGACACGGAAGGCATTATATAAACATCGCTAAGCCTCAGCATCCAGTAAACATCCATCCCTCGTAAAAAACCTGTAAAATGAAACCTGTCGGTAATATTCAGAGCTGCGGCTCTTCGTATCATTCTCTCCATCATATCACCGCTGCCCGCCATTACGAATCTCACATTATTCATAACCTGTAACACCCTGTAAGCGGCTTCAATGAAATATTCAGGGCCTTTCTGCATCGTTATTCTTCCAAGGAAGGTAACTACTTTATCATCTATCCCCTTCGGATCATATTCGTCATAAACACCGCCAACCGGTTCAACGGCATTATATACTGTTATCACCTTAGCGGGGTCAATAAAGTATTTATTAATAACCGTTTCCCTGGTCAGGTTACTTACAGTTATTATTTTATCGGCAGCGTCCATACCTGCTTTTTCTATATTGTATACTACAGGATTGACACTACCGCCGCTCCTGTCAAAATCGGTTGCATGCACATGTATAACCAGTGGCTTGCCCGACACTCTTTGTGCAGCAATACCTGCCGGATATGCCAGCCAGTCATGAGCATGTATTATATCGAATTCATTCTCATCAGCTATCACTGATGCAACAATTGCATATTTATCAATTTCATGGATCAGGTTCGAATCATAGCTTCCCCTGAAATCCAGCTTCCCCTGATCATTTGTCTCGACCATAATGCTTCCCTTACTGCTTTTATCCCTGCTCAGCTTCCAGAACTGTTCAGGATCAGTATAAGGTACTATCCTTGATTCCACCTCTATCTTATCAAAGCTTTTGGTTTCACCCCTGTACCATATCTTCTTGTATGCCACTCTTATATTATTGGCGCCTATCAGTTTTATACCAGTCTGTTCCTCATCGCCGTATGCCCGCGGAACCACGAAAAGGACATCCATATCAGGAATAGAAGCCATTCCCCTTGTCAGTCCATAGCTTGCAGTCCCCAATCCCCCGCTTATATGCGGAGGAAATTCCCATCCGAACATCAATACTCTCATTTTCCGGTACTTTTTTTCACACTTAACTGATCAATAAGATCGAGCGCTCTTAATATCTCGGCAACACTCCAGGCCTGCGAGATAGCTCCTCCCGGCAAATGGGGAGGATCGCCGTCATATACCTCCGAAATGCTGCTTATGCCATGTTCATCCATTACATTTTCAAATTCCGCAACAAGCCTGCTTATTATCCTTATGCCCTTCTCACCGTAAATACGGAGGTATGCCTCGGCATAATGCCCCAGTAGCCACGGCCATACTGTCCCCTGATGATAAGCGGCATCTCTCTCTTCCTGGGCTCCCCTGTATACTCCTTTATAATCGGGGTTCTTAGGTGACAGGGTACGAAGGCCCCTCAGGGTAAGCAGCTCTTTTTCAGTAATATCAAGAATACTTTTTATCATTCTGGTCTCAAGCATGATATTCGGTAATGATGCGGCAATTATCATGTTCGGTCTGACGAACATATTACGGGTGCCGTCGGCCTCCACGTAATCGGCAAGGTATTGCATTTCCTCATCCCAGAAAAGGCTGATGAAGCTGTTCCTGACCTTCTCCGGCAGTTTGTCCGTCAGTGATTTAAACTCACTGCTACCCTTTGTATGATAACCGGCAAAAACCAGCGCGTTATACCATAGTGCATTTATCTCGACATCATATCCTGTTCTCGGTGTAACCGGTCCGGATGCTGTTACCGCATCCATCCATGTTAGTGCTTTACCGTCGGCGCCGGCATATATCAGTCCGTTGTCCTGCATTCCTATATTGAAAGAAGTCCCGTTGATATATGATGTAATAACCTGACGGACAGCCTCACCATACCTTGTCCATCCGTCCCTGCCTCCTGCCAGTATATACTGTTGCACCGACCAGATAAACCACAGAGGGGCATCAACCGAATTAAAGGCATAGTTATGCGCTTCTCCCATATTAGGGAACAGTCCTCCTTCCATCTTTCCTGTCTGGGTATCGAGAACATCACGGCAGGTTTTCAGATCGCCTCTGCTCAGTGTAAGTCCGGGAAGAGAAATAAAAGTATCCCTGCCCCAGGAGCCGAACCAGGGATAACCGGCAATAATATCGGTATTGCCTCCCCTTTTTACAATAAACTGTTGTGCAGCATTGAGTAAACAGTTTCTGAAACTGTCACGGGGTACTTTTGTTTTCAAGACCGAAGTGAACCTTGTTTTTAATCCGGCAGGATTAACCTCTTCAGTTGATGCAGAGAAGACAATAGTTTCGCCCGCCTTCATCTTCAGTTCAAAATAGCCCGGGACAAACAGGTCTTCCTGAAAATCGTATCCCCTTTTATGTTCCTCCGGGTATTCGACACCATAAACCCAGTCGGGTACAATTACAAACTCAGATTTTCCGGAAAACTGCATGTTGAGATATGGGAATCCCTCATATAATCTCATTCTGATACCGTTTCTTATATTCTCAACCCGTGTATTGGCATTCAGGTTTGACATTGTCAGTTCATGTACTTTTCTGAATGCCATAAGAGGCCTGAATTGAAGCGTCACCGGTTCATGTGCTTCTTCAATGGTATACCTGATCATTATCTGATCGCTGTTGTCGGAAAGCAACCTCTCCTGTCTGAGCTTTACAGTACCCACTTCATATGTCAGTGCAGGGATCAGGTCTGCAGTAAAATACTTCAGATATTTATGCCCTTTAGGACTGAAATGATCGCCTCCGAACTTGTGAATGCCAAGGTTAAAGACCTTTCCTCCCTCTACAACTGAAACATCCATGGATGAAAGCAGTACATATTTTTCACCTCCCAGGCTGTCAACAGGCGAAACCAGCAGACCATGGTATTTCCTGGTATTGCATCCCACAATAGTGGTCGATGAATATGAACCCGTCCTGCTTGTTCTAAGCAACTCCTTCCCAAGTGAATATTCGAGGTTCACCAGCCTGGTCTTCTCAAAGTTTATATATGCCATACACAATTGAATTATTCTTTTCAATAAAGATTTTTTCCTCCCTCATTCTCACAGCCAGCTCAATCAAAACAGGACTTTAAAGTTAATTATAACTTCTTTTGTATAAACAAATAAGTGAAAAAATTACATGCCTGCTGATATCTCGGGCAAAAGTATAACTTTGCATCATCATTAATGTTTATTTATTTTTAAATTTAAGTAAAATGTTTAAGAAAATATCAGCCTTCTTTTTTATTACTATACTGTTTGCCGGATGCAGTGACAAGAAGTTTTCGGTTAGCGGAGAGCTGGCCGGCGCCGGGCCCGATACGTGGATTTACCTGGATAAATTAGGAGGTATGAACCTGGAGCCGTATGATTCGGTCCTGGCAGGCGATAACGGATCATTCAGCTTTTCAGGAGAGATAAGCTATCCCGAGTTTTTCCTTCTCAAAATATCTGATAATAATTTCCTGACAATCCTGGTAGAGCCCGGTGAATCGATGACCCTTAATGCAAATGCCGACTCACTGAATTTTACTGCCGAAGTAAAAGGATCACCCGGAACCGGTAAAATGATAGAGTATGACCTCAGGCTACAGGAGGCAATGGAAGACTTACAGAAGTTCGGCGAGGTTTACCAGGAAAACATTAACAGTCCGGATCTGGAACAGGTAATGGCCGACCTTGACAAAAGAGCACAGGAGATACTTAATGATATGAATGAGTATACCAGGAGTTTTATCGATGATAATATTGAATCGATGGTAAGCCTTATAGCATTATATAAACAGATAGCTCCACAGGTATATATCCTTAATATTGATAAAGACCTGGATTATTACAAGCGTGTCGACAGCACCCTGTTCTCTCTCTACCCTGAATCAGACCCGGTTATAACACTTCACAAACAGATGGAAACACTACTGGCCAGTATAGAAGCCGATGCTGCCAGGAAGGCAATGACAGGGGCAGGCGCGATAGCTCCTGAAATAGCCCTTCCTAATCCAGAGGGTGATACTGTCAGACTCTCCTCTACAAGGGGCAAATATGTCCTGCTTGATTTCTGGGCCGCCTGGTGTGCACCATGCCGGAGGGAAAATCCCAATCTGGTAAAAGCATATAACAAGTATAACAAAAAAGGCTTTGAGATATATCAGGTTTCACTTGACCAGACAAGAGAATCATGGCTTCAGGGGATCAAAGAAGATAATACAGGAGCCTGGATACATGTAAGCGACCTTAAATACTGGAGCTCAGCAGTTGTGCCGCTTTACGGAATAGAGTCTATTCCCTCCAGCTACCTGCTCGACAGGGAGGGACGAATAATAGCCAGTAACCTGAGAGGTGAAGCCCTGGAACAAAAACTCGGTGAAATATTCGATTAAGGTAGTTATAGTATAAAGACCACAGGAATGAGAAAGCTATTATTCTTTGTTCTTATCATAATCCTTGCTGCTTCCTGCAACAATGACACAACAACCATATCAGGGAAATACCCGGGTGACGGACACGGGTATATATACCTGAAGAATACAGATATATCCTCAACATCACCTGTTGATTCCGCTAAGATCAGCAAGACGGGCAATTTCAAATTTAAATTCGTGAACCCCGAGCCGTCCTTCTATACACTGGGTTTCGATAACAATGAATTCATAACGGTTGTCGCTGAACCGGGCGACAAGATCAATATCGATTTCAAGGGGAAACGCCTCCAGAATGACTATAAAGTGACTGGTTCGGAAGAATCGGATAAGATCCGGCTTCTTGATAAAAAACTGGGCAAAACACTCATCAGGCTGGATTCACTCCGGAATATATACGACACGATTGCCGTAGAAGAAGGTAATGAGGAAAAAGCGGCCGGGGTCGAACAGCTATACAATTCGGTTATTGAAGAACAAAGAAAACATAATATCGGATTCATACTTGAAAACCTCAGTAACCTTTCTGCAATCAAAGCACTTTATCAGCAACTGGATCCCAATACTTATGTCCTGTATCGCCAGAGAGACCTTCAGTATCTGAAGCTGGTATCCGACAGTCTCGGCAGCCGGTATCCCGGTATTAAACTTACAACAAGCCTGATGAAAAACCTCGAAATAGAGATGAACAATATGTATATCAACCGTTTAAGTCAGGCCGTGGAAGGGGCCGAGGAAGTAAACCTGGATGCGGATCTTGAGGATATTAACGGGAAAAGGATAAGGCTGAGCGATGTAATAAAGGGCCATTATGTTCTGATGAGCTTCTGGTCTGCACAATCGAAGGAATGTATATCGAACAATATACAGTTGAAACAGATATACCAGCAATATCATAAAAAAGGATTTGAAGTATACCATGTCAATTTGGATACCGACGAGTCTCTGTGGAAAAATTCCGTAAGGTTTGATGAGCTGCCATGGATAAATGTAAGGGAGGATGACCCTGCTGATCCGGTTACTGCAAGGATCTTTAATATAACCACGGTTCCTGCTAATTATCTGTTTGATATGAATGGCGACATAATTGGAAAGAATCTTTTCGGACGTAACCTGAAAATAAAACTTGAGCAGATATTCGACTGACCAGAGTGAAAACAGGGAATAAAATATTTTTTGCCTCCGACTTCCATCTCGGGCTTGATGCAGGGATGGATCCCAAAGTCAGGGAAAAACATGTTGTAAAATGGTTAAGGACAGTAGCTCCTGAAGCAGATGCAATATACCTTGTAGGTGACATTTTCGATTTCTGGTGGGAATATAAACTTGTGGTTCCTAAAGGCTTCACCAGGCTTCTCGGCACAATATCGGAGCTGACCGATAACGGTACCGAGATACATTTTTTTACAGGTAACCACGACATGTGGATCGGGAACTATCTGTCGGATGAATGCGGGATGATCACTCATACCGGCCCCCTTTATACCGAACTTATGGGGAAGAAATTCTATATAGCACATGGCGAGGGACTGGGTAGCAGTAATATATCATACAAAATATTGCTGGGTATATTCAGAAGCAGGGCTGCCAGAATATTATATTCCTTTCTTCATCCCCGGATAGGTGTATCATTAGCACAACACTGGTCAAAAAACAGCCGCCTGGCAAAAAATTACTCGGAAAAATTCATGGGCCCGGATAAAGAAGACCTGGTTAAATATGCTGAAGGTATACTAAAGACAAAAAAGGTTGACTATTTCATTTTCGGTCACAGGCATATTGCACTGGATTATCAGACAAAGGAAAATAATGCAAGAATATTTATTATGGGTAACTGGTTCAATGCCCCCTGCTATGTAAGCTGGGACGGGATCGAAGCTGTCCTGCATGAATTTACCTACCGTTAACTTCCACCAGAACGCTCAGAACATAATAAGAATAGTCGTCATTCACTTTCTCAAAATCATAATCAAGCCTGTGGCCCGATTTGCGGGCTATATCAATCAAGCCCAGAATACCTGTTTCATCGGCTTTCAAATCCTCGCCGGCAAGGGATATCCGGTACAGTTCCTTCAAGCCGTTCTTATCATACCTGTTAACAGTTTTTAGTTTATCCCTTAGTGTAATAATCTGTGTGTTCTTTATAAGGTTGCCCGTACTAAGCCTCATGCCCTTAGCCTCATCGAAAATCATTGCTACTGGCATACCAAACCTCTCCTCAATCTCAAATCCGGGATTGTACTTGGAAATATTCTGCAGACATTCAACCATAATGCTGAATACCTTGCGCCTGGCTTTAAGTTCGATATCTTCTTCCGACATTCTTGTTTCGGTAAAAGAAAGGACCTGTTTTTCTATGTCCGAAGAAAGATGGCCTGACCATACCATTACAATACTATTCTCAGCCATCATTTTCTCAAGCCTTACAATATTATCGCCTTTAAAAATTGATTTCTCCCTACCCGTATTTATGTTCTGTCCATCCTCGTCGACCGACTTGCTCAGGATGAAATACATATAGTCATCACTGATCCTTTTAAAGTCGAAATCAAGCTTGTTTCCCGTTTTCTTTGCCATCTCTATAAGACCCAGGCCCGCGCCGCCCTTTTCGCTTAAGGTAGTCGATCTTAACCGTTCACGGTATAGTTCCCTTATTTCTCCGGAATCAAGTGAGTTTAACAACACAAGCTGTTCCCTCAGGAATGCCTCGTCATCTGCCCTGATCACATTGCCCGTTGTAACGGTATATCCGGAATCATTCTTTGAATATACGACAAGCGACATCCCGGCATGTTCCGAGCTGTCCATGTGACGGCTTACGTTCTGAAGGCTCTCAAGGACAAACATAAAGAGTCTCTTCCTGCCTGAGAAACCAAACTCCGAATGTTCCATCTCTTTTTCCAGTAACATCAGTAAGACTTCAGAATTCTGGTTGGTCACTACGCCCCTGTAAACGAACATGAGACGGTCATCCATCATGATCTGCCGGACCTTTTTTACTAGCTCCATATGATATGCCGTATTATAGGCTCATAAATTTCTGAGCTCAAGAAGGTAATTTTACCAAAGATATTAAAATTAAGCAAAAAAATATTGCATAAAATAAAAAGGAAAAATAAAACATCCTGTCAGCGGAGCAACAAATTGAACCAATGTTAAAACTTTTAACCCAAAACATGATAAAACGCGGTCTCCGTGCCAGGATGTTCATGTAAATAACACTCCAGTAAATTCATTTGTTTAACTAAACTTTTCGTTATAGATTTGCTAAATCCTTTAGTAAGACATTGTTCTTATAATTCTAATTGGCACTTTTCAACTAAAAGAGTAAGGGACTTATTCGGGATATAGACCAATAATCTGAGTCCTCGGATAGTTCACCCAAACTCTTTTTCGGTTTGTCTTGTTTTAAAACAAAACTAACCATCTTTTCATTTTGTGAATCTAAAGGAACCTTGGTTTATAGGAAGCCTGTATGCAGGAATGTCTGTTGCAAAAGCAGACATAAACGAAAGTAACGAGGCTATAAAATATTATAACAAAGCAATTGAACTTGATCCGGGAAGAGCCGACTATTACCTGGAAGCGGCAAAGTTGTATGACGGAAAAGGGATGCTGGAAAACGATACCCGGTCATTAAAACTGGCGATCGAAAACTACGAAAAATTCATAAATATAAGGGATGAATTTATCAGGCAAATAATGAAAGACAGGAATCTGGATGCCGGTCAGATATCTGCACCAGGGATGGAATATGCCAGGAAAAGAATAAAATCGATCCGCGAAGATCTTTTCTTCAGAGGCGAGCTTGAAAAATAATCATATAAGTCTAAATACTTATTTATATCCTATTATTTTACTGCTCCATCAGGCTTTTCCAAAATTTTTCTATATTGCCGGCCTTAACCTATGAAAGAAACCTTATTGATAAGCCCGTATCAATACCGTTCCTCCTTTTATATACCTGTAATGGTATTAATCAAAACATAAATTATGAGTATACAGATTATTCTAATGATCGTTTTTTTCCTCCTTGCGCCTGTACTGGTAATATATCTGGAAGGAAGATTCACAATTGTTAAAAAAGCCGGTGGTGTTCTTATATGTTACGTACTGGGGGCCCTGGTCGGTAATATCGGCATACTTCCGGAAGAAGCCTATAAATACCAGGACATGTTCACCCAGCTTACTGTACCTATAGCCCTTCCGCTAATACTTTTTTCAATGGATGTAAAAAAATGGCTCAGACATGCCGGTTCGGCAATATCATCACTGTTACTCGGATTATTTACGGTTATTGCAATGATACTGCTCGGGTACTGGATCTTTAAAGGCAGCATCGAAGATATATGGAAGGTAGCCGGTATGCTTACCGGTATTTATACAGGGGGGACACCCAATATGGCTGCAATGAAAACAGCACTTAATGTTGACACTGAGGTTTATATTATGACCCATACATATGAAGTGGCTCTGGGAGCTATATATCTCATATTCATACTATCGGTAGGGCAAAGGGTTTTCCTGCTCTTCCTCAAACCATTCAAGAAAGCAGAGACCGGAAACATCAGAACAGGGGAGCTGAACATTGAGGAGGAATATGAATCATATAAAGGTTTCTTTAAGAAAAAGACTTTTCTGCCTGTACTGGCCGCATTAGGTTTATCGCTGCTTATTTTTGCCGCCAGCTTCGGTATCAGCACGCTGTTTCCCAAAGATTTTTCAACGGCGGCCATAATATTACTTATAACAACATTCGGTATTGGCGGCTCGTTTATCCCAAAAGTAAAGAATATCAAAAAAACTTTCCAGACAGGGATGTATATAATACTGGTATTCTGTATAGTAGTGTCATCAATGGCCGATGTAAGGAAGCTGGTGGATATATCGTTCGACCTCTTCTGGTACGTGGCACTGGCAATGTACGGATCTCATTTCCTTCATGCCTTTCTGGCAAGGTTCCTTAAGATCGATGCCGATACGGTTATTATATCGGGTAGCGCGCTGATTTGCTCACCTCCTTTTGTGCCGGTAGTGGCCGGCGCCCTCAAAAACAGGGAAGTTATACTTACGGGACTTATAGTAGGTATTGCAGGATACGCAGTAGGTAATTACCTGGGTGTGTTTATTGCATATCTGTTGAAATAGCTGGTTGTAAGGCAGAGGGCGGAAGTCACTTCATTCCATCTTATTGTTCAGATAGCCTGCCAGTTCGAGAATATCTTCCTCTCTTCTGATCTTCAGCTTTTTTTCACTGATATAATCATTTATTTCAGATGCTTCTCCCGGGATAAGGCCGGCAAGTTCCTTCAATTTGCCGTAGTACTTTATCGAACCGTCCTGCAACTCGACGAAATAATCCGGGCTCCTTGTACTGAAGCTTGCAGGTTGTGCTTCAACGTAACCTGATGTCGGCTGCGGTTCCGTGTAAACAACCCTGTGTTTCTTAAAAAAACGGTATGTGCCGTCGGCCATAAGTTCAAGATATCCACTTATTTCAGCAGAGTTATAATTATAGGTGCTGTAAAAAAAATCCCTGCCATCTATCCTTATATAACTTACTATGCTATTATTACCTAAAGAATAACTGACATTATCCATCATGAACTCAAAATCGTCATTATAAATATTATAGTTCATCGGAATATCCTGGTAACCCTTCCCTGCCTTTAGTATAATATCTGCATCCATAAACTCTCCGAAAAGATAAGGTGAGCCTTCATATACCGGCTTCTCCTTTATATCAAGAGATTTTGCCAGCCTGAAATCGAGTTGGAACCTTTTAAACTCCAGGTCAGATACGGCACCAATTTGTGATAAAACCACACTGCTGAATAAAAGCGGGAATATTCCCGCCAGAAATATTTTTTTTATCATAGTATTGTTTTTTCTTTTATAAATATACATATTTTTATCCTGCCCAGCCTTCACGATCGAGATTCCTGTAGCCTATTGCTTCTGAAACATGCTGCGGTTCTATATCCTTGCACAGCTCCAGGTCGGCAATTGTCCTCGACACCTTTAGTATGCGGTCATAGGCACGTGCTGAAAGACCCAGAAGATCCATTGCATTTTTAAGCAATGCCGCGCTCTCTTTGTCGAGCCTGCAGAAATCAGGCAGCATAGTCGATATCATCTGGGCATTACAGTGTACCTTATCAAGGTCTTTAAAACGTTCCGTCTGCATGTTTCGTGCTTTAACCACTCTCTCTCTGATAATACCGGACGGTTCGCTCTCGTTTGATACGGCAAGGCTTTCCGTTACTACAGGTAATACTTCAATTTGAATGTCAATTCTGTCGAGCAGGGGGCCCGATATCCTGTTAAGATACTTCTGAACCGCCCCTGCCGGGCAGACACACTTCCTGTCAGGGTGATTATAAAAGCCACAGGGGCAGGGATTCATGGAAGCGACCATCATAAAGCTCGCAGGGTAGTCAACAGTACACCTGGCTCTTGAGATTGTTATCGTCCTGTCTTCAAGAGGCTGACGCATAACTTCGAGAACAGATCTTTTAAATTCAGGCAGTTCATCAAGAAAAAGCACGCCGTTATTGGCCAGGGATATCTCCCCCGGCTGAGGGCTTGAGCCTCCTCCAACCATAGCAATGTCGGATATTGTATGATGAGGCGACCTGAAAGGCCTCCTTGTCATAAGAGAAATATCCGGACCAAGCTTTCCTGCAACAGAATGTATTTTGGTTGTTTCAAGAGCTTCAGCCAGGGAAAGAGGAGGGACTATTGAAGGCAGGCGTCTTGCCAGCATAGTTTTTCCCGAGCCGGGCGGTCCTACCATAATAATATTATGCCCTCCTGCTGCAGCCACTTCGAGGGCACGCTTGACCTTTTCCTGTCCTTTCACATCTCTGAAGTCAATATCATACCTGTTGGCTGTTGTCCTGAATAATTCATCAACATCGGCTTCAACAGGATCAAAATGTCTCATCCCGTTAAAAAAATCTATTACATCACTGAGGCTTTCCATACCATAAACCTTCAGATCTTTAACAACAGCAGCCTCCATGGCATTTACAGAAGGGACGATAAGTCCCTCAAACCCTTCCTCCCTTGCATTGAGGGCAACAGGCAGTATACCTTTTACAGGTTTGAGACTACCGTCGAGCGATAACTCGCCAAGCATGACAAAAGAACCGATATCACGTTTTATTACCTTTTCGTTGGCAGCCATGATGCCTATTGCCAGAGGAAGGTCAAAAGACGAGCCTTCCTTTCTTACATCAGCCGGGGCCATATTTATTACTACCTGCTTGCCGGGCCATCGCAGGCCAACCGACCTCAATGCCGATTCAATCCTCTGCTGGCTCTCCTTGACAGCTACATCCGGCAGGCCAACCAGAAAAAACCTTACTCCCCTCGATACATTGACCTCTATGGTAACAGTGGCCGCATCAATGCCGAATAAGGCACTGGAATATGTCTTTACTAACATAAATGGAATTTTTTTGCGAAACATTTTATTCTTCACAAGTTAAGATATATGTTTCTTATATGCAAACACAACACCTTTATAATTTATAGTATAACATATACATTTAATAATAAATTTGTGTACCTTGGACACTTATCCTTTATTATATCTATGAAAGCCATAGTCATTATAAATTTTGTAAGATGAAAAAATCTTTGGTCCTCCTGTGTATTGCCTTTTGCCTGCATGCATGTTTAAACGACGGCAACATGCCGGAAAATAACGCGACCGTCAATACAGACAGCCTCACCAGTGAAGTACGTATAGAAAATGGTATGCCGGTATTGTATATCAACGGGAAGCAGGCAAGCCAGATACTGGGTGCTCCGTACAGGACTGCCGAATCACATTTCAGGGATTTCCTCGATGCAGGCATAACAATCTATAATATATACCTGCGTTTCGCATGGACCGGACCGGAAGAATATGATTTCAGCGGGATAGATGAGAAAATGGATCTGTACCTCGGCATAGAGCCGGATGCACTGTTCATACCAAGGATACTGCTTAGCCCCGGCGACTGGTGGTGTGAGAAATACCCCGACGAGATAACAATGCGGGATGACGGCAGTCCCGCCGGCATGTTCGGAGCCAACTGCCATCCCTCGCTGGCATCCGAAGCATACAGGAATCTGTCATACAAGGCAATGAAGGCATTTATTGAACATGTCGAGGGTAAATATGGCGATAATATCCTCGGGTACCAGCCGGGCAATGGCTTCGGCGGCGAATGGCTGATGTTCAATTCATTTTGGGAAGCATGGCCCGGTAAGCCGGTTCCCGACAAGTTCGGTGTCGAGGATTACAGCCCGGCGGCGCGTAAAGCCTTCAGAAAATGGCTCGGGGAAAAATACGGCACGGTTGAAGCGCTGCGCAATGCATGGGCCGATCCCGGGGTAACATTTGAAAACGCTGATCCTCCGGGTGAAAAAGAACGTTATAGTAGTACTCATGGCATATTCTTCGATCCCGGACAGGGCAGAAGAGTACCGGATTACTTCTCTTTCTTCAACGATATAACCGCTGATGTACTGATAGAAAACTGCAAATGGGTAAAGGAACTTACAGGCAATAAAAAAATAGCAGGCTCCTTTTACGGTTATCTGTGGTGTAATTTTCCAAACCTTAGCGTTAACCATACAGGTCATCTTGGGTTAGAGAAGGTGCTGAACTCCCCGTATGTCGACTTTATTGCAAGCCCTTATACATACGATAATAAACAGATCGGAGGACCGAATAATTCACAAACCCTTCCCGAAAACTGCCTGCTTCACGGCAAGCTGTATTTTAATGAGGTAGATACCGAAACGCACCTGCACCAGAGACAATGGAGGTGGGGTAACTCACTTAATAATCCCCGTAACATGGAAGAGACAAAAGCCCTGCTCATCCGTGACTACGGTTATGCGATGACAAAAGGTCTCGGTATGTGGTGGACCGACCTGCACGGGGCCAATTTCCATGATAAGGATATTACCAGGCTGCTGAAAAAGTTAAAGGATACCGATGAAAGATATCTTGGTGCGGATAAAACATCAACTGCAGATATAGCTGTTATACTGGATGAAGAGACATTCAAATATTTCGGCGACGGCGAACCGTTGTTCAATGCTCTCCTCACGGCGCAGAAACAATGGCAACTGGGATTTATAGGAGCTCCATGGGAACCATACCTGCTTACCGATATATCCAACCCTGACCTGAAGGATTTTAAAGTGTATCTTTTCCTTAACACGTTCCATGTTACTCCTGAGCAAAAAGAAAAAATACATGAAAAACTGAAGCGTAATAATGCTACGGCCATATGGGTTTATGCCCCGGGATATATCCAGGACGATAAGCTTTCCGTTGAAGGCATGTCGGAGCTTACAGGGATCAGCCTGGAAGAAGATAATTCAACCGGTGAACTAAGAGTAGAAATAAATAATTACAATCATCCCTATACAAAAGGGCTGGAGGAAAAATTTGTTTACGGGACAGACGTAAATGTCGACAGTATTATCAGATGGTATGACCATCAGATATACCTTAAAGATCCCAGGGACCCCGGATTGCAAAGAGATCTTCCGGGATTCAGCATTTCTCCGAGGTTTTACGTCGGTGATAAGGATGCTGAGGTGCTTGGAATACTCGCCGGTGTTGACAAACCCGGACTGGCGGTAAAAAAACAGGAAGACGGATGGACATCGGTATATTCGGCAGCTCCTCTTGTTCCGGCTTCTTTATTGCGTAATATAATAAAAAGCTCAGGCGGTCATATATATTCAGAAGGTGATGATGTAGTATATGCAAACAAAAGCAGCTTATGCATATACTCACCCGCCGGGGGACAAAGGGAAATCAGGCTTCCTGAGAAAAGACTTATCACCGATCTTCTTGAGGACAGGGTTATTGCAAACGACACTGATGAATTCATCCTCAGCTTCGAACCAAACAGCAGTGTGTTGCTGGGACTGTTTCCGCCTTCTGTCCCTGATGAAGAAGTCTGGTACAGTAAATATGCCAGACAGGACGTTGAGCTTACTGCCGATCCCGGTTCCGGGTTCTGGAAAAATATTAAGCCTCTGATCGTTGATCATAGTATACTCGGAACACCTGCCATGCATCTCAGATCGGAAGCACGTACACGATGGACTGACGATTATCTGTATTTCCTTTTTTCAGGTCCTTTTGAAGAACAGGTACTGAAGCCTGAGCCCGATACGGTAAATGAGACCTTCAGATTATGGCAGTGGGATGATTTCGAACTCTATATAGGAGCTGATTTCGACAGCATTAACCTGTACAGGGAATTCGAAGTATCACCCCAGGGTGAGTTCCTCGACCTGAATATCAACTCACTGATTCCCCATGCCGGTCATAACGATGAACGGTTATGGGATTCGGGCTTCAGGGTAAAAGCCCGGACTGATCATAAAAACAAAATATGGTATGCCGAATTAAAAATACCTGTTGACTCGTTTGATAAAAGACCTCCGGCAAAGGGTAATAAATACAGGGTTAATATATACAGGCTACAGGGGCCACAGGACAACAGGGATTTCCTTGCCTGGAAGCCGACAATGGAATGGGGCCCTCATCACCCTGAAGTGTTTGGGATCATGAAACTTGTTAAATAAGTCCAACTATAAAAAAATAATAAAATCTATGGAACATAAAATCAGTAAGTATAATGCCATTATATTGATCATGGTAATGGCATTATTCAGTAGTGTAGGACAGGCACAGGGAAGAAGCCCCGTATTAGAGTATACCCTTTCGATCCCTCAGCTTCATCGTCCATGAGTATTTCCATAACTTTAATTTCAAGCGTATCAGGCCATATGAACTGGGTCCCTTCGATTATGATAATAAAGTACGTACAAACCTGCTATGGGTAAGCGAAGGACTGACCGTATATTATGAATATATTATCCTGAAAAAAGCCGGTTTAATCAATGAAGAGGAATTCTGTTCTTATATGGGAGGCAGCATTAACAGCATTGAAAATGATTCGGGACGCCGTTACCAGTCACTCTCACAAAGCAGCTACAGTACATGGGAAGATGGTCCGTTCGGTGCCGGAAACAAAAGTTCCGATGAAACAATATCTTACTATGTTAAAGGACCTGTTGTAGGTATGTTACTTGATCTTGATTATACAAAATATCCCGGCTATGCAGGTCTGGAACTGAATACTGTTGAAACGATCTCTCCACGGGATAATATTAAAAGAAATAAGCTGATTATCAAGCCACAGGAAAATCTTAACCCTTTGCAAGCCAGGATACTCGAATCCTGGATGTACGAACAGAAATAGAGACTTCACCCCTTATATAAAATAATTTTCAGAGAAATTTGCTTCTCTGAAAATTATGTCTTATTTTTAACCACATGGTTAAACTATATAATTAAATTAATTAGTTAAAATAATGACTAAAGAGGACAAGCAAACCGAGCAAAAAATTTTCGATGCTGCCACGGAAATATTCGAAGAAAAAGGGCTGGATGCTGCGCGTATGCAGGACATAGCCGACAGGGCCGGGATCAATAAGGCATTGCTCCACTACTATTTCAGATCCAAGGAAAAATTATTCACGGCGGTTTTTGATGCACTGGCCGAAAGAATGTTCATGAAGTTTGCCGGCATATTCGAAGAAGAAATGTCCGTTGAAGAAAAAATAAGGTATTTCTTCAGGAAGCATATGGATTTTCTTCAGAAAAATCCCAGGCTGCCACTGTTTATCCTTACCGAAGTAAACAGAAACCCAAAACTGGTAGACAGACTGATAGGCAAAGTGAATATTATCCAGATCAAATCAAAGCTTTCGAAGGATAAGGATATAGATATCCCAGAAGAGCTTGTTCCTCACCTTATGGTAACAATTGTTTCAATGTCATTTTTCCCGATTATAGCCAAGCCACTGCTTAAGGCCTTGCTGCAGAAGACGGGTGTTGACTATAATCACTTTATAAAGGAAAGAATACAGTTTGCACCCGATTTTGTAATCAGTGCATTAAAAAATAACAGTTCCGAACTTAAAACACAAAACAATGAATAAATTTATCCAGGTACTTATTATCCTGCTGATTACCGGGGTATCAAATATAAGGTCCCAGGATGTCATCTCCCTTTCATCCTGCTATACAAAGGCCCTGGAGAACCACCCTCAGGCCAGTAACAAAGAGTTATATCAAAGCCTGTGGCAGTTGAAACAGGATAACCTGACTACCTTTTGGTACCCGAAAATTGAAGCAGGGGCAAATGTCCTCTATAATTCGAATGTTACAGACCTTGGCGATACCTTCGGGTCATTACCTGTCCCCGGGCTGGCCGATAATGCACCTGCAATGCCCCACGACCAGTATAAATTCACCCTGGATCTAAACCAGGTCATTTATGATGGCGGTGTTACAAAGAATAACCGCAAGCTGGAAGATACCAGTCTGGAATTAAGTAAGGAAGAAATTGAGGTTGAGCTATACAAGCTCAGGGAACAGGTCAATAACTACTATTTCGGATTTATTCTCCTGAAGAAACAACAAGATCTCTTAAACACTTACCTCGAGACTCTAACCGAACAAATCCTGACTGTTGAATCCGGTATAAAAAACGGTGTCCTGCTTCAGACCGACAGGGAAGTGCTAAGAGCTGAAAAAATAAAGACCGAACAGCAACTGGCAGATATTGAGATCAGGATAACATCGACATCCTCCGTACTATGCAGTCTTACAGGTATGGATATTAAAAGCAGTACCGAGGCTGTAGTGCCGGAGCCGGTTGTCAGGTACAACGAAAGTCTTTCAAGGCCCGAATTAAAAGTACTCGACCTGAGACAGGAACAACTGGAAGCAGGAAAATCATTAATAAAGAGTGAAAGGATGCCTAAGGCATTTGCTTTTGCAACCCTTGGTTATGGCAAACCGGCCGGTAACGATTTCTTTTCAGACTCATTCGGAACTTATTATATAGTGGGAGCCGGAATAAAATGGAATATAACCGGCTGGAACAACAGCCGGAGAAAATCCCAAATAATTGATATGAACAAGTCTATCATAAATACAAACAAGGAGACTATTGAGGAAAACCTTACCAGGGCGCTCGAAATGAAGTATGCCGAGATAAGAAGCCTGGAAGAAAGCATTAAAAGCGATAAGGAACTGACAGCGACACTAAAAAACATAACTAAGACAGCATACTCACAATATAATAACGGAACAATAACAGCCTCGCAGTATCTGATTGAAATGAATAAGGAAAAGCAGGCTGAAATAAATTATGAAATACATATTATTAACCTTGCCAGGGCCAGGATAGAATATCTGAATATAGCAGGAATTGAAATAGAATAACTAAACACCAAATAAAATGAGGAACATAAAATTTTTAACCGCTGCCATGCTAGTCCTCATCTCATGTGCCGGTAACAATGATCAGCCTGATGCATGGGGTAATTTTGAATCAAGGGAGGTAATAGTCTCATCCGAGGCAAGCGGTAAAATACTAAGGTTGCAGGTTAACCAGGGAGACATATTACACAGGAATGAACTAATTGCCATTGTCGATACAAGTATAGTTAAGCTGCAGATAGACGAACTGAAAGCCGGCAGGCAAAGTCTCTTCAGCAAAATAGAATCAGTTGATGCCCAAAATAATATAATAGACCAGCAGATCGCCAACTTAAAGGTCAATATAGAAAGAGTAGGTCAAATGCTGGCTGACAAGGCTGCCACTCAGAAACAGTATGATGATCTGGAAGGGCAAATAAAAGTACTACTGGCACAGAAAGAAGCAAACGACACGCAGAAATCCACTATCAGAAGCGAACTGAATCTATCCGGGGTACGGGAAGCTATTCTCAGGGAACAGCTCGACAGATGCTATATCAGGTGCCCTGAAGAGGGAACGGTACTGGAAAAATATGCAGAAGAAGGCGAATTGACAGCAACAGGTAAGCCGGTGATAAAAATAGCCGATCTGAACAATATGGAACTGAAGGTATATGTCAGCGGAGCACAGCTTTCCTCTGTAAAATCCGGACAATCCTGCAGGGTCAGGATAGACAGGGGGGTGAAAGATTATTCCGAATATACGGGTAAGGTAATACATATTTCGGATAAGGCTGAGTTCACTCCAAAAATAATTCAAACCAAAGAGGAAAGAGTACACCTTGTATATGCTGTTAAGATAAGCGTTAAAAATGACGGTGTGTTAAAAAACGGGATGCCGGGAGAAGCATATTTTACCACTGAATAAAGGAAAACAGATGATCATTGCCGAAAATATAAGTAAATCCTTCGGTCAGACAAAAGCGCTTGATAATGTAAGCTTTGAGGTAGACAGGTCAGAGCTTTTCGGGTTTATCGGTCCTGACGGGGCAGGAAAAACAACCCTTTTCAGAATAATGACCACTCTGTTGTTGCCTGACAAGGGAAGGATGTCTGTTATGGATCATGATACTGTCAGTGATTACCTCAAACTGAGAAGCAATATAGGATACATGCCGGGCAGGTTCAGCCTGTACCAGGATCTCTCTGTTGAAGAAAACCTGAAGTTTTATGCTACGGTATTCGGCACTACCGTACAAAAGAATTACCACCTGATAAAAGATATTTACAGCCATATAGAACCTTTCAAAAAAAGACCCGCGGGCAAATTGTCGGGAGGGATGAAGCAGAAACTGGCCCTTTGCTGTGCGCTGATTCATGCACCGTCTCTTATTGTACTGGATGAGCCGACGACCGGTGTAGATGCAGTGTCCAGAACTGAGTTCTGGGAGATGCTTAAAAACCTGCAAAAGAAAGACATAACCATAATTGTATCAACCCCTTATATGGATGAAGCAATTCTTTGTGACAGGGTCGCACTTATTCAGAAAGGAAAACTACTTGACCTGAATATCCCGGGTAATATTATTAAAGGTTTTGGCAAGGACATATATGCCGTGAAAAGCAGAGATAAATTCAGGCTTATACAGGACCTTAGAACACTTGATACTGTAAAAAGTGTAAATCCGTTCGGTGATTCAGTTCATATTGCTTTCAGGGAGAACATATTTGACAGCGGGATCGTGAGCAAACTAAAAGGGAAGGGACACCCGGATATATCAATAAAGAAAACGGAGCCTGGAATTGAAGATGTATTTCTCGAATTAATGAGCAAAACAGATAATGACTGATGAAAAAGTAATAATTGTCAGGGACCTTGTAAAGAAGTTCGGGTCCTTTACAGCAAATGACCATCTTAGCTTCGATGTTTTCAGGGGTGAAATATTCGGTTTCCTTGGAGCAAACGGAGCAGGTAAGACAACGGCAATCAGAATCCTTTCCGGGCTTTCCAAACCAAGCTCGGGAGAAGTAAGTGTGGCAGGCTACGATATAAAAAGGCAGGCAGAAAAAGTAAAGAAGCATATTGGCTATATGTGTCAGAAATTCTCTCTTTATGAAGACCTGACAGTGGCTGAAAATATCACACTTTATGGCGGCATATACGGATTGTCACGAAAGCTGATAGAAAAACGGACAGACGAACTGCTTGAATCACTTAGCTTTACCTTATACAGGAAACGCATTATCGGGAGTCTGCCCTTAGGGATGAGACAAAAGCTGGCATTCTCGGTTGCTGTCTTTCATAAACCCGATATAGTATTCCTTGATGAACCTACAGGAGGTGTCGATCCTATTACACGACGGCAGTTCTGGGAAATGATCTATAAGGCATCGTATGAGGGTATTACTGTTTTCGTAACAACACATTATATGGATGAGGCCGAATACTGCGACCGGGTTTGCATTATGAATGAAGGCCGCATAGTTGCACTAGACAGCCCGGGGGTATTAAAGCAAAAATATGATTCGGATTCTATTCAGGGTGTATTTGTAAAGATTGCAAGACCTGTCAGTAATTAAAAATATATGAGAAGATTTGCAGGTTTTATAAAAAAAGAATTTATACATATTTTCAGGGATATACGGACACTAATTATCCTGTTCGGGATCCCGGCAGCACAGATACTTATCTTTGGCTTTGCTGTAAGAACAGATATTAAGAATGCCGGGATAGCTATACTGGATAATTCAAAAGATGAAATAAGCAGAGGCCTTGTCTCCAGGCTGGAATCGTCTGATTTCTTTATCCTGAAGCAGGAACTGAATTCGGGAACCCAGATTGATCCCGCTTTTAAGTCAGGTAAAATAAAGGCAGTGCTGATATTTGATAATGATTTTGGCAAAAAGTTGTTAAGTGAAGGATCGGCTAACCTGGAGATTATTGCCGACGGATCGGAACCGAATGTGGCAAACCTGGTTACAAACTATACCAGGGCTATAATAAATGATTACCTGAGAGACCTTAACAGCTCTGATCAGTCAGCAGGTATGCTGATAGAACCCGAAGTCAAAATGTATTACAATCCTAACCTGGAAAGCCAGTATATGTTTGTACCAGGTATAATTACCATTATTCTCATACTTATTTGTGCATTGATGACCTCAGTCACGATTACCCGTGAGAAAGAATTCGGCACAATGGAAGTATTGCTGGTTAGTCCGCTCAAACCAATCCAGATCATACTTGGTAAAGTAACCCCTTATTTCATATTGTCGCTGCTGGACGTGATAGTAATACTTTTCCTGTCGTGGCTCATCTTTGATATTCCGATAAAAGGGAACCTGATCCTTCTGATGGCCGAAAGCATGCTGTACATTATGCTGGGATTATCTCTTGGAATAATGATCTCAACTATGGCAAGGACCATGCAGCAGGCAATGTTCATTTCGCTGCTGGGGCTTATGCTGCCAACGATTATATTGTCAGGCTTTATCTTCCCTGTCGAATATATGCCGGAGGTATACAACTGGCTGAGCCTGGTAATGCCACCCAGATGGTTCGTGAGCATAATCAAAAATATTATGATCAAAGGTACAGGGTTCTCATTTGTATGGAAAGAAACAATTATACTGCTTATCATGACGCTGGTATTTATTATGATCAGTACTGTCAAATTTAAAAGGAGACTGGAATAATATGAGAACAATATTATATCTGATAAGGAAGGAATTTATACAGATCTTCAGGAATAAGTTCATTTCAAAGGCTATTTTCGGTATTCCCATAGTACAGATGCTGATCCTTGTTCCGGCACTTACTTTTGAAATCAAAAATATAGAGCTATGTGTTATCGACCATGACCTGTCTCCTGAATCGCGACAACTTATATCCCGTCTGCAGGGGTCCGACTTCTTTCTCGTTAAGCATACGACCTTCAGTGAAAAAGGAGCTGAAGAACTATTACATGCTGATAAATGCGATCTTGTACTCATTGTTCCTGACAACTTCGGAAAAAACATAGTAAGAGCAGGTAGTGAAAAAGTTATGGTTCTGGCAAATGCAATAAATGCCACATCAGCACAACTGGCATGGGTCTACCTGAACGGGGTGATACAGGACTTCAATACCGGACTGGTATTACAGAACGTTAATACCGTACTCCCTTATCAAATGTCAGTAATAAGTATCAGCAACCGGTTCTGGTATAATCCGGACCTCAATTACAAATATTATATGCTCCCGGGTATCCTTGTGATACTGGTTACGGCAATAGGGCTGCTGCTTGCAGGCCTTAATGTTGTGAGAGAAAAAGAAACAGGCACTATCGAACAACTGAATGTAACGCCGATACGAAAATACCAGTTTATTATTTCCAAGCTGGTTCCTTTTCTGATAATAGGATTGATCGACCTGGCATTCGGGCTTGTTCTCGGTAAAATACTATTCGACATCCCATTTAACGGAAGCATAGCCCTGCTTTTCCTTTTTGCTACTTTCTACCTTGTTGCTGTACTCGGAATTGCCCTTTTCCTGTCAACCCTTTCATCAACACAACAGCAATATCTGTTCGTTGTCTTTTTTGTGCTTATGATCTTTATACTTATGAGCGGGATCTTCACCCCTGCCGAGAGTATGCCTCACTGGGCCCAGCAATTCAACCTCATCAATCCGGCAGCATACTTTATGAGGGTTATCAGGATGATAATACTTAAAGGATCGGGCTTCAACGATGTCTTTTCCGACTTCAAAGGCATAATCCTCATAGGCGCAGGTACTATTTCACTTGCCATCTGGCGTTACAGAAAAACAGTGTAACACTGATTAACACTGATTAACGCGGATTGCGCGGATATCATTTATCTAATAACCGGTTTATTTTTTGTTCGAGTTCGTTAAGTCTTGCTTCCTGCTCTTCAATTATTGCCTGCTGTTCTTTTACTGCCTGGAGAAGGACAACCGTTAACCTTGAATAGTTAATGCCTTTTTGTCCTGTCCTGCTTACATTAACCAGATATGGGAAATATGACTCAACCTGACCCGGATCAAGCCCAATTTGAGTCCCTGCCTGCCGTGACCCTTTTTCCAATGGGATCACTTCATATTGATAAGATATAAGTGTCCCCAGTTTTCCTAATACACCGGTCAGTTGATTACTGCTTTTAGTATCTGTCTTCAGATTATTCAACTCATAAACCGTACCGTTTACCCAGATGTTTTCCCAAACATCAACTGTGGAATTAAAGCTAAGATAATTCTCATCGAAAATTCCATAAATAAATGCAGACTGAGTATTGTTCCCGGCATTATCTATATAAAGCTTATTTGATCCAGGTTCGTTCAGTCCCGCCTTGAACCCTATAAACACATTATTTTCACCGGTCTGATTATTATAGCCTGCCTGGGTACCGATAGCTACATTGAAATTACCTTCTGTGTTCAGTTCTCCGGCTTCCTGCCCCAGAAAAACATTACCATTACCTACCGTATTGTTGTATCCTGTAAGGGTTCCCAGAAAAACATTATAGGAGCCATCATCATTACTGTAACCCGATCCTTTCCCCATGAATACATTTGATATACCTTCCGAATTAGTATATCCTGAGTTTTCCCCGACAAACACATTGAACGATCCGGTACTGTTATTTCTTCCGGCCCAGTCTCCCAGAATAACATTCTTCGCCCCTTCGGTATTGTATTCTCCTGCACCGTCGCCCAGTATGACATTGCTGTACCCTGTTGTGTTGCTCCAGCCTACACTATTACCCAGGAATATATTCCAGTTGCCCCCGATATTGCTGAAGCCCGTTTCATTACCTATAAAAATATTACTGTTACCTGTAGTATTATTTACCCCTGCCCTGTATCCGAAAAATGAATTATATATACCTGAAGTAATATTCGAACCGCTTTCATATCCTATAAAATAATTATCCTCGGACAAATGCATGAAATCCTCGGTAATTCCCTTTGAGCGGTCAAACCCGCCTATTGCAAAGCCTCCTTTGGGGCCTTTGGTGATTCCCTCATCAAGGTATATCCTTACACTGTCAGGTGTCACCCTGAAAAACTCATAGGTCTCTCCCTTCCTGTCATCAAATCCGCCTATTGCAAAACCTCCCTTTGGCCCCTTTGATTTTCCCTGGTTGTCGTCAACATATACCCTGACTCCCTCGTTATAAACCGCAAACACTGTATTCCCTTCCTTATTCCTGACTTCGAACAATGCCGAATCAGCCGGATTGTCATCTTTCTCATTTACTTTCAATGCCTTAAGGCCACTAACCGATGAAGCGTTAAGAGCATAAGGAACGGAAAGAAGGTCTGTTGTCCCCATATCCTCCCATCCGGATCCTTCATTAAGTTCCACTTTCAGCGAATACCTGTCTGATGACCAATCTATTTCAGCAAATTCAGGTAATCCGGCTGTTCTTGTTCCTGTTCCCACATTAACAATAAAAAGCCCCAGATCACTGGTTGATACATTATGTGTCTCCTGCCATACCGTAGACTGATCTGATTTGGCTGTCAGTGTAAGCCTTATATCAAGGTTACCGTTCCCGATCAGTTCCCCTGAACTGTTCCGTGCGACAGCCTGAAAGCTAAAACTCGCGGGAGCCTGTCCGCAGGCATTATTTAATATGAACAACAGCCCCGGAACCAACATTAAAACTAATACTGCTCTTCTCATATTTTCTTGTTTAATTAAATGTTTTTAAGGTTTAATAAACTGTTCAGAAATATATTATTCCTTTACAACTTTTATAATACCGGCATATTTACCACCGGTTATAACCTTAAGGAAATATATTCCCGGAGATAATAAACCAAGATCCAACTCCTCAACCTTGCCGCCGGCATATTGACCAAGCTCCCTGCTCATCAGCACCACTCCGGTCATGGATATTAGCTTCAGGCTGGTTTTCTCTCCACCGGAATTGTCAAAGCGGAGGTATATTTTCTCTGATGCCGGGTTCGGCCAGGCACTGATCCTTATACTTTCAGGCAAATCTTCGATTCCGACCGGAAGGTCCCAGTATTGCTGGAACCCTGTTGTAAAAACAATGTTTTCTGTTTCAAGCTTTTCTACAACCATTTCCCCAATAGTACAGGAAAGTTTAAAGCTTGTGCTGTTAGAAAAGGACCCGGCTGAAGCAATTACCCTGTTTGCAAGATCCTGGGAACCGGCAACAGCAACCGTACAATAAAATATAATTAAAACAGAGGTAAATCTCATAATGGTAAGGTTATATTTCCGATTCAATTTACGAAATATTATTAAAACCTATATGAAGCTGATATTGTTTAATATAAATTATTATATCCTGAAAAACATTAAAATATCTGCCCAATAACATTCCATTGTATAAATCACACTTGATTATTTACTCTAATTTTGAACGCTCATTTATAATAAAGGAAAATTGAAAAATTTTGTACTTTTTTTTTGCTGTATCCTGTTAAGTTTAACACTGGATGCCCAGTATAACCTTGAAAAAAGGACAGGGGAAGCTGTTTACACTGATAATCCGCCAAAGATAGACGGCAGGCTTGATGACCAGTGCTGGACCATATCAAATCGTTTCACAGATTTCCTTCAGTATGAACCTTATAGTGGAATTCCTTCAAAGCAAAAAACAGTTGCATGGATAGTATATGACGATGAAGGTATTTATGTAGGGGCTATGTTATATGATACGCATCCCGATAGTATAAAAACACAACTGGGACCAAGAGATGGTGACACGGATATCATTGCCGAATATTTCAATGTCGATTTCGGGCCATATAATGATGACCTTAATGCCTTCAGTTTCAAGCTAGCTGCCTCAGGTATACAGTCCGACATCAAACGCTCTACGGGAGCCGGAGGGAGAGACCTGAACTGGGATGCGGTCTGGCACAGTGCAACCCAGGTTGTTGACAGCGGATGGATTGCTGAAATTAAGATCCCCTTTTCTGCCATACGCTTTCCCCGTGAAGGAAACAAGGCATGGGGATTTAACCTTTGGAGGTATATACAAAGGTACGGCGAATGGTCTTCATGGAACTTTGCAGATAAAAGTCACGGGTCAACAGTCAACCATCTGGGTGAATTAACCGGCATCACAAATGTTAAGCCACCGGTAAGAGTCTCTGTAACTCCATACGTATCAGCATATGCGGAGAATATTTCAAATGAAAAAAAATGGAATAACACAATGCATTTCGGCGCTGATCTTAAAATAGGATTAAGTGAAGCATTTACCCTTGATGCCACTCTGATACCCGATTTCAATCAGGTTCAGTCAGACGATGTTATACTCAATCTTACACCTTATGAGGTTGAATATAATGAAAAAAGACAATTCTTCACGGAGGGCACCGACGTGTTTGATAAAGCTGGCATATTCTACAGTCGCAGAATAGGTTCGACTCCTTCGGGATATAATGATGTTGACGGACTGATAAATGAAAATGAGACCATAGTGTCTAACCCTTCCGAGACAAACCTGATTAATGCAACAAAAATATCGGGGAGAACAAAAAATGGTCTCGGAATAGGCTTCTTTAACGCCATAACCGAAAAAACAAAGGCGGTGATCAGTAATACTGAGGATGACAGTTCGAGGGAAATAGTCACACAACCGTTGACTAACTATAATATATTTGTAGTAGATCAAAACCTTGGCAGCGGTTCTTCCTTAAGCCTTATTAACACTAATGTGTTACACAGCGGTCCGGACACGGGGCATGATTATACTGCCAATGTCACGGCATTTGACGGCCGTTATCTTTCCGAAGACAGATCATACAGCCTTCAGTCAATAATATCTGTAAGCCAGAAATATTACTCTGATCGGGATGATATCTTCGGCCATTCAATATACCTTAACGGGGGAAAAACAGGAGGGAAAATAAGGTATTACTACACCCTTAATGCACTTACAGATGACTATGACCCAAACGATATGGGCTATCTCAGAAGAAACAACGAATTCAAAAATGCGCTAACACTCGGATATTCTATTTATCAACCTTTCGGGAAAATAATGAGAACCCTGAATACCCTGGCTTTTCAGAATGAAATGCAGAATATACCCCGTAAATACAGTAATTTCTCAATAAACTTACAATCGGCAACAACGCTCATTAATTTCATGGTATTTGATCTTTCCCTGAAAATAAACCCCATAGGTTCCAACGATTACTACGAACCGCGCGTGACCGGAAGATACTATTCAATACCTCCATCGGCAGAAATTACAGCAAAATACTCAACTGACACGAGAAAACTGTTTGCGATAACCTTTAGCGGGAGATACAAGCACTATTATACTGATCTTGGAATGGAGAATTATACATTTGGTATTACCCCTGTTTTTCACCTGAACAATAACTTCAAAATAAACCACTCCTTCACCTATACAAAAAAGAACAACGATATTGGATTCTCAGGTCTTACACCCGAATCTATAATCTTCGGAAAAAGAAATTCGTCTACCATTGAAAATATACTAACCCTCAACTATATTCAATCGGCTAAAGCATATTTTGAATTCAGGCTAAGGCATTACTGGTCGAAAGCCGACTACGATTCATATTACCTGCTTAACGAAGACGGCTCTCTGAGCGATCAGATCGCTGACCAGGGAAATGATATAAATACAAACTACTTTAATATTGATATGTCATACACATGGAGATTCGCGCCCGGGTCTGAGATATCCCTGGTCTGGAAAAATTATATATACCAGAGCAGTTCCGAAATATTCCATAACCTGAAAGAGAATTTTAATGCCATGCTTGCAGAACCTGCCGTAAACAGTTTTTCGCTAAAGATCTTATATTATCTTGATTACCACTCTGTGGTTTCAAGATAAAAATCTGCACTACTTATATAAGACAATGGAGAGAGCAGGCCTAACCGCAAGTATATTAATACTATCAGACAAAGCCAATTGAAAGACTTGTGATTTATTAGTATCTTTGTAAAAAAACTGACAATGGCAGGAATACCAGGTTTATTCAAACAGTACAAGCCCCGTGGGTTTAATTACACACCTGTATATTACGACCCGGTAAAGGAAGAAAGGGAAGATAGGGAACGCAGGATAAAAGCAGAACTGGGTATTAAAGATAAAGATGAGAATGACAAGGAATATGTGCCGAAGATAATGCGGGGGTCGATGTCTGGTTATTTCAAACAGAATAAAGTAAGAGTACAAAGATACACTCTGATCCGTCTGGTGGTAATAGCTCTGATCCTTTTCATTGTAGCATATGTGGTTTTCTATCTGTAAATCCATCGTTAATGCCTGACATAATAAAGCTTTTACCCGACTCTGTTGCAAATCAGATAGCGGCGGGCGAAGTTATACAGCGCCCTGCTTCTCTTGTAAAGGAATTAATGGAAAACTCCGTAGATGCAGGCGGCAGTACTATTAAGGTAATAATAAAGGATGCAGGCAGTTCCCTTGTACAGGTTACAGACGACGGTACGGGAATGTCTGAAACAGACTGCCGTCTGAGCTTTGAACGGCATGCAACATCAAAGATCATTTTAGCCGATGACCTCTTCTCCATAAACACAAAAGGGTTCAGGGGAGAAGCACTTGCATCAATAGCTGCTGTGGCAATGGTGGAGGTAAGAACATGTCTGCATGATAGCGATCTGGGGACCACCATAAAAATAAACGGATCGAAGATCGAACTTCAGGAGCCGTTCAGCTGCCCGCCCGGGACTAATATTATGGTTAAAAACCTGTTCTATAATGTCCCTGCCCGTCGCAAATTCCTGAAGAGCGAAGCTACCGAGATGAGGCATATAATAAATGAATTCCAGAGAGTGGCGCTGGCTCACCCTGATATAAGGTTCAGTCTGCACCATAATGGCAAGGAGATCTTTAATCTTCCGGCAGCTACGGGAAAACAAAGATTAATAGATGTATTCGGTAAAAGCATGAACCAAAACCTGGTAAATCTGAAAACCGATACTACCGTAGTTAAAATAAACGGCTTTATCGGGAAGCCTGAACATGCAAGAAAAACCTTTGGGGAACAGTTTTTTTTCATCAACAGAAGATATATGCGTCATTCCTACCTTCATAAAGCTGTAATGGAAGCTTATGAAAACATACTGTCTGCCGAAGCCATCCCTTCGTATTTCATTTATCTTGAAGCTGACCCCGCTACCATAGATGTGAACATACACCCGACAAAAACAGAAATAAAATTTGAAAACGAAAGAATTATATGGCAGATATTACATGCTGCCGTGAGGGAAAGCCTTGGCAAATTCAATATCATACCGTCTCTGGATTTCAACAATGAAGGTATTATCGACATCCCTCCTGCCGGCAAAGAGATATCAGCAGGTATGCCTGAGATAGAAATTGACAGGGATTATAATCCTTTCAGGGAGGAAGACAGGTATAACGAAGCCAAAAGAGCTTTTGAAAAGGAAAGGGATTCAAACCTTGCAGGATGGAATAAGCTCTACCCGGGAATGGGAAATGATGCGGATACAGATCCCGGAAGACATAAGCAGGAAGATGACATCCGGTCAGCAGTGAAAGGCCCTGATAAAATTTTTCAGTTGAGGAATAAATATATAATATGCTCGGTAAAATCAGGTATTATGGTGATAGATCAGAAAAGAGCTCATGAAAGGATCCTTTTCGATAAGTTTCTGGATATCCTGCAGTCGGAGAAAGCAGTTTCGCAGAAGAGCCTTTTCCCGCAGACAATGGAGCTTGATCAGGCAGATATTGCGCTGATATCTGAAATAGAGGAGGAGATCAGCAGTTGTGGTTTCGATATCAGGTACCTGGGTAATAACACAATCTCTATCAACTCCCGGCCGGCATTCGCGATGAATGAAGACCCCCGTGAAATGATAGAGATCATCCTGGAAGAATACAAAACAACCGAGAGAGTTAATGAAAAAAAAAACACTGAAAAAATAGCGAAATGTATGGCCAGAGCATCGGCTGTACCCTATGGCAAAGAACTGGGACCGGAAGAGATCCGTGAACTGATTGATAAACTGTTCCAGTGTACAAACCCGAACTACTCTCCTGCAGGTAAACCTGTAATCAGCATTATTACACTGGAAGAAATAGAAAAAAGATTGAAGTGACAATATGTCGCATTTATTTTATTTATAACTATTTTGGCGTGACTATTGTTATATTCTTTAGACTATTGAATAAACAGGAACAGGTATGTATTCATTCGGAAGAGGATTTGCCGGCATGCCGCCGGTAGTTAAAAATTTAATACTTATAAATATTATAATGCTGCTGGCAACATATACAGCAGCAGGAGTATTTGGAACTGACCTGAATTCGGTACTGGGTTTATATTTTCCGAAATCCGACCACTTTAAGCCGTCCCAGGTTATTACACATATGTTCATGCATGGCGGCATCGCTCATCTCTTTTTTAATATGTTTGCATTGTTCATGTTTGGCAGGGTGCTGGAATCAGTCTGGGGCTCCAAAAGGTTTTTCCTGTATTATTTCGTCAGCGGACTTGGTGCAGCTCTTACTCATGAAACAGTGATGGCATTGCAATATGCCAAAGTAGCGGGCACCCTGAGCCCCGACCAGTTGCAGATGGTACTGGACAGGGGTGCAGAGATCATGCAATCGGGAAGGATCTTTAATGATCCGGGTATGAGACAGCTAAATGCAATACTCAATGTACCTACAGTAGGAGCCTCGGGAGCAGTATTCGGGATACTGCTTGCCTTTGGGGTCCTGTTTCCGAATACACAGCTTATGTTATTGTTCCCGCCTATCCCGATAAAGGCCAAATGGCTGGTAATAGGATATGGCGCTCTTGAGCTGTATCTGGCTGTTACCCAACCGGGAAGCAATGTAGCACATGCAGCCCATCTCGGAGGAATGATATTCGGGTATATCCTGATCAGATACTGGAGGAAAACAACTAATACTCTTTATTAATGACTGTTATTAGTGAACTTAAGGAACAATTCAGAAAGGGAACAAATCTTCTGAAAATAATATATATAAACTCAGCCGTATTTATAATAATAGCCGTACTGCAGATTATTGCCGTTTTGTCTAACAAGCCCGGGATTGCATCAGCGGTTGTTCAAGCCCTTGCAGTACCGGCATCCATATCATCCCTCATATATAAACCATGGACAGTATTGACTTATATGTTCCTCCATGAAAGCTTCTTTCATATACTCTTCAATATGTTATGGTTTTACTGGTTCGGCAGAATATTCAGTGACTATTTTGACCAGAAGAAGCTGGTTTCGGTATATATACTGGGAGGACTGTCGGGGGCTCTCCTGTATATCATTTCATTTAATGTCTTCCCAGCCTTCAGTGAAGTAACCAACGTATCAATAGCCCTCGGGGCATCAGCATCGGTAATGGCTATTGTTGTTGCCACCGCTGCATATATACCTGATTACTCGGTACACCTGTTTCTCCTGGGGAAGGTAAAAATAAAATATGTTGCCATTGGCATATTCCTGCTTACTTCGGTCTTTGATTTTTCTGTCAATACCGGCGGTAAAATAGCCCATGTCGGAGGAGCTGTATTCGGATATCTGTATGCCGTAAGATATAAACAGGGTAAGGATACAGGAAAATGGATAAATAATATCCTTGATACCATAGCCACATGGTTCAAGCCAAAGGAAAAGATGAAAGTATCCTATAAGAAGCCGACGACCGACTACGAATACAACAGTATGAAGGCAGACTACCAGGAACAGATAAATAAAATACTGGAAAAAATATCCAGGGGAGGATATGACAGCCTGACAAAAAAAGAAAAAGAAATCCTGTTCAAAGAAAGCCAGAAAAAGAAATAGTTCTTCTTTTTTTTCTTTTTTCAGATTACTTTTATCACATGTGAATTCATGTAGACCTTGAATAAAATTCTTATAAAAATATTAACCGGGCTAAACCTGATAGTAGCTCTTGCACTTCTAATTGCTTATATATCAGTAGTAATAAACCCGGACTTTCTGACATTCCCTGCCCTGTTCGGGCTTGCATATCCTTATCTTCTGCTGGCGAATATTATTTTTGTTATTACCTGGTCTCTGAGCTTCAAAAAAGAACTGTTTATCTCACTTATAGTAATACTGATCGGATTAAATCACCTCAACAATTTTATCAGGTTTGGCAATAATGACATTGATGATTATGATTTCAGTCTTATGAGTTATAATATCAGGCTTTTTAACCATTATGATTCTGAAAGAAACAGCGAAAAAGATATAACCAACTACCTTAAATCCAATAGCACTGATATTCTTTGCCTGCAGGAATTTTATATTAACAGCCCGGTATCTGATCTGCAAAAACGTTTTGTAAAACAAATACACGATACTTATAATATCCATTCGAAATTTATACCTATAAAAGATAACAGGTTCTACGGCATAGCAACTTTTACAGTATATCCTGTTATAAGACGAGGCGATATTGTTCATCCCAACTCTGCCAGCCTGTCAATATTCACTGATATTGTTATTGGCGCAGACACACTAAGGATATATAACAACCATCTGCAATCATTCAAGCTCAGAAGGGTGGAAAGATCTTTAATTGAAGAACTGTATAATAACGACCAGACAGAAACGATGAGAGAGATCAGGGACATCTCATTTTCGCTTAAGCAGGGATTCATCCGCAGGGCACAACAGGCTATTGAGGTTAAAAAGCATATTGATTCCTCCCCTTACCCTGTTATAGTATGCGGAGACTTTAATGATACCCCTGTGTCATACAGCTACAGGAAGATACGAAAAGGGCTGAACGATGCATTCGTAGAATCAGGTAACGGTGCCGGCTTTACCTATAAAGGTAAATATCCTGCCAACCGGATAGATTACATATTATTTGATAAAAGACTCACATCAACAGGTTTCGTAAGTGACAGAATAAAATATTCGGATCATTATCCGATAAAGGCAGTTTTCAGATTCAAAGAATAAAATGGTATTAAAAAGGAAGCCTACTCAGGTCTACATTCCCTCCTGATAATATCAATCCCACCTTCATATTGCTGCATAAACCCGGATTTTCATCCAGTACGGCAAGAGAGACGGCGGATGACGGTTCTATTATGATTTTCATTCTTTCCCATACCAGGCGCATGCATCTGACAATACTCTCTTCACTAACTGTATAAATATCATCGAGCTTCTCACTCAGGATACCAAATGTCCTTTTACTAAGTGTCGTCAGTAAACCATCGGCAATGGTTTCAGGTTTATGATGAGGTATATGTTTGCCGGATTTCAATGACCTGAAGGCATCATCAGCGCCTGCAGGCTCCGCACCATATACTTTTATTCGCGGGTTAAACCCCTTCACTGCCGTTACTGATCCGCTCATCAATCCTCCTCCGCCAACAGGTGCTATCACTACATCCAGATCCGGATGTTCTTCAAGCATCTCAAGAGCCGCCGTACCCTGTCCGCATATCACATCAAAATTGTCATATGCATGAATAAATGTTGCTCCGGTCCTTTTTATTATTTCTTCAGCCGTATCTTCCCGTGCCTGTAGTGTGGGTTCGCAATATGTAATCTCTGCCCCGTATCCTGCAACTGCTTTTTTCTTTACTTCAGGTGAATTTGATGGCATAACGATATAAGCTTTTACCCCTCTCATCTTTGCTGCAAGTGATAATGCAGCCGCATGATTACCTGAAGAATGTGTTATCAATCCCCTCTCTGCCTCTGCTTCTGAGAGTGAAAATACCGCATTGAATGCTCCTCTGAACTTGAAAGCCCCTACTTTCTGAAAATTTTCGCATTTAAAATACAGCCCGGCACCGAAGATATCATCGAGTTGTGAAGATCTCATTACCGGCGTTCTGTGTACAAAATCCCTGATTCTCGTTCCGGCTTCGATAATATTCTCATATGAAGGATAAGCAGGTTTTTCCATTTTACAGATTTTTTACAAGCTGTAAAAATATCAAACATTTTAAAGAGTAAAAGATACAGGCCTGTTTTTTAATAACAGGAGGGTTAAAGGTTCGACTTAATGAAATCTCCGATATCCGAAGTACCATAACCGGATTTATTATCAAGGTCTCTCGTCACAACCCCTGCTTCCAGACTTTTTCTCACTGCTGCTTCAATCCTTTCCGCCTCCGCCTTAAGCCCAAGATAATCAAGCATTAGTGATGCTGAAAGTATTGTTCCCAGAGGATTAGCTATATTTTTTCCTGCTGCCTGAGGGTATGATCCGTGTATGGGTTCGAAAAGAGAAGTGGTGTCCCCTACAGATGCCGAAGGCATCAATCCGAGGGAGCCTGTTATTACACTTGCTTCATCCGTAAGTATATCTCCGAACATATTTTCCGTAACAACAACATCGAAATTCCCGGGAGCCAGTATTATCTGCATAGCGGCATTATCAACAAACATGTAATCCGTTTCTATCTCAGGATGTTTTTTTGCCTCTTCTCTTGCTATCTCCCGCCACAGTCTTGATGATGAAAGCACATTGGCCTTATCAACTACCGTCAGCTTCTTCCTTCTCTGTGCCGCTGTCTTATAAGCCAGGTCGAGCATCCTCTTTATTTCTTCCCTGCTGTACATACATGTGTCAAACGCTTTTTCCCCGTCTTCAGTCCTGCCCCTGGGCTCCCCGAAATATATACCGCCGGTCAACTCTCTTATAACAACAAAATCCACTCCCTCTATTATCTCTTTTTTTAACGGGGATCTCTCTATCAGCGAGTCAAATACTTTAACAGGTCGGATATTTGCATACAGGCCCAGTTTTTTTCGCATGGCAAGTAATCCCTGTTCAGGTCTGACCTTTGCCCCGGGGTCATTATCATAACGGGGATCTCCGATAGCGCCAAAAAGGACTGAATCCGATTCCAGGCATATCCGGTGTGTTTCTTCAGGATATGGGTCATTATGCGATTCAATAGCACTGGCCCCAACCTGGCCATAACGAAAATCAAATGTATTTCCGGAAATCTCTCCTGTTCTTTCAAGTATTTTGACAGCCTCTTTTATTATTTCAGGGCCTATACCATCGCCCGGTAAGACTGCAATATTATATTTCATTATTATACTGTTTTGAAAACTGTTCAACTATATTAAGCATTTTTGTTGTCGCCTTGATTGCCGACTCGGTCTGATCTGCCTCCAGAGCCCTTGTTTTAAACTCCCTGCCCTCGTAGTTCCAGGTAATAAGGGTATCAACAAGCGCGTCGGTCTTGCCTCCTGGCGGAATAGTAACAACATAATCGACAAGCTCAGGCAATTTCATATCAAGCGACTTATATATCTTGCCAAGAGCTTTCATAAAAGCATCATACTGACCGTCTCCTATAGCACTATCCTCAAATATCTGATCTTGTATTTCGACTGCAATATTTGCCACAGGTCTCAGGCCGCTGGTTAGTGACAATGAATATGTGACAACCCTAACCTTATGTTCTTTAATTCCATTACCAAGAACATCGGATATTATATAAGGAAGATCCTCTTTTGTAATCAGTTCCTTCTTATCGCCCAGCTCTGTCACTCTTCCCAGTACCTTTGTCATCGTCTCTTCATCAAGAGAAAGCCCCAGTTCCTCAATATTCTTTCTGATATTTGCCTTTCCCGATGTTTTTCCAAGGGCATAAGTTCTGCTCCTGCCAAAACGTTCGGGCATAAGGTTATTAAAATACAGGCTGGCCTTGCTGTCGCCATCGGCATGAACGCCACATGTCTGGGTAAAAACATTCTCTCCTATCAGAGGCTTGTTTGAAGGGATCCTTATGCCTGAATACGATTCAACAAGCCGGCTTACGGATGTAAGTTTTTCCTCTGCAAACGGGTGTTCCAGGTGCAAGTGGTCTCTGATTATTCCGGCAACACTGGAAAGGCTTACATTTCCGGCCCTTTCCCCAAGGCCGTTTACAGTTGTATGGATACCTCTTACTCCTGCTTTCAATGCTGCAAAAACATTTGACGTTGCCAGATCATAATCATTATGTGCATGAAAATCAAAATGGACTTCCGGGAAATATTTCACCATTTCGCTGCAATACATGAAGGTTTGCTCATGGTTCAGGATACCGAGGGTATCGGCCAGCATAAACCTTTTTATTCCGCTATTTGCCAGGCTGCCTATCATATCAATCACATAATCCCTGGAATCCTTCATCCCGTTTGACCAGTCTTCGAGATACAGGTTAACATGCATGCCTTTATCTGCAGCATTAGCGGCAATCCTGGCAATATCGTCAAAATGTTGCTCAGGGCTTTTTCTCAGTTGTCCGCTCAGATGCTTCAGCGATCCTTTGGACAGCACATTTATTACTTTTGCCCCGGCCGATGATATCCAGTCAATAGATTCTGTTTTGTCAACAAATCCCAGTACTTCCACTTTTTCAGCAAATCCGGCTTCCTCTGCCCAGCGGACAATACGGCATACACTATCAAATTCGCCTTCCGAGACCTTTGCGGAACCAACCTCAATACGGTCAACCTTTATCTCCTCAAGAAGGACCCTGGCTATGTGCAGTTTTTCCGCAGGACTGAAAGATACTCCTGAAGTTTGTTCTCCGTCACGGAGAGTTGTATCCATGATCTCAAATCTCATAGTATACTCTTTTTATCAAATTCCAGTATGTCATCCCTGATCTTAAGAAGGTACTCTATATCGTCAACACCGTTTATAAGGCATCCTTTCTTATAAGAATTTATCTCAAATTTCTCGGATCTGCCTGTTTTTTCATGAGTTATTTTCTGCTCGGGAAGATTCACGGTTACAATTGCGGAGCTGTCCTGACTGACCAGTTTAAAAGTCTCTTCCAGAAACCCCGGGCTAACAACAACAGGCAACAATCCGTTATTAAGTGCATTATTTTTAAAAATATCAGCAAAAAAGCTGGAAACCACCACCCTGAAACCATAATCGTAAAGGGCCCAGGCTGCGTGCTCCCTGCTTGATCCGCATCCGAAATTCTTTCCTGCTACCAGTATCTCTCCTCCAAAATCCGTATTGTTTAATATAAAGTCCGGCCTTCGCTCTCCCTTATCATTATAAATCCAATCGTAAAACAGGTTTTTACCAAAGCCTTCACGGCTGACCGATTTCAGGAACCTTGCAGGTATTATCTGGTCAGTATCCACATTTTCAATACTGAGAGGGACACAGGTCGACCTTATTATATTTAATTTTTCCATATATCTCTTTTACATTTTATATTTTCCTTGGGTCTGTTATCCTTCCCGTAAGTGCAGATGCTGCTGCTGTTAACGGACTTACCAGCATGGTCCTGGCCCCGGGGCCCTGACGGCCTTCAAAATTCCGGTTAGATGTTGACAGTGCATATTTACCTGCCGGTATCCTGTCTTCGTTCATTGCAAGACAGGCAGAACAACCCGGTTGTCTTAATTCAAACCCGGCTTCAGCAAGAACAAGGTCAATGCCTTCATCCCTGGCCTGTCTCTCCACCTGTTTTGAACCGGGGACAATCCATACAATAAGATTATCAGCTTTCCTTTTACCCCTGACAACCGATGCAAAGGAACGCAGGTCTTCGATCCTTCCGTTTGTACAACTTCCGAGAAAGATATAATCGACCTTCTTACCTTCTACATCCTCTCCCGACTCAAAGCCCATATATTCAAGTGACTTCATAAATGATGGCCTTACCTCACTGGCAATACTCTCCTCCGGAGGAATTACCGAGTCAATACCAACAGCCATACCCGGATTCGTACCATATGTAACCATAGGAGGAATTTCTTCGGCATTAAACTCATAAACCATGTCAAACTCAGCCTCCATATCTGTTTTAAGAGATTCCCAGTATTCGACCAGACTATCTATATCCTTGTCCTGAGTATATTTTCTTCCCCTGATATATTCATATGTCTTATCATCAGGTGCTATAAGTCCTCCCCTGGCACCCATCTCTATACTCATATTGCATACGGTCATGCGTTCTTCCATGCTCAAACCGCGGATAGTGCTACCCGTATATTCTATAAAATATCCCGTTCCTCCTCCTGATGTAAGCTGAGAAATAATATAAAGGATCATATCCTTGGCTGTTACGCCTTTCTTAAGCTTCCCGTCAACATTTATTTTCATCTGCTTTGGCTTAACCTGTAATATACACTGGGTTGCCAGCACCATTTCGACCTCGCTTGTACCAATACCGAAAGCAATACTTCCGAATGCCCCGTGTGTTGATGTATGACTGTCACCACATACTATTGTCATACCGGGCAATGTCAATCCGTTTTCAGGTCCTACTACGTGTACTATACCATTTGAAGGGGTATTCAAACCGAACAGGGTAATGTTGTTCTCCCTGCAGTTTTCAGTCAGTTTATCAACCTGGGAGCGTGATAACTCATCCCTGATCGGAAGATTCTGATCAATAGTAGGCACATTATGATCTGCCGTAGCAAAAGTCCTGTCGGGTTTAAATACCTTTAAACCCCTCCTTTTCAATCCTTCAAAGGCCTGCGGGCTGGTAACCTCATGAATATAATGCCTGTCAACAAACAGAACATCGGGACCGTCGGCACCGGTATTTTTAACAATATGTGCATCCCATATACGGTCAAAAAGTGTCTTCTTTCCGTTATCTTTCATATTACTATGTTATACTATTTTAGATACTGCATCGAGAAATGCTTCCACTGAGGCTGTTACTATGTCCACATTAGCAGAAAATCCATAATAGATCCTGCCCCTGTTCTCTATCTGGACATGTACTTTCCCTATGTCATCACTGCCCTGAGTAATAGCCTGAATGAGAAACTCTTCCAGTCTGACTTTACGGTTAATAACCTGTTTCACAGCATTAAATGCAGCATCAATAGGCCCGTTTCCTGAACCTGTCGCGAATAATTTTTTCCCATTATGGTTTATCCATACAGATGCTGCAGGGATAGCCGACTTACCGCATATAACCTGCAATTCTTCAAGATACAGGCTTTTCTCTTCTTTTCTAGTAGCGCCGGCAAGTATTTCCAGATCTTCATCTCTTATATCTTTCTTCTTATCCGCCAACTCCAGAAATTGCTTGTATATATCATTAAGATCCTTATCCTCAAATTTATACCCAAGTAATTCAAGCCTGTGTTTAAGAGCAGCCCTGCCACTTCTGGCAGTAAGCACTATTGATGACTGGCTGACGCCTACATCCTCAGGATTGATAATCTCATAATTCTCCCTTTTCTTCAGTACTCCATCCTGATGTATCCCGGAGCTATGAGCAAAAGCATTACGACCTACTATTGCTTTATTGGGCTGAACAGGCATATTCATCAAAGATGAAACCAGGCGGCTTGTGCTGTATATCTGCTTTGTCTGTATATCTGCTTTCAGCCCATGGTCTTTATGGCTCTTAAGTATCATGGCAACTTCTTCCAGTGAAGTGTTTCCTGCCCTTTCTCCTATCCCGTTTATAGTAACCTCAACCTGTCGTGCCCCGTTCAATATTCCGCTGACTGTGTTTGCCGTTGCCATACCGAGATCATTATGACAATGAGTCGATAATATTGCCTTTTCTATCCCTTTGACATTTTCTTTCAGGTACCTTATCTTTTCCCCGTAGAACTGTGGCAGACAATACCCGGTGGTATCCGGAATATTAACGACCGTAGCACCGGCTTTTATGACCGCTTCAACAACCCTTGCCAGATAATCATTTTCCGTTCTTCCTGCATCTTCGGCATAGAATTCAACATCTTCCACATATTTTTTTGCATACTTAACTGCCTCAACCGCTCTTTTGATTATTTCATCGCGGTTTGAATTCAGTTTATAGTTAATATGGTAATATGAAGTTCCTATGCCGGTATGAATTCTTTTTTTCACGGCGTATTTAAGAGCCTCTGCCGCTACATCAATATCCTTTGCAACAGCTCTTGTAAGGGCACATATAACAGGCTCCTTTACTGCCTTTGATATTTCGACCACCGACTTGAAGTCGCCGGGGCTTGATACAGGAAACCCGGCTTCAATAATGTCTACCCCTAAGGATTCAAGTGCTTTAGCCACTTCAATTTTTTCCACTGTATTAAGCTGGCATCCCGGAACCTGTTCCCCGTCTCTGAGGGTCGTATCGAAAACATGTATCTTTTCTGTCATTTTGTCTATTTTTCTGTTTCAGGTCTCAGCTTTCTTACCTGCGCTCCTGTCCTCCACATTTCTGATTCACGTAAATCTTTAAGCTCCACTTCAAGTTTTTCCCTGTAGTCATCTTTGCTGTTAGATTCAATAGATATCCTTGCTTCATTCCCCGAGCTTACAGACTCATATAACTCATCAAATACAGGAGCCAGTGCATCCCTGAATTTTTTCCACCAGTCGAGCGCACCTCTCTGTGCAGTGGTAGAACAGTTTGCATACATCCAGTCCATCCCGTTCTCCGCTACCAGAGGCATAAGGCTTTGCGTCAGCTCCTCAACTGTCTCATTGAATGCTTCGGAAGGTGAATGTCCGTTTTTTCGCAGACAATCATATTGTGCAGCGAACAATCCCTGTATAGCTCCCATCAGTGATCCTCTTTCACCTGTAAGGTCTGAATAGACTTCCCGGCTGAAATTAGTCTCGAATAAATATCCCGAACCTATTCCTATACCAAGAGCAAGAACCCTGTCTTTTGCCCTGCCGGTAGCATCGACATGCACGGCATAGCTTGAATTAATACCCCTGCCCTGAACGAACAGCCTTCTGAGGCTGGTTCCCGAGCCTTTCGGAGCAACCAGTATAACGTCAATGCCATCAGGTATATCAATCTCTGTAAGTGAAGAAAACGTCACACCGAAGCCATGAGAAAAGTAAAGAGCATTCCCTTCCTTAAGCCCCTGCTTCACCTGTGGCCATACAGAACCCTGCCCTGCATCAGACAGGAGATACATAATAATATCGGCCCGGGAACTAGCCTCAGCGATCTCAAACAGGTTTACTCCTTCTTCCCATCCGTCGGCAACCGCCCTGTCCCATGAGCCGGTACCCTTTCTCTGACCAACAATAACATCAAACCCGTTATCCTTCAGGTTTAAAGCCTGTCCGGGTCCCTGAACACCATATCCGATAACAGCGATCTTTTCGCCGTCAAGTATATAATGAGCCTTGCTAAGCGGGAACTCTTCGCGTGTAACGACATTTTCCCTGATGCCTCCAAAATCGATTACTGCCATAATAAAATTTTTAAATATTCGTATAATTAAATTCTTTCTCTTTTTCTTTCAGGTGAACGGTCAGTTCCTTCATGGGTTTGGTAATGGCAACCCGACCCGACCGTATGAACTCAAGCAGGTTATATCGCTTCAGTTTCTCCATAAGCTCCTGCGTCTCAGTCTTATACCCTGTTTTTTCTATCACCGTGTATTCAGGTGTTACTTCCAGTATACGTGCCGAATAGGCCCGTACAAGCTTTTCTATCTTGTTACCATTGGTAAGGTCATTGGTAGGAACCTTATACAAAGCTATTTCCTGGTATATGATCTGATCTGTTGTATAATAAAATGCCTTAAGAACATCCACAAGCTTTTCAATCTGGCTTACTATCCTCCTCACCGCGTCATCAGTTGAATTGATAACTATAGTAAAGCAATGTATTCCTTTTATATGAGACTCTGAAACAGTCAGGCTTTCGATATTTACCTTCCTTCTTGTAAAAACTATTGTAAGACGATTCAGGAGTCCAATAGTATTCTCACTAAAAACATTTATTGTAAATTCTTTTTTCATGTTAACAATTTTTTATGTGCTGCTATTCAAACCTGACATTTGAGACCGAATCTCCCGCGGGTACCATCGGGAATACATTATCCTCTTTGCCCACCTCCACTTCGAGCAGGTAACTATCATTACATTCGAGCATTTTATCAATTGCATCATCCAGTTCGCTCAGAGTATTGACTTTTGCTCCTTTTATACCGTATGATCCGGCAAGCTTAATGAAGTCAGGCGAACTGATACTTGTATATGAATATCTTTTACTGTAAAACAGATCCTGCCACTGGCGCACCATACCCAGATAGCCATTATTCAATATTACCATTTTGACATTGATCCCGGACTGTGCAATTGTGCCAAGCTCCTGGATGGTCATCTGAAAGCCTCCATCGCCGGAAAATAATATGACATCCCTGTCAGGACAGGCAAATTTTGCCCCTATTGCCGCAGGAATGCCAAATCCCATTGTACCCAGTCCTCCTGATGTAACCCAGCTATTATATTCACCAAAACGGTAATATCTTGCTGCCACCATCTGATTCTGACCCACATCAGTAACAATAACTGCCTTACCCGCGGTTTTTTCAGATATTCTGTGTACAACATGATCCATCTTTATAACCTGTCCGTTAGGCTTCATGTTTTTACTGATCACCTTTTCAAATTCTTCAGTCTTATAATAATCAAAGCTGTTGATCCACTCCGTATGATCGTTTGTTTTTATCAGAGGCAATAGCATAGCAAGTGCCTGTTTGGCATCAGCATTAACAGAAACATCAACATTAACATTCTTATTTATCTCGGAAGCGTCTATCTCGATATGTATTATTGCAGCCTGTCTGGCATATTTACCGAGATCGCCTGTAATACGGTCATCGAATCTCATGCCTATTGCTATCAATACATCACATTCGTTTGTTTTAATATTAGTACCGTAATTACCATGCATTCCCGGCATACCGGCATAAAGACGGTGATCTGTCGGAAATGCTGAAAGCCCCATAAGAGTGGTTGCTACAGGAATATCGGCTGTAGTAGCCAGCTTTTCAAGCTCACTATATGCTCCTGAAATATGTACACCATGACCTGCCAGTATCAATGGTTTTTTCGAATTATTAATCAGTATTGCTGCAGATTCTATATCGTTTTGCCGCACCTTGGGATAAGGGAAATACGACCTTATTTTCGAACATTTTTTATAATCGAATTCCAGGCTGTTATTTTGAGCGTCTTTTGTTATATCGATCACTACCGGACCTGGTCTTCCGGTACGTGCAAGATAAAATGCCTTGGCAATTACCGAGGGGATCTCTTCTGCAGACGTTACCTGGTAATTCCACTTTGTAACAGGCATGCTTATTCCGATTATATCTGTCTCCTGAAATGCATCCGATCCCAGAAGGGGAGATACCACCTGTCCTGAGATAGCCACAATGGGAACCGAATCAATCATAGCATTGGCAAGGCCTGTCAGCAGGTTAGTCGAACCCGGGCCTGAAGTAACAAGACATACTCCTACTTTACCTGACATCCTTGCATAGCCTTCGGCAGCATGTGCAGCAGCCTGTTCGTGTCTGACCAGGATATGATTCAACTTATCCCTGTAATCATACAAGGCATCATAAACAGGTATTACTGTTCCCCCCGGGTAACCGAAAATTGTATCGACACCCTCATTTATCAGAGAGAGCAAAATTGCTTCTGAACCGAAAACATGTGTATCCTTTTTCATAACATGTTATTTAAGAGTTATTATTGCGCCCCTGTCGGCTGAACTTACATGTAAGGCATATCTCTTTAAAGACAGAGGGACATCCCTTTTCCTCCCCTCAGGGGTAAAGGCCCGTTCTCCTCTCTTCTTCTCATTATCCCTCCTCGTATTAAGTTCACCGTCACTTATATTTACATTGATTGAGCGTCTGTTTATATCAATGTTGATCATATCTCCGTCTTTTATCAGGGCAATTGCCCCTCCTGCCGCTGCCTCAGGCGAAATATGTCCTATTGAAAGGCCGGAGCTTCCTCCTGAAAACCTGCCATCGGTTATCAGGGCGCAACTACCTGACAATCCTGCCGACCTCAGGTAAGATGTAGGATACAGCATCTCCTGCATCCCCGGACCTCCGGCAGGGCCCTCATATCTTATCACAAGGGCATCACCGGGATTGATCTTCTTATCAAGAATAGCTTCACAGGCTTTCTCCTGCGATTCGAATACACGGGCCGGACCGCTGAAAGCAAACAGGTTCTCATTCACGCCGGCCGTTTTTACGATGCAGCCGTCAGGAGCAATATTACCCTTCAATACTGCAAGCCCTCCCTCCTGTGAGTAGGCATGACTGATATCCCTGATACATCCTTTCTCCCTGTCAAGGTCAAAACTATCATAATATTCGGACTGGTTACCGAAATGAAAACTCCTGCCGGGGCCTCCGGGAGCTGCCAGGTATATCTTCGTATTCTTTTCGTCTGCATCCGGAGATCCGGGATAATACAGATCAATAAACTCTCCTGTTGTCATACCGTCTACCCTTTTCGTCGACCTGTCTATCAATCCCTCATTGTCCAGGTTAGCCAGTATGGATGCAATTCCTCCTGCCCTGTTCACATCTTCAATCCTGTAATGAGAACTGGGGCTCACCTTGCATATATTCGGAATCACTTTTGAGAGCTCGTCGAAATCATTCATATCCAGCCTTATTCCGGCTTCATTTGCTATTGCCGGAAGATGAAGGACGGTATTGGTCGAGCCCCCCATAGCAATATCCACCTTAATAGCATTGCAGAAAGCTTCCCTGGTAGCAATTGATCTGGGTAATACCGAATCGTCTCCCTGCTCGTAATACTTGTATGTATTATCTACAATCAGTCCGGCTGCTTTTTTCAATATCTCTTTTCTTTCCGTATGTGTTGCCACGACAGTGCCGTTACCCGGAAGTGCCAAACCTATTGCTTCGGCAAGGCAGTTCATTGAATTGGCTGTAAACATTCCTGAGCATGAGCCGCAGCCAGGACAAGCACTTTTTTCATATTCCTGAAGCTTTTCTTCGCTTACGGACAAATCGCCTGAAGCAACCATCACATCGATAAGATCGACCTTCTTCCCTTCAAGCCTGCCTGCCTCCATCGGTCCGCCGGATACAATAACAGCCGGGATATTCAGTCTCAGAGCCGCCATCATCATTCCCGGGCTTATTTTATCACAATTTGATATACCGATAAAAGCATCTACACAATGAGCATTACACATATACTCGATACTATCGGCTATAAGATCCCTTGAAGGGAGTGAGTACAGCATACCGCTATGCCCCATTGCTATACCGTCATCAATAGCGATTGTATTGAATTCAGGAGCGAAGCAACCGGCATTTGTTATAACCTCCTTTACCAGCTCAGAAACCTGTCTTAAATGCCTGTGTCCTGGTACAAGGTCTGTGTATGAGTTTACTACGGCAATAACAGGCTTGCCAAAGTTTTCTTCCTTCATGCCGTTTGCCCTTAGTAATGACCTGGCCCCGGCCATTAATCTTCCTTTTGTCACCCTGTCGCTTCTTAATCGGTTTTTCATATTTAATATTTGTTATCCTGTCAATCCTGCCTGCCTAAGCCCCGGTTATTTGCCGTGACAAAGCCGGCCAAAAATAAAGTCTAAAAAAAAACCGTTCTCTGTAGAGAACGGCTTTTGTTATTTTCTTATAGTATATACCATTCTCAGCATTTATTCCTTACTAGAATAATAATGAATAGAGCGCTGACTATGGTATTTCTTACTTTCATTTGTTTATTTTGCCTGCAAATATAGTAACACTTTTATAACTGCAATGTGTTTTCGTATTTTTTTTTTAAAAATAAGCAAATTGACTTAATCTCTTTAAAAAAGACTGTACGCAACGGTTAATCCTGCCATTACAACAGACACCATTGTCATAAGTTTGATCAGTATATTAAGTGAAGGGCCTGAGGTATCTTTGAAAGGATCTCCAACGGTATCACCTACAACAGCTGCATGGTGTGATTCGCTTCCTTTACCTCCATAGTTCCCTTTTTCAATATATTTCTTTGCATTATCCCAGGCGCCGCCTGCATTATTAAGCATAACAGCAAGGGTAAATCCGGAAGTAAGGGCTCCCACAAGTAATCCTACAACACCTGCCACTCCCAGAACGATACCTACCACAACAGGAACAATTATTGCCAGCACTGAAGGTAATATCATCTCGCGTTGTGCCCCTTTGGTAGAAATTGCCACGCATTTGGCATATTCCGGAGTAGCCTTCCCTTCCATTATCCCGGGTATCTCCCTGAATTGCCGCCTTACCTCATCAACCATAGAGCCCGCGGCCCGGCCGACAGCTTTCATTGTCATGGCACAGAAGACAAAGGCCATCATTGCTCCCAGGAAAACACCTCCCAGTAACATCGGGTTAAACAACGACAGGTTATATGCTTCCACAAAATCATTTATATGTGCTGTTGCCACATGGACGGCTTTCTGTCCTTCAGCAACCGCTGGTACTGAATCAGTATAGAACAATATATCGCCGATCTGTTGAAAACCCTCAATACTTTTATCGGCCAGCTTACCCAGCCAAAGCCTTACTTCTTCCATATAGGCAGCCAGGAGAGCCATAGCAGTCAGCGCTGCCGATCCTATGGCAAATCCCTTACCGGTTGCAGCAGTTGTATTACCCAGCATATCAAGAGCATCTGTCCTTTCCCTTACTTCATGAGGCAAAGCTGACATTTCGGCATTTCCCCCGGCATTATCAGCTATTGGTCCGAATGCATCGGTAGCCAGCGTTATACCAAGGGTGGAAAGCATCCCCACCGCGGCAAAACCTATCCCGTATACTCCCATGGCGAAATTACTGAACCCTCCCGCAAAGCCAAAGGCGGCAATAATAGCTATGGCAATAGTAAGCACAGGGATCCATGTCGAATACATACCAACGGCAACACCGTCAATGATTGTTGTGGCAGTACCCTGCTGTGTTTGTTTGGCTATTCCTCTTGTTGGTTTATATTCATCGGAAGTAAAATATTCCGTAGCCTGTCCTATAATAACACCTGCTGCCAGTCCGACAACAACTGACCCGAATACTCCCCAGGTGATCCATCCGGCCCATGCCAGTATTGCAAGGACAACAAGTATAAGCGCCGAACTGCCTCCCGTACCCAAAAGCAGGGCATTAAGCAGGTTTTTCTGTGTAGCCGACTCCTTCGCCCTCACCATATATACTCCTACAATTGACAATATAATACCGACAGCAGCTACCAGCATAGGTGCTATGATAGCCTTGACCTGCCCGTCGGGAGATATGGAAGGAAGCGCAGCACCCAAAGCAGCAGTAGCAAGTATTGATCCTGCATATGACTCATAGAGATCGGCTCCCATGCCGGCAACATCACCAACGTTGTCACCAACATTATCAGCAATAGTAGCAGGATTACGGGGGTCATCTTCGGGTATTCCCGCCTCAACCTTTCCTACCAGGTCAGCGCCGACATCTGCAGCCTTGGTATAAATACCGCCGCCTACACGTGCAAACAGCGCCTGTGTCGATGCTCCCATACCAAAAGTAAGCATGGTTGCCGTTATCTCAACCATCTTCTGGTGTTCTGTCGTCCCTTCGTGGACAAAGGTTAATCCCAGCCAGTGTAAACCATGCTCCATGTTCTCAGGAGTAAATACCGCTTTTGTAAGAATAATGAACCATGCCGAAATATCAAGCAGGGCAAAACCAACAACTACCAAACCCATAACAGCACCACTGCGAAAAGCGATCTTTAAACCCTGGTTGAGCGAATGTGAGGCTCCGTTTGCAGTCCTCGCCGATGCAAATGTGGCAGTTCTCATACCAAGGAAACCACATAAACCCGAAAAAATACCACCCGTGAGAAATGCCACGGGGACAAACGGATTCTGCACGCCCATATAGGCCAGGATCAATAAAAAAACTACGAGAAAGACAAATACTATTGCAACAACCTTATATTGCCGCTTGATGTATGCCATCGCTCCATCCCTTACATACTGGGCAATCTCTTTCATTTTATCAGTGCCTTCGGACTGCTTCATCATAGACTTGAAGAAAATCCAGGCAAAAAGTAACGCGGTAACCGACGCAACCGGAACAATCCAAAACAAACTGCTAATCATAGATTTTAATTTTTATATATTACATACTATTAGTCCCCGAAAATAATTTTACAAAATTACCTGTCTTTTTTCTTTTATACAAAGCCTGTAATATAAATTTATATGCAACTATCCATATATTATCATACTTACTGCCATATAACAAAATTAGCAACAAACTTATTATAAGACAAACCCTTCCGCAGGCTCAGGGCAGAAGACAAAGGACTAACGGGTAGAATAATGGAATGCTGGAATGATGGGTTTGAAAGAGCAAATAACCTGGAACAGAGTGCATCCTGTCCGTTTGTCGTTAGTCGTTGGCCCTTAGTCTGAATAACCCATTTAAACTCATTCTCAACTCATTCTCAACCTTTTAAACTCTTTTGCCGTTAGCCGTTTGTCTCTTCAATGGTAATATTACAGCACAATAGAGGTACTACTCTTTATTTTTTACATATTTCTCAAGCCACTGGTATGTTTCCCATTGCATATGCATAAGCGATTCCGCAGATGAATAACCATGACTCTCTTTAGGCAGCATAACCAGTCTGACTGTTGCGCCATGCCCCTTTAGTGCAGCATAGTATCTTTCACTCTGCAAAGGAAATGTACCGCTGTTATTATCGGCCTGCCCGTGTATAAGAAGAATAGGATCTTTAACCTTATCGGCGTGCATAAACGGCGACATGTAGGCATACAGATCCGGAGCTTCCCAGTATGACCTTCTTTCATTCTGGAAACCGAAAGGTGTAAGTGTACGGTTATAGGCTCCGCTCCTCGCTATACCTGCAGCGAACAGTCTTGAGTGGGACAACAGGTTTGCAGTCATAAATGCTCCGTAGGAATGACCTGCCACTGCCACCCTTTCGGGATCGACCACACCAAGCTCAACACCCTTGTCAATTGCAGCCTTGCCATTGGCAACCAGTTGTTCCCTGAAAGTGTCATTCGGTTCAACTCCTTCACCTCCTACGATCGGGAAGGCAGCATCATTCATCACGGCATAGCCCTGTGTTACAAATACCAGTATCGATGAAGGGCTTACTCTGATAAATCTGTAAGGTGAACCTGAAACCTGTCCTGCTGCATCCTGGCTCTTGTATTCACGCGGATAGGCCCATAATACTGCAGGCAGGGGGCCGTCCTTTTCCCTGTCATATCCTGCGGGCAGATATAGTTCAAACGAAAGGTCAAGACCGTCATTACGCTTATACTTAACCAGTTCTTTGCTTACCCCTGTCATAGCAGGATAAGGATTCTCAAAATGAGTTATTTGTGTAAGTTTACCGTTTTTCAGATTACGAATAAAATAATTAGGAGGTATGTCGACCGACTCTCTTGTTGTAATAACCAGATTCTCCTCATTCGGAAACATACCTGCGACGTCTTCATAATAAGGGGCTTCTGATCGCCAGAGTCTGGTTGTCTTACCGTCTTTTACAGAGTACTTGTCAATAAACGGACGGTCACCTTCAGGTGAAGCGCCTCTGCCTGTAAGGAAAAGGGATCTTCCCTTATCGGTAAAAAGCAATATTCTCCGGCCGTATTTATTCTCGGTAGTAACGAAGTTACCCGGATCATTATACCTGTCTTCAGACTGAAGTCTGAATATCTCTTTCAAAGTACCCTCCGGATCGTCAGGATCGAACAAGTATTGTACTTCAAGTCTCTCTTTACGGGAGTTCTCCCTTAGTATGGCAACATTATCGTCACCCCATGTAATACCACCAAACCTGAGTTTTACAGACACATATGCACCGGCTTCACCGTCAAACGGGGCATCAAGCATCATAACCCTGTCATGATATTCCATTTCTTTGTTAAAATCACCCCCGTCAAGATGTTCAACCCACATTATAGTCGCGGGTTTATCATTTCTCCACGTAAAACCGCCTGGCTCGGGGAAGGTCATATCATAGCCGCGCGGCAGGTTTTCCTTTAAAGGAAGCTCTGCCAGTGTCCTGACAAGGTTACCATCCATATCCCATATTGCCACAGTAGAAGGGAAATAATAATACGGAACAGTATAGGAAAACGGACTTTCTATTGTCTCAACCAGAAGGTATTTGCCGTCAGGTGACGCATTTACAGAACCGTATATTCCGGGTGCGCCTATTTGTCTGACTCCTGTTCCGTTCCATACTTTTATGACCGATCCGGCGTAATAACTGAATATTTCTTCATCAACAGGACTCTTAAGTAAGTCCTGGAAAGTCCGGGCTGCACCCTTTTTTCCCAGGCTCTCCTGTACCACAGGTCCTTCAGGAACGGATGACGGCTGCGGGCATTCGCCCCTGCCGGGGATAACAGTCTGATACAGAATACTCCTGTTATCGGGCAGCCACATGAACCCCCCGTAACCGATAACCATATTAATGTTATCATCAACTTTTTTTACTTCAGGCCCTGCAACATTACCAACCCATAATTCAATACTATTGTCAGTTGTGTTTGTAAAAGCAAAACTCTTTCCATCGTTTGACCATGAGAATATTTCCATCTTAAGATCGGAAGGCAAGCCCTTTATTTCTTTCCGGTTATTACCTTCAATATCCATAAGTGAAAGCCCGGTTGAATATGTTCTTCTGCTCGGTCCGTTTACGGCAGGGTCAATCCTCAGTCCTGCCAGCCTGAGTTCTTCCCTCGAAAGATCTTCTATAGTAGGCATTCCGGGTCTCTCAATAAGAGCAATAACCGCACCGTCAGGACTAATGCTTACCGAAGGAGTAGGGCTGGCAGTCATAATTTCCACTATCTCTTCCGGCGGTTTCTGGTACTTAAGCCCCTCCTGGGCAAAGGTCAGGGACACAAACAATACCATAGGACAAAATAATAAGAACAATCTTTTCATAATATCAGTATTTAGTTTATTAATATTGCATATGACCAACATTGGACCAGGGTTCAATACACCACTGTATTGCAGTACAATAACCCCGGCACCCTGTAGTAATCACAAAGATATAATTTCCGTCAAATTATACTGTCATTTTATTACTGTTATACAGGATGGTATTGAACATAAAAAACCTGGGGTGATTTCTATTTCAAATATCACAAATATCTCTGTTTTGTTCTTCCCCACTCCCGTATCCTTATCAGTCTTTTTTTTATTTCTGATTATAATTTACATTTGTCAGACAAAATATCTGAAAATGAAGGAACTGAAAACAATCATCGAAAATGCCTGGGAAAACAGGGATATGCTTAGGGAAAAAACCTCTGTCGAAGCTATAAGAACAGTGATTGAAATGCTTGACAAGGGTTCAGTCAGGGTGGCCGAACACACGGATGAAGGATGGAAAGTCAACCAGTGGGTAAAAAAAGCTGTCATTTTGTATTTCCCCATACAGGATATGGAAGTAACCGAAATAGGACCCTTTGAATTTCACGATAAGATAAAACTTAAAAAAAACTACAGGGAACTGGGAGTAAGAGTCGTTCCGCATGCTATAGCCAGGTATGGATCATATATCAGCAGGGGTGTGATTATGATGCCTTCGTATGTTAATATCGGATCATATATAGGTAGCGGAACAATGGTTGATACCTGGGCAACAGTCGGTTCATGTGCGCAGATAGGTAAAAATGTACATCTGAGCGGCGGTGTAGGTATAGGAGGAGTTCTTGAGCCGGTACAGGCAGCACCGGTGATCATTGAAGACAATGCATTTATAGGATCGAGATGTATAATAGTGGAAGGAGCGCATATAGGTGAAGAAGCGGTACTTGGTGCAAATGTCGTGGTAACAAGCTCAACCAGGGTAATGGATGTAACGGAAAAAGAAGTAAAGACATGGAAAGGTTATATTCCCCCGAAATCAGTCGTAATACCCGGAACATATACCAAGAAATTCCCTGCAGGGGATTACCAGGTTTCGTGCGCCATTATCATAGGAAGGAGAAAAGAATCAACAGATAAAAAAACCTCTCTTAATAATGCCCTGAGGGATCATGACGTAGCAGTATAGGATTATGATAATTGGTTTTGATGCAAAACGGGCATTCTATAACAGAAGCGGACTCGGAAATTACAGCCGCAATCTGCTGAATTCTTTTTTCAGGTTTTACCCTGAAAATAAATATCTGCTTTACAGCCCCGGCAGTAAGAACAGGATTGAGTTTGCAGGTAAAGAAAACTATACCCTAAGGACCCCTTCCGGGATTACCGGCAAATTATTCCCTTCTTACTGGCGTACCAAAGGTGTCAGAACCGATATTTTAAAGGACGGCGCTGAAATATATCACGGCCTGAGCAGTGAACTGCCGCTATCGCTGGAAGGAACGAACGTAAATACTTTTGTCACTGTGCATGACCTGATTTATATGAGGTACCCCCATCTGTACAAATATGCTGACAGGAATATTTATTTCAGGAAAACGATCTACGCCTGCAGAAAAGCAGACAGGGTAATTGCAATAAGTGAGCAGACAAAGGAAGATATAATCCATTATACAGGGACCGGTCAGAAAAAGATAGCTGTTATTTACCAGGACTGCAATCCGGATTTTTATAATATTCCCGACGAAAAGAAGAAGGAGGAAGTCAGGCAAAAATATTCACTGCCCCGTAATTATCTTTTATATGTAGGTACAATTGAGGAAAGAAAGAACCTCCTCTCCCTGGTAAAAGCTGTTGAAATAAGTAAACCCGGCATTCCTTTGGTGGTAATAGGCAAAAAAACAATATATTACAAAAAGGTTCACGATTATATCAGGAATAAAAGTATCCCGGGTATTATATTCCTCGAGAACGTAAGCAATGAACATCTCCCTGTTATTTACCGTCTTTCATCATGTTTTATCTATCCTTCTGTTTTTGAGGGATTTGGCATACCGGTTATTGAAGCTCTGGTGTCAGGGACGCCCGTTATCACCAGTAAAGGAAGTTGTTTCAGAGAAGCGGGAGGACCAGGGTCCATATATACTGATCCGCATTGTCCTGAAGAGATCGCCGAGGCAATCTCTGATGTGACCGGCGATAATGATAAGGCAAAAAAGATGGTCATAGACGGTTATGAACATGTTAAAAAATTCAGGGCTGATATTATTGCAGGGCAGTATATGGAACTTTATCGTTCTATTTTACAATAACCTCTTCCACCCTGTCAAGATGGCTTTGAAGTGAAAAATTCTCTCTAATCCTGTCCCTTGCGCTTATTCCCAGTTTTACAAGAAGACCGGGATTATTATAAAGTTCAAGTATCCTGTCAGCCATTGCTTCCAGGTTGTTTTCCTCAACTATAAACCCGTTATTACCATCACTAATAAGCTCGGAAGGGCTGCCTATATCGAAAGCTATAACAGGTTTCCCATAGCTCATCGACTCAAGTAAAACATTGGCAAAGCCTTCTTTTTCGGAGGTAAGCACCAGTAAGCTTATAGACCTGTAGAAATCATCCATATTTTTCAGAAAACCATGAAACCTGAATTTTGAATCCAGGCCTGATTTCGATACCTCGGTCTTAATATGATCCAGTTGTGCTCCGTCACCCGCCAGACTAATCTCATAAGGCACACCCCTTTGCTCAAGCAATCTTGCCAGGTCAATAAGTGAGATAAAACCCTTTTCGGATGATATCCGGCCTGCCGAGCCGACAACCATCATTTTACCGTTATCTGAGATTTCATTCATAACCGGCAGATCAACACCGTTATATATTAGTTTTATTTTACCGGGATCCAACAATCCCGACATGTTCTGAAGTATTCCTTTCCGGGTATCTTCCGAGGTAGCAATAATATCAGTAACAACCTTTGAAAGGAGGTGCCTGTTACGCCTGTTGCCTCTTATAGGTATTGCCAGGCCCCTGCGGTAAATAATTTTACGGACACCGGCCTTTCTGGCTATTTTACCCCCGGTTTTAAGATCAATTGACAGGTTAAGAAACAGGGTTCTGACATTATTTGCCTTATATATTCTCTTTATACGTAATTTCTGCAAAGGATCAATAAAGGATAATGTTCTCATCCTCAGCCCAACAGCATTCAACCCTTCCTGCCGTGATCTTCTTAGTAACTCGCTGCCGGTATAAGCTATCATTATTACCTTATATCCCCTGAGGCTAAGCTCCGAAGCTACCGTAAGGGACCATTTTTCACCACCACCCCATTGTTTGTTCGTGTTGAAGAAACAAACCGATGCAGGGATGTCCAGGTGTTTACCCGAATTTAGTTTTTTTAATTTTCTGTATTTCAAATAAGTACCATAAGCCGAACTGTAACTGATCCTGAATCCGTGAAGGCCATCAAGAAAGTCCCTTCGTATAAAATAGCTTTTAATAAACTTCCATAAGGGGCTGAAAACAATCTTGAACCAGTTACTTCTTATGCCTGAAACAAAAAGTGCATTGGCTGATATAGAGGAAAAATAATCTGCCTTTTGCCTGTGTGATTCGATAGAGAAAAAAGAATAATGAAGCATATCCCCTTTCAGACTGCTTATTTTGGAGTCAACATCCATTATTACCGTATCATGGGGGTTGATGCCTCCCCATGCTCCTTTCTTCCTGTTCCACAATCGCAATTTCCTTTCAACATGACGAACATCTCTGGGATCACGGCTATTGGTATATGATGTTTTCCTGTTCATATAATAACCGTCATACTGCAAGTCTGCGGCAGCTTTAATTATCGATTGCCTCAGCCCGGTACTAAGAGCCTCATCTGCATCCAGGGAAAGGATATAATCATTCGTCGCCTGATTAAGAGCCCAGTTTTTCTGCTGAATATGACTCTCAAACTTGTGCTGAATGAACCTGACTTTATATTTTCGGCAAATCTCTTCAGTCCTGTCGGTCGAATAAGAATCTACTACCAGTACCTCGTCAACCAAATTTTCAAGAGATTCCAGACAGCGTGCAATATTTCTCTCTTCATTAAATGCTATTATAACTGCACTAATGCTGATCATTGACTTATTATTTTGTACAAATATATGTTACTTAAAGTATAAAGTATAAATTTGCCGCATAATAAATTTAGTAAAAATGACTATTAGTGGCTTCTCAATGGCTAAGAATGCCGATAAACTGGGATATCCGGTTAAAGAAGCGGTGCTTTCCATCCTTCCTCTCGTTGATGAATTTATTATCGCAATCGGTGATTGTGACAGGGACGACAGGACAAGAGAACTGGTAGAAAGTATAAACAGCGATAAGGTCAGGGTAATTGATACTGTCTGGGACCTGGAAAAATACCCCAGAGGAATGGAGCATGCTCATCAGACTGATATAGCCAAAGAACACTGTAAGGGAGACTGGCTGTTCTACATACAGGCTGATGAGATAGTCCATGAGGATGACCTGCCTGTAATACGGAACAGGTGCCGGGAATTACTGGATGATCAGGCTGTTGAAGGTCTCTTATTCAGTTATAGGCATTTCTGGGGTGACTATGATCATTACCATCACTCCCATAACTGGTACAAAAACGAAATAAGAATAATAAGAAATAAACCTGATATACACAGTTGGGAGTCAGCGCAATCATTCAGACGTATTCCAGGATTCGGCGGTATAAACTACAGGCAACAAAAGGGAACATATAAACTGAAGGTTGCTAAAGCAAACGCTTATATCTATCACTACGGATGGGTCAGGCCGCCTGAAATAATGAAAGCCAAATCTAAAGTATTTACGCGGATACATCATGGAGAACAGCGGGCAAAAGAGATGGAGAATAAAAATCATTTCGAATTTGATTACGGGGATATTTCCAAACTATGTATCTTCACCGGAAAGCATCCGTCCGTTATGCATGAGAGGATAAACAAATTCAACTGGGCTGACCAGCTTAAGATTGTAAATCCTGACAGACCAAAATTCAAACATGAGAGAGTAAGATATAAATTCGTGTCTTTCCTGGAGAACAGGATCTTTCATAAGCCTCTCTTTGACTTCAGAAATTATATACTCCTTAAAAACAAATAAAACAACTTTTGAATAAGTATAATGATATACTGAAAAAAGCCGTAGAGGTTCTCCGGGATGGAGGTATTATTCTCTATCCCACCGACACTGTATGGGGGCTTGGCTGTGATGCGGGAAACAATGAAGCTGTCGGAAAAATATACAGTATTAAAAAAAGCCGGGAGAAAAGAGGCATGCTTGTTCTGCTCGATTCGGCATCGGGTCTCCCATATTACGTAAGACAGGTACCTGATATTGCCTGGCAGTTGATCGATACAGCCGATAGTCCGCTGACTATAATATACCCTGAAGTCAAAAATATTTCTAAGGAACTTGTTGCAGATGACGGTTCTGCAGGCATAAGAATAGTGAATGACAAATTCTGTTCTGAGCTTATCGCCAGGTTAAGAAAACCGCTTGTTTCAACCTCGGCAAACATTACCGGCGACCCAACCCCCGGTAATTTTTCAGAGATAAGTGAAATAATCAAATCATCAGCCGACTATATTATTCCATTGAGACAGGAAGAAAAAAACATAAAAACTGCCTCATCGATCATAAAGATATGGGTCGACGGGCAGTTTAAAATAATACGTCAATGATCAATCAATATTTTCTTACTTTTCCTGAGCCCGAGACCCTGGCATCAATACTCGGATTACCGCTATAATAAATATCACCGCTTCCCGATACCCTTGCCTCGAGCCGGTCTTCAACATTTACCCTGCAATTACCACTCCCTGCTATTGATACATCAACTCTCTGCAACCTGAACGATTCCCCTCTGAAATGACCGGATCCGCTTATCGACATCTCACCGCTTTCGGCCTCTCCTGTAAGCTCTATTGAACCGGAACCTGATATTCCACAGTCAAGCGATACGGCATTAAGGTCTTTCATTTCAATATTGCCGCTTCCACTCACATTTAAATCAAGGTCATTCGACTTTACATTTTTTTCAGCAATCATTTTGCCTGATCCTGATACACCCAGGCTCTCTATCTCCGGCATTGTCACATAAGCCGTAATCTTCCTGTTGTTATAGGAAATCCACCTATCCTGGTTCAGGCTTATTACAAGTATATCGCCCCTCACTGTTGTACGTATATCTTCTAGATAATCTTCATCTCCCTCAAGAATCACACTAAAAGTATTTCCCTGTTCGACAATAACAGTACCGGACACTCCGAAGTTAAGTCCGGAAAAGTCGCTTACTTCCCTGGTTTGCCTGCTTTGAGCAAAGGATATACCTATAAACAGAAAAGCAATCAGTAATGAGCTCAGAATTTTTTTCATGATTTATTTGTCTTTATGGATTATTTCAAATATCACCATAAAGACGTATATCTTATACTTAATGTTGCAAACAGGATAAATATCCTTACTTGTTAATATCAAGTATTCCGTTGGGGATATCCATAACGATGATCTTTTTCTCCCGGTCGGTTTTAATGACCCACCCGTCGTTAAGAGGAATCATAAGTTCTTTATAATCAGGGCTTTCTAGTACAAGCATGTACTGCATCGGCAGGCTCATAACCTTTTTTATTTTCCCTATAACCCCGTTATCCGGCCCCAGCAGTGTAAATCCGGCCAGTATAATATGATCAGGCAAATTATCACTGCTTTCAGAACCATCATTCACAATGTACAGCCTGCAGCCTACAAACTCAGCTATTTTTTCGCTACTGTCATAGCCCTCAAATTTCAGGACAATACTTCCCGATGAATGTTCTGTGACGGATGATACAGGAAACGGAACAGGTTTGTTATCTATTTCGATAAACACCCATTTTATACCAGGCAGTTTTCCGAAGACAGCACTATCTGTACTAATAAGTACAGCGCCACCGTAACCATGTACCTTTACAATTTTGCCGAGTAATATTAATTTTTTATCTGACACGGGAAAACCCGTTAGTTACAGCTTTCTACTCTTCCTTTTTTTCTTCTTCCCCACCGTCCTTGTCCTCTTCCTTCTTTTCTTCAGCGGTCTCCCCGTCTTCTACTTTCTCTTCTGCCTTCTCCTCTTCAACTGTCTCCTGCTTCTCTTCCTCTTTTTGCTCTTCTGCAACATCTTTCTTTTCTTCTGCCTTTACTTCTTCGGCAGCGGTTAAGGTATCTGCTTCTGCTACGGCTTCTTCAGCATCTCCGGTTTCCTCCTTTGTTTGTGTGGCTGCTTCAGCTTCAGCCATCTCTTCTCTCTTCTTTGCAAGGGTCTCGGCACGCTTCTCATTTATTTTCTTTTCAGCTTCAAGGCGTACTTTCTTTTCGTCTTCCCTGTCCTTCTCAATGCCGGATATTTTCTCTTCTGTTTTCTTTTGCTTCCCGTCAAGCCATGCCTGGAATCTCTTTTCAGCTTCAGCTTCGTCAAAAGCCCCTTTTTTGACACCCTCCAAAAGATGCTTCTTTAACATTACTCCTTTATAAGATAAGATAGCCCTGCATGTATCTGTAGGTTGCGCGCCCTTCTGCAGCCAATCCAGAGACCTGTCGAAATCAAGTTCGATAGTTGCCGGATTTGTTATAGGATTATAAATCCCCAGTTTTTCAATAAAACGGCCATCCCGTGGCGCTCTGCTATCTGCCACCACAATGTGGTAGAAGGCCTTCTTTTTCCGGCCTTTTCTGGCTAATCTGATTTTTACTGCCATTTAATACGCATTAATTATTCTTACTTATAAAAATTGTGGCTGCAAAGATAGAATTTATATAATTAACAGCAAACAAAAAATCAAGCATTATGTATATTATGATCAGGATAAAGTTCTACTACTGAACTGCAACAGATAAAAAAGACGAAAGGCAAACGGCAAAAGACGAAAGGCAAACGGCGAATGGTTAAAAAAAGGGCTCCGATAAACAGAGCCCCTTTTATAGAGTGTAAGTTAATTTTAATTTGCATATCCCGGATTCTGATCACTATTGGTAAGTTCAGTATTCGAGTCGATCTCATCTTCCGGAATAGGATAGATCATCTTGTTATCATAAGCAGGCAGAGTCATAACATTTGACCAGTTCGGGCCAACGATATTAGGTCTCTCGAGCGGTATACCAAGACGTAGAATATCATACATCCTGAATCCTTCTCCGGCCAGTTCTTTACGTCTCTCCATTAATACCTCATCAATAAGGTCCTGCCCTGTATTTGTACTCAAAACAGCTGAAGCCTGTGCCCGCTGCTGTATATCAAGAAGGGTCTGCTGTGCTGCAGATTCGCCTCCTCCCTCACCACGTGCTTCACATTCGGCTTTGATAAGGTACATTTCTGAGGTTCTCATAAGAGTAGGCCTTGCAAGTCCGACAGAGCCATTGTCTACTCCGGGAGAAGCATCCATTCTCGGGAACTTGGCATATAATGAATAATGACCCGGCCTGTAATTGATAAAATAAAAATCAGCAGGATCGTAGGAACCGGAATCATAAAAGTCAAGTGCCTCGCCGCTACTATAATAATAGTAACCGTCATAATGATAGGATATATAAATATCATCTCCGTAAAATGCATTAACATCACCATCTCCAATGTTGTAGAACAGAGGTGTAATGAACCAGTCCTTCCTTACATCGTCGTTTGCATAGCTGTCAAACAAATCTTTTGTAAAAAAAACGTTTCCATATCCTTCAGGATGGTCATAAAAAGATGTCAATGCCCAGTAGATCGGGTAATCATCACTATTATACGGAACAACATATATCGACTCTGCATTATCATCGGAAAAACCCATTGTATAATCGGATCCTGTTGCAAGGGGAGGAGCTTGATTAATTGCTTCTGTTGCATAATTATAAGCATCTTCATAATTACCCATAGACAGGGCAACGCGCGCTGAAAGCCCATAGGCAAAACATTTGGTAAATCGCGTTTGTGAAGGAGCATTAAGTTGCAAGGGTGCATGGTCACGGGCAAAACTCAGATCAGATAAGATCTGATCATATACTTCCTGAACAGTTCCTCTTCCTTTATATGTTCCGGGATCGCTTACTGTATAAAGCGGCAGGCCCGGGCTCGACGGACCATCGGAGCTTGTATAAGCTTTACAATAAAGATTGACGAGGACATAATAGGCATATGCTCTCTGCATATAGAGCTCCGAAAGGTACCTATTAAGATCATCTTCTTCGGCAAAAGGCAGGTCCGCATGAATAGCTGAATTGCAATTCTCAATCACACTATACATCCTGGTCCAGTATCCGAGGGGGCCTCTATCATCCGTATTACTTGCAGTATAAGTATACTGAAATGCCTCAACCCACCATGACCAGTTAAGCGCCTGGGCAAGAAAAGCATCATCACCCCTGACCTCATTTGTTATATGCAACCATGAGCCAAGGGTCCATGATTCTGTTAGCACATCATAGATACCATAAAGAACGGCATAGGCATTTTCCTTATTTTTAAATGCATCATTTTCAGAAATTTCACCGGTAGGGTATAACTCCAGAAAATCTTCTGTGCAGCCTGATAGTATAACGCCGAGTGTAAATATAATAAGTAATATCTTTTTCATAATTCTATATTTTTACCGTTAAAAATTAAGGCTGATACCACATGTTACCGTACGCATATTAGGTACCGTAGACGTGTCTGTCAGACCACTTAGTTCCTGCTCCGGATCATTACCGGCATACTTTGTAAGAACAAACAGGTTATCAGCATTCAGAAACAGACTGGCTCCTTCTATTCCTACTGAATTAACCCATCTTTCAGGCAGACTATAACTCAGGCTTATATTTCTGAGCCTGAGGAAAGAACCATCTTCAAGGTAACGGCTTGATTCCTCCCATGACTGAGAATTATTATTATAAACGAACCTCGGGACATCAGTTTCGTCTCCTTCCTCCTTCCATGAATCAAGTACTTCCGCATTCAGTTGATGGCCGTATCTGGAGCCGTCATTCATGGTTAGCTCACGTAAGCTGTTATAGACCTTGCCGCCCACGCTCCAGTATAACTGGAATGAAAATGTAAGGTTATCCTTAATTATAAATGTATTTGTTAATCCTCCATAGAAATCAGGAAGTGATTCTCCGAGCTCGTATCTGTTTGCTTCGTCATATACTTTTGTAGTTTCCCTCTCTCCTGTAGGATTACCTTCGGTATCAAGAATGTCTTTGTACCACATAGCTTCTCCTGTTTGAGGATCTACACCTGCCCATTCTCTCAGGTACCATTCATAAAGGCTGTTTCCTACAACCCACCGTTTGGTTCCGTTGATTATTTCTTCCTGTGAAAGAGCGGTAATTTTGTTATTATATTTTGAGAAATTGAAGTCTGTCAGCCACACAAGATTACCGGTTTTCATGTTCGTCGAATGCAGTTCTATTTCAAATCCTCTGTTATTAAGCCCGCCAACATTTTCAAGCCGGCTGTCAAATCCTACCGAAGGCGCCATAGGCTTATCCTGCAAAAGATCTTCCGTATTCTTGTCAAAATACTCGACGCTTCCTCTTAAGAACTGAAGAATTCCGAATTCAATCCCGACATTAAACACTTTGCTCTTTTCCCATCTCAGTTCATAGTTAGACAGACGGGAATGCACCATACCTACATTATAATCATAATTATATCCAAGTTCGTATACAGGATAATAGGCATAGGGTGGGATATCCTGGTTTCCGTTTGTCCCGTAGCTGACCCTTACTTTGAAATCATCCAGCCAGTCCAGTGTCGACATAAAACTTTCCTCACTTATCCTCCATGATGCACTTGCACTCCAGAAATTTGCCCAACGGCTGTCGGTCCCAAAACGGGAAGAACCATCACGACGGAATGAAGCGGATAAATAATATTTATCATTCAGACCGTAATCCAACCTGCTGAAATAAGAAATCAAAGATGTTTCAGTAGTTTCGGAATCTATTTCCATAGGCTCACTGGCAATTGATAATTCATCGGAGAACGGCACATCAAATCCTTTTCCGGCAGCCAGTACTTTCTTTTCAACATAATACTCGGTCTCGTAACCGGCCAGAATATTAAAAGCGCTTCCTCCGAACTTTTTGTCATAGGTAAGCGTCGACGAAGTCATTAATTGTCTATGGTCTTCGGTTTCCTTCTCGGAACGACCTCCATATGCCTTACCATCACCATGCTCCGGATTACTGAAGAAGTCTGTGTTTTTCGAATACATTTTTCCGCTTACCTTCGTATCAAAAAACAGGTCTTTAACCATTTGCCAGTTAAAATTTATCGTGTTAAAAAAATCCGTCGAGCGGAAACCCCGTTTATCCAGTTCTCTAAGAGCAATAGGGTTATAGTCTTTGTTAACGAGGTTATCCCAGTTCCATTCAGGTTCCCCGTCATCACCTATCACAGTTTCAAAATTATTATCAAGAACATACAGCGGAATATTATTCGGATATGTATACGCTGCATACATAGTACCCGAGCCATTGGTAATATCTCTTACCGTATTCCCTTGTTTGTAATTAAAGGTTGAAGTATAACCTACTTTAATCTTGTCAGATACCTGTGATGTAATGCTGATATGTCCCATTACTTTTTGTGTTTGATCGGGAATCGTTATAGCCTTACTATCGAAATAAGTACCTGAGAAGTAAAACTGTGTTCTCTCATCACCACCTGAAGCAGAAAGGTTATGCTCGGTTGTCACACCGGTCTGGAAGATCTGGTCATACCAGCTATTATCAAGCATTAATTCAGCGCCTGATACAAGGTTCCCGTTATCATCGAACGGCTGGTCGACATTATACGGGTTACGTCCCGCCAGAGCACTCAGATTCAGATGGGCATATTCTGCAGCCGAGGCATAGCCTTGAACAGAAAGCCAGGTCGGATCAATGGTAGCATTGTCCGCTGCATAGTTATATATCCCTTCCCACGACTTCTGATAAAACTCACCTGCGTCAAGCATCTTGAATTTATTAGTCGTCTTGGTAGCATAACTCTGTTTCCCTGTATAGGTAAACTGAGTTTTACCCCTCTGTCCTTTCTTTGTTGTCACAAGTATAACACCATTTGCAGCCCTTGATCCGTAAAGAGAAGAAGCGGCAGCATCTTTCAGGATAGTAACATTTTCAATATCAGTAATATTAGGCACCTGAGCCCCAATAACGCCATCAACAACCCAAAGCGGATCAGAAGAAGCTGTAATGGAACCTATACCTCTAATCCTGATAATGGGATCAGAATCTGTAGCTCCCGTATTATTTATAACCTGAACGCCTGCAGCATTTGCCTGCAGGGCTTTAACGACAGATGTCGTAGGATTCCTTGACAGTTTCTCTGACCGAACAACACTGGCAGATCCGGTAAATGACTGTTTCTTCGTTGTTCCATAAGCAATCACAACAACTTCGTCAATACCGAGCAAGTCTTGTTCCATGGAAACATCAATAGTGCTTTCTGATCCAACAACAATTTCCTGGGTCTTCATGCCAACAAAACTAAAAACCAGGATATCTCCTTCATCTGCCATGATGGAATAATTACCATCCAGGTCAGAAGTGACACCTCTGGTAGTTCCTTTGACCGACACTGTTACCCCAACGATTGTAGATCCATCATTAGCAGCAGTGATAGTACCTGTTACCATTCTCTCCTGCGCAAAGACCGTAAGTCCCACTCCACAGAAGAGAAATACAAATAGCAGCAATTTTCTCATATTATAACTTTTAGGTTAGGTAAATTATTTAGTATAAAATAAAAGCCTTTTTTGGATTCCTCTCACAATATTTAAATTTAAAATAATAATTATAGCGCTTAATAATAGTGCAAAAAACCCATATTAACATTACATTAACCGAAAAAAACTCTGTTCCGCCAGTTGAGGTGCAGGTATATTAAATATGACCGTCATTATCAACCAATTCCCTATAGAAATATGCAACTCCTATAATATCAATACTTTATGTCTTGAAACAAATTCATCATAATATACAATCTCTATCAGATAGATCCCCTCTTTCATTCCTCCGGCATCTATATTAACATAACCGCCGGGTTGTTCTATCCTTTTTACCTGTAATACCATTATATTGTATAAATTAACAAAACTTACAGGTATATCATTCCAAAATTCTATATTCAGGTTCAGGAGTGCAGGGTTCGGATAAATCTTTATTTCCTTCAGCCATTCTGTAAATATCATCCATACCAAGCAACCGTGAGTATTCCGGAACTAAGAACACAAAAAACTGAATAAATAATATGCTTTTTTTCAATTGCAAGTTATTTGTACTGTCCGGATATATATAATATCTACTAATAACCAAAAACGAAGTTAATAAAAATTTGTTAATTACTCGTTATGGGAAAGCTGTCCTTTAAATACTTTTTTAATTAATTTTGTACTTCTTATCCGTTCCGGTAAAAAAATTATTATTCATAACTACCATGCCATGAGCAATTTTGTACATCTTCACCTGCATACACAATATTCAATTCTTGACGGTGCATCAAAAATTACCGAACTCATGGACCTGGCTTCAGAACTGGGTATGCCGGCTGTGGCTATAACCGATCATGGCAACATGTTCGGAGCAAAGGAGTTTCACAATGCTGCAAATAAAAAAGGAATAAAGCCGATCATAGGCGTGGAAGCGTACGTAGCCAGAAGGTCAATGTCGGACAGCTCGACAAAACATGACCGTTCAGGCGACCACCTGATAATACTTGCCAAAAATTATACCGGATATCATAATCTTGTTAAACTTGTTTCACTTTCCTGGACCAAAGGTTTTTATTATAAACCAAGGATTGACAAGGAACTGCTGAAAAAATACAATGAAGGACTTATTGTAACAACAGCATGTATAGCAGGCGAGATCCCGACTGCTATACTCAATGACGATATCGAGACGGCCAGACAGGTGATTAACGAATACAGGGATATTTTCGGGGACGATTTTTATCTGGAGGTACAAAGGCATAAAACAGGGGATCCTGTTTTTGATAATGACACCCTTACAAGACAAAATAAGGTTGTCGCGACATATAAAGAATTATCAAAGGAACTGGGTATCAAGATAATTGCCACCAATGATGTTCACTTTTTAAAAGCTGAAGATGCCGAGGCTCACGACAGGCTTATATGCCTGAATACCGGGAAGGAGTTGGACGATCCTAACAGATTGAGGTACACAAAACAGGAATATTTCAAGACCGAAGAGGAAATGCGTGAGTTATTTTCCGATTGTCCGGAAGCTATCGGCAATACAATGGAAATAGTCGCCAAAGTAGAGAATTATGCGCTTGAACATGAACCTATAATGCCTGATTTCCCTATACCTGAAGAATTTGATGATAAGGATGATTACCTCAGGCATCTGACTTATGAAGGAGCGCAGGAAAGATGGGGAGAAATAAGCGCTGAGATAAAGGAAAGACTTGATTTCGAGCTTGAAACAATAAAGAACATGGGGTATCCCGGTTATTTTCTGATTGTTCAGGATTTCCTTAAGGAAGCAAGGAGGATGGGGGTTTCCGTGGGACCCGGAAGAGGTTCGGCTGCCGGATCCGCAGTAGCTTTTTCATTGCATATAACAGATATTGACCCCATAAAGTATAACTTACTGTTTGAAAGATTTCTCAACCCCGACAGGATATCAATGCCCGATATAGATATTGATTTTGATGAAGACGGAAGGGATCAGGTATTGAAATATGTTGTTGATAAATATGGACATGACCGTGTAGCCCATATCATTACCTTCGGCACAATGGCAGCCAAAATGGCTATCCGCGATGTAGCCAGGGTACAAAACCTTCAACTGTCTGACGCCGACAGGCTGGCCAAGCTCATACCGGAAAGGCCCGGAACAACATTCAAAGATGCCTACAGGGAAGTGGAGGAACTTAAAAGGGAAAAAAACTCCGGCAATGAGCTCATAGCTAAAACGCTTCAATACGCTGAGGCCCTTGAAGGTTCGGTACGGCAGACAGGGGTTCACGCCTGCGGTATCATTATAGGGAAAGACCCTCTGAATGAATATATACCGTTAAGCATAGCAAAGGATACCGATCTGTATGTCACACAGTTCGACGGAAATCATGTTGAGTCTGTGGGATTACTGAAGATGGACTTTCTGGGACTGAAAACCCTTTCGATAATCAGGGATGCTATCGAGAATATTAAACTGTCAAAAGGTATTGATCTCGATATTTCACAAGTTCCCCTTGATGATGAAAAAACATTTGAGCTGTATTCAAACGGAGAGACAACAGCCTTGTTCCAGTTCGAGTCGGACGGGATGAAAAAGCACCTTAAAGACCTTAAGCCTAACAGGTTCGAAGATCTGATAGCTATGAACGCCCTTTACCGTCCGGGGCCTATGGAGTATATCCCAAAATTCATCAGGCGTAAACACGGTCTGGAAAAGATCGATTACCCCATTCCTGAGATGGAAAAGCACCTCAAAGACACATACGGCATTACCGTATACCAGGAACAGGTAATGTTGCTGTCACAGGAACTGGCAGGTTTTACAAAGGGTGAAGCCGATTCACTTCGTAAAGCCATGGGAAAAAAGAAGAAAGACCTTATGGAGTCTATGAAGGTAAAATTCCTTGAAGGCTGCAGGGCTAAAGGCCTTAAAGAAAAAATAACTGAAAGGATCTGGTCCGACTGGGAAGCATTCGCCCAGTATGCCTTTAATAAATCTCATTCCACGTGCTATGCTTATGTCTCTTACCAGACTGCATACCTGAAAGCCCACTATCCTGCCGAGTTTATGGCTGCCGTACTAAACCGTAATATAAACGATATAAAAAAACTAACGACTTTCATGGACGAAACCAGACGCATGGGCATAGAAGTGCTGGGGCCCGATGTAAATGAAAGTAATGTTAAATTTACTGTTAACAAGGATGGTAATATAAGATTCGGTCTGGGTGCAATAAAGGGGGTTGGAAACAGTGCCGTAATAGGACTGATAGAGGAGAGACAGGAAAACGGTCTGTTCAGTTCGGTATATGATTTTGCAGAAAGAGTGAACCTCAACGCACTGAATAAAAAAAGCATGGAAGCAATGGCGCTGGCCGGAGCATTTGACTGTTTTGAAGAACTGAACAGGGCACAATACTTTGCTGAGGATAACAAAGGACAGATATTCATAGAGAGCCTTATTAAATACGGCAACAGGCTTAAAACAGAATCAACAACTTCACAACAATCATTATTTGACGACAGTGAGGGCTTTGAAGTGGTAAAACCGGTAGCTCCTGAAGCTCAGGAATGGCCCAAGCTTGAAAAGCTGACCAGGGAAAAGGAAGTGACAGGCGTTTTCCTTTCGGCTCATCCCCTTGATGATTACAAACTGGAAATAAAAACATTCTGTAATGTTACATTAAGCGATCTCAATAACCTTGATGGGATAAAGAATAAAGAAGTGATAATAGCCGGTATGGTAACAGAAGCCAGGAGCGGCACGACAAAGAATGGTAAGCCTTTCGGGTCATTCACACTGCAGGATTATACCGACTCGCATAAATTCATGCTTTTTGATAAAGATTATGTTGATAACAGTAAATACTGCAATCCCGGGTATTTTCTCCTTGTAAAAGGTAAAGTGCAAAAAAGAATGTTCAGGGATGATGAACTGGAAGTGAAAATTCATAATATACATCTGCTTACAAGTGTGAAAGATGAACTGATCAAGTCATTCACTCTTGTCATTCCTTTTGATAAGCTTAATGAGAAACTGATAGATAATCTGAAAACTCTCGTATTAAGGAACAAAGGAAAGACAGAACTAAAAATAAAGGTGGCCGATCCAACTGAAAAGATCAATATCTCATTCTTTTCCAGATCATTCAGCATAGATATTAACAGTGAGATTATACGATTTGCAGAATCGGTACCCGGACTTGATTTTAAAGTAAATTAATTATATTTGCCTCGCGCAAAATGATAATTTATTAAATATTCAGTACAATGGCTTTACATGTTAATGATTCAAATTTCGATGAAGTGGTGCTCCGTTCAGATAAACCTGTGATGGTTGATTTCTGGGCTGAATGGTGTGGACCATGCAGAATGATTGCCCCTTTCGTGGAAGAAATATCAAAAGAATATGAAGAAAAGGCACTGGTAGTAAAATGCGATGTGGATGACAGCCCCGGTGTAGCAGCCAGATTTGGGATTCGTAATATACCGACAGTATTGTTCTTCAAAGATGGTCAGGTGGCAGATAAGCAGGTAGGCGCAGTGCCAAAAAATAATTTTGTTGCCAAGCTTGAATCCCTTCTGGATTAAGAGATATTTATTTAACCCGGGCCGTTCAGCATGGAGCGGCTTTTTTATTCATACTATATGAACATAGGTGTCTTTGCTGCGTCAAGCAGTCTAATAGATAAGGTATACCTTGAATCAGCTGCCCAGCTGGGTATTATAATTGCATCGGAAGGCCATCGTATAGTATATGGAGGGGGAACCGTAGGCCTTATGGGAGCAATGGCTGATGCGGCCTTAAGTAAAGGCTCAAAAGTTACAGGCGTAATACCTGAATTTATGCATAAGAACGGATGGGGACATAAAGGAATTGACGAATTGATTGTTACCCATGACATGAGTACAAGGAAAAAGAAAATATTCGAAATATCCGATGCCATTATTGCACTGCCAGGAGGTATAGGGACTCTTGAGGAACTTACAGAGGCTATCACTATGAAGCAACTCGGTCTATTCAGAGGGGCATTGGTAATATTAAATATCGACTCATTCTACGAGCATTTCATAGAATTTATTGACAGTATTATAGAAAAAAGGTTTATGCGGGAAATCCATAAAAAAATATGGTCTGTGGTAAGTACACCCCGGGAAGCACTCGATGTTCTCAAAGACTATACCGACTGGCATGACGACCCTTTAAAAATTGCCAGGATATAGCGCTTAAGGGATCCTGGTACCTATTACCAGAATATCATCTATCTGTGTCGTTCCGCCCATCCACTCATTCAGAGCTTTATGCAATCTTTCCTTCTGTTCTTCTACAGGTAATGAAGCCACTTCCCGGAATTCATTCTTTAAATTAACTATCTTGAATTTCTTACCGGTTCCTCCTCCAAACTGATCGGCATAACCGTCCGAAAACATATAAAGCATATCACCCGGCTGAACATCAACCTCATTATTTGTGAACTTTTTATCCCTTGCGGTAGCCATACCTATGGGGAACCTGTCGGCCTTTATGGTAATGATCTCTCCGTTCCTTACTATTACAAGAGGATTATAGGCGCCGGCATATTCCAGCCTGCAGTGTTTTTTGTCGCAAGCAATAAGGGCAAGGTCCATACCGTCGTTTATTACCTCGTCTCCCCTCTGTATCAATGATCTCGTAACCTCAATATTCAACTGGTCGAGAATAGCAGCAGGCCTGGTAATTCCATATTCCCTCACTATTTTTGTAAGCGAATTATAACCAATGATCGACATAAATGCACCGGGCACACCATGACCTGTACAATCGACTGCTGCCAGGAACTGTATATCACCGTTATCGTACATCCAGTAAAAATCACCGCTTACAATATCCTTTGGCATAAACAATACAAAGCTATCATCAAAGCTGTTCTCCGGCGGCAACATCGCCATCTGTATCCTTTCAGCATATCTGATACTTGCGGTAATATCCCTGTTCTTTTCCTCAATCACCTGGCTTTTCTGTACAACCTCGGCTGTCCTTTCCGCAACTTTTTCCTCCAGTATACGCTTCTCACGGACCAGATTCCTTTCCCTGATCTTAATATATGCTATAACTGATACCGTGATCAGTATGATAATAAAAATTATAAATACAGGACTTGCATAAAAAGGCGGTCTGATAACAAAGCTATAAATCACCGGCTCCGTATTCCATACCCCGTCACTGTTCTGTGCCCTGACCTTGAATGTATATTTTCCCGGCGAGAGGGATGAATAGATAGCAGTGGTATGTTCAGTCTCTGGTCTCCAGCCCGGGTCGGCTCCCTCAAGGATTACCTGGTAGCGCACCGCCTCAGGATTGGTAAGACAAACACTATAATAATTGAAAGCAATATTCTTTTCCTTATATCTCAGTTTTAATCCGGCTTCCATCTCCCTGTTACGGAAATTTACCGTCATCCCTTTAATATGTGTCAGGGGCTCCATATCAGGCGGGGGTATTCTCTCCGGAGCCAGCATGGTTGCGCCATTGGTAGTACCAAACCACAAATGCCCGTCCTTATCCCGGTAGCTGGCATTCGGTTTGGTCTCTATACCTACAAATCCGTTATGCTCGGTATATGTCTTGATTGTTTTTTCTTCAATATTAAAACGGTTCAATCCGTTATTGGTCCCTATATAGAGGGCCCCGTTATTGTCGGGCTGTAACAGGTTGATATTATTTGAAAGCAGACCGTCGTCTTCGGTAAGATGGATAGCTATGGTATCACTCTTGAGTCCGAAAACACCATATCTGGTTCCCATCCATAGCGTTCCGTCAGGTGTCTGGGACAGACAGGACGGACTTAGCTTATACCCGAACCTGATAATTTCAAAAGTACCTTTCTCGTGATTATATCTTGTCAATCCTTCATCCCGTTCCGAACCTATCCATACGTCACCCTCATTATCCACAAATACTGCTGTTATGCCAAGTCCTGCAAGCCCGTCTATTCTTGTATACCTTCGTCCCTGCTCCTTCTTTGTATCCCAGAATGCAATACCGTCATGTGTACCTATCCAGAGATTATTATCATGGTCAACGGCCATGCCCGTAACAATAAGGTCATTATACAGTATATCATTCAACTCCCTTTCAGTGATAAAATCATTCTTCTTCCAGTCAAACCGGTATACCCCTCTGAAATTTGTTCCTATCCATATATTATTATCCCTGTCATTAACTATAAAACGTATCTGGTTCCCGAGGTTATGTGTTCCCTCATAATAAAAGAGAGGCATTCCCAGCTCAGGGTCGTAAAGGGTTATCCCTTCATTAGTTCCGAACCAGTACCTGTTAAATTTGTCTTCGTTTATTGCCCATACATTTTTGTCCCTGAACATATTGTCAGAGATATAATTGATAAAATGATCTCCTTTAAAAACATGTATCCCGTTATTATGGCTGGTAATTATCATATTACCTTCACGGTCTTCCAGTATGCTATGGATATTCAATGCCTTCAGGCCGTTTTTGTCGGTATATGTACGCATATCGCCATTATTGAAAACGGTAACACCTCCGCCGAAAGTACCAGCCCACACCTGTCCTTTTGAGTCTTCGGTGATACAGCTGATCCAGTTATTCGACAATCCGTCCCTGGCATCATATACAATTAACCCGGCATCTCCCGGAGGGAAGTAATAAAGCCCTCCGTGGTAAGTTCCGAACCACCTGCCTCCCTTACTATCGATGAGCATGGCAATAGTGTTGAAATAAGTTGTAAGGCCTTCGGGTCTGTACGATTCAAAGATATCTTCATCAGGATCATATTTTTTTATTCCCACATCGGCTATACAGTACAAATTATTATCATTATCGATATATATATCCGATATCTGGTCGCTTAAACCCTGAGCTCCCCTGTATTGCTTTACGGTAAGTAATCCTGTCCCCTGTTCGGGGGAATCGGCACACAGGGCTCCGTTAAATGCTGTGGTGATCCACAGCTTCCCCTCATGTTCTGCAATACCGGTTATGTCGCCGTTTATCTCAAGGGTATCAATGCTTACCTGCCTGAAAATATTATCTTCATAGCAGCTCAATCCGCCATTCAGATGTCCCATCCATATCCTTCCCGAATGATCCTCTAATATTGCCATTACCCCGCCTGTAGCCAGGCCGTCATCACTTGAAAAATTCTCAAACTCAGAGCCGTCCCATCGTGTTACCCCTCCTTCTGTAGCCAGCCACAGGTAATCTGATCTATCCTGAATTATATCATAAACCTTTGATGAGCTCAGTCCGTCCGGAACGCCATAGTTGCCAAAATAATATGATTGTGCAAAAAGCGATTCGACACCTGCAGATAAAACAATGATCACCGGAAGACATCTGGTGATCATTTTAAGGAATCTGATTTTATCCTTTATCATAAAAATCTATTTAGCTATAAAAAAGAAAGTGCCATTCTCATCTCTTAGTCCTGCAATTTTTCCGAACTGTGGCTTTTGTTTATTGGAATTGGTTACTGATGCAGATACGCTTGCTACAATTTCTTCAATTGGTATACACGAGTTAGGATTATTCTCCAGTGTATTGGCAAATGTCCTTGTAAACTGTGAGTCGTCAGAGGCAAGCTCTCTTCCTGCAGATGAAAATACCTGTGATGATTTGCTCTGGGTTGCCTGCCAGTCGTCGCAGCTCTTTGTGCCTTCTGCCGATCTCATGGCAGTATAAAAACTCGGGCCCGATTCGCAGGCATCCGTCACAACCAGTGTATGTGTAAGGACCTCAGCTATGGGCTCCATGGCTGCTCTCAGGGTATTAATATTAAAATAGGTAAACTCATCGTCTCTCCTGGCATCGACAGGTATCCAGTAACCAACATCATTTACAAATTTCCCGTGTCCGGCATACCATATGAGCAAGGAATTAACCTGGTTTTTCTTTACAAGATCCCTGAGTTCGATAGAGAAAAACCTTTCCATCTGGTCCTTGTTCAGGTCTTTCTTATGTATAATGTTATGTATCTGATAATTGGCAAGAGCAGCTTTCATCCTGTTAACATCCTTGACCGGTCCGTCCAGACTGGCAAAAGATGAATAGTTGGAATTTTCAACAAATATAACCCATGTTTTGCCCATGGGGTTGCTTTCGGAGATAACAGCGCCTTCCCTGTTAAGCATAAAATCGTTTACCTGCCTGTTACCGAATACATCCTCGGCAATAACTGTTATCTTATTTTTATTCAGTATATTAACTGTAGCTGTAAAAGACGGGTTCTCCTGTTCAACAGGATAGCTGGCCGTTACGCCTTCAATAAAAATCGATTTTATCAGGCTGTTATCCTGTATCTTCCCCTGGATAAACAGGCTGGGGTCATTACTATCAAGAAAAATCTGTCCGTCATCCGAAGCATAAGGTGAGACGATAGATATTTCCGGCGGATCTATCTCGGTTCTGATAATCCGGTACTTAAGGTCAGTCACATTGTCGTAATCATCTGTGGCAACCAGGTTGATCTCCTGAGCATCTTCAATATCGAGACTGGCAAGAAATTCATACTGTCCTTTCGAACCTTTTTCGAAAAGAGACTCATTGCCGTTGATGAGAAGTGATTTCAGGGGGCTGCTTTCGGTGATTGTCCCGGAAACAATTAGTTTCCCGGCATCGCCCCTTACCTCAACTGTAGAACCTTTTATCGCGGGGCTTACTATCAGTACTTCCGGAGCTGTGGTTTCCCTGTTTATCTCGTATAACCGTGCTTCCGCTTCGCTCAGCATCTTTCTGGCCTGCATATCAAATTCCGAAAGTTCGGTAATAGTAGAATAATCCTTTGCAGCGGCTTCATAGTTCAAAATGCTCTCATACGAATGAGCACGTTTAAAATAATATTCCGGATTTTCCGGGTTAATCTGTATAGCTTTCGTATAATCGTTTATTGCATTCGGATGCTGGTTAAAATCCTGGTAATAATTACCTCTTGTCAGATATTGTTCAGGATTATCAGGCTCAATAAGTATATTCCTTGATATATCGTTAATAGCTGAAGGATAATCCAGTTGCTGTATATATATCTTGCTCCTTGTCAGGTAGGCTTCGGTGTTCCTGTCGTTATATTTCAGCACCTCGGTACATTCATTCATGGCATCATCCAGGTAATTTATCCTTATAAACAGGTTTGCCAGTGACAACCTGGCTTCATCAAAGGCTTTGTTCTTGCTTACGGCTTTTTCAAAGTCCCTTTTGGCAAGAATATCATTATTCAGTTTTTCATATGCCAGCCCCCGCTGGTAGTAATTGATCTCATCTTCCTTAAAGAGCATGGCTGTATCCGAAACTTTCAGAGCCTGTTCATAGTCGCCCAGGGCAAGGAGTGTCTTAACCTTTTCAGGGTATAATTTTGCATCTCTTTTAGAAACGGCACTTGCCCTGTTAAGGTGCATCAGGGCCTGTTCATATTTGCCCATCTTATTACTTACCCTGCCCATAAAGAACAAAACATCCGATTCTTTAGGGTCAAAAACATATGCCTTTTCGTAGTCTGCATAGGCCTCGTCAAAACGGCCAAGCGATTCAAATGCCTCACCCCGTGCCATATATAAGCTGATATCTGTAGGTTTAAGCTGTATGGCATGAGTGTATTGTTCAATGGCATCTTCGTATTTGCCGCTCTCGACAAATGCTTCGGCCGCTTTTACAAATTTCCTGGGATTCTGTGCATTCAGCGATATGGCCATCATGACCATTGTCAGAAGAGTAACATATTTTCTCATGACTTATTTTTCTTTCTTTATACGCAGTAATAGTTTAAAAGATACGCCGGGGTAAAATGATAAACTGTCTTCTCTCCTGTTTTCCAGTTTTCCAGTTTTCCAATTGTCCGGTTCACATCAAAGTTACAACTTTTTTATTTTGGACGCCAAAATTCAAGTATGCTATCCTTAAAATTATGTTTATCAACAACAACACCTTCTATTGACGGTGCCTTAAGTCCTTCACCGAAAACAACCTGTCCTTTAAAAATCCTTGCTTCATCCCATAATCCGGCTTCAATAAACTGTGAAAGAACCGCATAACCTCCTTCAACGATCAATGATAATATTTCAGTCGTGTACATATATGACATTATTTCCTCAAGGGCTTTTCTTCTGTCCGAAATCTGAACATAAACTGCTCTCTCTTTTCTGACTGCTGCTACCGGACTGAATATTACAGTCTTAGGCTCAGACCTGAATATCTTAAGGTTAGCCGGAAGGTCATTCTTTTCGCTTAGCACAAATCTTTGGGGACTATTTCCTGCCCAGTATCTTGCATCCAGTCCCGGATCATCATTGCAGGCCGTTTTATCTCCTATTATTATGGCATCTTCTTCCGTTCGCCATTTATGTACCGTTATCCTTTCTTCCCTGCCTGTTATCCAGTTAGGGCCCCTTATATTATTAAGCCTCAGCCTGTCGAGGAAGCCATCTGAGCTCTGTGCCCATTTCAGTATTATATAAGGCCTCGATTTCTCATGGAAGGTAAAGAACCTCCTGTTCTGATACCGGCACTGATCCTCCATGACGCCGGTAATTACTTCCACTCCTGAGCTCTTCATTATTTCTATACCTCTTCCTGCTACTTTATCGCTTGTATCCGTTGTTCCGACTACTACTCTTGGGATCCCTTCGCCGGCAATTCTCACGGCACAGGGTGGAGTACGCCCATAATGAGAACATGGCTCAAGTGTTACATACAACGAGGACTTCTTCAACAGGCTTCTGTCCCTTACCGATTCAATTGCTGCAACCTCGGCATGAGGAGCGCCGGCCCTTGTGTGATAACCCTCTCCTATTATTTTGTCATTACATACTATCACGGCTCCTACCATCGGGTTAGGACTGGTGTTGCCGGCGGCCATGGAAGCCAGATCCATGGCTCTCTTCATGTATTTTACATCATATGCGGCTGTCATAAATTATTATACTAATTTTGATATTTATGATGAAAGACCGTCTGACTTTTTCTTCGGTTCGACAGTATCTCTGTGATAATCTCAAAGGGCATTATCATGACAGGGAACTGAAAGCTATTGTTAATATAATTCTGAGCTTCATTAGTGGCAAAAACAACTCATTCATACTGGCCAACCCGGATCATATAATATCCTCATTTTCCTGGTCTAAAGTTAACAAAATATGCATTGATCTTAAAAACAGGATGCCGGTTCAATACATAACAGGCGAAACGGAATTCTATGGTATAAGACTGAAAGTATCTCCTGCCGCTCTTATTCCAAGGCAGGAAACGGAGGAACTGGCCGACATGGTAATAAAAGAACACTCACATGACTCTCCCTCAATACTGGATATCGGTACCGGAAGCGGTTGTATTGCAATTAGTATTGCCCTGAATATTAAAGGTGCAAGTATAAGCGCTTGCGACATCTCGGAGGAAGCACTTTTATTAGCAGCCTCTAACGCGAAAATGCATTCGGCAGATATTAAATTTATAAAAGATAATATTCTGTGCCCTGATCCGGAAAAATACGGCATGTATGATATTATCGTCAGCAACCCTCCCTATATAACCGGATCAGAAAAAGCAATGATGGACAGGAATATACTGGATTACGAACCGCACGAAGCCCTTTTTGTTCCTGATAATGACGCCCTTATATTTTACAGGTCAATACTTGAGGCCAGCCGTAATATACTGAATCCCGGGGGATTAATATATTTTGAGATTAACGAGGCAAAAAGTGATGATCTAAAAGCCCTGTTAACAAAATACGGTATAGAAAACATACAGGTACTTAATGATATTAACGGTAAGCCGAGAATAGTAAAAGGAAGGAAAAATGAACACTGAGAATTATAACAGGGCGCTTGAAAAAGCAATGGCATTATGCAGCAGATCGGAAAAATGCAGGAAAGATATCCGGGAAAAGCTTGCTACATGGAGACTGACCGGAGGCGAAGAAAATGAGGCTATCATCGACAAGTTGATAAAAGACAGGTTCATTGATGAAAGGAGGTATGCAAAATCATATGCACGCGATAAAGTCCGTTTTAATAAATGGGGAAAGATAAAAATACGGGTTATGCTTAAAGCAAAAGGACTGGCTGAAGAAGATATTGAAGCAGGATTAAATATTATTGATATGAATAATTACCTTGAGATGATAAATGACGAGATCATGACCAGGAGAAAGACCATCAAAGGGAAAAATATCTTTGACCTGAAGGGAAAGCTTATAAGGTTTGCAAAATCAAGGGGTTATGAAAATGAATATGTATATAATATAATAAACGGTATCTTATCTTAGAATATCAGCCTTATATAGTACTCAAAAAACTGCCTGAAAGCAAGTATAAATGTTATTACAGCCAAAACAGAATCGATAAGTATCAGCTCCCTGATAAACTGTGGCTTTCTTAAAACAACAACAATATTCGAAATACGCATTACCAGGTGAAAGAGAAAAAACAGGAATACCCTGGGGCCGTATTCATTGAACATTACTGCCTTTTCAGGTTCTCCCCGGATTAAACAGGAAAAGCTTCTCGACATACCACACGACGGGCATGGTTGTCCTGTAACCTTCTCATGAATACATACCAAAGGATAATTATCTTTTTCAGGATCAAAAAAACCGGAATAAAAAAACACAATCATTATTATTCCGGCAAAAACCGAGTTTATAACCAGACAGGTATTTCTCTGGCTTAAAGCATCCCGGTCTCTTTCATTATCACCCTGTAGTATCCTGCTGTACAGTATCTTCTTCTCCGATTTCGACACCTTCAAGCTTCTCTAGTTTATCCCGCAGGTCTTTCTTTTTCGCTGTTCCTTCAATCTCTATCATATCATCCCCGTCTTCTATTGTTATTCTGAAATCGCCCGATTCCACATCTTTGATGACTTCTTTTTCTATATCCTCAAATATTTCTTCCAGTTTGTCTCCCAGAAAGTCAATTTTTGTTGAAAAGCCGGCAAAGACAACCAACTGTGCCAATGATATCAGTAAGGCCAGAACACCTGTTACCAGTCCTCCGGCACTTAATCCTTTCGGGGATGAGGCTTTTGAAGCCTGTGATATACCTATTGCTCCCAGAACAATCGCTACTATTGCTGTAAAGAAAGCCAGCAACCCGAGGCAGGGAATAAAAGCAACCACGACACTGATGATACCCATTATCAGTGCGGCAACACCCATACCATGTCCCGTGTTCTTATAATTCTCTTCCATAATTATTTGGTTTTAACTGTTTGTTCATCATCTGTCGGTCAGGATATTAACCATATCCCTTTCTAAAGACGCTTCGGGATATTCAATGATGCGTCCCAGTTCAACTTTATTACGATAGAATATAAAGGTAGGCACTCTTTCAATGTCAAATGATACGTAATCATCCACAGGTGCATTTTTATATGAATCGACACCAATAAACCTTATCCTGTCCCTGTCATATCCTATCGATTCAATTATTTTCAGGAAACGGGGTACTTCACGTCTGCTGTCAGAGCACCATGTTCCCATGACAACCAAAATATCAGTGTCATTAATGCCTGCTTTTTCGAGCTCCATGAAGGCTGTATCATCAATGATATAATCATTAAACCCGCTGTCGAACCATGTATTATGAGGCGTATTTATCAGTGCGTTATAACTGAAATCACCCAGCAACCACGTTTCAGGATCAAAAAAATCAATTTCGTCCCTTTCCTGGCCTGTGGCCCGGGTCTGAGTGACCAGTAAGAACAAAACAGAAATAATCAGCAGTCTGCATGGGATCATTGATAATATCTTACCCGGATAATACATATTCCCAAATTACGATAAATTTCCAAGCAATCAGTCGATAGTCTGCAATAAAATTTCAAGGATTTTCTTTGCTGCCGATGACACGGATGTTCCCGGTCCGAATATTGCCGCCACGCCCGCGTCATATAAAAATTTATAATCCTGGGCCGGTATAACACCTCCGGCGATTACAAGTATATCGTCGCGACCATGCTTCTTCAGCTCTTCAATTACCTGGGGGATAAGTGTCTTGTGACCTGCTGCCAGGCTTGATACTCCCAGTATATGTACATCGTTCTCGACAGCTTGTCTTGCCGCCTCGGCCGGTGTCTGGAAAAGCGGTCCTATATCAACATCAAATCCGATATCGGCATAACCGGTCGATACCACTTTTGCGCCGCGGTCATGACCGTCCTGTCCCATCTTGGCAATCATGATCCTTGGCTGCCTTCCTTCTTTTCCGGCAAACTTTTCGGCTAATTTTCTTGCTTCCTCAAAATCATTGTCGTCTTTGTATTCTGAAGAATACACTCCTGATATTGATCTTATCACGGCTTTATACCTCCCTGCAACTTTTTCGCATGCGTAAGAGATCTCTCCCAGGGTAGCTCTTTTGGCAGCAGCATCCACGGCCAGTTCAAGCAGGTTTCCCTCACCACTCTTAGCAGCTTCGGTTATTTTATTCAAGGCAGCAACACATTCCGCCTCATTCCTTTCAGCCTTCAATTTAGCAATTCTTTTTAATTGCGCTTCACGAACCGATGTATTATCTACTTCAAGTATCTCCAGGGGATCTTCCCTGTCGAGCCTGTACTTATTAATACCTACGATAGTCTGGTGTTTTGAGTCTATTCTTGCCTGGGCTCTTGCCGATGCTTCTTCTATCCTCATCTTAGGCACGCCCGACTCTATTGCTTTGGCCATCCCTCCAAGGTTCTCGATCTCCATAATATGTTCCCAGGCCTTATGTGCCAGTTCATGAGTAAGGCTCTCAACGTAATAAGAACCGGCCCATGGGTCGACCGACCTGCATATCTCAGTCTCTTCCTGCAGGTAAATCTGCGTATTACGTGCTATACGTGCAGAAAAATCCGTCGGCAGTGCAATAGCTTCATCAAGCGCATTGGTATGAAGGCTCTGGGTATGGCCCAGGGCCGCTGCCATAGCTTCTATACATGTACGTCCGACATTATTGTAGGGGTCTTGTTCGGTAAGGCTCCATCCCGATGTTTGTGAGTGGGTCCTCAGGGCCATTGATTTAGGATTTTTAGGATCAAACTGACTTACCAGCTTAGCCCAAAGCATCCTGGCAGCTCTCATCTTTGCTATCTCCATAAAGTGATTCATCCCTATAGCCCAGAAGAAGGACAGCCGCGGGGCAAATGAATCAATACTAAGTCCGGCACCGATTCCCGTACGCAGATATTCAAGTCCGTCAGCCAGTGTATAAGCCAGTTCAATATCGCAGGTTGCCCCGGCCTCCTGCATATGATAACCCGATATACTGATTGAATTGAAACGCGGCATCTTCTCCGATGTATACCTGAAAATATCGGCAATGATACGCATTGAGAACTCAGGAGGATATATATAGGTATTCCTTACCATGAATTCTTTCAGTATATCATTCTGTATGGTACCGGACAGTTCTTCCAGCTTAGCTCCCTGCTCCAGTGCCGCCACTATATAAAAAGCCATAACAGGCAATACTGCCCCGTTCATGGTCATTGAAACAGACATCTTATTCAGGGGGATCTGATCAAAAAGGATCTTCATATCCAGTATGGAGTCAATAGCCACACCGGCTTTCCCTACATCTCCTACTACCCTTTCATGATCCGAATCATAGCCCCTGTGTGTTGCCAGGTCAAACGCTACTGACAGGCCTTTCTGCCCTGCCGCGAGATTACGGCGGTAAAAGGCGTTTGATTCTTCCGCTGTTGAAAAACCGGCATATTGCCTGATCGTCCATGGCCTCATGGCATACATTGCCGAATATGGTCCCCTGAGGTAAGGAGTTATACCTGCTGCATAGCCAAGATGTTCCATCCCCTCGAGGTCTTCCTTTGAATAAGACCACTTTACAGGTATTTTCTCAGGAGTGATCCAGTCTTTCTCTATGCCCATTTTCTTCTCCCAATCCCTGAAATCAATACCGGCAGAAGTATTTTTTTGTATATCTGATCTGTTAAATTTTGGTCTCATGATTCTAATGTGAATTATTAATCCCCAGTTCCCTGTTATATTCTTTCAAAGTCTCATAAAGGTTGCTACGCATACTGATAAAATGCTCTACACCCTCTTTACGAAGATCTTCCATACATGCAGGCTCGCCTGCCACTACCAGGATAGATCTGCCGGCAAGTAACCTGTTTACTTCCGGGATAATATCAGCATATTCATCGTCAGAGCTGCATACTACAACAATATCCGCCTTTTCGCCTAATGCCTGCTCAACACCTTCCTGCAGATTGTCAAACCCGGCATTATCAATTATCTTATAACCTGCGCTTCCGAAAAAGCCCTGAGTAAACTGAGCCCTGGCCGTTCTCATCACAGGATTACCTGTCTTAAGCAGGAAAACCGACGGCTGGCGGTCAAGACTGTCAACCGACAAACGCAGTTCCTCGAATTCCTGTGCGGCCCTGAAAGCTTTCAGAGGTTCCGTATCAAGATCCGTTTCCCCTTCCCCGGTTCCTTTAACCGGCCCTGTCTGTATCTTTTCGAGTGTATTAGGGAATATATTCGTTCCAAGAAGTTTTTCTTTCCTCTTCCTGATGTTTGCTCTTCTTACATCTGCTGTTGATCTTACCTTTTCCTGTATAGATCCTTTTTTGAGGGCTGCCAGAAAACCTCCTTCATCCTCGACCTCAATAAACAGCTCCCAGGCATGCTCAACTATTGAAGCGGTTAGGTTCTCAATATAGTATGAGCCTGCTGCAGGGTCATTAACCTTATCAAAATGAGACTCTTCCATCAGGAGCAACTGCTGGTTTCTTGCAATCCTTTCGGAAAACTCAGAAGGCTCCCTGAAAATGATATCGAATGGCCTTACGGTCAGGGAATTTGTTCCTCCCAGACTTGCCGACATGGCTTCTGTCTGGCTCCTTAGCATGTTCACGTACGGGTCATATACGGTCTTATTCCAGTCGCTGGTAACCGAATGAATATAAATCCTGCACGAGTCTTTTGAAGACGGTTTGTAAGCTTCCGTGATCTTTGCCCACAGTATCCTTGCTGCCCTGAGCTTTGCTATCTCCATGAAATAGCTGGAACCTGTGCCAAAAGTAAATCCTATTGAGCCTGCCGCATCATCGGCGCTGATACCCTTCCCTGTAAGCTGTGAAAGATATTCATTTCCCATAGCCAGGGAGAAAGCCAGTTCCTGGACAATATTAGAGCCTGCATTACCAAAAGCAGCTCCGTTAACAGCAATAAGTCTCAGGTTATTAAATGATTCCGCGCTCCTGACCAGTCCGGCCAGGTAGTCCATTGCTTCCTCTGCAGGAATACATAATTTACCGTTCTGCATGAGCCTGCCAAGAGGATCCGTTTCAACTGACCCTTTTATTGCCGAAGGTTTGATCCCCTTATCATTCAGATAATCTGTAAGTGCCCCAAGCAATTCTTTTGCATCACCCTGGGGTCTGAAATTCAACTCTATACTCTCACAATAGATGCCATTAAGCAAGGTCTCCATCAGGGAGGCTGTATATTCCGTTTTCTCTCCGAAAATAAACCCCAGTGAAGTAACACCCTTGTTTAATACATCAAGTGCTTTTTTATTTGCTTTAACAGGATCGTCGACCTTGATATCCTGCCTGATGTACCACTCGTTCTTCCCCGGGTATATACCCCTGAGAAAAGGGAATTCACCCGGTGGGGTATCCTGATATGGCAGGTTTGCATTATCTTCTTCCCGGTAAAAAGGTTTTACCATAAACCCTTCCGGTGATCTCCAGACTAGTTTCCGGTCAAAATCCTGGCCTTTAAGGTCGGCCCTGATCTTATTCATCCATTCTTCAGTGCTAACGGGCGGAAACTGTTCAAAAAGTTTTTCTTTTTCCGGCATTTTTAAAATAATGATGATTATCCGGCAAAGTTAAAAGAAATAAGAATGAATAATTCTATGCTATTTATCAGTCTTTATGATCTTTTAATACTTACCATCCTGGGCTGCTGTGTTACCGGGAATAAAAAAGACAAAGGGCTAACGACGAACGACAGGGCTGAACGTTAATAATTTGCCAGGTGGGCAAATTTAGCGAAGAGCCAGATAGAGGGAAGGAAAAGGGTTTAAAAGGTTGAGAATGAGTTTAATGAGACGAAAGGCTAAGCTCTGTGCGCTATGCGCTTTGCTCATTTACTGCTAATTAACATTGCGGACTGAAGACTGTGGACTTACCGAATACCGAATACCGATGTACTGGATTACTGGATTACTGTTATGGACTGTGGACTGCCGATTGCGGACTGAAGACTGCGCTATGTGCTAAGCTCTTTGCTTTTTTCATACTTTCAAAACTTTATACTTTTTCTTCTTGTGTCGTTGGCAGGATTCATCCAAAACACTAAATTTGTTATAACACCTAAAAGATGTACTACTCTGATCCTGATAGTAGATTTGTTACTTATAGTTTTACCGGGCATGAGCATCTGGATGATTTTGACCTGATAAACATGAACGGCAGGATGTATGACCCTTTACTGGCAATGTTCCTGAGCCCTGATAATTTCATCCAGTCTCCCGGAAACACTCAAAACCTCAACAGGTATGCGTATTGCCTGAATAACCCGCTTATCTACACTGATCCGAGTGGAGAGTTTATTTTCTCATTACTTTGTGCAATCATACCTGGATCACAACCTTTACTTCCTATTGCGATTGCCGCAGATATAGGAGGAACGTTGAATGCTGTAATTCACGCTGATAATATTAAAAGTTTTGGACAATTCGCCGGATATTACGGAATTGGAGCAGCTGCGGGTGCTGTGAGTACTGGATTGGGATTAGGATTAGGTTCGGCATTGGTAAGTGGAGGTTCTTTTTGGGGTGGAGTTATGGGAACTTCAACAGTCGTTTCAACAGGATTTGCTTCTGGATTTGTATCGGGGGCTGCAGGTGGGTTTGCAGGTGGATTTATTAATGGATTTGGAAATGCTGCTATGAATCCTGAAAACGATTTAGGTGACATGATAAGTGAAGGGTGGAATTTTGGTTGGAAAAGTGCCCTTATTGGTGGTGGTATAGGGGGGATTGCAGGGGGAATTGACGCTGTAATGCATGACAGAAATTTCTTAACTGGTGCTAAAAAACAGGATATGGTTTTCCAAATTAATAGTCAAGGAAAAACTAAAATAATGAGTGGTAAAGATTTTGATTCTCCATGGGCAAGAGATATTACAAAAGATCACTACAAAACAATTCTTAATGAAAATAAGTCATTAAATGCCGGTGATCAAATCAAAGTAAAAATCCCTAAAGAAATAAACAAAATTACTGGACTTGGAGAAAAAAATTTAGGCTCTGTTGGAAATGTTTTAATTGATAACAAATTTATTACAATTACAATAACCAACAGAACAGATTTTGTGGTTTTAAATGGCTGGCGATGGAGAAGTAATCCACTACATTCATTTAAAGATTTATTTCGTTATAGATTAAGATGATGAATAAAAAAAAATTTTTGTTATATCTATTTTTTTGCACTTGCTTTTGTCCTAATGGGGAAAGTCAAGACAGCCTAAGAATATATAATATTAAATATAAAAAGACAGTATTTATTACTATTGATTCGGTCTATGATTTTACTATGTTTATTGAACCTAATGGAAAATTTTATTTTAAAAAAGGTTATGCAGATACTCCTCTTAGTGATAGATATTTTTATAAACTTGATAAACATGGAGGTATAACAGAAAGGTATCATGCCAAGTATGAGTATCAATTAAATTGTATTGATACTATCTATAGTTATTTTTTCGATAATTCAATTTTAACCTGTCAACAAGATAAAGTAGGTGATGAGCTTGAAGCTTCATATATATTGAGACAATTCAAAGAATCTGTTTTATATAATACCGATAGCAAAATAATCAGAATATTGTTTCCTAATGATCTTATAAATTTTTCGAGTAGTTTTGATATATATAGTATTAATTTTTCCAGCGATTCACTGAAAATATATCATAAATCTGGTTGTACTTCTGATTATAATGGTATTAATATTACAAAGATTGATTCTGTTCCAATAAAATTAAGAGATAAAAACAGGCTGGAAAAAAAACTAATTAAACTAAATCATTATTCTGAAAATATTTATTGTCCTAACCCAGGAAGTCCTCTGATAATGGAGTATAATAATAATGGTGTTTATAGATATTTTGTAATATCACTTGATTGTTGCAGGGATAATAAAGAATTGAAGCCAATTGTTTCAACTTTTTTATTTTTAATTCAACTTTACAATAAATATTTATTATATAAATAATTTAACCGCTAAGAAGATTTATCTGTATAGTTGATCTCATCTCTTCCGCGGGAAAAAAGACCGTATGGGAAGCTAACAGCATTAATAAATATGGGGTATACGATGATTATGATCTGGGTAATGGGATTAATACTTCTATGATTTATGATCAGTACGGATACCTGGATAAGATCAAATCTGTACTTGGGGCAACTGATATTCAGGACTGGGATTATGATTTTAATACTACCTTTGGTAATATGACAGGAAGGAGAGGGATGAATTCATCCGGGACTTATAACGAGGAAGCATTCACATACGACAGCCAGGATCGCTTACTTACATATACCGTAGGAGCAAATACTATGACATTAACGTATGATACAGGAGGTAAAGGGAATATTTTAACCAAGACTGATGTCGGTACATACGCTTACAATGAGACTTATCCCCATCAGGTAGATGAAATTACAAGCCCTACTGCCTTAATGGAAGGCTTACCTGCACAGGATATTACATATACAAAATTTAATAAAGCAGCAACATTATCCGCTTCAAACGGAGTGGATAAAGACCTGACAATAACATATGGAACAGGCAAGCAGAGGGTTAAGACTGTACTGACAGACAACAGTTCAACTGTATTGACCAAATACTTTGCTCTTGGAATGTATGAAAAAGAGGTTCATGTTACCGAAGGTACCAGGGAATTATTTTATATAAATACTCCTTCAGGTTTAACAGCTATATATGAATCTGCTTCGGAAAGTAACTCTTTATTCTATATTCATACTGACATTCTGGGGTCTTATGATGTAATAACCGATGATCAGGGTGTTGTAGTTGAAAGGCTTAGTTTTGACCCCTGGGGACGGAGACGGTCAGCAGCAGACTGGTCATATAATAATGTCCCGTCGGATTTTGAATTTGACCGTGGCTTCACCGGTCATGAGCACCTGGATGATTTTGATCTGATAAACATGAACGGCAGGATGTATGATCCTTTGCTGGCAATGTTCCTGAGCCCTGATAATTTCGTCCAGTCTCCCGGAAACACTCAGAACCTTAACAGGTATGCATATTGCCTCAATAATCCGCTCATATATACGGATCCGGATGGGGAGTTCTTCATTGTTGATGACTGGTTAATCGGTTTTGTAAAAGGATTTGCACGTTCAATTGGAGGAAAACACGAAGATGGACACCATACCTGGTTTGGTGATGCATGGGGTAGTGCCAACCGACATGCAGGAAATTCTGCAAAAATCTGGGGCGGTTTATTTGCAAGTGACCCAAATAAATCTTTTGGTGGAAGAGTTTGGGAAACAATTTCAAGATTTACATGGCAAGCGCCGCAAACGGAGCTAGGTTTCTTTAGTGCGCATATGACCAATACTTTTGGACAAGTCAATGAAGTGGACTATTACGGGGGTGCTACTGTCTTACAAAGAGGTAAAGATGCTGGTGCAATTACATTAGGAAGCTATATTATTGGAGGTAGAGATATACAAGCCGACCCACGAAACGAACTATTCCAACATGAATATGGCCATTATCTCCAAAGCCAATCTTCCGGTTTATATTATCTTTCAAAATATGGGATACCTAGTTTGCTTAGTAAAGGTGATTATTTTGACCATGGTAACCATCCTACAGAACAGGATGCAAATGTAAGAGCTTTAAAATACTTTATGGAAAATGAAGATGGTTTTACATTAGCAGACTGGAACTTTAACCGAGCAAGTGGTGGGCATCCCATAATAGGTTTTGACCTTACATTACCATACAATGACCCAATAAATCAAGCTGCATTAAGAAATGGAAGAACAAGGTTAGAGTGGTTTGATTATTTATTAGGTCCAAATATTATTGTATCTGGTTTAATAAATGCTTTAGTGTTAAATTCAAGATATTAGATTATGGAAGCAATTAAAATATTCACTCTACTAATATTGACAGTTACAAGCTGTCGTAAAGATTATTATGATACAAGATTAGATTTTGTAAATAACTCAGATAGTTCAATTTATGTTAGTGTTTGTGATTCCTATAAGGATACGACCTATGTCTATGTAAATTACTATCCTGGTAACGCTCCTGACAAATATAAAATTCAACCGAATGAAACAAAATCATCTATCAAACCAATTGGAACATGGGAAAGAGTATACGAGGAACAAGACACATTAGCATTTTATGTTTTTGATGCTGAAGTTTTGGAAACCACTCCATGGGATACCGTAAAAGCAAATTACATGGTACTGAAGCGGTACGATTTGAGTTTAGAAGATTTGGAGAGTCTAAATTGGACGATAACATATCCATAAAGATAGAAGCCTCGGAGTAATCCGGGGCTTTTTCGTTTATCTGTTTTTCCAGAGTTCAGGATTTCTGCTTGTATGAAGAACAGCCGAAACTATTATTGTCTTGTTCTTTTCTTCAATTGTATAGTGAATCATAAACGGGAACACGTTAGTTAAATACCTAAAAGGAGACCCTCATAAAAGCAGAATGTTATTTGACTACCCAATAAAGGATAGTGCTGATTTTAGGCGGTATGTAAATAAGCTTGAAAAGATGCAAACAAAAAAATAAAGACATGAAAGCCTCGGGAAACCGGGGCTTTTTGCTTTGCTAAGCTATAACTGGTGCGAGGCTAAAAAATAGAAACCAGTTTAGGCGCCCCTCCTGAACTTTTTAGAAGGCCAGATCAATAGCATTAGAGAGAGTATCTTTAAGGCGTTTTTTGTAATCAAGGAATCAAGTATTGAAAAGAATACCTGTTTTTCCTTTTCTTCTAACTGGTCTATAAAACATTGTTATCAACAGCGCATTTCCTGACGCCGTAGGCGTCATATAATTGTAGATTGTAACACCACACCCCTCACGACTGCAGCGCAGTCGAATAACAATTATACGACCCCGACGGGGTCGAAAAGGTGGTGTTTGTATTCCCGGATACAATAATATGACCCCTCCGGGGTCAATATCAGGTCGTTAATGATAAGTTAAAAATGAGAGAATAGTGAATAGTCCCTCTATTGCGCTGCAATATTACCATTGAAGATAACAGAGACAAACGGCTAACGACAAACGACAGGGCTGAACGTTAATAATTTGCCCGGTGGGTAAATTTAGCGAAGAGCCAGATAGAGGGAAGGAAAAGGGTTTAAAAGGTTGAGAATGAGTTTAATGAGACGAAAGGCTAAGCTCTGTGCGCTATGCGCTTTGCTCATTTACTGCTAATTAACATTGCGGACTGAAGACTGTGGACTTACCGAATACCGAATACCGATGTACTGGATTACTGTTATGGACTGTGGACTGCCGATTGCGGACTGAAGACTGCGCTATGTGCTAAGCTCTTTGCTTTTTTCATACTTTCAAAACTTTATACTTTTTCTTCTTGTGTCGTTGGCAGGATTCATCCAAAACACTAAATTTGTTATAACACCTAAAAGATGTACTACTCTGATCCTGATATTAGATTTGTTACTTATAGTTTTACCGGTCATGAGCACCTGGATGATTTTGACCTGATCAATATGAACGGCAGGATGTATGATCCTTTGCTGGCAATGTTCCTGAGCCCTGATAATTTCATCCAGTCTCCCGGAAACACTCAGAACCTTAACAGGTATGCATATTGCCTCAATAATCCGCTCATATATACGGATCCGGATGGGGAGTTCTTCATTGTTGATGACTGGTTAATCGGTTTTGTAAAAGGATTTGCACGTTCAATTGGAGGAAAACACGAAGATGGACACCATACCTGGTTTGGTGATGCATGGGGTAGTGCCAACCGACATGCAGGAAATTCTGCAAAAATCTGGGGCGGTTTATTTGCAAGTGACCCAAATAAATCTTTTGGTGGAAGAGTTTGGGAAACAATTTCAAGATTTACATGGCAAGCGCCGCAAACGGAGCTAGGTTTCTTTAGTGCGCATATGACCAATACTTTTGGACAAGTCAATGAAGTGGACTATTACGGGGGTGCTACTGTCTTACAAAGAGGTAAAGATGCTGGTGCAATTACATTAGGAAGCTATATTATTGGAGGTAGAGATATACAAGCCGACCCACGAAACGAACTATTCCAACATGAATATGGCCATTATCTCCAAAGCCAATCTTCCGGTTTATATTATCTTTCAAAATATGGGATACCTAGTTTGCTTAGTAAAGGTGATTATTTTGACCATGGTAACCATCCTACAGAACAGGATGCAAATGTAAGAGCTTTAAAATACTTTATGGAAAATGAAGATGGTTTTACATTAGCAGACTGGAACTTTAACCGAGCAAGTGGTGGGCATCCCATAATAGGTTTTGACCTTACATTACCATACAATGACCCAATAAATCAAGCTGCATTAAGAAATGGAAGAACAAGGTTAGAGTGGTTTGATTATTTATTAGGTCCAAATATTATTGTATCTGGTTTAATAAATGCTTTAGTGTTAAATTCAAGATATTAGATTATGGAAGCAATTAAAATATTCACTCTACTAATATTGACAGTTACAAGCTGTCGTAAAGATTATTATGATACAAGATTAGATTTTGTAAATAACTCAGATAGTTCAATTTATGTTAGTGTTTGTGATTCCTATAAGGATACGACCTATGTCTATGTAAATTACTATCCTGGTAACGCTCCTGACAAATATAAAATTCAACCGAATGAAACAAAATCATCTATCAAACCAATTGGAACATGGGAAAGAGTATACGAGGAACAAGACACATTAGCATTTTATGTTTTTGATGCTGAAGTTTTGGAAACCACTCCATGGGATACCGTAAAAGCAAATTACATGGTACTGAAGCGATACGATTTGAGTTTAGAAGATTTGGAGAGTCTAAATTGGACGATAACATATCCATAAAGATAGAAGCCTCGGAGTAATCCGGGGCTTTTTCGTTTATCTGTTTTTCCAGAGTTCAGGATTTCTGCTTGTATGAAGAACAGCCGAAACTATTATTGTCTTGTTCTTTTCTTCAATTGTATAGTGAATCATAAACGGGAACACGTTAGTTAAATACCTAAAAGGAGACCCTCATAAAAGCAGAATGTTATTTGACTACCCAATAAAGGATAGTGCTGATTTTAGGCGGTATGTAAATAAGCTTGAAAAGATGCAAACAAAAAAATAAAGACATGAAAACCTCGGGAAACCGGGGCTTTTTGCTTTGCTAAGCTATAACTGGTGCGAGGCTAAAAAATAGAAACCAGTTTAGGCGCCCCTCCTGAACTTTTTAGAAGGCCAGATCAATAGCATTAGAGAGAGTATCTTTAAGGCGTTTTTTGTAATCAAGGAATCAAGTATTGAAAAGAATACCTGTTTTTCCTTTTCTTCTAACTGGTCTATAAAACATTGTTATCAACAGCGCATTTCCTGACGCCGTAGGCGTCATATAATTGTAGATTGTAACACCACACCCCTCACGACTGCAGCGCAGTCGAATAACAATTATACGACCCCGACGGGGTCGAAAAGGTGGTGTTTGTATTCCCGGATACAATAATATGACCCCTCCGGGGTCAATATCAGGTCGTTAATGATAAGTTAAAAATGAGAGAATAGTGAATAGTCCCTCTATTGCGCTGCAATATTACCATTGAAGATAACAGAGACAAACGGCTAACGACAAACGACAGGGCTGAACGTTAATAATTTGCCCGGTGGGTAAATTTAGCGAAGAGCCAGATAGAGGGAAGGAAAAGGGTTTAAAAGGTTGAGAATGAGTTTAATGAGACGAAAGGCTAAGCTCTGTGCGCTATGCGCTTTGCTCATTTACTGCTAATTAACATTGCGGACTGAAGACTGTGGACTTACCGAATACCGATGTACTGGATTACTGGATTACTGTTATGGACTGTGGACTGCCGATTGCGGACTGAAGACTGCGCTATGTGCTAAGCTCTTTGCTTTTTTCATACTTTCAAAACTTTATACTTTTTCTTCTTGTGTCGTTGGCAGGATTCATCCAAAACACTAAATTTGTTATAACACCTAAAAGATGTACTACTCTGATCCTGATATTAGATTTGTTACTTATAGTTTTACCGGTCATGAGCATCTGGATGATTTTGACCTGATAAACATGAACGGCAGGATGTATGATCCTTTGCTGGCAATGTTCCTGAGCCCTGATAATTTCGTCCAGTCTCCCGGAAACACTCAAAACCTCAACAGGTATGCATATTGTCTGAATAACCCGCTTATTTATACTGACCCGGATGGAGAAAGCCTAGTTCTGCTTGCTGCAATCATAGGAGGCTGGATGGGAATGGGCCAGGCTATAATTAACAGCGACAAACAAGGCTGGGGCCTGGTTGGTGATATGGCAAAAGGATTGTTTGTGGGTGCTGCAACTGGTGCCGCAGGCGCATGGGCTGGTGGTGCCGCGGTTGGTGCATTGTTTTCACAACCTGTATCTACATTTGGAGGCTTTGTTGCCCAAGGTGCTGTTGGAGGCTTTACAGGAGGAGGAACAAGTGGTTTTGTTAATGGTATAGGAAACGCGTGTATTAGTGGTTCGTCATTAAATCAAGTAATATCTACAGGATTTAACGGACTTATTACCGGAAGTATAGCTGGAGGGATCAGTGGAGCTTTATTTGGTATGTTACAATATGCATATGAAAAAGGTCATTTTATGGCTATTGCCAGAAATAATGAATTAACCTCAAATCCTAATACTAAATTAACTCCAAGTTCTGAAACATTAAATGAATTTTCAGATAAGTATTATCCAGATTATAAATTTCGTGATAAGTCTAACCTAATATATAAAAAAGGTTATGTTGAAAGCATTAATTCTGAATGGGGTGCTTATACAGATCCCAAAATGGTAAATGGACGATATAATGTATATTTTGCTGAAAGTTCTTTTTCTTCTCCATTCAATTTATATCTAAATATGGGACACGAATATATTCATGTTGCCCAATTATTAACTATTAATAATTATATCAGCCAATATTCAGAATATTCTGCCTATAGATGGAACAACAGGGTTAGTCATAATTCGTTTTATAACAGTAAGGCTTTAGAATATTTTGATCCGAATTCATCATTTAATAATTCAATTATTTATAATAAAATTGTTAAACCCATTTATATGAATGTTGCTCAATATGGCATTTATGATGTTATACCTAGAGGACTATCTTAAAATATTGGTACATGAAAAATATAAATAGAAATATATTGTTTGTGTTTGTTATTATGGTGTCTTGCCAATCTATTAATAACAATAAGGTTCAAATAATGTTAAAACATGAAATAATTGATAGTAGTAATGTTTTAGTTATGGTTGTTAAAAACAATACTTTCACTCCTATTTATATTCCCGAACTTTCTTCTATCATGGTAAATATGGATAGCGTCATATTTATAAATTCAAAAGGAGATATTGCAAATAAACAATTCATAAACAATGAGTTACATGACGGAATCTCATTCTACAATCCTTCAATAAATACTAAAATCCCTACATATTATTGTTCAGATAATCCAAATGTTTTTGATATAATTGATTTAGATATTCCCCCTTTCACTAAAGAGAAAAAAATGATTAGATCAATAATTCAGTATGAATATGAAGATTTAATAACTAAGGATGATCCAAAAATGTTGATTGAAGAGGATATACAGTTTATAAAAAGTCTCATATTTTCTAAATATCATAATTCAGTGTTTTTAGGTCCCAAAGAAACATATTATGATTGTATTACTATAAATACATTATTCCAACCAAGGGAAAATTATAAGATTTTTATACATTACTTACCAGATACTACAATTAGTAAATACAGATACGAATTTAATTCTGGAAATGAAGTTTTGGAAATAACATCGGAGCTCCTGAATAATTATAAAGGGTTTAAATTATATAATCAACCTCTTATTTCTGATACACTTATTATTAATCCTTACTAGTGTCATGTCAATGATTAAAAGTCGGATAAAGACGCTTAAGCTTTATCCTGGCATCGCCTGAATCAAATCTCCAGTTGATTGTAGCATTCATATTGTTGCGGGCTTCTTGCCAGGCACTTGCTTGTTCTGCAACCTCAGCAATAGTTGCAATTCTTCTATCCAGGCATTGCCCCATTAGGACATTTAATTCAATTTCAGCCATATTCAACCAACTTCCATGTTTAGGAGTATAAACAAACTCAAACCTGTCCCATAACTTTTTAGCCTCATTTGGCTCGAAAGTTTCGTATAACGAACCAGGTTTATGTGTGCCAAGATTATCCATTACCAAGGTGATTTTTTCGGCATTTTCATAGAGTTGTGCAATTTCAGATAAATATTTAGCCCAATCCTTTTTTGTTTTTGTCTCTGTAATCTTAACATAGCGACAGCCTCTAAGTGGCTCATTGGCCATGAAGATATTGCATACGCCATTCCTGCAATATTCGTAATCGTATTTTTTTTCATATCCTGGCTTCATATTTATTGGCTGTTTTATTTCCCCAATAAGTTGCTTCGGTGATTCGTCCATGCAAACAACTGGGAACTTTGGGTCATATGGCCTTTTGTACACCTCAAGTACCTTTTCCATATTTGCCACAAAATCACCATTTTGCAGGGGAGGAATTACCCACCCCTTTTTCTTCCACGGCTTTAACTCGTTTTTTTAAAACTCTTCGCACTGTTTCATGTGATATTTTACTTATGTATTCAAGCTCAACAACTTTATCTGCCAACATCCTTAATGACCAACGGGCAAACCCTTTGGGTGGTTCACTGCAACTCAGGGCAATTAAATGAGCTTCCAACTCGCCGTCTACTTTTTTATTATATACCCTTTCTCCTTTATGACCTTCCAAGGCAATTTCCAATCCTTCTTCCACAAAACGCTTTTTGACCCTATCTATTTTTTTCATGCTTGTTTTAAGAACTCCGCATATGGCCTCGTTTGTAGATTTCCCGGATTGGTGCCTTCCCTCATCACAGTTTAATAATATTAATGCATTCAGCACCTTTTGTGATTTGTGTGAGCCTTTTGAGGCTATGCCTGATAGTGTCTCTCGTTCTTCTTTTGTTAAGGTTACTATATACTTTTTCATAGCAATTTTTTGCTAAGTTACAAAATATATACGACATTATAAAGTTGACATGACACTAGCAATATGTAAACTTTTAAATGTAATTTAACAAAGCATTGTAAACCAATATAATACTAATACTATTAAATCTTTCATTTCGATTTAAACTGGCCTTTAGTTTTACAATTTTTTACGTACAACTCTAAAAGTTAAGTACTCTTGGGAGAGCTTGGCATTTTTCTATTCTTTCCTAAAATTTAAAGTTACGATTAATTCTCTATTTTTAATCGCTACTAATTTTAGGGAAGCTTTCAGTTGAGAAAGGTGAGAATGAGTTAAGAATGAGTTTAAATGAGACGAAAGGCTAAGCTCTGTGCGCTATGCGCTTTGCTCATTTACTGCTAATTAACATTGCGGACTGAAGACTGTGGACTTACCGAATACCGAATACCGATGTACTGGATTACTGGATTACTGTTATGGACTGTGGACTGCCGATTGCGGACTGAAGACTGCGCTATGTGCTAAGCTCTTTGCTTTTTTCATACTTTCAAAACTTTATACTTTTTCTTCTTGTGTCGTTGGCAGGATTCATCCAAAACACTAAATTTGTTATAACACCTAAAAGATGTACTACTCTGATCCTGATAGTAGATTTGTTACTTATAGTTTTACCGGGCATGAGCACCTGGATGATTTTGACCTGATCAACATGAACGGCAGGATGTATGATCCTTTGCTGGCAATGTTTCTGAGTCCTGATAATTTCGTCCAGTCTCCCGGAAACACTCAAAACCTTAACAGGTATGCGTATTGCCTGAATAATCCATTAAAGTATACTGACCCTGATGGTGAATGGTTTATTACATTAGTATTTACTTTAGGTGGCGGGTATTTAAATGGAGTACTTGCTAATAATCTTGAGTTCAATCCTCTAAACTGGGATTGGCGTTCTGCATCAACATGGAGTGCTGTAGCACAGGGAATGATTGGAGGGTACCAAGTAGGAGCAAAGGTTGATGACATTTATCAAAATTGGGTCCTTGAAAAGAAAAATGTTTATGAATTTATTTCTACTCAGCAGGATGGAAAATATTCATATTATGATTATAATAATATATTTAACGAAAATTACCATGGACCAAGAATTAGTGATGCAAATAATGAGCTTTTGTATTATTCTCAATTACCCAAAGTAAAACTTGATGAAAACCCTGTTTCTGGATTTGTTGATTGGTTTGAATATATAAGGAAAAATGAAGGGAAAGATCCTCTAACTAATAGTAGGATACATGTTAGCAATATAGTTGATTATTCTTCAACCCCGAAAGAATCTTTCTGGAATAGATTTTGGGGTAAGAGTTCAATTTCTGGTGATGGAAGTTTTAATGGTGAGCATGTTGCATGGAGAGTCATTGATAGAAATTATAACAATTATAAAAGGTACAGATATAACTATATTTCAGTAATAAAACCTGTAATACAATCAGGAGAGGGTTTTAGGACTAGTTATCATTTTTGGGCTCAGTACAACGGAAATACTATTATATCCCTTACAACTTATAAAAAAAGTATTTATGAAGCAATTTATAATATTATTTTCCATTAGCCTTTTGATATTTGGCTGTACAGAAAACAGATACAAAATGCATTTAAGTAATCTTGAAAAATATGGTTATATAAAAAATACTACCTGGACTAAGGTTAACTCTTACTTAGATAAAGACGAAGAGTACTATTATCTCCAAAATATAAAAAACGATACTTTTAAGTACTTTAGTTTCTATTATTATCCTAAGAATAATAGATATTACGTACTAGAACAAGTGGTCAGATATCTTAATAATGACACTATTTATGAAACGGCTCTAAGCAAAGAGGATACACTATATTTTTATAAACAAATTCATAAAACGAGAGACTTATTGGAGCCGGCTTCAACATCTATTGAGGATAAAATATTCATTAGTGGTAAGTACTATTATTTAAATTTATACGGCAAACTAAGTACCAAGCAACAAGAATTCTTTCTTGAGTACAAAGATTCTCTTACAAAATTAAAAGGAAATACTCTTCAAGAATTACCAGAATTATAGACAAATAGGCGTCATAGCAATTATACGACCCCTGACGGGGTCGAAAAGGTGGTGTTTGTATTCCCGGATACAATAATATGACCCCTCCGGGGTCAATATCAGGTCGTTAATGATAAGTTAAAAATGAGAGAATAGTGAATAGTCCCTCTATTGCGCTGCAATATTACCATTGAAGATAACAGAGACAAACGGCTAACGACAAACGACAGGGCTGAACGTTAATAATTTGCCCGGTGGGTAAATTTAGCGAAGAGCCAGATAGAGGGAAGGAAAAGGGTTTAAAAGGTTGAGAATGAGTTTAATGAGACGAAAGGCTAAGCTCTGTGCGCTATGCGCTTTGCTCATTTACTGCTAATTAACATTGCGGACTGAAGACTGTGGACTTACCGAATACCGAATACCGATGTACTGGATTACTGGATTACTGTTATGGACTGTGGACTGCCGATTGCGGACTGAAGACTGCGCTATGTGCTAAGCTCTTTGCTTTTTTCATACTTTCAAAACTTTATACTTTTTCTTCTTGTGTCGTTGGCAGGATTCATCCAAAACACTAAATTTGTTATAACACCTAAAAGATGTACTACTCTGATCCTGATAGTAGATTTGTTACTTATAGTTTTACCGGGCATGAGCACCTGGATGATTTTGACCTGATAAACATGAACGGCAGGATGTATGATCCTTTGCTGGCAATGTTCCTGAGCCCTGATAATTTCGTCCAGTCTCCCGGAAACACTCAAAACCTCAACAGGTATGCGTATTGCCTCAATAATCCACTTGTTTATACTGATCCTGATGGAGAATGGTTCTTTTCATTATTATTTACTTTAGGTTGTTCTTACTTGGGAGGCGTAACAGCAAATAACTGGGAATTTAATCCAATTAAATGGGATTATACTAACTTTAGTACATGGACAGGCATGCTTAATGGAGGAATATCGGGATATGTATTGGGGTCTAAAATTGACTATTCTGTATACAGATGGATAACGAAAAAACAAAGAATAGCCATACAGGATATGACTTTATTAGAACATAATGCTAAATATTCCACCTCTGAAGTTACGGATTTCCCTTATTTCGATAAAAATGGGAACCTAATTCCTGGAGATAAAACTTTAGACGCATTTTCTGATAGGTATTTTTCAAAATACAAATATAAAAATCGGAGTATTTTAAAACATAATGACAATATTTTTGTAGGGGATCATGCAAAAGATATGGCATTAACGAATCCTTTACCAATAAATGATAACTACATTATTAACTTTCATACCAGATCATTTAAAAGTATGAGAACTTTATATTACACAATGGGGCATGAATATGTTCACGTAGCACATCTCATCGAGCTTAATTGGAACTCCAGAATATCAGAATATGCAGCATATAAGTTTGGTGCAGATTGTTATTATAATTTAGGTGGTTATTCTAAGACTGGAGATGAATTTATGAAAGTAGCATTAAAGAAGTATTATGGTAAAAACACTTTTGATCTCTTATATAATTCTGAAAGTAACCTTGTTTTACAATTAAATGATTTACCTATAGTGAAACCGTATATTGATTATAGAAGATGGGGCTTAAATCCCTTTTTCCCAACTTTTCACTAAACGATGAACAATACATTACGTAAACTAATTATCGTCATAAGCATGCTGTTTTTTACCTTTTTCTCTGGATGCAATAATAATTCTGAGAAACAGATTGATGTGATATTAGAAAAAACATCCGATTTGAATTATGAATTGGATAAAATCTGTGATGTTTTTAAGATTACCATTATTAATAACTCAAAAAGAAACTACTTCATCCCTTACTCATCTCGTTTATACATATATGATTCATTAGGTAATGATTTAACATATTTATATCATAATAATATGAATGATCAGGATATTTCTGATTTTATAGATATTTCATCTCTGGTTGAAAAAAAATTTCCTCTAATATGGAATTTTTGTAATCTTAATGATTCTTCTTATTTTGCATTTGATACAACACAAATAAAAAAAGCAATTAAATATGAAATTGATTATTATTTAAACAAACACACAACCACATGTCCAAATCCAGATACTTCTTACTTAGAGTATCTTATAAGCAATAATTACAGAACATCACTATTTATTCCCAAAGAATCCTCAATTTATAGATATGAATTAGTATATCCGGCATTTGATTCCCCAGTATCTTATACTGTTAAATTCTGGAAACTCAATAATACAAATATACATAGTATAATAATTCCGACATATGATGGAACTGATTCCTGTATATTTGAGTTATCCGAAAATCCCCTTAAAATGGTTAATAATAACTATTTTATGATTAAGAAGAATCTTGTTTCAAACAAACTTGAATTTGATAAATAAAAAGTATTAAATGAAATTAATACTCAATCTGAAGAAAGGAATGTTTATGGTAATGTAAGTGAACATTATGCTATAATAACTAAAGGTAAGAACCATGTCTTTATTGACAGAACCGGAAACTGGAATAAGTTTTTAGAAATTAAGAAAGTCTTAGATATAGAACAATATCCTAGTGTAGTAATTACATAGTTAATTAACTATTATTTTTGTATATTTGTCCTATGGCGAGAATAGGTGGACACCACACCCCTCACGACTGCAGCGCAGTCGAATAACAATTATACGACCCCTGACGGGATCGAAAAGGTGGTGTTTGTATTCCCGGATACAATAATATGACCCCTCCGGGGTCAATATCAGCTCGTTAATGATAAGTTAAAAATGAGAGAATAGTGAATAGTTGGATAATTCGGAGCATACTGACCCCCCTAATTCGGATCGAGAAATAATGAATTTTGAATAGAAACCTGATTTTTAACTGTCATTCCGGCAGATACTGACCCCCCCTATAAGAAAACTAAAGTGTAGCTGCTTTGATTAAAAAAATCTGCGCCGCCGCCGCAATTAATTCGGAGCATGCTGACCCCCCCTTATTAGATTCCTTAGGTTTTAATTCCTTAGCGATTTTTTAATCCTAAAGGCAGTTACTAATGGCAGGAAAAATAAAACCTATGAGTCAGATCAAACAATTATTAAAGTTACACGCCAAGGGAATGGGTAAAAAAGCTATAGCCAGGAACTTAGGCATAAGCCGTAATACGGTTAAATCTTATATAGATAAACTCCCGGGAATCAGGATGGGATTGGAGGATTTATTAGCCATGGAAGACCCCGAGTTAGAGAAGAAGTTCCATAGTGGCAATCCAGCTTACAAACAGGATCGTTTTGACCACTTCAAATCCCATCTGGACTATTTTGAGAAAGAACTGAGCCGTCATGGGGTTAACCGTATGGTTTTGTGGGAAGAATATAAGGCCGGGTATCCCCGGGGATATGGTTACACGCAGTTTTGTTATCACTTGAAGCAACAGTTGATAGCCCGCAATCCCTCGATGGTATTAACACATCAGCCCGCAGAGCAATTATTTGTTGATTTTGCAGGGAAAAAATTGTCTTATGTTGACAAGCAGACCGGGGAGATCATCTGGTGCCCGGTCTTCGTTGCCTGTTTGCCATACTCAGATTACTCCTTTGTTTTTGCAGTAAGGAGTCAAAATATCGAGGATTTTATATATGCATTAAGAATGTGTTTGGAATACCTGGGAGGCGTTCCCCTGATCCTGGTACCGGATAATTTAAAGGCAGCAATTATAAAAGCAAACCGTTATGAACCTGATGTTAACCGTGCGCTTGAAGACTTTTGTAACCACTACGGTATGAGCATTATCCCTGCGAGGGCAGCAAAACCCAAAGATAAAGCCCTGGTTGAAAACCAGGTAAAAATGGCTTACTCCAGGATCTATGCAAAGATCAGGAACATGCAGTTTTTTGACCTTTATTCACTTAACCGGGCCATTGCTGAATTTAACCGCAGGCACAATCAGACCCGTATGCAGCAAAAGCCCTATTGCCGTGAAGAATGCTTTTTAGCCAATGAAAAACCACTTTTACAAGCTCTTCCCCGGGAAATATATGAGATTAAGTATTACAGGGAATTAAAGGTTGCCAAAAATAACCATATCCGCCTGAGCTGTGATAAGCATTATTACAGTGTCCCTTATCGCTGGATAGGAGAAAGGGTGAAAGTTATTTATACTCGTTCGATGGTTCGTATATATGCTAAAGGAGAACAGGTAGCTATTCATCAAAGAAATTACAGACTCTATGGCTATACCACGATCAGGGAGCATTTATGTTCTCATCATCAGCACTACCTGGATCGGAGTCCTGAATATTATATTGCCAGGGCAGGCAAAATGACAAAGGAATTACAGCAAATAGTAGAGTTGCTTTTCCAGGGTGGAAGGTATCCGGAGCAAAACTACAAGACCTGTGATGGATTATTTAACCTGTACAGGAAAACAAACCCGGAAATCTTCTCCAGGGCCTGTAAAGAAGCCCTGGAATGTAAAACCTACTCTTACCGCTTTTTAATGAAGATTATAGAAAATATGAACAAATATCCTGAACAGGAAACTCCTCCTGCACCTTTACCGGAGCATGAGAATATCCGGGGGAAAGAATATTATAAACAGTTAAACATTAAATTTTAATCTTATGACAGAAATCGAAACAAAACTCAAAGAATTACGCTTAAAAGGGATGCTTCAAAGTTGGGAAGCAATGATGGAGACCCGTAGGATACATGAATTATCCTTTCATGATGGAATGGAAATATTGCTACAGGCAGAAGAAGAACAGCGTAGAAACAGCCGCTTTGAACGCCTGCTGAAAAATGCCAGGTTCCGCTATCAGGCCAGTATAGAAGAAATCAATTTTGACTCATCCAGGGGACTGGATAAAGCATTAATAACCGATCTTGCCACTTGTAATTATATTACTAAAGGAGAATCATTATTGATCACGGGGGCTACTGGTTGCGGGAAATCTTTCCTCGCTTCTGCATTAGGACACCAGGCCTGCACTCATGGTTACACGGTAGCTTACTTTAACACCCAAAAGTTCATGCTCAGGGTAAAAATGGCCCGTCTGGAAGGGAATATCCTGAAATTTTTTGATAAACTTGCAAAGACATCTTTGTTTATCCTGGATGATTTTGGATTAACAAACATGGAAAGACAGCATCAACTGGATTTAATGGAAATCATTGAAGACAGGCATGGAAGGTCTTCCACGATTATTGCCAGTCAAATACCCGTGGCAAACTGGTACGATATAATAAGTGAAGCCACTATCGCTGATGCTATACTGGATCGATTAATCCATACTTCATTTAGAATAGAACTTAAAGGAGAAAGTTTAAGAAGAAAACGGTAAAAATGTCAGTAAAAAACTGTTCTTTGAATTAAAACCTATCTAGGGGGGTCAGTATGACCGAAATGGGGGTCAATATCACCGAAATATCCAAATAGTCCCTCTATTGCGCTGCAATATTACCATTGAAGATAACAGAGACAAACGGCTAACGACAAACGACAGGGCTGAACGTTAATAATTTGCCCGGTGGGTAAATTTAGCGAAGAGCCAGATAGAGGGAAGGAAAAGGGTTTAAAAGGTTGAGAATGAGTTTAATGAGACGAAAGGCTAAGCTCTGTGCGCTATGCGCTTTGCTCATTTACTGCTAATTAACATTGCGGACTGAAGACTGTGGACTTACCGAATACCGATGTACTGGATTACTGGATTACTGTTATGGACTGTGGACTGCCGATTGCGGACTGAAGACTGCGCTATGTGCTAAGCTCTTTGCTTTTTTCATACTTTCAAAACTTTATACTTTTTCTTCTTGTGTCGTTGGCAGGATTCATCCAAAACACTAAATTTGTTATAACACCTAAAAGATGTACTACTCTGATCCTGATATTAGATTTGTTACTTATAGTTTTACCGGTCATGAGCACCTGGATGATTTTGATCTGATAAACATGAACGGCAGGATGTATGATCCTTTGCTGGCAATGTTCCTGAGCCCTGATAATTTCGTCCAGTCTCCCGGAAACACTCAGAATCTTAACAGGTATGCGTATTGCTTTAATAATCCATTGGTTTACGTTGACTCTGATGGGGAGATCGCTTTTATTACAATTGTGGGAATTTATGCTGTTGTTCAAGGAGGAATAAATATTGCATCAAATTGGAGTTATATCAAAGCTGCAAAAGCTCAAGGGAAAAATGCTTTTGTTGAAGGGTTAAAATATTTTGGAGATGGTGCGGTAAATGGAGTTGCAACGGCATATGGTGTACCTATACTCGGTTCGGGACTGCAAGGTGGGTTAATAGTATGATACAAGGGAAAACACCAGAGGAGGCAATTTTAAATGGGCTGATAAGTGCCGGGACTGCATATATAGGACAACAAGTTGGAAATTTTGTATCAGATGGGATATATAATGGTTTAGGAAATTTAGGGGCTAATAATGAATTTGTTAAGAACGTAACATCAGAAGTTGTTTCAACTGTTGGTGTAAATTACGGATTAACGTATGGAACGTCTCGTTTTACTGGAAAGACTCATCAACAAGCAATTCAAGATGCTAACCGAAATATTGGACCTTCATTTTTAGGTGGAACTTTGTCAGGAGTTTCAAAAACAATTTTTCCTGACCGGTTTGGAAGAGGAAATAAAAATAATGATAACGACATATATGAAGATTATTATGGAAATCCAACGCCTTTAGAAATAGATCGGGCACCTACACAATTAAATTTGGACTTATTGCCTAAACCTCAAATTAAACCAATACCCCCAATGACGCCAACAATTCCTTGTGGGTCATTCCAAATGATAATGGATAGATGGGTTTGGGTGCCATGTAACTAAATTAGTTTTAAAATGAGGAAAAAAAAGAGTAAAAAGAGAAAAATGATAGAATTTATAGTTTTTATTTTGTGTATAGTTGGTATAATCTTATTCAAAAATTTCTTTAAAAAAGAAACTGAGGAGATAATGCAAAAAGGAGAATATACTACTGGAACGGTATTGGTTTTCTCGTCAAGCAAACCGACTATTCATGCTCCCAAAACTGTAAATCAACCAGGTCAAGCACAATCCATTAAATTCGAATACTTTGTTGATGGAAAAAAATACATACACACATATGGAGGAAACAAAGGGTACGTACCTAGCAAGGGGGTGAAAATCGGACAAAAATATTTAGTTAAATACCTAAAAAGAGACCCTCATAAAAGCAGAATGTTATTTGACTACCCAATAAAGGATAGTGCTGATTTTAGTAGGTATGTAAATAAGTTTGAAAAGATGCAAACGAAAAAATAAAAATATGAAAGCCTTGGTAAACTGGGACTTTTTTGCTTTACTAAGCTATAACTGGTGTGAGGCTAAAAAACAAAAACCAGTTCAGTCGCCCCTCCTGAATTTTTTGTTTTTAGAAGGCCAGATCAATAGCATTAGAGAGAATATCTTTAAGGCGTTTTTTGTAATCAGGGGATCCCCTCTACCAACCCCGTCTTTCAAGGCAGATCTTGAGTACGTAGCTTTGGCGCATGAAAAAAATCCAAAGACATAGCCAGTCAGAGATGTATGCACATGTTGAAGCTTGCAAAGATCCCTTGCTCAATACAAATATGCCACATAGTGTAAGTCTAAGACATGCAGATAATTTACGCATTATAAAATATTACCATTAAGGAAAAGTTATATTGAAATATAGAATTGGAAGTTTTAGATTATCTTCTATTAGCGATAATTGGTGGTTTTATTTATTACGAGGGTTGAGATAATTATGAAAAAGACATCTCTATTGCTATTAATTAATAGCTTATTTATTCAAACCATGGTCAGTCAAACTTTGATTCAAAAGATCGAAAACAATTACGATGTACTTGATTCTGTTTCCTATATTGAAAATATAATATTCCTGTTTAAGGCCCAAGTGACAAAAGAAATAAACGAGATGAACGATGTGACCCTGGAACTTAGAGGGATCGATTATAATAACATAGATTCTTTGCGAAAACAGAATATAATTGACAGTATTATGGGAAAAAGAATGTATTCAAAGGATCTGGTAGAAGAACGAACCAAATGGTTTACTTCTTTTATCAAAGATAAACCTGCATATTATGTTTTGAATTTGCGTGTTGATGCTTGTTGTGATAATCAAATTTGTCTGTTGCCTGATACAAGCAGTTTGCCCTTTAATCTCTTCTATTTCGACAAACGATCAAATGTCAAGTTTTTTGTACTTGTAAATAACGGACAAATTAGTCACTATGATAATTCTTATCGAACATTTTCGAAACCATTAAGTAATAATGCCCTAAAAATATTCAGAGAAATACGGCAAAAAAATCCAAAATACTTATTATACAGTTACGATTTAGAGCAAATGAACACCATCCTTTATGTACTAAATGATAAGATCTATGTTTATAGAATTGCTCAAATGGAAGAATATGAATTAAATGAATATAAAAAAAAGTTTATGCTGCCACCAATAAATTGAAGCTTCACCGGAGGGGATATCAGCAGCAATAGAAGCCTGATTTAGGCATAAACCAAAAAAAATTAAGGATAAGGAAACAATAGTCACTCAACAGCTAATTCAAATTTACCTTTTAAACTAATTCTCAACTTCTCTCAACTTTTTTCAACCTTTTTTCCGTTCGCCGCTATTCTTTCCCGAACTCCATAAGGTAAGCCTTTATAAATGCGTTCAGGTCGCCGTCGAGCACGGCCTGTACATTGCCTGTCTCGTGGTTTGTCCTGAGGTCTTTAACCATCTTGTAAGGATGCAGCACATATGACCTTATCTGTGATCCCCACTCAATCTTTTTCTTCTGTCCCTCTATCTTTTCCTGCTCTTCCATCTGTTTCCTCAGCTCAAGCTCGTACAGATGCGACTTAAGTATCCGCATGGCATTCTCCTTGTTCTTAAGCTGTGACCTTGTCTCCTGGTTCTCTATGACCAGTCCGGTAGGCTTATGGCGCAGACGAACTGCTGTCTCTACCTTATTTACATTCTGCCCTCCTGCGCCGCTCGACCTGTATGTCTCCCAGCTTATGTCGGCAGGACTGATCTCTATTTCTATCGTGGAGTCGATAACCGGCGAAATAAATACGGATGCGAAAGTGGTCTGTCTTTTTCCCTGGGCATTGAAAGGCGATATTCTTACCAGCCTGTGAACACCATTCTCGCTTTTAAGATATCCGTAGGCCCTTTCTCCGTCAAACTCCAGGGTTACCGATTTAACCCCTACCTCATCACCGGGCTGAAAATCTATCTCCTTAACTTTATAATCATTCCTCTCCCCCCACCTTATATACATACGCATCAACATATCCGCCCAGTCGTTGCTCTCTGTCCCTCCTGCCCCAGCATTTATTTTGAGGTAAGCTCCCAGGCGGTCTTCTTCCTTACGCAGCATATTCTTCAGTTCAAGCTCTTCAACCAGATTTAATGTTGTTATATACTGATTATCAAGCTCGGCCTCGTCCGCTTCTTCCTCCCGGAAAAAATCATAGATAACAAGCAGATCGTCAACGGCGGTACTCATCTCCTCATATGAGCTGACCCATGACTTCAGTCCCGATATCTTTCTCATCTGTTCCTCCGCTGCCGAAGGGTCGTTCCAGAATTCAGGCTCCCCGGTTATCTTTTCTTCTTCTTCTATCTGAATCGTCTTGTTATCGATGTCAAAGATACCTCCTCAACGCATCCCGGCGTTCAGTGACATCCTTTATCTGTTCAATAGTCACCATAATAATCTGTTTTTATACAAAAGTAAGGCTTCTAAGCAGTATTATGAATCTTTAATGATTATTTTTGATTCTCAAATATTCGGTCATGAGCAATATTATCAGGAAATTGATCCCTTTCTCGAGATACCTGCTTATTATCTGGGTTATTCTTATGATAATATCCTCATCAATTCCGGGTATTCCCACACCAAAGATTGAAACGGCAAAAACAGAGATCAGGCTCGATTATATTATACATTTCCTTGAATACTGCGGTCTGGCTTTTCTTGCAGTATTGTCATTCACTCCCTCCTCAATGATATTAAAACTGTCACGTTTACTGGTAATATTTGTCGCACTCGCATTATTTGCCGTTGCTGACGAGTCACATCAACTCCTTATTCCCGACCGTACATTCAACCCTGTGGATATATTCTCTAATATTCTGGGCGTTATTACCGGCACGCTCTTTACTATGATTATTATCAGGCGTTTATCGTAGAAAACCAGTCGGCAGTCCTCAGTCTTCAGTCGGCAGTCAGACCAGTCTTCAGTCGGCAGCCGGCTGATTAAACAATTTAACGGTTAAACTTTTAAACGAATGATTTATTTTCACCACAGAGAACACAGAGTGGCATAGTGGCACACGGTGGGAATAAAGTGAATGGTGAATGGTGAACAGCTTGGTTTATTAGTTAATTTATTAATTAACAGGTATTTAGTATTATTTAAGCATCGCCATATAAACTCATTCTCAACTTTCTCAACCTTTTAAACCCTTTTGTCTTTAGCCTTTTTCTCCTTCAAAATCCCATTTCTCATCTGTAATATGTTATTGAGCTATATTTCAGTATTTCATTGAAAATTGACATAAATTTACTCCGCTATAACCTAAAAATCTAAATCATGAAACACCCAAGACTTATTCTCATCATTTCATTCTCATTGATAATAGCCCTTTTGCCTTCGGCAGCGCAGGAAAAGATCATTGAGATACCGGCGGCTAAGCTTTACAAAGAAAAGAAGACTGCGCTCGGCTACCTGGAGGAAAAGAGCACTATAGAAAAATTCGGAAAGATATCGGATAAGATATGGGGATATGCCGAATTAGGGCTTCAGGAATTCAAATCCTCAGCCCTGCTTATTCAGACACTGGAAGATGAAGGGTTTAAGGTTGAGCCTAACGTGGCAGGCATACCTACATGCTTTATTGCAACATGGGGAGAGGGTAAACCGGTAATCGGTGTGCTGGGTGAGTTTGATGCATTGCCCATGTTATCGCAAAAAGGCAGGGTCCCTCATCAGGAGCCTCTGGTCAAAGGCGCTCCCGGTCATGGCTGCGGACATAACATGATGGGTACGGCGGGAGTAGCGACGGTAATTGCCGTTAAGAAAAGTATGGAAGAACATAATATAAAAGGCACTATAAAATTCTTCGGGTCACCTGCCGAGGAAACAGTTATAAGCAGGCCCTACATGGTAAGAGCAGGCGTTTTTGACGATGTTGACGCTGTTATAGATAACCACTCTTCCTCTGATATGAGCACAGACTTCGGGGTAAACGGTAATGCATCCATATCGGTAATATTTACCTTCACAGGTAAGACAGCACATTCGGCCGGTGCTCCATGGGATGGAAGGAGTGCGCTGGATGCCGTGGAGATAATGAACATCTCAGCCAATTACCTCAGAGAACATCTGTACTATACGCACAGGCTTCACTATGTTATTACTGAAGGAGGCGAGGCTCCCAATGTGGTTCCCGACAGGGCTTCGGTCTGGTATTATATCAGGAATACCGACGAACGTGTCGAAGATATGTTTGACAGGGTTGTTAACTGTGCAAAGGGCGCGGCCCTTGCTACCGGTACCGAACTTGAGGAAATAAAGGTATTAACGGGAATTCACCAGAGGCATTCCAATCGGGGTATGGCAGAATTGATACAGTCGAATATCGAGCTGATAGGAATGCCGGAATGGACAGATGAGGAAAATGAATTTGCGAAAGCATTACAGAAGGACCTGGGTAAGGAAGAAAAAGGATATCCCATAGAAGTATCTAAACTCAAAGAACCTTCAGGCATGCAGGTTGGCGGAGGATCATCAGATGTCGGCGAGGTCACTCTTATTGCCCCCACTGCCACATTGAGGTTCCCGGGAGGAGTGCCGGGAATGACAGGCCATCACTGGTCTGCCGTGTCCGCCTACTATGGCCCGGCTGCATGGAAAGGGCTTAACACCGGGGCCAAAGTAATGGCAGCTACTGCAATAGACCTGCTTACCAAACCTGAAAAATTAAAGGTGCTGCAAGATGAATTCAGGGAATATTCGAAGGAGCATCCCTATAAATCATTCCTTCCGGAAGGAGCAGAGCCTCCTCTCGATCTGAACAGGGAACTTATGGAAAAGTACCGCCCGCTTATGGAAAAAGTAAAATAGTTTTTGTCAGATGCTCCGGCCATTGCAGTACGGAGCATCTTTATATAAATCGAAAACTTCAGACTAGTAAACCCTGAATCCTGAAAACGAACCTGTGCCGATCGATGTCCCTGTACCGGTGTGAATAACAAGTTTTACCTTATCCTGACTGCTTAGCTTCATAGTAACCGACCTGTACAAAACATCACCACTTAAAATATCTACTCCTATATTTTCGTAAAGATTACCATTAAGATAAATCATCAATTCTCTTGAGCTTCCGGTACCGTCTGCGCTGTAGGTTATATTAAATGTGTATATGCCGTCATATGATGCAGTAAATTCACCGGTAGACATATTCAGTCCTAAACCATCATTATAAATTTCACTATCCGGAATGAAATCAACATTTGATAAAGGCATCGCAGCACTTGTATTAACCTCCTTCAGTGCTCTGAAAGCAACAACATTGCTGCTAAGATCAACCCTCTTTTCATTGGATCCTTCTTTGAGAACAAGGTCTGTTCCGTCAACGGTCAGCTCAGTGACCAGCTCATTTGAAGGGTCGGCGTCAGCATCATCTTTCAACTCATCAAGGTCGATCTGCGAGGTACCGTTTTCTATTGTCAGAATATGGGTCTCAGGATTATAACTCAGCTCCTGGTCATCAGTATTGTCAAGATACGGGCCAAGATCAATGCTTGTAGCTCCGCTGTTCATTGTTACAGAGAGAATATTCCCCTCAAGAGAGAGATCCTGAATCTCGTTAAACTCATCAGTGTCAGGGTCCCTTAAAACATCCGACAGGTCGATACTGTTTCCGCTGCTGATACTTAGCGTGCTGTCAGCCATGTTAAACCCAAGCTCCTGTCTGTCTGTATTATCCAGGTATTTTGAAAGGTCAATGGGATTATAATCCTGGTTTTTTGATATCCTTAAAATATTATTCTCGATTATTAAATCCTGAATCTCGTTTTCCGGGTTGGCATCGGCGTCATCAATATTGATCTCCTGCAGCTTTATAGAGTTTCCATTGGTTATACTCAGAGAATCTCCTGCAATAGAAAGATATTGTATCTCATTCAGGGGGTCAGCATCGGCGTCATTAACAAGAGGTGTGAGCGGAACAGTATTTCCGCCGCTGATGCTAAGGTTTTGTCCGTCAAAAGACAGGGTCTGGTCGTCAGTGGCAGGATCGCCGGGTTCTCCTTTTTCCCCCTGAGGCCCTGCCGGTCCTGCCGGCCCCTCCGGGCCCTGAGGTCCGGCTTCAAGAGATTTGGCCGCATAAAGAGCATAAGGGACACTCAGAAACTGCATTGTCCCCATCTCCATAAATTCGTTTGAGAACTTTATCTCAACTTTCAGGTAATGTGGCGCTGACTCCCAGTCTATTCCTGAAAATGATTCACATATGCCAATTGTGGGTGTTCCTTTGCCTATAATAACAGAAAAAACTCCGTAACGGGATGTCGAAATATCATAATGTACTTCCTGATACTGTATATCGCCCAGCGGGTTTGATGAAATAACCGTGAAACGGATATCTATTCTCTGATTGACCAGTTCATTACCATAACTGTCGCGGGCAACAGCCTGGTAATTAATTCCGTACGGAACCTCCTGGGTCATAGCAACAAGAGATGTCCCAAGCAGAATTATCACAAACAATAAGTTATGTTTTCGTCTTTCCATATTCCCCTCTTACATCTTTTCAATTTTAAAATAACGGGATATCCTCTTATCGGCAGACATAACATGTACGAAGTAAACACCTTTCCTGTAAAGGCTCATATCAATTTCCTCAATCTGCCAGTATTTATTTCCGCATGAGATCTCTTTCCTCAGAAAGACCGATCCGTTCATCCCGTACACCGCTATCTCAAAGTCAGTCTTTTCTATTCCGAAAAGTTCCACTTTCAGAATATCAGTCACAGGATTTGGATACGCCATTACACCGCTCCCCTCAGGGGGCTCCGGGCCGGTTATAGTAATACTGGGTTGATGGAAACCCTGTGTAAGTGTAAAGAACTCTTTCTCAAAAATCTCAACAACAGGCTCGCCAACTGTCTGATTAACACTATAATAATCTAGATCAACAATGAACGCCACAGGTACAAGAACCTGATGTGAGATATCCTGGCTGAAACCTTTAGATATAACACCCGTTAGCAAAATAAGTATAATTCTCCCCCTGTAAAGCATAGTTTCCAGGTACTAATGCGTTCCCAAAAATAGAAATTTTTTCTTATGTAAGTATATTTTACCGACAAATCAGTCTTCAGTCTTCAGTCCGCAGTCAGCAGTCCACAGTCCCCAGTCGGCAGTAAATTACCCGCAAGGCTGGATATTCCAATTATCTAACATGAATTAGATAAAAGTCTGCAATTAATTTTAATTGATTACACACCTTAACGAATAAACGAATAAACAACTAAGCAAATAACCTATTTCACCACGGAGAACACCGAGTGACACGGTGGCACACGGTGAAATGGGGAACAGTTAAAAGACACGGATCTGGAGATCCGTGCCAGCAAAGAGATCGGATTCCTGTATTCCATCATTCCACCCCTTAGCCTTTTGCCGTTCGTCGTTCGTCGTTCGTCTCATTTAATGCCTCTGATTGTCGTTTACAGACAACAATGATATCAGTTCCCCGGCGTTCAGTAATCCGGTTAAAAAAGGAAAAGCGGCGGATAAAGCTACTGCAATAACCGAGGTAATTATCCAGTTGATGCCAACTGATTTTAAAACAAGTACAAGCAGTATTGTTGCCACAACACAAATTCCAAGTCTGACTATGGACGTCAGGCTGATATGCCTGCCAAACACCGTGTACATTTTATATATGAAAGCTGCGCACATTATATACTGTACCGCTACACTGGCTATAGCCGAACCTGTTATACCGTACGCCGGTATCAATACATAATTCAGTACTATATTCATGATCATTCCGGTGGCTGCTATTATGTTCAATAGCCTCATCCTGCCTCCTGCTGTAAACCATGTGCTGAAAATATAAATAATGGAAACAGGGATATAGCCTGAGAATAATATTGCCAGGACTTTTGCTGACTCATTGACATGGGCAACATAAAGCATATCCATAATTTCTCCCGGGTACAATACGGAAATTATTGTTGCCGCGAATGCAGGAATAAAAACAAGAATAGTTGAAAATTTCAGTATCTGCATACCGTCTTCATTCCTGCTCAACAGTTTTGAAAACATAGGCAGCAGTATAACTGCAAACAGGTATGGTATCATTGCTGCCGCATCAAGCAGCCTGAAACTCTGGGCGTATATCCCGGCCATAACAGCGCCGTCATCAAGCATTCTTTCCAGCATTACTGTATCGATACGCCAGTACACAGCCATAAAAAGTGATAATAATGCAAACGGAGCGCTATCTTTTAAGATACTGGCCGAAGCCTTCAGATTAAAACCGAGTCTTGATATACGGCCTTTAAAGATAACCACCAGCAAGGCAGCTACAAATGTAAAACCGTATGCTGCTGTCTGGGAATATACAAACCACTCTATCCTGAATGGCTTCCCGGTAATGCCACCCCAAATTAATGAACTGCAAATAATGATCATAAGAAACCTGTCTGTAACAGACAGAAAACTATCGATCCTGTACATTTGCAATGCAGCAATATTCGAACGCAGGTATATAATGAAAGATCCCAGGAACTGGTTTATCATAAGTATTATTAACAATGACATCTGGTCTTTCCCATAGCCTACAAGTTTTGCGCAGCTAAAGACAAGGATGGAATAAATAACGGCAAACAGGAGCCTTATGAAGAATATATTACCCATAAGCAGGTCAAGCTGCCCGGGGTCGGCCGCTACTTTCCTGTTATTATAACTGGTGATCCCGAAATCGAGAAAAATATTAAAAAGCACCGAAAAGCTGAAAAGTGAAAAATAAAAGCCATAGGCTTCCGCTCCCACAATATTCTGGACCGTCCGGTCAATGCCCAGCACCCAGAAGGCTTTTACTGCTATATTAAGAATAACAAGTAACAGAATATTAGTAAAGAAAATCCTTTTCAAAAAGAGCTGCTTTATTTCTTTTTTGAGCCCACAATTTATAAATTTAATTCGTTTTATATTATCATATAACAAATTCGGTGACAAGCTGATTATAAGATAGACGGAAGATTGGAATACCGGAATACCGGAATACTGGAATGATGGAGTAATGGAACGATGAAGAACTGAAGAACTATTTAAACTCATTCTCAACTCATTCTCAACCTTTTAAACCCTTTTCCTTCCCTCTATCTGGCTCTTCGCTAAATTTGCCCACCGGGCAAATTATTAACGTTCAGCCCTGTCGTTTGTCGTTAGCCGTTTGTCTCTGTTATCTTCAATGGTAATATTACAGCGCAATAGAGGAACTAATTGTTTAAGGAAAGCTCAGGACAAATATGAGAATTGCTGTAAATACACGGCTGCTGGTAAATGACATACACGGTGGCATTGAATGGTTTAGCTTTGAAACGCTTAAACGGATTACTACCGGACATCCCGACCATGAGTTTGTGTTTATTTTCGACAGGCCATGGGATAACAGGTATATTTTCAGCGATAATATCATACCTGTTGTCCTGAAGCCGGCTACAATACATCCTCTGACCTGGTATATATGGTTTGAATTCAGGTTGCCCCGCCTGCTTAATAAAATGAATGCCGGTCTTTTCCTTTCACCCGACGGTATGATGCCCACGCGAGCTGATGTGCCATGCATTCCGGTTATACATGATATTAATTTTTATCACAGGAAACATGATCTTCCTCGTTTAAAATCATTATATTACAGAAAGTATTTTATAAAATATGCACTGAAAGCAAAAAGGATTGTAACCGTCTCTGAGTACTCAAAACAGGATATGGTCAGTTCGTGGGGTATTAATAAAGAAAAGATAGATGTGGTTTATAACGGTGTGGCTGCTGATTTCGTTCCCGCCCTAAGCGCTGACAAATCAGCAGCCGTTGCCGCGAAGCCCGGAGGGAAGCCGTATTTCCTTTTTGTCGGGAATATGTCGCCCAGGAAAAATATCCCTAACCTGATCAGGGCTTACGACCGTTACAGGAAAGAACAAAACGGATCAGCCGGTCTGGTGATAGCCGGCGACAGGCTGTTCCTGAATAGTGAGAGCGACAGGGCTTTCAGAAATTCAGTCTACAGCAAGGACATACATTTTACAGGCAGAAGGAGCAGGCATGAACTGGCAGATTTGTATAAAAATGCAATAGCCCTGGTATTTGTTCCATGGTTCGAAGGATTTGGTATACCAATGGTCGAAGCGATGAAATGCGGAACTCCGGTTATCTCATCAAATACGACCTGTATGCCGGAAATAGCAGGCGATGCAGCACTTTTCGTCAATCCTGCCGATACAAAGGCAATAGCCGAAGGAATGAAAAAGGTTGAAAAAGACAGGGAACTGAGGTCAGAAATGATAAAAAAAGGGCTTATTGCCTCCGAAAGGTTTACATGGGATAATACTGCAAAGCTGTTATGGCAGTCGATAGAGAAATCAATCAAAGACTAATAATATGCTCAGGTCATTTTTTAGCAGAAAATTAACAGAAGCCGGCTGCGATGAAGCAGGCCGGGGAGCTCTGGCAGGTCCGGTTGTTGCAGCAGCAGTGATACTGCCAAAACGCTACAGGAATGAGACCCTTAATGATTCCAAAAAGCTATCTGCAAGGATACGCGAATTACTAAGGGAAGAGATCGCAGAAAAAGCTATCTCATGGAATGTTGCCATGGTCGATAATAATGAAATAGACCATATAAATATTCTCAGGGCCACATACAAGGCAATGCACATGGCAATAGAAGGATTAAGCAGGTATCCCGAACTGCTTCTGGTTGACGGAAATAACTTTATACCTTTTAAGGATATACCTTTTAAAACCATTGTTGAAGGGGACGGCAAATTCATGTCTATTGCAGCCGCATCAATCATGGCCAAAACATACCGCGACGAATACATGATTAAGCTGCATGAAGAATACCCTCAGTACGGCTGGAATACAAACAAGGGGTATCCTACACCTGAACATAAGGAAGCAATAGATAAATACGGCGTTACTCCCTATCACAGAAAAACATTCAATCTTGGAGATTCACAGATGGATCTCTTTGAAAAGAAAGAGCAAAGTTGATGAATATTAAAAATCGTATATTTGAAATTCCTAACAATAAATCAAATTAATAAATATCAATTTCATGAAAAGATTACTGTCTATTTTATTTGTCCTGATAGTCAGCCTGAACATTAGTGTAAGAGCTGATGAAGGGATGTGGTTGCTGCCACTGCTTGAACAATTGAATATGGGAAAAATGACAGAGCTTGGACTTGAGCTCAGCGCTGATGAGATCTACAGTCTCAACCAACCCTCAATAAAAGACGCTATTGTAGTATTCGGCGGTGGCTGCACTGCCGAGATCGTATCCCCTGAGGGACTACTCCTCACCAATCATCACTGCGGATACGGCTCTATCCAGTCGCACAGCTCTGTTGAACATGACTACCTTAAAAATGGCTTTTGGGCAATGTCAAAAAAAGAAGAGCTCCCTAACCCGGGTCTTGGCGTAATATTCCTGGTAAGGATCGAAGATGTCTCAAAAAGGGTACTGAAGGATATTAAACCCGGTATGACCGAGGAAGAAAGAGCTCAGGCAATTAACCAGACCAGAAGGGAAATAGTTAATGAAGCTACGGAAGACAGCCATTACCGGGCCAATGTGAATTCATTCTTCGGAGGTAATAATTACTACCTTCTTGTATATGAAGTATATAATGATGTTCGTCTCGTAGGAGCGCCTCCGTCTTCAATAGGTAAATACGGTAATGATACCGACAACTGGGAATGGCCTCGTCATACAGGCGACTTCAGCGTATTCAGGGTTTACATGAGCCCTGATGGGAAGCCTGCCGGATATTCAGAAGATAATGTACCTCTGAAACCACGCTATTACCTTCCTGTATCGATAAAAGGTGTTGAAGAAAACGATTTTGCAATGATACTGGGTTACCCGGGAGGTACACAAAGGTATATGACCTCATACGGGGTAGATGAAGTGCTGTCAATTACACATCCCAACAGAATAAAAATACGCGGGATAAGGCAGGAGATAATGATGGCTGATATGATGGCTGATCCCAAAGTAAATATTCAGTATGCTTCAAAATATTCCGGCTCATCCAATTACTGGAAATTCTCCATCGGACAGAAACAGGGGCTTGAAAAACTCAATGTGAAAGCAAAAAAACAGGAAACCGAAAAACGGTTTACCGAATGGGTTAGCAAAAACAGGAAAAGGCAGGAGATGTACGGAGATGCCCTCAATCTTATCAGATCGTCAATAGAAGGCAGAGCTAAATACAATAATGCACAACAATACCTTAATGAATGCCTGCTCAGGGGGACCGAACTTCCGGGAATGGCACGTAATGCACAGGGTCTGCTAAGCGCAATGGCTTCGGATGATGATGATGCAGTAACTCAGGCTATCGCCGATCTGAGAGATAATGCAGCAGGTTTTTATAAAGACTATAACCCTCCTACCGACAGAAAAGCCACGAAAGCCATGATAAAAGTATTTATGGAAGATATTGATCCCGAATTCTGGCCGGCATTTATAAAAATGATTAATGAGGAATATAATGGTAATGTGGATGAATATGTGGATGATATGTTCGATAATTCAATATTCGCAACCGAAGATAAACTGATGAACTTCCTTGCCGAACCTGATGCCGAAAAACTTGAAAATGACCCCGCCCTTACAGCCGGCATGGATGTAGTAACTGTACTGCGGGACCTTATACAGCGTTCAGGGGAGTTTGACGTTAACCTTGAGAAAGGAAGAAGACTTTATATAGCAGGTTTAAGGGAAATGGATCCGGGGCTGGTCCTTTACCCCGATGCCAATTTCACCATGCGTCTCACCTACGGTTCCGTACTGCCATATCAGCCAAAAGATGCTGTTATTTACAAGGACTATACAACAATGAAAGGTGTTATGGAAAAATATGTTCCTGGGGATTACGAATTTGATCTTCCACAGCACCTCATCGATCTGTATAACCAGAAAAAATTCGGAAGATATATTGACCCTGAAGGCTATATGCCCATTTGTTTCCTGACAAATAATGATATTACCGGCGGTAATTCGGGAAGCCCGGTAATAAACGGGAAAGGTGAACTCATAGGGCTTGCGTTTGACGGAAACTGGGAAGCCATGAGCGGCGATGTCGCATTTGAGCCGGATCTGCAGAGGTGTATTAATGTCGATATAAGATATGTCCTTTGGATAATGGATGTATATGCCGGAGCCGGTCACCTGGTGGAGGAAATGGATATACGCGAATAAGCGCGGAACTGATACAAAATAATATACAAGGCGCTGTCTCAGAAGTGTAATACTATAAGAGAAGAATTTTAACCACGGTGGGCACAGTGTTTCACGGTGTTTTCACAGTGTTATAACCTGTTGGTACTAAGTTATCACTGTGTGTCACCGTGATACTCTGTGGTACTCTGTGGTAAAATATATATTTGCTACTTATTTTAATTTACACTTTTGAGACAGCCCCTTTTTGTTTTGTTAATTGTCTTTCGTCTTTTGTGCCCGTTAGCTTATCTTTGCAAATAATTTAGTATTAAACGCCGGAGCGTAACGCGAAGAAGGATTAAAATCTGAAGATCAAAATGGAATTTTTGAGGAACATATCACTAAAAGAAACAGTGGCAGCCTTTATGGTGCTCTTTGCAATAATCGACATATTCGGATCGGTACCGATAATACTGGATATTAAATCGAAAACGGGAAAAGTAGGCGCAGCTAAAGCTTCAATAGTAGCTTTTACCATCTTTCTCATGTTCTTTTTTGCAGGTGAACCTTTGCTGGGCCTGTTTGGCGTTGATATCTCCTCTTTCGCTATCGCCGGCTCCCTGGTTATTCTGCTGCTGGGTATTGAGATGGTCCTGGGTATTGAGCTCTTTAAACACGATTCACCGGGCGGAGGAACCGTGGTGCCTATAGCCTTCCCGCTGATAGCAGGCGCCGGATCAATAACAACACTTATATCCCTCAAGGCAGAATATGCAACGGTGAATATACTGATAGCTCTTACACTTAACATGATCCTTGTATATACAGTCCTCAGAGCAACTTCCTTTGTTGAAAAAATCATTGGCCCCGCAGGAGTGCATATACTGCGGAAGATCTTCGGAATTATACTGCTGGCCATTGCAGTTAAACTATTTATCTCGAACACCGGTATAGTACTGCCTGTATAAACGGATTATGACGGATAAGATCACAATATTCACAGATGGCGCGGCAAAGGGTAACCCCGGCCCCGGAGGATATGGTGTTGTATTGCAGACCGACCGTCATAAAAAAGAGATGTCTGAAGGATTCAGGCTGACCACCAATAACCGCATGGAACTGATGGCAGTGATAAAAGGACTGGAAGCACTCAGGCATGAAGGTTCGAAAGTTATTATATATACCGATTCAAAATATGTTGCAGACGCCGTAAATAAAGGATGGGTGTTCGAATGGGAAAGAAAAGCATTCAGGAAAAAGAAAAATCCCGACCTCTGGTTGCGTTTCCTGAAAATATACCGTAAACACAACGTTACCATCAAATGGGTGGAAGGACATAGCGGGATAGAAGGTAATGAGAGATGTGACCGGCTTGCAGTAATGGCCTCTGAACAGAAAAACCTGCCTGATGATACAGGTTACCTTAAGGAATCAGACTCCGCTACATTATTTGGCGAATAAGAATTACCTTTTTAATCCGAAAAATCGCATATTTGTATAAATAAACTAAAAAAGATGCAGGAATTAAATATCCCTCCTTCAGACATAAGCCCGGAAATCATACTCTCACACAAAGAAAATATCTTCCTGATTAAGGGCCAAAGCAGACCCGAAAATGTAAGAGAGGTTTATGAACCGGTACTGGAGTGGCTTGATGAATACAAAAATGTTATCTCCACAGAAGAATCAATATATACCAGGGAGGATCCTTTTATCCTGCAATTTAACCTCGAATACTTTAATTCGTCCACGGCAAAATACCTGTATGATATCATAATGATAATAAAATCACTAAAAGATACTAATGTACCGGTAGCAGTTACATGGTTTTACGACCCTGCCGAAACGGAGGGAAGGGAAGCAGGTGAAGACCTCGCTTCACTGGCAGATCTGGAATTTGTATTTATGAAAAGACAGGCACAATAAATGAGAGGACAAAAAGAAGTCTATGATCATCTCGAAAAACTCAATATCAAATTCCACTACCGCGAACATCCTCCGGTAAACACAATAGAAGAAGCAACAAAGTACTGGAAGAATTACGACTCGGGAAGGTGTAAAAACATTTTCCTTCGTAACCATAAGGGAAACAAACACTACCTTGTAATACTGGAGCATCTCCGTAAACTGAATATGAAAGACCTGGAGGTACGGCTCAAGCAGGGAAAGCTGACCTTTGCCTCAGAAGAAAGACTCATGAAGTACCTTGGTCTGAAACCCGGCTCCGTATCGCCTTTCGGACTCGTTAACGACAATAACAGGCATGTTCACCTTTTTATAGATGAAACACTTCTTGAGTTTGATAACCTGTCTTTTCATCCAAATGAAAATACCGCTTCTCTGATAATATCAAAAAATGATTTTATGAAATTTCTGGACTATCGTGGAAATACTTACGAGTTCCTTAAATTATACGACGATTAATATATGTCATCAGTAAAGTATAAAGGGTATTAAACCGTACCTTCTCGTCCGTTGACTTCGTCGGTCATAGGTTGACTTCGGCGACCGGAGGTCGAAGCGAACGCGAAGAAGGATTAAGCTCCTGCCCTCATCCTGTGCCTCTTAGGAAAAGACAGAACAGGATAAATTTCAGGCTCCCCTGCAACTTTTCGTCATTTTTGCCGTCATTTGGCAAAACAACTATGACTATGAAGCACCTCTCAATGACAATCTTCATTCTGATCTCTTTTACATTTTTTTCTGCAGGTCAGGATCCCGAAAAAAAAGTTTATAAGGCTTCAAGAGCCAACACAGCTCCTTTGATAAACGGTGTTATTGATAAAGATGAATGGACGGAGGGAAAATGGAACAGCGGTTTTACACAGTTTCAGCCTTATGATGGGAAAGAAGCTTCACAACGTACTGAATTTATGATACTTTATGATGATGATTTTATATATGCTGCTATTAAAGCATTCGATTCTGCTCCCGACAGTATAATAAACAGGATGACACGGCGTGATGAGGTCGACGGCGATTATACAGGGGTATCATTTGACAGTTACTATGACCTTCGTACCGGTTTCACCTTTATTGTCAGCTCAACCGGGGTGAAGATGGATCTTATACATGCCAATGACGGAAATATTGAGGACAAAAGCTGGGACCCTATATGGTATACGAAAACAAGCATCTATGACTGGGGCTGGTTTGCCGAGATTAAGATACCGTTTACACAGCTCAGGTTTGAAAAAAATACCGATGATGTATGGGGGATGGATGTATTCAGGGAGATCTACAGGGAGTCAGAGCTGAGTTTCTGGCAGGCTATCCCCCGTAATGCTTCAGGTATGGTACATTTATACGGCGAGCTTGACGGATTGGATGATATTAAGCCCAGAAAAATATTCGACCTTGTACCTTATGCAATGGCAAGTTATGAAAACTACCCTCCGGAGGAAGGTAATCCTTTTTTAACCGGACAGGATTTTATTCCCAGTGCAGGGCTGGATGGTAAACTGGGAGTAACCAACAATCTCACACTGGATTTTACGGTAAACCCCGACTTCGGACAGGTCGAAGCTGACCCCTCCGAGGTAAACCTGACAGCTTATGAAACATTTTTCAACGAAAAAAGACCGTTCTTCATTGAAGGAAAAAATATTACCAGCCTGAGCGTAGGTATCGGTGACGGCGATCTTGGTAACGACAACCTTTTCTATTCACGAAGGATTGGCAAGAACCCTTCGGTCTATGCGGAGGTTGAGGACGGAGAGTATTCGAAAACACCCAGAAATGTAAGAATCCTCGGGGCAACCAAACTGACCGGCAAAACAAAAGACGGCCTTTCCGTAGGTATTATTGAGAGTATTACACCGCGTACATATGCTAAAATTGATAGTGCAGGCGATAGGTCGGTGCAACAGGTTGAGCCTCTCACAAACTATTTTATCGGCAGGGTACAAAAAGATATTAACGAAGGCAATACCATGATAGGAGGTATGATAACACATACCTATCGTGATCTCAGCTCTGTTGAAGAACTTCGCGACTCAACACTGAATTGTCTTCATAACTCAGCGCTGACAGGAGGAATTGATTTCTCACAATATTTTAATGATAAAAACTGGTCGCTCTCAGTAAGCACAGCTTTCAGCAGGGTGGAGGGCTCAGAAGAGGCTATCAGCTCAACCCAGTTGTCAGCAAGGCACCTCTTTCAGAGGCCCGACGCCGGTCATATGGACTATGATCCTGAAAGGACAAGCCTGAACGGATTGGGAGGTAAAATGGAGCTCGGGAAATACGGGGGGAACTGGAATTTCATGTTGTTCTCGACATTCAGGTCTCCCGGTTTCGAGATAAACGACCTGGGATACCTCAGGAATGCAGATAATATGGTACATGGGGTCTGGTCTGCCTACAATTTTAACGAACCAAAAAGCTTCTACCGCAGGATAAGACTTAACAGTAACTGGTGGACTACATGGGATTACGGATTCACGTTCCAGAATCACGGAGGTAACTTCAGTGTATACACCGAATTCAAGAATTTCTGGTCGACAAATGTGGGCATTTCATTTAACAGTAAATCCCTGTCAACAACCATCCTGAGAGGCGGCCCTAATATGAAAGTTCCCGGAAATGAAGGTATATGGTACAGCATAGGTACTGATAACAGGAAAAAATTCCGTGTCAGCCTTTACGGGAGCCATTCATGGGGAAGACAGGACTACCAGAACAGCATGTCTTATTCACTTAACCTTACTTACCGTCCCGTAAACACACTTAATATAACCCTGAGTCCCGGATACAGTGAAACTGTCAAAGACCTGCAATACGTAGACATTATAAATACTGATGAGGATGATGAACGGTACATATTTGCCGACCTCAGCCAAAGTATACTTAACATGTCACTAAGGATCAATTATAATATCACACCCGACCTTACTATACAGTATTGGGGCCAACCATTCCTGGCAGCTGCTGATTACTCGGCTTTTAAGAAGATAACCGACCCCAGGGCCGACAGGTATACAGACAGGTATCATGAGTTTATAGCCGGGGAAATAGAAGAACAGGACGGATCGTATTATATAGATGAGGATTCGGACGGTAATACCGATTACTCCTTTTCCAATCCCAGCTTTAATTTCGATGTGTTCCTGTCAAACCTGGTGCTGAGATGGGAATTTGTACCGGGATCAACACTGTATGCTGTCTGGTCGCAAAACCGCAATGCAGAAAACTCTAATGGTGAATTTATGATAGAGGATAATATAAAAGCCCTTTTTACAGAAGAAAAACCATATAATGTATTTCTGTTAAAATTTTCATACAGGTTCGGTCTGAGGTAATCAGCAGAGATAGCCACGCAAAGATATCTATTTATATTATAGCACTTTAGCGCTGTACGCAAATGGGCTGAAAAAAATTTTCTGCAACATATAGTACGCTTATCCGTCTTTAATTTAAATAACGGAGCTATCTACCCATGAAAAAGAACCTGAGCCTGACATTCGTAATGTTTGCTGTGTTTATTATATCAGCCCGGAGCCAGCAACAAGGAACAGAAAAAAAATATTATGAAGCCGTACGTATTGAAACCGCGCCTTCCATAGACGGAAACCTCGATGATGAGGCCTGGCAGCATAATAACTGGGAAGGGGGTCTTATTCAGCGTGAACCTTATGAGAACCGCCCTCCCTCTCAACCGACGGAATTTAAGATCTGTTTCGATAACACCAATATTTATGTGGCTATCAGGGCATTTGATTCGGCACCTGACAGTATTGTCAGCAGGATGAGCCGACGCGACAACAGCGACGGTGATATTATCTACATAGGTTTTGATAGTTATCATGATCTGCGTACATTATTCCTGTTTGGAGTAAGTTCAGCAGGTGTAAGATTCGATGAGATAATGTCTGATGACGGCGGGAATGAAGACGAGACATGGGATCCCATATGGCAGGCCAGAGCCAAAATACATGAATGGGGATGGGCTGCCGAGATGAAAATACCGTTTACCCAGCTCAGGTTCCAGAAAAACTCGGATGAGGTATGGGGGCTTATTGTTGCACGGGGGATATTCAGGCATGATGAGACAAGTATCTGGCCGGCTATACCGCGTAATGAATCCGGTTTTGTTCATCATGCAGGTGAACTGGGGGGAATGGAAGAAGTGGAACCCAGGAAACAGCTTGATATCACACCATATGGTGTGGCTTCTTTTAACTCCTATGAACCTGTTGAAGGAAACCCTTTCATGACAGGGAGCGATCCCATGTTAAAAGCCGGCCTCGATGCAAAGATAGGTGTAACAAATAACCTTACACTTGACCTTACATTACTGCCTGACTTCGGGCAGGTAGAAGCCGATCCCTCGGAAGTAAACCTAACAGCTTTCGAAACTTTCTTTGAAGAGAAAAGGCCTTTCTTCATTGAAGGAAAAAATATTACAAGTTTCAATGTCGGGCTGGGTGACGGAGACATAGGCAATGATAACCTGTTCTACTCAAGACGTATAGGCAGAAGCCCTCATGGTTCACCCTCTCTGGATGATAATGAATACGCCGATATGCCGGCATTCACAAATATATTAGGGGCAGCCAAGCTTACAGGAAAAACAAAAGATGGAATATCAGTCGGTTTTCTGGAAAGTATTACCGCCGAGGTTAAAGCTGATATCGATAGTATGGAGCAAAGGTCCTCCGAAATCATCGAACCTCTCACCAACTACTCCCTGGCAAGGGTACAGAAAGATTTTAACAAGGGAAACTCTATCATAGGGGGTGTTATGACTAATACCATCCGCCGGCTCGATGACACAGGGATGGAGTACCTTCATAAAAATGCCACAACAGGAGGTATTGATTTTACCCGGTACTTCAAGGACAGGGATTACATACTAAGTGCCAGCATCTATATGAGCCATGTTGAAGGGTCGGAGGAGGCAATAACCAGAACCCAGGAGTCTTCGGCAAGATATTACCAGAGACCGGATGCCGGCCACGTGGAACTGGATGAGACCAAAACAAGCCTTAGTGGTACGGGAGGTAGCATAGTAGCAGGGAAAATAGGGGGTAAATGGCTATTCCAGTATATGTCAAACTGGAAAAGCCCCGGTGTCGAACTGAATGATATGGGATACCAGAGACAGGCCGACTGGGTAATAAATGTATTATGGACAGGATACAACTTCACAGAGCCCTTCAGCATATTCAGAAACCTTAGCCTGGGAAATGATATTTATGTAACAAACGATTTCGGAGGTAATTTTCTGGGAATGGGCTATGAATGGAATATTAACGCCAATCTTAAAAACTTCTGGTACTATGGCATGGGGGGAGGCCTGGGGTTATTTAACATATCAAATACCATGCTCAGGGGAGGTCCGTCAATGTACACGCCGGATACATGGAGAATATGGATGAATATTTCAACCGACGGCAGAAAAAAATTGTCAGCTTCATTATGGGGCAATGTGAATGCACAAGCCGAAAATACTTCCCTCAACTATTCATACGGTTTAACTATGACATTAAGACCGCTGAATACGTTAAGAATATCACTGAGCCCTCAATATTCGGTACGGGCAGATGAATTACAATATATTACACAAGATAGTTTTAACGATGAAGACAGGTATGTATTCGGAAGGATTGACCAGAAAGTACTGAGTATGTCTCTTCGTATAAATTATAATATAACCCCCGACCTTACAATACAATACTGGGGACAGCCTTTTATTGCGTCAGGGCAGTACAGTAATATAAAAATGATCACCGATCCGAAAGCCGAAGAGATGAAAGACCGCTACCATGAATACAGTCCCGGTCAGATCACCCTGGAAGATGATCATTACGGGATAGATGAAGACACAGACGGTTCTTATGATTATACTTTCGATATTCCTGATTTTAATGTCGATGAATGGTTGTCAAACCTTGTTGTAAGATGGGAATTCCTTCCCGGATCGACAGCCTATCTTGTCTGGTCACAATCACGCGACTTCTCCTCATCCGAGCCTGACTTCGGAATATGGAACAATCTCAGCGATCTTTTCACAGATAAGAAAGCAAATAATGTCTTCCTTATCAAGCTGTCGTACAGGTTTGGCCTGAAATGAGTTAAGTTGTTTATGCCTCTGAGTCTTCTGGTCAAGCGGTCCAGTAGTCCAGCGGTCTACAGTCCTCAGTCCACAATGTTAATTTGTGTATTTGTTTATCGTTTATTTGTTAAGGTATGTAATCAATTAAAATTAATTGCAGACTGAGGATTGAAGATTGAGGACTGAAGACTAATCCCTCTTTGTCACTTGTCACTCGTCACTTTCCTTCTAAGCTATCACAGAAAATTTTTATCAAGAAACTTCTGGAAACGTTCTTTATACTGATCGCTGACGGGAATCCTGACATCTCCGTATACTATCCTGAAACGTTCAATAATCTCAATAGTATCCAGATTCACTATATATGAACGGTGAACACGCATGAACATGGTTGCAGGCAATTTCGACTCGAGCGTCTTCAGTGAAGTAAGTGAAAGAACAGGCTTCTTTTCTCCTATCAGGAATACCTTGACATAATCCTTCAGCCCTTCGATATAATGTATGTCATTAAAATTTATACGCCGTATCTTATATTCTGATTTTAAGAAAAGAAAATCATTTCTGATCTCAGTTGCAAGAGGTTTCTGATTTTCAAGTTCAATAATCTTCCTGGCCTTGTTCGATGCTTTCAGGAACTCATCATAATTGAAAGGTTTTAACAGGTAATCGACAGCATTGAGCTTATATCCTTCGAGGGCATATTTTTCATAGGCAGTGGTAAAAACTACTTTCGGACCTCCCTGTATTACTCCTGCCATCTCTGTTCCGGTCAGATCGGGCATCTGTACATCAAGGAATACAAGATCGATTTCGTTGCTGCCTATATAGTCTACGGCTTTAATAGCATTGCCGAACAGGCCGGCAAGCTCCAGGAAAGGAGTTTTTTCAATATACCCTTTGATAAGATCAAGTGCAAGTGGTTCGTCATCGATCGCTATGGTCCTTATCATTATCTGTTATCCTTAATCGATTTAATTCTCAATTCCACCTTATAGACCTTTTCTTTGTCACTTATATTTAATATATAATCATCACTGAACAGGAGCTTTAGCCTCTTAATAACGTTCTCAAGACCTATACCGGAGTCAGCCTCGGGCCTGTCTCCTTTTACCAGATTAATTGAATTCGACGATTCAAATATTATTTCATCATCGTATACATCTATTGAAATGTTTATAAACGAATGTTCATTTGCACTCACTCCATGCTTGAAAGCATTTTCTATAAAAGGGATAAACAATAAAGGGGGTACTTTAAGGTTGCTTACCTTGTCGGGAAGCGATACATTGAGTGTTACCCTGTCGCTCAGTCTGAGCTTCATCAGCTCTATATAGTTTTCCAAAAAGCTGATTTCATCGCCTAAGGTTGTATTTCCTTTTTCCGATTCATAGAGCAGGTACCTCATCATCTTCGACAGGTTATGCAATGCTTCTTGTGCATCTTCCTTGTTAATACCTATGAGAGAATAGATATTATTGAGTGTGTTGAAAAAGAAATGAGGGCTTATCTGGTTCTTCAGAAATGCCAGTTCCGAACTTAGTCTCTCTTTTTCCAGTTCTTTCTTTTGTTTCTCAGACTGCCTCATTTGCTCTGAGACTCTCAGGACATAAGCAAATCCCGTTACCAGCACCGAAAGAATAAAGTAATTATAATCGACAATCAGCCTTGGAGAAGGGCCCCTGTGCCGGTCCCTTCTTATTTGCTCCTGCCGGGGAGACCTTTCTTCCCCAATAGCCGGCTCAGCAGGTCTTGCAACCATCATTCCGAACTGCATCAGAAAGTATAATATTATAATAAAGGCAGATGCGGCCAGCGGATATAATTTTCTGAATCTGCTTTTCATCATAACCGGAATAAGCAGGTTATAATTCAGATAAAAAACGGCCATAAGGATCAGTAGCAGGGGAAGCAGTCCCCAGTGTATCCTGAACTGGTTATTCTCGCTTGCAGCCTGGAAAAGGAATTGCGGAAGGATAAACAGAGTGATCCAGGCAAGGATATGAAGCAGTACCGGTACTATTTTTCCCCTGATTTTCATCCTGTCTGTACGTGTTGAATAAACTAAACTCAAAGCTAAAGTATTTTAAATAAATAGAACATAAGAAATCACTTTATTCATACCTGAGTGCTTCAATAGGATCAAGGTCGGATGCTTTTCTTGCCGGGTACCAGCCAAAGAACACTCCTATAAGTGTACACACGGCAAAAGATAACACAACGGATTTAACCGTAATAGCCACAGGCCAGGCCATTAGAATCCTCACTATTTGTGCACCGCAAAAACCAAGTAATATGCCAAGTAAGCCCCCAAGGACACTTAATAATGTCGATTCAATAAGAAACTGCATCATTATATCCTTTCCCTTACCGCCTATTGACATTCTGAGGCCTATTTCCCTGGTACGTTCAGTTACTGACACATACATAATATTCATTATACCTATACCTCCTACCAGCAATGAGATACCGGCAATAGCTCCCAGCAGTACAGTCATCATATCACTTACAGAACTAAAAGTGGAAACAAGCTCCTGCTGATCCCTGACAGTAAAATCGTCTTCTTCATTTTCTGACAGCTTATGCTGCGCCCTTAATGCCTCTTCTATTTCCGATACTGCCTGCTCCGAATATTCCTCACTTATTGCAGAAGTATATATTGATTGTAAATAGGTTATGGCAAGAATTCGTTTCTGAACAGTAGTGTAAGGTGCCAGTATAAGGTCGTCCTGGTCCTGCCCGAAAGTGTTATCACCCTTTTCCTCAATTACCCCTATTATCTCAAAGGGTATATTGGTATATCGTATTATTGATCCAATAGGATCGCTATTGAGACCAAATAATTCTTCCTGTACAGTCTTGCCTATCAGACAGACCTTTGCTGATCTGCTTATTTCATCTTCAGTAAACATACGGCCGTCTTCAATATCTAACTTCTTTATTTTAAGGTATTTTTCATTTGTCCCGTATATAGTGGTAGGCCAGTTCTCATTACCATAAACTACCTGCCCGCTTCCCCTTACTTCGGGCGAAACAGCCGACACAGAAGGACAATTGTCAATAATAGCCTGTATATCATCTTCCTTCAGAGTCTGAGAATCTTCATTACTTTGTCTTACACCTCCCGCCTGTTCAGCTCCCGGCATTACAAAAACAAGGTTTGTTCCCATTTCTGATATTTGGTCGGTAATACTTTTCTTCGAACCCTGCCCTATAGCAAGCATGGCTATTACCGAACCTACTCCTATTATTATACCCAGCATTGTCAGAAATGATCTGAACTTATTACGTATCAGGGCATTGATCGCTACTTTTAATAAATTTTTATAATTCATAGCTTTAACTTTTATATTCATCATCAACAGGTAATTCCTGCAATATTTTATATGCATCAAGAGGCTTGTCCACAATTTTTTCCTTAACAATCAATCCGTCCCTGAAAACTATATTCCTTGATGTACATGCTGCTATATCCTCTTCATGTGTTACAAATACTATTGTCTTACCCTTTTCATTTAGTTTCTGAAATAATGACATCACTTCATATGATGTTCTGGTGTCTAGATTACCTGTAGCCTCATCAGCAAGAATCACCACAGGATCATTAACCAGTGAACGTGCTATGGCTACTCTCTGCTGCTGTCCGCCCGACAACTGATTTGGCATATGGTACATTCTTTCAGCCAGTCCTACAGCCTCAAGCGCCTCTATTGCCTTTTCTCTTCTCTCCTTCGATTTGACTTCAGAATTATATAACAGAGGCAGTTCTACATTATCCAGGGCACTGGTCCTTGGTAAAAGATTGTATGACTGGAACACAAATCCTATTTTTTTGTTCCTGATAGTTGCCAGATCATTCTTCTTTTGATCGCTAACATTAATACTGTCCAGAAGATAATATCCGCCGCTGGGTGTATCAAGACATCCCAGAATATTAAGTATAGTTGATTTGCCTGATCCGCTTGAACCCATTATCGCAACAAATTCGCCCTCTTTGATCTCAAGGTTTATCCCACGCAAGGCATGTACTGTAATATCGCCAACATGAAAATCGCGCCTGAGCTTTTTTACTTCAATTATTGTCTTCATCGTCTTAGTTCTTTTTTTCTTTTTTATCTTTTCCTCCCGGAGGCTGTGGCATAAACGGATTACTACTCTGCTTTTCAGCTTTTACATTTGTCTTGACTGTCATCCCTGTAATAACCTCCTCGCCTTCGCTTATTCCTGATTCTATAGCGGTCTTTGTACCATCCGATGCTCCTTCTTCTATAATTAATGGTTTGATAAGTGAGTCACCGTCCCTCACCCATACATATGACTGATCCTTATTTATTTCCATGGCTGCCTCTATCATTTCTTCGCCCGGTGAAAACCTGAGAGCTTTATTGGGAACGGTAAGAACATTCTTAATTTCTTCTACATATACTGTTATTAATGCTGTCATACCCGGCATAAGCTTCTTTTCCGGATTTGGTGCATTAATAATTACCGTATAAGTGATCACATTGGATGATTCAACAGGCTCAAGTCTTATCTCAAGTATCTCACCTCCAAATATCTCACCCCGATATGCATCAACAGTAAACTCAACACGCTGACCAAGTTTCACCTGGCCTATATCAGCCTGGTCAATATCAGCTTCGACCTTCATCTCGGTAAGATTCTTGGCTATCGAAAAAATGGTAGGTGTTTCAAAGCTGGCTGCAACAGTCTGTCCTTCATCCACTGCCCTGTTCATTACTACCCCGTCAATGGGAGAATATATCTTGGCATAGCCCAGATTAACCTCAACCTTATCATAATTAGCCTGTGCCGATTTCAAAGAGGCTTTGGCCTTATCATAATTATACTTTACTTCATCATAGTCGGCCTGGGATACAAGCTTCTTGTCATACAATGCCTTGACTCTCTCAAAATTAGACTCCTGGTATTCAACCTCTGCTTTTGCGTTATCAAGTGTTGCTTCTGCTTCCTTTACACTGGTACGTAATGATGTCTCATCTATCTGAGCCAGTAACTGTCCCTTTTTGACCTCAGAGTTAAAATCAACATACAGCTTCTCTACAATACCCGACACCTGTGTACCCACATCTACTGTTGTGGTCGCCTCAAGTGTTCCTGTGGCCGATATGGTGTTTACTACAGAAGCATACTGAGCCTTCGCTGTTTCATATGTCACAGATTCTCCTTCCTTGCGACATGCACTTATTATTATTGTCGTACCTGCAATAATTAATATAAATGTTGTTATTAATAATATTCTCCTTTTCATCATTTCTGTTATTTAATTATTTCTTATTCTGTCTATTCTAGAGTGTTATTGGTATACCTGTATAAAAATCAAGCATCTTGTAATTATATATCATATTATATTTAGCCTGCAGTAATTCGCTCTCAGCTTCTATAAGATTAGCCTTTTCAAAAAGATAATCAACCGAGTTCATCATACCCTGGTTATACTTCTCTGTAGCTACTTCATACGATTCAAGGGTCGATAAATGCTGATTATAACTGGCTGTGTATTCAATTTCCGAAGAATTGACATCAACACATACCTGTTCAATTTCCTTTCTTAACTCATTGCTTGTACTTATCTTTTCCAACTCGGCATTTTGCTTATCTATCTTTGCCGTTTCAACCCCGGATTTGGTTTGACGATTACTGTAAACAGGGATCGAAAGTGTAAGGCCGACAGTTGGATTAATATTGCTTCCCAGCTGACTGGCATACTGAGATGAACCGGAGCCGCCCAGATAAGATGATGATAAACCTGCAGCAAGAGATAATTCCGGCATATATGATGATCTTGCTATATCAACATTCAACTCCGAACTGCTTACTGCCAGTTCAGCGCTTTTAATTTCGGGTTTTATCAGGAGCGCTGCATTATATATCTCCCGGGGATCAGAATCAAGGTTCTGCATTACATATCCGTCAAGATCAGGACGAATAATATCAAAATTGTCATCAACAGGCAATTCCATAAGCTGCATTAAGCTTACTTTTGCCATAGCCAGCTGACTTTCGGCATTTGCCAGTGTAAGCTCTTCCGACGAAAGCTCAGTCTTTACCTGTAAATAATCGGATTGTGATATCATACCAACGGCAAGCCGCTCTTCAGCAAGAAACAACTGTTCTTTTGTGGCTTCAAGCTGCTCCTTACTGTTGTTGACCTGCTCTTCAGCGTATAATATATTAAGGTATGCTTCAAGTATACTAACCGTTACATATTCCTTGATTTCATCCTGATCATACTGGCTTTTTTCAAGATCAACTTCAGCCTTTTTAATATTATTCTTCAGCTTGAACCCGCTGAACAAAGTAATACTTGAGCCAATATAATAAGATGAGCTGTTTGTCCCGGTGAATGTTTCGGTACCGCTACTCTGATCAGTCTGATTAGCCCAACCCAGGTTCTGCCGGACAGAGCCGCTAACAGAGGGTAATATTCCGGCCTTAGCCTCCAAAAGATTAACGGAATTCTGACTGGCAGTCAGATCTGATCTTCTTATATCTGTATTTTGTCTGAGTGCATAGTCTATACATTCCTGAAGACTCCATTTACCGGAATCATCCTGTGCCCTTCCCTCAATACCCGGAAGCAAAACGGTAAGAAGCAGGATTAATATTATTAAACTCTTTGATTTCATTTTATGCTATGTTTCATTATTACTATTTGATTTTCATACCAAATGTAAAAGGAGAAAAACCTTCAAATGAAACTTAATAGACCGGGAGCCCGATTCCATAGACAAACCGGCTTTTTTTATACCTTTACTCTGACCTGCGCCCCGGCGTATATGGTATCTATGAATAAGGTTTTACGGTAATAAGCCCTAAAAAACACAGGATGAAAAAAATCGAGCTGATACTGATCCTAATAGCCTTGACTGGCATAATAATGGTAAGAGCAGGTATTGAGACGGCATGGTACATTATAATCCCTGCACTTCTTTCAGACGGACTTCTATACTTTTTTTTCGGTTTTGCTGTGATCAACAATATTAAATCCGGGAACTTGTTCAGGGCAAAAACATACAGGGATTTTTCTTTCCTGCATTTATCAGGATCGGTCCTGGCAGGCATGTCATTATCACTGGTACCGCTTGCTGTACTATTCAGGCTGAAAGAATATCCGCTGGGAGGTACTATAACATTTTACGCGGGTATCTTTTCAGTACTTAACCTGTTAATAATAACACTCCTGTATTTTATAAAGAAACAATTGCTCTACAGGGAGAATATAATAAGATTTGGCATAGCTGTATTTATAATACTGGCTTTCATGAGACTTGAGATAAGGATCTGACAGATGATAGCAAAGACAAACGACCAAAGACGAACGACCAAAGGAACGGAACGATGGAATGGTAATCTTAAAGTTAAAAATTATTTCAAACTGTATTTCATAACATTCAGTAATATTATTCCCTTCTTATTGCGTATGCCGGGTTGGTTGAGGCGGCCCTGTACGACTGGAAGCTAACAGTCAGGAGTGAAATGACAAGAGCTGCCAGACCGACAATAATAAATACTCCCGCTCCGATATCAATCCTGTAAGGGAAATCCTTAAGCCAGTTATTCAGGTACAGGTAAGAAAGCGGAGATCCTATTAATAATGCTATAAGCACCAGGTACAGAAATTCGGAAGACAAGAGTACCACCACTCTCAGTACGGATGATCCCATTACTTTCCTTATCCCTATCTCCCTTCTTCTTCTTTCCGCAATAAAAGATGATAATCCATATAATCCGAGCGCGGCAATAACAGTTGCCAGTATGGTAAAATACCTAAAAAGCTGCCCCATCCTCAACTCGCCTCTGTACATATTGTCAATCCGTTCGTCAACATATTCAAAATTTAAAGGATAATCCGGGATGGCCACGGACCATATATCCCTTACTGCCTGTACAGCCCCGGCAGGATTGGTATCCGACAACCTGATCAGAATATAATTGAATCTTTCGGGCTGTGCCAGGAATATAGCTATAGGTTCTATCTTATCCCTTGCGCTTTTAAAATGGAAATCTTTTATAACACCCACTATCTCACCTCTGAATCCCATAAACCGGAACCATTTACCAACAGGATCGTCAACATTCATTATCCTCACCAACTCTTCGTTTACAAGAAAATTTGCCGTAGTATCTGCAGCCATATCGCCCGGGTATTCCCTTGAAAACGGCCTTCCTTCAGTAATCTGATACCCCATGGTCTCAAGCATATCATAATCAACACCATTAAAACTGAACAGAACATGCAGATCGGGGTCCTTCCCTTCCCAGTTAACCCCGGAAGAGTTACTACCGATATTTACCGGGTTCAGCCAGGAAGCCGAAACGTTCTCAATAAGAGGATTACGCTCCAGTTCGCCTTTTACTGCACTATACCTCGACTCAAAATTGTCTGTAACAAGTATGTAAATAAGGTTATCCTTGTTATATCCAAGTTCCATATTTCTCATATATTGCAGTTGCGAATAAATAACAATTCCGCAAACGGCCAGAAAAACAGACAGCACAAATTGTATGACCACAAGAATACGCCGCATCCCCCCGCTTTTTTTACCTTTTGTAAATTCTCCCCTGAAAATATTTATTGCCTTGAATGAAGAAAGGAAAAATGCCGGGTATATGCCCGCCACAAAGCCTGCTGTAACAGCCACAGCCAGGTATCCTGCAATAAATTTCAGGCTGAACATATCTGCCAGGTCGAAATTCTTACCCGAGATAGTATTAAAAGGCTTCAGCAACAAACCGATAATTATGAGTGCAAAAACCAGGGCAATCAAAACCTGAAATATAGATTCAAGGGTAAACTGTACAACCATATTGGATTTAAGGGCACCTGCAACCTTTTTTACCCCGATCTCTTTGCCTCTTACAGATGACCTGGCAGTAGTAAGATTAATGAAATTAATACAGGCAATTATCAGCGCAAACAGTCCTATTGCACCGAAAATATAAATATATATAATGGCACCGGGCGATCTTTCATATCCGAAATAACTGTGCAGACGGATCCGGGTAAAGTCTGCTACCATAAAATCAGTGAGAGACTCAGGAGAATACTCTCTCTGTATAGCCGTCATTTTCTCATTCAAGGCCTTTCTGTCAAAATCAGGAACGCACATCACAAATGTAGATATGCTGTTGCTGCCCCAACTGTCATTAGTCATCCCTATCTCGTCGAGAAACCGGAAAGGTATCACTGCATCAAACTTAAGAACAGTATTATCAGGCATTTCCCCGAGAACTCCTGTAACCATAAATTCATAGTCCTTTTCTATTGTAATTGATTTACCCAGAGGATCTTCCTCTCCGAAATATTTATCTGCCAGTTCTTCAGACAATACTATTGAATGAGGCTCCTCCAGTGCAGTAAGGGGATCCCCAAGCTTAAAACTGAAAGAAAACATCCTGAAGAAAGTTGAATCAACCCCGCACAGATAATCTTCGAACATTTGTTTATCATCTTTTTCGAATAATACCCTGGGCATATTTCTGAACCGGCTGTACTGGGTGATCTCCGGGATCCTTTTTTTCCATTCCGCACCACTGGGATAAGGCGTTACATTCACATGATATACATTACCGCTGTAATGCTGGTCTTCCTCAACCCTGTATATATTATCCGCATTATCGAAAAACCTGTCATAGCTCAGTTCATGCTGTATCCACATAAGTATCATAAGCGAAGCGGCAAGGCCTGTCGAAAGCCCGAAAATGTTAAGGAAAGAGACACTGCTGTTACTGATAAGGTTACGGAAGGCTACCCTGAAAAAATTCTTTATCATTGTGTTAGGTTTTAAGGTCATATATAAGACGGACAATATTCCTCTTCGTTGCACGGATAATGCTTTATAAAAGCAACAATATGAGTTTATAAACGTCTTTATTAAAGAAGCCTTTGCTATTATTACGTTTTTATGAACCTCAGGTAAAAACCGTAATTCTTAACTTTAATTATAATTATATAACCATGATACAAAAAACCATAACCTCTGTATTGTTAATATTTGCCGGTGCAGGACTGATATGCAGCCAGGAATTACCTGTACACAGCGAATTTAAAAAAGCTATTGATAAAGGTACCAGGACTACTGACGGAAAACCGGGACCCGGGTACTGGATCAATCATTCGGACTATGAGATAAAGGCGGAGGTTCAGTTCAAAAACGATACCGTATGGATAACGGGGAAAGCAGGTATAACATACTATAATGAGAGCCCTGACACACTCAATATGATTGTCTTACGTAGTTATCCTGATATAATGGCAGGCGCAGCCCTGCGTAATTTCTATATCTTCCCTCAAAATGAGACAGACCAGGTCAGTTATGGCGACCTGTATATTGGAAATGATACTGTCCCTTCATCAATCCTCATGAGCAGCAGGACTTCCACAAACCTGATTGTCAGACCTGAGAAACCGGTAGCGCCGGGAGAAAAAGTAAACATGAAATTATCATGGGAATATTATATGCACCCTAATTTAAACATCAGACAGGGTGTCTATGAGAACGACGCTTTATTTATAGCTTACTGGTATCCTCAGGTAGCAGTGTATGATGATATATACGGATGGGACCTGACGGATTATGCAGGTACTGTTGAGTTTTACAATGACTTTAATAATTATGATATAAGCATCACACTGCCTGCCGGATACCTTGTCTGGGCAGGCGGAGTGTTACAAAATCCGGATGATGTATATCCTAAGGCTATTCAGCGCAAGCTGAACGAAGCTCTGAACAGCGATGAAATAATAAAAATTATCGGTGATGATGATCTCCCAATCGATAAAGGAGACAGGGAGACCTTAACATGGAAATATAAAGCGAAAAATACTCCTGACTTTACATTTGCTGCCAGTAAATCACATTTGTGGGATGCCTCAGGCCTGGAAGTTGAGGATGGAAGGCGGGTATTGATATCCGCCGTATATCCCGAATCAAGCAGACACTATGATAAGGCCGCAGGCTTTGCAAGAAATGCCATTGAATATCTTTCTTTCAAATGCCCCGGAGTACCTTATCCATGGCCCTCTATGACAGTATTCAATTCCGGCGAAGGAGGTGGCGGAATGGAAAGCCCCATGATGGTAAATAACGGCGACCAGTCTACAGAAATATGGGCTGACGAGGTCATATTCCATGAAATATCCCATTCTTATCTCCCGTTTTTTACGGGAACAAATGAAAGAAGGTTTGCCTGGATGGATGAGGGATGGGCCACATATCAGGGGACAAAGTGGAGTAATGCAGAGCAGGGAGGCAGTGCAACAACATTCGGCCAGGCGTTCAGAATGGTAAGCGGTACTTCAAACGATCTGCCGCTTATGATACCCACCTATTCAATATTCGACGGAACAGCTTCAAACTTCAACAGTTATGTGAGGTCATCACAGGCATTTATGACTATCGAAGATCAACTGGGGACGGAAAACATGAACAAGGCATGGAAAATTTATACCGGGAGATGGCAATATAAACATCCCTCACCATGGGACCTCTTCGCAATTTTCGAAGAGGTAGCTGGCTACGACCTTAACTGGCTTATTTTGCCATGGTACTATGAGTTTAAATCACAAGACCTGACACTGGCATCTGTTAATACTGAAACGGGAGAGATAAGTATCACAAATACAGGAGGATTGCCATTACCTGTTTACCTGGAGCTTGAATACGAGGATGGCACAAACAAAAAGATCCACAAAAAACCGGATGTTTTCAAATCTGCCGGACAAATATCCGTTAAAACGGAAAATCCGGATAAGCTGATCTCTGTTAAACTCGGTAATCAATATTTCTTTGACAGGGATGAGTCGGATAATTTCTGGGGAAGGAAGAAGTAAGTGCTTAAGCCGTTAGCTGCCTGCCCTGAACCTGTCGAAGGGCCCGCCTTTCGTCGTTTGTCTTTCGTCTTTCATAATTAGTCTGACTTCCTAATAATGACATTTCTACGTGTCTCGTTATTTATTAGTGTTAAAAGAACTTAAAAATTAAGGTTAGCAAGGACATTTTTAACTGTCATATTCTATTTTTAGAATAAAATTAATATTATGAGTATAAGAGTTCAGGCAACAGTAGTATTATTGCTTCTCACATTTATAAATGTTTCTTGCCAGGATAGAAGAAGGCATAATTATGATAATGATGAAAATATCAGGTTTGATTACAAGGTGGTACAGCTTCAGCATACCGGGCCCGATTCAAACAGGGTCAGGCTGGCCTATGCATCAGACGGGTATACCAGGGATCAGCTATCTTCTTTCCCGGAACATGTCGAAAATTCAATAAAATATCTGACTACTCCCGGAATGGCTGTCAGACCCTTACCACGATATAAGAACTTCATCAATATTTATCGTATCGACCTGGTAAGCGAGGAATCGGGCATAAGCGCCGCACCCCGTTATGGTGAAGCAAAGACCAAGACGGTAAATAATGCCCTGGGAGGAACACACGACGACGACAGGCTGGGCTGGGTCGACGACCGGCTTGCCGCTCAGCTTTTCAGGCAGGCTGCTGCCACGGAGGGAATAGAAAAAATCGACTGGCCCTTTGTAGTGCTTAACAATGCTCATTATCATAACTCAGGCGGCAGGTTTGTGGTATTCTCCTATAACTTTGGAAGGGAAATAGGACTGCATGAAGCCGGGCATGGTTTTTTTAACCTTGCGGATGAATATTACGGGGAAGGTAAATATGAAGGAGATGAGCCCCCGCTTGTAAATGTCACAGCCGACCCGACAGGAGCCAAATGGGCTCAATGGACAGGCTATGTCGATAAAGATACGATACTTGGCACAATTGGTCTTTACGAAGGGGCCTACTATGCCAGTGAAGGAGCCTACCGCCCAAGCAGGAACAGCAAAATGGGATGGACAGGCGACAGGAACCCGGTATCATTCAATGCTATCTGCCGTGAAAAAATAATCCTTGACATCTACGATATAGTACAACCGGTTGACAAAGCAATGGACACCAAACAGGTACACCGTAATCCGGGAACCATTTGGGTCGAGGTCGTGGATCCTGAGGTAATACATGTTGACTGGTATGTAAACGGTAAAATGGTTCTGGAAAACGGGGGGCCATCGGTAAAAACATCGGCTTTGGTAACCAAACCGGGTGAATATACTATTAAAGCCCATGTTTATGATGAGGTTGTAAAACATGCTTTTTCAGATAACGAAAACCCTCATCCTCTTGACCTTGTAAGAAAAGACCTGGATAAGCTCCAGCAATATGTAGAGTGGAAAATTATTCTATAATTTTTTTATATTTGCAGTCCGGTACAGAATAGTCCTTTTGACTTTCGGCGTACATGGTCGGTTGGCCGAGTGGCTAGGCACCGGTCTGCAAAACCGGGTACAGCGGTTCGACTCCGCTACCGACCTCAACAGTAAAGCCCCGGCAGCATATGCTGCCAGGGCTTTTTATTTTGGAATGGTTGTAATGCTTGTATTAATAGCCAGAACAAAATAAAAAGCCGGCTGGCCGAAGGCAACCGGAGCTTTACTGTTGAAAGACTACCCCCCTGGACGGTGAGGAAGGCAAAGCCTGACGAACACCCCGCTACCGAAAAATCTACCGTCTGATCCGGCCTAAGAGCAACACACATAAACAAAAGCGATAAAACTTTGTCTTATAATTAGTATTAAAAAAATAACCGGTTCATTTAAGCGGAATACAGAAATATAATATAAAGCCACAACTATGAAGAACTTAAAAACTGAATACATGGGGATAGAGCTTAAAAACCCCATTATCATCGGCGCTTCCAATATGGTTACCGACCTGGATAAACTGAAGGAAGCGGAAGAAAAAGGCGCTGCTGCAATAGTGTATAAATCGCTGTTCGAAGAACAGATACAGCTCGAAAGATACCAGATGGATCAAACCATGAATGAATTCAACGACCTGCATGCCGAAATGATAACCATGCACCCGGACATCGAACATGCGGGCCCGGGAGAGCACCTGATAGATGTAAGGACTGTAAAGGAAAGCCTGTCGGTACCGGTTATCGCCAGCCTTAATGCCGTTAATAATGAGACATGGATCGAGTATGCAAAACTACTCGAGGATACCGGTGTCGACGGCCTGGAACTAAACTTCTACAAGACACCGGTCGATTTCGGCAGGGACAGCAAAACAATAGAAACAGAGCAGCTTAACATACTCAAAGAAGTGAAAAACAATGTCTCAATACCGGTTAGTATAAAACTGAGTTCCGATTATTCAAATATTCTTAACTTTATCAGTAAGCTTGATAAAGCCGGCGCCGGTGCTTTTGTCCTCTTTAATTCATTCTTTCAGCCCGATATAGATATTAATAAGGAAACACACATAAAAAACTTCAGCCTGAGCAATGAAGGAGACTACAGGAAGTCGCTACGCTATGCAGGCATAATATACGATAATGTTAAAGCCGGTATCTGCAGTTCTCACGGCATTTTTAACGGTGAAGACGTTATTAAAATGATACTTGCAGGATCATCATGTGTACAGGCGGTAAGCACTTTCTATAAGAACGGAGTGGGACATATCAGTTCAATGCTTGATGAAATATCTGCATGGATGGAAAAGAAAGGCTACAACAGCCTGGATGATTTCAGGGGGAAACTGTCTGCTAAAAACCTCAGCAGCAATCCATTCGTATACAAAAGGGCACAGTATGTGGATCTCATCCTTAATTCAGAGGAAATATTCAGCCTTCCGCACAGCTGATCAAACCGGACTGTTAAAACATAATGCACGCTACCTGTTCTCATCTTTTCACCCGGATGAGTAATTTCTGTATGCTCTTTACATTCTTTTGGGTTAAAATAGCTAAATTTAGTAGGCCCTAAGACTAAAAACTTTGGATATGCGTGCCCTGCTGTCAACATTCGCTATGCTGTCACTTCTTGCCCTTAGCAGCCCGGCTGTCGAAGGGATGAGCGGTCAGCCCTCAGATACAGCATCAGTAAATGATCTGACGCGTAAGGCCTATATTGAAGCCAGGACACAACCCGGAAGATCTATTACAAATGCACATAAAGCACTGTCTGACTCACGTAATCTACAGTATGACAAAGGAATAGCAGATGCATACCTGGCCCTGGGAATGGCCTATCTGGCCCGCTATAATGCAGGCGACAGCGCACTGTATTACAACCGTAAAGCCCTGGAAATGTACCGCCAGGCAGATGATAAAACCGGTATAGCAAGGGCAGCCTATGGCCTGGCTTATGTGTTCAGCTTTAAAGGAAATATGGAAAAATCAGGCTGGTACAGCCGGATGAGCCTGAATTTTTTCGAGGAAGCAGGCGATAAAAGAGGTGTGCTTAATGCCCTGAGCGCCCTTACCTATGTTGCCAGGTATGAAAATGACTACGAGGCAGCCATCGAATTCACAAAAAAAGCCATAAGCACAGCCAGGTCCATAAATGATACCATCCCCCTTGCCGATGCAATGAATACACTGGGCAATATTTATAAGGATATGCTCCTTTTTGACGACGCTATCGACTCTTATTACGGTGCCCTTGATCTCTGGCAGGCTAAAAACGATTCCAGCGGGATATCCATTGCCTACGGATCAATTGGCCTTATGTATTACTACCAGAAAGACTACAGGAATGCTCTCAGGCATAACTTTATGAAACTGCCAATATCGCAACAAACAGGCAACCTCTGGGAAGCAAGCAAAACACTAAATAATATTGCCCGGGCATATTCATCCCTTGACATGCCGGACAGCTCTCTTTTCTACCTCAGGAAGGGACTTTCGCTTAATGAGGAAATGAACTACTCCTCGGGAATAGCTAACGTATCCGGTAATATTGCCGCAAACCATCTACAAAAAGGAAACACTGACTCTGCCTTTTATTATATAAAACGATCCGTTGATATCGCCCGCGAACTTAAAGACCCTGAACTGTCAACATACCTTGTGACAATGGCAAGGGTACAATCAGGCCTGGGTAATTACGCCTCTGCCCTCAAAAACGGCCGCGAAGCACACAGGCTGGCCTCAGAACAGGATGAGCCCATTAAGATATCAGCGGCAGCTGCCCTGCTCAGCGACCTTTACAGCTATACCGGGCGTAAAGACCTGGCATTTGACTACCTGAAGGAGTATTATACAATTAATGACAGCATCAACAATAACGAATTTCTGAAAAAAATAACCAGACTGGAACTGCAGAATGAATATGCCAAAAAACAGGAAGATGCAGAGTTTAAACAGAAAAAAGAACTGATGATAAGGGAAAACAGGATACAAAAACAGAATATATACCTCAAAGGACTGGTCCTGCTTATCCTGCTGGTGATTGCCCTGTCTGTCATTATCCTGCATAACACACACCTGAGGGCACGCTATACGAGAACCAGACTGGAACAAAGATTGCTAAGGGCCCAGATGAACCCGCATTTCATATTTAACAGTCTCAGCGCTGTGCAGGACCTGATAATGTCAGGACATCCGGAAAAGGCAAATACCTACCTTGCTAAAATTGCAAGCCTCATGCGTAATATTCTTGAAAATTCACTGGAAGAATTTATACCTCTCGAAAAAGAAATAGGAACCCTGAAACTATATCTGGATATACAAAAACTGAGGTTCGGGAATCAATTTGAGTATGAGTTCACCATCGAAAACCTGATCGACACTGAAAATATTGCTGTACCACCCATGCTGGCCCAGCCCTGCCTGGAAAATTCAATCGAACACGGGCTGAAAAATAAAAAGGAGAATGGTAAAGTGGATATCAATTATAAAATGGAAAAGGGACTCCTAAAACTTGAAGTTATAGATAACGGCGTGGGAAGAGAAGAATCGTCCGGGACAGCCGGTGAAAAAGGAAAAGAAAGGAAGTCCATTTCAACCGATTTGATAAGGAAGCGACTGGCCCATTTCCGTAAAGCAACGAAGAAAAAAAATATCTCTTACAATATTGAGTACCTGTATAAAGATAATAATCCAGCAGGTACACGGGTGATAATAATGATGCCGGTAAGAAAATTGTTTGCCTGATATAAAAATACTGAAGTATGAAAATAATTATTGTGGATGATGAAGCAGGATCCAGGAATACTATCTCCGCCGTGCTGGTTGAAAATTTTCCCGGCATAGAAATTGCCGCCCTGGCAGCTAACATAGATCAGGCCTATGATGAAATCCTTGCGCATCAGCCTGACCTGGTCTTCCTTGATGTGGAAATGCCCGGCGGAACAGGCTTCGATCTGCTCGAAAAGCTCCCTTCAATTGACTTCAAGGTAATTTTTATAACAGCACATGAAGAATATGCCCTGGGAGCAATAAAAGTGAGTGCCCTCGACTTTGTACTTAAACCGGTCGATAGCGATGAGCTGTGCAAGGCTGTTAACAAAGCACTTAAGCTTATAAATCTCTCCGGGGAACAACTTAAACTGAAAGCTCTTAAAGAAAACCTTGAAGATCGTAAAGTCCTCAGGCGAATAGTCCTGCCCACCTCAGATAACCTTCATATTGTGGCAATAGAAGATATCATAAGAGCCGAAGCCGACAGTAACTACACACACTTCTTCCTGTCCGGCGGAAAGACCGTAATGGTTTCACGTACCATCAAGGAATTTGATAAACTGCTGTCAGCATCAGGCATGATAAGAGTGCACCAGTCCCACCTCGTCAATATTGCATGGGTCAGCTCATTTGTAAAACGCGACGGTGGTTACCTCGAGATGAAGGACAAAAGTAAAATCCCGGTATCACATAACCTCAGGAAAAAAGCACTGCAGAAAATAAATAATTCACTTTATCTCTGAGCCGTGGGTTGTAAACTGCGTTGCATGACTTCCTGCCCGGGGCCTGCAAACATAAATTCTCAGGATATCTGTCAATTTACTAATTAAGCAAGGCTGAATACTAATTAATACTGACTTACAGCCCCTTTAAGTGCTAAATTTAGTTCTAAAACTACGTAATCATGAAGATAAAACTAGCTATTTCACTATTAATGGCCTGCTTTCTGCTAGCTTCATATGATGCATCGGGCCAGATAAAAATCAACCTTAAGAAAAAAATAGAAAAAGAGGCAAACAAAAGGGCCAATGAAAAAACAGAAAAAGGTGTCAAAGAAGGCTTCAATAAACTTGAAAAAGGAATGGAAGGCCTCCTCAAAGGAGACAGTGGGGAAAAAACAGATACAGTATCTACACCCGGGCAGACCGGCAGGGCACAGCAGGCTGCTGCAGGAAATGCTGTGAACGCTACGGTACCGGAAGATAAAGCAACCCTCCTGAAATGGTCAAAATACGATTTTGTCCCGGGAGATAAGATAATCTTTGAGGATAACCTGACTGGTGAAGAGAACGGTGAGTTTCCCTCGCGATGGGACCTGGCGAATGGTACGGTCGAAAATGCTGAATTCGGGGGAGAAAACGTAATAATGTTCAGGGGTAATGCAACTACCATTGTGCCTTACCTTAAGAATCCGGATATAGATTATCTGCCTGAAGTTTTCACTGTTGAGTTTGATCTTTTTATTCCGAACAATTCGTTCAACGTATATTTTTACGACAGGAAAAACCAGGAACCCACCAGGGGGAATACAGCACTTGAAATATGGGGTAACTATATGGACCTGGGGCCAGCCAGGAGCATACTACCTGGCGATGAATCGATAGCACAGAAATGGGCACATATATCCATAGCCTGTACAAATGGAAAGATAAAGGCATACATTAATGATACAAGGCTCATAAATATACCGCATGCAGACTTTAACCCAACAGGAATAACATTGCATGCATATCATGCAAGGCCCAATAATCCATATTTCGTAAAAAATATCAGGATAGCAGAGGGAGGGGTTAAATATTATGACCGCTTCCTGCAGGATGGTAAGATCATATCTAACGGGATACGCTTTGACACAGGTAAGGCCAGCCTTAGGCCAGAGTCAATGGGTGTGCTGAACGAGATATATAAAATGTTATCTGAACATCCTGATGTAGCCGTTAGTGTGGAAGGTCATACCGATAGCGACGGGGATAACGATTTGAACCAGAAACTTTCTGAAGAAAGAGCCGAGGCCGTTATAAAGCAGCTAATATCCATGGGTATACCTGCCGACAGGTTAAGTTCCAAAGGTTTCGGCGAATCGAAACCCATAAATACAAATGCCACACCGGAGGGTAAAGCAGAAAACCGCAGGGTGGAGTTTGTGAAAACCAATTAATACTATTGAAAGGCAGGCGACAAAAAGAAAATACAGGGACATGAAGTTGTGATAAATATTAAAATAATTTCTGAAAACAGGTAAAAACTAATACCAGCTATCATGAAAAAATTAATAATCCTTATGGCAGTTAGCCTGTTGGTGCTGCCTTTGAATGCCCAGTTTAAAGCCAGGATGTATTTCAGCAGTATGGGCCAGAAACGCGTTTTTACTGTCTACTCAGCCGATGCCGGATACAGATATGAATTCAATGAAAATAACCAGGAAGGCGTGGTAATATGCAAAAAGGGCTCACCCGAAGTTGTAATACTAATACCCCGGCAGAAAATGGCAATGAAAGGATCTTATAAGGATCCTATGAGCATGGGCAATGACCCTGTTGCCTCATACAAATATTACCTTGATGAAGGATTAATGAAGGTAGAGGGCGAAGAAAACGTGAACGGCATTAATTGCACACGTTCCACACTATATAATAAAGATAATCCAACACAGAAAATGTATACTGTCTGGACATCCGGTAATTATGATTTCCCGCTTAAGCTCATAAATCATATTGACGGAACAGAAGATTCAACTATGGAACTGAAAGACCTGGAATCCTGGACCCCCGATTCAAAAAGCTTTGAAATACCCGAAGGATACCAGGTGATAAGTATGCCGAAAATGTAAACTTAGTCAGTATATCTTATATCAATTCATGCTAATAAAAAATACATCCGTAAAATGTTCGGATCAGAAATTTGCCCGGAAGCTACGGTAACAGCCATGGGTAGTATTTATCTTGAACGAAAAAAAATGATTAAACCCCTGGAAATTATCACAATAAATAAATTATAAAACCTTATTCAAATGAAAAATGAAATGAGTTACAAAAGAGTGTTTACGGTTACTGCTATACTAACCGGATTGATGATTACAACTAATCTATTTTCTCAGCAGGGAGACCTGCTAAACAAGGTAAGAAGCAATGATATTGAAGGTGTTAAGGCATCACTTGCAGCGGGTGCGGATGTGAACCAGGAAGATGACATGATGGGATATACCGCCCTGGGTCTTACCATGGATATTGAAATGATGAAAGTACTATTATCTGCCGGTGCCGATATTAATCACAAGGATAAAAGGATGGGCTATACACGCCTGATGATGGCCCTGAACAGTTGTAATAATGAAATAGCAAAGTTCTTACTGGATAAGGGAGCTGATTTCAAACTGAAAGCCAATGATGGCACTACTGCCCTTATACTTGCTTGTGGATGCTCGGAAGAAATCGCCAAATTGCTTTTAAAGAAAGGGGCAGATATTAATGCCAGGACTGAAAGAGGTATGGGCGTATTTACACAGTGTCTGAACGTAGGAATCAGCCGTGAAGCCGTTTCTTATGAATTTGCAGAATTTCTGCTGTCGAATGGAGCTGATATAGATGAAGTGAATACCAGTGAATATTATAAAGGTTATACCCCCCTCTTCTGGGCCGTAGAGAAAAATAATGAAGAGACTGTCAGATTCCTCATAAAGCATGGGGCTAATGTGAATGCAAAATCAGGAAAGGGGAAAACACCACTGTCAATCGCGACTGAAGCAGGCTATACGGAAATTGCAGATATACTTAAAAATAAAGGAGCTAAATAACAGTATTTAATAAATGCAGATAACATTCATCGGATCGGTAATATAAATAATACTCATTCCTATTAATAAACAGATAAAAACAGGATATAATAAGAATAAAATAAATTTTTATTGCAAAAACTGTTTTTAATGCCTAAAAAACTTTACTTATTTGCTCTCCTGTTATTTTCTGTACTTCTTATTTCATCCTGTAATAAAGAAAGCATTCTTCCGGAAAAAGAACAAGGGTCCGGCGATTTTAGCGTAACTGATGTTTCGGCCTCGGTAAATATAAGTTTAAGCGGGGATGACCTGTCTGGCTCTTCCTCCTTACACCTGGACAATAACAAGGATGCAGCGCTGATTATTATAGAATCAAATGAGCTGTGGACGGCAACAACCGGGAACGAATGGCTGATCCTCTCAGCTTATTCAGGATCATCCGGGTCAACAGGAATCCTTGCCGGAGCATACAAAAATAAATCTGTCCCCAGACAATCCGAAATAACAATAAGATCAGGTAATAAAACACATATTATCTCTGTTGAGCAAAAAGGTGCTTCATATCTCACCTTTTCCCTTAATGATGTATCCTTTAAAATGATCCTGGTTGAAGCCGACACCTTCATCCTGGGGGATAACAACCTGTTTGGCAGCACCCCCGAATATGAAGTGTCATTATCGTCATACTATATATGTGAAACCTAAGTAACCAATAACCTGTGGTATGCAATAATGGAAAATCTTCCTTATGATGACCTGGATGAGTATGCTGACCATATCGAATATTCAAGGATGAATCATCCGCTTACTGCAGCTTCCTGGATATCAGGGGGGAAGAATTTCATCAGATAACAAAGATTATTATCCGGTAAAGTTTTAGCATTTATGAAAATCACTATTCCAGGTAAAAACCCGTTATTTAATAAAACCCTGATAATTATTAACATATTCATTTTTTCAGTGCATATGTTATCCGCACAGTCCATCCCGGATCCCAGAGCCCGTGAACTGGCGGTAGATTTCTTTTCGGAAGCCGGGGCTAAAAATGAAAATGTTCCGGTAGTATTCCCTGCATATCAATCATCTTCACCCGTCAATACTGAAATCCATATTTATCAGAATGAGAAGGGGGGCTTTGTAATAATTGCTGAAAACGATGATAAATACAATATAGCAGGTTACTCACCCGCCGGCGTTTATATTCCCGATGACGTATCCGAAGCATTTATTTCTCTGATTCAGGGCTATGAGTCATGGTCATCTTTCCCCGAAAGCAAACTCACCGGCCTCACAAAATCTACCGTTATAGTAGACCCTCTTCTCGACCGTGAAGGAGTAAGTCTTAACCAGTACTGGCACTCTGAAGCGGGAGGATGCCCAACGGGATGTACTGCCACAGCCATGGCGCAAATAATGTCATATTATAAATCGTCGTCTTCAGGAACAGGTTATCCCTGTTATACACACCCAGTTTACGGAACCCTGTGTGCAGATATCGAAAATACTGTATTCGACTGGAATAATATGACCGATCCCGACTATGAGCTTCTTTCTTTCCAGGTTGCCGTTGCAATGCATATGGATTTCTGCGGTCTTTACGGCGGAAGCACTCCCTCTTCTCCTTCATATATGAATGTACTGCAGGATTATTATGGCTATTTTGTATATAATGGAACTACCGACCTGTACTTCCTGACCAATGAGCTTGATCATGAAAGGCCGGTATATGTCTCACTGCCCGGGAAAGTAGGGCATGCCGTAGTGGTTGACGGTTACGACAGTGACGGTTATTACCATATCAATTTCGGCTGGGGAGGACATTATAACGGATATTTCCAACTTAATACCGGCGACACGTTTTATGTGGGACCGCCAAATACAGGTTTAACCTTCGGCACAAATATCTCTGCTGCAAGATATGTTTCACCGAAGCCCTTATGGATATAGCATATGCCAATGTGACCGACAGAATGATCCACAATTATGACGACGGATCAAAAAAGGAATTTCTAATAAGCGGATTAATGGATATGTCTGAAAGCGGCCTGTTTACCGAATCGCTTCTGACCGGTTATATAAGGGAAAAAACCATGCTTAACGACTCAGCCTATACCGTTAATGTATCCTTTACGGAAGAGTTTTACATCGATAACGGACCCGATCTTCCGTCTAATAAATATATATATGTAAAAAACCAGGTTATTGAGTATAATTTCATTTCAGGAAACCTGAAGATAATCCAGAATAATAACTTCACTTCTATCTGGGAGGCTTACTATACGGCAATAACGGATGTTTATCACGAAGCTGTTACAAACAATACTCTTAATGAAACGCATGAAATGGTATTAAAAGAAGTATTCAGCTTTGAACCTCAATCATATGAAATGGCCGGAGAGGTACAGGAATTCGTAACCAATAATACATCCGAAACGCAATCGGTACTGGTAAGGCTCAATCATTCGGCTGCATTTACTGAATATAACGCGGAAGGTGAGGTCAGCGGGTCAGGTGTATATACATATCAAAGTACAGATTACCCGGACGATAATGTTACTATTACTCTCTGGCTGCATTATAAATAATTCTGACCGGCTTGTTGTATACTAAGTGTATTTATTTCTTTACCAACTCGATGCGGTTATTGTAAGCCCTTCCCATTACAGTATTGTTATCGGCAATAGGATTCTCTTCACCATATCCGTTGAATACCATCCTTTGCTCATCAATCCCCCTTTTGACAAGTTCATTATATATGGTTCTTGCCCTCATTGCCGACAACATAAGGTTTTCGTCACTGCGACCCAGATTGTCGGTATAGGAATCAATGCTGATACCTATAGCCGGCTGCTTTTTCAATGCGCTGGCTATCATGTCGATTATTTCCTCACAGTCGCTTGTTAACTCACACTCCTGCCTTTTAAAATTAAAATACAATATTGCTTTGCCTATATCGTTAAGATCCCTCAACAAATCGGCATCAGTAATATCGGATTTTAACTCCCCCCTTTCAATAATATTAAGTGTATAGTAAAAATCTTCAGCAAAAAGATCGACATATATGAGTCTGTTACCTGTCTGAAGTATCATGTATAACTGGTTCTTACTATCCCCGTACATGTTTGCATGCAGACTGTCACCAATCTCTTCAAACCGGCTCAGTATCGTCTTCGGGTCTACACTGTCGTCACATTCATAATAGTAATAAGATGACTGGCCTTCGACAATATAGTCTTCACCATTAACATCACAGAACCGGTAAGCTCCGAAATCCTGAACTTCGTAATCATACAGAGTAAAATTCCTTATAGATTTGAATACAGGATGTTCGTCCTTAAGCTCAATTTCCTGAGCACTGGCCAGCAGGAAAGAGCATAGCATTAATAATACAAATTGCAGCTTTCTCATGGCAGAAAATTATTGATGTAGCTCTAATAAGTTACAAAAAAAACTGCCCCGGCACAAATTTTTTTACCTGCTCATAACAACTGCTACCGAGTTGATATGGCCACCCATAGGGGGATTCATTTTTCTTATTCTTACCGTGACCTTGTTAACCCCTTTCAGGTTACTGTATATTGAATCAAGTATCCTGCCTCCGATATGCTCAAGAAGATTTGATTTTTTTTCCATCTCTTCCTTTACAATCCTGAAAGCAGCCTGGTAATCAACAGTATCTTCCAGCTTGTCTGTCTTTGATGCTTTTTCAAGGTCAGCTTCTATTGTCAAATCAATCAGGAATCTGTTCCCTACAATCTTTTCTTCTTTGAAATGACCATGGAAAGCGTAAAACTCCATGCTCTCAATTTCTATTAAAGCCATGACCACTGGTTTTTGTTGTAAATAATCCGGTAAAAATATCACTTGATGCTATCAATAGAAAAAAAATATTCAATTATTTGGTTTATATTATAAACTACTTTATATTCGCAATATATTTAAATAATATAATCATGAAAGAAAATAATAATCAAATGAGCAGTGAAGAGAGTCTGAGGATTATCTCCGATATGATCAACAAGACCCGGATGAATATAGGTCAGGGTAGCTTTCACCTCATATTCTGGGGATGGCTTATACTAGTATGTAGTCTTTCGGATCTCATGCTTGCAAGCTTTACATCATTCGAAAAGTCCTGGCTGGTATGGATGTTAACCATACCGGGAGCTTTCGTCTCCCTTATATACGGATATGCCAAAGGCAGCAGACAAGCTGTTTACGGCTATGCGGAAAGGATATACATATGGCTGTGGATGGGTTTCATGGTTACGGCAATACTCATGTTTGTATTTTTTTCTTCGGAAGACTGGACAATTAAAATAGCGCCGCTTATACTTATGCTGGCAGGTTTTACTACTTTTATTTCGGGTGTGATCATTAAATTCAGACCCCTGGTAATAGGAGGCATAAGCATATGGATCTTTTCTCTGACAGGAATCTTTGCAGGGGATATGATAGTCTCCCTGACAGTACCCGCGGCAATGCTGACCGGTTACATTATTCCCGGATATATGCTTAAGAAAAACGGAAAGCAAAATGACTAAGTACAAAAATCTTGACCCTTTGCTTCACTCGCAGCTCAGGCTGGCTGTCATGTCTGTTCTGATGAATACCGAATCTGCCGAATTTACCTATATAAAAGAACAGACAGGGGCTACGGCAGGGAACCTGAGCATCCAGATAAGCAAACTCAGGGAAGCAGGATATATATCGGTACGAAAGAGATTCCGTAAAAACTACCCTCAGACCCTGTGTAAGATCACGCCTCTCGGAAAGAAAAGTTTTGAAAACTATGTTGAAGCCTTAAGCGACTATCTCAAATCAAATACAAATCAATAATAGTCTGCCGTCAAGCATTCTCCAGTCTCTGAGTCCAGCCGTTAAGTCCGCAGTCTACAGTCCTCAGTCCACAAATTAATTAGAATTGGTTTGTAGAGCCGTGGGTTGCTTTTCCTATCATATAACAAAATCGATAACAAGCTGATTAAAAGATAGACTAAAGACTGGAATGATGGAATATTGGAACACTGGGCAGTCGGCAATTGGCAGTCTACAGTCTACAATGTTAATTGGTGTATTTGTGTATTGGTATATTGGGATAAGAATGATTAGTTAATTTGTTAATTAGTAGGCTTTTAATACTATTTGCGGTCTCTTAGTTATTTTCCTAATCCCTGATCCCCAGTCCCTAATCCCTTCTCGTTTTGTCTGTCTTGTCACTCGTCACTGAAGAATCTGAATAAACTCACTCTCCTAAACTCATTCTCAACTTTCCTCAACTTTTTTAAACTTAATCCTTTGGTTGACCGTTAGCCTTTTGTCTGAAGACTGTGGACTTTGGACTGCAGACTGAAATAACCGTTTGTCTTTTATCTTTTATCCCTTTTTCCTCCTATTTTTGTAACCTAAAATCATACAAGGAAATGAATGATAATACAGACACATCTGACACCGGGAATAACAATTCCGGCACTTCGCTTAACTTTATTGAGCAGTTCATACAGGAAGATATAAGCAACGGAAAAAATAACGGAAGGGTGCATACCCGGTTTCCTCCCGAGCCCAACGGTTACCTTCATATAGGGCATGCAAAGGCCATATGTCTGGATTTTGGTTCTGCAGAAAAATTCGGAGGTAAATGTAATCTCAGATTTGACGATACCAATCCAACGAAAGAAGAAACAGAATATGTGGAATCGATCAGGGAAGATATACACTGGCTGGGTTTTGACTGGGAAGACCGGGAGTTTTTTGCCTCCGACTACTTCGACAGGCTGTACGACTTTGCCGTCGACCTTATCAACAGGGAACTGGCGTATGTAGATGATCAGACGTCGGAACAGATAGCCGGACAGAAGGGTACCCCTACCCGTCAGGGAGAAGAAAGTCCGTTCAGAAAGCGCAGCAAGGAAGAAAACCTGGATCTGTTCAGGAGAATGAATGAAGGGGAATTCCCTGAGGGAAGTCGTGTTCTGAGGGCTAAAATAGATATGTCATCGCCTAACATGCATATGCGTGATCCGGTAATATACAGGATAATCAAGCGTGCGCATCACCGTACCGGCAATAAATGGAACGTGTATCCGATGTATGATTTCGCTCATGGTCAGAGTGACTATTTCGAGGGCATAACACATTCATTATGTACTCTCGAATTTGAAGTTCACCGTCCCTTATACGACTGGCTTGTCGACCGGCTCAGGACAGATGAGTACCGGCCCAGGCAGATAGAATTTAACAGGCTCAATCTGACCTATACGGTAATGAGCAAGAGAAAACTGCAGGAGCTTGTTGAAGAGAAGCTTGTTAACGGATGGGACGATCCCCGGATGCCAACCCTCTCGGGGCTCAGACGAAGAGGTTATACGTCTGAATCGATACGGAATTTTATCAAAAGAATAGGTTATACAAAGTTCGAGGCTATAAATGATTTTGCGCTGCTCGAACATGCCGTACGTGAGGATCTGAATATAAAGGTCTCCAGGGTTTTTGCAGTACTTGATCCTGTCAGGTTAATAATAACAAACTATCCCGAAGGCATGGTTGAAGAGATGGAGATAATAAACAATCCTGAGGATGAGTCGATGGGAAAAAGGAAAGTACCATTCAGCAGGGAGTTGTTCATTGAGAGGGATGACTTTATGGAAGACCCTCCGAAAAAATTCTTCCGTCTGGGTCCGGACAGGGAAGTAAGGCTTAAAGGGGCATATATTGTAAAATGCACAGGATATAAGAAAGACGAAACCACAGGCAGGCTTGAAGAGATCTACTGTGAGTATGATCCTGAGACCAGGAGCGGCGGCCCTGCAGCCAACAGGAAGGTAAAAGGAACGCTTCACTGGGTGTCGGCCCCACATGCTGTTGATGCGGAGGTAAGGCTTTATGACAGGCTCTTCAATGACGAGGATCCTGCCGGCAGAAAAGACCATGACTTCAAGGAGTTTCTTAACCCGGATTCATTAAATGTCTTAAATGGTTGTAAGCTGGAACCATCGCTTGCCGATGTAAAGGTTCTTGACAAATTCCAGTTCCAGCGGTTAGGATATTTCTGTGCCGACAAAGACTCAAAGCAGGGCAAACCGGTCTTTAACAGAACAGTCCCCTTACGTGATACATGGAGTAAGGTGATAAAAAAATAGCACAGTATTTGCTCAAAACGGTTTAGAATTATAACTTTGCAGTCCTAATATTGCTTCGTGGTGTAACTGGCAACACGTCTGACTCTGGATCAGAAGAGTCCAGGTTCGAGCCCTGGCGAAGCAACAGAAATAAATCAATGGTGTGGCAAACCCACACCATTTTTATTTAAGACAGGTCGAAAGCTTATTATAAGCAGCGTTTTTATTTTTATCCAATTGTATGAAATGAATGGAGACCAAATGAGTGTTTAAATAGTATGCTTGCAAATAATACCTTATTTACCAGTCCTTGATGCATCTTATTGACAGCCCGCTGGAGCGACTATTATTACCTTCAAAAGTAGATGTAGAATAAAATAAATTATAACTCCTGAAGTATGGATAATCTAATTCATAAGTATCTGGCAAAAACCACCATCGTGTTTGTTGCCCCATATAATTAAAAGAATTTTCACCATCTTTTCTAGTCCCTGCAGGGAATGCTGTAAAACCACTGCTATTATTTGTTTCAGGACTATTACCAACATTCCCTTCTATGATATCAGAATCCCAGTCTGTTTTAGATGCAAGCGATTTGGCAATGTCATCTCCGCTGCCATCAAATCCATAGCCATTGTTCCTTAGGTATTCCCTTAGCTCACCCCAATCAAGTTCAACCGGCACATGCCATCCATCCGGGCATAATTTTTTATTTGAGGACATAATAACATACACTGTTTCATAATTATATAGCGCTCCGTATTTGTCTTTATATGCTTCTTCATCATTATCATACCAGCAATACGATGGTAGTTCAGATGAGAACCATTCTTCATCTTCAGTAAGATTTTGTATTGGGGTGCCGTCATTGTATTTTGTAACCTTTAAGTTTTCTGCAAACCATTCCAGATCACCTATAACAACAGTTTGATACAGATTCCCGTCTATGTCTGCAACAGCACAGGTTCTGAAAGTCATATCATCTCCCATGGTTGTGCCAATCTCATTATCAACACTACATTAAAAAACCTATAAGTTTATTATTCCCAATCCTCCGCTTATGCCTGCCCAGTTAAAAATTTATTTAAAATCTACAAATAATTAACGCCTGCAGCGTTATGCTCCGGGTTACGCGTTGAGCGTGCCGACTGAGGACTGAAGACTGTGGACTGCAGACTTGAATAACCTCCGGTTCCTGATTTTATTTATACGCAGATTCGACCAGGTCTTTGTATTTAGCCAGGATCTTTGTTCGTTTAGACTTTAATGTCTGGGAAAGAAGTCCGTTATCAACCGACCATGTGTCGGCTGATAAAAAATTTCTTTTGATCATCTCGAAATCGGAAAGGGTTTTATTTACTTTGGCCACTTCCTTATTAATCATAGCAACAACCTTCTTATTTCTAATAAGCTCTTCTTTACTAATGCCCGTGTCAACATCATTCTTCAGGCACCATGTACGAAGTTCCTCCGTATCCGGGATAATAATAGCGGAAGCATACTTCTGATTCTCTCCGAAAATAATACAGTTTTCTATAAATGAAGATTCCCTGAGCTTATTCTCCAGTATCTGTGGTGCTATATATTTACCGGACGAAAGCTTGAATATCTCCTTTTTGCGATCGGTTATCATCAGGTAAAGCCCTTCTCTTAAATAGCCGATATCACCGGTATGAAGCCAGCCGTCGGGATCGATAACTTCCCGTGTTGCTCCCTCATCCTTATAATATCCTTTCATCACATGAGGACCACGAACAAGTATCTCTCCATCATCGGCAAATATCATCTCAGTATTGTCGAGGGGAGTTCCGTTTGTCCCGAGAACATTATGAGCAGGAGGGTTAACGGCAATAACGGGTGAAGCTTCGGTCATACCATAGCCCTGATAAATATGTAATCTGGCCGCCGTAAACAAACGGGTGATGTTCGGGCGTATCGATGCTCCCCCTGAAACCAGCCACATCTCGTGACCTCCGAGTGATTCACGCCATTTGCTGTAAACCAGGCGATCGGCCAGGCGATGTTTGGCTGCATAAATGAAGTTCTTTTTTGTATTGTCATAATTATTGCCGAAACGCCATGCCCATTTATAAACCCTCTTTTTAAATCCCTTTAGTTTCTTCCCGGCATCCTCGAATTTGGAATACATCATCTCCAGCACTCTTGGCACAGCACAAAAGCCGTCGCCATGAAAACTTGCCAGGTCCCTCTGTATTGTCGACAGGTTCTCGGCATAATAGATACTGATACCAAGCTGCTGAAATTCATAATTCATTGTTCTCTCATAGGCATGACAGAGAGGTAAAAAACTCAGCATCTTATGCCGGGCCGTCGCTGTCTGCCGGATTGCATGTGAATAGGAATTAAAAGTAAGGTTTCTGTGTGTCAGCATAACACCTTTCATGTCACCTGTTGTGCCTGATGTATATATAATTGTTGCCACATCGTCAGGTGATATCTCCCTTATATTACTGTCTGTCACAGGATCAAACCTTTCACGGTTTTTCCTGCCTGTTTCAACAAGCTCTTCATAACCGTTCACACCACTGCAATTATCTATAGTTATGACATCGGCATGATGGTCCATTTTTTCAATTACAGGCATCAGTTTGTCATAATCGGACTTATTCCCGGCAATGATAAGTTTCGCATCACTGTGATTAAGAATATACAGGAATTCATCCGGGCTCAGGGTCCTGTAAACGGCTACAAAGACCAGCCGGGACAGGGCACATCCCATATCAAGAAAATTCCACTCGGGACGGTTATTACACACAACCACAACCTTATCTTCAGGCTTGTAACCTTTTGCAAGGAGCCCACAGGCTATATTCCGTGAGGCCTCTATATAATCGTCGACGCTGTATTTAATCCATTTGCCGTTTACATTCCTGGCAAAAATATCGTCTTTGGGATATTTTGTTTTGAGTATATCCAGATATTCAAAAGTTCGGGTAGGTATCATCTTTGAAATTGAATTAACAAAAATAATAATTTCTGCCTGATGGGATTATCTGTTTACAAAAAAACGGACAACAGATATGACACTGTTTCTTTATCCCCAAGCCTGACCCTGTTATTTTTTTCAGACAATGCAATATTTTCAGCTCTGATAAATACCGTGTCCCCTACTCCCCCTGATTCCGGATCTAAATCGACTATTGAAGGAAGGTCTGTTCTGCTCTTAAACCTGATAAGGTTACCGTAAATAACATATTTACTTGTTATCAGATAAGCTCTCGTATAATACTCTTTCCCCTCTTCCAGTCCTCCTTTGATACTATATTCATAAAAATCACTTGCCAGCTTATTATTTAAATAAACATGATTGTCAGATAAAGTCGGATAGTAATCATCCCCAAAAGCAACATCTATCCAGACAAAACCATAATATAAAATCTCCTGTTGTCCATAATCCACTATTTCGGCCAGCAAGGTAACTCCAGAGTTATCAACCAAAGCCTCATGGGTAATAATTAATGGATAATTTCTCACACGGTCTGTCTCTTCTTTTTCACAGGAAGTAATTAAAATAACAGTAGTAAGAAGTATAACAAACTGATTTCTCATATTTCTAATAAATTAAACCAAAAGAAAACTGCAGGGATGTCTTTTTTAAGTTAGCGTCCTGCAGTAATGGCATTATATAACTTCCTGACATCTCAGCAAGTATGCTAAATCCTGCTTTAACCGGGATATTAACTCCTGCCCCTAAAGAAATGCCTGCCTCACGGTCAGGAATTATCTTCCCTACATCTGATAAGGTAATATCAATCATATCATCGGTTGCCACGGCGCAATATAAGTCACCTTCACTCCTGAAATTAAAACCCAGAACCGGGCCGCCAAGAATGTACGGTTTTATATTCCTGTTCCCAATATAGTATTTTGCCGTTAAAGGCAACTCAATTCCAATAATATCTGCGATAAGGATATACTCGGTTCTATAGCCGCTTCCGTAATACATAAACCGGTTTCTTCTCATTCCCATCTCAACAACAAGATCGATCTTGTTTTTATAAAAAGGCAATTCCATAAAAAGGCCAAACCCAAAATCGGGAAAGTAACTATACTTTAATTGGGCAAGCCCACTCGCGGATCTTTCTGAAGCATAAAAATACCTGGTATTGCCCATACGGAATTTGACTCCGTACCTGTTATATGGAAGTTTAATATCAAGTCCTTCATTATAGGCAAAAACGAAATAATAAAGGGAATGCCTGGTATAGCTCGCCTTATAACATAAACCCGATACCGGTTCGAAGGTTCCTGTTAAATATTCAAGATATTCCCTGAATGAAACACTACCTGTTTCCCTGTCTTTCCGTGGCAGCTCCTTTAATCCGGTATTATCTGTTTCAATAAAAAATGTTTTCAACCCGCGCTCCCTGTAATAGTACAGGTCAATATCACCATACGAAAGCCTCTCAAGGAATACCCTTTCTATTCCACTACCGGTATTTATCTCTCTGGAAAAGTATTTCCTTCCATCTTCCAGACAATATTCAAGGACTTCCTCAGGTGACAGAAGGATGATCTCCCGGTTCTTCAATATATGACAGGCCTTTGCATTTTCTATTTCCCCCTTATCCACAATGGCCGAAGTATACGTTAAAACACTATCGGTTAAATAATATACCTCCTGAGCTGATAAATAATCAGAATATACAATTATTAATATTATTATAAAAATAACCTTCCTTATCATATTCCAGATCAGATATATATTCTCAGACGATTATATCTTACTAAATAAACAAAAAATATCGAAATCAAAAAGTTATCAGGTATTATCTTCAATAATGCCTGATACAAAATTCTATTGCGAGATAATTTATTATTTATTACTTTTGGTCATTTAATGACTTTAAGTCAGTTATTATTTCTATGGGAACCAAAGAAAGAAAAAGGCGGGAAAAAGAACAGCGAAGGGAATCAATAATAGATGCAGCTGAAAAGGTTTTCTTTTCAAAGGGTTTTGCAGCTGCCACGATGGATGACATCGCACTCGAATCAGAGTTAAGTAAAGGAACCCTCTATCTTTATTTTAATAGCAAGGAAGACCTACACCTTGCCGTGGCAAAAAGAGCAATAGGCATCCTTAACCAAATGACCGGAATAGTTAAGGACGTAAAAAAAAATGCAATACAAAAGTTGCAGGAGTTAGGTAGGATATTTATAAAATTTGCAGAGAAACATCCCGGGTATCTGAATTCCATATTACGTATCGAATCTGTCGATTTTAATGATATCAGTCTGAGCCGGGACGAACTAAAAAGCTTTATATTCAGGGAATCACCGGTTAATATGGCTATAGAGCTTGTGAAACAAGGAGTTAAAGAAAAAACGATCAGACAGGATATACCCACAGGTGTTATAGCAAATATATTATGGACACAGATGCTGGGAATGTTCCAGTTTGTAACATTCCACAATAGTCTCTTCGAACTAACGGGGATGAGTGAGGAACAGTTATTCGACAATTATTTGGAGCTTCTTTTAAACGGGATCAGGTCATGAAGAGGATAGCGACTGCGGCACTTTTACTGTTACTTGCTGTTGTTTCGACTGTATACTGTCAGGACAACATGCTCAATGAATATATTAATGAAGGGCTCAGCTCAAATCATGCCCTTAACCAAAAAAAGATGGATTATTCTATCAGCCTGGCAAGACTGAAGGAGTCAAAAGCCCTCTTCTTCCCCGATATTGATATAAATGCCCGCTATACGGTAGCGGAGGGAGGACGTGTCATCGAATTTCCTGTCGGCGACCTTCTTAACCCTGTTTATTCGACACTTAACATGCTGACAGGGAGTGCTCAGTTTCCAACAGTGGAAAACCAGTCATTCAATTTCTACCGCCCAAGGGAACACGAGACAAAAGTCAGTATGATACAGCCTGTTTTCAATTCCGATATTATATATAACTATAAAATCAACAGGGAGTATTCTGAAATTGCCCGTGCGGATATCGATCTTTACAAAAGGGAACTCGTAAAGGAGATAAAGACAGCTTATTATAATTGTTGTAAGGCTCTGTCTCTTTTAGAACTCGCCGACAGCTCAATAGTGCTTGTTAATGAAAACCTGAGAGTAAGCCGCAGCTTATTTAATAACGACAAGGTTACAATTGATGTAGTGTACCGGTCTGAAGCCGAACTGGCTAAAGCTGAGGCATTCAGGGCAAAAGTCCTCAATATGTGTGAAAGCTCAGGAGCCTATTTCAATTTTCTGCTCAACAGACCGCTGGAAACAGAATTTATTCCGGGAGAAACACAGGAAGTGCTGCCTGCTGATGATCTGGAACAGTCACAACAGGATGCCATCCGTAACAGGAATGAACTACAACAATTAAAGAATTATATGGCAGCAGGCGAATATGCGGTCAGGCTTGAGAAAGGCGACAGGCTACCCGACCTGACAGCCGTGGTTAACTATGGCTACCAGGGTGAGGAATACCGTTTTACATCAGATGACGATTTTGTTCTCGCTTCTCTTGTCCTGCAATGGAACCTTTTCCAGGGCCTGCAAAACAAACATACAATAGCCCGCAGAAAACTTGAACTGGATAAGCTAAGGGAAACCTATTCAGAAGCTGAAAAATCCATAAAAATGGAAGTATTGAACAGCTATTATTCATTAATCTCTACCTGTGAAGAAACGAAGGCTGCCCGTAAACAGAAACTTTCGGCCGTGAAAGCCTACAGGGTCGTAAGTAAAAAATATGAACAGGGGCAGGCAAATCTGCTTGAACTGATCGATGCCCGTACCACTATGACTGAAGCAAAATCGGGCCTGATAAATTCTCTGAACAACTACTTTATAAGCAGAGCAGTATTTGAATGTGCCCGGGGAGATGAGTTCATACAATAGTAGAGGCTATAGAGGCTGTAGAGGCTATAAAAAACGTATTCAGGTAATATAAAATAAAATGAAAAGAGCAATTTATATATCCGTCATTATCCTGACAATCACAGTTATACATGCTTGTAATAACAAAAAAGACCTTGTTATTGCAGTAAATAATACCACGAGCGTCAGCGTCGGCTTTCCTGTTTACACCGAATATACTATCCCTGTAAGAGCCAGCGGGGCTCTCACAACCAGGAAAGAGATCAGGTTAAGTTTTAAAACCGGAGGTATTATTGAAAAAATAAATATCAATGAAGGTGAATACGTCAGCGCCGGCCAGCAACTGGCCAGGCTTAACCTGTCTGAGATCAAGGCAAAGCAACAGCAGGCCCGTATAGCATCCGAGAAATCCCTGCGTGATATGCAGAGAGCAGAGAACCTTTATAATGACAGCGTGGCAACACTCGAACAGTACCAGGATGCAAAATCAGCTTATGAACTTGCCTGTGCCAATAAACAGATAGCTGATTTCAACTACCGGCACTCCTTTATTCATGCTCCGGCAACAGGAAGGATACAGAAAATATTGATGCAGGAAAATGAAGTAGCCGGGCCGGGATACCCTGTAATACTCTTTGCAACAACAGAAAATGACTGGATTGTAAGGGTAGCTCTTACCGACAAAGATATAATCAGGCTTACTGAGGGCGACAGTGCATCAATAATCATGGATGCCTTCCCCGGAAAAACCTTTGAGGCTGAAATTACTGAACTCGGGGCTATAGCCGATCCTGTAACCGGAACATACGAGGCTGAGCTGCAACTGACAGATACAGGTAAAGATTTCAGATCGGGGTTCATTGCCAGGGCAGTTATATATCCCTCCTATACCAAAGCAGGATACCTGATACCTCTAAATGCCATACTCGATGCAGAAGACAGCAGAGCATTCGTCTATCTTATTAAAAACGGCAGGCCGGTAAAAAAGGCAATTAACACCGGTCCTGTAATCGACAACAGAATAATTGTCATGTCGGGAATAGATAATACCGATACTATCATAACTGACGGAGCCGCATATATTACACCCTCATCAGAGATATTAATAACTTATACCGGTAATAACAGCGAACAATGAAACTTCCGCGTATCTCCATAGATAATACTTCATTTACATGGATGTTATTCATCTTCCTGGCTGTTGTTGGTGTCAGGTCATTTATTATTATGCCCAGGACTGAAAATCCTGAGATAAACATTCCCGGGGCTTCTATAGTAGTTGTAATGCCGGGAGCAAACCCGGTAGAACTTGAAAAACTGGTTGCCATTCCGGTTGAGGAAGCCCTGAATAAGCTGGAAGACATCGAAAATATTTCCTCATCGGTAAGGGACGGTATTGCCGTAATATCTGTTGAATTCGATTTTGATACCGGGGCAGACGAAAAATACGATGAAGTTCTGCAGCAGTTTAACAGTATAAGGAACGAATTGCCAGACGGAATAATGCAAACGGAGATATGGCAGTGGACCACAACCGATATAGCTATGCTCCAACTGGCCCTTGTTTCCGATTCGGCTGATTATGCAGAAATGAAATATCAGGCTGAGAGACTGAAAGACAAACTTGAGCAAACAGGAAATATTAAAGCCGTTGACCTGTATGCTCTCCCTGAACAGGAGATACATATAAATCTTGATTTCGAGAAGATGGCAGCTGTAAACACCTCTCTTGAAATGGTGATCAAGGCAATACAATCGAATAATACAAATATACCCGGGGGAGACATAGAAGCCGGGGATATTAACCTGAGTGTTTCAACTTCAGGATCCTATAAGGATCTTGATGAGATACGTAATACAGTTGTAAACTCTTACCAGGGCAGACTTATCTACCTGAAAAATATAGCAGATGTTAGCTTTGATTATGAGGATCTCAAGTATTTTGCAAGATATGGAGGGGATTTTATCAATGGAGAACGCCAGGATGCAAAGCCCGCCGTTTTCATGGCAGTCAAACAGAAGGAGGCCCTTAATGTTCTTAAAACCGGCCAGTTGATCAAACCTGTTCTGGATAAAACCAGGGATGAGTTGCCGGCAGGTATGAGTTTAGAGACAGTATTCGACCAGGCAGCAAAAGTAAGAAAGCGGATAAACGGTTTCCTGATGAATCTTATTCAGGGAATAATCCTGGTAGGTATAGTGATATTCCTCTCTCTTGGGATCAGGTCATCACTGGTAGTAGTAACAGCTATACCTCTGTCGCTGATAATAGCACTGGGCTTTGTGCACCTATGGGGCTTCGGTCTGCAGCAAATATCAATAGCAGCGCTGGTTGTTTCTCTCGGCCTGCTTGTCGACAACTCAATAGTTATGGTTGAAAATATCGACAGGTTTATTTCCAGGGGTCATTCGCGCAGGGAAGCATCAATACTGGCTGCATCGGAGATAGGATGGCCGGTGGTCACTGCAACACTTACCACGGTTCTGGCTTTCATACCTATTGCTGCAATGCCGGATAAAGCCGGCGCTTTTATCAAATCGTTACCTGTAACCATAATGATAACCCTGGCAGCCTCACTGCTGATAGCCCTGAGCCTTACTCCGACAATTACAAGCCGGCTGTTCAGGGAAAAGGAAACAGGGGAACAAAAACTGAAAGGGACAAGAAAGCTACTGCAGTGGTTTGTAGAAAAGCCTTTCAGAAAAAGCCTTGCCTTTGCACTGAGGAACCCATGGCTGATAATGATTATAAGCATCGTCATACTTGGAGTGTCTGTCTGGATGTTCAGATTTGTAGGTATAAGCTTCTTTCCTAAAGCAGAACAACCGAACCTGCTTATAGAAGTTACCATGCCTGCCGGAACAAATATTCACAAGACAGATGAAACCTCACGATTTATCTCCAGTGTGCTTGATACAACACCTGAAATAAAGTATTATGCCGTAAATGTCGGACATGGGAACCCTCAGATATATTATAATGTTATACCCCAGCGTTTTAACATGCAGTTCAGCGATATTTATGCGGAACTTTATGAATATGATACGGAAATGTTCGATAACCTTCTTGAAAAACTGAGGACCACTTTTAACAGTTACCCGGGTGCACGAATAAGGGTAAAGGAATTTGAACAAGGGCCACCATTCGATGCCCCGGTACAGGTATTCATAACAGGCGATAATCTCGACGAGTTGAAAAGGATTTCATCGGATATTGAAAAATTCATTTCTGATCAGGAGGGCATCATTAATCCGGAGAACCTGTTTGTTAAAACCAATACTGAATTGCTGTTTGAAATAAACAGGGACAAGGCAGGAATGCTTGGAGTGCCTGTAGTTGAGATTGACAGGACCATACGAACTGCCGTCTCAGGCCTTGAAGTGTCAGGGTTCAGGGATGAGTCGGGAGAGGAGTCAGGTATTGTATTAAGGATGAAAGAAACCGGCAATTTCAGTCTGGATGATCTGGACAGGGTATATGTAGCATCTCTTTCAGGCAGGCTTATTCCTGTCAGACAACTGGTCAATGTCAAATTTGGTCAGGCGCCAGGCATAATAAGCAGGTACAATAACGAACGTACAGCCGAGATACTCGCAGACGTCCAAAAAGACTATTCCCTGGATGAAATAATGGAGCCTGTTAAGCATATGCTTGAAGAATATCCCTTCCCCCGGGGATTCTCATATCACATATCGGGAGAGCTTGAGGGACGGTCAGATTCATTTGCCGGCATGCTAAATGCTATCATTATTGCCATACTGTCAATATTTGCAGTCCTTGTTCTCCAGTTCCGGTCATTCAGGCAGCCTTTCATAATTTTCCTTGCCATTCCTTTTGCAGCAACAGGAATGATCTGGGCTTTACTTATTACAGGATATACATTTTCATTCACGGCCTTTGTAGGACTGACCAGCCTTATGGGAATTGTCGTTAATAATTCTATTATCCTGGTCGATTATACAAACAAACTGATGGAGAAAGGCAGTAAACCGGATGAAGCGTTACAGACAGCTTCTGAAACCAGGCTTACACCTATAGTGCTCACTGCCTTTACTACTATAGGAGGGCTGCTGCCCCTGACCCTGCGGGGCGGGACTCTGTGGGCCCCTATGGGCTGGACGATAATAGGAGGATTACTGGTTTCGACCCTGCTGACCCTTATCGTTGTTCCCGTCTTTTACAAGCTGTTTTATAACCACAGAAGCACAGGCGCATCCGAAAACAGCAGGCATATATGATATGGTACCGACATTAGATGCTTTGTTCTGTTCATTTTCCGTAAGCTCAACACTCTTTCCCGGGACCTCTTCAGGAGAAAAAACAGCGGTAAATCCCTCCCTTATGCCCATCTTATGTAACCGTTTTCTCAGCATTCGTGCCAGTTTACAGTTATACGTCTCTGAAATATCCGATATACGTATAAGAGTAGGGTCTAGCCGGCCTCCTGCTCCCATGGAGCTTACCAGGGGTATACCTTTTTGAATAACCGTATATATAAGGAATATTTTAGGGGTTAGTGTATCTATGGCATCAACAACAAAATCATACCCGTTAGCGAGTATCTCCTCCATGTGTTCGTGTCTGATAAACCTGGTTATTGTATCAAGCCGAAGATCAGGATTTATATCAAGGAGCCTGTCTTTCATAACCCCGGTTTTATACTTCCCCACTGTACTTCTTGAGGCAAGCAACTGACGGTTTATATTGCTTTCGCTGATCCTGTCCCCGTCGATGATAGTCATACGGCCGACCCCTGCCCTGCAAATCATCTCAGCGGCATAGGCTCCTACACCACCAAGACCGACAACAAGCACATTGGAGCCGGCAAGTCTTTTGACTTTCTCTTTGCCGAGTAATAATTCTGTTCTTGATTGCCACATAAAGCAAAAATAACCAAATTATTTCAGCAAATATTAGGTGCCCTCTGTGGTGAATTAACAATTAAACACGGAATAAAAATTTTCCCGTATCTGTTTTTTCAATTTATCCGGTTCCATCCCAATATGTTCTGCTACCACCCTGTATACAGGCTCAATCCCTATATCAAACCCGTCTGTTTCCAGGAACAACCTGTCCGGAGGGATACTTTTCAGTGTTTCTGCAGATACCGGCCTTACAGCCCATTCAACCCATGGAGACAGGTAAAAACCCTTGTCCAGTAATTGAGCGGCAAGCTCAGGCTTACCCCTGAAGCCGTGTATTATCCATCTCATTTGAGGTTTGAACTGTTTATGGCTCTTTAGCAATTCATCCCAGGCCCGTACACAATGAATGATTAAAGGTCTTCTTAATTCCTCCGATAATTTAATATGCCCGGTGAATACTTTTTCCTGTAATGCCATATCGTTGCCCCGAATTTTGTCATAGCCTGCCTCACCCAGGGCAATAACATTTACATATGAAGCATATTCCCTGATCTTTTTTACCTGCTCTTCCCAGTCCTTATCATCGATATTCCAGGGATGTACTCCGCAACTGTAAGCTATCCCATCCAGTTTCTCGGGGTACCGGTTCTCATGTACCATAATATTTTCTATGGTAAAGACTCCTTCAACCGTGTCTGCACCATGATCATGAATGTTTATGAAGTCATATTTTCCCGGACCTTTCATCTGGTCTTCTGATTAACTATCCCAGGATTTCCAGTCCCCTGTCAATCCTATTCAATGTCTCTCCTTTCCCCAGGAAGCCAATAATATCGAACAGGTGTGGCCCCCTTAAGGCACCCACCACAACAAGTCTGAATGCATTCATAACCGCACCCATACCGTATTCCTTTTCCTGTATCCAGTTCTTAACAACCGGTTCGGTATGGTCTGGGGTAAAATCATCGATACCTTCGAGTACAGACCTCAGTTCACGTATCAGGCGTGGGGATCCTTCTTTCCATCTTTTCTTTACCGCCGACTGATCATATGACTGTGGCGGACTGAAAAAGAAATCTGTCTGATCCCACAGCTCATTAACAAATGAGACCCTCTCCCTGACCATTTCAACAAGCATTTCCGCCTTTTTGGTATCGACGTTAAATCCTTTGTCCTTCACCAGTATGATGTAATCCTGTGCAATTCTTTCAACAGGCTGTAATTGCATATACTGATGATTGAACCACCTGGCTTTTTCAGGGTCGAACCGTGCACCAGACTTACCCACTCTGTCAATACTGAATTCACTGATAAGTTCATCCATGGTAAATAATTCCTTATCAGTACCCGGATTCCATCCCAGCAACGCAATCATATTCACAAATGCTTCCGGGAAATAACCGTCTTCCCTGTACCCTCTTGCTTTGTCTCCGTAAGGCCAGTATAACGGAAAAACAGGAAAGCCCATCTTATCGCCGTCCCTCTTGCTTAGCTTTCCTTTTCCTTCAGGTTTGAGAAGCAGGGGCAGGTGAGCAAAATAAGGAACGTTCCATCCAAATGCCTTGTAAAGCATTACATGCAGGGGCAGAGACGGCAGCCACTCTTCTCCCCTTATCACATGTGTGATCTCCATGAGATGATCATCCACAACATTTGCCAGATGGTATGTAGGCATTCCGTCCGACTTGAAGAGCACTTTATCATCCAGTGTTGACGAATTGACTATTACCCTTCCCCTTATCATATCATTCATCTCTATGTTTTCCCCTTCAGGCATTTTAAACCTTATCACATATGGTATATTCTCCTCCTGCAGCTTTAATATTTCATCATCCTTCAGGCTAAGTGAATTCTTCAGTTTATGACGCGTCTGTGCATTATAAATGAATGCTTCTCCTTTTTTTTCATTTTCTCTTCTCAGCTCATCCAGTTCCTCTGCCGTATCAAAAGCAATGTAAGCCCAACCTGACTCAAGTAACATACCGGCATATTTCCCATACAACTCTTTTCTCTCACTCTGGCGGTAAGGTCCGTAACCGCCTCCTTCCCTTATTCCTTCATCTACTCTGATGCCGCACCATTCCAGCGATTCCATAATATATTCTTCAGCCCCCTCAACATACCTCGATCTGTCGGTATCCTCAATCCTCAGCAAAAAGGACCCGTTATTCCTTTTTGCAAATAGAAAGTTATATAATGCCGTACGTACGCCTCCAATGTGTAAAGGACCCGTTGGGCTGGGAGCGAATCTTACTCTGGGTTTCATTGTCATATTAAGCTGTCTCTCCGTTTTCATACAAAGATACAGAATCCACTTAAGTATTACTGTCCAATGAAAATTATCTTTTTTAAGCTAAATTTGTGGTAGTAATGATCTATGCTAATAAAATACGTACCATGAAAAATATGAAAGCGCTTGTCAAGTCAAAACCCGGCAAAGGCCTGTGGATGCAGGAAGTACCCGTGCCTGAGCCCGGAGTAAACGATGTAATAATAAAAATAAATAAAACTGCCATTTGCGGTACCGACCTGCATATTTATATGTGGGATGAATGGGCTGCCAAAACCATTAAAACGCCTATGACTATAGGCCATGAATATATGGGATATATTGAATCGGTGGGTGCAGGTGTTAAGAATCTGAAGCCCGGAGACAGAGTCACAGGCGAAGGGCATATTGCCTGCGGACACTGTCGCAACTGCCGGCGGGGTAAAAAACATGTATGTGAAAATACCATAGGTATAGGAGTAAATATTGACGGGGCCTTTGCCGAATATGTAAAAGTACCTGCCGAAAATGTTATCCCCCTGGATGACCACATACCTGACGACTGGGCTTCCATAATGGATCCTTTTGGCAATGCCACACATACGGCACTCTCATTTCCCCTTATAGGCGAGGATGTACTGGTAACAGGTGCAGGGCTTATAGGAAGCATGGCCATTGCAATTGCCAGGTTTGCAGGAGCAAGATATGTGGTTGCCAGCGATCTCAGCGACTACAGGCTTGAAATAGCAAAAAAGATGGGAGCCACAAAAGTGGTCAATCCCTCAAAAGGAGAAAAAATATCCGATGCCGTCAGGGAACTGGGAATGCGGGGCTTTGATGTGGGACTGGAAATGTCCGGCTCTCCCCGTGCCTTTAACGAGATGATAGAAAACATGTATAACGGCTCCTCCATATCCCTTCTTGGTATACTGCCCTCTGAATTCAGGGTGCCCTGGAACGATATCATATTCAAAGCCATAACCATGAAAGGCATTTACGGAAGAGAAATGTGGGAAACATGGTATAAAATGGAACAGATGATAATAGGAGGTATTGATCTCAGTCCTGTTATAACCCATCATTTCCCGGTTGAACAGTTCCAGAAAGGTTTTGATGCTATGGAAGAGGGCAACTGCGGTAAAGTTATTCTGCAGTGGTGATCTTAAAATACTGAAACAATGGAATATTGGAATAATGGATTAATGGATTAATGGATTAATGTTACTGAACAGATTTCATTGTTCCGGCATCCCAGCTTAACGGGACTTCGGCTGATTCCAGGCTCCCTTTTCAGAACAAACCTGCCTCTTTAATTGTTACATATTTAAAATCTTTGCTATTAGGAGTTTATAAAGCAAATTTTTTAAGTATGGAATCAAATTACCTTTTTTCAGTAGGAACGGTTATCAAAAAGGACTGGTTAATACTAAATGACAGAATAGACGATAAATCCGCCCTGGTTTTTATCTCTGAGCATCCCTACTCAGGTTATTATGGAACAACGGTTCCAGATAAAAAAGAGCCGCAATCCATGTTCCTGATAACGGAACATAACTATAACGACGATAAAATAATAAGATCGGTACAGAATGTGAAGAAACACTTCGAACATGCTTTTGACGCAGTTCCCGGTACAATAAGCTTTCTTAACAGGCATCTGGGTATGATCAGAATAAGATGTGTATCCTATCAGCATGTCCCGGGATTGATAAAAGCTCTTAAGAATGAAGGAATTGTATTTATGACCCACCGGAGATTTCCTCCTTTTGAAGGTATAATAAGGATTACCAAATACTTCAAAACGGAGCAGGTTGAGGAGGGTATCTATCTGGACCTGGATAATCCTTATTTTGCATACCTGCATATTGACAAGCACCTGCGCTGGAACACATTTGAAAATGTCTCCCGTGATATAAAGAACAATATTACTGATTTCTCATTCGATGCCGCACTGGCTACAATGTATAATGAGCAGGGGATCCTCGATTTCGTGCGTACATATGACGAAAAAAAAACGGTCGAAAAACTGAGAACAATATATTCCAAGCTAAAAGACAGGCTGGTCAGGTATTAAAGGCTGATGGCGAAAGGCTGATGGCAAATTGTAATTTTTTCATTATCATATTATTATTCTTATAAAAATAGCCTTATCTTAATGGACAATAATAACCTAACTGAACCCGGTATGTATAATATAAACTCCTATAACGAGAGATTAAGGAATTTCGACTGGTCCATATCCGAAAAAGAACTTCAGTATAAAGAAGGAGATATCCTGAACATAGGATGGTATTGCTCCGACAGGATATGTGAACAGGGGAAATCAGAAAAGATCGCCTTGTATCATGAAGGATTTACAGGAGAGGAAAGGAAATACACATTTAACGATATAAGACTGGCCGGCAATACTATAGGAAGTTTCCTCAGAAATATAGGGATCAGTAACGAAGACAGGGTTTGTCTTTTCATGGACAAAATACCGGAACTATATTTTTCGTTTCTGGGCATACTCAAGATAGGTGCCATAGTACAACCTCTCTTTTCTGCGTTTGGTGATGAATCACTGTATGTCAGACTTGAAAATGCAGGAACTAAAGCCATTATCACACAGAGGAAGCATGTCGGTAAAATAAGGAAAATAACCGAAAGACTGCCCGATCTGAAACATATAATAATTGTTGACCATAATGAATCCAGGCCCCTTCAGGACAAAGAGATAGCTTTTAATCTTGTAACAGCCGAACCCGTCGAAGATTTAGAGATATATCCAACCAGGGCTGATTCGCCAAGTGTCCTGCATTATACTTCAGGTACAACAGGACAGCCTAAGGGGGTCAGACACATACATTATTCGATAATATCCCAGTACCTGACAACCAAGTGGGTGCTTGATCTCCGTGATGACGACATATACTGGTGTACCGCAGACCCGGGATGGGTAACAGGCACATCATACGGTATTATAGGGCCGTGGAGCCTTGGAATAACACAGTGTGTTCTGGATAAAGGATTCTCTGCCGAATCATGGTACCGGTTTATTGATAAATATAAAGTCACAGTCTGGTATTCGGCGCCAACGGCCATAAGGTCGCTGATGAAAGCCGGGGATGAACTGGTGAAAAAGCATGATCTTTCCAGCCTTCGTCATCTTGCCAGTGTGGGCGAGCCGCTTAATGCAGAAGCTGTTATATGGTCCGAAAAAATATTCGGGCTGCCGTTTCTGGATACTTACTGGCAAACAGAGACGGGCTGTATGATGATAAGCAACTACCCGGGGATGAAGGTTAAACCGGGATCAATGGGTAAACCATTCCCGGGTATCACCGCCGTGGTGCTCGAGCCTGACACATATAAACAGGTCCCGGAAGCAGGCAGGGTAGGGCTTATTGCATTTAAGCCCGGATGGCCTTCTATGATGACAACATACTGGAACAACGAGGAGAAATACAGGGAAAAATTCGCAAACGGATGGTATCTGGCCGGCGACAGGGCTTCGATTGACAAGGACGGCTATTTCTGGTTTATAGGACGTGATGATGATGTCATTAATACAGGTGGTCATCTTGTGAGTCCTTTTGAAGTAGAATCGGCCCTGATAGAACATGAGGCTGTAGCTGAATCGGCAGTGGTTTCAAAACCCGATGAGGTTAATATGGAAGTGGTCAAAGCCTTCATTACCCTAAAACCCGGTTACGAAAAAAGCGATGATCTTGAGTTATCAATAATGAATTTCATCAGAAAGAAGCTTTCTCCCCTTGCAATGCCCCAGGAAATAGAATATATCGATAACCTGCCAAAAACAAGAAGCGGCAAGATAATGAGAAGAATATTACATGCAAAAGAATGGGGGGAAGAGATCGGGGACACATCAACGCTGGAGGATGATTAGCAAGCGGCAATTTTAACTATCCGGGTATTTAAAGTCCGGCGGGTACACTGTAGTGCAGGGAATAAATAAGTACGGAGAACAGCACCGGTAAAAAAAATCAATTATTAACCCAAATATCTAAAAATATGGAAGACATAAAAAACCTGGTACTGAATTACGTCATTAACGAATACCAGGAAGACGAAGATGATGAGATAACCTATGACACACCACTTATTTCCAGTGGTTTTGTGGATTCGTTCTCTATGGTTTCACTCAAGGTGTTCCTTGAGAAGAAATTCGGTATAAATATTCCTGATGAAGAAGCTACTCCCGAAGCTTTCGATTCGGTTAACAAGATAGCTGATCTTGTTAAAGAATACCTTGATAAAAAATAAAAATACCTTATCATGAGTTACAGCAATAAAACAAAAGAGCTTTTTGTAAGCCAGCTCGGTGAAATACGGTCGGCCGGCATTTACAAAGAGGAAAGGTTCATTCATTCATCCCAGGCGGCTGATATAGAAGTAGAATTTCCTGCCGGATCTGATCTCAGGAATGTAATAAATATGTGTGCCAATAATTACCTGGGCCTGTCAAGTCACCCCGAAGTACTGAAAGCAGCACATGAAGGGCTTGACGCAAGAGGTTACGGGATGTCGTCTGTCAGGTTCATATGTGGCACACAGGATATTCACAGGGAACTGGAAAACAGGGTTACAGAATTCCTGGGAACCGAGGACACAATACTCTTTCCCTCATGTATGGATGCCAACGCAGGTGTTTTTGAAGCCCTTCTTACCAGCGAGGATATAATGATATCCGACAGGCTCGTACATGCTTCGATAATTGATGGTATGAGGTTATGCAGTGCAGAGCACGACACGTTCAAGCACTCAAACATGGAGCACCTTGAACAGAAGCTTCAGTTGCATGCCGATAAGCGGATAAAAATGGTAATAACTGACGGTGTGTTCTCAATGGACGGAGACCTGGCCAGGCTTGATGAAATGGTTGCATTATGTGAAAAATATGATGCCCTGTTGTTCGTTGACGACTCACATTCATCAGGTTTTATAGGCAAGACCGGCAAGGGAACACACGAACATTGTGGTGTGACGGGTAAAGTAGATATCATCACCACAACCTTTGGCAAAGCCCTGGGAGGAGCTTCCGGTGGTTGTGTCTCAGGAAGAAAGGAAATAGTTGAAATGTGCCGTCAGAAAGCGCGCCCATACCTGTTTTCAAATACCATATCTCCGGTAGTTGTAGCAGGCGTACTTAAAGTATTCGACATACTGTCAGGAAGCACTGAAAGAAGGGATAAGCTGGAAAACAACACAAAATTCTGGAGAAAAGGACTTACAGAAGCCGGTTTTATCATCAAGGAAGGCGACAGCCCGATAGTGCCTGTAATGCTTTTCAATGCCAGGCTCTCACAGGACTTTTCAAAAGACCTCTTTAACATGGGCATCTATGCTATCGGATTTTTCTTCCCCGTCGTACCTAACGGACAGGCCAGAATAAGAACCCAGATATCTGCGGGACACGAGATGCATCACCTCGAAAAAGCACTTGATGCGTTTATTAAAGTTGGGAAAAAATATGATATACTTGGGATGAACAAACAGGAGATAATTGAAAAATACGGCCTTTAATAATGGTTTGAAAGCTTGAGAGTTTGAAGTTGAACATGTCAAAATCAAACTCTCAAACCTGCTTGCCGCAAGGCAAACAAAACGTCAAACCTAAATTTATAATAAATAGAGAATATTAATCCCGTTTAATTAAAATAAAGCTATTCTAGTACCAGGGTGTATTCCGAACTTACCTGTGGGTCACTTTCTGAAGTAGCTGTCAGGGTTATTGTTGCCTTTCCTGCATTATCACTTGTTTTTCCGTAATAAACAGGTATTTCCAGTTCTTCCCCGTTTTTAACACATACTACCTCGTGCAGTAATGCTGCATCCCATCCTTCACCATTAACCGATATTTTCAGCCTGTAAATATCAGCATCGGTATTACTGCTTACATCCAGCGGATGAACTCCCCCGGGAACATTACCCGCTTCACCGGTATTTGTAAGTTTCAGACTCATTACCCCCTTGTTTTTGACCCTGACGTCCTCGCTGCCGGAAGCCAGATCAACGCCTCTCTTATGAGGTCCGCTACCATCAAGTGACCTTACTGCTACTTTATACGATAGTATTCCCTTTTCATCCTTTTTAAGGTCAAGAACATAAAAATGCAGGCGGTTATGAACATCCTCATATTCATATTCACTCCCTGAATTCAATCCGGCATGGAAAAGAGCATCATTCAACTGACGGTAATCGGCAATCGTACGCATCACTTTTGTTCCGTCAGGCTTTACAAAATCAACCACATTGATATCTTCAGGATGTGCATCAATAACCCAGTTGAAACAATTGAACTGGTTAGGCCCTCCGTTCCTTCCTTCCTTGTCCTTGTTCTTTGCAAGCAGCACTCCGTTGTCAGGACAGAATGAGTCATATCCTATTCTTTGTACAACTTCCATCGAGTAATAATCAAATTGAGCCAGGCCCTGCGACAATGGGTTCTCTGCAGGGTCTTCAACAGATGTCCGGTCATGAGGCTCTTCACCATCGAGCCTTACTATCATTGCTGCCCATGTGCCAGGTAATGGTTCTACTGCCCTGCACGTAATCTCTGCAACAACCAGTCCCGATTCATCCAGTCCTTCTCTGCTCAGGTAAAATACATTTTTTTCATCTACAAATTTATTGGCCAGCCTGTTGCGAATCATCAAGCCTGCCGGCATAGCTGCTCCCATAGTCGGTGGAACAACCCAGCGCATATGAGGTCCTCCGGGGCCGTTGAAACACCCTCTGTCCATCATGTCCCATGTTCCCGAACCGGCCCTGCGGTAAGGGGTAACATAAGGATTATTATTATTATCCCCTATCCTAAAGGCATAATGCCCCAGTTCATGGGTGATTGTTCCCGAATTTTCTCCCTGGCGTATTGATGAAATTCCCCATTGCATCTGGGCAGCTTTCCATGATGTCCATTCAACGTACCTGGTAGCAGCCCACCGTGGTCTGGAAGGATCGGGATTCCCCCATTCCGCCGGGATCTCATCCTTTAAAAACTTCATCTCGCCAAATTCCTGCCATATACCCGTCTCGTCATATCCTGCATATACTCTCAGTATAGCATCATACTGCGACTTCAAATCACCAACATCATCCCTCCACAAAGAATCAATGTCGCGTTCTATACGATTACGAACCACAGAGCCGTCCGGAGTAAATTCATTCTGTCCCCATTCGCTTAGTCCGTACTCCCATAAATTCTTAGGCAACCTGTACGGGCCATAAGCATCGAGCGCAGTTATACCGAACCTGCCTCTGGATTGTTCCATCCAATATCCGTTTATTGTCTGTCCGTGGTTTACCTCAGATGGCTTAAGCCAAAAATCGGAATAAAACTCAGGCACTTCTTCCCGCTTGATAGGATCTATCTGGGGATTACCAAACAAATCGGAATGTTTCTCCTGAGTAATAACAAAAGGCTGGTCGGGAAAATCGACGGCAACCAGGGCCATCTTAAATTCCCTCTGAGGTTTAAAAGAAGGATCAGCCCAGTTCTTTCCGGGTATCGGAGTATAGTCATCCCAGGTCATATCGTCCTGATCCTGCACAACCTGCTGATCAACAGGAGGTGGCAGGATACCTTCATAACTACCCAACCCTTTATTACTGCATGAATTAAGGTATATTACCAAAACAGAACCGAGCAGTAAAAAAAATATTTTATTTATGCGTCTCATAGGTTTATGTAAATTAATTGTGCATTATATTAACCAAACTATAATATTAAGATTAAACCATATGAAAAACAAATACTTATATCATATTAAAGGTTTAAATTAAAAATATTTAACATTTTTTAAGTTTAGCTAATAATATAAATACAAAAAAGTATAATGCCCTTGTCAAAGGAAGAAAGGTTTTAATGTTTGTTTATTTGTTGAGCTGTTAAGTCGTTAAGTCGTTTATGTCTGTCAGTCCAGCCGTCAAGCAGTCCACAGTTCACAAGTTAATTAGTAGTAAATGAGCAAAGCGTATAGTGCACAGAGCTTAGCCTTTCGTCTCATTAAACTCATTCTCAACTTTCTCAACCTTTTAAACCCTTCTGCCTAATCCATGTAAAATTGAGGAACCTGTATAAGATGATTTTACTCATATTTTATTATGCATTTAATAGTATTTTTGCGACTGCACAGTAAAATTTACCTGATATGTATACGGATTTTCAGAAATATCTGCAGACTGAGCTTTCAAAGATTGAGGATGCAGGGCTATATAAAAAGGAGAGGATAATCGGATCACCCCAGTCGGCTGAGATTAAGTTAATAAACGGTCAGCGCGTACTTAATTTCTGCGCTAATAATTACCTTGGTTTATCAAACAATCCCGAACTTATTAAGTCGGCAAAAGAGGCCCTCGACACTCACGGGTACGGTATGTCGTCGGTACGGTTCATCTGTGGCACTTCCGACCTTCACAAAGAACTGGAAGAAAAGATTGCAGGTTTTTTCGGTACAGAGGATACAATACTTTATGCTGCATGTTTCGATGCAAATGGTGGTCTGTTCGAGCCACTTCTGACAAGTGATGATGCAATTATTTCAGATTCGCTTAATCATGCATCAATAATTGACGGCGTAAGGCTTTGTAAAGCAAAGCGATACAGGTATGAGAATGCCGACATGGAAGACCTTGAGAGCAGGCTTGCCGCTGCACAGGAGCAGCGATTCAGAATAATTGTCACAGACGGTGTATTCTCCATGGACGGCAATGTAGCTCCACTGGATAAGATAATCAGCCTGGCCGAAAAATACAATGCCATTGTAATGGTTGACGAATCACATTCGGCAGGCGTTGTAGGTAAAACGGGCCGCGGCGTAACTGAGCTTTTCAATGTAAGGGGAAGAGTGGAAGTTATTACCGGCACTCTCGGAAAAGCATTCGGTGGGGCCATAGGCGGCTTTACAACAGGGAAGAAGGAGATCATTGATATGCTCCGGCAGCGTTCAAGACCATACCTTTTTTCCAACTCAATACCGCCTCTTGTTGCTGCTGCCGGAATACGAATGATCGAAATGATGACCGGAACCAATGCACTGCAGGACAAGCTCCATAGCAATACCGACTACTTCGTACACAAGATGACCGAACTTGGGTTTGATATCAAACCTACACAATCGGCTATATGTGCCGTTATGCTTTATGAAGCAAAACTTTCTCAGGAATTTGCCTCAATGCTTCTTGAAGAAGGTATTTATGTTACCGGTTTTTATTATCCCGTGGTACCGGAAGGTGAAGCAAGAATAAGGGTCCAGTTGTCTGCTGCTCATGAGCCTGAACATCTGGATAAGGCCATCAAAGCATTTGAAAAAACCGGGAAAAAACTAAAAGTCATTTAACCCTTAACAAGAAACAGGACAAACGACTACGGTTGAATCGTTGAAAAGGGAAATCGACCCTTCGACAGGTCTCAGAGCAAGTGAACAGTGACGAGTGACGAGTGACAAGAAAGGGATCAGGGATTGGACAGAAGGTGAAAGGGAAAAGAGTTTAAAAGACTGAGAATGAGTTCAATGAGACGAAAGACGAAAGGTTATTCAAGTTCTTCATCGTTAACGAATACCCCAATACAAATTAATATTGCTGACGAATATTGCTCTGGGCCCTTCGCGCTTTGCGCTTTGCAAATCAACATTGCGGACTGAGGACTTCCGATTACCGGGTACTCAGCATTCCATCATTGCTCGCCCCCACCGACCACAATCACCTGCCACTCGCGAGCTCACAGTACTCGCATGCTTCCAGCATACTCGCACTGCTCGGTTCCATCATTCCATAGAAAAACAAACCCTGACAATAGATGCCAGGGTCCGTTACTTTCCATACAAATATATTAACCACATTTAGAAGAGCCACAATCCTGGCATATTAAACATCCCTCCTGGTATACAAGGTTTGCTGATCCGCATTCCTCACACTTGCCTTTGGCTTTAGTTCCGTCAGGTATATATTTCTTTAATGCCCTTTCAACACCGTTCTTCCAGCTGTTAATGGAAGCGCTGTCGAGCCTTAGGGATCTTACCAGGTTAACAACATTGGGTATGGGCATCCCGTGTCTCAGTACTCCTGAAATAAGCTTTGCATAATTCCAGAATTCAGGCTTGAACATATGAGACAGGCCTCCCAGGGTGTTCTTATATCCATATTTATCCGTATACATAAAGTCATACCTGTTTTTGCCTTCTTCATCTTTAGTCTTTATTATCTTTCCTTTAACAATAGAATCAGGTATGGGAAAAATCTCACTATCTGACAAACCGGTAAATATCTCGTATGGCACACCGTCTTTAAGTCCGACGAATGCTATCCATTTCTCATCGTTATTACTAAACCTTATGATATCTGCATCGAGCACTCTCGGTCGCTTGTTCACTGCGTCAGCCTTATCCTTCTTGCCTGAGACAAGCACGCCTGTCCGTGATCCGTCGCGATAAACAGTTGCGCCCTTGCACCCTGATTCCCATGCAGTCATATACAATTCGCTTACCAGGTCCTCCTTTACCGTCTCAGGTATATTAATAGTAACACTTATAGAGTGATCGACCCATTTCTGTATCCTTCCCTGCATCCTTACTTTAGCCAGCCAGTCTACATCATTGGCAGTGGCTTTATAGTACGGCGATTTACTGACTATCTCATCCACATCGTCATCATCCATATTCTTTACTTCCTCCGGGTCATATCCCTTTATTTTAAGCCAGTCTACAAATTTATGATGAAAGACATTATATTCCTCCCATGAATCTCCCACCTCATCCTTAAAGGAAACTTTCACATCCTTATCATTCGGGTTAACTTTCCTTCTTCTCTTGTATACAGGCATAAATACAGGCTCTATTCCCGATGTTGTCTGTGTCATCAGGCTTGTTGTTCCGGTAGGGGCAATGGTCAGAAGGGCTATATTTCTGCGACCGTATTCCTGCATATGATAATACAGATTTTTATCGGCTTCCTTCAATCTCAGTATAAAGGGATTATTTTTTTCCCTGTCGGCATCGTAAATTTCAAATGCTCCTCTTTCCTTTGCCAGCATGGTAGATGATCTGTAGGCCTCAAGTGCAAGTATTTTATGTACCTCGGCTGAAAACTCTGTAGCAGTATCGCTTCCGTAAACCAGTCCCAGGGCAGCCAGCATATCTCCTTCAGCGGTAATACCTATACCGGTTCTTCTCCCCTCCCTGGTTTTATTATATATATTTTCCCACAAGTTTCTTTCCACTGATTTTATCTCTTCTGACTCGGGATCCTTTTTTATCTTATCGAGGATCATTTCAATCTTTTCCATTTCCAGATCAATTATGTCATCCATAATTCTCTGGGCCAGGTGTGCATGTTCAGTAAACAGGTCAAAGTCAAATCTGGCGTCGTCGGTAAAAGGGTTATTAACATAACTGTACAGGTTAAGGGCCAGCAGCCTGCAGCTATCATACGGGCAAAGAGGTATCTCTCCGCATGGGTTTGTCGATAATGTTTTATAACCCAGATCGGCATAACAATCGGGAACGCTCTCCCTTTCAATGGTATCCCAGAAAAGTACTCCGGGCTCTGCTGAGCGCCAGGCGTTATGCACTATCTTATTCCACAATCCTTTTGCATCAATTTCTTTAACGAACCGGGGTTTGTCAGAATCTATCGGGTATTGTTGCCTGAAAGGTTTGTTATTCCTTACTGCCTCCATGAACTCATCAGTAATTTTGACTGAAACATTTGCCCCGGTCACCTTTCCAGCCTCCAGTTTGGCATCAATAAATTTTTCAGCATCCGGATGTTTTATTGAAATGGATAGCATTAATGCTCCCCTCCGTCCGTCCTGGGCGACTTCTCTTGTAGAATTCGAATATCTTTCCATAAAAGGGACAACACCTGTGGATGTAAGTGCGCTGTTCAGCACAGGTGATCCCTGTGGTCTTATATGTGACAGGTCGTGTCCTACTCCGCCACGGCGTTTCATCAATTGCACCTGCTCCTGATCGACCTTCAGTATCCCCCCGTATGAATCGGAACTGCCATCGTTACCGATCACAAAGCAGTTTGAAAGAGAAGCGATCTGATAATCGTTCCCTATGCCTGTCATGGGTCCTCCCTGTGGTATAATATACCTGAATTCCTTTAACACTGAATATAATTTCTCTTCGCCTACCGGTTCAGGATATTTTTTTTCTATGCGGGATATCTCCCGGGCCAGCCTCCTGTGCATATCGTCAGGTGTTTTCTCATACAGGTTCCCGAATGAATCTTTGAGAGCATATTTATTGGCCCATACTCTTGCAGCAAGATCATCTCCGTTAAAATATCCGATTGAAGCCTTTATTACTTCATCATGAGTATATATCTTACCCGTGCTTCCTGTTTCTGTTTTTTCAGCTTCTTTTACATCAGCAGCAATATTTGTTTTTGCTGATCTCACTTCTTCTTTCAGTGATATTTCTTCATTTTCCCTCTTTTTCTTTTGCGAAGTAAGTGCGGATTCATCGACAAAAAGTTCTCCCATTGACAGATCAATTTTTGTATTATACTTGAAAATTAGCTAGTTCGAATTATGATCAGTAATTCTTACAGGTTTTGCTAAATTAAGAAAGGGCTCATGCAGAAGCAAGGTATAATTATTAACAATCGGCCCTATTTATTAACGACAGTGGTTAAATATCTGTATATGTGATTATTATAGGAGCAGCCCACTAAGCACTCCTGACTTTATTTCAATCGTATGTACAATTGGCAAACCCTAATCGGGTGCAATAAAAAATGTCCCGGGAATCCGGGACATTTTCATACAAAAACATATTATTTTAATGCTAGAATATATACCTGAGCGTAAGCTGTGCCTGCCATCTTGAACTGTTAAGTCCGGAATCATCCATATAGTAAGGATTGCCATCTGCAGGATCATAGAATTGGAAAGTAGGCATGGTTTCTTCCGTTGAAGCATCTGAAGGATCATCAACCATATCAACAAACTTGAGCAGGTAGAATGAGCCGTTGCTTGCATACCATCTGTTTCCCCATGCAGGATTGATCATATTACCCACATTAAATATATCCAGAACGACCTGAAGTGTTTGTCTTCTGTCTTTCACATTAACATAGAAATCCTGTGCAATTCTAAGGTCAAAAATATTTTCCCATGGCAGTCTGTCCGCATTTCTCTCAGCATACTTTCCCCTTCTTGAGTCAAGGTACTCATTATTACTGATAAATTCATCCAGAGCAGTCCATTGCTCTGCAGCAGTTGCACCGCCGGATATATCAACAAGTACTATGTCATTCTGATTTTCAGGAACATATACCAGGTCGCGCCCATAGCTGCTTTCCATGGTAAAGTTTCCGTAACTATCGTCATAGAGGTATGAGAACGGGCGTCCCGATTCTCCTGTATAGAATAGTCCTATGGTTGTTTTCATGAAATTCAGATATTCCACTTCATAACCGATAGTACCCACTATTCTGTGACCCATATCAAAATCTGATATACCAAGTTCAGCCTCGTTACGTGGTACGGGGTTTGAATACAGGTAATTCCACTGTGAGCTGTTCTGCGAGCTCGTGCCATCGAATATCGACATTGCCTTACCGTAAGTATAAGCCAGGTTTGCGCTTAGGCCAAAAACAAAGTCCTTACGAAACTGGGCTGTAATATTATAACTGTATCCTTCATTTGTATTAGACCCAAGCAGTATCTGTCCGTAGTTGCTTTCTATTCTGTCCCTGTAGTTGAACAAAGATCTGTCATCGCCCGTTCCTGTAGCATTTCCCCAGGCAGGTCTAAGATTTACATCCTGATAAAGGACATTATTTATCGTTTTGGTAAATATACCTTCCAGTGTGGCCACAACACCACCCGGGAGTTTCTGATCAACAGCGAGGTTTGCCCTTAATACCTGAGGCATCTTGAAATTTTCTGCCCAAAGGTCGATCTGGCTACCTGGCGCCGGCATTCCCGGTGTTTTGGCTGGCACATACTGCTGATTCCAAACAGGATTGAAAGATCCGGCATCCGGTGAATAATCAGTATAATCACCAACCATCATTCCATTATTGGTATATGAGCCGGCCGGCCATACAAGAGGTAATCTTGAAGTAAAGAGGCCCACGCCTCCCCTTACCTGTGTCTGGCTTTCACCATTAACATTCCAGTTGAATCCCACGCGTGGTGAAACAAGTACCTGGGTAAAAGGCATCTTACCTGAAGTAGCCCCTTTAAGGTCATAATAATCATCGAGCTTGGCTGCTGTAGTGTCAAACTGGTTTATAGCCATCGGATCGTCCCTGAAGATCGGAATGTCAACTCTTATGCCTGCTGTTATCTTCAGGTTTTCGTTAGCCTGGAATTCATCCTGTGCATAAAATCCCAGTTGCATAAAATTAAATTCGGCAGCTGCAGCCGATCCGTCGCCGTAAATATCATCGACCTGCGAATATCCTATCCTGTACCTGCTGGGATCTCCTGCCATGAAATCGGCAACATTGCTAAATCGGTATTCCCCATAAGCCCTTCGCATAAAAAGGTTATATATACCATAGAACTCATTATGCGTTCCAAAAGTAAAGAAGTGCTTCCCCTTCGATAACTGAAGGTTATCAGTAATTGTAAATATTGACTGTGTAAGTTTATTACCGCTAGAGTATACTTCTCCTCCCATATATATTGTTCCGGCGCCGTCATAAATTGTTATACCGGGAAACTTATCCCCCATTACATTCCTGTCATCATTTACATAGGTATAACCAATCTTAAGGTTATTTGTCAGGCTGTTCGAGAACCTGCTGTTAAGTTCAAGAGCCGAAGTATTGGTAAGTGAAGGAAAAGCAACACCTTCATTTTCAAAGCTCATACTTCTGGAACTCGAATAACTTGGTGAAAGTGATTCTCCGAAAGTATACTGGTGGCGTATCATTAGTCTGTGTTTACTATTAATATTCCAGTCGAGGCGGGCGAAAAATTTCTCTCCGTTCAGCCGGCTTGTCGTTCCACCAAACACACCCGGGTCATAATTATAATTATCAATGGTAAACTGCCTCAGTTCCTGAAGGCCCTGGGCATCAGTATTTCCTATATATTCATTCATATCGAAAGGCTGAGGAGTCTGGTCTCTCTGTATCTCTACATTGGCAAAAAAGAAAAGCTTGTTCTTAATTATAGGTCCGCCGAAATTTGCACCATAGACTTTTGCAGAAAAACCCGGTAGCCGTTCCCTTTCCACTGATTCGTCATCTGTAGGAGTTTTACCGGCAATTTTTTCATTCCTTATCTTCATATAAGCCGTTCCCGTGAACCGGTTGGTCCCGCTTTTGGTCACGGCATTAATACCGGCGCCTGCGAAACCACCCTGCCGTACATCATACGGTGCAAGTGTAATCTGGAACTGATCGATTGTTTCAATGCTTATAGCAGAAATCCCGGTCTGCCCCCCGTTCATCCCGTTTGCTGCAAGGCCAAAAACATCATTGTTAACTGTTCCGTCGACCATAACCGAATTATAACGGTTGTTCATACCGGCAATAGAAATACCATCACCCACAATCCTGGCCTGCGGGGTAAACCGTGTAAAATCGTTAAGATCGCCTGAAAGAGTAGGAAATTTTTGTAACTCGCCCCTGCTTATAACAGTCTCCGAACCGGTACGGTTACCGTCAAAAACCTCGAACTGTCTCACCCTGTATCCTACCACGGTGACTTCTCCGACATCAGTCCTTGATTCGCCCAGAACAGGGTCAATCCTGAAAGTCTGGCCAAGATTCAGGTAAATCTCATTCTGAACAAAATCATCATAACCGACAAAGCTTGCTGTTACAGTATAAGGTCCCCCAACACTAAGGCTAGGAAGGTTGAAGTACCCTGAATTATCTGTTACAGTACCGTACTGGGTTCCTGTTGGCCCGTGAACAGCTAAAATAGTAGCGCCAGGCATTGACGTACCGTTTTCATCCAGTACCTTCCCGTTAATACCTGCATTTGTTAGTCCCTGTCCCATCAAAGATGTAACAGCAAATAACAATGCAAAACTCATTGTTAAAAGAACTCTAATTTTCATTTATTTAAGTTTTAATTTAGATTGCATTTCTGGAACATTAATCCTTCCATTCTCCGAAAATGTATAGTTCATTTCCAGTCGGGGAACTAAGTTAAAAGTTTAGATACCCAATCCTTTTACAATACGGTTACATTTTATATACAATTATGGGATGTATTATAAACAGGTTTTTAACAGTTTTATGTTAATAACTCTTTGGCTATTATATCTGTAGCGCCCTGATTGCTTTTCACATATTCTAAGCATATAATGCCGGATTCTTTAATTTTGTCAGGATCAGAGACCAGGCTGCTAATAATATTTACAAAACCTGCATAATCATAAAAAGCCTTTGCCCCCCCCAGTTTGATCAGATCTGTTGCTTCCCTGAACTTTTTATACCTGGGACCGAAAATTACAGGCACAGCCCATGTGGCAGCTTCAAGAATATTGTGTATCCCTTTGCCGAATCCCCCACCTATAACAGCAAGATCGGCATACCTGTAAACAGATGACAGCATCCCTATACTGTCGATAATAAGTACCCGGACAGAAGCAGGTATTATATTATCTATCTCCGAATATTTCATGCATGGGACTCCAAACATATCCTCAATACGGCTTATATTAGGAGCATCAATAATATGAGGTGCAATTATCAGCTTAATATTGCTTTCGGCATTATTAATATATCCTGCAAGCATTTCCTCTTCCTGTTGCCAACTGCTGCCTGCTACTATCAGTATGCTTCCCTCACGGAACGATCTTATCGCTTCAATCTCACTGCTGCTACTGCTGATGGCCATTACACGGTCAAAACGTGTATCCCCGCTGACCGAATAATTTTCCAGCCCGAATTTTTTCAATAATTCTCCTGATCCTGTATCCTGTACATATAAATGTGTAAATCCCCCGAGTATTCTGCGGAAATAACCTCCATACCACCTGAAAAAAGGCTGTGAAGGCCTGAAAATACCGGAAATGAGATATACCGGAATATTGTTTCTCTGAAGGGCTGAAAGGTAATTGTACCAGAATTCGTACTTAACAAAAACGGCCTTTTCAGGCCTTGCCATCCTTATCAGTCTGTATGCATTTGAAGGGCTGTCGGCAGGCAGGTAAACAATACAATCAGCTTTATCATAATTGTATCTTATATTATAGCCTGAGGGTGAATAAAACGTAATCAGTATCTTGATCGACGGTTGTTCCGATTTCAGTTTCTCAATAACAGGCCGGGCCTGTTCAAACTCACCAAGTGAAGCACAGTGAAACCAGATAACCCTGTCGCTTTTGCTAATATGCTCCCTTATTTTCCCGAATGTTTCTTTCCTTCCCTTAATCATCCCTGAGGCTTTATCATTGAACAGGGAAGCAATACCTATAAGGATATTGTATATTAGAATGCCTAAGGAATATATATATTTCATTAGTATTTTGCTGAACGGATTCAAAGATAAGAATTATCAACATACCCGCTTAAAAACAATGGGTGAATAGTTCCTATATTGCGCTGCAATATTACCATTTAATATAACAGACAAAAGACGAACGACCAAAGACCAACGGTCAACCAAAGGATTAAGTTGAAAAGTTGAATGAGTTTAAATAAGTGAGTAGTGAACAGACAAGAAGGGTTGAAAAAGGTTTAAAAGGTTGAGAATGAGTTTAAATGGGGTTGTATTCCAGCATTCCAGCATTCCAGTGTTCCAGTGTTCCAGATAAGAATTATTGACACATCCGTCTACATGAATAATTCTCTTAATTTTGTATCCGTAAACCAACACTTTAAAAAAATGGTTCGTCTGCTTGCCCTGGTTATATCAATAGGATTGCAGATAGTGGCTGCATCTATTGCACTCAGGTTTATGAAACTAACAAAGTACAGACTCTCGTGGATATTGCTATCCCTGGCCTTTACATTTATGGCCGCCAGGAAAATAATTCACCTGATTGAGCTTACACGAGGAGTGGAAACGATGGATATGGCTATCATCGATGAATGGATGGGAGCATTCATTTCAGTTATGATATTCGGTGGTGTTATACTGATACGTGAATTGTTCTTCTCTCTGAAAAAAGCCGAAATTGACAGGTCAAGATCTGAAAGAAGAGTGCTGAATGCTATAATAAGCACGGAAGAGAATGAAAGAAAAAGATTTGCAAAAGACCTGCATGACGATCTGGGCCCCTTGTTGTCGACGGTAAAAATGTCGATCACTGCAATAGCAAACAGGGCGACAGACCCTGTAGACAAGGAAATAATCAATAATACCAGCCATGTTGTCAATGAAGCCATAGCCACGATAAAGGATATATCAAATACGCTTAGTCCGCATGTATTGACAAATTTCGGGCTTGCCAGTGCCACAAAATCTTTTATAAGTAAGGTAGAAAGAGCCAGCGATGTAAAATTCACCCTGAACAGTAATATTGAAGACAAAAGGTTTGACAGCGACATTGAGGCGGTCGTATACCGCTCCGTTTGCGAGCTTATCAATAATTCGCTGAAACATTCCGGAGCAGGCAATATTGACATTGACCTCAATATCCATGGAAATTTTATTATTTTGCAGTATCATGATAACGGAAAGGGATTTGACGATACTATTCTCAATTCTGAAGATAACAGGGGGATGGGGCTTTCAAATATGCGTACCAGGGTAAAATCCGTGAACGGGATCTTTGTTCTTGACACAAAGGAAGGAGAAGGAATGCATGCACTTATAAAGATCAATATCAAAGAATAATATGGGGAATTCTGATAAGATACAGATATTACTGGCTGATGATCATCAGCTATTCCGCAACGGACTGAAAATACTGCTTGATGCATTTGACGACTTTGAGATAGTCGGCGAAGCGGGTAACGGGGAAGAAGTGCTTAAAATAATTGAAAATACCGGATGCCATATCATCCTGATGGACATAGACATGCCGAGGATGGACGGGATAGAGGCAACCAGAAAGGTGCTGGAAATTAATCCGATGATAAAGGTCATTGCCCTCTCAATGTATGGTGAAGAAGAGTATTATCACAGGATGGTTGAGTCGGGTGCCAGGGGATTCCTGTTGAAAGACTCGGACATAAACGAGGTTAAGGATGCTATCCTGAGTGTATATAACGGAAATAACTACTTCTCTCAGGAATTATTACAACATGTCATTCAAAAGATCAGGTCGAGGGAGACTGAAACCAGGCAGGCTAACCTCTCGAAACGTGAAAAGGAAATACTGCTCAAAATCTGTGAGGGACTCTCAAACCAGGAAATAGCCGATGTACTGTTCATAAGTAAAAGAACTGTAGATAAGCACAGGGCCAACCTGCTCAGCAAGACTAACTCAAAGAATACGGCAAGCCTCATCTTGTATGCAATAAAAAACAAGATAATTGAGATATGAAACAGCAGCATTCATATGACTGACAAGCATTCACTTGGAAAGACCGGAGAAAAACTGGCAATTAAATACCTTACTGACAACGGCTACAGAATAGTCGAAAAAAACTGGGTCACGGGAAGGAAGGAGATCGATATCATTGCTGAAGATGAGGAAAACATAATATTTATTGAAGTAAAAACAAGAACTTCCGGCTATCAGTTACATCCGCGCGATGCAGTATCAGTGCCGAAACAGCGTAATATCATATTTGCCGCACAAACATATATTGAACGAAACGATATTGATAAGGAAGCCCGGTTTGATATTATTTCAATTGTGGTCGATGGTCCCCGGCATGAGTTCGAACACATAAAGGATGCTTTTTACCCGACACTGTAACAAAACAGGAAATAAGCCCTGAATATTTTACGGCCGGTAACGGTTCATTATAATATTTGACAGTATATTTTCTTCAACTATAACAATAAATGTTTTAATTTGGTACCTAAATCAAAATTTATATCTGTCATGAAAGCAAAATTTACAAGCTTATTACTTATTGCCTTTTTATTCCTTAATGCAAGTGCCCAGAAGAACAGGGCAGATACGAAAAAACAGCCTGAAGGCTATAAATTCACGGACGTTGTCAGGCTTGATGCAACGCCGGTAAAAAATCAGTCCCGTACAGGTACATGCTGGTGTTTTGCCACAACTTCATTCATTGAGTCCGAGCTGATACGTATGGGCAAAGGTGAATATGACCTGTCTGAAATGTTCATAGTATATAATAACTATCTTGACAGGCTCAAAGACAATTATCTGAGAAGGGGCAAGGGGAATCTCGGCCCCGGAAGCCTGGCTCACGACTGGATAAAAGTCTTCACGAAATACGGAATGGTACCCGAGGAAGTATACCATGGTATTAATTATGACTCCGAAACACATAACCACAGTGAATTGCAGGCTTTCGTAAATGCTGTGGCTACCGTTCCTGTAGAAAGAAGAAATGAATCTGACCAGTATCATGAAATAGCCGGCGCGGTGCTCAATGCATACCTGGGTGAGATACCTGAAAATTTCAGCTATAAGGGCCGGACATATACCCCGAAGAGTTTTGCCGAAAGCCTGGGTATTAACGCAGATAACTATGTAGAGATCACCTCTTTTTCACATTTTCCGTTTTATACAAAGGGACAGGTAGAAGTCCCCGACAACTGGAGGCATGAAGAGATGTACAATGTGCCTGTTGATGAACTGGTAGAAATAATGGATTATGCTCTTGAAAACGGCTATACCGTTGACTGGGACGGGGATGTCAGTGAAAAAGGATTCTCTCACTCAAATGGAGTAGCTATCAATCCGGATGTTTCAAAACCCGAGGATCTTTCGGGAACCGACAGGGCAAGGTTCGAGGATATGTCCCCTTCCGAAAGGCTTGAGGAGGTTTACAAATTTGAGAAACCTTTTCCCGAAGTGAATGTCACTCAGGAGGTAAGGCAGGAAGGATACGAAAGCTTCACAACAACCGATGATCACCTGATGCATGTTACCGGTATTGTCAGGGACCAGAACGGCACAAAATATTATATCACAAAAAATTCATGGGGCACCGAACGAAACAGCTTCGGCGGTTATCTTAACATGTCGGAAAGTTATGTGAAAGCCAAGGTAATCTTCATTATGGTACATAAGGATGCAGTACCTGACAGTATAAGGGAAAAGCTGGGAATATAATAAGTATGTTGAAGGGTTGAAAGGTTTAAGGGTTTAAAAGTTTACAAACCCGATTAAACGTTTAAACGATTAAACTTTTCAACTAATCATCAGGTTACATCCCCTGATATCGCTGTTGTCAAAACGGCCCGTAATCTCAAATGAGCCGCCGGTATGTAATATGCCCAGGTCGGATGTCTCTATGAATGAACATGAATATATATTGGCCAGGTCGATAATATTCACTCCTCCGGTACGTCCTTCAGGAAGATAACTGAAAGGATCATAGGGGTCCCTGATCAGCACCCTCATCCATGGAGGCGTTCTGTAGATACCATCCCCTGATGAATAAGCCTGACTGAGAAGTTCCGTCATTCCGTATTCCGAATGGATATTCTCCAGGTTAAAGCTGTCTTTCAGGACAGAATGCAGTTCCTCTCTCGTGATCTCCTTACCTCTGCCCTTCATTCCACCGGTCTCCATAACAATATTCCCTGAAAGATCTGTTTTTCCTCTTTCAGCTATGTCCAGCAATGCGAAACTGACACCCAGCAGCAGAATTTTTTTTCCGCTTCTCCCTGCTTCATCTATTCTTTTTTTAAGTTGCGTATAATCATACAGGAAAAAGCCGCTTAATCCTGAGCCGCTCATCGATATAAGCCTGTCAGCCATATATACAAGCGACGAGCCCTCCCTCTCCAGGTAGGAAGGAAGCAGGGCCAGTATAACATAATCGCAGGGGCTGCCATAAAACAGTCTGAAACATTCGGTAAAACTGGTTTCATATAAGCTGATATCGGCAATAAAATGATTCCCTGGCTTTGATCCTGTAGTGCCGCTGCTTGTAAAGACTGTTTCCTCCTTATAACCCCTGGCAAATATTTTATGATCCCTGAACAGGCTTACAGGGATAAAAGGAATATCGGTAATACTGTCTGTCTTCTTATAATCGCAGCCCAGTTCTTTCAACCATTCCGAATATACCGGGTTATTTTCAGCCTGGTACCTGAAAATTCTTAGTGAGGCAGATTCAAAATGACTGTCTGATGATATCTTAAATATGTCCTTCCGTAGTGCATGTCTCATAGCGGAAAAACTGTGGATCCGTCGGGTTGTATTCTCCATTCGATTGTTACCACGGCAACGGGCCCGTTACCGGTATCTTCCAGGTCCAGATCTCTTATCCTGAACTTAACATAATTACCTTCCCTGGTTTTAAATACATAGACCTGGTATTCACTTATATCATCTGCAAACGACATCCAGGTATATGTTTCAATGTTCAGCAGGTTGTCAAAGAATGTTTTTGATTCCTGTTCATTATCAAATTCACCGGCCAGGGCAAAGGATTCAGTCAGGTTGGGTGTATCAAGGTATGCCCCCAAAACATTTCCATGGGCATCGGTTTTAGCATGTACTGTAATATCCGGTTCAGGCGACCGGTCTGTTTCTGTTTTTTTACCCTCTTCAAAGGAAAAACCTATTGCATAATAAGGGCCGTATCCGTACAGTGTATTGTCAATAGTGAATTCTCCGGCGTATATCTTTCCCGGGTCCTTCTCGCACGAATTCAGGCCGGCTGAAAATACCAGCAGAACAATGAAGTAAAATATTTTTCTTATCCCTGCCATACAACAAATTTAGTGACAAAAGGCGAAAGACAAAAGACAAACGGTCAATTGCTGGCTGAAGACTGAAGATTGCCGACTGAGGACTGCCGGCTACCGGCTATTCATCACCTCTTATAGCGGCTATTCCGGGAAGCACTTTACCTTCAATATATTCAAGCATCGCACCTCCTCCGGTAGAGACATAGCTCACTTTTCCGGCGAGGTTACTTTTATTTATTGCTGCAACGGAATCACCCCCTCCTATGAGGCTGAAAGCGCCCTTAGTTGTTGCTTCGGCTATTGCCTTTGCTATTTCGTTTGTCCCCTTTGAGAATTTCTTCATCTCGAACACACCCATGGGCCCGTTCCATAAAATGGTCTTTGATCTCATTATTACTTCCGAATATTCTTCTATTGCCTTATCCCCGATATCAAGGCCCATCCATCCGTCATCAATAGAATCCGAATCACCGGGTTTTGTTTCGGCTTCAGCATCAAATTTATCGGCATGTATGCTGTCTGCCGGCAGATACAGGCTGACATTTTTATCTTTTGCCTTCTGCATAATATCCAAAGCCATATCCAGTTTGTCTTCCTCACAAAGCGAACTGCCTGTTCTTCCCCCCTGGGCCTTTATGAAAGTATATGCCATTCCTCCTCCTATAAGAAGGTTATCTACCTTCCCGAGCAGATTTTCTATCACCAGTATTTTATCCGATACTTTTGCTCCTCCCAGTATAGCGGTAAAAGGCTTTTCCGGATTATGCATCACCCTGTCCATACTTTCAAGCTCATTATTTATAAGGTAGCCGAATAATTTTTCCTCCGGGAAAAAACCGGCTATAATAGTCGTTGATGCATGGGCCCTGTGCGCAGTTCCGAAAGCATCATTTACATAAACATCACATCCTTCTGCCAGTTTCCCTGCAAAAGCCCTGTCTCCTTTCGTCTCTTCCTTATAAAATCTCAGATTCTCAAGTAACAGTACATCCCCGGGTTTAAGCTTACGCTTAAGCTCCAGGGCCTCCTCTCCGATACAGTCATTTGCGAAGATCACTTTCTTTCCCGACAGTTTTTCAAGTTCCGGTATTACATGTCTAAGTGAGTATTTCTCTTCCGGTCCTTCTTTCGGCCTCCCAAGGTGCGACATAAGAACCGCTGAACCACCGTCGCCGGTGATTTTTTTTATTGTAGGCAGAGCTCCCCTTATCCTTGTAGTATCCGTTACCTGAAAGTCACTGTTTAACGGTACGTTAAAATCCACCCTTACAATAGCTTTCTTCCCCTTGAAACTGTAGCTGTCAATATTCTTCATCTTCTTTTTTTTTGATGTTATTAACCGAGGCTGTTTTAATATAACATGACAAAAGCCTGTAAACTAATATCATATAGTATTAAATTATTAAAGACCATGTTATTACAACGATTTACAAACCTACAACATTTTCAGTAAAAATGAATCTAATTTCCTATTTTTGTTCAGGTTCAAAATAATGATGAATGAAGTTTTCCGGGGTAATAGGGCAAAAAGAGATAATAGCCAAACTAACAAGATCGGTAAGTGAAGGCAGGGTTAGTCATGCCCAGGTTTTTGCAGGGCCGGAGGGTTGCGGGAAACTGGCCCTTGCCATAGCCTTTGCTCAGTATATCTCCTGTGAGAATAAACAGGGGCACGATTCATGCGGCAGTTGTTCATCCTGTGTGAAGTATGACAAGCTTATCCATCCCGACCTGCATTTTGTCTTCCCTGTTATCAACAAGGGTACAGGCGAGCCTGTATGCGATGCTTTTATTTCCGACTGGAGGAAATTTGTGAATAAATCGGCTTATTTCAACCTTAACAAATGGCTCGCTCATATAGGTGTAAAAAACCAGCAGGGACTTATCTATGCCGGCGAGGCGGGCGAAATAATAAAAAAACTCAGTCTTAAGACTTACGAAGCCGACTACAAGATAATGATCATATGGCTGCCTGAAAGGATGCACCAGGCCACAGCCAATAAGTTGTTAAAGCTTATAGAAGAGCCGCCTGACAAAACTCTTTTCCTTTTGGTTTCGGAAGAACCTGATCTTATTCTGCCTACGATAATGTCGAGATGTCAGTTTGTGAGAGTTCCTGCAATTGAAAAGAAGGATCTTATAGATCATCTTGTAAAAGAACATCATATTGATGAAAGAAAAGCTTCCCCGATAGCTCATCTTTCACATGGGAACTACCTCAGAGCCATTGAATCCATTGAGGAAAATGAATCGAGAAAAGCAAATCTCACAAGTTTTATTGAGTTGATGAGACTGGCATACAAGAGAGATATACCGGCACTGGCCGAATGGTCGGGTAATATTGCAGCAACAGGCAGAGAGTCTCAAAAAAGTTTCCTCAGTTTTTCTCTCTCACAACTACGCGAGAATTACATCCTCAATATAACAGGGGATAATAATAACCTGGTATTCCTATCGGGAGTCGAGGCTGATTTTGCCGGTAAATTCAAGTCATTCATTCATAACGGTAATATCCCGGGACTTAATAATGAGTTCTCAATGGCATATACTCATATTGCCTCAAACGGAAATGCAAAAATCATTTTTTTTGACCTTGCCCTTAAGGTTACAGCGCTTATAAGGATGAACCCCGATGCAGCGCAATAATAAATTGAAATAAAAGCAAAATATAATTAAATTTGCCTGACAGTTAGACATAAATACATTTAACACTATATAATGCCACCCTCCTTAACGAGGGATTAAACATAATTAATATGGATAGCGAGGAGAACAAAGCTGTTGAAGAAAACCTGCATTCCTCTCAGCAAACAATATACTGCAAGGACAATCATAAATTAAATTCGATAAACTGGCTCTCTGATATTCCCGACACAGGTCATGAAACGGATATTATGGAGGTTCGGTTCAAAAATACACGCAAAGGTTTTTACAGGAATATAAATAACCTTCGCCTGGAAGAAGGTGATATAGTAGCCGTGGAAGCATCCCCCGGACATGATATAGGAAGAGTATCCGTTACAGGCCGGCTGGTAAATTTCAAGCTTAAACAACAAAAAGCAGTCCCCGAGCCTGAAGATTTCAGGAAAATCTATCGAAAGGCCAAACCTGCTGATATTGAAAAATGGGAAGAAGCAAGAAGCCTTGAAATCCCCACTATGCTGAAATCAAGACAAATAGCAAGCAGCTTAAACCTTGGCATGAAAATCGGAGATGTCGAATATCAGGGTGATAAAACAAAAGCTATTTTCTATTATATAGCAGATGAAAGAGTTGACTTCAGGCAGCTCATAAAGGTTCTGGCCGATGAATTCAGGGTAAGGATTGAAATGCGCCAGATAGGAGCAAGACAGGAAGCCGGACGAATCGGAGGTATAGGCAGTTGCGGCAGGGAATTATGCTGCTCGTCGTATCTTACTACTTTTATATCGGTTACTACCGCATACGCCAGATACCAGGAGCTGTCCCTTAATCCGCAAAAACTTGCCGGACAATGCGGTAAACTGAAATGCTGTCTCAACTATGAACTTGATTGTTATATGGACAAACAAAATGATTTCCCTCCTAAAAATCCGATTGAAACAAAAGAAGGGAAAGCATGGTTTTCCAAAATGGAAATATATAAAGGCATATACTGGTATTCTTTTGATCCCGATAATGCAGTCAGGCTTACCCCTGTTCCTGTTAACAGAGTAAAGGAAATACAAAAAATGAACCGTGAAGGAGAAAAGCCGGCTAAACTGATCGATAACTATAATTCCGGCCTGGAAATAAACACTTACAATGATGTTATCGGTAATGACAGCATTACGAGATTCGAAAAAAAGAGCAAAAAAAGCAGAAGAAAGAAAAAGGGTAAAAGAAAAAATAATGACAGGAAATAGTCGTATAATCCTTATTGTTGCCCTGCTTTTTAGTATATGCCTGCCTTCATGTATTAAAAGCAAAGTATATTACGAAAGCGAAAAGATACCGGGTTATGTCTGGAATGCCGGTAATGACATAAAATTCAGGGCAGAGATCGACGACACTGCAGGTACTTACGATATTAACCTTATTATCCGTACCGATAATTCATACCCCTACCGGAACATGTTTCTCTTTATCAGAACAACATCACCTGCTTTCCGAAGCATAAAAGATACGGTTGAATATTTCCTGGCCGACCAGAATGGTAACTGGTACGGATCAGGACTGGGAGATATAAACGATTTATCCGTTCCTTTCAAGACTAATATTATTTTCCCGGAAAAAGGGAACTATACATTTAGTATCAGTCATGGCATGAGAGACAGAAATCTCGAAGGAGTAACGGATATCGGAATGCTTATCAGAAAAAGGAAACCATAAAACCGGGCTCACCTTGGGAAAAAACAAACTAAAGAAATGGGCCGAGATGGAAGAATACCCTCATGTGGTCCAGCCACGTTTTGAAGACGTTTTCAGGAAAGACCATGAGCTGAAGGGAAAATGGAAAAATACCTTCTTCGGGAATAACCATCCCCTTGTCCTTGAATTAGGTTGTGGTAGAGGAGAATATACCATCGGTATGGCCGGCCATTTTAAAAACAAAAATTTCCTTGGAGTCGATATCAAAGGGGCCAGGATATGGAAAGGGGCAAAAACAGTAAAGGAACAGTCAATCGGAAATGCAGGCTTCCTGAGAACAAGGATAGAACTCATAGAATCCTTTTTCGGCAAAGACGAGGTGGATGAGATATGGATTACCTTCCCCGATCCTCAGTTAAAAATAAAAAGAACAAAAAAAAGACTTACCGGCTCTGTATTCCTGAATTATTACCGTGGCTTCCTTAAAAAAGAAGGTATGGTCCATCTTAAAACCGACAGCACTGAATTATATGAATATACAAAAAAGCTTCTGGATGAAAACGGTCTCGAAATTATCACTGCTACCAATGACCTGTATGCAGAAAAACAGGATGATATACTCAGGATACATACCCATTATGAACAAAAGTTCCTTGAAGAAGGGGAAAAAATAACCTATCTCTGTTTCAGACTGAATAACGACAAAGAAGTAAAGGAGGCCGAAGATGAAGAATATTGAAAGTTCCTTCTTCGATAAAGTTTACCATGTTGCAAGAAAAATACCCCGGGGAAGGGTAACGTCTTACGGCGCAATAGCACGTTATCTGGCATCGTCGGGTTCGGCAAGAATGGTCGGCTGGGCACTTAATAACTGTCACAACCTTGATGAATACGTACCGGCACACCGGGTTGTGAACAGGATAGGTCTGCTGACAGGAAAACATCATTTCGGAAATACGGGAACAATGCAACAACTTCTTGAAAACGAGGGTGCAATAATTGAAAATAACCGTATAGTCAATTTCAATGAGATTTTCTGGGATCCGTCCACAGAACTTAAATAGTCCTTTGCGCTTAACAAAAAAATCCTTAAACTTGCTTCTTTCTATTTAAATTAAATAAAAACAAGCTTAAAAGACTTTATTAAAATGTATTCACACGATCAGATAATTGAAGTTCTGAAAAAGGTAAAATACCCGGGGAAAGAGGATATAGTGACGCTTGGTATGGTGGAAAAAGCAGAACATACCCCGGATGGGATAGTGATAGTATTAAAGACCGACAGGCAAAAGGACCCCGTAGCCTCATCTTTGAAACACGCATGCGTACAGGCATTAAAAGATGAGTTCGGACCCGATACCGTGATCTCGTCGGTTGAGATCAACAGCCCTCAGCCCAAAGTTAAGGCCAGGACTGTGGTGTCAGAACTTGTGCCGGGTGTTAAAAATATTATTGCCATTGCCTCCGGTAAAGGTGGGGTAGGTAAATCAACCGTAGCTGTTAATATAGCTGTAGCCCTTGCAAGGCAGGGATATTCGGCTGGACTGCTGGATGCTGATATTTTCGGCCCCTCGGCGCCAAAAATGTTCAATACTGAAAATGAAAGACCGCAGATAAGAAAGGAAGGAGAAAAAGAACTGATTATTCCTGTTGAAAAATACGGAGTAAAGGTATTATCAGTAGGGTACTTCGTTTCAAAGGAAGATGCCGTTGTCTGGCGCGGACCGATGGCATCCAACTTCCTGAAACAACTGATCGGACAGGGAGACTGGGGAGAACTGGACTATCTTATTGTTGACCTGCCTCCCGGAACCAGCGATATACATCTCACCCTGGTTCAGGAAGTAGGCGTAACCGGCGCTGTGATAGTATCAACGCCCCAAAATGTTGCTCTCGCCGACGCTATAAAAGGTATTTCCATGTTCAGGAATGATAAGATCGATGTTCCTGTACTCGGACTCGTCGAAAATATGTCGTGGTTCACTCCGGCAGAGCTCCCCGATAATAAGTATTATATCTTCGGGAAAGAAGGATGTAAAAACCTTGCCCGGGATATGAATATACCTTTACTGGGACAGGTACCTGTAGTACAGAGTATTTGTGAAAGCGGTGACAGCGGTTTGCCTGTGGCATTAAACGATGATGAAACAGGTAAAGCCTTTGATAAAATTGCTTCCGAACTGGTTATTAAGACAGAAGAAAGGAATAAAAATCAGGCTCCGACCAAAAAAGTTCATGTTAACTAATTATCATCTTATGGATGCGGATGAAAAAAAAAGACTGCTGTCAAAAGTAAATACCACTTTAGGGAAAGTAAGGCCCTATCTGCAGGCTGACGGAGGGGATATTGAACTTGTAGAGATAACAGACGACTACGTAGTAAAAGTTAAACTCACAGGTGCATGCTATGGTTGCCCGTTCAGTTTGCAAACACTCAAAAGTGGCGTGGAGCAGGCATTGATAAAAGAAGTACCCGAAATAGTGGAAGTTATTGCTGTTTAAACCATATTTATTCAATTTCGAAGTCCTTCGTATACTATTTATTAACTTTGCCAGTTAATAGATAAAAATACTTGATTTGAGAAAGATCCTTAAATCAAATATTGTTCTTCTTGTGCTGGCTACCGGCCTGATGGTCGCTTCATGCTCTGTTGAGAAGAATACCAGCCTGAGCCGTTTTTACCATAACCTCTCCTCTAATTACAATATATACTTCAACGGGAAAGAAGCATATATTACCGGACTGGAACGGATTAAAAACAGCTACCGGGATGATTATTCAAGCATATTGCCTGTCTTTGAATACAGTGATGAAAACGCTGCAAGGTCAGGAGTAGGCGATATGGACAGGGCTATACAGAAAGCATCGAAGCTGATAAGCCTTCATTCCATGACTGCAAAACCCGAGATGGACGACAACAAGCCTATGAGTGAGAGTGAAAAAGAATTTTATGAACGCAGGGAATATAATAACTGGGTTGACGACAGCTATCTTCTCATGGGGAAGGCTCAACTGATCAAACATGAGTATGACGACGCCCGTATTACCCTTCTGCATAATATCAGGGAAACACACGACAGCGAAATTGCCGCCGAATCTAAAATATGGCTTGCCAGAACATATACTGAAATGGGTAATTATCAGGAAGCTAACAGGTTGCTGACTGAAATCACCCCGGGGTCTCTGCATGACCGGTCGACTGCCGGCTACTATCTGTCACTGACCGATCTGTATATAAGACAGAATCAATATGACAGAGCTGTCGAACCCCTCTCTCATGCCGTTGATAATATAAATTCTAAAAAAGATAAGATCAGGCCGTTATTCATTCTGGCAAGACTGTACGAGGAGACAGGCAACAGTTCACAGGCTACAAAATACTACAGGGAAATCATTAAGCTAAACCCTCCGTATGAAATGGAATTTAATGCAAGAATAAGCCAGGCCGGAGTGTTTGACGTTGAATCGGGAGATATTGATGAAATACGGAAAGAGCTTGATAAACTCCTCCGGGACGATAAAAACAAAGAATACCGCGACCAGATATATTTTGCACATGGGAACCTCTCAATGAGAGAGGGGAAGACAGATGAGGCTATCGGCTATTACCATAAATCGGCTGCTGAAAATTCGGCAAATAATAATCAGAAAGGAAGATCATACCTTATGCTCGCCGAATACTATTTTGAGAAGCCTGATTACCGGTTATCACAGATGTATTACGACAGTGCAGTTACTTTCCTCGATCAGGATTATCCGGATTACCTTGAATACAAAAGCAGGTCGTTAAACCTGAACGAACTTATTTCATGCCTCGACGTAGTAAGCAGACAGGACAGCCTGCAGCACATTGCATCGCTAAGCCCCTCCGAAAGGGATAATATCATAAACGGGATCATCAGGAAGATAGAGGAAGAAGAAAGACAGGCAAATACAAACCAGGGGGAAAGATACAATATGGGGCAGTTCTATGAAAACCAGAGACGCTTCAGAGATAATATCGACGCCAGCGGTAAATGGTATTTCTATAACCAGTCGGCTCTGACTTTTGGCAGAACAGAATTTCGCAGCAGATGGGGAAGCAGAGAACTGGAAGATAACTGGCGACGACTGAACAAATCGGCCGTAAGCAGTATAATTAATCCCGGAGAAGGAGAACAACAGCAAAACGGAGGGAACACCGATCCACTGACAGATGTTAAATCAAAGGAATACTACCTCAGGGATCTGCCGCTGACAGACTCGCTTCTAAAGGAATCCGACAGAAAAACAGCAGAAGCATTGTTCAATGCAGCAAGGGTATACCATGAAAAATTCAATGATGTTGAAAAGGCCAATCAGACATATACAACTTATATGCACCGGTTCCCCGATCATTTCGATGTGCCGAATGCCCTTTATAACCTCTATAAGGCAAATATGTCGCCTGATCCTCAACTGGCAGACTCATATAGGGACAGGCTTTTGACCAGATACCCCGACAGTGAATATGCAAAAATGTTATCAGATCCCGGATACCTGAGGAGAAAACAACAGGAAACAAACAGGGCAGAGATCAGATATAATGAAGCATACCAGGCATGGGAAAGCGATAGTACCAGGCTCACAATAGATATATGCAATAAAGCGATTATGGAATTTCCCGAATCGGAGCTTGCTCCGAAATTTATGCTTCTGAAAGCTTACGCTATGGCTCCTTTTACTGATGAGAAGAGCCTGAAAGAAAAATTTGTTTCTATAAGAGATAAATACCCGGGTACCGCTGAAGCAAAAAGAGCCGTTGAAATGATAGCCTACCTTAACGAAAAAGTACCTGATCTTAAAAAAGAGGAAGAGATTGAAATGGCAACCCGGCTGTATGACACCGTGGATTCCTCTCCTTACAGATTCATTATGATACTGAAGGACAAAGATCAGGATATGAACAGACTGACCTTTGACGTGATAAACTATAATATCGATAACTTTACCAATGAAAACTATAATACCCGTGGCGAACTGGTAAATGACAGTTATATCAAAATAACGGTTACTGCATTTGATGACCGTGAAAAAGCCATGGATTACTACAGAAAATTCAAACCCGAAGATATACTCAGGTCAAAAACAGAAAAGGAAATTATTACCTTTATTATCAGCTCACGTAATTATGACAGCCTTATCAAAGACGGGGATAACGACAGATATTACCTGTTTTTCAGGGAAAACTATTTTGAGACGAAAGACTAACGGCAAAAGATTAACGACCAAAGACTAACCGGGCCGAGCGTTAATAATTTGCCCGGTGGGCAAATTTAGCGCCACCTTCGATAAATCTTCGGTGGTCAGTGGAGGAGCCAGATAGAGGAGAGGACAAAAAGGTTTAAAAGGTTGAGAATGAGTTTAATGAGACGAAAAGCTGTCAAGCTGGCGCGGATCTCTCTCCGTCCGCCAAAGCTTCAGCGCAGGCGGAAGATCCGTGCATTCTCACCTCTCTGTATTCTGCCTGATCCCCAGTCCCCAGTTCCTAACCCCTTTTTTCTTTTGCCTCCTGCCTTCTGCCTAATCCCTGATCCCCAGTCCCTAATCCCTTCTCCTTACTATCATTCCAGCATCTTTGCCGTTTGTCTTTTGTCTTTTGTCTTTCGTCGTTTAGTTGTCTTTTACTAATTTAGTCGTCATAAGCACTAATACTTCATTTAATGAGGAAAATAAGGATACTCTGGACTGACGACGAAATTGAGATACTGGAACCTCATATTATTTTCCTGAGGGAGAAAGGGTATGAGGTGGAAACCTGTACGAACGGAAATGATACCGTCGACCTGGTAACCCGTAATAACTATGACATTATATTCCTGGATGAGAATATGCCTGGCCTTAGCGGCCTGGATACCCTTAAGCAGATAAAACAGATCAACCCTTCCGTTCCGGTGGTAATGATTACCAGGAGTGAAGAGGAAAATATAATGGAAGATGCCATCGGCTCACAAATAGCCGATTACCTGATCAAGCCCGTCAAGCCCAAACAAATATTACTGAGCCTCATCAAAAATACAGACAGCAAAAGACTTGTAACAGAAAGGACAACCAGTAGCTATCAGGGTGATTTCGGTATTATAAGAGAACTGATCACCAAAGCAGACAAACCGGACAACTGGATCGATATCTACCGTAAGCTGACATACTGGGACATACTGCTGGATAAAACCGGCGATACAAGTCTCAGGGAGATTTTCCGTATGCAGGAACAGGAAGCGAACAGTGCATTCTCGAAATATATCTCGTCGAACTATATCTCATGGTTCAGGGGGAACCCCGACAGTCCTTTGCTTAGCCCCGGGCTTATGAAAAACAGGGTATTCCCTCTTTTGGATAATAACCGTAATGTATTTTTTATCCTGATAGACAATCTTCGTTATGACCAGTGGAAAATAATCTCAGACGAGATCTCGTCGCTCTTCAGGATCGCAGAAGAGTCTTTATATTACAGCATACTACCATCGGCTACGCAATATTCAAGAAACGCAATATTCAGCGGTATGATGCCGCAGGAGATACAAAAGCAATATCCTGCACTATGGGTAAATGATGATGATCCCGGCGGGAAAAACCTGCATGAAGGCGAGTTACTTGAAAAACAGCTTAAGCGTAATTTAATCGATATAAAATGGACATATAATAAAATCAGCAGTAACAGCGCCGGGAAAAAAGTCAATGAAGACCTGCGCCATATGCTTTCCAACGGGCTCAATGTTCTGGTATATAATTTTATAGATCTCATCTCGCATGCACGTACGGAAATAGATATCATCAGGGACCTGGCAAATGATGAACCTGCGTACCGTACACTTACTCATTCATGGTTTATTCACTCTCCTCTTTATGAATTGCTGAAGCAATTGTCTGCAGAAAAAGTCAGGATAGTAATCAGCACCGACCACGGAACCATCAGGGTCAGTAATCCTGTTAAGGTAACAGGCGACCGGGAAACATCGGCAAACCTGAGGTATAAGCTGGGCAGGAACCTCGATTTCCGTCCTTCGGATGTTTTTGCCGTAAATGATCCTCCCGGTTGCAGACTGCCTAAATCGAACATATCGTCAAAATACATCTTCGCCCGCAACTACGATTATCTTGTATACCCAAATAATTATAACCATTATGCCAGGTACTACCGGAACACCTTCCAGCACGGAGGAATATCGATGCAGGAAATGATTATTCCGGTGATAACCCTTGAACCTAAATAGATAGTGGCGAACAGGACCACCGGATAGTATGAATATATTTCACCTAACCTGCTTATCTTTGATGTATGAACGGAATAACAATAAGACCCCCGGAATTAAAACCGGGTGACAACGTTGCCCTTATAGCGCCATCGGGGCTTACAGACCCTGTAAAGACCGAAATGGCTGTTACAACGATCGAATCATGGGGACTGAAGGTTTTGAAGGGGAAATATCTTTATGAGAGATACGGAATATTTGCAGGCACCGATGATCAGCGACTTGCCGACCTGCAGGATGCTCTTGATAACCCGGAAGTAAAAGCAATTATATGCGCCAGGGGAGGCTACGGATTATCACGCATAATAAACAGACTTAACTTCGACCGTTTCAGAAAAAATCCCAGGTGGATAGTAGGATACAGCGATATAACCGTATTACACCTGTTTGCCAACTGCAATCACGGTATCAGCACTCTTCACGGGGAGATGCCCCTTAATTTTCATGCCAGTAACCTGTTCCCTGAATCATTAACAAGCCTGAAAAAAGTGCTGTTCGGCGAATATCCGTCATACCGGTGGGAACCCGGATTGATTGTAAAAGGTGAAGCCGAAGGAATAATAACCGGGGGAAACCTTTCGCTTGTTTACAACCTTATGGGAACCGGCATCAGAAAGTGTCTGAAAGACAAAATACTGTTTCTCGAGGAAAGGGGTGAATATATATATGCATTTGACAGAATGATAACAGGTCTTGCTCTTGCGGGAGTATTTGAGAATATCAGGGGGCTGATAGTCGGGGGGCTGTCGGAGATGAAGGAGTCCGACACTAAATATGCCCCTGGGGTAAGAGACATAGTAATGCAGGCGGTGTCAGGATATGGTTATCCTGTAGCCTTTGATTTTCCCGCAGGACATATCCCTGATAACAGGGCTCTTATCCTTGGTTCTGAGGTCAGACTGAAAGCAGAAGATCGTAAAGCTTCGTTAAGATACCTGATTTAAAAAGCCGCAAGCAGAAGGTTCATATCCTTCGACAGCAGGTTGAATTTCTGGCCCAGCGTCTCATTGGTAAGTATCCCTTTATAAACATAAACCCCCTCACTCAATCCAGGGTTAACTTTTAACATTGAATCGAGCCCTCCCTGGTCGGCCATCTCCTGTATAAGGGGAGTAAAGACGTTGCTCAGAGCGATTGATGCTGTCCGTGCCACACGTGAAGGCAGGTTCCACGCGGAAAAATGAATAACGCCATGCTTTTCATATACAGGATCCTGCAGATCCCTGCATTCAATTGTTTCAATACAACCTCCCCTGTCTATGCTCAGGTCGATAAGAAAAGACCCCTTTTTCATTTTTTTGACCATCTCTTCTGTAATATGGTACCATGGTCTGAGGTCTTCTATCTGTATGGCCCCTATAAGCACATCGGCCGACTTCAGTGCTTTATTAAGCACCTGAGGATGATATACTGAAGTCTGAAGCCTCTGCCCCAGTATTGACTGGAATTTCCTTAACCTGTGTACGGAATTATCAAAGATCTTTACCTCGGCGCCAAGGCCCAGTGCTGCCCTTGCAGCATATTCACCGGCTGTTCCTGCTCCTATTATTACAACCTCGGTTGGAGTAACACCCGATATTCCGCCGAGCATCACACCCTTGCCCCCGTGCTGGTTACTAAGGTACTCTGAAGCAGCCAGGACTGCCGTAACGCCGTTTATCTCGCTCATAGACTCGACAACAGGATGTTCATCGTGCTTATCCCTTATCTTTTCAAAAGCTACAGCAGTGATATTCTTACGCATCATTTCCGTAAGGGTTTCCTTATCCTGTTTAAGCACCTTGAGAAAAGACAGTACCGTACGTCTGTCATGCAGCTTATCGACCTCCTCTTTTGAAAAAGGCGCCACCTTTATAACCAGGTCGCAACCGAACACTTCCTCTCCTGTTTTTGTTATCTGTGCCCCGTTCTCGCTGTAATCCCTGTCCGAATAATTTGCCCCTGTACCCGATCCTTCCTGAACGTAAACCGTATTACCCGTTTCCACAAGTATGTTTACAGCTTCAGGTGTCAGGGCAACTCTTTTTTCGTTCTCATCCGACTCCTTTGGAATGCCTATACTTATCTGTTTCTTTTTCAGGCCTGTTTCCAAAAGTTCCTCCCGGGGCATAAATGCTGCGTTGGAAAGATATTGTTCTCCTTTCTTTTTCTCCTGCATACCCTGAACATTAGTTGATGAAACCAAAGGTAGAAAAATAATCCGTATGGCACAATAAACATATCAGGCCCGTTATACTGCCTGGCAGCAGAGCAGTCTGTTTACCTCTGAATATGTAATAAAATGGTATTCACCCCAGAGTAGAACTCCGAGGAACCGAGTTTACGAGCTCGGCGAAGCCAATTAAACCATTCTTCTTGTCCGCCGAAGCGAACGCGAAGGTGGATTAAAAAATTACTTTCCGGCTACCATCCTCATCCTCTGTTATGTATATCTTCACCGTCCCGGCGGGCAGCATTCCCTCAATCCTCTCAGGCCACTCAATAAAGCATATACTGCCCGACTGAAGGTATTCTTCAAAACCAAAATCATATGCTTCCTCCGGCTCTTTTATCCTGAAAAAATCAAAATGATATAAACAAACTCCGGTATCTGTCATATATTCATTAACCAGTGTAAAGCTGGGGCTTGTAGCGGTATCAATACTACCAAGCTCCCTGCATATTGCTTTTATCAGTGTAGTCTTCCCTGCTCCCATCGGACCATAGAAAGCAAATATCTTATTATCCCCCATCTGATCTGCAAACTGCCTGGCGGCACTGTTCACTTCACCGGTATTCCTGATTGTGATCTGCATCTCCGTATATATTCATAACTGTTATGCAAATATAGGCTCTTTACCTGAATACCATTAAGGGCCTGCCCCCGTAAATATCATATACGGTGATAACAAGACCTGAGGATTCGGAGATATTCCATTAATCCATCATTTTCTTATCTTTGTTCCAGTTTTCTATCCATAACGAAACAGCAAACAGAAGAATGAAAAAGACTGAAAGACACCTTATTACCTCAGCGCTGCCTTATGCAAACGGTCCCCTGCATATAGGTCACCTTGCCGGTGTATACGTACCAAGTGATATTTATACACGATATCTCAGGATAAAGGGAGAGGATGTGATTTCCATATGCGGATCTGATGAACACGGTGTACCTATAACTCTCAAGGCAAGAAAAGAAGGTGTCACTCCACAGGAGATAGTCGACCAGTACCATGAAATGAATAAAAAGGCCTTTGAGGATTTCGGGATAGAATTTGACATATATTCCAGAACAAGCAACAAGATACATTATGAAACGGCATCCGGCTTTTTCAAAACCCTTTATAATAAGGGCAAATTCATTGAAAAGACAACGGAGCAATATTATGATGAAGAAGCCGGTTGTTTTCTGGCCGACAGGTATATAACAGGCACATGCCCTCACTGCGGTAATGAAGGCGCCTATGGTGACCAGTGTGAGAGCTGCGGTACATCGCTGAATGCCACCGATCTTATTAACCCGCGGTCGACGGTCAGTGGTACCCAACCTGTAATGAAAGAGACAAAACACTGGTTCCTTCCACTCGACAAGTACGGGGACTGGCTTGGCAAATGGATCCTTGAGGACCATAAAGAATGGAAAACAAATGTATATGGCCAGTGCAAATCGTGGCTCGACCAGGGACTCCAGCCAAGAGCCGTCAGCCGCGATCTCGACTGGGGCGTTCCCGTTCCGGTTGAAGATGCCGCCGGCAAAGTACTTTATGTATGGTTTGACGCTCCCATAGGGTACATATCTGCAACAAGGGAGCTGACAGACGAATGGGAGAAATACTGGAAGGATCCGGGAACCAGGATGATACACTTCATCGGTAAAGACAATATAGTTTTTCATTGTATCATATTCCCGGTAATGCTTAAAGCAGAAGGATCATATATCCTCCCTGACAATGTTCCGGCTAACGAATTTCTGAACCTTGAAAATGATAAAATATCCACATCAAGAAACTGGGCCGTATGGCTGCATGAATATCTTGAGGATTTTCCCGGGGAACAGGATGTGCTGCGTTACGCCCTCTGTGCAAGTGCTCCGGAGACAAAGGACAATGATTTTACATGGAAAGAATTCCAGAGCAGGAATAATAATGAACTGGTGGCTATTCTTGGAAACTTTGTGAACAGGACACTCATCCTGACCGATAAATATTTTAATGGCGAAGTTCCTGCTATTGCCGGTACCGATGAATATGACAAAAAAACATTGTCAGAAATAACAGTCCTGAAAAAGAAGGTATCGGATTCTCTTGATGCCTTCCGGTTCAGGGAAGCGCTGAAAGAGGCTATGAACCTTGCAAGGCTGGGAAACAAATACCTTGCCGATACCGAACCATGGAAGGTAATAAAAACCGACAGAGACAGAGTAGGTACCATACTGAATATTTCACTACAGATAACGGCTAACCTGACCATTATTCTTGATCCTTTCCTTCCCTTCTCTGTCAAAAAGCTGAGGGAATGGCTGAATATTGATACCCTTAGCTGGGATCTGGCCGGGAAAAAGGATCTGCTGAAACAAGGACACAGGATCAACAAACCGGGTTTATTGTTCAGAAAGATTGAAGACTCTGAGGTCGAATATCAGGTAAACAAACTCATGATCACGAAAAAACAGAACGACAGCCCGGGAAAGAAAATACAGGAAGCAAAGGATAATATAAACTTTGATGATTTTAACAGGCTCGATATCCGTACTGCCACTGTTATTGATGCCGTAAAAGTACCGAAAACAAAAAAACTTCTTCAACTGACACTTAACACCGGTATAGATACGAGGACTGTCGTCTCTGGTATTGCCGAGCACTTTGATCCTGAAGATATTAAAGGCCGGCAGGTATCGGTTGTCGTAAACCTGGAGCCAAGAAAAATCAAGGGTATCGAATCACAGGGAATGATACTGATGGCAGAGGAAAACGATGGTAAACTGGTATTTGTATCGCCGGCAGAGAAGACTTCCGACGGAACGGTAATAAAATAGAAAATTTCAGCTTATTTCTTACATATCCATATCCCGGGAAATGTATCATTCAGGCGCGAGCGCTCATCGATTGCCTCCCTGCTTGTACCAAACGATTCAATGCTAACCCTGAAGTAACCGTTGTCGGCTTTTATCAATCCGGCATTATGTCCCTCTTCAGCAATTTTATTGTACAGGTGCTCGGCATTTTCCTGATCCTTAAAACTACCTATAATAAGATAATAAGTACCGGCTTCTCCGGCATTATTTACAGCCGTATTTTCATCAGTGACGGTAGTCTTGTCTTCAACAGGTTTATTTTCTGTATTTGCTATATCTTTCACCTCGCTGACTGTCCCATCTGTCATTTCACCTGACTGTTCTTCTCCTGCTGATACTGCTTCTGCCAGTTCAACCCTGGCAAGGGGATTAAGGCTGGCTCCCGACCTGAACATATCCGTTTTAACAGGAATGACAATCATTGCGGCAATAAAAGGAACTGCTACTGCAGCTCTCCAGATCATCTTTCTTCTGCTTGCTGTTACCGCAGGGTCCCTGTCAAAACGTCCCGTTATGACCCTTGAGACGTCATAATCCCTTACAGGCTCTCTTGTAAAGCCGGTCAGACCGTATGAATCAAGAAGGAAATTAATATTATTATCAGGTTCAAACTGCAGACTGCCCTCGCTGTTGTACCGGAAATGGCCTATTCCTTCCATGTGGACACGTTCTCCGCCCGACAGCTTATCTTTAAGCCCGCCGATAAAATCCTCAACGATCCTCTTCGAATCAACATAGCCCAGACCTCTCTTTTCGGATATCCTGCCAATAAGCAAACCATCATTATGATTAAGTTTGCTGTTAAAGGATATTGCTTTCACAGGAGGGTAAAAAGTATCATTCTCCCGGTTGATGCGGGCAGGTGTATAATTACCTATAAACCCTCCGAAACCGGGCAGTATGACACAATCATTACCATATAATAAATCTCTTATGAACGGGCTCAGGTCTTTCATGATTTATTCCTCCGTGAATTACAAAAATAATAAAAGTCTTTGAATAATATTTTAAGTCAGTATTCTAAATATTATCTTCGTTGTCCCGACCCCTGATTATGAATGACATTATGAAGAAAATACAAATGGTTGACCTTAAAGGTCAGTATGACAGAATAAAAAATGAAACAGACAGTGCCATCCACTCGGTAATTGACTCAGCCACTTTTATTCGCGGACCGGTAGTGAAGAGCTTCGAGGAAGAGCTGGCCTCTTATCTTGGTGTGCGGCATGTTATCGGTTGTGCCAACGGTACTGATGCTTTACAGGTAGCTTTGATGTCTCTCGGTCTGCAACAGGGTGATGAGGTAATAACTACCGATTTTACCTTTGCAGCCAGCGCTGAAGTGATTGCACTGCTGGGATACAAGCCTGTTTTTGTCGAGCCGGAGCCCGACACCTTCAATATTTCGATGCAAGCCATTGAAAATGCAATAAGCCCCTCTACCAGGGTTATTATGCCTGTTCACCTGTTCGGACAACCGGCTGATATGGAAGGGATCCTGAAAATTGCACAAAAATATGATCTGTATGTTGTTGAGGATGCTGCTCAGGCAACAGGATCCGAGTATGTTTTCTCCGACGGCAGAAGGCAAAAGGCCGGTACTATCGGTCATCTGGGATGCACCTCATTCTTCCCTTCCAAAAACCTGGCCTGCTTCGGTGACGGAGGAGCAATATTTACCAACGATGACCAGCTCGCTGACAAAGCCTTCAGCATCACCAACCATGGCAGCGCTGTAAAATATTATCATAATGATATAGGTATAAATTCAAGGCTTGACGCCATACAGGCAGCAGTGTTAAGGGTTAAGCTTAAATACCTTGACGAATATAATAACGCGAGGAGAAATGCAGCAAGTTTTTACGACAGGCAGCTAAGCCAGGCCGGCAAGATAACGACTCCCTGCAGATCTGATAAATCGACACATATTTTCCACCAGTATACTATTAAAACGGAGCCCGGCATAAGGGATGAGCTACAGGATTATCTGGCAGGCATGGACATACCCTCAATGGTATATTATCCCGTACCCATGCACAGGCAAAAAGCCTACAGCAGGTATGCTTTTAATGATGATGATTTTCCTGTCAGCAACCTTCTAAGCAGCTCGGTTCTCTCGCTGCCTATGCATACGGAACTTACAATAGACCAGCTAAAGTATATTTGTGATAATATTTACAGGTTTTTCGAATAAAAACAGATCATGGAAGATTATTTTGCACACGAAACGGCTGTTATTGATGACGGCTGCAGCATAGGCAAAGGATGCCGAATATGGCATTTCTCCCATTTAATGACAGGAGCCCGCCTTGGAGAAAACTGCAATATCGGTCAGAATGTCGTCATTTCACCTGGTGTTATACTGGGAAATAACGTTAAGGTTCAGAATAACGTATCGGTATATACCGGAGTGATATGCGAAGATGACGTATTCCTGGGGCCTTCAATGGTTTTCACCAACATAACTAATCCCAGAAGTGCGGTAGTAAGACGCGACCGCTATGAAAAAACACTTGTAGGGAAAGGGGCTACCATAGGAGCTAATGCTACTGTTATCTGCGGTAATAATATAGGTAAGCATGCATTTATCGGAGCCGGGGCCGTAGTAACAAAAAACGTGAAACCCTATTCGCTTGTTATAGGTAACCCGGCGAGACATGCAGGATGGATGAGTGAGTACGGCCATCGGCTGAAATTTGACGAAAACGGCCTGGCAGTATGCCCTGAAAGCGGGGAGAAATACAGGCTTGAGGGGAATGAGGTTTCTAAAATTATTAATTAGTTTTGCAAGGGAAAATATACCTTATGAAAGAAAAACCAAAAAACTTCGGCCTGATAGGCGTTGCCGGATATATTGCAGTCCGTCATCTCCAGGCAATAAAACAGACCGGAAATAACCTTCTTGCCAGCCTTGATCCTTTCGACAGCGTGGGGATTATCGATCAGTATTTTCCGGAAAGTGATTTTTTCGTTGAATTCGAGCGGTACGACCGCCATTTCGGCAAATTGAAAAGATCGGGGGTAAAAATCGATTATGTAAGTATCTGCTCCCCTAATTTCCTTCACGACTCACATATAAGATTTGCACTGAGGCATCAGGCCGATGCAATCTGTGAAAAACCTATTGTCCTTAATCCGTGGAACATAGATGCACTTAAGGAAATTGAACAGGAGACAGGTAAAAAGGTATATACGGTACTTCAGCTCAGGCTTCACCCTTCCATCATTGCTCTTAAAGAAAAAATACTGAACGAAAAAAGAAAAGGCAAATACGATATTGACCTGACATACATTACATGCAGGGGTAACTGGTATAAATTCTCCTGGAAAGGAGATATCCAGAAATCAGGAGGAATTGCTACTAATATAGGAATACATTTCTTCGACATGTTAAGCTGGGTTTTCGGAGATAAAAAAGAAAACTATGTTCATCTTCTCGGCGAAGACAGGGCTGCCGGTTACCTGGAACTGGAGAACGCCAGGGTAAGATGGTTCCTTAGCATAAACAAAGATGATCTGCCGGAAGAAATAAGACAAAAGGGACAAAGGACCTACAGGTCAATAACCGTAGAAGGCAGGGAAATCGAATTCAGCGGGGGCTTTGCCGATCTGCATACCGAAACATACAGGCATATACTGTCAGGAAAAGGATACGGCCTTGATGAAGCACGTAGCTCGGTACAGACAGTATATGAGATAAGAAATAGTAAACCACAGATTAATATGGGCGAAGTTCATCCCTTTGCCCTCAAACATATTTAATAAAAAATGTACAGGGAATTAACTGAAGGAAAAACAAAATTATCCGTGACAGGGCTGGGATACGTGGGACTGCCGATAGCCCTTGAATTTGCAGGAAAGGTCGATGTGATAGCATTCGATATCAAACCCGAAAGGATAGAAAGCATGAAAAAAGGGATCGATCCCAGCAATGAACTGCCGGAAGAAGCCTTTAAGAATAAAAGGATACAATATACTTCCGATCCCGAAGACCTGAAAAATGCCTCCTTCCATATAATAGCAGTGCCTACCCCTACCGATAACCACAATCTTCCCGACCTTGGACCTGTGCTGGCTGCATCCGAAACCGTAGGTAAAATACTGAAGAAAGGAGACTATGTCATTTACGAATCCACGGTATACCCCGGATGCACGGAAGAAGACTGTGTCCCCGTGCTGGAAAAATTTTCCGGACTGAAATACCGTGAAGATTTCAAGGCCGGCTTTTCTCCGGAAAGAATAAATCCGGGGGATAAAACCAATACCCTTATTTCAATAGTAAAAGTAACAAGCGGTTGTGACGATGAATCGGCCGAAGAAATAGCAAAAACATATGAGCTGATCATTAAGGCGGGTGTACACCGGGCCAGCTCGATAAAAGTAGCTGAAGCATCGAAGATCATAGAAAATACCCAGAGAGATATAAACATAGCATTTATGAACGAACTCTCAATAATCTTCAACAGGATGGGTATCAATACCTATGAAGTACTTGAAGCAGCGGGTACAAAATGGAACTTCCTGAAATTTTTTCCAGGCCTTGTCGGAGGTCATTGCATTGGAGTAGACCCCTATTACCTTTCTTATAAGGCAAAGGAACTGGGATATCACCCACAGATGATAGATTCGGGCAGGTTTATTAATGATAGTATGGGCAGGTACGTGGGTAAACAGACAGTAAAAAAGATAATAGCATCATCACAAAGCCCGAAAGGAGCCAGAGCCCTGGTAATGGGCATAACATTCAAGGAAAATGTAACTGATATAAGAAATTCAAAAGTAGTAAATGTTATTGATGAGCTGGTCGATTTCGGCCTTACGGTCGATATAGTCGATCCAAATGCCGACCCCGGAGAAGTAAAAAGGGAATACGGACTTGAGCTGAAAGATAAACCGTCAGGAAAATACGATACGGTTATTGTGGCTATTAATCATTCGCAATACATGAACCTCTCTGAAAATTATTTTGAGAATCTTCTTTCGAAAAAGGGGATCCTTGTGGATATAAAAGGTATATACAGGGACCGCATTAAGAAACTCTCATACTGGAGTCTTTAAAGATGAAAAAGAAAGTACTTGTAACGGGAGGAACGGGATATATCGGCTCGCATACAGCTGTTGAACTGCAGAATGCCGGATATGATGTTCTTATTATCGATAACCTGGTCAATTCCGATATTAAAGTACTCAACGGTATTGCAAAGATCACAGGTAAAAAGCCGGTATTCGGGCAAATCGATCTCTGCGACCGTAACCGTGTAAACACTTTTCTTACGCTGAATCCCGGCATTGAAGCTATAATTCATTTTGCAGCCTATAAAGCAGTAGGCGAATCTGTCAGAAAGCCCCTGTCATATTACCGCAATAACCTTGTTTCTCTCATTAATCTTCTTGAATGTATGAAGGAGTTCAGCATTCCTTCAATGGTCTTCTCATCCTCCTGCACAGTATACGGTCAGCCCGATAAATTACCTGTTACCGAAGATGCGCCTGTACGGGAGGCAGAATCGCCATATGGCAATACAAAACAAATCGGAGAAGAGATAATAAGGGATACTGTTAGCACATGCCCCAGACTCAAGGCTGTATCATTAAGATATTTTAACCCGATAGGCGCCCACCCTTCAGCCAACATAGGGGAACGGCCTGCAGGTGTTCCTGAAAACCTTGTTCCTTTCATAACACAAACGGCTGCCGGCATAAGGGATGAACTGAAGGTTTTCGGCGACGATTATAATACTCCTGACGGTTCATGCATCCGCGACTATCTCCATGTGGTCGACCTGGCCCGGGCTCATGTTGTAGCTCTTAACAGGATGATGGAAGGCAACAATAAAGACAGCTATGAAATATTTAACCTCGGTACAGGAAATGGTGTTTCTGTTTTCGAAGCAATAAGCTCCTTTGAAAGAGTATCGGGCACAAAACTGAAATACAGGGTTGTAAGCAGGCGTCCGGGTGATATAGAAAAGATATGGGCAGACCCGTCCCTGGCAGAAAAAGAACTGGGATGGTCTGCCCGGTACAGTCTGGATGATGCTATGAGATCAGCCTGGGAATGGGAGCTCAGGTACCGTAAAATAAAAACATAACTATGATTAAATCTGTACTTATAACAGGCGGCGCAGGATTTATAGGATCACACGTGGTACGTCTTTTTGTAAAAAAATACCCCTCATACCTTATAGTCAATGCCGATAAGCTGACATATGCCGGAAACCTGGAAAACCTGAGCGATATTGAGAAATATGAAAACTACAGGTTTGAAAAAACGGATATAGTAAAAAAAGAAGAGGTCAGTAACCTCTTTAATAAGTACAGGTTTGAAGCTGTGATACACCTTGCCGCCGAGTCTCATGTCGACAGGTCTATCGCTTCTCCTGATGAATTTGTTTACACCAATATCATAGGTACCGTTAACCTGTTAAATGCCTCCCGGACGTGCTGGAACGACACCAGGGGAAAGCTTTTTTACCATGTCTCAACCGATGAAGTATATGGCTCACTGGGCGCCGAAGGGCTATTTACCGAATCGACTCACTATGATCCCCGCAGCCCTTATTCAGCATCAAAAGCAGGTTCCGACCATTTCGTTCGGGCCTGGCATCATACTTTCGGATTACCGGTTGTAATAAGCAACTGCTCAAATAATTATGGCCCAAACCAGTTTCCGGAGAAGCTAATACCCCTCTCGATAAACAATATCAAATCGGGGAAGGAAATACCCATATACGGTAAAGGAGAAAATATACGCGACTGGTTATATGTCGAAGATCATGCAAACGCCATCGATACGGTTTTTCATAACGGAAAGAACGGTGAAACCTATAATATCGGCGGTAATAACGAATGGAAAAATATTGATCTTATTAAGCTGCTGTGTGAACTAATGGATGAAAAGATGGGAAGACCGGCAGGAGAATCGGCAAAGCTGATCACATTCGTAAAAGACCGCGCCGGTCATGATAAACGCTACGCCATAGATTCATCAAAAATATCAAATGAACTGGAATGGTCTCCGGCATTTAATTTCAGAGAAGGCCTGGGCAGAACAATCGACTGGTACCTGGAAAATGAAGAATGGATGAAAAATGTTCTGTCGGGAGATTACGAAAAATATTACGAGCAGCAATACATGAAAAGGTAAAAGCCTTATTCCTTACTTCTGGTCTTCATTCAAAACAGTATATACAAGTTCGAACCTGATCCCATCGTCAGCAGCCCTGTTAGCTTTAACAATAAGGTTATCAGCACTTAACTGCGGAAGGTAAATCTCAATCTCCGGTTCCAGTATATTTCCTTCGTAATATTCCTGTACGAAACTGGCAATATTTATCTTATACTGGTCTGTTACCTTACTATATGTACCATCCACAAAGGCATAGTTTTCGTCAACAGAATAATCCGGCAGTAATTCTTTGGTTCCTTCACTGTTGGTGTAACGGGCCAATAAGCCTGACGGCACCATATCCTCGGTATAATCATCAGCATTCAGATAAACAGGAAGGATAATCCTGGCCTTGTTTATTGCAATCGAAGGAAGAGACCTTAGTACTTCAAGCCCGGGAATAACCAGTTTTGAATATACTCCCGACATTGACTGAATATATACCAGGGTGTCAACTATAGGTTCGTTAATATATTTTATTTTCTTTTCCGGATCGGCAAGCTCATAATTATGAACAAAATGGCTGTACTTAGCACAAGTATTATTCATTAGTAATATATATACTCTGTCATTGTCTTCGGCATCGGTATAATATATAGTAATGGTAGAATTGCTGGTAAGGGAGACTTGTCCTGTCACCCTCTGCACTATAGAGGAAAAAGACCGCGGGACTATTCTACTGGGATCTGAAGAACCAGGCATTAATCCTGATATATTTATATATAGCATATGGTAATTATCTGACTGAGGATAAGAAAAATATAATCCCTTGAAATAAGTCCTGAAATCAGGGATATTGTTGCTTTTGAACAGCATCGATGTATCCCGTAGTATATATTCGCCAAAAGAAACAGGCAGGTCAACCACAAGCACGGTATCACTACCCTCCTCTAACGGAGGTATTGAAAATGAGGTAATCTGACGTTCTACCGACATATCTCTTCCGACAAGATAGCTGGAATCAGAAGAAAGTATCTCGTTGATCTCATAAAGGTTCATCATACCGGGGCTGCTCGTTTCACCAACTACATCCTGTACATCAATTGTCATCTTAACTGAATCAACAGAAGCAATTTCATAGCCGGGCCATTCCATATCCAGTTGCAACTGGGTAACAAATCCGGCCTCCGTGAGTCCGAAATAAGGATCATACAGGCTGCCCAGATAATATGAATAGGATCCCGAAGATATTTCGGAATCCGAAAACATTGTATACATGGCAGTACTCATGGTATCGGTAGCTACTATACTGTCGAAGTCTGACAGCGGCAGAATACTACCTCCAATAGAAGTAGGATCTTCTTCGCACGACACAATAAAAAAAGCTGTAGCAGCCAGCAAAGTAAGTAAATTATGTATGTGTTTCCCGAACAATCTTTTTACGACAGTTTTATTACCTGTAGGTTCAGACAATCTTATCATAGAATTCATTATACGTATCAATATATTCATCTTCATTCTGGTAATCCAGTAAAGGCATTCCCTTCGATTCAATATATTCTTTCACTTCCCTGTTTATATTTTTACTACCAATAATTATGCCATCCGAATTGTCTACAGCCAGCCTGCTGATGTCATAAAAACCGGGACCTCCCGTAAAATCAAGGTCTTTCTTATCTATCCCGTCTAATACAAGCTTATCGGGGAACGTATCTCTGAACGGTTTACTGAACTCATTATTGTATACCGAATAAATAATTTTAACATCGGCAAACAAAGGGTCGTCGTAATAAACTTTTTTCAGATAAACAGGCACAAGTGAAGCCATCCAGCCGTGACAATGAACAATGTCGGGAGCCCATCTTAGTTTTTTTACTGTTTCAAGAACACCCCTGGCAAAGAATATGGCTCTTTCATCATTATCGGTAAATTCCTCTCCCTTTGAATTCTTTACAACATGTTTCCTCTGGAAATAGTCTTCATTATCAATAAAATATACCTGCATCCTTGCAGCCTGTATACTTGCCACCTTTATTATAAGAGGGTGATCAGTATCGTCAATTATAAGGTTCATCCCCGACAACCGTATCACTTCATGCAACTGGTTGCGCCGCTCATTTATACAACCGTATCTGGGCATAAATGTCCTTATCTCTTTTCCTTTTTCTTGTATCCCCTGTGGTAGGTACCTGCCTATGCCTGAAATCTCTGATTCTGGTAAATAAGGGGTTATTTCCTGTGATACGAATAATACCTTCTTACTATCCATTTGGCCTGTTAATAACGACCTGCAAAGATAACAAAAATATTCCAATCATTGAATTTTCATTGTAACAACCACAATATGCGGGAATTATCATTCTGATATATTTTCACTAATTTTGCATCTCTATTATACTAAGTGGATGAAACATATTATAACCACATCAGGATTAAGGGATGAATTGGCCGGAAGGGAAATAAGGCTGACAGGCCTTGTTCCAACAATGGGAGCCCTTCATGAAGGACACCTGTCGCTCGTAAAAAGATCTGCCGGGGAAAACAGCCTTACAATAGTAAGTATATTTATCAATCCCACACAGTTCAATGATGCCGGCGACCTGGAAAAATATCCGCGTAAAATTGAATCGGATATCGCAATGCTGTCGCCCTTGCTTAAACATGACGATATTGTTTTCACACCTGAAGCGGATGATATATACAGGGACGAAAAAGTACCGGATATAAACCTCGGTCATCTGGACTCGGTTATGGAAGGAGAGCACAGGCCGGGTCATTTCAGAGGCGTGATAAGAATAGTCAACCTCCTTTTCAGTATTTGTAAACCCGACAGAGCCTACTTCGGAAGGAAAGACTTTCAGCAGGTGGCTGTAATAAAAACACTGGTAAAACAGGCCGGGCTGAACACGGAAATCATATCCTGCCCGATAGTAAGGGAAGATAACGGGCTTGCAATGAGTTCAAGGAATGAGAGGCTCTCTCCCGAACTGCGGAATAAAGCCGGAATTATCTACAAAACACTCAGGAAATACAGTAACCTTACAGAATATCAGGATATTGATAAAATAAAAAAAACGGTAGCAGGGGAAATAAACGAATCGGGAAATTTCAGGGTCGAATATTTTGAGATAGTTGACGACGACGAACTAAAGCCTCTCCGGTCTGTTACTGAAACAGACGGCAGAAAAAAATATACAGGCTGTATTGCTGTTTATGCCGGTGATGTACGGCTGATCGATAATACGGAGTTTTATTTCCCGTTTACAAAAGGTTGATTAACTTTGCAGTAATAACAATTACCTATAATCATGCTTATAGAAGTAGTAAAGTCCAAGATACACAAGGTTACTGTTACTGAAGCCAATCTTCAGTACGTGGGGAGCATTACTATCGACGAAGACCTGATGGAGGCTGCTAATATTCTTGAGAATGAAAAAGTACAGGTTGTTAACATCAATAATGGTGAACGGCTTGAAACATATGTAATAAAAGGTGAAAGAGGTTCGGGAGCTATCTGCCTGAACGGGCCTGCTGCAAGAAAAGCGGCGGTAGGCGATGTAATAATAATAATATCTTACGGATCAATCGATATTGAGGGAGCAAAGTCGTTCAAGCCAAAGCTCATCTTTCCCGATACCATCACAAATAAACTGGTCTGATATTGAACAATAAGATCAAGCAGATACTGAAGCTGTTTATATTCATTTCCCTCAGTGTATTATTGCTGTTCCTGGCCTTTAGAAATATAAACCTGTCGGAAATATTCAAAGAGCTATTAAATGCAAAATACTCATGGGTAGTGCTTGCATTGCTTGCCTCGGTGCTTGCTTTTATAAGCAGGGCAAGACGATGGATTCTGATGATCAGACCACTGGGATACAATCCGCCACTACGGTCAGCTTATCATGCACTCATGACGGGTTACCTTGTCAATTTTGCAGCGCCAAGGCTGGGAGAGCTTACAAGGTGCGTGGCTCTCGGGAAAAAAGAAAAAATACCAGCCGACAGCCTGTTCGGTACCGTAATAGCCGAAAGGGCATTCGACCTTGTAAGTATGCTTATCATAATGTTTGTGATAATACTGGGCCGGGGAAATCTTATGGATAACTTCCTCAAGGAAAATATATTTCAGCCTGTCGGGGATAAATTGTCCGGAGCCCTTGATCTTTCCACTGTCCATATTATCATAATTATTCTCTTCATTGCAGTAATACTCATCATGTTACTGGTGTACAGGGAAAGACTCATGAAAATAAGACTGTTTGCAAAAATCGGGGATATAATAAAAGGTATAGTGCGTGGACTTAAAACATTTATCAGTATGAAGGATAAACTTGAATTCATTCTCCATACTGTAATTATCTGGGTCCTTTATACTGTAATGACATGGCTGGTTTTCTATTCATTACCTGCAACATCGGATTTACAGTTCATCGATGCGGTATTCATCCTTGTGATAGGTACCCTTGGAATGGCAGCGCCGGTTCAGGGAGGCATAGGGGCATTCCACTGGATTGTATCAAGAGGCCTTCAGGCAGTTTATAATATAGATCTTAAGGACGGGCTGGCCTATGCAACCCTTTCACATGAGTCACAACTAATATTAATTGCTATCCTGGGAACGGTATCATTCTACCTTATAGCAGGCAAGGCAAAAAAAGAAAAAAAATCACCGACCGGACCGACTGATGGCTAAAGGCAAAACGATATATGTTTGCACCAGTTGCGGCGCCGAATCGTCCAAATGGATAGGCAGGTGTAATTCATGCGGCGAATGGAATACCTATGTTGAAGAAATAATACCTGCCGGGAAAAAAGACCCCGTCTCATTTGGCCGTGATCAGGCCAAACCCCGGCTTCTCAGTGATATCGAAGCGCTTGAAACAGACCGCATATCCACGGGCATGGAAGAAACAGACCGCATACTGGGCGGAGGCCTGGTGCCGGGATCCCTTGTCCTGCTGGGCGGCGAGCCGGGAGTGGGCAAATCAACGCTGGCGCTGCAACTGGCAATGAAGCTTGAAAACAAAAAAATACTTTATGTTTCGGGAGAGGAAAGCGGTGAACAGATCAAGCTTAGAGCCGGCCGTCTCGGAAATGTCAACGAATCATGTTTTGTTTATCCGGAAACATCACTTGAGGCCATACTGAGCAGCGCCGAAACAATAAAGCCCGAAATTATTATTATCGACAGCATTCAGACCATCAGTACAACAAGCCTTGATTCGTCGGCCGGGACAATAAGCCAGGTAAGGGAATGTGCGGCCATGCTGCTGAAGTATGCAAAGCAATCGGGGACACCTGTTATTATCATAGGGCATATAACAAAAGACGGCAGCCTTGCCGGGCCCAAGATACTTGAACATATAGTCGATGTGGTGCTTCAGTTCGAAGGTGACAATAATTATGTATACCGTATACTGAGATCGGTGAAGAACCGTTTCGGGGCCACAACGGAAACAGGCATTTTTGAGATGCTCTCCACAGGCCTCCGGGAGGTGGCAAATCCTTCTGAAATGTTCATCAGCCGTCATGAAGAGCTTCTCAGCGGGATAGCCATAGCTGCAACCGTCGACGGTATCCGCCCTTTCATGATAGAGACACAGGCACTGGTAAGCAGCGCCGTATACGGCACACCGCAAAGAAGCTCCACCGGCTTTGACACCAGGAGGCTGAACATGCTGCTTGCCGTACTGGAAAAGAGAGCAGGCTTCAGGCTTGGGGTAAAAGATGTTTTTATGAATATTGCAGGAGGGCTCAGGATCAGCGATCCCGCGATAGATATGGCCGTTATCAGCGCTGTCCTCTCATCAAACCTCGATATACCTGTCAGCCGTAGTATTTGCTTCGCAGGCGAGACAGGTCTCTCAGGGGAAATAAGACCGGTCAGTCATGTTGATCTGAGAATAAAAGAAGCCTCCAGGCTGGGTTACAACAGGATATTTATTTCAAAATACGCAAGAACAGGCGCAGCCGTTAAAGAAAAAATAGAAATAGTAAAGGTAGCAAGAGTAGAAAATCTTGTTAAGGAAATATTTGCTTAGGGATCAGAATTTTTCAAGGTCGTATATGCTTCTTTCAGGCTTCTGTTCCTTCACCTTGTCACAATCCAGCTCAATATCAAAACCCGGCGGTTCATCAAACTTATCAGCCTCAATTATACCGAACTCCTCGTCCTCATACAGTTTTTGCATAAACAGACCGAAGACCGGCAGAGCCATGTTAGCTCCCTGTCCGTGTGTCATATCTTCAAAATGTATTGACTGGTCTTCCCATCCGCTCCACACACCTGCAACCAGGTTGGGAGTAATACCGAGAAACCATCCGTTGGAATGATTTTGCGTTGTCCCTGTCTTGCCTCCTATCTCACCGCCAAGCTGGTATTTCCATTTCAACCTTATACCAGTACCTTCTTCCACCACTCCTCTCAGAAGGTTCACCATAAGAAAGGCATGCTCTTCGCTCATTACTTCCTCTATCCTGGGTGTAAACCGTGAAATGATGTTCCCGTTCCTGTCCTCTATCCTGGTAACTACTACAGGGTCGGTGAACACTCCCTTGTTGGCGAATGTCCCGAAAGCGCCTACCATCTCATCAAGCGTAAGAACAGAGGTGCCGAGAAATATCGAATATACAGGGTCGATATATCTCCTTTCTATGCCCATCCTTGACATAAGGTCGACAACAGCCTGCGGTGTGAACTGTTTCATCAGCCAGGCCGAGATGTAGTTCTCCGAGTTTGCCAGTCCCCATTTCAGTGTTACCATCTTCCCGTGGTATTCCTTAGGTCCGCTACTTCTGGGGCTCCATACGGTATCATTAACTTCAAACTCTCTCGGAATATTTTCAACCTCATAGCATGGCGAATATCCCTCCTGCATGGCCAGTGTATAAAGGAAAGGCTTTATTGTCGAGCCCACCTGTTTCCTTTGCTGGTTTACACCGTCATACTTGAAATACCTGAAATCAGGTCCCCCCACGTATACCTTAACCTGACCGGTATGAGGATCTATGGCCATCATCGATGAGCGTACAAAAAACTTATAGTACAGCACAGAGTCATAAGGGGTCATAAGGGTATCAATATCACCCTTCCAACTAAAGACCCTCATAGGGACAGGCGTATTGAACGCCTTCTTTATTGAGTCTTCGGATACACGTCCCGACATGTTCCTGTATCTCTCTGTACGTCTGATCGATACTCCCATTATTTCATCGACCTGCTCCCGGGTAAGATCATCACTGTAAGGCGGACGTCGGAAACGTTTCGAGGTCTCATTGAAGGCGGGCTGCAGGTCAAGTGAAAGATGCTCTGTTACAGCTTCCTCGGCATATTTTTGCATGCGTGAGTCAATGGTCGTAAATATTTTAAGACCGTCACTGTAAAGATTAAAATTGGAGCCATCGGGTTTCTTGTTTTTCCTGCACCAGCCGTACAGCTGATCATTATTCCATTCGTCAAGGGCATCCAGGTACTGGTTTTCAGAAAAGAACATATTCCTTTCAGGTTCATAGGCTATCATGGTGGTTCTGATATACTCCCGCAGGTAGGTAGCCAGACCGACATCATGCGACTCTTCCCTGAAATCGATCTCTACAGGCAGCTTCATAAGCGAATCGGCCACAGATGTCCTGATATAACCGTACCTGGCCATCTGTGAAAGAACAATATTTCTACGGCTGAGCATGTTCTCAGGATTTCTCCTGGGATTATACCTGATAGGATTTTTTAGCATCCCGACCAGAACGGCTGCCTGTTCAAGCCTTAGTGAGTCGGGCGTTGTATTGAAATAAACCGAGGATGCCGATGTTATCCCAACAGCATTATACACAAAATCATACTGGTTAAGGTACATTGCAATAATCTCGTCCTTTGTATAATTCCTCTCCAGCCTGACTGCCGTAGCCCATTCCTTGAACTTAGCCAGCCCCAGGCCTATCGACCGGTTCTTCACAGTACCGTCCTCCATCATCTCCCTCGTACGGTACAGATTCTTTGCCAGTTGCTGGGTTATGGTCGATCCTCCACCCGTGTCCTGTCCCAGTAATATGGATTTCACAAAAACCCTGACCAGGCCCCTTAAATCAATGCCGGAATGACGGTAAAAACGTATATCTTCAGTTGCTATCAACGCAGAGATTACATAAGGCGATATCTCATCATAGTCGGCCCAGGTACGGTTTTGAAGAAAAAATTTACCAAGCAATACGCCATCGGCCGAATATACTTCCGCTGCCAGGTTGTTCTCAGGATTCTCAAGCTCCTCGAAGCCGGGCATGGGGCCGAAAAGCTCCAGGGATATCAGTATAAATATTGTGATAACAAGCACAAAAGGTGTTGAGAACAAAGCCCAGAACCATATTTTATACTTCCTGTATTTATATTGTTTTTTAGCCATTTTAACTGGTCTTTGCGCCAAAAATACTAAATAATAATTAAAGAATTATCAATAATATTTTTGAACTATGATACATAAATGCTTTACTTTGTCCAGCTATTGTGGAAAGTAATTTTAGATGGACATGAGTGTAAACCTCGTTATTGTAGAGTCGCCTGCAAAAGCAAAAACAATCGAAAAATTTCTCGGGAAGGATTTTAGGGTAGTATCCAGTTTCGGGCATATCAGGGATCTTTCTAAAAAGAATATTGGTATCGATATTGATAACGGCTTCAAACCTGTATATATTATCCCGGATGATAAAAAGAAAATCGTCAGGGAGCTGAAGAAAGAAGCAGGTAACGCCTCGCTTGTATGGCTTGCTTCCGACGAAGACCGCGAGGGAGAGGCAATAGCCTGGCACCTTTGCCAGGTTCTTGAACTGCCCCGGGAAAAAACCAGGAGAATAGTCTTTCATGAGATAACAAAGGATGCAATAAAAAAAGCAGTAGAATCTCCCAGGGGGATCGATAATTCGCTGGTTAATGCCCAGCAGGCCCGGCGTGTGCTTGACAGGCTGGTAGGTTTTGAAATATCTCCCATACTATGGAAGAAGGTACAGCCTGCCCTCTCGGCAGGAAGGGTACAGTCGGTAGCGCTGCGGCTTATTGTCGAGAGAGAACGTGAAATAATATCGTTTCAGACCGTATCATCCTTCAGGGTTCTGGGAGAATTCATTATCAACCCAGGTACTGATGAAGAAGCTGTAATAAAGGCGGAGGCATCTAATAAATTCAGCAAAGAACAGGATGCCGTCTCTTTCCTGGAAAAATGTACCAGCTCGGATTTTTCAATTGAAGATATTAGTGTTAAACCAGGATCAAGGTCCCCTGCTCCTCCCTTTACTACCTCCACATTACAACAGGAAGCCTACAGGAAGCTCGGTTTTTCCGTTGCGCAAACAATGTCGGTGGCGCAAAGACTGTACGAGGCGGGAAAGATAACCTATATGCGTACCGACTCCACTAATCTTTCCCAACTGGCAATAAACACTGCCGCTAATGTAATAAAATCGTCATACGGTGAACCCTATTCAAAGCCCAGACAGTACAAAACAAAATCCAAAGGAGCGCAGGAAGCTCATGAAGCGATAAGGCCAACTTATATTGACAAGGATGCTGTTCAGGGAAATCAGCAGGAAAAGAAGCTATACGAGCTTATCTGGAAAAGAACCGTTGCTTCACAAATGAGTAATGCCAGGATTGAAAAAACAAGTATCAGAATAGGAATGTCCAACACCGATATTCCCTTTATAGCGCAGGCCGAAGTGGTAAAATTTGACGGGTTCCTTAAATTATACAGGGAGTCGACCGACAGTAACGGAGAAAACAATGGTACCGAGACCATCATTCCTCCCGTTAAACCCGGGATGCCTCTCATCTACAGTACTATCACAGCCCGGGAAAGATACACATCCCCGCCTCCCCGGTATACTGAAGCCAGCCTGGTAAAAAAAATGGAAGAACTGGGAATAGGCAGGCCTTCCACATATGCTCCTGTCATATCTACAATACAGAACAGGGGATATGTGGCAAGGGAAGACAGGACAGGGGAAATACGAAAGGTTAAGGTACTTACACTGAAAGGCTCCTCTGTTAAATCGTCTGAGAATCAGGAAAAAACAGGTTATGAAAAATCGAAGCTTTTCCCTAAGGATATAGGGATAATAGTAAACGATTTCCTCGTTGAGAACTTCAGTAATATCTTCGATTATAATTTTACAGCCAATATTGAAGTACAGTTTGATAAAATTGCCCAGGGGGATAAGGAATGGGACAGTATGATCGAAGATTTCTATGGCCCTTTTCATGCTAAGGTAAGTTCAACGCTTAAGGAAGCCGACCGCAAGACGGGCATGCGTAAACTGGGTGCCGATCCTGCTACAGGAGAGCCTGTATTTGTAAAAATGGGCCGCTTCGGACCTGTTGTACAGATAGGTGAAGGGAATGATGATAAAAAACCAAGGTTTGCAAGCCTGAAAAAAGATCAGCTTATTGAGACCATAAACCTTGAAGAAGCACTGGAGCTGTTCAGGCTTCCACGTAAACTTGGAATATACGAAGGTGAAGAAATCATAGTAGGTTCAGGCAGGTATGGCCCTTACCTGAAGCATAAGGATAAATTCTATTCCCTCAAAAAAGGACAGGATGATCCTTACAGTATCAGTAATGAAAGAGCCATCGAACTGATAAACGAGAAAAGGGAGGCGGATAAAAACAAAGAGATTAACCGCTTTGGTGATATTTTTGTACTGAATGGCCGGTACGGCCCTTATATATCCTGTAAAAAGAAAAACTATAAAATACCAAAGGGTACCGATCCTGAATCGCTGACTGAGGAAGAATGCCTGAAGATAATAGAGAAAAATTCTGGATCAGGTAAAAAGAAATAAATACCGGAAAATGATCAGATTAAGTGACTACCTGAACCCTGTGAGTATAGACAAACCGTTATGGACTCACCTGTCTGAGCCGTCAAGCTTTTCACACAGCTTGATCATCAGTACTGAAAGCAAGCCTGTTACCGGGCCGGGCGGTTACAGGATGGCTATAGTTGGCGTTCCCGACGACAGGCGTTCTCCCAATAAGGGATGCTCAAGCGCTCCGGATGAAGTAAGAGCCGACCTGTACCAACTGGCAAGACTGCCGGGAAAGGTGAAAATTGCCGATCTGGGGAATATAAAAAAAGGTGTAAGCTTTGATGATAGCCTGGCAGCCCTGAGCGATGTTGTGGAATACCTGACGGGAAATGATATCATACCACTTATAATAGGAGGCAGCAGCACTCTCATTCCGGCCATAGCAGGTAAATTGCCATCCGATTTTACATACACGGCAGTAGATTCAAGGATCGACTGGGTTAACGAACGTAAGGAAAAAGACTCATTTAATTATCTTTCAGATATTATTTATGTGAACAAACGGCTTGTCCATTTCATTAACCTGGGCTACCAGACCTACCTTAACGATCAGCAGGTTCTCAACAGGTTCAGAAAAATGAATTACGAGCTGGTCAGGATCGGAGAGGTAAGAAACGACATTCAGGAAACAGAGCCGTTCTTCCGTGATTCGGGCCTGGTAACATTTGATTTATCATCAATAAGACAATCGGACGCCCCGGGAACCTTTGCCCCGTCGCCAAACGGCTTCTATGGCGAGGAAGCATGCCTGCTGGCCAGATATGCAGGACTGTCCGATTCGCTTATGGCTGCAGGTTTCTTTGAGATAAACCCACTGCTTGATAACAGACGGCAAACAACATCCATGGCTGCCCAGATGATATGGTACTTCCTGGAGGGCTTTGCCCAGAAACAAAATGAATCTTCTATACTGGGAAAGGAAAACTCAGGCAGGTTTGTCAATTACCATGTGAGTATTCAGAACGGCAACGAAGACCTGGTATTCATTAAAAGCAATATTACAAACAGATGGTGGATTGAATATACCTGTAAGGAGGGTAAAAAGCACTATATAGCATGCTCATATAACGACTACCTCATGGCAAGTGAAAATGAAATACCTCCACGCTATATGAAAGCGGTTAACCGTATTAACTGACCCGGCAGGCTAAAAAACAACCTTTTTTTGCAACATTATTCAGGCCTGACCGTTTATTTAATCCATTCGTAATGAATCACAACACGATTGGCGTAATTTTTGAGTGATATTTTGTCGCAATTTGTATTTTTGTTTTCTTTACAGCTTAAAGCTTAATAAAGCCCTGATACCGGGCTACCGGGAAAGATGAAGAAAGAATTATCCATAATTCTGTTTTTGATAATAACCGTTACGGGAGCCTGGTCCCAGGTCGATCCCGTAAGCAGCCAGTATATGTTCAATAATATGCTATATAACCCCGGATCAGCAGGCAGCTCAGGACAGATATGCGCTACGGCAATGAACAGGCAGCAATGGGTCGGTTTCGAAGGGGCTCCCAAATCGACTGTTTTTCATATTAATGCTGCTGTAAGACCATTTAATATAAAATCAGGTGTGGGCCTGACGATAATAAGCGACCAGACGGGATTTGACAGCGATAACAGCATCCTGGTCACCTATTCATATATTACCCCGCTGGGTAACGGTAACCTCGGTATAGGAATAAACGGAGGCATCCTGAACAAATCGATTGATCCGAGCTGGAATATTCCTTCGGGAGATATCTTTGTCCCTCCTTCAGGCGACCCCCTGATACCTGAATCTAAAGAGAGTCATATAGCCGGCGATCTGAGCCTGGGCCTTTTCTACAGATCGTCAGATTACTATGCCGGAATATCTGTTACCCATCTTAACGAACCCAAAATAAAATATACAACTGCAACGCCATATATAGCCAGACAGTACTATGCTACTGCCGGATATACAGTAAGGATGCCTAATCCGAACATTGAACTCCTGCCCTCAGCCTTCCTGTTCAGCGACGGTAAACTGTTTCAGCTTACCCTTAATGCAACAGTGAGATACAATAAAAAAGTATGGGGTGGCGTTTCATATAGAGCAGGCGATTCAGTCATCGGAATGATAGGTATTGAATTGTATAACGGAATAAGGATCGGATACTCGTATGACTTTCCGATGAACGATATCAGGAAAAGCACTTCAGGCAGTCATGAATTCATGGTAAATTATTGCTTTGATTTAAGTCTGGGGAGGAGTTCCATGCGTTATAAAAGTATAAGATTTTTATGATTATTTAAAAAAAATAACTTACTTGCAGTATTAAATCAGATTGCAATATGAAAAAGGTAATCCTATTAGTCCTGACTATTACAGTACTAATTACAGCATGTGGACCCGGCAATAACGGAGAGCTTATAGGGGTACAGGGAAGAAAGAAATTTTTTGAACCGGAGCCGTTCGAAATGGCATTTATCCCGGCCGGTAATTACGTTACAGGACCAAGCGATCAGGATGCTATGTTCGCCATGAACACGGTATCAAGGTCGGTTACAGTCAATGCATTCTGGATGGACCAGACAGAAATAACAAATAATAAATATCGTCAGTTCGTCTACTGGGTACGTGATTCGATACTCAGAACAAAGCTGGGTGAAGCCCAGATAGCCGATTACCAGTTCTTCAGGGTTGATGACGAAGGTAATGAGATTGATCCTCCCGTTATTAACTGGGATGAAAAAATAGACATGGATGTGGTAGAGATTGCCGATGTGGTTGAAGAAATGTATTATCCTCCTAACGAAAGATTCAACAACAGGAAACAGACAGACGTGAGAAAGCTCAATTATATCTATTTCTGGGTCGATTACCAGCAGGCTGCCAAAGCCAGATATGACTTTGAAAACGAACGTTATGAAGGACAGATCTATGACCTTGAAGGTAATGTCTCTGATGTCCAGGACCGCTCATCATTCATTATGCAGGATCAGGTTAACGTATATCCTGACACCCTGGTATGGATACGCGACTTTACCTATTCATTCAACGAGCCGCATGCTTCAATTTATTTCTGGCATCCCTCATTCGACGATTACCCCGTGGTGGGTGTTACATGGAAGCAGGCCGAGGCCTTCAGTATATGGAGAACAGATTATATGAATGCTGCCCTCCGTGCACAGGGGATGGTCGATGTGCAGAGCTACAGGCTTCCGCTTGAGACAGAATGGGAATATGCAGCCAGGGGCGGGCTTGACCTTTCCATGTATCCCTGGGGAGGACCGTACACAAGAAACTATCAGGGTTGCTTCCTTGCTAATTTTAAACCTCTCAGAGGAAATTATATAGACGACGGTGCAGCATATACGGCTGCAGTGGCCTCATACGCGGCCAACGAATTCGGATTGTATGATATGGCCGGTAATGTGGCTGAATGGACGTCATGCGCATATCATCCGTCATCTTACGTTTTCACACATGACCTGAACCCCGATTACCAGTATAATGCCAAACCAGATGATCCGCCTATACTGAAACGCAAAGTTATCAGGGGAGGATCGTGGAAAGACATAGGTTATTTTATGCAGGTCAGTTCAAGGGATTATGAATACCAGGACTCGGCGAAAAGCTTTATCGGGTTCCGTAATGTAAGATCCTATATTGGAGTAGACTAGAATATAATTAATTTTTTGATAAAACCCTTAAATTCAGGTATATGGGCTTAGCAACAATAGTACAAAGCAGCGGTTGGAAAAATTTTATGGCCAAAGTTTACGGCCTTGGTGCGTCAGTCGTAATCGTCGGAGCTCTCTTCAAGATACAGCACTATCCACTCGCAGGTACATTCCTCTTTGTAGGTCTGATGACCGAAGCAATAATATTTTTCTTTTCGGCCTTTGAGCCATTGCATGAGGAGCCTGACTGGTCATTGGTGTACCCCGAACTTGCAGGAGTGACCGATGATGAAGAACTGGCTGCCATGGAAGCTTCGGCAGCAGTCTCCAGGACACAAAGGGGCGCAGCCGTCCCGGCAGGAGGCTCGGCAGTTCTGTCGAAATTTGATGAAATGCTCGTCAATGCCGATATAACACCCGACGTCTTCGAAAGACTGGGTAAAGGACTGAAAAAACTGAATAATACCACGGAAAGCCTGAACGCCATGGGTGATGCTACGGCAGCAACAGGCAAATTCGTTGAATCGGTTGAAAAGGCAGCCGACACACTGAGCTCTACGACAGATAACTATGCTAAAAAAAGTGAAGAACTGGAATCTTCGCTTGAAAAGCTCGAACATTCATATCAGAGTACTGCCAAAATAATTAACGAAACAGGAAGCAGCTACAGGGATATGACAGAAGCTCTGACCAAAATTGAAGGAAGCAGTAAATCATATCAGGATCAGCTTGAGACGGTAAATAAAAACCTTTCAGCCCTTAATGCCGTTTACGAACTGCAGCTTAAAGGTGCCAATGAACAGTTGAAAGATACCGAGGAGATGATGAAAGGTGTTGGCGGAATGCTTGGAGACCTCAAAGAATCGGCAGGAGAAGCTTCCAAATACCGCGAAGAAATAAGTAAGCTGAACGAAAACCTGGCATCACTCAACTCAGTATATGGTAACATGCTTTCTGCTATGAATGTTAAATAGAGTAGTCCTTTAACAAAACGCACTCCAGAATATGGCTCACGGAAAAGAAACCCCGCGGCAAAAAATGATCGGTATGATGTACCTGGTGCTCACAGCAATGTTGGCACTGAACGTATCCAAAGAAGCCGTGGAAGCATTCAAAAATGTTGATAAAGGCCTTACAAAAACCGTTGTCAACTACGAAAAAAAGAATAACCTGACGTATGAAGAATTCGACAGAGCAGCATCCGAAAATCCGGTTAAAGCAGGACCATGGAGAAGCAAGGCATATGAGGTCAAATCAAGAGCCGATGAACTGTATGAATACGTCCAGGACCTGAAACTGGAGATAATAACCACAGCCGAAGGTGAAGATTCGGAAGCCATCGAAGGAAGAGAGATCATTATTGATAATGTGGAAAAGATTGATGAAAACAATATTCCTTCCGAAATTCTTATAGGCCATGATGAAAACGGGAAAGCCAACGATCTCCGGGCCCTGTTAAACGATTACAGGGAATTTCTTATTGAAACAATTGACGGGAAAAACATATCTATTGAGGAATCAGTCAGTCAAAGCCTTAATACAGAAGACGGAAGAGCCCCCGACGGCTCAGTCGAAAGGTGGGAAAACAATACCTTCCATGCGCTGCCGCTTGTAGCTGTGATTACTATACTGTCAAAGATACAGGTGGATATCAGAAACGCTGAAACAGATGTCCTGAACTTCCTGTATGACCAGATTGATGCTTCATCCTTCAAGTTTAATAAAATAGAAGCTACCGTGCTGGCCAATTCCAGCTATGTGATGAGGAATAATACCTATGAATCCCAGATTTTTATTGCAGCCTCCGATACTACAAAAACGCCTGAAATACTCATAGGTAACTACCGCGAAACGGTTAATGCCGACGGGACAAAAACCTATGAAATGGTTGGCGACTATGAAAAGGTCGAAGTAAATGAACAGGGACGGGGTGTTTACCGTAAAGCGGCAACAACCCTGGGCGAACATACTTACAAGGGTCTGATAAAAATGCTTGCCCCCGATGGCACCGAGGTAGCATATCCGTTCGAGGAATCCTATAATGTCGGAGCACCTAATGTTATTGTCTCGCCCACCGCTATGAACGTTCTTTATATGGGTATAGCTAACCCAATTGATATTTCAGTACCCGGAGTAGCCTCAAATATGATACAGGCATCTATGACAAACGGTACCATAAGCAGGGGCCGCGTTGAGGGATATCGCGGGGAATGGAAAGCCGAACCCGCAACAGTGGGCCAAAATGCAGATATCAATGTGAGCGCTATGGTTAACGGAGAAAGAATGCGTTTCCCTCCCTATGAGTTCAGGGTAAATCGTATCCCCGACCCGGTGGCCAAATTCGCCGGTATGACAGAAGGTAATGTTGCTAAAAACGTTGCCCTTGCCCAACCAGGTGTTTTTGCTGTTCTTGAAAACTTCCTTTTTGACCTTACATATACTGTAACACAGTTTACTGTATCGGTACAGCAAAGAGGATTTGACAGAAGCGAATCATCAAACAACAACAGGCTTACAGCTGAACAGAAAACATTGATAGAAGGGCTTAACAGGGGGCAGAAACTCTCTATTATAGATATCAGGGCCGTAGGACCCGATAAGACGACAAGGAGACTGCCGCCTATTATACTAACGATAAATTAAATATAATTATATGATCATGAAAAGATTATTTCTTCTAGGACTAACGGTATTGCTTTTCTCACCGGCAGGATTCAGCCAGTCCTTTGGTGATATATATGAGAAATCAATAGAAAATAACGAAGCAATACCTTATCCATTCCTCAGGGAGGCAGACGTGTCATGGTCAAAACAAATCTGGAGGCTGATTGACCTTAGAGAAAAGATGAACCATTCTCTTTATTACCCCCTCAATGACAGACCCGACGGGAGAAAAAGCCTTATGAATATAATCCTTGGTGAAATAAAAGCAGGTAACCTTAATGCATATGACCCCGATGCCATGAATGTGAGCGTTACATATTCGGATATCGAAGCTAAAATGGGTGGAGGGGCTGACACTGTTCAGATACCTGACATGCAGGGCGTTATGAGAGATACCGTTATATTTTCCGAACCCGACCCTACAACGGTCAAACAATTACTGGTTCTTGAAGAATGGTACTTCGACAAGAAGCATTCGAGGATGGATGTAAGAATAATAGGAATATCTCCTATAAGGGTATTCTTCGACGATCAGCTCGGACGTATGTCACGTGTACAGCTCTTCTGGATCAGGTTCGAAGACTTTCGTGATACCTTCGCAAGACATGAGATATTCAACAGGTTTAACGATGCACAAAGGATATCATTCGATGACCTCTTTATGCAAAGACGTTTCTCCAGTACCGTATATGCCGAATCAAACGTGTATGACGACAGGCAGATAAACCAGTATATGGTGGGTAAATCAGCCCTGTTCGAAGCTGAAAAAATAGAAAACGAACTGAGGACCTTCGAACACGACCTCTGGGAGTACTAACCGCCTGCACTCCTCTTCACAAATGAGTGAATATAAGTAGTGAACAGAGGGATTAGGGATTAGGAACTAGGGATCAGATATTAGGAAAACCCAACTCATAGCTCTACAAATTAACAAATTAACATTGCAGACTGTAGACTGCCAATTGCCGACTGCCCAGTACTCCAGTATTCCAGTTATAAATATTTCTCTCCGTCCCTCTCCCGTATATCCTCAATATACTTCTTTATATACTGTTCTTCACTCTTCTTAACTATAAGTAATACATCTCCGGCATCAACAACTATATAGTCCTTCAGGCCCTGAACAACTGCAATTTTGCCCTTCGGCAGCTTTATTATGCTGTCCTTAAGTTCATAACCGTAAACCGAATCCAGGTCGCCTGTATTGCCATCCCTGTCACGGTGATTATGTTCGCTTACCGAACTCCAGGTACCCAGATCCGACCAACCGAAATCAGTACATTTAACATATACATTTTCTGCCTTTTCCATAATCCCGTAGTCGATTGATATATTAAGGCACTCCGAGTAAATCCTGGTTATTGCTTTTTCTTCATCCTCTGTCCCCAGTTTATCCCTGTACATGTCAAATGTGGAATACATATCATTAAGATAAGTATCAAAAGCCGACAAAATAGATTCGACACTCCATAGAAAGATACCTGAGTTCCAGAAGAAATCCCCGCTTTTAAGAAATATCTCTGCAAGCTCCCTGTTAGGTTTTTCCGTAAATGTCTTTACCTTAGTAAGGTTCATGTAGCCTTCAACAGGTTTTTTAGTATTGGCCTGAATGTATCCGTATCCGGTTTCCGGCCTGTCAGGTTTTATCCCCAGCGTAAGTAAAACTTCTTTGCTGCCTGCAAATCTAAATCCCTCTTCTATTATCTTCCTGAAAGAATCCACATCTTTAATATGATGATCGGCAGGGCTTACAAGCATAAGAGCTTCAGGGTCCCTTTTCTTTATGCTGAAAGCAGCATATGCAATACATGGCGCAGTATTACGCCGCATGGGTTCACTCAGTATGTTCGCTTCCGGAATATCAACCTGATCAAAGACAAGATCCCGGTAACTGCTGTTTGTGACAACAATAATGTTTTCCCTCGGACATAATCCCTCGAAACGGTTTACTGTTTCCTGCAGTAAGGTCGATCCGTTATTTATTATATCCAGGAACTGTTTTGGCTTTACATCACGGCTAAGAGGCCAGAATCGCGTTCCTGCACCACCTGCCATGATTACTATATACCTGTTTTTCATGTATTTAAATAGTTGTATTTGCTATGATTCAAATATAATAAATCCTTGCTTTTAAGCCTAATGAAACAATAAAACAATGGAGCAATGGGGGTATGGAATGATGGAATGTTGGATTGTAAAATGGTGAGTTACTGCAGTGTTGCCATGAGTTTTTATTGTTATCCTGACTGGTAAATTGCATTTGACTCTTTTAGTATATAGCTGTCCTTCCATGTGCCATCATATTTCTTTACCTCAAGACTTTCTATTAATCTTTTTAAGCCATTCTCTATTTTGTAGGCTAATGAATCCCATTGGTCGTACTCATTTCTTCTGATCTGGCCTGAGAAAAAATAAGTATTAGTTCCTGATACTGACTCCCCAAGTGAAGACTGTGCAAAATTTAAAAAATTCAGATACTCTGAAATACTCTTTCTGCAATAGCCTTCAGCAATATTCCTGTGAATTGAATCTACAGAAGATATTTGATTTGAAATGATTCTTCTAAGTTCAAATGGGAACTTTTTATAAATACTCCAGGTAAGCTTATATAACTCTCTTGAATCCTGCCAGACAATAAGTTTCATATATCCCCTGTTAAGATTCTTTCTTTTTTCCATTATAATTATTTTTAATGAGCGAGAATACAATCCAACTAAGTTATACTAATAAATATATTCAGCCAACTAAAAACTTACTATTTCACCCTATAACAACCCAAACTATTTACCATATCTAGCACATATTCCACATTATTCCAATACTCCACCATTCCAGTATTCCATTCTTCCAGTAATCCACCATTCCATCATTCCAATACTCCATTCTTCCAGTAATCCATTCTTCCAGTAATCCATCATTGCTCGCCCCCACCAGCCACAATCACTATCCCCTCGCGAGCTCACAGTACTTGTATGCTTCCAGCATACTCGCACTGTTCGGTTCCAGTATTCCAATACTCCAGTAATCCACCATTCCATCATTCCAATACTCCAGTATTCCAGTATTCCATTCTTCCAGTAATCCATTCTTCCAGTAATCCAATACTCCAGCATTCCATCATTGCTCGCCCCCACCAGCCACAATCACTATCCCCTCGCGAGCTCACAGTACTTGTATGCTTCCAGCATACTCGCACTGTTCGGTTCCAGTATTCCAATACTCCAGTAATCCGCCATTCCATCATTCCAATACTCCAGTATTCCAGTATTCCATTGTTTCGGTATTCCATTTTTTATTACTTTTATACATTAATCATATCATAATGCTCAGTCTGTTTGCTTCCATTGGCCGTTATTTCATTTTACTGGGTAAGATATTCAGGAAGCCCGAGAAGCACAGGGTTTACTACCATCAGACAATGAAAGAGCTGATATACCTTGGTGTAAACTCGATAGGGATCGTACTGATAATATCTGTCTTTATGGGCGCTGCAATAACACTTCAGACAGCTTATAACACGGATAATCCCATTTATCCAAAGTACCTCATAGGTCTGGGTTGCCGCGATTCAATAATACTTGAGTTCTCATCGACCGTAGTAGCCCTCATCCTGGCTGGTAAGGTAGGATCACATATAGCGTCCCAGATAGGGACCATGAGAGTTACGGAACAAATTGATGCTCTTGAGATAATGGGTGTAAACACTGCATCATATATTATTCTTCCGAAAATAGTGGCTACCGTTATCTTCAATCCCTTCCTGACCCTTCTCAGTATTGTTGCAGGTATCTTCGGTGGCTGGCTGGCATGTACAGGCACAGGGATATTGTCATCCAGCGATTTTATTTACGGCATACAATACGCTTTCATACCATATTACATTACCTATTCATTGATAAAGACCGTAGCATTTGCCTTTATTATCAGCTCGGTCTCCGGCTTCCAGGGATATTATGTAAGCGGAGGTTCCCTTGAGGTAGGAAAGGCAAGCACACGTTCTGTCGTTTACAGTTGTGTATTGATATTGTTGTTTAACATTATACTAACCCAATTGCTGTTGTCATGATCAGGGTCGTTAATGCCTGCAAATCATTTAACAGGAACATTGTCCTGGATAATATCTCAGCATCTTTCGAAGCAGGAAAGACAAACCTTGTTATCGGGCAAAGCGGTTCGGGCAAAACAGTACTTCTTAAATCCATTGTTGGCCTTCTTGAGCTCGACAGCGGTGAGATATGGTATGAAGACAAGCAGTTCAATGCACTTAACTTTAAAAGCAGGAAAGCTATACGGAAAGAGATAGGCATGCTTTTCCAGGGAAGCGCACTTTTTGATTCAATGACAGTAGAGGGAAATGTCATGTTCAAACTGAACATGTTCACTTCAATGAGCCACCGGGAAAAAAAGGAACGGGTGGAATACTGCCTCGACCGGGTAAACATCAGGGATGTAAATAAACTGCTTCCATCCGAACTATCGGGTGGCATGCGAAAAAGAGTGGCAATAGCAAGGGCAATTGCACTTAATCCCCGCTACCTGTTTTGCGATGAGCCTAATTCAGGCCTTGATCCGAAAACAGCCATCCTTATAGACAACCTGATAAAGGATATAACAGATGAATTCAGGATGACAACGATTGTTAATACCCACGATATGAACTCAGTAATGGAGATCGGTGAAAAAGTCATATTTATTGCAGAAGGGATCAAATACTGGGAAGGGACCAACAGTGAGATCATGAGATCAGACTGCAAGCCCCTTAATGATTTTATTTTCGCCAGCAACCTGGCAAAGCAGATAAGGGATCAATCGTCGTCCACCTCTTCATAATCGACATATTCCCCCATATCTTCCGGAAAACCTTTCTTACTGTTATTATTTCCTTTTACTGAAGTTTTATCGTCTTTATTCCTGCCGCCTGACAGGTATCTGCCTATTGCACTTACAATCAGGTATATCAGGATGACTGTTAATATTAGTCTAAGCCACACAATCCCTCCTATTCAACAAGCATTGGCGTATCGGCCGCTCTCTTTTTAGCCCTGCCGAAAAGCAGGTTGATACCGAACCGTAGATTTATATAATCCAGCCGTTTCGGGATAACGTATCTTTCCTCTCCGTTATCCCCTGTAAACTCTACCCATGATGCAGGTATCTGGTCGACAACAGTAAAGAATTGCAGAGGTCCTCCCCTCAGGCCAATACCAAAGCCAAAATTATTAAAGCTCCTGTTTGTCATAGTATAGCTCAGGCTTGTTGAAAGAACGTCTCCGGCCAGTAATGTTGCCGAAAGGGTAAGTGACTCCCTGGTGCCCATACCGAAAGTTGTCCGCGATAATACGCCCAGGGAAAGAAAATCCACCGGTTGGTAGCTGGCTGCAAGATACAGTTTTGCAGGAATACCAAGAGTATATCCCTCTTCCGTGCCTACAAAATCGAAGGAGGAAAACAATGAATCCCCTAACTCTTCCAGTATAAGGTCAAAATCCTTATCCTCGGTTATTACTTCAGTAATATCAAATCCGTCAAAGGTAAAACTGTTGGTAGCACGGAAAATATAGGATTCCCTCCCCCATTTCATATAACCTAAATCGATTATACTGGCCGATAGCTTCAGGTTGTCCATTAATTTGTATTCCGCTCCGACGTCAATTCCCAGGCCCAAATTACTGAAACTGGGGCCTATTTCGCTGAAACCGGCATCTTCTCTGAATATGATATCTTCAATAAACCCATCCTCATCCAGGCTAACATCAAAAGGCCCGCCCAGCTTCAATTCAACAACCGTATTCATCGAATGTGAATAGTCCTCATTGACCTGTATTTCCAGTTCTTCAGCAGTAAGAGACGCACTCAGGGCTCCCTGCATCAGTTTCAGTCTTCCTCCGATACGCAAACGGTCAGTAATATTCTTTGACAAACCTATATGGGTTTCAAGGTAAGCCTGGGCACTCATACCCATCCCCGACAGATCGACAGATGAGCCTATAAAACTCCCATTGCCCTCAAAAGCCAGTGTAAAAAGATCAACAGGAAGTCTGGACTGTGCCATTCCCTTGGCTGTTACACCCAGATCCACCCACCAGTCATTGGCAACCGAAAAACCTATATTAAGGATCTCAAGGTTAACCTCGCCTGACAGGAACGCCTTATTACCGATATTTCTGAAAAAAGCATCCCTGTCATAATCGGGATGAAGAATGGTCATTATCGAATCTGTACCGGCTATTGGCTGGAAAAGATTGGTTACATTAAAAAGATTATTACTCATACCGAAATATATACCTGAAATAGCCGGTAAGCCGATATAAACATTTGCGTTTGGCCTGAAGGCAGGGTTTAACTGAGACGACTGAGGTATATTCATAAAGTATTGTGTTTGTATATGTTGCGCAAACACACCTGTGGAGATGAACAGCAGCCCTGCCAATAATCCGTATATTCTTATTCTATTCTTCATCGTCATCGGAATTAAAATTTAGATTTACTCCTGCCTTCACTTTAACAGCAGCTTTAAATACTATACCGTAATCAGAATAAATGCTGACATCCCTGGTTCCGTTATCTGTAGTACTAAGGGTGAAGGTGAATATTATTTTATCAGCTTCCTGTGTGGCGTCGAGAAAGTCAGGCGTAAATTCAATATCAACATTGCCCGTGGCCGGAGCAGTAACTCTTCCGTTAGCATCAACGGGAGCTGCAGACAACAGTTCCGAAGTGCTGAGTGATTCGAGCACCGTCATTGAAGTCGAATCATATAGTTCTATCATCACTGATGCACCCAGGGGAAATCCGTTCTCCACATAAAGGCTGAACATCAGTTCCTCGAGCATATCAAGAGGATTATCCTCTTCAGGATCGTCATTCCTGAGGAAATTATCGGTAGTATCCGAAAGCTGGAGATTGGCTATCCTGAATTCCACAGGCACCTCAACTTCTATATCGGCTAAAAAGCGGCTGTCACCGAAAACAATATTATCCATTGTCTCACCCCCGGGATTAATGGACGCCGAGCCATAAAACTCAATCTTATAGGGCAGCATCGAAATGAGATCGGGCAGGCTTGAGTTGTTCTTGTCAATACTGAATGATGAATTAACCTCCCTGATATCAACTGAAGAAGGATAATCAATATCAACAGGATCGCGGTCAAGGGAGATCTCCTGCTCATCATTAATACCTTTCACCTCAGTATTGATACGCATAGGTAAGCCGAAAGAATTTTTATAGTTCACCGTGATACTAGGGCTTGTCAGATATACAGAACCTGTCAGTTTTGAAAAGAAATCCTCCATTTCCAGATCAATGGTATCTTTTTCCGATTCTTCGGCATGATAGCCGAAATAACCTGTTGCATAATCGAATTCCGGCTCATCCATTTCAAAAAATACTCTCACACTGTCGGAAGGATCATACCACGGGCTGGCTGATACAACCGTAATATCATACTTGAGAGGCAACCGGTTATACGGCATCGACGGGTCGGAATCAAATCCTACCATCACACCTTCCATATCAATAGTCCCGTTCACCACCGATCCGGCGGGAATATTTATCGATTCGGATAAAGGAGATCCTCCGTCGTCGATACTTGGGGCAAGAATGTCGATCACAATATCGAATGAGCACCATGAGGTTATCGTATAGTTAGCCTGACCGGCTGACACTTTCATGGTTTTTATCTTAATATCATCACCCGGATCAATCTTCAGAGTGTCGCGTATATCATTAACTGATATACTGGCTATCGGAGTAGTCTTTTCGAACGATACTACGGGAAACGGTGTATAGAAATCGGTTACCCCATAGTTTATTACTGAGTCTTCCCTGAAAACCAGCTTCAGGAGTTCATTATCAAAAATGATAGTATCATTAGGTTCAACAAGGTCACTCAGGGTGACCTCCCCCTTAACCGCGCTCAATACAATTGAAGGGTTAAGAGCTACTTCTCCTGATAGCTTATCCATATCGTACGACTCCTTGACACAAGAAGTAAGTACCAGGAAAGTAAATAAAACAATAAATACTGCTTTACGTCTCATATAAGTAATCATTTTATCTTGTTATCTCATAATTATACAGGAAGTTATCTCTTCCTCCTGTAATTAAATTATATGTACTGCCCCTGTCGAGCCTTCCGACCGAAAAAGGTGTTGTACCACTCAGGGGGAATCCTTTAAGGTTCTTTCCCTTTTCATCTATAACGTAAATATTGTTGTTTTCTGCATCCACAAATCCGATTTTCTTATCATTTGATGAGAATACCAGCCCGTACGGGCCAAGTATATTTTCCGAATCGAGACTCAGGCTGAACATTCTGCTCCTGTCGTCGTCATAGGCCGTCAGCTTGTTTCCATCAATAAAAATATACTCGCCCAGGCCGTCAGCATCAATATCAAAATATTCAAAGACAGGGTCCCCGCTGAAATTGCCTACTGTATAAGTTTGTACATCGCCGCTGAAGCTTACCGTTTTTATTGAACCTTCTCTGGTAGCAAGGATCAATGCAGGGTCCGATCCTCCGGATAGTCTCAGCGACGACCTTGCCGACTTCGATACCTGTTCTTTCATCTCTACCCTTATATTGCCTCGTCTGTCGAGTATATACATGTTGTTTTCATCATTCACGACAATAAAATCTTTCCCTGAAACCCTGAAGAATTCAACATCGCCGGTCACTGTTCCCGCCGTTTTGAACTGGTTCCATCCCCTTATCGTATTCCCTGTTTTGTCATAAGCGTAAACCTTTCTGTCGGCTCCGCAGATAAAAAGTCTGTAATCCTTATTGTCTTCATAGTCAAAAAGAGCCAGGCCATTGGTCGCGGGCGATCTTAACTGAGCGGGATACCTTTCCACATAGTTGCCGTTACGGTCAAGAAGGTGAAGATAATTTTCAGTGGCAAAAAGTATCTGGAGCTTGCCGTTCCTGTAGTAATCTATCATATAGGCATTACCCCTGATAGCCTCACTGGCCGGTCGTTTCCATAAAATACGTCCTGCCGAGTTTATAAGGTAAAGATTATAGTACCTGTCTTGTATAAATATCTCATTGCCCCCGGTATAATGATTCTTGAAGAATAACGGTTTGGATAATGCAACAGTATCCAGAAGGCTTTCCCATACTGCCCTTGCTTCTTCCCTGACCTCAGGTTTATACATTACCGACAGTGTATTATAAATCATATCGTTACTCGACACAAACTGATATCCCACAGCCTGCAGCTTCTTCAACGGTTCAATATGTTGTTCCAGACCTTTCACTATATCATCTTTTAATACTCCGTCAAGCAGTCCCAGTATTTTTGAAGGCACACAGTAAAAATAATATCCTGCCCTGCTTGGCATCGTACTTTCGAACTCACGATACGACAGGTCATTGGCAAGCGTCCTGTTCAGTATATTATCATAAATAAACTTTGACAGGGCGCCGGGTTCCTGACTAAAGACTAAGATATCATCATAAAAGGTTGCATATCCGCTATTTAAATAACTGCCGAAACTGCCCCCAAATTCTTTTGTAAAATAATCTGCAGGCAGCTTATATATTGTGTATTTACTCTCTTTATCCGGCTTATAGCTGATTATATACTCCCTGTTACCCCGGCCTTGTCTGCTATAATACAGGCTAAGCTCTTCCCTGAATGCCTTTTCAGTGGCATTACTTCCCTTTAATCTGAACATCATCAGTTTGTTCTTTTCAGCTTCCTGTCCTTCCACGCCCAGGTAAACCCTGGCCATCTCGCCTGTAAGTTGGCTTTTTAGTATGTCGGTTATATACCTGGTATCATCATTTTTCCCCGGGGCGGCTGTTTCTCTGTCTGTTCCGGTAATTATCTCAAACATAGCCGCACCGGCCGGTATATACCTGTATATATCATATGATCCCGGCTCCCTGTACCTGTACTTATTTAATATCTGGGCGGTATCGCGTGTATCAATATATCCGCTCATTACAAAACCTGTCTTCTTCAGATACATATCCGCCTCAAGGCATGATGCCAGATTTGTTATCTGAGAGGATATGCCACCGTCAGCCCTGCCTGTTAACAGCTCTGTATACCTTGCCAGATTATTAAAAACCAGGTATATTTTATTTTCATGCTTTCCCGACGCTGCAGCTACTTCCCTGAAACCCGAAAAATCCCTTATATCCGTTTCCTGATCCGACTGCCGTATTCCTGCCTCAACAAGTATATATGAAGGGCTTGACATTATTACGCCCCTCACCAGGCTTATCGAAAGAGAAGCCTTGCCTCCCGGCGTTTTTATCAAGTCAAAAACAATATTCCCCTGGTATTCCCTCTCGGTAACCCTGTATCCCGGTATTTCACCCAGCACCGACCTGATATGTTTATCTCTCACTTCCGGCGGAGCGGCGAGTGTAAAGAAAGGCGTTAGCTTGTTTTTACCTACCAGATGGATTGACAGTAATACCGGATTATCACCCGCTACCTGACTATACTGTCGCAGATGAGTAACCGAGTCAATAACACTTATTGCTTCTGTGAACCTCCTCAACCGGCTTATTTCTGCCATTCCGGCAATCAATTCATTATCAGATGCCAGCGACTCGAAAAGGCCCGGCAAATCAATTGCTTCTATTATTATGCCTGCATCAAGAGGAATGCTGCCGTAAGGGCTTGCCACATAAGCTCTTTTCTTTTGCTGCAGGAAACAGGCAAAAGCAGCCGTCACAGCAAACAGAACGGCTATAATGATAATTGTCCATTTCCTTGACACTGTTATTCTTTTTACGGATTTCTACACGGAATCAAAATTAATAAATATTTATCATCATTCTTAATACTTCCGGCGTTCTGTCCCACCGGACAGGCAGAAAATGATTTTGATCACTCTGTTCCGATGATCTAAATTACCATTATTAATGAGGAACATCACTGTTTATGCTTGGCAGGGAAATAACATACAAATACCTTTATGTCAGAGAAAACGGAATGCAGTCAGGCCCCTGACATTCCGTAAAACACATACGAAAGGCGGTCAATGGTTCTTTACAAACTTTACAAAGAGTTAGGTTTATTTCTACATGGATTCAATTTCATTTTCCATTTTCATTTCCATTCGACAGTCTGGTTGTTAGGGTTTGCGACCGCCTTTCTTTCTTAAAAAAGATGTCTTAAATAAAACCAGACTTATATTCCGGCAAACAAGTATAGTTTTGGCACGCTATTTGTTTCTTTTTTGTACACAGGCAATCTCCAATATATACCTCGAAAAGTAAGGGCAGCCAGGTAAACAAGTTTTACCTGGCTTTTTTTATAGTTTAAATGAGACGAAAGACGAAAAAGAAAAGGGGTTAAAAGGTTGAGAATAAGTTTAAATATTATTAAATACCTGCTAATTAATAATATACCAATACACTAATTAACCAATACCAATTAACATTGTGGATTGCGGACTGTGGACTGCCGATTGAAGACTGCAGGCTGGAATAACCGTTTGCCGTTTGTTTTTCGTCGTATGCCTCGTATGCCGTCAGAACTGTTTGTAGCCAATGATTTCCCGTACTTCCCTTATTGTTTTTCCTGCGCTTTCGCGTGCTTTTTCGGCTCCTTCTTTCACGATCCTTGCCAGGTATCTGTTGTCTGACATTATTTCATCTATCCTTTGGCGTATAGGATCAGTATACTTAATGATATCTTCGGCCAGTTGCTTTTTCATATCTCCGTAACGTATTTCGCAGCTTGCATGTTTTTGCCTGAAATAATCAACGGTTGAAGGATCCGACATAACTTCCATAAGAGTAAAGAGGTTCTTTACCGGCTCAGTAGGCTCCTGGTCAGGTTTCTCAGGCCCCGTGTCGGTAACAGCCCTCATAACCTTCTTCCTTATTGTTCCGGGATCATCAATAAGAAAAATACCGTTGCCTTCGCTTTTCCCCATCTTACCGCTACCGTCCAGTCCCGGTATCTTTATCAGCTGTTCACCAAAATTATATGCATCGGGCTCCGGAAAGTAATCGACATTATACATCGTATTGAACCTGCGGGCAAATTTACGTGTCATTTCGAGGTGTTGCTCCTGATCTTTTCCTACCGGTACCTTATTCGCCCTGTGAATAATAATATCGGCTGCCATTAATACAGGGTATGTCAGCAGACCGGCATTTACATTCTCCGGTTGTTTACGCACCTTCTCCTTGAATGAGGTGGTCCTTTCAAGTTCGCCTATGTATGCATTCATATTAAGCAAAAGGTAAAGCTCACATACCTCCGGCACATCACTCTGTATGAAAAGTGTTGCCACCTCAGGATCAATACCGCATGCCAGGTACTCCGACAGTACCTGTTTTATCTTCAGATGAAGATCACCAGGGTTAGGATGAGTGGTAAGGGAATGATAATCGGCAATAAAAAAATAACATTTATTCTTATGTTGCATCCTGACAGCATTTCTGACCATTCCGAAATAATTGCCTAAATGCAGGTTACCTGTCGATCTTATACCACTTACAACCGTATCCATATCACTGTAATTTAATTCATGGCAAACCTACTTTATTTTTGATAAATAATCAATATGAGATTCAGCCCCGGCAAGCTTTTACTATCTTTGCATAAATCAGCATGCTTATGGAATCGACCCGACAGAAAAAAGTATCCAGATTATTACATAAAGAACTGGCTGAGATTCTCAGGAATAAGACAACAGAGCTGTCCAGAGGAAAGATGATCACAGTTACAACGGTAAGGATAAGCCCTGATCTGGGCATGGCAAAGGTGTATCTGAGCATATTCCCTTCCGATAACACTGAGGATACTATCAGGAAAATAACAGACAGTACTTCAAGGATAAGACACGAACTGGGGATAAAGGTAAGGAACCAACTCAGGATAGTCCCGGAAATTACTTTTTATATCGACGACAGTCTTGATTATATTGACAATATTGATACCATTCTTAAAAATGATTAGCGCCGTCCTATGAAGTATGATCCCGTAAAAAGCCGTATAGGAAATATAGTTAACAGGTCGGCCGGACTGAGAAAATTATTCTATTTTCTGCTTGATATTCTCCTGTTGCGCACCTGGCATGTAAAAAAAGCGCTGCGGAAATTTCTGTCAGGGAATAATAATGCAGAAAATATCCTGGACGCCGGCTCCGGCTTCGGGCAGTATTCATGGCGTATGTGGAAGATGAACAGGAGATGGCAAATTCTCGGTATCGATATTAAGGAAGAACAGGTACATGACTGTAATAACTTTATTGCACATACCAGGGCTGCAGGGAAAGTATCATTTGAGACAGCCGATCTTACCACTTTCAGCGACGAGGGAAAATACGATCTTATTCTTTCGGTGGATGTAATGGAGCATATAGAGGATGATATCACCGTGTTCAATAATTTCTACCGGTCGTTGATAAATGGCGGTTGGCTTATAATCTCAACGCCCTCCGATAAAGGTGGTTCCGATGTGCATCATGAAGATGAACACTCCTTTATCGACGAACATGTAAGAGACGGATACGGCATAAAAGAGATAAGGGAGAAACTGGGATCGGCAGGCTTCAGCGATATCAACGCATCCTATACATATGGGAATCCGGGTAAAATATCCTGGAAAATATCAATGAAATATCCGGTACTTATGCTTAATACCTCTCCTGTTTTTGCCATAATACTGCCTGTTTATTATATATTAGTAATGCCGTTTGCCCTGGTATTTAATTGCTTCGACGTCATGCTGAAGCACAGCGAGGGTACCGGCTTACTGGTCATAGCAAAAAAATAAAGCATTGAAGTTGTCCCTTTATATAGCCAAAAGATACCTCTTTGCGAAAAAATCCCGTAACGCGATCAACATTATTTCAGGTATTTCGGCTGCCGGCGTAACGGTAGGTACAATGGTACTGATAATAGTGCTGTCTGTGTTTAACGGGCTCGAAAACATGGTTAACTCATTGTTCTCAACTTTTGATCCCGATCTGGAGATAAGGATCAGCAAAGGTAAAGTATTTTCTCCCGGCGGTGAACAGCTTAATGCCCTGAAAAACATTAATGGAATAGCAGACTATTCGCTTGTTCTGGAGGAAAACTCATTGCTCCGCTATGATAAAAGGCAATATATTGCAACGGTGAAAGGGGTGGAAGAAAACTATGCCGGAATAACCGGACTGGACAGTGTGATGTGGGACGGTGAATTCATCCTCAGGGCCGAAAGCGGAAGGCCATATGCAGTAGTGGGTCTGGGGGTGGCAAACAATCTGGGTATAGGCCTTAATTTCCTGTCCCCCCTGATAATATACGTACCTGAAAGACTGGGAAAGGTAACAAACCCGGCCAATGCATTTATAAGGGAATATATCTACCCCTCGGGTATCTTTTCGATAGAACAGGAATATGACTCGAAATATATTTATATACCTATAGATATAATGCGAAAACTGCTGGCCTATACCGATGAGGTATCATCTATAGAAGTCAAATTTACAGAAGGCGCGAAGGCGGCCAATGTACAACCCCTGGTTGAGGATCTTTTCGGGAAGGACTTTACAGTAAAGAATAAATATCAGCAGCAGGAAATTTTTTATAAGGTAATGAAATCGGAGCGTCTGGCTATATTTTTTATTCTCACCTTCATACTTGTAATAGCGTCGTTCAATATTATCGGGTCCCTTACCATGCTTATAATAGAGAAAAAAAGAGATATCGGCATACTGCGTAACCTGGGGGCAACGAACGGTCTGATAAAAAAGATATTTATCTTCGAAGGCTGGCTGATCTCGGTAATAGGTGTGGTGGCAGGACTGTTACTTGGCCTGCTTATCTGCTGGCTTCAGCAGGAATTCGGTCTGGTGAAGCTTCAGGGTGAAACACTGATAATGGATGCCTATCCCGTTACGATGAAGATTGCTGACTTCCTGGCGGTTTTTGCCACTGTCCTCCTCATAGGCTACCTTGCAGCATGGTATCCGGCGCATTATATGTCGATTAAATACCTGAAGCATGAAAAAAATAATTAGATATATATTACTGATATTATACCTCGCAACTGTTCTCACTGCATGCAATAAAACAAACCGTTCTGGCATTGACCGCTCGGACGTAGTGCCTGAAAACGATATGGTTGCAATACTCACCGACCTCTATATAGCCGAAGGTCTGCTTAATTACCCGCCTGTCAGGAGTGATTTCTCCTCAAAGGATTCAATTGAAAACTATATCGATGTAATAGTGAAACATGGTTATACCAAGGAAGAAGTCGATAAAAGCATGAGGTATTATTTTATTGATAAACCCCAGGTATACAAAAATATATATGACAAGGTTATTGAAAACCTGTCGGGTATAGAGGCTGATGTTATACAAAAGATATCAGATAAGCCCGATATACATGAAAACCTGTGGAACGGCGAAAGAAGCTACAGTCTTCCCGACGTGGGTGTAAGCAACCCTGTTGAATTCAGTATCCCGACCAAAGGCCCCGGCGAATATATTATTAAGGCAAGAATAACTCTGTATGAAGATGACCAGAGTACAGATCCCCGCTCCGAAATATGGTTCTGGTATGACGACGGCTCTGAAGAAGGTGTAAAAATACCATGGGATACAGTAAAACTTCAAAAAAACGGCAGACCTGAGATAATAACAATGAAGAAAAACCTTGATGATCCCAGAGTAACACACCTGCAGGGCAAACTGCTGGATCATACAGATAAGACCGGTCACTGGGAAAAACATGCTCTCGTTACCAATATAACTGTTACCAGGAGTATAACTGAAAAAAACAATTGATCTGATGAGACGGTTCTCGGCCCAGTATATTATAACCGGTACAGGCCGGGTGTTAAAAAAAGGAATAATTACTACAGGCGACGACGGCCGTATTACAGATATTACCGATACCAACGGGAATCTCCCTGAGTTATCCAATACTGAATTTTATAACGGTATCATTGTCCCCGGCCTTATCAACTGCCACTGCCATCTCGAGCTGTCGGCTATGAAGGGAAAAGTGCAAACAGGCACGGGCCTGGGCCGCTTTATAAGGGAAATACGCGAATCCAGACCCTCCGCTAATGAAGAGCAGGATAAGGATATCAGGGAGTCAGACAACCTGATGTATAAAAAAGGGATTTCTGCCTGCGGTGATATTTGTAACAGCAGCATAAGCTTCGGCGTCAAGGGGTCGGGCAATATTAAATATATCAATTTTCTGGAGGTATTCGGTGTCGACCCGTTAAAGGCCGGTAAACGTATAGACGGACTCCTGCAGCTTAAAGATATGGCAGATAAGTTATCCCTTCCGGCCTGTATTGTCCCTCACTCTTTCTATTCAATGTCGGCTGCACTGCTAAGTAAGGTTAAGGAGCTTTCATCGGAGAACGATATCAGCACAATACATTTTATGGAATCGGAGCAGGAAGAAGCATTCCTTGCAGAGGGCAAAGGCGGGCTCATGAATTCATACAGTGCCATGGGAATAAAGCGGGAAATGCTGTATGACCGGATCCCGGATCATATTACAGGACTCAGGGATTATATCACAGGATCGGGTAACCTGATCCTTGTTCATAACACCTTCATAACCGAAGAAGCTGTCCGCGCTGCCCTCGAAAGGCCCCGGACATTTTTCTGCATATGCCCCGGCTCAAATATATATATTGAAAACAAGCTTCCTCCTGTCGGCCTTCTGAGACTTCATAACGCCGATATTGTAGTCGGCACCGACAGTCTTGCTTCCAATAAAACCCTTGATATACTTGAAGAACTTAAGATCATCAGTCCGGCTTTCCCCGACATTCCCCTGCACGAGATGATAGGCTGGGCGACTGTAAACGGAGCACGGGCCTTAAATATAGATAATGAATACGGCAGTATAGAACCCGGTAAAAAACCCGGACTTGTCCTGATTGAAAATATTGATCTCATCTCTATGAGACTAAATCCCGGCAGTATTTCAAGACGGCTTATTTAGACTTGCCCTTACCAGAAATATAGTTTACCGCACGTCTGTCATCAACCATCATATGATCATCAAACCACTTTTCAAGATAGCAATACATCCTGTCATATATTTTCTCATCGCCTCTTTCAAATCCTTCTCTGAATGCTACCACCCTGTCCATAAACTCCTTATGTGATTTTCGGTGGTCTTCAAGCTGGTCGTAATTTAACTCCTTCATGTTTATTTCTTCCCTCAGCATATACTGCTCGAAGTAATGCGTCAGATGAAAGAAAATGTCGGAAATATCCTTATCGCTTACGCCGCCGGCAAGTATTTCCTTCATCTGGTTTATTATATCCAGAAACTTCTTTGCCTGCTCATCATATAACTCATTGTTCAGCTCATATTCCTTCTTCCAGGTATAGGGATCAGGACTGATAGAATCGTTCATAACATTATAATTTAAATGTTTCTTGCCTGATGCTTTAATATGTAAATATACGACACGATACGACTAATAAAATGACAATAATCATCATATCAGCCTACACTTATCGTGGCCGGCGCAGTTTAAAAATTTGAATCTTTCAGTCCAGCCGTCAAGCAGTCTGCAACGGTCCAGCGGTCCACAATGTTAATTGGTATATTAGTTAATTTGTTAATTAGTAGTGATTTAATACTATTTAAATTCATTCTAAACTTTTTAAACTTCCGTTAGTCGCCTGCCCTGAAGCCTGTCGAAGGGTTAGTCGTTGGTCTTTAGTCTTTTGTCTCGTTAGTCTTTTGCCTTTTGTCTTTTGTCTTTTATATTATCTATTTTTACCCTGTGCTACCCATAACCGACACTGATGAAAGATCCGGCCCCACTGAACATACTCATCTCTCCCCTTAACTGGGGCTCCGGGCATATAACCAGGTCACAGGATGTTGCTTACAAACTGAGAGAGAGAGGGCACAGGATCTTCTTTGCCGCTGCTCCTTCCGCCATGAAAACAATAAACCCTGCGGCTTACAGCGAGCTGATCCCCCTTAAGTCATTAACCGTCAGGTATTCATCTGTAACACCCCAGTATATTGCCGTTTTTTTTCAGCTCCCGCTTATCTTAATATCATTCCTTAACGACAGAATGAAGGTAAACAGGTTGTGCAGAAAAAATAATATCGATGTAATAATAAGCGATAACAGGTTCGGGTTCCGTAACAAAAAAGTGTATTCGGTTTATATTACCCATCAGCTTAATTTCATTTTTCCGGGTCCTTTTTCTTTTGCAGCAAAGGCCGTTTCACATATTCACAGGTTTATTGCCTCCCGTTATGATGAATGCTGGATTCCCGACTACCCTGGCAAGGATAACCTCAGCGGTTCTTTATCACATGATTGCAGGCTTACACCCGGCACTTCCTATATCGGACCATTATCTCATCTGAGTCTTGTGACAGGCAGTTCAGATATTCCTGAGCCTGAAAAACAAAAAAGAGAGAGAGCGGTATACAGCCTGGCAATTATATCGGGTCCGGAGCCTCAGCGCAGTATATTTGAGAAGATCGTTATCAGGTCGCGTTACCTGTTTCCGGGTCGTCTTGTTATTGCAGCCGGTAAGCCCGGTAATGAAAAGAAGCCTCTTCCTGAAGATGTGATCCGCTATCCATGGGCAGACAGCAGGCAGTTGAAAAAAATAGCAGAGGATGCGGAATTGATTATCTGCCGGTCGGGGTACAGCACAATAGCGGATTTGTTTTCCCTGGGTCGTCCTGCCCTGCTCGTCCCCACACCCGGGCAGCCTGAACAGGAATACCTGGCAAAATATCTTTCAGGCAAATACGGATTTGTTTCCGTACCTCAATCAGACCTTTCCGGCGCTGAAAATATTCCTGTTACAGCCGTACCGGCCTCTCATGACGGCCGGGAAAACAGTCTTACGGACATGGTAATTGATAAAATGATCAGAAGGTTACCAGTGTGAGCCAGATGGTAATAAATCCAAGTGCAAAGCCGGCATATATCTGCGCAGGCTTATGAGAATTAAGATACAGACGGGAAGCCATTACCAGTCCCGCAATAAAAATGAGGGGGATCCATATGGACGAAAGGTTGGCATACATCCTCACCGACAAAGCCATAACAGTAGCCAGGAGGCTGCCCAGTCCTGCCGAATGAATAGATATTTTCCACTTCAGGGTAATAACCAGTATAAGTATTGCAAGGATTGTTGTGGCAAGTATAAACGACCTTATTATTTCAGGAATATGGAATGAATAGTACATTATGGTTGTAATAAGGTACATCAGGCAGCCAAGAGCCATAGGAATGATCCTGTCGGATCTTTCGTTCATGCTGTATGAGGATATTATATTCCTGTACCTGAGTAAGGGCATCAGAGCCACAGGCACCACTGTCATATTTATAAATGCAAGCAGAAGAATAACACCTTTAAGATTTCCGTACCTTACAGCCAGTTCATAAGAAAAAACGGTAGGGGCATTAAAAATAACTATCAGTCCGTATATAGGTAGAAACCCGGGAAAAAATATCACTGATAATATCTGGGATACGATCTGTAACGATTTGATTTCACGCAGTTCTGTCATCATGCTTCCTTTCTTAACCTGGCTACCGGGATATTCAGCTGCTCCCTGTACTTGGCCACTGTACGCCTTGCAATCTGGTATCCTTTCGATTGTAATATTTCAGTTAACTTCTCATCAGTCAGAGGTTTCTTCTTGTCTTCATTATCTATGCACCCCTGAAGAATACTTTTTATTTCCCTGGTGGACACTTCCTCTCCCGTATCTGTTTGCAGGCCCTCGGAAAAGAAATATTTCAGCGGCAATATACCAAAATGTGTCTGTATATACTTGCTGTTGGCCACTCGTGAGACAGTTGAAATATCCAGTCCGGTTGCGTCTGCGATATTTTTAAGGATCATTGGCTTAAGTCTGGTTTCATCGCCTTCCATAAAATATTCGGTCTGAAAATCCAGGATCGCATTCATTGTAAGCAATAATGTATTATGCCTCTGTCTCATTGCATCAATAAACCATTTTGCAGAGTCAAGCTTTTGTTTTACAAATGAAACGGCCTCCTTTTGTTTCTTTGTTTTTTCCTTACTGGCCGAATAGCTCTCCAGCATTTCCGCATAGGTTCTGCTTATCCTCAGTTCAGGCAGGTTTCTGCTGTTCAGGCTGATCTCCAGTCCGTCTTCCGTATATTCAAGTATGAAGTCGGGTATAATATGATAAATATCCTTGCTCATAGGATCGCTGAATGATCCCCCGGGTTTCGGATTAAGCTTCAATATCTCATCCAGCGCCTCCTTAAAGTCAGTGTCATTCAGATCCAGTCTGTTTTTTATTTTATCGTAATGCTTCCTTGTGAACTCATCGAAATATTTTTCAAGGATGATCCTGGCATTCCTTATTGTACCGGAGGCCTCATCTTTTCTTTCTATCTGGAGTATCAGACATTCTCTCAGGTCCCTGGCTCCTACGCCGGGCGGTTCGAAATCCTGAACGATCTTAAGTACTTCCAGCAGTTCCTCTTCTGTAGTTGTTACATTCTGAGAAAAAGACAGATCATCGACTATGTTTTCTATTTCCCGCCTCAGGTAACCGTCCTCATCTATATTACCAAGTATATAATCAACCAGTATCTCCTGGTTCTCTGTCAGTGAACGGAGTCCTGCCTGGCTTGCAAGGTATTCGTGAAATGATGTTCCTGTTGAAAACGGTATCTCAGCCTTTTTCTCGTCCCCCTTGTTATAGTTTCTTGTCTCGAGCCTGTAATCAGGTATGTCCTCATCCCCAAGATAATCATCCAGGGTAAATTCATCCTGATCGCTGTCGTTCTGATTTTCAGACTCAGGTTCAGCTATATCAATGTCATCATCAGGACCTTCTTCAAGCGCCGGGTTCTCCTCTATCTCCTTCTTTATTCTCTGTTCCAGCTGTATCGTTGGGATCTCCAGCAGCTTGATCATTTGTATCTGCTGAGGCGATAATTTTTGCAGTAGTTTCTGTGATAACTTTTGTTTTAACATCTCCTTAAAAATCTAAAACTCTGCATTTCTCGGTGTACGCGGGAAAGGTATGACATCCCTTATATTTTTCATCCCCGTAACAAAAAGGATCAGTCTTTCAAAGCCAAGTCCAAAGCCGCTATGCGGTGCCGTTCCGAATTTTCTTGTCTCGAGAAACCACCATAATTCCTTCTCCGGGATACCCAGTTCCTTAATCCTTGCTTCTATTTTTTCATATACCTCTTCCCTCTGTGATCCCCCTATTATCTCACCAATATAAGGGAACAGCACATCCAGGGCCCTTACTGTTTTCCCGTCATCATTCTGCTTCATATAGAAAGCTTTTATCTCCTTCGGGTAATCGGTAACCATTACAGGCCTTTTATAATGCTGTTCAACAAGATACCTCTCATGTTCAGCCTGCAGGTCCCTGCCCCATCCGACAGGAAATTCCCATTCCTTTTCTGCCTTTGTCAACACATCGACAGCTTCGCTATAGGTTATTCTCACATAGTCGTTATTGATAACGAATTTCAGCCTTTCGATCAGGCCGTTATCTATCATCCTGTTCAGAAATTCCAGGTCATCGCCGCAATTATCCAGTGCATATCTTATAAGATATTTAGTGAAATCCTCGGCAAGGTCCATATTGTCGTTGTTATCGTAGAAGGCCATCTCGGGTTCAACCATCCAGAATTCTGCCAGATGCCTCGGTGTATTCGAGTTCTCAGCTCTGAATGTAGGCCCGAAGGTATATATCTCACCAAGCGATAATGCTCCCAGCTCTCCTTCCAGTTGACCCGATACCGTCAGTTTCGTCTCCCTGCCGAAAAAATCCTGTGAGTAGTCTGTTTTACCATTATCGTTTTTAGGTGCATTGTCAGGATCAAAAATCGTTACCCTGAACATCTCGCCGGCGCCTTCCGCATCCGATCCTGTAACGATAGGTGTATGCAGGTAATAAAATCCCCTGTCATTAAAATATTTATGAATGGCATAAGCCATAGCGTGCCTTATCCTGAATACAGCGCCAAAGGTATTGGTCCTGAATCGCAGGTGAGCTATCTCCCTCAGGAATTCCATGGTATGGCCTTTTTTCTGAAGAGGGTATTTCGCAGGGTCGGCCTCACCGTAGACCTCAATCTTTTTTGCCTGTATCTCAACGGGCTGTCCTTCCCCTTCTGATTTTACCAGGCTGCCTTCAACTGCAACACAAGCGCCTGTTGTAATAAGCTTAAGCATATTCTCTTCGAAGGAAGGGACATTTACCACCACCTGTATATTATGGATGGTCGATCCGTCATTCAACGCTATAAACGATATGTTCCTGTTGCCTCTCCTGGTTCTTACCCATCCTTTTACCAGCACATCCCTGCCGGGTTCTGAGGCAAGCAATTGTTTAACTTTCTCTCTTTGCATAGAATCATCCATTTGTCATTTCTAAATCATGACAAAAATAAAAACTAATATCCAAACTTGCACGATTTTTGTAGGCTAAACCGCCAATTCTCATAAATTTGCGTTAATTCGCCCTAATTCGCGTAAATCTGCATTACCCGTACATGAATTGTGCCTTCGAAGCAAAACTTGCTCTCGGGTTCACACAGCAAACGGGTATTTTTGAGCTGTTGGCTATTATCTTCTGCTCCTGTGCGCCCAGAACATAATCGGCAGCAGTAATATTTTTCGTTGTAACAATAAGTATGATATCAGCCCCGATCTTATTGGCAAATTCAATAGTCATCTGCGACATGCTCCCTTTACCCATTTCATGGATCTCATATTCAATATTATTCTGAATAAGATATTTAATAGCAAAGTTCAGGTTAATATTGGTCTTTTTATGAAGGCTTTTATCACTTATTGAGGTTTTAAGTATATGTATCTTCGATTCGAAGTATTTACCCATGAATATGGCCATCTTCAGTTTTTCCTTGTTCTCCGACCTGAAGTCAACCGGGAATACTATATCGCTGTATTTTTCCATATCCTTCGGCATATCCTGAACAACGATAAACGGGACCTTTGAGCCGACAATCACTTTCAGGGCCCAGCTTCCCGTTATCTTCTGCATCCCCTTCATTCCGTGTGTTCCCATCACCACAAGGCTGGCGTTTCGTTCGTTAACGAACTCGGAAATAGCTGTAAATATACTGCCGGGTATAAGTTCAAATCTCACTTCTGCATTATATTTTGCAGTTCCTTCCTCAGCGACCTTTTTCAGTTTTGCTTCCTTCTTCGTATAATCACTTGTTTTAATATTCCTGTCAACAATATGAAGCAGATCTATCCTGGCATTTACCATTGTTGAAATCTTAGCCGCATGTGCCAGTGCATTCTCAGCCCTGTCGGTAAAGTCCCATGGTACAACAATTATATCCTTTTCCTTTTCCATGATCTCAAAATATTATATGTAAGGTAAAGTTAAACTCTTTTGGGAAATAATCAAACGATTTTGTGCGCTAACGCAGGTTATTTGTCCGTTTCATGGCCTTCCATCTTCTTTGGTATAAGATAAGTGCTTAATATTGCGACCATGAATGCCACAAGAAAAGTAAGCAGTCTTGCAGGTATTCCTTTTTCGGTATAGGCAGTCACAAGAACAGGTATTATTTCTTCCCTTTCTTCATTGTTCCTGAATACGGAAACAAGGTCCGTAAGGTCTTCTTCAAACTTTGCCGCTCCTATATATTTTTGTCCTTCCATCTCATCGAAAAACTTCATCTCTTCAGTGCTTATTACACCCTGTTCCCTGAGAAATACTGTTTTTTCGCCGGTCACCCTGTAATGTTGTTCAAAGCCTCCGCTAATCCAAAAAACCGTAAATAAGAGGCCTATTATTATCGTAGCAAGTGCCGCCCTGCCGTGAAATCTCTTCCAGAATAAGGACAACAGTATAACCACTGAGAAGGTACAACCTATTCCGGCCCATACATAACTGACCAGGGTAAAAATAAGCTTCGAAGGTGAGACATAGGCTATCGCCAGGGCTATCACGGCCAGCAGTGCGGTAACCAGACGCGAACGTCTCAGGGTCCTGTCCTTTTTTGCCGCGGCTTCCTTATCTGATTCTTTTCTCAGAAGGTTTTCGGTAAGCTCGGTAGCTGAGAGAATAAGCAGAGAGTCGGCTGTGGATATCATTGCGGCTATTGCACCTGTAATAAGCAATGCGGCAAGGGCGGGTGGAAAAAGTGTAAGTATTACTTTCGGCATTACATATTCCGGGTCGTCAAGTCCTGTCGGGCCGAAGATTGCTATTCCTATCCAGCCGATGCTCAGTGCCCCTATATAAGCAATAACCGTCCATATGATCCCTATATTACGTGCCTTTTTTGCCTGTCTTGCATCTCTAATGGCCATAAATCTCATGCTAAGCTGAGGCTGACCGCCCAGATAGCCGAAAAACCACGAAAATCCTCCTGCAATAATAACGCCGGCGCCAAATCCTTTTGCCGCACCTGTCATTGAAGTATATGTATCACCTGCCGAGTGTAAAGCCGACGGTATGCTCTGGGCATATATCTCCGGGTGATTTGCCAGGTATATAATACCGGTTATCGGGCCGATTATAAGTGTAATTATCATTACAATAGCCTGGATAACATCGGTATAGACCACCGATCTGAAACCTCCGTATATTGTATAGGGAACAATTATCGCTGCAGTAATGAACATACCGATACGCGGATCAAGGTTAAACATGGTATGCAGTGTTTTTCCTCCGCCCAGGAACTGTGCTCCAACATAGAAAAAGAAGAAAAAAACTATGGTCAGGCTTCCCACTATTCTTATCTGTCTGCCTGTCTCGCCATGTTTCTTTGAGATATACTCTGTAAAACTGCTTACATTATATTTTTCAGCCTCCTCCCTTAATCGCCATGCAAGGACAGCCCAGGCAGTAATTTTAATATCTTTCGTTCTTTCTGCCCTTTATAATCCGGTAAGCCATAAAAGCTTACCCATCCTCAGTATATAATAAAAGACCAGTAAAGGCCTTTTTGCCGTCCCGTATCTGGCTTTCATGAATTCAACCGACGGGAAAATGTCTCCCAATATATATATAATCTTCCTTTTAAAACCATAAATATCTCTTATCCTTTCCCTGTATACCTTTCTTTTTGACTTTCCCGGTTTGTTATGCTTGGGATCAGGCAAAAAGCTCCGAAAGCGTTTAACAGCCTTTTCTGCCTGACGTTCTGATATCTCATAACCGGATATACCGGTACATGTCATATTCCAGAATACGGAAATTATATGAAGAGTATTTTTCAGCACATCTGTCAAGCCCAGGCTTACTGCAAGAACACGCATTTCCTCATTCAGTATCTCCCCGCCATATTTATCCAGCATAAGAAACAGGTCGGTATACAGTCTTAGCTGCGATTCACCTTTTACACTCTCGTGATAATACAGATGCCTGACAAGATATAAAAAATGCACCAGGGGCTTCAGTCCGTTCCCTTCCGTACCGGCCGTCCCTGATCCGGTATTATAATTTTCGCCGGCCCTTCCGAAAAGAGAAACATGCAACTCAAATGACACACCTTCCTTATACAACTCGGGCATATGCTTGCCAATGAAAGGTAAAATGTCTATATACCTGCGCGATTTAATAATATTATGCTCATATCCTTCCATTATCAGATATTGCCAGGCTTCCATCGACCGGCTGATGTCAACAAGCAGGTCTACATCATTCATCTGCCTGAGCCCCCTGTTTCCGTATATGCTTCTCTCCAGGGCCATCCCTTTTAGCGGAACCGTTTCTATTCCCTTTTCATTCAGAAGGTTTTTCAGTTCATCGTATTTTTCAGAGAGGCCGGCATTTCTGCTGAGGCTTTGCAGATATGAATTACGGAGTATATATCTTTCTTTATCAGGTATTTGTTTTGCCAGGTTAAAACTCTTCAGGTTATAATAGACAAGAGCACTTATGCCATGTTCATTAGCCAGCCACACAAATCTGTTCCAGTCATTTACCACAGCACTAAGCAGGCTTATTTCTTCTCTCATCTTTTCAGAGAAATCAAGACGGCATAATCTGATCAGCAAATCCTGTTCCCGGTGTATTTCCATTGTCTTCAGATATACATGCTTTTTTGCCGGTTATACAAAATACTGTAATTCCCTCCGGCTCTCATCAGCTCACTATGTGACCCTGACTCGGCCACCCGGCCCTCATCTATAACCACTATTCTGTCGGCTATACTGACATTTGACAATCTGTGGCTTATCAGTATACATGTACGTCCTGCCGCCAGTTCCCTGAAACGTTTGAATATCTCATACTCCGAGGCGGCATCAAGGGCGCTGGCCGGTTCATCCAGCACCAGTATTTCAGCGTCCCTGTACAGGGCGCGTGCCAGTGCAATTTTTTGCCACTCACCCCAGCTCAGTTCCCTGCTGTCGTCGAACAACCTTCCTATCACGGTATCATATCCCCCCGGCAGCCCCTCAAGCAGCTCGTGTATACCCGCTTTGGAAGCTGCCTCATGCATCCTGTTAATATCAGGGGCCGAAAAGATATCTCCCGCCCTTATATTATCAGCTGCACTCAGGTTATAAAGCATAAAATCCTGAAATACTACGGAAAATAATCTCCGGTACCTGCCCGGATCGATATTCCGGATATCATTGCCATCTATCAGTATTTTGCCGGCCTGAGGATCATAGAGGCGGCACAACAGCCTTACCAGTGTCGATTTACCGGCGCCGTTGGCCCCTACCAGCGCAAGGGTCTCGCCCTTTCTGATCTTCAGGTCTATCCCCTTCAGAACATCATGATCATTAGAAGGATACCTGAAACAAAGACCCTCAATTCTTATATTTGCTTTGAATCTTTCCATTTCGATGACAGGCGGCATAACCCTTATTGACTCCCTGAGATTAAGGAAATCAAATACGTCGTTAATGAAAAGGCTATCTTCATACAGTCCGGCAGTAGCCGACAGTATCTGTTTTATATACATCATACCCATTCTGAAAGCAAGCAGGAACATGGCCAGGTCGCCCAGTCCTATTTCCGACCCAATTGTACTGATTACAACATAATACAGTGTAACAAGTACTGCAGCAGCCTTGAATATACCTGAGACCAGCTCTATCATCGAGCGTTTTCTTACAATGTTCAGCTCTTCCTGTTTCTGCTTCTCAAAGTTCTTCCTGAAAAGTCCGTCAAAGAAATTTCCCAGTCCGAACAGACGCATCTCACGTGAAGGCCTGTCGCCGGTCAGCAGCCAGTTGAAATAGGCTGTTTTACGCGCTACCGGTGTCAGTTCCTTCCTGAAATTATATAAAACATCGGCATAATGTATTCTCAGCCATATCCCCGGAATATTTGCCACCAACAGTATAACCACGAGCCACCAGTTAAGCACGGCCAGCACGCCTGCCATCAGCAGAAGTGAAACCAGGGCCCTCAGCATCGAGACTATATTGTTCACTATTGAGGCAGGCCTGTTTGGCGCCTCCCGTGAAGCCCTTGTTAGTCTGTCATAATATTCAGGATTTTCAAAATGTTGAAGATCAAGGCTTATGGATTTATTATGTATAAGTCCGTACATGTATGACTCCAGATGGTACGACTGCTTTTTTCTTACCAGATTTCCCAGGGATTGCACTGCTTCATCAAGAAAATATATTATTGCTATTGCCAGTATCATCAGCAATACCATCCTTGTATTTATGGCATTAACTTCTGTGGCAGCCAGGGTAACCGAATCTACCAACTTCCTGATATACCATATCAGGGCAAGAGGCAAAAAGCTGCTTATAAGAGACAGGGTAATATTAGCCGCTGCCCAGCCCGGCGCCGAACGACGCACCAGTTCAAGCGATTTTCTGAATATTCCGGATTTTAATTTCATATAATGAAGATACAAATTATTAATATCAATCCTGCAATATAAGTGCAGCATTCATCCCTGACAATGGTTCTTCATTTAATAAATACTATCTTAGCATCAAATATCCAATATGTCAAAGAAGAAAAACGCTGCAAACCTTAAAAAGGAACTTGCCAGGCAGGTAAAGGAAGTATTCAGGGCTGAGCCACGCAAATTATTCAATTACAAGCAGGTATCGACACGTTTGAATATTAGCAATCCGGCAATGCGCCGGATCGTGTCGGATATTATACATGATCTCAGGGCAAAAGGGTTTATTGAAGAAGTAAACAAAGGACGCTACAGGTCAAGACAATCGGGCGCATTCATCACGGGAACCGTGGATATGACACGTATGGGTTACGGCTTTATCACAGGCACCGGGCTCGAAGAAGATGTATTCGTCTCAAATCGTAACCTCAACACGGCTCTGCACGGCGATAAGGTGAAGGTCAGACTGTTGGTCAGAAAAAAAGGGAACAGACCCGAAGGCGAGGTGACCGAGATACTGGAACGGGCGCGCGAAACTTTTGTGGGTACAGTGGAAGTGATGCCGCAATTTGCCTTCCTGATACCCGATAACAAAGGAATGCCGTTTGACCTGTTTATACCTAACGATAAGCTGAACGGCGCCGTACAGGGCGTTAAGGCGGTTGCAAGAATAACAAACTGGGACCGCCGCCAGAAAAACCCGGTTGCCGAGATCATACGTGTACTAGGCATTCCCGGAGAGCATGAAACTGAAATACACGCCATACTGGCCGAGTTTGAGCTTCCGGCCTCATTTACACCTGAAATAGAGGCTGCCGCACAAGAGATATCCGAAGAGATAAGTCCGGATGAAATAAATAAACGGCGCGACTTCAGAGGAGAGACCACATTTACCATCGATCCTGCCGATGCAAAGGATTTCGATGATGCCCTGTCGTTACGTAAACTCGAAAACGGACTGTGGGAGGTGGGAGTACATATAGCCGATGTAACATATTATCTTGATCCCGGATCGCCTGTGGATAAAGAAGGAGAACATCGCGGGACATCGGTTTATCTTGTCGACCGTGTTGTTCCAATGCTGCCTGAACGGCTGTCAAACAATATATGTTCACTTAATCCGGGCAGGGATAAACTCACCTATTCGGCTGTCTTCACCATGGATGAGGAAGCAAATGTCAGCTCTCAGTGGTTCGGGCGTACTGTCATCAATTCCGACAGGCGCTTCTCCTACGGTGAAGCACAGGAAGTAATTGACGGACAGGATGATCCGCTGAAAGATGTTCTGATGTGTCTGCATAATATGGCCCAGAAGCTCAGGTCGGGACGGTTCGATGCCGGGGCTTTTTCATTCGAAAGAACGGAAGTACAGTTTGATCTTGATGACAAAGGTTATCCGCTGAGTATACGCTTCAGGGAAAGCGGAACGGCAAACCAGCTTATAGAGGAATTTATGCTTCTGGCAAACAGGAAGGTGGCTGAATATATAGGCGACAGGAAAAACGAAAAACCCAGGACATTTGTTTACAGGGTACACGATAAGCCGGATACTGAAAAAATAGAGAGCTTCAGCTCTTTCATCAAAAGATTCGGCTATAAGCTGGAAGGTAAGACGGAAGGTTCTCTGGCCCATTCAATAAATAATCTTATTAAACAGGTTAACGGTAGAAAAGAACAGAACATCATTGAAACGCTTGCCCTCAGATCAATGGCAAAAGCAGTATACTCCACCGATAATATAGGGCATTACGGCCTGTCGTTTAAATATTATACCCATTTTACATCACCCATAAGAAGGTACCCCGACATGATGGTGCACCGTCTGCTGACATCATATATGAACGGGGAGGCATCGAAAGACAGGCAGCAATATGAGAAGATGTGCGAGCACGCCTCTAAAATGGAACGGCTGGCAATAGAAGCAGAAAGAGCTTCAATTAAATACAAGCAGGTTGAATATATGCGGGATAAGCTGGGGCAGGTATTTGAGGGTATTATCTCAGGGGTAACCGAATGGGGTATTTATGTCGAGATAATTGAGAACCAGTGTGAAGGTATGATCTCTATACGTGACCTTGAAGATGATTTCTACGAATACGATGAAAAAAATTACTGTATCAGGGGGCGCTATAAAGGCACCGAATATACCCTGGGCGACCCTGTGAAGATAACTGTTGCAAAAGCCGACCTGCAGAAAAAGCAGCTCGACTTTGCTCTTGCCTGACTGTGGCAGGGCAGATTCTTTTATTATCTTTGTTAAAAAGCGTATTACAGATGATAAACCTTAATACGGTATACATACCATCACCTAAAATTGTGGTCAGGGATACCGGTGGTGAATATATACTTGTACCTGTTACCGACAATATTGCCGATATGAATTCCGTTTATACCCTGAACGACACGGGAGTCTTTATCTGGAAACATCTTGACGGTATTAAGAGCGTACAGGATATCATCAACCGGGTGGAGGAAGAGTACGATGTCGAAAAAAAACAGGCTGCGGAGGATGTTCTTGACTTTTTTTCCGGGCTGAAGGAGTATCTTATCATTGTTGAATGAACGGCTATTCGGTTAACATAGCAGACTATACGATATTATTCACCGTGATGACTGAAGGCATCAGACTAAGTCCGGGTGCAGCACAATCGGAATTTCTTACAAAGGATGGTAACTATGATCTTGCAGTAAATGTATTCTCCGGTCCTGTCGTGGTCAGGGAAGAAGCTACGGCAGTTTTCAGGGCGCCTTATGTTGAGGAGATAAACGGTGTGAGGGTCAGAAAAGATGAGAAATTCTGGACGGTCTACAGTCTCGCCGATTATATACTGATAAGGACCAGTTGTCCCCTGTCTGAAAATTACAGGGAGGCCCTGATTATTATAAGACCCGGAGAAAAAAGCTGGGATATCATTATTGATTCCTCCTCTCCTTATATCGATCCTATGTGCTACCCGCTCGACGGATTATTGCTCTATTATCTTACGGCGCTGAACGGCGATATATTCATTCACGGCTCAGGTATAAGATATAACGGTAAAGCTTACCTTTTTACAGGCAGATCGGGTAAAGGTAAATCTACCCTGGCAGAAATTTTTAATAAAGAAGGAGCTGAAGTCATACACGACGACAGGTTGATCCTGCGTAACAGAAAGGATAAGTTCTTTATGTATAATACTCCTGTCTATGAGGGAGATAAACAAAAAAGGTCGGAATTATCCACTGTATATGTCATCGATCATGGAGAAAGCAATTATTCATCCCGGCTTAAACGGGCTGATGCCGTTACAGCAGTTATGGCAAACTGCATACAGCATCACTGGGATGCAACTCTTATCGGTAAGCTCACCGGGGCTATCTTTGACCTGGTGAATAATGTAAATATAAAGACACTACGGTTTGTCCCCGACAAATCAGTAGTATCATTTATTGATAATGATAAACCCTGAAGAAGAAAACAGGAAAGTGCTGCGTGACCTCGCGGATGAGCTGCTGAGCAAAGGAACATCAGTAAGGCTGAAAGCATCGGGTTACAGTATGTACCCGGTTGTAAGGCCGGGAAATACTGTTATCATCAAGCCCGTGGAGCCTGAAAAGCTGCAGTGTGGTATGATAGTAGCCTGGAAAAGGGAAAAGGATATGGTTGTCCACAGATTAATACTGGCATATGAATCAGGTGGAAAAAAATATTTTATCACACGCGGCGACAGTTGCCGGTCTTCTGACAAACCGGTAACGGTCGATATGATAGCCGGACGGGTGGAAACGATCTACAGGGGGCATAAATTCTTCAGGCCGTCGATGATCCATCCCATACCCGAGAGAAAATACAGAATGAACAGGTTCATTACCGTTATCCTGGCATACCTGAAAAAAATAAGAGGGATAAAAGACTAACCCTTCGGCAGGCTCAGGGCGGGCGACTAAAGACGAACGGCTAACGGACCAAAAACCTCCGGAGGTCCCAGTCGGCAGTCGGCAGTCAACAATGTTAATTGGTATATTAGTTAATTTGTTGATTTGTATATCGTTAGTTTGCACCGAGCATAGCGCAACTGAAAAACTGAACAATTGTGGACTATTTGTTGCCGGCTGAGGACTGCCGACTGCGGACTTTCCCCTTCCGCCTCCTGCCTTCCTCCTTTTTCCTTTTGTCTTTTGTCTTTGTCTTGCATAATTAAATTATCCTCACTAAGTTTGCACCATCGAATTGAGCATTCCTGCCTTACAGAGAGTGTTTAATTCTTATTCAGAAGGGTGGAGAGACCAGGCTCAGTGAAACCCTGGCAACCAAACCTTAAAGGTGAAAGGTGCCAATACCCGGATTCCTGATAAAAACAGGAATGATAATAAGAACATAAGCACTTAAGCTATGAAACGTAAGATTAACAGACCGGTTTTGCCTATGTACATGCGATGATTCTCAGTCTTCTGCTGGGAATTGATCACGCCTGGTAACGGTACGGATATACTGTGCCGGCCTGCCATCAATTATTTCATAACATAAAATCCTTAATCATGAAGTTTGAAACATTACAGGTGCATGCCGGTCATGTACCCGACGGATATTCTAAGTCAAGAGCCGTCCCCATATACCAGACCAGCTCTTACATATTTGACTCTGCAGAACATGCTGCAGCGCTTTTTAATCTTGAAGAATCCGGGAATATCTATACCCGCATTAATAATCCCACAACTGATATTTTTGAAAAAAGAGTCGCCGCGCTGGAAGGAGGCAGGGCATCGCTGGCAGTATCGTCCGGACATGCAGCGCAATTTATTGCACTGACCAGTATAATGAACCGCGGAGATAATTTTATAAGCTCCCCCTTCCTTTACGGCGGCACGTACAATCAGTTTAAAACTGCTTTCAGAAATATCGGACTTGAAGTAAGATTTACCGGCGATCTCGAACCGTCCTCTTTTGAAAAGCTGATCGATGACAAGACCAAGGCTATCTATGCCGAAACAATAGGAAACCCCGGATTCAATATCCCTGATTTAAACAGGCTGTCAGCCCTGGCTCATCATTATGGTTTACCCTTTATCGTTGATAACACCTTCGGGGCATGCGGTTACCTGTGCAGACCGGCGGAATATGGTGCCGATATAATAGTTGAGTCGGCGACCAAATGGATAGGCGGCCACGGGACAAGCATAGGCGGCGTGATAACCGACTCAGGAAATTTCGACTGGGACAACGGCCGCTTTCCTAACCTGAGTAAGCCTTCCGAGGGTTATCACGGTCTGGTCTATACCGGCAAATTCGGTAAGACATCCCCTCATGGAAATATAGCTTTTATAACCAGGGCAAGGGTCGAGGGACTGAGAGATTTTGGTCCTTCTATCAGCCCCTTCAACTCATTCCTGCTCCTGCAGGGCCTCGAAACACTGTCGCTACGAATGGACAGGCATAATTATAACACGGGCAAGCTGGCCGAATGGCTTCAAAACCATCCCGGTGTCGAAAAGGTAAACTATCCCGGACTGGAAAACGATCCGAACCATGAGATGGCCGGGAGGTATCTCAGGAACGGCTTCGGGGCAGTGCTCAGCTTTGTGCTGAAAGAAGGGCCTGATTCCACTAAACTGGTTGAGAGACTCAAACTTGTCAGTCATCTGGCAAATGTGGGCGATGCAAAAACACTGATTATACAACCATCCGCCACAACCCATTCCCAACTAAGCCCTGAAGAACAAAAAGCTGCCGGGATAGAGCCCGGGTTATTCAGGGTTTCGGTGGGACTGGAACATATTGACGACATTAAAGCCGACTTCGATCAGGCCTTAAAATCACTTTAAACAGATGACGATGAACAGATACAGGTATAATAATAACTTCAGGACAGAAGCCGGTGAGGTCTTTCCATACCTTGATATAGCTTATCATACCTGGGGCAAGCTTAACGAAACGCGCAATAATGTGATATGGGTCTGCCATGCTTTCACGGCTAACTCGGATGTCGAACAGTGGTGGCCCGGAATGGTTGGCGAAGGATTACTTCTTGATCCTTCGAAATACTTCATCATTTGCGCTAACATACCAGGGTCATGCTATGGCAGTACCGGCCCCCTGGATATCAATCCTGCCACAGGTAAGCCGTGGCTGCGTGATTTTCCCCTGCTGACCAACAGGGATCATGTCGAATCACATGAGCTGCTGCGAAAACATCTGGGGATAAAAAGCATTCATACTGTAATAGGCGCTTCTATAGGCGGACACCAGGCCCTTGAATACAGTATAATGTATCCTGACCTTATAAAAAACCTTGTTTTTATAGCATCAAATGCCATCCAGTCACCCTGGTCAATTGCATTTAATGAGTCGCAGCGACTGGCCATTAAAGCGGATCCCGGCTTTTATGGAAGCGATCCGCAGGGAGGGCAGGCAGGGCTCAAAGCAGCACGGTCAATAGCCCTGCTGAGCTACAGGAATAATGTTGCCTATAATAAAACACAGGCTGAGACTGACGATAAGAAACTTGACGGATTCAGAGCATCTTCTTATCAGGACTACCAGGGGAAAAAACTGGTTAAGCGATTTAATGTCTGGTCTTATTACAGGCTTACCCAATTGTCCGATAACCATAATGTCGGACGCGGAAGAGGCGGTGTTGTAAATGCCCTGGGAAAAGTGAAGGCAAGAACACTGTGTATCGGCATAAAAACCGATATGCTGTTCCCTGTTGAGGAACAGAAATACGTTGCCGGACATATACCCGGCGCCCGGTACAGGGAGATAGACTCATTGTATGGCCATGACGGCTTCCTGCTCGAGAACGAACAACTGACGGGTATACTGAAAGACTTTCTGGAAAACAACAAAGATATCCTTGGCAGCCATACCGAAAGGCATTCAAAAATTACAATCTCTGAACGACTAAACGACTAAACAATTAAACGATTAAACAATTACTAATGACTCCAAAACAGATAAAAATAGGTCTCTTCGGCTATGGCTGCGTTGGACAGGGACTGCACGATGTGCTGAACAGTTCAAAAGGCTTTAAGGCCGATATAGCAAAAATATGCGTCAAAGACAGAAACAAATCCAGGAGGATAGATATGTCTCATTTTACCTTTAATAAATGGGATATACTCGACGATCCGGGTATTGATCTGGTTGTTGAACTTATTGATGACGCCGAAGAAGCATTCAATATAGTAACGACAGCAATGAAGAAGGGAAAGAACGTGGTTACTGCCAATAAAAAAATGATAAGCTGCCATCTCCCCGAACTTGTCAGTCTTCAGCAGGAATACGGGGTGTCGCTACTCTATGAAGCCTCAGCCTGTGCAAGTATACCCATCATAAGAAACCTTGAAGAATATTATGATAATGAGCTCCTTAATTCATTGAGAGGTATTTTCAACGGGTCTACCAACTATATCCTTACCGAAATGTATAATAACGGGTCTGACTTCAACAAGGTATTGAAAGAAGCACAGGAAAAAGGATTTGCAGAAACGGATCCCACGCTCGATATCGACGGATGGGATGCCAAATACAAGCTTAACATAATTACACTCCATGCATATGGCCTGCTTATGGATCCCGGTGAGGTATTCCATTACGGCATAAGGCAGATCAACAGGTTCGATATTCAGTATGCCCGCGAAAAAGGCTGTAAGATAAAACTGGTACCATATGTCGGGAAAATTAATGACAGCACTATTACCAGCTATGTCCTGCCCCGTTTCATTGCCAAAGACAAGTACCTGTATGGCGTTGATAACGAATACAATGGCGTTGTCACAGAAGCGGCCTTTGCTGACCGTCAGTTTTTTTACGGGAAAGGAGCAGGAGGCCATGCCACTGGCTGCGCCGTTCTGTCCGACATCTCGGCAAACTCGTACAATTATAAATATGAGTATAAGAAACGCAGGCAGAATGTAGTAACGGATTACACAAGAGATGTTGTTCTTGAAGTATATTTCAGGTACAGGAATGACGATGACAGGGAAAAGCTTCATTTTATTGAGATAAGCGAAAGCTTTGTCGGGAAAGAATATAAGTATGTCATCGGAAAGGTTAACCTTCAAACACTCTATGAGCTGCGTAATGAACTTCCGTCCCTCGACGCCTGTATCATAACCACCCAATCCGTGCAATCAACGTTATCAGCGTAATCTGTGTAAATCTGCGTAATCAGCGTTATATTTGTATTGATGGGAGAACATAACATATATGAAGCTGTCCGGGAAAGGATACTTGTCCTTGACGGTGCCATGGGCACTATGATACAGCAGTATAAGCTGTCGGAGGAAGATTACAGGGCTGAAAGGTTCGCTGGTCATCACAGGCCTCAGAAAGGCAATAATGACCTGCTGAACATCACAGCGCCTGATATCATTAAGGATATACACCTTAAATACCTACTGTCAGGAGCCGACATACTGTCTACCAACACTTTCAATGCCAATGCAATATCAATGTCCGATTATGATATGACCGGACAGGTGTTTGAGATGAATAAGAAAGCCGTACTGCTGGCAAAGAAATCGATTGAAGAATATCATCGCGACGGCGGAAAAGGAATAAAATATGTTGCCGGCTCCATGGGGCCTACAAACAAAACAGCCTCCATGTCGGCAGATGTGTCGAACCCCTCATTACGGTCAGTTACTTTTGACGATCTGGTAAAGGCATATGATGAACAGGCAAGAGGATTGATAGAAGGAGGCGCTGATATACTGCTGGTAGAAACGGTATTCGATACCCTGAACGCCAAAGCTGCATTGTTTGCACTGAATGAGATCTTTGAAAAACAAGGATATTCGCTTCCGGTAATGCTCTCCGGGACAATTACCGATGCCAGTGGCAGGATGCTCACCGGACAGACAATAGAGGCCTTTCTCGTTTCGGTCTCACACTTTCCCCTGTTCAGCATCGGCCTTAACTGTTCTTTCGGGGCCGAAAACCTGTATCCTTTCATAAGGGAACTGTCGAAGAAAGCCCCTCTGCCTGTTTCGGTACATCCCAATGCAGGACTGCCAAACCAGTTCGGGGGATACGACCAGTCGGCCGCAGAGATGACAGATCTGATGACAGGCTATCTTGAAAAGGGACTGGTGAATATCATAGGAGGATGTTGCGGTACCACCGAAAAACATATTGAAAGACTCGCATCCCTGAGCAAAGGGTACAGCCCGCGGCAAATCCCTGTAATTGAAAAAAGCACGCGTCTCAGCGGACTTGAACCTCTTGTTTTCACACCGGAAATAAATTTTGTCAATATCGGCGAGAGGACAAATGTTGCCGGCTCCAAAAAGTTTGCACGTCTTATAAAGGAGGAAAAATACGAGGAGGCCGTATCAGTAGCCCGCGAACAGGTGGAAAACGGCGCACAGGTTATTGATATATGTATGGATGAAGCTCTCCTTGACGCTGAAAAGGCAATGGTAACATTTATTAATCATACACTTGCCGACCCGGAAATAGCAAGAGTGCCTGTAATGATCGACTCATCGAAATGGTCTGTCATAGAGGCCGGATTAAAATGCACCCCCGGCAAATCGATAGTCAACTCAATAAGCCTGAAGGAAGGTGAAGAGGAATTTCTGGAACATGCACGTATCCTCCGCAAATACGGGGCCGCCATGGTGGTAATGCTGTTCGATGAAAAAGGGCAGGCCGACACCTTTGAAAAAAGAATTGAGGTGGCTGAACGTTCATATAAACTGCTCACCGGAAAAGCCGGCATCGATCCGTTTGATATAATCATTGATCCCAACATACTGGCCATTGCAACAGGTATCGATGAACATAATAACTATGCCGTCGACTATATCAGGGCTGCCGCATGGATAAAGAATAACCTTCCCGGAGTCAAAGTAAGCGGCGGTGTCAGTAACCTCTCTTTTTCTTTCAGGGGTAACAATACTGTACGCGAAGCCATGCATTCGGCATTCCTCTATCATGCCATCGAGGCAGGAATGGATATGGGAATAGTTAACCCCGGGATGCTGCAGGTTTACAGTGAGATAGAGCCTAACCTCCTGAAGCTGACCGAAGACGTGGTCCTTAACAGGAGAAAAGATGCAACCGAACGGTTAATAACCTATGCTGAAAAGGTAAAAGACATATCCGCCAGGGAGGTGGAAAAGGATGAATGGCGTAAGAAACCCGTGCTGGAAAGGATAAATTACTCCATGATCAAAGGTATCGACTCATATATTGTCGAAGATGTTGAAGAAGCAAGAAAAGGGTTTGACAGGGCATTGAATGTTATTGAAGGCCCTCTTATGAATGCCATGAATGAAATAGGCGACCTCTTCGGTTCGGGTAAGATGTTCCTCCCTCAGGTTGTGCGAAGCGCCAGGGTCATGAAGAAAGCTGTAGCCTGGCTGACTCCTTTTATCGAGGAGGAAAACACCGGCCGCGATAAAGGGCCTGCCGGTAAAGTGCTGCTGGCAACCGTAAAGGGAGATGTGCACGATATAGGGAAGAATATTGTAGGCGTGGTTATGGCATGCAATAACTATGAGATAACAGACCTCGGCGTTATGGCTCCCGCACAGGAGATCATAGACAAGGCGCTGGAGATAAATGCAGACTTCATCGGCCTTAGCGGACTTATCACTCCTTCACTGGAAGAAATGGTTAACGTGGCTGCGGAAATGGAGCGCAGAGGAGTGCGTATCCCTCTTCTGATAGGCGGTGCGACAACATCCGAAATACATACGGCAGTAAAAATAGCGCCGGTATATAATTACCCGGTGGTACATGTAAAGGATGCTTCAAGATCGACCGGTGTTCTTCAGAAACTGGGAATACGGAATACCGATAACACCTTTGTCAGGGAAATAGAAGAGAAATACAAGGTTATGCGCGAAGATTTCTTCAAAAAGAAAGAAAGCAGGACGCTTGTCAGTATTGAGGAAGCAAGAAAGAATAAAGAAAAGGTAGACTGGAGTAAATATGATATATGTCCGCCTGATAATCCCGGACTACACATCTTCGACCATAACGACCTGAAAAAGATCGCCGGCTATATTGACTGGACATTCTTCTTCTTTGCATGGAAGATAAACGGTAAGTATCCGGATATCTTCGACGACCCCGTTAAAGGAGACGAGGCAAAAAAACTCTATGATGATGCCCTTCATTACCTTGATGAGATAATACGGAAGGATATTATAAGAGCGCGTGCAGTAGTCGGTATTTACCCCGCCAACAGCAGGGGCGACGATATAGTCTTTCGTTATGACAACAGTGAAGGGACATCTGAAGTGCTGTTTAATTTCCTGAGGAACCAGGAAATGAAGAAAAACGGCAAACCGAATTATTGCCTGGCTGATTTTGTTGCCCCGGAAGATACCGGTATAACTGATTATGCAGGCCTTTTCGTTGTCAGCGCGGATCCTGATGAGAAAAAAATGAAAATGTATAAAAATGACGATTACGGCACCATCATGATCAGGATACTTGCCGACCGTATGGCAGAGGCTTTCACTGAGCTTGTTCATCAGAAGGTACGCAGGGAGATATGGGCTTATGCCAAAGATGAAGATCTTACTGTTGACGACATGCTGAAACTTAAATATAAAGGTATACGTCCGGCTCCTGGCTACCCGGCATGCCCCGACCATACCGAAAAAGGTAAGCTGTTCATGATGCTTGACGCTGAAAGAAATGCAGGAGTATCGCTGACGGAAAATTATGCGATGGTTCCTGTATCGTCCGTAAGCGGTTATTTATTTGCACATGAGCAGTCGTTATATTTTAATGTTGGCAGGATTGGAGAAGATCAGCTCACGGATTATGCTCGCCGTAAGGGAATAAGCCTCGCTGAAGCCCGCAAATGGCTGGCTCCGAATCTTTAATAACTGCCCGATCTTAAATAATTATAGAAAATGACAGTAAAAGAAATACTTAACACCGCCAAAACCCAGTTGTTCACATTCGAGTTGCTTCCTCCGCTCAAAGGTCACAGCCTGGAAAGGATCTATCAGGCTATTGACAGACTGATAGAATTCAACCCTGCCTATATCAATTTCACTTCACACCGTAACGAAGTAGTATATAAGGAAAGGCCCGACGGCTTGCTCGAAAAAAGGACCATACGAAAACGGCCCGGTACTATTGCACTGGCAGCAGCGGTAAAGTATAAATACAATATTACGGTCGTCCCTCACCTGCTGGTGGGCGGCTTCACAAAACAGGAAACCGAAAACGCTCTCATTGAAATGAACTTCCTGGGTATTGACGATATGCTGGCATTAAGGGGAGATCCTCCGAAGGGCACACGTATGTTCATCCCTGAAAAAGGCGGACATAAATATACCAGCGATCTCGTTAAGCAAATAGTGAATATGAATAACGGGAAATATATCGATGAGATGGAACAAACAACAGCCACTAACTTCTGTATAGGCGTGGGCGGTTACCCTGAAAAACATATCGAGTCGCCAAACATGAAGTTCGACCTTCAGATGCTTAAGAAAAAAGTGGATGCCGGCGCCGATTATATCGTTACACAGATGTTCTTCGATAATGCCCGATACTTCAGTTTTGTCGAAAGCTGCCGTAAGGCGGGCATTAAGGTGCCCATCATTCCCGGCATTAAACCTGTAATAACACTCAACGATATGAAACTCCTTCCTCAGACATTCAATATCGACCTGCCTGACGATCTTACACGGGAACTTGTCAAGTGTAAAACCAACGATGATGCCTGGCAGGTAGGCGTCGAATGGACTACCATGCAATCAAAGGAATTACTGTCGAAAGGTGTTCCGGGCATACACTTTTATACCCTGGGCAACTCGGATAATATATGCCGTATAGTAAAAGCCGCCTGGTGAAATAAGGGTTCAGCCGATTCGTTTACAGGTTGAATTCCTTCCTTATGCTATCGACATAATCGAGTTTCTCCCAGGTAAACAATTCAACCTCCCTGTCGACAACGCCAAAATAAGGAGACTCAAACCTCTTTTTCATCACTATTGGCGTACGTCCCATATGTCCGTATGCAGCCGTTTCACGGTAGATAGGATTACGCAGCTTTAACCTTTCCTCAATTGCAGCCGGACGAAGATCAAATATACTCAGCAGCTTATTGGCTATCTCCCCGTCACTCATCCTGACCCTGGCCGTTCCGAAGGTATCGACATAAATATTAACAGGTTCGGCAACGCCTATGGCATATGCAAGCTGTACAAGCACCTCACCGGCAAAACCGGCGGCAACCAGGTTCTTGGCTATATGCCGGGCTGCATAAGCAGCAGAACGGTCAACCTTGGAAGGATCCTTGCCTGAGAATGCTCCGCCGCCGTGTGCGCCCCTTCCGCCATAGGTATCTACTATTATCTTCCTTCCCGTAACACCTGTATCGCCGTGCGGGCCGCCTATCACAAACTTGCCTGTAGGGTTCACATGCAGCTTCAGCTTATCATCAAAAAGCTTCTGCACCCTTTCCGGGAGCTTGTCAATAAGCCTGGGTAGTAATATGTTAGTTACATCTTCCCTGATCTTATCAATCATCCTGCCATCGTCGCTGTCAAACTCATCATGTTGTGTTGATACTACAATGGTATGTACCCTCGCCGGCTGGTTATCATCATCATACTCGATGGTAACCTGCGACTTGGCATCAGGTCTGAGATAAGGCATTTCCTTTGATTCCCGGCGGATATCCGCAAGCTCCATCAATATCCTGTGTGACAGCTCTAACGGTAACGGCATGAAATCGTCCGTCTCACGGCAGGCATAACCGAACATCATGCCCTGATCGCCGGCTCCCTGATCCATATGATTCTCACGTACCACACCACGGTTTATATCAGGTGATTGCTCATGCAGGGCATTCAGCACACCGCATGAATTTCCTTCAAACATATACTCACCTTTTGTATATCCTATGCTGTTTATCACATCACGGGCTATCTGCTGTACATCGACATATGTCTCGGTCTTGATCTCTCCCGCAATAATAACCTGTCCGGTTGTAACAAGTGTTTCACATGCCACCTTGGCAGCAGGATCGTAAGCAAGTATATTATCCAGGATGGAATCTGATATCTGGTCGGCTATCTTGTCGGGGTGACCCTCCGATACCGACTCTGAGGTAAATAAATAAGCCATTAATTTAACTTTAAGTTAATACTTTATTAATTAAGGCAAGACCGGTTGATTGTAACTGTTGACCCTACTTTGCAGGCTGTTTTAGCATTTTTTTAGCAGTGGTTGCAATCAGCTCAAATCTTTCCACAAAAATCTCCTGCAAATAAAACTATTTTTTAATTCCCAAACAAATTAAAAAGGAGGCAAAAGACCAACGACTAACGGCAAATCCCCTCTATTCACTTATTTAAACTCACTCTCAACTTTTCTCAACCTTTTTAACCAATAGCCAGGCCGTTTATCTTTTGTCTTTTGTCTTTCGTCGTTCTTCTTTCGCCGTTAGTCTTTATTTTTTAATTTTGTCTACTCATAAACATGTTTTCGTTATGGACCATAAACTATACATCTACAATACTCTTTCCCGCTCAAAAGAAAAATTTGAGCCGCTTAATCCTCCCTTTGCAGGCATGTATGTTTGCGGGCCCACTGTCTATTCAAATCCGCACCTGGGCCATGCAAGGGTTAATACTGTATTCGACATCCTTTACCGCTACCTTAAACACCTGGGTTATAAGGTCAGGTATGTGAGGAATATTACCGATGTCGGACATCTCGAAAATGAGGACCTCGGGGAAGGGGAAGACCGTATTGCAAAGAAAGCACGCCAGGAGGAGCTTGAGCCAATGGAGGTTGTCCAGAAATATATGAATGCCTTTCATCGTAATATGAGGGAACTGAACATACTGGATCCCGACATTGAACCCAGGGCCACCGGTCATATAATAGAACAGCAGCAGCTTATAAACCGGCTCCTGGATAAAGGGCTGGCCTATGTCTCAAACGGTTCCGTATATTTTGATGTAAGCAGGTATAACAGCAGTCATAATTACGGCATCCTCAGCGGAAGGGTACTGGACGAGCTCATGAATAATACGCGTGAACTGGAGGGACAGGATGAAAAAAATAATCCCTATGACTTTGCCCTGTGGAAAAAGGCCGGTCCGAAACATATAATGAAATGGCCCTCGCCCTGGAGCGACGGATTCCCGGGATGGCACCTCGAATGCTCTGCCATGAGCATGAAATACCTGGGCGAACCGTTCGACATACATGGCGGCGGTATGGATCTTATCTTTCCCCACCATGAATGCGAGATAGCACAGTCGACGGCAGCTCTTGACAAACAGCCTGTCAGGTACTGGGTCCATAATAATATGATTACCATCAACGGACAGAAGATGGCCCGTTCGCTTGGTAATTTCATTACCCTGGATGAATTATGGTCGGGAAACCATAAGCTGCTGCAACAGGCTTATGATCCGATGACCATAAGATTTTTTATTCTCCAGGCTCATTACCGCAGTACCATCGATTTTTCGAACGAAGCCCTGCAGGCTGCCGAAAAAGGATATAACCGTCTTATGGAAGGTATTGAAAAACTCGACAGCCTGGAAGCCGGCGGACAGTCTTCCGGCATTGATGTCGACGGATTGTCCTCAAGGTGCTACGAGGCTATGAATGATGACCTTAACACACCGGTTATGATCTCATATCTCTTCGAGGGTGTCCGCAGCATCAATTCAATAGCCGATGGCAGGGAAAATATAGGCAGAGAGGATCTTGAGAAGCTGCGCAGCCTGCTTAACACCATGGCCTTTGATATCCTGGGTCTGAAGAAAAAGGAAAAGCCGGCCGGCGACACCGGTCTGACGGGAAAGCTCATAGAAGCGCTCCTTGAACTGCGGCAAAAAGCAAAGGATAATAAAGACTATGATACGTCGGACAGGATACGCACCCAACTGAACCACCTTGGTATTACAATTAAAGACACAAAGGACGGAACCGGGTGGAGCTTATAAAACTGCGCCAATCAGCGTAATCAGCGTAATCAGCGTCAATCTGTGAATCTGATAGAGAGATCAAGGTGCCCTTCCAGTCCTAACCGGACAATCTTTTGCAATGTGGAAAGCCGGACTTCTTTTACATCGTTTTCAATCTTTGAAATATACGATTTACTCGTTCCTACCTTTTCAGCAAGTTCTGCCTGGGTCATCCCTTTCTTAAGTCTTGCTTCAAGAAGCAAAGTGCCAAGTTTAAAATTCTCGTAACCTTTATCCAGATCATCTCTCTTCTTTGTTCCTTTCGGCCCGTAATGTTTTTCTTTAAATTCACCCAGCGTTAATTTGTTATTTATTTTCATTCTTATACTCCTTCATAATTTTTAGTGCTGTATCAATCTCTTTCCCCGGCGTTTTTTGAGTCTTCTTGTGAAATCCATTGATCAGGATAATCAGCTTGTTATACTCAAGGAAACAGAATATTCTTATACTGTTTCTCCCATACCTTACCCTGATTTCATAAGGCCCTTCGGTTGATTCTATATGTTTTAAATATCTTTCAGGAACTCTTTCAAGATCTTCAATCAACTCAAGTGTCCAGATTATTTTATTTTTAACCTTTTTATTCTGCCTGATAAAGAACTTTTCAAAATAATCTTTATAAAATATTACGGTCCTGTACTTTTGCTCTGAACTCACAATACAAAATTATTAAATGTTTCACTAAAGTGCAACTTTATTTTCTTTGCTTAAACAACTTACACAACAAATAATGCTACAATTATTTGACGCCTACGGCGTCAATAAATACAGGGATGCAACTTCTGGTCCGATAATCTATGACAACGTTCCTGACTACGGCGTCAATAAATGCCGGAATGTAACCAGAAAAACAACAGGATCCGGTAAATACTACTGTCAATTAATCCATAAGACCCCTGTTAACACCAGATTATTTCCGGTTTCAATGAACCTCAATCCCGAAGGGATTGTATAATTGTATAACCGGTTTCCAAAACAAACCTCCCCTGACTCTGTTAAGAGTCACATAATTGTAAAAGGAGCCCTGTCCCCGAAAGAACAGGGACTCCTTAACGGGCATCAGCGCGAGCAAAATGCAGCATCTTAAGCTTCTTATTGTGAGCCTCTTACTATCTCATCCTGAAGATAAAAATAATTGAACCCACCTTGTCCCATAGAAAATATTTCTTCATAGCAGCGAGTTTTAAGTTAGTAAAATATTTAAACAGCATAAACTTTTTTACAAAAAAATAACGGCGACCGGGCAACAGCCCTGCCCGGTGCCGCTAGTCCGGATGGTTCTTCCAATTCCATCGGCTTGTCGGGGAAAAATAACGAGTAATTATACTTGTAAACTACTTTACGTACCCCGAAAACTACATTTAATATGAATGATAAATAAGACGTAGACATCTGTTTTTAGTTAGGCTAGACAATGCAGACCTAATACGCAATTTCGTACAGAATAAGAAAATATTCCAATTTTCGGGCATGTTTTTGAACATGAAAGCAATATTTTTATTAACCGCAAACAGTTGAAAGGGGTTAAAAACGGCTAACAACGAACCCTTCGGCAAGCTCAGGGCAGGCGACTAACGGTCAACCAAAGGATTAAGTTTAAAAAAGTTGAGAGTAAGTTGAGAATGAGTTTGATGAGACGAAAGACGAAAGGCATTTACCACAAAACACTGAGAAAATATTTAAAATGAGTAGTTAATAACTGAAACAACTTAACTAATACACTAATATACTAATACACAAATATACCAATACACCAATTAATTGCCGACTGCGGACGGCTGGCGGAAAATTAGTAAACTCAGTACATAAACTTGCTATATTTTTATAAATTTGCTAACTTTGATTCTTATATTAATATATTTTACATACTATGACATGGATAAGAAGATACTATGAAGATAAATTCACTGACCTGCTTGAAGAAGAAAAGGTCCTTGTTCTGCATGGTTCCCGTCAGGTTGGCAAAACAAGTCTGATAAACAGAATACTGGCAGACAAAACAGATGTATTCAGGGGAGATGGGGATGATTTTGACCTGAAAGAAATACTGAACTCACAACGACTGTCCGCTATCAGTAATGCACTTGGTGGCTATAAGGTTATTTTTATTGATGAAGCACAAAAAATAAATAATATAGGGGAGGCTGTAAAACTGCTTATAGACCATTCGCAGGATCTTAAGGTAATTCTTACAGGTTCATCTTCCTTCCGCTTATCAGGGAAACTGGGTGAGCCGCTTACCGGACGACAAAATGTTCATCTTCTGTTCCCCCTTTCAGTACCTGAACTGGACAGACATATCGGGAGAATGGACCTGTTGCGTAATATTGATAAGTTGCTGGTCTATGGATGCTACCCCGAAGTATTTATCGCTGAGAATAATGAGAAAAGAATAAAATATCTGCTTAACCTGAGAAACTCTTTACTCCTAAGGGATATCCTGGAACTGGAAAATATAAGGAACGCCTCCAAACTCTTTGACCTGCTAAGGCTCATTGCCTTTCAGATAGGAATGGAAGTCTCACTTAATGAGCTTAGTAAACAACTGGGACTGGCTAAACAAACTGTGGAAAAATATCTTGATCTTCTTGAAAAAGTATTTATTATCAAAAAGATACAGGGCTATTCCCGTAATCTCAGGAAAGAGATAACAAAAACCTACAGGTACTTTTTCTGGGATAACGGGGTAAGGAATGCATTGATAAATAATTTCAATCCTCTGAGAATGCGTAATGATGAAGGTATGTTATGGGAAAATTTCCTGTTCACGGAAAGACTGAAAACACAGGAATACTTTAATATACACGCAAATAATTATTTCTGGAGGACATACGACCGTAAAGAAATCGATATGGTGGAAGAAAGGGACGGAATACTTTACGGATATGAATTTAAACTGCATGCAAAGAAAATAAAAGCCCCGAAATTATGGAAAGATACATATCCTGAAGCTGAATATAAAGTTATCGACAGGGATAATTTTGTTGATTTCCTGCTAAACAAAGATTAACAAGCGATAAAAGACAAAAGATTAACGACCAAAGGCTAACCCTTCGGCAAGCTCAGGGCAGGCGACTAACGGTCAACCAAAGGATTAAGTTTAAAAAAGTTGAGAGTGAGTTGAGAATGAGTTTGATGAGACGAAAGACCCTTTGGCAAGCTCAGGGCAAACGACTAAAGACGAAAGGCTGTCACGACTTATGGAAGGTTCTTCAGTTTTCCATCATTCCAGTCTTCCAGTACTCCATTATTCCAGTGTTCCAGTCTTCCAGTACTCCATCATTCCAGTTTTCCAGTTTGTCTTTCGTCGTCAATCATTTCAAGAAGCTTGTGAATAGCTTCCTCCTCCGGGACATTCTTAAAAACGGCTTTACGACCCTTGTATATATGAACCTTCCCTTCGGCGCTGCCTATATAACCGTAGTCGGCATCGGCCATCTCGCCGGGACCGTTCACTATGCATCCCATAACAGCTATCTTTAGTCCGGTCAGGTGTGAGGTTGCCTTTTTCACCTTATCGACAGCAGCGGCAAGGTCAAATTTTGTACGTCCGCAGGTGGGACATGATATATAATCGTTGCGGGTGATCTTTATACGTGCAGCCTGCAGTATACCATCCTTTACCGACTGTATTTTCTCCGGGGGCAGGTTGTTGCCGTTGTCAATCTCCAGGTCGCCGGCACTTCGTTCAATAAGCTCGACCGATGAGTCTACCGCCGCGCTGAGGGTCAGGAGTTCGGGATTGGAAATATTATATTTCAGGTGAAGGATTTTGCCCGTACGTCTTTCATTATGTTTGCTGAGCATGACTATCGTGCCTGCCACCGGTATCTCCGCTTCAGGCGGCTCGGAAAGCGACACCCTGACAGTATCGCCGATACCCTGGCGCAGCAATGCTCCTATACCCAGGGCCGAACGTATCCTGCCATCCTCTCCCTCGCCTGCTTCGGTAACACCAAGATGCAAGGGATAGGCATATCCTTCCTCCTGCATCATACCGGCCAGCAGCTTTGTTGCCTCTGTCATGATAAGACTGTTGGACGACTTCATCGAGACAACCAGCTTATGAAAATTTTCGGATGCAATAATACGTATGAATTCCATGGCTGATACAGCCATTCCTTCCGGCGTATTGCCGTAGCGCGTCATTATCCGGTCCGACAATGAGCCGTGGTTCACTCCTATACGTATGGCAGTGTCATTGTCAATACACTTGTTTACCAGGGGCAGTATGCGGCCATGTATCCTTTCCAGTTCCCCGTCATATTCCTTATCGCTCAGCTCAACAGGCCTGAAGCTTGCCCGTTTGTCGGCATAATTACCGGGATTGATCCTTACCTTGTCGGCTATCCCTGCAGCAAAAACAGCCACCTCCGGGTTAAAATGTATATCGGCTGCCAGGGGAGTGTCAAAGCCGGCTTTCCTCAATTCCTTTTTTATTACTGCCAGGGCTTCGGCTTCCCTGATGCCCTGTGTTGTCAGCCTCACCAGTTCGCCTCCCGCCTCTATGATACGTATGACCTGCGCCAGGCTGGCCTTCACATCCAGAGTGTCGGTACTGGTCATAGACTGCAGCCTCACCGGCGCATTGCCGCCCAGGCTCAGGTTGCCTATCCGTATCTGTTGTGATCTGTACATTGGCTAGCTTGTAAGACTTCTGAACACTTCTTCGAGACTCTGTTCCTTTAACTGCATCGAGAGCACTGTCAGGCCGTTATTCACGGCAAAGCGGAATACATCGGGACGGATATCCTCCAGTGAAGGAGATTCAAGCAGGTATGTCCTTTGTTCCAGCCGGCGTGTGCCTGTAACTCCTTTGACCGATCTCAGTAGCACCTCCTCAACGTCTGTATCAAACTCCACCAGTATGGTGTTTGTCTCTTTTTCTATCCTGGAATATATATTCTTCTTTGTATCGTCGGCTTTTATCCGTCCGTTATCTATAATTATTATCCTGTCGCATACCGCCTCCACTTCCTGCATTATGTGAGTTGACAGCATCACTGTCTTTTCCTTTCCTGCCTCTGAGATAAGATTTCTGATGCCGACTATCTGGTTAGGGTCCAGTCCGCTGGTAGGTTCATCCAGGATCAGTATCTCGGGCTCATGTATAAGCGCCTGTGCCAGTCCCACACGTTGCCTGTAGCCTTTTGAGAGGGCGCCTATTTTCTTATGTTGCTCGGGGCCCAGCCCTGTCCGTTCGATGATCTCGCTTATCCTTTCCCCCGTCTTCCTTCCAAGCCTGTAGATGCCTGCTATATATTTCAGGTATTCCCTGACATACATCTCAGGGTACAGCGGGTTATTTTCAGGCAGGTATCCGGTCTTCCTTCTTACTTCAAGGGCGCCCGTCTCCACATCAGTACCGTTCACCAGCACCTTGCCTGCCGAGGGAGGGATATAGCCGGTTATTATCTTCATCATGGTCGATTTACCGGCGCCGTTAGGGCCGAGAAAGCCGACAATCTCGCCTGTCCTCACCTCAAAGCTGACATCATCAAGCGCTTTCTGGGCACCGTAGAATTTGGATATGTTGATTACGCGAATAGACACCTGCTGTTGTTTTTACAAAAGTAATTAAATGAGTTGAAAAACGACGAACGACGAACGACTAAAGGTCAACCAAAGGATTAAGTTTAGAAAAGTTGAGAATGAGTTGAGAATGAATTTAATAGCATTAAATCACTACTAATTAACAAATTAACTAATACACCAATTAACATTGCGGACTGCCGACTGCCGACTGTGGACTGTAGACTGTGGACTGTGGACTGTAGACTGTGGACTGTGGACTGTAGACTGTAGACTGTGGACTGTAGACTGCCGACTGTAGACTGCCGACTGTGGACTGCCGACTGTGGACTGCCGACTGTGGACTGCCGACTGTGGACTGCCGACTGTGGACTGCCGACTGTGGACTGCCGACTGTGGACTGCCGACTGTGGACTGCCGACTGTGGACTGTAGACTGCCTGACCCAGTGACGAGAAGGAGATCTTTTTAGCCTGTATACCGGGTCAATAAATATTCATAATACTGGAATCCGATCTATATCGAACCAGCTCAGTAATTTACCTTCCTTTGTATCTCTCGATGTATCACCTCCGTAAATCACAAAAGAATTTTCGACATAGTTATCAGGTAGTGTGTTCCAGTAATTGATATTCTTAAAAAAATCCTTATTGTATGTATCTCCTGATTTTATCTCCACGGGAATAAGCAGATCACCGTTCTCGATAATACAATCGATTTCAACACCTTTATTGTCCCTCCAGAAGTAGCAATTATTCCTTAATCCGTTATTGAATCTTTTTTTGATAAGTTCGGACAGGATCAGGTTTTCAAAAAGGCCTCCTCTGAGATAGTGTGTTAATAGCTGGTTTTCAGTTCTGATCTCAAGCAGGGAACAAGCCAGTCCGGTATCATAAAAGTACAGTTTTGGTGTCTTGACAATACGCTTATTGAAATTCCTGTAATGTGGTTGAAGCAGGAAAATGATAAAGCTTGTTTGCAGAACGGAAATCCACGATTTAGCTGTGTTTGGGCTGATCCCGCAGTCGTTGGCAAGAGAATTAAGGTTAAGGAGCTGGCCTGTTCTTCCGGCACAAAGCTTTAAAAATCGTACAAAGAGAGTGAGATCATGAATATTCTGTAACAATCTGACATCCCGTTCTATGTAAGTCTGTATATAGTTCGGGAAAAAATCATTCGGATCAATATCCTGATCATATAATCTGGGGTAAAAACCATTGAAAATCAATCTCCCGTAACTCTTCATGTGAATGCCGTGATTTGTAAGTTCTGAAAGACTGAGCGGCATAAGATTCAGTATTGCAACCCTGCCGGCAAGTGATTGGGAAATATACTGGTTTAACAGGAAACTTTGAGATCCGGAAATAATGAATTGTCCGTTTATTCCTGCTTTGTCGGTGATTGTTTGTATATAAGAAAATAACTGTGGAACTCTTTGTATCTCATCAATTATCATTTTTTTATCAGATTCTAGAAATCGTCTCGGATCTGATTCAGCAAGGAGACGTACATCCGGATCCTCCAGTGATTCATACCTGTAACCGGGGAACAGCGATCTTATTAAAGTCGTTTTGCCTGACTGTCTGGGACCTGTAACAGAAACTACAGGAAATTTTTTAGCCAGTTGTATAATTTTTTCTTCAAGTACTCTTTTGATCATGATACAAAGATATAAAATCAGTACAATAATGCAATTAAAATGCAGAAATGTACCACAAAAATAAACAGCTAACCCTTCGACAGGCTTCTCAGGGCAGGCGACTAACGAAAGTTTAAAAAGTTGAGAATGAGTTTATATGGTTATGTTTAAATAGTGCTAAATGCCTGTTAATTAACAAATTAACTAATAAACTAATTAACATTGTGGACTGCCGACTGTAGACTGCCGACTACTTGACGGCTGGACTGAAAGACTCAACAACTTAACATCTTAACGAATAAACAACTAAACAAATAAGCCATTTCACCACGGAGCACACGGAGGATCACGGTGGCACACTGGAAAGATAGTGAATAGTGAGTAGTGAAAGTTTGAAAGTTGAATGAAGTTGAGAATGAGTTTAAATAGCATTAAATCCCTACTAATTAAGAAATTAACTAATATAGAAACGAAAGGCAAAAGTAAAAAGGCAAAAGTAAAAAGTTCAGTCTCGTAAATACACCAATATACCATCATTCCAATACTCCAGTATTCCAGTATTCCAGTATTCCGGTATTCCAGTATTCCGGTATTCCGGTATTCCGGTATTGAACTAACACAACTCAAATAAACGAATACACAAACTAACGATATACCAATTAACATTGCGAACTGAAAACCGGGGATTAGGGATCAGGGATTAGGAAAATAACCTATAACTCTACAAATTAACTAATCCACCAATATACTTTTTAACTGCGATGGCTAGTGGGAGGGAACTTCGTCTCCGGCTTCCGGCCGTTCGTCAAATTCCGTTTGTTATTTAACCAAATTCAATTACATTTGCTAATACGTTTATCTTGGGAGTATTGTATACCCGCCTGTAATAATACGGGATTATGATGCAACCATGATAACAAAGCAACAGTCTTGTATTTAATAAGCTGTTTAACATGAATATAATGAGAAGAATATTCACACTTTTTATAATCGTCCTTCTTCCGGTGTCATTGCTGGCACAATCCGGTAGCGGCACCAGCGGCGATCCGTATCACGGGACTATAACCTCGTCTGTTACCTGGGATCCCGACTCATATACCGACGGAGAAATATATGTAGGAACAGCTTCGGTTAACGACCTTACAATTGGTAACGGTGGACACCTTACAATATGGCCCGGGGCAACAATTATCTTCACACAACCCGGATCCGACCTTATCATAACAGGTACAGGCAGGATAACAGCCGATGCAGTGCCGGCAAACAAAATAACCTTTACCAAAGCTTCCGGAAACGATAACCGGGGGCATATTTCCTTCCAGTCAATGGGATCTGCCGGAGCATCTTTATTCGATAATTGTATTATTGAGTATGGGGATGTAAAAAATTTATCCGGTGCTTCAGGTTACGGAGGAGGAATACATACTGACTTCAGTGATCTCACTGTTTCATATTGTATCTTCCGGTATAACACTGCAGAATGGGGTGGTGGTATTTTTGTTAATAAAGGGGAATCTCCCACAATTGAAAACTGTTTATTCTTAGAAAACGAATCAGATAACGGAGGTGGTGGTATTTATTGCTGGGATAATACAGCATCTACTATTGAAAACTGCATTTTTGATAGTAATGTAGCAGGTTATGGAACGACAAGCACAAACTACACAGGAGCTGGTATTGCCCTGCAAACTAACACTAGTATTCAATCTGATCAAGTAATAAACTGTACATTCGTTAATAACGATTCAAACCATGATGGTGATGCTATCCAATTTTATGGTGGTGGGACAAAAGTCGTAATCAACTCTATACTATGGGGATCAAGTAATCAAGTTAAAGGAGGCACTTCGACAAGATTAATAAATTGCGCCATTCAAGGATATACTATAGGAACAAATACAATTAATCTAAACGCTTCAAATTCTGCCTCAGACGGACCTAATTTCAATGCCACCGACGGCTCCGACTGGTCGATAAAATTCATCTCACCCTGCCGTGATTCAGGAACCGGCAGCGGCGCTCCCGCAAGCGACTATGACGGAAACGGAAGAGTGTATACAACCGATATAGGAGCCTATGAGGTGCAATACAGTAGATGGACAGGCGCAAGCGGAACTTCATGGACAGCTTCAGGCAACTGGGAAGACGGCATAACACCTGCTTTGGGAACCGGGGATATAATAATACCAAAGGTTGCTACCAGCTACCCGTCGGTTTCAGGTACGGTAACTGTGGCATCAGGCGATAATCTGATTCTTGAGCCGGGGGCTCAAATGACAGCTACAGGACTGAGCAATAACGGTAATATAAGGTTTGAGTCGGATGACAGTGATATATTCTCATTCCTGCTTGGATCGACAGGATATGCGGGAGCAGGTACACTGACAATCGAACTATTCCTTAAAGGTGGTACTTCGCCTGATAATATGTGGCACTATATCGCAGCTCCCCATGACTTTATTGACAAAAGTGTTATCACCGGTATCGAGCCTTATAACCTGCTGAGGTATGACGATTCGAAAGTGGTCACAAGCACATTCGAAGGGTGGCAATGGCATGACGGCTATGACGGCACGCAATCATGGTCAACATTTGAATTTACAAGAGGATATAACTTTTATCACAGTACTGATGTCACAATAGAATATTCCGCACAGGCCCTGTCCAGAACACTGGGACAGGTAAACCTTGATAATTATTCCGACGATGTAGACCCCAACAGCCTTTACGGTTTGAACCTGCTTGGCAATTCCCTGTCATGCTCCATAGACTGGGATGCCGTGAGCTTTTCGAATTCCGACTCTGTCAGAAATGCCATATATATGACAAAGGAAAACAGCATCGCTTCATATGTCAACGGAGTGGGGACAAACGGAGGAACCAGGTATATACCTCCACTACAGGGGTTCTTCGTACGAACACTGAATGATGGCGAATATATTGATTTTTCCTCAGCCAATACGCACTCGACCCAGGCAAGGTTCAAAGGGACCACCGTTATCCCGCTGGTGAGGCTGGAAGCAGCCAATGAAAACGGGAATACAGATGAAACAGTTATAAGATTCAACTATAATGCAACCGGTGATTTCGATTCACAGTATGATGCATCAAAAATATTATCTCAAAGCCTGGTATATCCCCAGATATATTCATATACAGGAAACGAAAAATACTCTATAAACGGAATATCCTTTCCTGAGCCTCAGACAGAGATAAACCTGGGCTTCAAGGCCACATCGGATGGCAACTACAGTATTATGGCAACTGAGATACAGGGAATAGAAAATTACGACCTTTACCTTACAGACATATATGAAAATAACTATTCGGTTAACCTGAAAGAGATACCTGAATATACTTTCAGCTCGGAACAGGGTGTTTTCGACGACAGGTTCATTCTCACAGTAGGCGGAATGGCAACAGGCATTAATGTCCCGTCACAGGATAACGATTTCAGCGTTTATACCTTTGCAGGACAGTTGAATATACGGAACTTGTCTGATGAATGGAATATTTCCAGGGTGAATATTAATATCTATGATATTACCGGCAGACTTATTGATCACTATACCAATAGCATGCCTGACACCGGCGAAACCATACATTTACCCTTTAATAAGCCCGGGGGGATATATTTGATTGAGGTAACTGACGGAGCTAAAAAGGTTGTGCGGAAAGTAGCACATCGTTAAGAGTCGCAGATCGCTATGGGTAGTCCAGAGGTCAAGCAGTCAGAGGTCAGAGGTCAGGAGGTCCGTAAGTTGAAGGGAAAAAAGGAAGAAATATTTTACTATATCGCTGTAAAAAAAATGTGGAATAAATGACGAAAGTCAAAAATTTTGAAGATCTGGAAATATGGCAAATGGCCAGAGTTCTTACAGGTGATATTTATTCTGATTTCATAGATTGCAAAGATTTTGTATTCAGGAACCAGATTACAAGTGCGGGTTTATCATCCCAGAATAATATTGCAGAAGGCTTTGACCGTGATAGTGATAAAGAGTTCTTATATTTTTTGAATGTGTCCAAAGGATCTGCCGCTGAGGTGAAAAGTATGTATTATAATGCTGAAGACCAAAATTATATTACACCAACCATAGCAGCAAAAAGAAGGGATCAGGCTCAAAGCCTGATAAATAGAATCGGGAAACTGCGTAGTTACCTCCTAAAGTGTATCTGACTCTACAGATGGATTTAAGGATCGGACTAACAGACCGCTGAACCGCTAGACTAACAGACTGCTGGACCGCTAGACTAACAGACCGCTGGACTGCTAGACTAACAGACTGCTGGACTGCTAGACTAACAGACCGCTGGACTATATTAATTATTTGTTTTATAATATATAATAAAAAACTATTTTTGTCCCCTTAGGAATGCTAATGGAAAAGAAAAAAACATATACCAGGCCCACTATAAAAAGGATAGAGCTTGATAACTCTATCTCCCTGGTTATGATGACAACTATTCCTGACAACCCTGACCCCCGGGGTGGCACCAAGGGAAATCCCGGTTCAGATCCTTTTGACAGCCCTTTTGATGATAAGCCCTTCGGGTGAGATGCGAAGATGATGCGAACAGTATATGCGAACTAATATATTTGGAACCTTACGTGAATAGTAAGGTTTTTTATTTATCTCTAAGGAGATATGCGAAAGGAAAAATAGTTATCGTCTCTTTGAATTCAGCACCCTTCTGTACTGAAACTTATTGCTTCCGAAATTTACAACTATACCCAATCTTTTATCAGTAGCTTTCAGATAATTGAGTGTCTGGTTAAGATGATTATTAATAATATATGAAACGGCTTTTACTTCAAGAATAATATCTTCATATACTATGAAGTCAGCAATAAAATACTTATTCAGATCTTCGCCTTTATACCTGATATTTAATTTCACCTGTCTTTCAAAGGGAATATTTGCATACCTTAGTTCCTTTTCAATTGCCTTTTCATACACACTTTCAAGAAACCCGCTACCCAGTTCTTCATATACCCTAAGGCAAACACCTATGATCTCATAGCTTTCCTCTTTTAGTACTATGTCGTCCATTGATTATCCAAAATGCAGCTTAGACAAATATACATAAAAAAAGAGAGCTACAATATTGCAGCTCTCTTAGCATCTTTTTTCGCATAAAAGGTTTGCATCAATTATGCATCAGTGCAACAACGTTATATCACCGGTCTTCTTAAACGGTTTGCCATTCGCGTACTTGCCTTCCACGTACCAGACATACACACCCTGCATTACCAGGCGGTCTTTATAGTAGCCGTCCCAGCCTTTGTTGATATCGTGGCTTTCGAAGATGAGCACGCCTGCCCTGTTAAAGACCTGCAACTTATATTCGCTTACCTGCTCTTGTACGGGCGGGAAGAACATCTGGTCTATCTGTTCACCTGTAAGCTGACCTGTATCATCGCCCAAAGGACCTTCTTTGTTAGGCCTGAACACATTGGCAAATGTAAGATCCCCTGCCGGTTCTACTGTCACACCCGGCGACAGGGTATAGCTGTCATAACAGCCGTCAGCCGAATAAGCATGCAGTGTGATGTCATAGACGCCTTCCGCCATATACTTATGGAAAGGATCACTCACATGTGAGGTATCACCGTCGCCGAATTCCCAGATAAAGCTGGTCGCTCCCTCACTGAGGTTGAAGCAACGAACTTTCTCATCGTCCACGTATACAAAGTCGGGCGCAACCTCGAAGTAGGCACGCGGCGTTGCATAAACATGTACCAGCTTCGATTCGACATCGGTACCGCCAGGCCCTGTTGCCGTAAGCGTTATCCTGAATATACCCGACTCATAATATGTATATGTCGGATTTTCAGCCGTCGATATGCCGCCGTCACCAAACTCCCACAGATATGTATCGGCATAGGTCGAATTATTTGTCATTGTCACGGTATGCGGCACACAGGCAGCAGGTATGCTGTCAAAGTCGGCAACAGGCATTGCCGGCATCACGCTCACACTGCGGTCGATACTGTCAGAGCAGAATGCATTGCTTACTATCAGCCATACACTGTAATTATCAGGATCAGTGTAAGTATGTGAAGGATTCTCCTCTGTTGATGTGCTGCCGTCACCGAACCTCCACAGATAATCCCATGATCCTGTATTCGTATTATTAGTAAAATCTATTGTTGCTTCAGGCCATGTCTGCGACGCAGGATCCGGTATGAACTGCGGTATGGGAACAGGATAAACGACTATATCCTTTTCTACCCAATCCTGGCAACTGTAATATGATGTTGTTGTAAGCCGCACGGTATATGTCGCCGGTGCCGTGCCTGTGTTCACAAACATATGGCCCATGACATTAGCCCCGTATTCCGACTGACCGTCGCCATAATTCCAGTAGTACTGGTATGCTCCCGGCAGCGAGGTCAGGTATACCATGTCGCCCGAACAGACAGTGTCCTCGCTGAACTCAAAGTCGGCGGTTATCTCCGGGTATACCGTAATACCCCTTATCATACTGTCGAGACAACCATTGGATGTTTCCACTTCAAGCTTAATGTCATAATACATAAGCGACGATGTAGCATTCTGATATTCATGGCTTACATCCCCTGAAGTATTATCTATCGCGCTGCCGTCACCGAAGTCCCAGCGATATACAGCCGCACCTGACGACATATCGGTCATATCCACCATAAGCGGTGTGCAACCGCTTAACGGCGCTGCGGTAAAGGCTGCCGATGGTTTCTCTACTTCAATATCGAGGTTATCCGAAGCCCGGCATCCGTTATCATCGGTCACTGTATAGCTCAGACTGTATGTCCCAGGCATGGTGGTGTTGAATACAGGATCCTGTCTTGTGAAGTTATCCAGCGGTCCTATCTGTCCTGTCCAGCTATGTGTCACATAATTACCTGATCCGCCGGACGGATTACCATCGAGCTGTGTATCGACACCACCGCAGGCGAACAACGGGTCTATGCCGCTGAAATCAACTACCGGGTTGGCATTTACTATAAGATCCACTTCATTAGAATACACGGTCATACATTCCGATATCACTGCAACCCTTATCGTTCCCGAGGCTGATACAGGAGCATTATCTATTCTAAGCTGTTGTGACTGTGTGCCTGAATAAATACCTCCGTCACTCAGGTCGGCCCATCCTCCGCCGTCATTATACTGCCACTGATATGACAGTCCTGATCCTGTAGCTCCGACAAGGTATGTTGCACTCAAACCTTCACATATCTCCTGTCCGGAAGGTTGTTGTGTTATTACCGGTTCGGGCTTGACCCTCAGCACTGCAAAGCTCGAATAGGCATCCGGACTGCATGTGCCCGAAGCTACTGCCCTGTATAGCCACCCGTTCATAGCCGGTGTGGCATTGATGATTTCAAGTGTATCATCGGTTGCTCCGTTATGATTGGCATCATTGCTGACCGTAACAAAGCCGCTGCCGTTGTTCACATACCACTGCCAGGTAACATCGGTGCCTCCGGCATCTGCTATGAACATGCCGTCATAACCTTCACATACCGAGGTGTCGGCAGGCTGACTTGTTATCTCAGGTGCAGTGTTAACAGTAAGCTCTGCCTCATCCGAATTCATGTCGGCAGAACATGTTCCGCCTGTAACAACCCTGAACCTGTAACCCGACATTGTCCTGTCGGCGCCGAACACCATCAATGTATTGGTGTTTACACCCACAAAGGTGCCTGAAGGAGCAAGGTCTGTGAATATCACATCGCCCGGGGCCATACCCTGCCACTGGTATGTCAGCCCTGATCCCGTGGCTGTGACGCCGAATGATGTGGAAGCAAACTCACATATTGTGCTTGCTACGGGCTGGGCTGTAATAGCTGTCTCCGTGTTAACGGTCAGCAGGGCTATATCCGATCTCGCGGTGTTACCACATCCTCCCGTAACATCAACGAAGTACTGGTAGTTGTTCATCGATGCAGGCACGGCCGTCAGCGACAGTAGCGGGCCTGTCTCTCCTGCCATCGGACTTCCGTTCTCATACCACTGGTATGTATACGGGCCTTCACCTGTGGCTGTCACACTGAAAGAAATATCCGTATTCTCACATATTACCTCGCTATGAGGCTGGGTCCCTATGCCGACAGTCTCAAGGAAAGTAATGGTTGCGCTGCCTGTTATATTGGCATGCGGCGCTGTAACATCACAACCGTTGGCATCTATTACAGATACAAGCTGATAGGTAACAGGAGCGGAGAACGGTGTAACAGGTATCGGATCGCCGCTGTTATAGTTGGCGATCACGCCCACACCGTTATTTATAGTCAGCAGGTACGGGCCGGTGCCGGTCGTTACATTAACATAAATATCGGTTGACGTACCCGGACATATAACGGCATCCCCGGTCATACCTGCCACAGGTAAGGGGTTAACGGTTACAGTAACCACATTACTTTCCTCTTCACAATCGACACCGTCAAGAGTGCTGACGGCTATGCGTTTATAGTACGTCGTCTGTACCAGCGATCCCTCATCATAGGTAGCGTTTGTAGCGCCGCTGATATCCGTAAAGTTTACACCGTCAATGCTTACCTGCCAACGGTATGTAACAGTACCGTCGCCTGTTCCTCCTGCAACACTGATAAACGGTGCAGGATCGTCACCATAACATATATCCTTATCAGTACCGATAGTGCCAGGATTAAGGTTATTAACGGTTATCTTAATAATATTGGATTCATCCGTGCAGTCGGTGCCGCTCAGGCTGGCCGTCACCATACGCTTATACCATGTGTCGTGTGTCAGCGCAGGCGGTGAATATGTTTCGCCTGTCTCGCCGGTAATATCGGTAAAGTTGTAGCCGTCGGAGCTTTCCTGCCACTGATATACAAATGTTCCGTCGCCCGACGCATCAACACTGGTAAAGGCTGCCGGCGTATCCCCCTCGCATATCGTCTGGTTCGCATCTATACTGCCCGGATCAAAGTTAATAACAGTGATCTTAATCACGTTGGTCTCTTTAGTACAAGCAGTCCCGTTCAGGTTCGCATTCACTTCGCGTTTATACCAGGTATCTGCTGTCAATATTCCAGGGTTATAGGTCTCTCCCGTTGCTCCTGCAATAACATTAAAGTTAGTACCGTCAGCACTGCTGTACCACTGGTAAGTGAATGACCCGTCCCCTGCCGGTGAAACGCTTGTTAATGAATTCGCATAGCTCCCTTCGCAGATAGTCTGATCCGCATCTATACTGCCCGGGTCAAAGTTGGTGACAGTGACCCTGACTGTATTGGTCTCCTCTATACAATCAACTCCGTTCAGTGTTGCTGTTACTTCGCGTTTATACCATGTATCTGCTGTAAGCGCTCCCGGATCATAAGTCTCATTTATAGCCCCGGCAACAGGATTGAAATTAGTCCCGTCAGTACTGCTGTACCACTGGTAAGCAACAGAAGTGAAATCTCCCGTAGGTGTAACACTCGTAAATGCATTCGCATTATCTCCTTCGCATATAGTTTGGTTCGCATCTATACTGCCCGGACTGAAATTATTGACCGTGACCTTAACTGTATTAGTCTCCTCCGTGCAGGCTACAGAATTCAGGGTTGACCTTACCTGTCTCTTATACCATGCATCAGCAGTAAGAGCAGGAGGAGCATATGTTTCATTCGTTGCTCCGCTGATATTCGAGAAGTTGATGCCGTCTGTACTCTGCATCCATTGATATGTAAAGGTACCGTCTCCTGCAGGAGCAACACTGGTAAGTGCAGCAGGCGTATCCCCTTCGCATATCGTTTGGTTCGCATCTATCGAACCCGGATCAAAATTGTTTACGGTTATTTTAACAGCGTTTGTCAATTCCACACAATCCGTCCCATTAAGGTTCGCATTAACTTCGCGTCTGTACCAGGTATCCTGCGTTAAGGCCGGCGGTGAGTATGTATCAGTATTTGCGCCTCCTATATCTGTATAATTAACACCATCTGTACTGTTCTGCCACTGGTAGGTGAATGTACCATCGCCTGAGGGGCTGACACTGCTTAGCGGGTTAGGTGTTCCTCCTTCGCATATGGTCTGGTTCGCATTTATTGAACCCGGATTAAAATTGATAACTGTAATTTTAACAACGTTGGTCTCATCAGTACAAATTGTCCCGTTAAGGTTCGCATCAACTTTGCGTTTGTACCAGGTATCCTGCGTCAGAGCCGGTGGTGAATATGTTTCCGAACTGGCGCCGGATATATCTGTATAATTTGTTCCATTTACGGACTCCTGCCACTGGTAGGTAAAGACTCCATCACCTGTTGGTGTTACGCTGCCAAATGCCGCAGGAGTGTCTCCTTCGCATATTGTCTGGTTCGCATTTATGGAACCTGCATCAAAGTTGATAACTGTAATTCTGACAACATTGGTTTCCTCAGTACAGATCGTCCCGTTCAGGTTCGCATTTACTTCGCGTTTATACCAGGTATCCTGGGTAAGTGCTCCGGGATTATAGGTTTCATAGATCGCCCCGGGTACTGAAGTGAAGCTTGTACCGTCTGTACTTCTGTACCACTGGTAAGAGAATGACCCGTCGCCCGCCGGAGAGACGCTTGTAAGTGAATTTGCATTACTCCCTTCGCATATGGTTTGATTCGCATCTATAGATCCAGGATCAAAGTTAATAACTGTGACTTTAACAACGTTAGTCTCCTCTGTACATATTGTTCCATCCAGGTTCGCATTAACTTCGCGTTTATACCATGTATCTGCTGTAAGCGCTCCCGGGTCATAAGTCTCATTTGTTGCCCCGGCTACAGGATTGAAATTAGTACCGTCTGTACTGCTGTACCACTGGTAAGAAACAGAACTGAAATCTCCCGTAGGCGCTACGCTTGTAAACGCATTCGCATCATCGCCTTCACATATTGTCTGGTTAGCATCTATACTGCCCGGACTGAAGTTATTGACCGTGACCTTAACAGTATTCGTCTCTTCTGTGCACAGCACTCCGTTAAGGCTTGAAGTGACAACTCTTCTGTACCAGGTATCTGCCGTTATTGCAGCAGGTGAATATGTATCGCTCGTTGCTCCGGTAATATTGTAGAAGTTGGTTCCGTCGCTGCTGTTCTGCCACTGGTAGGTTATGGTCCCGTCTGCCGTAGCTGCAACACTGGTAAGTGCAGAAGGCATATCCCCTTCGCATATAGTCTGGTTCGCATTTATAGATCCCGGATCAAAGTTGTTTACGGTTATCTTAACAGCGTTTGTCAATTCCACACAATCCGTCCCATTAAGGTTCGCATTAACTTCGCGTCTATACCAGGTATCCTGTGTTAAAGCAGGTGGTGAATATGTCTCCGAATTGGCCCCTCCTATATCTGAGTAACTAATACCATCGGTACTGTTCTGCCACTGGTAAGTGAATGTTCCGTCGCCTGAAGGACTGACGCTGGTCAGCGGATTAGGCGTGCCTCCCTCACATATCGTCTGGGCGCTTGAGATACTGCCCGGGGTAAAGTTGATCACCGTCACCTTAACAACATTAGTCTCCTCTGTACAATCTGTGGCGTTGAGAGTAGATGTAACAAGTCTCTTATACCACCTGTCCTGAGTAAGTGACGGAGGTGAATATGTTTCCGAATTAGCACCGGAAATATCTGTGTAATTTGCGCCATTTATGGATTCCTGCCACTGGTAGGTAAAGACTCCGTCACCTGTTGGTGTTACGCTGCCAAATGCCGCAGGAGTGTCTCCTTCGCATATTGCCTGGTTCGCATTTATGGAACCTGCATCAAAGTTGATAACTGTAATTCTAACAACATTGGTTTCTTCAGTACAGATCGTCCCGTTCAGGTTCGCATCCACTTCGCGTTTATACCATGTATCCTGGGTAAGGGTTCCCGGGTTATAAGTCTCTCCCGTTGCTCCTGCAATCAGATTGAAACTGGTGCCGTCTGTACTGTTATACCACCTGTAAGTAAAGGACCCGTCGCCGGTAGGGGTGACACTGCTAAGCGGATTCGCATTACTCCCTTCGCAGATCGTCTGGTTCGCATCAATTGAACCCGGATCAAAGTTGATAACTGTGACTTTAACAACGTTAGTCTCCTCTGTACATATTGTTCCATCCAGGTTCGCATTAACTTCGCGTTTATACCAGGTATCTACTGTAAGCGCTCCCGGATCATAAGTCTCATTTATCGCCCCGGCAACAGGGTTGAAATTAGTCCCGTCACTACTGCTGTACCACTGGTAAGCAACAGAAGTAAAATCTCCCGTAGGTGTAACACTCGTAAATGCATTCGCATCATCGCCTTCACATATTGTCTGGTTCGCATCTATGCTGCCCGGACTGAAATTATTGACCGTGACCTTAACTGTATTCGTCTCTTCTGTGCACAGTACTCCGTTAAGGCTTGATGTGACAACTCTTCTGTACCAGGTATCTGCTGTTATTGCAGCAGGTGAGTATGTATCACTTGTCGCTCCCGTGATATTGTAGAAGTTCGTGCCGTCACTGCTGCTCTGCCACTGGTAGCTAATGGTTCCGTCGGCTGTAGCTGCAACGGACACTGTCAGAGGCGCAGGTACATCGCCCTCGCATACAGTCTGGTTCGCATTTATAGATCCCGGATCAAAGTTGTTTACGGTTATCTTAACAGCGTTTGTCAATTCCACACAATCCGTTCCATTAAGGTTCGCATTAACTTCGCGTCTGTACCAGGTATCCTGGGTTAAAGCAGGCGGTGAATATGTCTCCGAACTGGCCCCTCCTATATCTGCATAACTGATACCATCGGTACTGTTCTGCCATTGATATGTAAAAGTACCGTCTCCTGACGGACTGACACTGGTCAGCGGGTTAGGTGTGCCTCCCTCACATATCGTCTGGGCGCTTGAGATACTGCCCGGGGTAAAGTTGATCACCGTCACCTTAACAACATTAGTCTCCTCTGTACAATCCGTGGCGTTGAGAGTAGATGTAACAAGTCTCTTATACCACCTGTCCTGAGTAAGTGACGGTGGTGAATATGTTTCCGAATTAGCCCCGGATATATCTGTGTAATTTGCGCCATTTACGGACTCCTGCCACTGGTAGGTAAAGACCCCGTCACCTGTTGGTGTTACGCTGCCAAAGACTGCAGGCGTATCGCCTTCACATATCGTCTGATTTGCATCTATACTACCTGCATCGAAGTTGATGACTGTAATTCTAACCACATTAGTTTCCTCGGTACAAATTGTCCCGTTCAGGTTCGCATCCACTTCGCGTTTATACCAGGTATCCTGGGTAAGGGTTCCCGGGTTATAGGTCTCTCCCGTTGCCCCGGCAATCAGATTGAAACTGGTGCCATCTGTACTGCTGTACCACCTGTAAGTAAAGGACCCGTCGCCGGTAGGGGTGACACTGCTAAGCGGATTCGCATTACTCCCTTCGCATATAGTTTGATTCGCATCTATAGATCCAGGATCAAAGTTAATAACTGTGACTTTAACAACGTTAGTCTCCTCTGTACATATTGTTCCATCCAGGTTCGCATTAACTTCGCGTTTATACCATGTATCTGCTGTAAGCGCTCCCGGGTCATAAGTCTCATTTGTTGCCCCGGCTACAGGATTGAAATTAGTACCGTCTGTACTGCTGTACCACTGGTAAGAAACAGAACTGAAATCTCCCGTAGGCGCTACGCTTGTAAACGCATTCGCATCATCGCCTTCACATATTGTCTGGTTAGCATCTATACTGCCCGGACTGAAGTTATTGACCGTGACCTTAACAGTATTCGTCTCTTCTGTGCACAGCACTCCGTTAAGGCTTGAAGTGACAACTCTTCTGTACCAGGTATCTGCCGTTATTGCAGCAGGTGAATATGTATCGCTCGTTGCTCCGGTAATATTGTAGAAGTTGGTTCCGTCGCTGCTGTTCTGCCACTGGTAGGTTATGGTCCCGTCTGCCGTAGCTGCAACACTGGTAAGTGCAGAAGGCATATCCCCTTCGCATATAGTCTGGTTCGCATTTATAGATCCCGGATCAAAGTTGTTTACGGTTATCTTAACAGCGTTTGTCAATTCCACACAATCCGTCCCATTAAGGTTCGCATTAACTTCGCGTCTATACCAGGTATCCTGTGTTAAAGCAGGTGGTGAATATGTCTCCGAATTGGCCCCTCCTATATCTGAGTAACTAATACCATCGGTACTGTTCTGCCACTGGTAAGTGAATGTTCCGTCGCCTGAAGGACTGACGCTGGTCAGCGGATTAGGCGTGCCTCCCTCACATATCGTCTGGGCGCTTGAGATACTGCCCGGGGTAAAGTTGATCACCGTCACCTTAACAACATTAGTCTCCTCTGTACAATCTGTGGCGTTGAGAGTAGATGTAACAAGTCTCTTATACCACCTGTCCTGAGTAAGTGACGGAGGTGAATATGTTTCCGAATTAGCACCGGAAATATCTGTGTAATTTGCGCCATTTATGGATTCCTGCCACTGGTAGGTAAAGACTCCGTCACCTGTTGGTGTTACGCTGCCAAAGGCTGCAGGCGTATCCCCTTCGCATATAGTCTGGTTCGCATCTATACTACCTGCATCAAAGTTAATGACTGTTACGGTAACAACATTACTCTCAGCTTCACAGGGAGCAGAGAGAAGTGTGCTTATGGTTATCCTCTTGTAATATCTATCTGCTGTTAATGCCCCGGGCGACAATGTCGAGAATGTCTCTCCCGGAATATCGGTGAAGGTGATATTATCAGGACTGTCCTGCCACCTGTAGGTTATGGCTCCGCTGCCGCTGCCGTTCAGCGTGCTTGTCAGGCCGGAAGCGTAACTGCCCTCACAAATGGTCTGATCCGATCCTATGGTTCCGCCGTCAACATCATTAATAAGCACTGATACCACATTGCTTTCTGCAGTACAGTCAGTACCGCTCAGCGAGCTGGTGGTAATACGCTTATAGTACATATCCTGCGCTGCCGGGCCTGCATCGTATGTCGCAGCATTTGCTCCCGCTATATCATTGAAGACTACATTGTCCGTGCTCTCCTGCCACCGGTAGCTTATTGCTCCTGCCCCGCTGCCGTCAGTAGTACTTGTAAATGCTGAGGGGTCATCGCCGGAACATACGGCCTGCGTTGTACCTATCATTCCTCCGTTAACGGTATTTACCGTAACTGTCAGCGGATTATGAACCGTTACACACCCCGACACATTGGTCTCGACAACAGATATATCGCCTCCTGTATCCAGTCCGAAATCAACCAGTATCTCATGCAGTGCCGGATCTGATGTAATAGTTACTCCTGCCGGTACATACCACTGGTAAGTAGAACCTGCATTATCAGGAACAGAATATGCCACACCTGTCTCTCCCTTGCATACCACATCCGGTCCGTTTACCGTCTCGGCAACAACATAATTGGATACTGTTACAGGTAATGATTCCGGCAATCCCACACAGCCGTCAAGATTGGTCTCTGTCACTTCAATATTACCGCTGCCCGCGGTAGTGGCATTAACTATAATAAAGTTAAGATTATTATCGAATACAATAGTCATATTGGCCGGTACCGTCCAACTGTAAGTGGAGCCCGGGGTGTTCGTGACCGAATAAACTTCGTTGGTCGCCCCTATACATAACTGTGGTTCCCCTGTTATTGCCGATGTAACGGGTTGTGATTGTACTGTTATCTCAATCATTACTTCTTCGCCCGCACAGCCGAATGAGCTGGTTGGGGTTACATAATATTCCGCTGTGATATCAGATCCTGTGAAATTGGACAGTATATCGGTTATATGGAATGTTCCTGCCGGATCGGCGGCAACAGCAACTCCTGCCGTCCCCTGTACCGAAGCGTCCGACATAGTGGGTTGCGGCCAGTCGAATGTTGTTCCTGCCGGGGTATTGACAGGGAGAAGCAATATTTCCTTATCTACCGATACAGCGCTGCAAACCGTTTTGACCTGGAAAGGCTGAATGACCGGTTCGGGCCTTATAGTGACCGTCACATCAACCGGGTCGCCATAGCAGTCGGGTGCCAGTACGGGCTGCACCCTGTATACAACATCCTGGTTGGCCCCTGAAGTATTCGTATACCTGTCATTCTCAAGGAAATCTGCTGCTGCATTCGTTTCAGGTATAACAGCATTGCCTGCATTGGCGGTAAGATCAGGATCAACAGTTACACTTATTATATTATAATGGCTTGGCGTGACTGATCCTGCATCTTCCTGCAGTGTCAGAGCTATCGGCGTATTGCTGCAGGAAAACTTATCCAGGTTAGGATCAAGTACAGGCTCGGATCCAACCTCTACTACAACATCAACCGGGCTACCTACACATCCGTTATAGTAAGGAGTTACGATATAGGTAGCAGTCCCGATGGCACCCATCGTATTTGTAAATGCATCTGTAATATTAGCTGATGAAGGAATACTTCTTGCCATTCCTCCGCTGAAGCCTGGATCAACAGGACTCAGTACAGGTGCACTCCATGTAAATGTTACTCCATCAACTGGATTTGTAAAATTGTCAAGCAATATCTGATAATCAAGAGTGTTATCAGAGCAAACGCTGGTTGTCTGCCCTGCTGATATGACAGGTTCGGGCCTGATATTAACGACAACATTCTGAACATTGGAACATCCGTTGGCCTCAAGCGTGTATTCATAAGTTACAGGTATGGTCGCCGACGTGATATTAACAAGGGTCTCGTTGGGATTATCACTGCCTGATGTGGGACCGGCAGGTGTAATACCGGAAACAACAGCTCTTTCCCAGCTAAATGATGTTCCTGCTGTGGCACTTGCCGGTGTATAACTGAAAACATCATTACTGCAAACATCAGAAGGAGTTAATGTGCTTGTTAATACCGGCGTCGGATTGACTGTTATGGTAAAGCTCTCCGAAGGCCCCGTACAACTCTCTCCTCCGTTACTAAAAGTCGGAGTTACAGTGATAGCTGCCGTTACAGGCGAGGTTCCGGTATTGGTAGCGGTAAATGACGATATGTTACCTGTGCCACTGGCGCCAAGTCCTATCGAAGTATCATCGTTGGTCCATTCATACGTGGTTGTCCCTCCTGTGCGGTCTGTTGTAAAGGTTACCGCCGTTGTGGAACCGTTATTACATACTACCTGATCCGATGGGTCATCTACCTGGGCTGTAGGATTGACCGTGATAGTAAAGCTCTCCGAAGGTCCCGTACAACTCTCTCCTCCGTTACTGAAGGTAGGTGTTACTTCTATATTTGCCGTTATTGGTGATGTTCCGGTATTGGTCACTGTAAAGGATCCTATATTACCTGTGCCGCTCGCTCCTAAGCCTATCGAAGTATTATCATTGGTCCACTCATACGTGGTAGTGCCGCCCGTGCGGTTAGAGGTAAAGGTCACCGATGTGCTGCTGCTGTTACATACCACCTGATCCGATGGATCGTTTACCTGGGCTGTGGGATTGACCGTGATGGTAAAGCTCTCCGAAGGTCCCGTACAACTCTCTCCTCCGTTACTAAAAGTCGGCGTTACTGTTATGGTCGCCGTTACAGGCGAGGTGCCTGTATTGGTCGCTGCAAAGGATCCTATATTACCTGTACCGCTGGCACCCAGGCCTATCGAGGTATTATCATTTGTCCACTCATACGTGGTTGTCCCTCCTGTACGATTGGTGGTAAAGGTCACTGCCGTAGTGGAACCACTATTACATACTACCTGATCCGATGGATCAACTACCTGGGCCGTCGGGTTGACCGTGATGGTAAAGTTCTCTGCCGGACCTGTACAGCTCTCTCCCCCGTTACTAAAGGTCGGCGTTACTGTTATGGTCGCCGTTACAGGTGAGGTGCCTGTATTAGTAGCCGTAAAGGACGATATGTTACCCGTGCCACTCGCACCTAAGCCTATCGAAGTATCATTATTTGTCCACTCATACGTAGTGGTACCTCCTGTACGGTTGGTGGTAAAAGTCACAGATGTGCTGCTGCTGTTACATACTACCTGATCCGATGGACCGTTTACCTGGGCTGTGGGATTGACCGTGATGGTAAAGCTCTCTGATGGGCCCGTACAACTCTCGCCACCGTTACTAAAGGTCGGGGTTACTGTTATGGTTGCCGTTACAGGCGAGCTCCCGGCATTGGTAGCGGTAAAAGCCCCTATATTACCTGTTCCATTTGCACCTAAGCCTATCGAGGTATCATCATTAGTCCACTCATACGTAGTGGTACCTCCTGTACGGTTGGTGGTAAAGGTCACTGCCGTAGTGGAACTGTTATTACATACCACCTGATCCGATGGATCAACTACCTGGGCTGTGGGGTTGACCGTGATGGTAAAGCTCTCTGATGGACCTGTACAGCTCTCTCCTCCGTTACTAAAAGTCGGAGTTACAGTGATAGTTGCCGTTACAGGCGAGGTGCCGGTGTTAGCCGCTGTAAAAGTTCCTATATTACCCGTGCCGTTCGCTCCAAGGCCTATCGAAGTATCATTATTTGTCCATTCATACGTGGTTGTCCCTCCTGTGCGGTCTGTTGTAAAGGTTACCGCCGTTGTGGAACCGTTATTACATACTACCTGATCCGATGGGTCATCTACCTGGGCTGTAGGATTGACCGTGATAGTAAAGCTCTCCGAAGGTCCCGTACAACTCTCTCCTCCGTTACTGAAGGTAGGTGTTACTTCTATATTTGCCGTTATTGGCGATGTTCCGGTATTGGTCACTGTAAAGGATCCTATATTACCTGTGCCGCTCGCTCCTAAGCCTATCGAAGTATTATCATTGGTCCACTCATACGTGGTAGTGCCGCCCGTGCGGTTAGAGGTAAAGGTCACCGATGTGCTGCTGCTGTTACATACCACCTGATCCGATGGATCGTTTACCTGGGCTGTGGGATTGACCGTGATGGTAAAGCTCTCCGAAGGTCCCGTACAACTCTCTCCTCCGTTACTAAAAGTCGGCGTTACTGTTATGGTCGCCGTTACAGGCGAGGTGCCTGTATTGGTCGCTGTAAAGGATCCTATATTACCTGTACCGCTGGCACCCAGGCCTATCGAGGTATTATCATTTGTCCACTCATACGTGGTTGTCCCTCCTGTACGATTGGTGGTAAAGGTCACTGCCGTAGTGGAACCACTATTACATACTACCTGATCCGATGGATCAACTACCTGGGCCGTCGGGTTGACCGTGATGGTAAAGTTCTCTGCCGGACCTGTACAGCTCTCTCCCCCGTTACTAAAGGTCGGCGTTACTGTTATGGTCGCCGTTACAGGTGAGGTGCCTGTATTAGTAGCCGTAAAGGACGATATGTTACCCGTGCCACTCGCACCTAAGCCTATCGAGGTATCATCATTAGTCCACTCATACGTAGTGGTACCTCCTGTACGGTTGGTGGTAAAAGTCACAGATGTGCTGCTGCTGTTACATACTACCTGATCCGATGGATCAACTACCTGGGCTGTGGGGTTGACCGTGATGGTAAAGCTCTCTGATGGGCCCGTACAACTCTCTCCACCGTTACTAAAGGTCGGGGTTACTGTTATGGTTGCCGTTACAGGCGAGCTCCCGGCATTGGTAGCGGTAAAAGCCCCTATATTACCTGTTCCATTTGCACCTAAGCCTATCGAGGTATCATCATTAGTCCACTCATACGTAGTGGTACCTCCTGTACGGTTGGTGGTAAAGGTCACTGCCGTAGTGGAACTGTTATTACATACCACCTGATCCGATGGATCGTTTACCTGGGCTGTGGGGTTGACCGTGATGGTAAAGCTCTCTGATGGACCTGTACAGCTCTCTCCTCCGTTACTAAAAGTCGGAGTTACAGTGATAGTTGCCGTTACAGGCGAGGTGCCGGTATTGGTAGCGGTAAATGACGATATGTTACCTGTGCCACTGGCGCCAAGTCCTATCGAAGTATCATCGTTGGTCCATTCATACGTGGTTGTCCCTCCTGTGCGGTCTGTTGTAAAGGTTACCGCCGTTGTGGAACCGTTATTACATACTACCTGATCCGATGGGTCATCTACCTGGGCTGTAGGATTGACCGTGATAGTAAAGCTCTCCGAAGGTCCCGTACAACTCTCTCCTCCGTTACTGAAGGTAGGTGTTACTTCTATATTTGCCGTTATTGGCGATGTTCCGGTATTGGTCACTGTAAAGGATCCTATATTACCTGTGCCGCTCGCTCCTAAGCCTATCGAAGTATTATCATTGGTCCACTCATACGTGGTAGTGCCGCCCGTGCGGTCGGTGGTAAAGGTTACTGCTGTTGTGGAACCGCTATTACATGCTACCTGGTTGGAAGGATCATCTACCTGGGCTGTCGGATTGACCGTGATGGTAAAGCTTTCTGATAGGCCGGTACAACTCTCGCCACCGCTACTAAAGGTCGGCGTTACTGTTATGGTCGCCGTTACAGGCGAGGTGCCTGTATTGGTAGCGGTAAATGACCCTATATTACCTGTTCCATTTGCTCCAAGGCCTATCGAAGTATCATTATTTGTCCATTCATATGTAGTGGTCCCTCCTGTACGGTTGGTGGTAAAGGTCACTGCCGTAGTGGAACTGTTATTACATACCACCTGATCCGATGGATCGTTTACCTGAGCTGTGGGATTGACCGTGATGGTAAAGTTCTCTGATGGGCCCGTACAGCTCTCTCCCCCGTTACTAAAGGTCGGCGTTACTGTTATGGTCGCCGTTACAGGTAAGGTGCCTGTATTAGTAGCCGTAAAGGACGATATGTTACCCGTGCCACTCGCACCTAAGCCTATCGAGGTATCATCATTAGTCCACTCATACGTAGTGGTACCTCCTGTACGGTTGGTGGTAAAGGTCACTGCCGTAGTGGAACTGTTATTACATACCACCTGATCCGATGGATCAACTACCTGGGCTGTGGGGTTGACCGTGATGGTAAAGCTCTCTGATGGACCTGTACAGCTCTCTCCTCCGTTACTAAAAGTCGGAGTTACAGTGATAGTTGCCGTTACAGGCGAGGTTCCGGTGTTAGCCGCTGTAAAGGTTCCTATATTACCCGTGCCGTTCGCTCCAAGGCCTATCGAAGTATCATCATTAGTCCACTCATACGTGGTTGTCCCTCCTGTGCGATCTGTTGTAAAGGTTACCGCCGTTGTGGAACCGTTATTACATACTACCTGATCCGATGGGTCATCTACCTGGGCTGTAGGATTGACCGTGATAGTAAAGCTCTCCGAAGGTCCCGTACAACTCTCTCCTCCGTTACTGAAGGTAGGTGTTACTTCTATATTTGCCGTTATTGGCGATGTTCCGGTATTGGTCACTGTAAAGGATCCTATATTACCTGTGCCGCTCGCTCCTAAGCCTATCGAAGTATTATCATTGGTCCACTCATACGTGGTAGTGCCGCCCGTGCGGTTAGAGGTAAAGGTCACCGATGTGCTGCTGCTGTTACATACCACCTGATCCGATGGATCGTTTACCTGGGCTGTGGGATTGACCGTGATGGTAAAGCTCTCCGAAGGTCCCGTACAACTCTCTCCTCCGTTACTAAAAGTCGGCGTTACTGTTATGGTCGCCGTTACAGGCGAGGTGCCTGTATTGGTCGCTGTAAAGGATCCTATATTACCTGTACCGCTGGCACCCAGGCCTATCGAGGTATTATCATTTGTCCACTCATACGTGGTTGTCCCTCCTGTACGATTGGTGGTAAAGGTCACTGCCGTAGTGGAACCACTATTACATACTACCTGATCCGATGGATCAACTACCTGGGCCGTAGGATTAACAATAACATCAAAATCTATTGTTAATCCTTCACAATTGGGGGCTACAGTGCCTACAGGATATAGATGATAGGTGACTGTAACAGGTGATGTGCCGTTATTAGTCAGCGTTTGCTGTATCCTGCTGCCATCAGCCAGGCCGGACCCCCCGGTCGCTCCTGTTGATCCTGCATTGGATACCGTCCATGTCCCCGTAGCCGATATGTCGCTGTCAAAAAGTATATCTGTCTGGCTTCCGTTGCAGATAGCCGGTGCGTCATTTGTCGAAGCCGAAGCATCAGGTATCTGTACTACCTGAACGGTCGTGGTAGCCGACCATGGCCCGTCGCCGCAACCGTTTCTTCCTTTTACCTTAACCGTGTATATCCCCGGGGTTACACCTGAAAGATCTATTGACACCTCAGAATCAGATGTGACCACATCATCATCATCCGAAACACCGTCCCATGAATAATCCCATACATACTGGTCGGCAGTTGCAACATCATCAACGTCAAGATTCAATATTGAGTTTTCACATAAGGGACTGTTACTGCCAAGGTTGGCAGGCGTACCGGAAGGTGCCCCGGGATTAACCACAATAGTCAGAGTGTCGGTATTCTGTGCCGCACATACCCCTGAAGACATGGCCTGACGGAAATAATAATATGAACCAAGGGCAAGCACTCCTTCATCTATCGTAGTACCGTTGCCTCCGGGGTAGGCGTTATAAGGACCTGTCTCGGCTGTGGCCTTATACCACTGATATGTTATTGGCGCCTGTCCACCCGAAGCATCGGCATCACTGACAAAGGCGGCAGCATCATCTCCGTTACATAATGACTGATCAGATGATATTATCCCAGGATCAAGAGCAGGCTCAATAGTAAGTATCATGTTATCACTGTGATCCGCGCAGGAACCCAGGGCGTAGGCAGTAAGTGTCAAAGTAACCGTACCGCCTGATATATCATTAGTACCCGGGGTATAAACAGGCATTAATGCATTGGGGTTATTAAAAGAACCGTCTCCCGCGCTGGTCCATTCTACATAAGAATAGTCGCCGTCAGCAGAAGCATCCGTGACAGTGAAGGTGCTGCCTTCACAAATATTCCCTGCCGAACCGGCATCAGCAACAGGCTGTTCGGTTACAGCAAGGGTCATATTATCCGACTTGTCGCCGCAGGGCGATACAGCATCGATATCAATGGTCAGTACAACCGAGCCATTGCTTATATCATTACTGCCGGGAGTATAAACAGGATGCAATATGCCTGTATTATCAAAGCTGCCGTCTCCGGCCGTGCTCCATGTTATAGAATTATAATCACCACTGAGCGAAGAGCCCGACAGGGTATATGTATCGCTTGAACACACCTCTCCGTTTGATCCGGCATCAACAGTAACATCAGTATAGATAGTAAGGGTCATATCATCGTCATCATCAATACATGATCCTGTACCATAAGCCCTGAGGGTTAGTATTACCGAACCGCTGCTTATATCTGTTGAACCGGGGGTATAGGTAGGGGTAAGAGTGCCCTGCCCTGAAGTGAAATTACCATCGCCGCCGGTAAACCATTCCATCGAGGAATAATCACCGCTTATGCCGGCATCGCTTACTGTAAAAGAACTGACCGAACATATCTCAGCATCGGAACCGGCATCAGACACAACCTGCTCATTAACCGTGAGGGTCATATTATCAGACTTGTCACCACATGGGGAATCGGCATCTATATCGATAGTCAGCACTACCGTACCGTTGCTTATATCATTACTGCCGGGAGTATAAACAGGATGCAGTATGCTTGTATTATTAAAGCTGCCGTCACCTGCCGTGCTCCATGTTATAGTAGAATAATCACCGCTTACCGATGAACCCGACAGGCTGTATGTTCCGGTTGAACATGTCTCTCCGTTACTACCGGCATCCACTGTAACATCTTCAATAACAGTAAGTGCCATATCATCCTCGTCAAATGCACAAGAACCGGCGCCATAAGCGCGCAGGGTAAGAGTAACCGTACCGTTACTTATATCCGTTGATCCCGGACTGTATGTTGGCGACAAAGTGCCCTGACCGGCAGTAAAATTGCCGTCACCGCCGGTGAACCATTCAAGGGAAGAATAGTCACCGCTTACAGCAGCATCACTCACCGTGAAGGTATTAACCGAACATACACTGCCATTGGAGCCGGCATCAGCCACAGGTTGCTCATTAACTGTCAGTGTCATATCATCCTGTTTGTCGCCGCAGGGTGAATCGGCATCTATATCTATGGTCAGCGTAACCGACCCATTGCTTATATCATTGCTCCCTGGAGTATAAACAGGATGCAGTATGCCTGTATTATCAAAGCTGCCGTCACCGTCTGTACCCCATGTTATAGTGGAATAATCGCCGGACAAAGACGCATCGCTGAGTGTATAGGTTCCTGTCGAACATGTCTCACCGTCTGTACCCGCGGATACGGTTACATCTTCAATAACAGTAAGCACTATATTATCGCTTACCCTGCCGCAAGGTCCGGGAGGGTTATTAGTCTGCAGGGTAAGTGTAACTGTCCCGGATGAGATATCGCTTGTCCCCGGGGTATAAGTTGTTGTGGGATCGTAAATATTCCCGAATGAGCCGTCACCGGAAGTGTACCATGTAACGTAAGTAGTGCTTCCTCCATATGATCCGGAGGTATTATAAGGCGAGGCCGAGCAAAAGGTGGCTGTCGCCGGACCGGCATCAACTTCAGCAGGTTCATAAATATTTACAGTAATGGAATTTGAAGGGTCACTTTCACAATATGTAGGTGCAACACCTTTGGTAGTTACAGTATATGTTCCTGATTCTGAAATTTCGGAAAGACCTATTGTAGAAGACGTTTCTCCGGATACCGGATTGCCGTTCCTGTACCACTGGTATGAAGTTATGGTAGGCGGAGTGTTGGGATTAGCTGTCAGAGTCACCTCAGTAACTCCATCATAACAAAAATCACTGATATCTCGCGCTATAGTAGGAGTACTGGGAATCGGATTGATAATAAGAGTCAGTTGTGCTGCAGGTCCTTCGCAACTATTTCCCGAACTCGTCTCTGTTACCCAGTAATTATATGTTCCCGGAGAAGTCTTGCCATGAGTATAACTTGTTCCGGTATGAATAAGATTGGTAAGTGCGGCATCTGAGTACCAGTTTATTGTGTTTGAGGGACTGTTGGGTGTGGCAGACAGGCTTACAGGCACAGAACCTTCGCAATATGACTGTGGGGTAGAGATAACCGGCTCATCAGGGGCATTAATAACCTCAATAATAAAATAATCGGATACATAGTTTACGGATGGATCACCGGTATATGAATTACATTTGTTCCAGTTTTTCAGATAGACATAAAACAGTTCTCCGTCCTGACAGGTTTCAGGAATGGTTATCACCTGTGTTTCTTCTTCAGGATTAGGTGGGGCTATTGGAGTAATAACAGTACCTTCATAACCACCCGCACCGTTGGCAACGTTTGCCCCTCCTATTACGACATCCCCTGTGATGGTATTCATTATTGCTCCGGAAGGATCCTGACCATATACAAATTGGATGGTACGATCCGAATCATTCGGTTTTGCTGTTAAAGGAGCAGGGACAACAGGATTCTGACAGTTCCAGGTACTTACATCAACAAGAGTGATATTATGTTCAACGCCCTCGCAGACATAATAAATATTCTGATCATGTGATACTTTTTCCTGCATTCTTAATTCGCCGTCACCATCTGATGGAATATCACGTCCATGAACAACAAAAACAGCCGATCCGTTTAAAAATTCACCGCAAGGATTTTCAATAGTCCAGGTACCGACATAGTTACAATCCGTTGTGGTCGTATAAATATGAGGTGTAACTACCGGGATGTCATCATTAGCAGTCGATATATATGTATATAAAGGCGATCCGTCCCCCCAGTCAATTGTCCATTCGGTTCCTTTTAAAATACCTGTTTCCGTAAAAGGTATTGGGGAAGCAGAAAAAACGCCTCTTGATTGGATGTTGACACATTCTCCAGAGTTCCCAAAAAATGATTGGACTTGAATAGAAGGGCATGGAGGTGTTGTGACAGGGTAAATTTCGTATGGAGTTGACTGCAATGTTCCTCCTGATTCAGCCACAACTAGCACTGTATAAGTCTGGCTGGCTAAAAGATCCTCAAAAGTAACAGTCTGTGGCCCAGATACCCCAAAAAGCCTCATTGGCCATCTTACATTCTCAACCGGAGACCACCCAGAAATTGTCTTTACCTGGTCTGAAGTATAAGTTCCTGTATAATTACCTCTTAGAACTAAGATATATACATTACTTGAAGTGTTTAATTCAAAAGAAAGATCCAAAGTAATGGGTCCTATATCTGACACATACGGATTTGTAACCCATGTTGGCTGAGAATAACTAATGGTTGAGGAAGTAAGTAATACAAAAAACAGAAAAGCTCCAGTAATATATTTTGAATTTAGCTTATTCCTTAAAAAATTAAATACAGGCCTTTCCATAGCGGTTGAATTTTAGTGAAAATACAGGCACATTATTCCGTCTTTCCCTTGATTTCAGGGACTATGGCGGATAATGTGAAATTAAGACTGTAAGATAATAAAAAAGGTTGCATGAAAATCAGCTGCAACCTTGTTGTTTATGAGATAGTTTGAGACTATCTGCCAGTGAATAGTGAATAGTGAATGGTGAATAGTGAAATTTAAGTCTATATATTCTTGTTTTTCAATGCCTTAATGAGTGACAGAAGCATTCTTTTAATCGACTCTAATTGTTTTAAAAGGGAATTTGCCTTTTCAGGGGATCCGATATTTAATTTTAAAGATATTTCCACTAACGTTTCAACTTCCGATACTGAGCTTTTCTTGTTTTAAGTATTCGGTATCCAGTAAACGGTATTCGGTATTCAGTATTCAGTAAGACCATGCCTGAATAAGGTTGACTGATTTTTGCAAAAAGCAGAGGATTTATCAATCATCGATTGAAGCATTTTCCCGCTGGCCTTGCTGATCGCTCAGACAGGGTCCTGTTTATTAGCGAACGAAGATATTCCATTGTCAAGCCATTTGTAAATCAAAATCATTTTTAGTCAATCTAATTTTATTGTTCGAAAGTGACTCCAGTGTCTTCTTAATATGTGAAGCCCTATCTTGTTTTATAAATGCAGGGATCAAGTCCTCAAATTTTATTTTAAATAACCGATTTATTACAACTAAATCTTCTTTCGAAAATGGTCTCAGTCCGTTAATTAACTCCGACATATATCCTTTCTTGTGCCCAAGAATTTTCGCCAGGTCATTTTGGTTCAATCCGGCATCTTTTAATTTCGTTTTAATCAATTCTTTTCTTTTATGATAAAACTCATTTTCAGCTTGTACTAATGCTTCAGCTAAATCACTTTCTTTTATTTGATTATCAGATATTTTTTCTTCGTCTGCCCATTTGTTTTGTTCGTAATCTCTAATCAACCCACGTAAATGAGTACGGATTGGCTCATAAGATTTATCCTCTTTAACCAAAACCCGAAGTTGTAGATATAAAGATGATGCTTTTTCATATTCCAACTCATTCGTCAATGAGTTAATCTTTTGTATGTTTTGTATTGAAAATTTATCCATTTTAAATCAGTTTTTGAACACGTAACCATTTCTCTATCGTTGTCTTATTACCTTTAAAGGTTTTATCATATTCATCGTGTGAGCCAGTCCAGATAACATTTGCCTCGTTATCCTCAAATACTACCAAAATCATAGTACGATGAACATTAATGTTAAAAAAGTAAAATCCATCGCTATGGACACAATCAGCATCAGGTCGGGTTTCTTTAATATCAGTTTGTTTTGTCCAATTGGCATTTTCAATATCTGAAATTAATTTATCGATCGCCTTAATCAGTTTTGTATTGCCTCTGTTTTTGTTTTTGAGTTTAATCAGTTTATACTTCCGTAATAATTCCAAAACATCCGTTTTAATCAATCCAAAGATAAGAAAAAAGTTTCATATATTATAGAACTCATTTTTAGTATTTTTTGAATAGATGTTGGTCTGCCTACTATCTACCGCCTTCCACCTATTGCCACCTGCCCATATAACACTTTTGTCTTTTTCCTTTTATCTTTTGTCTTCCATCCTGATCCCTATTCTAATAATGAGCTTATTTTGTTTAAGTATCCGGTAAACGGTATCCGGTATTCAGTATTCAGTATTCAGTATTCAGTATTCAGTAAGATGACTCATTTTTTACAAAAAGCAGAGGATTTATCAATCATCGATTGAAGCATTTTCCCGATTGATTCACATTTTTGCAGTAAATCTTGTTTTGTTTCATAAATAATATATCCACATTCTTCTGCTACTTCGAGCCAATGTTGAGTTTCAAGCTGTTCCGAATCAGCATCAGTTAGTTTGGAAATAAAATGATTTTCATACCTTCTTTTTCCCCAGGACTCAGAAATCTGTGCTCCAACGGATCTCGAAGAACGCCTCATCTGATCTGTTAAGTTAAGGAAAATCTTTCCTCTTTTGGAAATGACTTACTTAAGATGAATATTTCTTTTGATACTTCTCTTGCAAGCTTATACACATCCAAATCACGAAAACTTTTAACATAAGCCATTACAATTCAACAATTTACCGATCACCGATCACCGATCACCGATCACCGATCACCGATCACCGATCACCGATCACCGATCACCGATCACCGATCACCGATCACCGATCACCGATCACCGATTACCGATTACCGATCACTGATCACCGACCACCGATTACCGATCACCGATTACCGATCACCGATTACCGATCACCGATTACCGATCACCGATCACCGATTACCGATCACCGATTACCGATCACCGATCACCGATTACCGATTACCGGTTACCGGTTACATTTTTTTACAATAAAATATTTAACAACATTCTTAACGTTCTGCCAAATTAGTTCCCTGGTCCACGGCAGTGTCCGGTCCGTCCATCGCTGCGGATGAAAGGTCATCATCATTTTATCAGGCAGCTCTCCCTGTTCAGCAGCCCTGATAATATCATTCGTAGATCTGAAATTATACCTTGCTTGAAATCCTGCAGACTCTTCCGTCATATTCATCAAACTACCCGGAACCGGCTTCCTCACCCAATCCTCAAACGGTTCCGCGTTTCCCGAAAAACCTTCTGGTTTTTCGAGGGTCCTCGAATCGAAGATTCGGGACTGCGCTCTGCGTTCCGCACTCTGCGTTCCACATTCCATGTTTTCTGTTCCCTCGTACTTTTGTCTTCCATCCTGATCCCTAGCTCCCTCTTCATCGTTCTGCGCTTTGCTCTTTGCCCTTTGCCCCTTGCCGACTGCCGACTGCTGACTGTTGACTGCCGACTGCCGACTCCCTAATCCCTGATCCCTAATCCCTATTCCCTTGTCTCTGACACTTACCTTCTGTCCGTTCCAACGCCTTCCCGTATCCGTCAAATAAAGCATCTCCGTAAAATCAACATCAAAATACGGCTCACTATCAATCCCAAACTCCCTGTAATCGTAATACTTCCAAAGGAGTCTGCTATCCCACCTGCTCATCGGGCTACCGTGCATACATACGGATCTTACATCAGCATACTTCCTCAACCTCTCTAAGTTACTTGCAAACGATTCAATCCCAGCATCAACTACAGGTTTCAGGTTTGTCCTGATCCCTTTCACCACTTCCGTTTGTCGTTCGTCGTTTGTCGTTCGTCGTTTCGCTACGAGTGTCAGGTCTTCATAGTGGTATCCTATCTCATGTCCCATCTCTGCAATCTTTTCAATAATGTCCGGCTGAAAACTCTGCGGCACAGTCCTAAAATAGAAGGTGCTTTTTATCCCCATCTCATGCTGTATCCGGGCAAACTCCAGCGAATTCAAAGGCACTCTGTCTACATCCTGTCTTAACACTACAACCCTCTTCGCATCTTTTCGCATCCCACTGTTCGCATCATATTCGCATCTATTTATTAAAGAAAAGCCCTTATTCAAAAGGGCTTCCAATAATATTCTATATGTGCTTACTGTAAAATCCTTTCGCATTAAAATTCGCATAGGTTCGCATCTATTCGCATCACCGGAAGCGGTACTGATAATCTGGATTCTCTTTTATTATACTTAAACTATCAGGAAAATTCTCAAGGAACCAAATCATAAAATTTGTTACATCAATCTTTGTTCCTATATAATCATTATATAAATCTTTATCATAAAATTCATTATTGGTTATTATACTTTCAATCTCTGATATATTCCAAGTGTGTCTTAGAATACCTAAACCGTACAATTCTTTCAAACTACCAGCTAATGGTAATGGATTTGTATAAATCACGGGGGTTCCAAAACATAAAGCTTCAGAAGCCATTGATGCTCCTTCTCCAATATACAAAGTTGCAAATTTTAAAACACTGTGAATATAAACAGGGTTTATATGTATTTCTTTCTTTTTCAACTCCTTAGGTAATTCATTCTCAGACGAAATGAATACTTCATATTTTTTTTCTAAAAAGTTAATCAGATTAATTTTTTGTAAAATGTCCATAGGCTTTATTCCTACGTCGTGATGAGCAGCCCAGGATACAAAACGTACTATACAATATTCTTTATTTAAAGGAATGCCTAAAAGTTCATAAGGATTAACATTATTAACAAAATGATTTGGGTGTAAATAGAATAATTCTATATTCCCATCATATTTATAATGATTTTCTCCAAGATTATTGTAGTACGATTTACCTGTAAACTTATAGTCAACAAAAGGTAGTGATATTTTATGAAGCCTGGAGGCATATTCAGTGTCCGAGAACCCTATATTAACTATTCTAAAAAGCCTTGCAATAGGAGCACTATGAACTGAAAAACGATGCAAAATAAAATCAGGTTTAAACCTTTTTACTATTTTATAAAATCTAAAATAATTTAGAGGAATTTGAAGTATTTTGGAAAAAATGTTTTTCCCTGTTTTTGAAAGCAATTTATAATTCAAGCTGTATCCTTGAAGCAATTCAATAGTAATATCTTTCTTCTTTGTAACAAAAAGGCATATCCATCCTTTTCTCTCAAGTATCCAATAAAGATGTTTAAATTGGTGAATTTGAGCTGGATGTCCCACATCAAAAATAATTCTCTTATCCAATTATCTGGTCAAAATTAGATTGAATAAATATATCTTTTCAAACAGCCAGGGTTTGGGGTCATCATTTGCCCAGACCGCTTTTTCACAAGGTTCTACTTTTTTAGTCCATAGTTTGTTCCCTTTCAAAAATAGTTTCATTCTAACAGGTATATCCGTTAAAAAATGCATAAAAGATGCATGAGTAAAACCTGATAAGGGTTCTATTTCTCTTCCGTTAAGGTAATTCATATAAGTTTCAATAAACGGAGTACCTGCTTTATTAGCAATTGAATGCCACTTCCATGTCCGAGCATTTACTTCAAGAAATTTATAAACCCCATCCCTTTCATCCTTTTTAAATTCAACCTCACACAGCCCATTATATTTTGCTCTCCCCAAGATTTTTTCACTATAGTGAATTATTTCAGGGACATAAACAGTTTCAGCATATGTTGTTGCGTTTCCAAAATCCAAAGGGTGTTGTCTTAACCGGCATGCAGCTAAAGAGACAAACGATGTACCGTTTAAATACAAAAAACACGCTGAAAACTGAGCTGCCCCTGAGCCAGGGATAATTTCTTGAATCATTATTTCTTCAGCAGGGATAATATTCAATGCTTTAGTGTATTGCAGTAATAACTGATCATAATTGTGGCAAATAAAAACTTTCCTTTTTGTTTTCCTGTAAAAGTCCAGCATCACAGCAGGTTTTATTATACAGGGAAAGTCAATATTTACTTTCTTCAGGTCTTCTTTAGATTCTGGAAAAAAAGTTTTTGGAATCGGGATACCCACATTACTAGCTAATTCGTAAGAAAAACGTTTATTGTAAAAAAACTTTATTATCTCCCAGTTATCAGTGCTTACAGTGAAATATTTTTCTAGCTTTAATTTGTTTCTGCTTAGCAATTTAACATGAAAATCGTTTGTTGGAAATAAGATCCATTTTGAATATTTACCTTCTTTTCCTAAACTCAGAAGTAAATCCAACAAATCTTCATCCGGTGATTTTATAAAATAAGAACAGTAAACTGAATGACGTGCTATAGTCTTTGCGGTCTTATCTATTATTATGGTTCTCATTCCGATACGACCTAATATCCTGATAATGCCTAGAGCCTGGATATGACCACCTAAGATTATTCCACCTTTACTTTTTGTCATTAATTACCTTATGATATATTTTTATTATTTTATAGGCTACAGAATCCGAGTCAAGATTTAGATCAATTATTCTTTCCCTGCTTTTTGTTAATTGCTTCATTTCAATAGCAATAGAGAGAGATGTAGATAAAGATTCAGGCGTCGGATCACATATAAAGCAACCCGGTAGGTCTCTGGTATTTTCCCGAACATCTCCTACATCAGTTGAAACTACTGGAATATTACAAGACATTGCTTCTTTTACTACATTTACACTCCCTTCTCTCTTTGAAGTTAGAAGTAAAGTATCCGAAGCATTCAGATAATATGGAATTTTTTCATTTTCAACGTTATATACGGACAATAATTGTACATCTTCATTGCCCAAATGCTGCACTGCAGAAACAGCTAGGTTGAAGTTCTTCTCGTCCCTAGAGGGATCCGAAACAAATATTACAAGTTTTTTCAATGGAGTAATTCCAAGTTTTTGTCTAGCCTCCTCCCTAGGCATGGGACGAAATCTACTCAAGTCAACACCGTTAGGTATTATCTCCGCTTTATCCATTTTAAGAATATCCTTCATCTGCTTGGTTTTGACTATTGTTTTTCCCCATCGGTACTTATAAAACAAATATGTCATCCAACGCATAAAACCTGATTTAAAGGCATCAGATCCCAGTAATGAGACCACAATCGGAAAATTGCCTGCTAACGATGCGCAGAAGGCACTTAAACTGTAATGTGCATGCACTAAATCAATTTTTTCATTTTTAACAAGTTTATAAATAGGATAAATCCCAGACAAATATCCTAATAATCCCTTCTTAAAAATGAAATAACTAATATTTATTCCCTTATCTGCAATTGAGTCTCCCTGATTCTTAATTAATTCACTTACCTCTCCTTTTCTACCGCTTGAAACAAAAAGAACTTTCATTTATCTATAATGAGAGACAAAGCATGTTTTAAACGCAGATTATAAGATAAATTAGCATTAAACATCCCCTCTTCAAATATCCATTTATTATTTAAGTACTTAAACCTTCCCGGCTTCCCTTCGTTCTCACAAATATAATCCTGAACATGACCAAAAATACACTGAAGTTCATTGACTAGAAATCCTTTTTCCTTATCTTCAAACAAGTCAATGGCCATTGCATTAAAATCATGTTTCTCGCACAAGTATCTTACGTAATTCAATAGCTCCTCTGAAGGAACAGTATAGTTTATCCCTTTAGTACCGCTTGCTTTATCTCCTTGTTTTACTTTTTGATGACCAAAATAACTGTCTCCTATTTTGACAAGCCTCCATTCAAACTGATGCTCGATGTACTCCTGAAATAAAACAAATCCTTTTTGAACAGCGTCATGATTCTTTCTATAAATCTCTAGTTTTCTTTTAATAATAGTAGGATTCTTCAGAATATTCGAAATCCTTCGTCTATAATTGCCCATCTTAAAATTAGGGCCCCACTCCTGTCTCAGTCCTGACGTAAATGCACAATGAATATATTCGTATAATTCATCCCTGTCTCGTATTATTTTTACACCTTTACCTGATGCTCCAATATTCATCTTTCCTACAATAGGCAATATAGTTGATTTAGCAAAACTATCTGCTTCATCCTTTTGATAAAACACATGTGTGGTTGGATGGTCAATATTATTAGCCTTTAGCCAATATGAAAGATATCTTTTGTTTTCATGAACACTTATTTCGTTAAAATTCGGATATACAAATTTATTCAGAACCTTATCCAAAATATAAATTCTCTCATCATATAGTTTCTTAAAAATCTCATCTCTACCAGGAGGACATGCAAGATAGAGATCGTACTTATTTGACAGAGATTGTTCAAACCAGTCGTCTTTTGCTAACTCAATTACCTGATAATCTATGTTATATTTTTTACATGCTTCAAGCCAGTTCAGATAACCAAGATCAAAGTCATTTCTTAATATTGCTGCCAGCATAATTGTAAGATCTTAGAAAATTAATCCACTTTAAAATCATCACTAAATTAGAATACTTATGCCAATAGCCTTCAGTTGTTTTATGATTATCAACACCCAGATCGACTAATAATTTATCAATATCATATAATGTCTGTATTTCTTGAGGGACAGAAGAAACATATGATTCAATCAATTCGTGATACCAACCTTCATATGTAAAAGTTGGTATTGTAACGGATTTGAAAATTTTAAGAACCATTCTTTTAAGCATATAAATGTATTGATTACCTAAAAGATCATTGGGCTTATATCTGTTTGCCATCGGCAAAAAAGCAAGGGGCCTATATAGTTCCCTTATAAGATTAGCTTGAAATTCTCCGCCTTTAAGTTTTAAAAGTGGATTCTTGGATGATCTTGAATTACTTAATAATGAATATTTTGATTGAAAAAGAGCCTCTATAAAATCGATATCCATAAACGGAGCAACCACTCTTTGAGAATATTTTGAAAAAACAAATAAGTCCTGACTATCATGTAAAGCACTAATAAATGAATGAGCAAGTAGAAATTCTGATTTTTTAAATGAATGATTATCTAAATATTCTAGATTATCAATAAGTTCAATTATCTCACTTAATATCTGAGCATTATAATTCACACAGTGTTTATCCAACTCTCCTTTAATAAGGAGATCCCGTGGTCTTTTATCAAAAAAAAGCAATCTCATGAAACGGGTAACTATATAGTCATTGAAGCCTACTCCTTTTATAAAATCACCTCCCATTGCCCCAACAAACAACATATCAATCCTACCAAGCTCCTTTTTTTCTTTTTTTATTGCATCTAATCTGTGTGCACGATGTAGGTGTATCAATGGATTCCCATACTTGTTTATTTCATCTATAAGATCATCATAATATTCCTTTTTGATATCTTCTATATAGTGGTTTGAAAACTGCAAATTTAATTTGGAACAAATATTTTTTGCAGTTGTAACATCCGTACCGTCAGGATTTCCAAATGTAAAAGCATGTGGATAAATGTTCAAATTCAACAAAGCGGATAAAACGGATCTGGTATCCCTGCCTCCAGTAAGTGTTAATGAAACTTTTTCCGGCTTAAAATACTGAACGTGGTCACAGATATTTTGTCTGAACAAGTTAATTAAGTCTTTCATTGAATATGAATCTTTACTCATTTCAAAGAGGCCGACTGGAGTCCAGTATTTTTCAACTTTAAATCCACGTTTCAGACTAATATATGTTGCATAATCTGAATATTGAAGATCCTTAAACATCGTAATTCCTTTTACTGGATGCTGAAATAAAGCTTGAACAGCTGGGTATAAATAATTTAACTCAAGTTTATATAATAAATTTATTAATAAAACATTATTAGAAATCGAAACACTTGTTGATGAATTGAAAACAAAGAATTTTTGAATTGAATTTATATCATTACATATTTCAATTTCATCACTACGTATAAGTATTATGATAAAACTGCCTTTTAGAAACCGGATGAAATCCTTCCCGTAATCCGAATATAATTTTTCTATAAGCTCATACTGATCATAAATCCTTAAAGCATCGAAGTTATTACGCCGGGGTAATACATAACCATCAATATAAATTGTCAGATTCTCTATCTTTACAAAATCTTTTTTACTTCCCCATATTTTATAAGAATCTACTTCTGAAATTAACTCCAAAGGAAGACCTGATAATGCTGGTAAATCATCTGAAGTGATAACAAAATCTTTCATTATTATAAATACATAAAAAATAACTTTCTGACTTTTCTCAAATTGGAAAACTGAAATAGTCGCTTAATCGGATTTTTGTAATAACCAAAAAAATATTCATATATCCTATACAAAACCCTTTCGTTAAAATCATACAGAAAATTTGTGACTTTATTAGAATTTCTTGTTTTATAATGAAGCCATTTTCTGGCAGACCATCGTCTGTAATTTCTTTTCTGAGATACAATTATATTTCCTTTAAGCTCTCTTATAGCAAGTATCTTAAGGTTATCATTTACTTGATCATATTTTACAATAGCCGACCTTTTGGTTTTTCGAAACAATGCCTGTATTTCTGATTTACCTTCACGTATATAATCACCAAATGTTAAAGTACCAAGGCTATAAAATATATATCCTTTATTATATTTCTCAAATGGCTGAAATGTATGAGGATGATGGCCCATAATAAAATCTGCCCCAGAATCTATTAAATCATGTGCAATTTTAACCTGCTCAGGGGTCGGATAATAAGAGTAATCGACACCCCAATGGATACTACATATCACTTTATCAACCCTACTCTTTAATTTGCTGATATCCTGAATAACTTTGTGATAGTCAAAATAGTTAATAAACAACTCTTTAAATGATTCCGTTTTAGGATTAGTCCTAATATCAACATAAGCAATAAACCCTATTCTAGTATCTGATTCTTCAATGATCACCGGATCGCATTGTTCTGAAGTCCACCCTGCACCTGTATGATATATACCAAGATTATCCAAAAGATTAATAGTAGCTTTCAACCCAGGCATTTTACAATCATAAATATGGTTATTTGCAAGTGAAACACATGAAATATTTAAAAATTTCAATAGAGCGGCCGTAACTTCAGAATCGGAATAGTGAATTATGTTTTTGAATTCGTTTCGCGCAAATCTGGCTTTTACAGGGACTTCAAGATTTGCAAATACCAAACTAGCCTCCTTTCTTTTCAATAATAGAGCTAATTCAGAATATCGCTTTATGTTACTATTCGGATCAGTGCTTATAATTCCTGTAAAAGCGGTATCTCCAACAAGTACTATTTCAGACATTCCAAATAATAATCATGCAATTTATCTAGATGGCTCTCAATTGAAAATTTTTTCTGAACAAAACTTCTGGCCCTAGCTACCCTAGTTTTTATTTCAAGACTATTTAAATTATCTAACTCAAGGATGATTTTATTGACAAGGTCTGTTGAATTACCTTTCTCAAATAATCTGACATTCTTACCATCATCTGTCACTTCTTTAAAAGAAGAAATATCACTAGCTATACATGGGATACTACATACCATAGCTTCAATAAGGGATAAACCAAAAGTTTCAAAATTTGATGAATGTATATATAAGTCCAGACTATTCAATATTTCTATTATATCAGTTCTTTCTCCAAGAAAGTGAATATTGTCCAATAACATATTTGTTTTACAATAACTGTAACATCTTTCATACATACCGCCAGGGTTGGATTTTATTCTTCCTATAAAAATGAAATGACTCTCTGGGTAAAACATTAAAACTGTTTTTAAAGCCTTACAAATAGTAAAATGATCCCTTCCTTCCGTGTTAAAGCTTCCGATCATCCCCATCACAATACTAGTATTATCAAGTGCAAGTTCCTTTCTAATATTACTACATATATTATCTTTTCTCATCAAAGCAGGATCAAACCCATTATAAAGGATTATCTGTTTGTTACGTGGTTGTTTTTTATTTATAGTTCTGAAATATTGCATTATTGAATCCGAAACAAAGAAATTCATACATACATTTCTGTTTATTAAATGATTGATTACTCGTTGTTTAAAAAAAAACATTGATTGCTTGTTCTTAAATCCTGGGTATCCATGATAAGACCTTACTATTTTGATATTTAATCCAATCCTCGCAAAGACAGCAAAAAATACATCAATCGGCTGGTGTGTATGGACTATATTAATATGCCTATTTTTTAATACAATATGAAAGCCATATATAAACCTTATCAGATTCTTGAAATGGCACCGAATCAAGTATACTTTTTTTTCTTTTTCAACCTGTTCCAATAATATCCCTTCTTCTTTATATAAAATATAATGTGTGAAGCGATTATCATTGTTATAATTCAATATATTTTTCACCAATACCTCTGCTCCTCCTAAAGAAGGATTACGTACAATATGAAGAATTTTAATCAATCGTTTCCACGTATTAATAGAATAGCCTGATTATAGACAATAGCACCGAAGCTAAAATAAACAGCATGATTAAACATCCCTCTATAAGTCGAAATATACCCAAAAAGTTGTCCTGATGATGAATGTATTATGAACAATGCAAGAAAAAAGATGGGAAACACCAAAAAGGATCTGCCATATGGATTATCCCCATTTATTGCCCCTCTAATCTTTATAAGTTTCAAATGAAAATATATAAAGAATATAATAAGAATACCTGCGCCTAAAATCCCTGAATGAAGGAGTACATTCTCATTGCCGACATGTGCATTCTGATTATCATAATAAGTATCTGAGAATCCCCATCCAATAAAAGGATGCTGTTTCCAAACCTTAAGAACAGCAGGTCCCTGTATCGTAGCCCTTGAGGCAGTACCTCCGGCAGACAAGTCTCCCTCAAGAACTGCTTCAACCGTCATAAAACGATTTATTGCATTCTTCACCTGCTGGTTTATCTTTGGTTGAGCAAGAATTACTATCAGTATGAAAATAAAAGGTATAGTAAACATGACTATTCTTTTCATACTAATCTTATTCACAATTAGCTGATAAAGTATGAATGATAACCCCAGCCCTAATATCCATCCACGTGTTGCAGATAAGAATGCAGCTCCCATAGAAATTATAAGAATAACATGAAGATATGTACGGTTAAATGCATTATTTCTGGAAGAGAGATAAAACATAGCTGCAAAAAAAGAGAGCAATGTTGCTGAAACATTATAAAAACCTCTGTAAATAGTAGTTCCGGTTACTTCTTTAACAGTTCCTTCCACTATCCCCAAGAAAGCAATTGGACTATTACCTGTAACAATTGAAAAAACCTGGGCAAGAAATGCCACGATCTCAATAATAAAAATATATGAAAAAACCCGATCATAATTCCTGGGAAGACTCAACAGTTTGGGTGTTGTATAAATCAAAAACAAAGGCAATATTAATCTTAGATTCCGAAAATGGATATTATAGTCTGCCGGTAATCCCTGAGTTACGCCGTATAAATAAAGAAATACAATATAAAACAGCATTAAAGCAAGGTATCTATTATAAAACACAGGCATCTTTTTATGTGATTTTATTACCTTGAAAAGAGCTACAAGAACATATAGATGACCTACTTCAAATTGTGGCAAAAATGAAAAAATATCAATATTCGCACCTCTGTATCCGAAAAAACTTCCGAAACCATCATTAAGTACAAGAAAATAAATAAGCCAGAATGGTTCATCTTTCGACCTGTAATACAAATAAAGCATAAGAAAATACCACAGGTCTTTTATAACTGCTGGTGCATAATGATTAAATATAATTGATGCAAAAACAATCAAAAGAAATTTATAGAATCCTTCAGGGATTATTTCACGAAAATAAAATCCTTTAGTTTTCTTCGAAAGAATAACTGAACCAGGCACAATCTAAATGTCTATTAATTCAAAACAAAGTATCCAAAACTCTTTTTATTACCTTCTCAGGAGAATAAGAATCAGTAATTCTTTTCCTCATTCTGTTTATACAGGACATCCTTTCCTCATCATATCTTATAAAGTGCTTTGCCATTTCCAATCCCTGGTCATATGATTTAATACTTGGTATATCTAGACCCTTAAAAACTGTATCAAAATCTTTTGTGTGCTCAAACAAGGGAAATATGTGTGCACCAAGCATATCTATAGCCCTTACATGAATACCGTTGAAAATCGAAGGGACTGTTTCAACTGGCCCAATTTTACTGCAATTATAAACCAAATTATTAAACCTCATATCATAACTTTTATGGTTTATAAGTTTCCCTTCAAGAGCAGGAAAATAGTCCTTCCAACATTCATAATAATAATCGGTATTAATATATGCTCTAAGATTAAGTTCATTAAAAAGATTCAGAAATAATAATCGTTTATAAGCCCAACTTGTCCTTGATAACCTGCCAATATATATCAGATCTGATCCATATTTTTTTAAATCTTCATCTGTTGGAGTCACCTTGTAATAAGTTTTTGAATCAAATCCGAATATATCGAAGACAGTATTTTTAAGCCCCATCTGTGTCAACTGTTTCTGCCAAAATGAATCAGGGATTATTATATAATCTGCAAGAGTTAATAAATAAAGATTATAGTAAGCTGTCGGAGTATATAATGGATGATCGCCAAGAAAAAAAACAATCTTAGCTCTTTGTTTAAATAATTTAAGTGTTTCAGGCTGAATCAATTGGTTGTTATAGATAAAAACTATTTCCGGATTTATCTCATTGAATATCCTTAAATACTCTATGTTTATTCTTTTATTATAGAATCTTAGCCAAAGCTTGGTTAAACGCTTTGGTAGCCCGCTTGTTTTTCTAACAAACCAGTTTTCCTGACCACTAAAAAAATCCAGATAATCAACAATTTCAACTTCGATATTATTCGAAATAAAACCTGAAACAACAGAATTGTTTAGTGAGTATCTCGAAGCACTTAAAAACATACATTTCATCGACTTGGTAAATTGTTTTTGGCTCATTATTTTTAATCCATCCCTGTTAATATTTTGATTCAAATGTAATTGCTAATCATACTTTTATGTCTTCTTTTAAAAGCAATATCTCATTCAGAAACAAATCAGGTTCAGGATTATGATTGTTGTCACAAATAACCAAACTATATTCATGCCCTGATGAATATTTCTTATAAACAGGAAACTGTCGATTGATTCTGAAACCAGTCCTCAGATGGAAGTCCATCGCCCGCTTGTTATCCGATCTCACATTCCCTTTAACGATGTTTATGCCTGTTCTTTCACAAACCCAGTATAAGAATCTTTTTGCTACAATTAAAGAAAAATCCTGTACATCCACATTTTCTCCTTTTATATAATAATCATATTCAATAAAAGAATTCCTTTTAATAGCTCCTACATGACCAACAAACCTGTTTTCTATTGTCAATATTTTAAACAGGACTCTATTATTATCAGGGATTAGAATATCCTTCATCCAGATATATGTTCGCTGGACAGTAGGCTGAAAATTCGACAAAAAACAATTTATGTATTTTTCTCTCCATGAAGTTATTTTTCCGACTATTACATCATCTTCAAGGTCCTCTTCGGTGATCATAGAAAGGTATGCAATTGCTACCTCATTTTTATCCCTGACCTCATATAGCTGATCTTTAATATCTGACACTAAAATATCTTTCAGGTTTACAAACTTCATTAAAACCTTCTTTTGTTTTATTTTTGAGTTCCTGTATGCTTCATCTTAGATTTTCATGGCTTCTATTTATAAAAATCATCCAATGCGTCTATAATATAATCCACTTCATCAGTGGTTAAATCTGTATGTAAAGGTAGAGTTATAAATTTTGATGTTTCATTTTCAATAAACTCACAATTTCTTGCATATTTTCTGAACAATGGCTGCATACTTAATGGTGTGTAATGACATCCTGTTGCTATTCCCTTTGATTTAAGAAATATCATTAGGTCATCTCGCTGTTCAGACCTGATCCCAAACATCTGGTAAGGATATTTCTCTGGTTCATAAGGTAAAAGAGAGGATACTCCTGTAATACTTTTTATCCCGTTCAGGTATCTGTTAATAATATAACTTCTTTTTTTATTGAATTCGGGTAATTTCTTTAACTGAACCAACCCAATAGAAGCAGCCAAATCGTTCATATTATATTTATATCCCAGTACCTTCAATTCGTAGAACCAGTGCATTGCATCATGATTTGCTGTAGTATATTCTTTTGCAGTTTTCCAGTTGTCCTTGTCGATCCCAACCCAGCGCATTGCTTTTACATTTCTGAATAAATCAGGGTTGTTTGTAACCATCATACCTCCATCACCAGTGGTCATACACTTCTTCTCTTCAAAGCTGAAACAACCAATGTCACCCCATGTTCCAAGAGTCTTTTCTTTATAAACACCTCCAGCAGTATGAGCACAATCTTCAATTACTTTTAACCCATTTTCTTGTGCCCAAGGTAAAATCTTTTCCATTTGTACAGGATGCCCTGCATAATGAACAGCAATAACCGCAACACATTCTTCATCATATTTCTTTTTCAGATCTGTAAAACTTACCCCCAGTGTTATAGGATCAGAGTCAACGAAAACCGGTATTAATCTGTTATATAAAATTGCTGTTGCCGTTGAGGCAAAAGTTAATGATGGAACAAGCACTTTTTTCCCTTCTGGGAATCCGAAACATGCAAGAGCTAGGTGTAATGCCGCTGTCGCAGAATTAACTCCAACAGCCTGTTCACATCCTATAAATGTTGCCCATTCTTTTTCAAATTCATTAACTTTTGGGCCAAGTCCAACCCATGACCTTTCGAAAATTTCTTTTATTGCTGACAGTTCCTCATCTCCAAGAGATGGCTTAAACAACCTTATATTCATTTTGCTAAGTATTCGCTTAAAATTGAATTCTTTTTGTCTTTCTCAGATAATACAGGATCTGACACTGGCCATGAAATATCAAGATCAGGATCATTCCATAAAACACCTCTTTCGTGCTCTGGGGAATAAAAATTATCTACTTTATAAATAACCTCGCAATTATCTGTCAGTGTACAGAAGCCATGTGCAAATCCCCTTGGAACCAAAAGCATCTTCATATTCTCTTCAGACAACTCAACACTCACCCAATTTCCTAGTGTCTCAGAATCTTTTCTTACGTCCACTACAACATCAAATATACTTCCCCTGATACAACGTATTAGTTTTGTTTCGGCAAATGGAGGTTCTTGAAAATGTAAACCTCTTACGATTCCCTTAATATCTGATTTTGAATGATTCTCCTGAACCCAGGCTTTATGTATTCCAAACTTATTGAAGGTTATTTCATCATACGTTCTCATAAAAAAACCTCTATTGTCATATTTTGGTGATAAGGTAATTTCGAAAACTCCTTTTATCTGTAATTCTTTAATAGTCATTTGCCCGAGACTTATTTATTAGGTATTCATCGTAAATATTTAACTGACCAAGACTAAATTTTTGCATATCTTTTCCTTCCTCCTGCGCTTTATACCATGCTATGGACATCTCGACAGACTCTTCAAATGTCAGTACCGGTATCCAGCCAAGTTTTTCTCTCGCTTTAGTTACATCAAGCATGAGTAATCCTGCCTCTCCAAAAGCGATATCCTCTTCCATTTCCTTAATAGCCCCTCCTCCCCAACACTTTATGACTTCTTCGGCAAGGGATCTAACACTCTTTCTGTTCATATACCCAGGTCCAAAATTCCATGCTTCACTAAAGTTTTTTTTGTCATTAAACAGTTTTGTTGCCAGAAACATATATCCATGCAACGGTTCCAATACATACTGCCACGGCCGAACTGATTGTGGATTGCGTAAAATGATTTCTTCTCCTCTCAATAAATAACTGATACAGTCAGGGACAATCCTGTTTTCTGCCCAGTCCCCACCGCCAATAACATTACCGGCACGAACCGTTGCAACCTGTGGAGAGGAAGATAAAATAAAATATGATTCCCTAAATGCATTGGTTACTATTTCACACGCTGCTTTGCTTGAACTATATGGATCATTCCCCCCTAACCTGTCATTTTCAGTAAATGCATGTTCTTTTTCTCTATTTTCATAACATTTATCGCTAGTTACAACGATTACAGCTTTTACTGAATCTGTATTACGACATGCTTCAAGAACGTTTGCCGTACCGATAATATTAGTCTCAAATGTTCTTAAAGGATATTTATATGAATCAATAACCAACGCCTGTGCAGCCAAATGAAAAACTATCTCTGGCTTCACTTTGTTGAAAATTGAAAGCAGTCCTTCATAATCATTTATATCATGGCGGAGATCTAAACACAAATTTTTAATTTGAATTGCATTGTATACATCCTTCGTATTTTTTGGATCAAGAGATATTCCCGTGATGTCAGCTCCTTTATAGGCAAGCATTAGAGTAAGCCAGGAACCTTTGAACCCGGTATGTCCGGTAACCATGACTTTTTTGCCTCTATAAAAATTATTCATTCCTACCATACTTTCCATTTTGCTTTTCCTGTGCGCCATAATTCTTCAAGTGTGTTTTTATCTCGCAAAGTATCCATAGGTCGCCAAAAGCCATCATGCTTATAAGTATATAATTCCCCCCTTTTTGCCAGTTCTTCAAAAGGTCTGCGTTCTAATACAGTACTATCTCCATCATTTAGATAGTCAAACAAAGTATACTCACAAACAAAAAAACCTGCATTTATCCACGATCCGTCTCCTTTAGGTTTTTCAACAAAGCTGCTGACCATTCCTCCCTCCTTTATATCTAGAGCACCAAATCTGCCTTCTGGTTGCGAGGAAGTAATTGTAAGTGATTTCCCATGTCTTTTATGAAAATCAAGAAGATTATTAATACTCACATCTGTCACACCGTCTCCATACGTCAGCATAAACATCTCTCCTTTAGAAATATAAGGTTTTGCCCTTAACACCCTTCCTCCTGTCATTGTATCTATACCCGTATCAAGAAGTGTAACCCTCCACGGCTCGCTGGGATTATTGTGTATTTCCATTATATTCTTATCAAGCTCAAAAGTTACATCTGAATGGTATAAGAAATAGTTATAAAAATATTCTTTTATCAGGTAGCCTTTATAACCACAAAGAATAATGAAATCATTAAAACCGTAATGAGAGTATATCTTCATTATATGCCAAATGATAGGTTTACCGCCTATTTCTACCATTGGCTTTGGGAGCAACATGGTCTCTTCACTTAGCCTGGTTCCGTATCCGCCTGCAAGGATTAATACTTTCATTATTATAAAAATTTTGAGATGACTTAAAATTATTATGCCTTTATAACCAAATGCTCTATAAGCGCCGGAAAATTACTGTTGCTTAATTTGCTTAAAATCTTGATCAGATACTTCCCCGTTTTAATACTAAACGGCATGCAGGAAACAAATAAACGACCCAGTCTATAATTAAGCTTCGGATCATTGCGAATCGCAGTTTTATAGTAAAAGATTGCTTTATCCTTCTCTCCCATATTGTAGTATCCGTTACCTATATTGAAATACCACCAAGCCGCTTCAACTGGATGCATATTTGATCCGGATCGATCCATAAGAAGCGTTTTCCCTCTTAGTACATTTTCTCTCTTTGTGCTTACAGAATTATTTGTAGGATAAATAATTGTTACAATATCGTCATGCAATGCAAACACTTCATGTTGCGAAAGCCGATATGAAAGTTCAATATCTTGCATTGAAGGGAATTCTTCATCAAATCCGTTTACTTTTTTCAGTAATTCCCTTTTTATCAGCCACCGTGAAGGAAATCCTGCCCCGTAACCTTTCAGTTCAAGCCGAACCTCAGACTTTACTTTATTGGTTCTTCTATCCCTCACTTCATATCCTGAAACAATAAAATCATTACCTGATCTCTTTGCTGCAGATAGCTGAGAAGCAAAACGGTGAGGCAAGCTTATATCATCATCATCAAGAAACGCGATATACTCTCCATGAGACAATTTTAATCCATAGTTCCGGGCTGAACTGCCCCCCTTACCAGGATTCCTGTAGTATCTGATCCTTTTATCTGCTTTGCAATATGAAAAAATCACCTCCATAGTATTATCAACTGATCCGTCATCAACAATAATCAACTCCCACTCATTCAAGGTCTGGGCCTGAATACTTTCGACTGCTTCCTTCAAAAAATCAACACGGTTAAATGTTGGAATTATACATGAAACTAACGGGACTCTCAAAGCAACTTGACTCATTTTCTACTATTTACCGGAAAAACATCTATTAAATACCAAAAAAATAGATTCAGATCACAAAGAGGTAAGAAACTTATTATTTTCCGAGCATATTATACAAATGTCTTTTTTACCGGAATAAATCCTTGTATAATATTTAATCGAAGTTGAATCAAGAACTGAAAATATATCCATCGCTGTTTCCTTTTCTCCCAGCCTGTCATAATCATCCATCAGTATACAAAAATTATTACTATCAATATTACCGGGTATAAGTTTCATAATATGATTTCTTGAGAATCGTTTTGCTCCATAAGGGCCGTCAAGCAATATAAGGTCGAACTTTTCATCATTTATAGAACTCATATCATAAACCATCGATTTAAATCCCTTATATTCACTGGCTACCAAATCGACTTTCCTGATTTCTAAGTTCCCACTTGGGATAACTGTTCTTGAAAAGAAATCAATCCATTCCAGATCATGTTCAAAAGAAATAATCCTGGCTTCGTTATTAAAATCGGAAAACTGATTTAACATTTTCGTGGATTGTCCAATCCCGAATTCGATTATTCTTTTTGGCCTGGTTTCATCCAGAATCCTGTATAAAACATAAAGAAAAATATACCCTACGGCCCATCGCCCAGGAGAAAAACCCTTATTTAATAACCACTTACTATCAGAAATGGTACTATTAAATAGTTGTGCATTATGAATCTCTTTAATTATTTTTTCGTTATTATCAAGCTTATTATATAAGCGAAAAACTCCTAGTAGATTTTTTAAAACATTTTTCATCCAATCTTCACTTTTTATTTAATACATTGATAGAATTCTATTCATAACAACAATATTGTATAAACACTATTCCTATCCATTATCAAATCTTCTGTTTCTAATTTTTTTTATTAGTAATTGTGATATCTCTTTCAGTCCTATCCTTTTTTCAAGCTCTTTCAAAGAAAAAAGTGTAGCAATTAATATGAACACCGATCCAAGTATATAAGCCCAAGGGGAGCTTAGTATCTTCATTACTACAAAACATATTATACCTAAAACAAGCTGAAAAACAGCAACCTTGTAGAATTCTCTATTAAAAGAAAATGCATATTTCAATCTCACTATTACAAAAATTTGAATAAAATAAATAATGAAAGTGACTAAAAAAGAGATGCCTAATCCTTCAAGACCAGCAAGCCTATAGCCTATAATATTAAATACAAGAATGTAAATATTTCCAATAAATTCACTCCAAAAGAATAAACGAGATTCTCCTTTTGCTATTAATACTGTACCTATTGACCACGTAGCAGCCTTAAAGTATATACCAATTGCAGCCCAATGAATCATACCGCTTACAGGGACGAATCTATAAGAATAGAATAAAACAACTACCGGATCAATAAATATTAGAAAAACAGATAGTATTGGTGCGAGTATTAAAATCGCTATTTCAGCTTGCTGGTTGACTGTCTCTCTAACTTTTATATTATCTGTAGCCACTGCTGACAAACGTGGATAATAATCAGTACTCATAGCTGTAAATATCATACCAACATATGTATTGATTATGGTAAATCCGGATGTATACAGACCTACTTGTTCTACACCGCCAACATTACTAACATAAATTTTTAAAATATAAGATATTCCAACAGAAAATAGAGAGCTTAAACTCAATATAAATCCCATTTTCAACATGTCCTTTCCCTCGGTCAACGTTTCACTCATGGTTACTTTAACCGATCTAACATCTGTTTTCTTTGCATAGAACCAAGACAATAAAGTCGACGTAATAGAACTAGCGATGATTACCGGAATAATACCGTCAATACGCCAGATGTAGTATAAAGGAACAGATATTACAAGTCCGATAAGTGAGCCTGTTACATTGGCTTTAGCCAGGTAGTCTATTTTACGCAGGCCTTGAAGTACTACCATCTGTCCTGAGCTTAACTGACGCAGTAATAATGTGACAGATATCCATATAAATGCCAAGGTGTAATCTTTGTTGCCAAACGTTAGTTTACTCAGCCACGGAGATAAAACTATTGTTATAAGCATACCGAGAAGACCTGTGATCCAAACAAGTTTTCTGAGCACACTCACTACAATAGAAACTCTTGTTTTATTTTGCTCTGCTGTCGCTGCAGCCACATTCTTTACAGCACTACTACCAAGTCCGAAATTAGTCAATGCGGAAATAAATCCGGTAGTTGAGTTTAAAAGACCAAAAATACCCATTCCAGCCGGTCCAATAAGCACTGCAACAAGCTTTGACCTTACAACAGAAATAAGTATCTGGAATACCTGTACACCTCCAAATAGTGAGGTTGCTTTAAAAATCTGACGATATGACGAAGTCGCTTCCTCCACTAAAGATTCTTAATGACTTTTGCTGGAACTCCTCCAATGATTGTATTCGGAGGAAATTCACCAGTGACAACTGCTCCAGCTGCAACTACAGAATTATCACCTATAAAGCTATTCTTCAAAATAATTACATTGTTACCTATCCATACATTTCTTCCTATAACAACAACACCAATTTCACCAATTTTTTTTCTTTTATTGGGGTCAATTCCATGAGCGTCAAAATCCATTATACAAACATTTTGCCCTATTAAAGTTTCTGCTCCGATTTCAACTCGATTGGCTGCACAAATAAAAACATTGTTATTTGTTGCAGTTGAATCACCTATTTCTATTTCTGATCTAGAAAAGCGAGATTGCAATTCGACTGAACCTCCTCGGAAAAATCCTCCTGGTTTATACCCAAATACACAATTTTTCCCAATCGTAATTTTACCTGTACCTGTAAGAAGAGTTTTTTGATTACAAACAGGATATTTCTTGTAATAAACTCTTTTTCTAATTAATATAGAAATATTAGGTAAAATAAAATTGAAAAGCCTTTTTCTATACACATTCAAAATATTAAATAAAAATTTGAATGACTTATAAATTTTCCTGAATAGTGAAAAAAACAAAATTAAAGTGCTTTAACAAAATAATACTATGATTAAATAAACGAATTTAATTTATTGACGATATATTCAACTTCATGATTATTCATCACTTGATAAATTGGAATACTTAGAACTTCTCTATGAATTTTTTCAGTTATGGATAAGCTGTAATTGTTCCATTCCATAAATGCTCTTTGTTTATGAGGAGGAATGGGATAATGTATCAATGTTTGTATATCATTATCTGCCAAGTATTGTCTTAGCCTATCGCGAGAAGGGTGCCTGATTACAAAAAGATGCCATACGTTATCAAGGCTGAGATCCGGAGCATTAGGACAGAATGGTAAAATAATTTCAGGGTGCTTTATATTCTCAAGATAGTATTTGGCAACTTCACGTCTTAGTTGGTTATCAACATCAAGCCTGGGCAATTTTATACGAAGTACAGCAGCCTGTATTTCGTCAAGTCTAGAATTCAATCCCTTGTAATCATTAATATATTTTCTAGATGATCCATAGTTGGCCATTGCTTTTATCACATCCGCCAGTTCATCATCATTGGTGGTCACTGCTCCTCCGTCACCTAATGCACCTAAATTCTTTCCTGGGTAAAAGCTATGCCCAGCAGCATTACCAAAAGAGCCTGTTCTTCTTAGTTTTAGCTTATTATCTATCTGTCCTGTACCTTGTGTCATTACCATAGCCCCAGATGCTTGTGCATTATCTTCAATTATTTTTAGACTATGTTTTTTTGCAATCTCTTCCAGTTGAGATGACCAGCACGCTCTTCCATAAAGATGAACAACCAATATTGCCCTAGTGCGTGTAGTTATGTTTCTTTCAACCAGTGAGATATCAAGATTATATGTATCCATATCCGGCTCAACGAGTACCGGAATTAGCCTATTCTCAGTTATTGCAAGTATTGAAGCAATATAAGTGTTTGCAGGTACTATTACTTCATCACCTTCCTGCATTACACCCATGGAAATATATGCTTTAAATATCAGTCTCAATGCATCAAGACCATTTGCAACGCCTATACATCTCTTGGTCCCGGTATATATTTTATATTCACGCTCAAAAAACTCATTTTCTTCACCGAGAAGAAACCATCCACGTTTTATCACTCGCTTAATAGCTTCCGAAAGCTCCGGCTCAAAACTATTTGTTATTGATTGTATGTCAAGAAACTTTATCATTAATTGCGATATGAATAAATATGAGTAGTAAAACCAAGTTTAAATCCGGCTTTTTCCCAAGTTCTGATTGCTGAACGATTTGATGCCTGAGTAATTGTAGTCAGATAATCTGTTGAATAATCAATCATTTTGTAAATAGCTTCCGTTAAAAGTTTAAAGAGCCATCCTTTGTATATTGTATTATCAACAGCTGCTAATACCAATTTTGCAATTTTCTCTCCTAACACATCTTTGGGTTTGTTTACAGCTAAAAAACCAAATGGATCAATTCCTAAAATATTTGGGATAATTACCATATCAGCAAAGCCTTTTACAGACTCTTCAATAAATGTTCCTAAATATTCATCTGCTTTCCTTTTAATAAAAGCTGGGTCAGCATGAACCCTGTCAAAAGGATTTCGATTTTGTTCTGCAATTCTTTTCAATATTGGAATATCCTCTTTTGTAGCTTTTCTAACATTATGCCTTGGGGCTTTAAAATCCTTTAAATTTCCCAAATAATAATTTAAACGAGTTTCTACTAAACTAAATCCGGTTAAAGACAATGCCTGTATTAATCTTGTTTCTTCACAAGGAACATTAATAAAGTAATATTCTTGGGGTTTTACTATATCATTTAAAAATCCATTTATTGCCTTAGATAATACTTTTAATTCATTGTGATTATAAAGAATAAGTTCTATCCTGTTTATGCTAAAATTAAAATATTGGGAATCCCATAAAAGGTTTTTATAATAGAAAAAATGATCATTCCCTCCTTCTCTTATTTTCACTACTTTACATAAACCATTATTAATTTCATTTATTAATGGCTCAATAAATGTTTTCCGGGTTAAATCTCTTTTGTCTTTTTTAAACAAGAAACTATAAGGAGAATATATAAATAATCCTATCTCTTTTTCTATAAACTGTTTATAGCAATCCATATTTTGCTTATTCAAGATTAAGATATTTTAAATATGACGGATAATCCCTTATATAATCTTTTTCACTGAATAAATGAGAAGTCAATACTAAACAAATTGCTCCTGATGAAAAATTTTGCTCATTTGCCCAAATACCTGGAGGAATATGAAGCCCCAAAAATGGTCTGTTTAGTGTTACTGTTTTTTTATTTTTCCCATCATCAAGAAATATTTCAAAACTACCGCTTGCAGCAATAATTAATTGATGACACTCTTTATGGGCATGTGCACCTCTTAATTCTCCAGCAGGTATATCATATATATAAAAAATCCGCCGCGGTTTGAAGGGTAAATCTTTAATCCCTTCAACAACTGAAATATTTCCTGCCCTGTTATTAATTTTTGATATTTCTATTACTTGACAACTATAAACAGATATTTCTTCCACCTCTAACCGATTTTATAAATTCTTTAAAATCACGTATGTAATCAGACTCAAAATAAAATGTTGAAGCAATTACTAAAGCAAGAGAATTAGTAGAAAAATTTTCTATAGTTCTCCACCTCATTTTTGGCACATAAAGCCCATAGTAAGACCTGTTAAGAGAAAACTTATGTTCCTCAAACCCATCATTAATCAACACATCAAAACTGCCTGACAGGGCAACAATGAATTCTTCGGTTTCCTTAAATGCATGCCCCCCGCGAACCTCCCCTCCGGGGACATCGTAAACCCAGTAAATTCGTTTTATCTTAAAGGGAATATGGTTCTCTTCCTCAATAAATGAAAGATTACCCCTAGCATCCATTATCTTCGGTAAATCAATAATTTGTAGTACCAATTTTTTAGAAAATTATTGTTATCTTAACATTATACTTCATCCATTCTCGCTAGGTAATAACTAATTGTTAAACATGACTTACCTTTTACTCCAACAGTTAACCAAATGTTTTAAAATCAATGTCAGAATTATTGTATACACCTGTCGCTTTATCCATATTCAAAAAATATTTGATACCTGGCCAATATCTAATTATCTTCCTAAAATGAAATACTTTATGAGCTAAGTTTCCATGCAATCGCCTTAATAACAACAAGTATTTTTTTACCAGTATTACCCTCTCCTCTTGTGTAATATTGTCCTTATTATATTTATCAAACATTTTCATCGTGTAATCCAGCAACATGTAATTATGTTTTCCTGAGCTATGATTGGATGGTCTTGAAACCCCTTCTGGATGGAATCTGTAATATGCTGTAATTTCGTTCAGAAAATGAATTTTATATCCCATTGCTGTAGTTTTACGCAAAAAAGGTAAGTCCTCTATATTCCTAAAACTCTCTTCGAACCCTCCAGATGAAAGCAGAAATGATTTGTTTATCAATGTTGCTGAAGCATCGATATAATTATATCCTAACAGCATGAAGAACTGTTGTGTCGCAGTAGTATCATATCTAAAAAACAGACTGGCAGAAAGATCTCTTGTTTTTATAAAATTATCCTTAGAAAACTTATTTTTGAATCCTTGACATCGCGAAGCGATAACTACAGCTTCTGTAACAAAAGCTGAAAATCTGATCAGATTTTCAACACATTTGCTGTCCAATATGTCATCTCCTGCTATTAACTTAATCCATTCCCCTCTGGCATTATTTACTCCTCGGTTGCAATTAGCAGGAATCCCTGTATTTGTTTCATACTCAACGAGCTTTACTCCAATAAACCTGTTCTTGTTTTTAGATATCCAGTCTCTGCATATCTTTTGTGTACTATCTTTTGAACAATCATCGCTAATAATTAATTCAATATTTTTGTATGTCTGTTTTTTTGCACTCTCAAGAGTCTCAACGATATATTTGGATGAATTATAAGTAACAACGACTATCGAAACTAAAGGATTATTTTCTATCAAATTCATCCGTAGAATATTTCCGGGACATAAAACCAGTTATATAATTTCTTCTAATTATTTCAGTTATTGTCCACACCCCAACTAAAACAATTAAAAATACAAAAGGGTACCTGTATCTTTCTTCAGGCATAACCATATAAGCATGAAGAATACTGTGAATAACAGGGAGCAAGCTCAAAAAAAATACTAGATAATTCTTCTCTAATGCTGAAATAATAATCCCTATTAAAAAAAATGGCAAATAGATACCATAGAACAAAAGGCTTAGAAGATTATGTTTTAAAGACCATTTTTGCAACCTGGGTTTATCCCACCACGAGTACTTTACCACCCTCGTTTTAAAATAAGCTGGTCTCCATATATTAATAAGTGTTTTAGAATACAAATTAAAGCTGTTAGATTTCTTTGAAGATTTTACATTTACGACTGCTTCGCTATAACTTTTATACTGGTTCTCTATGTCTTCATCCGAACTTACGAATTTCATTCCGCTTAAATCTTTTCCCCAGATCATAGAGGTAAATGCGGTTGTTCGATGGCTTATTATAACAACCTGTCCATATGTTTTATAATTCCTTATTCCCCATGGCACCATTAATAAAAAAACAACTGCTATCCAGGCAAATGTTCCTTTTATACTTTTTTTAAAATTAAACGGGTGACCAAAAAACAAAATCAAAGGGAAAATAGGAAGATAAAAAATGAACCTTTCATCTGTATGTATTAAAACTGAAAACAAAAAAGCCGCTAATATTATAATATAATAATTCTCCTTTTTAATTTGTTTAATTATAAGCAGTATTATCAGTGGCATCAAAAAATATATAGTAGGTTCTTTTAGAAGATGTGGAGTATATCTAAAAAATTCAACATTTAAACAAGCCCAAATTGCAAGTATCTTTCCTACTGTTTTTCCCGATATTTCCCTGCCAAGATAATAGAGTACAGGAATCAACAAAGAAGACAACAATATGTTATAAATAAAAAAAGGGATAAAAGAACTACCAAAAAGTTTATTAAAAAAAGCTAGTAGCAAAGGAATCCATGGAGCAACTCTCATATAGAGTTCATTTTCAGCATGTGGTGCCCAATCTCCAGATGCTAACTGCTCTCCAAGTAATGAATAATACCAATCATCGCTCCAGTTTGAGGTACCACTATTCCTGTAGATAACTATTACATAAACTGATCTGATTATCAGAGCAAGGATAAAAATTAACCCTAAAAAAAATTTCTCTCTATAAATATATCCTGAAACAAAAAAAATAAATCGCCTGAATACTTTTTTCATTACATACAAGTCCTACCTATTATTATGGTCTTATCCAAGTTGATTTATATGCTTATACTACAAAAATTTGCAATTAAACAGATAAGCTTTATGCGAAGGCAAAATCATTCATTATTCTAATCCATTATACTATTAAAGATGCTTTCTGATTTGGGATATCTGTTCTGCAATAAGGCCAAAAAAAATAATCAATATTCCAATGCTTATACTTAAAGAGGCTCCAACGCTAACCCCTCTGTCTGCAAGTGCTATAGGAATCCCCCATGCTATACCAACGATAATAAAAAATAAACCTGACGGTAAAAAAATTTTTATTGGATTAAACATAAGGACAATATTCAGTATTTCATAAATAGTCGTTATTGCCGTTTTATAACTTATTGTACTTCTGCCATGTTTTCTTTCATCCATCTCAATAGGAATTTCCAGAACCAGATGTCTGTTATATATAAACAGAAGAGTAATTATATCACTAAAAGCCATGTTGTCAGGGCAAAATTTAATATATTTTTGCAAAAGTTCAGTCCTGTAAATTTTCATACCAGAATTAATATCTTTAACTGGTATTTTCATTAACCTTCTGGCAAAGAAACGAATTGCTTTCTTTCCAATTGTCCTATATAGATTTTTATCAAACCCTCGTTTCCCGACTACCATATCTGCGTCACTTGATTTTATATAATCAATCAGCCTAAATAGATCCTCAATCTTATGCTGACCATCTGCATCCATAGTAATAATATACTCAGTATCAACTGTTAATATTCCAGATTTTAATGCACCTCCATATCCTTTATTAACTTTATGATTAATAACAGTAAGTATTCCATTTCCGAAATACTGGTTTAAAACCACTTTAGTATTATCTTCAGATCCATCATTTACTATAATAATTTTACATTTAGTATTTTTGATTTCGTTAATCAATCTTGGTATATATTCAACAAGTGATTGCTCTTCATTGTAGGCAGGAATCACAACAGTAAGATCATATTTATTACTTTTGATCATGAAAATCTATTTAATCATCACGTATAAAAGATACATTAGAATACTTTGTCTTTGGTATAAAATCTATTCCGTATAATATCCTTTTGCTGATTCATAATAACCATACTTAACATATTGACTATAATAATTATACCCATAACCAAATGAATCACCATATCTAATCCCATATCCATAATATCCGGTTAAACTAATGTCATTTATCAATATAGCCATGTTTTTCAAATCTCCCTGATTTTTAAAATCGTCAATAAGATTAAGAGTATTCTTTGATGAATAGCGTTGTCTCACAACAAATAAATTAATGTCAACATAAAGTGCCAGCAAAAATGTATCAGTTACTATTGCAATCGGTGGTGTATCTACTATAATATAATCATATTCCTGTTTAGCCATTTCAAAGAATTTAGACATTCTATCAGATTCTATTAACTCGGCAGGATTTGGAGGAATATGACCAGAGGGCACAAAAAATAAATTGCTAATATTTGTTTTCAACACGATATCCTTGTATTCTGATTCTCCGATAAGATATGAAGTAAGCCCTTTATCATTATCTGTATCCAGTATTTTATGAAGTTTAGGCCTTCTTAAATCAAGGCCAACAAGTAATACCTTTTTCCCTACCATGGCTATTACGGAAGCAATATTAGCCGAAATGAATGTTTTACCCTCACCGCTCACAGTAGAAGTAATGGCAATTATCTTAGATTCTTCATTGTCCGTAAAATGCTTCAGGCGTGTACGTATAGCCCTGAAAGATTCTGTCAATGATGAACTCGGATTATTAACTACAGGCATTTCTGAATCTACCTCCCTATGACCAACGAAACCTATAATAGGGAGATCTGTCACTTTCTCAATATCTCGTCTATAAATGATCTTATTGTTCAGTAAGTCAAAAATTAGAAGCAAACCTGCAGGGATAAAAAACCCGAGAATCAAAGCTACCATGTAATTATGACGTTCTTTAGGTTCAACTCGTGATGCATTAAAAGCTTGAGCATTATCAATTACTCTGTTGTTAGCAACATTTGATGCTTTTGCAATACCAGCCTCCGCTCTTTTCTCAAGAAGGTAATTATAAACGGTATTGTTCAGATCAAATTTGCGTTGTATATTGATAAGCTGCCTCTCCGTGCCAGGAAGTTTTTGAATTTCTCTTTCAACTTCTAAAATACGTGCATTTACATCATTAAGCAGTTTAGTTGAATTTTTAAAACTGTTTTCGACATTCTCTCTAAGCGCCTTCTTTGCATCCTTCACGCGAGACTGAATAAGTATTACAGATGGAATATCCTGCTTCAAAGTGAAGGTCATCTGCTTGCTTTGTTGTTGAATAGCTGAAAGTTCAATTACTAGACGATCTAAAGTTGGATTAGTAATACCAACAAGGGAAGGAGAAAGAATCTCATTTGAAATCTTATTTGTATCAACATAATTAACCAGATATTCATAATAATGTTTTTCAAACTCAAGATTGTACTTCTCATTTTCATATTTCTCCAGCCTTGATTGCAATAATGAAGCCTCAGAACTAAGATCTATTAATTTATTGTTAAGCCTAAAGTTCTCAAGGTTATTCTCCGCTAATCTTAACGAATCGGATATTAGTCCAAGCTGCTCGTTAATAAATGTAATGGTGTTCTCCGCCGTCTCATTTTTCAATTTCAAACCTCTATCAATATATACTTCCATAAGTTTATTAAGATAATCGGCCTCCTGTGCCGCACTATACCCGCTAATTGATAAAGCCAATAAGCTGGCCTCTTCATCTATAGAAGAAATGTTCAATTTGCCTCTATACTTGTTTACAAGGCTTTCAAGGCTTTCAAACCAGAAATAATACCTATTTGACTGTGTTTTATTAAATAAATAATTATCATTAGCCACTATTATGAAGTCAAACTGATGAGTTTGGTAACGGTCTCCGAAGCTCAGCACTGTGTCAACCTTATCATCAAGTCTAAGTCTGAATTTGTCTTCAGATAATAATTCAATATCTATTCTTCTTCCCTTTAATTGCCTGCCCAAAGAGTCAAAAATAACTTTAAATGGAGCATTCTTATACATTCTACTCTCTGCAATTCCTCTTCGTCCTACTCCAGTATATGTAACCCAAAATTCTGGCAATCCTTTAATAACCTCATAATTAAGTGTAAATGATCGCAGTATCCCAATTTCGTTCTTCAAATTCTGCTGGCTTTTAAATATCTCACTGCCAGGAATAAACTGCTCAGCGCTATTCATATCACCGCCTCTTTGTTGGTCTTCAATAAGTAAAGAAGCAGACACTGTGTATATTTTCTCCGACCATCTATTAATACCATAGGCTATACTCAATGTAACAAATACAGCAATGGTAAACCAGTACCAGTTACTTAAAAACAAAGTTAAGTATCGCTTGAAGTCTAAACCATCCTCCCCACGAAGAAGCTCTGGATCATAAGTATACTTACCATATCCTGGAGAAGAAGTATAGCCGGAAGATTTTGGGTTACTATTTTCGTTTTGATTCATAGATGATGAGTTTCATATTCTATTATATAGTCTAAATTTGAAATCCGGAATTTATTTATTATTAAAAAAATTAATCAATAATAAGGTTGTTGTTACTGCACTTGTGACAGATGTCAGCACAAAACTGAAAGTAGGCAGGTTCATGTTGAATATTTTATGTCCAACCGGCTCAATGATAACTACATCATTGGGCTGCAAAAAATATGCTCCGGAGGTAAGAATATCTTTGTCCTGTAAGTTTATGCTATATGTTTTTGTTCCTTCTTCTGTCGGGCGTACAATGAGGACATGATCTCGTCTTCCATAATCGCCTACACCACCTGCACGGCCTACAGCTTCTATAACTGTAAGGTAATTATTATAGTTTATATATGTACCCGGAGAATTGACCTCGCCCAAGACAGTAAATTTGAAGCTTAAAAGCTTACAGTCAACAAAAGCATTATTGAAATATTTATCCACTTCATCCTGTAAGATATTCTTAATTTCATTAATTGTCCTTTCTGCAACATGAACCGCGCCAATTACAGGTAATAAAACATATCCCTCTTTATCAACATCATATCCCATGATATACTGACTAGCCTCATCTCGAAAATAATAATTTTGTGCTGATCCAGTACCCCCTATTAGTAGATCTTCAATTTTCCCTTCTGGGGACATAGCTTTTACAGTTATATATAGTATATCCCTGTATTGTACTCTGTAATCTGGAAAATCAATAGTAAAATACTGACCTTCAGTGGATTTAGGTAAATTACTAAGATATGTCAGTTTTTCGGAAGAAGTACAGCTTCCGAAAACCGCTATTGTCAATAATAATAAAGGAATTATAGGTTTCATAAGGATAACTTAAGGATTAAAACAAAAATAACATACAAGAAATTAAGCTCAAAGTGTAAAACGCCAATAATAAACGTACTATTCCCAAATATTTCTCCTTTCTATTATATATTTACTAACATGATATATACCTAATAAAGCAAACATTATTATGAAAGGTTCTGAAGGATATTTAAACCTGTTGGCATCATTGGTCAGGGCAAAAATGAAATTCACAACAGGGAAATATGCTGTAAGTATAATTAATATTATTTCGTAATTCAAGAATCTGTTACTTGTAAATAAACTTCTGATTAATGCAACTAGCATATATAAATATGCTATTATTGTAAATATTATTACAAATAATTTATAGATGATAAAAATAACTGAAGGTAATATATTCAGATTAACTTTTTCGTTCTGCTTGTTTAAATAAGAACTGCTGGCCCTCATACCTGTCAGGAAGGAAAATATTCTGATTTTCAATATATCCATTTTGTTATTCCTTACTACCTGTTTCTCAAATATCTCTATCTGATCAATATCAAAATTATCACCAGTATCTTTATATAACTCCCCGAATCTCTGATAAGACCTGCTGCGGATGGAAAATCCATTATTATAGATAAGTGGTTTTTTTGAGGAAAAATAACTGGCTAATGATTCCTTCTTCTCTTTTACCTTAAAATCGTCCAATAATTCATCCTGTACATCAAGAACAATATCTTTATAAGGCAAGTATTCATCCTGTACTTTTGTTCTCTCATCAATAGCTGCATAAATTCCGTTCTTTGACACAAAAGTTCCTGTTTGATCCAAAGAGAAAAGAAAAAAATATCCGTTTTGCCTGTAATTATGGTATGACCAGGACAAGATAACAACTAATACAGGGACTAAAAATATAGCTATGCCACCAAGGGATGATCTTACCGAATGATTTCCATCTTTATTTTTATAATCAAGAATAAATAATGCCAACACCATGAAAACAGGTAGCAGGAAAGTACTATATCGAGCTAGCACCAACGCGGAAAATACTAAACCTGAAAAGAACAGTAACAGTTTCGATTTACTATAAGATAATACGGCCAACCATATTCCAAGGACAAAAAGAAATACAGTTAGTGTTTCAGTTAAAATAAGGTATCCGTAATTTACAGTACTTATGCTTATTAAAAATATGATGCCTGTCAGGAAGGCAAAACTCTGATGTCCAGTAACAGTTCTTACTATGCTGTATATGACTATTGAACTAAAAAACAATAATAAGTATTGAATATTTTTTATGGTTTCAACCGGTTGATCATCTCCGGTAATACTAACTATCAGACTCATCAGCCAGGGATATAAGGGACTCCGGTTTCCTAACTCTACAACCTTGTCTTTTGCAGAGATATCCTGTGCCAGTTGAATATAATGTCCTGCATCGCCATCAATAACCGGATCAAAAAAAATAATATAAAGAACACATAAGATACCTGACAATAAAACAAAGATCTTAAAAGGTAATTTGTCTTTAAAAATATGAATCAATCTTTTCATTAAAATTTGTCAAACTAATAATGCCTGTATTATTCTACCGGTATCATTAAGCCCGTTAAATAATGGCAATCTCAATAAGGTATTTTCAAGCATTGTAGCGTTTTTCATTAACTTTAGTTTACCCGGATAATTATTTCTTATATAGGGACTATTGCTTAAATCGAGATAATGACTAATAGCCTGTATGCCTTCCCTAGTAAGATTATTTCTATACCTATTCCTCATCTCCCGGTCTGCAAAAACCAGATAAAAAATACTTGCATTATGCTTTACTGATGACGGTATATCAGGAAGGATGAAATCATTTTTGATGACTGAATCCTTCAAACTATTATAATATGATCTCCAAAGATCCATCCTTGTCTCAAGAATTTGCTCCATTTCTTCCAATTGTGCGTACAGGAAGGCTGCATTTAGTTCCGACGGTAAAAAAGAAGAGCCCGTTTCAACCCATTCATACCGGCTAACCTCTCCCCTAGCAAAAGCCGCCCTGTCAGTACCTTTTTCCCAAATCAACTCAGCACGTTTAAGGAATCTGTCATCATTGATAACCAGCATCCCTCCTTCACCGCAATGTACAGGTTTTGTCTCATGGAATGAAAAACATCCTAAGTGCCCTATACCTCCTAAAGGTTTTCCCTTATAATAACTGTTTATTGCATGGGCTGCATCCTCTATAACATATATACCATGCTTTTTTGCAATATTCATTATTTTATCCATGTCGGAGGCTATACCTGCATAATGAACCGGGACAATTGCCTTTGTCACAGGGCTAATGAGACCTTCCAGCGAATCCTCATCCAAACCGGGATGACCTCGCCTGGAGTCTGCGAAAACGATCCTTGCTCCCTGCCTTATAAAAGCAAGAGCCGTGGAAACAAAAGTATATGCAGGTATAATTATTTCATCTCCCGGCTCTATATCTATAAGCAGCGCTGCCATTTCCAAAGCATCGGTGCATGAGGTTGTCATTAAGGCTTTTTTAAAATTCCATCTTTCTTCAAAAAAATGCTGGCACTTTCTGGTAAAGTATCCATTACCGGATAAGTATCTGTTTGTAATTGCTTCTTTTATATATTCAATTTCTCTCCCTGACGAATATGGTATATTGAAAGGTATATTCATTTAATCTTTTTGACTCTTTGCAGGTATGCCATATACCCTGCAATTAGAAAAGTTATCTAATATTAATGAATGCATTCCAGCATAAACATCATTCCCAATTATTATGTTTTCCCTTACTGAAGTGTTTAGCCCAATGAAATTTGTATTCCCTATCCTTACATTTGCACCCAAGCAGGCATTGGCTGCAATAAAATTAAAATTACCAAGTTTGGTTTCATGTTCAATTGTAACATTAGAATTAATAATATTAAAATTACCTAATTTTACATCCGATTGCACAGTAGTATTACTGAGAATAATATTACCATTTCCAATATCTACACTATTAGCAATATAAGAAAGGGGATGAATAAAATTAGTAAAGCGGTTATTAGGGATCCTGTAACTCTGTAATAACCTGTACCTCTCATCAAGACATTCAGGCTTGTGAAGACAAAACAAGAATTTATTGTTTGATTCTTTTATGTATTCAGAAATATCATGTGTAGTTCCTATTACTTCTACACCGGCTATCTTTGCTCCACGATCAAAAGAATCTATCAATACACCTTTAATTTTAAAAGGATAATTATAATTCAGCGCTGCATCATTAACCTGCTCAATAATATTTCTGGCTGTTCCTACAGCTCCAATTATAATTATTTGCTGTTCCATATCAGATTTCTTTAACAGCATAGGGAACTCCGAGAAGTTTTATACGACTGTAATGTATTATTTCTGTCAGTAATGCAAAAACCAATAAAATCATTCCTAAGATATATCCTGCTTTATATAACTCATGCACTGATCCTCCAATAGTTATTTTATTTACAAAAAATGAGAGCACATTAACAACCAGTGCTAAGATTAACAGCCATTTCTTTAAAGGAGAATATGCAATTGTTACAAGTACCGCATGCTTTAACAGCTTATAAAAAGAGTATGAACTGGTGCCTGCTTTTCTTTCTCTATGTATTGCGGATATAATACCGAATCTGGGCTTTAACCACCCAAGGTATCCATCAATAAAAGTATAAGAATTATGAAGCTTGGTCAGGGATTGTGCAATATCCCTTTTTATAAGCCTGAAAGGAGAATAATTAGGACAAATATCCGGTATAATTGCTTTCAATATTCTTCTTAAAAGATCAGATGTAAAATTCCTGAGACCTGAATGTTTAGCTGTTTCAAAAACAGCATATACAACATCATAATTTTTTTCGGCCTGTTTCTCCATCAATTTTATTATATAAGTTGGATCATGTTGCAAATCTTCATCAAGAGTAATGATAAAATCACCTATTGCTTTCGCTAATCCAAATAGAATGGCATTGTGCTGCCCATGATTTTTATCCAGGTGATATGCTTTTACAATATCAGGATAATCATGTTTAATTTCCTGTAGAATCCCCCAGCTTTTATCTTTTCCACAATCATAAACATAAATAATCTCAAAATTATAACATCCTTTTATAAGCTCCTCCATTAATCTTTTGTGAAGCTCATGCAGTGTGTACTGACCATTATAAACCGGAATAACAACCGATATATCCATTAGTTACATGAAAGATATTCCAGGGCATCAGGGCCTGTGTTAAAAATCAGGTCCAGTACACTGACATTGTGCATAAACGGAGGCTCCAACTGGGGATACTCTCTGTATGCCGAATAATCCATTACATAGAGACTAATATTATTATCCTGAAACAGCTTAATGTCAATATAATTCATGCCTGCAGGGCCGGTTACATAAACATCCGCTCCTGTCTGCCTGCAAACAGAAATAATTTTTTGATTCTTATCTCCATTTAACTGATAATCCCTTGTCTGAGATATCTCTGTTCTTATTCCCAGAATTGAATTGATAAGCTCAATGAATAATAAATTAATCTCTGATAGAAACTCCATCTCCGACGCTTTTATATAAGCTTGCTCAAATACTTCAGAGTAATCATCAAAATATTCAGACTTATGATAATTATATCTAATGCTTTTCCAGTGTTTCTCAGCCCACTTATCGTTTAGTACTTTGGTCTCTCTGATAGTCTGTATATATCTTCCTTTTACTTTAACAGGTATCGTTAACCATCTTAATCCCTGCCTTGTCTTGATCAAATTACGGTTACGCCAGTCACGCCTGGTATATTGTGCCTCATCATAAATGATAAACTCATCAACATAATTTATTATATCAAAGTAGCCTTTCCAGGGAATGTAATTTGACTGGAGGATTGCTACTTTCTTACCTGTCGCCTTTTTATCGTCAGTGGGAATGTTAGGCATGGAGAGGATTTATGTTGTGCAGTTATATCAAGACAAAAGACAAAAGTAAAAAGATAAAAGTCACAAAAAGATAAAAGTAAAATTTTTATTTCCTGGTTTTTTGAACTATTGAACCCAAAATCCTTTTTAATTCAAAAGATTCTTTAATTAATCTGTCTCTTTCTTCACAACTACAGGTTAAACCTGTGTCTTTTATTAAACGAAGCCAATAATTTGACTCACGCATCTCTCTTAGAGATATTCTGACTTTATTTGTAAAATCAGCTTTAGATGAACCGGCTTGTGCTTCTTCATAATTAGCTCCACTGGATCCGGCACTTTTAGCTAACTGATATTTTATAATTCTTGCTTCTGCTATATCAGGTAGAGAGCCTAAAAATTTAATCACATCGACAGCAAAATTAAAAAGTCGCTTTTCTAATTCATTCGAAAAATCATTATTACTATACTCAGCCACTTTTATCTTTGTACTTTTGTCTTTTGTCTTGTCTCTGCGCTTCCCATAGCACAGCCTCGTCACTTACACTGGGTAAAGTGTCTGACAAAGCCAAATAGTGTATGTTTGGACGTTATCTGAGTTTTTTCAGAAACGCCTTTTGTATCTTGACGACAAGGTTGAGGTCGAGCTTGTCGATGCGGACAACTACCTTGTTCCTGTTTCCAATCTTTATAAGCTCACCTGTCAGTCCCCGCAGGCTCCCGTGGGTGACTTCAACGGGGTCGCCGGGAGAAAAACGCTCTCCCGTTACCTCTATCTGCTCCTCGCCATTGACCAGCAGCCGCAAGTTGTCTATCTGCTTCTGCGGTATGGGAGCAGGCCGGCCCTCAAAACTAATATACCTGGCCGCGCCTTCCAGCTTAACAATATCTCTTAAATATTCCGGGTGGGTACGGACAAATACGTATGAATTAAGCAGGGGTACCTCCACCCATTTCTTACGGTCGGACCACTGACGCAGGGTCTTTATCAACGGCAGATAGGATTCGTAACCCTCTGATTGTAACCTTTCATGGAGCCTTTTTTCAGTACGGGCCCGGGTGTAGATGGCGAACCAGGAGGCAGAAGGCTCCTCCTTCGCTCTTTGAGCTTCGGCGGGCAGGGAGGGCTGGGGGCTTCCTCCTTCGACCCGAGTTCCAGGGGCTTCGGAGGACAGGGCTCCTCCTTCGCCCTTCGGGCTTCGGAGGACGGGGGACATATATCTTATGTTGTTGTGCTTTGCCATATCAGACTGCTTTATTGTTCCAGAGGGGCAGTAGGTCGCCGGGCTTGTATCCCGAGAGATAGTCTTCTGCCTCTTCATTGTCAAGCACTATATACCTTACTTTACGTCCCACGAGATCCTCGGCCTGCTCAATCTTGCGGGTGAGGTACTCCCTGTCGATACCTGCACCAACAAGGATGAGATCAATTATGTTGCTGTCCTTTCCATGAGCAAGATCTCCGCAGAGGTAAACACAATCGAGCTCGCCAAGACGGTGTATGACCTTTTCAATGACGCAGTCGAGGCCTGTCTCCTTGATGATAATATTATGTATCTCTGTAAACAGGGGATGCTTCTTGTTGGCAAAATATAGCTTTTTGTTGCCTTCCCTGGTCGAATGCAAAAGGTCTGCCTCTTCCATCCTGTTCAGTTCTACCCTTATACCGTTGGTGGAGTCGCCGAATTCGGACTCGAGTCCGCGCAAATGAGCTCTTGTGTTGCTGTTCAGGAAGAACTTGAGGAGCAACTTTATCCTTGTCTGGGATGTTATGAGGGAGTTTATCATAGGTTTCAGGCGACAAGTTTGAGTAACAAAATTACTCGATTATATGAAAAATGCAAATGGATATGCGATTTATTCAAGGGTTAGGACTTGCTTTTGCAGAGATTGGTTGCATGGGGGCGGAGGGCAGAGGGCTCAGGGCTCAGGGCTGGCGACGAAAGACAAACGACTAAAGACGAAAGGCCTTCTTCGGTTTTAATTAACTAATCAATTAACATTGCGGACGGTTGGACTGAGAGACTGAACATCATTCATGAATAATACCCTGTCAGCCAGTCATACACAGGAATAATCCTTATAATACCGGCACCGGTTTTTATCTCTCTCCTTTCGTTATATGAAAGAATAACAGAGTTCCTGACCGATAGTTCTTTCATTGCAGTTTCGAGAGCTCTTGTCTCACGTTTATAAGTTACCGGATCAGTGAGATCATAACAAACCTGTATAAGTCCGGGTTCAGGATCAAACCAAAGAAAATCCACTTCCTGATTGTTTTTCGTTTTATAATACCATAATTCTGTTCCTCTCCTTTTCAGTTCTATAAATACAAGATTTTCTAGCATCCTTCCTTTATCCTGACCTGTCCGGAATGACACTGTATTTCTGAGTCCGTTATCAATAACATAAATTTTTTTATTTGACTGATACTGCCTTTTAAGTGAAAAATCGTAACGGTACAGTTCAAAAATCATATAACTCTCCGACAGGAAAGAAACATAATCACGAACGCTTGTTGTACTGTTAAAGCCTACTATCCCTGCTAATGAGTTATAATTCGTTTCTTTAGTAAAATTTGTGAATAAATATTGAACCAGGTTTTTAAATCCTTTTATATTTCTGATCCCGAACCGCCCTATCAGGTCGCGATAAATAATATCTTCATAGATCCTGTGCAGGAATTCGGTATCATTATTCAGTAAAAATTCAGGGAATCCGCCATTTGACAGGTATTCATCCAAAGCTGAAGAGATCTTTCCCAGATTTGCAGTTGTCCGGTCACTAAATTCAATTTGTTTAAACCTCAGATATTCACAAAAAGAAAACGGGAACAATTCCGTTTTAATATATCTCCCAGTCAGGTGTGTCGACAGTTCGGAACTCAGTAACTTTGAATTGCTGCCTGTAATAAAAACCTTTTTCCCTTCATCATGTAATCTTCTTACAAAACGTTCCCAACCTTCAACATTCTGAACTTCGTCAATTAAAATAGTCTGTGACTGATAATACTTATTAAGTTCAATCATCATTGAATTAAAATCAGAAACCCGGAAATTTATCAGTCTCTCATCATCAAATGTTATATAGTGAAAATCAGGACACTGATCTGCTAATTGCATCAATAACGTTGATTTACCCGAACGCCTGATACCCGATATTACCGATATCTGATTTGATTTCAAATGTTTACCGGTATCAACCAGACGTTTAATTCCCCTGGATTTGCTGCTAATAAGCATCCTCTGATCAGCAATTACCTGCTGTAATACCAAATATTCCATATAATTTTAACATTACTAATGCAAATTTAGTATATATTTTGACATTACCAATATTATTTTAGCAATAAGCCTGACTATTAACAGAGGCGGAGGGCAGAGGGCAGAGGGCAGAGGGCGGAGGCAAAAGGGTTTAAAAGGTTGAGAAAGTTGAGAATGAGTTTAATGAGACGAAAGACAAACGACTAAAGACGAAAGGCCTTCTTCGGTTTTAATTAACTAATCAATTAACATTGTGGACTGCGGACTGCGGACTGCGGACTGCTTGACGGCTGGACTGAAAGACTCAGAGACTGAACATCTTAACGGCTTAACGAATAAACAACTCAACAAAGACTCTATCTCACCACAAAGAACACGGAGGAGCACGGTGTGGAACGGGGTGAGTGGTGAATGGTGAGTGGCACGGATCTTCCGCCTGCGCTGAAGCTTCGGCCTATGGCCGACGGAGGCGGCGGACGGAGAGAGATCCGCGCCAGCGGAAGGGAAAGGTTTTATCCGAGAAACATAGCGGCATGCATTGCAATGACATTACCAGTAAAAAATCTTGTTTCCGGGTCAAGAGACAGAAGAAATGATTTACGTAATGGTTTATCAAGTATAGTATCCAGTTCACGAAGATGTCTTGTGTCAGAATTATTTATTTTACCGGTCATTTTAATCTCCACTGCATAATAATGATCAGGCATCTCTATGATCAGGTCTACCTCTCTGCCATCATGAGTACGCAGATGATATAATCTGGCAGGCAGATTATTGTTCTTTATCTGTTTATAAATCTCCGATACTATCAAGCTTTCAAACTCATTACCTGTCATTCCACCTCTTTTTTGCAATACAGCCTGTAATACCCCGTTATCAAGGAAATGGATTTTTTGCATTTTTGACAGCCTTTTGTTTGGATTAGCCGACCAGGCAGGCAGTACAAGTACCTGATAACTAATTCCGAAATACCTTATATATTGCTTAACCTTCCTGAAGCTTATTCCAAGCCTCTTGCTTATATCAGTTGCATTGACCAGTGTAGCCGTATTTATAGCCAGATAGCGCTGAAGATTCACAAAGGGATCAAGATCCCTGAATGATGCAAGATCCCTTATATCCCGCTCAAGATATGTTTTGACATAGTCCTGCAGCCACTCATACCTTTCATTGTCGCTTAACTCCTTTCCGGTGATGGCAGGGTATGACCCGAAGCATGAACAAAAATCCAGTGCATTTTTCTTTGCAGCCATATTTTTATCAAGCAGAAATGAGGGAAGATAATCTCCTTCGTTTTCTCCTGCCAGCTCAGACTGAAAAAGAGAATTATCAACCTTATCTTCCCACGAACGGGTTCTCATCTCGGGAAGGGTAAAAGGATACAACTCTATGATACTGCTTCTTCCGGCCAGGCTTTCCCTTACTTTCTCAAGTAATAACAACTGACTTGAGCCCAGCAGGATATACCTGTTACCGGGATGAAGGTCATAAACCGCTTTGACCGTTTCTATGAGCGAAGGTACCTTCTGTACCTCATCAAGTATGGCCAGGGGATATAGCTCATTCCACTGCTGTGATGATAAACGGGCATATGCTCCCCTTGCTACCGGATCTTCAAGCGAAATATATTCAAAATCCCCGAACAGATGCCTGATCAGTGTCGTCTTTCCTGTTTGCCTTGCACCTGTAACGACGATAATACGACCGGTTTTTGATCTGCTCTTTTGAAATATCTTATCGGATATCTTTCTGTTTTTCATGTTCCTGCTACGATATTAATTAAAACTACTGTCCTTTTTTATTATATAATAGTTCCTCTATTGTGCTGCAATATATTACCATTGAAGATAAAGAGACAAACCCTTCGGTAAGCTCAGGGCAGGCGGCTAACGACCAACGACGAACGGTAAATCCGGAACATTTCCGTTTGTCTTTCGTCTGTTTTATAATCAGCTTGTTACCAAATTTGTTATATAATAAATTAGGTATCAAAATTATGAATTTATACATTAGTATACAATATTTACGCCAAATTAATGCAAAAGTTGTTAGTATTTACGCCAAATTAATGCAAAAGAAGATGATATATGAGTAAGAAGTAAATAGTATGTAGAAGGGATCAGGGATTAGGCGGAAGGGTTTAAAAGGTTGAAAAAGTTGAATGAAGTTGAGAATAAGTTTAATGAGACGAAAGACTAACGACGAAAGACTAACGGGAACAGTGAAAGTTGAATGAAGTTAAGAGTGAGTTTAAATATCTACTAATTAACGAATTAACTAATAAACATTGTGGACTGCGGACTTGAGACTGCTGGACTGAAAGACTCAGAGAGATACCGGGAATATAGTCTTCTTTGTTCCGGTCAGATTTCTGCTTACCAGATAGTAGTCTTTCAGATCAAGTTCAGTAACATTTTTCTCAAGTCTTTCAAGATCTTTATCGAGGGCTTTTAGCTTTACCTCAAAGGCAATCTCTTTGTTAAGTATAAAATCTATTTCCGAAGTATTTCTTTTATTATAAAACGAGAGCTCTCCATAATGACTTAACTGATTTGCAACAGCATTTTCAAATAACTGGCCGTCATTTACTTTCCCGATAATATTCAGAAGTCCCGTATCTGAAAAATATACCTTCCGTCCACCGGCGACGGTGCGGTCAATACTTTTTGAATACTTTGGCATGAGACTGATAAAAAACAGACCCTGTAATAATTCAAGATAGCTGTAAAGCTTAACCCTGTTCACTCCCAGCTCTCTGGAAAGTTTTGTAACATCAAGGATGTTTCCTGTCCTGGGTACAAGCAATAATATTAAATCCCTTAATTCACGAATATCTTTAATATCGGATAATACCCTGATGTCCTTCTCGAAGAATGAAGCAAATATATTTTTCAGAATTAGTCTCTTTGTATCATTTTCTTCAGTAACAACCACCTCAGGGAAACCTCCATACTCAAGATAATCATTGTAATCCTTTTCATGTTTTCTATACTCTATCTGCGCGGAGAGTGGTATGGAGCCTGTAAATTTATATTCCCCCGGACCGTCAGTTTTGCCTTTGAAAAAAAGATATTCCTTAAAGCTTAAGGGACGAAGAATAAACAAAAATTTTCTTCCGCTTAACGATTCCGGAAAAAGATTTTTCAGATAATAATTTGATGATCCGGTTACAACATACTTCACATTATATTTATCTATATGATATTTGATGATCCTGGTTATTGCCGGATAATTCTGTATTTCATCGATAAACACATACAGTCTCTTCTTACCCGCTCCCGCTTCTGCCCGGAGTATTTCGTAAACGGCATCATAATTTACATTTTCAAAATGCATCATATCCAGTGGATTTTCAAAATCATACCAGAGTTTAGGTTCATTAACCTTGTCATACAATTGTTTCATTAAGGTTGTTTTGCCAACCTGGCGCATGCCGGTTATTACCAAAGCATTCTTATGGCTCAGATACTTTGACAGATCATTAAAGAGAGCTCTTGCTTTCATATGTGTAATTTGTTTTTTACAAATATACGTATTTTTGTAATAGTTTTTTTACAAAAATAGATAAACAACCCTTCGACGGGCCCTTCGACGAGCTCAGGGCAAGCGACAAAAGACTAAAGGCCAACGGCAAAAGGGTTTAAAAGGTTGAGAAAGTTGAGATCGTATGTTTGAAAAAGCATAGGTCTTCGAAATAGATTAAATTTATAGAAATAGACTTATTTATTAACTTAATCTAAAGACCTATGCAAACACAAAGTAACAAACCAGATTTCAGCGGACAAAATTTTTATTGTGGAATTGATACACATAAAAAGAACTGGGCAGTGACAATAGAGACAGATGATATATCCTTAAAAACCTTTAGCCAAAAAGCAGATCCAATAGCATTGGTTAAATATCTGAAAAAGAAATATCCAGGAGGTAGTTATAAGATAGGATATGAATCAGGCTATTTTGGATTTGGGTTATACCGGTTATTAAAAGAAGAAGGGATTGAATGCAAGGTTATCCATGCGGCCGACATACCAACAACACATAAAGAAAAAGAACAGAAGCGGGACCCCCTGGATAGCAGGAAAATAGCAAAAGCACTACGCACAGATCAGATAAATTCGATATGGGTTCCGGATATAAAGCAGGAACAGGACAGGAACCTTTTAAGAACCCGCAGGACATTAACCAAAGATCAAACCAGGATAAAAAACAGGATAAAAGCCCTTCTGCAAATACACTCTGTAGAATATCCTGATACATTCAAACAAAAACAAAGCCACTGGTCAGGAAGGTTTATTTCATGGTTAGAACAGGTTAAATTACAAGAGCAGTCAGGAACCGAATCATTACAGGTTCTTGTAAGAAACCTGATCTTCCTAAGAGGTGAAATTTTAACAGTATCACGTCATATAAGAAAGCTATCTGAGACAGATAAATATAAACTCCAAAGCTCAAAACTAAGAGAGATCCCAGGGATAGGTCTGTTAACTGCAATGATACTGCTAACTGAAATCGGGGATATAAAACGATTTAAGAAAGTTGAGCTCTTACGCTCTTATATAGGATTTATTCCAAGGGCTAACAGTTCCGGGGAAAAAGACTATAATGGAAGAATAACTGTAAGGGGAAGTTCGCACCTGAGACCATTATTAATTGACGCTGCATGGATAGCAGTACGCAATGATCCTTATTACCTGCAGGTATTTAATAATTATAAGAAAAGAATGAAGCCTAATATGGCCATTGTAAGAACAGCCAGGAAACTAATAAACCAGATATATTATACGTTAAAATCAATAAGCTGATATAGAATATTTTAATAAAAAAGACTAATTTTATATGTTAACCTTACTGAGAGAGACCGCTAAACTCATTTTGCAGCTTCTGATTACAGATGACTGCTGTCGTTTAGACTGCGGCTCTCTCTTTTTTATGTTAAACGTGATCTTGCAGCTCCATATTATAGGATGACTGCTTATAGAAGAATGCATAAAAATTAGTAATGAAATATTGAATCATTGATAACATATTTTCCTGCGGTATGTTATCAACAATTCAATGAAAACTTAGATAATATTAGTAACTAAATTTGTTTTTCAACATAGAAGAATGAGTTTAATGAGACGAAAGACAAACGACTAAAGACGAAAGGCCTTCTTCGGTTTTAATTAACTAATCAATTAACATTGTGGATTGCGGACTGCTTGACGGCTGGACTGAAAGACTCAGAGACTGAACATCTTAACGGCTTAACGAATAAACAACTCAACAAAGACTCTATTTCCCCACGGAGAACACAGAGAGACACAGTGGCGCACGGTGAAAAAAGTGAATAGTGACCCTTCGACGAGCTCAGGGCAAGCGACTAACGACGAAAGACAAACGGCAAAAGGGTTTAAAAGGTTGAGAAAGTTGAAAATGAGTTAAAATAGTGTTAAACACCTGCCAATTAACGAATTAACAAATTAACATTGAGGACTGAAGACTGCGGGTTGTAGACTTATTGGATATATTCCCTGTTTCTCCAGTTCAGTATTGAAACATCTTTTATTTTTCTCTCTATCGAGCCATCATAGACCAGAAACATTTTTGTCACTGCCGGGTTGTACTTCCTGAACCTGATGAGATTCCCCAAATACTCTTCATGGAAATTAGTGGCTGATTTAGACTCTATGGCAAACATATCAGTTCCTCTTTCAATCAGAAAATCAATCTCGGTGCCGTGATTATCACGCCAATACCATATATTTTCAATATTTCCCCTGTTGTTATTATTCTTCAATATCTCACTGTAAATAAAATTCTCAAACACAGGTCCGCGCAAAGGATGTACAGCAAGTGTATCGGTGTTTGTTATGCCCAGCAAATATGTCAACAATCCTGTATCAATGAAATAAAGCTTCGGCGATTTGATAATCTTTTTATTAAAATTCCTGTAATATGGTTGCACCAGCCTGATAATATATCCCGTACTCAGATATGATAACCATGATTTACAGGTGTTGTATGACAGTCCGGCATCAGTTGACAAAGATGAGATATTAAGTAACTGTCCACATCTACCCGCACATAACTTCATAAAACGTGCAAAATCATTTAAATTGCCAATATTTGACAATTGTCTGACATCCCGCTCTATATATGTATTCAAATAACTCTGATAGAATAGCGAAACATCATTGACCATATCAAATAACCTGGGATAAAAACCCTTTAATATTATATCGTTGGTTGACTTATCTTTTAGTTTTTCATATGACTCCGTTGAAGAAAAAGGGAATAGTGACAGAATAGCACTGCGCCCTGCAAGAGTCTGACTGATCCTTTCCATCATAAGGAAATTCTGTGATCCCGAAAGAATGTACATACCGGCTTTATCTTCATTATCGACGACAATTTGAATATGTGAAAACAGATCAGGGGCATACTGCGCTTCATCAATGATTAACGGGTAAGGATTATTCCTGAGGAAATCAACAGGTTGTTTTATAGCCCAACTTCTCATATCAGGGTCTTCCAGGTTGACATAAGTAAAATCTGACAATAAATGCCTAAGCAGTGTGGTCTTTCCTGATTGCCTGGGACCTGTGAGAAAAACAACGGGAAACTGAGTTATGGCAGCTTTAAGATTATCAGATATTTCTCTTTCTATATACATTGTACTGATTTGTTATTCAGTTGACAAATTAGTACAAATATATATTTTTTATTAATAATTATTAGCCATGTAAGCTGTAGAGGGTAAAAAAGGTTGAATTGTTGAAGGGTGTAACTGTTGAAAAGGGAATCGGAGACAACCCGGTTAAACGATTTAACGGTTTAACTTTTAAACAAATGATCTATTTCACCACGGAGGACACAGAGAGACACAGTGGCGCACGGTGAAAAAAGTGAATAGTGACCCTTCGGCAGGCTCAGGGCGGAGGGCTCAGGGCGGAGGGCGGAAGGCAAAAGGGTTTAAAAGATTGAAAAAGTTGAAAAAGTTGAGAATGAGTTTAATGAGACGAAAGACAAACGACTAAAGACGAAAGGCCTTCTTCGGTTTTAATTAACTAATCAATTAACATTGTGGACTGCGGACTGTGGATTGCGGACTGCTTGACGGCTGGACTGAAAGACTAATTTTAAACTGCGAGGGCCAGCGGGAGAAATTATCCGGATCAATTGCTTCTTGCCCTGTTAAGCACAATATTGAACAGGGACCTGAATAAATACCTGATATCCGTTGCAAGGGGATACTTATCATATGCATCCAGATACCTTTTCTCCGAGGCCTGTATCTCTTCGAGATTGCCGGGCATGTCGTAATAGAAAGGGGGTATCAGTCCCGGCTTATACCTGGTGCGTCTCTGCTGCATCTCCTCCGTATAGAGGCTGAAATACTGCCGGCTCAGCGGCCTTACGCCAACCATCTTCATATTGCCTTTCAGGAAGTTGAGCAGCATGGGCAGCTCATCCAGCCATATCTTGCGTGAAAAAGAGCCCCATGATGTAATACGAAAGTCATGCCTGAACTTGCCTCCTTCCTCCAGTTGATACAGCCCGTATACATAATCCTGTATATACTCGGAATAAGGATGCATCGTCCTCAGCTTATACACCTTTATCATCTCACCGTCCTTACCCACTCTTGGAAGCGCTATAAGCAAGCCGTAGCTTTTACCGTATATATTAAGCGGGTCTCCTTTCTTCATGCCCTCTATATACAGGTATCCGTTAATAAACGATTCGTTGTTTATGTCAAAGCCCGCACGCACCATCCTTCCCAGGGCCTCGGCCCTTGATATGACCACGTTATTGCCTTTTGTCATAACGAGGTACAGCCATTTTGTGACGCGTACCTTCGGGAATACCCTTTTGACAAAAAAGTCTCCGGTATAATATATATAGTTCAGGACAGGCGGATATTTCTTCAACAGTCTTTTCTTGCGCAGGTCTTTTGTCTCCACACAGCACATGAAATAACCTCCCTTTTTCACCTTATGATTAACAATATCGAGAAAATGGTCGAGGTTCCTGATATCGTTAATACGTTTCAGGTTGATGATATAGCTGTAATCCCTTTCCGGCAAAGCCGCTATATTGAACTCCGTAGTGGTCGATACTATTCTTGACCTGCCGTTCAGCTTACCTTTGACAATATTAAGTATCCCTGTGGTAAGCTCTTCTCCGCACTCCTCCATCAGCGCTTTGCGCACCTCCGGCTTTACTGCCTTCGATGCTTCTTCCGATATCCTGGTGGTATCCGTTTCACCGACCAGCTCTTCCTCCGTCAGCTTACGTATGGTATCATAATCGCTCCTGGGCTGATAGTCCTGCAGTGATGCTTTCTGCATAGAGATGAATATGGTTCCTGACACCAGTTCAAGGAAGGTTGCCAGGCTCACCGTACCGAACATTATCAGTCGCGAATGGCCGCCCAGTTCAAGGGCTATAAGCAGTAGCGAGGATAAGCCCAGAGATACCAGATTGGTTGTTATGGTACGGGCAAACAGGTTCTTCAGGTTGGTTATCTTGCCTCTGTGCATCTTACCCCCGGCCAGGGATACTACCAGCCACAGTACAGCCAGTATGATGAAAAAATCCATATGACTGGGCAGGTAATGGCTCTTGCTGGCAGGCTTTATCCATACCATCACCAGAAAGGATACCGCCAGAATAATGATATCCAGCATAACGGTAATAACACGGAAGGATCGTCTGCGCATCGCGTTAGCTGTTTAGCCTTTGTAAATGTAGTCTTTTTTTTGACCAGCAATATAGCAGGAATGTTGCATGAAGGAATAATAAAAGACGAAAGACTAACGGGAACAGGGAACAGTGAAAGTTGAATGAAGTTGAGAATGAGTTGAGAATGAGTTTAAATAGTATTAAATATCTCCTAATTAACGAGTTAACAAATTAACATTGCAGACTGAAAACCGGGGATTAGGGACTGGGGATCAGGGATTAGGCAGAAGGGTTTAAAAGGTTGAGAATGAATTTAAATGCCTACTAATTAACAAATTAACTAATCAACAAATTAACATTGTGGACTGAAGACTGAAGACTGTTTGTCAATACCCGTAGGTGATACTCAGGCTCAGGGTGTTCTTTCTTCCATAATAAAAGGGGGCTGTCCATTCTTCCTCTCCGCTGATATCGCTACTTATAAGAGACCCGTAAACATACAGTCCGTTAATGATCTGACAGCCAACCTTAAGCCCAAACCGCCTCATCCGCCACTCTATGCTTTCCAGCGGGGGGTTGCCCAGACGCTCAACACCCAACTCAGTATAATCGGGACCCCGCACAGCATCAATGAAAAAAAGGCTGATATTGCATGTACGAAAGGGCCTGTAGCCGAAAGCAAGGTACCACTCACGGGAATTATCCTTCAGGTAATGCCCCAGATTATAGCTATTTGTCTCAAAGGTAAGGGTTGGGACATAATGCCTGTATACCAGGGGATAGGTGTATGTAAATTCTGTCGTGAGCGAGAGGTTGTCCAGGGGGAAACCGTCAAGCCTGAACCCTGCCTTATAGCTGAAGAAATTATATTCATCGGGCTTCCATATCCTTTTCACCGACAGCTCGTCTATGAACATCGTGGCATACAGGTGCAGGTTGTTTATCTGCCTGGAGCTTATATCCAGGAACATCTGCGAATTCATATTGTCGATCCCCGAGCTATAGGTATGATCGACGGACTTATAAAAGAATACCGGTACCAGGTAGGCAGGGTGAAAACCGTGATCGGTATATATTATGGAATTGCCCGCTGATATCCACATTTTTCTGAAAGGCCTGAATGAGAACATATTGGCCGCGATATATTTCCTGTGGTACACCTCGCGGTAATCGGTACCATAACTGTTTGTTACCAGGTATGACCGCGTGCTGTCGACCACCATAGAGTTGAGTATGCCATGAAAATAACTGAAATGGAACCATTCAACAGGTTCCATATGAAGCCTGAGTTGTATAAAGGTAGGGGTATGTCCGCCGAAGATATTAGCACCGTTATAGTTATTGCCCCATTCAATCCTGTCCTTCACCAGGGCTATATATCCGGGTCCCCACGAATAAGCCAGACCACCCTGCATCTCGCTCCAGTCCGTTCCCAGCTTTATATGTCCTCCTTCTCTCTTAGTGAGATATTCCGGTTTTCCCAGCAAGGGTTTTTCATGGTTATCCCTGAGCGAGGCAAAGAAGCTCCACCTGCCGTAATATGCCCATGCTCCGGCGCCGTTCCTCCAGTATGTCGCATTACCGGCGCCGTTATGTGATATCTCGCCTCCCAGGATGGGGTTAACGGTTATCGTGAACCTATCATCTTTATAGTACATCATGTCCGTTCGCCTGTCCCAGTCCTTTCCTTCCATATATTCCTTACCAAAATCCTTAAGGTAAAAATCCAGTTCTTTTTGCTGTCTCGGGCTGAGCCTGTCGCGCAGGCTGTCGGCTTTTTGCAGCATTGCCGATATGGTTTTTCTGCCGTATGGTTTTATAACGGAATTAAGTTCTATAATACCCTCATTGCCCAGTTCACCGATAAAATCATATATTCCATGGCCGGCTATATCATGCGGCACATACTGGGCGCTCATCATGAACGGTATCATCAGACAGGCACATATCAGTATCTTACGGTGCATTAGCGGCAATTTGAATACTAAGCTAATAAAAAAGTTGAATCGTTGAAAAGTGTAACTGTTGAAGGGAAACCGGAGAAACCCGGTTAAACGATTTAATTTTTACACTTTTAAACAAAGAATATATTTCATACAGTGTACACGGAGGAGCACGGTGGAAAAGGGATTAGGGACTAGGGATCAGGTATTGGGAAAATGACGAACCCTTCGACGAGCTCAGGACAGGCGACGAACGACAAAAGGCTGGACTTGAGGACTGAAGACTGTGGACTGCCGACTGGATTTAAGCTTTATGTCTTGTTCTCAGGATTGTGATGACATCATCAAAGGCATATCCTTTGGCATGCAGAAGGACGAGAAGGTGGTAAACAAGATCGGCTGCTTCTTCAAGGAACAGTTCATCCTTTTCACCTACCGCTTCAAGGATCAGTTCCGTCGCCTCTTCTCCTACTTTCTGGGATATTCTCTTCACTCCCTTCCCGTACAACCGGGCTGTATACGACGTACCGGGGTCCTTATCCTTTCTTGATTCCAGTACCGACTCCAGAAAGGTCATGAATTCAAGCCCTTCTTTCCTGTTATGCTCTCCCCAACAGGTATCATCCCCTGTATGGCATACAGGTCCTTCGGGTACAGCCCTGACAAGAAGGGTGTCATTATCACAGTCGGGCTTTATCTCCACAAGGTTGAGATAATTACCGGATGTCTCGCCCTTGGTCCATATACTCTTTCGCGAACGGCTGTAGAAGGTGAGCTTCCCGGTCTCCAGCGTAATACCGAGAGCTTCTTCATTCATATATGCCAGCATAAGCACTTTTGATGTGTCTGCATCCTGTACCACCACCGGCACCAGTCCGCCGTTTTTTTCAAAATCTATGTCTTTTGGGTTAAGCATGGTCAAATTGTTGTTAAGGTGTTTAGTTGTTAAAATGTTTAGTTGTTCGCGGAAGGCGCAGAGCATAGAGCTTAGAGCATAGCGCAAAGCAAAATTATATACTCCATTCCAGTATTCCATCATTCCAGTATTCCAGTATTCCAGTATTATAACCTGACAGCCAATCCGTTATCATTCAGGTATTTCTTTATTTCGGGTATGCTTGTCTCGCCATAATGAAAGATACCTGCTGCAAGCGCTGCGCCGGCTTTTCCTGTAATGAAGGCATCCCTGAAATGTGACGGCTCACCGGCTCCTCCCGAAGCTATTACCGGCACACCGACAATACCGGCTATATGTGCCAGGGCTTCCGTAGCAAAGCCTTTGCGTGTACCGTCATGATCCATCGAGGTAAACAGTATTTCCCCTGCTCCCCTGTCAACGGCCTCTTTTATCCAGAAGAAAAGGTCTATATCAGTACGCACCCTGCCACCGTTAAGGTATACTTTCCATCCCTTTTTCTCATGTCTGGCATCGACAGCAAGCACTATACACTGACTACCGAACCTGCGGGTCATAATGTCTATTATACCGGGGTTCCTCACGGCCGCAGAATTTACCGAGACCTTATCGGCGCCGTTCGTCAGCATGGTATTTACATCGTCCGGCTCTGCAATACCTCCTCCCACTGTAAAAGGTATGTTTATTTTCCCGGCCACCTTTCTTACCAGCTTCGATAATGTTTTTCTCTTCTCATGAGTAGCTGTAATATCAAGAAAAACCAGCTCATCGGCGCCTTCATCCGAATATTTCGCTGCCAGCTCAACAGGGTCGCCTGCATCCCGCAGCCCTGTAAAATTAACCCCTTTGACCACCCTGCCGTCCATAACATCGAGACAGGCTATTATCCTTTTGGACAGTGTTTCAAGAGGGTAAGGACTGACAGGTATTTTACCTTCATAAAAGGCTCTGCCGGCGATAACACTTCTTACACCGGCATCATTCAATGCCTTCAGATCGCCGGCACTGCCAAGTCCGCCGCTTGCTGTAAGCTCAATACCTGGGTATCTGCCCAGTATTTCGCTGTACAGGTTCAGAGAAGGGCCTTTAAGGGTACCGTCGAGGTTTATATCGGTACAAATTACTTTCCTTACTCCTTCAGACAGGTAGAAATCCAGAAAATCAAAAATATTCTGTGATGTCGATCCCATCCATCCGTCTACCGCTATATTATAATCCCTGACATCTGCTCCCAGGATGATCCTCCCGGGGCCATATTGTTTAAGGCATTGCAGAAAAAAGCCGGGATCTTTTACAGCCACCGAGCCAAGTGTTATCATTGAAGCTCCGCAGCCGAATATCTTTTCAATATCCTCACTGCTTCTGACCCCTCCTCCGAAATCGACGGTCAGAGATGTCTCCCTGCATATCCTTTCAAGTATGCCGGTGTTTACAATACCGCCTTTTTTAGCTCCGTCGAGATCTACCACATGCAGTCGCCTGAAGCCTGCCTCTTCGAAGCGGCGTACAGGTTCAAGGGGGTCACTGCCGTATTCCTTCACTGTTGCAAAATCGCCTTTTGTAAGACGGACACAATGTCCGTCTATAATATCTATTGCCGGTATTATCTCTATCATAATTCAAGAAAGTTTTTAAGAATAACAAAACCTGCCTCCCCGGATTTTTCGGGATGGAACTGGCAACCATAAAAATTGTCCTTTTCCACTGCCGCGCTGAATATCCCGTTATAATAGCTGCAGGCAGCCGTATATTCATTAACAGGCACATAATAGCTGTGGACGAAGTACATATCCGTTCCCTCGGGGATACCTTTAAAAAGGTTTCCTTTCAGTGTGTCGATAATGTTCCAGCCCATATGTGGTATACGTATATTAACGGTGTTGCCGGCATCAAAGCCTTTAACCTGACCCCCGATTATATTCAGGCATGACGTATCTCCCTCATCGCTTCTTTCAAAGAGAAGCTGCATCCCCAGGCATATACCCAGAAGGGGTTGTTTAAGGGTGGTGATCTTTTTGTCAAGGCCCTGTCTGCCCAGGTTATCCATTGCGGTCACTGCATTGCCAACTCCCGGGAAAATGATCTTATCACTGCGGGCAATAGTTTTGTAATCAGCAGTGAGGACGGGATCATATCCCAGTTTTCTGCATGCGCAGGCAACAGAAAAGAGGTTACCTGCTCCGTAGTCTATTATTGATAATTTCATGTTACTCATATTATATGCCGGCTACCAGGCGCCTTACACGCTGTTATCGTTTGTTATCAGTCTTTTATGTATTTTGTACTCTGCACTTTATCATCTGTTATATATATTGCCTGTTTCAGGGCTCTGGCAAAGCCTTTAAAAACCGCTTCTATAATATGATGATCGTCCTCTCCCCGGGCTTCGATATTTACTGTGATACCTGCATTATCAGCAAGGGAACGGAAGAAGTGTTTGAACATGGATGCCGGTATCTGCCCTACCTGTGAGCCGGATAATTTCACATCCCATACAAGATAGCTCCGGCCGCAGATATCAAGGCTTACTACCGCCCTGCTTTCATCCATAGGCATAACAAAGCCATACCTGTTCATACCTTTCCTGTCTCTGAGAATACTATTAACAGCCTGTCCCAGTGTGATGGCAATATCTTCAACAGTATGGTGCATATCAACATTAATATCACCCGAAGCCCTGACAAAAAGATCGGTCTTACTGTGAAATGCAAACAAGTCCAGCATGTGGTCAAGAAATCCGGACCCGGTCTGAATATCAGCCAGTCCCCTGCCATAAAGATCTATACCGACCTGTATATCCGTCTCCAGCGTTCGTCTTCGTCCGGATAATAAAGAAGTATGTTTTCCCCTTTCTCCGTTAAAAAATGCTTTCAGCGTATCAATGAGCGCTTCCGTTTGCTTTTCCGTTCCGATGCTTATCCTGAGGCAGCCTTTGCAAAGAGGCATTTCCGACCTGTCGCGTACCACTATCCCGTGTTCAAGCAGGTAATTATATAATTCCCGGGGACTGTCGACCATAACAAGGATAAAATTGGCTGATGAAGGGAATACCTTACTTATTCCTGAGATGCCTTTGAGCTCATTAACAAGCCTGTCCCTGTTTTTTATTATCCTGTCCACCTGTTCAGGATATATATCCTTCCTGTCAAGCGCATGAAGAGCCGCTTCGAGGCTGAGACTGTTAATATTGTAGGGCATTTTTATCTTGTTCAGCACTGATATTATCAGCTTATTGCCGAATCCCAGTCCCAGTCTTGCTCCAGCCATAGCCCATGATTTGGAAAAAGTTCTCAGTATGAACAGATTATCATATTTATCGATCAGTCCCGTCAGTCCTTCCGACCCGGAAAACTGAATATATGCTTCGTCGACGACCACTATACCGGAAAAATTTTTCAAAAGGATCTCAACCTCTTTCACCGGTGCCATGTTACCAGTAGGATTATTAGGGGAGCAGATAAAAATGATACGGCTGTCTTCATCGGCAGCTTTGAGAATATCTTCAGCGCTGATGATAAAATTACTATCGGGAAAAACTTCTTTTACGGCAATATTATTAATGGCTGCCACCACTTCATACATACCATACGTCGGGGGAACGGTTATGACGTTTGACCGTCCCGGTATAGTCACGGCCCTTACAAGCAGATCGAGTATCTCATCGCTTCCGTTACCGGCAATAATGCTGTCTTCATGTATTCCCGTCATCTGCGATATTTTCTTTTTCAGCTCTTTCTGAAGCGGATCGGGGTACCTGTTAAGCCCTGTTATACCTCTGTATGAAGAACCATAAGGGTTTTCATTCGCATCAAGGAATATCATGGCATTACCCGCGTATTCTTCCCTTGCCGGGGAATAAGGCTTCAGATCAAAAAGATCAGGTCTGATGATCTGTCTGAGCCTTTCGTTGTTATTTTTCTCCATCATTATCACACTTATTTATCCGGTCAACCTGCACCGGAGTTTCCGGCAGGTTGTCAGGGTAATTACCTAAACGTATCCTTACCGCGTTTGCATGAGCGCCGAGCTTTTCAGCTTCCGCCATTTTTATTACATGAGGCCCTATGGATGCCAGTCCGGAAACGGATACTTTCTGAAATGTTATTTTCTTCAGGAAGCTGTCGAGCGACACACCGCTCCAGGCTCTGGCAAAACCGTTTGCCGGCAGGGTATGATTAGTGCCTGAAGCATAATCGCCAACACTTTCCGGGCTGTAGTTACCGAGAAAAACAGATCCGGCATTCTCAACCTTACAGGACATGTCTTCAGGGTTCCGTACCGAGAGAATAAGATGTTCGGGAGCATAATCGTTCATTACCCGGATGAGCTCTTCTTCATCCGGCACTATTACAGCAGCCGATTGTTCGAGCGACCTGTCAATAAAGGACAGCCTGTCGAGGCTCTCCTTTTGTTTTTCCATTTCAATATTCACTTTTTCCGCCAGGCTTCTGTCTGATGTAAGCAATACAACCTGGCTGTCGGGTCCGTGTTCAGCCTGTGACAACAGGTCGGATGCTATGAATAAGGGGTCGGCTGTATCGTCAGCCACCACCATCAGTTCGGAGGGGCCTGCGGGCAGGTCGATAGCTATTCCTTTTCCGGCAGCTACCTGTTTTGCAACGGTCACATACTGATTTCCGGGCCCGAATATCTTATCAACCCGCGTAACGGACCCTGTTCCAAAGGCCATTGCTGCAATAGCCTGTATCCCTCCCGCCTTATATATCCTTGTCACGCCCGCCACCGATGCAGCATACAATATAACAGGGTCAATCTCAGCGTTCTTCCCCGGAGGGGTACACATTATTATCTCCCTGCAGCCGGCCACCTGTGCAGGCACGGCAAGCATAAGAACAGAAGAGAACAGGGGGGCTGTTCCGCCCGGCACATATATGCCCACCTTCTCAACCGGCACTGCTCTCTGCCAGCAATATATCCCGGGCATGGTGCCTACAGGCCCGGGTTCTGTCTTCTGGCTTGCATGAAAAAGCCGGATATTCCGAACAGCCAGGTCTATGGATTCCCTGAGGCCGGGGTCGATGGCTGAGGCAGCCTGCTCTATCTCCTGAGGTTCAACAACTATATTGCCGGGGTCCACACCATCATATTCCAGGGTATATTCCTTAAGGGCAGCATCGCCTCTTTCCCTTATATCCCGGAATATCCTGTTCACCAAAGGCTCGATATCCTCCATTTCGGATACCGGTCTTCTCAGCAGTTCCCTGGTTTCTTCAATGCTTTTAAATTCAATTATTCTCATTATTTTATATTTTATTACATAACCATTTTTTCGATAGGGATAACAAGTATGCCCTGGGCTCCTTTCTCCTTTAGCTGTCCTATCACGGACCAGAAGCCGGACTCGCTGATAACGGAATGAACAGAGCTCCATCCTTTCTCTGCCAGGGGCATGACAGTCGGGCTTTTCATCCCTGGTAGTATTTTACATATCTCATCCAGCTTTTCATCAGGAGCATTCAGAAGGATATATTTATTATTCCTGCTGGCCAGGACAGATCTTATCCTTATAAGCAATTCGTCACATATATCCTGCGCAGGCTTATTTAAATAAGGGCCTGTGACCAGGCAGGCTTCGGACTTAAATATTATTTCCACCTCTTTGAGCCCGTTCCTGAACAGTGTGCTCCCTGAGCTGACCAGGTCACAGATGCCGTCGGCAAGGCCTATGTTAGGAGCTATTTCAACCGAGCCCGATATCTCGTGTATCTGAGCGTTGAGATTCTTTTCCTCCAGGTATTTCTTCAGGCTATTGGGATAAGATGTTGCCAGTTTCCTGTTATTGAACCAGCTTATCCCCGGATAATCAATATTCTTAGGTATGGCCAGTGAAAGGCGGCATGAGGAGAATCCCAGTTTCCCGACCACTTCACATTGTTTTCCCTTTTCTTTTACAACGTTCTCCCCCAGGATAGCTACATCAGCAACTCCGTCTTCGAGGTACTGCGGTATATCCGTGTTACGCAGGAAGAGCAGGTCGGCGGGGAAATTACCTGCCGGTGCTATAAGCTGGTCGAAACCGTTATCAATATTTATTCCGCATTCCCTGAGCAGGGACAGGGACCCATCGTGTAATCTTCCTGATTTTTGTACCGCGATCTTAAGCCGGTTTTTCATTTTTCTTCGATTTATGTAATAAAAAAAACCCGCCGATGCGTTCTGCACCGGCGGGCCATGGTTTTATTTTTATATCCTTAAAGCATTAATATACCATCATCCTCTCGCCGGCGGGCAAGTAGTATGATGATGGTGATGTAATGCCTGGTAATTCATGTTTTTAATTTCGGGGACAAATATACGGAATGTTTTTAAAACGACCAACGACAAATGACTAACGGTAATTTTATCCCGTTTGTCGTTGGTCTTTCGTCTTTTGTCTTTTATTTATTATCTTTTGCCATTCCAATAAAACTTCAACATATGGAAAAGCATCCGTCTATATTCAATAATGTGATAGGACCGGTTATGAGGGGGCCCAGCAGCTCTCACACGGCAGCATCGGTCAGGATAGGCCTGCTGGCACGCAGGCTTTTGGGGGAGGAGCCGGCGGAGGCTGTTTTCAGGTTCGATACCAATGGTTCGGTGGCAAGCACTTATCGCGGACAGGGTTCGGCAATGGGCCTGGCAGGTGGTCTTCTCGGTATGTCTATCAATCATCCCGGTCTGATGAGATCAGAAGAGACTGCCGCAAAGAAAGGTCTCCGTATTGAGTATATGACTGATGACTATGGCGCTGACCATCCCAACACTTATGATACGACTGTTAAAGGCAGATCAGGTAAGGAAATAAGCTTTACAGCACTCTCAACAGGGGGAGGCATTATCAGGCTTACAAAGCTTAACGGCAAAGCCGTTGATGATGACCTGGACTATATCAATCCGCTGATGCCGGTACAGATAGTCCGTAAGCCTGTGCTTCCTTTTAATAATATCGATGAACTGACTACACTGCTGAATGAGAACGGGGGCACACTGTCGGATCATGCTCTTAAATATGAGTCGGCTCTCGGTAATATTCCGGAGCAAAAGGTATTCGAACTGTCGATGGAGCACCTCGATATCATAAAGGCTTCCATCAGGAACGGTCTTGCCGGGACAAGCTATCCGGACAGGGTGCTACACCATCAATCGCATCTTGTTTACAGGAAGCCACAAAAGGGACAGCTCATACCTTCGGACTTTACAAATGATATTATTGCTTCCGTGTCTGCCATTATGGAGACCAAAAGTTCGATGGGAGTTATTGTTGCCGCCCCCACTGCAGGCGCCTGTGGCACAATAGGAGGTGTACTCAACCCGGTAGCCATCATGACAGACAAGAAGGAGAAAGAGGTAGCAAAGGCACTGCTGGCAGCAGGTATGCTGGGTGTGTTCATAGCACAGGAAGGAGGCTTTGCCGCCGAGGAAGGCGGATGCCAGTATGAATGCGGATCGGCATCGGGGATGGCTGCAGCGGCGCTTGTCGAGCTTATGGGCGGCGACGGTATAATGTCACTTAATGCCGCTTCCATGGCCATGCAGAATACCATAGGTATGATATGTGATCCTGTTGCCGACAGGGTGGAAGTACCATGCCTGGGCAAAAACATCATGGCTGCCCTGAATGCACTGGCTGCAACCAACATGACAATAGCAGGATACGATCATGTTATCCCCCTGAAAGAGGTTATTGAGACAATGCATGATGTGGGCAATGCTATGGACAGCAGGTACAGGTGTACCTGTAAGGGAGGCTTGTCGGCGACAAAAACGGCAGAAAAGATATACAGGGAGATCAATAAACTGTAATGATCCCCGTTTATTACCAAACCAAAGACTTAAAAACTATATTTAAGCTTAAACTTAAGCATATTATATTCCTTTAAACCTGCAAAAAGATTATCTCCTTTACCGTCAAATATTACAGGCGATAATGACAATTCTGTATTACCGGTGGCCTGATATGTTATTTCAGGCATATAGACAAGCGCATAATTTTCCTTTATATCACTCCAATCCGAAACAATAATTGCTCCTCCCAGCGGAGCAATCTTTAGCTTCTCACCGAAGAAATTCTTATAATACTGCATGAAGAAATAGTCATTCATGTTCTCGTTACCCCTTTCATGAATGAAACCGTGCATATACTGAATATTCAAATATGACCCATCAGGAAAATAATAATCGGCCCCAACAATAAATTTCAAATACGGCTCCTTACTGTCAAGTATCAAAGTATCTGTAATAACAGGGACGGGAGACATAGGATAAAGCGCTGACAGGTCGTTGGTCATCACAACATCCGTATCAGGAATAAATAATGCGCCTTCGGCCCAGAAGCCTACAGCCCCTATACTTGTTGCCAAATCGGCTCCGATAATATGGGTCCTTATAAATGAAAGTTCAGAGCTTATGTTAATACCACCCATTGCATCTACAGGCATAAACGTATTTCCCGTATTAGCAGGCAAGCCGTCAATGCCCCATACGTAGCTGGCTGAAAAATCAATTCCCGCGACAAATCCTTTAAGCCTGAAACCAGCTACAGAACTCTCAGCCAGGTTATAACGCGGCATTAGCAGGGTGTCGGCAAATCCTTTCAACACTAATCCCGAAGGCAGGTCCATTTCCTGGTTCATTATTCCGGCAAACAAACCGACCGGCATACTGGCGGGTTGAAAAAACGGGAGGAAGACGCCCTGTACTGAAAAATTATTTGTAAAATAATAGTTCATACTTATGGCATCCGAGCCGCGATGGCGTCCGAAATCCAGAACATCTTCCATATCGTACGGATTAAGATTGTCGGTAGGGTTCAGCTTATCGGCCGTACCCCACACTATTCTTTGCCGCCCGATCTTAAGGTCGAATTTTTCAAGCAGAAAACCATTTATCTGAACATATGCTTCCCTTATCTCCAGATTATAAGGATCAATGATACCTTTGTTAAACATATCTGCCGATGAGGTAATAGCCGGAAGACCGATATTTCTTAGCCATATTTCGCTATGGAATTTTGTGTTCCCTGCTATCCTCTTATCAAGATCAAGGGTAAGACGTGTTTCATTCCATGCCCAGTCGTTTTGATCATTGAGCAGCAGGCGTTCGTCCGCAAACAACTCTCCCGATAACTTTAACATACTGTCATCAGGATTCTGAGCCCTGATATTAGCGGTTGCAACAACAAAAAATATCAATATTATCAATACATCTTTTCTCTTCATAAGCATCAGTTTTAAAGAACAAATGAACTTCACTGTTAAGGATTACATCAGATCATTGTCGCTCGTATACCTGAATTACACATTTCTTTTTTTTACTACATCACAAGTTTTCTGACAGTAAACTCATCATCAGACAATCCTGTATCATAGGTGACATCAGACATCTGCATTTTTGTTTTATGGTTTTTCTTCAGATCTGTCATCTCAATCTCAGCAGTATTCCAGTATCCGCCTGTTTTCTCAAAAGTATATTTCGCGACCTTGACCTTTGTATTGCCCTTATCATAATATTCCATCATCTCAGGATAAAAATGTGTTTTATTGACCGTTACAGTTATCCTTGAATAATCAGAGCGACCTTTGGGAGTCATCTCCAGCACATAAGCATCTGCTTCTTCCTGTAATAGTTTTGGTGTATACTTTTCAGAATAGGGTTTTGATTCCATATCGTCGTATGAAAAATCAGTGCCGGCAAAATTCTGATTTTTTACTCCGGCGGATATCCGGCGTTCTTTACCAAAGGCAGGCAGATACAAATACATAATATCGTCAGGAAGGGCCAGAACGGCAATGCCGGCCTGGGACGCAGGCGCAGTGAACCTCATGATACGTTTGTCCGTACCTTTCTGTTTTATGTATGCTTCACGTATTTCCTGTTTCCCGTTCTTATCTATCAATATTATCCTGTTCGTTCCGGTCATATCTTTCGGGGCATACAAGATATCGTCCATTTTTTTTAATATGGTACCTGCATCCTGTGCCTTAGCTGTCAGCATGCCAGCAGCTATAAATATTATGGCACAAACCACTGTATTTATTTTTGTTTTCATAATTTAATAATTGTATAATAATTATTCTTTTCTGTCTTTTCTGTTTGCCAGCATTAAGATTACAGGTAATAAGGTTAATGCGCCGAGTCCCGCTCCAACCATACTAATGGCGATTAACAAACCAAAGTTTCTTATCGGAAGTATTTGAGCAAACATTAGTATTAAAAATCCGGCAGCTACTGAAACAAAATTAATAATAACAGCTTTCCCCTTTGCTGTGATCGTATCTTTTAATGCCAGTTCAACATTTCCGTTTTCTTTAAAATGAGTGTTAAAAGCGGATATCATGTGTATTGAATAATCAATGCCTATCCCAAGAGCAATACTCCCTACAAGAACCGTGGCAATATCGAGCGAAATACCGGCATAACCCATAAATCCCAGTAAGATCAAAATAGTTGTGATAATTGGGACCGTGGCAAAAAAACCATTTAAAAATGAACGCATGATAATGCCAACGATTAACAAAACGAAAATAATAGCAATTATAAGACTACTGTACTGGCTTTTAACAAGGCTGTCATTGAGCTTAACATATAACGGAGGTATGCCTGTAAATTTTATCTGACAATCTTCGCTTGAGTTTTCTTCAACATATTTGTTCATCTTATCTGTAAAACTCTTTATATAATCGGTCTCTATTGAAGCAAATTTTGATTGAATTATTCCTTTACCAAGGTCTTCCGAAACAAGTTGTTGCATAACATCCTGCCCGTCCAGCAAAAACCATAACTGCTCTATTTTAGCCTTTTCATCGGGTATTCTTTTACCTTCACCCATAGCATCATTCATTTGCTCAACAAGATCGGCTACCGACCGGGCCGAATAAATGCTCGGGTCCTCTTCCATGAATTCTTCTGTTTTGATCATCATCTTTAACACCTCCGGCTCCTGAATATCTCCTATAAATTCAACATAAACGGGTAAGGATCCTCCAAATTTTTCCTGCATTATAACTTCTGATACTCTAGTGGGATTATCCTTTTTGAAATACTCGGTTATATTTATACTTGTCTTTATCATAAATATACCGCCTATGCTTACCAGGAGAAGAATGCTCCATACTGTTAATATGCGTTTAGGATGTTTAAAAAGAAGGTTTACCAGAGGATTAAGGATAGTACGTGACAATATACTCTCCCCTTTTTCTTTTTCAGCTTCACCTTTATTCCTGTTATACGTGGGTAATACTGAAATAAGTGCGGGGACAAAAAATATTGATAACAATAATGCTATAAGTATTCCAATAGAGGAGCAAATACCGAAGTCCCTAATCATTGTGAGATACGCCCCGAATACGAAAGAAATAAAACCAATTGCTGTTGTTACAGACGCCAGAAATACAGGGATCGTGGTATAAGCCATTGCCCTGATCAAGGCTTGCTTTCTGTCTTTTTGGGTATTCAGATTGATACTGTTTAACACATGTATGGTATAAGCACTGCCAATAGCGAGTAGTATAACCGGCATGAAACCGGAAATAATGGTAAGCTGATATCCGACCAATGACATTATGCCAAGTGTCCAGATAACCGTAATGCAAGCTGTAAGTAAAGGTAACAGCATTCCCCGGACAGACCTGAAGCTAATTAGTAGTATTAAAGCAATAATAACTAAAACAATGGGTATAAGCCAGATCATGTCAGACAGGATTAAACCTGTAATATCATTAAGCATAAAAGGCAATCCTCCGAAATAGACCTTCCCGGGAAAATTCAATGTTTCGACTTTGCTTTTAACCTCTTCTGCAATTCCTTGTTTATCCGAGTCGGGGAATAGTGTGAACATAATAACTGTAGCTGTCCCGTCTTCGGAAACTATAGCTCCATTATACATTTCCCTGGAATAAACATAGTTTTTAAGACTATCCAGTTCATATTGTTCATCAGGTAAATCGTATTCATCTATAAGATTACCAATCTCAATTCCCCATTCCGAGCTTTTTATATCAAGAATACTGGTAAGACTTGTAACCGTTGATATACCCGGAATAATTCTGAGACTATCCGTAATTTGTTTTATGTACTGCAATACTTCATATTTATAGATATTATCGGTTTCCAGTACTATCATCCCAATTTCATTGCCGCCGTATTGATTTCCTATATCCTTATACAATAGTGCCGTTGGGTCGTCATCAGGTAATGTGCTTAATATATCTGAGTTAACCTTTAGATTTTTAATCTGATACCCGAAGAATACCGTTAATCCGGATACTATGAATATTATCAGCCAGCTCAGCTTTACAATATTGCTAACAAATCTTTCCATGTTTATATATTTTGACCATATGTGTTTTTTAGTCAGCATAAAAATAAAAAAATTATCTGACCCGTATTGTTTTTGGGTCAAATAAATCTGAATAAATTACGGATTATTTCTGTTTGACCTCAGACTGTTGATTATCATAGACACAAGTTCGTCTATAATATTTTCGTATTCGGTATATTTATTCTGTAAATACAGAGGAAGCTCAATACTTCTAACGAGCATCATAATCGCATTTACTGTCGATTCAATATTTTTTATCTCAATAAATCCTTCTTCCGTGCCTTTTTTAAAAATACGGTTAAGCCTGACGGATTCAAATTCAGCAAAATCGTCTCTGGCATCTTTAACAAAATGATATTTTTCGAAGAAATCGGCTTTAAGTGTTTCGTGGTAGTTTACTGCTGTACTCATCAATTTAAGACGGGTAAGGAAATATTTCTTGATTATTGTTAATGAATCCTCGTTGCCGGCGACTATTTTATCCAGTTCAGTTTTAACAAAGCCCAGCTCTTGTTTCACAACCTCGTTAAACAGTTCTTCCTTGCTTTTAAAATAGTAATACAATACTCCTTTTGCCTTGTGAATATGCTTTGCTATCTCGTCCATGGTAGTCTTATGGAAGCCATACCTGGAAAAATGCATTCTGGCAGAGTCAACAATCAAACTCCTTGTATTACTATCCGTCATTGAATCTGACTTTTCTTAACTATGAGTCAAATTTAGCAATAAATACTCTAATAATGGCTGATGTTTGGGGAAAAATGGGGGATAGAAAGGCGATGGAGGCGGAAGGCACCCTCCTCCGCTCTTCGAGCTTCGGCGGGCAGGGAGGGCAGGGGAAAAAGGGATTAGGGACAAGGGATTAGGAATTAGGCGACAGATTGAGAGATGAGAAATGAGAGGTGAGAAATGAGAAGTAAGTAGTTGAAAATCCACGCCAGCAAAGGGGACTGGGGATCAGGGATTAGGAAAATGACAAAGGGACTAAGAGACCGTAAATAGCATTAAATGCCTACTAATTAACAAATTAACTAATCAACCAATTAACCTTTGACATAGTGGACTGCCGATTGCGAACTAAGACTTAACTTATAATATCTCCGTCCCATAACCTGTCAAGAAAGTGTCTCCAGGGCATAATTATTACATTGCCTGCTTTTCTGGGCAAGGGATCATTAGAGACAAGGATCATTTTCTTAACATTATATTCCTCACTGAAATACTTCAGTCCCTTCAAATGCCTTGCCTGGGCCATGTCTGTTGATTTTACCTCTATTGCCACTTCACTGTCTCCCAGTATAAAATCCACCTCAAGGCCTGAGGCTGTTCTCCAGTAACTTAACCGGTAATCCAGTCCTGTATAATGACGGTGTGAGTACAATTCATGGTAAATAAAATGCTCAAAAGCATGACCGAAAGACTCTCCTCCCTGACTGATTTTACCTCTCTTTAAAAGGTAATTTGCTATTCCTACATCGAAGTAATAAAATCTGGGGGATAATATAACCCTTCTTTTCGGCCGCTTCTGATAAGACGGAAGAAAGCGTCCGGTAAGTGTATCTTCAAGTATCTGAAAATATTCCCTGACAGTAGGTCCGCTTACACCGCATTCAGATGCAATATTTGAATAATTAATGATCCCGCCATTTGAAAAAGCAGCTACTTCAAGAAAGCGAGAAAAAGACTGAACATTACGGATCCTGGCTTCAGTGAGTATTTCATCCAGTAAATAGCTTCCGGTATATGCAGAAATCAGTTTTAGAGGGTTTGCTGACAGATAATGTCTCGGTAAAAGACCGTTATTAAGAGCCTTTAACAAATCAAAATCATCAATCTCTTTATATACAAGCGGATACAGCTCATATCTTATAGCCCTGCCTCCCATAAGGTTAGCTCCTGATCTCAATATGTTTCGCGGACTTGATCCGCTTAGTATGAATTGCCTTCCCCTGTTTACTATCATCCACTGTATCTCATTGAGAAGCATGGGCAGTTTTTGTATTTCATCAATGATGACCGGCGCATCTCCCTCATCAAATTCAAGTATCTCACGTAATAAAGAGGGATTTCTTAAGAATCTTTCATATTCATCCGACTTAAGCAGGTCAAAATACGGAGCATCGGGATATAACATCTTAAGCAAAGTGCTTTTCCCTGTTTGTCTGGGCCCCCATAAAAAGACACTTTCTCTTCCGGCTCCGGCAAAACGCTGCAATCTTTTGTACATTACAAATTAAACTATTACTTTAATCTATCATGATATTTCAAAGTATAAATTTAATATATTTTTACCGGAAAATCAAAAAATATAAAGAGGCGGAGGGCAGGGAAAAAGGGATTAGGGACTGGGGATCAGGAATTAGGCGACAGATTGAGAGATGAGAAGGCACGGATCTGGAGATCCGCGACAGTAAAGGGAACAAGGAATCAGGGATTAGGGATTAGTCCACGATTATGAGATGGTGTTAGGGGCAGGGCTAAGTGCATAGTGTTTAGCGCAAAAACAAAGAGAAAGAAGCCACACAATTGAATAGATTTTGGCATTTTAGTATCTTTGTAGTATATAGATACAAAGCATATGTTAACAAAAGAAAAAGTAAGAAAGACTATTGATAGACTCCCTGAGAGTTTCACCGTTGATCAGATAGTTGAAGAATTGGTTATTCTCAATAAAATTGAGGAAGGGCTCGATGATATTGATGAAGGAAATGTCTTTACCACAAATCAGGTTAAGCAGGAACTTAAAACATGGTTAAAATAATCTGGACTCAAAGATCACTAACAGATTTAAAATCAATTGCGGAGTATATTTCCAAAGACTCAATTAAATATGCTTCACTTACTGTAGAACGAATTCTTGATGTGACCAAACATCTTGAAAATAATCCAAGAATCGGAAGAATGGTTCCGGAAGTAGGACGAAAGAACCAAATAAGGGAAATTATTCTTAATAATTACCGGATTATCTATAATATTACAAGCCCGCAAATAATTCATATTTTGACTGTTCACCACAGTTCCAAAAGACTTCGACAAACTTCTTTAACGAAAAAAAATAGGCACTAAGGCTAATAACAGAGGGCGGAAGGCAGTAGAAACCAAATAGTCCAGCAGTAGGTAAGTCATGCTGTCGGGCGGTCTTTTTGTCCCGGTTAAACGATTCAGCTTTTCAACTTATAAACAAATACTTCATTTCACCACAGAACACGGAGGATCACGGTGGGACAGTGAATGGTGAATGGCACGGATCTTCCGCCTACGCTGAAGCTTCGGCCTCCGGTCGCCGAAGTCAACCTATGGCCGATTGTGGACTGGAGGCTGAAGGCGGAGGGCAGAAGGCAAAAGGCAGGAGGCTGGAGGGAAGTTATGATGCCGAAATAAGGTTGAATGAAGTTGAAGAATGAGTTTAAATAGCATTAAATGACTACTAATTAACAAATTAACTAATATGCCAATTAACATTGTGGACTGCGGACTGCTTGACGGCTGGACTCGGAGACTAAAGATTAACGAATAAACAATTTAACTTTTCAACTGCGAGGGTCTGTGGTGAGAAAGATTTTTTTGTGGGATGTGGCAGATTACTTGCGTGATCTGGCTGGAGGGACCCTTACAAAAAAACCAGGGCTAAAGCCCTGTATTTTAAACAACCTCAATTCATACGAAAGCAAGCTTTCTTCTGCACCGAGGTTGTTTAAAATCCTTCTCACGAAGGATTTTTTTTGTGGGATGTGGCAGATTCGAACTGCCGACCCCTTGCCTGTCAAGCAAGTGCTCTAAACCAACTGAGCTAACACCCCGAAAGGCGACTATCTTACATGTCGCCGGACAAAAATAGTAATTTTTTATTACAGGACATCTTTTAATATATGCATATACTCATACTCGAAATTAGGAGTAAAGACATTCCTTCCCAGCTTGTCTTCTATCTCATTCATACTCCAGAACCGTCCTTCATCAATCTCATGGGGATCAATCAGGGGTTTATGATCACCGCACGTAACATATGAATGAACCATCTCCCTCTCTCTTTCCGATTTCCATATGTATCTTTTTATAAAACTGTAACCGAATCCTTCCAGTCCGGCTTCTTCCCTTGCTTCACGCAGCAAGGCCTGTTCAATATCTTCTCCAGGGTCAACATGACCACCTACCGAAGTATCCCATTTGCCTGGCTGAATATCTTTTTCAACCGTGCGTTTCTGGAGAAAGATATGTCCTTCAGAATTTATGATATGAAGATGAACGACCGGGTGAAGCAGCATGCTTTTACCATTATGGCATATATGTCTTGGCGCAAGCCTGATGAACTCGCCATCCTCGTTAATGACCGGTAGCATCTCTTCCTTCATCGGTGTAAATTTATTACTAAACGATTATTACGATCAATAATAAAAGACAAAAGTACAAAGAAAAATGAGGCGGAAGGCACCCTCCTCCGCTCTTCGAGCTTCGGCGGGCAGGGAGGACGGAGGGAAGGGAAAAAAGGTATTAGGGACAAGGGATTAGGGATTAGGCGACAGATTGAGAGATGAGAAGTGAGAAGTAAGTAGTTGAAAATCTGCGCCAAAGGGGAAAAGGGATTATGCAGTTGTTCAGTTATACAGTTAGTAATTAAACAGTTAACAATCTCACCCAATACACCAATTAATCAATACAAATTAACACTGTAGGTTGTAGATTGCAGACTGTGGACTGGAGACTGCCGGATGGCCGGACTGAAAGACTAACATCTTAACAAATCCACAACTAAACACTTCCTAAGTAAGGTATTTTAACTTTAAATAACAGTAGGCTCGTCTCTTTTATTAAATCCTGCATTGAACTTATTGCCATATTTTACTATCTTGTGGTCTTTATCATGAAGTATACAGAAGCTATGAACAAACTGTTGAGACCTCTGATCATGACAGGGTTTATTTCCCTGATTGTTATTTCATGTCAACAACGGACTCCCCGTGAAATAATCCCGGAAACAACTTTCTCAACCTACGAAGCCGACAGCGCCGAAGCAGAAAATGTTACAGAGAAAAGAGAAATCTTTTACGGACTTCTCACTCCTGTAGAGATAACACAGATATTTGAGCGGCTGGAGACCTCATACAGCGCCGACATGCTAAATCCATCCGAATCGGCAGATAACTATCTGAGTGCATCCAAAGCATCACTTAATCTGGGCATATACGGAGTGGATCTGAGCTATCTTAAGATGTTTGAGATGAATGCCGACATTTTAAAATACATGATGGCTATAAGAAAACTGAGCAACAGGTTGAGCATTCCCACAGAATATCTCACAGAACCACTGGAACAGATAGAAAATAATATGTCAGACACCGATTCTGTTCTGGCTCTTGCAAATAATGCCTATAAAAAGATTGAAGATCATCTTGAACAGGACGGCAGAAAGAGCACTGCAGGCCTGATGATCCTCGGCGGATGGATTGAAGCTTTGTATATCTCCACCGATCTTCTTCTCGATACAGAGAATCCCGATCCCGAAGTGGTGCAAAGAATAGCAGAGCAAAAATACACTCTGAACACACTTCTGAGCTTCCTTAAAAACTACTATGATGATCCGGTAGTGGTCTACTATACCAAAAAGCTTAAATACCTTAAAAAATATTTCGACAAATTCGACATCTACTTCAAAAAAGATGACCTGGAAATAGACAGGGATAAACAGGTGCTTAAAGCCTCAGGAAGTGATATGACCATTACAAAGGAAACACTGAAGGATATTAAGAATTATGCCAGGAGTATGAGGGAGGAGACCATAAATTTATAGATGGAACGATGGAGTAAGAACAGTGATTGAATTGGACAGGACTAAAAAACTTAACTACTTAACGACCAAACAACCCAACGAATAAGCAAACTTTCAAACCCAATTACCCTGCACTTTTTCCGTCTGCCCTGAGCCGGTAGAAGGGACTGCCTGAGGGCTTGTATTTTGTATAATCAGTTTTTGCTGAATTTATTATATGATCGTGTAATTAAATAATAATTAAAAAATGAAAACCTTGTTGACTTTTTGCCTGTCGCTAATGCTGGCAGGTGTTGCTTTTGCGCAGGATTATCCTCCCATACTGGGACTGGAGGAACAGACCGAATTGTTCAATAAAAACCTTGAATGGAAACTCGATAATGTCCTTCCTGAAATAATGAGACGAGAGGGTCTCGAAATGTGGCTTATAATTTGTTTTGAGAACGATACGGATCCGGTATACCGCACTATGAACACATGGCCGGGGGATAATGCCAGGCGTCTTTCAATACTTCTTTTTCATGACAGCAAGGACGGATTTAAAAAACTATCGGCTACATGGCACGGAGCATACGCCTCGGGATATATGTATGAAAGCATATTCAGCGACAGGTCAAACGGCGCACAGGGTCAGTTTGAAGCAGTCGCCGATTATATAAGGAAAGCAGATCCCAAAAACATAGGCATTAATTATGACAACAGAGTGATAGATGATTTCACACATGTGAACGGCCTTTCTCACTTCCACTATGAAAAACTATATAATGCCCTGGATGAAAAATACCGCAAAAGACTCGTTTCGGCCAAGGAAGTGGCAATAGGATGGTTCGAGACCCGCACTCCATGGGAAGTCAGCTTCCACAAAACCATGTGCAAGATAACGCATGAACTGATAAAGGAATTTTATTCAGATAAAGTAATAATACCTGATGTCACTACAAATAATGAAGTAAGATGGTGGATCGTTAATAAGATCCAAAGCATGAGGCTTGAAGCATGGTTCTTTCCCTCTATTGATATCATACGCTCGCCTCAGAATAAGGAGTTATATGGTAACGATAATATCATTCACCGCGGCGACATGCTGCATTGCGACGTGGGTATAAAATATATGGGACTTACAACCGACATGCAGCATCTGGCATATGTATGCAGACTGGATGAGGACGATGCGCCCCAGGGGCTGAAGGACCTGTATAAGAAAGGCCTCCGTTTCCAGCAGATAACCATGGAAGAAATGGCTGCAGGGCGAACCGGGAATGATGTGCTGAAAAAAAGCATTGACAGGGGTAATGCCGAGGATCTCCAGCCATGGCAGTACAGTCATCCGATAAACTATTTCGGTCATGGATCAGGTGTGACCATAGGCAGGCCGGAAAAACAGGATTACCTGCCGGGAACAGGCGAACACCCGCTGTATAACAATACCACATATGCCCTGGAATTCAGTGTCAGCGGCACAGTACCCGAATGGAATAATGAAAATTTAACCCTGGGTTTCGAAGACGATATGATCCTTATCAACGGTAAAGCCAGACTGATAGACGGATACCCGGAAGAAATGTACATTATTAAATAACCAAGACGAACGACAAAAGACAAAAGACGAAAGGTTGAAAAACCGTTTGTCTTTTGTCGTTAGCCGTTTGTCGTTCATAGTACAATACGGTTACCGAGGGATCTGGAGATATCTTTCAGCATGCCTGAAAGGACCTGGTATTGTTTCAGCAGATCCTTGGTTGCCTCGATATCACCGCTTTTCTGTGCATCACTGATCTGTTTGTTGATATCAGTTATCATTACCTTGATCTTGTCGCTTTTAAACTTGAGCACGGTCTCGGGAACGAGTTCTTTCAGCAGCATATTCTCTGTTTCGACCCAGGCTTTCCTTACGCTCCATATCTTACTCAGTATATACGACTCCGAAAGCATATCGGCAGATATCCTGCTTATATCGGGATCCTGATGCATTACAAAAAATTTATCTCCCGGGAATATCCCCTCATTAATATGAAAAGCATAATCGTCGAATATCTTTTTCAGGACAGTGTCAGTAAATTCCAGCTCATCATTAATAATCTCGCTCACAATATATTGTGCTACAGATATCACTTCCTCCGTTCCGTCCTCCTCGTGTAAAATCTTTCCGAATTCTTCGCTGCCATACTTAAGTAAAAGCCTTATGATTTCTCTTTCGGAAAAAATCATTCCTTCAGGAGGCTTAGCCGTTTCGGCCTTTTTTCTGCTGGCTTCGGGCAGGTCGGCTGGTCCCGGATACCTGTTCCGGTCCCTGAAGGCTCTGTCACGCATAAGCTTATTAACCTCCGAATAGAGTACCTGTTCTCCCACTCCCAGCAGGTTGCTGCATTCCTGTATATATACCGTACGGGTAATGGTCTCGGGTATAACTGCAATAGACCTGACTATCTCCCTGATAAGTCCGGCCCGTTTTACAGGGTCGCCCGCAGCATCACTTATAAGCAGCTTAGTCTTAAACCGGATAAAATCCGTTTCGTTCTTTGCAATATATTCCCTGAACTCACTGTTTCCCGTCTTCTTTGAAAATGAGTCGGGGTCTTCTCCTCCCGGCAATGCGGTAACCTTAACGGTCATCCCTTCTTCAAGAACAAGGTCAATACCACGCAGGGAAGCTTTTATACCGGCCTCATCACCATCATATAATATAGAGATATTATTTGTAAAGCGTTTGATAAGCCTTATCTGTTCCTTTGTCAATGCCGTACCTGAAGATGCTACAACGTTATCAATTCCTGCTTCATGCAGGGAGAGGACATCGGTATATCCTTCAACGATATAACACTTATCTTCCTGCATGACAGATTTCCTGGCATGGTATATTCCGTAGAGTATCCTGCTTTTATGATATATCTCCGACTCGGGGGAGTTGAGATATTTCGCCGTCTTGTCATCCTTTTTCAGTATACGTCCCCCAAAACCAAGCACCTGTCCTGACAACGAATGAACAGGGAATATCACCCTGCCCCTGAAACGGTCAAAGGACTTATCATCTTTCCTTACTGTAAGGCCTGTTTTTTCCAGGTAGTCTATCTTATATCCTTCGGACAGCGCCTTCTGTGTAAATGCATCCCAACTGTCGTGACTGTATCCGACATCAAATTTCTTCAGTGTTTCCTGTCTGAATCCGCGTTCCCTGAAGTACGAAAGCCCTATTGTCTTTCCCTCGTCGGTCTCAAACAGGTTTTGCGAGAATACTCTGGCGGCATAGGTTGAGAGCACCAGCATGCTCTCCCTCTCGTTTTGTTTCTCAATATCCTCTGCAGTAAGCTCCTTTTCTTCTATCTCGATATGATACTTCCTGGCAAGAAACCGCAAAGCCTCCGGATAGCTGAGAGATTCATGCTCCATGATAAAGTTAACGGAGTTGCCTCCCTTGCGCATCCGAAGCATTTAAAGATACCCTTGGAAGGCGATACTGTAAAAGAGGGCGTCTTTTCATTATGAAAAGGACAGAGACCGATATAATTCACCCCTCTCTTTTTAAGGGAGACAAATTCCTGCACAACATCTTCGATGTGAGCAGTGTCAAGTATCTGTTCCACAGTATGATGGGGGATCATATCAAATATATTTCGGCTGGAGCTAAGTTAATAATATTCCTGTTAAATATAATTTATATTCTTATGAGAGGTTATGAAAAGATACTATCATATAACAAATTCGGTAACAAGCTGATTATAAGACAGGCCAAAGACAAACGACTAAAGGCCAACGGATGGAACCGAGGAACCTGAGTTCGCCGAAGGCAAGCGAAGGTGACGAGCTCGCGAGCGGCAGGTGATTGTAGTTGGTGGGGGCGAGCAACATTGGAATGATAGTAAACAGAAGGGATCAGGATCAGGCAGAAGGCAGAAGAGGTGAGAAGTGAATAGAAAGGATTTGATGGAAACAGGCACGGATTTGGAGATCCGCGCCAGCCTTTAGGGAATAAAACCGGAAGAGGCATTAAAGGTTGTAGAGACTAAGCTAAGTGCTTAGCGCATAGAGCAAAGCATTTACGCACTGAACGCTTAACGCTGAACACATAGGAACCAGGGATTAGGAGGCTGTTCAGTTATGCTGCTAGTAATTAAATAGTTAACTATTCAACCCAATACACTAATATACAAATTAACGTTGTAGACTGAAGACTGTGGACTGCCGACTTTTCCCTTTCGCCGTTCGTCGTTAGTCTCTGTTATCTTCATTGGTAATATTGCAGCTCAACAGAAGAATTAAAGGCTCTTTAAACGGCATAATGACATCATAACTCATTTTTAAGTATTTTTGTTTCTTATGAAGATTGATAAGCGGATAGTAAGATTTATAAAAAAACACCATGTCCTTACTGTCGCAAGCTGTGTAAAAGACAATCCATGGACATCCAACTGCTTCTATGCATTCATGGAAGAGGAAATTTGTTTTGTGTTCACGACCGATGATGACACAAGGCATGGAAAAGAATTTGAAATAAATCCGAAAGTGGCAGGATCGGTTGTTCTGGAAACAAAGATTATAGGAAAGATCAGGGGGCTGCAGTTTGAAGGGACAGCATCAAAACCGGAAGGCTCCTTATATAAAAAAGCAAAAAAAGCCTATCTTAAAAAATTCCCCTTCGCAGTACTGATGAAAACCAACCTGTGGATCGTCAGGCTGAACCATGCCAAGCTTACAGACAACAGGCTGGGCTTCGGGAAAAAAGTTATCTGGGATACTGAATAAGCGACAAAAATGGAATAATGCAATATTTTAAAGATATTTGTGTTACAAAAACGTTGAAATTTACATACTAAAACCAATCAAACGGATTAAGAACAGAAAGATTATGATGAAAAAAACAGTCCTGGTTTCAGCAGTGGTGCTAATAACATTAAGTTCCTTCGGCCAGTTGGTAAGACCCAACAGGCCCGTGAAGCTGCTCTCGGATGATGCAGGATATATCACAATTAATGAATTCAGAGTGGGTTACGGTCTTGGCGGACACAGCACTCCCTATTCAATGGGATATGTCGGTATAACAAGCCTGCATGCTTACCAGGTAAACGAAACATTCCTTGTCGGAGCAGGAACCGGACTGTTGTTCTATAACGACGGCCTCCTGGTACCCCTGTACATAGACATGCGACTCCGGTTTCTCCAGAAAACGGTCTCTCCCTATGCTTCGGCCGAAGGCGGCCTTTTACTGAATCCATCCGATTTCAACGCGGGAACCAGAATGTATATCAATCCGTCAGGGGGCGTGATACTGTCAATATCCCGGAACTTTGCAGCCAATATAGGCCTGGGGCTTCATATGCAAATGGGCCCCAATATAAGCAGGGCAAGTTTTTTTAACGGAAAGATAGGGGTTACTTATAAATTTTAAAAGACGAAAGACAAAGGACAAAAGGTAAGGTTGAAGGGTGTTGATTCACCACAGAGTTCTAAAAGGCAAAAGGCAGAAGGAAGGGTTGAATTGTTGAAAGCAGTGACGAGTGACAAGTGGAAACGGTAAAACACGGTGAAAAGGGGTTGAAGTAATGACGAGTGATTTTAAAAAACAAATAAATCTTAACGACTTAACAAGACGACTGCCTGCTATGGAATGAAGACCAGATTCCGTTAGTCTTTTGTCGTTAGTCGTTGGCCCGGATTTAACAATATTATTTTTAAAAAAATGGACAGAGATAAAAAGAAACTGGTTGTACTTTCAGGCGCAGGGATGAGTGCCGAGAGCGGTATAAAGACATTCAGGGAAACAGATGGCCTGTGGGAAGAATATGATGTGAATGAAGTTGCAACTCCCGAGGCATGGATGCATAATCCCGAACTGGTGCAAAGGTTCTATAACGAAAGGAGAAAACAGTTGCTGGAATGCTCACCCAATAAAGGACATACCGGACTGGCAAATCTCGAAAATTATTTCGATGTTCATATCATTACACAAAACATAGACGATCTGCATGAAAGGGCTGGAAGCAGTAAAATACTGCATTTACACGGTGAGCTGAGGAAAGCACAGAGTTCTGCCGACCCCGGTCTTGTATATGATATAGAAGGATGGGAGTTGAAGATGGGCGAGAAATGTGAGAAAGGCAGTCAGCTCAGACCCAATGTAGTATGGTTCGGAGAACCGGTGCATGCAATGACTGAGGCAGCACAGATATCTTCAGAGGCGGATATTTTTGTCGTCATCGGATCATCCCTTAACGTTTATCCTGCTGCAGGGCTTATCGGTTATGCGCCTTATAATGCTTCATTATGGCTGATAGATCCGGCTGATGTGGTGGCTCCGGTAAACCGTCATGTCGAGATAATAAAAGAAAAAGCAGGTAAAGGTGTTGAACTTTTGACACGCCGTTTGTTAAAAGAATATGGGAAATAACAGAAAAATCATTATTGCTGTTACAGGGGCAAGTGGTTCAGTCTATGCCGAGACCCTACTGGAAAGGATTACATCCATAAAAAACGGCCCGGGCGAAACAGCGCTGGTTTTTACGGATAATGCCAGGGATATATGGAAGTATGAGCTTGGCGGGGAGCGGGATGCGACAAACGACAAAAGGAACAGCATTAGGGTTTATGATAATAATGACTTTCTTGCCCCTTTTGCATCGGGTTCATCAAGATATGATACAATGATCATATGCCCTGCGTCAATGGGTGTTACAGGCAGGATAGCAAACGGGATCGCCGACGATCTTGTTACCAGGGCTGCCGATGTCATGCTGAAGGAAAGAAGAAAGCTCATCCTTGTGCCAAGGGAAACCCCGTATAATCTTATACATATTAATAATATGAAGCTCCTTACCGAAGCCGGTGCAATAATATTACCTGCTTCGCCTTCTTTCTACTCACTTCCCCGGACGATAAAGGAACTGGCAGCCACAGTAACCGACAGGGTGCTTGATCTTGCCGGTTTCGATATTGAATCAACACGCTGGGGCGGGGAATGATAATATTACGTAATAGAAAAACTAATCTGCAAATATGAAAATAGTATCTGTCGTCGGTGCAAGACCAAATTTCATGAAAATAGCTCCTTTCATCAGGGCTGTCGAAGAATATAATACAACCATGGAAGACAAGATCGGACATACCCTGGTACATACAGGCCAGCATTACGATGACCGTATGTCAAGATCATTTTTTGAAGCCCTTAACATACCTGAAGCCGACATTAACCTGGGTGTGGGTTCCGGAACGCATGCCGAACAGGTAGGGCAGACAATGATAGAATTTGAGAAGGTCCTCAGGGACATCAAACCTGACTGGGTGGTTGTTGTTGGTGATGTAAATGCAACACTGGCATGTTCGGTGACTGCAAAAAAGGAACATATCAGGTGCTGTCATATAGAAGCAGGGCTGCGGTCGGGAGACATGTCAATGCCAGAAGAAATAAACAGGCTTGTAACGGACAGGCTGTCCGACCTGCTGCTTATACCAGACCGGTTGTCGGGTGAAAACCTGAAAAAAGAAGGTGTATATGATAATTCCATTGTCTTTGTAGGTAATATCATGATAGACACCCTTGACAGCAACAGGGAAAAAGCTGAAGGTCTTGATCCGGGCATAATCATTGAAAAGAATATGATAACTCAAAAGCCTGTACCCATTACCATGCACCCGGAGACTGACAATTATGCCCTTCTCACTCTTCACAGGCCTTCAAATGTGGACCACAGGGAGATACTCGCACCCATTGTCAACTTCCTTTGCGACGAGGTAGCTGAAGACATGCCCCTGATCTGGACTCTTCATCCCCGGACAGAAAAAAGGCTTAAGGAATATGATCTGTGGAACAAGGTTACCGGTACAGATAAAATATTATTGCTTCACCCCCTCAACTATCATGAAATGCTGAGGCTTAACATGAATGCCAGGATCATGCTTACCGACAGTGGCGGGCTACAGGAAGAATGTACGGTACTCGGCACTCCCTGCCTTACCCTGCGCTGGAACACGGAAAGACCCATCACCCTGCGTCAGCATGGAGGGGCAAGTGTTATAGTAGGTAATAATACCGACCTGATAAGAAAGGAATACCAAAAAACCCTGCTGCTTGACCGTAAGCCTTACCGCCCTGAACTATGGGACGGAAAGACGGCAATGAGATGCGTGGAGGCTATTGTCGATAAAACGGCTGAAGGCTGAAGGCAAATGGCCAGGCGAAAAGACAAGTTCAAAATTCTACTCTGAGGTTTAATACCATTTTATTATCTTTGCAGTTTTAAAATATGCAGCATAGATGAGTAAGAAGTTTCCTGAGTATAAAGGCCTTGACCTTGCCGGTGTTAACCGGGATATCCTGTCATTCTGGGATGAAAACGACACTTTTCATAAAAGTATAAGAAGACTGAATGGAAAAGGGGAATATATTTTTTATGAAGGTCCGCCTTCGGCAAATGGAAAACCGGGCATTCACCATGTAATGGCAAGGGCTATAAAGGATACCATCTGCCGGTTTAAAACACAGTGCGGCTACGAGGTTAAGAGGAAGGCAGGATGGGATACTCACGGACTTCCCGTGGAACTGGGCGTGGAAAAAAATCTGGGTATTACAAAGGAGGACATAGGGACTAAAATATCAGTTGAAGAATATAATAAGGCATGCCGCATAGATGTGATGAAGTATACCGACCTGTGGGAAGAGCTGACCCGCAAAATGGGATACTGGGTAAACATGGATGATCCCTATATTACCTATGATAACAGATATATAGAAACATTATGGTGGTTGCTGAAACAGCTATATGACAAGGGCCTGTTATACAAAGGATATTCCATACAGCCATATTCGCCGGCAGCAGGAACAGGATTAAGTTCACATGAGCTCAACCTGCCGGGATGCTACAAGGATGTAAAAGATACTACTGCCACCGTTTTGTTCAAACTGATAAGGGATAATAACTCGGAATTCCTTTATAAGGATACGGATACGGAAGATATCCATATGCTGGCATGGACAACCACGCCATGGACACTGCCCTCAAACACGGCTCTGGCAGTAGGAGCAAAAATAGAATATGTAAAAATAAAAACCTTTAATCCCTATACTGGAGATCCCGTGACTGTAATTATGGCCGGAGACCTTACAGGCACTATGTTTCCCGAAGCTAATGAAGGTTTATCGCCGGATGATTACAATAAGGGAGACAAGAATATTCCGTACAGGATAACTGCCGGATTTACAGGGGAGCAGCTGAAAGGCATAAGGTACGAACAGCTTATTGACTGGGTTAACCCGGGTGAAGGAGCATTCAGGGTGATCACGGGAGATTTTGTTACAACAGAAGAAGGTACGGGTATCGTGCATATAGCCCCTACATTCGGTGCGGATGACCTGAAGGTAGCCAGGGATAATAATATCCCTCCTCTGACAGTAAGGCTCAATGACGGCTCTGTGAGTCCGCTGGTGGACAGGCGGGGAAGGATGGTTCCTTTAAATGATATGGACAGCGACTTCGTAAACGGGTTTGTAAACAAAAATACATACGGACCTTTTGCAGGGAGGTATGTAAAAAACGAATACAGCGAACAACTGAAAGACAGTGAAGAAACACTGGACATAGATATAGCCGTAACACTCAAGCAGGAGGGCAAAGCATTCAGAATAGAAAAACATACCCATAATTACCCACACTGCTGGCGTACCGATAAACCTGTTTTGTATTATCCGCTCGACTCGTGGTTCATAAGAACGACAGCCCTGAAAGACAGGATGATAGAGTTGAATAACACTATTAACTGGAAACCGGCATCGACAGGAACAGGCAGGTTTGGCAAATGGCTCGAGAACCTTGTTGACTGGAACCTTTCGCGGTCAAGGTACTGGGGTACCCCTTTACCTATCTGGATTACCGAAGACAAGTCTGAAGAAATATGTATCGGCTCGGTCTACGAGTTGAAAACCGAGATAGATAAATCGGTCAGAGCAGGGCTGATGAAAGAGAACCCCCTGTCGGCCTTCCGCGAAGGCGACAACAGCTCTGAAAACTATGACATCTTTGACCTGCACAGGCCCTTTGTTGATGATATTGTACTGGTGAGCAGCAAGGGTAAACCCATGAGGAGGGAGCCCGATCTTATTGATGTGTGGTTTGACTCGGGTTCTATGCCTTATGCCCAGCAACATTATCCTTTCAATAAAGACTCTGACTTCAGCAAGGTGTTCCCGGCAGACTTCATCGCCGAAGGAGTAGATCAGACCAGGGGCTGGTTTTTTACACTGCATGCCATAGCAACAATGATCTCAGATTCGGTATCGTATAAAAATATAATTTCCAACGGGCTTGTTCTGGATAAAAACGGTAACAAGATGTCAAAGCGCCTTGGTAATGCCGTTGACCCTTTTGAAACCATTGAGGAATACGGCTCCGACCCCCTTCGCTGGTATCTGCTCACCAATGCACAACCCTGGGATAATCTGAAGTTCGATATTTCAGGAGTGGATGAGGTTAAAAGAAAATTCTTCGGTACCTTATACAACACTTATTCATTCTTTGCCCTATATGCCAATATCGACGGGTTCAGATATGAGGAAGATGAGATCCCGATGAAGGAAAGACAGGAGATAGACCGCTGGATAATCTCGCTGCTTAACTCACTGGTAAAAGAGGTGAATACCTGCCTGGAGGACTATGATATAACACGTGCAGCCAGAGCGATCCAGAATTTTGTCACCGAAGACCTCAGCAACTGGTATGTCAGGCTTAACCGTAAACGTTACTGGGGCGGTGATTATAATAAGGACAAGCTGGCAGCATACCAGACCCTCTATACATGCCTTGAAACGGTAAGCCGGCTCGCTGCTCCCGTTGCTCCCTTCTATATGGAGAGACTTTTCACCGATCTGAACGGAGTGAGCGGAAAACATAATGTTCATTCCGTACACCTGAGCATGTTCCCTGAATGGCATGACGAATATATCGACAATGAGCTTGAAAAGAGGATGGATATTGCACAAAAGGTATCGTCAATGATATTAGGCCTCAGGCGCCAGGTAGGTATTAAAGTAAGACAACCACTGACTAAGATAATGATACCCGTATCAAACGGAGCCTTTCGTGAACGGTTTGAAGCGGTAAAAGACCTGATTTTATCGGAAGTTAATGTTAAGGAGGCAGAATATATAGAAGATACGTCAGGGATACTTGTCAAAAAGGTAAAACCAAACTTCAAGACCCTGGGGCCGCGCTACGGGAAAATGATGAAACAACTTACATCAGCGATAAACTCACTGGGCCAAAACGATATTGCCGGGTTTGAAAAAGACGGCCGTTACAGCCTGTCGCTTGAAGGTAAAATTGTGAACCTGAGCCTGGAAGATGTGGAAATAATATCCGAGGATATACCGGGCTGGCTGGTAGCCAATGAGGGCCCCCTGACTGTTGCACTCGATATTACGGTAACAGAGGAGCTCCGCGAGGAAGGTATTGCCAGGGAATTCGTAAACAGGATACAAAACCTCCGTAAGGAAAACGGATTTGATGTTACGGACAAGATCCGTGTGTCAATAGAAGACCTTGATGAAATTTCCGGGGCTGTCAGGAAACATTCGGCATACATTGGTTCTCAGACCCTGGCCGATCATATAGAGCTATCTTCATTTGAAGAGGCAAAGGATGTCAGTTCGGTGGATATAGACAATATACCTGTCAGGATACGGATACGGAAATCATAAACGACACGGCAGAAGGCAGAGGGCGGAAGGCAGTTCACAATGTTAATTGATTTGTTGAGTTGTTTATTCGTTAAGCCGTTAAGTTGTTCAGTATCTGAGTCTTTCAGTCCAGCCGTCAAGCAGTCTCCAGTCCACAATCCACAGTCCTCAATGTTAATTTGTTAACTCGTTAATTAGAAGATATTTAATACTAATTAAACTCATTCTCAACTTTCTCAACCTTTTAAACCCTTTTCCATTCACGTCTTTTGCCGCCTGCCCTGAGCTTGTCGAAGGGTTAGTCGTTAGTCTTTACTATTTTAAATGGCAATCGCGACCTAACAGAAATACTATTATATATTAAATATTATATTATCTTTGATACGGTTCAAATTTTTGAGTTATGGAGGAGAAGACAAGATATACAGATGCGGAGCTTCAGGAGTTCAAAGAGATCATCCTGAATAAGCTGGAAAAAGCCAGAGAAGACTATGAAATTCTGAAGAGTAGTATAACTCATGAAGAAAGCAACGATACAATGGATACCTCTCCAACTTTCAAGGTACTTGAGGAAGGGGCAACAACACTATCAAAAGAAGAAGCCGGACGCCTTGCACAAAGACAGCTGAAATTCATTCAGCACCTTCAGGCTGCTCTTGTAAGGATTGAAAACAAAACATACGGCATATGCCGGGAAACAGGCAAGCTGATATCCAAAGAAAGGCTCAGGGCCGTACCGCATGCAACACTGAGTATTGATGCGAAGAAAGCGCAAAAATGAGTGATGCGAAGTGATGCGAAAAACGTTAAACGCAGAACGCTAAACGCTGACCGTTTGTCTTTCGTTGTTAGCCATTAGTCTTTTTCACTATCTTTGTATTTCACCATAAAACCAAAAAACATGTTCTCGGGAATAGTTGAAGAAGCAGCCCCGGTGGTAAGGCTGGAGAAAGATAAAGGAAACCTTCACATTACAATGAAGTGTTCTTTTGCTTCTGAGTTGAAGATCGATCAGAGCATCTCACATAACGGAGTGTGCCTTACCGTTGTCGGTATAAAGGACGATACATATACTGTAACCGCAATAAAAGAAACGCTCGAAAAATCAAACCTGGGACTGCTGAAGACAGGCAGCAAGGTTAACCTGGAAAGGAGTACGCGCATGGATGCCAGGATGGACGGTCATATAGTACAGGGTCATGTCGATCAGACAGCCGTATGCACCAAAGTGGAAGAAGCGGATGGTAGCTGGTACTATACTTTCGAATATGAACCTATACAGGAGGATTACATAACCGTCGAGAAAGGTTCGGTAGCTGTTAACGGTGTAAGTCTCACTGTTGTAAACTCAAAGGACAAATCATTCCAGGTTGCCATAATACCTTTTACTCACGAGGTAACAAACTTTCATGAGATACAACCGGGAACAGCAGTTAACCTGGAGTTTGATGTGATCGGTAAATATGTTGTAAGGTACCTCAAAAATCTTAACGCGAATTAACGCGAATTATACCGGATTGGCGCGAATAAAGACAACGGGTAAAATATCGTTGATAATTGCGGCTTCGCCGTCAATAGTAATGCTGGCTGTATTGCTGTATATTCATTTCGTTATTACCGGATTGGATATATGGCTGCTTATTACCGTTCCCTTAATCATGCTTGCAGGGGGATTTTTTCTTGTCAGAAAGGCCTTTAACTCATTCATCCGCATGAAGATGAGCCCGCTGCATCATGCTCTGCTCAGCCTTAACCCGGGAACCGGTTCCGGGAAGAAAGACTCTGTAACCACCGATATAATAGACGAGATGGAAGAGGAAGTGATGGACTGGGCAAAAAAGAAGAAAAGCGAACTGGAGAAGATGAAAGATATGGAGACCTACAGGAAAGAATTTCTCGGTAATATTTATCATGAGCTTAAAACACCTATTTTCAACCTCCAGGGATACATTCTGACGCTTATGGAAGGAGGCCTCGATGATCCTGATATTAACAAGCTATACCTCGAACGCTCCGAGCGTAATATAAACAGGATGATATCAATAGTGGAAGATCTCGAATCGATATCAGGGCTGGAGTCCGGCGCCCTGAACCTAAGGATTGAAACATTCAGCATAAGAAAAACCATCCGCGAGGTTTTCGAATCAAATGAGATCAGGGCCAGAAAGCTGAACATCAGGCTTGAAATGAGCAGGCTGAAAGAGAAGGATGAAATGGTTAAAGGCGATAAAAAAAGAATTTATCAGGTGCTCAATAATCTGGTAATGAACTCTATAAACTATGGAATAAAAAACGGCAAAACCGAGGTGAACCTCAGTCCGGCCGATAATAAGATATATATTGAAGTAAAGGATAACGGTATAGGAATAAACAGTGAGGACCTGCACCGTATTTTCGAAAGGTTTTACCGTGTCGACAAGAGCCGGTCGCGTGATACCGGAGGTACCGGCCTTGGCTTATCAATAGTAAAACATATAATAGAAGCACATAAACAGACAATACGGGTCAATTCTGTTCCGGGAAAGGGATCTTCATTCATTTTTACCCTGGATCGCGGATAAGATCAGCGCCGTTTTCTCATTCTCCCGGTATCAAGGCTTTTACCGGCTGCTTTCCATTCCCTTATACCGCCCCTCAGGATATTTACGTTGCCGAATCCTTCCGATATAAGATATTCTGCAACTGTCAGGCTACGGCTTTCCCCGTCGCAGTATATATATACCGGTGTTTCAATATCCGTAGTATCGGCGAATACTTCAAGCTTCTCCATCTTCTCAATACCAAGGGCCCCCTCAATCCTGTTTCGCCGGTATTGCTTTGCCGGGCGTGCATCGATCATAATTGCATAAACCTCCGATCTGAACCTGTTTCCGAACTCTTCGGGCATTAAGTATTCCGGTTCACCGGGAGAGCGGGTAGGGTAAAGTAAGATAAATACGGTAAGTATATTCAGGATAAGCCTCATATCATCATTGCTTTTCTCAATATCTGCTGCCAGTTGTTCAGGTGCTTATCCACAAGTGATTTATCCATTGAAGGGTTAAATATCCTTTCAGGGGACCATTGTTTCCTGAGTTCTTCGATGCCGTCCCAGAAGCCCACAGCCAGTCCTGCCAGGTAAGCAGCCCCAAGAGCTGTCGTTTCCATTATTGATGGTCTTATAACATCCGTATTAAGAATATCAGACTGGAACTGCAGCAACAGGTTATTGGCCGAAGCGCCCCCGTCGACACGTATCTCACTGAATCCCCTTTTATAATCGTTTTCCATAGCCATTAGTACATCCCTCACCTGAAACGCAATGCTTTCAAGTGCCGCACGGGCAAAATGTGCCTTTGTAGTACCCCTGGTGATACCGGTTATAATACCTCTGGCATGAGGATTCCACCACGGCGCCCCGAGTCCTGCCAGAGCAGGCACAAAATATACTCCTCCGTTATCTTCAACACTCATCGCAAGTGATTCGCTCGAAGGGGCATCCTTTATTATTTCCAGTCCGTCACGAAGCCACTGGACAGCTGCGCCTGCAATAAAAACGGAACCTTCAAGGCCATAAACAAGCTCATCGCCCAACTGCCATGCTATTGTTGTCAGCAGCCTGTTTGTTGATATAACAGGTCTGCTGCCTGTATTAAGGATCATAAAACAACCTGTCCCGTATGTATTCTTTACCATCCCCTCATCCACACAGAGCTGGCCGAAAAGAGAAGCCTGCTGGTCGCCTGCAATACCAGAAACAGGAATCTGGAAGCCTGTTACCGAGCTGTCGGTCATGCCATATATCTCCGAACAGGATCGTACTTCAGGCATTATGGACAACGGTATTCCGAATAACTTCAGTAACTCATTATCCCACTCAAGAGTGTTGATATTGAATAACATCGTACGACTGGCATTAGACACATCAGTAGCATGAATACCCCTTTGGGTACCTCCTGTGAGCTTCCATAACAGCCAACTGTCAACAGTACCGAAACATAATCCGCCGGATGCTGCTTTTTGTTTTGCGCCGGGTATATTTTGCAGTATCCATTGCAGCTTGGTTGCCGAGAAGTATGCATCAGGTATAAGCCCGGTACGTTTCTGTATCATTTTGTCCATACCGTCGTTTATAAGCTTATCACAAATATCTGCCGTACGTCTGTCCTGCCACACAATAGCATTATATAAAGGCTTGCCGGTATACCTGTCCCATACAACGGCCGTCTCCCTCTGATTGGTTATTCCCAGTGCGATAATATCCCTGCCTTCAATACCTGTGCGGGCTATCGCTTCCGTAATGACCGACATCTGGCTGGACCAGATCTCAAGCGGATCATGCTCTACCCAACCCTGTTCCGGATATATCTGCCTGAATTCCTTTTTTGCCTGACCGGCCACCTGCCCTGATTCGTCGAACAGAATAGCACGGGAATTTGTTGTTCCCTGATCCAGAGCCAAAATATATTTTCTGTCCATATATTATAGTTTTCAGGTAACAAGATAAAGAAAATATGGGGAAGGGAGACGAAAGGGACGAAAGGCTAAAGGCTAAAGACAAAAGGTAAAAGGGTTTAAAAGGTTGAGAATGGGTTGAGACAAACGACTAACGACGAACGGCTAACGGGAGCAGAGAACAGTGAAAGAATGAATTTTTCAGTTCTAGAGCAACCTTTACCAATATACTCTATTAAAATCCAAATTTAAGAATATACCAATACACCAATTAATTGCCGACTGCGGACCGGAAGAGCCGGAATATTATTTAGAACCAATATAAATAGCAGCATTGTAATATTTTTTCCCATTCACCGGAAACGTTTGAAACATAAGCTAAGAAGCGGGAATGACAAAAAAATGTTATTGTACTGATTTTAAATGATATAAGCTTAATCTTTTTTATGTATTTTTGATATGGGTCCATGACAAAACATATAAAAAGCCATAGTATGGATGAAAAGATCAGAATGAAACCAAAGCTTAGTTTCTGGCAGATATGGAATATGAGTTTCGGTTTTCTGGGCATTCAGTTCGGTTTTGCCCTTCAAAACGGTAATGTCAGCCGTATATTCCAGACACTGGGAGCTGAGATTGAAGATATCCCCATCCTGTGGATTGCTGCGCCGGTAACCGGCCTTATTATACAGCCAATAATAGGCCATATGAGCGATAATACCTGGGGAAGGCTGGGAAGGAGGAGGCCCTATTTCCTTACGGGGGCCATCCTGGCATCAATCGCACTGATACTTATGCCGAACTCACCGGCGCTGTGGATAGCGGTGGGAATGTTATGGATCATGGATGCATCAATAAATATCTCCATGGAACCCTTCAGGGCCTTTGTAGGAGATATGTTGCCCGACAGTCAGCGTACTCTCGGTTTCACCATGCAGAGCTTTTTCATAGGGATAGGAGCCTTTGTAGCATCATGGTTACCGTATATACTTACGAACTGGTTTAATATATCGAATACTGCTCCGGAAGGACAGATACCCGACACGGTGAAATACTCATTCTATCTGGGAGGTATAGTATTCCTTCTGGCGGTGATCTATACCGTTTCAACTACCAGGGAATACAGCCCGGAAGAGATAGAAAGCTTCAGCACAAACAAGGAAGAAGAAGAGACAGAGGATGCCGGGCCGGTCGAAGCAAAGTCAAAATATATCAGAAGAGGCATTATCTGGACAATAGCCGGGTTGATCTTCGCTATTCCTGTTATATACCTGAAACTTGAAAAAGAATTATATATACTGGCGTACGGATTTTCATTATTTGGCATACTGCAGCTCCTGAGCGCCCTTTTAATAAGCTTTAACAGGCAAAATTCGGGCCTCGTCAGTATAATAACCGACCTGTACAGGATGCCACGGACCATGTCCCAACTGGCTGTTGTTCAGTTTTTCTCATGGTTTGCCCTTTTTTCAATGTGGATATATACTACTGCCGCGGTAACATCACGCATGTACGGCACATCGGATACCACCTCGGAACTTTATAACGAAGGAGCCAATCTTGTAAGCGGCATGTTTGGCTGGTATAACCTTTTTGCAGCTGCTTTCGGTCTGTTGCTGCTGCCATTGCTGGCCAGGACTTTCAACCGTAAAATAACTCATTCAATATCATTAACAGCAGGCGGGCTGGGCCTGATATCAATATTTTTAATAAACAATCCCACTAACCTGATATTCTCGATGATTGGCATAGGGCTGGCCTGGGCGAGTATACTCGCAATGCCTTATGCCATCCTTACAGGATCATTACCGGCTAAGAAAATGGGTGTTTACATGGGAATATTCAACTTTTTTATCGTTATACCGCAGATACTTGCAGCAACGATACTCGGATTTATGGTAAAAAGCCTTTTTAACGGCGAAGCCATATATGCATTGCTTACCGGCGGCTGCTCAATGGCAATAGCGGCTGTACTGATATTGTTCGTAAAAGACAGTATCAGGGAATAAAGGCTGCGGGTAACTATAAGCGGATAAAAACAAATATTAAGTATTACTGAAGATCTGGAATTAATGAGAGGTAACTATATAGTTGACGAATGGAAAATAATAGAAGAGGGATTCCGTCCTGAGATTAACAGGGCTTCGGAAAGTATATTCTCCTTAGGCAACGGGTATATGGGGCAAAGGGCCAATTTTGAAGAGAAGTACAGTGGTGACAGCCTCAAGGGAAGTTATATTGCAGGAATTTATTATCCCGACAAGACAAGAGTGGGGTGGTGGAAAAACGGCTACCCGGAATATTTCGCAAAAGTGCTGAACTCGCCAAACTGGATCGGGATCGATATAAATATCGATGGTGAAGATCTCGATCTTGCCAGATGTGAAATATTATCGTTCCGCAGGATCCTTAATATGAAAGAAGGCACTCTATCGAGAGATTTCAGGGTAAAAATGAATAACGGCATAACAGCCGAGGTTAGTACAAGCAGGTTTATCAGCCTCGATAATCATGAACTGGGCGTAATAAAATACACTGTCAGACTGCCCTCACAAAGCGCTGAACTTATATTCAGTCCATACATCGACGGCAATGTTGTAAATGAGGATGCAAACTATAATGAGGTATTCTGGGACGAGAAGAGCAGATCGGCAGATAAGAATAAGGCAATACTGGTGACCACCACAAGAAAAACAGGATTCACCGCCGGCTTTGCCATGAAATATTCTCTCCATAAAAATAATAAAGAAATCAGGACAAGACCCGTGACAGAAAGCAGGGGAAAATATGCAGGACATAGCATTAAGACTGAGGTAGTTGCCGGAGATGAATATACTATTTATAAATATGCCGCCGTCCTGAGCTCAATGAACAACAACGCTGAAGATATAGAACGCAGGGCTTCTGTAAAGGCAGAACAGGCCGCTTTAACCGGTTATGAAAAACTGCTTGACGCACACAGGAAGGCATGGAAGAAAAAATGGGATGAAAGTGATATAATAATAAAAGGAGACCCGGCGGCACAACAGGGCATAAGGTTCAATATATTCCAGCTTTATCAGACCTACACGGGTGAAGATAAAAGGCTGAATATAGGACCAAAGGGATTTACAGGAGAAAAATACGGCGGAACAACATACTGGGATACCGAAGCATTTGCCTTCCCCTTTTTCCTGATGACCTCGGATATGCATGTGGCAAAAAATCTGCTTCTTTATCGTTACAAACACCTTGAAAAGGCTATTGAAAACGCTGCCAGGCTGGGATTTACAGGAGGCGCCGCACTCTACCCCATGGTAACGATAAACGGTGAGGAATGCCATAACGAATGGGAAATAACCTTCGAAGAAATACACAGAAACGGCGCTATTGCCTATGCCATTTATAATTATATTAACCATACGGGCGATACTACTTACCTTGAAGATTATGGCCTGGAAGTCCTGATAGCTCTATCGAGGTTCTGGCAGCAGAGAGTGAATTTTTCGGAGCAAAAGCAAAAATATGTGATCCTTGGTGTTACAGGACCCAACGAATATGAAAACAATGTGAACAATAACTGGTATACGAACAAGATTGCATTCTGGACCCTGCAATATACAATTGACTGTATCAGGGAAGTAAAATACCGGGCATCCGGAAAATATGATAAACTGGTAAAAAGAACAGGCTTCAGGGAAGAGGAGGAAGTAAGGTCATGGAAAGAGATCGTCGGCAATATGTATTTCCCTGCTGATAAAGATAAGGGTATCTTCCTGCAGCAGGAAGGCTATCTGGACAAACAACAGCAAACGACAGATGATATCAGGCCGGAAGAAAGACCTATAAACCAGAACTGGTCATGGGACCGTATATTGCGATCATGTTTTATAAAGCAGGCAGATGTTCTCCATGGGCTATATTTATTTGAAGACCAGTATGATACAGACATCATAAAAAGAAATTTCGATTTTTATGAACCCAGAACAGTACACGAATCGTCGCTCTCTCCAAGTATATACTCTATTATGGCCAGCCGTATCGGAATGACAAAAAAGGCATATGAGTTATATCTCAGGACGGCAAGGCTCGATATCGACGATATTAACATGGAAGTGAAGGAAGGCTTGCATATTACAAGCATGGCCGGCACCTGGCTGTCTATTGTGGAAGGATTTGCAGGAATACGTGTCAGGGAACAAAAGCTGTTCATTAATCCCCGGATACCGGAAGCCTGGGAGATGTATTCGTTTATGATCAGGTTTAAAAATAAGCTCCTGAAGATAAGTATCGACAAGAATACAGCACAGGTACAGAATCTTTCAGGGGAAGAAATAAAAATTTATACAGACGGTCATGATATAATCATTAAGGCCGGCGGTAAAGAAATATTCAATTTATAATTCATTATGATTATGAAAAAACATATATGGTTTTTTATCACGGTACCTGTCATCATACTGCCTGTTCTTTTCTCATGCGCCGGTAATGAAGGAACAACGGGAGGAGCAGATGATACCCTCCCCTATACGATGCCTCTGTGGAGCAATGATGCCGTGCTTTACGAACTCAATGTCAGACAGTTCTCGGATGACGGCACCTTTAGTGCCGTTGAGGAAAAAGTTGATGAGCTTGCACGCCTGGGCGTTGATGTTATATGGTTTATGCCCGTACACCCGATAGGCATGGTAAACCGTAAAGGCCCGCTCGGATCATACTATTCGATAAGTGATTTCAGGGATGTAAACCCCGAATTCGGAACCATGGAAGATTTCAGGTCGCTGGTGGACAGGATACACGATGCAGGTATGCATGTTATGATGGACTGGGTACCCAACCATTCGTCCTGGGATAATTCACTGGCAGAAGAACATCCCGGATGGTATAAAAAGGATTCTTCCGGACAGTTTGTCTCTCCATATGACTGGACTGATGTGATCCAGTTCGACTGGAGCAGTGAAGGCCTGCAGGAATATATGCTTAACGCACTCCTTTTCTGGGTTAAAGAGATGGATATAGACGGGTTCAGGGTTGACCATCCTCATGTAACACCGGCAGATTTCTGGCTTAAAGCAAGGATTGAGATGGATAAGATAAGACCTGTTCTTATGCTGGCCGAGAATGAAGACAGGGTGGAATTCTTTAAGAACGGATTTGATATGAACTATTCATGGGAACTGCATCATCTTATGAACCAGGTAGCCCAGGGCAAGGCTAAAGCGTCCGACCTTGACAAAGCCATCCGGAAAGACTTCAGTACATTTCCCGAATATGCCTGCAGACTGAGATTCATTACCAATCATGATGAGAATTCATGGGCAGGTACCGTTAATGAACGTATGGGTGATGCCCAACAGGCCTTTGCAGTGTTTATGTATACCATCCCGGGAGCTCCCCTTATCTACAACGGACAGGAGGCAGGACTTAACAAAAGGCTCAATTTTTTTGAGAGAGACCCAATAGAATGGAATGATTCATATCTTCGTGAATTCTATACTTCATTAAACAGCCTTAAAGAAAAAAACAAAGCCCTGTTTAACGGCAGGTACGGCGGTGATTTTACTGTTATAACCGTTACCGGGGATGAAGATGTATATTCATATACAAGAAACAAGGATGACAACATGGTGTTTACCCTTATCAATTTTGATGATGAAGCTGCAGAGTTTAATGTGAGTGAAGAAATTTCCGGAAATTATATTGATTATTTCAGTAGCGATACGGTAAATCTCGATAAGGATAGTATGATTAAGCTGGATGGCTGGGGATACATGGTGCTTACCGGAATAGAATGAAGCACAAGGAGGCAACCCGGCGCTGATTGCAGTATTACTGTTTCACAAACTTAGCTGACGAAATCACGCCTTTAGAGCGAATGCTGATAAAATATAAGCCTTTCGGCAGGGCGCTTACATCTATCACTTCCGAGATACTTCCCCGTACCGAATAAATTATTCTGCCGGATATATCAAGTATATCGATATCTGCAACATGCCCGTAATATTCATCATCCATGTTAAGATAAAGACTGCCGGAAACAGGATTAGGATAAACCGTAAACCACCTGTCCGGCTCCTTACTGTAAAATATATCACCGACTGAAACAGACAGATCGGGTAAGGTCAGGCGTTTTGAGGTATATATCCGGTATTCTCCGGGTTCCAGTGTGAATATTTTGTCTGTATCATCTATATTAACCGAATCACCTGTGAAATATTCGTACCACCAGCCTGTATTCTGAAAATCGCCGCTTATAAGCCCGGCGCCGACATCAAAATTGCCAAGCACTATAACATTCATCGTTCCGTGATTTATCTTTATCCTCTTTTTCATACCGTCATCAACGATCTCAAAATCGTCAGAAGAAAAGGCTTCATTCCCTCGTCTGAGTTTTATCAGCGCTGCAAAATATTTATATATCCTTTGCCGTTCAGGTACGCTGAAATAATCCCATTTAACAGGTTTCTCCCCTGTTCGTCCGTTATATTCAATTGAGTAATCGTAGCCCAGCTCTCCGAACTGCCATATCATTTTAGGTCCCGGTACGGTAAAGAAGAAAGTACCTGCCAGGATTATCCTGTCGAGGGCTGTTGCAAGATCACTGATATCATAGTCGCCCGATGAATTTCCCCAGGTCCTGTTCTTATACATTAATCTCTCCTCATCATGGCTTTCCATATATGTAACAATGTTAGGAACAGTCCATCCCCGTGCAAGCCAGGAACCCCATGCGACCGATTCGTTATATCCCATCGACAGCTCGGAATAACTGTGGTTCATATTCCCCCACAGCATCATTCCGTATTCGGCCAGTTCCTTCTCTTCCGTATTATCGGCAAAATGTTCAAGTATAATATAAAAACCCGGCATGACCGACCAGATATGATCGGCATACATTTTCCAGATTGCCACACGTGATGCATCATATGCGCCCCACGCGGCCGTATTCCCCAGCGTATTATTCTGTGTAAATCCCTTTGACAGGTCAAACCGGTAACCGTCCACTTTATACTCTTCTATCCAGTGTGTCATTACTCTTTTTGAGAAGTACCGGGTATACTCACTTTCATGATTGAAATCGTGGAACACGTTATAGTCATGTGTTGGCGTTACATTATACCAGGGGTTGTCTGCAGCAACATTATTATTTGCCTCATCCCAGTACAGAGCTGCCATAGGCGAAGATCCCGTCGAATGATTGAGTACGATATCCAGTATTACAGCCATATCTCTTCCATGGCATGAATCGACAAATGCCCTGAGATCATTTTTGGTTCCGTAATATTTGTCGGGGGCAAAATAACAGGAAGGGTTATACCCCCAGCTCAGATTACCGTCAAATTCATTTACAGGCATAAGCTCGATAGCATTGATACCCAGTCTGCCGAGATAATCCAGTGTGTCGATAAGTGTTTTATAATCATGTGCAGCCAAAAAATCGCGAATAAGCAGCTCATAAATAACCAGGTCTTTCACGGCAGGAGGGGAATAATCCGTGTTGGTCCACTCATATTCAGGTTCATCTGTTTGCAGCACAGTAACCAGTCCTGTCGTTTTTCCTTCGGGATATGGTATAAGTCCCGGATATGTATTATCAGTAATATATTCATCATTCCACGGATCGAGTATTTTTTCAGCATAGGGGTCTCCTGTCCTTATTGATCCGTCAACAAGGTACTGAAACCTGTATTCCCGCCCGGGCTCCAGTTTACCTATTCCAAGCCAGAATTTCTCACCGCCGGGTGTTATCTTCATATATCCCTCATCACATACCAGCCAGTCATTGAAATCGCCCAGGACAAATGTATTCATCTTGCCGGGAGCAGTAAGCACAAGTACTACCGAATCCTCATCCATATAATTGATCCCGTCCTTCAGTCCGTCCGGTAATTCCTCCTGTAGCGGTTCGCCGGCAACATACATATACAATGAGTCGGCGCTTATATCAGGCAGCCCGTAAGCTCTGACCTTAATCCATTTACCACCATATTCGCCGGCAGGAACCGTATACGTAAGAAGCTCAGGATCATCACTTTTATATGTTCTGACATCGTCTGTAAAAAGCACCAGGGAGTCGGCAAGAGTGGCTGAAGCCTCAATATCCAGGCCCTGACCATACTCTCTTATAACTACCGGTTCCGAAGGACTGGTAATTGAAACATTCAGTCCTGTTTCAAAAACATCAACGAAGAGATCTGACGTTTGTTTATCGGATGTTGAGCTACGGAAGACAAAAGCCAGCTTAACAACATTTTCATCACCTGACATATTTGAATAAAACTCCTCTATAGATGGTGTGATTTCCAGCTTATACCGATAGTTGCCAAGGTAAGTCAGCTTTGGCTGAGTTGTATTATTCCCCCAGCTTTCAATAACATGCTGCCAGTCGCTGCTTCCTTCGATGATAACACCCGTATGAGCATACAGGTCGCCGGTATAATTTTTCAGAGCGCCCTGATCCTCATCACTGTTATAATATACTGTTATGGGCCTGCCCATTGTTACGATAGCAGGACTGGTCTCAATTATCTGGGCAGGGACAGCTACGCTCAGAAGAATAAAGAGTATGATCCACAAATATTTTTTCATAGGTTGCCGGTATTATTCAATCTCAAGGATATACGGTTTTCCAGGGCTCAGACTAAGCTTATCGCCCAGCTCGTATTCCCTGCCGCTCAGGATATCCCTGGCCAGGGTTTTACCATGAAGCATCTCGTTAAACCGGTCAAGCTTCAGATCATACGGAGATGTATTCTTATTCAGGATCACCATGACCATATCATTCTCATCATACCTGAAGTAAACATAAGTTCCGTGTTCGGGGACAAACTGGAGAAGCCTGCCTGTATGAATCACAGGTGTTTGTTTCCTCCAGTTCAGAATACGTCTGAACATATTCTGCATATTTTTCTCCTCTTTACCCAGTCCGGTTCCGTTAAATGCATTTACCTTATCGCCTGTCCATCCACCCGGGAAATCTTTCCGGATATAACCATGGTCATTACCTTCTTTGTGTGTCATCAGTATCTCCGTTCCATAGAATATTTGCGGGACACCCCTGGTGGTCAGGAAAAATACTATACCGTTCCTGAACAAGTACCTGTTCATTCCGAGCTGCATATAAAAACGCGGCATATCGTGATTATCGGGCAGTATGACAAGGTTAAAGGGATTGGGATAAAGGAAATCGTTTGCCAGCATTTCGTAAATCCTGACCAGTCCTTTGCCCCATTCTTCTTTCTCATTAAGTGCTTTAACCACAGCATCCTGAAGCGGAAAATCCATTAGGCCGGGCAAACCGCCACTATAGCCGTCCCTGTTTTGCTGTCCTCTCTGCCAGTAGGATACTATTGCCGGGTTCATGCTCCATTCCTCACCGACAATATTAAAATCAGGATATTCGGTCGAGATCCTCCTGTTCCATTCGGCCATCATATATTTATCGGGATAAGGATAGGTATCCATCCTGATGCCTGATATTCCTGCATATTCGATCCACCATATACTGTTTTGAATAAGATATTCGGCCATAAACGGATTTTTCTGGTTCAGGTCGGGCATAGCGGGAACAAACCAGCCGTCGGTCATTTCTCTTTTATCATACTCAGAAGCATACGGATCCTGGTTGACAGTACGCATATGGTTTGAGGGATGGTATTTACCGCCATAATTGATCCAGTCGCCGGAAGGCAGGTCATTCATCCACCAGTGAGCCGATCCGCAATGATTGAATATCATATCCATTATTACCTTCATTCCCTTTGCTTTTGCCTCACTAACAAGACTGACATATTCTTCATTTGTGCCCAGCCTGCGGTCGACCCTGTAAAAATCTGTGGCGGCATAACCATGGTATGATGCCTCTTCCATATCATTTTCCAGTACAGGGTTGAGCCATATGGCTGTAAAGCCCATATCCGTCATATAACCGAGGTTATTACGTATTCCTGCTATATCGCCGCCATGCCGGCCAAACCTCTTTCTGCGGTTAAGGCCTTCCTTCATACCTTCGACCGTGTCGTTGCCGGGATCTCCGTTGACAAACCTGTCGGGCATAATAAGGTACATTACATCCGAATTATCATACCCTTTTCTATCAGCAGAACCAGGCTCTCTTTCAAGTAAATCATATTCTTTCAATGTCACAGGATCATCTCCGTCAAAAAATTCCAGTTCAACAGTTCCCGGTTTTGCTTCAGGAGATATAATGAGATTGATAAAAAGGTAATTATCACTGTCAAGCCGTTCGACCGACTCAATGCTAACTCCGTCATAAGCAATATTAACACTAAAATCTGCAATATTACCGCCATGCACCATAAGCTGCAGTTTACCGTGTTTCATTTCTGTCCACCAGAACGGTGGTTCAATCCTGTCGATCTGAGAATATATTTTTGTCCCGGTACTCATGATAAACAATAAGGATAATAACAGATACCTGATCTTCATTTTAGAAATTATATTTATATGTCATATAATCGATGCCTTGCAAGGTATTACCCTCAAAGTCAAAAAATGTGTTACAGTCGAAGGCAGAGCCTGTACCCCATTGTGTTATTGCTCCGGAACTGATCCATGCCGGTTCCCAGTAAAAGATACCTTTACCTCCGCCTTCAATAATTTCAGCGGTAAGTGCTTTAAGATACTTCAGCTGACCTCCTTCCGTTGCAGGATAATGCGGTACCAGTCTGTCAATATCTATAATATTGGGGTATGAATCTGCATTCTCCAAAGTCCAGGGATAAGCGGTTTCAAGTACCATGATATCTTTACCGTAGGTATTCTTCAGGTCTCTTATATAATCGCTGAGGTCGTTCAATGTTACCTCAGACCAGAGATAATAGTATGACATTCCTATAATATCATATCCGGCAAGGCCTGCTTCGCTAAGTCCGTCAAGCCAGTTTTTGACATTTTCAGGCTGGGCAATATGCAATATAATCTTTGTGCCGGTACTACTACCTGAAGCTGCATCTCTTACGGCATTTATGGCATTGTTCAGAAGGGCAATAAAGACTCCGGTGTTTTGCCATCTGTCGCCCTGAGGTAACACAAATCCGGGGTTAATCTCATTGCCTACCTGTACATATTCGGGCATAAGGCCTTCATCATCAAGCTTTTTCAGGGTATTAAAGGTATAATTATAAATACTGTCGCCAAGTATCTCCGGGCTGAGATCCTGCCATACTGCCGGTGGCACCTGTGAGGAGGGGTCGGCCCAGTTATCCGAATAGTGAAAATCGAGCAATACCCTCATATCTTTTCCCTTTGCTTTCTGAATGCCCAGCTTTACATCATTGATATCGTGGTACAGCTTATCATCGTTGTAAAGCCGGGCTGTCCAGGATGGAGTATGGAAAAGGCGGAGCCTTATTGCTCCTGCCCCATATTTTCTGAATATCTCATAAGGATCCTCCACTTCCCCGGAATCGAGGTATAAGCCTCCGTGATCAAGTATCTCATTCACATAGCTGAGATCCGCTCCCATGAGAAATTTGCCGGAATCATAGTATACTCTTATGTCTTCATTCTCTTCTACATTATTTTTATTACATGCAATAAGAAAAAAGCCCGAAAGGAACATTGCCGTCAATAATAGTGATCTCATAATTGTTACGTTTGATCATTCTTTCCTGTCCTCCTCCGACCCGGGTTCCCTGTCCTTAGGAGGATAAAAGCATAACAAATAACATAGAAAAAAGGGTATAGCTCCTGTTAACAGAGCCACTACCCCTTTTTCCTAATCTAAAACCCTAATTTTTTACTATCGTATAAGTATAAACAGCCTGACTCAGATCAAGAGTAATAGTATAATTACCTGCTTCAGGGATCGGGATATTTGATCCGCCCGCTTCCGGGATTCCGTCCCCGTCATCATCGCCGTAATTCAAGTCCCAGCCGTCATTAGCCCTGAACTTCAGATCGCCCTGCTGCAGGTCGAGGGTTACTTCAAGAACATGGTCGTCGGTGTTATAGGTCATATTCACATCTACAGACCAGTCATAAGGAGGAACAGCGCCTCCTATTATACCCCAGTCGGTACGCAGTATCGAATATGTTAACGCGCCCAGATCGGCCTTTATACGGTGCAGGCCGGCTGCCGATTCGATCTTGATGTTATTACCTCCCCATGCTCCTACCTGCAAAGTGCCTGATGTACCTGATGCATCGGGATCTCCTATCGTGTTATCTTCTTCCCATGCCGGTACTTTAAGCAGCTTAAAGGTGTTCGGGCTTGCAGTGGTATATATATACCCTTCATACTTGTCATTAAACCCGGCCGACCATATTACCGATGATGAATCGGTTTGATCCCAGCCGTTATGATCGCCCGGGGCAAAGAGCCTGGGATAGATGATAATTTTTTCAAAAGGAGTGACATCAAAGCTCACCACATTTGAATAGAGGGTATCGATATCTTCATGCAATACGGCCATTAATCTTGCTTCAATACCAACCTGAACATCGGGTTCGGCCTCCATTGACATGAGGGTACTATTAAGTTGGGCCACTGTAATGCCAAACCTTTGTTTATTGGTGTTACCTATGTTTTTATACGATGCAAAACTATTACCTGCAAAATCTATCTGCAGAAAATATGTTGCTGCTGCTGTGAAGCCATAGTCGGCCGCCGCCCATGTAAAGAAAGTAAGTGTATCGGGTTCATCATCTTCAAGGAGGGTCACGCTTGTACCTGCCAGATCGGTGCTCAGAACCGGGCCGGACGGTGAGGCCAGCAGGAAAGGCCCTTCTTTATCTTTTTCACACGACTGAAAATATATTATTCCCAGTAATGCCAGTAATATTATAGTTACTTTTTTCATAGCTTTAATTTTCTAGTTTTCACCATATCCGGTGTTCTGTTCCAGGTTGGGGTTAGCTCCCCTGTCGGCATCGGGTAAAGGGAAGAGGTTATATTTTTCATCTGTTGCCATACCGTCAACGGATGCTCCTTTAAACTGCCAGAGGTAATCATCGCCGGTAAACTTTCCGAACCGTATAAGGTCGGTACGGCGGTATCCTTCGTAATACAGTTCTCTTCCCCTCTCATCCAGGATGAAATCGAGAGTGAGCTGTCCTGCTGATATATCACCCGAATTATCGCCGTAAGCACGCTGACGTACAAGGTTTACATAGGTAAGTGCATCGTTTGCCGATCCCACACTACCTCTCAGGTATGCTTCAGCATACATAAGGTACACATCGGCCAGCCTGAAAAAAGGTATATCTGTGTCAGGATGAGTAAGATCCGATCCGGGGTCTCCTGCAGACGTAACATTTTTCCACTTGGTAATCCTGTAACCTTCGGAAGGTTCGAACTGATCTGCTATATCAAGTGTCTGACCGTCGGTCCAGAACAGAGCCCTGGTGTCGGTAGCGCCGGTTATATCGGGGAATAATGAAACGAATTCCCTGAGGACCCTGAGTCCGTTCCAGCCTCCGCTGATACCAAAGTCGGCAGGAGTCATTGTACCTCCAACAGGACCGTTCACAAGGAATGTCGAGCCTCCCCATGTCTTTGTATTGACTCCATCCTGGGGGATTGCAAATATGACACCGCTTGCAGTATGGTTGTCGGCCAGAAATAACTCCCGGTAATCGTCATGCAGCACAAAACCTCCGCCTATGACGTAGCCGGTATAGGTTATAACCCCTTCATAATTCGGGGTACCGGTGTATACTCCGGCGTTAAGGTAAAGTTTTGCCAGTAATGTCCAGGCTGCAGCCCTGTCGAAGCGACCGTAATCGTTTGTCATGGGAGCCGGAAGCTGGTCGGCTATTTCCAGCAGCTCATCTTCGATATACTCATACAGGTCGGCCCTGCTTATTTGTTCCGGGAGGAAAGAACCCACATTATCCTCTTCCGTTACAAAAGGTACATTACCGAACATATCAAGTGCATGATAATAAGCCAGGGCTCTCATCATACGTGCTTCCGCCCTGTATCCCCTGATCGTTTCCTTTTCAGCATCCGAAAAGCCTCTTTCATCCAGTTTGCTGTCGGTTGCTTCCCTGATAAACTCATTACAGATGGATATCTGGTAAAATATTCTTGAATACATATTCGTCACAAATTCGTTTGAAGCCGACCAGTCCATTTCCTGGTAATCCCTGAGGTTGCCGTCATTCCATGAAAGGATAGCTTCATCGGTCGGTAATTCCTGTGCATACCAGTATGCCCTGTGGTACTGCCCGAATCCTTCGTCAAGGCCGCTCAGGTCATTATTCCCGGCAGGTCCTTCCTGTCCGCTGACAGCCAGACCGGCATATACTTTCGCCAGCACAAGCTTATAGTTGTCAACGGTTTCATATACAGTTGCAGATGTTATCACATCATCATCAAGAGGTATGGTATCAAGGTCATTGATACATGATGTCAGTGTCATAATGATGCTGATTACTGCAACAACCGATATTTTTATATATTTATTCATTTCCTTGTTTTTTCTCATTAATAAGTCAGACTTACACCAAAGAGGAAAGTACGGGGGCGTGGGTATATATTATTATCGATACCGTCGGATACTTCAGGATCAAGTCCCCTGTACTTAGTTATCAGAAACAGATTCTGCGCTGTAGCATAAAGCCTGAGTTTCAGCTTGCCCGAAAGCAGGTTATCAAAATTATAACCCAGTGAAGCATTATCGAGCCTCAGGTAAGATCCATTCTCAATATAGTAATCAGAGAAATACTTGGGATTTTCAAACTGCGATTCCAGCAGATTCCTGTTGGCATTTCCAAGCGAGCCGGAAAGGTAAATACTTGCATAAGAGCCCGTATTCGAGAAATTATTATTATAGATATAATTACCCAGTGAAACTCTGCCGGCAAATGAAAAATCAAAATTCTTATACTTCAGCATAGAGTTGAAGCCCATAAATACGTCAGGAGCAGGTTTTTTATACCTGTACCTGTCTTCAACCGTTATGCTCCCGTCACCATTCCTGTCGACATATAATCCTTCAATAGGATTACCGTCCTGATCGTACACCTGCTCCCATACATAGAATGAATAAGCCGGATAGTTTACGCTGTGTATCTGGATATTATTGCCCACAGCACCTGATATTCCCCCTACCGACACACCTTCGTAGTCGGGATCATCGACAAGGGTAAGTTTCAGTATCTTATTTTCATTATATGTAGCATTTAAACCAACATCCCATGAGAAATCAAGCTTTGAAATAACAACAGCATTAACAGAAACCTCTATTCCCCTGTTTTCCAGGTCGCCGACATTAGTGAGGATTTGGTTTGTCAGGTTTGTGCCTGCAGGTATGGGAATAGTATTGATAAGGTCGCTTGTATACCTGTAATAGGCATCAATCTCACCGGTGATCCTGTTGTTAAGGAACCCAAAATCAAGTCCTATATTGTATGTCTCTGTCTCTTCCCATTTCAGATTGGCATCATATCCCTCCGGTCGCAGTGTTGTATAATATGTATCACCGAACAGGTATCTTGCATTATCTTCGCTGTAGGTATACCTGGCAAGGTAAGGATAATCATTGGTTGTGATGTTCTGCTGACCGGTAACACCATAGCCCAGTCTTAATTTAAGGGTCGATATCAGTTCGGAAGGTATAAACGATTCTTCGGCTATATTCCATGCCAGGGCGACAGACGGGAACAGGCCCCAGCGTGTATCGGGTGAGAACCTTGACGATCCGTCCTGCCTGAGAGTAAAGGTTACAAGGTAGCGGTTCATGAATATATAATTCAGGCGGCCGAAGAAAGATACAAGATAACTTTCCGTTTTATAGTCGGTATCGGTAAGAACGGTTGTCTGGTCAGCATTCGTAGTATATGTTGTCCCGTCCCTGTAGAAATGCTGCCATGAATAACCGGCCATTGCATTAATACGGCTCATTATCCCGGGGAATTCATTCTCATAGTTGAAATAAAGATCAAGCAGGGAATTCTTTTTACCCTGGGTATATTCCCGTTTTTCCCCGCCGTCGGCATATGCCCATGAGGCATTTGCCGGAACATCGACAGTGCCGGAACTGTTTGAACCGTCATAACCGACATTCAGTTTGGCGGTCAGTTCAGGCAGAAAATGCATCTTATATTCAACCTGTACATTCCCTATCAATCTGTTAACAGTAGATACATCCTTCCTCATCATAAGCTGGGCAACAGGATTCGATGTAGCTGTAAAAAGCGGAGATCCGTCAGGCAGAGTCCATGTGAAATATCCGCCATAGGGGCTGGTATCATCATAAACCTGCTGGGTCGGATCCATTGCAACGGCAGCTCCGATTGCTCCCCTGTTGGCAAAAAAGTTATTAATATTCATCCCCTTAACGTTGAGGTCAACTTTAAGATGATCATCCAGAAAACTTGGGTTAAGGTTGACAGAGCCTGTTACCCTCTGCAGGTTATCCGTTTTCAGTATACCGTCCATATCGGAATAGCTTACGGATGCACGGTAGGGGAGATTTTTGTAAGCGCCGGAAAGATTAAGGTTATGGTCATGCCCGACAGCTGTTTTATATATCTGATCCTGCCAGTCGGTATTGCTTGTTCCGAGCAGATCGAGAACATTACTGTTTCCGGCATATTTCTCCTGTACAAGAGCGGTATATCCGGCAGCATCGAACACATCGACCTTTGCTGACGGCATACTTATGGAAACATTCCCCGTGTAATTGACAGTCAGTGGTTTTCCGGCCTTGCCTTTCTTGGTGTTTATAATGATAACGCCATTTGAGGCCCGGGAACCGTAGATAGCGGTTGCCGATGCATCCTTCAGTACCGTAAAGGTCTCTATATCCGAAGGGTGAATGGTATTCAGAGAGTTTCTCATACCTGAAATATCTTCATTATCGACAGGTACACCATCTATTACAATAAGCGGGTCGTTACTTGCACTCAGCGACGATCCCCCCCTGATACGTATGGTAGCTCCCTCTCCGGGCGCTCCGCCGCCATTGGTGATCTGAACACCTGCTATCTTACCAACAACCAGTTCCTGGGGTGATGTAATAGACCCCCTGTTGAAATCGTCAGCGTTTACCGCCGCAACAGAACCGGTAGCATCTTCTTTCCTGGTAGTACCATATCCTATGGTCACTACTTCAGCTATCTGCATTACATCGACCTGAAGGTCAACATTAATTGTGCTCCGGTTATTGACAGGTACTTCCTGCTCGACATAACCTATAAAGGAAAATACGAGTATCGCGTCAGGTCTTGTCGTAATACTGTATTCCCCGTCGGCATTGGTGGTTGTGCCTGTAGTCGTGCCCTTAATAAGAACATTAACTCCAGGTAAGGAAATACCCTCCAATGCATCAGTAACGGTTCCGGTAACAGTTATGGTCTGACCGAAAACGATACTGCTAATCATTATACCGGCGATAAAGAATATAAACCGCCGCATCAGTAATCTGTTCATAGATTTAAGTTTGTTATCGGGTTACACATTTCAGAGATAGTAATATTTAATATAATCGAGATTCAGGTACTATTTTTTGAAGTATTGCCACATCCGGAAATAATGCATCATTTGAAATAGAATGCAATAATTTCCACTTTCAGGTTCACTAATATGTAAATATCCAATCTTTTTGTTTGGTATACAAGTATTTACACTGTTTTTACTGCAATCGTTTCCGCAAACGTTTGAACTTGCCGCTATATTCACTAATTCGATATCCCGGAAAAGAAATTTTTTGACTATCTTTACGTTAGGGGCCTTATTTAGACTAATTATGAATAAAGAAAATGTGACAATAAAGGATATTGCCAGAGAGCTTAAGATATCCCCCTCAACGGTTTCAAGAGCCCTGAAGGATCATCCTGATATCAGCCCGGAAACAAAAATGCTGGTTAATGAACTGGCCGATAAATGGAATTATAAACCCAATCCCATTGCACTTAGCCTGAAAGGCGGCATAAGCCATACAATAGGTATTGTAGTACCTGAGATCATTCATTATTTTTTTTCATCGGTAATCAGCGGTATTGAAGATTATTCCAATGAATACGGATATAATGTGATGATATGCCAGTCAAATGAAGATTATGAAAAGGAGGTTAAGAGCATACAAACACTTGTAGGAAGCCATGTTGACGGGATACTTATTTCCATGTCGAAGCTTACCCGTAACATGGAGCATTTCCATAAGTTAAGGAGCAGGAATATCCCGCTGGTGTTTTATGACAGGATATGCAATGAGATTGAAAGCGACACGGTTGTCGTAGATGATGCAGAGGGCGCGTACATGGCTGTTAAGCACCTTATTCTTGAAGGACGTAAAAGGATTATACATTTGGCTGGTCCTTCCAACCTGCTGATAGCCAAGGACAGGATTGAAGGTTTCATAAGAGCCCTGAATGAATTTCAGGTCAGTGTGGCCGAGGAAAATATAATTAAATGTGACCAGATGAAGGAGGCTGAATGGATAGTACCCAGCTTAATGAACAGGGCTTCCCCCCCTGATGCATTCTTCTGCGTAAATGATCTTACCGCAGCACAGACAATGAATATAGTAAAGAAGCTGGGCTTCAGGGTTCCTGACGACATAGCCATTGTCGGATTTACCAACGGACAGATATCCAGGCTTACAGACCCGGGTCTTACTACTGTCGACCAGCACGGGTACGAGATGGGGCAGGAAGCTGCCAGGCTTCTTCTGGAAAGAATAAAAGACAGCACCCGGCCGTTCCAGAAAAGGGTTATAAAAACCGAACTGGTTATAAGGGGCTCAACTGTAAAAGGGAAATAGGCCTTCCCTTCAAAGAATTTCTGTATCTGATCGTGCAGATCCCAATACCGCTTATACCTGATAAAACAGAAACATTAATCGTTACCTGCACAAATCAGGCTTAATAATCTCCGACTCACATAAAATCAAACCCTGAAATAAATACCGGCCTGTCGTAAAATTCTTTTTTTTCCTCGTCACTGAGATTTATAAAATTAGCATAAACCAATGCAGGTGCAAGATTCAGGAGTTTATTGATCATCCCGAGGTTTGTTCCTGCGACTATCTTACTGTACATTTCACTCTTATCATCAAACCAGGTAAGTGCCGTATTATATCCCCTGATTGCACAAACAGACTCGATAAGCTGTTCCAGTTCCTTTTCTCTCCCTTCCCTGAAAAAAATCGACCCAAGGATAAGAAAACGCATTTCCTGCGGATGAAATATCCTGTTAAGGAAAGGGAGCCTGTGTGCTGCATTCATAAACAGCCATCCCTTCAGTCCCGGTATTTCAACTATCCTTAATGTATCCGGAATAGCCGACAATCCTGCAATAATATCATCTCCTTCCCTGTATACATAATAATTTTCACCATAAAAGGTAAATTCATTTGTATAGAATGAGTGGTCTTTATAAAAGGTATCAAGCAGTTTTCTCATTCTGTCTTTATCTTTGTCCGTTAGCTTTGATACCCTGTCGGATGCCACGGGATTGAACCTGCTGAAAGGGACTGTAATAAATGACCTGATATTCTCAAATCCGACCTGTCGAATCAGCTTTTTCGATCTTTCATTTTTAGTTTCAACATATGCATATACAATATGTTTATTATTCCCGCCATAGCCAGGGAAATCCAGCGTGTACGGATGCCTGAAGAATGAAAAAATCTTTTCCTTCCAGTCAGCCTGTTTCCGTTTACCAGCCTGTTCACTGTTATCTTTCCTGACTGTAAGCGCCGACTGGAACAAAGGCATAAAAGCAAGATACCTGAGATAAGTGCTGTGCCAGGTCTTTTCTGCGGTCCTTATTTTCCTGTAACAAAACCCAACTGTTCCTGCCAGCCTTTTACCCATGTAGAGAGAGACGAAACGGATATTATCACCATATGCCTTTATTGTATCACCTATACCTGTCAGTTGGTGCCTTAACCCGCCTTTGGTCCCGAGCACTGTCCCGGAAAGCATTGATATTATTTTATCATCAGCCTGTTTAGTAAGCCTGACAACAAGGTTTTTATGGCTGATTATTATTCCCTCTTTTTCCGTGTGCATCCGGACTTGTAGTTTATTCTTTTATTTGTCAAGGCTTCCGAAGACTTTTTTCAGAATGGGCGTCACCCTTGCACTTACATTTTCCCTTATCATAAGCTCTTCGTGAGCAACCTTTACAAACATTCCATCGAGAGCCCGCCGTGTAAGATAATCTCCCAGGTCTGTTTCCACGGTTTTTAGCCCGGCCAGTCTGCCGGCCACAGAGCCTGCTACTTTATTCCACTGGCCTGTCAGGGCGTCCCATGAATCCTGTGTCGATATATTACCAACAAGGTCCTTTTCGACAGACGCCTGTATGCGGGGGCTGTACAGGTTAAACAAATCATCGTAAGTCGTCCGTTTAAGATATTGGGTTGCAGCATCTTTTTCACCTTTAAGTATTCCGAATGCATCCCTCACCGTCATCTGTGATATGCTGTTTACGAATACAGGGCCCACCTCTCTGGCAGCATCTTCAGCAGCCCTGTTTATCCTCAGGATCACATCTTCAACAAGCTGATCTCCTCCGGGTATTTTTGAAATATTATCTACTATGACAGCAGCTTCCTGGGGAAGATAAATTTTTACTATTTCGTCACCGTAATATCCATTTAGAGCCGAAAGCACTTCAGCCGAATTTACAGCGCCGGTTTTAAGGGCTTCCTTTAATCCCTGAACTACTTCCGTCTCAGTTAATGGTGCTTCCGTGACCACTGTTTCCATGACAGTCATTAATTCGGCACATGAGCCAAGGAATATCGCGAATGAGATCAATAGAGGAAAAATTAATTTTTTCATTGTCTTAATGTTGATTTGTTTATCTGTTAAGTTGTTTATTCGTTAAGCCGTTAAGTTGTTAAGTCTCTGAGTCTGGCTGTCAAGCAGTCCCCAGTCTTCAGTCGGCAGACCACGATGTTAATTGGTTTATTGGTTAATTAGTTAATTAGTAGGTATTTAAACTATTTAAACTCATTCTCAACCCATTCTCAACTTCATTTAACCTTAGTTTCACTACTCACCATTCACTGATTCACCATTCACTGATTCACCATTCACTGATCCATCATAGCTTCTGCCATTATCATATCGAGGGCTGTAGTTATTTTAATGTTTTCCCTGTTTCCCTCAACCAGGTTGATCCTGTATCCGGCCGCTTCAACAACAGAAGCATCATCGGTAAAAGAAGGATCGAAGGTTTTTTCATAGGCTTTCAGCAATAAGTCCGATCTGAAGACCTGAGGTGTCTGTATTAACGCTATACTGTCCCTGTTTACCGGACGGCTTCCCCGGGGTTCTGTAATATCGCGTACCGATTCGGCAGGTCTGACAAAAGGAACCGCATTACCTTTCAGTCCTGCCACTTTAAAACAACGTTCTATTGTGTCTTTGCTTACCAGTGGCCTGACAGCATCATGTATTGCAACAAGTGATCTTTTTCTCACCAGAGAAAGGCCGTTTTTAACTGAGTCAAATCTCTCTTTCCCTCCCTTAATTATACTATGATCGTGATCAAATCCGCAACTCAGGCAAGTCTTTTCCCATAATTCCGTACTATCATCCGGCAGTACGACAATTAGTTCGATGGCGGGATCAAAATCGATGAACTTCTGTATTGTATGAATGATAACCGGTTTATCTCCCAGTCTGAGAAACTGTTTAGGCACAGAGGATCCCATCCTCAAACCTTTACCTCCTGCTACAATTATTAAATAGCGGTACAGACCGGCCATTACTGTTACTTAATATTATGTATATAGGAACCTCTTTATGTTCCTTTTGGGTGTTTTAACAAACTCCTCATCGTGTATCCTGAATTTTGCCACATTCATATATGAAGGCAGCCTTTCATTAACTTCTTTCCTTGCCTTATCATACATTTCCCCGAGATGCTCCTCATTTACCCCATCTTTTTTCATTTGCTCAAAATCGGGATACACAAGAGCTATAAGCTTGTTATTTTCAGAAATAACAACAGATTCGGCTACCAGGTACAGGTTATTGATCATTGATTCGATTTCTTCAGGGTAAATGTTTTTACCTGAGGGGCCAAGGAGCATGCTTTTGCTGCGTCCCCTGATAAAAATATTTCCGTTTCCGTCCATAATACCCAGATCGCCCGTATGCATCCATCCGTCCTTATCGATGATTTCCCCGGTTACTTTCTCATTTTTATAATAACCCAGCATAACATTATCACCTCTGAGAATTATTTCTCCTACTTCTTTTTCAGGATCAGATGAGTCTATTGTGATTTCAAGGGTATCGACAGGTCTTCCCGAAGCGCCCAGTTTTGTGGTATTCCATGAAGCATAGCTTATGAGCGGCCCACATTCGGTCATACCGTAACCCACGGTAAACGGAAAACGTATCTTCCTGAAAAATTTCTCCACATCCGCATTAAAAGCTGCTCCTCCTATGATCATTTCCTTAAAATTCCCTCCGAATGATTCATAAAGTGTTTTTCGTATCTTATTCATAAGTATCCTGTTTATCCCGGGAACTGCCAGCAGGAATTTCATGACAGGCTTATCGATAACCGGCAGTAGCTGTTTCTTGTATATTTTCTCAATAACAAGAGGAACCGATAAAATGAGCCTTGGCCTGATTTCCTTAAAAGCCTGAAGGATTATCTGCGGCGAAGGAGTTTTGGTCAGGATTGTGATATAACAACCATATGTAAAGGGGAACAAAAATTCGAATGCGCAGCCGTAAGTATGAGCAAGGGGCAGGAAGCTGACAATATTATCGCCGGGTTCAAGCGGCATATTTTCCTGGGCGAACCTGACGTTTGCCGCCAGGCTACGGTGCGGTATCATCACTCCTTTTGAAAATCCGGTAGTACCTGATGTGTATGATATAACAGCAATATCTTCGTTACCGACATCCGAAAATCTGATCATTTCAGGCTTAAGTTCAGGGTATTTGATATTATACTCCTTATCGATATTAGCTGTCAGGTCAGCTACCCCGGTATTATTGCCCATAGCATATGAAAAATCCTCAATATAGAAAACATTGTCTAATGCCGGCATATCAGCGTATTCCAGTTCATCCATAATGCTCTTGTCTGCGAACAGCATTTTTGAATCGGAGTGATTAACAATGTTCTTAAGATCATCATGTTTAAAATCGGGCAATATCGGTACTATCACCGCACCGAAGGTAACTGTTGCCAGATACACTACACACCATTGCGCCGAATTTTTACCTATAAGCGATACCTTATCGCCCAGCTTGATACCTGCCTTATCATATATCATATGAAGGCGCATTATTTTTGCAGCTATTTCCTTGTATGTAAATCCCTCACCCATATAATTGGTAAGGGCACCTATATCCCAGTTTTTCTTTATACTGTCTTCAATATATCCGATCAGTCTTTCCTTTATCATATCCTTGTCGTTTGGTATTTACGCTTTAAATGTATGAAAAATACTTCTATTTCGTATACAGACAGTAATGTGATGCGTGAACTAACGGCAAAAGTCGGCAGTCCACAATCCACAGTCCACAATGTTAATTGGTGTATTGGTATATTGGGTTGAACTGAAAAACTCATTCTCAACTTTCTCAACCTTTTAAACCCTTCCGCCTTTCGTCGTTAGTCGTTTGTCTCAACCCATTCTCAACCTTTTAAAACCCTTTTGCCTCCCGCTTTTTGCCTTTCGCCTTTTGTCTCTATATAATATACATCACTATTAATGCTACAATGCTGAGCACATTTACCAGGGTAAAGAAATAATAATAATTCTCCCTGTTCTTTCTGAAATGACCCAGTTTACGTGCAAAAATACCTATAGTTGGTACAAACAGTACCATTAGAAAAGCAAAAAACTCAACACCAAGAAATACGTTCCCCATTCCTCCTTTCACAAGGCTCGACAGATATATTATCATCAGAATAGTAAGAAGATATATAAGGTAGCTCAGTTTAAGCAGTAATGTTAACACCGGATATTTCTTATGTATACGGTGAGGTTTCAGATATGCATATGCCAGTGAGAAAATTATAATTATGAAGAGGACTCCAAGAATGTAGTTCAATATTTCATTAAAGTTTGACAAATTCATCAGCATAAAGCAGTTAATATTCCCCCACAGACCATACCTTTGAGCTTGCACCCTTTAGAGCAGCATCTTTTATGCTCAGTTGTGAAGGTAATAATTTTAGTTTACTCCTGTTAATATCAAGCAGATATTTATCCATATAAGGTCTGGTCGGCTCAAAGATAACAGAATGATTTTACAGAGGAAACCAAATATCAGAGTTCTTTCCATGCAAGAGCTGCCGCGCCCAGTACAGCAGCATTTCGTTCAGGTATTGCCGAGGGTAATATTTTAAAAGTGTCTTTAAATACGGGCTGAACCAGGATATCTACATATTTCCTCAGAGGTTGAAACAGAAGGTCGCCTGCTCCGGTCAGTCCTCCGAAAAGAAAGACGGCTTCCGGGCTGGTTACAACAACTGCATTTACAATAGCGAGGGCCAGTATTTCTGCAGTATAGTCAAATGCATCAAGCGACATCCTGTCTCCCTTTTGAGCAGCCTCTGCAATCATCCTGGCATCTATCAGCTCCGGATTTACATTCCTGAGAATACTATCATCTTTCCTTTCTTCCATAAAAATTTTAAGCGTACGTACTATACCCGTAGCCGAAGCATATGTTTCGAGACAGCCCTTACGTCCGCAGCCACAATCCCTGCCTCCGGGTTTTACAATAACATGTCCGTACTCTCCTGCAAAGCCGGTATGCCCGTATACAACCTCACCGTTCACTACAAATCCGCTGCCAAGACCCGTGCCCAGGGTAAGGATAATAAAATCCCCGATCCCCTTTGCTCCCCCGAATAACATTTCGCCTATTGCCGCAGCATTTGCATCATTTGTCAAAACGACAGGGGACCCTGTTTTCTTTTTCATCATCTCTGCAAAAGGGACTCTTCCCTTCCAGGCCAGATTAGCGGCCATCTCAATCGTTCCGCTATGGTAATTACCATTGGGAGCTCCTATACCTGTTCCTTTCAGGACTACATCATCCATATCCTTCAGCAAACCATTTATTTCATTTGCCAGCAATCCGATAAACATATCAGGCTGAGGCGAATTATCCGTAATCACGCTTCCTTCAGCCATAATATTACCATTCCTGTCGACTATCCCGAATACAGTATTGGTTCCCCCGATATCGATGCCGGCTACAACCTCTTTGCTCATATCTATATTTTTTTAATACAGAGTTTATTTCTTCGTTTTGGCGGCTCTTGTTTTACTAATGACAGCTTCCTTTTCTCTCAGCACTGAAACTGCCCAGTCTTCTATCATTTCCCAGCCCTTTTTAACCTGGATCTTTTTCGGATAATAGGTAACCGGCTCAGGCTGGCGCTGCAGTTTATAGTCTCCGGTAGTCCATTTCCCGTCGCGGTTAATATCAAAAATTGCTTTCAGCATGTACTCCTTCTCCGGAAGATATGTAAATTCCAGCCTGTTCTGCTCAGGCATACTGATCTTCCCCTCCCTTATAATTTTTTCATTGCTGTCCATAAGCTGTATAATTATATCGCCGCTGAACCCGCTTAAATTCAGGATCAGTTTACCGAACTGATCAGCATCTTTTAACCTGAAATTATATACTACCGAATCATTAATGCTGTTATATATATTCCTGAATGCTCCTTTCTCCGCAACGAGCATATACGAGCTGTCGGATAAAAGTTCTGTTTCAAGGACAAACTTTCCTGTATTAAGGCTATCCCTTAACAAAGTATAATCAAGAGATATTTTCAGGCTGTCATATACCATGAACAAACTAATCAGGGATGTATCCGGTTTAAGGACAGGTGTATCGAAAATAAATACGGGATTTTCACCGGGAGACAATCCTCCGGATTGGGACAGGTTTGTATTAAAAGCCAGGTTATCTGTTTTCACGGCAGATCTTCTTCTTCCCCTTGTATCTGTAACATACCTTAACCTTACAGTGTCCCTTACCGTTTGTAAGGCGCCGGTTGTATCTGTTTCAGGATGGCCGAGATAAATGGTTATCATCTCCCTGGAATAAAAAGTGCTGTCTGTCAGCCATATCCTGAAAGTATCATTCTGAACAGTATTTTCCCTGATATACCCAACCTCATCCTCCGTATCTGCAAACTGCAGGTCAAATGAGCCTGTATCTACCGGCAATGCAAAAGTAAATTCCAGAAGATAGGGCATTGTCCTTTTGGAGCCGGTGAGATATTGTGTCTTGTTTTCCCCGACAAAATAATACAACATATATTCCCTGCCGGGCATACGTTCATATTTTATTGAGTCGGCTCTTCTTTGTTCTTCATCTATAACAGGGTATGACAAGGAATCGCTGTCAGTAAGAATCAATGTAGAATCAGCAGGAAACAGAAGGCTGTCGGGCCGCTCCGGAATATAATTATTAGACGGGCTGACAAAGATTACCGAATCAATAAAGGCAAAAGACTCATCCGGCAGATCGAACATTTTGTTACGGTTTTCATCTTTCAGGCCATATATCCTGTATTCTCCACCGGCAATATTATCAATCCTGAACCTTCCGTTTGAGGCTGCCCTGGTTATATAGTCCGGCAGACTTGTAAGCGGCATCGTATCAGACTTTTCGGCATACAATATTACAAGAATATCCTCTCCCGCCTCAAGGTCAAACGCATTATAAATATATCCGGTAACAGACAAGGAGTCGATTATATCTCCTGTTGAGAAAACGTATTTATAGTTTTCAAGTGGATTCCCCTCGTTAAGATCTTTAATCGAATTAAGAAAATTGAACGAATATGTAATATTATCAACCAGTTTTTCTTCCTCATCCAGTTCCACCAACAGGGATTTTCCGCGTACCTTGAATTCCGGTTTTTTATTCATCGGAGGTGAGATCATAAGCACTTCATCGACATTGTCCAGAACAAAATACTCATTAAAAAGTATCTCAAAAGACCTTTCTTTAAATCCTGTCGATCTGTTTTCAGGTATACTCTTAAGCACAACAGGCGGCTTCTCATCCGCCAGTCCCCCCCCGGGCGAGCTTACTCTTGCGCATGCACAGATAAATACCAGCGATACAGCAACAAGAGAATTTATTTGACGTGCTGAAACCATAAACACAATAATGATACAGGTTTACAAACCTACATGAAATTTTTTAATTTCATTCCGGCCTGTTTTATAAATAACATACAGTCCGTCGTTTTTAATTTAACCTCTTCAACAATTTTTATACTTTTGATACCTGTAACAAAATATTCCAATATGAATCTGGCAATAATAACCTGGGATATCAATCCCGAAATTTTCAGGATCGGTAGTTTCGCACCCAGATGGTATGGCGTTTTATTTGCTTCCGGCTTTTTGTTCGGATATCTTATCTTCAGAAAAATATTCAGAAATGAAGGTTTAAAGGATGAGCTTCTCGACAGGCTTACCATATATGTAGCGTTAGGTACGATAATAGGCGCCCGCCTCGGCCATTGTCTGTTCTACGAGCCATCCTATTACCTGAGCAATCCTCTTGAAATACTTAAAATATGGCACGGTGGGCTTGCAAGTCATGGCGCTGCAATAGGTATTCTTCTTGCACTCTGGCTTTTTGTCAGAAAAGAAAAAAAACCATATATGTGGGTTCTGGACCGTATAGTTATTGTTGCTGCCCTGGGAGGTGCATTGATACGCCTCGGGAACCTCATGAATTCTGAGATATACGGGACTGAAACAACATTGCCCTGGGGTTTTGTCTTCCTTCGTAACGGTGAGACGGTTCCAAAACACCCTACACAGATATACGAAGCCCTGGCCTATTTCATTACATTCATAATACTCTACAGGATTTACTGGAATAAAAAGGGGAAATTTATCAGCGGACTACCTTTCAGTCTGTTCCTGATCCTTGTGTTTGTATTCCGCTTTTTCGTTGAATATGTCAAAGAGGACCAGGTGGCTTTTGAGGCAGGTATGACTCTTAACATGGGTCAATGGCTGAGTGTACCCTTCATCCTGATCGGTATCGTTACCCTTTTGTTCAGCCTGAAAAGGCGCAAAATATATTAGGGAAGCGGAGGCAGGAAAGGCTCTAAAGGCGTTAAAGGCTGTAGAAGCTGTAGAGGCGATAGAAGGCTGAAGGCAAAGGGCAAAGCGAATAGCGGTTAGTGTTTAGCGTAAGTAGCATTAAATACTTCCTAATTAACAAATTAACTAATAAACCAATTAACATTGTGGTCTGATTGTGGATTGCCGGCTGAAGACTGAGGACTGCCGATTGCCGACTACTCGGCATCCCATTACTCCAGTATTCCAATTTTCCAGTGTTCCATCATTCCATTTATCCCCTTGGTCGCCTGCCCTGAGCCTGCCGAAGGGTTAGTCTTTTGCCCTTAGTCTCTATTTGAACCTTGTCGAATAATCGACCGTTTAGTTCCAAATAGTTTGAACAATTATTTTATAAATGAAATAATATGAATAAATTGCATACTAAAAGGTATTCCTCATCAAATGGTTGATAAAGAAAAATTTAAAGAAAAAATAGTACTTGCCTCCAGTAAAATATTCAGCCGTTATGGCTTCAGGAAAACTACCATGGAGGAAATAGCTGCTGCCTTACGTAAAGGCAAGAGTTCTATATATTACTACTTCAACAGTAAGGAGGAGATATTTGAAGCGGTCATTGATTATGAAGCGCAAGTTCTTAAGAATGAGCTGGCAAAGGTTATAAAAAGCACTGACGACCCGGAACGTATACTTCGCCGCTATGTTAAAGTAAGAATGAATTCATTCGAAAAACTCTCCAATTATTATAATGCAATATTTAACAGGGATCTTGACCATTTTGAGTTTATTGAAAAACAACGTGAAAAGTACGACAGGATGGAGATAGCCTTAATACGGTATGTGTTATGGAGGGGTGTACGGTCAGGTCATTTCAATCTTAAAAATACCGGCCTTGCCGCACTGGCCGTTCAGACAGCCTTAAAAGGCATTGAGCTTCCTCTCTTCTGGCAAAAAAGAAGCTACGGAATCGACGCAAGACTTGACGCTACTATAGATATACTATTTTACGGGATAGTGAGAAAATAAGCGGCATTGTTCGATTATCAAATCCCATTTCATTAATTCATGAAATTTAAATCTCACCAATAAGTAAAAATTTGCGATAATTAGCGTTATTATTAATTTTGAAGATTCATCGCTAATTTTAATAAAAAAAGCAAGGGATGCGGGTTGGAGATAAACATTATGAATCCATCTGGCTTGACGAAAATGATGATACTGTCGTTAATATCATCGATCAGAATAAACTACCCTTTAAATTTGATATTCTGTCCCTAAGAACAGTTGATGATGTTTTCGGTGCGATAAGGAACATGAACCTGCGGGGTGCTCCTCTTATAGGAGTTGCCGCAGCATATGGAATGTATCTTGCCTGCCTTGAGGTAACAATATATACCAAAACACGCGAACATCTAAAAAATGCTGCCAGATATCTTATATCGGCAAGACCTACGGCCGTCAACCTGAAGTGGGCTGTAAACAGGCAGATGGATATCCTATCTGAATTCTGCCGCCGCGACAAGCTGGTCGGATCATCGCTGCTTACGGCAAAAGAGATAGCGTCAGAAGAAAAGGAAAAATGCAGGCTGATAGGTAAAGCCGGCTTAGATATCATCAGGGAGCTAAGCGACAAAAAAAATGGAAAGCCCGTAAATATACTTACTCATTGCAATGCAGGCTGGCTGGCCTGTATAGACTACGGAACGGCAACATCTCCTGTATACATGGCTCATGACAACGGAATCAGGGTACATGTGTGGGTCGATGAAACGCGTCCCCGTAACCAGGGGGCAAGACTTACGGCATGGGAGCTTGGGAATCACGGAGTGCCTTATACGCTGATTACGGATAATGCAGGCGGATACCTGATGCAAAAAGGTGAGATTGATATGGTTATTGCCGGAAGCGACCGTACTACATCGGAAGGTGACGTGGCAAACAAGACAGGCACATATCTCAAAGCGCTGGCTGCAAGAGAAAATAATATTCCTTTTTATGTCGCATTGCCAACTTCCTCCATCGATTTAAATATTAAAAATGGTCTGGAAGAGATCCCTGTTGAGAAAAGAGATGAAAAGGAAGTACTTTATACCGAAGGATTATATAATAATGAAATTGTGAATGTAAGAATATGCCCGGAGGACAGCAGGGCGGTTAATTACGGATTTGATATAACACCAGCAGGTCTCGTTACGGCACTTATAACCGAAAAAGGCATATGCAAAGCCGAACAAAAAGAGATAGAAAAATTATTTTCAGTATAAACAGGTATACATTATGGAAGGAGTCATCAAGTTCAATTGTTACTGGACACAATCAGGACCCGTCATAACGGATGAGCCGTATAATATTCTAAATTACTGGAGAGAGGTACTGTTTAACATGGACCTTATAGGCGCCTATGAAAACGGTGTCGGGTTCGGCAATATAAGTATGCGGCACGGAAACAGTAACAAATTTTTTATCACTGCCTCTTCTACAGGTGAAATACCTGTTCTCGAGCCTGGTCACTATGTTCGTGTCGAAGCCTGTAACTTCAAGGATAATGCGGTAAAATGTACCGGTCCCCTGAAAGCTTCATCCGAATCACTTACACACGCTGCCATTTACCAGGCCGACCCCGGAACAAATGCAGTAATACATGTTCACAGTCTCGACCAGTGGCAAAAACTGAAAGACAGGGTACCAACGACAAAGGAAGAGTTTGAGTACGGAACATCAGGCCTGGCGCTTGATATCTTCAGGCTTTTCAGGGAAACCAATGTTATAGAGAAAAGAATTATAGTCATGGGTGGCGATCCTTCGGGTCTTATTACATTCGGAAATGAAGTGGACGAAGCAATAAACGTTTTAATGTCATACATCGGAGAGGATTAATGAAAAAGACCGGAATTATCGGAGGATCAGGCCTGGAAGACCCCCGGATACTAAAAGAGCCTGAAGAAATAATTATCAATACTCCATGGGGGAAGCCCTCATCTCCGCTTTTGGCAGGTAAGATCAATAATAAAGATGTAATCATTTTATCAAGACACGGGGTTTCACACGAGATCCCTCCTACTCAAATAAACAACAGGGCTAATATATGGGCTCTCAGGGAAAGCGGTTGTGGCAGGATAATAAGCACCACGGCCTGTGGCAGCCTGAGGGAAGAAATCAAAAGAGGGGATATAATCATACCCGACCAGTTTATTGACTTTACGAGAAGGAGGGAACTAAGTTTCTACGACAGTTTTGAGCCAGGGGATATGAAACATACACCCATGGCCGATCCTTTTGATAATGATCTGAGAGGTCACATTATAAAAGCAGCGCTTGCTCTGGGGCTTGATATTCATAAAAAAGGAACCGTCATCACCATCGAAGGACCTCGCTTTTCAACCAGGGCTGAGTCTAAGATGTACCGGATATGGGGCGCCGACCTTGTCAACATGTCGGTTGCTCCTGAGGCAATACTGGCCAATGAACTGGGGATACCTTATGTAACAATAGCTATGAGCACTGATTACGATTCCTGGCATGAGGATAAGATACCTGTTTCATGGCAGGATGTTATCAGAATATTCAATAAAAATGTAAACAAAGTACTGGAACTTATAATAAAAGCCATCGGTGAAATATAAACCGTTCCCACGCAACCAAATAAGCTCTTAAAACATCATAATATCGGAAACAAAAATATGGGGCTGTTCTGAGTAAAATGTTTATTTTTAATAATATATAATTATATATATATATTTATTAATTTAAAGGTCGCATTTTTACAAAATATATAAAAATATTAAGTGTTTGGTTTAATACATTTTTTTTTGTTAATCTGTATGTAAATCATTGTTTTATAAATATTTTTGTATATTGTGGGACGTGAAACCTGAAAGAAAGGCTATTAAAAATAGCCCGGAATTGAACCTAAGACTTGAACAATTTTTTACAAATTATATTTATATTATGATAATGGAATAATATTTTTATTATACATAAGAAGCCTAAAATTAATTCCACTACTATAAACCTAAATGATTAACTTATGAAGAAAATTTCTGTTTTAATGATGTTCCTGGCCTTCCTGGGCTTACAGTTAGTTCAGGCACAGACCATGAGAATCACCGGTACTGTGACCAGTGCAGAAGACGGGTCCACGATACCAGGTGTGTCTATTATAGCCAAGGGTACAACATTAGGTGTATCCACGGGTATTAACGGAGAATTCTCCATTATTGTTCCGGAAGGAACAACTGCACTGGAGGTTTCTTTTATAGGGATGAAGACCATTGAGGTTCCTATTGATGACCGGAGTGTTATTGATATTGCGTTGGAACCGGATATTCTTAGAGTCGACGAGGTGGTTGTTATTGGTTATGGTACGGCCAAAAGAGTTGGCACTACCGTTGGTTCGGTAAAAAAAGTTTCATCAGAGGAACTGGAGGATAAACCATCTCCTAATGTATTCGATGCACTGCAGGGTAAGGTGGCTGGTGTACAGACTTATTCATCATCCGGAGAACCGACCCAAATATCATCGGTAAGATTGCACGGAGTAGGGTCATTGGGTGCCAGCACAACGCCATTATACGTCGTTGACGGAGTGCCGATTGACAATTCTTCAATACTGGCACTTAACGCAAACGATTTTGAAAGTGTAACGGTATTGAAAGATGCTTCGGCTACATCAATTTATGGATCAAGGGCTGCAAATGGTGTTATCTATATTACAACAAAAGGGGGTAAAAGAAACACTGATGCAAGAATTACTGTTTCGTCCCAATATGGTGTATCTAAACTGGCAAATACTGACTTTTTCGAAAATTTCCTGAATACACAGGAGCTTACTGATTTCTGGGTTGAGACAGGTTATCGTGATCAGTCATATATTGACGGTCTTCTGGAAGACTATCCATATGACACAAAGTGGTATAAGTTTTATTATAAAGATAATGCGCCTACCTCCCAGACCAACGTTTCAATAACAGGAGGTAATGAAAGGACAAGTTACTATGTGTCAGGAGGATATTATGCACAGGAAGGTTTAGCAACAAGATCAGCTTATTCTCGTTATACTCTCAGATCGAATGTTAATTCGACTGTTAATGACTGGCTCAGCTTTGGTATAAACCTGTCGGGTAGTACTGATGACCGGCAAACCAACCCATATGGTTCAAACAGCACAAACAGGGGTCTGGCAATGCTCGCTCAGCCATTTTATTCTCCTTATGATGAAAACGGAGATCGTTATCAAGGGGTAATACCTGGCTGGGGACGTTACGATCCGGTTTATCTTCAAAATAAACTCCCCTCCAATAGTAACAGGAACCAACTTAACGGTATGGGCTATGTCCAGTTAAATCCTGTTAAAGGGCTTGTGATAAGAACACAGGTTGGTATTGATGCTTACCACAACAGAAGTCATGAAAAACAGTATCCGTCATTTGTCGGTTCTCTTGGCAACGGTAATGTTACAGAAGGGTTTTCTCAGAATATTACAAAAACTATAACAAACACTGTTGAATACAAGTTTAACCTTGCAGGCCGTCATGCCTTTACCGTTCTGGCAGGACAGGAAGGCATCGATAATGACTATGAACGCTTTGCCGGAACATCAACCGGACAGGTTGATGACCGCCTTATGCTACTTGAAGCAGGCCCGAATAACAGGGATGTTGAACATAGCCGGAACCAGTATGCATACCTGTCTTATTTCGGGAGGGTTGATTATGCTCTTGATAATAAGTACTATTTTGACCTGTCTGTACGCCAGGACGCCTCATCAAGATTCGGAGCCAATAACAGAACAGCCAATTTCTGGGCTGCCGGAGCTATGTGGGATATGAAAAAAGAAGCTTTCCTCGAATCTGTTGACTTTATATCATCTTTATCCGTTAAGGCAAGCATTGGTACAAGCGGTAACTCGGATATCGGTAATTACGATCATCTTGCACTGGTAGGAACAAACCAGTTCGATGGTAATACCTCCTGGATTATTTCCAGTCCCGGTAATCCGGATCTGAGCTGGGAAGAGCAGACAAAAGCTACAGTGGGTGTAAGGGTATCAATACTAGATGAAAGATTTCGTTTTAATATTGAGTACTACAACAGAAACACAAAGAATCAGTTGATCGATGTGCCATATCCCTATACCTCAGGATTTGATGAAATAACGACAAACGTTGGTACAATAAAGAATACAGGTATTGATTTTGAGTTCGACTTTGATATTATAAGAAGGGGATCATTATATGTTACACCTTATGTCAACTTCAACTATAACAAGAATGAAATAACAGAGCTCTTCCAGGGCAAGGATTACTGGATCATACCAAATACAGGCGTTTGCTGGGCTGTAGGACAACCGATATCTTTCTTCTGGCCTATATTTGCCGGGATAGATCCTGATGACGGTGCACCAATGTGGTACGTGCCCGGGGAAGACATCACTGAGACTACAAAAGAGACAACTACCAAGGATTTTGTAACTGCAGAACTGGAACAGAACACAGGAATTCCCAGAAATACACCTCTGGCAGGAGGCTTTGGCCTTAATGCCGGTTATAAGGGATTTGCTCTGCAGGCCGACTTTTCCTTTGCACTGGACAAGTACCTGATTAACAATGACAGGTATTTTTATGAGAACCCGAATGTATTTTCAAGCTTTAACATGTCAAAGAGAGTTCTTGACTACTGGAAAGAACCTGGTGATGTAGCAACATTCCCTGGTTATTATGTTGCACAGTTTACCCAGTTCGACTCACGTCTGCTTGAAAATGCTTCATTCATGAGGCTGAAGAACCTTTCTCTTTCATACTCTCTGCCTGAGAACCTGCTTAACCGCACAAATGTAATTTCAGGAGCAAGAATCTATTTAACAGGCCGTAACCTGTTAACTTTTACCAATTATTTAGGCCCGGACCCTGAAGTAGATTCTAATCTTACGCTGGGAGCTAACCCGAATACCAAACAATATACTGTAGGTATTGAAATTACTTTCTAATTATTAAATAGGAAATAAGATGAAAAATATAATTAAACTAACATTTTTAACTGCAGTATTGATTATCACTGCAGTATCGTGCGAACTGGACAGGTATCCCTTTGATCAGATAGAACAGTCGCAGGCTTTCAGGACTGTTGATGATGCAACATCGTTCAGGAACGGCCTCTATTCAGACTTAAGGGATAGACTTAACGGGATTTACATGTTCTCAACAGATGTCCAGGCCGACATGCTGAATGCTACTCTTGATTTTGGCAACCGCAACGGTTTCCCTCACAGATGGACAGGTTTTCTTGCTGACGATTATACTATACGTGACGTATGGAGAGGCTATTACAGTGCGCTGGTTAATGTCAACAGCCTGATAAATAATATCAACATGATTGAGGCTGAAGATGAAGATGAACAGCAAACTCTCGATGTATATCTCGGGGAGGCCTATCTGTTTAGGGCTTACTATTATAACCAGTTGGTACTCAGGTTTGCAAAGGATTATGAACCCTCTACTGCCGGTACTGATCTGGGTGTTCCACTGGTACTTGATTTTGATGTAACATTATTGCCTGAAAGAGCAACTGTTGAAGCGGTTTATCAACAAATATTGTCAGATATAAGCAATGCCAAAACAAATCTTTCATCTGTAAGTGGTTCACAAAGTGCAGGCTATCTGACTTATGACGCTGCAATTGCCCTTGAAGCACAGGTGCGGCTATGTATGCATGATTATACAGGCGCCATGACAGCAGCAAATTCATTGATAGATCCAGGAGCATACCCCCTGATAACCACTGAACCCGGACTGAGAACAATGTGGGAAAATGATGAGAGTACTGAAGTGATTTTTCAGTTGCCTCTCAGTGCACCCACTGAGCTGTTAGATAATACAAACAGTATTTATCTCAGATACCAGTCCAGTCTTGATAAATATGCTCCTGACTTTGTACCTCAGCAGTGGGTTATCGATATGTATGAAGATATTGATATCAGGAAAAATGTATACCTCGAACAAAAGCCTGTTATAATACAAGGCATGGACTATCCTGATATATGGCTTATCAACAAGTATCCCGGTAATCCTGCGTTGTTCATAGAAGCATCTACAAATTACCAGCAAATGCCTAAGGTGTTCAGAATAGCTGAGATGTATCTTATCAGTGCCGAAGCTGCTGCACAAAACACTGCAACGGAAGGCGATGCACTGAATACTCTTAACGACCTGAGAGATGCCCGTGGTATTGCACCTCTTACAGGCCTGACAGGTACTGATCTCATGGACGCTATTAAAGAAGAAAGGACAAGGGAAATGCTTTGTGAAGGAACAAGGCTCGACGATCTGAAGCGCTGGCATATGGGATTCAGCAGAAGCACACCACAAAACCTCAATTTTATTGAGCGTGGAACGGATTATGATGAAAAGACGGTAACGGCTGATGATGATAAGTTTGTATGGGGCATCCCTACTAATGATATTACGACCAATCCTAATATTGAAGATCAGCAGAACCAGGGATGGTAAAATATTGATAATCTAATTCTTTTAATAAAGAGAGTGTCTTAAATACAGGGCACTCTCTTTTTTTTTTATATCGAAGCTTAATTGCATATATCATTCCCGTCTTTAAATAAAGTTGCATATTTACCGGAAATGGTGTAATATTGCAGTCCGAAAAATCTGTGAATTTTTCAGTCAGGGCCCATAGCTCAGCTGGTCAGAGCACCTGACTCATAATCAGGGGGTCGCTGGTTCGAGCCCAGCTGGGCCCACAAAACAGTTTGGAGCAAGAGTATAGAGCAAACAGCGATATACTCTTGTGAAAAACGGTTTTGTCCCACAAAACTCACACTCTAACTCAAACTGAATTTCATGTTCGATTTTGAAAAGCTAGAAGTTTATTCCAAAGCTAAACAGTTTAATAGCTCGGTTTCTTTGTTTTTAGAACATGTAAAAATCAGTAAAAATAAAAAAGATCAGCTTGAACGAGCCGCATTCAGCATCATGTTGAATATAGCAGAAGGAACCGGCAGATTTACCAAACCAGATAAAAAAAACTTCTATATCGTTGCAAGAGGATCGGTTTTCGAATGCGTTGCTATATTCGATTACTTAAATGATCAAAAAATAATTGATAAAGAAATGTTCAAAGAATTTTATTCTTCACTGGAAGAAATTTCAAAAATGCTTTATGCATTAATAAAAACATTAGATTAGATTTATTCAATCATAATATATCTTTTTAAAAAAAATAACAAGCAGGTTATATTAATTTCATCTTCATAATTCTCTGCAATTGTAGTAAATCCTTCACCAAAAAGTTCGAACTTTGCCCACCTCCGCCCTCCGACCCTGTACACCGAAGGCTTGCCGAAGGTGTAAGCTTTACGCGTAGGAGGGTTTTTCTTTTTATATAATTTCATAACTTTATTAACCTAATGTCTCAAAACCCGGGCTACGGTGGACGGAGCGCATATATTTATCCTTATAAGTGCGGATTATTTAAAACAGGGAATAACCGAATATCAGTGATATCGTATTATATCTGGAATCATAGAACAGATAATCAGATAAAACATTCCTGGCCGAATGATATCTTAATTCAACCATATATCTGTCTTTAAACTTATAGCCCAATCCTGTAGCTATATTATTTATCGAATAAATATTTATTATACTAAGTGAAGAATCATCATCCCTGGTATACTCTATTGTAGAATTATAACTAAAATCCGCGACATAAAAAATATCCGCATAGATCTTACTTCCGTCTTTCAGGAAGAAATAATATCTCAAGCCTAATGGAAGCTCCAGCGATTTATAATCTACTTTTGCTTTAATAAATCCACCATAAACATTATCAACTTCCTTCCGTTTTACTGATTTGAAATAATTATATGTTGGCTCTGCTATTAAAGACCATTTGTTTTTATTAAACGGTAAAATAAATTCCGCCTCAATTCCAAACCTGAAATTGTACTCATTATCAAAATCAGCATCCTTTGAATCTGAAATAAAATTATCCAATGACATGCTGCTGATATTCAGTCCGGGCCTTAATGCTATATTAAACAGGTCTCTCTGTTCTTTTAACTCATAACCTACATAGTCAGAATAGACACATTCATTATACTTAATAAACAGACGGATTAAATCTCTTTCTTTATAACTGAGAGATTCAACATAACGTTTTTCAATATCCAGGCATCGTAAATCAACAAATACCTGCTGCCTGAATTTATTATTCTCTATTATACGGCCGTCATTAAGCACATAGCGTTTATAAACCAATTGTTTAATCTCCGAATCATCCATTTTATAGAAAAACCTTTTTACTCCTTCATCTTCATACATATATAATGAAGCCTTGCCTTCAATAAGTACTTTCAGAAATAACTGTTCTTCATGAAAGACCGGCTCTCTCTTATCATCCAGGTAAGATATCCGGTCACTTGACCTGTCTATTTGTACTGATGCTCTGACATATTTAGATATACTATCTATTCCGAATTCTTTTGCATCCTGAATACCTGTTCTTTTGATCTCTGTATTTTCATATAGTTTATACTCAAATCCGTCCGGATTATTTTTCCAGTCAACATTTCTTATTAAACAGTTAATCCTGTGGCCGGTCTCATCTATGAAATATCCTTCTTCAAAGACAATTTGCGAATAACAGGACAAACCGGCGACAATTAACAGGGCAGTAAGTAAAATTTGTTTTATCATTGACAATTTAATTTATGTATAATACAGACGTCAAGCCTGGGTTTCTATACCTCTAATTATTCAAAAAAGTGTATATCCAAGTATTACTGAAATTGTAGTATATCCTGAATAATAGTATATATATCTGCATAAAACATCCTGTTCTGTCTGGTATCTTAATTCCAGACAATATTTCTCCTTAAATTTGTAACCTGCCCCTATTGCCAGGTTATTTCTGGCATCCGGTTCCAGTGAATTTAAAAATGAATAATCATCCCTGCTAAACACAATAGTTGAATTAACTGCATAATCCATTATGTAAAAAACATTTAAAAAAGCCTTATTGCCGTTTTTGAAATAGAAATAATGTCTTATCCCCAAAGGTAATTCGATTGATTTATAATCTACATTTGCTGTAAGGATCCCACCATAAACACTCCCCTCTTCCATCTTCTTTTCCGACCTGTAATTTTGATATGTTGGTTCTGCTATTACAGACCATTTATTTTTATTAAAAGGCAAAATAAACTCTGCTTCAAGCCCAAATCTGAAAGTGATACTATTATCAAATTTGATGTCCCGAGAGTCAGATAAATAATTGCTTATTGATAAACTGCTCATACTCACCCCGGGTCTAACAGTTAAATTGAAAAAGTCTCTCTTACTTTTTCGTTTATAACTAATAAATCCTGTATTTGTGCATTCACAATAATCAATGAAAAACCGGTATAGCTCATTTTTATCATAACTTAATGACTCAACCTGATATTCATGAATACCGGGACATTTCAAATCAAAAAATAATTGCTGCCTGAATTTATTATTCTCTATTATGCGGTCGTCATTAAGCACATAGCGCTTATAAACCAACTGCTTAATTTCCGAATCCTCCTTTTTATAGAAAAACCTTTTTACTCCTTCATCTTCATACATATATAATGAAGCCTTGCCTTCAATAAGTACTTTCAGAAATAACTGTTCTTCATGAAAGACCGGCTCTCTCTTATCATCCAGGTAAGATGTCTTGTCACTTGACCTGTCTATTTGTACTGATGCTCTGACATATTTAGATATACTATCTATTCCGAATTCTTTTGCATCCTGAATACCTGTTCTTTTGATCTCTGTATTTTCATGTAGTTTATACTCAAATCCGTCCGGGTTATTTTTCCAGTTAACATTCTTAATTAAACAGTCAATCCTGTGGCCGGTCTCATCAATGAAATATCCTTCTTCAAAGACAATTTGCGAATAACAGGACAAACCGGCGATAATTAACAGAGCAGTAAGTAAAATTTGTTTCCCCATTGACAATCAAAATGATATATAGTATTGACGTCAGTCCCTGACGTCAATACATCCATTGTAATAATATCTTCCTTAAATTTAGAAATTCTTAGCTTATTTCCATACCTTTTTGGAAAATTCTTCATCGCGGATCATACCGCATGAAAAACATGAAGCTTAGAAAAAATATCAATCCTGTGTAAACGATAAAAATTATCAGGTTGGGTAACATAAAACCAAACCTATCTCCATAATTTATATATGACTCCGTGTAAACGGGGACCTCATCCACATCAACAGGTTTCCGGGATGTCGAATATTTTTCGTAAGGATTATACCAGTGGGGGCTACCCTCGTCGGCTGCATCCTTTTCCTTGAACCATGCCAGGAACTGTTCCTGGTAAACATGCAAATCTTCCCAGTTCCTGCGAAAACGGATATATCCTCCCCCGAGCATCGACTCACACGAATAATCAAACAGAGCGACAGGAGAAATCATTGTAAAATATCTTGTTTTCTCAAACTGGGCCATCATATCGGAGTAGTACGCATCTCTGTGCTTTTTTTCAGATTTGAGAAAGGACATTTGCAGATCAGCTCTTAATTCATGATTTGGAAGGAAGGGATCAACACCGCTGGCCCACCAACTCCCTTCAGGGGCTTCTTTGTCTATCTGTGAATAATCATTATCAATCCGTTGCTGTACCGTATATGCATCATCAATAGGGAACAGGCCGATCGCCCAAAACCTGGCAGAGTTTGGGATAACGATAACAAATAAAAGCCATATGCTCAGTGAAACCAGTAAGCTCAGGTTGGAATTCTTTGCAATAACAGATGAAAGTATCCCGAATGCCGTGAAACAGGATATACATAATAATGAAAGAAACAGAAAGCTGCAAATATCAGTAAGTAATGCAGTATTCATCTCACCTCCCTTTGATACAATAAAAATGATCATGCCTGTTATGATTCCCAGGAATTCTATCATGAAAATAACGGTTACAGTACTTAAGAACTTGCCGAAAAGAATAGTCCCCCTGGAAATACCGTTTGAAAGGGTAAGGCCAAGCGTCTTGCTTTCTTTCTCTCCGGATATGGTATCGAATGTGAATAGCATGGCAAGAAAGCTCAGTATCATAACAACCACATACGACCATGTCAATGGCTGTGTTTTCTTCATCAGGGGGTTTTCACTGCCATAGGCTACTTCATACCCAAAAACATTATAGGCGCTGTATATGATCTTATTGGGAAGCGTATTCTCATTACAGTAGGAAATAACACGATTGGAACGGGGTTCTGACTGAAAGGCATTTTCTTTTATAGCCAATTCAGTTATACTTTTCCCGGCCAAATTCTTTATCTGCTCAGACTGATTTTCCCTGTAAATTGAATACTGTTCCTGTGCATCACGTATGGAGAGTATAACACCGGGAGTGCCTATTCCGAAGATCAGCACGACAATAATCAGTGATACCTGCAGCCTCAGGCTGTATATCTGGTTCTGTAATTCTTTAATGAAAACTGTTCTAAACATGGTATATCAATTTATCGTATATCATAATTCCGGAAAGACCTGGTTATAAACAAATACAAAACACTGCTGATAAAAAAAAGCAGCAAGATTAATAAAAGGTTCTGTTGCAATAATTCAGGAGTAGCTGCCTCCCGGTAGCTAAACATCGGAACGCCTTCCAGATCCAGGGGTGAACAATTGTTATAGTACCATGAATCAGGTATCTGTCCGGATTCTGCAATAAGATCATTCTCTTTGATTGGAAGAATCTCTTCCAGGGGCTGTGGGGTTATATACCTGAAATCCCCGAACCAGCTATTCGATTCAAAATGGTGAATAAGCACTTCACGGTATTCCCTGATATCTTCCATAAAATCCTCAATAGCTACTTCATCATTACGGCTTAACCCCTCTGCCACCATTTCAAAAATACCGGTTGGCGAAAGCAGCATCAGCTTTCTTTGAAGTCGTTTTTGCCTGTACAGGTCATCCAGACGGTCTTTAACGATGATCCATTTCTTATCAGCATAATCAATCCTTACCGGTTCACTTCCTTCTTTTAATCTTCGTTCACACTCCATATATTCCCTCGCCGTACCTGAAGTTTCAAAATATCCGTCATCTCCCATAGTTGTATTTCCCAAGTATAGACCGTCAAGATTCAGTTCCTCAAGTATATTTATTACCATCTTATTCTGCTTTTCCCTGAACTCACTGTCAAGTTCCTCTACAGCATACGCAACATTGTCATGTTTTTCAACACTTACAAGACCGGAGGCAATATGACTGGCAAGTACCGGGGAAAGGAACACGAACCATATCCAGCACAATAGGCTGATGATGATGCTGGAAGAAGAATGCCTGACCTTACTCGATATAAAAGCTCCTGTCATTATAAAAACAGCCATGTATAGCAGGGCAAAAAAGAAGATCAGCAAAACATTGATCCATTGATCCGGATTCAGACTGATATTGGGTGAGATCAGGATGATGAATATACTAAGGAGAAAACAAAGCAGGAGGACCGGCATAAGTGTAATGAATAACCCGAGTATCTTACCCGAAAGAAATTTTGAACGGCCGGTACCGGTACTAAAGATTAGTTTCATCGTGCCGTCTTCCCGTTCCCGTGTAAAAAGGTCATAGGAAAATATCAGGGCAAGCAGGGATATCAATATGGAAATAATCCCGGTAAAGTCAATTGACAAAAAGGAATTCAGGAAAGGATTATCTGTCCCGGTGGTATTTCCATCAGGCAAAGAGGAGATGTTTCCGAAATCTATCTTCACTTTATTCCCAAGGTTGCCGCTTATTCCCGTACAAAAAACACTAAGCGGATTGGGAGGCCTGACAATAACGGGCCTGAGTCCCGAATATACCCTGGTGCTTTCCAACTCTTTCTTTGCTGTTGCTACTTCAATATTATATACTTCCATCTCTTTTTTATAGTCCTCGAGATTAACTATAACGGCAAATGGAATTATAATAAGGCATAATATGCAGCCAACGATAAAGCGCGCCGAGACAAGGTTCAGAAGGAAATCTTTTTTAGCAATATTCCAGATCATAATATTTTAAAATTAGCGAACATCATATTAAAACTCAAGTATAACCGGCTGCCGGGAAAAACCTTAGAAATGAAAACGATATTAATGACTTACAGGAACCATTTCCTGCATGTAGTCAATATATATCTTCTCCAGGTCTTCATCCAGGAATTCTTTCCTGGTACGAACCATAACCAGCCTGCCTTCTTTCATGATACCTACCCTGTCGGCAATGGATTTTGCCCTGAAAATATCATGAGTGCACATTAATATCGATTTCCCCTGTTCCTTTTGCTTATGCAGTATCATCATCAGCTCCGAAGCAGCCTTGGGGTCAAGTCCGCTGGTGGGTTCGTCAAGAAGGATATTAGGAGCATCTTTTATAATGGCTATGGTAAGCCCTACTTTCTGGCGCATCCCCTTGGAGAAGGTTTTCAGCTTTTTCTCAAAAGCTGCCTCCTGGAGCCCTACCTCACGCATCTGCATGTAATAGTCCTCTTTGGTAAGTGATGTTTTTCCTCCGAGCCTGGCAAAAAAATCAAGGTTTTGCCGGGCAGTGAAGTTTCCGTAAAGCATTACATTTTCCGACACATAGGAGATATACTTCTTTGCTTCCAGGGGTTCTTTGGTCGCATCAATGCCATTTACCAGTACTTTTCCCCCGGTAGGTTCGATAAAGTTCAGGAAAAGGTTGATGGTTGTAGTTTTGCCGGCCCCGTTCGCTCCCAGCAGGCAAAACACCTCGCCTTCTCTGATCTCCAGGTTCAAACCGTCCAGAGCCAGCTTTTCGTCTTCATAGCGTTTTGATAATTCTATTGCCTGTAACATATGTTCAATATTTATGTTATTATAATATTTTTAAAAAGACTATCAGGAAAATACCTGCATAAAAACCTTTTTTAGTTCATAAAACATTCCTTTTATCTTTTTGAAATCTTTATCCCGAAAAATACGATAGCCGTTACTATACCAATCAGAAGGAAGATCAATACCAGTGTCCACCCGATAGATTTTGAGGCATTAACCTGAACGCGGACTGTCTTGTCCTCTGCATAAACCTTACGGTTATTAACAACAGCCTCGGTTTTGATCTTTACTTCCTGGGCGCCCATATTAGCATCAGCAGGAGGTATAATGTGTGCATATATCTCTACTTCCTTCCCCGGTTCCAGTACCGGGATAACATCCGGTTCTATTACCGTTCTCCAGTTAAGCGGATTATCGGAAGTTATCCTGATATTGTTAATCGTCCGTGTACCGTCATTCATGATGCCTATCTTCATTCTGACGCTGTCGCCCCGGGTAATCTCATAATACAGGGAGGGAGCTCTTACAATGATCTTCCCCACTCCCCTGGGGATCAGTTCAAGCCTGATCTTGCCGCCTCTAAGTTCCGATATTTCTTCATCGCTAAGATCCTGTAACCTGTTACTGTATTCCTCATATACACCCTTGGTTAATATTACGGCCCAGAAACTGACAGGCTTGTCTATTACAACCTCTTCATCGTCCATATCAGGCAGATAGGTACGTAGTATCAGTTCACGTGTGTTCTCACCCTGGGTAAACCTCATCTGGCTAAGCCTTGCACTGGTCTCCCCGTCCAGGAAGTCATAGGTGATCTGAGAGGGAAGGCCCAGGACAGTAAGCTGGTATATCTCTTCGGAGTTGGAAAAGCGCTCCAGGGCAAGATCGAATGATGCATTATTGCCAAGATCAGCCTCCTGTGCAAATCTGCTGGATATAATATCCACCAGGTCGGCGCTGGCGTCCTTCTCAAGATATATATTTTTCATATCCTCATGACCACCGTAATTCAGCCCTACTGTAATGCTCTCCACATCCTTCAGCAGGCTGAAATCGACTGTGCTGCTACCACCCAGATCAATAGACGGGATCCTTATTTCATAAGGGGATCCTATGATGGTCTCATCTTCAATATTGATCAGTGAAACGAATACATTGAATATTTTTCCCGAGCGCATTTCAGGAGTGAACACATCAAAATGCTCTTCAAATTGCTTCAGATAATCCTGATTCCCTTCCATAGTACTCTGTAAAGTGATCTTTACCCGTTTCTCGCCTGTCTCTGTCCTGTACTTCACTGCTTTCTCGATGAGTATGTATGATTGCTGGGAGACCAATTGAAGTAATAATTTCTGGTAGTCTACTTCACGTGAAAGCAGCTCATTCCTGCTTCTGTTGTATTCCGCCTGCGATATTGCATCATTTTCCAGCAGCATCTTATCGTTATTAAAATCCTGAAGTGCGATATCATAGGCAGCTCTTGCCTTTTTCAACTCCAGCAATAAGGAGGCATGATCTTCCTGGCTGTAAACAGGAATTAACAGCAGAAGAAATAATAGTATAGTATAGTATTTATACATAGTTTAAATTCTTTAGTCATTTCTTTCTCCGGGATCTATCTCGAGCAGATAACTGCGATTATTAATAAAATCCCAAAGTGTTTTTCTTTTAAGGTCGTTCACTGCAAGTTGGTAATTTATATATGCATCGAGGTAGTTCAGTTGAACTGTTACGAGTTGTTCCCTTTCGACAGAAAGCTCCTGGCTTGATATATCGCCGTTTTCAAAGCGCATCCTGCTTATATCATAACTTTTCCTTGCCAGCTCAAGGCTTTGTTCGTGTGTCTCCATTAATTCCCGGTTTTCATTTACGGTCCTGATAATCTCCCTTACTTCCCTGCTTATGGTCAGTTTAAGATTTTCGAGAGACAGTTCTTTCTCCTCCAGCCTGATCTCAGCCTCGCGGGTTTTTTCCTTACCTCTGCCCCAGTCCCAGATCGGGTAGGTCAGTGTAAGGGAAATACCCCTGTTAGGTGGTCTTTGCTGCAGATCCTGAAACGATGATCCTATAAGGTCGCCGGTTGAGCCCGATCCGAGAGTGCTGATACCTGTAAGATCATAGTAAGCCGACAGGTATACCTTGAATTCCCTCACCCTTTTGGCCCTGTCAAGTTCTATACCGGAAAGGTTAATATCCATCATGCTTTCGTGTATCTCCGGTCTGTTGGCAAGAGCTTCTTCAACGGCTTTTTGTTCGTCAATATCAAATACCGCATACTCCAGATCGGAATGTATACGGATGGGCTGCTCTGCCGGCAGTCCGATAAGCTGTTTGAAAGCTTCTTCAATATTTTTGTACTGGTTTACTGCCTTGAACAAACCTGCCTGATCATTCGATACGGTAACTTCAGCGCTTACCATATCTGCATTTGCAATACGTCCGCTTTGAGCTTTCAGGCTGGCCACACGGTATGACTCTTTTGAGTTTTGCAATTTTTCCCGGGCTATCTCAACTTCACGTGAAGCTTTAACAAGCAAATAAAATCCGCGGGAAACCTCATATATTATGTCCATCTGGTTCCTGGTAAAGGTCTGTATTGCCTTCTCATACAGAAATCCGGCCTCCGTCAGGTTTTCCTTCAGTTCGTTCCTTGTGAACAAGGGCTGGTTGAAGCTCAGCCAGAAACGGCTGTAAAAATGCCGTGAATCCAGTTCCGATCCGTCTGTTGCCAGCGTTGTTTTTAAATCTTCGCGGTAAAGATTTGTTGATAAGGCAACATCCCCCCCTGTAGGCAGAATGTACGTAAACTTCATTGATCCGCCCAACTGAAATGACCCGTATGAATTATAGACCGGCAATCCGTCAGGCTGATCAATCTGGTTCACATATTCACTCCACAGGGGTGAATTCAGACTAATGTCAAACCTCGGTTTGAATGTGGCTTTGTAATACCCGTAATAATGATGCATTGCATCACGATTGTAAATATGAGACTGAACAGAATAACTTTCGTCAAGCGCTATGCTTATTGCATCGTTATAACCGATGATAATTGTATCCTGTGCCTGGGAGAGTCCCGGTACAGACAGGATCAGCAATAATACAATCGTATAATATCTAAAAATTATTCTCATTGCCTCCTGATTACCAAAAGTTATGCCAGTTATTATATATGCCTGTATTATAAGCCATTATAGACGTATGTTAATATAATTAAATTCCTAATCAAAAGATTATTGGGAAATTCATGAAACATATTGGGTAAATAATTACACATTATTTGCACTAATGGTCCGGATTTATTTACCTTTGGTATAAGTAAACATAAACAATGGCTGGTAAGAAGAACCGGAAGCAGCAATATGATTTCAGGCAGGCCATCACTGAAATAAATAAATCATTCTCACTGATTACAGATCTGCCTCAGCTCAGGAGCAATTTTGTTGCCCGGATAAAAGAAATTACGAATGCCGGGATGGTTGAAGTGTTTCTTCCGGATTCCGATGAAAATCGCTTCATACCGGTAAGTGAGGATGGTAACCTGGACAGTTCCGGACAAAACCTGTATTTTCTGCCCGGAGATAAAATGATATTCTGGCTTAGCGTCAACAAGACACTTCTAACTTTTTCAAAAGACAGGGAAGTCTTTAATTTCCTCACTGAAAGGGAGAAACTGGTTATTCAGGAAATGGGAGCCGAAATAGTTTTTCCTTTCATCCTGATGAACCAGGTAAAAGGGTTTGTAGTGCTGGGTAAAAAAAGTTCAGGTAGCTATTCGGATGATGAATTACAAACATTGTCGATGCTTTTTGAACAGGCAAGCTTTGCTTTTGACAATGCCTTATTATATAAACAACAAAGGGAACGTTCGGGCAAGATGTACCGGGCTGAACGCCTGGCTACCCTGGGAGAGCTTGCTGCCGGAACGGCCCATGAGATAAGAAATCCTCTTACTTCGATCCGTAGTACTATCCAGTACCTTGAAAACAAGATCAGGGACCCGGAAGACAAGGCGCTGGCTGAAGGACTGATCAGCGAGGTAGACAGGATCAATGATATTATCCAGGATCTGCTATCCTTTGCCAGACCGGAAGAACTGAAGATAGAGGAAACAAATCTTTATGAACTGTTAAGCCAGACCGTCAGGCTGGTGGAAAGCGCTGCCAGGAAAGACGGGATTGTCATTGAGTTGGATTACCAGTCTGAATTCCGCCTTATTGATATAGACACAAGCCTTATTAAGCAGGCATTGATCAATATCATGATGAATGCCCTTCAGTCCATTGAATTTCCCGAAGGAAGGATACATATCAAGGTAAGGGATACTGCTGACGGAAGCTCATTTGTAAGTAAAAAGAACTGGTTCCTTATTGAAATAAGGGATAACGGGCCGGGGATACCCGTAAATCTTATCGACAAGATTTTCGACCCGTTCTTCACCACTAAAAAGGAGGGAACGGGCCTTGGGCTGTCTATTACCTATTCCATAATCAATAAACATGGCGGAGAGATAGAGATCAGGAGTGATACAGGAGCAGGAACACTGGTAAAAATAAAACTACAGGCAAAGTGATAAAAGAGCAGGAAATAAGAATCCTTATTGTAGACGATGAATTAAGAATACGGAAAATATTCAGCAGGATACTTGAAGATAAAGGGTATTCTGTTGACAGCACTGAAAATGCCGAAAGGGCATTAGCCATAATTGATAAATTTCATCCTGCTATTATTCTTATGGATCAGAACATGCCGGAAATGAATGGTCTTGAGGCCATGAAGCTGATACATGATAAAGATCCTGATATTACTGTTATCATTATCACTGCGTTCGGCCAGATATCTCTTGCTGTTGAGGCAATGAAAAAAGGCGCTTACGATTATATTGAAAAACCCGTGGATAATAATAAGCTTCTGATGTTAGTGCAAAGAGCCACGGAACATTACATGCTAAAGCATGAGTTGAAATCGCTGAAACAGAGGATCTCGAATAAAAATTACCTGGACAGGATCGTGGCCGAATCATCAAAAATGAAAACGGTAATTGAACAGATCAGGTCGGTCAGTGAAACCAACGCAACTGTTTTGGTCTTAGGTGAAAGCGGCAGCGGAAAGGAACTGGTAGCCAGTGCCATCCATTATTATGGGGACAGGCAAAACAAACCTATGATCTCGATAAACTGCGGGGCCATACCTGTATCTCTGATCGAAAGTGAATTATTCGGTTATATGAAAGGCGCTTTTACTGATGCCAGGGAATCAAAGCAGGGAAAATTTGTATTAGCTGACACCGGAACACTCTTCCTGGATGAGATCGCTGAGCTGCCCCTTGATGCCCAGGTTAAATTACTCCGTGTTCTTGAAGACAAAAAAGTATTTCCTCTCGGGGCTAAGAAGGCTGTTTCAGTAGACGTGAGAATAATTGCTGCCACAAATAAAAACCTGGAAGACCTGGTAAGGAAAGGAGAATTCAGGCTTGACCTGTTGTACAGGCTTAATATATTCACCGTACACGTTCCTTCGTTACGTGAACGCAAAGAAGACATCCCCGTGTTAACCGAGACCTTTTTGAATCAGTATAATGAGCAGTTCGGATTAAATGTTACAAATATCTCAAAGGAAGCAATGGACCGCCTGATAAGTTATCACTGGCCGGGCAATATCCGCGACCTCCAGAATGCTTTGCAAAGTGCGATAATCCTTGCCAGGAATGGTTCCATTACTTTAAACCATCTTCCCCTCCGTATACGTGGCTATGATCAGGATATCAATACGGAACTTAAACCGGAGGCAGGCCTTGAGAAAAACATCAAAAATGTAAGCATTGTTGCCGAAAAGGAAATGATCATTGAAGCATTGAAAGTATGCAGGTTTAACAGGACAAAAACAGCAGAATTCCTTAAGATCAGCCGAAAAACACTATTTAACAAAATGAAGCAATATAATATCGGAATCTGAATCCATTTAGGCAGAAAATACCTATTATATCTGCCATTACAAGTATAATATTACACAAAGTATAATCAATCTTTCTCAATTACCGTAACCCTGCCAAAACCTATACCTGCCAGTTCCGGATAGTACTTATAGGTTTCCTCTCTGGAATAAAATCCCGGGATCTGAACCAGGTAACAGTCCCATAGCTCAACAATCTCCACTTTAAGGTCAAGTTTCGATTCAATTTTTCTTTTTGCTTTTAAGGCCTGTGTCCGTTTCTGAAATACTCCAGCCTGAATCAAAAACTCAGGCTCCGGAATTTCAATACTTTTTCTTACAATCGTTTTATCAACCGGATTTACTTTTACCGGCTCCATGACTGCTTTTTTGCCAGGTATTGAATCCCTGACGATACCTCCCCTATTTACCTTGATTTTTGATGGGATAAGCCAGATATCATCTAATCCGAACGAATTTAGCAATGATATAATTCTCCTCATATCGTCAACCGTCTCAAATTCAGTAATCCTTACCTTAAAATATCCAGCCTCAGGAATAATAACGATCTGTTTATCTGTTCTCTCTGACAATCTCTCAACCATCTTTTTCGCATTTTCCTCTTTCCTGAATGCTCCTACCTGTATGGATCCGGCTGATTCTTTCTGTCTGCCGACAGGTTCAATTAACCTGTCAACAACTGTCAGAACCGAATCGGTAATTTCTCTTATTACAAGTTGTTGTTGCTGAGCTTTCAAACTTATTACCCAGAATTCATTGTATCCCTGTCTGTGGAGTATGTTTAGGTTCTCATCCACATCTTCCCTTGCCGGAAGGCCAAGTATTCTTACTTTATAGAAACCTCCCTCAATTACAATTTCAATTTCTTTACCGAGTAATTCAACCAGATTCCGACGCATCCTCTCAGCATTAGCTTTTTTTGAGAATGCACCAAGCTGAATTGCCCAGCAATCTTCTTCGATTGTCAGTAATACTTCAGACGCCTCATGTACAATCATATAGGTTGTATCTTTTTCTATAACCGGAATCTTTTCTCCGGTAAGGACTTCTTCCTTTTCCTTTTCGCACAATACTGTATCGGTCGATACTTTCGACAGAAGAAAGTCAAGTCCGTCAACAATATCTCCTTCAATTACGGCTTTAATTGAGAAAGGGATTAAGTCGGGGACAGAGACAAAATCCAATCCGGCTAACTGCGCAGTATCAATCCTGACATAATAATCTCCGGGGACCAATCCAAAATAACTGAAATACCCATCATTCTCAGAAAGCACTGATTTGATTATCTCATTCCGGGAATTAAAATAATCTACTGTTATTCTTCCCAGGCCAAATATCTCTCCTCCTCTCTCTGTTCTTATAAAACCAGCGGCCTCCCCCAGGATTTTAACAGGGATATCCACTTCTTTGACAATATTTGGATCGACCATTATATCAAGTGTCGTAAAAGGCAGCTTCCAAGCGATATTATAGAAACTGTTTTGATCGAGTTCGACAAAACAACTGGTATAGGATTCAAGACCCAGAATTGCTATCAGGGTGTCTTTTTCGGATTTTACAACCCTGCCTGCATTTGCTTTCAGGTTAAGCCCCGGAGCACTATGCTCACCATCATCCCTTATGCCGTTTGCATTCTCATCAAGGAAAGGTTTTATAATTATTCCTCCTCTGCCTGTATTTGGGATTTTTTCAAATCTGCAGAATCTGTTTCCAGGATCAGAGATCAGACTACCCTGTGCATATTGCACCAACGCGGTCTGTTTACCTGTTTGCCTTGCGGTAAATCCTGCCTGGGCAAAAGAGAAATTGTATCTGATCCCGAATTCTATCAGGTTGGTCTTCCTTCTTATATCCCTTTCAAAAGAAAGATTCATGAAAGCATGATCAAAAAGGTATTTTTCAATTCGCATTTTTGCTGTCATCAGGCTCTTTTCGGTATAGCTGAACTGGGCCTGTGGCATGATCACCATACGTGCAGGCAACCTGAAAGCCAGTGACAGGTTACTGTATAAAAACAGGTCATCCTCCTCAAGGATCAACCCATAAGTTGTAAGATTTGTATTGACGCCAAGTACCGAACCCGAAAACATCCATTCAGCAGTGATGTACTTTGATAAAGGAAGCAGCAATTGATTTATGCTTAACCTGTTGTATGAATAGATGTTGCCTATTTTAAGCGGCAATGACAAACCAAGTTTTCTTTCTCCCAGATAGTTATAACTAATAGCGTCCTGATCCTTGTCATAAGTATTATATTTCAGGTCAACCTGTATATTTGATGGCAACCTGTATGAAAGTGTTCCACCTGCCTTTACCCTGTGAACATATTCCCCTGCCAGAAGGATATTATCCGTAATCCGTAATGAACCGGTAAGAAAAGGCATATAGGGATTTACAGTATGGCTTGAAAGATACTCCATGCCGGTTCCAATTGTAATTCTCCGGTTTACCCCGTAACTCAGGTCAGCCCTTACAAACCTGCTGAATTCTGAATCCTCGACAACAGCCGCACTCACAGTATATTCCAATGTCCCGGGAGGAAGATAATTAAAGGGGATATTTACATTTCTTTCTTTTGTTCTTTCCTCTCCCCACGGACCGAAAAATTTCAGCTTAACTATCGTGTTGCCATAGACAAGAGGTACCTCAAATGAGAAGAATCCGGAGGCATCGGCTTTCGTGTAATCAACAAGAACATTATTCACATACAATTCCACCAACCATCCGGGTTCAGTTCTGTCGCTCAGGGTATAGGCTCCGAATGACTTTCTGAAAGTGGTTGGTGTATTGGTTATCTGTACACCGAGCAAAGGATTATAGATAGTGGAAACAGGGCTTGCAGATATTTTCCCGGCCTTTATCTGCCTGACCATTCTGTTATCATTATTCACATATCGCCATAGATAGTACTGTTGCTTTTCAGAGAAGGGAATACGATTATCATAACTCAGTGATGCCGTTGCTTCACCTCCTAATATCATTGAGCCAAGATTAAGATTAAATCTTGAATTTAACGGATTTCCGATTTCCTTAGTTGTAAATACAGACCAGTCGGCTGTACCGAATTTAAAAAACGGATAGGTTCTGGCGATATTTGTGTCGGCACTTATCGTTCCAGTTAATCTCGTAAGGTTTTTCCTTATCTCTTCCTGCCTCATTTCTTTTATCAGAGGCAGTTCCATCTGTGTCTCAATACTTACCGAGAGTGTTCTGAAATTAAATTTGCTTTCAAGGCCAAAGATCTTTCCAAAATAATGCGACTTCAGGTAAAGATCGAATTCTGTTTTTATAATTTCACCTTCAGCAAGATTAAATACCTTATCCTGATAAATTATATGATTCTTATTCCTGTCGATTTCGAAATTATTTCCGGGTGAAATAAAAAACCCTGTTATGGATTCAAAATCTTCAGTCGGATTATTTTTGATCTTTAAAAAATCAAATAGCTGATTAACCGACAGGTAGATGTCCATATCCCGGATTACTGCATCAATTTCTGTTGCACCTATCCTGCTTACATCAACATTAACGAGTATTTCATAATACTCATTATCTTGCTGGGCAGGTAATTTTTGAGGCATCAGCAAATTTAAGAACAAGGCCAGCAGGAATTGAACTGCCACAGCATTCGGGTGTATGGCGGACCTGAAGATATTACTGCCTGTTCCTGTTCCTTGCTCCTTCATCCTCAGTACTGGTCATTATCTGGTTTTATTCCTGGATAAATGTTATATTATAGGTTCCGCTATAACTGCCTGGGGGATTTGAAGCTGAATTTCCAATTGTTACTGTACCTCCCACATTCAGATAATTTGGAGAAGGTGGAATTGCTGTAGTAACAAATGGTGAAACAGGATCTGATGATCCTATTGCCAGCGTAATCGAACCTCCGTTACTCCCGGACAGAACGACATCAGGTCCGTTTAATAAAGAAATAACTGTTCCCGGGTTTGCAACTATTTCATAGAGTGTTGTTGAAAATGTATAACCCAGACTGAGTAAGATTACATCACCTGTAGAGGATCTGGTACCTGTTGAACTTATCGTCACCGTACCTCCGCCTGCTCCGTGGGTGAATGCTCCGAAACTCAGGGTTTGTGCTGTAACCGTAACTACTATTGGCCGTGGTGGAGGTTCCTGTGCACTTAATGTTGATAATAATGATAGTACTAGCAGAACCTGCACAAAAAAATGTGCCGGTTTGATTGGCACCCGGTATTTGAAGCTTATATTTTTCATCTGTTACTTAAGACTATTTTCCGCGATTCCATAACTGAACCTGACCTCAGGTTAACTATATATATGCCGGTTTGCAAACCTGTGAAGAATTCATAATATCCCGGCCCATATACCCTGTAGCTTGATACAATCTGGCCGTTTATATTAAATACCGATATTAAACCTTCATTGCCATCCAGTTTTTTCACATTTGCCCTGAGTATATTTCTTACTGCATAGACAGAAAACAGCTCTTCAGGATCAAACGTTTCCCTGGTATCGGTAACAAGGGATACCAGGTCAAGGTAAAACCTGTTATTGTATTCACCCGCTCCGAGAGTTACCTGGTAATCGGAATCATCCTGCAGTCTTGTCTTTATACCGGTTACGTTATCAAATAGAAAAATATTCAGATAAGAGAAGTAGCTGTCAATATCCCGGATATTAAATAATATCGTACCTGACCCGTTCAGCTTTAGTCCCAGAGGAATACGTAACGGCATCTCAACATCAAAAGGAAGGGCATTAATTGAAAGTTTTATCATACCCGGCAGAACACTATAAAGATTCGGGGTATAGTAATCAGTATTCAGCAGCTTGAATGCCTCAAGGGTTCTGTCAAAACCTGCCGTTGCCTGGTCATGACCGTATATAACCATAAGATCTTCCGATCCGGGATCATCAGTAAACACGGCCCGAAGACGGAGAAGAGGAAATGCTTTCCCGTATGCAGGCATTACTTTTCCGGATTTGGTAAAAGCATGTGTAAGATCATTGATCCTGACATCATTATCCATCCCCAGGGTAGCAGTAACCGGGTATACTCCGTCAGACACGTGAACAAAGAATCCCTGCATTGAAGGGATGATATTGTTAACTACTCCATCACTTGAAATACCGTTAACATATGAACGGTACGTACCTCCATATTCATCAGTGGAACTAGATTCAAAATAATAGACGGCATTATCAATATTGGTTCTGGTCCACCCTGAGACAGCATCCCAGTCAATAGGAGAGGGATATGGGTTCCCGACCAGGTTGAAACCTTTTGTATAGGTGTTGTTGTTGTTATAAAGTATCAGTGAGACTGCACCGTTGTTTACAGTCCCTGTAATATCAATTGTATCAGTAATGTGTAAAGATCCGAAATTTACTGAGTAACCATGCATAGGCTCCAGTATCCCTGAAGGATCATTATAACCCACCCAGCCTGAGTTGGTCCTGCTTTCATCATATTTATGAACAGCAGGGTACCAGAAAGTCAGATCAGTATCGTCACCCAGTTCATTTACAGGAGAAGACTGAAACGGAGAACTTATATACTTGTAGCCAAAACGTTCCGGCAAATAACGTTGCATTGTTACATTACCTAAAACGGAGCCATCCCCTGTCCCGCTGATCAGGGCAGTAGCCGAGGCATCTGATGCGAGTGTCAGAAAACCACTTGTGTTCAGGGTTCCGTTCTCAGGATAAAGAACACCTGTTATAAATAAAGGCCCTTCAAGGCTTACCCCGGAGGGGTTATCTATTATCAGATCCTGAATAGTATTGTTTTCAAAAAGGCCGGCATTAATATTCTGTATGCCGGAACCATTCATCTTAACAGTACCACTGGTACATGTAAACGTACCATTGTTCGTTACATTCCCTGAGATAATTATTGTGTTTCCCGTGATTGTGAGCGAGGCCCCTGTCTCAATAACAATATCCTTAACACCGGCCGCAGTTCCCGGGCTCAACAGGGGTTTATTGGGCACATCAGGGATTGTTACTGATGATGTGCTCACCGGTATATAGTTACAGGACCAGTTACCTGCTTCATTCCAATCAGTATCAACAGCACCGGTCCAGTTCTGACCTGAGCTTATTTCCAGTGTATCCGTTGCCTCAATAACGCCGCATCCTCCTGTAGCTGCTATTGAGTTGCTTACCGTATAGATTCCCGGAGTACTTGAAGCAATATCCACTTCACCGGTAGCTGTACTTACGAATACCAGGCCAGCCGCGGATGAAAATGTTCCGGCAACTCCTCCACCCGAAAATACCGGAAACGGATCCGGATCAGTCGGACAATACGGATTACCCGTATAGGAAAAAGAAGCTACAGTACGGGGAGTAACAGTTAAAAGAGCTTCGTTACTATTTACCAGCGGTGTCCCGCAGGAACTCGATAGAACACATCTGTATGTATTTCCATCGTTAACAATCCCCGGATCAGTAATTACAAGAGTACCTGTATTTGTACCGGTGTAAATACCTCCGTCTGATATGTCTGAACCATTTGCCTGCCACTGATAGGTAAGGTTATAGCCCGAAGCATCTATGGTTATATTTGCATTATCCCCTTCACATATCATTTGATTTCCCGGCTGGGTATTTATTACTATATCGTTATGTATCGAGAGGCTCACCTCTGTGGCAGAACTTTCACAGCCATCTACTGTCTGTGTCACGTAGTATGTATAGGAACCGGCTGTTGCCTCGCCTGTTGCAAAAGGAGTTCCGGTTCCTGCAATTAGGGTAAGCCCCGGGTCCGAATACCAGATCAGGTTTGATCCTGTTGCCTCAAGATCCCGGATATTTGTCTCACAACAATCCATGTCGGTAGCAAGCGGAGCAGCAGGCGGGGGTGTTACAATAATATCTTTGATTACACTGTTTGAACAACTTCCGGCAGTATAGTTATATGTAATCGTGTGTGTGCCGGGTCCTGCCTCGGAAGCATTAAAGTTGGTTCCGCTTACACCAGGGCCACTGTAAGTGCCACCTGCCGGTGTACCCTGATTAAGGGCAAAGGTGGTAGAGCATGATCCTAAAGTTGTCAGTACTGTGTTACTTGTTTCAGTACCAACCGTAATAAATCCGGAAGGATTAACCTGGTTATTGTATTCTGTAAGGATCCAGCCATCGGACTTTGGTGTCATTGAGAACCTGACCTCATCAAGATCTGCAGCTATATATTCACCGTTATTATACCTGCCGATGTTACCTTCGGAAGGTTTTCCTATTTGAGGAGGGACAGTTGAAGAAGCCATTTCAACACCATCAACATACAGCCGGCTGGTAGTTCCGTCAAATGTAAATACATAGTAATGCCATGTATTTGTTGAAGGTATGGAACCTCCGTTGGCAAGTATTTCTCCCTCCCACTTCCATGCTGCTGTGTTACCATTCCGGAATCCAAGCTGGTTTGCAGATGATTCTGCTGCATTCTGAAATGAAACAAGGTTGCGTACACCGGATGGAATCGTTGAATATTTTGCCCATATACTTATAGTCTGGTTATTGTCGGCAGACACAAATCCGTTTGTCGTAACCTGTACATAAGAGGTTGAACCATTGAAATTCTTACCGTCTGCTATTATACCTGCCGTATTTATGGTTGCATTGTTAGTTCCATCGTTTGAGTACTGTGTGGCATCGTTGTAGTCCGTTCCCTGAAGATGCCAGACCCCCTTGTAATTACTTGTCCATACGGTTTCAACAGACGGATCTGCAGAAACCGTTGAATTGCCGTATTTCATATATATTGTTGTGGTTGCAGAGGCAGGCAATACCGGGATCCTTACCCATGCAACATATTCACCTGTAACAGGATCATAGTATTCCATCTGGTGATCCAGTTTACTCCCGTTGGCATCTGTAAATATTATGTCATAACCATTGCCACTGGATACGTGTCCACCGTTGGCTTCCGATCTGAGCAACACATTTGTAAAGCTGATCAGTGCAGGGAAGTCAGTAAGATCACCTGAACCCGAAGCTGCTCCAAGGGTAAGCTCAAGAAGATAGTCATACCCCATATTAACTACCGGCAGGCTGTAGGTAAACAATGCACTGTTACTCGTATTGGAAGAACCGGTACCATCCGTAATAATACACCGGTAAAAATATCCTGTCATTAGCTCAGTTGCCCCGGTTATTGTCAGAGTTGCACTGTTTGCTCCGTTGTATATTCCACCATTTATAATATCGGAAAAACCACTACCCTTATCTTCCTGCCACTGGTAAGCAACAGTTGGCACTCCGCTGGCAACTACGGTGTACAAAGGATCACATCCGGAATAATCTTCAGGATAGGAAGTAATTAAGGGTACTGACTCACCTATTCCTGTGTCAGTAGATCCGGTCGATATACCATTCATTCCTGTCCTGGTAATCTCCGATGCCGTTACCGTTCCATGGATTCCGTCAATACCCAGATTAGCTCCGTCTGTTCTTTTTATTATTCTTGAACCGGCATCAATACCGGTGAATCCTGAATGACTGATAGCAATATCATAATTGACAGATGCAAGTCCGCGTGAGGATGACATCGTCCAGTATCCGGTATCATGTCTGTCGGTTACCTGCACTATATCGTCAGCCAGAGGCAGACCGGAAGATTCGATATCAGAAGACTGAAAACTAACGGTCAGATCACCTGACGTCAGATCATTGAAAGTAATCTTAAGGGGATTATAACAGGATGAAGTACCTGTGGGAAAAAGATATTCAATACCGGTTGGAACATTAATTGCCCTCTGAAATGAGCCGATAATAGTACCTGAGGTATAAATAAGGTTACCGGAACCTGCACCTTCAAGGATCAGAATGTTAGCCCCGACAGAAATATTCCCCGAGGTCATAATTAATGAATTACTTACTGTAATGTCAGTTGTCAGATTTAGGCCGGCAGCATTATCAGTTTTAAGGTTATAATAGGTATATTCTCCTATATTCTGTGTCGCTGATCCGTTATAAATAACAGTTCCCGAATCAGGACTTTTCGTCCCTCCTCCGGTGTTTGCTGTTAAATAACCTCCGTTTATCGAGCCCCCGATATAAAGAGACCCTTCTCCTGTAAACAGAATATATGTACGTCTCTCCGTGTTGTTCATGCTTATGTCTGTATCAACTGTCACCTCCCCTCCTTCAATTCTGACATAAGCATCAGCCCGATTATTGTCAATTGATCTTATGTTAAGAGATCCTGTCCTGAATATACCATTATCCACAAATATTGCTTTCTCATCTCTGCTGCTATTAGAATACAGATCGGTAAGACCTGTAACTCTCAACAAAAAGGACCCGGTAAACCGGATATAGGAATCCTGATTACCACCATTGATCATGAGAGAAGCAATACTGTTAGGAACATCCGCTGTAACGGAAATAGTATGATTATTCCTTATATTCACAGTTTGTGCCCCCGCGGCAGATCCCGGGTAATCGCCGGCTGAACAGTTTTTCCAGGTACTGCCGTTATATACCTGCCAACTGGCATTGCTGTTCCAGTTGCCCGTAGCTAATGTACGATAGTCTCCCTGTACCTGGCCGGAAAGTGAAATTGATACCAGCGATATAATCAGAGAATAAAATAAACGACAAACCATGTTATGTTTTAACATAATCAGAATATTGAAATGATTACAGGATGTATCCCTTTTGAAGATCAGTTTGTTAATAGCAATTCAGCTTCAGCAAACAGTTCGGGTTTTACGTCAGATGGTGCCGAATATGTAAGTTTAAGCTTCCCTTTTGTCAGATCAATCCCATCGGTATTGATCAGGTTAAGCCTGAATTTACGTATAGTATTTGGTGTATATATGGCAATGCCGTTTGCAATGCCAACCCGGGTTGATACTCCATCCTCTGATATATGATTAACCTGAAGATTCCCATAAACTGATATGTTCCCTGTCCGCCTGAAACTGATTTGCAGAACCGGCCTGGAATTATCGTCCGATGTCAGATCCATATCTGTCATCTTAACAGTTGCCTTTAGATCACCCATCCTTATTATGACCGGGATGGTTATTCCGAAAACGGGAGTTAGTCTTACCGATATATTATCACTTATCTCAGTTTCATCCTCCCCGCCCAGAGGTTTTGCAAGCTCTTCAGCCCTGAAGTAGAAATGTGATCTGTATTCACCTTCTTCCAGTTCCCCTCTTCTTGCAACCTGAACTTTTACGACCTGTGCCTCGTTTGGGGCCAGTGTAACCGATCTTGGGAAAAACCTTATATATCTGTCAGCAAATCTCTGACCGGGATCAGGTTCCGTTATTGTTTCAAATCCTCCCTCTTCGGTCATTCTTATCTGAATCATGGAAATAAGGTAGGTTGCACTATCGCTACCGGTATTTGCCAGGTTAAGGTCAATAGACCTTCTTGATCCGTCAAAAACTACTCTTCTCGGGGTTATCAGAAGATTTCCCTGCCCGAAAAAATCCGTTGTAGAAATAAGGATACAACCCGTAATAAGAACAAATGCCTTTAAGAATAATCTGTATCTGCACATAAACCAATAGTTTAATCCTCCATCTTGTTCCGCTTCAGCGGTTGAGAGGGCGTGGTATAATTTCCCTGGGCTTGCCCCGGTAAAAAGGGTTCATAATTCCTCCTGGATTTAATACCATTTATTAATATCAGTTAAAGTCAAAAGTTATGGTGTATGATCCCTGATAAATTCCAACCGGATTTTCATTAAGAGAACCTATCTTAAGTGTTGCACCGATATAAACCATCTGAAATCCGTTCTGAAGCAATCCTGTACCAATACCTTCGGAAGGAACCGATATCCATTCGTCAACCTCCATGGTCTTTGAACTGTTGATATTTGTTAACAATATAGGATTCCGGGGCAAACTGACAGAATATGTTGTATTGATATCACCCGACACAAAAAAACTGGCCGCAGTATGCTTACTTTCTCCCTGGTAAACACTCCCTAACACTATTGCATAGCTTTCAGGGGAAAGAATTATTTCTCCCCCCTGTGGGCCCGGATTGAATTTTCCAAAATTTAAAGGTGAAGCCTCTCTGGCAGAAAATACCGGTATAACTTCAGCAAAAATATCCCCGTTTGCCGATTCCGACACTACAGACTGACCTTTTATCTCATTTACTGAATACAGAGATAAATAAATCAGGCTCAATAATAATATACATATCCTCTTCATGTCCTCTCCCGGCTACTGTTTCTAGTTATAATTTACAGTAACTGTAAATGGTGTTGCTGATGTATATGTACCTGATGCCTGACCTGCAGCAACATTAAGTGTTGCACCAATATTAAGTGTCTGGGCACCTGTACCGTCAAGAGTACCTGTGCCGTTTGGGTTGCTGGTCCATGTATCAACAGTCATTGTGTTTGCCCCGCTTGATATGGTTGTAGCAGCAACAGGAAGGGTTATTGTATAGGTATAATTTGCCGTACCCGTAACACTAAAAGAAGCTGCGGTAACGGTTCCGGGAGTAGCCGGAAGGGTCACTCCTCCTGTTGTTGTTCTTGCCCCTGCCGGATCAATAACTACTGTTCCCGAAGTTGCACTTACAGCAACATTACCAAAATTCATATCGCTGGCATTTGCAATTGCAATAGGTGTTACAATAGTTGCTGAAGCAGTAGCTGTTGCGCTTGCCTGAGCAAATGTACCAGTTGAAAATGCGAACAAAACAATTGAAGTAACGAATAGTCTTAATGTAGTTTTCATAATTATCGAGTTTAATTTAACTATAATTCATTTCCATTTTAACTTGTAAAAAATGTATTATACAACGTTTTTTACATCATTTCGCATCAGCAAAATAAAATCCATATATCTGTTAAAACACAGGTTATATTACCTGTTTTTTCGTGTTCAGCACCTGATTTTACCAGTGGTTATTACTTGCTATTTAGCCTTTAACGAGCAATAAGGAAGAGTGTTGTAAAAGTAAAGTGACTAAAGAATCCGGTACAGGCAAAAGTCGGGAAACCGGGGAAAAATCATATTATTCTTAAGTATATTTCACTTATCTTCGTATCGTTTGGCGGAATTTCCTTTAACGGGAAATCCTTAATATGGGAATCCGGTGCATTCGGTTAACCGAATAAGTCCGGAACTGTACCCGCAGCTGTAGGTCCATAAGGTTTCTAAAATCACTCTGCCACTGTCATTTATGAACACCGACGGGAAGGCTTTAGAAACAGGACAAGTCAGAAGACCTGCCAGATCAATAATTATTAATCGTGCTTCGGGGATAAAAGCTACGGAATTACATATACTTTATTTCCCTGTTAACTCCCCGGAATAAACAATAACTCAAATATGAGAGTGTTTGCATCATTGAACGGAGGAAAGGACTATATGACTGCCCTCTTAAGAACCCGGACCGGAAAACCGGGTGGCTATATTTTAATATTCTCCCTGACCTTATTGTCAGTGGTCCCCGGGTTGAAAGGACAGGGTTACGAAAGGATAGTTTCGCTGACCCCCTCATTAACAATGAATATCTACTATCTTGAATCACAGGATAAACTGGTTGGCTGTACAAGCTATTGTGAAATAGCAAAAAATGATAGTATACCCGTTGTTGCCAGTGCAGTAAAAGCAAATATCGAAAAAATAGTAAGCCTTAAGCCCGACCTAGTTATTGTCACATCCTTAATGGGGCCTGAAACCACGGATATGCTCAATAAATTCGGTATAAAAGTAGAGGTATTCCCCTCGCCAAAATCATTTAATGAGATATGTTCTCAATTTCTCAGGATCGGGAAGCTATTAGACAAAGAAGCATTGGCTTCGGAAATCATACGACAATCTACCATGGAGGTCAAGAAGCTACAATCTGATTGCCATTGGAAAAATTCTCCTGATATATTTATCCAGCTCGGAACGAAACCTTTATTTGCTGTTATTCCCGACACTTTTATGGACGACTATATCCGGTTTATTAACGGAAAAAATATTACAGGAGACCTGAAAACCGGGACGATCACCCGCGAAGTCGTAATTGCACGTGATCCGGATGTTATTTTCATTGTGACTATGGGTATTCTTGCAGAAGAAGAAAAAAATAACTGGATGGATATTAATTCGATGAAAGCATCTCAAACAGGATGCATCTTTATTATTGACTCAAACATGGCCTGTACTCCTACCCCGGTTTCTTTCGTAAATACCCTCAGGACGATTGTGGAATTACTAAACAACAACTATAATGGCTAAACCGGTATTACCTTTTATATATCCCGGAGACAAAATATTCATATTATGAAGGATCTTACGGCAGAAACGAAGTTATACTCCGGCATGGCCCGTTTATATTACAGACAAGCCGTACGCCTGTTAATAATGATACTTGCTGTTTTGCTCATATCGGCACTTTATCTGACAATCGGGGAAATAAATATACCTTTTAAGGAACTGCCGGCTGTTTTGCAAAACAAAAACGGGATTGAATACAGTGTGTTAAAGAACCTGAGGATACCACGGTTAGTGCTTGCCATTGCCGTCGGCGGATCATTAAGCCTTGCCGGTTCCGTTCTTCAGGGGATATACCGGAACCCGCTGGTTGAGCCTTATACCCTTGGGATATCAGGGGGGGCAGCCCTTGGTGTTGCACTGGTCATTGTGCTGGGTTCCGCTTTCGTGAAAACGGCCATAGCTTTGCCTCTTGGCGGATTTCTGGGAGCACTGTTGTCTTTATTGCTGGTCTATTTCCTCAGCATAAGAAAAAACAGTATTAATATTAACCGCATGCTTCTGATAGGTGTGATGGTAAGTTTTATTGCCTCGGCATCGATGATGTTCATTATGGCCACAACGACATCTGAAAACATGCACAGTATTGTTTTCTGGATAATGGGCTCGCTGGATGAACCTGAAATAAATCTAATAAATATCACATTGATTGTTTCGCTTTCGGGCCTGATACTCAGTATGCTTTTTGCACGTCCTCTGAATGCATTGCGCCTGGGAGCAACAGAAGCACAGTATCTGGGTATAAACACCAATGCCTCCATCAGGGTCTTATTTCTTATTGCATCTGTTCTGACGGGAGTATGCGTTTCAGTAGCCGGCGTTATAGGCTTTGTCGGACTGATTATCCCACATATTATTCGTTTTATATTAAGTTCGGACTATCGCTTTCTTTTGCCGGGATCTTTCCTCGGGGGCAGTTTCTTCCTGATCGGTTGCGATATTATTGCAAGGACGGTTATCTCGCCAAATGAGCTTCCGATAGGAGTGATCACAGGTATCCTGGGTGGTGTCATTTTTATCGGAATATTAAGCGGTTCAAAAAGAAATCGTGTACTGACAAAACAACTATGAACGATTTACTGGTTTTTAAAAACTTCTCCTGCGGTTACGGCAGGTCATTCAATTTAAAAGAAATCAGCTTTTCTGTAAAAAAAGGTGATTTCACAGGAATTGTCGGCCCCAACGGATCCGGAAAAACAACTTTACTGAAAGGAATAACAGGTGAACTACAGGCAAACAGAGGCTTGGTGCTTTTAAAAGAAACCGAACTGTCAAAAATCTCTTTGAAAGAGAAAGCCAGGCAGATAAGTGTGGTTTCACAATTCTCAGATCCTGCCGATATGACTGTAAAGGAATACATTTTAACGGGGCGCATACCATACAGGCCCGGATGGCAGTTTTTTGAATCTGCCGCCGATATTTCAGTGGCAGAAAAATACATGGAGTTAACGGGGATATTCCACTTAAAGGACAAACTGCTGATAAACCTGAGCGGAGGGGAACTACAACTGTGCGCAATTGCCAGGGCACTTACCCAGGAACCGGAACTGCTCCTGCTGGATGAGGCGACAGCGCATCTGGATATCTCACACCAGGTTCAGATACTCAATCTGCTGCAAAGGTTAAACCGGGAGCTCGACCTGACAATACTTATGGTGATACATGACCTTAACCTTGCCGGAGAATATTGCGATAACCTGATAATGATGAAGCAAGGCAGCATTTATATACAAGGCAGTCCGCATGATGTATTGAAATTTGACCATATAGAAAAAGTATACAATACTGTAGTTGTCACAAATAATAATCCTGTTTCAGGTAAACCGGCGGTGTTCCTTGTATCGGAAAAAGTACTAAAAAATAATAAAACGACTAACGGCCAACGACTAACGACAAAAGGCTAACCGTTCACCGTTTGTCTTTTATCACTTGCCCTGAGTTTGCCGTAGGGCTTGCATTTATTATCATTGCAGAAAAATATTGTATCATACAATAGCTTTTCTATTATATAAATATCTTATGAAAGAATTGATCTTTATAACAGGCGGGCAGCGATCGGGAAAAAGCAGTTTCGGCAAGAAGCTGGCGGAGGAAAAATCTGCCGGTCCCGTTTTCCTGGCTACAGCCAGAGTTTGGGATGACGACTTCAATGAAAGGATAAGTCATCACAGGCAGGACAGGGGTACTAACTGGAGGACTATTGAAGAAGAAATAAAAATTGCCTCTCCTGAAATAACCGGTGAAACTGTTCTGCTCGATTGTATAACTCTTTGGCTAACCAACCTCTATCACGACAACAGTTATGACCCCGGGGCTGCACTTAAACAGGCCAGGGAAGAATGGGACAGGCTCTTTCTAAAGGAATGCACCCTTATTGTTATCTCCAATGAGCTTGGCATGGGAGTGCACGCCCCGGATGAGCCGTCGCGGAAATTTGTGGATATCCATGGCCGGATGAACCAGTATATTGCTGAAAAGGCTGATCAGGTTTACCTTATGATATCCGGGATCCCCCATAAAATAAAATAGCTGTGATAATGAAAGAAAAGATAATTGAGAAGATAGATAATAAAACAAAACCCAAAGGATCGCTGGGTAAGCTTGAACATATTGCTTTACAGATAGCCTCGGTACAAAAGACCCTTAGCCCTGTATTGAAAAATCCCACGATCATTGTATTCGCAGCCGATCATGGTATTGCAGATGAAGGCGTAAGTGCATTCCCGAAAGAGCTAACCTTCAAAATGGTACTGAATTTTCTGAATGGCGGAGCTGCAATAAATGTATTTTGCCGGCAAAACGGTATCCGCCTGAAAATTGTTGACGCAGGTGTCGGTCATGATTTTCCTGAAGAGACACCGCTTATTAATGCAAAAATCGGGGCCGGAACTAAAAACATACTGAATGAGCCTGCAATGAGTATTGAATCCTGCAAGGCTGCCATGGATAAAGGAAGGGATATAGTGATCAATGAATACAGGCAGGGCTGTAATATCATAGGATTCGGTGAAATGGGAATCGGAAATACCTCATCTGCCTCCCTGCTGATGAGCAGCTTTACAGGAATAGATATCGAAGAATGTGTCGGACGGGGAACAGGGCATGATGAGGCCGGACTGGCAAAAAAAACAGAGATATTAAAAAGAGCGGCTCAAAAGTATGATCCCGTTGATCCTTTGGAAATACTCGCTACTTTCGGAGGCTTTGAGATTACAATGATGTGCGGCGCCATGCTGGAAGCAAAAAAAAGGAATATGATAATACCCGTCGACGGATTTGTTTCAACCTCAGCTTTCCTCGCAGCAAATGCATTTGACAATACCCTGAAGCAGAATGCCATATTCTGTCATTCATCGGACGAAAAAGGCCATAAGGCCATGTTAAACTTCCTTGGCGTCGAGGCTGTATGCGATCTGGGTATGAGGCTCGGAGAAGGTTCGGGAATAGCAGTTGTTTTTCCGGTAATACAATCTGCCGTGAATTTCCTGAATGAAATGTCAGGTTTTGAAGATGCCGGAATTGACAATAAATAAAATAATGAAAAGACAGTTCGAATTACTGGTCACTGCAATCACCTTCTATACAAGAATAAGAGTACCCTGGAAAGTGGAATACTCACCGGAAAAACTTAATAATGCCACAAGGTATTTCCCGCTAGTGGGTATAATTACCGGAGGTATTATAGCACTGGTTTTTTATTGTCTGAATATTTTTGTATCAGTACACCTGGCAATCATTATCAGTCTGATCATTTCTGTATTGTTAACAGGAGGGTTTCATGAAGACGGTCTTGCCGATTTCATTGACGGAATGGGCGGAGGCTATTCAAAAGAGCAGATAATGACGATAATGAAAGACAGCAGAATAGGAACATTCGGAGCCCTGGGGCTTATTCTGAACATGATTCTTAAGTGGCTGCTAATAAGCGAATTACCTGAACAACAGATCCCGGTAATACTGATTGCCGCAAACTCGGTCAGCAGGCTGAACCCGGTAATCCTTATCTACAGTTCCGAATATGTCAGTCATGGAAAATCCAAAGACGTGGGAACAAAAGGATCGGCCGGCACACTGGTAATTGCCATAATAACAGCTTTACTGCCGCTGGCGCTGGTAAAGCCTGTCTCTATCCTGTCTGTTCTACTGGCTCTTCCTGTTGTGCTCATACCATTCAGGCGATACCTGACAAAAAAGATCGGCGGATATACGGGTGATGCATTGGGGGCTTTACAACAAATTTCAGAATTAGCTGTCTATTTTGCCCTGATCATAGCAACTGAAATAATATGATAATACACCTGCTCAGACATACAAAACCGGATATTAACGACGGTATATGCTACGGACAATCGGATATAGATGTTTTGCCGATTTTTGAAAGGGAAGCCGGACAGATAAAAAGGGCTTGTGAAAAAATAAGGTATGATATAATATTTACCAGCCCGTTGAAACGCTGCAGAAAACTGGCTTATGCAATCGCAGGCAGTACCGGTAAGGTAATAGTTGACGACAGGTTGAAGGAACTCGATTTCGGAAGATGGGAATTGAAAGCCTGGGAGAATATTGAAAATGAACCGGAAGCCATTAAATGGTTTAATGATTATTACCGTACACCCGTACCGGAAGGAGAATCTTTTGAAATATTGATTAAAAGAGCCGGGTCTTTTCTTAGTGATCTCAAAAGCAAAGAATATAAAGAAATATTGATAGTAGGACATAAAGGAGTGATTATAGCAATCCACTCATTTGTTTATGGGATAAATGATCCGGAGCGATTATTCAGCCTTAATATTCCATATGGCGGCCTGATCACTATTGATCTGAATAATGAAGCATGAAAAAGTAAACCCGGCCAGTTCTGATAATCCACTGTAATAAAAAATGAAGATATCCTTACTCATCACGGATACAAAAGCTTTTAACCGACTTTGAATAAACAAATATTTCATTACGGTTGTTTCATCTGAAATAACCTAAAACAAATTTATTGAGAATGCCCGGCAGGAAGTTCTGAAAACACGTTAATAATAAATGAAGTATGGAAGATACCATGTCAGTTAGTTCAATGAAAAAAAATGCCCGTACAGCAGGTATATTGTACCTTATAATTATTATCACCGGGCTCTTTAGCGAAATGTTTGTCCGCAGCGGAATGATTACCTGGGATGATGCCACGGCTACGGCTAACAATATTTCAGAAAAAACATTCCTGTTCCGTATCGGATTTATAAGCGATCTGGTTATGGTAATAAGTGATATCGGCGTTGCCCTGTTGTTTTATCTCTTATTAAAACATATTAACACAGGATTATCCATGCTTGCCTCTTTTTTCAGGATGGCCCAGGCTATTATACTGGGAATTAATTTACTTAACCTGTATATGCCGGTATTGCTCCTGAACAAACCGGCATTAGCCGGGGACTTCTCCACAGAACAAATAAATTCTCTGACCATGCTGTTTCTGAACGGACATTCATACGGATATCTTATCAGCGGTGTATTTTTCGGGATCAGTTGTATTATTCTTGGTTACCTGATCAGTAAATCCGTGTATTTCCCTAAATGGCTCGGTATACTGGTAGTTGCTGCCGGCATAAGTTACCTGGCCGACAGTTTAACAAATTTCATTTACCCGGATTATGCCTCAATAAGCGAGTATCTGGTAATCTCAGTAGCAGTATTGTCCGAGTTATCTCTTTGTCTGTTCCTGCTGATCAAGGGAGTAAAAACACCGTGAAACACTGTGCCCACCGTGGTTATATTTTTTTCTCTTATAGTATTACACTTTTGAGACAGCCCCATGCTTTTTTATTCTTTAAGGCTTTTTCCATATCTTGCATTAATAAACTTAAACTAACGTTATGGCCTTAACCCGCTTTGGTGTAAGTCTTGAGGAGGACCTGTTAAAAGCACTGGATAATTATGTTGTGGAAAACAACCTGCCCAACAGGTCACAGGCAATCCGTCATTTCGTGGAGAAAAGCCTTATTGAAGAAAAATGGCTCTGTAACCAGATTGTTGCAGGCGCAATTGTGTTGCTTTACAATCATGAAAAAAATGATATCACATCAAGGTTGAACAGTATCCAGCACGACTATTTCGATGTTGTACTTTCAACCAACCATTTTCATCTTGACCATGACAGATGCCTTGAAATTGTTGCTGTAAAAGGAGAAGCATTCAGACTAACAAAGCTGTCCGATAAGCTCATTGGTCTTAAAGGTATGATTCACGGAAAGCTTGTAATGAGTAAAACCGAGTAGTTTTTTGAATAGTGACACTAATTGTTGATTTTGTGGCACGATATATGCCGCATTTTAATATTTAGTAACACAAAACCAACAAAAAGTATCACATTATTCAAACAGCTATGAAAAAAATCTTTTTACCGACACTGGCAGTTCTTGTCCTGGGCCAGGTTACAGCTTTTTCACAACAAAAAGAAGGCATCCTGAAAGATACCATTAATATTAAGGAAGTAATTGTTACGGCAACAAAAACAAAGGTCAACAGGAATGTTGTTCCGTTAACCGTATCGGTTATCTCTGAAGAAGAAATAGAAAACAGTTCGGAATCGGCATTACTGCCTGTCCTGTCGGAACAGGTCCCGGGATTGTTCATTACTGAAAGAGGAATTACAGGGTTTGGTGTATCGACAGGCTCAGCCGGTCAGATCTCCGTCAGGGGTATTGGTGGTAACCCTAACACCCAGGTGTTGATCTTACTTAACGGGAACCCCCAGTTCATGGGTATAATGGGACATCCTATAGCAGATGCATATATTGCTTCCGATGTAGAAAAAGTAGAAGTGATACGTGGCCCGGCCTCAACATTATATGGTACAAACGCGATGGGTGGTGCCATCAACATTATTACCAAAGATCAGAAAAATGACGGTCTTGACGCTAACGGACGTGTAATGTATGGTTCATACAACACAAAAAAGATCATGCTTAACTCCGGGTATAAAAAGAATAAGTTTAATATTCTGGCATCCTTCAACCATGATCAGACAGACGGTCACCGGGATTCTTCGGAATTCAAAATAAACAACGGATATATAAAAACAGGGTATACCATTAATAACCATCTGAATGTCAATGCCGATTTCAGCCTGGCAAATTTCGTTGGTGCCGATCCCGGTCCTGAAGATTCTTATGCCGGTTATTCTCTCGACATAGTCCGTGGCATGGGAGCAGCCGAGTTGAATAATAAATATGATAAAACAAATGGTTCCATACGCTTTTTTTATAATTTCGGTGAGCACAATATCACTGATGGATTTCATTCTTTAGACAATAATTACGGTGTGGTAGCCTATCAGGCTATTAGCCTTTTCAGAGGAAACACAATCACAGCAGGGCTTGATTATAAACAATACGGAGGTCTTGCTGAAAATATTTCATCAGGCGAGCCCGTTGTTTTCAGCGATACAACAGTTACCGAGATGGCCGGTTATATTTATCTTCAGCAAAATCTTCTTTCAAAACTGACACTGAATGCCGGGTTCAGGCTTGAACATAACAATGTTTACGGAAATGAGCCGGTACCGTCAGCCGGACTGGCTTATCACCCTACTGCCACAACAACGGTAAAAGCATCTGTTGCCAAAGGTTTCAGAAGCCCTACAATACGCGAGCTCTTTTTATGGGGTACGGCAAACAGTGACCTTAAGCCTGAAAAAATGATGAACTATGAGATAGGAGTTATGCAAAAACTGCTTGACAGCAAGCTCTCTCTCGAACTAACTGTTTTTAACGCTTCCGGAGACAACCTCATCAAAGCCGTAGCAGGAGAGACAGGATATAAATACCAGAACACGGGTAAATTTTCAAATACAGGAATTGAATTTGCCGGCGCATATAAGCCCTCGGATAATCTGTCGTTTAACCTGAACTACAGTTATATCAATATGAAATATCATATAGTTGCCTGTCCCGAACACCAGTTAAATATTAACGGTACATATAAATTGAATAATTTATCCGTTAATGTTGCAGTACAGCATATACAGAATCTTTATACACAGGTAGCTCCGACAGAAGAGATAAGTACATATACACTCCTGAATTCAAAGATAGCTTATAAATTCAACAGATATTTTGATGTTTTTCTAAAAGGAGAAAACCTTACAAACGTAAAATATTATATCAATTACGGTTATCCCATGCCTGGTATTGTAATCTACGGAGGAATAAACATGCATTTCCAGTCCGGGCAGGGGAAATAAAAAATTTGGAAAAGAATACTTTCAAAGTAATCAAAAAAATCTAATTTTGTCTGAAGATTTCAGGTTCTTAGGTCAGAGTATTTCTGACTGCAGATAAAAGGGAATCCCGTGTAAACCGGGAGCTGTGCCCGCAGCTGTGAATCCGTGAATTGATTCCGGCATTCTTCGCCACTGTCCGAGGACTCTGGATGGGAAGGCAGCCGGATAAGGATGAGCCAGAAGACCTGCCTGAAAAAATACTTCGTAGCTTTCGGGTTAAAGGCAAAGGATAGGTTTTCTTATTTTATTATCCTAATCTTTTCTGTTTAAGTTACGAGATTTCTGCTGATATGCTGCTGTTCCCGGGAGCAACAGCAAACAGCAACAGGTTATTAATAATTTGTACCTGTTGGTACAGGAATCTTTGGATACTGTTATGTGGTGGCTGGCATTAATGATCATTATAATGGAGAGCTCCGGAAACCCTTCAATTTCCGACAGGGTTATCTATGTGCCGGAAGTAGTAATAAGTGCCTCCCGGAATGAACATTTCGGTACGGGAAATATGACTGAAATATATACCGGAAAAATACTGGTATCCGGGTCAGGAGAATCTCTTGGAAATTTTCTGTCAAGGAATTCAGCTATCAATATTAAAAGCTACGGAGCAGGAGGAGCGCTTGCGAATATTTCTCTCAGGGGAACATCAGCAAGCCATGTACAGGTCAACTGGAACGGGTTTCCCATTAATTCGGTTACCAATGGCTCATATGACTTTTCAATGATCCCGGCTGCAGGCTTCGATCGTGTTTCTGTTGTATATGGAGCATCCGGGGCCCTTTATGGCAGCGGTACATTCGGAGGGGCAGTAAACCTTGATAATAACAAATCTTCGGCAAGCGATGCTCTTATATCAGTTAATGCAGGCTATGAATCACTAAAAACCATAAAAGGCAATGTATCAGTAAATACAGGAAATGAAAAAATCTCGTGGAAGCTGAACGCCTGGGCAACACAGTCTGATAACGAATTCAGTTTTTACGATTACATAAAACAGGAACAACGGACACAGACTGACGGTAGCTGGAATGACACGGGTATTCTCCAGTATGTTTTCCTGAGGTTATCACCATCATCAACACTTGACGCCGGGATCTGGTTCCAGAAAAAATCATATAATATACCATCGCGGATAGGCTCTGTATCATATGAGTTACAAAGGGATTCGACCTTAAAAATGTTTCTGGCTTACAAAAAGTACAGCGACAGATGGGGATTACAGGTAAAAGGTGCAATGTTCAATGACGGACAGTATTACCATCAGAAATTATCGGAAAATTCCAGCGTTTACAGTATTGAATCCGCCATAGGTTCAAAGCAGTATTATGGAGACGCCAATTTCAGGTACTATATTAAGCAATGGCTTTCTTTAGATGCAGGGGTAACAGGAAACCTGATAACTGCAGATGTTTATGCCTATGGTGAAAAAAAGAAACAGGCAGTACTGGAAGCATTTGCAGGGCTGAAATATAAAAAAGGACGTCTTTCCTGGCAGTCAGAACTGAGAAAAGGATGGAACAACGATTTTAAGTCGGGGCTGATCCCTTCGCTGGGTATTTCATGGGAAATAAAGCCTGATGTGTGGACTGTTACGGCCAATGGATCCAGGAAGTATCGCAGACCGACCTTTAATGATCTTTACTGGGTACCCGGGGGTAATCCCGGACTGAAAGCTGAAAAAGGCTATACACTGGAAACAGGCTCTTATGTAACAGTTATAGACAGGGACAGCTACAGCCTGTCGGCTGAAATAAATTTTTATATTTCAAGGATCAGGGATATGATAGTATGGCATCCCACGGGCTCATACTGGTCGGCAGATAATTATCAACTTGTCAATACCTCAGGAACAGAATCAAAACTGGTATTTGATACGGAAAAAGGACGCGTAAAACTGAACTCGGTATTAATGATAACACTGAACCGGTCAATGTATAAGACAGAAAATCAGGATGAATATAACAGAATGGTTTATTCCCCGTCTGTTATAACATCATGGAAAAACCGCATTTCATACAGGATTCTCGATCTTTCGGTATGGCACAATTTTACAGGTGACCGCTATTATGATGAAGAATCTGTTCTGGATTCCTATCATACAATAGATATCGGTGCGGGAGTAAAACTACCGGTTGGCAACAGCAAGCTGGCCCTTCATCTCTTCATATATAATATTACAAACACCGTATATGAAAATATAAGGCTGTATCCTATGCCCGGACGTTACTGGTCGATAAAAATGAACTATGAATATTAATAATCTTATAACTTTTTAAACTGACTATTATGAAAACTATGTCGCTGAAAACCCTGATAATGATCCTGTCTGTAACAGGACTGGTATTAACATCATGTGAAAAGAAGGATCCGGATCCGGATATTACCGCAGATAATCTTAAAGGTATGTTTGTTGTTTGTGAAGGCACCTTCGGTCAGGCTAACGGAGATATTACCTTTTATGACAGCAAAGAAGACCTGTCAATAAAAAAATTATATTATTTGAGCAACGGTGTTGAACCCGGAGACATCGTGCAATCATTTGCAGTGGCAGATACCCTGGGTTTTTTGGTCGTGAATAATTCCCAGAAGGTGATTGTTGTGAACATGAAAGATTTTACTCATGTAAAAACCATATATGGTTTCTCATATCCCAGAAGTGTAGTCCGTGCTGATGAAAACAGTATATATGTATCAAACGGAAACGGTTCTTCCGATAATTATATTTACAGTATTGATCTGCTTTCCCTTGAAAAGAATGATTCGCTTGCCGTATCTGCCGGTCCTGAAAACTTACTGGTTGCAGGCACTAAAATTTACGCAGCTCTGTCAGGAGGATGGAACAACGACGGGAGCAGTGTAATTGAAATCGATCCCGAATCGTTTACCATAGCCAATACTTTCAATGTGTCACCGGTGCCTATAGATATTGTTAATGATAAGAATGGCGACATTTGGGTATACTGTAAAGGCCTGGCAGAATATGATGCAAACTGGAATGTTTCCTACTCCGGTATGGGCATATGTAAGATAAACACAGCATCCAAAGAGGTTAGTACTTTCAACCTGTCTGTCATGCAGTCTTCAGGTATTAACAATATAGACCGGAGTCCTGACGGAAACATAATATATTTTCTGAATGACGGTTTGTATGAAATGCAGATCACTTCCGGCGAACTACCTTCGACAGCATTGATTGAACAGACATATTACGGTTTATCCGTTGATCCCGAAAACGGAAATATTGTATGTCTTGACGATGTTAATTCCAAAGCTATAGTATGTAATAACACCGGTACCGAACTATATAACTTTGAAACAGCTTACTTCCCTAATTCGGTTGTTTTCAGCTATTAATATTAAAAAGACAAACGACGAACGACAAACGGCTAACGGCTAACGACAAACGGGTTACTGTATCATTCCGTTTGTCTTTCGTCCTTAGTCTTTTGTCTTTCTGCGATTACTGTACAATTTTTTCATATTTTTATATTTTGATTCCACACTGTTCGATCAGACGTAAACGAACAGCAACGAAAAAATGAAATATAAATAATAAATGGACGAAAACGATGATTCCGGAAAGGCTGAAAAAAAGCGGATAGTAAATATTGCCATTGACCTCATATTAAAACTCGGAGGCTTATTCCTGGTTGTTTTTCTGTGCTACAAAATAGTACAACCTTTTATAAATATTCTTCTTTGGTCGCTGATAATTGCAATTATTCTGTTTCCTTTATTTGAATTTGTCAGCAAATTATTCCGGGACAGGAAAAAACTGGCTGCCATTGTTATCAGTCTGGCAGGTTTGGCGGTACTGGTATTGCCAAGCATATGGCTTGTAAATCAGCTTGTTGATGGTGTTAAGTACATAGCTGATATAGTACCGGACGGGGAAATACATATCCCTCCTCCTGCAGAAGCTGTTGCCGACTGGCCGATAATAGGACAATGGTTATACGACATCTGGATGCAGGCATCGGTGAATCTGGCTGAATCGCTAAAAGGCTTCATGCCTCAGTTAAGTAAATTCGGGGAAGGCCTTTTGAGCGCCCTGGCTAATACCGGTATGGGCATATTACAATTTGCCGTTTCAATTATCCTGGCAGGTGTCTTCCTGGTTTATTTTGAAAAGGGTTCCCGGTCGGGCACTGCATTATTTAAAAAGATAGCCGGCGACCGTGGAGAGGAATTCATGAAAGTATCGCTTCACACAATCCGTAATGTCGCCACAGGTGTGCTTGGCGTAGCGATAATACAGACAAGCCTCATGGGTGTCGGACTCGTTTTTGCTGATGTGCCACTTGCTGCTGTATGGATCGTTATCCTCTTAATAATGACAATTGCACAGATCCCTGCAATACTATTTAATATACCGCTCATAATATACCTTTTTGTGTTTAAGGATCCGTTGCCTGCCTGCCTGTGGTCACTATATTTCCTGGTAATAGGGCTCATAGATAATATTCTCAAACCGCTTATTATGGGCCGCGATTCGGACGTGCCTATGCTGGTGATCTTTTTTGGCGCAATAGGCGGTTTCATAGCCTTCGGTTTTATGGGTTTATTTCTCGGCGCTATCATCCTGTCGCTGGCTTATAAATTGTACGTTACATGGATAAATGGGTAAAATGGGCCTTTTAATCATATATCTGGCAATCGCACTCGTTTTTTCATTCCTGTGTTCAGTACTTGAAGCCTCTCTCTTAAGCACAACACCGGTCTTTATAAATATAAAGATTAAGGAAGGAAAGCAATATGCACGCACACTAAGTAAATATAAAAAGAATATAGACCTTCCCCTTTCGGCTATTCTTACGCTAAACACCTTTGCACATACACTGGGAGCTGCCGGGGTGGGCTCACAGGCTCAAAAACTGTGGGGAGAGGAATATCTTACCATGACATCGGTAATACTGACGCTTGTAATACTCATCGTGTCTGAAATAATACCGAAGACTCTCGGTGCCACATACTGGAAGAGGATTGGAAGGTTTACCGTTATATCACTTCAGATAATGATATATTCGCCACTATATCCTTTTATCGTTCTCACTAATTTCATAACAAAAAAACTACGCGGCAAAGACGAACAAACATCTATGATAAGCAGTACCGAGTTCAGGGCTATTACCGACAGTGTTATTGAAGAAGGCATAATTGACGAAGAAGAATCCATGCTTCTGCAGAACCTTATGAAATTCAGGTACATAAGAGTAAGAAGCATTATGACACCCAGGGTTGTTATTGTGGCTGCCGATGAAGAAATGTCTATAGAAGAATTTTATGAAAGTAATGAAGACATTCCCTTCTCCAGGATACCAATTTATAAAGATGATCTGAATTATTTTACCGGTTTTGTCCTTAAAGATGAAATCATGGAAACGATCATTGATGAAAAAGGCAGTGAGCCTCTCAAGTCAATTATAAGGCAGGTACAGATAGTCAATGAAGAGATGCCTATTATCAAGCTCTTTTATAAGCTGATAGATCTCCGGGCTCATATAGCTATGGTAGTGGATGAATACGGACAGGCCAGTGGGCTGGTTACTATGGAAGATGTTATCGAAACGCTTATTGGTCTTGAAATAGTCGATGAGATGGATGATGTGGAAGATATGCAGGTACTGGCCAGGAAGAAATGGGAAGAAAGGGCCCGGAAGCTGGGGCTGATCAAATAATTCAACTGTTCATCGGGTTTAACCTTCAAAGGTTTCATGCCCCGGTTAAGATAAACAGCAAATATTTATTCTACCACAGAGTATCACGGTGTGTCACCGTGATAACTTAATGTCAACAGGTTATAGCACTGTGAAAACACCGTGAAACACTGTGCCCACCGTAGTTAAAATTTTTTCTACACAACCAGATTTTATTCCTTTTTACCTGTAAACGTTGTTCTCCCCATCATGTTTAATACAGTACCTTCCATGTCATTGCCGGTCATTATCCCGGTAAAATTCAGGTCAAATGGCTCTGTGAGAACAAAAGTAGCTGAAAAGCTGATGTTAGTACCATCAAAACTGATAGAATTCAGGTCTGCCTCTCCGAACTGGAATGATAATGCTCCTGATAATCCATCATTATCCTTTTTGATTACCATGTCTATATCCATTTTACTACCGAACATATCTGTTGTAATCATCCATTTACCGGTAAGTTGTTCTATCTGGGCATCAGATGCAGTGACAGCGCCTCCGGCTTTCCGGCTGTATTCTACCGGATTATTTACATATCCTGCCTCCAGTATCCAGATGCCCCGTCCGTGGGTTGCGATAATTACCACATTTTCTCTTGGATGAATCTGGAGATCATGCACATATGCAAAGGGCAGGTCGCCAAGTACTTCCCAACATTTTCCTCCGTCAGTTGTCACAAATACTCCTGCATCTGTACCAACATATAGTATATTGGGATCGTTATGATCTTCCCTTATTACGTTTACACCACCCAGGGGGATATCACCGGAGATGTCCTGCCATGTATTTCCGAAATCAGTTGATTTCCACAGGTAAACCTGCAAGTCATCATCCCTTCTGCCTGTCTGTGTCATATAAACAGTCCCCATATTATATTTTGATGCCACCAGCCGGGTTACCCATTTTACCGGGATGTTATCTGCCCTGATATTGTCCCAGTTTTTTCCGCCATCCATGGTACGCCATAATTTTCCATCATCGGTACCTACGTATATGAGTCCGAACCTTTTTGGTGATTCTGACAAAGCAGAAATTGTCTGATAGGAGATATCTCCCATTTTTTTAGGGTCATTCCCGGTCAGGTCAGGGCTTATTTTCGTCCATGTATCACCCCTGTCTTTTGACATCATCAGGCATTGCATTCCATGATATACGATATCCGGATTATGGAGAGACAATTCGGTAGGTGCCAGCCATTGACCACGCAGTGGTGTTTCACCGGGAAGGGGTTCAGGAAGAAGCACCTTGCTTTTTTCTTCTCCCGGCCTTATCCTTTCGACAACCCCGTAGTAAGAACTGGCGAAGATCGTATTATCCCTGAAGTCAATTGCGTGATTTGTTCCTTCTCCACCCAGGACAGAAGAAAATTCTACAGGTTTTGTTGCTCTGAATCCCCCTGACAGGTCAACAGGTCCACAGAAGCTTTCATGATCCTGTATTGATCCATAAACCCAGAAAGGGGTCTGCATATCATATTCAACAGTAAAAAACTGTGCAAGTGGCAATTCTATAATAGGGATTCTCCAGTTTTTTCCACGGTCATAGGATATTGCAAGGCCGCCATCCTGTACATTAAGGAGATAATCCGTATTATTCGGATCAATCCAAAGTCCATGATGATCAACATGCATTCCATGTAGAGGCTTGAATGTTTTGCCTCCATCTTCTGAGACGTTCAGGAAAAGACCCATGGTATATATCCTGTTCTCATTTTTAGGATCAACTCTTATTTGTGAAAAAACCCACCCATAGGTTGCCGAATGGCTTTCCATGTATGTTTTCTGTCGTTCTGTAAGTCCGCTGACCCGGGTCCATAATTCTCCCCCGTTATCAGTTCTGTATACAGTTGCGCCTTTAATAATTCCGGTTTTTTCTCTTCCATATGTATCCTTTGTACCCGGTTCAAGTTTCATTGAAAATTCGTAATTATCAAGGTAAGCATAAAGCACATCCGGATTTGAAGGAGCTATATCAATACCTATCCGTCCCCTGTATTGTGCATCCACAAGACCATTATTGATTTTCTTCCATTTCTTACCTCCGTCAGTTGATTTCCAGATGCCACTGTGCTTTGTAGAAGGATAATTACGCGGATCATTCCACTTGTCTCTCACACGCTCCCATGTAGTACAATAAACGATATCAGGATTTGACGGATCAAGAACTACATCATTTGCACCGGTGTGGTCGTCAATATAAAGTATCTTTTCCCATGTTTTTCCTCCATCTGTGGTTTTATACAGGCCCCTGTCTTCATTGTCAGTCCATTCATGACCTCCGGCAGCAACATATACTATATCGGAATTCCGGGGATTAACCCTGATACGGGCTATGGTATTTGTGTTTTCCAGGCCCATATGTTTCCATGTAGTACCTCCGTCTGTTGTCTTGAATATTCCACAACCTGAATTTGAGCTACGGAAAATATTTGCTTCGCCCGTACCAACCCAGACAACATCGGGGTTTTCCGGATCTATTGCCAGGTCTCCTATCGATGCAGTTGGCATATCTTCGAACACAGGTTCGAAAGTATTGGCTTCATTAACTGATTTCCAAACTCCGCCTGTAGCTGATGCAATCCAGATGGTGTATGATCCTCCCCTTGGCGTGACCGCTTCAACATCAGTACAACGACCGCTGATATTGGTTGGTCCGACATATTTCCATTCAAGGTTTTTATACGAAGATGCTTTCTCCATTTCTTTATATTTTGAAAACATCTCCAGTCTTTCTTTTCCGTTTGTCACGGGTTGTTTTGGCTGGGCATTTAAGCCACAGGTTAAAGATGCAAGGAGGATTACTCCCAGGCATACTTTTAGCAATTTCGTCATAAGAATAGATTTTGAGATTTAGTAATAATAAAACTACTTAATAATCATATTAAAGGCATTTATTTATATATGTTTTTGGGCAGGGATTTTTTTTTCATAACTACCGGATTTTGTTTTGTCCCTGATGTTGTATAATTTTCAGAGATAAACCAATAACCTGAAAAATCATGAAAAAAGCAATTCTTTTACTTGTGACTATCCATTTCCTTGGAAATGTCTTTGCCCAGGTGCCTGAAAGCTTTCAATACCAGGCAGTCGTAAGGGATGCAGGAGCTATTCTGGCAAATACAAATGCCACTTTCAGGATATCAATTATTGAAACATCGACAGGCGGTTCTGCCGTTTATGTTGAGACACATAATGCTATGACTAATGACTATGGTATTGTAACCCTTGCAATCGGAGACGGAATTCCTGTAAGCGGAGATTTCTCAGCCATTGATTGGGCTGATGACCTGCACTTCATTAAGGTCGAAATAGACCTTGAGGAAGACATGACCTATGAATTCATGGGAACAACTCAACTGCTGAGCGTACCATATGCACTCAATGCAAAAACAGCCGATAATGTTTTCAGCGGCGAATATGCCGACCTTAACGGTAAACCTGTTAACGTAAGCGAATTTGACAACGATGCAGGATACCTTACCTCAGAAGAGGATGGAAGTGTTACAAATGAAATACAGACATTATCGGATGTGCTTGGAGAAGGAAATGATGCAGGAGGAAATAAAATTAGCAATCTTGCTGATCCCGAAGATCCCCAGGATGCAGTGACAAAGCAATTCCTGAAGGAATTGTTAAACCGGGTGGAAACAATAGAGAAAGTTAATGGTCTGAAGATATACAAAGACACATTAACCGATGTTGAAGGAAACCAGTACAGAGCGATTGAAATTGGTAACCAGACATGGATGGCCGATAACCTCAGAACCACAAAATATTCATACGGGTCAGATATTACCGGTGTATTGATTTATAATGATGATGAGTCCTATGCTGAAAAATACGGACGTCTTTATACGTGGAACGATGCAATGGACAGCCATAGCTCAAGCAGTTACAATCCAAGTTATATTCAGGGCGCCTGTCCTGATGACTGGCATTTGCCAAGTGATGCCGAATGGAAAGAACTTGAACTGTACCTTGGCTTGTCAGAAACAGACATCGAAATTGTTAATACATGGAGAGGAAAAAATGAGGGAGGAGCATTGAAAGGAATTGATACCAGCTGGGATACTCCAAATGAAAGTGTAACCAACAGCTCTGGTTTTTATGCTCTTCCTTCAGGAATGTATAGAGCAATTTCCGGATTTATAGGATTCGGCACACAATGCCATTTTATAAGCTCAACAGAAGTTGATGCTACTTATTTTTATAACAGGGCTTTGACCTATACTCAAGGTGGTATATTAAGGTCTGACAGTTATGAAAAAGCATGGTCTTACTCTGTAAGGTGTGTAAAGGATAAATATCCCATACTGCATAATGCTCTGGGAAGCATTTCGGAAGTTGAGAACAGTGCTTACGGACCCGACGGGACAATACTGGGCTCGGTAAATTTCAATAATGATGTTAAATTCGAAAAAGGGATAACGCCAAACACAGGGGATGCCGGCAGCGGTGTCGATTTTCCGCCGTCGATGCTCAATCCGGAAGCAGGATGTATCGAGATGTGGACGACGTTTTATACAGCACCTGTTGCAAGTCATTACGGGGTATATGGCTTTGTCAATGTTGCTCACTGGACTCATGCCCCTGTAAGCCTGTACTGGCATAATTCGTCCAGCACGCTCGGGGGAACCGTTGGTTTCGGTGCTGCAAATATTGGTGTATCGCTTACAGGATTTAACCCGGCTCTTAATACACCTGTTCATATAGCAATGGTATGGGACCGGAACGGTATTGACGGAACGGGAGACTATCTCAGGATATACGTTGACGGGGTTGTTGTAGCCACCAACAACACGGATAATTCATGGGGCACCGATACATCAGGCAATTTCAGGGTTGCCGCACCCTGGGACGAAGAGTTTGTCCCCGACCGTTATTCTGTCGACAATATCAAGGTATGGGATTACGCAAGGACTTATTTTAAAAACAGGATATTTGAGTAAAAAGTAAAACCATAATTGTAAAAACAACTTCCGGGAATATTTTTCACAACTCCTGGTTGTAAATAATCATTTAAAGCATACAATGAAGAATATTATTATACTTTTGGCCTGTTTCTTTGTACTTCCTGTTACATATGCTCAGAACAACCCCCCGGTTGCAGATCCGGGAGGACCATATTACGGAACCCGGACTGATGCAGCAATACCTGTTACACTCGGTGCTCATGATTCCTATGATCCTGATGAACCTCTTGATGAAATCGTAAAATATAAATGGGATACTGACGGAGATGGATTATATGGCGCAGATGATACCGGCGGTTCTGCTTTATACAGTCCGGACTCCGATGCCGAGGGAGTTGAAATTGAAGTGGTAACAGAGTGGTACCCCGGTCAAAATTACCCCATTTCACTTATTGTTGAAGACAGTAACGGAGCAAGTTCATCGCCTGCTTCAACAAATATTAACATAGTAGCCTACAACAGTACTTCATTTCCTGTTAATATCCATACACTGGTCATAGATGATGATGTAAGCGGTAATGCCCTGTTTAAGATCAGAATATCTCATCCTTATGCAGATGCACAGGTATTTGATGCCGAATTCCATATGATGCCCGCAGGTGTACCCCTTGCGTGTTTTGATTCCGGGGGCAATCCTGTTACTCAATTGTCTTATGCCGGAGGAAATGTAATTACTGAATACGAGATATGGTTCAATTCTACTGATTTTGCAGACGGGGCAGAATGTTACAGGCTCAGAACCACATTGACAAAATCAGGTGAATTGTACGAAACCGTTAAGACAACCCAGGGGACATTCACGATTGATAATACAGCACCGGAAATAACATGTCCCACCAACCGGGACAGGGCGGCAGACCATACCGATACCTATACAACCGATGGAAACGAATTTGATCCGGTATCAGTTACCGACAATTTCAGTTTGCCAACGATCTCAAATGATATTAACTCATTACAATCTCTTGCAGGGTATGTTTTTAACACTGGTAGCACAACTATTACATGGTCGGCTGAGGATGATGCCGGTAATACAAGTACATGTAATTTTGATCTTAACGTAAGCGTATATTCCGGTATTGATGATAATCTTACTACAGATATCCTGGCTTATCCCAATCCGGTAAGTGATAATCTAAGGATTATCCTTAAACAGGTTCCGGTTCCCGGAACATTCAGGATTATTAGTGCTGATGGTCGTGTTTTACACGATCAGGCGATAAAAAAGGGTATACTTGATATTGATTTCTCAGATTACTCAAGAGGGATGTATACCATATTATTAATGAGCCGAAATGAGATAGTCTCAAGCATAAGAATAATAAAAGAATAAATCACGACTGTCCTTAATCTTAAATCTTCACCACCTTGATAAAAAGGCAATGAAGGCATTATCGCACAGAGAAGCTGAATTGTACCCGGTATTACCGATTTGCTTTGTCTTTCCTTATAATATCCAATGCTGTCATGTAACCGCTGTAGATTGCTCCCGAGAAGCCGCCGCCGAACTTACCCCAGGCGGATGCAACATACATATTATCAGGCAATAAAGACAAATAATCATTATGTTTGCCCGGATTCTGTGCAAAACCATATACGGCTCCTCCCTTATTACGTGTAAAATGCTCTACTGTAAGAGAGGTAGCAACCTCGACATATTCTATGGCATTCTTAAAACCAGGTATCAGTTTTTCCAGCCTGTCTGTAATATGTCCGGCTGCCATGATCTTTTTACTGCTGTATTCTTCCCTGCTGAGCCCGGCCCAGTCGTTAGCGTAATCGATACAGCATGCAGCACCAACGCTCTTTCCTTCAGGAGCGAGACCCGAATCCACCTGGCTGTAATCAACAAATGTGAAACTCCTGGTGTCGAAAAAAGCATGATTATTTTTACTGACATCAGACAGCCCCTTAACGGATCCATCGAAAAGAAATGTTGAATAATACTTATTGCCGACTTCCTTCAGGTCAGGTTTAAAACCATAGTAAACAGTTAACAGCGAAGCTCCGGTTTTCATATCCTTTATGACATTATAAAACTCTTTTGCCTCTTCTTCAGGTAATAATTTTTCGGCAAGCACAGGAAGGGATGAGTTAACTATTATATATTCAGCCTGATCAAAACATATCTCACTTTCTTTCCTAACCCTCTTATAGCTGATTCCGGCCGGGTTACCGTTTTTATATTCTATTCCCGTCACCTCATGTTCCAGTTTTACCTCCCCTCCATTTTCCCTTATTACCGCAGCAAGAGCATCCGACAGTTTTTGCGAACCCCCTTTCACAAAATTCGCCCTTCCGTTATAGTAACTACCCTGTGCATTCAGGTAATAATAAAACGACAGTGAGTACGCATCATCATGAAAATATCCCAGGTTGCCCAGAAGAACAAGCTTTAGGTCTTCATCGGTTATTATCTCATCGAGAAATTCGCCGATACTCCTGTCTTCCTTTCCGCGTGAAGCAGCTATTATTCTACGAGCATTAAGGACATTTTCAAAATATTTCCTTATCCCCTTTTCCTCTCCGGGAAAAGTATTAACAAGTATTTCAACAGCCTTATCAGGATCATGAGGAATAACGATATCCTGTCTTCCGTTATAAAACCTGTAAAACTCCGGAACAGGTAAAAATTCTATACTGTCGTATATTCCCAGGTCTTTAAATATCTTTATCTTAAGATCTCCCGGATGCAACCCGTCCATCTCGTGCAGGCCCACTTCCATAACGAAATCACGACGGCAAAATGTTGTTGCACATCCCCCGGGTCTGTTATGTTGTTCTATCAGTAATACTTTCTTTCCTTCTTTGGCCAGCTTTGCTCCGGCAGTAAGGCCACCCAATCCCGCTCCTATTATTACTATGTCGTAGTTCATGGTCTGCTATAAGTTGAATTATTCAAAATGTTTTCTATCTATATAGTACATCTTTTAAGCTGTAATATGACCGTTAAAGCTCCGGTAGTCAACCTGTCTGACAGTCAAGCAGTCCAGCCGTCAGAATTTCCATTATTCCATCAATCCATTGCTATATCCGTTAGCCTTTTGTCGTTAGTCTTTTGTCTTATTTTATTCATTGGGAATAGGGTACCTTTCATATTCTGCATCCGGATCAAACATATACCTGTATGTAATATAATGTTTAGCCGGGACCGATCCTACCGATAAAAATATCTTTCTCATTTTGGGATTGAAATCCGCTACCCACGAAAACTCTATTTCCGTATAGTGAGGTTTTTTCTCCATCACTTCCGCCACCTTAAGGATTATTCCCGATTCGACCCCCCTGCCCTGAAATTCAGGTATCACTCCCATCAGTACACCTCTGGCTCTGGTTATTGTGTTCCTTTTCTTCAAAGCAAGAAATTTAGCCATAGCCGGAAGGTTAAGCCTGCCTTTTAAATGTTTCAGTATCATATTAACATCCGGCCACATCAGGTAAATAGCCACAGGCCTGTCCTTAAAATATGCCAGCCATATAAATTCCTCATCTATAATTGCTTTGGCTTTTTTCAGTGTTTTCTTAATATATTCTGTCTCCATAGGTTCAAAATTACTTTTAAATGAAGCCCAGGCCTCATTATATACAGCAGCAAAATCGTTCACCCATCTGTCCATTTCTTTCCATGTGAAATGTTGAAATGAATATTCGGGTTTACGTGACACCCACTCCGCTATTTTTTTGAACCTTGGTGGCAGTTCTTTTTTAAGATCAAGATGAAATCCTTCCTGCCTGTAATAAACCCTGAACCCGTATGATTCGTACAGCTCCCTGTAGTAAGGATGGTTATAAGCTATTTCATAGGAAGGATGAGTAAAACCGTCAACAAGAAGGCCCCAGTATTTATCAGTCTCTCCAAAATTGACCGGACCATCCATTGCCTCCATACCTTTTTCTTTCAGCCAGTCCCGTGCCGTATTAAAGAGGAGGTGAGCAGCTACTTTACTATTAATACATTCAAAAAAACCCATACCTCCTGTAGGTTGCTTTTGTTGCCAGGCAGTATTCTCATCAATAAAAGCAGCTATTCTTCCGGTAAGATTCCCCTCATCGTCATAAAGTAACCATCTTGTGGCTGTACCATGCTTATAAAAAATATTTTTTGAAGGGTCAAATATGGATTCTATCTCATCATCAATCGGACAAACCCATGTGGGATCATTTCTGTAGATAATCCTGGCTACATCATGGAATCGCCTTGCCTTTTTTTTTGTTTTTACTTCTGTAATATACATTATATGTATTTTATCTTCCGGCAGTCTGTCAGTTTCTCCTGTAAATTCTGTCTATAAGATCTCTGTATTTCTCTTCAATCACTCTTCTTTTAAGCTTAAGGCTGGCAGATAGTTCACCCCCCAGGGGAGACCATTCGTCAGGTACTATTCTGAATCTCATTATTTTCTCAAAATCCGAAAGTGTCTTGTTTATTTTATTAATCTCCTTTTTATAGAGTTCATGAACCAGGGGTAAGCAAACAAGCTCGTTCTGTGACTCATTATTATATTTCCCTCTTGAGAGACACCAGTTTTTCAGATAATCAAAATCAGGAACCAGTATGGCGCTGGCAAACTTCATATGTTCTCCTGTCACCATAACCTGGTCTATGAAAGGTGATTCTTTCAGTTTATTCTCGATGATCTGAGGCGCAACGAACTTACCGCTTGAAAGCTTAAAAATATCTTTTTTACGATCTGTTACCATCAGGAATCTGTCTTCCTCCAAATATCCCACATCGCCCGTATGAAACCATCCGTCATCATCAATAACCTGATCAGTAAGTTCATCATTCTTATAATAGCCCAGCATCAGGTTATGTCCCCTGCAGAGTATTTCCCCGTCATCTGCAATTTTTACATCAACGCCATCAATAAGAGCTCCTACCGAGCCCAGCCGGCATAACGGCGGTTCCTGTCTGTTAATCGTAATAATCGGTGATGTCTCTGTCAGTCCGTACATATTCAGTATTTTCAGGCCTGCAGCCCAGAAGATTCTCTCATGCCTGGCCTGCAGGCTTGCTCCTCCGCAACCAACAATCCTTACCTTACCTCCAAGAGCTTCACGCCATTTTGAAAAAATAAGTTTATCGGCCAGTCTGAGTTTCCGGTAGTAGAACCACGATTTTTCACCAAAAGGTTTATATTCAAGTCCGAGGCTGACCGCCCAAAAGAAAATTTTCCTTTTTATACCCTTCAGTTTCTTTCCTTTGGCTATTACATTATCATATACTTTCTCAAGTATTCTTGGTACTGCATCAAAGCCGTCGGCTTTTATCTCTTTCATATTGGCTGCAATAGTACCCATACTCTCGGCATAATAGATGGACGAGCCCGAATACTGGGTCTGGTAATTTCCCATTCTTCCACCCACATGACAGAGAGGCAGAATGCTAAGATATTTGTCTTCCGGCATTAATTTAAAAATATCGGCAGCAGCTAAAAAGTTATGCACCATATTTCTGTGCGACAACATAACACCCTTGGCCTGTCCTGTCGTACCTGATGTATATATTAAAGTAGCAAAGTCATCCTCACCTATGCTATCCTTGATTTTTTCGGCTTCATTAATAATCTCTTCTCCCGCCTTTTTACCTTTTTCAACTATATCCAGCCAGTTTGGGGCTTCTTCAATTTTATCAAAGGTAAACACATACTTAATACCGGTAGCCTTATCACATACAGGTTTGATCTTTTTATATAGCTTAACATCGGATATAAGCACTATCGAAGAACCGGAATGATCAAAAATGTAATCGTATTCATCACAACTTAATGATGTAAATACAGGAACATGAATCACTCCAATCATTGACATCCCCATATCCACAAAATTCCATTCGGGCCTGTTATTGGTTATGGTAATTATTTTATCTCCTTTCCTGAAACCCATTGATAGCAGTCCGTAAGCAAAATAATGAGACATTTCATTATACTGTCTTGCACTGTAGAAGGCCCACTTGCCTTTTCTTTTGGCTACCAGGGCATCTTTCTTATCAGGAAAATGTTGCATATACCTGTCGAGCAGGTCAAACGTCCGGGTTGGTTTCATAGCAGGTTTATTGGTCAGGCACAAGATATGAAAAGTTTACGATTATTTGCCGTATGTCACAATTCAACAATTTAACTATTCAACGATTCAACAGTATTTATTAAAATGATTAATTTTGAAATGTTATTAATAAATGAATCATAATATGAAAGGTATAAAAGCATTTCCCGTATATATAATAATTTTCTTTCTGTCCTTAGGGCTCAGCAGTTGTGAAAAAGACCGCATAACAATACTTACCGACGGTGTATGGTCCTTTAGTAATATTACCACCACAAGTGAAGATGAAACAGTAAAAACCATGGTTGCCGGGATGAAGGCAGTATATATCGACGGCACCATACAGTTTTTTTCAGACGGCACATACATCAAGGAATTCGCACTTTTTGATGATGAGCCGGGTACATGGACCCTTGTCGGAGATACTCAGCTTGTTTTAACTCCTGACGATGGTGTGGCACAAACCTCTTCAATCGATAAAATAAAAAAAGATGAGCTTGTGCTTATCGACACTTTTGTTGATGCCGAACTAAATACCTTTAATACATTAACAACCTGGAAGAGATAGCTATTACACAGGCTGGCCACTTGAATGGTCGCTAATAATGAGCCATTTACCGTCAATATTCTGCCATATCAGGGTATAATAGCCCTGAAGGTCTCCTATGGTACGGGTCAGGTAGAACTTACCGATCATTACAGCAGTCCGTGTATCGATCCTGTACAGTTTCAATACATTAAACTCCAGTTTGCCCATAGCGTCAAGATCCGGGTATCCTTTACGGTATTTCTCCAGAGTGGCGTCATATCCGTAAGTGGGACCGGCCGCACCAACAAAAGCTATTTCATCCGACCGGAGGTACCCTTTCATAAATTCTTCAAGGTTTCCTTCATTCCAGGCATCACGGGTTGCCATAAAAGTTTCTGTTATCTCATTCCGGTCGGCCTGACTTAATTCCAGACTGTCTGCAGTAATAAGGTTTTCTTCAGCTTCATTTGTCTTACATGAAACAAGTAAAACTGATATTGAAAGAATAATAATAGGTAATGTTCTCATACGGCATTAATTTGTATTAATAAGGTATGAATTTATTAAACATCCTTGTTTTGCCGAAAAAAGAACATAAAAAATTAAGGCAGACCGGGGCCATCATTTATGGTAGAATCACACCAGGTCACATGCTTCAGGAGGCATCCAGTGTGCATCCTTTCCTTCCCATTTCACATTACATCCAATAGGATTGGTAACTTTACCGGATATTTCCTTTCCTGACACAAGCTCATCAAGGGCTTTGGCAAGCTCATTTGTAGCAGCCTTTGATATGTTCCTGGGATTATCAACCGACCTGCCTGTATAAACAAGCTTCCTGTCTTCGTCGAACACAAAAAAATGAGGGGTTCTCAAGGCCCCGTATTTCATAGCAATCTCTTGTGTCTCATCGTACAGATATACCCATGGGAACCTGTGCTCTTCCATACGTTTTACCATGTGATCGAAATCATCCTCGGGATAAGTGTTCGGGCTGTTCGAATTTATACCTGCAAAGGCAACATCCATGGGTAAAAACCTGTTCACTATATCTCTTGTATGTTCATCGGAACCAATTACATAAGGGCAATGATTACAGGTAAAAAATATCACCAGGTACTTGCTGTCATTAAAATCAGATAAGCTGTAATATTTGCCGTCAGTTGCCTTAAGTTTAAAACCGGGAGCTTTTGCCCCAATATCAAGTGTAAAAGCCATGTTAGGTTATTTTTATTTAAGCCTGTAATATCTGATTAAACAAGACAATGGTAAATAATGTTTCATTAATAAGCAATTACATTCCGGTATGCAAATAATAACGGAAATGAATGAAAATATAAAAATAAACAAAGATCCTTTTTCTCTTTTCAATGAATGGTACAGTATCAGGGAGAAGTCAGGGACCGAAAACTATAATGCCGTTGCCTTATCAACTGCCGGTAATGATGGCAGAATATCCTCCAGAATGGTACTTTTAAAACAATATGATAGAAACGGATTCGTATTCTTTACCAATTACGGAAGCAGAAAAGGGATACAGTTATCACAAAATCCGAAAGCCTCTTTATTATTTCACTGGCCTGAACAAAGAAGGCAGATCAGGATCGAAGGCGAGGCCGGAAAAGTAAGCGATAAAGAATCCGACGAATATTTCATGAGCAGGAAAACAGGTCATAAACTTAATGCAATTGTGTCGTCCCAAAGCACTGAGATACCGGGCAAAAAGGTTCTTATCGACAGCTATAATGAGCTTGTAAATAAATACAGACATAACTCACCTGAAAGACCTCCATACTGGGGCGGGTATCGTCTTAGTCCTGATATGTTCGAGTTTTGGGAAGAAGGCGAAAACCGCTTCCATGACAGGATAGAATACAGGCTTCATGGTAATAAGTGGGTTGTAAGTATACTGGCGCCGTAGATAGCATTGTTAAGATGTTTATTTGTTAAGTTGTTAAGTCGTTTATTTCATGTTCCATTCAGCCTGCCGCTTGCTGCTGACCCTGGGTCTTTATTATTTGTTTTTGGGCAATGAGAAATAAAAGGAAGCTCCTTTGTCAGGTTCGGCTTCAGCCCAGGTTCTCCCTTCATGTCGTGAAATAATACGTCTTACATTAGCCAGGCCGATCCCTGTCCCTTCAAACTCATCGGCAGAATGCATACGCTGGAATACCCCAAAAAGTTTATCGGCATATTTCATATCAAAGCCTGCGCCGTTGTCTCTAATATAAAAGACATATTCATCGTCTGTTTGGTTTTCGCCGATCTCAATTTCGGCAACTTCCTTTTTCTGTGTATACTTAACAGCATTGCTCAATAAATTTACCCAAACCTGTCGCAGGAGGGCATAATCGCCTTTTACTACAGAAAGGTTGTTTATATCCCAGTTAATAACACGGCCCTTATAAGATTCCTTAAGACTATTCATCAGTTCCCGGATCAGTCTGTTAAAATCCACATCCGTTAGTTTCATTTCGGCCCTTCCTGTCCTCGATAACTGTAATAGATCGTCAATTAAGTTATTCATCTCAGTGGCAGAAGTTGAAATCCTGTCAAGGTATTTTTTCGCTTTTCCCGGAAGGTTATCAAGCTCTTTTTTTGTTAACAGTTCCACAAAGCCCATAATATGTCTTAACGGCGCCCTCAAATCGTGTGAAACAGAATATGAAAATGCTTCAAGCTCCTTATTTGAAAATTCGAGCTTTTTCAAATTGGTTTTTAATTCCGCATTTAACTGTTTAATACTGTCTTCTGCTTTTTTCCTTTCCGTAATATCATATTCTGTTATTGCCGTGGATTTTAACTCCCCGTTTGAGTCGAAAATTACCGATGCAGAGAAGATAACATCAATAATTTTACCGTATTTGGTTGTCCTTTTGGTTTCATTGGCTTTAACTTCTTTATCTTCAATAAGTTTATTTATTATTGACTGTGTCTCTCCCATCAGGTGCTCGGGCACGATATTCCAGATATTCATTTTCAGCGCTTCTTCCTCGGAGAAACCGTAAATTTTCTCAGCTCCCTTATTCCACGAAATAATCCTTCCTTCCGGGTTATACATATATATGGCTTCATTTGACTGTTTTACCACTATTGCCAGATAATTCTTTATTTCTTCCGCTTCCCTGAGGCTGGTAATATCTCTTGCGTTTGCAAACCAGAGGCCTCTTTTATTAACAATATTCCAGTTAAGGCATCTTCTTTCATTTTTAACATTAAGCCATGTTTCAAAAAAGAAATTGTCCTTTTTGCACTTCATCATTTCTTTAACCCTGGTTTTCTCTTCAAGCGGCAATAAGGATAACAGAGAGGTTCCGAGCAGTTTTTCAGCCTCAATACCGGTGAAGTCGGTCAGTGTTTTGTTTACTTCTTCGAATTCCAGTGTTCCGGCATTCAGAATGCAGATAATATCGGCAGAATTATTAATAAGCAGTTTTGATTTTTCAAGCGCCTGGTTTTTTTCTATAAGTTCCTTTTTCTGAAGATGAAGCTGTAGCAAAACCGACACTTTTGCTTTGGTAACTTCAGGATTAATAGGTTTAAACAGGTAATCAATCCCTCCCTCTTCAAATCCTTTCATCATTGATTCATGTTCGGTTCTTTCGGCTATAGCAAAAATAATAGGGATATTTTTTGTCCTGTTATTCGTTTTGAGTATCTGCGCCACTTCAAAGCCATCCATATCGGGCATCTGCACATCGAGGATTATAAGGTCAATCTCATTATTAAGCACGGTTTTTAATGCTTCTTTTCCGCTTGTTACACTTATAATTTTTCTTTCATCACTTTGAAGTAGATTCTCAAAGACATAAGCATTCTTAACTTTGTCATCCACGATTAAAATAGTCGACTTCTTTTGCATTTCCATCCTTTTCAAATATTATCCGTATCATATTCCTGTTCAATGCTATCGTATCACTTAAACAAAACAGGAAAACCAAATACCATATATAATTCTACATTGTATACAAAATTGTATCATTTCAACATAAACCCGGCAATTGCATCAATGTTTAAAATATGCCTTACGTTTTTTGTATTTACTGCTGCCTGTGGCATTGTCGGAAACTGGGCTGTCGCAGGATCCTGGGCTATAGTTAGTCCACCGTATCCGGCAATTCTCTTTATACCATTTGCACCATCGCGGTTTGCCCCGGTAAGAATAATACCTATTAATCTTTCGCAATAGACCTCAGCTGCTGTTTCGAAAAGTACATCTATTGATGGCCTGGAATAATTATAGAGTTCTTCAACCGATAAGGAAAAAGTCCTGTCCTTTTCGATAAGCAGGTGATAATTGGCCGGAGCAAAATAAACTTTACCGGGCTCAATCCTTTCTTTTTCATCAGCCTGTTTGATTACCAGTTGAGATGTGTTCTGGAGTACTTCCTCCAGTAATGTCCTTTCGTTTTTTGCCCTGTGCTGAACAATAATTATCGGAAGGGGGTATGCAGCAGGTAATCTTTCAAAAATAGCTTTCAAAGCATATAGTCCGCCTGCTGATGTACCAATCACTATAGCATCATATTTCGATCCTATATCCATATTCAGTCTGTTTTCATATAGATCCTTTCTTTCCTGTTTATTTCTTCAAAATTCTTTCTCTTATCTGTAAAATGAAGTGATTCTTTGCTTCCCAGCCCCAGGTAACCAAACTTGCAAAGGCTGTCATAGAACAGGTTTATTACATTATCCTGTAATTCCTGGTTAAAATAGATCAAAACATTACGGCATAATATCAGCTGAAATTCATTAAATGACTGGTCGGTGACAAGGTTATGCACCGAAAACACCACATTGTTTTTTAACGATTTATCAATCAATGCCGAATTGTATTTGGCTATATAATAATCTGAAAAGGAATTCTTACCACCGGCTTTCTGATAATTAGCTATATAATCTTTCATAAATTTAATATTGTACATTCCTTCCTTAGCACTTTTCAAAACCTGCTGGTTAATATCAGTAGCATAAATTATAGACCTGTCGAGTATACCTTCTTCTTTCAACATTATAGCAACAGAATATAATTCCTCACCTGTTGAACAGCCGGCAATCCAGATTTTAATAAACGGATAGGTTGACAGCCTTGGCACTACATCTTTTCTCAGGCTCAGATAAAAAGAAGGATCTCTGAACATTTCGGTAACATTCACGGTGATCCCCTGAATAAATTCTTCAAAAACATACTCATCATTCAGCAGTTTTTGCAACAGGCTCCCAACGCTGTCAAATTCCTTCATTTTCATGAAACGTATTAACCTGCGTTTAAAAGATGCTTCGGAATAGTTTGAAAAATCGTAACCGTAAACATCCTCTATTAATTTGAGAATACCTAATAATTCATTATCCGATATCATCATAAATATTCAAATTAGGTTAAGTATCTTCTTCTGTAATTCCATAATATCAACCGGCTTGGAAATATAGTCCGAAGCTCCTGCAGCAAGACATTTTTCCCTGTCTCCCAACATCGCTTTTGCTGTTAAGGCAATTACAGGGATACTTTCTGTTTTTGCATTGCCTTTTATCTTTTGTATAGTTGTGTACCCGTCCATTTCCGGCATCATTATATCCATCAGTATTATATCAACTATCTTGCTGCCGTCCAGGATTTCCAGGGCTTCAAATCCGCTTTCGGCTACAAGCACATTCATTTCACGTGATTCCAGATAACTTACCAGTGCAAAAACATTGGTAGGGTTATCGTCAACCAGCAGTACATTTTTTCCCTTTAGGTCGCCTGTTTTATCCATAATCAGTATTTATAAAGCCATACTCTCATTAATGATAACAACTTATTAATATTCACCGGTTTTGCAACATAATCGGACATTCCTACCTGCAGGCATTTTTCATGATCGCCTTTCATAGCCTTGGCTGTCAGCGCAATAATTGGTAATTTGTAAAACTTCTCCAGCTTCCTGATCTCCCGCGTAGCCTCGTACCCGTCCATTCCCGGCATCATTATATCCATCAGTACTATATCAACATCAGGGTTCTTTTTCAGTACCTGAATAGCTTCTAATCCGTTTTCAGCCGTAATACATTTCATATCTTCGCCTTCAAGCACATTGGTCAGTGAAAAAATATTCCTCATATCATCATCTACTATCAATACCTTTCTGCTTCTCAACACTTCATCTGTCCGGTGAAGTTTACGTATTATATCCTGTTTTTCCTTTGACAGGTTCGATTCGACGCGATGCAGGAAAAGCATGGTTTCATCCAGTAACCGCTCAGTTGATTCTGCCGTTTTTAATACTACCGTATTGGCCAGCTTGTCAAGCTTTGCCACTTCCTGCCTGGTAAGGTCCTTCCCTGTATATACAATGACCGGGGTTTGTTTTATATCTTGTTCTTTCTGCATTGCCTCAAGTAATTCGAACCCGGTCATATCCGGCAAACCGAGATCGATGATTATACAATCGAACTTATCTTTTCTGACTAATTCGAGAGCGTCTTTGCCACTGTAAGCAGAAAAAGAATCCACATCCTCATTACCGATCAGTTCTTTAATGGCTTTGTTCTGCTCTTTGTTGTCTTCAACTATCAGGAGCTTTTTCAACGATCTGGTGACAAATTCTTCAATACGGTCAAAAACTGACTGCAACTCTTTAATATCTATTGGTTTTCTCAGAAAATCGAATGCTCCAAGGTCAAGGCTTTCTTTACGCTTGTCATAGCCTGAGATGATCTGAACAGGGATATGCCTGAGTTCCGGGTCATTTTTCAGGTGTTTCAGCACTTCAGAGCCATCCATAACCGGCAGCTTCATGTCGAGAATAATGGCATCGGGCTTATAATGCCTGGCAAGGCTGAGGCCGGAATTACCGTAATAAGCCACAATGCCTTTATAGTTCCTTTCGCGGACAAAATTGAGCAGCATCTTTGCAAAATTATCATCGTCTTCGAGGATCAGTACTACTTTATCATTTTCTCTGATTAAATACCTGTCATCTTCTATATCCCATTTTAGTTCCTCAACCGATTCTTCTACCGGAGTGCGCATTGCTTGTGCTTCCTTTTTAGGGATTTTAACCTCAACGTTTTTTTCAGCTACCTGTATACCCGATTCATCAAACTTCAAGGGGAGGAACAGGGTAAACACGCTTCCTTCGCCTTCTTCGCTCTGTAGATGAATTTCACCGCCCAGTGCATAAGCAAGTTCCCTGCTTATTGACAGGCCCAGCCCCGTGCCGCCATATTTACGTTTGGTAGATCCGTCAGCCTGCTGGAAGGCTTCAAATACCTGTGATTGTTTTTCTTTGGAGATACCTATTCCGGTATCCTTTATGGCAATGGATAATACCTTATCATAACGTTTTATTTTTTCATTTTTTAATCCTCTGCCAGGCTTAACCATATCAAAAACAACGTCTACTTCACCTCCTTTATCAGTAAATTTAAAGGCATTTGAAAGAAGGTTTCTTACTATTTGCTCAACACGGAGCTTATCAGTGAATATCTTTTCCCATTTTTTATTACGGTCAAAATCTATTTTGAAATCGATAGATTTTTTACGGGCAAGCTCACTAAACATCGAGTTCAGGCTTTGTATAAAGATATCAAAATCCAGCTCATCTATTTCAAGCTCAATTTTACCTGCTTCCACTTTCGACAGATCGAGTATTTCATTTATCAGGCTAAGCAGTTCAGTACCCGAGTTATAGATGTTATGCGCAAATTCTATTTCCTTGTCGGCCAGTGTTTTGTTCTTATTTTCCACCAGCAACTGGGCAAGGATAAGAATACTGTTAAGCGGTGTCCTTAACTCATGCGACATATTGGCAAGGAATTCAGACTTGTATTTGCTTGTTATCTCCAGTTCCCTAGCTTTTATTTCCACCTCCATTTTTGCTACTTCAAGTTTTTCCTTTTGTTCTTCGAGCATGTTGGCTTTCTCTTCAAGCTCTTCATTGGTAGACTCCAGTTCTTCCTGCTGAGCTCTAAGCTCGGCCTCTGATTTTTCGAGAAGGTCGGTTTTTTCTTCGAGTTCTTCATTCGATTGTCTCAACTCTTCCTGCTGGCTTTCTAGTTCTTCAGCCTGTCTCTGCGTTTCCTCAAGTAATTCTTTCAGGCGGGTTCTCGATTCCGAAGAATTAAAAGCAATGCCAATGTTTTCAGCTATCATCTTGAGCAATTCTTTGTGCAGATCGGTAAATTCATCAACCGAGCCTATCTCAATAACTCCCTTGACATCATCTTCATAAAAAAACGGGTAAACAAAGATATTCTTAGGAACAGAGCTGCCCAGTCCGGAATTTATCTTAATATAATCGTCAGGTATCTGACTGAAGATAATCGGCTTTTTCTCCAATGCCGCCTGTCCTACCAGGCCCTGCCCGAATTCGACAATATTCGTATTCTCTTTACGGTGGTGAAATGCATAACTACCAACAAGCTCAAGCCGGTTATTCCCATTATGAATATAAATAGCGCCTATCTGAGCCCCCAGGTAGGGTGTTAACATATTGATAACATTCTGTGCCAGCTCTTTTATTTCTTTTTCTCCCCTTATCCGGTCGTTTAATTCGGAATTGCCCGAAAGCACCCATGTTCTGTTCTCATTTTCTTTGGAAAGCTTGGCCAGGTCTTCTTTCATCGTGAACAACGCCTGACCCAGGGTATCCTTTTCTCCCCTTAAGGGAACTTCCGGGGAATAGTCGCCTTTACCAATACGCCCGGCAATATCCGCAAAATTACGGGTCACACTTATCAATTGCCGGAATGAACCGGCAAGATCCCCAATCTCATCCTTATTGGTAATACCCACCTTAATATCAGTTTCTCCCAATGAAATACTGTCAGCTGTCTCCTTCAGGCTGGCTATGGAGCTAACTATTATCATTGAAATATAAATGACAAGAAATATTATAATAAGAATAATAACAACACCTACAATAATATCAGTACGTATGGTATTTTCTGCTTTTGTAAGTCTTGCATCGGCTTTTTCGACAATATTCGTCCCAGTGTATTTCAGAATTTCTGCAAGGATATTTATATAACCGGTAGAACTATTCCACCATTCGTCGGGTGTAGAAGTCAAAGATTCAAGACTGGGATCATTTAATGCAATATCTATTACCTCCTGAGTATTAATAATAGCCGGATTAGATAATTTTTCTTCATACTGGCTGGTAATCTTATCCGGGGCATATTTTAAAAAATTATTCAGGTAGTTTTCATATTTACCCGATAAGGAAGCCAGGTGGGAAAGAGTGTAATCTTCAAAACCTTTATCAGTAATAATCTCATATAATCCCGAACGTAATCGTCCCAATAAATTTCTGGCATTTAAAATATCGCTGTAGTTTCCCATCAACTCCCTCATTTCCAAATCGCGTATTTCATGCGATATATTATCAATTACCTCTATTAACCTTGAGATCAGGTCTCGGTATGCATTATATATTTCTTCACCTTCATACTCATTATTATCGCCTTTATTACGGATAAAATTAATCTGGTCGGAAATATTAAAATCAACAAAACTTGTATCTTCCTCTAATGAAAGGTTAATATCAACCAGAGACTTGTCAGTTTTTAAACGCTGATCCATTACCTCACTCAGACTGTGACGCTCCGGATGATTGTAAAATCTGTAAGAATATCCTCTTTCCAATTGCAGTTCCTGAATGACAGAGGATATCTCTTCAGCAAGCAATACTCCCTGATATACCCTATTGGTATGCACCTTCTCCTTCCTCTCGATATTTATCGAATCAAAAAGAGCGTACAGAAGTGCAATTAACGGAATAATAGAAATAAGGATGAGCTTATTTCTGATTGACATATTTCTAATAAAATTCATATTAAAAAATATTAATGGTTTTTAATCAAACAACAGATTAATAAAATCACAATTTAGTTCATATTTAACATTAAAATTTTCACAATTAAGCTTACATAAATTTACGAATTATTGGTTTAATGCACAACATGTAGCTTTGGGAAAGCTATCGCAGGTATAATGAAAGCCTTAATGCAGGGTTTGGGCTATCTTAAAATACTCTCAGAATATTTATTAATTTGCAGTGGTAAAAACAAAAATCAATCATTATGCAATTTATACTTATAGCATACGACGGGACTGATAAGGATGCCCTCAAACGCAGAATGAAAGTACGGGAGCAACACCTTAAAGGGGCAAAAGATCTGCGTGAAACAGGCAATCTTATCTGGGGAGGGGCGATACTTGATGAAGAGCAGAATATGACAGGTTCTGTGATCGTTTACGATTACGACAGCAGGGAGGAGTTGGATAGAATGCTTGAATCAGAACCTTATATTAAAGGTGATGTCTGGAAGGATATTGATATAAGGCCTTTCAGACTGGCAACATTTTAGCCGGAATTGGAAAAAAGAATTAAAATAAAACCTTCGGTTAAACGTGAGTACCTTTTATTAATATCTGGTATACTGTGGATCATTATTGGTCTTTTACTTAACCGGTTTGCTTTCGGGTGGCTTATAAAAGACCATTTCCGATATACACCTGTTTATATATTAACGGGAATTGTACTTGCCCTTGCTATACATCATTTCGGGTTCCTGAAGGTGGTTGACAAAAATCTGGGCAGAATAAAGACACTTGATACAAAGGCCTGTGCTTTTGCTTTTATGTCATGGAAAAGCTACCTCCTTGTTATTGTTATGATGAGCACAGGTATTATGCTCAGGCATTCTGCTCTTCCAAGAAATATTTTATCTGTTGTGTACATCGGTATCGGACTGGCTCTTATCCTTAGCAGTATACGGTATCTGAGAGTTTTTATCAGGTTTAATAATTTTTTTGAAAATCAGTCCTGATATCTATCATATAACAAATTCAGTAACATGCTGATTATAAGACAGACCAAAGACCGGAATACTGGAATGGTGGAATGATAGTAAATAGAAACTCATTCTCAACCTTTTAAACCTTGTTCCCGTTAGTCGTTAGCCATTGGTCTCTGTTATCTTTAATGGTAATATTGCAGCGCAATAGAGGAATTTGTTATATAGCCAGATATAGCCGGGTCAGTCGCTACTGCCAGCAAAATAGCTGCTATTGTCCCAGCAATGGGTACATAATTGTTCTTTTGGTAATCCAATTGCCTCCACCAGATCATCAAGGTTCTGGTACAAAAGCGAGTCTATTCCCAGATTTTTAGCAATCCTGTCAACCATAGCTCTGTACCTGTCTGAATTCTGATCTGCATATCTATCAAGTTTCTTTTCCGATCCTTCAAGCTGTTTTATTGCTTTTCTTGTTGCAAGCTCAAGTGTTGACCTCGATTGTGAAAAATTCAGAAAATCGCAGGGAAAAGTCAGGGGGGGACAAGCTATCCGCATATGTACCTCTTTAGCTCCGGCTTTGCGAAGGTCAATAGTATTATCCTTTAACTGTGTTCCTCTGACTATCGAATCATCGCAAAACACCAGTCGTTTTCCTTTTATAAGCGATTTTACAGGAATAAGCTTCATTTTAGCCACGAGGTCTCTCATTTGTTGGTTCTGCGGCATAAAACTCCTGGGCCAGGTTGGTGTGTATTTTGAGTAAGGGCGGCCGTAAGGCATTCCTTTTTCATTGGCATATCCAATAGCGTGACCTATTCCGGAATCAGGTATTCCGGAAACAAGATCCGCCTCAATATTATCTCTCCTTGCCAGCGCTGCACCACATCGATATCTGCATTGTTCAACATTAATGCCTTCATAATAGGATGAGGGATATCCGTAGTAAACCCATAAAAATGCACATATCTGCATCCTGTTTTCTTTCTCTCTTACCGTTTTATAACCCTCCGCCGTAATCTCAACTATTTCTCCCGGACCAAGAAAATATTCTGTTTCAAATCCGGTATTGGGAAAACATGTCGTTTCCGATGCTACAGCAAATGAATCTTTTTTCCTTCCTATGATCACCGGAGTACGACCCAGGTAGTCTCTTGCAGCAATAATTTTCTCAGAAGTAAGGATTATCATTGAACATGAGCCTTTTACCTTATCAAATACATTTTCAATCCCTGAAATAAAACTCTCTTCCTCGCATATAAGATTAGCAACTACTTCAGTTGGATTCACGTTACCTTCGAAATTTTCGGTAAAATGTTTTTTGCATGTAAGGAAGTATTTTTCCAGTTCGTTTATATTAATCATCCTGCATACTGTTGCTATGGCAAAGCGGCCGAGGTGCGAATTAAACATGATGGGTTGCGGATCCGTATCGCTTATTATGCCTATACCTTTTCTACCTCTGAACCTGGGCAGGTCATCCTCAAACTTAGTCCTGAAATACGAATTCTCAAGATTATGTATTGTTCTTTGAAAACCTTCTAAACAGCTATGGAATACCATGCCCGCCCTTTTTGTTCCAAGGTGGGAATTATAATCAGTCCCATAAAATACATCGCTGACTGTATCACTTTTTGATATTGCTCCGAAAAATCCACTCATAAGTAATATTAATTTTGAACTGTTTTAATGAGGTGTAAAAAATAGGCAATGATTCCAATTTTATGTCCTTAATAAAATAAATGTTATTAATTTTTTTTTAACGAATGAAGCTCCCCGCAGCAAACTGACGGTGTATCTGTTATAAATTTTTATATTATTCGCCTTAAAAGGCGGGGCATTTACCCTCCCTCCCGCTTTCAGCGGCATTGTTCGATTATCAAATTTCATTTCATAAATTCATGAAATTTTAATCTCACTAATAAAATCACGCTGTCCCGGCTATCCGGTATCGATTAAATTAATCATTTGTTCTATTGTTACGGTTTTTTGTAAATTTGCTGGCTCATGAGAATAACAATAAAAGATGACAGAAGATTTCAAACCAACGAATATTGAAAAAAATACAGAGAAGAAAGCAGGCGGGCTAAAGCGTATATTGTTTGTTATTGCTGCTGTGCTGGGCGCCATACTCGTAGCTATGGTGGTATTATATTTTGTACAGCGTCACAATATGATAGAGATGGAAACACTTTTAACCGAACAGAAAGACTCCCTTACGTACGAGTTAATAGAACTTAAATATAGTTATGATACCCTCAGATCAAACAATGATACCCTGAATGCCAGGCTTGACGAGGAAAGACAAAAAATTGAGCGATTGCTGGCAATAAATGCTTCCAATGTTCAGACTATCAGAACATACCAGAAGGAAATCACCACTATGCGTGAAATAATGAAAAGTTACATTGTACAGATCGATTCACTTAATACGCGCAACCAGTTGCTGATAGCTGAAAATACAGAAATAAAGCAACAGATGAGAAGGGTTGAGCAGACCAATGTAGAATTATCACAGGTCAAAGATGAATTATCATCAAAGGTTGAGAAAGCATCCGTTATAAAGGCACGGGATATATACCCCATTACACTAAACAAGAAACGCAAGGAAACAGACAGGCTAAGCCGTTTTGTGAAACTTGAAGTGCAATTCATACTAAATGAAAATGCTATTGCCGAGCCAGGTAAAAAAACTGTTTTTATGAGGGTTACACGTCCCGACGGGCTTGTAATAACGGCTTCTCCTGACAATCTGTTCGATTTCGAAGGCGAAAAAATGATCTATACGGAAAGCCGGACAGTTGAATACCTGAATGCTGATGTGGAGATGAGTATTTTCGTTGATAACAATGGTGATTTTATTGACGGCACTTATACCGTCGATCTGTATCTTGAAGAAAATAAGATAGGAACAAGCAGTTTCATGCTTACCGGCCGTTAATAATTTCTACAGGCAATTTGCGAACTCTCTTTACCTGCGCTGGCGAGTACTCCTCCAGGCGCTGGCGCGGATTTCCTGATCCGTGACGGCCTGTGCGGAGGCAAAATGTAAGAATATTCAGAGAAGCAAATAGAAAATTATTCAATGCTATCATAACATAATAAAATACATTATCAAACCATCATTAGCTCTGAAATAATATTGTCGGATATCATCTTACCCTGATCTGTAAGCAACAAGCGATTACCTTCCTTTATGACCATACCATATCTGATAAAACGGGTAGCAAGATTATTCAGATAATCGCGTGATTCTTTATTTATATTATCCTCAACGTAATCCAGATCGGCACCCCACATTGTTCTTAAAGAGGTCATTATATATTCATTATACATGTCTCTTGTTTCAAGTACTTCCATTGTTGCAGGTAATACATCTTTTTCAAGAGATATCAAATATTTATCCAGAGCGGATATATTCCATTGTCTTGTATCGCCGTTGAATGAATGTGCCGATGGTCCCAGTCCAAGATAATGTTCCTGTCTCCAGTAGTTAGTATTATGTACCGAATAAAAGCCCTCCTTGCAAAAATTTGATATTTCGTATTGTATGAATCCCTTCTTTTTACATTTGTTAATAAGTGCATTAAACTGCTTTTCACTTTCTTCCTCGTCAATTTCTTTTAAATGTCCTTCTTTCTTCATCTTACCGAACACGGTTCCCTCCTCAAATGTAAGATGATACGCAGACAAATGTTTTATTTCGTAGTTCAGGGTTTTATCAAGGTCCCTCTCCCATTCTTCATATGTCAGTCCGGGTATTCCGTATATAAGGTCGACAGAAATATTTTCAACCCCTGAATCAAGAATACAGTATATTGCCTCTTCGGATTGCTGAGCATTATGTCTCCTGTTCAGCATTTTCAGTATATCATCATTCCAGGATTGTACTCCCAGGCTAAATCTGTTTATACCTGCATTTTTAAGATCTCTGGTATAAATCCTGTTAATATCATCCGGATTTGCTTCTATTGTTATCTCAGCCTCTTCACTAACATCGAAAGTATCCCTAAGCTTGTTAATTATCTGTCTTATCTGGGGTGCAGAGAAAACCGTAGGTGTTCCCCCTCCGAAATATATGGTAGCGATTTTTTTACCTGACAAATAATCTTTTTGTAGCCCGATCTCCTTTTCAAGTGCAGAAAGAAATTGACCTGTCATTCCTGTATCCAGTGTTTTATAAAAATCACAATAATGACATTTCTTCCTGCAAAAAGGTATATGAAGATAAATGCCGGCCATACAGGAGAGTATTAAATTAATGCATCCGATTTACGGGCAGTACTCACCAGATTTTGTATTGTCTTTGTCTCAAACAATTTCTCTATCCTCTTTCTTGCCTTGACATAATCATCATGCAGAGTACACTGTGTCCTTTTCCCTTCAACGCTTATACAATTATCATTATGCAATACACATTTATGAAAAACATCATCTCCATCTATGGCCTTTACAACCTCAATTATGTATATTTCACCGGGACTGCGGGCAAGAGAGAATCCTCCATGCGGGCCTTTTGATGATTCAAGTATTTTTTTCCTTACCATTAGCTGAAGAATTTTGGCAAGAAACGGCATAGGCAGATCAAGATCTTCCGAAATCCTTTTTATGCCAATCTTTTCTCCCTTTTTGCTGTTAACAGCAATGTATACTATTGCTCTGATCCCATATTTACAGGTACTCGACAGCATCTCATATTCTTTTAAGTGGTATTTTTTCTATCCTCCTTTTATGCCTGCCCCCTTCAAATCCGGTTTTCAGGAAAGTATTAACAATAAGCAAGGCTTCAGCTTCATTAATAAACCTTCCCGGTAACGCACAAATATTTGCATCATTATGTGCTCTTGCCAGTCTGCTTATTTCCTCATTCCAGCATAATGCCGATCTTATTCCCTGGTATTTGTTGGCTGTCATATTTATACCGTTACCACTACCACATACAGTAAAACCTATTTCATATTCTCCTGACTCAACAGCACGTGCAGCAGGGTGTGCAAAATCAGGATAATCAGTACTTTCTTCTGAAAAACAACCAAAATCCTTTACATTATATCCATTGTCTATAAGATATCTCTTTATTTTTTCTTTCAGTCTGTATCCTGCATGATCAGATGCCAGAGCAATCTTTCTTTCCATTTTATTTATTTACAATAAATGATATAAAGATATCAACAAAACAATGGATATTAATACTTTTAACTCTTTTTTTAATCAAATTATATATAAAAACAACAGCAGCTGATTATTGTTTGAATAACTATATAAGCAATCATTGTTAACATACCTGTTAATTATATTTCAATAATATTTTATAAATAATGAATTTAAAGCCTTAATACCACTTTTTAATATTTTTATGGCTTCAATTAATGATTTTTAATTTTTTAAAATCATATTTTCAACCATATATAAACAGCAAATTAGTTTAGTTTTGTTATTTATTAATAACCGTTAGGCTATCTGAACAATTGTTAGTAAAAAATGTAATTATCTGTAAGTCAAAAACGGTATAATTTTTGGATTGTTGAAAAAGTGTTTTCATGCTATTAATATCAATATTTGCAAGATATTTTTGTATTTTGTTCTAACACTTTCAACAGCCTATTATTATCATTATATAAATTACATTATTATAATATTATAAAAATAGAATGTTAAAAAAGTCTGTCATAATGAATAAAGGATATATTGATGAAGATATAAAACCCGGGACAGATCTCATTTCCGGTATCAATAAGATGAGAGATGAGAAAAATGCCATTATACTTGCACATTATTATCAGACTTCTGATATACAGGAAATTGCAGATTTTGTAGGCGACAGCCTGGATCTGTCACGGAAAGCAGCAAATGCTGATGCTGATATTATTGTCTTTGCAGGAGTGCATTTTATGGCTGAAACGGCAAAGATACTTTCACCTGAAACGAAGGTACTTATTCCTGATTTAAATGCTGGCTGCTCTTTATCCGATTCATGTCCGCCCTCTGAATTCAGAAAATTTGTTGAGGCAAACCCTGGCAGAACTGTAATTACATATATAAATTCAACCGCCGAAATAAAAGCTCTTTCTGATATTATATGTACATCAACGAATGCATTTAAAATAGTAGAGTCATTACCTGAAGATGAAAAAATTATCTTTGCTCCTGACAGAAATTTAGGAAATTATATAAGTAATAAGGTAAACAGAGACATGCTGATATGGCAGGGAGCCTGTCATGTTCATGAGGAGTTTTCTGTAGAAGCAATAATTGATATAAAAAAGAAGAACCCTGATGCCAGGATAATAGTACATCCTGAATGTGAATTGCCTGTCAGAATAATTGCAGATTTTATTGGCTCTACAGGCTCATTGTTAAAATATATTAATAGTGATGATGCCGGTAAATATATTGTAGGTACGGAGCACGGAATAATACATCAGATGAAAAAGGCACAGCCCGGAAAAATTTTTATACCGGCGCCGTCAAAAGATTCTACTTGTGGTTGCAGTGAATGTAATTTTATGAAGCTTATAACCCTTGAAAAAATATATCTTACATTAAAATATGAGAAACCTGAAATAGTTATGGATAGTAAGCTGATGAAAAAGGCTGAGAAGCCTATAAAAAGGATGCTTGAGATTTCTGATCGTTTAGGTTTGTAGGTGATATGTCAGTAAAATATTATATATCTTCGTTTTTTATTTTTATATCTGCTCTTATATATTCACAGGATATAAAACTGGAAGATGGTTACCATGTTTTCAAGTATCCAAACGGATCCGTATCAAGTGAAGGATATATAAGGAATGGTAAGCCTGACGGATACTGGAAAAGCTATTACGTTACAGGAGTAATTAAATCTGAAGGGAAAAGAAGGAATCATTTGCTTGATTCGGTTTGGGTTTTCTATTCTCAATCAGCAGATACTCTTGAAAAAATTGATTATCTGCTTGGTAAAAAAAGTGGTTATTATTTAAAGTATAAGCGTGACAGAAGTTATGGTCTTTATATATATTCGCGCGAACTTTATGCTTCAGATAAGCGTCAGGGTACAGCTTACCTGTATTTTCCGGATGGTTCGGTAAAACAAACGATACCATATATAGATGGTAAGATGCAGGGTTTATCGAAGGAATATGACAGTGAGGGTAATGTAGTAACACTTTATGAATATAATAATGATTTTCTGGTAAGCAGGGAAAGAATAAACCGTACGGATAAGGATGGTTTGAGGCAGGGGTCATGGAAAGAATTTTATAATAATGGAAATATAAAGACTGAATCTACTTACAGAGATGGTTTTCTTCATGGTTATTATAAGGAATACAATGAGAAAGGAATCTTAACTGTAACAATGCTGTATGATAACGGAAATATTGTTGAAGAAGATGTGGATGATGATCCGGAAATAGATATTCAGAACAGGTACGATAGCGAGGGAAATCTTATATATTCCGGACCTTTCAGAATGGGAACACCGGTTGGGATACACAGGGAATACAATAGTGAAGGATCTGTGAAATCAGCTGTAATTTATAATGACAAGGGTATAAAGGTATCAGAGGGGATAGTAACGGAAGACGGCAGAAGGAGCGGTATTTGGAAGAATTATTATGATAACGGGAAACTCAGGGGAGAAGGTGAATATGATAATAACAGGCGTACAGGAAGTTGGAAGTTTTATAATGATAATGAAAAACTTATACAAACAGGCGGGTACAGGAACGGCAGGACGGAAGGCTTGTGGCAATGGCATTTTCCCGATGGTAAATTAATCAGGGAAGAAGAATATTACCAGGGAAGAAGAGACGGCAGATTTGTCGAGTATTCGCATGATGGTAGTATTATAAGTGAAGGACAGTACCTTGATGGAGAAAGAAACGGCTGGTGGGTAGTTACAATAGGCGACCACAGGGAAGAAGGAAACTATATACTGGGGCTAAGGGACGGACTATGGAAATACTATGATGATAATGGTAATATTGTTTACAAAGGAAGATATGCTCAGGATAATCCGGACGGATACCATTTTTATTACTATGAAAGCGGCAGGATAAAGGAAGAACAATATTACGATATGGGTCTAAGACACAAGACCTGGAAAAAGTACAGTGAGGAAGGAAGCCTTGAGATGACGATTACTTATAAAAATGATCTTGAGGTAAAGATAAACGGTATTAAAGTGAACCTTCCTGAACCTGATGTAAGAATAATCAAATAGCCTTATTGAATGGCAGAAGAATTTAACCTGAGAAAAGAGTCAGCTTACACTTCTGATCAGGAGTTGGAACAGAAACTACGGCCTTTGTATTTTAAGGATTTCAAGGGACAGGCAAGAATAGTCGATAATCTGAAGGTTTTTGTAACGGCTGCCAGACAAAGAACGGAAGCACTTGATCATGTGCTGCTCCATGGTCCTCCCGGACTGGGTAAAACGACGCTGGCAAACATAATTGCAAATGAGCTTGATGTAGGTCTAAAAATAAGCTCGGGCCCCGTGCTCGATAAACCGGGTGATCTGGCAGGCTTGCTTACAGGTTTGGAAGAAGGCGATGTTCTTTTTATTGATGAGATACACAGACTGAGTCCTGTTGTTGAAGAATACCTGTATTCTGCAATGGAAGATTATCTTATTGATATTATGATCGATAAGGGACCCAGCGCAAGGTCTGTCCAGCTAAATCTTAATCCTTTCACACTGATAGGCGCAACAACAAGATCAGGGCTTCTTACAAGTCCCTTAAGGGCCAGGTTCGGAATAAAGATGCATCTCGAATATTATGATTCTGAAGTATTATGCGGCATTGTAAAAAGGTCGGCCGGTATTCTTAATGTAGAAATAAAAGAAAATGCAGCTGAAGAAATTGCATCCAGGAGCAGAGGAACACCCAGAATTGCAAATGCATTGCTTAGAAGAGTAAGGGATTTTGCACAGGTAAAGGGAAATGGTATAATTGATATTGATATAACTAAATACTCCCTGGAAGCTCTTAATATTGATAATCACGGACTCGATGAGATGGATAATAAAATACTTACTGTAATAATGGATAAGTTTAGCGGAGGACCTGTAGGGCTTAATACTATTTCAACAGCAGTGGGAGAAGACAGCGGTACTATCGAAGAAGTTTATGAACCGTTTCTTATTAAAGAGGGATATATTAAAAGAACACCCAGGGGAAGGGAAGTTACGGAGCTGGCATATAAGCATCTTGGTAAGCAAAAATCAGGAAAAACAGGATTATTATTTTAATTTTGCAATGTTTAGCTTAATAATTATATTTATAGACTTTTTTTGGAAAAAGATCATCGTATTAAATTCTTGATTATGAAAGGTTTTTTTAAAGGATTCGGATTATTGTTTGTTTTTGCCGGCGTAGTAATGCTGGCTTATTCTGAATTTTCAAAGATTGAAAGCAATTCATTGCTGATATGGAGCTTAGCACTGATTGTTCTTGGATTATTGCTGTATATTTTGCTGAATACAATTATTGAAAAATAGTAAATGTCAATTAGCAAATAGCTATTTGTTAAAGACATTACTTATTTTTTCAAGAGACTTTTTTTCAAGAATTTTTATTTTCCTGCCGCTTAGTTCGATGTAGTTATCGGATTTAAATTCACTTAATAATCTAATAACCGATTCTGTTGCAGTTCCGACAATATTTGCCAGTTCTTCCCTGGTAAGTGTAATTCTAAGATAATTATCGTCATCCAGACCAAAGTCATTGATAAGAAGAAGTAGAATTTCAGCAAGGCGTTCCCGGACAGTTTTTTGAGCTATATCGGTAATATATTCATTTGCCTCTCCCAACTCGTGACATGTAAGTTTCATGACTTCGATCGAGAACAAGGGGTTTTCTTTTACAAAATCGATAAGAATATGGGCAGGAATAAAGCATACCCTGGCATCTTCTATCACTTTAGCTGAAGTACAGGCAGGCTCGTTGCTAAGAACCGACCTGTATGAGATAATATCACCTGGTTTGGCAAATCTGATAATTTGTTCCTTGCCGTCAATGCCGGTCTTGAAAATCTTTATTATACCTTTGTTAATACAAAAAAAGCCGCTTATTCTGTTTCCTTCTGAATAAAGAACATCTCCCCTTTTGTATTGTCTGAAATCTTTTTTATAATTAATGATTTCCATTTCATCCCGTGTGAGATGTTTGAATACGGAATTCGTATTAACAGCACAATTGTCGCAAAAAGGTATGTATATTTCCTTTTGTTTCATATCAGCTTTAATAACACAAAGATGGGAATAAGGTTTGATAATATTAATTAGTTTTGTAAAAAAAAGTTATTCAATTTTATCCTCTTATGGAAGAAACAGTAAAACTTAGCTACGATGACGGCCTTGCTTTTGATGTTGAAGTGGATGGCCATAAAATGAAAATAGATTCTGTTGTCGAATTTGGAGGCCGTAACAAAGGACCAAGGCCAAAAAATCTCATGCTTGTTGCGCTTGGCGGATGTACAGGAATGGACGTTGCTTCAATAATGAGTAAAATGAAGATCCCATATGATAATCTGGAGATAACTGTTACAGGTATTCTTTCGGAAAGTCATCCCAGGCATTTTGAGAAAATGCATATTACTTATATGGTAAAGGGCAATAATATTGACAGAGACAAAGTAGAACGGGCTGTTTATCTCTCACAGGAGAAATACTGCGGTGTTACATTCAATTATAAAAGCTCTATTGAAATAACCCATGAAATAAAAATATTACCGTCATAACAGATTTGTGGCCGGATAATTACAGGTAAACCGGTAGTTCAGGTATCAGAATGCTGTTTTGAACTGGTGTAGAAACCTGATATCGTTTTCAAAATACAATCTCAGATCATTAACCTGATATTTTAACATGGCTGCTCTTTCGATTCCCATACCGAAAGCAAAACCGGTATATTTTTTACTGTCTATACCACAAAAATCCAGTACATTGGGATCAACCATTCCGCATCCTAAGATTTCCAGCCATCCGGTGTATTTACATACATTACAGCCCTTTCCGCCGCAAATGGTACAGCTTACATCCATTTCCGCCGAAGGTTCGGTAAAAGGAAAATATGATGGCCTTAATCTTATTTTTGTGTTTTTCCCATACATCTCAACAGCAAAATAATAAAGTGTTTGTTTAAGGTCGGCAAAAGATACATTTTCATCAATATAGAGACCCTCTACCTGATGAAAGATGCAATGTGCCCTTGCTGATATAGCTTCATTCCTGAATACACGGCCCGGAGAAATGGTCCGTATCGGAGGATTTTCATTTTCCATTACCCTAACCTGTACGGATGATGTGTGGGTTCTAAGCAATATATCATCCGGATTGCTGTCGTCTTCTGATTTTCTTTTTATATAGAATGTATCCTGCATATCCCTTGCAGGATGCTCCGGAGGAAAATTAAGTTTACTGAAGACGTGATCGTCGTCTTCAATCTCGGGACCTTCGGATATAGTGAAACCGAGCCTTTGAAAAATATCTATTATTTCATTTCTTACAAAAGATATAGGATGCCTGCTGCCTGCATAATATTCAACTGCCGGCTTCGTAAGATCCGTATCTGACCTGCCCGTATCTGACCTGCCCGTATCTTCGTTGACAGAATGTTTTTTAAGCGTATTGAGCTTTTCAAGAGCTTCATTCTTAAGATCGTTTATTAGTTTTCCATATTCGCCCTTTTTTTCCCCGGCGATTGTCTTGAAGTCCTGGAAAAGTGATGGAATCTGTCCTTTTTTACTAAGATATTTAATCCTGAAGTTCTCAATTTCTTCCGGATCGGAAGAATTGAAAGCCCTGATCTCTTTCTGAATTTGTTCTAGTTTATCAAGCATAATCCTTACTTTCTTTTCAATCTGGCTTTTATAATAACTATATCCTCGACAGGTCTGTCAGACCGGTCTGTGCTGACAGCCGCTATCTTATCAACTATATCCATCCCTTCCACGACCTCTCCGAAAACTGTATATTGCATATCAAGATGAGGGGTACCACCTGTCGATTTATAAACTTCGACATGTTCTTCAGGAATATTGACAGGAACAAATTTTTCGAGGTCACTGTATGTAAGTAATGTTGCTGCTTCCTGTATCTCAGGGTCTGTACGGCCGTCACGGGATTGTACTGATTTACGTCTTTCGTTCTCAAGGTGCCTGTAAAAGATATTTTGTTTAAGAGATGAATTGATCCTTTTTTCAATATCTGAAATCAATTTATCTCCTGAAATGGTATCTCCGGTTTCTGTTATCTGGTCGTTATATACCCTGCCCTGTACTATGTAGAACTGTGTTCCTGACGATTCCCTGAAAGGATTGAACCTGTCACCGGTCCTTGCTGCAGCAAGAGCACCCCTCTTGTGAAAATTCGTTTCGTTTATTTCTGCAGGAATAGTATAATCATACCTTCCTGTTGTATCGGAAGCCAGGTCAGGCATGGTATGATAATCCCCGGTCTGGATCATGAAATTGTCAATTACCCGGTGAAAAATTATATTATCATAATATTTTTCTTTGATCAGCTTTATGAAATTATCCCTGTGCTGAGGAGTATTATTATAGAGCTTTAATTTAATATTGCCCATGCTTGTCTCCATGTAAACATACCAGGTTTTTTCTTTGCCATTATCAGAACAGGAAGGGATTATTGCCAGGGAAATGGAGAAAAACAATATTATTGTCAAATAACGTTTATTCATATATGAGTTGTTTATAAATCTTAGTAATTTTAATGCCTGCCTTGTGCCGTTTGAATCACAAATATATTGCATGTAAATTAAATTACTTGCAAAAATACTGAACATTGTGAGGATACCATTTAAATACATATTGATATTTTGCTGCTTTATAATATCAGGGATGTCTGTCCTGTACTCCCAATCGACCGGATTGGTCCTTAGTGGCGGCGGGGCAAAAGGGATAGCTCATATAGGCGTTATAAAAGCACTTGAAGAGGAAGGAATTGAAATTGATTATGTTGCCGGAACATCCATGGGTGCTATTATTGGTGCTTTGTATGCAATGGGCTATACTACCGGTCAGATGACCGAACTGGTAACATCAGATGAATTCAGGCGTTGGGCAATAGGGGAGATAGACAGAGAATTAAGATTCAGTTATAAGAATAATGAGCCCTGTCCTGCAATGATCAATATTGATCTGAAGCGTGAAGATAAGGGAACTGATGCGGGACTGCCTTCACATATTATTCCGTCAGAGGTCATCGATTTTGCCGTAATGCAGATAACATGCGGAGAAACAGCTGCTGCAGGGAGCGACTTTGACAGCCTGATGATCCCTTTCAGATGTGTCGCATCGGATATTTATAATAAGAAACCTTATATATTCAGAGAAGGTAACCTCGGGCATGCTATCAGGGCATCAATGTCGTACCCTCTGTATTTTGAGCCATATGTAAAAGACAGTATATTACTATTTGACGGAGGTATATATAATAATTTTCCCTACGACATACTGATCGATGATTTTCATCCTGATTTTATTATTGGAAGTAAAGTAGCAAATGTTGCTGAAAAGCCGGGAAGGGAGGATGTTATGCTGCAACTGGAGAATATGATAATGCATCCTACCGATTATGAGATTCAGGATTCATTGGGTTATGTAATTGATATGAGATTAAACGATATCGGATTACTGGATTTTGACCGGGCCGACAGTCTTGTTAATTACGGATATATTACTACAAAAAAGGAAATAAATAACTTCAGAGATAAAACGGCATATATGCCGGCTGATAAATTTGAATCAAGAAGAAAAAAATTCAGGAATAAGGTTCCGGAATTGATATTCAGGAATATATATATAGATGGTGTAAACGAATTACAAAGCGAGTACATAAAAAATCTTATTTCAAGAAAGGAAGATCTGATAGATATAGAACAGCTGAAAGAAGAATTTTTCAGACTGGTAACAGAAGAGAACATAAAGAATTTATACCCTGAAGCGAAGTACGACAAGGAAAGTAATACCTTTGATCTGTACCTTGATGTCGACCTGAAAGGATCATACACAATTGAAGCCGGAGGTCTTTTAAGCCTTTCGGTATATAATCAGGCTTATCTGGGTTTCGAATATTATATATTAAGCGATGTTTATAACAGGTTAAGCGGGAACCTTTATTTCGGACGAAACTATTCTTCATTCAGGGTATCACACCGTATCACTGTTCCTCAACAAAAGATACTGCTTATTGATCTGCATCTGACCGGAAACAGCAGGAACTATTTTACAAGCGAAATAACATCACTGTTTGAATCTACGGTACCTGCCTATATTATCAGGAGGGAAAGTAATTTCAGGTCTTCATTAGGTACGCCGGTAACAAATAATTCTTTGTTGAAGGCAGGGCTTAATTTTAGCTGGATAATGGACAGGTATTACAGGAATATTGACTTCGACGTGATAGACAGACAGGATGAAACGAATTATTTTTATGCAACTGCAATGTTGTATTATAAATTGTCGACACTAAACAGAAAGCAATTTTCTACGGAAGGGTCTTATTTCTATGCAGGCTTATATTATAATGCAGGATCAGAAAGGTACAGGGAAGGAGTTTTGGATACACTGGAAATGCAGGATATATTCAATAAAAAACACAGCTGGTTTACTATTAAGATAAAAGGAACCCGGTTTTTCAAAATCGGCCCCAGATGCAGCCTGGGCACAAATATGGATATTGTTTTAAGCAATAAAGGCCTTAGCAATAACTATACTGCAACAATGATAGACTCGTATAAATATGAACCTACTCCTATGAGCAGCACCTTGTTCGGTTATTCATTGAGAGCCAATTCATTTGCAGGTATAGGCGTAACACCGGTCTATAGCTTTACGGACAATATGAATTTACTGGCCGGTTTATATCTTTTTACTCCCTTACAGAAGATTGTAAATAACGGAGAAGGTGTTACTTACGAAAATTTTGACCGTAAGCCGAGTGCCGTGATTGACCTGAGCCTGGTTTACCATACCCCTATTGGCCCTTTATCTGCCGGCTTGAATTATTATAGCAGTGAAAGACAGAAGCTTTTCCTTTTTCTTAATTTCGGCTATATTTTATTCAATAAATCAGGGCTTGATTAATAAGATAGTATATTTGCAGGTGGATCGCGATACATGTTCAGGTGAAAGAGATAAATAAACTGGCAGGGCAGACAATGGTTTACGGATTGGGTACAATAGTGCCCCGTTTTCTTAATTATGCCGTACTTACCCCATTCTATACCTGGATATTTGATAAAGCCGAATATGGTATAATTACTGAGCTATATGCATATATGGTGGTACTGCTTATAGTACTGACCTATGGTATGGAAACGGCTTTTTTCAGATTTGCCCAGAAAACAGGAAATGATGAAAAAGTATTTGGCACTGCCTTAATATCATTAATAATCAGTTCCGTTGCTTTCCTTATCATTTTTAATCTTTTTATTGATGAGATAGCTACTGTAATGAGATATGAAGACAGGAAACTGTATCTGAGACTGTTTGCTTTAATACTTGCTTCGGATGCTGTTACTGCAATACCGTTTGCTAAGCTGAGAAGAGAAAATAAGGCCTTGAAATTCAGTATTATTAAGATTATTAATGTGGTTATTACCATTGGCCTGGTGTTTTTATTCCTTAAGATTGAACCTTCTTTAAGAGAAAAAGGTAGAAGCCTGCTGGGCAATATATATGATCCTGATTTTGGTGTAGGCTATGTTTTCCTGGCCAATGCTGCAGGAAGTGTTTCCATGTTTTTTATGTTGATCAGGGAAATAACAGGAGTGAGTTTAAAGTTTGACTTTAAATTATGGAAAGATATGCTGAAGTATTCCCTTCCTCTTCTTGTATCCGGGCTGGGAGGGTCTGTTAATGATGCTCTTGATAAGATGATACTGAGACGTATAGTTGACAGTGATAACCCTCTTGCGGTGGTTGGTGAATACGGAGCCAGCTATAAAATAGCAGTTCTCATGGCCCTTTTCATACAAATGTACCGTTATGCTATGGAACCTTATTTTTTCTCAAAAGCGGATAAAAAAGACGCCAGGGATATGTATGCATATGTTATGAAATATTTTGTGGTATATGCTATGATATTGTACCTGTTTATTAATCTTTATATTTCCGGATTTCAGTATATAATTGCGGGAAGTCATCTGAGAGGAGGATTAGCTATTGTTCCTATTGTAAGCATGGGATACCTGATGTTTGGAATATTTGTGAATCTTAGTATCTGGTATAAAGTGAAAGACGTGACCAAATATGGTGCTTACCTTACCCTGGCCGGGGCAGTGATTACCGTTGTTGTAAATTTAGTTTTTGTACCTTATTATGGTTATATGGCTTCGGCATGGGCTCATGTTATATGTTATGCCGTTATGATTATCGGCTCATACCTGTTATGCAGAAAATATTATCCGATAAATTATCCATTGGGAAATATATTTATTTACTTGTTATCAGGCCTTTTGATCGTAGTTATTGTGAAGTATATCGATTATCCTAATATATTTATCGAGTTAACTGTTAACACTGTATTGATTGCTTTATTTATTATGTACGCAGAATATAAAGACAAGGCAGTAACCGTATTATTAAAAAGACATTAGATGATAGTAAAGATCGTAAACAAATCAAAGCATCACTTACCGGAGTATTCCACTGCATTTTCGGCAGGTATGGATATAAGGGCTAATATTGAAGAGGATATTATTTTAAAACCTCTTGAACGAAAACTGATACCGACAGGTTTGTTTATTGAATTACCTGCCGGGTTTGAAGCCCAGATAAGACCTCGTAGCGGGATGGCAATAAAAAACGGACTGTCGGTATTAAATACCCCGGGAACCATAGATGCTGATTACAGAGGGGAGATAGGAGTTATTATAGTGAATTTATCAAATGAAGTTTATACAGTAAAAGACGGCGAAAGAATTTGTCAAATGATTGTTACTAAACATGAAAGGGTTGAATGGAATGAGGTTGAAATACTTGAAGAGAGCGACAGGGGCTCCGGTGGATTTGGCCATACCGGGAAAAGCTAGGATTATTTGTTTATCATTAATAATCCCCTTAATTATTATTGTTTCGTGCAGCCCTGTACAGAAAAGTGTAGAGACGAAACCTGTTGATAATGTAGGAAAAATAGATACTACATTATATGACCTCACGTATGTTGAGGGTATAAAGCAGAAATTATCAGGTAATATCGGAGAGGCTATAAACAGATTTGAGAAGGCATTAACGATTAACCCGGGTAGTGATGCCGCAAGTTACCAGATAAGTCAGATCTCTGCGATGCGAAGAGATTATAATAATGCAAAGAAATATGGCCTTCGCGCAGCAGAAACGGACTCTTTAAACCTCTGGTATATGATGAATCTGGCTAATATATATATGGAGGAGGGAAATATCGATACAGCAGCATACTGGCTTGAAAAGGTTATAAAACTGGAACCGGAAAACAAAGAGGTGGAGTACCAGCTTGGAAATATATATATGCAAACAGGCAGAACGGAAAAAGCAGAGGACATCTTTGAAGGGTTTTATAGAGAATATGGAGGGAATGAGCAAATTTTGATTTCCCTGTTAAATTCAAAGTTATATTCGGGTAAGTATGATGAGGCCGAAAAAATTCTGAAAAGGGAGTTATCTGATGATCCGGACAATGTACGACTGGCTGGAATACTTGCTGAAGTCTACCGTAAATCAGGGCAGGATGAAAAGGCTGATGTGCTATATAAAAGTTTGTTGGAAAAGGAAGGATCTAACCATACTCTTGTATTATCACATCTTGAATTTCTTCTGGAGCAGAAAGACTTTGATAAGCTGTTCAGTGATATAGCAACAACAGCAGAGCAGGGGATTTTAAATACAGAAGAAATAGTAAGCCTGATAATGCGATTGTCGCAGGATACCCTTGTACTAAACAACTTTACGGAAGAGTTGGAAAAAATTGCTTTTAAGATTGAAGATAATTATAAAGATAATCCTACCGTAATTCTTATGGTGGCAGGATTATATGATACGATAAACGAAAGTTCAAAATCAATAGAAGTATTAAAAAACTATATTGAAAGAGATGATAAGCAATATTTTATCTGGGAAAATCTTCTGATAAAACTAAATGATAATAATGAATCTAAAATGTTGGCTGATTATGCAGAACGGGCTTCCAGATTGTTTAATACCGCTCCCCTGCCCAAAATACTTTATGCTTATGCTTTGATTGAAGACAGAAAATTCGATGAGGCTGAAAATGAATTAAAGAAGGTGAGAATACTGGTAAATAACGACAGAAGATTCCTGGTGCAGATATTATCTATTGAAGCTGAAATAGCATACAGAAAGGATAATATTGATCTTGCAGCTGAAAAGTTTGAGGAAGCACTGGAAATTGAACCTGAAAATGCACTTATATTAAATAACTATGCATATTATCTGGCAGAGAAAGGCCAGAAACTTAAATATGCACGGGAATTAATACAGAAATGCCTTGATAGTGAGGAAAACATAACATATCTGGATACATATGCATGGGTTTTATATAAACTAGGTAAGTACGGGGAAGCTGAAAGAATAATGCAGAAAATATTTGAATCGGCCCGGATAAATGATGCTGAGTTGCTTGAACATTATGGCTATATTGAAAAGGCTCTTAAAAAATGTGACAGGGCTGTTTCATTATGGCAGATGGCTCTTAAAAACGATAAATCAAAGGAATACTTAATTGATGAAATAACAAAATGCATGGATACCGATCAATAGTGCCTGTATTGTGTCTGATTGCTTTAATAACTTCCTGCCGGAGCCTTAGACCAGTATCCTCTGTCCGTTATATTGATGATAAAGGATTTCCTGCAAGGGAATTTTTTCGAAGTGTAAGTAGTAATAATATTATAAATGGTCCGGTTGCGGTTAACAGGATAAGCCTGCATTATAAAGATGAAGACCAGGAAAGGAGTTTTAAAGCGAATCTTAAATATAATGGAAGGGATACAATACTGGTAAGTATTAGAAGCCTTGCAGGATTGGAAGCAGCCAGAATGCTGGTAACAGGGGATTCTGTAAAAATTATTGACCGTATAAATAAGATACTATATATATCAGATAACAGGAGCCTGGGTAATAAACTGGGCTTTGATATTGTTGATTTTGGATTGTTGTTCGGTGACCTGATGAATAATTTTACTGACAAAAGAAAGATTATTTGCAGCGATGGCCTGGTATATAAGACTGATAATGGGAAGTACTACAATACTAATTATAGAATCAGATGTGATGTTTTAAAAGTTGAACACATAGAGTCTTTTGATAAAGAAGGTAATATTATTGCAATAGGGCAGTTTGATAAATTTCGTAAGGAGGATGGAGTTAATTATCCTGGTGAGATTGAATGGAACCTGGGTTCAATAGAATTAAGAGCAGAAATGCAAGGTGTTGTACGGAAGGAACGAATGAACTATATATTTAATATTAAAGAAGCTTATGAAATAAGAGTTATAAAATGAGAAGAGCTTTATTTCTAATATTGTTTGTTTTTTCATTTTTGAATTTATGCGCTCAGACAAGGATTGAACTGGAAGAGCAGCGAAAAGAGGCCCTAAAGGATATTGATTATCTCGATAGAATGATCAGGGAGACTAGGGATGAGAGGTCTGAAAGTATGTCTGAGTTAAATATGATCGGAAGAAAACTTGGTTTAAGAGAGAATGTCATTAGTGGATTAATTGATGAGCAGAAGCTTGTTGAGAATAGAATGGAAATGAATAAGCTTGCTATAGATATGATGGAAGATGATATCGTTGTTTTGATCAGAGAGTACGAAAAAGCTATATTAAATGCTCAGAAAGTGAGTAAGGGAAATCCTCAACTGGCATATATTTTAGCATCAAAAGATATAAATCAGGGGTATAAAAGACTGAGATACCTGCAGCAGGTTGCTAAATACAGACGAAAAGAAGCTGAAATAATATTAGAACTTAAATCTGAGGTGGAACTAAACAGGGTCAAGCTTGAAAATGACCTGATAAAAATATCCGAGCTTAAAGAAAATGAGGAAAATCAAAAATCGGATTTACAAAGGGAACAAAGAAATCAGAGATATGTCATAAATAAATTAGGCCAGAAAGAAAAACAATTAAGAAGAGACCTGGATAAGAAAAAGCGTATTGCGGAGGAGATAGAGAAGGAAATAGAAAGAATTATTGAGGAAGAGAGGAAGAGAAGTGCAATAACTGAAATGACTCCTGAAGATAAAATTGTAGGGGATGATTTTTCAAAAAATATGGGAAGACTGCCCTGGCCTGTTGAAAGAGGTGTGATTACTGCACAGTTCGGGATACATGAACATCCTGTTATTAAAGGCGCTAAAATCAATAATATTGGCATTGAGATAACAAGCGGAACAAAAGAGACTGCCAGAGCTGTCTTTAAAGGAAAAGTGGTGAGTGTTTTTGGGATTGCCGGAGGCAACATGGCGGTGATAATAAGGCACGGAAGATTCCTTACTGTATATCAAAACCTTATAAATGTACAGGTAAAACCGGGAGACGATATTGAAGCTAAGGAATATATTGGCGATGTATATTATGAAGATGAGCAGAAATGTGTGATAAAGTTTATGATATACGAGGAGAAAGAAAAAAGGGATCCTGAACAATGGCTTGCAAAAAGGAGAAGATAAATGCAACCATTTTTATATTTTCGAGTATAAAAGGGGGATAGGGACCAATCATATGAAAATGAGTATAAGAATAAGCTCGGATATCGAGAACCTTAGTATTGTGGAAAATAAGGTTGATGAGGTTTTGTATGATCTTGGTATAAGTAAGGAGGAATACGGGAGAATACTGGTTGCAACAATGGAAGCAGTAAATAATGCAATTGTGCACGGTAACGGGAGTGATGTACGAAAGGATGTTCACATACTATTCGAATACAGCAATACACAATTTTCCGTTAAGGTGAAAGATCAGGGAAATGGTTTTAATCCTGATGGCGTTCCCGATCCTACTTCTCCTGAAAATATTGAAAATTTAAGGGGAAGAGGTGTTTTTTTGATGAAAAACCTTGCAGACGATATTGGATTTAATGATACCGGTAACGAGGTAATGATGAAATTTAAACTTGAGACAATTGGTGCCAAAGATTTATTATAATGATGTAAAATTCAGACTGGGAAAAACCCGAGATATAAAAGAAATAATTGAAAAGGTCATCAGGCTGGAAGGAAGGAAAACTGGTGACCTTTTTTTTATTTTTACAGGCGATGAAGGTATACTTGAAATAAACAGGGAGTTTCTAAACCATGACTATGAAACGGATGTTATAACTTTTGATTATTCGGATGAACGATTTGTTAATGGAGAGATTTATATTGGCATAGACACGGTGAAAAAAAATTCCGAAATCTATTCGGTTGTATTCAGAGAGGAAGTTTTAAGAGTAATGATACATGGTGTACTGCATCTGTTAGGGTATTACGATGCAACAGATGAGGAAAAAAGAGAAATGAGAGAAAAGGAAGATAAATACATTCAATTGTACAGGGATATTGATGAACTTTAAATGTGATATTGTAGTTGTTGGCGGAGGACATGCCGGTTGTGAAGCTGCTTATGCTGCTGCAAAAATGGGAATGAAAACAGTGCTTGTTACCATGGATATGACAAAACTTGCACAAATGTCATGTAATCCTGCCATGGGTGGCGTTGCTAAAGGGCAGATAATAAGAGAGATAGACGCTTTGGGGGGAATGTCGGCTCTTGTAACTGATGAAACAATGATGCAGTTCCGGTTATTAAACAGGTCTAAAGGTCCTGCTATGTGGAGTCCGCGGGCTCAGTCAGACAGGATTTTATTTTCACTGGCATGGCGACGCAGACTTGAGGATGTTGGGAATCTCTATATTTGGCAGGAAAAGGCTAATGAGATATTAGTAGACGGGGACAGGGCATATGGAATAAAGACAGAATTCGGAACAGTATTTGAATCAAAAGCGGTAATCCTTGCAGGGGGAACCTTTCTTAACGGATTAATGCATGTTGGTTTTAGTACAGCTGAAGGGGGACGGTCAGGAGATAATGCTTCAAAAGGAATTAGTGAGCAATTGCGAACGCTGGGATTTACTGTCGAAAGGATGAAAACCGGGACGAGCGCCAGACTGGATGGAAGAAGCATAGATTTCAGCAAAATGACCGAACAGAGGAGTGAAAATGAAGGCAGATCGTTTTCATTTATGAATGATAATGTAAAGATTGATAATCCTAAAAGTTGCTTCATAGTGCATACAAATAAAGAAGTGCACAGGGAACTTGAAAAGGGAATTAAATTCAGCCCTCTTTTTCAGGGCCGGATTAAGGGTGTAGGCCCGAGGTATTGCCCGAGTATAGAGGATAAAATTGTTACGTTTAAGGAAAAGGAAAGGCATCAGCTTTTTATTGAACCGGAAGGCTGGAATACTAATGAATATTATATTAACGGATTTTCATCAAGCCTTCCTTTAGAGACACAACTGAAAGCGTTGAGAAAAATACAGGGCCTTGAGAATGTTATTATTCACCGTCCCGGATATGCAATAGAATATGATTTTTTCCAGCCTACTCAACTTAAGCATAGTCTGGAGACAAGGAAGATAGAATGCCTGTATTTTGCAGGACAGGTAAACGGTACAACCGGTTATGAAGAAGCTGCTGCCCAGGGTTTGGTTGCAGGGGTTAATGCTGTTCTTAAAATAAGGGGCGATGATGAATTTGTTATGAAACGGGATGAGTCATACATAGGAGTTCTTATTGATGACCTTATCTCAAAGGGAGTGGATGAGCCGTACAGGATGTTTACCAGCAGGGCTGAATACAGGATACTTTTAAGACAGGATAATGCTGATGAACGACTTACGGAAAAAGGTTACAGGTTAGGCCTGGCTGATGATGTGAGATTAACCAGGCTGAGACAGAAAATTGATGCTGTAAATAAAATACTTAAACTGGTTAAGAATATAAAATTAAAGCCTGAAGAGGTAAATAGATTCCTGAGTGAGTCGGGAACAAGTGAAATTAAAGAAACACAGAGTATAGAAAAACTTGTCTTAAGACCGCAGCTTGGACTGATGGACTTATTACTGACTAAAGAGGGAGGAAGGAAATTAATTGATGATCTGGGTAAGCGTAGCAATGAAATAATTGAATCTGCTGAGATTAAATTGAAATATAAGGGATATATAGAGAGGGAAAAAGGAATGGCTGAAAGAATTATGAGATTGAACGGACTTAAAATTTCTGAGGATATTGATTATGATGAGTTGAAATCAATTTCAACAGAAGGTCGGCAAAAACTTAACAGGATCAGGCCTGGAACAATTGGAGAAGCAAATAAGATCAGCGGAGTTTCTCCTGCTGATATTAGTGTTTTATTGCTTTATCTGGGGAAGTGAAGGAATGGAATGATGAAGTACTGGAATATTGGAATGATGGAGTAATGGAATAATGGAATATTGGAATAATGGAATAATGGAATAATGGAATAATGGAATAATGGAATGGTGGAAGATTTTATCCTAATTACTCTTTGTTTGTACTTATCTTTTTTTTTATCTGTTTACTTATTTAGTGATTCCTTTAGGTTTTCGTTCTTTTCCCTTTTGTCCTGTCTTAAGTTCCTTAAGAAGTTTGAAGCACAATAGAAACTGTTAATATAAGATAATATTTTATGTTCCACGTGGAACGATTTTTTTTATAAAATGAAAATATCAGGAAAAATAATTGATATTATAGGAAAAAAGATTATTACCGGTTCTTTGATAATTCAAGATGGTAGAATAGAAAAGATTATTCATGAAGATAATGCAGAGGATAGATTTATATTACCGGGATTAGTTGATTCGCATATCCATATAGAAAGTTCAATGCTTGTTCCTTCTGCTTTTGCTGAGACAGCAGTAAGGCATGGTACTGTTGCTGTTGTTTCCGATCCTCATGAAATAGCTAATGTAATGGGGATTGACGGGGTGAATTTTATGATAGAAAATGCTAAGGAAGTTCCTTTAAAGTTTTATTTCGGCGCCCCCTCATGTGTGCCTGCTACCGGGTTTGAAAGCAGCGGAGCAGTACTGGGAATTAAGGAAACGGAAGATCTGATGAGCAGAAAGGAGATTAAATACCTTTCTGAGCTTATGAATTTTCCCGGTGTACTTAATGATGTTGAGGAAGTAACAGGGAAGATAGAAATTGCAAGGAAGTATGGTAAGCCTGTAGACGGACATTCCCCCGGGTTAAGGGGAAAAGATTTGAAGAAGTACATAAATAGCGGTATTAGTACAGATCATGAGAGTATAGATCTGGATGAAGCAAGAGAAAAGATCGGATTGGGAATGAAGATCCAGATCAGGGAAGGCTCTGCAGCAAGAAGTCTCGAAAAATTTCATTATTTGATTTCGGAGAATATTGATATGTTGATGATCTGTTCGGATGATTTGCATCCTGAGATGCTGAAAAGAGGCCATATAAATGTCCTTCTGAAACGATTGCTTGAAAAAGGATATGATATGTTTGATGTTCTGAAGATGATAAGCCTGAACCCTGTAATACATTATGATCTTGATGTCGGATTACTTAGAGAAGGAGACCCTGCAGACTTTATTATTATCGATTCTGTGGAAGCATTTAATATACTGGAAACATGGATTAACGGAAGAAAAGTATACGGTGATGGTAAAGTTTTATTCAGATCTCCGGAGGTTAAACGGGTTAATAATTTTAATTCATCCGCAATTAAACCTGAAGACATAAGAGTGGTTGCTGCAGGGGGAAAGCTTAATGTTATTGTTGCGTCTGACGGAGATCTTGTAACAGGGAAGAATATTGTTGAAGTTAATTCTGATGGGAAATACCTGCTGACAGATCCGGGTGAAGATATACTTAAGATTATTGTAAAAGACAGGTATAATGACGGTTTTCCTTCAGTTGCATTTATAAAAGGCTTTGGACTGAAAAAGGGCGCTTTTGCTTCATCTGTGGCCCACGACAGCCATAATATTATTGCGGTGGGAGTTGATAACCAGTCAATATGCCAGGCTGTAAACATGATCGTTGAAACCAGGGGAGGACTTGCTGTATGCACGGGGGAAGATTGTTTTAATATAGAACTTCCTGTTGCCGGGATTATGTCTGATGTTCCATGTGGAACAATCGCTGAAGAATATGAGAAACTTACGGAAATAGTAAGAGAAATAGGATGCAGACTTAATTCGCCTTTCATGACCCTCTCATTTATGGCATTGCTGGTAATACCGGAACTCAAAATAAGTGATAAAGGATTGTTTGATGTGAATAACTTCATGTTCACCGATCTCTTTGTCACAGAATGATATACAGATAAAAGTTGTCTCAAAAGTGTAATTAAAAATAATAGCAAATATATATTCTACCACAGAGTATCACAGTGGCGCAAGGGGAAAAGTGAATAGTGTGAAACTGAAAGTTGAATGAAGTTGAGAATGAGTTTAAATAGTATTAAATATCTACTAATTAACTAATAACCCAATTAACATTGTGGATGGTTGGTCTGAGAGACTCAGAGGCTGAACAACTTAACGGTTTAGCGAATAAACAACTCAACAAATACTCCATTTCACCACAGAGTATCTGTACAAAAAAAGAAAAATAATTTTAGTAATATTTGATTTTCAACATAGAAGTAACACAGAGCATCACGGTGATACATAGTGATAACTTAATATCAAAAGGTTACAGTACTGTGAAAACACTGTGAAACACTGTGCCCGCCGTGGTTAAAAAATTTTCTCTTATAGTATTGCACTTTTGAGGCAGCCTCTTTTTACTTACTCAGTAATGATTTCTTCTTTTTCTGCAGCCCGGAGCTTTCTTATAACTTTTACTAATTTTACCGGAAATGAACAGGCTGAAAAATATTGTGTCAGCTATTCCGGAAAACCCGGGGGTATACCGTTTTTATGACAAGGATGGAAGCCTGGTTTATGTGGGAAAGGCAAAAAATCTCAGGAAGAGGGTACAGTCATATTTCAACAAATCGGTTACAGGAAAGACTAAAGTAATGATGGGTAAGGTAATGGATATTCAGCATACGGTTGTTGAAACCGAGTCCGAAGCATTACTACTTGAAAATAACCTTATAAAACAATATCAACCGCGTTATAATGTTTTGCTAAAGGATGATAAAACTTTTCCATGGATATGTGTAAAGGAAGAGCCGTTTCCCAGAGTTTTTATGACAAGGAATGTGATACGTGACGGTTCGGTTTATTACGGTCCCTATACATCGGTTGTTATGGTAAAAACATTGTTGAGCCTGATAAAACAGCTTTATCCTTTACGTACCTGTTCATATAACCTGTCAAAGGATAAAATAGAGTCAGGCAGATACAAAGTCTGCCTTGAATATCACCTGGGCAATTGCCTGGGCCCATGCGAGGGTTATCAGTCTGAAGCTGATTATAATGAGTCTGTAGGACAGGTAAAGGAGATACTGAAAGGGAATATACATACGGTAACCAGGTATTTAAAAAATCTGATGAAGGAATATGCCGGAGAACTTCAGTTTGAACAGGCCCAGGCAATCAAGGAAAAGCTAGAGATACTTCAGAAATACAGAAGCAGATCTACCGTGGTTAATCCCCGGATACGGGATGTCGATGTTTTTGGGATGGAATCTGCCGGTGACGGGGTTTTCGTTAACTACCTGAAAATTATACATGGGGCTGTTATACAGACACATACTATCGAACTTCGCAAACGTATTGAGGAAAGTAATGATGAGCTTATGGCGCTGGCTATTACCGAGTTAAGAGACAGACATTCAAGTTTGGCAAAGGAAATAGTAATAGGAAAAACACCTGAAATCAGGATTGAAGATGTTAAATATACAATACCCCGCAAGGGAGACAAAAAAAGGTTGCTGGAATTGTCAGAAAGGAATGCAAGGGTATATAAACTGAACCGTCTTAAAACAAAAAGCAAAACACCTGACGACCGGATCAGGGAAAACCTTGAAAGAATGAAACAGGATCTTCACCTGCCGTCACTACCAGTACATATCGAATGTTTCGATAATTCCAATATACAGGGATCAGATCCGGTTGCGGCATGTGTTGTTTTCAGGAATGCCAGACCTTTAAAAAAAGAATATCGTCATTATAATATTAAGACTGTAAAAGGCCCGGATGATTTTGCTTCAATGGAGGAAGTAGTGTTCAGGCGTTACAGAAGATTACTTGATGAAGATGCAGACCTGCCCGATCTGATTATAATTGATGGGGGAAAAGGTCAGTTGAATGCTGCAATCAAGAGCCTGGAAAACCTCGGGCTAAGGGGAAAGATCCCTGTGATAGGAATAGCCAAGAGACTTGAAGAAATATATTTTCCGGGCGACAGTGTTCCGCTCTATATTGACAAGAATTCCATAAGCCTTAAGATTATTCAGAATCTGAGAAATGAAGCACACCGGTTTGGTATCGGCTTTCATCGTGACAAAAGAAGTAAAACCATGATAAAGTCAAGCCTGGATGAAATTCCGGGGATAGGACCGAAAACCAGGGACCTGCTCGTAAAACATTTTGGTTCATATGAAAAAATTATATCTGCGTCAAAAGAAGAACTGGAAAATCTCATTGGCAGGTCAAAAACATCAAAAATCCTGGAATTTGCCGGGAAACCGTCCTAATTCAAAAGAATATAAGCACTAATTCATACATGGTTAAATCATTATTATACAATAAGATACGTGTAATTATTGTTGTTTTTAACTCGTTCAGGATCGAATATTTTTAACCTGAAGTACTGAAGTACTGGAACCAAGGAGCCTGAGTTTGCCGAAGGAAAGCGAAGGTGACGAGCTCGCGAGGGGATGGTGATTGTGGTTAGTGGGGGCGAGCAATATTGTAAATATGTTCGGTCTTTTAGTTCCTAAAGTTTCGGAGTCTCTTCGTCATTTTCTCCTGCCCTGTGGCCGATAAACACATTTCCTGATCCTCCGCCGGAGCCTGATTAAATCCGAATTGTAAAAAGGAAGCATTTGAAGTTCCTCCCATAAAGGAAATATAGTGCATGGGAGTGGTATCCACCTGTTTTGTATCCTTATTTCGGAACGGTTCCAGTTATCATCATTCGTATGCCTGTTATGGTAGATAAATAGTTTATCATAGTTCCCGGAATGACCTGTCAACACAGCCCAGGGAGAAGTATCGCCTGCTGTTTCTCCCAGGGCAGGATTATTTATTGTCAGCTTATGTGTCACGTTTGATGTTCCGATGCCTACATTCCCATTAGTAAAATAAATATTCGAAGCCGTCTGCTTCCATAACGAATCACCGAGAGACATTTCTGCCGTTGCTGAATGCAGGGCATAGGGTACGCTTAACAACTGTGTTGTACTTATCTCAGTATAATTGGTTCCCCCGGTTTCATCCAGTTCAATCTTGAGAAAATAAGGACCGGTTGACCAGTCGATGGACTGGAAATCGACAGGATTAGTGCTTCCTATTTTGAAGCGACAAGACCGTAATCGTTTGTCGCGGTACTGAATTCTTCAGTACAGACAGATGTCCCTGTGCTGCTTGTCCGGAGGATTGACATCCTTAAGCCGATACTGGTATTTACTATAGGATTTCCACCGGCGTCACGTACTACAGCCTGATAATTAAGGATCCTTGGTATCTGGGCATTTATGACAGAAATGAACAGAAAGAGGGCAATGACTGAAATATTTATCCTGGCTTTCATAAGTATGTGTTTTTAGATAAAAATGAGTGTGATCAATAAAATCACGCTATTATTGGGAATAATAGAAAAAATAACGGAACAAATTGAGGATCAGCTTCCCGTCATAGATCAGGCCTGCGGCAATCAGAATATATTACTTGGCCCTGGAGGTAGTATAATTAATGAATTCCTTCATTGATTCCCTGATCTCGTTGTCATCGAAAATATCAAGTATGGCGAATGCCTTGTCTCTGTACTTATCCATCATGTTTTTTGCATATTCAGTACCACCTTTACGGATAACAAAGTCGACAACTTCCTTAATTTCCGAAGAGGTTTTCTTTTTTCTCCGGATAATTGTCATTATTCTTTTTCGTTCAGTTAAAGTACTTTCCTCAAGAGCATGGATCAGCGGGAGGGTAATCTTTTTTTCCTTAATATCATTTCCTGCCGGTTTTCCTGTAAAACTGTTATTCTGAAAATCAAAGAGATCATCCCTTATCTGGAAGGCTATGCCGATATTTTCGCCAAGGTCCTTCATGATCTTGATCCTTTCAGGGTCATCACTGACAGAAATGGTCCCGCATACTGTACATGCCGATATCAGGGCTGCTGTTTTCATTTTTATTATCTGAAAATACACATCCTCAGTAATATTCAGTTTTCTTGCTTTCTGTAGTTGCAAAAGCTCACCCTCACTCATCGCCTGTACGGCTTCGCTAACCATTTCAAGCATATCATACCTGTTTTTCTCAATGCTGATAAGAAGTCCCTGTGTCAGCAGATAGTCTCCTGTCAGTACGGCTATCTTGGAGTTCCAGAGGGCATTTACAGAAAGGGCTCCCCGCCTTTCCCTCGCATCATCGACCACATCATCATGCACCAGGGTGGCAGTATGAAGAAGCTCTATAAACGTAGCAGCCACATAGGTTGATTCGTTGATTTTTCCGTTCAGGGCAGCAGAAAGAAAAACAAGGAGGGGTCTCATCTGCTTTCCCTTACGGCGAATAATATAATTAAGGATTATCTTGAGCAGAGGAATGTTCGTTTTCAGAGTATTATTGAAATAACGTTCAAACTCCTTCATTTCTGCTTCAACAGGTTTCCTTATGGTGTTAAGTTTAGACATCCCAAAATATAAATTGTTCTCAAAGATAAGTATTTAAGCTATAAGAAAAAGCCCGGAACTTCTGCAGAGCATATTTTGTATAACATTTAACATATTAACATATTTATATATATTTGCGATATGAATATAAAAGAGAAAGAGATGGAAAATATCAGGTTAAATCCTGAACAACTGGAGCGTGCTGCGAATATGCTAAAAGCAATAGCTCACCCGATGCGTATTGCAATAATAGGATTTCTTGAACAGGGAGAATCCCTTTCTGTAACTCAGATTCACGAAAAGCTGGGCATAGAACAATCCACAACTTCTCATCATCTTGGGATATTAAAAGACAAAGGTGTTCTTATCTCAAGGAGGGAAGGCAAAAATACGTACTACTCACTTAAACATGAGAGCCTTAAAAACATCATTAACTGTGTAAGTATGTGCGAGTCATCCTAGTGTCGCACGGCAAAGAATTTTTTCTGGAACAGTATTATTATCGAAACCCCTATGGTAACTGAGCTGTCAGCCAGGTTGAACACCGGCCTGAAGAAAACCATAGACTGGCCCGGTTTTATGGGTGACCAGGCAGGCCAGGTTGTATCAATAACAGGAAAATAAAGCATATCGACAACCTTTCCGTGAAGGAAGGAGGAATATCCTCCCCCGGGCGGGAAAATAACAGCAGGATCAAAATAGCTTTCACTGAAGATCATTCCGTAGAAAGCGCTGTCGATAATATTGCCTACAGCACCTGCAAATATTATGCTTACAGCGAGTATCAGTCCCGGATGTGCTCCGGTTTTTATCAGATGAAAGATATACCATCCTATACCTATCGATGCTATTATCCTGAAAATGCTCAGGATAAGTTTTCCCGCCCGTCCTCCCATTTCCATACCGAATGCCATACCGTTGTTTTCTATGAAATGAAGAATAAACCAGTTACCTATCACATTTTTTTCTTCCCCGATTACCATTGTGGTCTTTACCCAGATTTTTAATAACTGATCGGCAACAAGAATAAAAAGAATGAGCAGAAATGCTTTGGTCTTTGTTGACATAATAATGTTTTTGAGTGCGCAAAATACTAAAAAAAAGTAATATGCTAATGACCCCTTAACTATTACTGTTCCGTAATATAACGACCGTAAGAGGAGAATAATTGCTCAGTTATGATTTGCTTCAGTCAGGAATGCCCGGTTTAAGTATATTGATTTTATAATCCACCTTCGCGTTCGCTTCGGCCTCCGGTTGCCGAAGTCAACCTATGGCCGACGGAGGCGGCGGACAAGAAGAATGGTTTAATTGGCTTCGCCGGGCTCGTAAACTCGGTTCCCCGGAGTTCTACTCCGAAATGATGAGTCCAGAGTTCTACTCTGGGGTGAATGCCATTTATTAAGGTAATATATTAATAATTACAGCAATATAGATTAAAAAAATAAAGAAATATTCCCATATCCGCTAAATTTGTTTACTAATTTTGCCGGCAAATTTTATAGTTGTTATTCTAATTAGCTTAAAGGGGTTGTTATAAAATTGATCAATATGGAAGGAATTCAGACAATCAGAAGCTTAAAAGAGATTATACCCGGGGTTGTATATGAATTATTAACCGGGTCCAGATCTTTAACGATATATAATAATTATGAAGAGTTGGCCGATGCATCCACGGGAAATAAGGAGAATGACTATTATGAGGTCAGGTATAAGACAGGCGATGGTTCCGAATACACTGAGGCTGTTGTCCACAGGGTTACCAACGGGATATCGGCCAATTATACCGAGGCTTGTAATACCAAGGGATATAGTACCCGGTATTATCAATAAGCCTGTCACTATAGATGTAAGGAGCTTTGGAGTAAGAACTCCTCCCAGTTCCCGGGAGGAACCGGGTTTCGGTATAATAGGTTTGTTTCATATATTGCCTCCTTCTCTGGCCTGGTTATGGAGACTCGTATCACCCCGCGGCTTTGCAAACCCGAGTATAACAGGCAACAGCTCAATGGAATCGGAGGGTGTCGGCTCATACTGGCCTTTTGCTACAGGGAAGAAGGTAAGACAGGCTAATCTCCTTCTTGAGCAAATTATCAATACTCCCAGGGTAAGGTATGTCTTAACACCGAATCAGCATATAGGAGTATGGAAAGTGGGATTTAAGCCGCAGTTACTGATGCGGGAATATCTTACACGAAGAGGAAATGCAAAACTCAGAAGTGACCAGTATCAGCCTGCAGTATGCAGTTTGCTTGGATATGAACTTAATTACCTGACCATTGAGGGAGCAAAAATACCGTCCCGTTTCCTTAAAGTCTACCGTCAGGATGAAGTTGGAGAGGACGGATATAAGGCAGGTGCGGATATGTTATACGAATTTTTTAAGAAAGAATTAAGAACCTATCTCTGCGATGACCTGAGCATTACGGGAAAAAGAATTATTGAAGCCTGTTTTGATAATGCCGGTGTGAATGAATATAATTCCATTTTACCAATGGATTATAAATATTCATTTTTTACCGTTGAAGATTTTGAGCAAAATCAACAAGCCTGAATGGCAGTACACCCAGTCATATAACAAGCTGATTATAAGACAGACGGAAGACTGGAATACCGGAGCACTGGAATGATGGAGTAATGGAACTGAAGAACTGAAGAACCTGAATAATTCCTTTAAACTCATTCTCAACTTTCTCAACCCATTCTCAACCTTTTAAACCCTTTTCTTCTTTTGCCCTTGCCCTGAGCCTGTCCTGAGAAGCTTGCCGAAGGGCTCGTCGAAGGCCTTTAGTCTTTCGTCCTTCGTCGTTTGCCGTTTATATTCTTATTCTGTCCCCTGTTCCATGTTTCAGCATTCATCGTCTTTACAGGCAATATTATAACCCGATAGTTGAACAAATTTATTAAAATTGCATTTTGTTTTTAAAATGCATTCGATCCCCGAAGGAATAGATATTGAAATCGTAAGGAAACCAATCAGGAATATCTACATCAGGATTTATCCTCCTGATGGCAGGGTTGTGGTAACGGCGCCTGGCAGGATCCCGGACAGGGATATTTATGAATTTCTGGATAGAAAACGGAACTGGATCATTAAGCAGCATAACAGATTAAAAAACATTCCCATACGACATCCGAAGAATTATATCGACGGGGAATATCTCTTGTTTGAGGGAAGAGAATATCCGTTAAACATTATTCAGGGGACAGGTAAACCGTCAGTATCGCTTGAAGACGGTATACTCATCATGAATATTAAAGCGGGTTGTGACCGTGACTGCCGGGAAAAGCTTATGAATAGCTGGTACAGGAGTATGCTTAAATCCGGGATACCTTCTCTTAAAGATTACTGGCAGGATAAGATGCAATTGAAGGTATCTGATGTCAGGATAAGACAAATGAAAACCAAATGGGGGACATGCAATATTAAAGAAAGACGTATATGGCTAAGCCTTGAACTTGCAAAATATCCCGATAACGTTCTTGAATATGTTTTTGTTCATGAGATGGTCCATTTACTTGAACGCAGGCATAACAAAAAGTTTTATTCCCTGATGGATAAATATCTTCCTGAATGGAAGGAAATAAAAAAAAGTATGTCTGTTAACATTGATTAATTCATATTGTATTAACTTGCATATGGTTTACCGGAAAAGTGGATAAATAATCAATTCTTTACTCAATATGAACTTAAACAGACGCAATTTCTTAAAAACAAGCGGTGCTGCTGTTGCCGGAACTGTGATTTTACCTCCGTTCCTCAAGTCATGCAGCAACCTTCAAATTTCAAATGACGTGAAAGACTATCTTGATCATTTCGAGATGAACACCGGCATGCTAAAAAAGGTTATTGCCGAGGCTATGAGCAAAGGCGGCGATTATGCCGACCTGTTTTTTGAACACAGGATAACAAATAATATCGGGTTACAGGATGGAAAGGTGAACAGTGCTTCTTCCAATATCGATTATGGTGTTGGTATAAGAGTACTTAAAGGAGACCAGACCGGTTTTGCCTATTCCGAATCGCTCGATATGGAATCAATGCTTAATGCTGCCAGGCTTTCAGCAAGCATAGCTTCCGGCCCCGGTAAATTGGACGGGGGTGTTTTTAATGAGAAAATGCCTTCGGATTACTATACCATTGCCAGGGGATGGGAAGATATTTCGGTCAAAGATAAGGTTCCCTTTGTACAGAAGGTCAATGACAGGATCTTCAGTCTCGATGAGAAGGTTATCAAGGTGAACGCTTTTCTGACAGATGAAACAAGTTATATATTGTTTTATAATTCGGAAGGGAGGATCACATATGACTACAGGCCTATGTCAAGCTTTGGTGCGGTGTGTATAATGCAAAGAGGCCAGCAAATTGAAAACTCCTATTCAGCCCGCTCATACAGGAAAGGTTTTGAATGGCTTACGGATGATCTGGTAGATGAACTTGCCAGTGAAGCAGTTGACAGGACAAATCTTTTATTTGAAGCTACAAAACCCAGGGCAGGCGAACTGCCTGTCATCCTTGGCGCCGGAGGTTCGGGAATACTTCTACATGAGGCTATAGGACATACCTTTGAAGCGGATTTTAACAGAAAGGGGACTTCCATTTTCAGCGATATGATGGGTAAAAAAGTTGCCGAAAATTTCATAAATATTATTGATGACGGAACACTTGAGAATAACAGGGGCGCACTTAATATTGATGATGAAGGTAATGATGTGAAGAAAACTTACCTTGTTAAAGACGGCATACTGAACAGTTATATACATGACAGGATCAGTGCAAATCATTATGGTGTTGAGCCTACGGGTAACGGACGGAGGGAATCATTCCGGTATATACCGTTGCCACGTATGAGATCCACATATATGGAACCGGGCCCGCACACCAGGGAGGAAATCCTGGCACAGGTAGACTACGGTGTATATGTTGATAATTTCAGTAACGGTCAGGTTAAAATAGGTGCCGGCGATTTCACATTTTTTGTTAAGTCAGGCTACCTGGTCGAGAAAGGGAAGCTTACAAGGCCGATAAAGGATATAAATATAATTGGTAACGGCCCGCAGGCTCTTGCGGATATTACCATGGCGGCAAATGATTATAAGACAGATAACGGTACATGGACCTGTGGAAAGGGAGGACAATCGGTGCCGGTGACAATGGGACTGCCTACTGTACTTGTTAAGAAGCTTACCGTTGGCGGAGTGAACGCATAGGCTTAGTATCGGTTATTTTGAATCATAGAAAAAAGCAGAACAATGACAAAAGAAGAAAAATATACATTAGCAAAATGGGCAGTTAAACATGCCCTTGATAACGGAGCCCAGCAAAGTAAGGTGGTTATTAGTAACAGTCAGAGTAATAGTATATCAGTGCGCGAGGAGAAGATTGAAAACCTTGAGCAGTCTATCGAGAACGGCCTTACAATATATCTTTATGTCGATAAGAAATATTCGGTGCATTCGACAAACCGGCTGAATAATAAAGACGAGCTTGCAAGGTTTATCTCGGAGGCTATAGAAGGGACAAAGTACCTTGCCGAAGATGAATTCAGAAGCCTGCCCGACCCCGGCCTTTATTACAAAGGAGGGGGCCCCGATCTGAATACTTATGATAAAAATTATAATACGATCGATCCTCAGGCGAAAATAGATGCGGCGTTTGCAGTGGAAAAGGAAGTGTTGGGGAAAGATGAGCGTGTAGTATCTGTTACGTCATCATACAGTGACGGTATGGGTGGAACCGTTATGGTAACGAGTAACGGGTTTGAAGGAGACAAAGAGAATACATATTATGGCCTTGGTGTAAGTGTCTCGGTAAAACAGGGAGATGCAAGACCAAGTGATTCGTGGTATGAGAGTGCATTATTTTATGATAAGTTAAAGCAGGAGGGAATAGGTAAAACAGCTCTCGATAAAGCTCTGAAGAAGCTGGGGCAGGGCAAACTGGAATCAGCCAATATGCCTATGATTGTTGAAAACAGGCTTGCCGTACAGAGTCTCAGTCCTTTGATACAGGCCCTCAACGGCTCAGCAATTCAGCAAAAAAACTCGTTTCTTGTGGATATGTTTGGGAAACAGGTGGGTTCGGAAAAACTGACACTGACAGATGATCCGTTCATTATATCGGGACGGGGATCAAAACTTTTTGATAATGAAGGACTGGCCCTGAAAAAGAGGACAGTCTTTGAAAAAGGAGTGTTAAGGTCATATTATATTGATACCTATTACGGAAAAAAACTGAATATGGATCCTACAAGCGGTAGCACTACAAACCTTATACTTGAACCGGGTGATAAAAGCATGGAAGAAATGATTGCGTCCCTTGACAGGGGAATCCTGGTAACTGGCTTCAATGGCGGCAACTCCAACGGATCAACAGGTGATTTTTCATATGGCATTGAGGGATTCCTGATCGAGAAGGGGAAAGTAGTGAAACCGGTATCGGAAATGAATATAACGGGCAATTTCCTTCAGCTATACAAAGACCTTATCGGCGTAGGTAACGATGTATATGAGTATTCAGCATGGAGATTACCTTCCTTAATGTTTGATAACGTCAGTTTCAGCGGAAAATAGGGTACTGGAATAATGGAATGATAGAACCGGGTACTCGGGGTGAATTTGCCGAAGGCAAACGAAGATGACGAGCAATGACGGAATACTGGTATCTGGACCGGATTTAACTTCATCTCGCTATCCTTTTGTCTTTCGTCGTTAGTCTTTTGTCTTATATTCAGCTTATTTCTGAATCTGTTATATAATAATGACAGGCTTATTATGCGCATTATTTCATTAACCCATTGTTCCATTAATCCAAACAATTCATATATTTGCTTTCTAACAAATAAATTTTAAAATGACAGGTTTGATTATTGTTATTGCAGTTGTTGTCATTCTGGCACTTTTTCTGATCTCTGCCTATAACAGGCTGGTCAGATTAAGGAATAACAGGGAAAATGCTTTTGCGGATATTGATGTCCAGCTAAGGCAGCGCCATGACCTGATACCTCAGTTGGTTGAGGCGGTAAAGGGTTATATGAAGCATGAGAGGGAGTTGCTGACAGAAGTAACGAATGCCAGGTCTGCAGCTATGAGCGCAGGCAGTATTAATGAAAAAATATCGGCTGAATCGAGATTATCAAATGCCCTTGGCGGGGTACAGGTTGCTGTTGAAGCCTATCCTGATCTTAAGGCCAATCAGAATTTTATGAACCTGCAGGAGGAAATATCGGATGTGGAAAATAAGCTTGCTGCTGCACGCAGGTTTTTTAACTCGGCGACAAAAGAGCTGAATGTGTCCGTACAGTCTTTCCCATCCAATATCGTAGCGGGAATGTTCGGGTTTCATAAGGAACCTATGTTTGACCTCGGCGACAGGCGTGAGGTTATGGAGGAACCGCCAAAGGTAAGCTTTGAATAATAAGGGGTGATATGAAATATGTCGGACTGCAATCACAGATTTGGAAAAATAATACCAGGTCGGTAATACTGCTGATCCTGTTCCCGCTCGTAATATTTACCCTGGTGATGATATTCTGGCTGGTGTACAGTGCATTCCAGACAGAAGTACAGATTGACCCGGTGGAGGGATTCCTGAGGACGATACCATGGATAGCCGCCGGAATACTGTTATGGTTTTTTATTGCCTGGAGTTCACATGCCACAATGATAAACAAGGCAACGGGATCCAGACCACTGGAGAGGAAGGGAAATAAAAGGGTTTATAATATAGTGGAGAACCTCTCCATTGCTGCAGGGATGAAGAAAATGCCGTCGGTAAATATTATTGAGGACGACAGCCTTAATGCATTTGCCAGCGGTATAAATGATAAGACATATACGATATCCCTGTCGAGAGGCATTATTAATAAGCTTGACGATGATGAACTGGAAACTGTTATTGCTCATGAAATGACCCATATACGTAACAGGGATGTCAGGCTGTTGATCATTTCAGTCATTTTCGTAGGTATTTTTGCTTTTGTTACCCAGGCCCTGCTCAGGGGCACCATGTATGGAGGTGGCAGAGACAGAAAAAACAACGGCGCTGCAATGATCCTTATTATGATACTTGCAGCTGTCGGATGGCTCCTGACCACAATTTTTCGTTTTGCTCTGTCGCGTAAACGAGAATATCTTGCCGATGCCGGTGCGGCTGAGCTTACACATAAGCCACGGGCCCTGGCATCAGCTCTGAGAAAAGTATCGGGTGATCCGAGAATAGAAGCCGTAACCCGTAAAGATGTTGCGCAGATGTTTATTGAAAATCCGGGAATAAAAAAGAAAAAAGGCGCTTCATTTTCGTCCCTTTTTGCTACTCATCCGCCTATTGAAGACAGAATCAGAATACTTGACCAAATGTAAATGGAAGGCTACACAGCTTTATTATTGACAGCAGTAACCATAGGAGTTATACATACTATTGCCGGTCCGGATCACTACCTGCCTTTTGTGGCTCTTTCCAAATCGCGCAACTGGAGTATTACAAAAACCATTAATATTGTTATAATAAGCGGACTTGCACATGTGTTTAGTTCTGTAATCATTGGTTTCATAGGCATAGGGGCGGGAGTAGCCATCTCAAGACTGGAATTGTTTGAGGGTTTCAGGGGAAACCTGGCAGCCTGGCTGCTTTTTTCTTTTGGTGTGGCTTACACTGCATGGGCTGTTTTCAGGCTGATAAGGAAGAAGGGTCATATGCATAAACATTTTGAGGACAAAGACGGGAAAAAGCAACTTACTGTATGGATTATATTCCTGATATTTCTTTTTGGTCCCTGTGAGCCTTTGATCCCTATCCTTATGTACCCGGCTGCCGAGCATAATTATGCCGCCGTTGGCGCTATTTCGGTTGTTTTTGCTATTGCAACAATTAGTACTATGATTGTAAGCGTTTTAGTACTTCTTAAGGGTATCAGTATTTTTAAAGTAAAAACTCTGGAAAAGTATCAGCATATACTGGCCGGATTAGCCATTATATTATGTGGAGCAGGAATATTATTCCTGGGTTTATGAAGCCTGCTTATTTACGGATATTTTTACAGTCTGTCATTTTTACTCTCCTATAGCATCAGATTTCCAAGCCTGTTCATAACCGAATCCTTGTAGTTCCTGCTTACAGGAATTTGTTTTTTCCCTGTTTCGATATATTCAGATGTAAAGGAATCAATCTTTGCAAGTGATACGATAAATGAGCGGTGCGTTCTGATGAAGTCTTTCTGGGGCAGCTTAGCCTCAATATTTGATATTGTATCCCTCGTTATTACTGTTTTGCTTTCAATGACTATTTTCAGATAATCACCGGTGCTTTCAATGAATAAGATATTATCATAACATATTTTTATCATTTTTCTGTCGGAACGGACAAAAAAATGATCATTTGCCTGCTGTCCGATCTCAGTTGATGGAATAACGGCCGGTTTCAGGTTTTCATCGATATACCTGTTTACCGATTGAAATAATCTTTCGAAAGAAACAGGTTTTAACAGGTAATCCACTGCATTCAGATTGAAACCGTCAATTGCATATTCCCGGTAGGCAGTAGTAAATATGATCCTGATATCTTTGTTTATTGACTTTGCAAACGACAGACCTGAAACAGATGGCATGTTTATATCAAGAAATACCAGGTCAATATTTTCCTTGCTTATAATATTAAATGCATCAATAGCGCTTTTACAGCTGGCAACCACATCAATTGCATCTATTTTGGCAAGGTGCTTTTCCAGTATATCCCTTGCAACAGGTTCATCGTCAACAACTATACATTTAATCCGGCCGGTCATAATTTAGCTGTTTTTAAGTTAAATACGGAAAGGTGCACTATATGCTTGTTGTCCTTTATTTCTTTTCTGATAAAATAATTATTCCCGTAGTTATGATCCAGTCTTTTCCGGATATTTTCGATACCTATGCCACTGCCGGATGCCTCTTCATTATAATTAAGATATGTATTTGATAAAAAGAAGTCAAGGCGTTCATTTTTAAGCCTGATCTGAATATCAATAGTTAAATAGCCGTTTACTATACTACCGTGTTTAAAAGCATTTTCCACAAAAGGGATAAGCAGCATAGGTGCTGTCTCGGTATTTTCAGGTATATCATCCGATGTGAAATTAATCCTGAGACTATCCTTAAATCTTATTTTTTCAAGCTCAATATACTCTTTGATGTGCAGAATTTCTTCCTTCAGGCTCACTTTTGGCTTACTTACCTGGTACAGGATATAATCAAGCAGATTTGATAGCTTTAGTATAATTTCCGGAGTATGTTCCGATCTTTCCAGTGCAAAACCATATATTGTATTCAGTGTATTAAAGAGGAAGTGAGGATGTATCTGGCTTTTTAAAAAATTGAGTTCCTGTTCTTTAAGTTGCAGCTGTGTCTCTAATATTTTATTCTGTAACTCCTTGTTTCTTGAAACCGTTAAGAAATTATGATTTAAAATGGTAACGGAGCTTACAATGCCAACTACCAGATACATAAGGATGAGAATGAAGAAAAAATTCTTGCTCATCGGAGGCATCCCGTTAATATTAAGGTCAAGGAGAAAAATGAGGCATCCGTAAATAATTATGGCTACAAAGTATGATGCGATCACAAAAGTATAGAAGCTGTACAGGACAAACCTGAAATATTTTTTTACCAGGAGGTATTCCGGTATAAGCCTGTTAACAGTAATATATGTTACTGCTATAGTCAGGGGCAGCAGGAAGCTTGAGAACCACATAACGTAAGCCCTGTCGTCGGAGTTATAACTGAAAAAGTAGAAAAAAAGGAACCATACCCCTGCCCAGAAGACAATATGAAGAAGTATACGCCGGATACCTGAAATACGGTAATGTAGCAATTGTTTTATCATATGCAGGATTCAGTTATAGTCTCTTTTCATTATTATTTGTGATACCAGCCTGTTTAAAGACAATATTACATAAAATCCGGTTACAGTATGTATTACAACGATGAAATGCATATTTTCTACCTGTTATTACTGAAAAAACAGGTTGTATTGACTTTATCGCTTTAAAGATGCTATACATGTTGTTAAGGGAGCTGTTTATCGCAAAATAAATTTTACTGTTTTATTACAGCTTATTTTTGAAACAGTATTAATTTTAAATTTGTATTATCATGAATGCAATTGTATCAAAACTTAATGACGGAGGCCCGTTTTTCACTTATCCTATGGTGATAATGATGGTGTTGATACTTGTTATTTTCCTAAGAGGTTTGCTAAAACAGGAAGCCGGTGAAAAGACAATATCATTACTGATTTCTTTCGGGTGGTTCACCCTTGCATGGGCTTTTCTGGGTCATACGATAGGCCTGATAACGGCATTTGACAGCATCGAAGCTCATGGTGAGCTAGCTCCGAAGTACCTGGCCGGCGGACTGAAGATAGCTCTTATAAACCTTCTGCTTGGCGCTTTATCGTTTCTGGTGGCAAGATTGTGTATAATAATACTTGTATGGAAGCGTAAATAGCCGGTAGTCTTTTCCGGACAGAGCAACAACGGTCAATAATAGAGGTACCTCTTGATCTTTTTTGTCGGTGTTTTCTGGAAAGGGACAAGTTGAAGCTCGAAACTGTGAATTCTTGAAAACCTGTTAAGCCGTTGGTTAACCTGGTGCTTTAGTTCCTCAATGATTTCATGCATCTTTTCCTCGACAACCCTCGACATTTCCTCTTTCAGATAGCGATATTTTTCTTCCAGTTCCTCCTTGTTGATATGTACCATTGCCACAAGTTTACCTCCTTTTTCAACAACAAGAGATTCGACAACGTGTTTAAATGTATTAATAATAGATTCTATCTCTTCGGGATATATATTTTCGCCGCTTGATCCGAGAATTACCGTTTTCAGTCGTCCTTTGATATACAGGTAACCTTCTTTGTCGAATACCCCCAGGTCTCCTGTTCTGAACCAGCCATTATCTGTAAGTACCTCCCTGGTCTTTTCCGGGTTTTTATAATAACCCTGCATGATATTATCTCCCCTGGCCCATATTTCACCTTCACCGGTAGAAGGATCTGTGTTATGCAGCTTCAGCTCCACACCTTCAATAGCAGGCCCTGTGGATTCGACCTTACAGCGCGGATGAACCATTCCTGCCAAAAGGGGAGATGATTCTGTCATTCCGTACCCTATGGCATAGGGAAATTTTGCTTCCTTGAGAAAACGGTCAACTTCAGGATTTAGTTTGGCCCCTCCAATACCAAAAAAGGTTAATTCACCCCCAAAGGTTTGGAAGAGTTTCCTGCCGGCGGCCCTGTGTATCAATATTCTGACAGGGCCTATACGGCATAAAAGCCTGGTTAATGCTGTTTTGGTTAATTCAGGTTTTATCTTACTGAAATATATCTTTTCTATTATTAAAGGGACCGACAACATTATGGTAGGCCTGATTGCTTTCAGAGCAGGTAACAGGACTGAAGCTGTCGGCGGCTTTTTAAGGTAATATACTGAGGCACCCTGGATAAATGGGATCACCATACCTATTGTGTTCTCAAAAGTATGAGCAAGGGGCAACACGGACAGGAACCTGTCGTACTGGTTCACAGGTTTAAGCTTTATACCCATAGAGGCATTTGAAATTATATTACGGTGACTAAGCATTACACCTTTTGAATTACCTGTTGTCCCCGAGGTATATATTATTGCGGCCAGGTCGTCAGCATTGACCATATCCTCCCGGCACGGCTTATCTCCTTCTGAGAAAACGGCCTTTACCTTTTTACTGCGAAGGAGAGAAAAGTCATCGAGACTGATAACATGCTGCAGGCTATCAGGATATTTATTAATAAGACTGTCGGTTTTTTTATCAACAATAATAGTATGTGCTCCCGAATGTTCCAGTATGCTGTATATTTCATCGTTAGAGAAATCGTGCAGGATCGGCACAACCACAGCCCCCATATATGTAACAGTAAGATATGAAATTACCCATTCCGGAGAGTTAGGTCCCAGGATTGCAATCCTGGTGCCCTTTTGAACATCCAGCCTTTCAAGAAAGGCGACGAGTGATAATAAACGGTGGTATGCCGTTTCGTATGTATAGCCTTTTTCTCCTGTAAATGAAAATGCCTGCCTGCCTGCAAAATCCGTTGCTGACTTCTTAATTATTGACCGGAATGTCATCTTATCTTCTGCTTTCATGCCCTGCCTGTATTATCCTTTAATAAAATTATGCAATATTAGTCATTTATTACTTAACAGACAGTTCCGGTTAAGTTAATTATTTTATTATAATTAATTTACCTTTACCAGACGCCCGGCGAATGCACATTCGGTCAGAATTGTTAAATTTGTTTGAACAAAACAATAGTGGCAATGGCGAAAATACGTGTGACAAAGGAATTCTCCTTTGAAATGGCTCATGTGCTATGGAAATATGATGGTCCATGCAAAAATGTACACGGGCATTCATATAAACTGTTCGTGACCCTGACAGGCAAGCCTGTAAATGATGAGGATGATCCTAAAAACGGAATGGTAATCGATTTCAGTGACCTGAAAAAAATCGTGAACAAAGAAATAATTGAACTATTTGATCATACTGTGGCAGTAAGTAACCTTGTAGCTGAAAACAGACAGGAAGCCTTAAAGCTTATGTTCGGGAACGTTCTGGTTGTTGATTATCAACCTACTTGTGAGAACCTTGTTGCTGATATTGCCGAAAGGATCAGATCACATTTGCCGGAAGGAGTAGAATTACATAACCTGAGGCTTTATGAAACGGCAACCTCTTATGCCGAATGGTTTGCAGATGATAATATAGACGAATGATTATGCCTGAAACAAAAGAAAAAAAATTATTTTTGCTTGATGCTTATGCCCTGATTTTCAGGTCGTATTATGCATTTATACGTAATCCGAGGATAAACTCAAAAGGCTTTAATACTTCTGCCATATTCGGATTCCTGCTTACACTGGATGAGATACTACAGAAGCAGAACCCGACGCATATTGCTGTGGTATTCGATCCGCCGGGCCCTACTTTCAGGCATGAAATGTACAAGGAATACAAGGCAAACAGGGATGCAACACCTGAAGATATAAGGCTGGCAGTGCCTTATATAAAAGAGATACTGGAGGCGTATTCCATTCCGGTATATGAGGTAGAGCGATATGAGGCTGATGACCTTATAGGTACAATGTCCAGACAAGCTTATGAAACGGGATTTGACACTTTTATGATGACACCCGACAAGGATTATGCACAACTGGTTAATGAAAAGGTTAAAATGTATAAACCGGCTACCCGTGGTGGTGCGGCAATTGTGCTGGGGCCTGAAGAGGTGTGCCGTGAATATGAGATCACGGACCCCGGGCAGGTTGTTGACGTACTCGCTCTTATGGGAGACAGTGCTGATAATATCCCTGGTGCTCCGGGAATAGGACCAAAGACAGCTAAAAAACTGATATCCGAGTTCGGGAGTGTGGATAATCTCATAAAAAACAGCGATAAGTTAAAAGGGAGACAGAAGGAGATTATTGAAAATAACAAGGATGGAATTTTGTTTTCCAAGAAACTTGTGACAATAGAGACAAGCGTCCCTTTTGAATTCAGAGAAGAGGAAATGCTGAGAAAAAAGATAAATAAGGAGAGATTGAAAGAGATATTCTCAGAACTGGAATTCAGAAGTATGGCAGAAAAGCTTGACAGCGATACGGATGGGGCTAAAAGGAGCGATGGAAGGCTACTGACAGGCGATATGTCTCAGGGATCCCTTTTTGACCAGGGTACAATAACAACGGAAACCGGGAGTGACTTTAATAACCTGTCACAAAAGGATCATGACTATAAAAGACTTGAAGAGGAAGACGATATAAGAGGGCTTGCAGAGATGCTCATGAAGCTTGATGAATTTTGCTTTGATACAGAGACAAGTTCAATTAATCCGCTTGAGTCGGAATTAGTTGCACTTTCCTTTTCCTGGAATAAGGATCAGGGTTACCTGGTATATTTTCAGGATGATGATACTGCCAAAAGAAGGATTGAAATATTAAAGCCTGTTTTCGAGAATGAGAATATCAGAAAAGTGGGGCAAAATATAAAATTCGATATACAGGTTTTAGCTAATTATGGCATACAGGTCAGGGGAGAACTATTTGATACTATGATAGCTCATTACCTTCTGGAGCCTGATATGAGGCATAATATGGATTTTCTTGCCGAGACATATCTGAACTATAAGCCTATACCGATAGAATCATTAATCGGTGAAAAAGGCAGGAACCAGAAGAATATGAGATCTGTTGCTTTAGAAAAACTTACAGAATATGCTGTTGAAGATGCTGATATAACAAACCAGTTAAAGCAATTATTCAGACCCAGGCTGGAATCCGAAAATCTGTTTAAGCTGGCGACAGAAATAGAGATGCCTCTTATACCTGTGTTGGCCCAGATGGAAAGGACGGGAGTAATACTTAATGAACAGGCTCTGAAAGAATATTCTGAAGTACTCAGGCAACAGATAATAAACCTGGAAGGTGAAATATATGAACTTGCAGGTGCGGAATTCAATATTGCCTCACCAAAACAGCTCGGAGACATACTGTTCATTAAGCTCAGGCTGGATGATAAAGCCAAAAAGACAAAGACAAAACAGTTTGTTACCAATGAAGAGGCATTGCAGCGGCTCAGCGACAGGCATCCTATTATTAATAAGGTTCTTGAATACCGGGGTTTGAAGAAATTGCTTTCAACATATGTTGAGGCTCTCCCGGGCCTGATAAGCAGCACTACAGGTAGGATACATACATCATATAACCAGGCTGTAGCCGCTACGGGCAGATTAAGCTCAAATAATCCTAATCTTCAGAATATCCCGATCAGGGATGAAAGCGGACGTGAAATACGTAAAGCTTTTATCCCTCAGGATGGTTATGTCTTTCTTTCGGCCGATTATTCACAGATTGAACTCAGGTTAATGGCGCACCTTAGTAAGGACAGGGGGATGATCGATGATTTCCTCAGCGGCAATGATATACATGCGGCAACCGCTTCAAAGATATTCGGTGTTAATCCTGACCAGGTAAGCAGGGAGATGCGTGCGAAGGCAAAGACAGCTAATTTTGGAATAATATATGGTATCTCAGCATTCGGATTATCTCAGAGGCTCAATATCAGCAGAACGGAAGCCAGGGAACTGATTGAAGGGTATTTTGCATCATACCCCGGGGTTAAAAAATATATGGAGATAAGCATTGAAAAAGGCAGGGAGGATGGTTATGTTACGACAATGTTCGGAAGAAAGAGATACCTGCGTGATATACACTCCCGTAATTCGTTGTTAAGAAGCAATTCTGAAAGGAATGCAATTAATGCACCTATCCAGGGCACGGCAGCTGACATTATAAAAATAGCAATGATCAGAATCCATAACAGGCTTAAACAATCGGATATGGAGGCCAGGATGATCTTACAGGTACACGACGAACTGATATTCGAAGTAGATGAAAATGATAAGTATAGGCTAAGAGCAATTGTTGTTGACGAAATGCAGAATGCCTGCAGGCTCGATGTTCCTCTTGTAGTGGAACACGGATACGGAAGAAACTGGCTTGAAGCTCATTAGACAAGGAGGTAAATATGAAAGTAAAAATATTGCTTTTCGGAGTATTGGCCGAGGAAGCCGGGAAAGATGAACTGGAAATGGAGAATATTTCAGTTCTCCGGGACCTGAAGAAAAGAATTATTGAGATATACCCATCTATAGGGGACTATAAGTTTCGTATTTCGGTAAACCATATATTCGCCGGGGAGGAAACAATACTGAAAAATGGCGATGAGGTTGCTTTGCTCCCTCCTTTTGCCGGAGGATAATAACCGGGCTACTGCCAGCGGTGCGAATCATCATCAAACAATTCTTTTTTCCAGACAGGGAAGGTTTCTTTTATCATCTCCAGAACATGTCTGCAAGCTCTGTCGGACTGATCACGATGGCCTGCGGATACTATAACCAGAAGAGATATTTCTCCTGTTTTAACGATTCCTGTTGAGTGTAAAATAATAATTTCCCTGACATCGCTGAAAGCACACTTAACAATATCACCGATCCTGCCGGCCTCTTTCTCAGCCATTTCATCATATGCCGAATACTCAATAGCCCTGACTACCCGGTTATCGATCCTGTCGTTACGGACCCGCCCCAGGAAGAAAGAATTGGCGCCACATGTTTTGTCCTCAGATAATTTTGTAATATATCCGGTAACAATATCAGGTGTGATAGGTCCGTCGACCAGAAATTTTTTATTTGGCATATTCAGTTATTTCTCGTTGAAAGGAGGCCGGCTGTTCCTTTAAGTGTTGAAACGTAAAGGTTTTGGTCGTTTACTATTTCAACGGCTTTATTCAACTGTTTATCATTAGGCAGAGCATGTTTAATAACTCCTTCTTCGTAGTAATACCTCCCTATTATTTCATCTTCAAGAAGCCTTGTAACCTGTTCACGGTTTAACTGAAGGTCAGCGTCAAAGTTATGGTCCAGAGCCTTTTCCATATCTTCAAACAGTTCCCTGTTATTCTCGAAATACTTTTCTTTTTTTGCTATTGTCTCAAGTCTTTCCAGTGCGTCTTCAGTTACAGATTCATATGAAAACTTTCTTTCCTTAAGATATTCTCCGAAATCCTTGTAGGTTTCATCGCTGATAGAATAATCTGTGGGATTACTTATCTTCTGGTTTTCCCAGAAGTATTTTGTTGCATAATCGAAAAGAAATGATCTGATATAAAGTTCGGTGGCAAGTTGTCCCAGTTGTTCGGCCTCCACTTCGTAATCCGGGGAAATACCTCCTCCGTCTTTTACGATACGGCCGTTTAGTGTTTTGAATTCGGATGTCAGAGAATCGGGTATATGACCTACACTTCCGTCTTCATTACGGTGCGAGAAATCAATTGCCTGAACGCATCTTCCGGAAGGGATATAGTATTTTGCAGTTGTAACTTTCAGGGTCGCATTATAGCTTAGCGGCCGTGATATCTGTACCAGTCCTTTACCGTAAGACCTTTGCCCTACTATTACTCCCCTGTCCAGATCCTGAATAGCTCCGGCAACTATTTCTGCTGCTGAAGCTGTTCCGCTGTTTATCATTATAACAAGCGGTATATCTTCATCAATAGCCTGGTTCATTGTTTTATATACATGATCGAATTTTTCAACCCTTCCCTTTGTGCTTACTACTTCATGTCCGGGGCCTACAAAAAAATTAACGATCTCAACGGCTTCGGAAAGCAGTCCTCCCGGATTTGACCTGAGGTCCAGTATTATTTTTTTTGCGCCTTGTTTTTCGAGAAGGGTGGTCAGGGCTTCTTTTACGTCAGTGCTGCAATCCTGTGTAAAATTAGTAAATCTGATGTATCCGGTTTTATTTTCAAGCATCCCGAAATATGGAACGGGAGGAATTGCAACGCGTTTTCTGGTAATTTTTTTATCAAATTCACTACCCTGGCGCTCAATTGTCAGGACGATGCCGGTATTTGGTTCGCCTTTCAGCTTGTCGCTTACTCCTGTAGCGTTCATTCCTTTCAACGACTCACCATCAATAGCTTTAAGTATATCACCTGCCTTAAGTCCTGCCAGGTCGGCCGGGAAACCTTTATATATCTGTGTGAGGACAGTATAATCGCCCGATTGTCTTATTAGTGAGCCAATACCCCCATATTTCCCTGTTGTCATAAAGGCAAAATCATCCCGGTCTTCTTCAGGGTAATAGGTAGTATAAGGATCAAGTTCGTTTAGCATTCCGTCTATCCCTTCCCTGAAAAGCATATCCGGCTTGATCTCGTCAACATAGAAAGCATTCAGTTCCCTTATCAAAGAATAGAAAATATCAAGGTTTTTCTGCAGCTTGAAATCTTTGGATTCATTCCTGAGGATATAAGCTGATAAGATCGCCGACAAAACCAGGAAAACCGATGTAACCAGTAATATGCGGGTTTTATTTGTTTTCATATATGTAGTATTTATGCTTGTTTAAAAAGACTTCGGTCAAAATATAATGATGCGAATAAGTTGCCAAAGTGTATAATCTGTCATGTTTTTTCCGAAACAGTGGTTAAATGTAAAGAAAATTTATTTACAAGCTTTTTTATTCCCGCTTCCACATCATGGTATTCTATGTTTGCAGGGCCTGAATATATTATCATCAGGTAAAGCTGAAGTTTATGTTTTTCAAGTGTGTTATAAATTATATCTTTATTCAAACGCCATGCTTCCCTGATAAGTCTTTTTATCCTGTTTCGTTCAACGGCTTGCCGTATATTTTTTTTTCCTACACTGATAGCTGTCTGGGCAGGAAAGGGAATATTGTCAGTATTAAGTGTCCAGACCAGCCTGAAAGGCTGCTCATTGAATGAGTTTCCTTTTTCAAAGAGCAGGCTTATTACCTTGCGGCTGCAAAGTTTCTCTTTCTTGCCGAAACCATACCTTTTATTGTACATGACACAGATTTCACTTATATTCCGGGGAGAGCATAATGTATTTATTACCCGTGAAAAGTATATACTGTTTATTTTGTTTTCTTCTGATCTTTTATAAACTGGTCGAGGGCCATTGTCATTGAAGGAGCCTTTGGGTTCGGAGCATGTATGTCCATTCTCAGGCCCAGTTTATTCAGTGCCTCGGCTGTTGTAGGGCCAAAGGCTGCAATTTTTGTATCGTTCTGCTTAAAGTCAGGAAAATTTTCAAGCAGGGATTTCGGACCTGAAGGGCTGTAAAAAACAAGAATATCATAATAGACATCAGCAAGATCGGAGAGATCAGCACTAATAGTCTTATAAAGATTGCCTATATTGTATTTTATTTTGTACTTATCGAGCAGTTCGGGGATCTCAGCTTTATGCGGGATTGACAAAGGCACGAAATAATTTTCGTCCTTATGTTTGGATATGACAGTACAAAGATCCTGGAACTTTGCATTTCCATAAAATATCTTCCTTTTTCTGTATACAATGTATTTCTGAAGGTAGAACGCAACATTTTCCGTTATGCAGAAATACTTCATGCTGTCGGGTATAGTGATACGCAGTTCGTCGGCGACTCTGAAAAAATGGTCAATAGCTGTTTTACTTGTAAAAATTACAGCCGTATGATTAAGAATGTTTATTTTTTGTTGCCTGAATTCTTTTGCGTTAACACCAACTACCTCAATAAAAGGCCTGAAATCAATTTTCAACCCATGATTTTTAGCAAGTTCGAAATAGGGTGATTTTGGGTTTTGAGGTTCAGGCTGTGATACCAGTATACTTTTTATCTTCAAACCACTTCAGTTTTAAGTGTACAATAACTAGCCTTCTTAATTATTTTAACCCGTCCAGGTACCTTATAAGTGCAAGGATGGGAAAAAATTCCAGTGCGCAAAGATACAAAATCAAATAAAATAATGAAAATCGCCTTCTCACAAAAATATATATCAGTTTTATAAGCCTGAAAAACATTATCAGGGCTACCAGTGATAATGAAAAGTATATCAGGTATTTATCAGGAACGCAAGTCAGGTATGATATAAAGAAATTCATAATCATCAGGGATATTCCGATAAGCTTATATGCCCGTGAGAGGTTGAAGAAATATTCCCTGAATGCCTCAGTTGCACCTGAAACCGAACCTACAGCTGCGTTAACAACATACCTGAGTCCGATTAAAACAGATATTGCAGCAAGATCAGCAAGCCAGAGCAGAGGAGGCGACAGGTCAAAGAAAACAATATTGAAATGTAGTTCGCAGAAAAGAATAAATGTTGAAATACTGATAAGGCTCAATACTCCCAGCAGCATCTGGAAAACCTGTGTTCCTGCACTGATATTACGGAATGCCGCATAGGCAAATTTATTGCTGAAGACAATCTTTATAATCCTATTCAGGGAATATTTTTCAAACAGAGAAACAAGCATGTAGATCAATACAGGTACGATGAGCAATACAAAAACCCATTCCGACCGCAGTATATCTTCAGCCAGAGGTTCACCGGCATACTGTAGTGTACTGATATTTTCAGAAATATTCGACATTTCTTCCTTCCACTTCGCTTAACATTTTATTTGCAAGTCTGCTGGCTCCTATTCTGAAATATTCAGGTAAGAGCCATTGTTTTCCCAGGATCATTTCAACAAGCGAATAATAATTAACAGCGTCTTCAGGGTTTGATATTCCCCCTGCCGGTTTGATACCTTTCATTTTTCCGCTGGCATGAAGGAAGTTCTTAATAGCATGACACATAACATATACTGCTTCGAGGGTTGCCGGGACCTTTTCCTTGCCTGTGGATGTCTTGATGAAGTCGGCTCCGGATTCAAGGGCCAGTATCGATGCGTCATATATCATGGAAGGGCCCTGCAGGATGCCGCTTTCTATAATAACTTTAAGATACCTGTTACCCGTTATTTCTTTTATCGCGGCAATTTCGTCCCTGACATAATTAGTATTTCCAGGGATAAATTCGCCGACAGACATGACAATATCTATTTCATCGGCACCCTCCCCGATCGCTTCTTTTACCTCTTCTGTTTTTATCTTTATTGATGTTTGCGAAGAGGGAAACCCTCCGGCTACCGATACGATCTGAACAGAGGGGATACTCAGGGATTTCTTTACGACAGGGACAAACCGGGGGTATACACAAACAGCAGCAGGAACAGGAAGGTCCGGAAACACGAAGGGATAATCATTAATTTTTTTACAAATGCCTTCTATATTTGATATGTTATCCGTGATATTCAGGCTGGTGAAATCCAGCAGGCCCAGCATCTTTCTTGTATTAGCAGGGTTAAGCCCGGACTCAAGCTGTGAGATGAGTATCCGGATATCTTCATTACTTTTATTCTCGAATGCATTATTCATAGCTGTCTTGTATTTTAAGTTTGGGATTTTCTTTATGCCTGTTACTGTCGCGCTTATTTCGTTTTTCAAAGCCTTTTACAAATTCATCCGAAAGATTAACGCCTGTCTGGTTGGCCAGACATATAAGGACGAACAGAATATCCGCCATTTCCTCCCCGTGGCTTAATTCATGTTCTTCTTTTTTAAACGACTGATCGCCGTATTTTCTTGCCATAATACGTGCAAGCTCACCAACTTCCTCGGTAAGAACAGCCATATTGGTAAGTTCGTTGAAATACCTTACTCCTGTGGTTTTTATCCATTCATCAACTAATATTTGTGCTTTGTCGAGTGTCATATCTCTCTGTTATTTAGTTTTTTGTTTCTGGCCAGAGAAGCAAATATGGCCGGGATATATATTATTGCAAAGATAATAAGACCGGTTATTATCGTCACAAGAAGTTTATCGAAGTTTTCAGGTTTTATTGCCCCATCACCCATAAAGCCCCTGTCATTCATTCCCTGTTCCTGGTATCAATAATAATAGTTACCGGTCCGTCATTCACAAGGCTTACTTCCATAATTGCACCAAATTCGCCGGTGCCGGGCTTTTTTCCCGTTAATTCAGTGAAGTATTCAATAAATCTGTTATAAATGGGAATGGCAATATCCGGTTTTGCCGCTTTGATATAGGAGGGTCTGTTCCCTTTTTTTGTTTTGGCATACAGGGTGAACTGGCTGACAATGATAGCTTCTGCACCGACTTCATCCATGGATAAATTCATAACGCCATTGATATCGTTGAAAATCCTTAACTGGTAAATTTTATTAGCAAGCCAGATTATGTCTTCTTCGTTGTCGGCTTCTTCAATACCTAACAGTATAAGAAGTCCTTTGTTTATCTGCGACAGTAATGTGCCGCCTGTACGTACAGAAGCCATGCTTACCCTCTGTATAACAGCTCTCATATGGGATCATCATTTATTATAAATGGTCAAAGATAGCAAATATCCCGGAGCCGGATATTTTAGGGTCATATGGAGCATTAAAAGATTATTATGGTTTTATTGGTTATAATAAATACTTTTATAGTTTTTTTCTTGATATGGATTTTATTACAGTACTCATAGTTGCAATTGGTTTGTCGTTTGATTCTTTTGCTGTATCTCTTAGCTGCGGGGTTGTTCAGTCTGGCATAACATTCCCGGCTGCAGTCAGGATAGCATTAGTACTAGGGCTTTTTCAGGGTCTTTTCCCTGTATTAGGATTTTATCTCGGTTATTTTGTCAGCGATTATGTCAGTTCTTTTGACCACTGGATCGCTTTCGGACTCCTGGGCTTTCTGGGCTTTAAGATGATTCTGGGTAGCAGGTGCACAGATGATAAGGATAACACGGAGAAAAAAGAGAGAACACTTGGTTTTACTACTGTTATCACAATGGCAGTAGGTACAAGCATTGACGCCCTTGCCGTTGGCATAAGCTTTGCATTTATTTATGAAAGGATATGGTTGGAAGCGCTTGTCATAGGCATTATCACATTTCTTGCATCCATGACTGCAATAAAAATAGGAAAAACAGCTGGGCCCAGACTTGGATCGAGAGTTGAAGCGGCCGGTGGAATATTGCTTATAATAATAGGAATAAAAATCCTTCTTGAGCATACCTTACTGGCCTGAGTATTCATTTTTTAATATCCTGGGTATTCCGGTTCGTTTGTTGTAGGTCATCATTTCAGTATATCCTGTATTTATCAGCAGGCTGTAGGCATCGTTGAAGTATTGTCCCAGGTTTGCAGGATTATGAGCATCGGAGTTTACCAGGACAGGAACCCCCTCTTCAAGGAAAACACTGAGATAACGCCTGTCCGGATAGAAATCTCCCAGATCTTTGTTTATACCATTGGTATTGATCTCAAAGGCCACACCGGCTTTATATAATTCCCGGGCAAGCCGTCTGTACATGATTTCCGCGTCTGCTACGGGAGAATGCCCGAATATCCTTACCAGGTCGGGATGTGCCATAAAGTCAAAAAGATTTGTTGCTGCGGCGCGACCGACAAGCTGAAAGTAAGATTCGAAGAGTAGATTTATATCTTTGTTTTCATAGAACTCAGGACCGAGGTCGACCGTTTCATCTCCCATATAGTGAACGGAACCGATTATGTAATCGAGAGGTAAGCCGGTGATTGTCTCATAAATGAGTTTTTCCTTACCGGGAAAATAATCTACTTCGAGGCCAAGCTTTACTTTTATGGCATCGGTAGAATCCTTAAGTTTTAATATGCGGTTGACATAATTATCAAGATCAGATAGTTTTATGCTCCAGTCCTGCTGCTCCTGCGTAAGAGTAAGGTGATCGGAAAAGCCTATCTCATCAAGGCCAATCTCTATTGCCCGGCCTATATAATCCTCGGGCCACGCATCACCATCGCTGAAGTAAGTATGTACGTGATAATCTGTTCTGTATATCATTAATCCTGTTTTTTCTGTCAAATGTCCGTGCTTTATTAAGTAAAAACCGAACCCTGTTAGTCATATGTAAAAGTATCGGAATACGGATAAATAACACAAAAACTGAACAAAATAAAAGGTAATATTATTTAAATAAATTACTTTGTATGTAAATTACCAACAGGTATGGAGGATATCAAAGACTGTCAGTGCTCCGATTGCCAGTTCCGCAGTCTGGCATTTTCAACGCTGAATGAACCGGAAATTCTATCATTATGTAATTACCGTAAAGAGTACTCATTTAACAAAGGCGAGATAATACATAAAGAAGGCGACCCTATTCAGGAATTCAAATACCTTAAGAGCGGACTGGTTAAGGTTTACAGGCACCGGGACTCTGAAAATGAGCAGATTATAGCAATTACAAGGCCATTTGAATTTGTAAGTAATATAAACATATTTTCAGAACAGACATACAGGTATTCCGTTTCAGCGATTGAAGAATCTGTCATATGCAGTATAAAACTTGAATTTATACATGAGCTTGTCCTGAAGCATGGACCCTTTGCACTTGAGCTTATGGTAAAACTATCCCAGATAACGGATAAGATCATTTTGCAGACACTGGATATCAGAAACAGAAATCTTGCCGGCAGGGTAGCATATATACTGCTTTATTTTTCAGATGAAATATATGGCTCCAGGGTATTTGACCTGCCTGTTTCCAGGAAGGAGATTGCCGATTATATAAGCATGAGCACTGCGAATGTGATACGTACTCTTTCGGATTTCAGGAAGGATGGAATTATAAATCTTTTTGGCAAGACCGTTGAAATCATTAATATCGATAAGCTTAAAATGGTTTCATCCAAGGGATGAAACCATATCAAATGTTCCAGAACATTTATTTGTATTGATTCTATTGCCCGGGAATTAATACTTTTATAATCTTGAATAAACTTTAAAACCTAAACCAATGAAAAGGTTCCCTGTTATTGTTATACTCGTTTTATTTGTTGCCGGGGTATCCGCGCAGGATTACCGTGAACTGAACCGGGTTTCCTGGCCCGAATCGGATGCTAATGACTCTGTTTACACAGTTGCCGGTTACCGTCATGGGGTGAGTTTTTTCCCCCAGGTAAAGTACAGCGATGTCGAATATGTTGCAGGCAGTACGCTGACGTTTGACAAATTTCATTCAGCTGATGTTATGAACGAATGGCTGGTCAGATGGGCAAAGCTATATCCTGAACTGGTTGATCTGTACGAGATAGCGAAAAGTTACGAAGGAAGGCCGATACTACAGATGACAGTTACAAATAAGAACACAGGAAAAGATACCGATAAACCGGCTGCATTTTTTGAGGGGAACAGGCATAGCGGTGAAATAACCAGTTCCGAGTCTGTAATGTGGCTGGCTCAGTATTTACTTGAGTCCTACGGGAATGACCCTGAGATTACCCGTTTGGTGGATAAATATACTTTTTATCTCAGACCGGTTAACAATCCGGATGGTCATAATCTGTATATCCATACAGCGCAGAGCAACAGAAGTACAGTCAGACCTGCCGATAATGACCTTGACGGGCTGCTGGATGAGGATGCACCGGAAGATATAAATGGTGACGGTATAATATTATCAATGAGATGGAAGGATGAAAAAAACGGCAATTATATAATTGATCCTGAAGATCCCAGTGGCAGGATAATGAAAAGAACGTCACCGGGAGAAGGCGAATATATGGTGGAGACAGAGGGTATTGATAATGATGGCGACGGACGGATAAATGAAGACGGAATAGGAGGCCTTGACCTGCACAGGAATTACCCTGAAAACTGGAGGCCTGACAGGCATGTGGAGGCTACAGGAAGGGGTTATACACAAAATGGTGCCGGAGAGTACCCCCTCAGCGAGATAGAAACAAGATCTGTTGTTACCTTTCTTTTATCCCACCCCAATGTATATGTTGTAAATTCGATGGATACCAGTGTCCCGATGCACCTGAGACCGCCTTCAACATCTCCTTCGGAAGATAGAATGTATCCCGAAGACCTTGAATGGTATATACATTTTGATGAGCTTGGAAAGAAGATCACAGGCTATGAGAAGGCAGGAGACGTATTCCAGGATTACGGCGGAGGCAGCCCTCTGTTTGGGCACGGTCCGGATTTCGGCTATTGGTATTACGGTGCGATATGGTATGGTGATGAGCTATGGAACGGAGCCAGGTTCAAGGACTATGACGGGGATGATGATATTGACCAGCTGGATATTCTCAGATGGGATGATGAAGAAAACAATGGTGATGGTTTTATAGAATGGACGGAAGCTTATCATCCTGTATACGGCAAGGTTGAAACAGGAGGATTTCATCCGAAATTTTTCTCCCAGAACGCACCGGCAAAACACCTGTTACCCTGGGCAAAGAATGAGGCACTGTTTAATCTTGAAATGGTAAAACATATGCCTGATCTTGTGTGGGATGATGTTATTGTAAAGAAGATAAAGTCCTATAAAAAAGATTCTGCCGACTACAGGATAACCGTTGTCTATAAGAATAACGGCAAGCTGCCTACTGCCCTTAAACAGGCTCACCTGGTAAAGATAGTTAAGGAAGATCAGGTTAAATTATGCTTTGACAGAAAACTTGTCAGCGGTGATAACAGGCAGGTTAAGATACTTGATGAGGGTAGAAGTGAAAGAAGATGGTATCCCGGTATGGATATCAACCGGGAAGAAAGGGCCGAGATTACAAAGAATGCCGGATACGCCGCAGGTGAAAGTAAAAACAGCATAGATTTCAATGTCAGGGTATATACTGAAGATGAAATAGACGGCAGGGTTTCTGTTTCCTCAACAAGAGGAGGCTTACTGCAAGAAAAAGAGTTTGTTATTAAATAGTTTGTAATTGTGCGGCATAATAATAATAAAGACAAAAGGCAGGCGACCAGAGACGAACGGCAAATCCGGAACATATCCGTTGGCCCCTGATCGTTTACTTGTATTATAATCAGCTTGTTATGAATTTTGTTATATATATAATAGTACTAGCAAATTAACAACTTAACGAATAAACGAATAAACAGATATTTAGTCCTTTTTCATTATTATAATTTTTAATAACTTGATGGATAAATTGGAATTAGCTTATCCCATAATAAATTAAATTAATAACCATGAGTGAGAGGAAATATTCTGTCAGGGATATTCCGAGACGCAGGTTTCTGGAATTGAGTATGAAAGGGAGTCTTCTCGTAGCAACAACCCCGGCATTGTTATCGCAACTGGTATCATGTAAACCACAGGGCTTATCAGCACCCGGCATGGATCTTGATAAGGAAATACTGGATAAGATAATTGCCGAAGCTTTGAGTAATGGCGGAGATTTTGCCGAAGTATATCTTGAAAACAGGATCTCCAGGAATATTATCCTGGAAGAATCACAGTTCAAGAGTGGACTGTATGGAATTAGTCAGGGTGCCGGAGTGCGCATCATTTCCGGAAATAAAACAGGGTATGCATATACCGATGATATAAATACTGACAGTCTGTTGAGGGCAGCCAGAATAGCTTCTTATGTTGCCAGGGAGGGAGGAACAGCAAGCCCGGTTAATATAAGTGAAAGCTCAAGAGATAGCTTTATTACGGTAGGTAAGCCGTTACAGGAAATTGCCGACCCTGAAAGGATCGATATAATGAAACGCGCCGATCAGGCAGCCATGGATTATGACAGCAGGATTAAGATGGCTATGATCAGTTATTATGATGAGAACAGGAGCAGGGTTATTGCCAATAGTGAAGGTATTTACCTGAGAGACGAGTTACCTCTTATTTTTTTTATAGTACAAACGATGAGTGACGATGGGAATGCACGACATTTATCCAGGGAAAGGTTAAGTCGTCATAGCGGCTTTGAAATGTTTGAGGAGGTAAGCCCGGAGGATGTTGCCCGTGCAGCGGCCAGGGAGGCTGTAGATATGCTTGAGGCAGAAGATGCACCGGCCGGTATGATGGATGTGGTCATGCAAAACGGTTGGGGGGGAGTACTTGTACATGAAGCCGTCGGACATCCCCTCGAGGCTGATAATATAGCAAAAGGCATAGGAGCGTTTACCGGTAAGGTTGGACAAAAGGTTGCCAGTGATGTTTTTACAATGGTTGACGACGGTACCATTCCTAATGCAAGGGGAACAATAAATTTTGATGATGAAGGAACACAGGCAAAAAGGAATGTCCTTATTGAAAACGGAATACTTAAAGGTTATATGACCGATATTATCAGTGCAAAACAACTCGGGATCAAGCGTACCGGCAATGGGAGAAGGGAGTCCTTCAGGTATATTCCCATACCGAGAATGACAAATACCTTTATCGATAATGGCAAATCAGATCCGGCTGATATATTATCCTCAACAAAAAAGGGTATATATGTCCAGAGTCTGAGTGGCGGCAGCGTGAATCCGGTAACCGGAGTCTTTAATTTTACATGCCGTGAAGCCTATCTCATAGAGAACGGCCGTAAGACAAAGCCTGTAAAAGGAGCTACACTGATCGGGTCATGTCTTGATGTAATATCTAATATAGATGCCGTTGGTAACAATCTGGCCTTTGGTCCCGGCATATGCGGAAAAGGACAATCGGCGGAGGTTGACGCAGGTCAGCCAACGGTCAGGATACGTGGTATTAATGTAGGCGGCTCGAAAGCCTGATAAATATCTCCGGTCTTACTAATGAAAAACAAAGTGATGAATTATAGTGAACTAACGGCAAAACTGGTTGAGAAGTGCCTGAGATATGGCGCTGATGAGGCTGAGGTATACCTTCAGTCAAACCGCAACCTTAGTATCCAGGTTCTTAATAAAGAAATAGAAACGATAGAAGAGGCATCTTCACATGGTGTGGGTTTCAGAGTTTTTGTTGACCACAGAATGGGCTTCAGCCATTGCAATGATTTTAGCGATAAGGCGCTTGAGGATACCATAAAAAGAGCAATAGCATTCGCTAAACTTACCAGCCGCGATGATAATAACGTTTTACCTGATATAAAAGGAATGACGGAAATAGAAGGACTGTTTGATCCGGAAATTGCAGAAGTCCCGATGGATGAAAAAATTGAGTCGGCAATAATGCTTGAAGACCTGGCAATGAGCGATCACCGTATTACAAAAAGCTCGGGTTCAGGTTACAGCGAATCGGAGCAAGAAATATTTATAGCTAACTCAAAGGGTTTGTCAAAATCATTCAGGTCGGGAGGATGTGGTATCGGCGTAAGTGTAGTTGCTGAAAAAGGTGATCAGAAAAATACGGGAGGAGAATACTGTTCCAGAAGGTTTTTCCGTGACCTGAAGGCTTCTGGCGAGATAGCGGCCAGAGCTTCACAGAATGCATGGGAGATGCTTGATCCTCAGATGGTAAGGACACAAAAGGCTGCAGTAATAATTGATCCTGATGCCGGACGTTCTCTTCTTGGCGGGGTGATCTCTGCTCTTAACGGAGAAAGAGTAGTACAGGGAGCGAGCTTCCTGAAAGATTCTCTTAATAAGAAATTTGCTTCTGAACATCTTACTGTAATTGACGACGGCACAAAGGAAAAAGGTATGGCAAGTGCACCATTTGACGGGGAAGGAGTACCGACCATCAGGAATACACTAATTGAAAAGGGTGTGCTGAGATCATTCTTATATAATTCATATGCTGCAAAGCGTGCCGGGGCTAAAAGTACCGGTAATGCTGCAAGAAATGGATTTACCTCACTTCCGGGAATAGGGACTCATAATATATATCTCCTGCCTGGGAAATACACCAGAAATGAGATAATCGCTTCAACCGGTAAGGGACTTTTACTAAAAGGTCTTACAGGTTATGGAATAAATTCTGTTAACGGTAACTTCAGCGGAGGCGCAAGTGGCTTCTGGATTGAAAATGGAAAAATAGTATACCCTGTAAAAGGACTTACCGTAGCAGCTAAAGCAGCCGAAATATTGAATGGAATTGATATGATGGGAACAGATATTGATCCGGACGATACCTTTGCCTCTCCCACTTTCAGAATTAGTGAAATGCAGATAGGGGGAAAATAATAGCTTTGATTTTTTTTAATTGATTCAGTAAAAATTGAATAAAAACCTAATATTAATTTAAAGATCATGAAAATAATTGTAAAAATCACACTTGTGACAATATGCGTATTGTCATTTTTATCCGCCCAGGCTCAGCCCCGATGGTTCAGGGAGGCAGAGCCCAAAGGATTTGAATTCAGAAATCTGGGTGCCTTCAGAATAAGCGCCTGGGTAGGTGAATTCGGTATTCCTCTGAATCCGGGCGAGAAACATAAGTATACATGGTATGTGGCTTCCAGGAACGGAGGAGTATGGAAAACCGTAAATAACGGTACTACGTTTGAATGTATTTCCGACGAGATGGGATTATGTGCCATAGGAGATGTTGAAGTTGCTCCTTCAGATCCCGAAATTGTATGGGTAGGTACCGGGGAAGATTTCAATGCCCGTTCTTCCTATTATGGTAATGGTATATGGAAATCGACGGATGCAGGTGAGACGTTTCAGAATATGGGCCTTAAGGACTCACATCATATTGCTGAGATCATAATTCACCTTGATAATCCTGATATAGTATGGGTTGCCGTTATGGGACACCTTTTTTCAACAAATAAGGAAAGAGGCGTATTTAAGACCGTTGACGGAGGAAAAACATGGAAAAAGGTTCTTTATATTGATGATGAAACAGGTGTTATCGATATTGCCATCAACCCCAAAAATCCTGATGTGCTTTATGCATCTTCATACTGGAAGGAACGTACAGCCTGGACTTATGAACCGGGAGGTGAAAAAAGCAGGATATATAAAACAACTGATGGCGGAGCCAACTGGGAAGAGATCAACGGGGGAGGATTTCCCGGAGGTACTCTGGGGAGAATAGGTATTGATGTTCAATATGATAATCCCGACGTGCTGGTTGCCGTAGTACAGAACCTCAATTATAAGCCCGGGGCAGATCCCAATGCTGAACTTGTATTTAATGCATTGATCGACAGATCTTTTGATAAATTGATAGGTGGTGAGTGCTACAGGTCGTTTGATGCCGGCAAGACATGGACCAGGATCAATGACCCTGAAAAAGTTGATGTCAGCGGTAAGGCAGGGTATAGCTTCAATAAAATATGCGTTGATCCCCAGGACCCTGATAAGATCTATATTATAGGTGCAGGAATGTACATAACGCTTGACGGAGGGGAAACATGGCAGGAAGAATACGGTGAGGGATCACTTTTTACTTCTAATTTTGGTGACAACAGAAGCCTGTGGATAGACCCTCGCGACGGAAGGCATATGTTCCTCGGATCTGACGGTGGTTGCTACCAGACATGGGACGGAGGTAAAACAACCAACCATTACTACCAGATCCCCCTTGGAGAAGTGTATATGGTTGAGGTTGATAATCAAAAACCATATAATGTTTATTTTGGTTTGCAGGACCATGAATCCTGGAAAGCGCCTACGAATACATGGTCGGGCAGGATAGGTGTTGAGGATGTGGTTATCACAGGGTACTCGGATGGTATGTATACAAAGGTTGATCCTAAAGATAACAAATGGCTGTACCATACAAGCCAGTTTGGTTCACATTATCGTGAGAACCAGTCAATAGGCGAAAGAGTAAGTATTGTTCCCCAACCCCCTGAAGGAGGTGATCCCTACAGATATACATGGAATACGCCTTTGATGTTATCTCCATATAACGGCGCTGTACTGTATGTAGGAGCTCAGAAACTGCTGCGCTCGCCCGACAGGGGTGCGACATGGGAAGAGATATCTCCTGATCTTACTACCAATGATGTTAAAAAGATAGCAGGTACAGGACATATGATGTATTGTACAATAACCACAATAGATGAGTCTCCTGTTAAGCCCGGAGTTATATGGGTAGGAACGGATGACGGGAAAGTACATCTTACTAAAAACCATGGTGTTAACTGGGAAGAACTTACAAAGAATGTTGAAAAGGCAGGAGTGCCTCATGAAAGATGGGTGTCGAGAGTAATTGCATCAAAGTATGATGTGGCAACGGCTTATCTTTCAAATACCGGATACAGAAATGACGATTTTAATGCTTACCTGTTTAAAACAACCGACTACGGAAAGACATGGACAGATATCTCGTCAAACCTGCCTGACTATCCTATTAATGTGGTTTATGAAGATTCAAAGAACCCACAGTTACTTTTTGTCGGAAATGATAACGGGGTATTCTATACATTAAACGGTGGGAAAGAATGGAAAAGAATGGAAGGGAATATACCGCCGGTAGTGGTAAGGGACCTGCTTGTACATCCGCGCGATAATGATCTGGTTGTCGGTACTTACGGAAGGGCTGTATGGGTAGGCGATATATCGCCCCTTCAGCAGTTTACTCCTGACGTGGAAAAGAAAGAATTTCACATGTTCGATATAGAACCCAAGCCGCAAATGAATTACTCGCAGCAGTCTCAATGGGGTAACTACGGCATGATGGGCAGTAATCACTTAACGACGCCAAACGAAGATAACGGTCTTGAAGTATGGTACTATTTTAAAGACGACGCATGGGGAAAGGCCAAACTGTCGGTTAAGAATATAGACGGGGAGGAAGTATATTCGCGCGACCTGGATGTTACTAAAGGTATCAAGAGAGTGTACTGGAATACGATGGCGGCAGATCCGGGTACTTATTTTGTGTCGCTTACATATAACGGAGAAACGATTACAAAGAAAGGAGTGGTAGAAGAAAGATGGACATGGCCTGTCCTTTACTACCGTGATCAAAAAGAAGATATCCCAAAACTAGAGCCGAGAAGAATGTTCGGATATTGATTTTGGGTTTAAAGTAAGAATGCAATACCGGTTAATATTCCGTTTATATTATTAAACTGGAAATTATTAGCCGGTATTTTTTTGTTTATATTCGGTGTATTTGCTGGCGCGGATCTCTCTCCGTCCGCCAAAGCTTCAGCGCAGTCGTAAGGATATTGATCGAAGATGATCTTACAAGCAAAGGACCGAAGGGAGGATTTGCAATAGGCGGGTTTGACAGGACAAAAGGTGTTGTTAATGAAGATTTTATGTATATAACACCGCAACAAACAGAACAGGGCCTTTATAATACATTCCTGGGATATAAGGTAGGAGAAAACAACAGCTCGACGGGTAGTTACAATTCTTTTATTGGCTATGAGGCGGGCAGATATAACTCAACAGGAGATTATAATACCTCGGTAGGAACAAAAAGCGGCTTAAATAATGGAGGTAGTTATAATATATTTGTGGGGGCACAGGCAATACAGGTACGGACAGGCTTTTTATTGACGGTAGCGGATTGGGCATATCGTATTCTACAAGCCTTATATATGGTTATTTCGGTTCAGGTACAAAGCTGGTACGGATAAACGGCAACCTTCAGTACACAGGAGATCTGTCGGATATTTCAGATATCAGACTTAAAGAAGGCCTGTCTGTAATAACAGGCGCTATTGAGAAGGAATTTCCTGAACTCGTATCAGAAAATGATGAAGGTTATAAAATGGTTGATTATATAAAGATGACCCCTGTCCTTCTGCAGGCTATCAAGGAACAGCAGGACGAGATAAACGAACTGAAAGCCATGGTCGAAAAGTTAATGGAACTGAAGAGTCATGATTAGCGGTTAAGTATTTCCGATAACGCCGGGTAAAGCTCAGGGTACATGAATTTATATCCGGAATTGATGATTTTTTCTGCAGAGACCCTGCTGCCTTCAAGCAGTATAGATGATTTTTCCCCGAGGAGTATTTTCCAGGGCAACACGGGAGTAGAGGGAGCGAGTACTTTTCTTTTTTTAACATCCGAGAGTACTCCTATAAAATCTTTGTAGCTGACGGGCTCCGGGGAAACAGCATTATACACACCACAGGTTGTGTTATCCTTTATTAGTTTCAGGTATATGCCACACAGGTCGTCAATATGTATCCATGGGAGGTACTGTCTGCCGTTTCCGGGAAAAGGTGAAAATCTCATATTTAATGTAGGTAATACTTTTTTGATCATTCCTCCTTCACCTGACAGTACGATACCTGTTCTGGCAATGCATGTACGGTAACCAGCCAAACGGAACAAACCTGCGGAATCTTCCCATTTTTTACATACCTGCGCTGCAAAGTCCTTACCTGACGGATCTGCTTCCCTCAAAATTTTATCCGTAGTTATTGCTCCGTAATACCCGGTTGCCGATGCGCAGATAAATGTTTTTAATGAAGGGTTTCTTTTTTCGGTAATATCGAACAATAATTTATTTGACAATACCCTGCTGTCGATAATTTCTTTTTTTGCCTTACCCGACCAGCGTCCCGAACCAATGTTCCTCCCTGCCAGGTTTACCAGGTGTTCGACATCCTCTACTGCACCTTCCTGTACATACTCTGACATGATATTCCACCTGAAGGATCGTGTACCCGGTATCTCTCTTTTATCCCGGGATAGTATCCTTACCTCACAGCCTTCTTTCAGAAGTACCGGAATGATTGACTTCCCTGTAAGACCGGTCCCTCCGGCTATTAAAACCACAGATTTTTTTTCTTTTGACATATACCAAAGGTAAAAAATATTATTCCCCGGGATGCAGGTTTTTATAACCTGGAATTATTTTTGGTTCTAATTTCAAATATTTTAATTTTACCGGCTGTTTAGATTAAGGGTAATTTAATAATTAACAGAGCTATGGCTAATCAAAAGAGTTATAAAGGCGTAATTGCTATCCTTACCGGAGGAGGTGATGTCCCCGGATTAAACCCGGCAATAAGAGCGGTAACCATCAGGGCAAACCGTGAAGGGTATAAGGTTGTAGGGCTAAGAAGAGGATGGGCAGGAGTCATTGAGATCATCAGGGATAAGAAAGCTGATAACAGCTCATGTTACCAGATACTTACAGACGATATAGTAAATAAGGCCGGACGTACGGGAGGAACGTTTCTTCATACTTCCAGAACCAGGCCAAGTCATGTCCCTAAATCCGATGTGCCCGGGCATTTGAAAGATATATACACTGAAGAGCTTAATGACCTTACTCCTGAGGTAATAAGTAATCTTGAATGGCTTGGCGTGGATTATCTTATTCCCATTGGCGGTGATGATACATTGAGTTATGCCGTTCATCTTTATAAAAAGGGAGTAAAAGTTGTGGGGATACCCAAGACAATGGATAATGATGTTCCGGGTACCGATTACTGCATTGGATTCAGTACCTGTATTACAAGGACTATACAAATGACAAACAGCCTTAGAACATCGGCAGGTTCGCACGAGAGGCTGATGGTTCTTGAAGTGTTCGGAAGGTACGCGGGTTTTACTGCAATGCTTCCGACTATGGCCGGAGCAGCTAACAGGTGTGTAATACCTGAATATAAATTCGAGATCGACCAACTGGCAAAACTGCTTGTTGAGGACAGAAATAGCAATCCCAGCAGATATGCCGTTCTTCTTATAAGCGAGGGAGCAATGTTTGAAGGAGGAGAAATGGTTTTTACAAATAGCGAACGGGATGCTTATGGTCATGCAAAACTGGGTGGTATAGGAGATTTGGTCTCGATCGAGCTTAAGAATTTATCATCCAAATATAATAAGGGAAAGACAGTAAATGTTATCAATCAGAAACTTGGATATATGGTAAGGGGAGGAGATCCTGATGCTGTTGACTCTATTGTTCCTATGGCATATGGCAATCTTGCACTCGATCTGATCCTTAAGGGAATTCACGGGCGGCTTGTGGTACTTAAGAACGGCAGGTATGATAATGTTCCCCTGGATGTTGTGATAGCAACAAAAAAACTGGTTGATGTAAAAGAGTATTATAATACCGAACGCCTCAGACCATATTATCACAGTTTTGAAATGAAACCGTTCTTCCTGATGGCTTTTGGAAATTAGTTATTTGTTTTTCAGTCACAGATCATAGTAATACCTCAACCTTGTCATTCCGGGTATTTTCGTATTTTGCAATAAAATCAAAATATCCGTTATGAAGATACATTCTGTACTGCTTGTTAATGCTTTACTTTCATTATTTGTTTTTTCATGTAATAATCTGAATCCTGAGAAAGAGGATACCGGAGTATACTTTAGCGATTCGGTTGTAATAAATGCGGAAAATCTTATTGGTCTTGAGTTTGATACTGCCGAGAACAACCAGATGAAAACCCGTTTAAACAACCAGTTGGAATCATATTTACGTATGCGTGAATACAGCCTTGATAACAGTGTTATCCCTGCATTGGTATTCTCACCCCTGGTCAGCCCTGATGAACCTCTGGAAAAAGATTACCCCAATCCTGTCCCGGTCACTGAAGTCAGTCGGCCTGAAAATAATGCTGAACTGGCTTTTATGCCGGTAACCGAATTATCGCAGCTAATAAGAAACGGTGATATTACTTCGGTTGAACTGACAAAGGTCTATATTGACAGGTTAAAGAAATACGGAGATTCTCTTTATTGCGTGGTTACAATAACAGAGAACCTTGCACTGGAGCAGGCTGAAAGAGCTGACAGGGAGATAGCGGAAGGGAATTACAAGGGGCCCTTGCATGGCATACCTTATGGTGTAAAAGACCTGCTTGCTGTTGAAGGGTATAGAACAACATGGGGGGCCAGGCCTTATGAGAATCAGGTGATCGGTGAGACATCAACTGTTGTACAAAAGCTGGAGGATGCCGGTGCTGTCCTTATAGCCAAGCTTTCTATGGGAGCGCTGGCAATGGGAGATGTGTGGTTCGGGGGCCTGTCTCGTAATCCATGGAATCCTGAACAGGGCTCAAGCGGCTCTTCTGCAGGATCTGCCTCAGCAACCGCAGCAGGACTGGTCGGCTTCAGTATAGGGACAGAAACACTTGGATCAATTGTTTCTCCGTCGGCAAGGTGTGGTGTGACCGGATTGAGACCGACATTCGGTCGTGTTAGCAGGGCAGGTGCAATGGCACTGAGCTGGAGTATGGATAAAATAGGGCCTATTTGCCGGACCGCGGATGACTGCGCACTTGTTTTTGATGTGATCAGGGGTTCGGACGGTATCGATAAATCGGTTATCGACAGACCATTTAATTTTAACTTCAACACTGATATTAAAAGGCTCAGGATAGGATACCTGAAAGAACAGTTTAAAGGTAGTTACAGTAACCGGGCAAATGATATGAAGGTATTATCCGTATTTAATGATTTGGGAGTTGAATTAGTTCCCGTGGGTATGACCTTCGACGGAATACCTTTAAACAGCCTGCAGATAATATTATATGCTGAAACTGCTGCTGCTTTTGATGAGCTTACCAGAAGCGGCAGGGATAGTCTTCTGACCTCACAGTCTGAGTGGAGCTGGCCTAATACCTTCAGGTCGGCCCGTTTTATACCGGCTGTGGAATATATCCAGGCAAACAGGTACAGGACTTTATTGATGGAGCAGATGGAAGACATTATGAAGGATTTTGATGTGATAATAACACCCGGCTTCAGGGGTAACCAGTTGCTTGTAACAAACCTGACGGGTCATCCGTGCGTGGTTGTGCCAAATGGTTTTGATAAGAAAAACAGCCCTACCAGCATATGCTTTATAGGCAGACTATTTGACGAGGCCAGTGTTTTGCTTGCAGCCAGCAGGTATCAGGAAGCAACTGAATGGGATGAAAAACACCCTCCTTTGTTTGGTGATTAATCAGTGGAATACTAATACTGGAGTATTGGATTAATAGAATACTATCCCGATTCAACGACTTAACGCATAAACGATTCAACCTGAAAAACTATATTTATTTTATTAAGTCTTCATCGTTAAGGTCAAGCCATACCGGACAGTGGTCCGAATGAACAGCTTCAGGCATAATCCCGGCATTCAGTATCCTGTCCCTGAGATTGCCGGTAACTATATTATAATCGATTCGCCATCCCTTGTTCTGGTTGCGCGAATTAGCCCTGAAGCTCCACCATGAATAATTATGCGGGTCCGGATTAATTTCCCTGAATGAATCTATATATCCGTCATTAATGAATTCCTGGAACCAGTCTCTTTCTTCCGGGAGGAATCCTGAGGTTTTCAGGTTTGCCTTTGGATTGTGAATATCAATCCAGAGGCGGCAGATATTATAATCACCTGAGATCACGAGGTTGGGCCTTTCCTTTCTCAGGTTGTTAAGGAATGATTGAAAATCGGACAGGAACCCCATCTTAAAATCCTGTCTCACATCACCTGTTGTACCTGAAGGAAAGTATACGCTGATAATACTGAGGTCTCCGAAATCAGCTCTTATAACCCTTCCTTCCGAATCATATTTCGGATTATTCATACCGTAAATTATATTATCGGGTCTGATCCTGCTGATAATGGCAACGCCACTGTAACCTTTCTTTTCTGCAGAATGCAGATATACATTATACCCGGGTTTTTCAAACAGAGAATGGTCAAACTGGCCTTCCTGTGCCTTGATCTCCTGCAGGCATAATACATCAGGTCCGGCTGTTTCAATCCAGGATAAGAGGTTTTTGTTTAAGGCTGCCCTTATGCCATTTACATTGTATGAGATTATTTTCATTATTACTTTTTTATATTAACACTGCCCCTGCATTCCGAACACAGTACAGATTATGATTGTTTAAAACCAGTAAACAAAAATAAAAGAATAAAGGACATAATCCCATTTCCAGTTATGCAGTTGTTCAGTTGTTTATCATTCCAGTACTCCATCATTCCAGTACTCCATCATTCCAGTACTCCAGTCTCCCACCAATAAAATGTGTATTTTTATACCATGACTGATAATGAACAAAAAGGGCTCGTAATAAAATCCACCGGTACAAGGTATAAAGTATCGGCCGGGGATGGCAGTATTATAGATTGTGTGATAAAAGGGAAATTCCGTGTTAAGGGAATAAGGACAACAAATCCTGTTGCCGTTGGGGATTATGTAGTTTATTTACCGGCTGTAGATGGTTCTTCCGGCATAATTACAGGTATTGAAGAAAGGAAGAATTATATCATACGGAAGGCATCCAAATTGTCAAAGGAATCACAGATTATAGCTGCTAATATAGATCAGCTCCTTCTGATGGCGACAATTACTGAGCCCGAAACGCATCCCGAGTTTATTGACCGTGTCCTGGTATCTGCCGAAGCCTTCCGTATACCGGTGAAGATAGTATTTAACAAAACAGATATCTATACGGAAGAGGATAATGAAAAGAAAGATTACCTTTTATCAGTTTACCGTAAGATAGGATATGATGCGATAAGTGTTTCGCTTTTCGATGACAGTGACGTCAGTATGCTGGAAGAAATAACCGGATCAAAGGTTACACTTTTGGCCGGTAATTCCGGTGTAGGCAAATCAAGTCTGATCAACAGACTGGAGCCGGGGATTGATCTGAAAGTTGAGGAAATATCAGATTACCACCGGTCGGGCCGACATACTACTACGTTTTCTGAAATGTACGCTTTAAGTAATGGTGGATATATAATTGATACACCAGGTATAAAAGGATTTGGACTGATTGATTTTGACAGGGAGGAAATATATCATTTCTTTCCTGAGATATTTCATGCCTCTGAAAAATGCAGGTATTATAACTGCCTTCATATCAATGAACCGGGATGTGAGATTAAAAGAAAACTTGAGGCAGGGGAAATAGAAAGGTTCAGGTACAGGAGCTATATTAAGATCCTGGATGATAGCAATTCAAAGTACAGATAAATTCTTGCTTCTTTTTAAAATAATCTATCTTTGGTATTATTTCCAATCATATTGATAGTATGAAGAGACTTTCGATACTTACTGTAACCCTGATTGTAATTATTCTTATGATCAACTGGGTGTATTATAATAATTTGTATCAGAGGCAGATAGATTATGTTAAGGACTTGTTGGGTCAGCAGATAGCAATTATAGGATCGGAGGTAAGCAATACAAATATCACATTCGAGAGCGACCTGAATGAAATAATAATGAAGGAAGATCTCGGCAACTTTTTTAACGACAATGAACCTTCTGTTAAAGAGAGGATTATAGAAAAGTTTAAATTCTATTACGGCAAGTATGAAAATTTCGTTGAGACAATAGAGTATAACGGGCCCGACACCCAGGTTTTTATGCTTTACAAGGATTCTGAAGATGATGAATGGATAGCAAACACCTATCTGGCACAGGACCAAAAGGAGTTTGAAAAGAGGGATATACTGGTTCCCAACAGGAACAAATGGGATCTGATAATGCCCGTAATTGAAAACAATGAAGTGATTGGGAATATTATCGTGACAGTCGATTATCTGAATTATTTCAATAATATCTTCAGAAAGTACAAACTCGAAGATCAGCAATGGCAGTGGTTGATAGATAGTGAAGGCCAGGTAGTGTTTTCAAATTATTTTGACGATAATATAAATAACAGATCAAATATTGAAGCTATTGAGGTCAGGAATCTGAAACATATAATAGTTGATATCGATGAGGGAGTAAACAGTAATCTGGTACATTCGATTGCCGTCGGCGGTGAAGAAATGAGGGTCATATCGTCATATTATTCCGTTGAAATATTGCGGAGGGATTTCGGAATGGTTTTCTCATCTCCGGCCGATTTTTATCAGATTTATATCATCAGGAATTCGTTACTGATAGTGTCGGTTACAATAATACTGATCCTTGTATTGCTGCTCTTTTACTGGAGGTATATCAGAAATCAGACTAACAGTGCAAAGAAGCTGAGTGAGTCGGAGCAGACATTTGTAAGGCTGATTGAACTGATGCCCGTGGGCGTGGTGGTTGTTAATCGGGACAAGGAAGTGATCAAAGCCAATGACAGCGCGGTAAAAATGTTTGAGTATAAGAATGAGGAAGAGATGATAGGTAAGATAATGCCTGAAACTCTTCATTCAGGCGAGGGTCTGCTTTTTGCCGAAAATCTGGGTACCGGATTTGAACCCAACCAGTTTATGATTGTTAAGAAACAGGGTGTTGAGATAGTGCTGTACAGGAAGGAAATACCGGTATCATTCAGGGGAGAAGAGGCAAATATGATTGTCCTGATGGACGTAACACTGCTGGAAGTAGCCAGGAAACAGGAGGCCAGAGCTAATGAGGCAAAATCGGAATTCCTTACGAAAATGAGCCATGAGATAAGAACTCCCCTTAACGGTATAATAGGTATGATAGATTTGTTAGCCGGAAAGGATAACAATCCTGAGACCCAGGGAGTAATTAACCTTGTGAAGAATTCTTCTGAACTTCTTCTCGGCATCATTAATGATCTGCTTGACTTTTCGAAGATAGAGGCCGACAGTCTTATGCTTGACGAGATACCTTTTGAGATTGAAAAAGAGATAGAATACTGTTTCAGTGTTGCCGGTACAGTGGCAAAGGAGAAGGTACAGCTTAGCTGGAATATTGACAAAAATGTTCCGGAAAGTATTATCGGTGATCCTTTCAGGCTCAGGCAGGTAATTACAAACCTCCTGAATATATCACTTGAGCATACTGATAAGGGCCAGGTGAGGCTGAATGTCAGTGCCGAAGATTCGGGTAAAGGAGTGATCTTCCTTAAGTTTGATATGAGAGATACCGGGAAAGGATATGATAATGCCACACTGAAAAAAATGTTCGGTGAATATATACATGCTGAAAGCAGAAGCATTAATCAATATGAAGGGAAAGGGCTGGGAGGCCTTATTTCAAGACAGCTGATAGAATTAATGGGAGGCGATCTTGTTCCGTCTATCCCGTCCGGTATATCGGATGATCCCGGTTCAGCGGGAGCACGATTCAATTTTAGTGTGAAAGTGTATTCCAATGACAGGATTAATAAAAAATACGGCGCCGACAAGGTGACAAAATATTCAGAGATTAAAACACTTGTTATAAGCGGGAGCCGGAACAGGGATGAAGATCTTCTGAGTTCACTGCATAAATTCGGACTTACAACATATGTTACAAGCTGGCAGAAGCAAACGATTAATCTTATAAAATCGAACCTTGAAAATACTGAGGGCAGGTATAAAATAGTTATTATCATCGATGCGGCAGACTTTGACGGATTCGAAGTGGCAAAAACAATATGGGAACAGAACCTGTACAAGAATTATATGATTGTTATGGTCAGTTCAAATGATAAAAGAGGTAATTACGCCAGGTGTATACAATATGGAATTGATGAGTACATGGTTAAACCATACAACATGAGTGAATTGCTGGATGTTATTCATAACAGGTTCCCGAATATTGAAGCAGAACTGGATTCCTCAATAGTCGATTCCCTCAGAAAAGACCTGAACATACTGGTGGTTGAGGACAACCAGATAAGCCAAAAAGTAGCTGCTACCATACTGAAGAGTATAGGATATGAGACCGATCTGGGAATAAACGGGAAGGAAGGTGTTGAGAAATCCATGAGAAAAAAATATGATATTGTCTTTATGGATCTTATTATGCCCGAGATGGACGGTTATACGGCTGCCAGAAAGATACTTGAGAAATCTCCCGATACGATTATTATTGCTCTGAGTGCCGACAGTGCACAGGATTCAATAAAAAAAGCTGAAATAGCTGGTATCAAGGGTTTTATTACCAAGCCTGTAAGACAGGAAGATATAAAGAAAATATTGCTTAAATATTTTTCGAACTGAATTGAGCATATTTCCTGTTAAAATAGGAGTTGAAGAATTGACAGGACTGTCCGGGACAGTTCCGTTGATAGATGTCAGGACGCCATCCGAATACCTGAGAGGACATATACCGGGAGCAGTTAATATACCCCTTTTCAGCGATAATGAAAGAGCTGTGGTGGGAACTATCTACAAACAAAACGGACAGATTGAGGCGATCATCAAAGGGTTTGATATTGCAGGCCCCAGGATGTCAGAGCTGTTAAAGGAGGGAATACAAAAGGCAGGCTGGAATAACAGGCTTATGATACACTGCTGGAGGGGTGGTAAGCGTTCGGAAAGCATGGCATGGTTGTTTTCAAATGCCGGTATCGAATGTATGATACTTGAAGGAGGTTATAAAGCCTACCGGAATCATATTTTATCCGAACTTGGAAAACAGAGGAAGATGATTGTTCTGGGAGGACTGACAGGAAGTGGTAAAACAGCTATACTTGCCGAATTAAGATCTATGGGCGAACAGGTGATTGATCTTGAGGCTCTGGCAAATCATAAAGGCTCGGCCTTCGGAGCACTGGGACAGGAAGATCAACCCAGTTCCGAACATTTTTCAAATATGCTGTTTACATTATTGAACAGATATGATCCTGACAGACGACTGTTTATTGAAGACGAAAGCCATCGTATAGGACATATCCATATACCGGATAATTTTTTTGATCAGATGCACAGGGCAGAAGTCATTGCTCTTATGCCTGATATTAAAACCCGGATCCCAAGATTGAGGGAAGACTATGGCTTATTTCCTGCAGACAGTCTCATTGAGTCGGTAGAAAGGATCTCAAGAAAGCTTGGAGGAGATAATGCCAGTAAGGCCATAGCTGCGATCAGGGATAATGACCTGGATACTGCAATAGAGATAGTATTGAATTACTATGACAAAGCTTATCGTTACGGGTTATCACGCAGGCCTTCTTCCGCGGTCAGATATATTACCGGCCCGGCGGATGATCCTCGTAAAAATGCCGTGAAGGTATTAAGTATTGCTGATGATATTACTGTTTCCTGATCCGGGAAGCATCAAGCCATTTATATATTTTATCTGAGCGCCGCAGGAACGTTTCTACCGGTATCGAGCAAAAATCGCCTTTAACAGATCTGTCGGTTATCTTATCATCTACTCTTATCTCTCCGACATTGTATTCTATAACTCCTGTGCCCGGCCCCGTGATAATAATTTCATCGCCCTTTTCAAGATCTCCTGTTTCAAGCTTTATTTCTGCGACTTTAATATTTGTGAAATAATTGGTCACCCTTCCAAGGTAAACCTTTCTTTTTGTTGCACTTGAACCGTAGCTATGGCTCCATTCGCCAAGTCTTTGTCCCAGGTAATATCCGTCCCAGAAACCTCTGTTGAATGCAGTAGCCAGTTTTTCTTTCAGTTCATCTATAAGCTGTTGGCCGTAAGAACCGTCCAGTACCGATTCAACGGCCCGGTTATAGGCTCCGGTAACAGTTTTGACATATTCGGGAGAACGGGCCCTGCCTTCAATTTTCAGTACCCGCACGCCGGCATCAATCAGTTTGTTAACAAAGCCTATTGTGCAAAGATCCTTTGGCGACATAATATACTCATTATCAATATCAAGTTCATAGCCCGTCTCTTTGTCTGTCACAGTGTATCCTTTCCGGCAGGTCTGATAGCAACCACCTCTGTTTGCCGATTTATTATTTTCATGCAGGCTCAGGTAACACTTTCCTGAGATAGCCATACACAGGGCACCGTGAGCGAACATTTCTATTCTGATCTGCCTCCCTGAAGGCCCCCTGATATCATTAGCAATAATATTGTCATAAATATTTTTTACCTGGCTGAGATTCAGCTCTCTTGCCAGCACTACAGTATCGGCCCACCGGGAATAGAAGTCAAGGGCCCGGATGTTGCTTATATTGACCTGCGTTGACAGGTGTACTTCCATGCCCGCCTCTCTGGCATACATTATTGCTGCAAGGTCGGATGCTATAATAGCTGATATTCCGCTCTCAGCTGCTTTATCTATAATATTTTTCAGTTGTTCCGTCTCATTATCATAAATTACCACGTTCAGGGTAAGGTATGAATTTATGCCATTATCCCTGCAAAAGGAGGCAATTTCAGGCAGGTCCTTCTGAGTGAAGTTGTGGGATGAGCGGGCTCTCATATTCAATTGTTCCACGCCGAAATATACGGAATCGGCTTTACCCTGTACGGCAGCTACCAGGGATTCATATGAACCGGCCGGCGCCATTATCTCTATGTCTTTTCTTTTCAGGCTCGTCATCATATCTGATTAAGATAGTCAAATATTGTTCCTCAGAACAATCCGTATTACAGTTCCTTTAAGTGGTTCCGAATGTTTAACAAATATTCTTCCGTTATGGTAAAGTTCTATAATTCTCTGTGACAGGGAAAGGCCCAATCCCCATCCCCTTTGCTTTGTTGTATAACCCGGTTTAAATATATTTTTATGGGCCGACTTGGGTATTCCTTTGCCTGTGTCGCTTATATCAATGAATAACAGATCATTATTGCCGGATATGCCTATCTCTATGGTCCCTTCACCATTCATCGCATCAATGGCGTTCTTACATACATTTTCAATCACCCACTCAAACAATGAGCTGTTAAGCGGCACCATGATATTTTCCGGAATATCATATTTAATATTAAAGACAGTCCTTGAGCTTGACCTGAGTTTCAGATATTCAATGCTGTTTTTTATTATGGATATTATTTTTTCATCCCTGAGTTCGGGGACAGACCCTATCTTAGAAAATCTTTCTGTTATTTTTTCAAGGCGTTCAACATCTCTGTTCAATTCTTCTGATATATTGCTTCCCGGGTATTTCGTACTTATCAGTTCTGAAAGCGCCGACAGCGAAGATGTAGGGGTACCAAGCTGGTGGGCTGTCTCCTTTGACATTCCTACCCAAACCCTGTTCTGTTCGGCTTTCCTTGACATACTGAATGCAAAATATGAGATCAGTATAAACATTATTATGACAGCTAACTGTATGTACGGGTAATATATTAACCGTGTAAGAATGATACTGTCTTTATAATATATATAGTTTTCCGAACCTCCTCCGTAGTCAATAACAACAGGATCGGTTTTTTCCTTCAGCCTTGAAAGCTGCTCTTCCAGATAGCCGGGATCTCTGAGCTTAACACTATCAAAATTATGATACCCGATAATCATGTCATTTTCATCGGCAAGAATGACAGGAATGGTAGTATTGTTCTCAATTATGGAAAAAAGAAAACCAATATATTCTTCGTCCTCAGTACTGTTTATCAGCCTCCGCCATGTTCTTGCGAGCAACTCGGCCTTTTTCCTTTCTTCATTTTTCAGATCACCAACCAGTTTCTGTGTATATAGCAGGGAGCCCAGTCCGATCATTACTGCAAATGCCAGAAGCAATAGTTTCCAGATGGTTTTTCTCCTGTATATATCCAAGTCGGTAAGATTATTTTTTTTCTGATTTTTCTTCCTTCAGGATTTTATTCCTTAAAAGCCGGATTAAAGGTAATTTTTTTTCATTTGATTTTCCCGCTTCGGTTTTCAGCGAATCGGCTTCTTCCCAGACAATCCTGAACCTGCGGCTTTCCCCCTCTTTCGAAGGTAAAACCGTGTCGTTACCATACCAGCCGTACTCTTCGTTAAGTATGCTTTTTATAACTTGTTTTTCCTCTTCAATATCCTTTTTCAGGCCGGCTCTCAGTGCATCTGTATCATGAGATACTTTTGAACCGCTTTTGTCTCCTGAAATTTTCAGATAAAGAGATGTTCTTCCCAGTCCGTCATCTTCAACCACACCGAATTCACTTACTTTTTCGTTTTTCTTCCTGCTTAAAACCTCTGAAAGCAATACTTTCAGACGATATTCATAATCTCCTTTAAATGAATGATTACCGGCAAGAGATATATTAAAAGCCGATGATTTGATATCCATATTGGGGATAGTGATCATTTCATTGTTAATTATCAGGCTGTTTTCAAGGCGGGAAAACTGTATTTCTTTAAGCTCATCCAGTTCAACAAAACTTGATAACCTGTATGCAGGCTCAAAATTCATAAGCCGGCCATCGACAATATAATAATCGCCGTTAAGGATGAGATTTTTTCCGTTTATTCTGAATTTTTTGTCGGCAGTTGCCGTAAGACTTACATTTCCTGATATTTTCCCCTCCAGGTTCCCGGCTTTAATATATTCCTGATTGAAGTTGTTGAATATGGAAAAAGCTTCTTTAATATTGATATTTTCTATGTCAAACCATCCCCGGAGAGCATAACCTTCTTCTTTCAGGTCTGCAATGGCAGCATTACCTGACACTGATCCTTCAAGTGTATTCATACTGAAGGATGGTATGTCCGTCAGTCCGGGCATATATGTAATATTTCCTTCAAACAGGGATGCGTTCAGGTTGCCGATAATAAGACTGTCGGCACTTAAGGTAATACCAAGACTCAGGGAGTTACCGGGTTTGTTATTCGAGTGTTCAGCATCTGAAATGCTTTTCCTTAAAAGGCCGATATCCAGTTTATCTGACCATAATCCGGCCGAGATATCAATCACTGCCGGTTTTTTTAATAACCAGTCCTGAAATCCTTTGATCATTCCGTTTAATGCTATGTTCTGGTCAGCATACTTAAGACTCAGATCGTCGATCCATAAGTTGTCGGCAATCATAACATTACCATATATATTGCTTATTTCACCTTTCAGAGAAGGTAGTGTAAGACTGACGGAATTAAGACCCAGGTTTATTGAGCGGTGCATTTTTAATAAGTCTTCTCCCTGTATATTCTCAGGTGTTGGTAATATTCCATTTAGTCTTGCATTAAGTCTTACAGTCCCGTTTGTTGACCGCACACCTTCAACGGAAATTAATGAGGTGATTTGTTCCGAAGGGATATTTCCTGTAATTATTATATCAATTTCCGGCCGGTCAAGTTTTTTAATATTAACAGATCCCGAAATTGAGGTGCCGTCAACCGAGCAGGCCAGTGTTCCTGTACTGAGATTGAACGTTTGTTTGCTCTTTCTGAGATCCAGAAGCAGATCAATATTTGAGTTTAGCGAATTAATCCTGATGTTTTTTTGCGGTATGGTTATACCGGCATCAATGGTTTCAATATTTGCATTCATAAACAGGGGAGCTCCTTTTGTATATGACCCTTTTATAGTAACTGAAGATAAATACCTTCCGTCAATTCTGTGATTTCTTATAAACAAAAGAGCATTCTCCGGAATGAAACCTGAAACCTGTAATGGAGAAATTTTTTTCGTTTCGAGGCGGATCGATAAATTTTGTGATGACCTGTTGATCAAAGCTTCACCTTCGAGCTTCAGTTCCCCCGTATTTACCCCGGCTTTTGTGAATAGTATACTATCTGCTGAAACATAAATACCGGTCTTTAGTTCAACAGGAAAAGGATCAGTAATTTCATAACCCGTACCGGTGACGAAATGGTCTATTATGGCATCTGTGTTTGTGTGTATATCTGTAGCTTTTCCTTCTATTCTCAGGTTATTGTTTGAATTGGAAATGGTACCGGACAGATGTAAGGAAGACTTATAATCATTATAAGTAAAGCTTGAATTGCTAATATTTATACTGTTGATATTCAGTTTAACAAATGATGAGTCATCGTTTTCCGTATTTTTTTTCAGGATAGCTGTGTTCATCAGTCCTGATGAATACTTCCGGATATTTATTATTCCATTGTTAATATCAAGGCCGTCAATAATATAGTTTTTATGTATCAGTTCGGTCAGTTTCAGAGACAGAATCAGTTTTCCGGCATACAGCATGGTATCAGATAATGAAGTCTCAGGTTTGTTGTTTTCCTGTTCCGGTGTTTTAACAAGAATATTGTTTATTTCGATTGAGGCCTGGGGAAATTTCTTTATAAGCGAAAAATTCATTTCGCCGGTACTCAGACTGGTTGATAGATTTTTGTTTAATTCCCTGACAAAGATAGCTGATATATTTTTTTCGAAAATTACGGAGATCAGATAAAGAAGTAATAATACAGCAATAATTATTACTGCAATATATTTAACTATTTTCAGGATAATTTTCATGTTGTTTATGCTGAAGGCTGACGGAGGAGAAAGTCCAGGTCGTCTTCGCCTGATAATTCCAATGGTTCTTCTCCTTTTCTGAACAGCCGTAATTGCTTTGGCCCGATAAGTCTCAGGCTATCCCCTTCCAGACGAAGCATTGTTCCTTCTCTCAGACCTGCAACATAAATTCCCGGGTTCACTTCAATAAATTCTTCTATTCTCTGTTGTCTGGTCTCGCCTGCATGTCCGTCGGGATTGGCATCAAGATAATGAGGGTTTATCTGAAAGGGTATAAGGCCGAAAGCCCTGAATGAAGAAGGCTCTGTTACCGGCATATCATTGGTGGTCATGATTGTGGGGCAGGCCATATTTGACCCGGCGCTCCACCCTATATAAGGTGTTCCTCCAACAACTTTTTTAACTACAGGTTCAATAAGGTTGTTTTCAATTGTCAGTTTCAACAGCTGCCATGTATTACCTCCGCCAACCACTATGGCATCTGCTTCTTCCACTGCTTTGACAGGGTCAGGATAATTATGAATGGATACAATGTCATGGCCTGCCTCTATGAACCTTTGGCGAACTTTCTTTTCGTAGTCGCTGAATGAGAAGGTTACGGCAGCATACGGAATAAATAAAGCTTTGACAGGGTTGTCCCCCAGAAAATTTTTTATTTCATGCCTGGGATAACCAAGGTATTCTTCACCGGCATTGGTTGAATTGCTTATCAGCAGTAATCTCATAACAAGTGGTTTTAAATTATTATTTCATATTAGAGGGATCGGGTATAACTTTAAATAAGTATTGCTTATTCGTTAATATATTGAAAGTTAATACCAGTCCGGATAATACTTCTCCTAATTGAAGCAATATTTTAATCACTTCGTTAGCCATATATGTACCGGTAATGCCGGGCAATATGTTTATCAGCCCTGAATTTTTGGGTACGGGATTATTATATAGCTTTTTATCCTCCGGATTATAGCAACGGTATGTTGGCCCGTTGTTATAGTTGAAAACAGCTACCTGGCCTTCAAACAGATAAATTGCACCATGCACCATAGGTCTTCCTGCGGTAACGCACGCGTCGTTTATTATATAACGGCTTTCGTAATTATCAGTGGCATCTACGATAATATCATATTCATCGGCCAGTCCCGGTCCGTTTTGACGGTTGAATTTTATATTCAGTATTTGCAGTTCAACATTATTATTTAATTTGCTGAGTCTCTTTCGTGTAATAATTGATTTCAGTTTTCCTATATCCGATGCTCCGTATAATATCTGTCTTGGCAGATTGTCTTCACTTACCATATCGAAATCCATAAGGCCTATCCTGCCTACTCCTGCAGCGGTAAGGTATTGCAATACAGGACAACCCAAACCTCCGGCACCAACAACAAGAACCGAAGCATTTTTTAAATTAAGCTGTCCTTCGGCGCCTACGCCGGGTATCATAATATGCCTGTTATATCGTCTTATTTCACTGTCGGACAGACGGCTGTACTTTGCCATTATTCTTAATATAATAAATAATAGCAAAGATAGTAATTTAAGTATTAGACTATTCCCTTGTTGGTTCCTTCAAGCCCTTAGTCGTTAGTCTTTGGTCGTTTGCCGTAGAGGTATTATGGATTTGGATTTCGGTGAAAGTCGCTAAGGACGGTTTGTAATAAAGTTGTGAGTCATGTATTCAGTAAATGTTCAGTATACATGACTCACAAACTTACGCTCTTTTCAATCGGAGATTGAAAATGCGACGCCTAATTGTACGGGATATAATTCAGGCCCTTTATCTTTAATAAACAGGCCATTCATGTAATATGTGGCATAAATCTGGAATGATTCATATCCCAGCCTTACTGTTGGTCCGTAGCGAAGGACAGAGAGGCTGAAATCATCAGATTCCTTAATCTTTTGTTTTCCGCCGTCATAATAGACCATTTTATTGTGTGAACCCAGCTTAACGCCACCTACGGCACCTGCTGCAATATTTAATGTACGCCTGTATTTAACAGGTATCTGTGCTTCAAGCATTACAGGCATTGTTAGATATACTGTAGATAATTTTGTCTTTTCAAATTCAATTCCGTCATCCGGGTAATAGGCAACAATAACACCTTCATCATCTTTTGTTATGTTATTATTCCCCTCAAATTGATAGTCGTTGAATTCGAATCCCAGTCCGGTTACAATGCCGAAATGTCTTGATAATCCTATGCCAAGCTGTGCGAAGTTGATATTAACATTAAATGATTTTCCTGTATTAAGGTCCATAAATGCCATCTCAGAAGGCAGGCTGAAAGAATAATCTGAGGTCAGATAATTATTCATTCCTATTTCGAATCCTGACCAGTGTGGAGTATATCTTTTTCTGTTCCTTCTTCTTCTGTCGGCATTATTTTCATCTTCATCCTGGTAGTAGGTCTTATCATATTTTTTCCAGTCGATCTTTGGTCCGTCAGGTGTTTCAAGTATTTCCAGTCCTCTATTACCTATACGTACCTTCATATTTTCATCTGCTGCAGTAATTTCAAATGTATTACCTCCCAACGTGAAATTGGTTCCGGATTCGTCTTCCGTAATTTTAATAACCTCGTTTTTTTTAAGCTTTATTTCGGTCGTATCCTGCCCTGAAGACCATATTGTATTGATAAAGGCAAAGGCTATTATTAGTAAAAATGCTGTTCTTTTCATGATATTATTCATTATCCGATTAATAATTTTTTCTGCTCAGACGTGAATATGATATGAAAAGTTACAGGCCGGGGACATTCTTATCAGACTTGTGGTTAAACTTAAGCAATTCACTGGTAAAGCTGATATTACTGAGCCGCCCGTCTGATGACTGTTCCGTTTCAAGTTTCATATTCCATCCGAGAAGCAGATTAACTCCCTTTACGCCGGCATCAGCCAACTCCCATGTTTTAAGTCTATCGATATCCGGATTTTCATCAGAAAGGACTTTCTTCCTGAAATTATATGCAAGAAATTCTCTCACGGACAGCTCATCTTCCATGGGCTCAGCTATATTATACGGTTCCATATCGGCCAGGAGGAAATGGGTTTGCCGGTTATCTAACTTCAGTCCTGATATTGGGCTTAGTCGTTCAACCTGAACAGGAATGCGCACAATTCCGGTTATTTTTTCTTCTTTAAGCTCAGTTGTTTTTACAGTTTCGACAGAAGCAGTATGCTTTACCGGTGGAATATATCTTATATGTGATTCATTAATAACAGGTATATCTGTATTTACGGTTTCGTTCATATCAGGCTGTAACTGCAGAGGTTCATTATCGGCAAACACAAGCTCCCCTGTATAATTGTCTGTTTTGTTGAAAATAAGAAAGAGTCCGGCAAGAATAGCTATTGAAGCTGCAACTGATATTGTATTAACAAGCAGTTTAACGGTTTTTCTTTTATCCGGGATACTTTTCAGATCTTTCTTTACAGGGAATTCAGATCCGTCAGGCACCAGTCTGAGTTTTTTATAAATGCTGATATTTTCACGAAAGCGGGGGTCATTTTTTTCGAGTTCAAGGATATCCTCTGTCTGCTTTTCTTTCAGATCTCCTTCAAGAAAGGCTATTGCATAATGCTCAACCTGTTCATTTGTTAGCTGGTCGGGGGTATGAAGCAGATCAAAGTCAAATACCCTTTGGTTATTATCAGGACTAAGCATCAGGCCGGGGTAGTCATCAAATTCAGACCTTATATCAGGATTAGCCGAAAGGAAATCCATTAAGACCTCTTTCTGAAATTCATCCAGCTGTCCGTCGTAATAGTCGGTGATCCAAATCTGATAATTTTGTCTGTTAATTGTCATTTTTATATCATAACTTCCAACTTGCCTATCATCTTTCGCAGGGCCATCCTGGCCCTGTATATATTTATTTTTACCTGTGCTTCCGATTGTCCCGTTATCTCACCGATCTCTTTGTAACTATATCCTTCGTAATCTCTCAGGAGTATTACAGAACGCCAGTTTTCGTTTAGTTTCGCCAGGCATTTATGTAATAATTCATTCAGATCAGTGTAACCGTCTTCGTGGATGTTTTCATCAGGGACTCCTTCATTGACTATTCTTCTTTCCTTTCTGATAATGTCGATCATAACGTTATGTGCAGTAGTGAACAGCCACGATTTAGCTTTTTCATAGTCTATTCCTTCGACATTAATCCAGAGTTTTTCATAGCAGTCCTGTACCACGTCCCTGGCTCTTTCCTGCTCGCCCATGCTTTTCAGGATAAACCTGTAAATGCGGTCGGAATATTCTTCAACTGCTCTGTTATACTCCTGCGGTGTCATATAAATAGTTCGACTTTATGACGGATAAAGTTATAAAAAGTTACAGCTTAACCAGATTTCTGATATGTTCATCAACAATTCCGGGAAGTTTATTCAGAAGCTGCAGCATTTCCCCAATATTAAATGTTTCAGTTGTTTTTATGAGTTTTTCCCCGTAGTGGCTTATTAGGGTCGCATTATGACTTTCTCCAAGATCTATGAGCATGGTGGCAAGTTCCTGCACATCTGATATAGGCTGCCTCTTTTGCAGACCTGTCCATTTATCCGTTATATGGTTTTTCAGAGAGCTGACCAGTTGATCCGGGTCTTTAATTACCGAAAAATTAAAGTCATCTCCGGGTTTTGTTTCTTTTTCCTTTTTTGTTCCTGTTTTATGCGGCAGGTGTTTCATAAGTACAGAATACAGCTCCGCTACCTGTACCGGCTTTATAAGCAGCTCTGCAAAACTGCTGTTATATATCCTTTCTTTTTGATCCTTCATTACAGATGCCGAATAGGCTACTACCGGGATATGGCTTGATCCTGTCTTTTTCTTTATTTTGTCCAGCAGTTCAAAACCATCCATCACCGGCATACGGATATCGCATATTACCAGGCTTATATTATTTTTTTTAAGGATTTCCAGAGCTTCCCAGCCTCCCGGCGCTTCAAAGACTGTTATTTTAGTATCTCTGAGGGCATTACTGATATATTTCCTGTTGTGTTCAACATCATCGACGATAAGTATATTCGTTTTTTCAAAGCTGATCGAACCGGGATTGACGATATTATGCCTGTCATCTTCCATTGAATGCCTGAACTCAATATCAGGAAGAGAGATAATAAAGGACGAACCCTCACCGAGTTTCGATCTGACCTCTATTTTACCGTTCATTAGTTCAACCAGTCTTTTTGTTATCGCAAGGCCCAGTCCTGTTCCGCCATGACCTCTTTTCCCTTCCTTGTCCTGTACAAAAGCTTCGAATATTGATTTATGCATTTCTTCGGATATACCGGGCCCCGTGTCTTTTATTTCGATCAGCAGATCCACATATTCCACACGTTTGTCCTTTTTGTATTCCGTGATCTTTTGACCAGGAACAGAAACATTCAGCATAATATATCCCTTCTCCGTGAATTTAATTGCATTTCCCAGCAGGTTCAGAATGATCTGGCGGAGCCTGTTTTCGTCCGTATATATATAAGCAGGAGTGTCTGAAGAGATCTCAAGGTGGAAATTAAGGCCTTTTTGTGTTATTCTGAGAGAGAAAACATTCCTGAATTCAGACAAAAAATCCTTTAGATTAACAAAAGAATATTCAAGTTCAAGTTTTCCTGCCTCAACCTTCGACAGATCAAGTATGTCGTTAATCAGGCCGAGAAGATTCTTGCCGCTGGACCTTATCGATTCCAGGTATTCTTTTTGAACAGGTTCGGTAAGAAGGTTCTCGAGTAATTCCGAGTATCCCAGTACAGCATTCAGGGGAGTTCTTATTTCGTGACTCATATTAGCCAGAAATTCGCTTTTTATTTTGTTCGCCTTTTCGAGTTCTCTTGTCCTGAGTTTTATTCGCTCTTCCAGCGACCTGTTCAGTTTGTTCAGGGCATCTTTTGCCTTTTTTTCTTTGGTAATATCGTTGGCCAGTACAAGCCTGCCCTTCCTTCCTTCGAAATCGATTTGGTGAGAGATTATCTGTACAAATATTATTCTGCCGTTTTTCAGCTTATGACGCCATGGCCCCGAAATTTCAATTTCTTTTTCCGGCTTTGCAAGGTTTTTCATCAGGGATACCTCATCTTCGGGAGGACGTATTTCCTTAATGGTCATGCCCAGGAATTCTTCCTTTGAATATCCGTATTTATTAATAGCTGCAGTATTGATCTCAAGAAAAGCAAGCGAGCTTAGATCATATATCCACATTGGCTGTGGATTATGTTCAAAGAGGTATTTATATTTTTTTTCACTTTGAACAAGCGATTCCTGCATTTCCTTTGATTTGCTGATATCGCGTGAAAGGATAAACGCACCCTCATTTACAGGCTCTATTTTAAGTTCGAACCATGACCGGCTGCCATCAGGATATTCAAAAGAATTTTCCATGCTGATGTGGGTCCTTTCATCCATACATTTTTTCAGATTTTGAAACATATCCGTACCCTCTATACCCGGGTAAACGTCAGTCATTTTATGTCCGAGCAGTTTTTCCTCATCATTACGGGACTGTATGATTGCTTCCCTGTTGAGAAATATATATGTATAATCGAAGCCGATTATCTGGCAGCCTTCCATAAGGCCTTCAAGTGTTCCGCGGAACCTTTCCTCGCTTTGTTTTAACGACAGGGTTCTTTCCTCCACCCTGTTTTCAAGTTCTTCATTCAGATTTTTTAGATCGTTTTCGAGCCTGTTCCGTTTTTGGAAATTGTTCTTAACAATAAAATAGAGTATATAGAGAAGAAATAATTGTCCGACAACCCCTGCAAAAATGAGCGACCGGCTTTTCAATACCTGACCGGTCTGATTTTCCATGTTCGACTTTAATAGTATATCTGCCTGTTTGTTTGCCCTTCCGATCTGTATCCTCAGGCTGTCGGATATAATATTTCCCCTGCCGCTGCCAAAGAGTTGCAGGGCTGTTTCTTTATTGTCCTTATAAGCAGTTCTGATGGAGTCGGCATGAGCTGTTCTCAATTCGACATTCTCTAAAATAACTTCAAGGGAATGTTTCTGATTATACCCGGATTCTGCCATTGTCAGGGTTTTAAGCCTGTTTGCCGATTTATCAATTTTATTGTATGCACTATCCATAGGGATAAGATAGGCTTCATTATTGCTTATCAAATAACCCCTTACTGCAGTTTCAACATCGATAATATTGGTTAAAAGAGTATTGAGCTCATTTTTTACCTCAAGAGTATATTGTACCATATCGGATGACCTTTTTAGTTTTCTGATCACCGATACCGTCAGCACAGAGATAAAAATAAATGCTGTTGCGACAAGTACCATCCCCCACATTAATTTTTGTTCAGGCTTTATCCCAACCCGTTTCTTGTCTAATATATTGAGTAACAGGCTCACGGAAATTAATATGAAAAGGATATTCGCGCTTATGGCCATTTCCTGATAGCCGGTACCTTCGGCATACATTTCCAGGCCAAGAATGAAACCGGTCAGCCCGACAATATTAATTGAAAACAGTATTGCAATAATAAATTCGACGGCGACAAGAGATCGTGTTCGCCTGTAAGATATCATAAGGTAAATTATTCCTGCAACAACACAGCTTAGCGCAGCATTAAAGGCCATTCTTACAGGAACATCATAGGATCCTTTTAATAATACCAGATCGAAAGATGGGTACCAGTTGAAAATGTACTGGGCAAGCGTAATTAAGCCTGTCAGAATCACAACTATGGAGAAAACACGTGCAAGATAAATAGTGATCTTCCTGTTAAGGTAGAGCATTATAAGGGTGATGCCGTGAAAGAAAAATGCAGCACCCAGGTTTGCTTTCATGGGAAAGCCTCCGAGCCAGAATGTTTTAAGTTGCGGAATATCTTTAATCCAGCCTGTAATAACCAGGATTCCGCCTATTGCCGATAATATCCCCGTCAGGTATATTATCAGTCGATTGAGTTTGCCCTGTGTAAGTTTTTTCTTATTCATTTATCAGAGATTTAATACTAACCCCTGCATTTACCAGACTACGGAGGACTGTCTGTATTTTACGTAAACTGTATTATTATGGCCCCGACCGTTACTATAAACAGATGCTTATTAAGCAGGTTTGTATCAACACAAGCATTCCAATTTAAGAAAAATAAATAATATGTCAGTTATACATAAGCGTATAATTCAGTTAGATGGTGTAAGTTCTGTATTTTTTTTAATAAAAGGATCAGGATATGATATTTACAATCAGGATAGTAATTATGCAAACAATCCTGTGCTTAAATATTTTTCTCCTCTGTCCGGTATTATTACAACAATATTACCGGATATCAAAGAATCAGCTTTTTTACATGCTGCATAAAGAGCTGCTCCTGAGCTCATGCCTGTAAAAAGGCCTTCAGTAACAGCTGTTTTTTTTGTCATCCCGAAGGCTTCCTGCACGGAAACCCGGAAGCGTTCATCTAACAGGTTGTCATGATAGATCTCTCCTCTGAAGTCTTCACAGGGATTTTGTAATCCTTGTATCTTATAGCCGGCAGGTGGAATTACTCCGATGATTTTTGTATCTGGTGAATCCTTTCTGAATCTCGCGGAGATACCCATTATTGTTCCTGAAGTTCCGATGCCGGCTATTAAATAATCTATTTTAGGAACATCCTTTAATATTTCGGATGCAATACCATGATAGTGCGCATCAGCATTATCCTGATTATTGAACTGGTTGCAGAACCAATAGCGGGAAGGATAATTTGTAAACATTTCTTTTGCTGTTTCTATGGCTCCTTCTGTACCCTTATCTGCCCCGGTAAGTATCAGCTTAGCTCCCAGTGACCTGATCATGGTTTTGCGTTCGTCACTCATCCCTTCTGACATTATTATGTTTACTTCATATCCCTTTTGAGCGCCGATCATAGCAAGTGCTATTCCCATATTCCCGCTTGTTGCCTCTAGTATGATCTTACCTTTTTTCAGATCACCTCTCCTCTCAGCCTGTTCAATCATATACAGAGCAGCCCTGTCCTTGATGGATCCACCGGGATTTTGCCCTTCCAGTTTTGCATATATGTTTACATTCTTATTCCTGACAATTTTTTCCAGTTTGATCATAGGCGTATTCCCTATGGTTTCTAATATTTGCTTCATATGTTTAAAGGGTGATTATAAAAAAAAAGCTCCCGGGAGTTCCGGGAGCCAAATCTTAATATTATGAGAATATACTACATACATAAGCAGGCGGACCCCGGAACGGTTCCGGTACCGCAACAACAGCTTATTATTTTTGTTAATGTTTTATTAAAATTCATGACGTAATATTAATAATTAAAATACTAAAACAGATTATATATTTTTATTATAAGATTATCTGTAGTATAAAAAGTTAACTTAAACTTTGTCAGTTAAGATATATAATTTATGCATGGCGGCTCTTAGGCAGTCCTCCGGCAGGATTATTATTTTTTTATTTCAAAAGTTGTATACTCGTACGGCCTGTGTTATTAATGATTTATATCAATTGAAATGCCCCCGTAAAACATGGTACCGTAAACAGGCGCATACATGAAAGCTGCATCGTCCAGGTATTTTTCATCCTGCAAATAATTGAAAATATTATTTATTCCGGCATATAGTTTAAAGGAACCCAGTGTTTTGGATGCTTTAGCATTAAAAAGCATAAACGGGTCGGTCTTTTTAATTTTCGATAAGGACTCGTCTTCGCTGTAATAATCGATATACATGTTTCCCTGGAAATTTCCTGTAACGGCAAAACTCCATGTATTAGGGGTATATTCGAATTTTATATTACCGGTTGTTGCCGGGAATCTTGAAATATATTTGCTGTCATTTTCATAAGAAGTACCTGCCCAGTCTTCCCTAATATTTTTATATTCCCCCTGGTTACAGGTAAAATCAACACCTAAATCAAGATCTTTCACCGGATTTGCCATAACAGAAAGTTCTATTCCCTGAACAAAAGCATCGTCTATATTTTCCCATTGATAGTCATAACCTAAAGCGGCAACATCAGTTTCTGCATCAATAAACCCTATTTTATCTTTTAAATCGGTACGGAATACATTAGCGCTTACCCTCAGGCTTTTTCCATAATAATCGACAGAGAGATTATAGCTGGCAGAGGTCTCAGGGTTCAGATCAGACGATTTCCATACGCGGGGAGATCCGCTGCACAGGTGCAGGTCTTCCGAGAAACCGTAAGGCGCACGGAAGCCTGTTCCGGCATTAGCCCTAAGAGTAAATTTTTCAGAAATTTTATATTTTAAAGCGATCCTCGGGTTTATACTTGTTTCATTAAATTCTGTTTTTGGGAATAATGTAGTTTCAAAAACCTGGCGGTCGGCTTTATATTCTTCTTCCGAATGATGTACATCGTAACGAACGCCGGGCACAACCGAAAATTTATCAGATACGGACCATTCATCCTGTACGAAGACGCCAAATTCTTTCGCCGATTTATTGCTGGTCGACCTGTAGGAATAGCCAAGGTACCCGCTATCTTCATCGACTACCACGTACATACCCGATTCTTCAAGCTTATCATAAAATACTTGTGCTCCGACAAGTAAATGATGGTTCTTCAATGAGGTCCCATAGGTTAAGGTTGATGTTATAGAATTTTCGGTTGCCAGGTATGGTCTCATACCGCGTAAGTCGGGTACGCTGTCGTTGTGTGTTGCCATATAATCGCCAAGGTATGAATCGTTGGTTGCATCCCTGTTATGGTTAACGTATGCAACAGTAAAATTGATTTCCGATTGGTTGTTAAACGGTTTCTGATATGAAAGTTCGGATTCGTACCTGTCGGTTGTTATACATTCTGTCCCGTCGGTAAGAGGATTTTTATAGTAATCGTCATCCATGGTTCCTCCCTGCCGTTTTTCATTCAGGTACTTGCCCCTTAATATCAGCTTGTCATTTTTAAAGAAAGCATCATTGATAAATAAATCAAATCCGGCGTTGTTCAGGTTAGATTCCACCCTGTCGGAAATACCGTCTTTTTTATTTACTTCATTCCGGCTTGTACCCTCTGACGTTTCGTCAATGGCATCGCCTGTCAGTTTTTGGGCATAAATATTCAGCCCTATGTTTCCTTTTTCGTTCCTGATTGATGAGAAAATATCATATTTGTTTGTATTATAATTGCCAAACTGTAGATCTATATGTGTTGACGGCACAAAAGAAGGTTCTTTTGTTATTATATTTATGGCCCCCGCCACAGCGCTGCTGCCATACAGGGCCGAGCCAGCTCCTTTTACCACTTCGATCCTGTCGATATTTATTGTTCCGATTTGCTGTAATCCGTATACTCCTGCCAGGCCTGAATACATAGGTTGCCCGTTTATCAATACCTGGGTATGCTCGGCGCCAAGGCCTTGCATTCTTATCATTGAAAAATTGCAGAACTGGCATTGCTGTTCCACTCTTATCCCCGGGGTTCCTTCCAGTACCTGGTAAAGGTTGCAGGCGTTTTTTGTTTCGATCTCTTTTGCTGTTATGACTTCTGTCCTTATGGGAACCTCTTTTATATAATGCTTTGTACGTGTTCCGGTAACAACTACCTGTTCCAGGTTGAGGACGTCTTCTTCCATCTCGAAAAATAATTCCGTTGCCTTGTTTCTTTCCATAAATACTTCCTTTTCCTGTGTTATATAGCCTACAGAACTGGCCACAATAACGCATTTACCTTCAGGTAAATGGGCTAATTTGTAATGTCCTGTACCATCAGCTATAGTCCCCAGTTGGGTGCCTTTAACCACAATAGTAACATAGGGGATATGCTCCCCGGTTTTTCCCGATTTAACATCGCCAAACAGCATGGCATCTGTTTTTTCCTGAGAATTTGCCTGAAAAGAGATAAAGATTCCAAGCAATAGTATAAGTATTTTTTTCATTTTACCATCAATTAATGTTTAAATTGACAGCAAAATAACCATGAAGCAATCATGTAGACAATCACAGAAAATGAGGAAAATAAACAGGAAAACCCCTTATAATAATGATGATAAATTATTGAGAATACTTAGATACGGAATGCACAACAAATTCAACAATTATCTTAATATATGTGTAATCAAATGTGCAGCACGCTGGTTTTCCCGGACAGACTGTCAAGCACGCAAGAGCGGGATCAATCCGGAGCGAAGCGTAGCTCGGCGAAGCCAATTACGTTTAGCCCGAGTAATCCGGGATTCCAGCACCGCTTTGGCTCGATGCCCGCATAACGTTGTTATTATCATAAAGTTACGAAAGCAATTTGGTTTGTTTGTTATGCTTTGTTTCTTCTATCAGATCAAGTGTAAAATTTAATATCGTATCTTCTTTTTTTCAGCATCCTCAATTGTTTGTTCAACATGATAATCAGGTATTACTCCACGAGTCATGTCCGTATTACCATTAGGTCTGATCATAAATGTAGTAGAAGAATGGCATCGCAATCTTGAGTTTTGAAGTTCAAAATATAAGTTTTGTCCAAATCCAGCCGGGCAATCACCCGTTTCTGTGCCAACAATAGTACCAATCTGATAATCTTTAACTGCTCCAGGAAATACCGTAGTAGCAGAATATGAGTACTGATTTGATAATGCATAAACATTACCTTTAAACCGGTACGGATTATCTGTTGGTTCATTTAAAGGTAAGTGAGCTACTAAATTCTCTCCACGAGGAGTGTTGAGCAAACCTTTAAATAACTTTTTATTTTTCTTATTAAACCATGAAATAGTTCTAAGGTTTACCATCCAGCGAAATATCCATGGGGCTTTACATTTCTGATATTTTTCATATCGTTTGCTTCTTTTCATCATGAATGTGGACGCCAAAGCTTCAGAATAAGGTTTGTCAGTTATAAAATCGATAACTGTTCTTCCGTTTTCGTCATTACCTCCTCCATTATTTCTTACATCAATAATCAGGTTCTCATATCCTTTTTCCTGAATCTTCTTGAATTGCTCTTCCACTTTAATTTTAAATTCAGAAACAACAACATCAACGGGTAACTCGTTTGAAATATTATTTAACCAGTTGATATCTCCTATATCCTGAACCACATAAGTAGTTTGGTTACTATATTCCTGACAATTAATTTTTGCCGCTTTTATCATAGGTTCAGAAAAATCCATAAAAACACCTTTCGATTCAGGTCTGTTAGTTAACAGTGTTTTTCCTAAGACTCCGTCTTCACAGCCTAAATCAAAAAACGAATTCAGGTTTGGTTTGGTGTTATGCCCTGTGCTTTTTAATATCTTGGTTTATCTTTAATTTCTTTATAATAGCTTTCCACTCCGGTTTCCCTCATTCGAAGATTAATTTTCAAAAACCTTTCGTTTAAATGCTCGTCAAAACCTGTATTGTTACAAGGAAAATCAGCACATTGGAAACAAAAATCTACTTCTTTATTTTCAGAGCACAGACGAACTTTACAATTTTTAAAAAGTTTGCATGTCTCATTCCTGCAACCTGAACAGTCCGCAATTGAAAAACAGTCAAGCATTTCTTTAAAGTCCGGATATTTTTCAAATACAGGTTTGTCAAGTAGTTTAACAAATCTTTGAGCATAAACTTCAAATGCGCCCAGGTCATTTTTTAATGCCCTGCTGTTCCTGACTATGTCTCCTTCTTTATATGCAAAGCATTTTCCGCAATGCAATCCGCAAGGTGCTAATCTTTCTTTAATTTTTTCGTAGTTCATTTTATTCAATTAAGAGTATTGCAATTCTATTAATTTCAGATGGGTTTTCACTAACTATTGGTCACAATGCGGCGCTAAACGGAGTTTACTCACTTTCGTGAGATCGCTTCGCCAGGTTCGCACTGAGGGCGAAGGCTGCCGGGCTTGCCCGTTTAGAGCTGTTTTACTATCATAAAGTTACAAAAGCAATTTGGTTTAGTGTGTTAGGCGCTGGCATTAGTTAATAATTACAAATTCTCTGAAATTATCTTTATCAATCACTTTACTTTTTGCATTATATGAGTCTGTAAAGGTTTTAGGCAATTTCTGGTTTTTCTTTTTATTCCATTTAAACTCAAATCCAAATATCTCACCTCCATTTTCTTCGACAAAATCAACTTTCTGTTGTTGTTTTGTCCTCCAGAAATAAGTACGGGAAAGACTTTGTTTATATTCAATTTGTTTCATTCTTTCCGAAATTAGGAAATTCTCCCAGAGAGCCCCTTTATCAGTCCTTAATTCAAGTGGGTTGAAATTTCCTATAACCATGTTCCTGATACCATTATCGTAGAAATAAATTTTTTTATTTGTTTTTATTTCATTTCTGACGTTTCTGCTGAAGCTATTTAATTTAAAAACTATGTATCCTTTTTGTAAGATATCAATGTATTTTCCAACTGTATTTTTGTCAATATTTACAATCTGTGCCAATTCTGAATAATTAGCTTCACTACCGACCTGAAGTGCCAGAGCCTGAACCAATTTATCAAGAACTTCCGGTTTACGTATATCTGCATATGAAAGAATATCTTTATATAAATAGCTATTCACTAAATTTTTTAAGATACTTACTTCATCTCCGACATTATTTAAAACTTCAGGATAAAAGCCATAAAGTAACCTGTTTTCAAGATTTTGTTCTGCATATAGATAACCATGGTGGGTTTCATATTCTTCCCATGAAATTGGAAATAACTGGTACTCCCATTTTCTACCAGTCAAAGGTTCATTTATTTTATTTGACAAGTCAAAAGAGGATGAACCACTTGAAAATAATTGAACATTTTTAAATCTATCAGTAATGATTTTCATGGTAAGACCAATTCCTTCTATTCTCTGAGCTTCATCAATAAAGACATAATTGTAATTTCCTAAAATCGCTCTAATCTGCTCTGTATTTGGTTCAGTCAATAATGTACGTGTTTTAGGGTCATCGCCATCAAGAAGTAGATAATCTTTATTTTTCAAGATGGATTCAATTAGAGTTGTTTTCCCAACTTGTCGGGGACCAATTACAACAATCGCTTTTCCTGAATCAATTCGGTTTCTTATTCTATCGCTTAGATATCTGGGATACATTGTTTTTATTGTAAATATAATAACTTTTAGTAATCCTATTCACCAAAAGATATAATTATTAGTGAATGGGGCATTTTTATTGCTTGCGCTAATGCAGCGCTAAACGAAGTATACTCACTTTCCGTTCGTGATATCGCTTCGCTAAGTTCGCACTGAGGGCGAAGGCAGCCGGGATTGCCCGTTAAAAGCTGTTTATCATAATAAAGTTACGAAAGCAATTTGATTTAGCATGTTAAACACACCATTCACTGGTAATATCAATAAATTGTACTTGCTGGTCACGTTGTTCAAGTTCCTTTTTAATCATTTTTGATACTTTCAGGGTATTTCCTGAAGGACTGAATTGTATAATTGTTATTTTCATGATATGGATTTAATGTAAATGAATTGCCCCGTGCAGGATGATTATCGTAGATAAAATGAGTTTCATTGCTTTGAATTTTATATTCGTTTAAAAAATAATTCTCTGTCAGTAATTACCAAATACAAAGCTATGATTAGAAGCAATCCTGTTTGTATCACTTTGCTCATAGGGTGAGTAGCAAAAATCTCGTTGAACAATCCGGAGGCGATATGAAATACCACCGGTAGCAGGATATTCCGGTTGCTTTTGTAATACAGCCAGTTCATAATAAGCACAAAGGGTATCATACTCACCACAAAATTAAGCGAGTAAAGCAGTCCCGATTCAATCAGGTTACTATGGTAATAACCATTAATAAACGATAGCGGAAAATGCCAGCATGCCCAGTAAGCGGCAAATATCATGGAGGCAGTAAATAAATTGAAACGAGAAACCAAACTGTCGGTTCCGTAGGAATGCCAGGCAAGTTCCTCTATCATTGGCGCAGAAATCAGCAAAAACCAAACCGGGAAAAGTGCAGATGTAAAAGTAAATGTACCTCTTAACTCAAATTGGTTCGCACTGTATCCAAAAAACAGCGAAATTGCCTGAGCGGCTAAAATGCTAAGCAACATCAGAAAAAACGCGATGAGTATGTATTCGCGCTTTATGCTATTAAAATTGAAAAATCGATTCAGGAAATCTTTTCTGAGTTCCTTATCAGGTAACATAAAAAATAATGCAATTATAAACGGGGCGAGTAATCCTGCAAAACTGCAAATTCCTGTTGCCCATTCAAGCGTACGGGTAAAAGGTGTTTGATGACTCAACCATGCACTTAAAAACCATAACGACCATGGAATGGAAATGGACAAGAAGTAAAAAAGCAGTGGACTTTTGTACTTTTTAATGATTTGATTTTTTTGCTTAATTGTATTCATAGTTAAAACTTTATTAATGAATCGTTTTTTTAGCAAAGAAAAATCAAAAGCAATAGTCAATCGCTCAAACGTATAGGTATAGACTTTGTAGGAGTTCAATCCTGTAAGTATGGACTGATATTCGTCAGATTATTAACAATTTAAGATATTTGATTGCTTTGAGACGAAAAGAAAAAAAAATACTTCCTGCTACTTATTTGCCTGATTTGATAAATATTGAGAAGGCGTTACTCCTTTTTGTTTTTTGAATATCGTATTAAAAGATGATTTGGAATTGAATCCCGCATCGAACGCCAGGGCCAGTAAGCTGAAATTTCTATTGGCCCTGGATTTTTCTATAAATTCTTCAACCCGGTAATTATTGACAAAATCGTGAAAATTTACCTTCGCTTCCTGGTTAATTATCTGGGAAAGCTGATTTGGTGAAATTTCCAGTAAACGGGCCAATCCGGTCAAACTAAGCTTAGGGTCGAGATAAGGTTTTTCATCGGCCATTGTTTTTAGCAGTTTTGTATACAGTTCTGTTACGATTTCGTTTTTCAAACCCGAGTTTTTATATTTTTCTTCAGATTTTATTTCCCCTTCAATAGCCTTCGCCAGTTGAGGATTATTCGTAAAAATGTTTTCATGCTTTATCCCAAAATACCCGATGTAAAAAACAAACCCGATGATGACCAGATAAATAATATATTCAGCATTGAATGAAAATTGAACCCCTAAAGCATCGCGCACTAAATAGATTATTGTAGCTGACAGAAACACCAGGCCAATAGCCAAAATACAGTTTCGCAGCCATTTTATGTTAATCCCTTCATGATAAGAGAAATAGTTGTCGATTTTCTTTTGGTGTCTTAAGGTTAACCGATACGAAAGGATGGAATAGCTTAATCCTGAAAGAAGAATGGCAACTAACAAAACGATGGAAAAAATGCGGTAATCATTTACTTCGCCAACATCCACCATCTTTTTTTCTTCGGCAGTGTAAAAGAAAAAGAAGTTTGACATGTAAACATATGAAACCACTACAGGTGCGAAATGCAAATAATCGACCGTTCGTATTTTGCGGTCACTGCGCAAGGAATAGAGGGTATATAAAAAAAGCATAGGTCCGTGAAGCAAGGGAAATGGAGCGGTAACACCTATAAGATGCGGATAAGTTTCCCAATATCCTGCCTGATTATAGTAGTAACCCAAAAGATGAATTCCGATAATGGCCAGCCATGCTGCTAAAATCTTATCAGTTAAACTCTTTTGCTTTTTTGTTATGAGCAGAATGTCAATAAAAACGGATAAAAATATACCACTTATTAAAATTACCTCCATTAAAATTACGGTATTATAAAATTAATAAAGTACTAAGTTATTATTTAATAACGCCATTTTTTCAGTATTCAAACACATTTCCAAAAAACCGGGACTCCGGGAACCCGGGGGCAGGGATTTTGGTCAGCTTTAGCTGAACCGAGGCCCGGTTCCGGGCCGAGCTCGGCGAAGCCAATGTGTGTGCCCTGCATGGGTAAGCAGTGCACATACCCGGAAGCGCCTGGTACGTGGCCTGTATGCCAGGTGGTGGTGTGAGAGGTGCTCCGGTGGGCTTGTAGCTCACCGGCCATCTACTCTATTGGCGTCCGGCAATTCATTTAATTCATAATTTGTACTTCTTCCTCCACTTGTTCCTTTCTGTAAAATTCCTTTATTTATTAAATCTTGAATATCTCGATGGGCAGTATCTTGAGAACATTTATTAATTTTTCCCCATTTTGATGTGGTTAATTTTCCATTAAAACCGTCAAGAAGTTTATTCAGTGTCTTTTGTTGCCTTTCATTAAATATTGTGGTGGAATGTATTTTCCAAAATTCAGCTTTAAACAATATTTTCGATAGAACGTCTTCTGTTGAATTTATGGCATTTATTAAACATTGTAAAAACCATAAAATCCATTCTGTAATATCTGTCGTACCTTTTTGAGCTTTTTCAAGCTTTTCGTAATATTGTTTTCTTTCAACTCCTATTTGGGCGGACATACTATAAAATCGTCTTACGCTTTTATCAGAACGAGCTAACATCATATCTGTAATTGCTCTTGTTATACGTCCATTTCCATCATCAAAAGGATGTATGCTAACAAACCAAAGATGAGCAATTGCGGCTTTCAATACTAAATCCAAATTGTCTTCATTTTCAAACCAATACAGAAACTTTTCCATTTCATATTCAATTCTATCTGAACTTGGTGCTTGATAATGAACTTTTTCTTTTCCCATTGGGCCCGAAACAACTTGCATAGGTCCGGTAGTATCTTTTCGCCAATCAGCAACTGTTATTTTATACAAATTACTCCAACCTGATGGAAATAGAGCAGCATGCCAACCAAATAATCTATCTTTTGTCAAAGGTACATTATAGCGTTGAGTTGCATCAAGCATCATTTCAACTAAACTTTCAACATATCTTTCAGATTCTACCGCACCCGCAATGTCAATACCAAGTCTTCGTGCAATTGATGAACGAACTTGTTCCGCTTCAAGAATTTCGCCTTCAATTTCAGACGATTTTATAATGTCTAAAGTCAGCGTATTTAAAACAGCTTCGTTTTGTAATCCAAAGCCTAAAGACTCCATTTTACCAAGTAGTTTCCCCTGAAGATTTCTTGCTTCTCCAAGCCTTTGAGTTACTTGATTATGATTCCAGGTAAAGTCTGTCCAATTTTCTTTTTCGTGTAAATACATTTTATTCTCCGCAATATTTACGGCAAATATAAGACTTTTTCTCCGCATTTGTAGTCATTCGTTTGCTTGGCGATAACTGACACCCGGAAGCTCTGAATAAATTTGAAAAATATAAATTTATTTCATTAAGCAAAAAGGAGGGTAAAATAGTTACTTATGAAATTATTTTTTAATTATTCTTGTTGTAATAATCTGTTTATTGGTTTTTATGCTAAGTATATATACTCCGTTGCTCATTCCCGATAAATCAATGGCAATTACAGGCTCGATGTTTGTTTGTATATAAACCTGGTTTCCTGTTATATCTGTAATAGTCAGCATTTGAGCATTAATATTTTCAAGTTCTATATATACCATTTCTGATGCTGGGTTAGGATATACATTCAGGCTAACCATGCTTTGTGTATTAATAGAAGTTGCAAGAGTAATGACAAAATCAGCCGATACAAAGGTTATAGAATAGTTTGTGCCTGCTGTAAGTGTGCCTTGCAGTATTGTATACGTTCCTGCTGTTTCTCCAGTTTCGCGGCTAAGTTCACCTGTAAGGCTTTCGCCAGCGATAAGACTACCACCTGTAATGCTATACGTTAAAGCAGGGTCGGTCTGACCTTCTTCTTTTGTCTGGGCATCGGCAGTAATTTCCAATGCAACGGCTGTAATATCCGCTGTTAACCCTGTTGGCTGGGTTAAGGTGTAATTACCCGCATCTGCTCCGCCTAATGTTGATGTTGAAGTAACTGCTTTAGCAGTTCCAACATTAGCATCGTCAAATATTCCAGTACCGTTTAATGTTACAGTTTCAGAACCAATAATACCGCTTAATGTTCCTGTTATTACGGCATCGGTTGTGCCATCGTAAGTTTTATTGCTTGCAGAAGCCCCTGTTACGGTAAGTTCTTTTGGATTTATTGTAAGGCTCTGTTCAACTGCTGCTGCTGCATTATATGTAGCATTACCCGCCTGATTGGCATAAATCGTGCAGGTTCCGGCACTAACAATATGTATTTTCCCACTAACTATGGTAGCTACATCTTCATCTGAACTGCTATAGCTAACTGTTAAGCCACTGCTTGCTGTTGCTCCCGGTTCAAAATTAGCATCGCCATAAGCTTTTACCGGAATCTCTCCAAAAGTTATGATTTGGTCTGCTTTTGCAGTTGTTACTGACTTTACTTCAGACCAGGCACCTACTTCCCCAACACTTGATTTAAATCCCCTAACTCGTGCATAATATGTTGTGACTGGATCGAGTCCTGTTATAGTTTCGAAGGTATCTGTTCCGGAATTATATCCATCATAGCCTGATAAAGGCGACGAAAAATCAATATTGTCATCTATATCAATCAGATAAGCTTCAACTATTCCAGTTTCCGGCGCATCCCAACTAAATGTAAAGCTTTCAGAATCATAGGTAGTAATATCGGCACTGATTGGATAAACCATAGCATAGCTTTCAACCCAATCGTCATCGTTCATGTTATATAATGTACCATCATTAGAATTAGTACTTTGATCGGGTAAGCTTGTGCCCGATAGCATGTTGAAATTGTAATAAACCACCAGGCCTGTTTCATTTCCTACGAGTGGATTGCTGAGGTTTTCTTTTATTTCGGTAGCTGTACGGGCTGTGTTCCAGATACGGACTTCATCTATTTTAGCATCTGTAAAATAATTTGAACCTACATCAGATGCAATATATAGTAAATCAGTACCGTCTAAGGAATAAGCATAGTCTAAGGTTTCACTGGCTTTTAATTCTCCATTGATATAAATAGATGCAAATTGATTATTATAAACAAAAGCAATATGATACCATGTATTAGCATTTACCTCATATCCCGAAAACAGCACATCAGCATCAATTCCATCTGAAACAAATAAATTAATTTGATCGGTAGCATCTTTGTAAGGAACAATACGGCAATCACTACCGCCTCCCTGGTTTATATGAATTAAATTTTGCTGACTGCCTAATGTATTAAAAGAAAACCAACCTTCAATTGTAATGATATTACTTGCTGAAGAGTTTAAACTAGTCAATATATAATCGTCCGTACCATCAAAGTCGAGTGCGTTTCCTTGTGCTGAAGAATTTTGCACTTGCAGGCAAAATAGCACACCTATTATACAAATCATACATGTCTTTAGGGAACAATTAATTCTGGTATTACAATTTTGTGCCATAATTTTTAAATTAAATGGAAATTGTTTCATAATTACACTGTTTTTATTTTGTACATTGACTTTATGAATTGGAAAAACGAAGCATTTTTTTCTGATTCGCTCTTTACCTTTCTTCGAAGTATTCGTTTACTACCAGAACATGTAACCAATTAAAATCTACGGGCTAAAATTAATGCATTCTCAGACTTTATAATGAACAAAGGGAAAAAAAAACAGTTTTTATGAATTGAGGCTTATAAACGAAGCGCCCTCTCTGCAAAATCCGAACCAGTCAGGGAACCTGTTGGCAAAAAACAGCTCTTTACGTTTCTGTTTTGCACTATCGTTTCATAAAAGCGGCGCGGGGCAGAAAAACAAAATAAATTCCCATCGGGTTTGCACTGAGGGCGAAGGTCGGATAAAGCTGTTTATTATCATAAAGTTGCGAGAGTAATTTGGGTTAACCGTCTGTTAGCTACTGGTGGTTTGTTTATACGTTTTCATAAAGGTTTCAGGTGTCATTACTGGCAGGGAAGACTTTTTGTAGTCCTTAATATTTTTGGTAATAATTACATCAATCCTTTTGTATTCCAGGGCATTGTTATATTTTTACAAATTCTCTAAAATTATTCCTGTCTATTACATGTCCCTCAGCTTTGTATGTTCCTATAAAATTTTGAGGAAATTTTGCTTTTTTGTTATTCCATTTGAATTCAAATCCAGTTATTTGCCCATTATTTTCTTCTATAAAATCAATTTCCTGTTGTTGTTTTGTTCTCCAAAAGTACATTTTTGCAAAAGTGTCTTTATATAGATTTTGTTTTCTCCTTTCCGAAACTAAAAAGTTCTCCCATAAAGCTCCTTTGTCAACTCTTAAATCCAATTGGTTGAAATTGCTAATAATCATATTTCTGATACCATTATCATAAAAGTAGATTTTCCTATTCTGCTTTATTTCGTTTCGAATATTCCGGCTAAAGCTATTCAACCTAAATACGATGTATCCTTTTTCTAAAACTTCGATATACTTTTGAACTGTAATTTTATTTATTCCAATGAGTTGCGAAATCTCATTGTAATTAACCTCACTCCCTATTTGTAAAGCCAATGCTTGAAGTAATTTTTCAAGAACTTCAGGTTTTCTTATGTCTGAAAATGCTAAAATATCACGATACAAATAACTGTTTACAAGGTTTTTTAAAGTTTCTCGTTCTTTTCCTTGATTATTAATGACTTCAGGATAAAGTCCATAGAGTAATCTGTTTTCTATTTGCTGTTCAGATTTTATAACTCCGATTTTATTTTCATATTCTTCCCAGGAAACAGGAAATAATTCATATTCCCATTTTCTTCCGGTTAATGGTTCATTCAATTCGTTTCCTAAATAAAATGATGATGAGCCACTAACAAACAACTGAACGTTTTTGAATTGGTCTGTAATGATTTTCAAAGTCAAACCGATTCCTGGTATTCTTTGAGCTTCGTCAAGGAAAATATATTTGTAATCACCAATAAATGTTCTAATCTGTTCTGTCGTTGGGCTTTGTAAAAGATTTCGTGTTGCAGGATCGTCAGCATCAAGGAATAAATAGTCTTTGTCTTTAAGAATTTTATTTAGCAAGGTTGTTTTTCCAACTTGTCGTGCTCCAACTACAACAATGGCTTTTCCTCCGTTAATCTTTTCTTTTATGGTATTTTCTATTGTTCTGTCAAACATTTTTTTATTTAAAGGTACAAATAAATATCGTAACGACCAATAGTTATGCTTTTATGACATTTAAGTGTCGCAATATGACTTCTTTTGCTTGTGCACAATGGTAAATTGTATGAGCAGTAGTCCCGAGCATTCGGGACGTGGTTGTTTCCTGTCGAACCAAGAAGGAGTACGAACGGGCTACAAACCGACTGAAAGGAGCTCAGCGAAGCTAAACCTTGATACCTGCCTGCCGGCAGGCAGGTTTACCACTTTGCCTGCCATTACTTATACAAAATGTGTGTGCAAAATACACCAGATTTTTTCTATTGTTTAATGAGCCGCCTGATACGTGACCTGTACGCCAGGTGGTGTGAGAGGTGCTCCGGTGGGCTGTAGCTCACCGGTCATCTACTCGATTAGTAGGGCGTTTTTATTATTTCGATTTATTTTTATTTTCTTTATTACTCTTCCAATCAGGTATATAGTTAGTAAATATGGAGAATAAAAAACATAAGTCATAATCGCCTTGTTGCTAACGTTTAGCGGTATATCATTCCCCATATAGGAACCGGTTTCGTCAACACGGCATTCTGGCTCTGCATTGCATGCAGCCGGAATGCTTAGTTATTATGGTTAGTTCTATTTTTTATCTCATCTAATTAGATAGATTTCTTTTTCCGAGTACTGGCCGTAACTGGCATTGATTGTTATGAAACTCAAGTCATTTTCGGAAAAGGAAACTAATTCAACAGTTGTTGCGCCAAAAACGTATGAGCCTGCAAAGGAACTGTAGGACGGTCTTTGCGCATCGAAATAAATTTCTAATTCATTGACCGTGTTATATGCTGTATTGTTTATTAAAATATTTTTTGGATCGAATTATAATTATCAGGCTGGTTGTCAGTATATAAAGAACAGGAATGAGCAAATATATTGACTTAAGAGGTAATTTAAAGAATATGTCATTTTCCAGTTTTGGTAATTTTAATAGTTCTATTATCTCGGCATACTTGTAGCCTATTGTCGTAATGATGGAAGACGTTATTAAAAGTGATATTATAATAATAGATCCTACCCATGAAAAGTAGATTTTATTTATTAGTCCATATATGAGCAGGATAGTCATCAGGATCAGAACTCCGTAGATGGTTATTCCACATCGACCAGTCAGAAACTTGCCGAACATTGGAAATATACCCTGATAAAAAATCAAAATATGGAAAAGAAGGATAAAAAGAAGATAAACAAGTAGAACCAAATAAGAACGGACCGGCATAATCTGAGACTTATTTTCCAGGTCATATTGTGTTCGAAATAACTCTTTAACACTCCTTTGGTTATAAAAGAAGAGTAAAAGTCCTGGAATGATTATGATCAATAAAAGAGCAGCAAAACCGAGAAGCAGTATAGGGTATTGGGTATCTATTTCTTTCGTTGTAAGTAAAGGAAGGAAGAAAACCATCACAGGAATGCCGAAGATTATCCAAAACCAGATGCTACTAATGGATAAGTTTAGAGTCCAGTTTTTAAGTTTAATATGGCCGTATCCTATGATTATGAAAAGCAATCCAATCCCATAAAAGGCAAAGATTTGGGCTACGATAAGACCATGGACAAAAGAACCAATCCCGAATCCATCGTAGTAAAACACTCCACCCTCCGAGAATAAGTAAAAACAGTAGATTTCTACTGGAGCTATCCCCAGAGATGAAAAGCCGATTAATAACTGTAGTATACCCAGTATCTTAACAATCAACTGAGCTTTTGTTTGTCCAGGGTATTCGTTATTCATTTGAGGTTGATTTTAGCAGTTGTCATAAGTTTATAATGTTGTCATCGTGAAGTGAGTTGAAAGGAGTAAAGCCCGTAAGGGCGGGATCAAATTGCGTTTAATCCCAAGTTTTCGGGATTCTGACACGTTTTGGCTCGATGCCCAGGTAAAGCTGTTTACTATCATAAAATTACGAAAGCAATTTGTTTTAGCATATTAGGCACTGATTGTCCATAATTTTAATTCTCCAGTATTCGGATTAAATCATCATTTACATAGTACATTTCATTTCCTTCTCTGATTGGTCTTAATATTTGATGTTGAACTAGTTCTCCGAAATACTTGGTTAATGTTGTCCTTGACGATTTATCAAGAATTTCTCCTATTGTTTTTGGCTTTATATATGGTTGACTGAATAATTTTTCATTTACTTCCTTGTTATACCATTTTATTTTTTGCTTGCCATAATTATATGTGCTTTCCATCTGGGATAGTATCTTATCAACAAGTTCGCAGGAATAATCAGATGTTTTTTCTATTGCGTCGAGCATATACAATATCCAGGACCGCCAATCATTTCGCTGCGTAACTCCCGATAACTTAAAATAGTAATCGTCCTTATTCAATATAATGTACTTTGATAAATACAGGACAGGGTGGGTTAGCAATCCCTTTTGAACTAGTGCCAATAAGTTTATTATCCTACCAGTTCTGCCATTACCATCTGAAAATGGGTGAATACTCTCAAACTGGTAATGAGATATACATATCTTTAACAATGGATCTGTTGGGTACTTTTTATCATCATTCAGGTATTCTACCAGATTTTTTAGCAGTTTATCCAATATATCTTTTCCCCTTGGTGGAGTATATATGATTTCTCCTGATCGCAATTCACCTGATCCTCTTTTTATTACTATTTGTGATTGGGGAGAACGTACTGTAGCGTTTGTGTTTTTTGTCTGCTGATAGATCTTGATTATCTGATCTAAACTAATTTGTTGACTCGATTTCATGGAATTATATCCGGCCCATAATGCTTCGCGATATCTTAGTACCTCTTTAGTTGGCGCATCAGCATCTTTTTCTTTATGGCTGTCAGAGATCGCTTTGTAAAGTTCATCTTCAGTTGTAAAAATATTCTCTATTTCTGTTGAAGTCCTGGCTTCCTGCAGAGCGATAGTATTTATTAGCATTAACGGATCGGGAAGCCTTAACAGATTTCCATTAAAATTTGCGAGTGACCTTGTAGCTGTAACAAGTTTACGCAGAATCTTTATATCTCCTTCAATATCTTTCTCTGGTGGAAGTAGTGGCAAAGAATTAAATGGTTTATTTCTGTCAAATACAGCTTTGTTCATAATTAATTATATTTTGGACATTATTCAAAAGTATGTCCAATATTTGACAAAAACAACATCCTATGTTCATATTTTTAATATTAGTGAACAGTCTGTCATTCTTTGTTCATTTTTCAATTATTGTTCAGCTTTTAGTTTAGCTTCTAATACTGATATTTTTCCTTTGTCTTTTAAAATGGGGAAACTCGACAGTTCTAAAAACTGATGCAAAAAATTAATCCAATCTTTCTCGGCAGTATGTTCCAAAATGGAACTAACTGAGCTTTCTTCTAATTCTCCAGTTTCAAAAATATTTTTCAGGTGTTTTGTGATTGCAGGCCTTTTCACCCCAAATAGTTCCGCAATTTTCTTTTGGGTCATCCAGAAAGTTTCGTCCTGATAGAGAACTTCAATTTTTACATTACCATCAACTCCCTGATAGAATATTATTTCTGATTACTTTGCCATTTATAGTTTTCTTTCAAAAATACCATTTTTACTACAGTTTGATTGCCCATAATGAAGCGCTAAACGGAGTTTACTCACTTTCCGTTCGTGAGATCGCTTCGCTAAGTTCGCACTGAGGGCGAAGGACGGATAAAACTGTTTACTATCATAAAGTTACAAAAGCAATTTGGTTTAGCACTGCATTCAGACACATTTTCCAAAAGACCGGGACCCCGGGAACTCGGGGGTAGGGTAGGGATTTTGGTCCGCTTTAGCTGAACCGAGGCCCGGTTCCGGGCCGAGCTCGGCGAAGCCAATTATGACTAACGTTAAAAATTATAATTGGGAGTCAATGAGTTACCAATACCAATCTCTTCTGGTTTTATATCAAATTTAACTATTTGTTTTTTATTCTTTTAGCCAATCCCAACTTTCTTTTTTGGTCAAGGAATAAGTATTCGGTTGGAGGAGAATAAGGTACCTTTTTAGTCACCATTGTCCAAATAATAGTAGCCAGCTTTCTTGCAGTTGCACTTACAGCAGCTTGACGTCCTTTTCGATAAGCAATACGTTCAAAAAAGTTTGACAGGTGAGTGTCCTTTAAATTACCTATCACATTAGCGTAAAGCTATTTTTAGACGGTTGCTTCCTTTTGGAACACGGTTGCTTAAAACCTTTCCTCCGGAAATTTTATTATTTGGAGCCAATCTTAACCAGGAACAGAACTCCTTTGCTGTTTAAATTTCTTAAACCCGTCTATACCAATTTCGCTCATTATCGTTATTGCAGTGGCATGACTTACTCCCTCAACAGCCATTAAATTAACTCTCCAAAAAATATTGAAAGGCTGTTTACAGTATATTTCTCATCCTTGCGGTTGAACGGTAAATTGGCCGAATAGGCAAAGGGAGTTTCATCCTAAGCCTCTCATTCCGAGTATTCGGGATACGTGACAGCCTCCCTTACTCGTGGTAAAGCCTTTTCTCAAACGCTCAGTACCATATCTCTTAAACACAGCACCTCTAAATGGTTTTACGTCTTTTCAAGCTTACGGGAAAATTTAGAGATTTCTTTTTCTGTCCGATTCGACTCCAGATAGCTACTGAATTTTGTACAAATAGCTTTTCAACCATGGTGACGAATAGCCTTAAGTTTGCAGTTGTATTATTTTTCTAATAACCAATCAAATACGTTTTTATGAATTATTCCATTTCTGTTTTGCGTAAAAGATTCTGTTGAAAGTAAATATTTCGGATAGTTATCTTTTATCTTTTCCAATGGTGCAAATTCACGTTTTTCTGTTTCTGTATTTGAAATTTTCCACGCGACCTGATAATATTCAATGTTTCCATTGCGACTTTTAACTGTAAAATCAATTTCAGCATCACGAAGAGTCCCTGTCCATATTTTATAGCCTCTCCTTAAAAGCTCAAGATATACAACATTTTCAAGAATATGACCTCTATTTGAAGTCCTTTCTCTTCCAACAAGTACGTTTAATAATCCTAAATCAACAAGATAATATTTCTCCTGCGTGGCAAGTTGTTTTTTCCCTCTTATATCAAAACGGTTAACACAGTAAAAAACAAAACTTTTAACCAAATATGAAATAAACTTTTCTACGGTTGCGTGATGAATACTCTGCCCATCGGCTTTCAGTGCTTTTGATATGCTATTTGGAGACATTTGACTACCGATATTCGATGCAACAAATTTGATAACATTGTTAAATGCCCGTTTATCATTGATTTTGTGTCGTTGAGTGATGTCTTTTTCTATGATTGTAGCATATAAAGCTTCAAGATATTCATAAATTTTATCGTAACCACCTTCTCTTAATTCAACACCTTTCGGTAATGATGTTTCATTGACAAAGTCGTAGAATAATGCTTCGTAGTTTAAGTATTTATTATCGTAATCAATCTCTCTAAATTTCAGGTACTCAGCAAATGAAAAAGGTAAAATAGAAATTTCGATATATCTGCCACTCAATAAGGTAGCCAATTCACCTGACAATAGAAAGGCATTAGAACCTGTGATGTAAACATCAATATTTTCAGTAGCATAAAGTCCATCAACTAATTTTTCAAAATTTGCAATATTCTGAATCTCATCAAGAAAAATATAGTTTTCTATATCTGTTTGGAGTTTTGATTTAATTTCAAAATATATCGTATCCCACGATTTATTCAAATAATTTTCGGGTAATTCATAATTGTATAGTTGTGTCTGTTCCGGCTTTACTCCATTAGATAGTAAAAGGTTTTTGAACATTTTTAATAACGTGGATTTCCCGGAGCGACGTAATCCTGTCACTACTTTGATAATGTCTTTATCCTTGTACGATAGTAATTTGTCAATATATTCCTTTCTTTCTATTAAATCTTTCATAGTACAAAGATAATTAAATTATCAAAACTTTCATTAATTACAAGTTTTGATAATTTACAGCGTTTTTTGAGTGACGCATAATGGAGCGCTAAACAAAGTTTACTCACTTTCCTTCGTGAGATCGCTTCGCTAAGTTCGTACTGAGGGCGAAGGCCGGATATGTCCGTTTAAAGCTGTTTATTATCATAAAGTTACGAAAGCAATTTGGTTTACATTGTTATGCACAGGGTTTGTTATTTCATTAGACTCCATATTTCTTCATAAGAGCCTTTAGTATTTGGCGAACACCATTGTCAGCCTTTTCAGAACCGCAATTTGCAAAAACAATATAAGCACGATCGATTTCATTCACTAAATATACATAGCAATAAAAAGTTTCTGCACTGCCATTATGTGCTGATATATGATGACCTTTTTTATTTATTGCCCAAGTCCAACCAATTGAATAGTGATCAGATTCAGGCAATCCATAATGCATATATTCAAATTCTTCTTTTGATAATAATGAACTTTCACCTTGCAATCCCTTAAGTTGTTCTTGAATAAATTTTACATAATCCGGGAAACTCATATTAATATCACCCGCAGGCTCTACCCAACATATTCTATATGAATCATTGGGTGGAGTTGGTATAAGTTTATTATCAACTTCCCAATGTCCCCAAGGTTGAGATTCATCACATACATTTGGCCATGAAAAACCAAAGTTTAGCCCTAATCTTTCCCCCAGATCGAGAACCATGTCTTCCCATGATTCTCCAGATGCTTTTTCCAGCATTACGGCTGCAGCTGAATATCCTGCGTTTGAGTATGATACTGTTTCTTCAGTTTCTACGGGTTCGAGCGTTAAAACCCATTGTACAAATTGATATCTTTGCGTGGATGCGTCTCCTTTAAACATACACAGTTGAGGATTAGGAAATTCCTCACCATCTGTTAAGGGTTGAATTTTCGCTCGATGTCCTAGCAAATCAAGTAAGGTCATATTAAAATATGCTGAATTGCTACTTTGGCGCATTTCCGTGCTGAGATCAAAAAATCTTGTGTCCCATTTGATTTTATTTTCTTTAACCAATAAAGCAGCTATTAATCCTGTAATCGCTTTTGTATTTGAGCCTAAATGAAATCTATCACTAAGCTCCGCAGTAATATCTGTATCTGCTCGCTTGAATCCTTTTACATTCATTTCTAAAATAGAATCAGACGAGACTGCCGCATAACCCAATTCTGGAATATTATAATTTATTCTTAAACTATCTATTACCGATTCAAAGTTTTGACCATACATTGAAACTGAAGCAGTTAAAAACGATATTAAGATAAGTCTGATTTTTTTCATGTTTTTATACTTATTTTGATTATTTTCATCTTTATTTGTGATCAGACCTTGTGCCTAACGGGAGTCTGTGCAAAAACTGCTTTCATCACATAAATTTATCAATTTCTACTATTTGTAAGTGGTTTAAAAGCAATTAATTTCAAATGGTAGCACAAATTATTTGACGGGAAATAATCCTTTAAAGCGAGGCTTATAAAGCATCTCAGGTCTGAAATTGTAAAAAAACAGTACTCCCTGAGGAGTCTGATCAGCTTTTGTGCTCCCATAATTGAGATACAACGGTAGAGATTATATCCGGTAAACTGGGAGAACCGGACGGATGGCCTCGTAACCTATTGTTTAATAAACCGCCTGGTACGTGGCCCGTACACCAGGTGGTGTAAGAGGTGCTCCGGTGGGCTGTAGCTCACCGGCCATCTACTCGATTGTGCTCTGTTATTTTTTTGTCTTTATATACACAAGTTTTATTGATGCCCTTTCAGTTACTCTCTCATCAATGTCAAATTTATCCTTTAAAGATTTAATCAGTGGAGTAAGTTTTTGAAATCCATAATTTCTTGGGTCAAAATCAGGTTTTTTCTTAATTAATAAATTTCCTACATCTCCTAAGAAAGCCCATCCATCTTCATCTGCAATATCATCAACTGTCATTGATATTAAAGTTACTACTCCTGCATCAATTTGCTGTACTGTCTCCTGTTCTGTAATCTGAGGACTATCTTGAGTCTGAACTTTGGGCGAATCAGATGCAGTAGAACTCTTTAAAATCTCAAGGTATATAAACTTATCACATGCAACAATAAATGGATTCGGTGTCTTTTTCTCACCCAATCCAAATACTTTCATTCCAGATTCTCTAAGTCTTGTTGCAAGTTTTGTAAAATCACTGTCGCTTGATACAATGCAAAATCCATCAACCTTCCCTGTATATAAGATGTCCATAGCATCTATAATCATTGCAGAATCTGTTGAATTTTTCCCGGTTGTATATCCATATTGTTGGATTGGTGTTATGGCATTTTCTAATAATACATTTTTCCAACCTGCCAAATTTGGTTTTGTCCAATCACCATAAATCCTTTTGAATGTCGGAATACCATATTTAGCAATTTCTTCCATCATACCCTTGACATTAGAAGAAGGTACATTATCTGCATCAATTAATACAGCAAGTTTTAAATCATGCTTTATTTCCATAGTCAATATTATTAGATGGTTTCTGTCTTTTTATACATTGTTGTGTGGCGTTTATTCTTTTCTAATTACTATTGCTTGCATGGATATTTCGGTGATATTGACCCCCCATTTCGGTCATACTGACCCCCCTGGATAGGTTTTAATTCAAAGAACAGTTTTTTACTGACATTTTTACCGTTTTCTTCTTAAACTTTCTCCTTTAAGTTCTATTCTAAATGAAGTATGGATTAATCGATCCAGTATAGCATCAGCGATAGTGGCTTCACTTATTATATCGTACCAGTTTGCCACGGGTATTTGACTGGCAATAATCGTGGAAGACCTTCCATGCCTGTCTTCAATGATTTCCATTAAATCCAGTTGATGCTGTCTTTCCATGTTTGTTAATCCAAAATCATCCAGGATAAACAAAGATGTCTTTGCAAGTTTATCAAAAAATTTCAGGATATTCCCTTCCAGACGGGCCATTTTTACCCTGAGCATGAACTTTTGGGTGTTAAAGTAAGCAACCGTGTAACCATGAGCACAGGCCTGATGTCCTAATGCAGAAGCGAGGAAAGATTTTCCGCAACCGGTAGCCCCCGTGATCAATAATGATTCTCCTTTAGTAATATAATTACAAGTGGCAAGATCGGTTATTAATGCTTTATCCAGTCCCCTGGATGAGTCAAAATTGATTTCTTCTATACTGGCCTGATAGCGGAACCTGGCATTTTTCAGCAGGCGTTCAAAGCGGCTGTTTCTACGCTGTTCTTCTTCTGCCTGTAGCAATATTTCCATTCCATCATGAAAGGATAATTCATGTATCCTACGGGTCTCCCTCATTGCTTCCCAGCTTTGAAGCATTCCTTTTAAGCGTAATTCTTTGAGTTTTGTTTCGATTTCTTTCATAAGATTAAAATTTAATGTTTAACTGTTTATAATATTCTTTCCCCCGGATATTCTCATGCTCCGGTAAAGGTGCAGGAGGAGTTTCCTGTTCAGGATATTTGTTCATATTTTCTATAATCTTCATTAAAAAGCGGTAAGAGTAGGTTTTACATTCCAGGGCTTCTTTACAGGCCCTGGAGAAGATTTCCGGGTTTGTTTTCCTGTACAGGTTAAATAATCCATCACAGGTCTTGTAGTTTTGCTCCGGATACCTTCCTCCCTGGAAAAGCAACTCTACTATTTGCTGTAATTCCTTTGTCATTTTACCTGCCCTGGCAATATAATATTCAGGACTCCGGTCCAGGTAGTGCTGATGATGAGAACATAAATGCTCCCTGATCGTGGTATAGCCATAGAGTCTGTAATTTCTTTGATGAATAGCTACCTGTTCTCCTTTAGCATATATACGAACCATCGAGCGAGTATAAATAACTTTCACCCTTTCTCCTATCCAGCGATAAGGGACACTGTAATAATGCTTATCACAGCTCAGGCGGATATGGTTATTTTTGGCAACCTTTAATTCCCTGTAATACTTAATCTCATATATTTCCCGGGGAAGAGCTTGTAAAAGTGGTTTTTCATTGGCTAAAAAGCATTCTTCACGGCAATAGGGCTTTTGCTGCATACGGGTCTGATTGTGCCTGCGGTTAAATTCAGCAATGGCCCGGTTAAGTGAATAAAGGTCAAAAAACTGCATGTTCCTGATCTTTGCATAGATCCTGGAGTAAGCCATTTTTACCTGGTTTTCAACCAGGGCTTTATCTTTGGGTTTTGCTGCCCTCGCAGGGATAATGCTCATACCGTAGTGGTTACAAAAGTCTTCAAGCGCACGGTTAACATCAGGTTCATAACGGTTTGCTTTTATAATTGCTGCCTTTAAATTATCCGGTACCAGGATCAGGGGAACGCCTCCCAGGTATTCCAAACACATTCTTAATGCATATATAAAATCCTCGATATTTTGACTCCTTACTGCAAAAACAAAGGAGTAATCTGAGTATGGCAAACAGGCAACGAAGACCGGGCACCAGATGATCTCCCCGGTCTGCTTGTCAACATAAGACAATTTTTTCCCTGCAAAATCAACAAATAATTGCTCTGCGGGCTGATGTGTTAATACCATTGAGGGATTGCGGGCTATCAACTGTTGCTTCAAGTGATAACAAAACTGCGTGTAACCATATCCCCGGGGATACCCGGCCTTATATTCTTCCCACAAAACCATACGGTTAACCCCATGACGGCTCAGTTCTTTCTCAAAATAGTCCAGATGGGATTTGAAGTGGTCAAAACGATCCTGTTTGTAAGCTGGATTGCCACTATGGAACTTCTTCTCTAACTCGGGGTCTTCCATGGCTAATAAATCCTCCAATCCCATCCTGATTCCCGGGAGTTTATCTATATAAGATTTAACCGTATTACGGCTTATGCCTAAGTTCCTGGCTATAGCTTTTTTACCCATTCCCTTGGCGTGTAACTTTAATAATTGTTTGATCTGACTCATAGGTTTTATTTTTCCTGCCATTAGTAACTGCCTTTAGGATTAAAAAATCGCTAAGGAATTAAAACCTAAGGAATCTAATAAGGGGGGGTCAGCATGCTCCGAATTAATTGCGGCGGCGGCGCAGATTTTTTTAATCAAAGCAGCTACACTTTAATTTTCTTATAGGGGGGGTCAGTATCTGCCGGAATGACAGTTAAAAATCAGGTTTCTATTCAAAATTCATTATTTCTCGATCCGAATTAGGGGGGTCAGTATGCTCCGAATTATCCACTTGCATGAAGTTAGGAAATATGGTTTTTATTTTATAATTATTTATCATTAGTGTCCGATTAAATTTATATAACGTTCTTTGAAATCCTTAGTATATCTGGCTTGTAGAGCTTTTTTGATGCGTGACGATTTGAATTGAAATATGTGGATTTAGCTTTGTAAAAAGCTACAATTCATGAATCAAGGTAAATATGTCTTTGCACAACTTACAAATTTTTTACCACAACGTGTATTTGATCGCCTAGTTAACAAATACAGTGGGAATAAGCATGTTAGACACTTCACTTGTTGGAATCAGCTCCTCAGTATGATCTTCGGTCAGTTGACTGGAAGAGACAGCCTCAGAGACCTGATGATAAGTATCGAACCTCATAAACCAAAATATTATCATCTTGGATTTGGTAAGGGTACTTCGAGATCCAATTTTGCCAATGCCAATGAGAAACGTGATTGCAGAATCTATGAAGAGTATGCTTTCTATCTGATTGATATGGCAAGAAAATCTTCCACTGTGGATCAGGATTTTCAACTGAGCTTTGATGGAAATATATATGCCTTCGATTCTACAACTATTGATTTGTGCCTAAGTGTATTCTGGTGGGCCAAATTCCGTACAACAAAGGGTGGGATCAAACTTCATACTCTATATGATGTTAAAACCTCTATTCCTACATTTATCCATGTATCTACCGCTTCAGTACATGATGTAAATGCCTTGGATCTACTATATTATGAACCAGAAGGTTATTACATCCTTGATCGGGGATATGTAGATTACAAACGGCTTTTTAGAATACACCAGAGTGCTGCTTTCTTCGTGGTCAGAGCGAAAGACAATCTTCAATTCAGAAGAATGTACTCCAACAAAGTCAATAAGGACAACGGAGTATTACTCGACCAGATCGGCAAATTAACTGGATTTTATGTCTCAAAAGATTATCCGGAAAAACTTCGATATATCAAATTTTACGACGAAGAAACGGATAATGATCTCGAATTTTTATCCAACAGCTTTGATATAAGTGCAGAGGAAATTGCTCAACTTTACAAATATCGATGGAAGGTGGAACTATTTTTCAAGTGGATAAAACAACACCTGAAGGTTAAATCATTTTGGGGAACGACCCTGAATGCAGTGAAAATCCAAGTCTATTCGGCAATAATTGCATACTGCCTGGTAGCGTTGGTTCGTAACAAATTGAAAGTTGACCGTTCAACCTACGAAATATTGCAAATATTGAGTATTTCTCTACTAGACAAAACGCCTCTAAATGAGCTGCTTACAAATCAGAATTACAAAGATGTCAAAGAACTATATGATAAACAACTGAAAATCAGTTGGTATTAATCGGACACTAATGATTATTTATCCCTATTTTAGTTAACATTTTTTTAATTTCTCGAGGTCTATAGGATGCTCTGATTGAGTTGAAAAATCCACTTTGAGATTTAATATAATATAGCCAAGAAACTCTTTTTAAGTCATGAATATAAAGTAATCCATTGTTTTTTAACATTGAAAACAAATTCGTAATAGCTGTTTCAGCATTGTCCCAATGATGCATTGTAAATGTAGAATATATCAAATCAAATTTGCCTAAATCTTTTAAGGATTCAATTTTACAAGCATCTCCAACCATATAATTAATTCTGTCTTTTAATTCTTCATCTAAATTTTGTTCTGCAAGTCTAATCATTTCAGGCGATATGTCACTTGCAGTTATTTTTACTTCAGGATGTTGTATGGATATTGTTTTTGTCAGAACTCCAGGTCCACAACCAACATCTAAATATTTTCCACTAATGTTTAATTTTTTTAAAGACGATAAAAAATGACTAAATCTTGCTTTTGATGATTTTTTAACTTCTTCTAAATATTTACTTGCATTTTCATTATCAAAAAAAAATCTTGATGGTTTTCGACAATCCTTTTCATTTTATATCTATTTAAGTTTTATTCTATCTAATTGCTTATGAAATTAATAATTGTAATGAATCACTGTTCTGATATGCAGCTCCTAAATGCCACACAACGCGTGTTGTGTGGCATTTTTTTAACAATTTATTTACATATTATAAATCAAAATTCTTTGAGCATTTCTCGCCATAGGAAACAAATTGGCTATTTTATAAATAAGTTTTGTTCCCCAATTCATTTTTTCAATTTCTTTATTAGAAGTAAAAACAATTTCATCTATAAATCTAAATTCAGAATTCCATTTTTCAAGTTCTTTCTTATTATCAATACCCCAATGGATTTGTGCTCCCGTCTTTTTAATTGAGGGATGATTTTTTACTTTTTTTGCAGTGTAAATACTATAAGTATCAAAAATAAGAGTGTAATTACCGATTCTTTTCTTAATCTGATTGAGTAATGTTTTTATTTCATTCTCTTTAAGATACATAAACAATCCTTCAGCAATTACTAAATAATTTGAATGTCCAAAAGGAATATTTTCAATCCAATCAAGTTGTGTAACTGAAGAAGCAATTAAATGATATTTTTCAGATTCTTGGAAGAAATTTTTACGAATACTGATTACTTCTTCAAAATCCAAATCATACCAGTTTGCACTCTTACTGTCAAGTCTTGAACATCTGCTGTCAAGTCCACAACCTAAATGCAAAACAACAGTATCATTTCTTTCATTTAAAAATTTGTCTGTAAAATTATCAATAAGTTTAGCTCTTAAACACATCATCGTGTTTGTTTTTCCAGGGATTTTCAAGGATTTAAAATCATATTCTATCTTTTCAATAATTTCGATTGCTTTTGCATCATACAGAATTGGAGTTTTTTTCTGAGTTTCTAAGGCTTTACCATATAAAGGTACAAGCAATGTCTCTTTTTCTTTATCAAGTGTAATCATATTGTTTTTATTATCATAAAGTTACGAAAGCAATTTGGTTTAGCTGTTGTGCGCTGCAAGTTATTCTATTTTAGTTTTATTTCTAATCCAATCTTTGCAAATCCTTCCATATAGTAGTCTGGTCCTACATGAAAATTTAATGGCATTATCTCAATAGCAATCCGACTGTTTTTGGGGTTAATTCGCAATCCACCGCCAAGAAATCCACCATAATGCCAATCACTAATATAATCCGAGCTACTCTCAGAAGGGGGATATCCTCCTGTACCTAAAAGTCCTTTTGTGTTATTTATTACATAACCAGCACCAATTGTCAGTGAAAAGGCTTTTAATCGTATTACATCAAAATATAGAATTGTCTCTAAATTAATCGAGTTAAACCATTGGTCACGAACATCTTGAACGTATTTAGCATTAAAGTATCCAAATGTCAAATTAGGATTTAATCTCAGTTTATCTTTCCATAAATCACATTGGTATCCAACCGATAATAATCCGCCTCCTCCAGTTGTCCTATGACCATCCGAAACTCCTATCCCGATGCCATACTTTAATGTGCTTTTCGAGAATTCTTTGTCCTGTCCTTTCGCACTGAAAACAATAAAAATTGAAAATAAAATCAATCCAGTTTTTAATTTTAATATCATAATTACATTTTTTCTTTCTTAGATAAATTTTGTGTCAGGATGGTTGCGTCTCCGCTTTTGTTGCGCACAATGCGGAGTCTGTGCAAAAACTGCTTTCATCACATAAATTTATCAATTTTTACTGTTTATAAGTGTTTTTAAGGCACCTAATTTCAAATGGTGGGACAATTTTGACGGGGAACAATCCTTTAAAGCAAGGCTTATAATTCGTATCAGGTCTGAAATTGTAAAAAAACAGTACTCCCTGAGGAGTCTGATCAGCTTTTGTGCTCTCATAATTGAGATACAACGGTAGAGATTATATCCGGTAAACTGGGAGAACCGGACGGATGGCCTCGTAACCTATTGTTTAATGAACCGCCTGGTACGTGGCCCGTATGCCAGGTGGTGTGAGAGGTGCTCCGGCGGGTTGTAGCTCACCGGCCATTTACTTGATGTGTGCTGTGGACTGTTTTTACTCAAGTTCTTTATTATAAAACAATTCATGTAGTTTTTGTTGCAATAATCTTTTATCCGGTAATTGAGTCTTGTACTCTGAGACCATTGTTGGGGAAAGGCTTCGACTTAAAGCATATTCAACCACTTCACTGTCTTTATCCTTACATAAAAGAACTCCAATACTCGGATTTTCATTCGGCTTTTTCACATCTCTATCTAATGCTTCCAAATAAAAATTTAATTGCCCTAAATGTTCTGGTTTGAACTTATCCGTTTTTAATTCAAACGCCACCAAGCATTGTAATCCACGATGATAAAACAAAAGATCGATGTAAAAATCACTGTTACCAACCTGCATTTTGTACTCTTCGCCTATGAACAAAAATTCTTTACCAAGTTCAAGAATAAAATCCTTCATTTGTCTCACAAGTCCCTTTTGTAAATCTCGTTCAGTATATGGTTCCGGCAAGTCCAAAAAATCGAAGACATAATTGTCTTTAAATCTATTCAATACATTTGGATTAATTTCTCTCAACGCTGGTGAGAGTTTTGTGTTTCCTATCATTGTCCGTTCAAAAAGACCGGCAGATATTTGTCTATCAAGTTCTCTTTTGGTGTAATTCTCTTGCTTAGCTAATTTCAAATAAAACTCCCGTTCTTCAACGGACTTGCATCTTGAAAAGATTATCATGTTATGGGTCCAACTTAATTCTCTCACCATTGGTGAGAGTTTTGGAAAATCCTTATACGTCTCATAAAACTGCTTCATTCTCCACAGATTCTTATCCGAGAAGCCTCTTATATCCGGTTCTTTTTGACTGAGTGCATATTCCTGCGATTTCGGACACTAAATCCCGCTGAAAGCGGACAGTTGTTCCCGTTCAAAACGGACACCTGATTCCGACGAAAACGGACACTTTTCACATCGTTCATTTTCGTTTATTATTTTCTAAAATTAATCATTTTTATATTTCTCTCTTAACGAGTCTCCATCGAGCTCTATTCTATGAGAACTATGCACTAATCTATCAAGGATCGCGTCAGCGATCGTAGGTTCTCCAATAACATCATACCAGCCTTTAACCGGAAGCTGTGATGTAATTATCGTTGACCTTTTACCATGCCGGTCTTCGAGTAACTCAAGCAAGAACAGCCTCTGGTTGTTATCTAATGGTTTAAGTCCAAAGTCATCAAGGATCAACAGGTCCAGTTTCTCTATTCTGTTTATTTCGCTTATATAACTGCCATCTGCCTTAGCCATTTTTAGTTGATCGAACAGTTTTGAGCAGTTACGGTAATATACTTTATATCCCTGCTGACAGGCCTGCTGACCCAAAGCAGAAGCCAAAAAGCTTTTACCCAGTCCTGTGGACCCAGATATGATGATGCTTTGTTTTCTTTTGATCCATTCACAGGACGATAAACGCAGCATCTGTACTTTATCCAGTTTTCTTTTAGCGATGTAATCTATTTGTTCCATGCTCGCCTGGTAGCGGAACCTGGCGTTTTTTATTAGTCGATCCAGTCGTCGATTATATCGATCATCCCATTCTGCCTGGACAAGATGAGCAATAACTTCATCTATGGTAAAATCTTTACTCATTCCTGATTCCTGCATTTTCCGATAGACTCTTGAGAACCCGCTCAGTCGCATCTCCTCAAGTTTCTGCATTGTTGCTGTTTGATTCATAATTTTCTGCTATTAAATTTATTATTTGTAATTCTCTTTTCCTCGTATGTTATGATGAAAAGGAAGTTTTATTTCTATTTGGTTTTCCTGTTCTGTTTTGTGAGTGTTATTTTTCAGGCAGTTCTTGATAAACTTGAATGAGATACAGTTGTACTCAACAGCCCTGCTGCATACTATTTCCAGATCTTCCGGTTTATACCCTTTACTTAGGTTCAATACTCCCATGCAAGATTTAAATGCTTGCTGAGGATGTTCTTTGCTGTCCAACAGGAGTCCTATAAAAATCTCTACGGAACCGCCCATCTTTTTGGCCCATTTTACAAAACGATCTGTATTCCAACCATCAACAAACTGATGTTCTGCAGGCATATGGCCTTTCTCTGTTGTATAACCATAAGGCCTGCGGTCTCTTTTATGAAGCTCGATACGAACACTATCCTTGTATATCTCAACATTCCTGTTCGTGTAAATGGTTTTGACCTTCTGTCCGGTATATTGATAGGGCACACTATAATAATGTTTATCCTCTCTTAGGTAAACATGGTGGTGAAATTCAACTTTAGACACCTGGTAACGACGGATCTCATATCGCTCTTTGGGTAGTTGTCGCAATTCATTCTTTTCTATTTCATTAAATAACTCTCTTCGACTAATATCCCGGCGCTGGAACGGAGCGTTATTTATCTCTTCAAGCTCTTCCCGGATAGCTTCATTTAACTCTCCCAGGGAAAAGAACGTCTGGTTTCTTAGCTTAGCAAAAATGCGTTGATAGACAATGCGTACCGCATTTTCAACCAAAGATTTATCCTTTGGTTTTAAAGGACGGGTAGGAAGAACAACTGTACCATAATGCCGGGCAAGATCATCATAAGTCTCATTTAATAAGGGTTCATAATTACATGCCTTGTGAACAGCTGACTTCAAATTATCCGGGCATATCCCCCGGGTGACACCTCCATAATAACGCCAGGCATTCTCATTGGCCCAGATCCAGTCTTCAAGCTTCTGACTTTTTACTCCTTCCACATAAATCAACTGACTGGCACCAAGTATCGTAATAAATATTTCTGCCGGTTTGACTTCTCCTGTATCCGGATCAACATAATGCATCTTTTTGCCTGTAAAATCTGCATATGTCAGATCTCCGGCTTTGTGCTCTATATGCATTCCCGCTTTCAGCTTGCTCTCCCACATGCGATAATGATGACAGAACCTGGAGTAACTAAACCCTTCAGGGTTACCTCCCTTGTATTCCTCCCAAAGCAAATAGAGCGTTACGCCAACCCGGGCAAGCTCTTTTTCATAATAAGGGAATTCATTGGATAATTCTTCATAAAGCGGATTGACTATCTTATTTCGCTTTTCAAAGACTTCTGTAAGTTCTATGTCGTTCATTTCCAAAACATCCTGGTAGGATAACCCGGAACGCTTATATTCTGCCAGGTACTCCCCAACACTGGTTTTGCTGACCTGGGTTGCCTCTGCAATCTGCCGGATGCTAAATCGTAATTCCTGACTAAGTCGTAATATCTCTCTTATCTTTTCCACGTTGGTCCTTTTTCTTGGCATCTGTATTCTCTTGTTGGTTAATAAAGCCAACAGAGATACCGATATCCCGTGGAAAATGAATGATGTGTATGAAAGTGTCCGTTTTCAGCAAGAATCACCGTCCGCTTTCAAAAGGGGCGGCTGTCCGCTTTCCGCAGGAATCCGTGTCCGCTTTCCGCAAGAATGAGTGTCCGTTTTGCGCGAGAATATGCAACTGATGTATTTCGCCAATTCTACTACAACAGAATCTCCCCATTCAGCACGTTCCAGTTTATTACTGATATATTCTCCTACTTTCCAATAAAGATTTATCAATTCTGCATTGACCATCTTCATGGCATTGACCCGTGACTGCTTTATTATTTGAATTATATCAATAAACCGTTCATCCATATCCTTTTTTCTATAAATATAAATTATCAATATCTTTTCATATGCTCGAAATCCTTCCTCCCATAGCTGAACGGTGTGTATACACTGCATGGGTAAGCAGTGCACCCACCCGGAAGCTCTGAATAAATTTGAAAAATACAAATTTATTTCATTAAGCAAAAGGGGGTTACAAAATACACCAGATTTTTTTTATTGTTTAATGAACCGCCTGGTACGTGGCCCGTACGCCAGGTGGTGTGAGAGGTGCTCCGGCGGGTTGTAGCTCACCGGCCATCTACTCGATTAACGTGCGTTATTGTATTTTCCTGCCTCTTATATAAATATTACTTTCAGGAAGTAATCTTCTTAGTTTTTCAATGTTTTCTTCTGATGTTTCATCAACTAAAGAAAAGTTGTCAATCTTTATATTTCCAAGTTCATCAGGTATAATGAGTTTGTTATCGTCAAATTCTATGTTCCAAACCTCCAGAATCCAAATCTTATCAAATTCTAAAATGTGTTTGGGTATTATATTACCTGAAACCTTAAACCAACTATTTTTACCTTCGTTGTACTTTTCTCCGTTTAAATCTATTTCTGTGTTGGGAAACCATTCCAAAATCTTTTCTGTTTCTTTATTCGATATTTTTCCTTCAATAAATAACTTGCCTATTTTCTTAGTTTTCATCCAATCAGGCAAGAATACCTCATTTTTAAAGTGAAGTCCAAGTGAGTATATAACATCAAGTTTTTTTAGGTTCTCAGGTACATCAATTATCCTTAAATCAATTCCTGGTTCGAAACTACTACTTGGAATGTTGTTTGATTCCAGTTTCTGATGCAAGCCGGTTTGGTTTACATCTTTCTTTTTAACCATCCAACTTATTTGAGGTGTCAAAGCATAAGTCTCACTATTTTGCTTAAGGCCAATAAAACCAGCCCATAACTCAAGCATAGTTTCTTCTGTATTAACACCATCTGTTTTAACGTATTTCAAATCAACCTTAACCATCTCTTCTGGCAGACTTCCACCTCCGATAAGTTTGTTCAGATTGTTGCGTTTCCCATCTTTGTCGTATGGGAAGAATTTTACAATCCAACCATCTATAATCTTAGGTGAACCATATTTCTTTTTGGAATGATATTTAAACATATTCCTCCAAAACTTTTTATTTATCTTCCCTTTAGACGCATTTACAAACTCTTCTAGAATTGGTTCTAATTCATTTGTCCACCATTTTAAATCATAATCACCAAGCTTCTTCGTCTTTTCAAGGAGTTTTTGCCAATCTTCTGTTGTTCCTAATAATGTAATCTCTGGAATTCCACATATTGCATACATTACTACGAATTCAAAGTATGGCTCCATTGCTTCCATAATTGTTATCTCAGAAGCAACCTTTTCAATCGGTGTTGTTGTGGTAAAGTTAGCAGTTAAAGTATTTATAAGTTTCTTACCAGTGTGTTCTGCAATTTGTGTCGTAAATTGCGGAAAGATTTCTTCCCAGTTGGTATATTCATTTGATAAATCGTTTTCAGCATATACCACTAATGTCAGTTGTCCGGAGAAATCAACAAAATAATTTCGCAGCTTCTCAGGGTTGGCATTAACATGTCTTGCAAAGCCTTGACTGATTAACAACCAAATCATATCAGGAGACAAAACAAATGGTCTGTGATTGGCATAGGCTTCGTACATGCCATTGAAGAAGGAATTGTAGCCAAAACTTACTAGACTATCTGGGGCTTCACTTTTTGCTATAATATTATACTTAAAATCAATCTCATTTCTTTCAATTTCCCATTTTGATAAGTTAGCATCCTTAAGAATCAGGTTTCTGTAAATTTCATCGTATGATTGCAAATACAAAAATTCCTCTGGCTTTGATAACTTCTCAACTTCGAATGTAATCTGTTGACCATACGATAGAAATGGAACACAAATGAATGTTATTATTATTAATTTCTTCATGTCTTTTTTCTATTCAGGCTTTTCATCTTGAATTGTCTATTAACTTTCTGAACCAATAATGCACGTGAACGCAGCGCTAAACGAAGTTTACTCACGTTCGTGAGATCGCTTCGCTAAGTTCGCACTGAGGGCGAAGGCTGCCGAGCTTGCTCGAGCAGACTGTAAAGCCCGCAAGGGCGGGATCAAATTGCGTTTAGGCACGTTTTGGCTCGATGCCCGGATAAAGCTGTTTATTATCATAAAGTTACGAAAGCAATTTGGTTTAGCTGTTGTGCGCTGCAAGTTATTCTATTTTAGTTTTATTTCTAATCCAATCTTTGCAAATCCTTCCATATAGTAGTCTGGTCCTACATGAAAATTTAATGGCATTATCTCAATAGCAATCCGACTGTTTTTGGGGTTAATTCGCAATCCACCGCCAAGAAATCCACCATAATGCCAATCACTAATATAATCCGAGCTACTCTCAGAAGGGGGATATCCTCCTGTACCTAAAAGTCCTTTTGTGTTATTTATTACACAACCAGCACCAATTGTCAGTGAAAAGGCTTTTAATCGTATTACATCAAAATATAGAATTGTCTCTAAATTAATCGAGTTAAACCATTGGTCACGAACATCTTGAACGTATTTAGCATTAAAGTATCCAAATGTCAAATTAGGATTTAATCTCAGTCTATCTTTCCATAAATCACATTGGTATCCAACCGATAATAATCCGCCTCCTCCAGTTGTCCTATGACCATCCGAAACTTCTATCCCGATGCCATACTTTAATGTGCTTTTCGAGAATTCTTTGTCCTGTCCTTTCGCACTGAAAACAATAAAAATTGAAAATAAAATCAATCCAGTTTTTAATTTTAATATCATAATTACATTTTTTCTTTCTTAGATAAATTTTGTGTCAGGATGGTTGCGTCTCCGCTCTTGTTGCGCACAATGCGGAGCCAAATTGCGTTTAGGCACGTTTTGGCTCAATGCCCGGATAAAGCTGTTTATTATCATAAAGTTACGAAAGCAATTTGGTGTTACTGGCTGATTATCTTTTTGCTGAAACTAATAATTGTTTAATATGTTTATCTAATTCTTTTTCCAGTAATTCCGACAGAAGTTTTAAAAACTTGAAAGCCTCATTTTGTGATTTTCGTGTAATATGTAAAGTATCAGCAGTATGTGCAACAACATGTCTTGATCTTACAATTTCATCTAGTTTTGATGGAATAAAGTCATTTGCTACAACTTGTCCCCATTTTTTTTCAAAGTCACTCTTTACTTTACCAAAAATATCAGGAATACCTACTTCTTTAAATTTTATTTTTACAGTATCACTATTTGGATTACTGCCTGTTTCTGAGAATGTTTCTGGATTTAAGTGTTCATTGATTAGCAACTTACTTGCATCAAGAATGTCTCTAATTCGTTGAACTTTTGGTGGTTTTGTTTCAAATCTTGGACCATCCATTGCTCTTTGAATTCCATGATAAACTGCTTTTACTTTCATGTCATCTGGAAGCTTTGAAAAATCTATTGTTGGAGGAATTGTATTTAATCTTGAAATATTTTCCTCAAATAGCCTTCTTATAAAGAATTCAAAGGCAGCAACCATTAAAACAGCGGAGCCACCTCTTAAACCCTTCACCATTGGCTGTTGATTTGTATTAGGAATAGCAGGGTATCTATCTCTTTCAATCCTCTTGAGTGCCGTAGCTAATTCAAGAGAGTCTTTAAATTGATTAAATGCTGCTCCCATATTATACGTGATTTAATATAATATTCTCTATAGTTTGACACCGATATATGAATCTATTTGGAGTTCCTGTTGATGATTCTATCGACTGTAAAAAATTTTGATCATTTGTAAACAAATCTTTATAATCATCTAATATTGCTTGTTTAGACTTAGCTAACACTTGTTTATCCTTTTTATAGCATGAAAACATTAAGGCATCAAATAATGGTGCAGATACTTTTTGTTTCCATTTGTTGGATGTTGGAATCCATCTCCTAAATGAACCATCAGCACCAAATACTTGCTCAACATTGCTCAATGTATTGACAAAATCATTTGTTAAAGTATCTACATCACTTTCCTTCATCTTTTGATTATCATCAAGGAATGAATCAAGGATTTTTTTCAAACCACCTGGATATTTTTTCCAAATGTCTTTTACTGCAAAAAACCTTAAAACAAGCTCTGCATCAAACATTTCTTGATATATTCGAGAATTAGTCTTAGATTTTATTCCAAGCATCTTATGAAACATTCTACTTTCAGATAGTTCCAATACTTTATCATTGAGTTTACTTGGAAATGCGCTATTTCTAATTTCTTGAGCATTTAATTTTACTCCGCCAGTATTTAACCTTTGAAAAACTTCATATTTAATATCCTTATCTGACTGTCTCAATATTATTATTGCTCGTATGTTTGCTCTTATTTTTAATGAATTCTGAAATTCAATTGGCAAGTCAAAGAAATTTAAATCATTCAGGTCTTTAAAAACTTCTAATCCTTTTAAAGTTAATTTACCTGATAAGTAGTCATTAATAGCAGAAAGTCTTTGCTTTCCATCAATTACAGAATATTTACCGTAATCGTCCTCGTTTAAAAAAATAGGAGGAATAGGAACATTCATTAAAAAAGATTCAATCAATTTAGATTTCCGGTTTTCATCCCATCTAAATCTTCGCTGATACTTTGGTGCAAGATCGATAGTTCTTTTATTAATTAACTGCGAGAGGCTTTCAAGATTATAATCTACGGTACTTGTAATTAGCTCTCTTTGTTTCTTGTTTAGAAAATCGATGAATTCTTTATCTTGGGAATCATCAATTTCATCAATGTCATTTTTTAAAACTTCTGTCATATGCTTTAGTTTTTAGTTTCACTAATTTGCCGGTAATGCAGCGCTAAACGGAGTTCCGCACTGAGGGCGAAGGCTGCCGAGCTTGCTCGAGCAGACTGTAAAGCCCGCAAGGGCGGGATCAAATTGCGTTTAGTCCCGAATTCTCGGGATTCTGACACGTTTAGGCTCGAAGCCCAGATAAAGCTGTTTACTATCATAAAGTTACGAAAGCAATTTGGTTTAGTGTTGTGTTGCGTAATTTTTTCACGATATCCAAGATGAAATTATCGTTATTTTCCATCCATTTTTCGTTTTCTTCACTAAATATTCCTCTCCCCAAGTATTAAAACTTCGTGTAAAAATATAGGTATCTATTTCTCCATCAACTTTGAAAAGAGGCGTAATCGACATTTTATTTAATTCCGTTCTGTATAATCCTTTATTCTTCCTATAAACTTCTTCTGACAGAATAATAACTCTTTTTGATTTCGGCTGAACACTTTGAATGTCTGGATTGTCAGTAATGATTAATACTGTTTCTGTTGTATCAGTTACGAAATTAATCTGAGGTTTTAGTAATGAAGATATTGTAATTCCTGTAGTATCAAACATATTTGTCTCCTCATTTATGGCTGATTCAAATATTACTGTTTTTTCTGTCCTAGGTGCTGAAAATCTTGGATTTAAATCTAAGTTATCAGAAATTCCGTCTCCATCAGTATCTTTACTATTGATATTTGTATAGAATTTTGCTTCTACAATATCAGTCAATCCGTCGCTATCTGTATCTTTTCGTAAAATTTTTAACTCAAGTGTCAATAGAAGTCCGTCTTTAACAACTTCATAAGTTGGACCTGGTCCTGGATGAGAAAATGGAGTTAGCTGTCTTACTAGACAAGACTCGATTTGCAACTCAGTTTCTGATTTAATTAACGGCGCTTTCGAATACCACTTTAAGAATAATGGTTGTTGTTGAACAATTCCTGTGTATAAATACTCCCATGTTTTGCCATTATTGATTGATACAGCTACCCAAATTCCAGATTCTCCAAAGTATCTGTTTTCAAACTCACTGCTAACATAAATAAATGCCTCTAATTGACCTTTTTTCTCATATTTTAAAATCTGACTTTTTTCAATCTTTCCAATAAACTGAGACTCAGGAATAATCATTGAATACCTGTTTGCAGGATTGAACATGATTGCATAAATGGAATCTTGATAAGGAGTAAGATATAATGAGTCTGAATATGGTTTATAATTAGAAATATCTTCAAAGTCAAAATACGCATTCTTGAAATTCAAAACTTTTTTTCTGCTCAATGGCTTAAAAGATCTGTAGTTCAATTTCTTATAATACTTTTCACGCTCCTTGCTTTTATATTCCTGTTCTTGTCCAGATGATATAACTGGAATCAGCAAAATCAATAATATGCTTAATTGTCTGTTCATGGTCTTTTTATTATGCAACACAACGGGAGTCTGTGCAAAAACTGCTTTCATCACATAAATTTATCAATTTCTACTATTTGTAAGTGGTTTAAAAGCAATTAATTTCAAATGGTAGCACAAATTATTTGACGGGAAATAATCCTTTAAAGCGAGGCTTATAAAGCATCTCAGGTCTGAAATTGTAAAAAAACAGTACTCCCTGAGGAGTCTGATCAGCTTTTGTGCTCCCATAATTGAGATACAACGGCAGATATTATACCCGGTAAACATAAGTCCGACTTCACCCATGACTTTCTCCCTGGTTCTTACAAGGGTATATGTGAAGCCTTGTTGCCGTTTCATTGTGCCAAACATATGCTCCGTTATTTGTTGTCGTAATCTGTAATAATCAGGATTGTCATTCACTCTTTGTGCATTGGCTTCAATGATATCAGCATATTCACTGCGGTCAATGTACCTTCCGTTGGCTCTGCATACAGTGCAAAGACTCCTGTTTCTACAGTCCCTGCAGCCAGGCGTAGTATATCTCTTAAACCGATATGCAGATTTCTTCTTATTCTTTCTGTCACTGTGATTATGCCAACGTCCGTTGGTCTTCATAATGCTTCCTCCGGGACAGATATAAAAATCATTCTTTTTATCATAGGTAAAACTACTGACAGGATATAATCCTGCATCTTTTGTTGATGGCTTCTTTGGAGAGACGTATGTAATAATATTATGTAAGCTGCATTCTTTCAATTGCTCGCCTGTGTGATACCCCTTATCGGCAAGTACTGTCATAGTATCAACTTTAAGAAGTTCTTTTGTACTTACCGCCACCGGTGCCAGTGCATGGGAATCATTCACATCTCCTGTGTCATATTCCAGCATCATCTTGTGCTTTGAATCTGATGCGGCCTGTATATTATAACCAACATTCACTACTTTCCTGTGTAGTACAACGGCTTTTGAATCAGGGTCTGTTGTTGATATCTGTTCCTGTCCGCTTTCGATCAGGTCCGCTTGTATATTTTGATACTCTGATCTCTTAAGCCTGCGTTCTGTAAGTTTCTTTTCAATGTCTTTCTTATCCTGCTCATTGTCATTGGCATCCAGCAGTTCTTCATATTCACTGATCTGTTTGTCAATATATTCAATATGCCTTTTCAGTTTTGCTTCATTGAAATTATTCTTTAACGAATTGCTCCCTCTTATTTTGAAAGAATCAATTGCCACGTTTTCACCTTCTACAAGATCCCATTCCTTAAGCAGGCAAACGAATCGCCGGAATATCTCCCTGAATGCTTTTGCATTTTCTTTTCTGAAGTTAGCAATGGTCTTATATTTGGGTCTCAGTCCCGTGAGCAGCCACATAGCTTCGATATTGGTTTGAGCCTCTCTCTCAAGTTTTCTGGATGACCGTATTCCATACCTGTAACCATACAGGTACAGCTTAAGCAGGACCGAAGGATGGTAAGGAGGCCTCCCTTGTTCTTCACATTTTACATGATCAAATCCAAAGCTTCCCAGGTCAACTACATCAACAAAGGCATCAACCACACGGACAAATGAATCGGCAGCTATTGCATTCTCCAGGCAGAACATTAGCATTTGGTTCCTGTTTTCTCCCTGTTTGTGTTGCATTACAGTGTTTATTTGTTGAATACAAGATACTTAAAGTATGATCAAAAATTAAATATCGAATGAATTGGTTATCAACAAAACAGTAGGTTTTTGCACAGTCTGACGGTCAGCGGTATGGTTTAGTTGCCGGTAACGGTTTTCAAACCGTTATGGCGCGTGTTTTTGCCTGAACTTGTCATACTATGATCTTCCGACCGTTATATTCTGTCTTTTATTTATTGCAGTAATGGGTACTTAATTATGTCTAAGATATTTATTCTTTGGCGATCTTCCAATCGTTATATCAGTTATGCAAAATACCGTGCCACAGGCAATTAACTATACCGCATGTTAGGTGGTGTAGTAAAATTGCGAAGTAAACTTTGTTTATAAAACAAATAGATAAATGAAGATTCTTTTGTTACTTTATCTCGTGGTTAGCTTTGCTTGACTTATCACGATGGCGTAACTAAGAATGAATAATGCTAATAGTTATTTCCATTAGCAATACTAGTAATTCTTTCAGCTTCGTCACGAAAATCATATTTATTCAGTAAACTGATAAATCTTTCATTCTTAAAAAATCTTTTATATTCTGGCTCCTCCAATAATGTATCAATGTCATCGATCTTGTTTAAGAATGCTTGTTCCAGGAAAACAAAAAAATCTTCATCTTGTCCTAATGCTGCTTTTATTTCTGCTAGAGTTGAATAGTACACCCAATTTTTAGGATTAAGTCGTATGGCTTCATATACATCACGAAGAGCTGATTCATAGTCCTTTTGTTTTTTGTAATACATTGCCCTAGAATTTAGAACTTTAGGGTTGTTAGGTGCCATCTCAAGTATCCTATCTAGATCAGTGATTAGTTTTTCATTGTCTTTAGTCGACTTGTGAAAAAAGTAACTTAGAAATTGCCCTTCTACTTTATCAGGGTATTTCTTTTTAAATTCATTAATAAGCTTTAATGCTACATCATCAGGATTAATGTTTATTAATGTTAAAGCTTTGTAATATAAGGCCTCTATAGAATTTGGCTTTGATTTAAGATATAAATCTAGATATTTTAAGGATTCTTTATATTTCTTAACGCTACCGTAAATTTTACCAACATATAGGAGGATCTCCATATTATTCGACGAAAGTTTTTTCGCCTCTAAGGCAAATGATATTTTCTTTTTCTCATCTTGTTCCTGAAAAGCTCTATCTATAAGGAGGTGGGCATGTTTGAGGTCGATAAACTTTTGAATTTCTGATTGAGATAGAAGACCCGACACAAGATTGTTAAATAAGTGCAAATAATCGTTTGAAATCGGATAGTTATACTTTATGTCCCTTTCATAATCGTAACCAATCAAAAAGGCTTCCTTTTTTTCAAGCTGACGCTCTGAATGAATAATGTTAACATTATCGATTCTTGTTTTACACTTAACTCTCTCTAATTCAGTATTAAAGTTATTGATGAATTTTTTAGTAAGTATCTCTTCATCATACTTTTCTGAACTTGAATTTGGATATGGAATTCTGCTGAGCACAAAATGAACATTTGGTGGGTCAGTATAAATTGAACTTTTCTTACCACAGAGTTTGGACAATATATGAGATGATCCAATAATGCTTTCTTCATTATTGGTAGAAAACATAACCAGGTTATTTGATAATATTGCTAAAGCAATGCCTGAGATGTCTGAGATTCCTGTTCTAGAGTCAATTAGTAAAAAATCCGGATCAATTTCATTCTTGATTTTTTCTTTTAGATCCAAAAAGAATCGAATTCCATTTCCTTCTGATTTATATAGGAAATTATGCCAGTCTATTTTAGATAATTTTGACCAGTACTCTTTTTGGGAATCATTACCGGTTGGAATAAGTTTTACCCAAGATTTTAGGTTTGACAAAGTGTATACGTCGGTGCAATAGTCAGTGATACTTTTTGGTATTGTATTCTTATTGATATAATATGATATATAGTCGACTATGCCTTTATCTACTTTCAAATCAGGGAAATAAGGGTTGAACTTATGATAAACGCCAGGCGCTTCAAGATCGAAATCAAGGACACATACTTTTTTACCAATTTCTGCAAGGCGTATAGCTATATTGGTAAGTGTAAGTGTTCTGCCGACGCCACCTTTATAAGAATAGAAAGTAATTGTTTCCATGGTAGTTAATTAAAAAGTGAACAACTATATTTCATGTTTTCAATAGCCATATCAATTGATGACTTCTCTACATCATCTGGAAGCAAAAACTCAGAAACTTTAGTCTGCTTTTTTGTGTTAATTTCTTTATTAATGATAAATTGAACCCTAATGTCCAAAATTTGGCAGATTTGAATGACTCTTTCAAGACTTGTTTTGTAATATTCATCCATCTCATATCTTTGAATCTGCTGCTGTTGGATTCCTAATTTCTCTGATAGTTCTTTCTGGGTTAATCCAGAGATAATTCTTGCATTAATAATTGCTTTTGTAATACCCTCAATGCCATCTATTACTATTGGTTCATCTGAGGCAAGCAAAGCCTCAAATTCTTGCATCTCTTCTCTGATTTCAAACATTTGCCCTTTAAGTACTTGGACTTGAATTTCATCCAAAGAAGAGCTTGGTGTGTTTTCAAGATTTGAATACTCACTAATCTCACGCTCAATTTCAGTGAGTTGGCGTTTAAGGACAGCGTACTGCTTTCTATTTTTAATCATCTTTCTAGATATTTAATCCAATAATCCCCTTTTTTTTGCTACTAAATCTTATTTGTTGAAAAAAATCAATAGCTTTTGTTCTGTTTCTATATTGATCAATTAAATACATCTCTGAATGAAAGAATTCACAACCAAATTTCAGTTTTTGCCTCCTTCTTCCGTATAAAAAGTCTAATAAACAGGGTTCAAGTATCTGAAGTTTTCTACTAATTTCGTCATAATCTCCTTCCCAACAACAATCAATATCATTGGGTAGTTCTTTATCTGTGACAAAACTTCCATCAATGAAAATCCTTGTGCAGCCTGCTTGGCGTAAGATTGATATTACTTTGCTTAAACCTTCCAATAGTTTTCTTCGTTTATTTGAAAATCCAAATTGATCAGAAAAACTGTTGAAGTCTGTAAAATGTATACCTTCTGGTAATACTCCGTCTTTATTGAAACTTGGTACCATACAATATTGTTGTTAAAACTAATAAAAATATAATTACAAATGCAAATAAAAGAGCAAAAATTTTATATATGTCAATAATAACATCATATGTGTTGTAATAAATTGCCTTAAATATTGAAGCCTAAAGCAATATTACTATGCCACCTAACATTTGTGTATATGTATACATATATTTTTACTATATCTCTTGTTTCTATTACATATACACTCCAGAAATCATGGTGTATATGTATACATTTATTTTTTTATATCTTTTACTCATCCATATCATTCTTCAGAATATCTCTGACAGGATTTCTGAAATTATTAAAATTTTGTTTTGAAACATGTGTATATCTTTCCGTTGTTTTTGAACTCTTGTGTCCTAAAAATTCCTGTATGTATCGTAAATCAGTACCCTGCTCAAGATGATGTGTCGCAAAACTGTGCCTTAAAACATGTGGTGTAACTCTTTTCCTGACACCTGCCTTGTAAGCGGCATTTTTTACTATGTTTACAATACTTTCAGCACTGTACCGGCCTCCTCCGCTTCCTTCAATAAGCCATTTAACAGGTTTGTAGTCATGATAATACTTTCTCAGCAAAACCAACACCTGATTATCAAGCTGTACATACCTGTCTGTTCTGCCCTTGCTTTGCCTTATCTTTACCAACATCCTTTCCGAATCAATATCATTTAATTGCATATTTATCAGTTCACTCCTCCGAAGCCCGCAGGAATACAACATTACCAGTACACATTTATGCTTTATATTAGTTGTCACTCTCAACATTCCTGCAATCTCTTTTTTGTCCAAAACATCAGGTAGCATGCTGGCCTTCCTCGGCCTCTGTATATCATAGTATTCCCTACTCCTCCCCAATACTTTTTCATAATAAAACTTGATAGCATTAATCCTTTGGTTTTGTTGGCTGTCAGAAATCCTTTTTGTTCTTATAAGCTTTAAGATATAATTATTGATTTCCTTTTTCGAAATATCTTCCAGACTTCTGCCGGAAAAATACTGCATATAATCCCTGAAATACGAGGCATAAATTTTTATCGTGTTACGACTGTATTTCTTTTGCTCCAGCATCTCCATATATCCCCGTGGCAATACCTGTATTTTCGATGTTCCCGGTATATCCCTTCCCGAATATCCGGATACTGATGTATCCTTTCTACCTTTTGCAGTATATAACGCACTTACATCAATAGAAGCAAGCTCTCCTGTTTTTTCTTTCAGATTAATTTTCCTGTAATCTTCTTCAGGAATATACCAGCACGACATAGTACTGCTCCACCTTGATCCCGGAATAGCCTTTATTCTATCAATTATTTGCCGGTTATATGCAAACCGCAGACATATTACCTGTCTGCCTCTGTGATTCGCCCTGCTGAGCAATATGGAAGGTTTTTCAAACATGACCGGTGAATAGATAGATAAATTTATGAAAATTTATCCGTAAATGCTATAGATCAATGGAATATAAACGGCGAAAGACTAACGACGAACCCTTCGGCAGGCTCAGGGCAGGCGACTAACGGATGGAACGCTGGAATACTGGAATGATGGAGTAATGGAACGATGAAGAACCTGAATAATCCATATAAACCCATTCTCAACCCATTCTCAACCCATTCTCAACTTTTCTTAACTTAATCCCCTTGTTGACCGTTTGTCTTTGGTCTTTGGCCGTTTGTCGTGTCTACAGTACCCCCGGTATCAGGGCTTTTCTTTTTTCCGGGTATTCCGGAAAATTTTCCCTGTACCATGTATGGTGATGCAGGGCGCGGGGGATAAGATTGACGGCTGTCCATACAGCAAAGGATAATCCCGGCAGACTCCGGGTCAGAACGGCATAACCGGCCCATTCGATAATCTCACCGGCGAAATTGGGACATGAGATATACCTGAAAAGCCGGTGATAAGGAATTGAATAACCTGTCTTGTTCCCTTTTCGCAGATGTATGAGATGGTTGTCGGAAACCTGGTTTATTACGAATCCGGCAATGAATAATACCAGGCCTGCTATGAATACCGGGTCTTTCAGCCAGCCGGCATAATTGTCGCCTGCAATATAGCCCAGCCAGTACCCGTTAAAAAAGCCGTTTACAAGATTGAAGATCATGGCAAAGCCAACGACCAGCAATGGCATTTTTTTACCTTTTGTCCTGGTCCTGAAAGGGAAAATAAATATCCTGTTGAAATAATGGGCAAACCATAATATAAAAAATACCCATATGGCGCTCTGATCTGTATTATTACCCGAAAGGAACAGGAAGGTAATAAGAACAAGCGAGGGCAGTTCCATTATAAACCAGCCGAGCCTGTTGTCTATAACAGGCCCCCACTTATTGTTTTCATGTCTGCCATAGGGCGCTTTTATCCTCATCAGTATGGGAAATAAAACTACTGCCAGGATTATCCATGCAATAACCGATATGTTGAATAGTTTAATGCTGATCATTTATTTATTATCAGTCTCCCATTATATTAAGAACCGCAACATAGAAATCCTTATCGACAACAAGTTTGCAGGCTTCGACTCCTTCGAGCACAGACCAGCCCCTGTCTGAGAATTTCAGCCATGTCTCTTTTCCGTCGAGGTATACTTTTACCGGCATGTTGAATCCCTCTACCGCATTACCCCACCTGTACACAAGGCCTCGTTCTGTAAACCTGTATTCAAGTACGGGGATCCTTGTATCGCGAAGAAACTGATCGAACACGGGTTTAAGGTCAAAGTCCGTGTGTTCATCCATATAGGTTTCTATCTGCCCGGTAGTAACAGTCTGGTGCCAGAATGTTTTATTGAGTCCGCGCAGTATCGACCTCCATTTCTCATCATCATTCACCACCTGTCTTATCATATGCAGCATGGTAGCTCCCTTCTGGTACATATCGCCTGATCCCGAGCGGTTAACATCATAAGTTCCTATGATATTCCGGTCATTACTGATATTTGAACGAATGCCTCTCAGGTATTCATATCCTGCTTCTTTACCAAACCAGTACTCAACATACAGTCCTTCGGAGTAGGCTATGAAGCTTTCATGTATCCACATATCGGCAATATCCTTATAGGTGATATTATTAGCAAACCACTCATGTCCTGATTCATGGACAATAATAAAATCGAATTTTTCTCCCCAGCCTGTTCCGCTTATATCCCTGCCGAGATATCCGTTTGCATATCCGTTACCATAGGTTACAGAACCCTGGTGTTCCATTCCGAGGTAGGGGGCTTCAACCAGTTTATAGCCGTCTTCATAGAAGGGATAAGGCCCGAACCAGTGTTCAAATGCTTCGAGCATTTTTGTGGCCTGTCCGAAATGTTTTTTTGCTTTATCCAGGTTATAGCTAAGCACGTAATAATTACAGTCGAGCCTGCCTAACTCCCCGTCATATACTTCACCGAAATGGGCATAATCACCCACGTTGATATTTACGCCATAGTTACCTATGGGATTGTTTACATACCAGTGCCATGTTTTTGTCCCGTCGGGGTTTTCCGTTACTCCCTTATAACGTCCGTTTGAGACATCCATCAGGTTGCCGGGAGTGGTGATGCTGAACCGCATACTGTCGGGTTCATCATACATATGGTCTTTGCACGGCCACCATATGCTTGCTCCTCCTCCCTGGCATGAGGTTGCATAGAAAGGATTACCGTTTTCATCATATGCCCATGTGATACCGTAATCCCAGGGAGCTCTCCTGCTTACCCTGGGTTTGCCACCATAATATACCTTTATCTCATTGGAATCGCCGGGAACCTGTTCCTTTTTCATCTGCACGAACCAGGCATTACCGTCTTGTCTGAATATCAGATCAGTGCCATCCTGCACTATCCTTGATATTTTCAGAGGCGGCTGAAGGTCAACCTGCATCAGGTCATGAGCTTTCAGAACATTATATCTTATTAGCACATAACCGTTCAGGCTGCTGTCGGCCGGATCGGTTTTAATGTTCAGGTGGTAGAAGGTAAGATCCCACCATTCTCTTTCAGGAGTGACTGATCCTCTAAGGGTATCCTGCCGTGTAAGAGGCCAGAAACGTTGTGAGAATAAAGAAGATAAAGGAAGAAGGATTACCAGGGAGATTAATATTGATTTTCTTAACATTTTATATTGTTTTTACAGTTTGGTTTACTGTATCAAACTTACATAAATGTAATTAAGAAATTGATATTTAATTAATGTTGTTAAGCTGTATTTTCAATTTACAGACTGATGGAGGGCATATCATTCATATTACCTCCATGGCCGGATCCGGGCTATGTATTCAGACCTCAGCTATTTTCATACTGGTATACTCTTATCCAGTCTATTTCCATTGAGCTGGAGCCTGGAATAGCTTTTTCCAGTCCTCCGGCGAAATTTATATACATAGGTTCATCAGGCACATTGGATGTTTGTCTGAAAACTTCGTAATCATTTATTTTCCAAACGAGATTACCGGCAGTCCATTCAAGTGTATAGATATAAAAGTCTCTTCCATATTTGGAACCGATGGATGTTTTGGTTTTATTGCCGTTGGAAAACAGATCCATCCATACCTTACCTTTGCCTGTCCGGCAGACATCTATATGCGGAGTGATCTTATCGGCAAGCAGGTAAAATGCATGTCTCGGACCAACTGCGGTGGTAAGCTTAACCTTGGCTTTAAAGATACCGTATTTCTGGCGGAAGCTCTTACCTGTATTTATTATCCCGGAGGTAAACCCGAACTCCTTGTTCCTGAATCCGCCTGATGAAGGGTTCCATACCTTCCCCTCTGTTTTTTGAGGTTTTGTGCTTATGCTCAGGATACTGCTGCCCATATTGAAATTGTCCGATTCGGTAAAACAATGCAGGTCGGTTTCGAACGAATAGTGGTCATTCAGCAGCCTGTCACCCCAGTAATAATTTGTCAGCCATTTTTTTGTATCCAGGCTATCACCGTCAAATTCATCGCTGAAAGTCAGTTTTCTGTTTTTAAGTATATCAAATTTATTTGAATCCTTTACCTTAAAGTACCAGACAATATCATCACTTTTCTTCAGGTTTTCGTATTCCTGTTCGACGCTGAAAAGATCTGACTTTTCGAAACGCTTCTTATCGAGCAGATATTCCTTCCTTTCCTTAAATTCATCTGTCAGGAGATAATCCTTCAGTTCGCTGTGCCTGGACACTTTTGTTGATCCGTCGAGCTCATTATAATTGGCAAGTTCTTTCGAATTTTTATATTTAAAAAAGAACTTAACATCGGGATCATTCTTAAGATCCTTATATTCCGTCAATAATTTATATTCTTTTGTATCCTTGAATGTGACCGGTTTCATGTTCTTCTTTTCAAGGAAGGCGTCAGATTTAATAAATTCGTCAAGTTCGAGATACCTGCTTATTACTGATACTCCACTGAGTTTTTCAGCTTCTTCTTTCTGTCCTTTATTAAGTAGTTTGATATATTCCTTAACATTGGAATCCGATTTCAGCTTTTTGTATTCCATGAATTTATTATACTCCCCGGTGCTTTTAAAAGTTACGGGTTTCATCTTCTGCTTTTCCTTAAATTCTACAGAACCTGTAATTTTTGTCAGTTCTTCAAAACGACTGATCTTTTCAGAACCCTCAAGCTCCCTGAACTTTTTAAGGTTCACGCTGTCACGGGTCTTCAGGTACATTTTTATATCTTTGCTTTTATCAAGCCTTTTATACTCTTCCTCCTTATTATATTCTTCGGAGTCTTTAAAGCTGAGGCTCTCAATTTCTTTTTTCTTTGTCCTGAAATCGGTCGAGTTTACCCGGGCATCCAGTTCATTATACTTTTTCAATTCATCCGATTCAATGAACTTGTTGAGTTTATCAAATTCTTCGATAAGGGCATTTTCTTCCTGCTCTATCTTTGATGTTGAGGGAATTAATCCAAGTGACAGTTTAAGGTTAGCCATTGCTGAAAATCTTTATATATAACCTGTTAAAGATAAAAAATCTTTCAAAAAGAAAACATTAATAGCGGAATATTATTGTGCGGGCGTAAAAGCCGGCCGTTTGTTTTACGGCAATGTATGATGCGGCCTAAGCTCAGGACAGGTCTGATTTGTTTACCCAGTGAACCTGGTTCATCAAAGGATGTCGCAATTTTATGGCTCCGGTGGGGCAAACGGTTACACAGGATCCGCAGTACCAGCATTCGCCGGGGAACAGCACAACAGGAGGTTTCCCCTTTATCGGGTTGGGAATAAATAAGTCGACCTGGCAAATCTCCAGGCAGTTATTGCAGCCCGTACATTTACCGGCATCAATGGTAATGGGATTTGAGGCCGGCATCTCTGCCCCGGTTAAATTTTTCATAGTTTGCTTTCAGATCACCGAAAAATGCTTTGTCTCTTTCTCCTCTGATCACATTGTTCTTAACCTGTTTTACAGTGATAAGCAAATCTTTTTCTTTCTCATCACTTCCGTTTCCATCATCTCTGTTAAAGCATAATGCCTTTGAACTGTTTTTCCTTGCAAGGCATGAATGAATTATTATCTGCGACACGGTCAGTATATCGAATACCTCAAGCAGCCTGTCGTAGCCTTCCCTGCATTCAATATAGTGAGAGATACCGTTGTTGAACCCGTCGTTATCATCAAGCATTGCCATGGTTAATTCTTCCGGGCTGATACGGGAGCAGGGGTTTGTAGCTGCCGATATAGCAGCCATACATCCGGATATCCCTCCTCCAAGCACCAGGATATCCGTATTGATTATTTCTTCTTTTTCCCATTCAAGAGGGTAAGGCCATTTTAAATCATGCATAACTATTGTTGTTTAACCGTCCGGTTCTGTCAGTCCTGCTTACTATGACCAGTACTGCAAGTGAAACAATATAGGCAAAAAACAAGCCCAGGTCAGGATTGATCCATCCGTTCAAAGGCCCCGGCACACCGGCAGAAAAAGGAATAACACCTATAGCTCCGCCTGAAAACATGGCTGCTATAGCCCCCTTTTTTGTTGCTCCCTTCCAAAGTACTCCTGCGATAAGGGGTACTAAAAGGCTTCCCATATAAGGGTAATTAAAAATATGTTATAAAATACTTGACAAACGGTATTTTAATTTTATATCTTTGACTGACCGTTCAATCAAAAATATTATGCCCAGAACAGCACAGCAATATGAAAACATAAGGGAAGGGAAAAAGAAGCTGATAATGCGGACAGCGCTTGAATTATTTGCCTCTAAAGGTTTTCATGCCACCACTATCAGCAGTATTGCCGAAAAAGCAGGAATATCCAAGGGCTTGCTTTACAATTATTTCGAAAACAAGGAAGACCTTATGAGAAGTATTATTTATGAGGGGCTTGAGAATCTTGATAAACTGATGGACCCTGACAAGGATGGTGTTCTTACTAGTGATGAAATTGAATATATGATAGACCGGTTTTTTGCTTTACTCCAGGAGGACATTTCATTCTGGAGGTTGTATTTCACTGTTTTTGTGCAGGAACCTGTTGTTAAGCTTGTTGAAATAAGGCTGGTAAATACCGTAAAGAAATATATTGAAATGTTTGAAGCTTATTTCAGATCCGGAGGATGCGAAGACCCGTATGCAGAGGCTGTTCTGTTCGGAGCTATGCTTGACGGTATAGCGATGAATTATATTGCAAACCCCGGTTTATTCCCTGTGGATAAGATCAAGAAAAGAATAATACGGAAATTTAAATAATTAGATAAAAAATGGAAAAAAGGACAGCGATAACCCTTATTATTATAGCCTGTGGATTATACCTGAATGCCCAGGATGCGATTGATATTGTCAGGAAGGCAAATGACAAGATTAACGGTGAAGAATCAAGTTACGGTATTATGTCTATGAAGATCGTTCGTCCGGGGTGGGAGCGTACGCTGCAGTTCAAGAACTGGACCAAAGGAACGGAATATGCACTTACTCTTATTACTGCTCCTGCAAGGGATAAGGGACAGAGCTTTTTGAAGAGAGGCAGTGAGATGTGGAACTGGAATCCTACTATAAGCAGGATGATAAAGCTTCCTCCTTCGATGATGTCGCAGGGATGGATGGGTTCTGATTATACCAATGATGATATATTAAAGGAATCGTCCGTTGTGGATGATTACATACATGAGTTAACAGGCGAAGAGGAAATAGAAGGAAGGATATGTTACAGGATAAAAATGACTGCAAAGGAAGATGCAGCAGTTATATGGGGATACCAGATCAGGTGGATAGATAAGAAAGATTATCTTTTTCTGAAGGCGGAGCTCTATGATGAGGACGGATACCTGGTACGGACAGAGCTGGGTAAAGAGATAAAAACGATGGGAGGAAGGCTCATACCTACTGTTATGGAAATAATACCGGAGGATGAAGAAGGTAACAAGACTGTTCTTGTGCTTGAGGAAATAGAATTTAACATACCTGTTGAGGAAGGTTTCTTTTCCCAACAGAATCTGAAAAGAGTAAGATAGATTTAAAAAACAGGATATGAAGAATTACAAGATGGCCTGGCGAAATCTGTGGAGGAACAGACGAAGGACCCTTATTACTTCGGCTTCTGTGTTCTTCGCAGTATTTTTTGCTTTGGTAATGAGGTCTATTCAGCTTGGCACATATGATTCGATGTATAAGAATATCATTGAATCATATTCAGGTTATATACAGATACAGGATGAGGAGTTTTGGGAGAATAAGATAGTCGATAATGTATTCGAAGATACTCCGGAGCTAAGATCCGGGATAACAAATGACAGTAATGTTGAAGAAGTGATTCCCCGTTTCGAGTCGTTTGCCCTGGCGTCAAGCGGAGCACGGTCAAAGGGTGTTATGGTGATGGGCATTGATCCGGTCAGGGAAAAATTACTATCCGGTGTGGAAGATAAGCTTGTTAAATACAGGCTGACAAAAGAGGCCGTGGAAGCAATTAAATCGGAGGATATTCCACCCTATCTTGAAAAGAACCTGAATCTTTTTCCTGATAATTCGTATGCATCAGACGGAAGGCTGCAGCTCGATCTTGGTATCAGGGACAAAGATGAGGATAAACTGATGCCGGTTATTGCAAAACATGCCGGAGTTGAAAACGGATATTTTAACATGGGCGATAATGCTGCTTTGGTCGGCGACAGGTTATCGCGTTACCTGGGACTGGAAAGAGGCGATACTATTGTATTGCTTGGCCAGGCTTACCATGGATATACTGCTGCAGGCAAATATGTTATAAAAGGCATAGTCAAAGTACCTAATCCGGATATTGACAGCAGGATCATATATCTGCCGGTGGATGTTTGCCAGACCCTGTACAATGCAGAAGGAATGTTAACCTCTATGGTAGTAAGCCTGGATGATAACAGTGATGATGCAATAAGCGGTACAATAGCCAGGCTGGATAATGAGCTTGAACCGCACTACAGGATACTCGGATGGAAGGAAATGAATGAAACTCTTGTGCAACAGCTTGATGCAGATAATAAAAGCGGAATGATAATGATAGGCATACTTTACCTTGTTATAGCTTTCGGTGTATTCGGAACGGTGCTGATGATGACAGCGGAGAGAAGGAGAGAATTTGGTGTACTGATCGCAATAGGCCTGCAAAAGACCAAAATGGCCGGGGTAATGGTTTTCGAAATGTTATATATAGGGCTACTGGGTATTTTTGCAGGTATTGCGGTAGCGGTACCTGCGATAGTATATGGCTACTATCATCCTATACACTTCTCGGCCAGTCTGGCAAAAATATGGGAGGATTACGGGTTTGAACCCGTAATGGCATTTCAGTGGATTGACAGATATTTTCTTTCGCAGACACTGGTAGTAACAGTTATAGTTTTTATAGCAGTAATATATCCTGTAGTTAAAATCCGTAAATTGAAAGAAGTAAACGCTTTAAGAGCATAAAACAATTTTAGCAATGATTACAAAGACTGCCTGGAAAAACGTATGGCGGAATAAGATAAGGAGCCTTGTGGTGATCGCGTCTGTAACAATAGGGATATTTGCAGGTGTGTTTGCCGTGGGTGTTATGAACGGAGCCATTGACCAAAGGGTTGATGAAGTTCTGGATAATGAAGTATCATATATACAAATTACTCACAGGGATTTCAGGGCGAATAATGATCTGGGATGCAGGATTGATAATGTAAATGAAATAACCGGCAGTATAGGTAGTATGGAAGAAGTAGAAGCGGTATGTGACAGGTTATTCGTGGTAGGTATGGCCAATACAGCAAGGGGAAGCGCCGGGGTAAATATTATAGGAACAGACCCGGAGAAGGAAAAGGAAATATTCGGGCTTTACAGGGAACTGGAGCCCGGTACCGGAGATTATTTCGGTGACCCGGATCGTGAGGAACTGGCTTATATAGGTTTCGACCTTGCAAAGAGCCTCAACATTATAAGGTATGAGATTGATGAAGAAGTGATAAATGAACTTGTAGCTGAAGACCTGCCTGAATCAGTAATTGCCTCTGTCTCCGGGTTTCAGGGGAAGAGATTTGATAACGACAGGAGTTTTAAAAAGGCCATGCGTTCGGTATTGACTGACAGTGAAGTATCGGAGTATGGCGCTATCATACTTAATAAATCCCAGAAATTCAGGGAAAAGGCAAAATTCACACTTACATTTATCGACAGTCATAATAATCAGACCGGTGGAGTGTTCAGGGTAGGAGGTATTTATAATGTCCCAAACAGCATGTTTGAATCGACACAGGTCTTTGTAAGGGATGAGATGTTAAGAAGGCTGATTGAATTCCCGGAAAATACGGCTCATCAGATTGTAGTAAAGCTCGGGGATGTTGATGACACCAGGGCAATGACTGACAGGCTTAGAAGCGCTTATCCTGATCTGGAAGTTCTAAACTGGAAGGAAATACAACCGGATATGGCAATGTTATCTGATATGGCGGAAGCCATGTATGGTTTTTTTATGGTTATCATACTGGCTGCTCTGGCTTTCGGCATTGTAAATACCATGCTTATGGTTGTCCTTGAGAGAACAAAGGAACTGGGAATGCTTACAGCTATCGGAATGAACAAGAAGAAAGTATTCAGGATGATAATGACCGAATCTATTTTTCTGTCACTTACAGGGGGAATAACAGGGATGATAATAAGCCTGGGGCTTATAAAGCTGACATCCGCAAAGGGAATAAACTTTGCATCCATGCAGGAAGGGTTTGAGGCCATGGGTTATTCTTCCCATATTTATCCCAGTATAGGAATCAATTTTTTCCTGATAGTAACATTATTAATAATAGTTACGGGAGTATTATCCTCGGTGTATCCGGCTTTAAAGGCTCTGAAGCTGGATCCTGCCGATGCTTTGAGAACTGAATAAGCAATAAAAAATATTAATATCATTAAAGATGAAAGTGCTCGAATTAAATAATGTACACAAGGTTTATAACACAACACATATTGAGGTACATGCAGTTAATGATGTCAGCCTTGGTTTTGAAGAAGGCGAATTTGCCGCCATCGTAGGTCCTTCAGGGTCGGGGAAAACAACTCTTCTTAATTTAATAGGCGGGCTTGATATGCCTACCGGGGGGAGTATACTGGTTAACGGAACTGATCTGTCCACCCTTAAACCTTCAGCTATTATTGATTTCAGGATGAGGAATATCGGGTTTGTTTTTCAGTCATATAATCTCATCCCTGTTCTGACCGCGAAAGAAAATGTCGAATTTATTATGTCACTGCAAAAATGGCCCAGAAAGGACAGGGACGACAGAACCCTTGAATTACTGAGAGCAGTAGGCCTGGAGGATCGCGCATACAGCAGGCCGTCACAGTTGTCGGGAGGACAGCAACAAAGGGTTGCCGTAGCCAGAGCCCTGGCTTCAAAACCCAGGTTTGTCCTTGCTGATGAGCCTACGGCCAACCTGGATTCGAAATCGACCGAGACACTGCTTGACATAATGGAGCAACTGAACAGGAATGAGAACATAACATTCATTTTTTCGACTCATGATGCCCGAGTGGTAAAAAAAGCCAGGAGGGTTATTACACTGGAGGACGGGAAGGTGGTATCGGATGAAAGCAGATAGAAAAATGAGACAGTCATTTTTTGTTTTGATTATTTTGTTGTTGCTGCCGGCACATCTGAAAAGCCAGGACAAGAAAATCCAGGCAGACCTGAAAGGATATATAAGCAGTATGCAAAATGTTATGTTTGAGCAGCCTGAAGATTCATGGATAAAACAAAACATCATTCATAACAGACTTAATTTCAGACTTTACGCCGGATCCCGTATTACTTTTGCCGTTGACCTGCGCAACCGGTTTTTTATCAGCGACATGTTTGAATACAGCTCCATATATGCAGATAACCTGTCAGTGGACAGGGGATTTATGGATCTTACTGCAAATATTTTTGAAGAAAGATCTTTTGTTCTCAATACAAGTGTCGATCGTTTGTGGCTTGATATGAACTTTAATTCGGTACAGGTGAGGATAGGACGTCAGCGTATTAACTGGGGGCAGACATTTGTATGGAATCCGAATGATATTTTTAATGCTTATTCCTATTTTGATACCGATTATCCTGAGAGACCGGGTAGCGATGCTGTCAGGCTGCAGATATATCCGGATTATTCATCGTCAATTGAACTGGCTGCATCGCTGGACAGTGACGATGACCTTACCATTGCCGGACTGTACAGGTTTAATAAATGGGGATATGATATCCAGCTTTTATCGGGACTGGTGAGTTCTGATGATATAGTTTTCGGCGCAGGATGGTCCGGAGCTTTCGGGAGTACTTCTTTCAGGGGTGAAATGAGCTGGTTTCAGCCATACAGGGATTTTTCCGATACAACCGGCATGGGATTGTTTACTATAGGCTTTGACCGGGGATTTTCAGGATCGGGAATGATACAGCTTCAGGCAATGTATTGTAACGAACCGGTATCGTTCAGTAATTTTGACGAATTTTATTCCGGAGACCTGACTGCAAAGGATCTGGCTTTTTCTGAGTTTTCATTATTTGCCGGTATAACATACCCCGTGACTCCTCTTGTGAACATAAGCCTGTCCGGAATATGGTATCCTGATCTTGACGGGTTTTATGCAGGACCTTCAACTGACATTTCCATGAGAGAGAACCTTGACCTTTCCTTTATCTGGCAGTTTTTCAACGCGAATCTCACAGGCTCGAGATACAGGTTAACTCTCATCTTTCTCAGGATGAAATACAGCTTCTGAATTATTTAATCCTCCTGCGTGTTCCGCTCCGGCCTCCGGTCGTCGAAGTAAACCTATGGCCGGCGCGGCGGCGGACGAGCTGATGGTTTAATTACCTGGAGTTTTACTCCGAAAAGATGAGCTCAGAATTCTGCTCTGAGGTTTAATACCTTTTTATTACATTTGCCTGATATAGTAATCTATCATATTCATGTCACTTGTTCACGAGTTAGAAAAAAATGGCAACTGGCTTTTCAGGAGAAGAAGCTGGCTGCCCGTTTTTATTTTTGTTCCCTCACTATTTTATATATTTTTTTCAGGAGCCGTAAACATGGAATTCCGGCCCGTTACGGAGATCTGTTTTCTGGCAGTAAGCTTTTTAGGGCAGGTAATAAGGGCGATAACGGTCGGCCGTACACCTAAGAATACATCCGGAAGAAATGTAGGAAAGCAGATAGCAGAACAACTTAATACAAAGGGAATATATTCGGTTGTAAGGCATCCTTTATACCTGGGTAATTTTTTTATGTGGCTGGGACCTGTTCTGTTTTTACGTTCTGTTTGGATTACGATAATTTTCTGCCTTGCTTACTGGCTATATTACGAAAGGATAATTTTTGCCGAAGAACAGTTCCTCAGAAGAAAATTCGGCGATGCCTATGACAGATGGGCAGAAGGGGTAAATGCTTTTATTCCCGGTTTCAGAAACTATGCCAGGTCTGAAATGAGCTTTTCTCTCAGGAATGTGCTGAAAAGGGAGTATAATGGTTTCGGACTTATATTTATTGTATTCGCATTGCTTGATATAGTCAGGAATTACAGTATTGACGACCAATTCGATATACAACCCATGTGGGCAATACTGCTTGCCTTCGGATTTATGGTATGGGTGGTACTCAGAATATTAAGGAAACGTACCTCCCTGCTTGATGTACCCGGCAGGTGAATACAGGTATACAATTGCGGTGAATATTACTATTTCAGAATGAAAATTATCAGAAAAGTACTGGTATTTTTATTATTGATACCCTTGTATCTGTATAAGTGGCTTATCTCACCGCTGACAGGGCCTTCATGCAGGCATACACCTACCTGTTCGACATATGCTGCGGATGCTCTCAGGAAACACGGTCCTTTACGCGGGTTTCTTCTGGCAGCAAACAGGATCGGCCGGTGCCGCCCCGGCGGGACGCATGGATATGATCCCGTGCCGTTGATATGGGTAAGGAGATACAGGATCCGGAACACTATTACGGGCAAGTGGGCCCGGTCGAACAGGTTGAAGCGAGGGGATTAGAAGACTACTTTTTCTTTAAGATTTTTATATCCCGAGCGACTTACAGGCAGTTTTTCATTTTCATTTGTTATTGCGACGTAGGTATCCTTTCCGTAAGGCTCTATCCTGCTGATGCTTTCAATTGATATTATATATGATCTGTGTATCCGGACAAAATCTTTCTCAGGAAGGTTTTTTTCATAATATTTCATAGTCTGTTGCTTGAGGGCCTTGCCTTCCTTATGGTAGATCATTACATAATCATCTTCGGCCTGTATATATCTTATATTCTTAACCGGAATAAAGCTTATTGAATTACCTTTTCGCACGACTATTCTGTTAAGGGGCGCCGAGCATTCTGCCTTCGCGGAGCTGAGTCTGCTTATGACCTTTTCCGTGCTTTCACCTTTTCTTATCCTGCCTACCGCTTTGGTAACTGCTTCGTCAAACCGTTTTTCCGAAAATGGTTTCAGGAGGTAGTCAACGGCATTCAGGTCAAAAGCCTTTATGGCATACTCGTCATATGCTGTAGTAAATATTATTTCCGGCTTTTCATCAAGGACCTCAAGCAATTCGAACCCTGTCAGTTTCGGCATTTGTATATCCAGGAAAACCAGATCGGGATTAAGCTCCCTGATACCGGACAGTCCGCTATAGCCGTCGGGACATTCTCCTACTATCTCGACCATTTCATGTTTTTCGAGATAATACTTTATGATCTCTCTTGCAGGCTTTTCATCTTCGACGATCAGCGCTGTAATTTTACCTGTTTCGTTCATGGTTTAATATCTGCTTGTTCCGGTATAAGTAGTTCTGCGACAAAGATATTCCCTTCCTTGACAGTTTTAAGCCAGGCTCTTTCCCCATAGTAAAGCTCAAGCCGGCGGCGTACATTAAGCAGTCCGGTACCTGTCCCTCCGGCAGGTATGCTTTCCGGATCAAAATCATTCTTAATACTTATACGCATAGCTCCGTTTGTCCTTTCAGCCGATAATCTGATATTTACTTTATTGGTACTTTCATAAACACCGTGCTTAATGGCATTTTCATACAGAGGCTGAAGAATCATGTTCGGTATCCTTACAGTCATGCACTCGTCACATACTTTTTCCTCCAGCATTAGCTTTTCACCGAATCTTATCTTTTCAATATCAAGATAGAGCCTCAGGTTTTCAAGCTCTGTTTCCAGTGTAACCATCCTGTCATCCTTCCTGGACAGGGCATATCTCATAAAGTCGGACAGTTTAATTATCATTTCCCTTGCCCTGCCGGCATCCGATATGGTGAGTGAGCTTATTGAATTTAGGCTGTTGAAGAGGAAATGAGGGTTTATTTGTGAACGCAACATCATCAGTTCGGTTTCCTTCAGCATACTCTCAAGCTTTGCTTCCCTCATATTCTTATTTGATATATTCTCAATACTTATCATCAGGTAATAAGTTAACACTATTACGGCATAAATAAAAGCACCTATACTTATCCTGACATATATCGAACTGTTCCAGAACTCCCTGTATGTCCCATCGTCCTGTAGTATGGAAGTAACAAACAGTCTGGTTAGTATTATCCAGATAGCTAGAGATATCAGCGCCATACTGAGGTGGTTAATCAATGATGAAAGGATCTTATTGCCGCCGGTTTCGAAATGATTGAGGGGAAACCATAATGCTATTGCCAGTAATGCAAAGATCAAAGCGGAGATAAGGCCGTCGCTGAATGACGCAAACAGCCCGATATCCGAGTTATATATAAGTATTACCGACTGACCCAGCCCTATTATCAGCCAGATCAGCCAGTACACTAAAACCCTGTTCCGTTTACTGATAATGGGATGAAACATATTAATAACCTTTTACATCCCCCCCTCCGAAGACAACCGAACCCTTGATCAACAGCGTTTTCGATAAATCAATTGAGGAATAAGATCCTTTTCTCTGGTCGGAGAATCCTCCCAGTATAGGGGTAACATCAATTATAATATTCCAGTCGGGTGGTACGATGAGGGTTACACCGCCGAACACACATGATATTTCAAGCTCGTTTGTTCCAGGAGCAAGCTTTGACCTTGTAAGGTCTATTTCAGCGCCGCCGAACACACATGATATTTTTCCTCCCCGGAAATTTTCGCTGACTATACGTCTTTCCCCTCCTCCGAAAATATTTGTCATATCTATTATATCATTAGAAGAACTTGTGGAAGACATCCAGTTTTCTTTTCTGAACCAGCGTGCATTTGTCAGTATAATTATTCCTACGATAATGAATACTGCAGGCCAGAATAACCGGTAGGTTCTGAAAGGAATATCAAAAATCTCGGGCAGAATAAAGAATCCTCCTACTGCCATTACTATTAGTCCGGGTGTTTTATTCCCGGTACTCAATGACATAGCAAAACCTATTGCTATCAGCAGCATCTGCCAGCTGAAGATAATATCCTCAAAATAATCCGGCATCAGGCCGGTGTTCCTTATTACAAGCATAAAGCCAAGCAGGACAAGTACCACGCCTATTGCAACCTTGCTTGTTGCAGAACAACTATGGTGAGGCTTTTCGTCAAAATCTGAATTCTGTATCATATTATTTATGTTTATTACATTATTTAAAAAATATTAACGGTAGCGTTTTATAATTCCTGCGATAATGAATACCAGCCCGGTAAGTATGATGGCTGTTGGCCAGTACAATTTTTCATAAATTACCGGCAGATCATAGTCAATCTTAGGCAGAAAGAAATAACCTCCCGTTGCTATGGCAAGTATTCCGAAGGCTGCATTTTTAGTAAAAAGCGAGAGTACGCCAATAAATATCAGGAGGACAGGCCATACAAAGTAAGCCCTGAAACTGCCAAGGTTCAGGGTGTCTGTCATGACTGCCGCGAGGAAAAGTCCGAGTATAATAAGAAAGATGCCGATTTCTCTTCCGTGATTATGATTCTTATGTTCCATGATCAATAAATTAATTCCTGTCTCAAAAATATTTATTATTATTAATGCATGGCTACTATAAATCGGCAGGCGTACATTTTTTACCGGTAAACGTCTGCAATTTGGCCAAATTCTTACTTTTTTCCTGATAATCTTTATTATTTGGATTAGCTTTTTTATTTTTGCACACCAATTTTGGATCATGATGCAAAGTATATGCAGCATACCTTTAACGGGACTGAAGGAGGGCAGTCATCTTTATGATTTTAAAATCGATAGCGGTTTTTTCGCTTCTTTTGATAAATCTGAGATACATGAAGCGGGCTTGCTGGTAGAAGTAAATCTGGTTAAACGTTCGGCCCACATGGAGGTAACGGTGAAGATAACAGGTACGGTCAGTCTCATATGTGACAGGTGTCTGGATCTGTATACTCAGGAACTGCAGACAAGCGGCCGTATACTTGTAAAAAATGGTAATCAGTGGCAGGAAGTTGACGATGAGGTTATTATGATACCGTTTGATGAGAGTGAACTGAATCTTGACCAGCTTGTTTACGAGTTTGCGCACCTGGGGCTGCCGCTAAAGAAGATGCATCCGGATGATGAAAACGGCGTAAGCACCTGTAATCCCGGGATGCTGAGCAAGCTGGAAAAGCATCTTGTACGTAAGCAGGGGGGAAATGATCCGCGATGGGATGAACTAAAAAAATTAAGGAATATTATTAATTAGAATTCAGAAGAGATGGCACATCCGAAACGTAAAACATCAAAGACAAGAAGAGATAAACGCAGAACCCATATTAAAGCCAGGGTTCCTGCACTGTCGATCTGCTCAAACTGCGGGGCGACCGTAAGATACCACAGAGTATGCCCCGAATGTGGTCATTACCGCGGTAAACTGGCGATCGAGAAAGAAGTATCCGCATAACAGGCTTAATATATGAATATAGGGCTCGATGTTATGGGCGGAGATTATGCACCCGGGGCAATTCTTGAAGGTGCATTTGATGCTTTGAATTTCCTCCATAATAATGAGAAGATTGTTCTTATAGGCAGCAGGAAGGTTATTGAGGACTATGCCAGGGAACATAAGCTGGATCTTGAACCTTTCGATATTATCCCTTCAAGTGAAGTTATTGAAATGGGAGAACATCCTGCAAGAGCTTTTTCACAAAAAAGGGATTCCAGTATTGCTGTCGGCTACAAGCTCTTAAAGGCAGGTGGGATTGATGGTTTTGCCAGCGCAGGAAATACCGGGGCAATGCTTGTTGGCGCCAGCTACACCGTTAATGTCATTCCGGGTGTGTTTCGTCCTGCCCTGGTTCTGGCAATCCCTACTTCAGTAGGAGGAAAATCTGTTCTGCTCGATGTGGGACTTAACCCCGACTGCAGACCGGATGTCTTGCTTCAGTATGCAAAACTGGGAAGCCTGTATGCCAAATACGTGCTTGATATAGAAAGACCACAGGTAGGACTCCTTAACATCGGAGAGGAAGAGACAAAAGGTTCCGTGTCGATAAGAGGGGCATATGAATTAATGAAGGATAACCCTTCAATAAACTTTGCAGGTAATGTTGAAGGTAATGTCCTTTTTACAGGAGCAATGCCTGATGTTGTGGTATGTGACGGTTTTGTGGGCAACATTATAATAAAACAGGGAGAAGCATTCTATTCTGTTTATAAGGAAAGGAATCTGAAAGACGATTTTTTTGAGAGACTTAACTTTGAAAACTTTGGGGGCACACCGGTAATAGGAATTAATGCCAATGTGGTTATTGGTCATGGTATATCCCGCCGGATAGCCGTCAGAAATATGATCCTGCAGACAAGAGATGTGGTAACTGCCGATCTTGCAAGGAAAATCACAGAAGAAATTTAAAATGAAAAGTATTAGAGCAGCTATTACCGGGGTAAATGCATGGTTCCCCGAATATAAGCTTACAAATGATGAACTGGCCACCATGGTTGATACAACTGATGAGTGGATCATGCAACGTGTGGGTATTAAAGAAAGAAGAATACTAAAAGGAGAGAATCAGGGAACTTCGGTTATGGGGGCGGAGGCCGTAAAGGGATTACTGGAAAAGACAGGTACCGGCCCGGAAGAAGTGGATCTGTTGATCTGTGCTACGGTTACTCCTGATATGTTTTTCCCTGCAACAGCCAATATAATCAGCGATAAGGCAGGAATACATAATGCTTTCAGCTTTGACCTGAGCGCTGCCTGCTCGGGTTTTCTGTTTGCCCTGCAAACAGCAACCGAATATGTTGAATCGGGGAGGTATAAAAAAGTGATTCTTGTGGGCGCTGATAAGATGTCGTCGATAGTCGATTATACAGACAGGACCACATGTCCGCTTTTCGGAGATGCGGCAGGGGCTGTGCTTATTGAGCCTGTTGACGGGGAGGAGGGAATTATAGACCACCTTTTTCATGTCGATGGTTCGGGAAGACATCACCTGTATCTGAAAGCAGGAGGTTCGGCACGTCCTGCAAGCCATGAGACAGTTGATGCAAGGGAACATTATGTGTACCAGGATGGTCAGACAGTATTCAAGTTTGCAGTATCCAATATGGCTGATGTTGCAGCGGAAATGATGAAAAGAAATAATCTGGGACCGGAAGATCTTGCCTGGCTCGTCCCTCACCAGGCAAACCTCAGGATAATAGGTGCCACAGGCAGAAGAATGGGCCTGGATCCTTCACAGATAATGATTAATATAGAAAAATACGGAAATACGACAGCTGCAACCATACCTTTATGCCTGTGGGAATATGAGAAAAGAATGAACAAAGGAGATAATATTATTCTGGCTGCCTTCGGAGGTGGTTTTACATGGGGGGCAATGTACCTGAGATGGGCATACAACACTAAATAAAGGGGATAATCGTTATAATGACATAATACTTTTTAACTTTGTAAGTTATCTATTAAACTAATAATCTAAGTCATGGCAAAGGTTAATGAAACGGAAAATTCGACTATCAACCTGATTAGTAACGGTACAGAGATCACCGGAGATATCAAATCTCAGGGCGATATCAGGATAGATGGTGTGCTGGTCGGTAACCTTTCAACAAAAGGGAAAGTTGTGATTGGGAATACAGGGAAGGTAAAAGGCGAAGTCGTATGCAAAAATTCCGAAGTATCCGGTGAAGTAGACGGGAAGATAAATGTCAGCCAGTTGCTTACCCTGAAGTTATCGTCCCGTATTAACGGGGATATTATAACCGATAAATTATCAATAGAACCGGGAGCAAGGTTTACCGGCAATTGTAATATGAGTGATGAGAACGAGAAGGAAGAACTTCCAAAACCAGCAAACACAGCAAGACCGGCAAACGGAAAAAAAGAAACCGATAAAGAAGAGTAACGGCCTGAAAGACTATGCCCGGTTTAGCGGCATGGCTTTTCAGATGATTATCATTATCGGTTTAATGGCCTTTGCAGGGGTGAAACTTGATGAAAGAAGCGAAAATGAAACCCCTTATTTTACTGCAATCCTCTCCTTACTTGGTGTTATAGCTGCATTATATATATCCCTCAGAGATTTCATCCGTAAAAAATAATAAGATGAAGAAGTACAAGGGAATATTTTTTAACCTTATGATCTTTTCGCTTACCGTATTTATTATTGCTGCTGCGGCAATAAAATTATTACCCCTGGGTATTTCAATTAACGACTTCCTGATGCCATTCATTGTTTTCCTGACCATACTGGGTATATCACTTATTATTTTTGTTCTGGGCTGTGATAAAAAACCTCAAAGCCAGCCTTTTTTCACATTAGCCGCCCTTGGCTCCAAGTTTTTCTTTTCCATGCTATTCGCACTGGTCTATTTTGTTGCTCTTAAAAATACCGGAACGGCCTTTATCTTATTATTCTTTTTATTATATTTAGCATTCACGGTTTATCTTCTTAGGGTTATACTTAAGATCTTAAAAATTAAATCTTTAAAAAAAGCTTAGGCTTGAAGTTGAAAAACATTTTTTTGATATTATTGTTTGTTTCCGGTCTTTTTGCATGCCCGCCGGTGATGGCTGCTTATCCGCAGGATCATTCTGATGATGCTCATGCTGAAGACAAACACGGCAAGAAGGAGTTTAATGCAAGGGAATTTATATTTGATCATATAGGGGACTCTCATGAGTGGCATATTTTCACAGCACCTTCAGGCCGTCATGTAAGTATCTACCTCCCTGTTATTGTTTACAGTAAGGAAAAAGGGCTCAATATTTTTTCTTCAAAACATCTTGCTCACGGGCATATACATAATGGGTTCATGTTAATGCAGGAAGGAGATTTAAAGGGAGAGATTGTAGAGGTGGATGATGAGGGTATTGCAGACGGGGAGAACCAGCCGCTGGATTTTTCAATAACAAAAAATGTTGCGGCAATGTTTGTGGTGTCTGTTCTGCTCCTCTGGCTTTTTGTTTCACTTGCAAGATCCTATCGTAAAACAGGCATCAGTGAGCCTAAGGGCATACAGGGATTCCTCGAACCGGTAGTCCTGTTTGTGAGAGACGATATAGCAGTGCCGAATATCGGAGAAGAAAAATATGAAAAGTATATGCCTTATCTTCTTACCGTATTCTTTTTTATTCTGTTAAATAACCTGCTGGGGTTAGTGCCGTTTTTTCCGGGTGGGGCTAATGTAACAGGTAATATAGCTGTTACATTTACATTAGCGGCATTTACTATGATAATAATAAATACCAATGGTGGCAAAAACTACTGGAAAGATATTTTTAATACCCCCGGAGTACCATGGTGGCTTAAATTGCCTATTCCCCTTATGCCTTTTGTTGAACTTATAGGGGTTTTCACTAAACCTTTTGCACTGATGATTCGTCTCTTTGCCAACATCACCGCAGGACATATCATAGTGCTAAGCCTGGTGAGCCTTATTTTTATCTTTGAATCAGTGGCATTTGCACCGGTATCTATAGTTATGGTCCTTTTCATGGACTGTATAGAATTACTTGTGGCATTTCTGCAGGCGTATATTTTTACATTATTGTCAGCTCTTTTTATAGGACTGGCTGTAGAGGAACATCATTAAACCAATATATTGTCTAACTAAAATAAATAATTATGACAGGTACTTTAGCAGCAATAGGAGCAGCACTGGCAGCTATAGGAGCCGGACTGGGTATCGGAAGGATAGGCGGGCAGGCTATGGAGGCTATCGCACGCCAGCCTGAAGCAGCATCCAAGATACAGACTGCTATGATCATCTCGGCTGCACTTATAGAAGGAGTAGCACTTTTTGCAGTCGTTGTAGCTCTTATTGCGTAACAGGATTTATGGCAGCCTGTGACGATTGGTCACAGCGCTGTCTTTTCGTATCAAATTTTTTAAATTATGATAATAGCAAGTAGTCTTACAACTCCCGAGCTGGGAACCATAGTCTGGACAACCCTTATTTTTATACTGCTTCTGGTATTACTCAGGGTATTTGCATGGAAACCGATAATGCAGGCGATTAAGGCAAGGGAAGAAAGTATAAAGGGCTCACTGGAATCAGCTGAGGATGCACGAAGGGAAATGGAAAGGCTTAAAGCCGATAATGAAGCCATTATGAAGGAGGCACGGGAGGAAAGGGATGAACTGCTGAAAGAGGCCAGGGATGTCCGGGACAAAATGATAGCAGAAGCAAAAGAACAGGCAAAAACTGAAGCCGACAAACTGGTAGAAAAGGCGCGGGCCGGCATAGAACGGGAAAAAAACATGGCTGTAAGTGAGATGAAGAAAGAGATAGCTGTCCTTTCCGTTGAAATAGCTGAGAAAATCCTTAACGAGAAGCTGAAGGACAGTAAGGATCAGAATAAGCTTATTGACAAGTTGCTTGATGATGTGAAACTCAAGGATAATTAGTGCACAGTCATGAATGAAAGCAAGATAGCAGTAAGGTATTCAAAAGCACTCTTCCAGTCGGCAAGGGAAAGAAAACAGCTTAAGGCTGTCAGGGATGATATGCTATTAATTCTTACGCTTTCTGAAATGGAAGAATTCAGGGATGTAATTGACAGCCCTGTAATAAGCAACGCAAAAAAAAGCGAGGTATTGAACCTTATATTCAGGGATAACGTCAGCGATATAAGCCTGAGCCTTATAAACCTTACTGTCAGGAACAACAGGGAAGCATTTCTGCCGGGTATAGCAAGATGTTTTATCGATCTTGCCGATGAACATGAGGGAATAACAAAAGTAAAATTGAGAACAGCAGTTCCCGTTAGCAGTGAGAACAGGAAACGTATAACAGAGATAATTGAAAGAGACCTTGGAACAAAAACCGACCTGGAGGAAATTATAGATGAAGAAATAGCAGGCGGATATATACTAAAGGTAGAAGATCTTTATGTCGACGCAAGCCTGAAATCTCAACTGCAGAGAATAAAAAAGGAATTAATAAACTGATAATAACCGACCGGTGGTAAATACCGCACTTATAAATATTTTTAACAGACTATGGCAAGTATAAAACCAGCAGAGGTATCAAAAATACTGAAACAGCAACTGGAGGGGATACAGACAGGAGCCTCCCTCGACGAGGTGGGAACAGTTCTTCAGGTTGGCGACGGAATTGCAAGACTGTATGGTCTGAGTAATGTACAGTCTAATGAACTTATTGAATTTGAAAATGGCGTGGAGGCTATTGTACTGAACCTGGAAGAGGATAATGTCGGAGCCGTACTACTTGGCCCCTCAGAAGGCATTACAGAAGGCGACATTGCAAAACGAACAGGGCGTATTGCATCAATTATGGCAGGTGAAGGCCTGCTGGGAAGGGTTATTGCTCCTACGGGACAGCCGATTGATGGTAAAGGCCCTGTTGAAGGCGAGCTGTTTGAGATGCCTTTTGAACGTAAAGCTCCCGGAGTGATCTTCCGTCAGCCTGTTAAACAGCCCCTGCAAACAGGGCTGAAGGCTATCGATGCCATGATACCTATCGGAAGAGGCCAGAGGGAATTGATCATTGGCGACCGCCAGACCGGTAAGACGGCTATTGCCATTGATACAATAATAAACCAGAAGAGCAATTATGACAAGGGTAAACCTGTATATTGTATATATGTCTCAATAGGACAGAAGGGTTCTACAGTGGCAAATATTGCCTCTATACTGGAGCAGCACGGAGCTATGGACTATACGGTGATCATATTAGCCACTGCAGCTGCCCCCGCTGCCTCACAGTTTTATGCCCCCTTTGCAGGAGCAGCTATAGGTGAGTACTTCAGAGACACAGGAAGAGATGCCCTGATTGTATATGACGACCTGTCAAAACAGGCGGTATCATACAGGGAGGTTTCACTCCTGCTCCGTCGTCCGCCGGGAAGAGAAGCATACCCGGGAGATGTGTTTTACCTGCACTCAAGACTGCTTGAAAGAGCAGCAAAGATCATTGAATCAGATGAGGTGGCGGTGAAAATGAATGACCTGCCCGAATCGCTAAAGGGGAAGGTAAAGGGAGGAGGCTCTCTTACAGCACTTCCGATAATCGAAACACAGGCAGGCGATGTTTCTGCTTATATACCGACAAATGTAATTTCAATTACCGACGGACAGATATTCCTTGAGGGAGACCTTTTCAATGCAGGTGTCCGCCCTGCAATAAATGTGGGTATATCCGTATCCCGTGTGGGCGGCAATGCACAGATAAAGTCGATGAAGAAGGTGGCAGGAACACTAAAGGTCGACCAGGCACAGTACAGGGAACTCGAAGCATTTTCAAAATTCGGTTCCGACCTCGATGCATCAACAAAAGCAATGCTCGATAAAGGAGCAAAGAATGTTGAGATATTGAAGCAGAGACAGTATTCACCGATGAAAGTGGAAAACCAGACTGCAATTATTTACTGCGGAACAAAAGGATTACTTAAAGATGTCCCTGTTGGCAAAGTAAGACAGTTTGAAAAAGAATACCTTGAATATCTTGAACTAAAACATTCTGATGTACTGGAAAAACTTGCCGAAGGTATTATCAACGATGAAATAACTGCTGTGCTTGAAAAAGTGTCGGATGAAATAGCATCGAAATTTAAAGACAGGGGAAATTAAGATTATAAAAGAAATTAATGGCCAGCCTAAAGGAAATCAGGAAAAGGATATCTTCAGTTAAATCGACAAGACAGATTACTTCTGCCATGAAGATGGTTGCCGCGGCAAGACTGAGGAAAGCGCAGGACAGGATAGTAAGGCTCAGACCCTATGCCTCCAAACTTCATGAATTGCTTGCAGGAGTAAGCATGAGGATGGAAGAAGCGGAAGGTAATCAGTCATATGGCAGGATTTCCGGTCCGGAAAATGTTTTACTGATAGTGATAACTTCCAACAGGGGCCTGTGCGGTTCATTCAATTCGAATGTCATTAAGGAGACAGTGAGGATAGCCGAAGAGGAATATGACAGTCAATACCGGAACAGGAGATTATGGTTGATGACCATAGGGAAGAATGCAGGGGATTATTTCAGGAAAACAGATTTTCAGATTATTGAGGATCACAGCGATCTTTTTGATGAACTTACATTTGAAAATACTTCTGTTATTGCAGGTAAAATTATGGATGCATTCCTTGAAAAGAAATTCGACAGGATTGATTTTGTCTATAATAAGTTCAGGAATGCTGCGATACAGGATCTGAGTCATGAGACTTTCCTCCCGGTAGAAACAGGAGCAGAAGAAGACACTATTGAAAAAACGGATTATATATTCGAACCCTCAAAGGAAGATATTATTAATGAGCTTATTCCGAAAAGCCTGAAGATACAATTTTACAGGACCGTGCTTGATTCATATGTCGCAGAGCAGGGTGCGAGAATGACAGCTATGCATATAGCAACAGACAATGCGACAGAGCTTATCAGGGATATGAACCTTGAATATAATAAAGCACGCCAGGCAAGTATCACCAACCAGATACTGGAGGTTGTGAACGGTGCTGAGGCGCTGGGTTAATATTAATGCTGCATCCCACATTCATAATTAGCTATGTATACATACGATGAACTGAAAGAGATAGTAAATAAGGCTATTCATAACATGTCATATGATTATGAGGCTGAAAAACTGTTTGAGCCGGTAAGATATATTATGTCCCTGGGAGGTAAAAGGATCCGTCCGGTTATGACACTTATGGCATGTAACCTTTTTGACGATAAGGTGGAAAAAGCAATACTGCCTGCGATCGGCATCGAGGTGTTTCACAATTTTACTCTTGTCCATGATGACATCATGGACAGATCAAACATCAGGAGAGGGTCTGAAACAGTACATATGAAGTGGGATCTGAACCAGGGTATTTTATCAGGAGATGTCATGGCCTTTATTGCAAACGAATGTATTCTGAACTCTCCTGCCGAAACACTTAAGGAGGTTATGAAAGCTTATAACGATACGGCTGTCGAGGTATGCAGCGGCCAGCAGATGGACCTGGATTTTGAAAAAAACAGTTATGTGGCCCATACCGACTATCTCAGGATGATAGAACTGAAAACGGCTGTATTACTGGCAGCATCGCTTAAGATAGGCGCCATCATTGGCAATGCCCCCGGTGAAGAGCCGGCAAAGATGTATAACTTCGGAAAGAATCTGGGCCTGGCATTCCAGATCCAGGACGACCTGCTCGACACATACGGGGACCAGAAACTCTTCGGGAAGAAAATAGGTCTTGACATCGTTTCCAATAAAAAAACCATCCTTATTATAAAAGCAATGGAAATGGCTTCAGGAGATCAGCTAAAGGTTCTGAACGAACAATTACAGCTTAAAGAGTTTGATCCTGAAGAGAAAATAGAAAAGGTAAAAGAGATATTTGATGATCTGAATATCAAATCAATAGTAGAAGAAATGGCCTCCCAGTATACAAACCTTGCTTATTCTTCCCTTGAAGATGTTAATGTTGAAAAAGACCGTAAGGAGGAATTGATAAAACTTGCCTCAGAGTTGCTTATACGCGATAAATAAGACGATCATAACTCAGTGTTCTCGTGCTTGCTCATCCAGTCAACATTGAGAAGGACACCGGCCGTCAGAACTCCCTGTATCTGCTTTCCAAGTATTGCTTTCAGCTCGACGAACATATCAAGCTCATCCTTTAATTTGATATATGTACCTGCACCAAGATTAAGGCCCAGTGCATTATTGCCGCTGGATGACACTTCGGAAAACTCTTCATATTCATATTTATATTTCATCCTGACATAGAGTACATTTAAGCCTGCAAGCCCGTACAGTTCGAAACGGTCAAGATAATTGAACACATAATGTGCATCCACATCCAGGGAAAAGGCTGATACAATCCTTTTTTCAGTACCGTAGTCCTCATATTTGTTTATCCTCGGTATGTAAACATTTATTGACGGCTTAAGGTGAATGGGCAGAGATATCTCATAAATGCCTGTTGCTGATAAGACCGGATTGCCGGTTTTATGATCCTTATACTCTTCCTGGTTAAAATAATATCCGGTATTATAAGATAATGCACCTCCAACTTTAGTCAGCTGGGCAATAGATATTCCAGTTCCTGTGATAAAAACGAGCAGGCAAATAATAAGTTTTTTCATTTCCGGGTTTTTAATGGTTCTTGTTTTCAAATGTAGTTTAAAATTTTTGAAAAACAAGTTTGAAACATTATATAAAAAGGAGTGCAAAACGATCATGTATCCTTCTGTTGCTATGTAACTAATTTATTAAAAAGCCGGATATAAGACAAACGATAAAAGACTAAAGACGAAAGGCTAAAGACGAAAGGAGTGGAATATTTCCTTTTCCTATAAATTCGGGCTGCCTGAGTCTAACACAGTATTTTTTTCAAAAAGGAACGGGAAGGCCATAAATCTATATAAGCCAGTTAATGACATCAATTACATACCCTTTAAGTCTCCGGTTTGCACCATGCAGGATTATTTCGTATCAATTGTTCCGGCATATGAGATTCTAATGACATACAACGAATTAAGTGAAAGAATTAATAATGATGGGGCTATAATTAATGACGCATTCAGGGCACTTCAAAATACAGCTGGCAGACTCTCAGAAGAGGATAATCCTGTTTTGATATTATACAAACTTAAATAATTAACGATAGTTATTTTCCTTTTGCCTTTTGTCTTTCGTCTTTTGTCGTGATATTGTGTCACACAATCGCTGACTATTTTATAAATTTGTTAAATTTGTAATTCACCAAAAATACTATCACATGTCGGAAAATATAGGCGTGGTCAGTCAGGTAATAGGCCCTGTTGTTGATGTGACTTTTGACAGGGAGGGATCTGATCTGCCAAATATAAATGATGCCCTTGAGATTAAGAGAGACGATGGTACAAGGCTTGTGGTTGAATGCCAGCAGGATATCGGGGAGAATACTGTCAGGGCAATAGCAATGGATTCTACTGATGGATTGAGACGGGGCATGGAAGTAATTGCCACGGGTAAGCCTATTACTATGCCGATAGGCGATCAGATAAAGGGACGCCTTATGAATGTTACCGGTGAGGCAATAGACGGGATGAAGGAGCTGACAAAGGAGAAAGGCTATCCCATACACAGGAAGCCGCCTGACTTTGAAGATCTTACAACAGAAAAGGAAGTGTTGTATACCGGCATAAAGGTTATTGATCTTATCGAGCCTTATTCAAAAGGAGGAAAGATAGGTCTTTTCGGTGGCGCCGGTGTGGGAAAAACAGTTGTAATACTGGAACTGATAAATAATATTGCCAAGGCATATTCGGGACTTTCTGTTTTTGCCGGGGTGGGGGAACGGACCCGTGAGGGGAATGATTTGTTAAGGGAGATGCTTGAAGCAGGCGTAATTGATTATGGGAAGGAATTCCTTGAAGATATGGAAAAGGGAGGCTGGGACCTCTCTAAGGTCGACTACGAAGCTATAAGGAATTCGAAGCTTGCGCTTGTTTTCGGACAGATGAACGAACCGCCGGGAGCACGTGCAAGGGTGGCATTATCGGGACTGACGGTAGCAGAACATTTCCGCGACGGTGACGGAAAGGGAGAGGGCCGCGATATACTGTTCTTCATGGATAATGTATTCCGTTTTACACAGGCAGGCTCGGAAGTAAGCGCCCTGCTGGGAAGGATGCCTTCGGCCGTTGGCTACCAGCCTACACTGGCAACTGAAATGGGTATAATGCAGGAAAGGATCACGTCGACAAAGCATGGATCGATAACGTCGATACAGGCAGTATATGTGCCTGCCGATGACCTTACTGACCCTGCACCTGCAACAACATTCTCGCATCTCGATGCAACAACGGTGCTGAGCAGGAAAATATCGGAGCTTGGTATATACCCGGCTGTTGACCCACTTGATTCGACGTCGAGGATACTGTCGGCTGACATAGTCGGCCAGGAACATTATACTTGCACCCAGAATGTGATAGAGATATTACAGCGTTATAATGAACTGCAGGATATAATTGCAATACTTGGTATGGATGAACTGTCGGAAGAAGACAAGCTTATAGTAGGAAGGGCCAGAAGAGTACAGAGGTTCCTTTCGCAACCTTTCCATGTAGCTGAACAGTTTACAGGTTTGCCGGGGAAACTGGTTTCCATAGAGGATACGATAAAAGGCTTCAATATGATTATGAATGGGGAGGTCGACAAATATCCTGAAGCATCATTTATGCTTGTAGGTACGATTGAGGAAGCAATAGAGAAAGGAGAAAAGCTCCTTTCGGAATCATAGAATATACAGGAGTGAAGATAGAGATCATAACACCGGAAAAAAGTATATACAAAGGAGATATACGCTCTCTGAAGGTGCCTGGTAAACAAGGCGCTTTTCAGGTGCTTAAAGATCATGCAGCAATAGTTTCGACCCTTATTGAAGGACTTGTGACCGTAACCGATATGGATGATAAGATTAGCGAATTTGATATAAAAGGGGGAGTAGTGGAAGTAAGAAAAAATGTAATCATCCTCCTGGCTGAAAGTGTAAGCTGATATGACCGACGAAGAATTTATCAGGCGAGCCCATGAACTGGTCGACTGGATAGGTAATTATCTTGATAATATAGAGGAATACCCTGTTAAGTCGCAGGTTCAACCCGGTGAGATCTATTCCATGCTCCCTGAAGCACCTCCGCAAAAGGCTGAAGATTTTGACAGTATTTTCAGAGATTTCAATGAAATAATAATGCCGGGGATAAGTCACTGGCAAAGTCCTGATTTTTTTGCCTATTTCCCGGCAAACAGCTCCGCACCTTCCATCCTGGCCGAAATGATTACCGCAGCACTGGGAGCGCAGTGTATGATATGGGAAACATCGCCGGCTGCGGCGGAACTGGAAGAGAGGGTAATGAACTGGCTTAGGGATACTATCGGCCTGCCGGCCGGATTCGAGGGAGTGATACAGGATTCTGCCTCAACGGCAGGACTGGCAGCGCTTATTACCGCAAGAGAACGCATTAGCGATTTTAAAATAAATGAGAACGGATTCTCAGGTGAACAGACATATCGTGTATATGTTTCGACACAGACCCATTCTTCAATAGAAAAAGCAGTTAAAATAGCAGGTTTTGGCCGTAATAACCTGGTGAAGGTAGATGTCCGTGACGACATGTCCCTTGATCCCGGGAAACTTGAAAAGGCCGTCAGGGATGATATTGCAAAAGGATATACACCGTTTTTCGTTGTTGCAACACTGGGCACCACAGGCACTGTTGCAATAGATCCGCTTAAACCTGTAGGTGAGATATGCCATAAATATAATCTCTGGCTTCATGTTGATGCGGCCCTTGGTGGCACAGCACTCATTTTGCCGGAATATAAATGGATGATAGAGGGAAAGGAATATATCGACAGTTTTGTATTTAATCCCCATAAGTGGATGTTTACAAATTTTGACTGCTCCGCTTATTTTGTTAAGGATGCCGGGTCGTTGATCAATACATTCGGTATATTGCCGGAATACCTCAGAACAAGGACAAGAGGCAGGGTAAATGATTACCGCGACTGGGGAATTCCTCTGGGAAGGCGTTTCAGAGCCCTGAAACTATGGTTTGTGATAAGATCGTTCGGACTGGAAGGACTGAGGGAGAAGGTACGTAATCATATTTCATATGCTGCCTGGCTGGCAGGAGAAATAGCCGATCACCCTGATTTTGAATTAATGGTAAATCACAACCTTAATACGGTATGTTTCAGGTATTGTCCCCGGGGAACCGGTGAAGCAGAGCTCGACCGGATAAATGAGAGCCTTAATCACATGCTTAATGATTCGGGGAAGATGTATCTGACGCATACGCGTATCAACGGTAAATACAGCCTGAGAATGGTAACCTCTCAGACAAATGTCAGGCTTGATAATGTTAAGAGAGCCTGGGATCTGATCAAAAAGACATCCGGGGAAATAAATTAAGGATTCCTGCCGGTAAGAGCATAACCAAACACATCCATACTGAATAATAATTCGAAATCAAAGGATTTTTTGAAAGGCATATACGCTGCCTGAAGTCCTGCCGAAAGTCTGACCGGGATGCGGAGGATATAAAAATCGGCAAGAAATTCAATACCTGCGGAAGAGAGGAAATCCAATCCGTTTACCTGCTCATTTGCTTCAATATCATACAGGTTATTACTAATAGCATAATCATAGAAGAGAGTATTTCTTAACCTGTTCAGATATAGAAATTGTCCCAGATGAAAATCAGGATAAGCAACAGGGAATGCATAATCGATGCTGAAGCTGTTAATATTTTCGGAAATAATATGTTTATAACCCCGTGGAAGAGATACCCTGTTATGAATAAGAAAACGCCTGAATTCCTGTTTTTCATACTGATACCGCAGTCTTATTCCATGATTCATAAAAAAGCCGGGCAGATAAACAGCCGTTTTAAATGTACCTACGGGCCCGTACAGATCCCTGTCTGAAAGCGAGGTGGTAAAGTAAAAGTCGATTATCTGACCGAACCGGGGCCAGATATCCCTTTGTGACATCTTTTGCAGGCTGGAAAAATACAGCCTGGCGTTTATAAGTGTTTGTCCGTAGTCAAACATTTCCCTGTCATCATCAAGTATATAACGGTTTGAATACTTAATACTCAAAGAAGGCCATAAGGTTTGTACATACCTGCTCCTGTTAAAATACAAGGGTATATAAAATGTAGTATTTGCCGACATCCGCCTGTAAATTTCAGCCGGCACAGCAGATGTGTCATTATTGTTATAGATCACGGGATCACCGCCATAACTTAAATTAAAGTCGACAGCAGGGTACCATCCTCTCCAGCTTATGTTCGTATGAAGTAAATGCTCCCTGTTGCTGTATTCATATCCGGCTGTACTTATGAGGGTGCTTAAATTATTCTGGGTCATTATCGTTGCACCAGGGCTTACATGAAGATTATCGAATGAGATATTATTTATATCGGCATAGAATGGCATCCAGCTGTGAAACCTGAAAAGACCTGTATACTTATTGTACTTTTTTCTACTATTCCCGGAGGGTAAAGTGTAACCGTCAGGAAATACAAGTTTTTCATCCCTGTCGAGACTGTCAATCAGTCCTGTAAATGAAGTCCCCTGCTTTATTTCTTTTCCCGGGATGTCCTGAATGCCGGTGACACATATATTATTACCGCCGGCGCTATAATCGGAAAAAAGGATTGTATCAGGATATACAGATACATCCATTACTCCGAAACGGGATGATGTAAGGCGTGAAATGATCCCGTTTTCACCCATCCTGAAAATATTATCCGTACCCGAACCTGAACTGACGAAATATACTGAGGATCCGTACTTCCTTACCGACTGGATATCGTCCCATCCTTCATTGATATATGATCTGTACTGGCCTGTTTCGGGATTAAGAGACATCACTCCTTCCCCTTTTGTACCTGTAGAGATAAATATGACTTCTGACATATCATCCGACCATACAGGATAAGAGATCAGCTTATTGTCCGGGCTTTTATAGCGATTCAGGATATTACCTGAAGAGGCATCTATTATTACCAGGCTGTTTACAAAATCAGATGTGCTTTCAGCAGCAACGATAAGTTTAGCGTCAGGCGATATATCGGGACCGAACAGCCTGCTTTTTACGATGAGTCTCCTGATATTACCGGTTTCAATATTCATGGTTTTAATGACAGAATATTCCCTGTTGGCCCACCTGGGGTCGCGGTAGTTTTCTGCCCATACAAGGGTATTTCCCGAATAGCTTATTTTGTAGGGCCAGATATTTCCAGGCTTGTGAAGCCTTTTTTCTGTCCCGTCCTTTGTGTTGATCAGTACGAACTGAGGAATATCCGATAATGATGTTTTAACAGCAATAATACTGTCTCTGCCTGCCGGAACGGGAGAATAATAGCTGATATACTCATTGTTTTTATCAGCATTTAATATTCTATAAGCATTATGATCCCCGGTCTTTTCTTCTTTTTCCCATCTGTCCCTCAGATACACCATTGTCTCATAATAAACATCCTCCTTGGTATTGAGGGTATATTTCTTCAACGCCGCGTTCAGAGGATTTAAAGTATAGGGGCGCAGGGCAACATAGTCCATTGGCTCCTGCCAAACCTTGTCGCCGTACATTGTTCTTGCCCATGCGCTCATCTGGTAACCGAACTCGTAGTGATTCGGAGTGAAATCCCTGTATGATCCGAAGATCATTTTATCGTAACCGTACATTTTATCATTCTCAAGAAGAGATGCCTTCAGTTTCTTTTCAAATGACGGGATCCTTCCCCTTCCGGAGTAAGACCAGGCTGTTTCAGCATATACAGCTTCGCCTTCAAGGAACCAGAATGGGGTGAATATCCCGAGAGCCCCGGTGTATTGTTCCCCGAAAAGGTATGTTATTGTTTTTGAAATGCCACGCCTGAAGCTGTTCATCTGAAGGACATGCATGGTTTCGTGAAGGGCAAGTTGTTGAATATGTTCCATTGGAATGTTTTCCTGACCGGGATAAGGATAGAGTTCTATCCTTTTTGGCGCCCAGGCAACATAACCGTTTGATCCGGTTGTATGATTATGGATGATAACAGGTATATTATCCAGCAGAGGCCCTTTGTATGAGCCCTTAAGAAGTTCATAGGCTTTCTCGAAGCTGTAGACGTATTTTTCAATACGGTTAGTATAATCCTCCGGATATATAAAAGTGAAGTGGTATGACCGGAGTTTCTCCCATTTGAAAGAAGCCGGTTCCTGCCCTGTTTCATAATACTGCCCTTTAGCGCCGAGGCTGATACATATCAGCAATACTGCTATGACTATTCTGTTGCCCATCTGTTAAGGTAATACAAAAATGCTAAAGTTAAATCAAATTGATTAAATTCGCCATTTGTATATTATAACTAAATAACGTGTTGAAGATAATATAGTTTATGAAACGTTTCAGGCTTCTTAATATTTCACTTGGCTGGGCATCATTTCTGATTGCTGCAATTACCTATATATTAACTGTTGAGCCCACGATGAGCCTCTGGGACTGCGGTGAATTTATTGCTACGTCTTTTAAGCTGGAAGTAGGCCACCCTCCCGGAGCTCCTATGTTTATGCTTATAGCGAGGTTTTTTGCTCTTTTTGCGTCTGATGTCAGCAGGGTTGCGCATTCAGTTAATATTATGTCGGCTCTGGCAAGCGCCTTTACTATAATGTTTCTTTTCTGGACTATAACACATATGGCAAGGAAACTTATAACTGCAGGCGGCAGGGAAATAAGTACGGGACAGACTATAGCCGTTATGGCAGCCGGACTGACAGGTGCGCTGGCTTATGCTTTTTCTGATACATTCTGGTTTTCAGCCGTGGAAGCGGAAGTTTACGGCACCTCATCGCTTATGACAGCTATTGTCTTCTGGGCTATACTGAAATGGGAAAATGAAGCGGATGAGCCATTCTCAAACAGATGGCTGGTACTTATCGCATATATAATCGGATTGTCTATAGGTGTTCACCTTCTTAATCTGCTGGCAATACCTGCTATTGTGCTGGTATATTATTTCAGGAAATATGAATTTTCCTGGAAAGGTATTATCATGGCATTATTGATTTCGGTTGCCATACTGGCAGTAATAATGTGGGGCCTTTTGCCGGGATTCATTGTGCTGGCCAGTAAATTCGAACTTTTTATGGTAAACAAGATTGGTTTGCCATATAACAGCGGTATGTTTCTTTTAATAATATTATTCGTAATTTCAATAATACTCGCGGTAAAGAGCAGCCTTTCGGATACCAACAGACAGCGGACAGCTATTCTCGGTATAGCTACATTGTTGTTCAGCGGACTATGGATTATGACCAAAAGTACATTTTTCAATATAGTACTTCTGGCATTTCTGGCATTTCTGGTATGGCATTTCTCAGGTAAAGGAGGAGCAGCACTTAATACGGCGCTGAACCTGTTGCTTGTTATTATGATAGGCTATTCATCCTTTGCTGTCATATATATCAGGTCAAATGCCAATACTCCGATGGATGAAAATAACCCCGAGAATGCTTTCAGCCTTCTTTATTATTTAAACAGGGAGCAGTATGGTGCCCGTCCGCTGGTCAAAGGGCCTTATTTTAGCGCGCCTGTCGTTAATTATGAAAGAGGAAAGCCGACATACAACCAGATAGATGGCAGGTACGAGATTACCAACCGTGACCTTATACCGGAGTATGATGAGAGATTCGTCACTGTTTTTCCGCGTATGTGGAGCCCGCAGTCGGATCATGTTGATGTGTATACCAGATGGAATAATTTCAAGGGTAAGCCCATACAGGTCGCAGATGGCCAGGGAGAGAAGACGATAAGACGAAAACCTACATTCGGTGAGAATCTGGAATTTATGTTTTCGTACCAGATCGGGTATATGTATTTCAGGTATCTGATGTGGAATTTTGCAGGAAGGCAAAATGATATTCAGGGGACCGGAGGGCCTTTTAACGGTAACTGGATATCGGGGATTAAAGGCTTTGATAAATCAAGACTGGGGCCACAGGATAACCTTCCTGATCATATGAAGAACCATCCTTCAAGAAATGTGTACTATATGTTGCCGTTAATACTGGGACTGGCAGGATTATATTTTCAGTTAAACCGTAACAGGAAGGATTTCTGGGTTGTATTAATGCTTTTTATCATGACAGGCATCGCAATAGTGATATATCTTAACCAGTATCCGAATCAGCCGAGAGAGAGAGACTATGCCTATGCAGGTTCTTTCTATGCTTATGCAATATGGATAGGTTTGGGAGTACTGTTTGTTTATGAGTTGCTGAGGAAGGCAGCGGGAGAAAAGCTTTCCGCAGTAATAGCAGGGGTGCTTACCCTGCTGGCAGCGCCTGTGCTTATGGCTTCACAAAACTGGGATGACCACGACCGTTCGGGAAGGCATACTGCTACTGCAGTAGCGAAGAATTACCTGGAATCGGTAGCACCTAATTCGGTGCTGTTTACAAACGGGGACAATGATACATTCCCGCTATGGTATGCACAGGAAGTTGAAGGAGTACGGACAGATGTAAGGGTATGCAACCTTATGCTGCTTAATACCGACTGGTATATCGACCAGATGAAGATGAAAACATATGAGTCGGCGCCAATGGACCTTACCATGCCTAAATCAAAATATTATGACGGGGTTAATACCCAGGTTTTTATAATTGAAAACCCAAGATTGACAGGTTATATCGATGTAGGCAGGGTGGTTGAATTCATAAGAAGTGATAATCAGGGAACAAAATTCAGGCTTCAGGACGGTGAAGAGATCGATTACCTTCCCACAAGAAAAATACGTATACCTGTCGATAAGGAGAAGGTACTTCAGTCGGGTACTGTAAAACCCGAAGATGCAGACCTTATTGTTCCCTATATTGACATTGATCTTAAAGGAAACTATATTCTGAAAAGCCAGATGATAGTACTGGATTTTCTGGCCCGGAACGACTGGGAGAGGCCTGTTTACTTTGTAACCGGATACCATGACGATGCTTTTGGCCTTGAAGAATATTTCCAGCTTGAGGGTAACGCCTACAGATTGGTACCTGTCAAATCGCATAACAATAACTGGCTTGATTACGGAAGGATTGACACGGATATACTGTATGATAACCTGATGAATAAATTTACCTGGGGCAATGCAAAGGACCCCGGTGTATATATTGATAATTACCATCAGCATACATTACTGGTTGTCAGGGCAAGGCTGAACTATGCCAAGCTTGCCAGAGCCCTGGTCCTTGAAGGCGATAATGAAAGAGCCGTTAAAGCCCTGGATCATATAATGGAAGAACTGCCGCTTGAAAATATGCCCTGGGATAACTATATGCCTGATATAATAGATGCATATCTTATGGCAGGAGAAAGAAATACAGCGCTTGACCTTATTGCTGAGATGAAAGAATATTACGGTAAAGACCTTGATTACTATACCTCTCTTACTGTTAATTATATGAGGAGTGCGGATATGGAAATACAAATATCACTGGGATACCTGCAGAGAGTTGCGTCTTCCTGCAGAAGGAACGGTCTTGAAAAAACAGCAGAGGAACTCGATGCAATGCTTCAGTCGTATTTGACCTTGTATTATGGAAAAACGGGGTGACAGATATTAATAGACCAGCTCTTTTCTTGTCAGGTATTTTTCGAGAAGGCCCAGAACCCTTTCGGGTATCACAGGCTTTAAAATATATTCCGTGCTTCCTGCAAGAATTGATTCTTCTTTTGATTCCCTGGTGTAATATGCAGTTATCATAATTACAGGGGTTATTTTATTATTCTTACGGAATGTTCTGATGCAATCAATTCCGTTTACATACGGGATCAGGTAATCGATCAATACCATGTCAATAGTATCGGGATTATCTTTTATATAATTCAGGAAGTCATTACCGTTGAGAAAGGATAATACATCAGCTGAGGTAGTCTTCAGCAATACCTCGAAATACTTGATAGTAGCAAGATCATCATCCACTACAGCAATTGTTTTCCCGCTAAGATCTAAATGGTTGTGGTCAGAATACATTAGGTTAAACTTTGCTATTAGCAAAAATACGATATGAATATATATATAATCTTTTAAAAAAACGGAGTTGTAAACAATTTATTCACAAATAAACAACAATGTCCATTATTTGCAAATAAAAAGAATTATTAGGAAATTAGATTTACCAAATAAACCTGTTCTCTGATGAATACAAAATTATTCGTTTTTCTGATTTTTATATCCGTGTTTTATACCGGAGCAATAGCCCAGGAGGGATTTGATAACCGTACACGTGCATTGTATGTTTTTGATATAGCACGATATGTGGACTATGGTGAAGCGCTTGATACTATGGCGCTGTTTAAGGTTGGTGTCTTATCAAAAGATAATGAATTATATTATGATTTGGCTAACCTTGCGAAAACACGTAAGGAAATACAGGGAAAACCTGCCGTTGTTCAGGTTTTCAGAGATGTGAATAAACTTGAATATACAAATGTTTTGTTTGTATCAAAAGACAGTGAATTCAGTTTAAAGAAGGTGGATGAAAAAATAAGAGGTAAAAAAACATTGCTGATTACGGAAGGTTATGAATTCGGACAGTCAATGTTCAATTTTATTGTAGTTAATAACCAGCCTAAGTTCGAGGTAAATCAGGTAAAACTGGAAGAAGCAGGTATCAGCATCCCGGTGGGATTACTGGTACAGGCTGTTAAAACAAGAGAAGACTGGGAACAATTGTATGACGTGACGAATGAAGAATTAGAACGTCAGCTTGAAGTAGTAAGGCAACAGAAGGAGTTAATAAAAGAGCAACAGGAGGAGATTGAAAAGCAGAAAGCATTACTCGACAGCCTCGACAGGGAGATTGAAACCAAAGAGAAAACCCTTGTCGAAAAACAGAAGGAGCTTAACAGGCAGGCCGGGAAGATACAGAAGCAAACAAATGAAATACGTGTTCAGCAGACCCTGATAAATGAGCAGAAGGCAGAGGTGAAAGCGCAGAAGGACACTCTGGCAATACAGCGTGCCAGTATTGACCGGCAAATGGAGCAGATTAGCGAACAACTGAATATGATCCAACAGCAGGAGGAAAAGATAAAGATACAGCTTGAATCGATAGAGAAGCAAAAGCTGATGTTATATGCAGCTATATTTGTCCTGGTACTGCTGACTTTCCTCGCGTATTATATTTACAGAGGCTACAGGATAAAGAAGGAAGCTAATATAAAACTGGAAGAAAAAAACAGGACCATACTTGCACAAAAGGACGAAATAGCAAAACAAAGGGATATTGCAGAAACACAGCGCGATCAGATTGCATACCAGAAAAAGCATATTACAGACAGTATTATGTACGCTAAGCGTATACAAACGGCGCTGTTGCCCACCCTGGAGCTTTTCAGCGATGAAATAGAACACTTTGTGCTTTATAAACCACTCGATATAGTGAGCGGTGATTTTTACTGGGTAAGCAAGCGTGGCGACCTGCAGATAGTTATTGCAGCGGACTGCACCGGTCATGGAGTGCCGGGGGCATTCATGAGCATGCTGGGTGTTACCATGCTCAATGAGATAGTGAACGGTAAAGGGATTACTCAACCTGACAAAATAATCAATATGCTCAGGAATGAAATAATCGAATCGCTTAAGCAATCGATAGATGAAGACCGTGTTAAGGATGGCATGGATATGACTATTAGCGTTATCGACTTTAAGAATGATAAGGTGCAGTTTGCAGGAGCCAATAACCCTCTGGTTATTGTGCGTGACGGAGAATTGCTTTCTTATAAGGTTGATAAAATGCCGGTTGCCATTCATTATAATATGAGACCGTTTGAATTACAGGAGTTTGACCTTCGTAAAGGGGATTGCCTGTATATGTTTTCAGACGGCTTCGGCGATCAGTTCGGAGGGGACAGGCAGAAAAAATTCATGGTTAAAAACCTGAAACAGGCCTTTCTTGAATTATCTCCTCTGCCTATGCTGAAACAGGGAGAAAAACTAAGTGAAATATTTGATGCATGGAAAGGCGATACTCCACAGGTAGACGATGTAACTGTTATAGGGATCAGGTATTAAGAAATAACCTTAGTCACATTCCCATTTTGTAGTTATGGCTCCGTCAGTTTCCGGAGCTGTTTGGAGAATTGTTATCAGATCCGAGCCACAATATTCTGCTTCCTGTAATGAATTAATCAGTGATCCGTTTTCATATACATTAATCCGGCAAACCCTGCAATCGTCCAACAAGCCTTCACATGAGTATAACCCTATTGTGAATAGCAGTAATATAATGAACACAATTCTTTTTAACATATAATACAATTATTCGCTAATCACATTCAAACTTTGTTGTAGTTTCATTAGCAGTACCTTCCAGGGTAACTACATCTGCCGCTGCTTTTTTTGCAATTAAGTCGGCACCGCAGTATTCTGCTTCCAACTCTGAATAAAGAAGGCTGCCATTTACGTCATAGACATTATACCTGCAGGTTTCACAGTTTCCTAAAAGTTCTTCACAAGAGTAAAGGCCAACGGCAATTAATAAGAATGCACCAAAAATAAGGATCCTTTTTTTCATCTTATTATGTTTTTCTTTGTGTATATCTATATTTGCCAATTAATTACAGGAAGATAAATAAGTCGTTCCGAATAGTTCAAAGTTAGTAAAACAGGTTTATAAAATTGAATGTTAATATCAATTCTTTTTAACAAGACCCGTAAAATTGTAAAATGGTTGCCTGTTGAAGATATATAAATGGTTAAGTCTGCTGGCAAAACATAAAAGACCACCTGTTAACACTATGATTGCGGAAAATATTTAACTTGCAGAAAAAACTTAGTGATATGGAAAAAATAAGAGACATGAGAAAACATGTAACATTTGTCGGGGTGTTACATATCGTATTCGGTGCTCTTGGAGTAATAGGCGCCCTCACAGTATTTTTTGTATTTGACTTTGCACAGTCATTTGTTCAGGGTGAAGAGATTGCAGAAGCAGTGTTGTCGGCAATTAAGCTACTCCTTCCCATTATGATCATGCTTGTATCCGCTTTAAGTATTATTGGTGGAATAGCGCTTTTCGGCTATCACGAATGGGCAAGGATCCTGATAATAATTATGTCGGCAGTCAACTGCCTTAATGTACCTATTGGAACGGCAAAGGGAGTCTACTCTATCTGGGCTTTGCTGCAGGACGACACTATAAGGATTTTCAGGGGTGAAGCGCCTCTCAAAGCGGAGGGAGAAGTGACAACCCGGACCAACTAAAAAAAGCAGAGGCGCCAGATCCGGCGCCTCCGCAACATTAACCCTCAATCCCAATCATTACCGCTCTGTATCTTTTACAATTCTGACTCCGTATACCGGTCCGACAATTGCTAATTCATCCTTTGCCCTGAACTTAACGGTGACATTAAATCTTCCAACCGTTATTTCCCTTGGTATGGGATACTTTACACTAACAAAGTCCATATCATTCATAGAGATAGTTTCTGAGGCAATTAATTTGTCATCTACAAATATGTCAAAACCGGTGTGCCTGATCTCCTGGCTCCAGTAATCAACCACAAGTGTTACAGGAGAATCGGCCAGTGCCTTCATATCGAATGAGAACCAGCCACCCCGTGTCTGCCTGCCTGCTATTCCCCTGAACCGGGTGGGACTGCTGTCCTGATCGCGGAAATTATGATCTCTCTCAGGCTGCATCTCACCGGGTTGTACGAAATCAACTGTCATCTGTTCAAGGTGTTTCTTTTCTTCTTCCTTCTGCTTGTATTCATCCTGTCTTGCTTCCCATTCCTGCTTTGAGAAAACATCCCAGAAAATAGTATATCTTCTGTCATGAGTATTAAAGAAGGGGATCATTTTAACATCGCGTGGTTGCCCTACATCATGCATTATAAACGCATTAGGTTCTCCTTCAACAGGGTCAAGCCATTCTTCAGGAGGCTTGTTCTCTGTTAAAAGGACAGGAACATACATCGGTTCATAAGCCGCGGGATCCCTGACAGGACCCAGATCACCTGCCAGTACCACCGGTCCGTACATAATGGCCACTCTCATGGGATTATCCGGCATAGGCTCAAACCTCAGACTGAAAGGTATGGATAATTCAATTTTATCTCCTGCCTTCCATTCTCCTTTAAGAGGGATAAAAGACCCGGGGGCCTGTTTCACACGCTTGTTTTTCCCGTTAATTTTGACCTGTATACCCTTTTTTGCCCAGGAAGGATACCTTATCTGTAATATCATTTCCACCGGTTCCTCATTCCTGAAGCTTATTGAAGCTCCCTGTTCATCAGGATAGGCGGTTTCCATAACAAGGTCTATACCCTTGTCTTCCCAGTTAAGCTCTGAGGCTATATACTGACTGATATAAAGTTCCTGATCGTTGTGGTAATATATATTTGCAGCATATTTGGCATGGTTTTCCATACCCGAGCCCACGCAGCAAGTGAAAAAACCGGGGTCCTGATAAGTCTTGAAACCTCCCATTTCAAGAGACAGGTTATAAATAACATGCCCTGTCTCGGGATGCTGTGACGAATGTATATGATTCAACATAGCCCTTTCATAAAAATCGGCAACCTCTGCTGTCGGATCCCATGTAAACATATGCCTTGATAGCTTAAGCATATTATAGACGTTGCATGTTTCCGTCGTTCCTTCGCCCAGGCGGTCGTTAAGCTCATCGGGCCGGCCGAAATATTCATTAAAGCCATTGCCTCCCGTAACATATGAATGATGGTGAACCACCCTGTCCCAGAAAAACTCCGCCGTCTTTTTATCATGTTCGTCGCCTGTCAGCTCATAAAGCCTGGCTAAGCCTATAATTTTAGGGAACTGGGTATTAGCATGTTTACCTGGTAATGCATCTACACCATTTGCCAGGGAGTCCAGTACGGCCTTATGATAAAAGACCCTTGCTGTGGTAAGATATTTTTCATCCCCGGTAATGCCATATAATTCGGCAAATGATTCACTTATCCCTCCATGTTCGCAGTTTAGCATTTTCTGTACCTGCTCATCATTGAGAGGCGTAACGATACTACTGATCCAGCCGGCAAATTTAGTCGATACTTCAAGAGCTTTCTGATTACCGCATAAAAGGTAGGCATCATTAAGACCGGTAAGCAATTTATGCATTATATAAAAGGGAGCCCAGTAACCGTTGAGGTCGAATCCCGCTGACCGGATATCTCCTTTGGTGATATTTTCTTCAAATACTTTTTGTGCCCCGGGTAGCGCTCCTATATATCCGTTACCGTTTGCTTCCTGACAAACTGCAAGTTCGTCGACTATATAATTAAGCCTGTCAAGAAATTCCTTTTCTCCTGTAGTCTGGTACATCAGAGCCAGGGCAGTCATATAATGCCCCAGGCTGTGCCCGTTGAGGTTGCGCCTGGGATAATCCTCCCAGCCTCCGTAATGTTCAGCTTTTGGTTTCAGACCTGCTTCTATTCTGAATGTTGACAGGAAGCGGTCGGGCTCATAGTCCAGTAGTATTTTTTTGTTTAGCTCGGTGGCATGGCTGAATCGCCCTTCCAGAAGTTTAACCTGGGTAATATCAAAAGGGAGTACCCTGAAATCAACCTTTTCCGGGCCTCCTGTTTCAATCCTGTTCTCTTCTACTGACGTTTTACATGACGACAGCATAAGCAGTGCGCTGATAAAAAGGAGTAGACTTGTTCTCATAATTATTAAATGTAATTTGTACACTTTATTGTGTAAACAAATATATGTTATTATTGGCTTATTTCAAAATAGCTTTTTGTACTAAGGGAGAAATATCTGCCCCTGTTAAACACAGTAAGCCTGACAGGCTCAGAATTGCCTGCCGGTCCGGTAAATAAAACTGTTAAAAAGCATTTATTCTATTTTTATTATTTTAGTAAGAAAATCAATTCTCTGATATATGGAAACGCTATTGGATCTCGACAGGATTGCTATTAATGTTAAGGCTCACCGTGTATTAAAACAATTGCTAAAGGAGAACCCTGTTCTGGAGGAAATAATGCAGAATGCACGCAATGAAACCGAGGCCCTTATCGGTGTCAGGGACTGGGTCACTGCAATACTGGAGCAAAGGCCGGATGCCTACAGGTTCTATAAAGGGGAGGCACAGGGAAGAGAGGCTTTTGAGAAACTCGAATGGAAGGATTTTGCTGCCATAAGGATACTTGATTATATTGATAATGCGGGCCGTACCTATGAGGACCTTAATCTCAGGGGAGAGAAGGCAATAACGAATCCTGTAAAGATGATCTGGATGGCAGTAACATATGGAACAGGAGGGGCAAAACCTGCATTTTTCGAAGATATGCTTTACCTGTTCAGACAGTTTTCAGGCACTTATGAATGCCGTATGCCTGATAAAAAGCAGATCAGATCATGGATGGACCGGTTTCCTTCAGGACTCGATCCGAGAATAGTAAAGCTAAGGGAAGAGAATCGCGACAGGATAATAAATATTTTTATTGATAAGATTGATTCGGGGCTTATAAAGGATAGCAGGTATCATTTCGAAGAAGGATTATCAAGGCAGAATAAATTTTTAAGAGTGCTTGAATGGTGGAAGGAACATCTTTTTCACCTGCGTTTTGCAGTAAGATCGCCTGATCTGCTTAATGAATTGCTTGGATATTCCCTCGATCCCGACACTATGAAGATACTTAAGGACGCCGAGGCAAAAGGAATACCATTTTTTGTGAATCCTTATTATCTGTCTCTTCTTCATGTCAGGGTTCCTTATTTTGCAATAGGCGCCGATCTTGCCATAAGGTATTATGTATTATACAGTCAGCAACTGGTGAATGAGTTCGGTCATATAGTGGCATGGGAAAGGGAAGATATTGTTGAACCGGGAAAACCCAATGCTGCCGGATGGATACTTCCGACATATCATAATGTACACAGGCGTTATCCGGAAGTGGCAATATTAATACCCGATACAATGGGAAGGGCATGCGGCGGATTGTGTTCATCATGTCAGCGTATGTATGATTTTCAGAGCGGACATCTCAATTTTAACCTGGATAAGCTGAAGCCTGAAAAAACATGGGATGAGCGTCTGAAGGAAATAATGAAATACTTTGAAGAGGATACCCAGTTGAGAGATATCCTTATTACAGGAGGAGACGCCCTGATGAGCTCCGATAAATCGCTGGAAAAGATACTCAGCGCAGTGTATGATATGGCTCTGAGAAAGAAAAATTCTAACAGGGATCTTAAGAACGGACAGAAACATGCAGAAATACAAAGGGTGAGACTTGGAACAAGACTGCCTGTATATCTTCCGCAAAGACTGAATACGGATCTTACTGCTGTTTTAAGTGATTTTAAAAAGAAAGCATCTGAAATAGGGATTGAGCAATTTATTATCCAGACGCATTTTGAATCGCCTATGGAAGTAACACCCGAAGCCCGGGAAGGATTGAGGTATCTGATCGCAGCCGGCTGGACAGTAACCAACCAACTGGTGTTTACAACAGCCGCATCAAGGCGGGGACATACTTCCAAACTAAGAAAGGTACTTAATGATATCGGCGTCCTTACCTATTATACATTCTCTGTAAAAGGTTATATGGAGAATAATTTCAATTTTGCTCCTAATGCGAGGGCAGTACAGGAACAGACGGAAGAGAAAGTCCTGGGGTATATTCCGGAGAACTATCATGGTGAAATAAAAGGATTCCCTGCTGAAGCTGAAAATATGCAGGAGAACATTAATGCACTGAGACAGAAAGCAGACATTCCCTTCCTTGCGACAGACAGGAATGTGATTAATTTGCCCGGGGTTGGTAAGAGCCTGACATACAGAGTGATTGGTATAACAAGGTATGGGAGGCGAATTCTTGAGTTTGATCATGATCCCACAAGGGTACACAGCCCTATTATTCATAAAATGGGTAAGGTGATTATTATCGAATCAAAGTCTGTAAGTGAATACCTGGACCAGCTTGCCGGGCTGGGAGAGAACCCGAATGAATATGAGAGCATATGGGGATATTCGATGGGTGAAACAGAACCCAGGATACCTGTTTATGAATATCCTGAATATGAGTTTGAAATAACTGATGAGCTATCCAACCTGGAAATTTAACTCACTGTAATAAGCAGGTTATGACCCCTCTGAGTATTTTTGCGTTGACAACAGTCCGCAGGCTGCCATTATATCCTCTCCCCTGGAAGCTCTTATTGTTGTAATTATACCTTTCTCAGATAACCTGTCTCTGAACTTCAGAATGGTTTCCTTGCTGCTGCTTTCATATTCGAACCCCGGTATTTTATGATACCTGATCAGGTTTATCCTGCATCTCAGTCCCCCGAGAAGCTTCACAAGCTCCCTGATATGTCTTTCAGTGTCGTTGAAACCCCTGAACATAATATATTCGAATGATACTCTGCGCTGCCCTCCCCAGTCAAAGCTTTTTATTTCTTTTATTACCTCATGTATGGGATACTTATTTTCAACAGGCATAAGGCTGCTGCGTTCATCGGGGAAAGGAGTATGCATACTTACAGCAAGATGTGCTTCAGTCCCGGAAATAAATTCTTTCATTCCCGGTATTATGCCTATTGTTGAGACAGTCACACGTCGAGGTGACATTTTCAATCCCCAGTCTGATGTGAGTATCTCTATTGATCTCAGAACATTCCCGGTATTATCAAATGGTTCGCCCATTCCCATATATACGATATTGCTTATTTTATCCGACTCGGGTATGGATATTACCTGGTTGAGTATTTCTCCTGCCGTAAGATCAGCCTGAAAACCCTGCCTGCCGGTCATACAAAAGCGGCAACCCATTTTGCAGCCCACCTGTGAAGAGATACACAGGGTATTCCTTTTAGCTTCCGGAATGTATGCCGATTCAATAAATTTATTGCCGGCAGCAGAGAAAAGATACTTTTTTGTTCCGTCGGTTGATTCTGTGACGCTTACAGGCTCCGAACGGTCTATAATATATTCTTTGAGCAGCCATTCGCGTGCTTTCTTCGACAGGTTTGTCATTGAGCTTATGCTGTCGGTCTTATGTATGTAAAGCCATTCAGCTAACTGCCGGGCTGTAAATGAAGGCAGTCCTCCCTTTTTGACAACAGGGATAAGCTCATTAAGGGTTTTTCCGAATAGTGATTCTTTCATATGATATAATGTAGGCAAAAATGATATTTCCCGAAAACAAAAATAGTCTGTTTAGCCGGGTTTTTATCAATATTTTATAATTTGCCCTCGTATTTATAACATGTTTATGAAGGTTGCAAAAATAGCCTTATTAATATTATTCCCGTTATTTTATGCGTCATGTACAAAAGAACTTCCGTCCGGTGAAATTTCTTTGTTACCACGTCCTTTGGTCATGATGCAGTATAAGGGAATGTATGATCTCGATCAAAATGTCAGGATACATTATACTGATGATCCCCATCTTGCTGAGATCGCGGGAATGCTTGCAGGGATAATCTCCGGACCTGCAGGATACAGCCCTGCAACCGACAATAATACCAGGTCATCCAAAGGGATAGTCCTTGAGCTTGTCAGCGATACCGGTATAGGTAAAGAAGCTTATAAGCTAAGGGTAACCAGGAAAAAAATATATATATGTTCATCAGCCCCGGCGGGCATTTTTTACGGTATTCAGACTTTACGACAGTTATTCCCTCCTGAATTTGAATCGGGGGGAAGTGCCGGTAATATAAAAATGCAGGTCCCCTGTGTATATATAGAAGACAGGCCTGAGTTTGAATGGAGGGGTATGCATCTTGATGTGAGCAGGCATTTTTTCCCTGTGGAATTTGTTAAGAAGTATATAGACCTGATAGCCATGCATAAGATGAATGTGTTTCACTGGCACCTTGTTGATGATCAGGGGTGGAGGATAGAGATCAGGAAGTACCCGAAGCTGACAGGTGTGGGTGCATGGCGCGCTGACAGGGAAAATCAGCCATGGAATGATCGTGATCCGCAGAAGCCCGGTGAGGTGGCAACTTATGGAGGCTATTATACGCAGGAGCAGATACGGGAGATTGTAAAATATGCAGAGGAAAGGTACGTTACAATAGTGCCTGAAATTGAGATGCCTGCGCATATTAGTTCGGCTCTTGCTGCATATCCTGAATATTCATGCACAGGGGGACCATTTACAGTGCCGACAGGGGGATTGTGGCCGGTAAGTGATATATATTGTGCGGGCAAAGATGAAACATTTGACTTTCTGGAAGATATCCTGTCCGAAGTGATAGGCCTGTTCCCATCCGGATATATTCACATAGGAGGCGATGAGGCAGATAAAACGGAATGGAAAAAATGCCCTGACTGTCAGGCAAGGATAAAAAATGAGGGATTGGAGGATGAGGCTGCATTACAAAGCTATTTTATTAAGAGGATTGAGAAATTTATTTCTTCCAAAGGCCGTAAACTTATAGGATGGGATGAAATACTCGAGGGAGGCCTTGCTCCCGGCGCTGCTGTTATGTCATGGAGAGGTATGACAGGAGGAGTGGAAGCTGCACGAAGCGGCCACTATGTTGTGATGAGCCCGGTATCTCATTGTTATTTTGATTATTACCAGGGCGATCCGGCGACAGAGCCAAAGGCAATAGGAGGACTTATAACACTTGAAGAGGTTTATTCGTTTAATCCGGTTCCGGATGAGCTTACGGAAGACGAAGCCGGATATATTCTGGGAGCACAGGCTAACCTCTGGACTGAATATATAAGTACCGCAGAACATGCCGAATATATGGTGCTCCCGCGTATGACTGCCCTTGCTGAGGTTCTGTGGCTGCCACAGGATGAACTTGACTGGACTGATTTCAGCAGACGGATAAAAAGCTTTTTCAGAAGACTTGATATTATGGGACTGAATTATTCAAAGAGTGCTTTTGACAACGCTGAGACAACTGACCATATTGACAGATAAAAAATATATAGTGTAACTCAAATGGAAATTTTAAACATATGAAAATATTTATTACGGGTGCGGATGGTGTTCTTGGAAACAACCTGGTAAGGATACTTCTCGACAGAGGATATGCAATAAGAGTATTTATTGAAACGGGAAAGCAGGCAAAGTATCTCGAAGGGCTTGATATAGAGAGAACATCAGGGAGCATTCTTAACTATGAAGAACTGAAAGACGCCATGTCGGGCTGCGACATAGTAATTCATGCCGCGGCCAAAACCGATACATGGCCTCCCAGACATGAAAGTTACTGGAAGATCAACCTGGAAGGAACGGTTAATATTATTTCCGTGGTAAAGGAACTGGGCATTCCCAGACTGATACATATCGGAACAGCTAATTCATTCGGACCGGGTGATAAAACAGATCCCGGAAATGAGAGCAGGGGATATGCTGCCGCACGCTATAAAATGGATTATATGTGCTCCAAATATGCCGCGCAGCGTGAGGTGCTTAAAGCAGTGGAAAACGATAATATTGATGCCGTGATCCTGAACCCGACCTTTATGATAGGCCCTTATGATGTAAAACCAAGCTCGGGGACTATGATACTTGCTGTGAATGATGGCAGGGTTCCCGGATATCCCGGTGGCGGAAGGAATTTCGTTTATGTAAAGGATGTTGCCAATGCAATAGCCAATGCAATAGAAAAGGGTAAGAAAGGGGAATGCTATATTCTTGGTAATGAAAACCTGACATACAGAGAGGCTTTTGGTAAGATGGCGGCTGCCCTGGATGTGAAAGCTCCGAAAATGAAGATGCCTAAAATGCTGACCCTGGCATATGGCAGATTTATGTCTCTTACTTCATCTATATTCAGATTTGCCCCGTCGGTGAATTATCCTATGGCTCTTATTTCAACTGAAGATCATTTTTACTCGAGTGAAAAAGCTGTCAGGGAACTGAAGATGCCGCAAACGCCTATTGATGAGGCACTGGGAGAAGCAGTGACATGGTTCAGGGAAAATGGTTATATAAAGAATTGATTATGAGAGATTATTTTAAGGATAAGGTGGTCCTGATAACAGGGTCCAGCAAAGGAATAGGTAAGGCGACAGCTGTTTTTCTGGGATCTGCAGGAGCAAAGATTTGTTTGAACGGCAGGAATAAGGAAGCCCTTGACAATACCTACAAAGAACTTACGGATATGAATATTACCTGTCTGAAACTGCCGGGAGATGTGTCTGACAAGGATCAGTGCAGGGCCATGACAGAGACGATCATTACAGAATACGGGAAACTGGATATCCTTATTAATAATGCAGGGATAGGCAGCCATGGCCGGTTCAGTGAGCTGACGACAGAGGCATGGGACAGGGTTGTCGGAATTAACCTCATGGGTCCTGTGTATATGAGTACTTATGCATTACCTCATATTATAAATTCCGGAGGTAGCATAATTTTTATTTCAACACTTGCCGGTAAACTTGGAATGCCCGGCCATTCGACATACAGTGTGTCAAAAATGGGGCTTACAGCGCTGGCTGAGGCTATGCAGATCGAACTTGCACACACGGGTATCCATACGGGGATAGTATATGTGGGATTCACCGAAAATGAGGTGAATAAAAAGATATTGTATCCTGACGGTACATACAGGAAAATGCCGGAGAGAAAACTTAAAAAATCCAGCCGGGAGAAGGTTGCCAAAGCTATTGCCAGAGCTGTTATAAAAAGAAAAAAATCAACAACACTTACTGCAGTTGGTAAATTACAGGCTTTTGCTCTCAGGTTTGCCCGGTTTATTATCAGTATGATCCTGAGAAAGGCCAACAGGGATTATAACGGTATGTACGAAGACTGAATGACAGAGGAAGCAGTCTTCAGTCCGCAATCCTCAGTCTGCAATGTTAATTAGTATATCGGTTAATTGGTGTATTGGTTTATTCGTTAAGGTGTGTGATCAAATTGCAGACTGAGGATTGTGGACTGAAGACTAATCCCTGATCCCCAGTCCCTTTTAAACTGTTCACCATTCACTATTCACCATTCACCATTCACCATGAGTCACTGTGTCACACTGTGTATCACCGTGGTGAAATAGAATAAAGGTTGAGTTGTTGATTTGTTAAGCTGTTAAGCTGTTCAGTCTCTGAGTCCCTCAGTTCAGCCGTCTACAATGTTAATTAGTTAATTTGTTAATTAGTAGGTATTTAATACTAAATTAAACTCATTCTTTTTTAAACTTTTATCAACTTAATCCTTTGGTTGGCCGTTAGTCTTTTGTCGTTAGTCGCCTGCCCTGAGATGTCAAGCAGTCGGTAGTCCGCAACCCTCAGTCTGCAATGTCAATTTGATTTGTTAATTTGTTAAGGGTTGTTGAGTTGTTCCCATTTGCGCTATGCTCTCTCTTTACAGCCTTTAGATCTTTTAACGCCTCTATAGCCTTTAATGCCTTTTTTTTCGTTACTATTTTTTTTGACCGTTTCAATTTTATTTCATAAATTTACCGAATATTAACTAGGAATGATTCTTGTTTATGATTTATACTGAAAGGGAAAGATTAACCTGCCTGATAAAAGCCGGAGGATTGAAAATAACACCTCAACGAATGACTGTGCTGGAGACGCTTGCGAATACGGATAAACATCCGTCGGCTGATCATATTATAGGCATAGTACGAAAAAAGAATCCTGGAATTGCTATAGGCACAATTTATAAGATACTTGAGGTTTTTGCTGAAAGAGGGATCATAAGCAGGGTATATTCTGAAAAAGATATCCTGAGATATGATGCGGACATAAGTCAGCATCATCATCTTTGCTCCGATTCATCAGGCCGGATTGAGGATTATCGTGATGATGACCTTAACAGGATACTGAATGATTATTTCAGGAACAGGGATATTCCTAATTTCAGTATTGAGGATATCAGGGTACAGATCAAAGGAAGGTTTAAAGAATAATCATAAAATTATTAACAAATTAAAATTAAATTAAGATGGAAGAGATTAAAGAACAGGAAATTGTAGCAATGCCGAGAATTGGCGACAAAGCACCTTCATTCACAGCAAAGACAACACAGGGAGAGATTAATTTCCCTGAAGATTACAAAGGGCACTGGACAATATTATTCAGTCATCCTGCCGATTTTACCCCTGTGTGCACATCGGAATTTATGACATTTGCAAGTATGGAGAAGCAGTTTGAAGAAGCCAATTGCAAGCTCATTGGCCTTTCGGTTGACGGATTGTACAGTCATATTGCCTGGCTCAGAACTATTAAGGAAAAGATTGAATATAAAGGGATGAAGAATATTGAGGTTAAGTTTCCTCTTATTGATGATGTCTCAATGACTGTGGCAAACAAATATGGTATGATACAGCCGGGAGAAGCGACAACACAAGCGGTAAGAGCGGTGTTTTACATCGATCCCCAGGGGATTATCAGAACCATTATTTATTATCCGCTGAGTATTGGCCGTAATTTTGACGAGCTTTACCGTGTGCTGATTGCATTGAAAACCACTGATGAGTTTTCATGTGCTGCACCTGCCGACTGGCGTCCTGGAGATGATATTATAGTACCTCCTGCAGGTTCGTGCGGTGTTGCCGAACAAAGGATGAGCGCCGATGATCCCGGTGTAACCTGTTATGACTGGTTCTTCTGTACAAAAAAGCTTGACAAGGAGGAAGTATTTAAAAAGGTACTTAAAAAATGATCTGGCTTTAAAACCATTTTATTTGTTGACATGGATAGTTAAGATGAATAAGAGGCTGCTCCTTTTTGGAGCAGCCTCTTTTATCATTTTATATTTCAGTGTTTATTATTGTTTATCCGGAACAGGCTTGTCCCTCCTTTCTTCAAAGATGCCGGATGAACCGGCTCCACAGCTGATAATTGTTTTCATTCCGGTATCAACCGTAGTAGCGGTTCGTATGGTCTTATCCTTGTGAACATGGTAAATATTTCCTGATGTCGGGTTCGGTCCGGTTGGAACGAATACCGTAAGATAATCGCTGTTCTCATGATCGTCTGTAATAAAACCTGTCATGAGGGTGCCTGAATTAAAGATATCTACCAGCACCACTTCCCTGAAGAATGACCTGTTCTTTCCGAAGAACTGCATGACAGTTTCACGTACAAGTTTGTACCCCGGAATTTTCATAAGATACTTTTTCTCAAATGCCAGACTAAAGAAGCGTCCTATTCTGGTCTGAATAAAAAGTCCCAGCAGAAAGAAAAGTATAATAATTGTCAGAACTGCAATCACATACAGAGCTATGATCATTAATTCCGATTCCGTATTGATAAGTCCGACCAGGGGCTCAAGATACTTCTGAACAATACCAATTACCCAGCGGAAAAAGATTACTATCAGCACAAGGGGTAAGATTGCCACCAGCCCTCCGAGTGCGGTTGTCCGGAAGAAATTATTTAACCTTTTGAGAAATGGCGTTTTCATATTGATTTTTTTTATTTCCAGTCCGGGAGCCGGTCTCCGGTGACCGGTGCACCCAACTCATCAAGCTTTTTGTCAAAAGTGTCAAATTCTTTGACAAGCGCCTTTATCTTATCGTATACAGGAGCAAACTCTCCGGCTGCTGTTTCATAGCACTGTATCGCTGTTCCCGTAATATCTGAGGTTGAACCTGATACACTGAAAACAGCAGTCATGACACGTCCTCTCAACGATGGTAAAGGATCAAGATCGAGAGTATTATAATCCGGGTCGCCGTTAAGTGCGATCTGCAGTTCTTCAAGCTTATTTTCCAGTACGAGGATCTCATTCATCAGTGAAGTTGCCTGCTTACTCTCAAATGCTTTGGTGGCAGCCTTGTACGGGTCTATCTTCCTGCTCATATCCTGAAGTGCCGATGAAGCAGCCCTGACTGCATTGTCAAGCTTCAGCCCTTTCATCTTGAAATCCCTCATTGCTACCCTGTTCATTGCCGGTATGGTGCGGTTATCCAGTTCCAGTACGGAGAATTCTACCGGACCGGCAAGCTCTGTGACCTCTCCCTTAATATTTTGTGACAGGCTTACATAATACTTTCCGGGCAATACAAACACGTTTGATGAAGGCAGTCCCCTGGTTGCAGATGCATCCCCGGCCTGTACGGCTAAACCGGCCGGATATTTCAGGTCCCATATGATTTTATTCAATCCCTTATTTACAGGGCTTCTCAGTTCCCTTATAAGATTACCATCTTCATCCTTTACAGTAAAGAAAAGGAACGACGGCAATTCTTTTTCCTCGGCTTTAAGTTCTTCCAGCGTAGGATAAGGAATATCCTTATTGGCTTTAAATGCGTCAGACTCACGTTTTCCCCTTTCGGATTTAAGTGTTGTGACACCTTCTTTCACCCAGTATGTTAGTACTGCTCCTCTTTCGGGATTAGGAGCGCTGTAATAATCCTCTCCCTGGAATCCTCTTTCCACACTTCCCAGACCTCCCAAAGGCCTCCATGTATTAAAAATACGGGCATCCTTTACTTCAAAGAGATGACCGCTTTCATTAATTGCGGAAGTGCTGAGTTCCCGTAGCGGGGCATAGTTGTCGAGAACAAAGAACCCTCTTCCAAAGCTTGCCAGTACAAGGTCATTCTCCCTTTCCTGTATTGTTATATCCCTTATGTTTATTGTGGGTATGCCCGATTTGAGCTGTCTCCAGGTATTCCCTCCGTCGAGGCTGACAAATATGCCGTATTCTGTCCCTGCAAAAAGAAGATCTTTATCAACATGATCCTGTTCAAGAGCATATACTGCTCCTCCGGGCAGGTTTCCGCTTATATTGGTCCATGTTCTTCCTTTATCATTGCTTCTGTATACATATGGAGTAAAATCGCCGCTCTTATGATTATTGAATGCTGCAAACACAACATTTTCATCATGTTTGGAAGCGATAAGATCATATACATAAGTATATTCGGGCACTCCCGGAAAACGGTTTATCCGGAACCATGTTTTTCCCCCGTCTTCTGTGACGCTTATCTGCCCGTCATCGGTACCGGCATATATCAGTCCTTCCCTGAGCCTTGATTCATCAACCGAGACAACAGACCCGTACCTTGAGGTGGACTCATTTTTTACTACAGCATCCATAGGCCATATTTTACCCATCACCGGTAATTTATTACGGTCGATATTCCTGTCGAGGTCATCGCTTATCACTTCCCATGAATTACCGCGGTCTTTGCTTCGGAACAGTTTGTTTGATGCAAAATATAAGGTGTTATGATCATGAGGGCTGATCATGAGAGGCGAATCCCAGTTGAAATTATACTCCTTCTCTTCTTTCCGTGGCTGAGGCACTATGTCAACAGCCTCGCCGCTTTTTTTATCAAACCTCACAAGGTTGCCATATTGTGACTGGGCATAAACTATATCCGGGTCTTCCGGATCAGGTACCGATTCGAAGCCGTCGCCGGTTACCGTTACTATCCAGTCGGATGATACGATCCCGTGATCACTTAATGTTTGCGAAGGCCCTACCATGGAATAGTTATCCTGTGTACCTCCCATGATATTATAAAAGGGGAAGTCATTGTCGACACTTACTTTGTAGAATTGTGTCACCGGCAGATTGGTAAAGAACCTCCAGTTTATGCCATAATCGAATGATTCGTACAGTCCCCCGTCACTACCTTCCATCATATGAGCCGGATCATCCGGATCGATCCACAGGCAGTGGTTATCCCAGTGTTTGCTTTTTTCACCCCTTTGGGTAAATGTTTTTCCCCCGTCTGTTGTTACCAGGGTAAAAGTATTCATTATATACACCCTGTTCTCATCTGCCGGGTCGGCAATAAGCTCCTGGTAATAGTTGCCGCTGGTAGCGGTATTGCTCATTTTTTCCCAGGAGGCACCTCGGTTCATTGAGCGGTAGAAACCGCTTTTCCCCTGTTTCGCTTCAACAGCAGCATATATTATTTCGGGATTGGCAGGGGAAATAGCCAGGCCTATACGGCCTTTATCATCAGAAGGCAGTCCTTTGTTAATTTTTTGCCATGTTTTGCCTGCATCTGTCGATTTGTATATCCCCGATTCCGGTCCGCCTCCGAGGTATGTCCACTGCCTTCTCCTTCTCTGGTGTGCCGTGGCATAAAGTACATCGGGATTACGCGGATCCATATGTATTTCATTAAAACCCGTGTGTTCGCTCACGAAAAGTATTTGCTCCCATGTTTTTCCTCCGTCAGTGGTTTTATATATGCCGCGGTCGCCGCCGGAGCTCCATAACGGACCGTAGGCAGCTACATAAACTATATTAGTATTACGGGGATCTATGGCTATCATGCCTATATGTTCCGATTTTTCAAGTCCTGTTTTTTTCCATCTGTCGCCACCGTCTGTCGACTTATACAAACCGTCACCGTAGGATACCGATCTCTGGTTATTATTCTCACCGGTACCAACCCATATTACATTATGGTTGTCCGGATCCATGGCAAGACATCCTATTGAATAGGACCCCTGGCTGTCAAATACAGGTTTGAATGTAACACCACCGTTTATTGTCTTCCATACACCGCCGGCTGAGGCGGCAACATAAAATTCGGAGTGGTTGTCAGGATTAACGGCAAGGTCGGACAGCCTTCCCGAAGTAAGTGCCGGGCCTATGCTACGCAATGTAAAAGTGCTCAGCGAAACATCCGCAAGCGGATCGGCCGGATTGTCGCTATTGTCTTTCTTCCTCTGACCATGTATGTCAGGCACTATTAAAAGAAGCGCTATCAGGCCTAAGATTATCTTCACGGTAATTTTTTTCATAGGATTAGTTTTATGGATTAGGAATACTAAGATAAAGAAAGTTTGAGATATTTGAATAGTCCACAATCGGCAGTCCACAGTCCGCAATGTTAATTTATTGGTGTATTTGCTGGCGCGAATCTCCAGATCCGTGCCTATCACTCACCACTCACCACTCACCACTCACCAATATTCCAATCATTCCAGTGTTCCATTCCTTTCGTCTTTCGTCGTTTGTCTTTAGTCCTGTCTTATAATCAGCTTGTTTATGAAATTGTTATATAATAGTGAATAGAGCGGAGAACATAGATTATAATATTGTCAAAATGAAATAATTGTCAGAGTGCAGGGATGAGGATAACGATAAATCACTTTAATCGACCATTATTTTAGTTTCATCCCTTAGGGAAGCAAGGCTGACCGATTCAAAGTAATCTTTCATCGTTTTGTTAAGGTTATACCAGAAGGTTAAGGCAGTACACGAGTTGGATCTTTTGCAATCTATATTACCGGCAAGGCAATCGGTTACTGAAAAATCAGGCTCAAAAGCCAGATATATATCAAGCATGTTTATGTTTTCCGCATCACGGCTAAGCCTGTATCCACTTCGCTTTCCCGACACTTTTTTTATTAGTCCTGCAGTTATAAGCGAATAAATTATATGATCGAGATATTTGTTTGATATGTCCTGATTTTGGGCAATTTCTTTTTGATATATACCTGTTTCCCGGTCAGCCAGGGAAATCTCAACCATTGTTCTTATTCCATATCTTATCCTGGTATTGAATTTCACTTTTTATTCGCTTTATTTCAGGTTATTGCTTCAAAGGTAACTGAAAAAAAAATATTTATCCTGTCATTTACCCTGAATAGTCCCGGGATGAGACCTGGAGGTTCGAGATCAAAATCGTAAATCGATAATTCCTTGCTTCCGTATATACAATAATTATTATTTTCTGCCGGTTCAATGTCATATATAACCTCATAATATCTGGTTATGCCAGCTATTGTAATACCGAGATTAAAAATATTTATACTGTCGGTATTTGATTCTTTCCCTGTAAAAGAGATCTTTATATAAGCCGTGTCACAGCCTTTGCCTCCTTTATGATAATGGTTTCCAGGGAACAGCCCGGGAAATTTTATATTATCCTGTCAGAATGATACTGCTGCTTCTATCATCAATCCTTCAAATCCTGCATTTGACCCGTATTCGGTGAAACCCGAATAGTCCTGGTTCACGTATTCGGCTTTGACAAGGATGTTATCAGTCATGTGCCATCCTCCGGCGACCTGTATTCTGCTAACAGACTGGTCATTGTCATTTTTCACGATATTATACCTGGCACCTGCGTAGAACTGGTCACTTCCCCCGAAGTGATAGATTGCTTCAGCAGCATACTGAGAGAAGTCGAATTCCTGTCCTCCGAAGGCCGTGGTCCCTGTGGCATTTTCCCATGTGCCGAAAAATTCAAATCCACTGCAACGGGTAAACAGGTTTATCATTACCGAACTGTTCCTGTCGGTAAAACCGGGCGACCATCTTCCTGAAGTATGATTAGAGGAAATATCAACATCACCGGCACTGTCATTAACAGTGTTCATAACGAGGTAATACCTCGACCCGGTCCGGTCGCCATAGTAAAGAGATCCGAAATGATGGTTACCGGTATAATAAGTACTTATTGTTCCTCTTATCCTTAATTTTTCATTTTCTGATATTTTAAGTTATTGATATTGCAGGCATTTATTTTTCTGTTAGTAATTCTGCCTGCATCCATGTGGTTGAGAACACAATATCTGCGCGATCGCCTGTCTTTAATGTTCCGGCTAGAGCCGTAGGAGGTTCTATGCCGAAATCAGACATGAGAATTGTGGTATTACCGGTGATCTTTATAGTGTTGCTTAAGACCGGTGATGATTCAAAAGGTATCCGGATAGCTTTTTTTGTTCCTGCAACTTCGAGAGATCCGGATATTTCACCTTTTATTATTCCTGAAGAATTGGTGAAAGAAAGCACTTTATCAAGGTTAAAATAAATAACCGGGTATTTATCAGCTTTAAGTGCACGGGCTGTTTTTCTGTTCATTATGCCGTTATCGCTGGTAATACTGCTTGTTATTACCATTACCTTCAGCGCTGAAATTCCCTGAATAGCCCTATTGTTATTGTTAAAAACAATTTGTCCGCTGACATTATTGACCTCAATTTCCCATTCATGAAGAGACGATGTGCCTTTTATCAGGAATTCAAGGTTTTCTTTAGATAAGCTGAAATTTGTTTGTGCGCTGACTGTCTGCAGTATTAAAGTCAACATTAAAATAAATATTGTTCTCATAATATATATTTAGTTATAACTATAATCCTATAAAACCTATAGGATTAAGGGTATAAAAATAAGAAGTAAAATGAAAGGAACGACAAGGGGGAGTATGTTAATTATCACTTTTTGTGAAAAAATAAACAGCAGGGAGTAAAAGGGAATAAATTTGAATACAAATTAAATTTCATTTATTTTTGCCGCACGAAATTTACTTTGTTAGACGGCTTCATAGTTCAGGGGATACCTGAACGCATGGAATAGCAGGTGAAGCAAAAAGCGTTCTTATTATATTTGGCTCCATAGTTCAAGGGATAGAATAGCGGTTTCCTAAACCGTAGATCCAGGTTCGAGTCCTGGTGGAGCTACTAAAAACACTAAAACCCCCTGATTGCCAGGGGGGGTTGTTTTTTAGGTGGCAATATTGGTGTCAAAGAATCTTCTTATTCTAATTACCTGCTAGCTTTTTCATAAATAATAATTATAGAACTCAATGACACAATCAACATCTACACCTCCACAATCTTCGGACGGGCAGGCATTCTCTCAACCGATTTACCTGTCATATCTAATTACGTTTTTTAATTCCATTCCTGTTTCCGTCAATCTGTATCGTTGATTACGACTTTTGGGTTTGTCAGGGATTGTCATTTCAATAACTTCTATTTTTAATGCGGGTTGCAGGTAATTATTCAGAAAATGCATACGATCTCCTAGTTTTAGCTTGTACTGCATTTCCTGTCTGGTCATTTCACCTTCTAATATTGCAATCAGTTTTTGAACATGAGGGGTAACATGAGGGGTAACATGAGGGGTAACATGAGGGGTGGAACTTTCATGAACGGGGAAGCTCATTCTTAAGAAATGATCTGAAAATGTAAAGCATTCTTTGTCATAACTTTCAAGGATTCTAGGTATTCCGGATCCGAGCTGTTCTACCATCCCGAGATCCTTAAATATCCTCATGAGTTCTTTGTTCCGTGGTACTGAAAATCCCAGAAAAAACTCTTCCTGGTTTAGTCCATCAGGTAATCCGCCTGCAGACGTAATTTCAATCCTGTCAGGGAATATTTCAAACTTCGGGGGTACTTCATTTGTAAAATCATTGTGTACAAAAGCGTTAATAATAGCTTCACGGAGTGCAATAGAATCCCATAGTCTTTTGTTAATCCTTTCTTTAGAGGTGATTTGAGTTGCTGTGGGATTTTCCAGTTCAATTTTATCAATAACCTGCTTTGCTGCCCTTATCAGACATCCATTACCATATTCATTATTCTCTGCAAGGTCAACTCGTGTTTTACTATTATATTTCGCAACCTTAATCGATGTCGTATTATTATCAGCCAGCAGGTAAGCAACATAATTATATTTGTCTGTATCAGTAAACAATTCAAGGTTAGAAGCAAATTGTTCATTTAAAGGCATTCCTGCTGATTCATAATAAATCCTTAGTTGTTCAAACTTTAGATCCTGTTTGTTTGATACTATTCGTCCAAGTGAGTTTCGTATACGTTTTGCAAAAAGCTCATCAATCATTTTCTGAGGCATCGGTTCAGCAGCTGTCCCGATTCGAATGAAACAACCTTTCTCTGTCATGCCATATTTCTTTTTGAAATATGGTTTTTCCGAACCACTGGCAATGGTAATTTTTATAATATTTTTGTCTTCTTTCTTGATAGTTTGAACATCAAACAATCCCATGCATGAAGGCATGATATTATTCTTTATCCTGTCTTTCAGTTTTAACATGTCGCCATCAAGGTCGGTGACTCCAATTACCTTTCCTTTTTTGTCAATGCCAATGAATATATAACCGCCTTCGTGATAGTTCAATAAGGCAATTACTTCTTTTTCAATATCTACTTTAGAGGTAAGTTCTTGCTTGAATTCTATTCGGTTTGTTTCTGACATTTTACAAATATACTGAACACTTTCTTATTATATTTTAATAGGAAAGTGCAAATTTTTGCTTTAGTAGGGTTTTATCGCCCCCGCTCAGAAAACAATGGAGCATAGCTCTCTTAAATTGTTCCATGAAATCAATAAATTCTCTTACAAGATAGTTGAACAACCTTTCATTAAATGCTGCCTTTTTAGGAATGACCGGCCTGCCCTGCTTGTCGAATTTCAGGTTTGACAGATTGGTATTGCCTTTAATATCCTCCTTATCAGTGCCAAGCCTGAATGACGGTCTTTGATTTATGATTGATTCATATATTTTATGGTTCCTTCTTAGCGACCCGGGAAGCTTGCTATATTCATCCAGATTTAAGGTTAGAAATATTATGGAAAGTGATTAAAACGGGTAATGAAACAGATTTAAAATTTAGAAGGTAACCCTGAGTTGACGAAACATGTCAATTGTATTTATGTAGGTCACTCCTAATTCATCGCAGGGCTCAGGTATTTTAATCTTCCTTTTTATATTGGGCTCACTCCTTTCTTGCGTAACAATGATCCTATTTAGGGGGTCCGACAATGCATAAGCAATCAAAAAAGCGTCTGCTTCATCAGCAGCTAAGAATTCACTTATTGCATTTGGTAAATAATGTGATGATTTTGATGTAGCCCAGGCAGAAACAGATCTGTACTCAGTTATTACAGTTGATGTGTCGTGGAAAAAATCATCAGTTAGGTTGACTTTGCACCAGGTTTCTAAATCATCATTTTTATCATAAAGCTCATTCTTCACTTTATCAATACTAATGATATGTCCATTATCAGCCAATCTTTTCACCAAGGCCCAAAAACCTGTAGCTACATCAAGTGGATAGGTTGCCCTGTGTGCCTGAATAAAGAAATTACTATCGACCAGGTACACAGCCATACTACGCTATTTTAGTGAAAAACTTGTTGAATGTGTCCCCTTTCATGCTGGTAAGTTTGTAGGCATCCCGGTATAATAATTGGCCGGACTTAACAGCATTTTCGATGTGGGCAGCAAAGGTGATGCTGATTCTTTTCCTCGCAGTTGCATAGAAGTCTCCTCCGGAAGATTTTCCTTTTTTCGTGAATTCCCTGTTTATATACTCATCGTAAAAATCAAAGAATTGTTGCTTGGATAATTTTTTAAGGTCAAATGCTCTCCGTGCAATCACTATTTCACTAACCTTAAAACGTCTGGCAACAGACTTAATATTATTGTTCCATACTTCATTGAAACTATTTTCCGGTACTAAAAATTCAGCGGCAATTTTATCACATAATTTTTCATTTGGGTCATCAGCTGGTTGTAATTTTCTAAAATCAAAACCAGCACTTTGACCGGTCCAGAGGTGTGCTAACTCATGTGCAACAGTAAACATTTGTGCAGACTTGCTGTCTTTGTTGTTAATAAACATAAAAGGAGCAAAGTCATCTACGAGAACAAAGCCTCTGCATTCATCAACGCTTAATGGTCTGTATGGATTATTATCTACCACTCCATTGAAAACTGTAATTATCCCTTTGTCCTCAACTACTTCAGATAGGTGGTTCAATGCTTCATGCCAAGTATTAAGATCACTGGCCCAATTCTCAGTAAGTCCTAAGTAATGTCTTATGCTATTGGCTACTTCAATATGGTTCGTGCTGTTCTTGGAGCTGCCAATGAATGGTAAGCTATCAAATCCACTATCCTGTAAATACTCACTTAGCCATGCTTGCCTTTGTAAAATCAGCTGTATTGTGTCATAAACATTTATACTTACGGTTCCCTGACCGGATTCTTGACTTCTGAAATAAGGAATAGGAAGTTCCTCTTTGGGAGGTTCAGATAGGAATAAAAAACCAAATGGTAAATGTACTTTCTTAGAAAAATCTTCTAATTGCTTTACTGTCGGCTGTTTAGTCCCTTCAATCCAACTTTGTGCATTAGGATATGTTTCAATGAAATCAGATATATCAAACCCTGCCCGGGTAATTGCCCAGGTTAACATATTTTCATTAACATTTACCCTAACTGCCATATTGTAAATTTACAAAATTAATAAAGCAATTCACAGTTCTTTATTACCATGTGAATTTTAACTATTCAATTGTAATTAGCATTGCTCTTTTCAAAAAGCACGCCCTGTCGGGTACTAACTTTTCGAAAAGAGCAAATTTTACTTTAGATAGGTTTTTTGGGCCCTCGCGCAGAAAAAGACACGCGCAGCTCAAAGTAAGTCCTCAACTCATTCACAATGGCTACTAAAAGGAACCCGATCTGCCAGAGGCAGATCGGGTTTTTATATTTCTTTTAACACCCATCATATTCTTTTGTCATCTTGTCTATCTGACATGCAGCCTTATTAAAAATATCAGTAATTATTTCTATAGAAGGGGTTTTCATTTCATTTTCAAACCATTTATTCAGGACCATATATACTCCTCCAGCAAGGTAATACACCAGACATTGATTGTATTCATCAAGCTTCTCAAGTTTTTGAACCTTCATATGAAACAAGGAAAAGAATTCTGATAGTTTTTCAAGTGCCTGAAGTGAAAGACCGGCTTTAATTAAAGCTTTAAAAAGAGTCCTGTTCTGTTTCCAGATAGATACCATCAGGGTTACTTCATAGTCCCAATTAGTATCATTCTTTGTCTCCAGGTATTTCGGGACTTCTTTTAAGTATCCGTCGAGGATTTCCTCCATCTTTAATAAAAGAATATCATCTTTGCTGCTATAATTCCGGTAGAAAGTTGGCCTTGCAATGTCAGCCTTTTCTGTTAGCTCCGTAATGCTTATTTCAGCGTAATCTTTCTCTTCCAATAGTTCCAGTAAGGTATCAGTAAGCCAGGCTCTTGTTCGCCTGGAGCGTTTATCCTGCTTCATTATATGCATCATTTAGATAGGTTTTGTAGCATAAAAAAGTACAAATAAAACACATGTTTGGAGGAAATGCAAATATAATATACATTTGTCTGTAAAGTTACAGATGTATCATAAGTAATAAACGTTAATTACTGTGATGCGATATTGTCAGATTTGATTTATAAATTTTATACTCAACAGAATGAAAAATATAGAGAAGTCCAGTGAACCAAATAATCCATGGTATGGTTCTGAACCAGAAATTCCTCAGGGATCAATTGCAGAAACAATTGAAACGGAAATATTGATCTGTGGTGCCGGAAATGCTGGAATGGTAGCCGGTATTACAGCAGGGAAGCAGGGAGCAAAGACCCTTATCATAGAGACGAATAAAGGTGTAGGATATATTAAACCCTATATGGGAGCCATAGACACAAAGGTCCAAAAAGCAGCAGGTGATAAGGCGAAGGTAGATAAGGAAGAGATCATACAGGAACTCTTGGGTTATGGAACTAAATACACGGAAGAAAAGAAGATTTACGGTTCTGATTATAAGCGGTCCTTATATCAGGGAGCAAATAAGGTTGATGAAAAATTGTTAAGACTCTGGGCAGATGAGAGTGGTCCGACCTTTGATTTTCTGGCTGAAGAATTTTCGAAATATGGAATCAAACATGTATCAGAATATGACATTGGAGATGGCTACCATGGGATATTCAAGGCCTACCCTGTGCATACCAAATTTCTAGTACCTCTCCTCAAAGGAGGACCTATGGCTGTCGTGCATGCGGGAGTATATGTGTTGGATAGGTTTTTCAAAAAGGCCGCTGAACATAACGGTGCAAAATTCATGTTCAATACCACAATGGTCAAGCTTGTAAAAGAGCAGAACAGGGTTGTTGGTGTGATTGCCAGAAGGAAGGATGGTAAATATATCAAGATTAATGCAAGCAAGGGAGTGCTGCTCTCTACCGGTGGTTATACTGCCGATCAGGAATTGTTTGCAAAATTAAATCCTGAAGCCACCGCTGTATCAGCACTTCGATTTGAACAAAAAGGGAATGATGGTACTGGTATTAAGGCAGGAATATGGGCTGGAGGCGAAAAAGACAAATACCCTGCGGCCATGTTGTTTGATCGTGGACCTGCTAAGCCCGGAGAAAAAGCAGGTATTCCGATAAGAAAAGGTGGATCGTTGGATTCTTTTTTCTTTGGAAGTCAGCCTTTCCTGAAAGTTAATATGGAAGGAAAGCGTTATTGCAATGAATCTGTCCCTTACGATATTGTCCTTCATCCACTGCAAGATCAGAAGAATGGGGTTGCTTGCATGATCTGGGATGCCACTTATTGGAAACAAGTAAAACAGTTTAATACTATCGGCTGTTCAAGGCAGATACCCAGCAAAACTAAGCCAAGAACGTTCGAAGGTATGGGGTTGTTTATGACTTCTATTATGAATTTAATGATGAGGCAGAAGGGCTTTCTTAAAAAGGCCAGAACCATTGAAGGTCTTGCCGGGAAGCTCAAGTTACCGGTTGAAGAATTTAAAGCTACTATTGATAGATATAATGAAATGGCTAAGTTAGGAAAAGATGGAGATTTTGGTAAACCGGCCAAGGATCTGCTTCCTCTTAATAAGCCACCCTACTATGGTATTACCAATTCAGGCTGGTTAATTACTTCAATGGATGGACTCCGGATCAATGAAGACACGCAGGTTCTGGATACCAAAGGAAATCCAATTGAAGGACTATATGCTGCAGGAGATGTTGCCGGCGGTTTCTTTGCAAATAATTTATATCCTGAATTAGTTGTTGGTGTCGCTGTTGGTAAAACAATGACCTTTGCCAGACATGCAATACTCCATATGACAGGTTCTAAATAACACTACAAGGACTATTAGAAAAAATCAATCACTTTAGATAAATTTTTCAACAATTTCAGGTTAGATATTTCACCTACCCCCGCTACTCAGCGAGACAACTTGTTCAGAGGACAGGTTGTCTCTTTTTTTACAATGCAAATCTTAGGTAATGCTCAAGGAATACATCATACATCCTTAATTTCCCTTCCTTGCTGATAATTAGATGCTTATCTAAGAGTGAGTTAATGATTCTGTGCATACTACCGGGACTTTTGGTTTGTGAAAGTTCCATGAAATCTACAGATATCGGACTTTTTACTATACTTGATTTCGCGAATCCTTTTAAAACAGAGAATTGTTGTTTAGTTAACCTATTTGGCAATTCACTATAGAAAACGCTTTTTTCAATTATGAAATCTCTGTATATAATTTCAAATTCTGAAATGGTTGAAGGTATTGTTTCCTGACTGTATAAGAAGTTTAATATTGCCTGAACATAATAAGTGTGTAGATGAGAAATATCAGGAATGTGATTTATAATTTCAGGATTTACTTCTTTTCAAGAATAGCATATATTATTTAAATTCGCAAAACGCGAAATGCAACATGCGAAAAGAAAAATTATTACAGACTTTGGTTCAAATTCAAATACTTTTTTGGACACATTTCTACTACATTATTGAATAGAGACCACTCTTCTTAGAAAGATATTAAACTAATTCGACTATACTTTTCAACAAATTCTTAATAATCTCAGTACTATCAGAGTCAGAATCCATGGGCAAAGCACATTCAATCCCTTCAGTTACGTTTTCATCATTTAATAGTGTCTGGCACATGTCGATAAGTTATTCTTTTACAGGCTGGTCTGCATTCTGAATTTCTTCAAGGCCGTTTGCTACAATTTGTAGCATTTCCATGTTATCATTTGGCATGTTTAAGTCTTTTATTTAATTCTTGCTTTGCTATTTCTATTTCTCTAGCCCGCCCAACTCTGATGGTGTCTGTGATAACAAGTAGCTCATAGAAGAAGTCGTCTTTTTGACATGCTTCAGGGAGTGTTCTGTACAAAGGCTCAATTGCTTGTCCTCTTACATTTCCCCTGGCGAATTTCCATACATATAGATCTTTCCCCTGCATTATATGTTCTTTTATCGGACTTGCTGAGTGTGCAGTTGCAATACCTTTCACAACGGGTCCTGGTTCAGCCGGGAATACATATTTTAATCCATATATTATAAACTCTTTGAACGAATTAAGGTGAACTTTTCGTTTTCTGCTATCGATCAACTTTGCAATTTTACATCTGTTTAGTGCTTCAGATACTTCAGAAGGGCTTATCTGAAGTTCATTAGCAAGATCAATATTACGCCAATTGTCATTCTTCATCGAAATTATCTTGAGAAGAATAACAATATCCTGTGGTCTCATTCCATTATGCTTCTTCATATTATTAGCAATTTGCGATTCGCGAATAGCAAATATAATAAAAATTCCTCATACTGAAAAGATAGTCATACTATTAACTTCAATAGCACTTAGTTAGCAATAAGCAATTGGCTCTTGCGTAAAACTCTTGGCCTGTACTGACTGATTTTGTCAAGTCTTGGGTGGTAGCTCTCTTGAGTTAGTATAAATGAATTCGCAATCGGGCAGGTAAAAAGATGCTTATATTTGGCTGTACGTCCTACACACACAATAGACAGAGAGAGTACACGGAGGAATACCTGGATTTCCACATATGGATATCAAATTGAAATTTATCCCTAACAGACCCCAAATCTTTTAGTTCTTTCATATAACCTTTCAAATCGTTCGATTAATGCATCATACGTAATAATGTTAAGATTGAAATCCAATACTTCAAGATCCTTTTTTATTTCATTTCTGAATTCTTCCCAATAATCTGATTTGGAAAACAATAAGGTATAATCAAAATTTTGTCCTTTCTCTTTTAACTTCTTTTGTATTTCTTCCGCATTAATTGGATCATTGAGATATTTAAAGTATTTATCTATTTGTCCAATATATCGTTTATAATGGGCATAGGGCATATTTTTTCTTGAGTTGTAAAAATTTTTTTCGTATCGCTTTACTTCAAATACTTCAGGATTTTCAAAATAATGTTGAAATGGGAAGTTTAAAAAATCAGCTTCAATATACCTTCGACTTTTAGGGTAATATAAATGTCCTTCATAGACGGGATTATTTTTATATTCACCCAATAATAATCTTTCGTGTTTTTTTAGATATTCATGGATTTCTTTTTCTTTATACCTTCTTCCTGATCTCATTAATTTCTGAAGATCTCCAACAGTATAATCAATTTCATGTAGGTTTTTACCTAGCCATAAAAAGGAGAACTGTCTTTTCGCAATTAAGAAATCTTTTGTAAGAATCTTTAATCTATGTAGTTTGTGATTGATTGCCCAATCCGTACTAAATCCATTAAAATCGATTTTCAACCCTAAATTAAGGTCATCTAATTCTCCTGCTAATTGCTGCCTCCAATCTGTAATAGACAATCCAATTGCACTGATCATTTTATCATTGGACATTGAATACCATAATACCTTGGAAAAAAAATGTCTTTGTATTTTATGCCCTGTCAAGGAATAATCAATCAGTATTACAATTATCGGAATTTGTGATACATTAAAAAAATCATGGAAGTAAGTATTATTATTGTATGTGATTCTTTTCCCAAATTTATTTACATCATTGCTTGATTCTGGATCTGTGATTATTATGATAAGATCAATATATTTCTTTTTCTGAGAAAGGTCATAAAGAAAATTTTCTGCTGCTGTAACTCTATTTACCTTTGTAGTATTATATTATTTCTTCAATAACAAATACTGTTGTACATATTTCATAGTCCAGACTAAAGAACTCCGGCAATACTCCGATACTGATAATATCGAAAAATATGTTCGTATCTGTTATTATCAGTTTCATGCCAGTTGTTTCATCGATTTTCGAAATTCCCAAACGCTCTCACCAGTGTAATAAGCAGCTTCATTGACAGAAACTAATCCTTTCCCAAGGGCAAAGTATACTAATCGTAAGAACCTTATTGGTTTCTCCTGACTCAGGTAATTCCCGGGTTCATTATTGTCTTTATGATACCCCCGTGAACGGTAACTGATGTTCAGGTTTTTGAATACAAAATCAGTTATGATCTTTAGCCTGAGAGCAATTTGGAAAATTGCTGAAATAGAGATTCCCCATCTTTCTTTGATAAGGATTAGTTCGTTCTCGTAGAAATGAAACCGTTCAAAGTGTAGTTCCTTTTCCGCCATTTCAGATGGATATAATACCGCACTGGCGAATACATGGCACAATCTTTCTTCAACCTTATGCTCCATTCCGTCTGGAAACCTAAGAGAATGATGAGCAAGTTCGTGTAAGGCAGTGAATCGTTTACGGCAGTTGTTTCCTTCGTATAATTTGCCGTTTAGAACAATCACTCTTAATTCATTTACATCTGCAGATAATCCATCGAATTTCTCAGGTGCATCAATCTCAATTACTTTATATCCTTTGTCCTCCAACATGGCAATAACATCAGGAATAGGGTCATATCCTAAATTCCATTCTTCACGTAATCTCTTAGCAGCTTCCTCTGCGTCTCCCGGGACAATAATTTCTTTATTGAATTCAAAATAGGTTGGCTTCTCATCCAGGTTAAGCAGGTTTTCCAACTCCAGATATCTTTCCAAAAGAGTTCTGGATTTTTCTTCAATTGCGGCTTTTTGGGTTTCTGAGATTCTGGAGGAATGCTTTCGATAGTCCGGATTGGTGAGCTCAACAGTCACAGTTGGTTCAGCGTAGAAATAATCCACAGGGACATTTAATACATTTGACAACTTTACCAGCAAAGTGCTGTCCGGCTTCATTACACCCTGCTCATATTTATTTAGAGATTGTTTGGTCACAACATTCCCTAAAGCATCAGCAAGTTTCTGAAGCGACATGCCGGCCATTTTGCGGGCAGATGATAATCTTATTGCAAAAGTGTTCTCCATTTGTTGGTGTATATAATTATGTGTTGACAAATATACAAATAATATATCATTTGTCAACATAAAAGTACATTGTTAGTTTCCTGGCTCCTGAAATACGGAATGGAAGTTTTTCCTCAGAAAGCACGCCCGGCTAAGGCCGGACACTAGCTTTTTTAATAGAGCAAATGCGCCGTTTACATGATAATTCTTTTCTATCTCCTGCGCAAAACTATTTAACAAGGCAATTATTAACAAAGCTTAACTTCATAAATGAAGTATCATTGAGAAAATTGACTAATTTGCAAGATAGTCCGTGATTGAGAAACAATATCACTAATGAAGATAACGGAGACAAACGACAAGCCCTTCGACGGGCTCAGGGCAAGTTCAGGTCAGGCGGCTAACGGCAAAATGGTTTAAAAGGTTGAGAATGAGTTTATATGGATTATTCAGTTCTTCATCGTTCCAGCATTCCACTGTTCCATTATTCCATCCGTTAGTCCTTTGTCGTTTGTCTTTGGTCTATTTTATGATCAGCTTGTTACAGAATTTATTATATAATAGTATTACGAAACCATAATAGAAATAATATGAAAAGCTTTAATCCTGTTTTTATTTTATTGTTAGTACTTGCCTCTTTTTCATTTGCAAATACAGATGCCCAGAGTTACAGGAACGATTCCGAACTCAGGCTTGAGGATATTATGAAAGGAACCGAATGGACAGGTGTTTCGCCCGGTTCTCCTGAATGGATGAATGATGGTTCGGGTTTCTATTTTAGTTGGAATCCCGAAAATGAGTTACTGGATGATGAATATAAATACTTGCTTTCTTCAGGAGAAATCAGCAGGCTGAATGATCATGAAAAGAAGGGGAGAATCAGCAACTGGTCACAGGTATGGGACAAAACAAAGTCAAAGTTTATATATGTAAAGGCCGGAAACCTGTATCTGAAAACCATTGAGGATGACCCGATGCTCTTACTGGATCTGAATGAAAACATATTATCGCCCTGTTTTTCAAATGACGGATCGTCGGTTTTCTTCACTCAGAGTTCGAATTTATTCAAATATGATCTTCAAAATGGAGTAATATCAAAGCTTACGAATTTTGTGAAGGACGCCGCAAAACCTGAAAGGAAACTTTGGACTAATGATCAGGAAAAATGGTTGTATAATGACCAAATGGAACTTTTTGATGTGTTTAAGGAAAGAGAAAAAACAAATGAATTCAGGAAAGAAAGAAATGAAGCTGTGAAAAATGAAGAAAGGATGGCGATACCTTACGGTAACTCAAGAGTTACCTCCATATCAATAAGCGGGGATGAGAATTATATAACATTCTTGCTTTTTAATTCTGACAATACGGCTAAAATAGCTGAAATGCCCCAGTATGTAACCGAGACAGGTTTTACCGGATCAAGGGAAGTACGGGCAAAAGTCGGCTACTCTTTCGGGGAAACACAATTTGGAATATTTAATGTAGATAAAGATACTTTTTTGCTGGCTGACCTGAGCGATCTTCCCGGTATATATGATCATATGTTATATGGTGAGGAGCAGGTTATCGAAAAGAAAGAAGAAATGAAAAAAGTGCTTATAAGCGCTCCGGTCTGGTCGCCTGGTGGAGACAAATTGGTTTTAAGTGTCATGTCAGCAGACAATAAGGATAGATGGATCGCATCCGTTGACCTTGAAAACGCAAAGCTTGAATGCATCGATCATCAGAGGGATGAAGCCTGGATATCAGGTCCCGGTATTGGCTGGTCTTCATCTACAGGGACACTTGGATGGCTCCCTGATAATAAAACCATTTATTTTCAGTCGGAAGAAAGCGGTTATTCTCACCTGTATTCATACGATGTCACCGGGAACAGAAAGAAAGCTCTTACAGAAGGTGAATTTGAGGTCTATGATCCCTTCCTTTCGAATGATAAGAAATCATTTTATTTCACTTCCAATGAGCTTCATCCGGGCGAGAAGCATTTTTACAGGATGAGTATAAAAGGAGGTAAAAGAGAAAGATTAACTGATATGACCGGACAGAACCTGGTATCTCTTTCACCCGATGAAAATACTATGGTTATCATGTACTCTTATGCGACCAAACCATGGGAACTATACCTGAGCAGTAAATTATCCGGCAGAGAATGGAGTAAACCGGAACAAATTACCCAGTCCCTGAGTAAAGAATTCAGATCGTATCCCTGGAAAGAACCTGAATTCATTATGGTACCGGCATCAGACGGATATTCTATACCTGCACGTATATACAGACCTGATCCGTCAAAGAGAAACGGATGCGGAGTGGTCTTTGTGCATGGAGCAGGGTACCTTCAGAATGCACATAAGGGATGGAGTTCGTACTTCAGGGAATATATGTTCCATAATTTTCTGGTGGATAACGGCTATACGGTTCTTGACATGGATTACCGGGCAAGTTCGGGTTATGGCAGGTACTGGAGAACCGCTATCTACAGGCACATGGGTGGCAAGGACCTGAGTGATAATGTTGACGGAGCAAAGTACCTGGTGGAATCCGAAGGGTGTGACAGTGACAAACTGGGTGTATATGGCGGGTCATATGGTGGATTTATTACCCTTATGGCACAATTTACGGCACCAGGTGTTTTCAGGGCGGGAGCAGCCCTGCGACCGGTAACCGATTGGGCTCATTATAATCATGGTTATACTGCCAATATCCTCAATACACCAGTTGAAGACAGCTTATCGTACCGGAGAAGTTCTCCGATATATTTTGCTGACGGGCTCCGGGATCATCTCATTATGTGTCATGGTGTTGTTGATGACAATGTTCATTTCCAGGATGTTGTAAGACTTGCCCAGCGACTGATCGAGCTTCAGAAAGATAACTGGGAGGTTGCATTCTATCCGGTCGAACCACATGGGTTCAGAGAGTGGACCAGTTGGCTTGATGAATACAAGAGGATCTACAAACTGTTCGAGGAGACATTAAACAGATAAGATCATCTATACTTTTTTAGGCTCATGTTTGGCCAGCGCCCGGATTCCAGCTATATGTGCACCCACATTGCGGGGTGTAGCAGTGGTAGCTCGTTCTCCTTTCCGGTTTGCATTATTCATACCTGAGCGATTCGGACGGATTGAGACTGGCGGCTTTCCAACTTTGCCAGGAGACAGTCACAAACGAAATGAACAGGACCAAAAAAGCTGCCGTAAGAAAAACCAACGGGCTTAATCCGGTTTTGAAAGCAAAACCCTTTAACCATTCCCTGGCGGCTATTGAGGCAATCGGTACGGCAACCAGGAATGCTATTCCTATCCATTTAAGAAAATGACGATTTATCATAAACAGGATCTCTCTTATGTTTGCCCCGTTTACTTTCCTGATGCCTATCTCCTTTTGCCTTTGTTCCGAGAGAAAAGAAACCAAACCTAAAAGGCCAAGTAAAGAAAGGAGAATTGCAATGATAGTAAAACTACCTATAATCCTGGAAAATCGTTTCTCCTCCCTGTAGTTCTCAAAATACTTTTCCCTGACATCAAAATAAAGGAAGGGAGTATCCCGGAATACTTTTTGCCATTCTGATTCCATGAACTCAATGGTTTCCGTCCATTTGCCAGGAGAAAGCCGGAATGTTAGAAAACCAGGGTAATTATTATGCGCTCCAAACCTGTATATCATAGGTTTGATCGGTTCTTTCAATGTTGTTGTGTGAATGTCTTTTATTACACCGACAACCGGATATGACTTCCCTTCGTACTGTAATTTCAGGAATTTCCCGTCTGTGTTTTCCCAGCCAATTGACTTCATAGCTGTTTCATTTATGATAAAATTCATGTTGTCTGTCCTGAATTCCGGAGAGAAGAACCGGCCTTCTACCATTTCAATTCCAAAGACCTTGAGAAAATATTCATCAACTGATGTAGCGATTACCAGTAATTCATCCCTTACAGCTCCTTCAGCGATCACAGTAAAGCTGTTCTGATAATAATAACCCGGAATATTTTCAGTGATCGATCCCCGGCTGAAGCCAAACCGGGCCATTTGTGATTCCACTTGTTCTTTAAAGAAATTAATATCAGGAATCGTATTTCGATTGCTATTAAGCTCAATAGAAAGCAGGTTATTATTATCAAACCCTAATTCGGCATTTTTCATGAAATGTACCTGGCGAAAAATAAATAGTTGTACAATGATCAGAGCAATAGATAAAGTGAACTGGAATACAATCATCATATTACGTGCGTATGTAGGGTGTGCACCCATGATACCTTTGTTCTGGACCAGTTGGATAGGTTCAGCATGTACAAACGATTTTCCGGGCAGGTAACCGGTGATAATGCCTGTAATCAGTATAGTGATCCCAAGTATTACCCATACCAATGGAGAGGAGATCTGTTGACTGACAGGTCTTTGTGTGATTGATTCAACTACTGGCATAGCTAACTTCAATACCACTATTGATATTCCAAATGCAAAAACAATAAGTATAAATGCAGAGCACAGATGCATACGGATAACATGGACTGATCTGGCTCCGAGAATTTGCCTGATTCCTGTATCCATACTTCGGCGTGTGTACTGGGATGTATAAAGATTAATGTAATTTACGCATGCAATCAAAAGAGTTACGAGTGTTATACTTGCGAGTATTATAAGATAAGACTTTGACACCGGTGTAGTATAATAATCATGTACTGACATGTCGAAATGTGATCCTTTGAACGGACGGGTGGTGAAGGTGCTGCGTCCTTTAAGAAAATCAGGGTAGTGACGGTCAGGAATAGTCCGGAGATGATCTTCAAATGATTCCACACCGGTTCCCGGCTGCAGCATTACATATACTTGCATTCCACCATGCCACCATGCCTTGTTATAGTCGGGCCTGATAAAAGACCGGGCCTCTTCGGAAAACAGCATGTCGAAACGAACTGATGTGTTTTGTGGTTTGTCTTTGAAGATTCCTGATATTATAAACGGATGGTCAGAAATACTGATAGTCTGACCTAAAGGATTTGCATCACCAAAAACTGTTTTGGCAAGTCTTTCCGATACGAGAATCCGGTCCGGTGCATTTGCCAGTTTTTCCGGATTTCCTGTAAGTAATTCATAACCGAATATTTGTATGAAATCATTATCAACAGAAGCGCCTGTAAATCCTGAAAATGTCTGATCATCCCAGTCTAAGACCGTTTCAGGGTTTATTAACCGGGATATACCTGTTGCATACAAAACCTCCGGGAATTCTTCCAGAATAGTTGCCGGCAAAGGCAAAGGGCATACCGTTGAATATTCACCGGCTTTGAGATCATGTTGTATAACCTGTAATATCGAATCCCTGTTAGGATGACAATTATCAAAAGAGAGTTCATAAGTAATCAACATGACCATCATAGAAACAAGAGCAAGGCCAAGTGAAAAGCTTATTATATTCAGGATCGTGAATTTAAGAGATCCGCGGAGTGACTGAATAGCTGATTTGAGGTAGTATTGTATCATTAATTACTTATTTTGGTGGTTAGAATATAATTCACTCCCGGATGATTTTGCCATCCGAAAGGCGCACAATTCTATGAGCGTATGATGCATCCCTTCTGGAATGTGTTACCATGAGGATCGTTGTGCCCTTACGGTTAAGATCGGAAAGCAATTCCATAACATAGGTTCCGTTCTTTGAATCAAGATTACCGGTAGGCTCATCCGCAAGGATCAAACCGGGGTCTGTAACAGTAGCCCTGCAGATAGCAACCCGTTGATGCTGTCCACCTGATAACTGTTTTGGGTAATGTCTGGCCCTATGACTTATTTTCATTTTTCCCAGCTCATTTTTTACTCTTTCCCTGCGTTCTTTTACACTTAGGTTCAGGAAGAAAAGAGGCAGTTCAACATTGTCAAACACATTGAGATCGTCTATCAGATTAAAATTCTGGAAAATGAAACTAATCTTCCCCTTCCTTTTTTCAACCCGTTCCGGCTCCTTAAGACCTGAAACTTCATGTCCTTCGAGAAAGATCCTGCCAGATGTTGGGCTGTCAATAAGTCCTAATAAATTAAGAAGGGTGGACTTTCCGCAGCCTGACGGGCCCATAATTGCAATAAATTCTCCTTGTTTTACACTGAGGTTTATTCCGTCAAGAGCTATTGTTTCAATTTCCGGCGTCCGGAATACTCTGGTTAGTCCGTCTGTTTTCAAATAAATATCTTGCATCATATCTTATTTTTTGCTCTGGAGCACTATAGACCAATACCATGCCATGTACAGTATTTTATTGATAATTAACAGTTAATAAATAGCCAGCCTTGAAAAAAGTGTAAAAATATTTTACGCTCTTCGTCAAATTAATTGTCAATATTGTAATTTAGTAAAATGAAATCCGGAAAGATACTCGTTGTTGACGATAACAAAAAAATACTGGATGCTATACGTCTCCTTTTTAAGTACAACTTCGCAAATGTGGTAACCTGCAATAATCCTGAAAGGATACCTGAATTGCTTCATCAGGAATCGTTCCACGTTATTTTGCTGGATATGAATTTCAGAGCTGGTGTAAGCTCAGGGAATGAAGGATTATTCTGGTTGAGGGAAATAGTTATACTGCAGCCGACAGCCAGTATCGTAATGATTACAGCTTACGGTGACATGGAACTTGCAATCAAAGCTGTCAAAATGGGAGCTTATGATTTTATTTTAAAACCCTGGAAGAATGAGAAACTTCTGGCAACGGTAGAAGCAGCTTTGCGATTTAGCCAATCGCGATATGAACTTTCTAATCTGAAAGGCAAGACCCGTTTCCTTGTTTCGGAGATTAACAGAAAAGGACAAGGCATTACAGGATCATCAGAATCTATTCAAAAAATCCTTAGTATGGCATCAAAAGTTGCTGCAACTGATGCCAATATATTAATCACAGGTGAGAATGGCACCGGCAAGGAACTTCTAGCACGTGAGATCCACAATATGTCAAACAGATCGAATGAAGCCATGGTGAAGGTTGATGTCGGTACGATCCCGGAAACCCTGTTCGAGAGCGAGCTTTTTGGACATGAAAAAGGAGCATTCACTGATGCAAAGGAGATGAAAAAAGGCCGGTTCGAAATGGCACATAAGGGCACTTTGTTTCTTGATGAGATTGGTAATATTACTATTACCATGCAGATCAAGCTACTTAATGCGTTGCAAAGCAGACAGATTATCAGAATAGGTGCGACCAAACCCGTTCAAACGGATATCCGTTTGATATGTGCAACAAATGAAGACCTGGAACAACTGGTAATTGACGGGAACTTTAGAGAAGACTTGTTATACAGGATTAATACAATTGTAATTGAAATGCCTCCTTTGAGAGAGAGGGAAGGTGACGTGGAAGAATTGGCTCAATATTTCCTGAGTATGTATTCTCAGAAGTATTGCCGCAGAGGACTTAGTATTAGTTATGCAGGTATTAATAAGTTGAAGAAGTATCCATGGCCCGGTAATGTGAGAGAATTGCAGCATGTGATTGAAAGAGCGGTTCTTCTGAGTAATAAGTCAATTTTGAAAAGCGAGGATTTCCTGCTAAAGCCCAAAAGTAAAGACAGGATAAAGCCAAAAACCCTCGAGGAAATGGAACGGTCAATGATTGAAGCGAGCCTGGAAGAGAATCAGGGGAACCTGACAAAGGCAGCATCTCAACTTGGTGTTACACGTCAGACACTTTATAATAAGATAAAGAGATACCAATAACCTAATGTAGTAATGTATACACGAAACCTGTATATAGAAATCCCGGTATTGATTATACTTCTGATTACTGCAGTATCCTTAAGCGCTGTGTTTTTTTATAAAGGAGAGTTATTTTATGGATTTGTTTTATTATTGCCTGTATTAATTATTGTCGTATTACTGTTCTATGTTATCAACCATACAAACAGGAAAATAGCTTTTTTCTTTGATTCGGTTTGTAATGAGGATCTCAGCCTGGTATTTCCGGAAGTAATTAATGGAAAAGCTTTACAGGAATTGAACAGAAGCCTGAACAGGACCAACAAGCTATATGCTAAAATGAGGGAAGAGAGCGAAACAAATGAACTATTCTATAAGTCCCTTATAAACCATGCAAAGACCGGATTGATGGCAGTCAACAATGAAGGAAGAATAATGGTTATCAATCCGGCCATGGAAAGCTTGTTTGAATATTTTATCTTGTCAGAGATCAGTGATTTTAGTCAGATTGATCCCGGGATCCCGGATATATTTAACAGGCTTGAACCGGGTAAACCTGAAATATTATCAATTATAGTTGATCATAAACTACAACAATTACTAATCAACAAGGCGATCTTAAGTCTGAAAAACAACCCGGTAAGTATTTTCTCTGTTGAGAATATCAAGAACGAGTTGGATAATAAAGAGATGGAATCATGGATACGTATTATACGGGTACTGAATCATGAAATTGCAAATGCAGTCACACCAATATCCTCGATGAGTACAACAATCCGTGAATTGTTTCACAAAGACGGGCAGTTGTATATTGACGGTATTACAGAAGAGATAATATCAGATACTGCTGATGCTTTGAGAAACATCGATGAGCACGCTCAGGGTCTGATGAGGTTTGTGAGCTCTTACAGGGAACTGACTCATTTACCAAAACCCGAATACAGGCATATTCAACTGACCAGCTTTTTAAGGGATGAGATCAATACTCTTAATAACAAACTGGAAAAGAAAGATATAGAAGTTTCTTTGCAAATAGATCCTGAGGAGTTGTTATTACTCGCGGATCCCGGGCTTATTCAACGCGTATTTTCAAATATAATCCTGAATGCGATTCAATCTATGGAGAATTGTACCCTTAAGCGAATTAATATTTCAGCCGGCACTGATTTACATAACCGGACCTTTGTGAAAATTGCAGATACAGGTGAGGGAATCCGGGCCGATCATCTCGAACAGGTTTTTGTTCCATTTTTTTCAACTAAAGAGGAGGGCTCAGGGATAGGTCTTAGCCTTTGCCGACAGATTATGCAGTTACACAATGGAGATATAAGTATAGTATCGGAACCCGGAAAAGGGACAGAGGTAAGCTTGCTTTTTTAAACGGATTTTACTCCGAAAAGATAAGTTCAAAGTTCTACTCTGAAGTTTAAAACCATTTTATTTAAAAATTGTTGCGACTATGTTTTACAATTAACGTGATTGTAATAGCCAATCATTATAAGTATCTTCGCCGCTTGGATTTTCTTCCCTATTGAATTTCCGTTTTGAGATGAGAGGTTGGCTGTAATTCCTTGTAGGGAGGTATACCGTTTATAATAGTCGTAGATAAAGAGAGCCTGCCTGAAGGCCAGTTTAATTATCAGATGAAAGCCTCTACTAAAGAACTGAAGATTATAATTGAAGCAATAGCACAGGGCAACCAGAAGGCCCTTGAGCGATTGTTCGATATCTTCTATGACCGCCTGTTCCTATTATCAAAAAGCTACCTCAAATCTTCAGAGATAGCTGAAGAGGTAGTGGCCGACGTTTTTTTTAATATCTGGAAAAACAGGGAACGACTACCCTCTGTTGATGATATCGTGACTTACATGTATGTGTCGGTAAAAAACCAGTCATTAAGCTACCTGAGGAAAAAGGAAATGTCGGTGCGCAGGGAACAGTTTAATGAGGAGAACTATCCGGGTTCAGACCATACAGACGATCCTGAAAATAAACTTATCTCCAGCGAGGAAGTGGATAGAATAAACAGGGCAATCTCAGAATTGCCCGAGCAATGCAGGATAATATTCAGGCTGGCAAGGGAAGACAGGCTTCCGTACAAAGAGATTGCGGAGATACTGGGGATATCGGTTAAGACAATTGATTCCCAGATAGCTATTGCCCTGAAAAAAATAAGCTCCAGCTTATTTAAGAATCAAAAAGGATGACATGGTCATATCTTAATAATCAGTTTGTTACTGGCTGCCGGATTATTGTGAAAAAAATAAAATAAAATAATTTGCTTATCGCTTAGGGGATTTTCGGATAAACGGAGTCTCTATCAGCGGTGGCCTAAAAGGTTATATTGATGACAACAGAAGACAAAGTATTAAAATTACTTGCAAGAAAGCTTAGCGGAACAGCATCTGAAAAGGATATGCGTGAGCTTGTGCTTTTGATGGAACAAGATCCTGAATTAGCTGCCAGGGTTGATAGTCTGAGTTCACTTTGGATAAATATGCCGGTTGAAAAAGCATCAGGGAAAGAGGATTCTCTCTCAATTCTTAGAAGCAGGATTGCAGCAGACAGTGAAGGGTCCATTCGTACTTCTGATATTCAGATCACTCAGTATCAAAGCAAAACGAAAGAGAGCCCGCTGATACCGCTAAAAAAATTAATGCGTGTGGCTGCCATATTCCTGATCTTTACCCTGCTGACGGCACTGAGCAGTTATTTCTTCCAGTCAGCTACTTTTAATTTTAACGTTTCTTTTATAGAGAGTGCAAATGCGGTAGGCGTAAGGTCAAAGATTGAACTTCCTGACAGTACAATTGTTTGGCTCAACGGGGCCAGTATGATAAGGTACCCCAGTTCTTTCTCGTGTACCAACAGGGTAATCTACCTGGAGGGTGAGGCATCATTTGAGATTTCAGAGCACTGTGATTATCCCTTTATTATAAATACCGGAAATTTGGTCACCATTGCCAACACACCGCTACTCAACATAAACGCTTTCCCCGAAGAGAAAGATGTTATTGTAACCGTGGATGGCGGAAATGCCACGGTGATAGGGACCCCTGATATGCCTGAGACAATGCCTCTGATAGAGCTGAGAAAATATCCGGGAAGGGAAGCAGAGAGTGTAAATATGCCAATGATGAAACTAACAAAGGCAAAAAAGATTGTGAATGAAGACGGTCATACGGAAATGCTCGACCTCTATTTTCCCAAGACAGTTGTCGGTAACCATGAGGCCGTTACCTACAACAGCAACAACAATACGATGATAAAATACAAGCCTGTTAACCTTTTCCAGACTTTCGCATGGAAAACAGGAGAATTAATTTTTAACAACGACCCTCTACCCGTGTTTGTGAAGAAGATAGAGAGATGGTATGGAGGCAATATTAGCCTGGATATTTCATCTAAAGACACTATAAGGTTTACAGGTAGATTTCAGGATGCCGGACTCAACGATGTTCTGTCTGCATTCAAAGAGGAAACAGGATTAATGGTAAAGAAAAACGGGGATGAGATTATTATATATAATTAATGACAACACTATAAATGTAAGTCACCTTCAGAAGAATTTTTTATTAATTAAAAAGGACTATTATGAATAAGAGAAAATTATTCCTGTTGATTCTTGCTTTACCAATCGGTCTGCTATTGCTAACGACCTCATCGTGTAAAAAAGAAGAGCCTCTCAGTAATCTTACCGGCATAACTGATTTCGGATTTACTGATAATATTGTTATGGACTATGATTTTGCAGTTGATCAGACTAACCTGATTATTGAAAATACTGACAGCCTTCCTTACGGAACTGATGTTTCCTCGCTGGTTGCCGAATTCAGTACTATAGATAACACTATTGTGAAAGTGGGAGATGTAATACAGGTGAGCGGCGTTACGGAGAATGATTTTACAGATCAGGTGGTTTACACGACTATTGCTGAGGATGGTGTTACAATGAAGGATTATACTGTTAAGGTAAATGTGTCAAAGATCAATCCTGATGCAGTATCCTGGAACCTGATCACAAACGGTGCTTCGTGGGGCCCGTATAATTTTACCACTGCTACTTTTTTTAATAATATAATATATGTTTTTGGTTGCACCCTGGGTTCATTTAATGCTTTCAGCGGGGGAACTTTTACATCCACTGACGGGGCTACATGGACTGAGGTAACGACAACCATTGACGGAAATGAAGCTATTGTGCCTGCATCTGAATATACAGGTCTTGTTACATTCCAGGATAAGCTCTGGTTAGTAGGCGGTCATGCACCTGGCGAAGGTTTTGCTTTTGACGATGTTAAAAATACACTCTGGCAGTCGTCTGACGGTGAGGCATGGACACTGGTTACTCCTACCGACGGATGGTCGAAGCGTGAGAGGACAGCTGTCCTGGTATATGATTCAAAAATGTGGGTGATAGGTGGTAACGGTTATCCTCCCTTCGGACTGCTTGCTGCCCCGATGAATGATGTATGGAGTTCGGCTGACGGGACTACCTGGGTTGAGGCTACTGCTGCAGCCAGTTTTCCTGCCCGTACCGATCCTGCAGCTTTTATTTATGATAACAAGATGTACATCTCGGGTGGAATGGATGCAAGCGAAATAATGTTAAACGACCTGTGGTCATCAACAGATGGTGTAACATGGACAGAAGTCACTGTTCAGACTCCTTACTCTGCAAGATGGGGGCATAAGGTCGTTGTTTATGATAATAAGTTATGGCTTACAGGCGGAGAGACTGATGATACCGGCGACAATGTGCTTGGGGATATGTGGATGTCGGATGACGGTGGTGTTAACTGGACTCAGATTGACAGCTCTGATCCACAGGGACTGCCTGCTTCTTTCAAGGAAAGAACGAAACATTCCATGTTTATTGACAGTAATGATAAATTATGGATTATCGGCGGCCGTGGAGCCAATAATACAGATGGCTATGCTACATACCTTAATGATGTATGGAGTGGTCTGCTGAATAAACTAAACTAATTTTAGGAAAGGGGGATATTTCCCCTTTCATTTTCTTCTTTACTTTCTATAGCTGTATTCCAACCCGGGGATTTATATAATAATTTGTATGATGAGAGAATTCAGGTTTATATTTTTTATCCTGTTTATTGCAGGGTGTCAGATCACCAGTGCCCAGGTATCTTCAGACAACAGCAGGCGTAATATTGAAGTTTCAGGAATTGTTTATTCGGGAGATGACAATGAGCCCATCCCCGGTGCATCAGTTATAATCAGGGGAACAACAATAGGAATATCGACAGGAGTGGATGGTAAATTTTCTCTTAATGTTAACGAAAGCGATACTCTTGAGTTCTCATTTATTGGTTATAAGACAAAATTATTTAAAGTAGGCAGTAAGCGTGATTTTTCCATTGTTCTGGATCCTGATATTATGCGACTTAACGAGGTGATTGTGGTTGGTTATGGCAGTCAGGAGCGAAGGAACCTGACGGGCTCGGTTACCTCTATCAAGGCCAATGAACTGGAGGCGCTGAAGGTAAGTTTCGATAATGCACTAATAGGGAAGGTGGCAGGTTTACAGATAAACTCCAGTTCAGGCACTCCCGGCAGTGCCACTTCAATTACCATCAGGGGTTTAAGTACACTTAACGATCAGGCCAACGCCCCGCTGATAGTTATTGACGGTGTTCCGGTATATGGTACGGGAAAGGATCTTAACAATACCGATTTCTCGAACTCCAGCTCACCATTGATCTCTTTCGGTGAGACGAGGGTTAATAACTCCCTGGAATCAAAATCAGAATTTGAACGCAATCCTCTCTCCAACCTTAATCCGGATGATATTGAGTCAATAGAGATATTAAAGGATGCATTTGCAACGGCAATATATGGTTCGCGAGGAGCAACAGGTGTGATACTTGTTACAACAAAAAAGGGTAAGCAGGGTACTCCCAGAATTAATTTCAGGTATGAGACAGGCTTGCTGAAGCCGATAGGAACGCCCGATCTGCTCAATGGTGAGCAGTATAACGAAATATATACAAAATACAATGAATTGAAGGGTCTGAACAAGCCTTTCACCTCACCCTATAATACCAACTGGCTCAATGAGGTGCTCAGAACTGCTGTGACCCATGAAGCCAACATGTCGGTTTCGGCCGGTACTGACAAGAGTAATTATTATATCAGCGGCTCTTATCTCGATAACCCCTCGTATATTATTAACAATGATTTTAAAAGGTATACGGGAAGAGTTAATCTCAACTACCGGGGGAGCGACCATTTCTCCTTTGGTACAAATATGTCGGTTAACTTTACAGATAACAATGCTCTCAATGCCCAGAAAATATACAGACAGGCTATTCTCAAGGCTCCCAACCTTCCGATAGTTGATGACCAGGGCGAATATGTGTATGATAAAGGGAGTAATCCTGACGGGATTGAAGATTCAAACCCTGTGGCATATGCGAATACAAATATTAATTACCTTCAGGATACCCGGACACTGGGGAATGTGTTTTTTGAGTATACACCATGGGAATGGCTGGTTCTGAAGTCGGTATTCGGTATCGATCTTTACAATTCAAGAGGCTATAACCGTCAGGCAAGCCGGCCGACACTACCGGGAGGAGAGGCCATCGAATCACTGGCCCAGAACCGTAAACTGGTGCTGGATAATACAGCCAGCATACGTAAGCGGATAGGTGAGAATCATTTTATAAACTCGGTTTTCGGTCAGAGCTTTGAAACATCAACAGAACAGAGAACAAATATTTCGGGAACCAATTTCTTTCATGACTTTATTCAGAGTATCGGGGCAGCCTCCGCAACAAGGGTAAGATCATCACTACAGCAGAAATGGGCTCTAGTATCTTATTTCTTCAGGGTAAATTACCAGTACCGTGACAAATACCTGGCGGGCGTTTCATACAGGATTGACGGATCATCAAGATTTAATAAAAATGAACGCTACGTTGGTTTTCCTTCTTTTTCACTTGGATGGAAAATATCAGAGGAGGGATTTATGGAGCGTTTCACCAAACTGGACGAGCTTAAGATTAGAGGATCGGTAGGGTTCGCAGGCGTACAGGGCTCGGGAGGCTATTACGGAAATCAGGGACAATATGTGCTGAACGATAACAACTCGAACTATGCAGGTCTGCCTATTCTGGAAATAAAACAACCCAATAATCCGAACCTGGGCTGGGAGAAAACACGATCGCTGAATTTAGGACTCGACCTTTCAATGTTTGATTCCAGGTTTACCCTTACGTACGATTTTTATCACAGGAAGATCAATAATATGCTCTATTCGTCAGCGATTCCGCTTTACCAGGGTTGGTCGAGCCAGGTACAGAACATAGGGGCCATGGAGAATTACGGGATGGAATTGACGATCTCTTCTCTGAATATCTCACGCAGCGAGTTCAAATGGAGCAGTACCTTTAATATTTCGGGAAACAGGAACAGGGTGCTGAAACTGAATTTTGAGGGAGGAGATATCGGATTTGCAGAGGCTGGATATAAATATCTTAAGGAGGGCGAACCGGCAGGTCAGTTTTTCCTTTATGACTGGGTATCTGTTGACCCGATGACAGGAGATCCGCTATGGAGGGATGCTGACGGCAATATCTCAAATGTGCCGCCCGCATCCAAGTGGAGAGTGGTTGATGATGTTAATGTAAACAGAAAACCCTATGGGACCAGTATGCCTGACTTCTACGGAGGCTTCGGTAATATAATTAGCTTCAGGAACTTTGAGATGAATGCTTTTATATCATTCTCCCAGGGCGGAAAGATGATTAATGGCTCGAGGGCTACCCTTCTTACCTATTCAACAAAGGACGCCAATAATCTTAGCACAGAGATACTCAATTACTGGAAGATACCGGGTATGGAAACCACAATACCCAGACTAACGAACCCGTCGATCACAAAGCCCTACGGTGTCTCTTCCCCCTCTGATGCCTATTATGATTACACTACCAGCCGCACGATAACACGGTTCCTGGAAGATGCCTCTTATATAAGACTGAGGACTCTTGTTTTTACCTATACTTTTGACAAGAAGATAACAGGCCGTATCAAAGGACTCAACTCCCTGCGCGTTTATATTAAGGCCACGAACCTCTTCACTCTTACAAAATATTCGGGCATTGACCCTGAGGTAAATGCCTTCGGCTCATCCGCGATAATGTCAGGGTATGATGAGCTTACAATGCCCCAGGCAAAAGTCATTCAGTTTGGTATTAACATGGGACTGTAACAACAGACAGATATGAAAACGATTTATAAAAAACTGCTTTATATCCTTTCACTCACGCTTTTTATGCTTGTGTCGTGTGATAAGTATCTCGATCTGGCACCTGAAGACACGCTTGTTGAGTCAGAGGTGTTTAAGAATGCAGCTACGGTTGAATCTTCTTTGGGTGAAGCCTATTTTACCTTCTTCCAGGCATCAACGGCAAGCATAGCCTATACTATTGGTGACTTCACAACCATGAACGTTGATTATGACAGTTATTATGATTTCTATGTAAACGGAAATGTAGCACCCACCGATGATGGTGTTAAGAATATATGGGCTAAGTTTTATGCCGGCATCAATATTGACAACAATCTGATAGTTAAGATACCCTTGCTGGCAAAATATGATGAATCGATCATGAAACAGCATATTGCCGAGGCAAAATTTCTGAGGGCCTTTTCCTATTTTAATCTCCTGAAACTCTATGGGGATGGCTCCCTTACCGGGAATGACAGCGGACTGGGGCTCCCGCTGCAGCTGACGCCTTTCGAGGGCTATAATACCGGGGACATTATTCCGCGGTCTACCAACCTGGAGATATATAACCAGATATTGAGGGATCTTGATGAAGCGATACCTGACCTGCCTGTTGCATATGCCAATAATCTTGCAACAAGGTCGAGAGCAACAAAAGGTAGCGCATGGGCACTGAGATCAAGAATATATCTCTATCTGGGCAGGTACCAGGAAGCGGCCGATGCAGCAGGGGAGGTTCTTGCCCTTACACAGGTATATTCGCTTACACAGAACCTTCTTGAACTCTTCCCTGCCAGTGACGGAAGCAGTATAATTCCGATGAGCCAGGAATATATCATGGGTTTTCCTGTAAGCAATAATATAGGTGATTACTCAAACGGATCTAATAATCTTTCTTTCAGCTACTACTATAAAAGGACCTTCTGGATCAATCCTGATTTTATTCTGGAATTTGAACCCGGAGATAACAGAGTCGATCAGCTTATGTTCCCCGGATATACATCTTCTGGTATCCCTGAGCAGGACGCCAGAATAACCACTTTCAAATTTAATAATCTGAATAGTCGCGATAATGTGCCTGTGATAAGGCTTGCAGAGGTAATGCTGACAAGGGCTGAGGCTCTTGCGAGAATATCAGGGGTAAACCAGGAATCTGTTGATCTGCTCAATGATATAAGAGAAAGGTCAGTACCTGCTGCCACTGATTATGTGCAGGGAGATTTCTCGTCAGGGGATGAACTTGTTGCCAGGATATTAAAGGAGCGCAGGTTCGAACTTGCCTTTGAAGGCTTATACAGATACGATCTTATACGTACAGGGCAGGCACTCAGAAACCCGGCATTGCCCGAAGAGAATTACTGCCTCCCAATACCACAGGTAGAGGTTGATATCAGTAAGGGGGTTATTGAACAGAACCCTGCTTATCTAAGCAGGTAGAGAGGACATATGAAGGAGTTTTATTAACCAAAAAAGAATTGAAATGACCAGGATAAAAAGACGATCAGTGATAATAATTTTCTCAGTACTGATGACAATTACTGCCTTGTCGTTGCAGGCGCAAACAGAGGGACTTGTTTTCAATGATCTGAGCAGTGAGAAGGCTTTTGAGCTTGCGAAAAAAGAAAACAAAGTGGTTTTTATTGACTTTTACACTGAACAGTGCCCCCCATGCAGGCAGATGGAGGCAGAGGTCTTTCCCCTGATAACTGTCGGGAAATATTTTAATGAAAATTTTATCAACCTTAAGATTGATCTCCTCTCGGATGAGGGAAAGGCTGTTGCAGCAAAATATTTCGGAGGTTTTATGCCTGTTGTCCCGGCATACCTTTATCTCAGTCCTGATGGCGAAAAACTGCTTGAGAAAAATGGATTCAGGGACGCCTCACAGTTTCTTAAAGAGGCGAAAGAGGCAAATGATAAATACAGGAATGTAAAATAGAGAGCTGATGATAAGATATTTTGATCTGCTGACTTTCTCGGAGAGCTTTAATAGTTATAGCAGTGAGACAGGCAGGTTTAAATTATTATACCTGTGAAGGAGAAGTGAGAAGGTAAGACCGGATGTCGGAATGTATTAATTAAATCGAAAAAAACAAAGAGATGAAAGACAGAAAGCTGTTGACAGCAATAATGATGATACTGGCGTTTATTTATTTACCGGGCCAGTTGAACGGACAGACAAAGAAAGTGGAGTTCAGAAATCTGGACTGGAATTATGGACGCGAGGCGGCAAAAAAGGAGGGTAAGGTAATCTTTGCTGATGTTTATTCTGAACGCTTCCAGAGAGAAGCGCGCAAGAATGTTGAAGAGAAAGTTTTTACCCGTGCCGATGTTGCAGATGCACTGAATAATAATTGTGTTAACATACGTATTAACATGGATACGGAGGAAGGGAAGAAGTTTGTACCTTATCTGCAGATGAACATGTATCCTGTTTATGTGTTTTTTGCTCCTAACGGCGATCTGCTCGAGCTTGCTCATTCAAATGATATGATCTCCAATCCGGCAGGGTTTATAAAAATAATTATGAGTGCTGTTGAGATGAATAATGTTAAAAACAGTAACACCCGATCTATCAGTTTCGAATCATCAACATGGAATGAGGTTCTTGCCCGGGCAAAGCAGGAGAATAAACTGATATTTATGGACAGCTATACGGAATGGTGTCAGCCATGTATTAAGATGGCCAAAAATGTATTTAATCTTGATACCGTTGCCGACTTCTTCAATGAGAATTTTATCAATTACAAGATGGATATGGAAAAAGGTACAGGACCTGCTCTGAATAAGAAGTACGGTATCACAGGTTATCCGACCTACCTTTTCCTTGATGGCGACGGTAATGTAGTATATCAGTTTTCGGGATATACCGAACCTGACGCCTTCCTGGCAGAGGCTTACAAGGCACTTGAAATGGCAAGCCCTGAGATAAATTTTTTTGAAGCAGTATGGGATCAGATAAGGCAAAAGGCCCGGGATGAGAATAAACTTATATTCTTTGATGCCTATACTTCATGGTGCGGGCCGTGTAAAATGATGGCCCGGGATGTTTTTACGCAGAAAAAGGTTGCAGACTATTTTAACGAGAACTTCATCAATGTAAAATTTGATATGGAGAAGGGTGAAGGTATTGAGCTTAAAGATAAGTTTGGTGTTAATGCCTATCCCACTTATCTCTATCTTGATGCAGATGAGAACGTAATATATAAAACTATCGGTTCAACAACAGCGGATATTTTTCTGAGCTATGCCAGGAATGCCCTTAGCAGCGACAATAACCTGGAGAGTCTGAACAGGAAATATGACAGTGGTAACCGCGACCGTACTTTTCTGACAGGCTACCTTGAGGTGCTTGAGCTTGGTGGTTACAGTAACAGGATATCTGAAGTTGTATCAGGTATGCTGGGCGGTGTGCCCGAAGGTCAACTTACAGAACCTGAAAACTGGGAGATAATAAAAAAATATCTTACTGACCCTGAATCGAGGGAATTCAGGTATCTGGTAAGCCACAGTAATGAGTTCATATCGAGGTATGGTGATGATGTCAGTAATAAGATATATAAAACCTTTATGAAGGGTGCAGGCCGTTTTGTCACCTATGGTGCAAACTACACAAATGCCACTCTTGACGAGGATGGTTTTAAAGCCTATGTAAAGGAAGTAAAGAAATCAGGTTTTGACAGGGCTGATGAGATAATTGCATATGCCGGGATCAATAATGCACAGAGCCTTCATGATTGGAGTGGATTTGTAAAGCTGATCAATAAAAGCATGAAGAAAGGTGTGATACAACCAGGATCGCTCACTCTCTATAACTATGCCTTGAGGATAAACCAGAACAGTGATGATCCTGCATTATGTGCCAGTGCGGGTGACTGGATACGGACTGTTATCAGCGATAATAATATGCCTGCATTTAATGAACCCTATCTGAAGATACTGGCCGAATTGATGGATAAGGCAGGTGATACCAGGGCCGCTGAGGAAGCCCGGGCAGAGATTGAAAAACTTAAGGTTCAGGCCGGAGAGAAAGGCGATACAGTGAAGATGGTGCCGATGATAATGAAATGGGATTAAACTTTTTCAGAAGAGGGAGACACCGGAGATTGCCGGCACTAAAATTATTAGAAAGATGAATTTAAGAATGATCAGGATATATTTGCTGGGGCTGGTATTGTTTGTTGCAGGGACCCTGTCATTAACAGGACAGATACTTGAACCGGTAAAGTGGTTTTTCAGCAGTGAGAAGACAGGTGGTAATGAAGTAATCCTGAAGATCAACGCTTCAATAGATGATACCTGGCACTTGTATTCCAAAGAAGTAATTGAGGACGGCCCTTTTCCTACGACAATAACTTTCGTCGAATCCCCGGCTTATGAGCTGGTGGGAGAAACCGGTGAGTTGCCTGAGCCTGAGGAAGAGTATGATGATCTGTTTGGAAGGGTGCTGAAGTTTTTCTCAGACCAGGCTACTTTTACGCAGAAGATACTTGTTCATAGTGCTGATTCTTTTGAGGTTAGGGGGGCACTGGAGTTTATGGTCTGTGACAGTAAGCAATGCCTCCCTCCCACTGAGGTTGATTTTGTTATTCCGCTTGGGGGTGTTACTCTGAAAAAGAGTACTGTTGCCAGGCAGAGCGACAGTGTCAGTGAGGCAACAGTAAAAAGTAATGCAGACAAAGCCCCTGTTCAGGCAGAGCAAAAGCCTGCAGTACAGGAAATAGTCCCGGAAGAAGCTATAAGTGAAGAAGAAGTGCAGGGAGGTACTGTACAGGCTGCAGAGAATGACAATACTCCGCTTATAGATCTTCTACCGGCAACCAGGGCAGAGAAACGTTCATTATGGTCATTTTTTATAATATCTTTTTTTGCAGGACTGGCGGCGATACTGACTCCCTGCGTTTTCCCAATGATACCAATGACGGTAAGCTTTTTTCTCAAATCAAACAAAAGCAGGGCAAAGGCAAAATTGCAGGCTTTCTTTTATGGTTTCTCCATTGTGGTAATTTATACCATAATAGGAACAGTTGTAGCTCTTACTCTAGGCGCTAATTTCGCCAATTTTTTAAGCACACACTGGTTGCCGAACATCCTTTTCTTCCTGGTCTTTGTAGTATTCGCCGCTTCTTTTTTCGGGATGTTTGAAATAAATCTGCCAAACTGGATGATCACAAGGTCAGACAATAATGCCGATAAGGGTGGTCTTGTGGGAGCCTTTTTTATGGCATTTACCATCGTCCTGGTTTCTTTCTCATGCACGGGCCCGATTGTCGGGGCCCTGCTGGTTGCTTCGGCGGGGGGTGAAATTCTTGAGCCTGTTGTTGGGATGTTTGGTTTTTCACTGGCTTTTGCCTTTCCCTTTACCCTGTTTGCCTTCTTTCCCGGATGGCTGAACGGACTTCCGAAATCGGGATCATGGCTAAACTCTGTGAAGGTGGTGCTAGGCTTCATCGAACTTGCCCTCGGACTGAAATTCCTGAGTATTGCCGATCAGACTTATCACTGGGGGATACTCGACAGGGAAGTGTACCTGGCCCTGTGGATAGCTATTTTTACTTTCCTGGGCTTCTATCTCCTCGGCAAACTAAGGTTTCACCACGACAGTAAGCTGGAATATATTTCTGTTCCCCGTCTTATCCTGGCTATTCTTACATTTGGATTTGTAATATATATGCTTCCGGGAATGAACGGGGCTCCGCTGAAGGCACTGGCAGGCTACCTGCCGCCTATGTCAACTCTTGATTTTAATCTCTCGGAACAAAACAATGCCCAGGATGGTCAGTTACAGGAAGCACGGTTTAAAGGAAATGTCTGTGAACCACCACTGTACGGGGATCTGCTCAAGCTCCCTCATGGTCTGGTTGGATATTTTGACTATGAACAGGGAATGGAATGTGCACAAGAACTTAATAAGCCGGTATTTATTGATTTTACCGGACACGGATGTGTTAACTGCAGGGAGATGGAGGCAAACGTGTGGTCAGCCCCCGGGGTACTTGAAAGGCTAAGGAAAGATTATGTTATCATAGCCCTTTATGTTGACGATAAAACCAGGCTGCCTGAGGACAGGTGGTTCACATCTGACTATGACGGCAGGGTAAAGAAAACTATTGGCAAGAGTAATGCGGATTTCCAGATTTCGCGCTTCCAGGTAAATGCACAACCCTATTATGTACTGCTTGATAATGCAGGAGAGCTGCTGATTGAACCCCGGGCCTATGATCTTGATATTGAAAATTTTATCAGCTTTCTGGATGAAGGGAAACGGGAATTCAGAAGGAGGCGGGGCTTTTAATTTCTATTCAATAAATCCATAATGATTCCTTATATTGAAAAAACAGGCATACTAATAATTTCAATAGCACCAGGTTAACCATAAACAACTTTATATGAACAGACACATCCAGTATCAATATTTAAGACAGCACATGCCTCTTCCGGCGTTGCCTCTTCCTCAGAGTAACCAATATTAAGGGTAGGCGATTATTGTTTTGAGTTGTATGGTCTTAATTAATAATTCTTTATTTGATTAATGACGGAGCAAAATACTTTTTCTGAAACTTCAGGGCAACATTTACCAGAAGTATGAGAACAGGTACTTCAACCAACGGACCGATGACCGCAGCAAAGGCTTCACCTGAATTGATCCCGAATACTGCGACTGCAACTGCAATAGCCAGTTCAAAGTTATTGCTTGCTGCTGTAAATGCAATAGTCGTGGTCTTCTGGTAACCTGCTCCGATCCGCTTGCCCATAAAGAATGAAACAAAGAACATGATCACAAAATAGATGATCAGGGGTATGGCGATCCTTACTACATCCAAAGGTATATTAATGATATATTCACCCTTCAGGGAGAACATAACGATGATGGTAAAAAGCAGTGCGATCAGGGTCAGGGGACTGATCCTGGGAATGAATTTACCGTGATACCACTCCTTGTCTTTTACCCTGACCAAAATGTACCTGGTCAGAAATCCCGCTATAAACGGAATACCCAAATAAATGAAGACACTTTTGGCGATCTCACCAATGGTGATCTCCACCACAAACGATTCCAGCCCGAACCACCGCGGAAGCAGGGTTATAAAGACATAAGCATATAATGAGAAAAATAACACCTGAAAGATTGAATTGAATGCCACCAGTCCGGCAGCATATTCATTGTCTCCTTTGGCAAGGTCGTTCCAGACAATCACCATAGCGATGCACCTCGCCAGTCCGATCAGGATCAGACCTGCCATATAATGCGGATAATCATGCAGAAAGACAATGGCTAATACGAACATCAGGACAGGACCAATAACCCAGTTCTGGACCAGTGAGAGTATCAGCACTTTTCGATTGCGAAAAACATCCTTCAGTTCTTCATACCTTACCTTCGCAAGGGGTGGATACATCATTAAGATCAATCCGACAGCGATGGGAATATTTGTTGTTCCCCTGCTCATCCCGTTCCAAAATTGTGCAATACCAGGAAAGAAATAGCCCGACATAACGCCGGTTAACATGGCTGCGAATATCCAGATTGTCAGATATCTGTCTAAGAAGGAAAGTCTTTTTCTGTTTGAAGTCATTGGTTCTGTAATTTTTCTTTATAAAATGAATAAAATTCCACCTTAATTTCGTCTCTTATCCTGCGGAATTCCTGAAGAATTTCTTCCTCCGTACCAGAGGCTTTAGCAGGGTCTTTAAACCCAATGTGCAGCCGCTCTTTAACATCTCCTGAAAATACCGGGCAGTTCTCTTTTGCATCACCACATACTGTTATCACATAATCAAAGGATTCTTTCAGGAATTCATCCACCGGCTTAGGCCTGTGTGAATTTAAACCGATTCCTGATTCTGCCATTACTCTTATCGCCTTTGGATGTACCTCATTAGCCGGAGATGTCCCGGCACTGTATACTTCCAGATTTTCATCGAAGGATTTTAGAAATCCTTCAGCCATTTGGCTACGGCAACTATTGCCGGTACATAAGATTAGTATTTTCATATTGTGACGATTAGCAAATCATATTTCCCGGTATCTCCAATTGAGAAAACAGGCTAGAAGAGAGATTTTTGAAGTGGTTTAAACCTTCGGGGTTCAAACAATATTTAGTATTGATCCCTTCTATATGTCCCCGGATCAAACCAGCTTTCTTTAGTTCTGTGAGGTGCTGGTTCACCGTTGACCTGCTTAGTGGGAGTTCTTCTGAAATATCTCCGGTAATGCACGTTTTTGTTTCAGCCAGATATTTCAATATGGCTATTCGTGCCGGATGTGACAATGCTTTAAAAAGTTCGGCACAGTGCTGTATTTCAGGCTCAAATAATTTTGTTTTCGACTTAACCATGATCATCGTAATTTTTATGACGTAAATATACGTCATAAAAATACATAACGTATATATACAACATGAATTATTTATTAGATCATTCAATTTTTTTTGTTATTTTCTTTGATCAATGAAATTAACCGGTTACCTTTGTTCGTCATATTGCGAACATGATGAAGAAAGAAGAAGTAATCACAGAAGATCAAAAGACTATTGCCCGGTTTGCAAAAGCAATGGGACATCCTATAAGGATGTATGTGCTTGAACTGCTTTCCAGGCAGACATGTTGCTATAGTGGCGATCTTACGGAGGTGCTTCCCATTGCTAAATCAACCCTGTCTCAGCACTTGAAGGAATTAAAGGACGCCGGTTTGATCCAGGGTGAGATTGAAGCGCCCAAAATTAAATATTGTCTGAATAAGGAGAACTGGAAGCTGGCACAACAACTGTTTGCCGGGTTCCTTAAATAATATTTTTTTGTTAAATATGTTCGTGGTTTTGCGAATTACGAATAAAGAATAAAATGTCATGGAAATAAAAGTATTAGGCACGGGATGTGCCAGGTGCAGATCACTTGAAAAAGTTACTCAAAAAGCGGTGGAAGAGTTAAAACTGGATGCTACCGTGGAAAAGATCGAAGATATTCAAAAGATAATGGAATACGCTGTTATGCGAACACCTGCTCTTGTGATCAATGATAAGGTAGTTATGTCAGGACAGATTCCGAAAGTTGACCAAATCAAGGATTTATTAACCCAAAATATGTAATCCCATGAAAGCATTTAAATTAGCTCTTATGTTACTAATGGCAGTAACATTGTCTTCCTGTAATGCACAATCTTCACAAGAAAGGAAGCTGGCCGTTGCAGATAATGACGAACTTCAGGTCTATTACTTCCATTTCACTAAACGATGCGCTACATGTAATGCAATAGAGACTGAAACAAGAGTGGCGCTGGAAACATTTTATGCCGGTCAGGTTGAGGGTGGAAACATTGCCTTTACTTCTTTGAATCTTGATGAAGAAGACGGAAAGAAGATGGCTGAACAGCTAAAGGTTTCCGGACAGACATTATTGTTGGTTAAGGGAGATAAAATGGTGAACCTGACCAGTGAAGGATTTATGAATGCACGGACCAATTCCGATAAGTTCCATGAAATTCTGAAAAATAATATCGACAAATTGTTATAGTGTATGGAAGAATTTCTCAATAATCTATATTCAGATTCTTCCTTACCATTCGTCTCTGCCCTTGTTCTGGGTTTGTTAACCGCAATAAGTCCCTGTCCTATGGCTACAAACATAACTGCTATCGGTTATATCGGGAAAGACCTTGCAAACAGGAACAGGGTGTTTTACAACGGGCTGGTATACACATTGGGCAGGACTTTTTCCTATACTATGTTGGCTTTGATCCTGTTCTTTGGCGCGGATCAGTTAAGAATCTCAGGTGTATTTCAGCGCTATGGAGAAAAGATCACAGGGCCACTACTGATTATTATCGGAATTTTCATGCTTGGAATTATCAGGTTGAATTTTCCGGGTTTCAACAAACTATCAGAAAGATTTCAGAACAGAGGTAGATTTAATTACTGGGATGTGTTCCTTTTGGGAGTGATCTTCGCTCTTGCTTTTTGTCCATATAGCGGGGTTCTCTACTTCGGTATGTTAATCCCATTAACAATTTCCACATCCGGGCTTCACCTGCCTGTGGTTTTTGCCATTGCAACAGGAATTCCTGTAGTTCTGTTTGCGTGGGTAATTGCATATACCATATCAGGAATGGGAAATATGTATAAAAGGATCAAGTCCTTTGAATTCTGGTTCAGAAAAGTAGTTGCCGTTCTGTTTATTGGCATTGGGGTGTATTATGTTATAGCAGTTTGGTTTTAATTTTTTTAACAGGGAGGTTCGTGTAATTACGAACAAACATGCAATTATGAATAGAGTAAAAAACAGATTAATTATCCTTATCCTTCTCATCCCGGTCTGGGTCATTATATACAAGTACCTGCAGGAAATGGCAGACTTTGTTGTATTCCGGCTGCTAGGGATGACTCCCGGGAAGCACCTGACTGAAACCATCAGGTTTTTTATCTATGAAGTTCCCAAGGTGATGTTGCTTTTGGTACTGATCATTTTTATTGTGGGAATCATAAGAACTTATTTTTCACCGGAAAAAACGAGAAAAGCATTGGAAGGGAAGCCATTATTCGTGGGCAACGTGTTGGCATCAGTATTGGGAATCGTAACCCCCTTCTGTTCATGTTCTGCAATCCCCCTGTTTTTGGGTTTTGTTGAAGCGGGAATTCCCCTGGGGGTAACATTTTCCTTTCTGATTGCTGCTCCCATGATCAATGAAGTAGCGTTGGTACTGCTCATAGGATTGTTTGGATGGAAGGTCGCTCTGATTTATGTACTTACCGGTCTTACCATTGCTATTCTTGCCGGCTTCATCCTTGAAAAACTGAACCTGAAAAGGTATGTGGCTGATTGGGTGTATGAAACCCATGCAAAACAAACGTCCGAACCTGATAATTCAATGTCATTTAACCAGAGGATATCTGCGGGAGGTGAAGTTGTCAGGGAAATAGTGGGCAAAATATGGATATACATCCTTATTGGTATTGCAGTTGGAGCAGGAGCACACGGATTTGTCCCTGATGAATATCTGGCAGGAGTACTTGGAAGCCAAAACTGGTACTCTGTTCCATTGGCAATACTTGTGGGTGTTCCTCTCTATTCAAATGCAGCGGGTATTATACCCATCGTGAGTGTTCTGATTGAGAAAGGAGTGACAATAGGAACTGCATTGGCTTTTATGATGTCCGTTATCGGTTTGTCTTTGCCGGAGATCATAATACTCAAGAAAGTATTAAAGTGGCAACTCATTGGTGTATTTATCGGTGTTGTTGCTACCGGAATAGTAATTGTCGGATTGATCTTTAACTATATAGGTATCGGGCAGATCTGACTGCGATGGAAAATATGGTGTTGTAAAAAAGCCGGTAACATAGATTATTTGTGAAAATGGAACTTAGAATTATTTAAACATAAAGGATAAAGAACAACCTGAGATCAATTTTAAATATCAAAAATTATGGAACAAAACTCATTCGGTTTTATTGGTGGCGGAAGAATTACTAAAATAATTCTTCAGGCCCTGGCAAATAAGCAAATCGAATTGTCTTCAGTTTGGGTTTGCGATACCGATCCCGAAGTACTGGAGGCACTTGGAAAGCAGTTCCCGGAAGTTCAAATGACTGATTCTTGTGAGTTGGCAGCAAAGCAGGAGATAGTTTTTATCGCCTTGCATCCGCCTGTAATTATGGAAACACTGGAAATGATCAAAACATCGGTTACTGAGAAGACGCAAGTAGTTTCATTAGCTCCAAAGATCAGCATCGAAAAAATTGCGTCAAAACTGAGAACAAAGAATATTGCACGCATGATTCCCAATGCCACTTCATACATCAATGAAGGTTATAATCCGGTCTCTTTTCCGGCTGAATTTTCTTCCAACGAAAAACAATCTTTGTTTGAAATGCTGAAAATCTTTGGAAAAACTTTTGAAGTGGAAGAATCAAAACTTGAAGCGTATGCAATGGTTTCCGCAATGTTGCCGACATATTTCTGGTTTCAGTGGAAAGAAATGCAAGACCTTGGCTTGCAAATGGGTTTAAATGAGTTTGAAAGCAAAGAAACGGTTCAGCATACTTTACTGGCTGCGATCGATTTGTTCTTTAATTCCGGATTAGGATACAATGAAGTAATTGATTTAATTCCTGTAAAGCCCATTGGCGAACATGAAACACAAATTTCTGAGATTTACCGGAGCAAGCTGTTGGGATTATTTCAAAAAATAAAACCATAAAACACTATCCCCTGCATAATACGCTGTTTCATTGACAGATATTAATCTCTCGTCAGGCGCAAAGAAGGCCAAACGTAAAAGACGAAAGGGAAAAGGATTTGCTTTGATTGTTGTTTTTATTCAACAATTATCTTTTTTACCTGGATACCTTTATCCGTTACCACTTTTACAAAATAAACAGCTTTTAAGTACCGGCTTAGATCTATTTCTGCTTTGTTATCGTTAATACTTTTCGACAGGATCATTTTTCCTGATAAGTCAGTTACTGTGACAGATACTATATTTCCCCCTTCAATTGTGATAATCCCGTTTGTCGGATTTGGAAATATTAAAATATTATTTTCCGGTATCTTAACTGTTGAGGTTGCTATTGTTACTTCAGCCGAACCATCCATTTCAACCTCACAGTCCGTTAACATGTTTTTTGCAGTAACAGTATAATTACCCACGGTCGTTTGATTTCCAAAATCAATAGCACTGCCTGTACCGCTAATTGTTAAAACAGAGACAGTCTCATTTAACATTAAGGTATAATCCACACCTGTTTCGCTGTTTGAGAGCCCGATCCGGACGCCTGTCCCTTCTGACGGATAAGAACCTCCACCTGTTACTGTATATATCTGCGGAGAAGGATTCACAGTAAGCTCAAGCTCGTAAATGCTATCACATCCGGTAATGACAGAAGTGTATGATTCGGTATAAACACTTGCGGTTTTATACCAGTTTCCTCTCCATTCGACACTGTCTCCATTACATATAGTCTCATTACTGGTATTTTTAAATATGGTATTGACATCTACCGTGGTGACAATAATACTGTCACAAAGCCTGGTTGTAAGCAGGTTACTTGTGTGTACAACTTGTGCTGTTATGTTGTTTTGTGTCGTCCCATCCGGAAAAGTATAGCTGTCACCCATGCATACCATGTCCGTTTTGGACAGATTATAGGTGGGATTAACGCTTATAGTAATAGTAGCGCAGCTTCCAGGGGTAACACAGCCACCTTCGCCCCTGATATAGTATGTAGTGGTAGATGACGGGCTGACATTAAATGATGACGTTGCGGTGGACCCTGATAATGTTCCTCCGCAAGAACCGGTATAAATGCTCCATTGTGTTGCATCGTTCAGATCCCCGTTTATTGTTATTGTTGACATATCACCATGGCATACAGATGAAGGATCGGCTGACAGTGTTGGTATATCCGGGCTTGCGCAGGATGCCAGAACAGTAAAGTTGCATGGGAAGGGGTTTATAGTATACGGAGTAGTGTTTGATTCGTCGACATCCCAGTTAGACAGGTTGTTTATTGCATTCCTCAGTACTTCCGTACTTCCGCTTGTCGTGGAGCATTATATTTAAAATTATCCTTTTCCGTTGGACCCGATGCATGCAACCATATAGCGTTAACCCCGTTTGTAAGTTGGTTGGGAAGAGCGGATGTCGTGACACTTGAGGAAGAACCATCCCAGTTCGCCTCAGTAGAGGATGTTTCAACATTCCAGCTACAAGCTGTAATAAATATTGGAGAAGAATGAGTACCCTGATATAAAAAAACCTGATCGCCTGTATATGATAATACAGTACTGTTGTTCTCTACTCATAAGACCGTTCCCGGTGTTGCGGCAAGGCTCCCGGCTTCAATTACTCCATTATTTGTAGTCTTTATATGAACAACTGAACCTGCACTAAGTGCAGTTGATGTTGACCATTGCCATATACCGTCTCCCAAAGCCGTATAGAATCCTGATGCATCGTTCCATCCCTTGTCTGTTATATAAATTGAAGTTCCGGCTGTAATATCTTTTAGCAATAAAAATGAAAACTCATCATCCCCGTCAGTATTGACTCCAATAATGGCGATATCTCCCTGTGTTAAGGTTGTTTGCGCATAAATTTTTACTGGTCCAAAAGACAATAATAACATAAGAAACAGGTGGCTGAGTTTTTTCATTTTTCGTTGAACATTAATAGTAATTAAACAATGGATAATGGCCGGCTAAAATAGTAAAAAATGAGACTCTCTTTTGGTATCCCATAATGTTGTACATTATCATTTGCGGGAAAAAGTTTCGTCTTTAGTAAAGCTGCAGAAATGAAATTTATTAAATCGCTGATTTATACCACAAAACCATACCCGGGTATTAAGAGTGATATTAGATATGGAAATAAGATGAATGCTGAAATAACCCAGGGTAGGGGGGCAGCAACTTTACATATTTTTTTTAAAATGATCTGAGATTGTTACCGTAAATCAGGAAATTTAACTGAATATTGTATATTTACGACGTAAAATTATGAAGAAGGGATCTTAACTCAGACAAACATATCGTACATTTTATTATGAAAGTTGTTATAATGATTATTTATTGTTATAAGGCGATAACTTTTGATATTTTTTATAAAGGCTAAACCTTTATGGATCATTTACGTATTAAGGAAAAAATTAAATACTTATGAAAAAACTTTACACTTTAATACTCTTTTTTTCTATTGTTTTTTTCAGATTGCCTGGTCAGGTAGGCTCTTCTGATGTTATCATAAGCAATAATGCTTTTCTTAAAGGACAGTATATTGAAGTTGGAGTAGCTTCATGCGGATGTTTTGGAACAACAGTAACGCAACCTTCCGGCTATCACGGAAATGTTGGGGGCAGACTTGGATTTGTAGCGGATCCTGCCATGGACGGATGGTCTGCGGGATATCCGGCTTATAACGGAGATTATTTTCTTCCGGGATCACCTGAAGAAGGATGGGGGGTTGAAATTAACGGGTCAAATTATGGTAATTTTTCAAAATGCGGAACATATAATATCCCTGTAAGTTCAGTGTCTATCGGGACACATAACTCCACTCATTATGCTATCTGGACAGGGAGCAAAAACGGACTGGATATAACACAGGAAACCAGTTTTGAAGACGATGGAACATATTTCATGATCAAGGTTGATCTTACCAATTCATCGGGATCGGATATGTATGATCTCTTTTATATGAGGAATGTGGATCCTGATAATGAAGTTATGTCAGGAGGAGCTTATGCTACCATGAACAGTATTATTTATCAGCCTAATACGGACCCCTGTGACCGCGCATTGGTTTCAGCAACAGGAACCAGTTTTGGTATGTATCTTGGTCTTGCTGCTGTCGACCCCAGGGCCCGGGTTACCCACGGAGGTTTCAGCAACAGGGATGCCAGTGATATATATTATGGTTCAGGATTTTATCAATCAGGAACCGTAACTGCTGATCGGGCAATATCTATTGCTTTTAAGATAGACGCTTTACCTGCCGGAGAAACGACAACTCTGTATTATGCATACATACTTGACCAGAGCCAGGTTAATGCAGCTATAGGGAACCTTACAAGGCTTGTTGCAAACGGTATGGATATAACCAATTCACTTGTTTTTTCCGGATGTGAAGAACCTGTTGTCCTGGAGATAATGAATGCAGAGTCATATACATGGGAATGGTCTCCCTCAACATATCTTTCTTCAAATGTAGGGACCAGGGTTACCTGTAGTGCACCTCCCGGAATTTATTCCTATTCGGCAGTAGGATCTAATGAATGCGGGAATGCCATATTATATAATTTTACACTGGAAATTAACGCTGATTCTGAACGACCTTCAATAACATGTTCTTCTGATATGGTTGTAGGTGAGTGTGATAATCCGATCACGATAACTCCGCCGGAAGTAACCGATAACTGTGGAGTGTCCAGCCTTACTCATGATTCTCCCTATGGTGCATCTCAGTATGATGCCTCAGGCACGTACCCTCCTGGCATACACTCTATAAAATGGACAGCTGTGGATTATGCCGAAAACAGCAGCTTTTGTATACAGACTGTAACGGTTGTGGCTACCCCTCCGAAACCTGTCGCTCCGGATGTTGTCTATACTTACGGGGATGAGGTTATTCTTAATGCTGTTCCTGATGCCGATCATTATATAAGGTGGTATACCAATCCGGATTTGTCAGATACACCTGTTGAGCTGTCAGAAATAAATCTGGGAGTGCTGGATTATGGGACTTATGCCAGGTATGCTACTCAGGTTTCAAATGAGACAGCCTGTGAAAGTGATACTGTAGTAGTAAGCATTACAATTAATAAAAAGTCATTGGAGGTCACAGGCGATAACCAGACAAAAGTCTACGGCGAAGCAGATCCGGCACTTACCTATACAATCACTTCGGGTAGCCTTGTAGGGAGCGATGCCATAAGCGGATCTTTAACAAGAGATGCAGGTGAGGATGTCGGCGATTATGCCATAACACAGGGCGACCTGACGGCAGGCAGTAATTATGATCTGAGCTATGTATCAGGGACATTAAGTATAACCCAGGCGTCATTAGAGGTCACAGGCGATAACCAGACAAAAGTCTACGGCGAAGCAGATCCGGCATTTACCTATACAATCACCTCAGGCAGCCTTGTGGGCAGCGATGCCATAAGCGGGTCTTTAACAAGAGATACAGGTGAGGATGTCGGCGATTATTCAATAACGCAGGGCGATTTGACCGCAGGAGATAATTATAATCTTAGCTATGTATCAGGGACATTAAGCATAACACAGGCACCTTTGGAGGTTACAGGCGATAACCAGACAAAAGTCTACGGCGAAACAGATCCGGCACTTACCTATACAATTATCTCAGGCAGCCTTGTTGGCAGCGATGCTATAAGTGGGTCTTTAACAAGAGATACAGGCGAGGATGTCGGCGATTATGCCATAACTCAGGGCGATCTGACGGCAGGCAGTAATTATAACCTGAGCTATGTATCAGGGACATTAAGCATAACACAGGCGCCGCTTGAAGTTACAGGCGATAACCAGACAAAAGTCTACGGCGAAGCAGATCCGGCACTTACCTATACAATCACTTCGGGCAGCCTTGTGGGCAGCGATGCTATAAGCGGGTCTTTAACAAGAGATGCAGGCGAGGATGTCGGCGATTATGCCATAACGCAGGGAGATCTGACGGCAGGCAGTAACTATAACCTGAACTATGTATCAGGGACATTAAGTATAACACAGGCCCCACTTGAAGTCACAGGGGATAACCAGACAAAAGTCTACGGCGAAGCAGACCCGGCACTTACCTATACAATTACCTCGGGCAATCTTGTAGGCAGCGATGCTATAAGCGGGTCTTTGACAAGAGATACAGGTGAGGATGTCGGCGATTATGCCATAACACAGGGCGCTCTGACGGCAGGAGGTAATTATGACCTGAGCTATATTCCAGGGACCTTGAGTATCACTCAGGCTTCATTAGAGGTCACGGGCGATAATCAGACAAAAACCTATGGCGAAGCAGACCCGGCATTTACCTATGTAATAACCTCGGGTAGCCTTGTAGGGAGCGATGCCATAAGCGGGTCTTTAACAAGAGATACAGGTGAGGATGTCGGCGATTATGCCATAACTCAGGGCGATCTGACCGCAGGCAGTAATTATGATCTGAGCTATGTATCAGGGACATTAAGTATAACACAGGCGCCGCTTGAAGTTACAGGCGATAACCAGACAAAAGTCTACGGCGAAGCAGATCCGGCACTTAGCTATACAATCACCTTAGGCAGCCTTGTGGGCAGTGATGCCATAAGCGGGTCTTTAACAAGAGATGCAGGTGAGGATGTCGGCGATTATTCCATAACGCAGGGCGACCTGACGGCAGGAGATAATTATAACCTGAGCTATGTACCAGGGACATTAAGTATAACACAGGCACCTTTGGAAGTCACGGGTGATAACCAGACAAAAGTCTACGGCGAAGCAGATCCGGGGTTTACCTATACAATCACTTCAGGCAGCCTTGTGGGCAGCGATGCCATAAGCGGGTTTTTAACAAGAGATACAGGTGAGGATGTCGGCGATTATTCCATAACTCAGGGCGACCTGACTGCAGGTGGTAATTATAACCTGAGCTATGTACCAGGGACATTAAGCATAACACAGGCACTTTTGGAGGTCACGGGTGATGATAAGACAAAAGTCTACGGCGAAGCAGATCCGGCACTTAGCTATACAATCACTTCAGGCAGCCTTGTGGGCAGCGATGCCATAAGCGGGTCTTTAACAAGAGATACAGGTGAGGATGTCGGCGATTATTCCATAACGCAGGGCGACCTGACGGCAGGAGATAATTATAACCTGAGCTATGTACCAGGGACATTAAGTATAACACAGGCACCTTTGGAAGTCACGGGTGATAACCAGACAAAAGTCTACGGCGAAGCAGATCCGGGGTTTACCTATACAATCACTTCAGGCAGCCTTGTGGGCAGCGATGCCATAAGCGGTTCGCTTAGCAGGGATACAGGTGAGGATGTCGGCGATTATTCCATAACTCAGGGCGACCTGACCGCAGGTAGCAATTACGACCTAAGCTATATTCCAGGTACCTTGAGTATCACCCAGGCGTCATTAGAAGTCACGGGCGATGACCAGACAAAGACTTATGGCGAAGCAGATCCTGTATTTACCTATATTATAACTTCAGGCAGCCTTGTAGGGAGCGATGCTATAAGCGGTTCGCTTAGCAGGGATCCGGGCGAGGATGTTGGCGATTATACAATAACGCAGGGCGACCTGACGGCAGGCAGTAATTATGACCTGAGCTATGTATCAGGGACATTAAGCATAACACAGGCATCGCTTGAAGTTACAGGCGATGACCAGACAAAAGTCTACGGCGAAGCAGATCCGGCGCTTAGCTATACAATCACCTCGGGCAGCCTTGTGGGCAGCGATGCCATAAGCGGTTCGCTTAGCAGGGATACAGGTGAGGATGTCGGCGATTATTCCATAACTCAGGGCGACCTGACCGCAGGCAGTAACTATAACCTGAGCTATGCGTCCGGGACATTAAGCATAACGCAGGCACCGCTTGAAGTTACAGGCGATGACCAGACAAAAGTCTACGGCGAAGCAGATCCGGCACTTAGCTATACAATCACTTCGGGCAGCCTTGTGGGCAGCGATGCCATAAGCGGGTTTTTAACAAGGGATGCAGGCGAGGATGTCGGCGATTATTCCATAACACAGGGCGATCTGACGGCAGGCAGCAACTATAACCTGAGTTATGTGTCTGGTACTTTAAGCATAACACAGGCACCGCTTGAAGTTACAGGCGATAACCAGACAAAAGTCTACGGCGAAGCAGATCCGGCACTTAGCTATACAATCACTTCAGGCAGCCTTGTGGGCAGTGATGCCATAAGCGGGGACCTAATAAGGGTAGCAGGTGAGGACGCAGGAGACTACCCGATAGACAAAGGCACTCTTTCCGTAAGCAGTAATTATGACCTGAGCTATGTGTCCGGGACATTAAGCATAACACAGGCCCCGCTTGAAGTTACAGGCGATAACCAGACAAAAGTCTACGGCGAAGCAGATCCGGCATTTACCTATACGATAACCTCAGGCAGCCTTGTAGGGAGCGATGCTATAAGCGGTTCGCTTAGCAGGGATGCGGGCGAGGATGTCGGCGATTATGCCATAACTCAGGGCGATCTGACCGCAGGCAATAACTATAACCTGAGCTATGTACCAGGGACATTAAGTATAACACAGGCACCGCTTGAGGTCACAGGTGATGACCAAACGAAGATCTATGGAGAAGCAGATCCCGTATTTACCTATATTATAACTTCAGGCAGCCTTGTAGGAAGCGATGCCATAAGCGGGTCGTTAACAAGAGATTCAGGCGAGGATGTCGGCGATTATACTATAACTCAGGGCGATCTGACAGCAGGTGATAATTATGACCTGAGTTATATTGACGGGGAGTTATCAATTAATAAAAAGGGATTATTGATGATAGCCGATGATAAGACCAGGATTTATGGGGAAAGTAATCCGGAGCTCACTTTTACGTGCAGCGGTTTCGTTTTTGGAGAAGACAGGTCGGTTTTGGATGCTGATCCTGACTTATCAACAACTGCCGATGAATTAAGTGATGCAGGTAAATATCCTATAGCAATATCCGGAGGTAGTGATAATAATTATGAATTTGAATATGAGGACGGGGAGATAACTGTTGAAAAGGCAGAGCTTGATGTTACTGCGGATGATAAAGAAAAAGTCTATCTTGAAGATAATCCTGTTTTCAGTTTTATCTATTCCGGGTTTGTTAATAATGACGATGCAGAGGATATTGATGAAGCTCCTGCATTAAGGTGTGATACAGATAATTCATCCCCGGTAGGATATTATGATATTATTCCTTACGGAGGATCGGACAATAATTATTCATTTAAATATAATAACGGAACACTTAATATAGTGAAGGCTGATCAGGTTATTACCTTTGACCTGATACCTGAAGGACTGAGGATCACAGAGGATTATAATCTGATCGCTGTCTCAACCAGCGGACTTGATGTGGTGTTCGGGGTATCAGATCCGTTAATACTTTATCTGGATGAATCTTCATGGTCAATAGAAGTTTTGCATGAAGGAAATGTAACCGTTACCGCTTATCAGGAAGGCAATGAGAACTGGAATGCAGCAATACCGGTTCCTCAGGATATACTTACTCTTCCGACATTCGACAACAGTAATTCTCTTATTACTCCGAATGGTGACGGTATGAATGATTACTGGTATATCCCTTATATAGAAGAGTATGGTCAGGTTAAGGTCAGAGTATTTAACCGTTTTGGTAAACTTGTCTATAAAACAGATGCTTACATGAATGACTGGGATGGTACTTCGAATGGCAAACCACTTCCCGAAGGGAGTTATTATTATATACTTGATACTTCCGAAAGGGGAATAATCAAAGGAGTAATCAATATTGTTCGCTAACTGAAAACAAAAACCGGAGAATTATGAAAAGAGATATATATATAATACTATTACTGATAATTATAACAGGAAATATATCAGCCCAGCAATTCCCATTTATGGAAGGATATACTGTCGATGCATTTCATCTTTCACCTTCTTATGCAGGCCTGACCGGCTCGGGTATACTTTTTATTGATCACCGGACCGACTGGACAGGGATTCCTGATGGTCCTAAGACTTATCAGCTTTCATATCATGATCGTTTTTTTGAAAAGGTTGGAATAGGAGGCAGATTGATCTACGATAAGACAGATATATTCAAGCAGTTTATGCTGCTTGGTACTTACACTTATGAAGTGACAGTAGCTAAAGAGCATCTTCTGAATTTCGGATTATCGTCAGGCTTTTACAGAAATTCCATTGACCTGGGTAAATATTACAGTGACCCGGATTATGTTGATGATCTTGTATTGACTTATGGTACAGAGAAATCGAGGATAAAATTTACATCGGATATAAGCGTACTTTACCGCTTTAAAAAAATTGAAGCGGGAATACTGTTCAGCAATGTTATGTTCGGAACATCCTATTATAAGGATGCAGACCTGACATACAAGCCTCTCAAAAACTATGTGATACATGCTTCCTATCAGCTTGATATTAACGAACAGTTCAGCACACAACCATTTATTCTCATAAGAGGAGGTAAGAATGTGCCGGTACAAATAGAGGGGGCCTGCCAGCTTGTATACAAAGATATGGTATGGGGAAATCTATTGTACAGAACGGGCGGAATATTCGGTATCGGTATCGGTGGAGAGATAAAGGATAATTTTATTCTTAACTATTCATATAACCTTAGCAGTAATATTGATTTGAGCACTTTCGGAAGTCATCAGATCACTTTGGGGGTAAGGCTAATGCCTTTTATCGAATCCATTTTTTAAGGAGTGAGATATTACAGAATAATATAACAGGAATCAGCAGGTTTTATAACAGTCATGATATCGTGGAATATATTACTGCAAAAAGAGGAGTGTCCTGATTAATACACGATTGAATCCTTTAGCTCCTGGTTTAGCTTTAAGGTTGTCATAGTCTGCCCTTGCTTCATGCTCAATAACACAATCCACATCCTGGATTGGTCTTACTCGAAAACTTATACTTAAACGGTTTAAGAACTAAACCGATTATTATATATCTTTAATATTTTTTAACAGCGAATATCCAGATAATGGGAATCCTTAACCAAAAAGAATTAATCAATTATTTTTTATTTAACAGATACTTAGAAATGGATTTAACAACTTTATTCAGAAAAATTGAGAGCATTGGAATTAAAGCTAGACACAGATTCAAAATATTTGTTTTGATAGCATTCCCCGTTTTTTTAATGGTATTTTTATTTACCTCATGTACTGATTCGAAAGATGACGGACCGGTCAGGGTTGCTGTCTTTAAGGCCGAGAAAGGTGTATCAAAGAGGAGCTCGGAAAACCTGGTTGCAATTTTAGGAGAAGCCGGATCTGATAAGATCGAAGTAAGCAGGATTACATCAGAAGAGATACGGGCAGGTAAGCTGGCTGATGTCGATGTGTTGGTTCATCCCGGTGGAAGCGGGGGAGGTCAGGGAAAAGATCTTGCTGAGGAAGGTCGTGATGCCGTCAGGGAATTTCTCCGTGAAGGGGGTGGTTATCTTGGTATATGCGCCGGGGCATATCTGGCGACGAACGAATATCCATGGTCGTTAAATTTGATCGATGCAAAGGTGGTTGATCGTATGCACTGGGCACGTGGTCATGGGCCCTTAGTTATTGAGTTTTCTCCGGAAGGGGCTGAATTTTTTAATTATGACCAAAGTGAAATGATGATTGAATACTGGCAGGGACCGTTGCTGGCAAGACGTGAATGGGATGATCCTGAGGTGCCGGATTATGAAAGCCTGGCTGTATTTGCAACGGAGATAGCTGAGAAAGGTGCGCCGGAAGGTATTATGGTTGGAAATTCTGCCATTGTCCGCTCTGAATATGGTGATGGTCGTGTATTATGCTCCAGCCCGCATCCTGAAAACACAGAAGGACTGGGCTATATGGTTGTTATGGCTGTAGAGTGGCTGGCCGGCAAACGCTGACTATGTAAAAAGCTGTAAAACCGCTATTTGCCTGGTTCTGTACATTCTGTCCTGGCGAAATATCTGATCTTACAGCTTTCAAATTACAAATACAGGCCTAACTATCCTTTAGGATTTTTTGCACTTGATTACTACTTTCAGGTTTTTATTCATATCGGTGAACCAGTTTTTTATATGATATTGAAATTCATCAGGAAGTGTTGTATCATTTATTCTGATCAGGACAACTGAATTAGGCCTTACAATAAATTCAGGTGCCTTTCCGGATACAGGTTCAAACTCGAAGTGGAAATCACTGTTATTTTTTACCTCTATTACACTGCGCCCCATGCTGTCTTTTTCATTCAGTACTCTTACCGACACTGATTTATTATAAAGACCGGACAAAAGTGGCTCAGGTCCTGTAAGATATTTGCTAAACCATGCTACGGATCTTCTGTCATCAAGAGCTTCCCTAATACCGTCCAGGCTTTTTTCTTTTGTAAAAATAAGGGTCATAGGCCTGTGAAAGATACTTAAAGGATAATAATGACCATTTACATCATGAATATCTGAATTTCCAAATACTGCAAGATTATCTTCTATACACCAATTAAGGGCTATGGGGTACCATTCCGCCTCATTAAAGACTTCAATCCCGTTTATTACTCTTTCGCTGATAAGTTTATTATGAATATCAAACCTGATACAGGTGTCTGGTTGTTGCGCTTTCCATCCGGGATGGTTCCAGATAATAAATCCGCCCTGATTATGAGCCTCCATAAGAGCATCGACAGCTTCCGTCACGTCAATCCTGTTGGCGTCTTTTATGAACAGGGCGTTAAAATGCCCGGGAGGCATTTCACGGGTTATCTCTGTTCCTTTAATAAGCAGAATATTGTAATCTTTTGCAGCGTCAAAAGCAATATTATAGCTACTGTTATCGTCTCCTCCCACATCTTGTTTGGAAGGATTGTTTTCGGTATGATCAGTAATGGCAATTGCATCAAGCCCTTCTTCCCATGCTTCGCGTACTCGTATAGTAGGCCAGACGACGCCATCTGAAAATATCGTATGCATATGCAGGTCACACTTCATAGTAAAATAATCTTCCAGGTCCGGAACGTTAATGATCGTTCTTGAATGATTTTTCTGTAACTCTGGTAATGCAATATTATTAACGCTGTTCTGTGCCGTGAGATTTAATCCGGAGATAATCAAAACGGCCGGTATTATTAAGTAGTTTTTCATTTTATTATTATATAGAAGATTATATATTAATCTAACCACCATGGTATTTCTCTTATTCCGTCGTTACCATCAAACTGGTTCTGAATAGCAGCGTCCACATTGGATTTGTTATACAGGTACGACTCATTCGGATACATCCAGCGTGTAGGTGGCGTTAGCCCGGGTTGATGCAGTAATGAAGGATAACCTGTTCTTAAATGTTCGAAATACGGGGTCCATTTATTTTGCATGAATGACTGGAGGTATTTTTGTATAATAATTAGTCTTATTCTTTCTTCATCATTCGCGGCATTATCAAGACTTACCGAATCATGTTGCAGGTACAAGTCTGCGTCGGAAGGTTCGACATAAGTGCTGTAATTTTCAGCATACATATTATAAAATTCGAAAGAAGCTTTAACACCCTTTTCGTAATGAGTTTTTGCTGATCCCGGTATCCATTCTCTTATCACTGCTTCAGCCAGGATAAATTCCATTTCGGGATAACCCAGAACCATATGTGGTTCGTTTACAGGATCCTGTGTATACCTTGCCTGGTTGATAAGCGATATGTTACCTTCTCCGGCTGTTGCATAAACCACATCGGGGGGAGCAATCGGGTTACCTCCTCCATATCCTGTAAAGTCGTCGACAGCTTTGCCTGTTTCTTTAGCATTCTTTGTTTGTGCAGCATAGATGAAAAGCCTTGGGTCTTCCCTGTCAGCCAGTCGTTTAACAAAAGTAGAATCAAGGAATACTGCTGATGCAAACCTGCTTTCGTTAAATTCTGTATACCTGCTTCCAAGTGCATCATAAAATTCCAGTTGGGCGCTTTCCGAGACAGACTGAATAATTTCCTGATTATTATAAATATTTGAAAAGGCAGATTCGATATTGAGATCACTGTCGCTGACTTTATGGGACAAGGTTAACAGTACTTTCAGTCTGAATGAGTTAACGAATTTCTGCCATTTTGAAATATCTCCATTGTAGATAGGGTCTCCCTCAATAATTTCCTGGGTATTTTCAAGCAGATCATTTGCTTCGCTTAGCTCCTGGAGTATTCCCTGGAAGACAGATTTTTGTGTGTCATATTCAGGTTCATATATCTCTTCGTTCTCACCTTTTAATGCTTGTGAATAAGGTATGTCTCCGAAGGTCATGGTTAAGTCATAATAGTATAAGGATCTGAACAGTTTTGCAATTGCTTTGTATGCATCGCTGTTAATACGTTCGGCTTCCTCCATCATTTTCTGTACGTTTCTTAACTCGTCATACTTATCATAGTCACCTCTGTTCCATGTATAAAACTGTTCTTCCAGTTCAATATCACTTATTACCATCATCCTGCTTGCATATTGCACGACGCAACTTTCGGAACCTTGTTCAACCTGAAATGCTTTACTGGCAATTGTCGTAAGCAAAAGTTTTGGATGTGTTTCCGAAACATTATTAGGGTTCACCCTGTATTCATCCATATCTTCACATGAGATGCTTATTAATACAAGGAAGGCACTGATCAAATATATTATTCGTTTCATTTCTTTGTTTGTTTTAGTTATTCTATGTTTAGAATCTTACGGTAAGATTCAAACCTATATACCTGGCTGTGGGATCCTGCAACTCATCATCATTACCATAATCAGGATCAATGATCTTAGCTTTCTTAATCATAAATACATTATGACTGAATATAGTTGCCTCAAATCCTTTCACACCATTAATTTTTTCTGTAAGGAAATCCAGATCATAACTAATGGAAATACTTCTTAACTTCAGGAAGGTTCTGTCAAGGACATTTGCGAATTGTTCACTTTCGTCTCCGGTAACATTGGCCCTGTAAGGATAATTCTGGCACCATGTTTGCCAGTTTACTTTAGTTGTATTCTCCTTGAATACACGTGTATCGGAGATAGTATTACCTTCTGTATCCCGTATTAATTCGCCGCTAACCACGTTAACTCCGTCAGGCAGGTATACAGGATCGCTGGTAGCATACTGTTCATCCCTGTATTCAACTGATTCGGGATGTTTTCCTCCCCACCACATCTTACTTACTGTTTTTGATGCTATTACACCTCCTATTGCTCCGTCAATATCCATGTTTATTGTAAACCTGCCAAACCCGAATGAGTTTTGTATGCCATACCATAAATCAGGATTACTGTGTCCCAGTAGCATGGGGAACTCATCTTTTACCGGCATCCCTGTTGCTTCGTCAAGTATAACTTTCCCTTCAGGACTCTTCATCCAAACGGTACCGTATATATTATCTACTCTTTCGTTAAGTGAATAGTTTCCGTATTTTGATTCATCGCCATAGATACTTGTAATTTTTTTGATCATGTGAGAAGCATTTACAGCCACATCCCATCTGAAACTATTATTATATACCGGTCTGCCGGATATCTCCACTTCAATACCATTTGTTGTATATTCGTTTCCGTTTACCAGACGGCTGTCAAACCCTGATGAAGAAGTAAGCGGAAGATTTAGTATCTGGTTTTCATCCACAACGTTATAATAAGTGAATTCAAAGGCTATACGTTTTTTTGCCAGTGACAATGAAAGACCTAACTCGTAAGAGGTAGATTTTTCAGGAGTAATGTTCGGATTAATTATATTACCGGGATATGATAGCATCGTCATTCCGTTGTATGAGCCCAAATTAGTGTAGTAGGATGAGATCTGGTAAGGATTACCATATCCGGCAATATCGGCGATACTCCATGCACTTTCAACTTTTTCGGGATTCCCGTCGGCGGGTGGAGCCAGGTCAGCTGAAACTTCTGCCCACGATCCGTATACCTTAAGGTAATCAAATATTTCCGGTAGTTCAACCAGGTTAGATATCATTGTACTCAGAGAAGCCGACGGATAAAAATATGAACTGTTTGACTCAGGCAATGCCGAAGACCAGTCATTACGTGCTGCAAAGGAAGGAAAGAACACATTATTAATATCCAGATCAATGGTTCCATAGACACTTTGTATTGCTTTTTGCTGTAAATATGTTTCAGCTTTTACATTGTTTTGAGTGTTATTGAGGCTGTATACTTCAGGTACAACCAGCCCATCTGTCGCAGCATAATAATGTTCATAACTATGTATGAATGAAGCTCCTCCGGCATTGACGGTTAAACTTAAGCCTGAACCGAGCTGTTTTTGAAGCGTTGCATGTATATCATTATCCAGTGTCAGCCAGGCTCTGTTCCATGTTTTATAATCTCCTTCCCTGGGATCACCGTAATTAAGGTAGGATTTAGGGCTTTCCCTGTCTTCAAACCGGTTTTTTCTGATTGCCGATGTACTTGCAGTAACGCTCAGATCTTTTGTAATATCATAGGACAGCCTTAAATTGCCTTTTAAGATATCTTCATCATACTCCTGGTTTAATTTTTCTGCCGCGAAATAAGGATTATTATACCATGCGTAGTTCCAGTTTGCCTGACGGTAATTTTCCTGCCCCGGTACCCACATATGATCTCTGAGATCCTGGGGATTGACGTCCCAGCCCATCCATATCAATATGGTATATATATGATTTTTAGGCCCGTAACCATATCTCGGATAATTAGGCGAATATATCTTGTCATATGAGAACTTACTGTCAAGAGTTAAGGAAGGAGCAAGCTCGAAAGTAGAATTTAATTTAACACCTCCTGTCTGCAATGATGAATTCGGAACCTGGCCTTTTTGATTTGAGTAGTTGGCTGAAAACCTGTGTGAGGCTTTTTGTCCTTTATAATTAACAGCAAAGTTATTCTTTGTAATAAAGCCTGTTTCCAGAAATTCTTTAAGAAAATCATAAGACTCCCATGGTATTGGTACCCTGGAGTATCTTGATTTATCATCATACTTCGTCCCTGTTACATCGCCGTACCATGGAATGACTACGCCTGTAACATTATCCTTTAACGGACTATTCCACTGTGCAATATTGCCTGTTGTCCCGAATTTAGGCCCCCATATCATGTCACCATCTGAAATACCACCATCAGCTCCATCCCAGAATTCATATTTGCCTTGACTCCCGTTTCCGTATTCGTTCTGTACATCAGGAAATGAAACAAACCCGGCTGTTACCATAGTATTTGTTGAAATTTCTATCTCCATCCCTTCTTCTTCAGCATTTTTTGTTGTGATAAGTATCGCTCCGTTTCTACCCCGTGATCCGTATAAAGCAGATGCTGTTGTTCCTTTCAGGACATTTATTGATTCTATATCGCCGGCATTAATTTCCCACATTTCGGTAGTTACAGGAACATTATCCATAACTATCAGAGGTTTTTTGCCGCGCAGGGTAATCTTCGGACTTTGAAAAAGACCTGTGGGATTAGCAATATTTAGTCCTGCTATTCTTCCGGTTAGCATATTCCCGATATTACCTGACTTTGCTTTTTCAAGCGCCCCGGTTTCTATTTGCCTGGTTGAATAACCTATAGACTTTTTGGCATGGCTGATACCAAGCGCGGTAATAACAACCGATTCAAGTTCGACTGTCTCATCGGCAAGAACAATATTTATTACATTTCTTCCCGATACCGGTTCTTCGGTTGTTTTATATCCCATTGTGGAAAATATAAGAATTCCGTCCTTGCTTTCTACAGTTATTGAGAAAGAACCGTCAACACCGCTTACAACTCCGTTGAAAGTCCCTTTTTCAATAATATTTACACCCGGCAGGGTGTTTCCGCTGGAATCGGTTGTCTTACCGGTTACTACCAGGCTTTGAGCAAAAGACACCAGGCCCAGAAACAGAAAGCCTAGTGTCACTATACACTTCTTCATAATTTAATTGTTGGTTTTAATTAATAGATTTGTTAATAATGTAATGTACCCTGAGTGTTTATTGTGGCATTTATTATTGTATCCGGACGCTCCTGAAAACGTTAATTATCCCTTCTTCAGAATCTGTTTCTTTCAGGGCATTTTCAAGACTGCCGGTATTTTCATACAGAAGGATCAAAGCTATATCGAGATATTGTCTCAGCTCTTCAGAGGCGGTTTGTTTATCCAGGATACCTTTCTTTACTTTCTTCCTGAAATACTTAACCATCTTATATGTACTATTATAGATGATTGGTTTCTGAGTGATTTTATGACCTGAGAATGATCCTGGTGCAGCATCAGTAGTACCAGTATACCTTTCTTCCAGGAAATAGAGTCTTTTTGAAATATCATTTCCCAGAAGGTGATTACGGACCATTCCTTCGTCAAGAGATTGAAGCTCTTTGTTAAGCTCTTCCATAATGTATCTGGCTTCAAATACAAACCGGCCTTCCTCCTCAGGACTTGTTTTGGCTGTATTGAATAATAAATTGTCGGCTACTACCTGTGAATATACAGGGATGAGAAAGAAGAGTGCAGGTATAATAATAAGGATTTTTTTCATAGCTGATCGTTTTTAACTTTTCGGTGAAAGTAGGCTGTAATTATATTCTTTCAGTTAAGCCCGGTATAAGCTAATGTTACGTTCAGGTTAAGCTTGTTACATTTACCGGAATTTCGTATTTTACAGGATCAATAAAATATTATGACATGCAAACACCAAAGATCAACCGCCGTAATTTTCTCAGAAGAGCATCACTTACAGCAGTTGGGGCAGGGATTGCCTCATCAGGATCATTTGCTGCCATGGAACCCCATGGTAATGATGATGTCCCTAAGATCAAAGAATACAGGTTGTTTGGCAAAACGGGCTTTAAAGTCTCCGATTTCAGTTGCGGTGCCCCGGCCAACGAGTCGGTATTAAAGGTTTGCCTTGAACGGGGAATTAATCTGATAGATACCGGGGAGACCTATTATAATGGAAACAGTGAAAGAATTATAGGAAAGGTACTGCAGGATTATGACCGCAGTAAGTTTTTTATAAACAGTAAACTGTATACCGAAGAGAAATCCTTCCCGTCAAAAAAGGAGGTTCTTGAAAGATCATATAATGCTTTGGAGAGGCTGCAAACGGATTATGTCGACTGTATGCAGATACACTCGGCGGAGAATTCGGAAATACTAAAGGATAAATCTTTTCATTCGGCCATGGAACAATTGAAGAAGGAAGGCCGGGTAAGACATGTTGGCGTATCGTGTCATGGCAATAACTGGGCTTATAACATTAATGAGAACCTGGAGAGCATACTGATGAACGCTATTGATGACGGACGATTTGATGTGATACTTCTTGCCTATAATTTTGTGAATGCCGGTATGGCCGAGAAGATACTGGACAGATGCGAACAAAAGGGCATTGCCACCATGATAATGAAGTCGAACCCGGTTCATGTTTATAACCTGCTTGAGGACAGAATGAATAAACTGACACAGGACGGAGCTGACGCCGATGACTTCACAAAAGCATATTTTGATAAATATAAGGTGATGAGGGAACAGGCCGAGACATTTTTTGCCCGGTATGGTATAAGAGGAGAGGATGAGTTGAAAAAAGCTGCATCGCGTTATGTGCTTTCCAATCTAAAGGCCCATACAACACTGTGGGATTTCAAAAGTTTTGAGGACATGGATTATATACTTAGCCTGTCAGGCCAAAGACTGGATGAGCGGGATGAACTGGTGCTTAACGGATACCAGGAGCACCTTGGCCATACCGTATGCCGTATAGGATGTAACGATTGTGAGTCTGCCTGTCCGCATAATATACCGGTTAACAAAATACTCAGGTATAACTATTATTTCACAGTCAAGAAACAGGAAAAGAGGGCAATGGATAAATATGCCAGTTTAACACTTAACAAGCCGACGGCAGACTGTGTCAATTGTGAAGGATACTGTGAACAGGCATGCAAATACGGTGTCTGGACACGCCCTCTGCTGGCAATGGCAAGACAGAACCTTGACCTTACTGTTTAGTTGGTGACTGAAATATAAAAATAATAAAAAAACGGCAAAGGACTGTGATTTCTCCTTTGCCGTTCATCATTCGTTACTATTAAAAATCAGATATTCAAATCAAAGAGTGCATAATACTTATTTAACACTCCACTCTATAATTCCGCATTCATACCATGTTGTATTTTCAGGCATATAATTGCCATCGGGAGGGCCCAGTTCCCCTTTTTTGAACTGAAGCCCGGTAAGCTTTATGTTCATACGCAGTGCAGTTGCCTGTACAGGCTCAAATTTTACTGTATTATACATATCTTTTTCAGTTGTATAATCAGTAGTGTTATGTACCGGTTGCCATTTGTTGCCTGCCAGGTATTCAAGATCCCATGATGCCGGTACCGGACAATTCTGCTTATCGTCTTTCCAGTATACACCGGCTTCTGAAATAGTATATTCACTGTCAAAATCATATTGTACCCATGCTTCATCTCCTTCCTGTGGTCTTAATCTTAAATAAGTTGATGATCCGTCAAATGAGCTGACCGGCTTAACCTGGTCTGACAAGGCCTTAAAACCAATGTCGCCTGCCTGGGAGTTTGGATAAAATCGCCGCGCCAGTATGGGCATGGTATGCCCCGGATAGTTATCTACAGGGCTTCCCGACCCGCAGGAAGAACTGGCGACAGCCTTTGATGCAATAGAAGGAGCAGGAGGGATTATTACTCTTGAAATATCGGCGGCCAGCCATACGCTCATTTCCGAGACCTCCCTGTTGGCCCATGAGAAGTATGGTATAGCAACGAGGGTATGTTCAGCCTCTGTAATATTGTCTTTTCCCGGTCCCCTGCCGATGGCTTTGACATTTGCTGTTAACGAAAGTAAACCTCCGGGCAGTTCGTCATTCAACACTGTCTCGAATTCGGCATCAGAAGAAAGAAGGAGGTTAAAGACATTTGAATCATTATCTACCCCTTCGGCGCAATATACCAGGGGACCTCTCTGAATGGCCATCATACCTGAATTTTCCTTTACAAGCTCATTGGATACCACTTTGCGTACAGGCATATCCATTTCTATCTCAACAACATCGTTCATTCCCCATTTCCTTTTTATTACAGCATAGCCTTTATTCTTCCTGTACTTTATGATTTTTCCGTTCAGCTTTATAATGACAGGGATATTATTATTATCGGTATAACTGTAAAGATCCCCGGACATCGGCGACCTGGTCCATCCCGGTATTCTTATGTTCAGGGTAAATTCAACATTTTTTTCAGGATTAACGCCCAGTTTTATTTTTCCATTCCAGGGATAGGCAGTCTCCTGTTTGACAGTCATTTTTGTATTGTCAATACTTGTTTCGAGCTTGCTGCCAATAAAAAGGTTAACAAAGAGGTCATTACCGCTTCTGGCATAGATATATTTCCCAAGGGAAGCCAGAAGTCGTGCAACATTAGGAGGGCAACAATTGGGTCCATACCATGGATTACGTTCGACATCACCAACAGATTTAAGCGGATTCTGATAAAAATATTTCTTTCCATCGAGCGAAACCCCTGATATAACGGCATTATACAGGATTTTTTCCATCATGTCAATATATTTTGATTCACGGTGGAGTTCAAACATCCTGTAGTTCCAGAAAACATTACCAACAGCTGAGCATGTTTCGTTCCAGCAGTTTACGTTTGGCAGTTCGTAATTATCTCCAAAGCACTCATGGTCCCGGTAAGAACCCACGTGTCCTACGATATAGGTTTTTTTATTGACGGCATTTTCCCATATTTTGTCTGAAGCATTTATATATTCGGGGTCTCCTGTTAGTGTTGCAAGGTGGGCAAGTGGAGTATAAAGGTAGGTAGCCCTTACTGCATGACCTGTTGCCTCCTCCTGTTCGATAACGGGCTTATGGTCCTGGGCATATTCGCCATACAGTTCACGTCCGTTATGCGAATAGCCACGTTCATCAAGGAAGAATTTTGCAGTCTCCAGGTATTTATCATCCCTGGTAAGCTCATAAAGCCTGAGCAATCCTATCTTCACCTCTTCATGCTGTGATATTTCCTGTCGGGCTTCAGGGTTGAACCGGTCATGTATATCATCAGCCACACGTGTAGCTGCATCCAGCGCTTTTTCGTCACCGGTAGCCTGGTAATATGCTACGGAAGCTTCAATAAAATGCCCGGCGCCGTAGAGGTCTCCATTCAGCATCCTTTTCCATTCCCTGACCTTGCCGTTGGGAATATAGTAATTTATGAGACCGTTATAATTCTCTTCCGTCCTTTTTCTGAATTCCGGGTCAGGGTTGGTTTGCAAAATATAAGCGCATGCTTCTGTTAGTTTTGAATTCGGATCTTTCTGTTCCTCATACCTGTCGAGCATCAGGGGAACGGACACCAGCCTGTTGTTATCAATACGAGGCCCCCAGAAACCATCTGAAATAGTTACGTCTTTAAGGCTTATTGTTTCGAGACTTCCTTTTGTCCCGGTATTATTTTTTTCTGTACATGAACAGACGATACCTGCCACAGCAAATATCAGAACAAGTTTTTTAATCATTAAATTCATATTGTTAGTTTTTATTTTCCCATTCAGTTACTGCTTTGCCGATAGCTTTAAGGTTTGGCACTCTCATCTCTTCGTATTCCCTCGATATAACTATTCCCCCTGCGCCAGCTTCCAGAGCTTTACGGGTTGCGAGATATACCGTTTCCGGATCATCAGGAGGACTGTCGGGAACATCAATACCTATTCCTGCAAATATTTTTGTTTTTCCATTTGCAGAAGCTACACTCCGGGCAGTTTCACGGCCTACATAATCGGGGCTGAAGCCTTCAGAAGAGAGCCTGTCAACACCGGGTTCTTTATTTTTATCATAACCAAACAGATCGTAATACAATTCAAGTGACTGTTCGAGAGAGATCTCACTGAGAATTGTCTTTTTAAACCTGTCAAGATACCAGGAACGTATGCGTGGTCCGAGGACCTCGTGGTAGAGGATCAATTTTATAAAATCGGAATAGGGGGCCATCTCTTCATAACTCATTTCAGCCCTGTATACAATATCCCAGCTTGAAGGTTGATGATCAACATGCCAGCCTACTATTGCACCCGGGTTAACAGCCTTGATTGACTGGTACATTCCTTTCTGTATATCTTCCCGCGACTGTCTGTAAAGATATTCCCACGAAAGTATTTCCGGGTACCTTATCAGATGACGCAGGAACAGGGTGAATACGCCTTCGGGAGGTTTAGGTTCGTCCGACATAAGCCGTTGTACATACTCGTACAGCAGCCTGTAGCCTTCACGTGCACGTTCACTGTCAATATTTGCACTATGTCCTTTTTCAATGCAGTGTTTGCAGAAGCAACAGGGCGGATCATTATTCCATGGCAGGATAATATTCATTAAAGGTCCCATCCTTTCAGCTCCCCACTGAAAACCGTCCAGATCATAACTGTTGAACATATCTGTTACTATGGATTTCCAGAAGTTCGAATAATCAGGATTACTCCAGCATGCTTTCCTCCCCGGATTGCCGTAAGTATCAACGGTCAGGACTTCTTCGAAGTTTTCAATATACAAACCGGTACTTTCAAGTATCCTCGCAAATACTTTAATGTTCCTCTCATCGGCAGGTTGCCTTAGCTCCGCAAAAAGATCCCTGTCGGCAAATTCCAGTGAACGGTCAACCGGCTTGATCCTTAACCTGGTATTTTCAAAGTACCTGTCATTATGCCTTACCCACACGGCAGGGACTTTATTTCTTAAATCACGCGGAGCTTTGCCGTGATCGTCAGCAAGAAAACGCGGTGATTTACCCAGAGTGCTTGTATGAAATGCATGACTATAGGGAAAAACTGCATTTACCCTCGCTGTTTTGCCAATAAGATCAAGACAGTTCTCGATCCCTTCGTCAAGCATTGTATGAGGGCTCATCTGTATGCCTACGAATGTATTGCCGTAACCGGAATTATTTGAAGTGTGTGACCCGGAGAACCTGAACGGATAGGCTACGGCTCCTTTACTTATATCAATGGCGGCTCCTGCTGCCATCATGGTACCTATATTCCTTATGAATTTTCTCCTGTTTGTTTTTGACATATTATCTATGGTAAAATCATGGGGATATCAAGGTAAGAAATTATTGTAAAATAAACACTTATTATTGCAGAATTATTTATAAGGAGTGCTGAACCCGTCTAATACCGGTAATATCAGGATGTAACTTCTTCTGCATTTCGATACATTATTCCATCGAGCCAAACATTTATCAGTTATCTTTGTCTTTAAAATAAAAGGCATGAAAGATTTTGAATTTTATAATCCTGTAAAAGTATTATTTGGAAGGGAACAATTAGGGAAGATCGCTGAGCTTATTCCCGGCGATTTTAAAATAATGTTGTTATACGGAGGTGGAAGTATAAAGAATAACGGGGTTTACGAAGGAATACTGGAAGCTTTGGAAGGACGCGAGATAGTTGAATTTTCCGGAATAGAGCCCAATCCGACATATGAGAAATGCATGATTGCAGTTAACAGGATAAAGGAGGAAAATATTGGTTTTCTTCTTGCTGCAGGTGGAGGTTCGGTGATTGATGCGGCTAAATTTATTGCTGCTGCTGCCAGGTATGAAGATGGGGATCCCTGGAGTATTTTATCGGATGGAGCCGAGGTAAAAGCTTCACTTCCACTTGCTGATATTCTTACTCTTCCGGCCACCGGAACTGAAATGAACAAAAATTCTGTGATCAGCCGTGTTTCAACAAACGAAAAACTACCATTTGCCTCGTCCCGTTCTTTCCCCGAATTTTCGGTTTTGTTGCCTGAAGCAGCCGGAACGCTGCCAAAGAAACAGGTGACTAACGGAGTTGTGGATGCTTTTGTGCATGTTATTGAGCAGTATCTGACTTATCCGGTAAATGCGCCCCTTCAGGACAGGTTTGCTGAAGCAATTTTAAAAACACTCGTTGAGGAAGGGCCCAAAGTATATAATAATCCTGCTGATTATGATGCGATGGCTAACCTGATGTGGTCGGCTACCATGGCACTTAACGGTTTGTTATCGTGTGGAGTACCCGGAGACTGGTCGGTGCATGATATAGGCCATGAACTGACAGCTTTCCATGGGATTGATCATGCAAGGACCCTGGCCATTGTGTTGCCGGGGATATGGCATGCACTAAAAGAGGAAAAAATGGAGAAACTGCTTCAATATGGTAAGAATGTATGGGATATATCGAATGGAAGTGATGAGGATCGTGCAGAAGAAGCAATTGAAAAAACAGTGAGCTTTTTTGAGTCACTTGGAATTAATACCAGGTTCAGTGACTATAATATTCCTGCTGAGACAATTGACAGGATAGTTAACCGCTTCATCGAAAGAGGCTGGACTGAAAGGGGTGACAGGAGGCTTGTTACACCTCAGATTATAAGAAAAGCACTGGAAGACAGGTTGTAGTAGCTTATGTCTGAAGTTTTGTTTTCCCGTGATAATAATTGATTTGTGTAACCGGTAAATACTACGACAGGCAACTTTATTATATTATCTTTTCGAGAAAGACTGCTGAACTTTCTTTGTCATGTTCAATTATGAATTCACGTTTTCTGAACATTGATATTATACGATAGTTATCTGATGTAGTCTGGGCTGTAATCTTTTTCATGCCCCATTTTTTTGATATCTCCAGGCAATAATCGGTAAGGTGGCTGCCTATCTCCATATTTTGCCATTTATCTGCAACGAGTATAGCATATTCCACGGTTTCATGTTCCGGATCGGCCACGAGCCGTCCTACTGCTATCAGTTTTTTCCTTCCTTCTTCTTCTATTTCTGCCACTATTGCTATTTCGCGGCCATAATCTATATAGCAGTATCTGGCAGCAACTTCGTGGACGGAATAATGGAAAAATGAATTAAATCTTGAATAGATCGATTCACGTGAGCATGAGTCAAGTAATTCAAACCATAGAGGCTCATCCTCGGGTTTGATAGGCCTAAAAATGAATCTCATCTGATTGATTATTACCGGGCCCGTAACATATTCTTCGGGGTAGGGACTTATTGCAAGGTGGTCATATTTACCTCCTGCCCTGGCTGTAATGTCCGTTTCTGTAACAATTCTGGCGTCAACAGCAACCAGCCCTGCCGGAGCAACAAGAAGCGGATTAATATCCAGTTCCTTTATTTCCGGATAGTCGGCAGCCAGGTATGACAGGCGTATCATAACTTCCAGTAATTTATCGGTATCGACAGGTTTGCTGCCTCTGTATCCTTTCAGCAGTGGCCATATTTTAAGCTGTTCCAGCATCCGGCGGGCCAGTCTTTCATTGAGAGGGGGAAATCCCAGTGATCTGTCCCTGTAGAGTTCGGCCGTGACTCCTCCGGCACCTGCAAGTATAACAGTGCCGAATACCGGATCCCGTTTTATCCCTAATATCATTTCAATTGTCCCGTTCATAATGACCATGGGTTGTACCGTTACAGCCTCAATCCTTGCATCCGGCTCCGCTTCCTTTACATTTTTTATTAACTGGTTGTAAGATGAACGTGCCTGAGATTTATTGCGAATATTCAGAATAACCCCTCCCGAATCGCTTTTATGGGATATATCAGGAGACATAATTTTGAATACAACAGGATACCCTGTCTCCTCTGAGATCAGAACAGCCTCGTCTGCTGTATATGCAGTCCGGGGCATTGAAACAGGTATACCGTATGCATTAAGCAGTTCTTTTGATTTTTCTTCGGAAAGGGTTTTCGATTTATCTTTCAGGACAGGGCAGAAAATATCTCTTATTACTTCACGGTCGAGAGAAAATTCAAGAGGAATATCCCGTGGTGTTTCATATAATATTTTCAGGTTACGTGCATACTCAACAAGTGTCATGAATGCTCTCACTGCCTGTTCAGGAGTTGCATATGTTGCAACCCTGGCGTCATTCAGTATCCTGACACCTTCCTTCATCTGTTCTCCTCCCAGCCATGAAGCCAGTACGGGCTTTGAGGTTCCTGACTGCAACTCTCCGATAGCTTTTGCTGCTGCTGTAACATTAGTCATAGCCTGTGGAGTGAGAATAACAAGTAAGGCGTCAACATTTTCGTCTTTCAGCACAATGGAAGATGCCTCAGCCAGTCTTTTATACCTGTCGTCGCCAATAACATCAACGGGATTCCCATGCGACCAGACGGGAGGCAGCGCCGTATTCAGCATATTGATGCTTTTTTCAGATAATGGAGCCAGAGTACCTCCTGTTTCAATGAGAGAATCGGTTGCCATTACTCCGGGGCCTCCTGCATTTGTAACTATTGCAAGCCTGTCGCCCCGGGGTATTTTGTTGCGGCCAATCAGGGCAGCACAATCGAATATCTCCCCTATGTCAAAAACCCTTGTTATGCCTGCTCTCCGGAAGCATGCATCATAAATGTCGTCTTCAGAGGCCATAGCTCCGGTATGTGAGGCAGCTACAGCGGCTGATTCAGGGTAACGACCTGCCTTATATACTATTACGGGCTTTGTCCGTGCAAACGCACGCGAAGCGGACATAAAATTACGTGCGTGTGTTATTGACTCAATATAAAGAATTATGAATTTCGTGGATTCATCTGTTCCGAGATAATCTATAAGGTGTCCGAAATCGATGTCAAGGGCGTTTCCAAGGGAGATAAAATATGAGAAGCCTATGTTTCCCTCCCTGGCCCTGTCAAGCACCGAGGTACATAATGCCCCGGACTGTGATATAAAAGCAATATTTCCTTTTTGCGGCAAGGCCGGGGCAAAACTGAGATTGAGTTTCAGGGCTGGTATTATTATTCCCAGACAGTTGGGTCCTATTATTCTCATTCCGGGATATTGCCTGATATATTCCTGAATGGCTCTCTCCAGTATCAGGCCTTCCTCACCAATCTCCCTGAATCCTGCAGACATTATTATTATTCCCTTAATACCCGATTTGCCACATTCATTAACCCATTCAGGAACTTCTGCCGCCGGCGTGCATATTACTGCCAGGTCAGGCTTTCCGGGGAGGCAGCCTAGTGAATTGTAACAGGGGATTCCCATTACTGCCTCGCTGGTCTTGTTTACAGGGTATATTACTCCTCTGAAACCACTACCCACCAGGTTAGTCAGAACTTTTCCGCTAACACTGTTAGGATTGATTGATACACCTATAAGGACTATTCTCTCCGGCTTAAAGATACAATCCAGGTTATTCTTATTCATTGAATAATTATTTCCCGCTTAAGCCTGGCAGATAAGGTAAGATTCTATAATCGGAGTTTCTTAAAATCTTCCTTCATTCTTTCCAGGTCAGCCAGCCATGATTCAATATCTTCTTCATGTTCAAGCTCATCGTTAAGTATATTAATTGCAATTTGATGAGTGGCATGGTCTTTCCCATGGGTAAATTCGGCAATCTGCTGGTACCTTTGAATGGCACAGCGTTCACCTTCCAGGTTCTGATTCAGTATAACCTCTATATAAGGATCATTCGGTTCTCCATAGCTGCAACTGGAGTGTTTAACCCACTGGGTAGGATTCAGGATCGGCGTACCTCCGAGCTGAATTATCCTGTCGACCACCATAACCGCATGGCTGAGCTCTTCATCGGCATGAACAAGCAGTTCGGGCTCAACTTCACTTCTCATAGGCCCTTCCATTACCCTTGCACCAATCCAGTACTGGTAATATGCAAGCCATTCTTCGGCGAGAGCTCCGTTTAACATTTTTATCAGCTCCTCAGTATCAAGCTTTAAAATTTTTACAGCATGTTGTCCCATAATGTCAGTTTTTATTATTAAAAAATATACTTTCGATATGATCCATAAAATTACGTAATCATTAAATAACTTCAAATATGGGAATGTTATCTTTTATTAAAAATATAATGAAGTTTATGTCCCCTGCATTAACACTGATTAATATCAGAACCTTAAATATCAGGAGCCCAAAAGCCAGACAACAGCCGCCTGTTCTGTATTGAATACCTGAAACATGTAATTCGGGATTTTATTAGCTTGTTGAAATAATGTAACTATTACAGTTTCATACGGATCACTGACCATCACCGCTTCTTTAACAAAATCATATTTTACTACTGCCTGAGCAGCCACGGCATACAGTTCGTTTACTTCGCCGGGTTTAATGGTAAAGGTAGAATCCCTGCAATCAATCAATATACGCAGATCCCTCTGAAAACCGGTATTCGATCTGATCTCATTATAATGGGCAATGACATCTTCCTTTGTAAGCATACCCGGGTATCTCACCCGTAGTATTTTTAAATCCTTGTCAGGAACAAATTTTACCTTTGACATTGATTAATAATCAGGTTTTTACAATTAAAAATAGCAAAAATGAATAACAGTGGGTTATGCAAATATGAAATAAGCCATGTAATAATAAATTAAGATATCTTTTTGCTTATATAGTATATTAAAACCTCATATAACCGGTGTTTTCGGCAAGTTTTTATATACGTTCATCAAAATTATGTAAACAGAAAAAGCAGTATCGACATAATATTTTAACTTAGTCGAAATGTATCTCAGATTAATCCCCAAAATAGATATTATGAAAATCAGAACAGTAACTTTTATTACAGGCCTGTTTATAGCAGCAGGTTTGGCAGCACAGGTTCCCAGGGAGTTTAATTATCAGGCTATAGCCAGAGATAACTCGGGGAATGAGATAGTAAATACGGCATTGCAGGTTCGTATTGCAATTCTTACGGCAACAGATCCTGATGTGGTTTTATGGGAGGAAGAGCACTCGGTAACAACTACTGATTACGGAATGATAACCCTTATTGTGGGCGATCCCTCGGCAAGCCGTGTAGACGGACTGTTAAAAGATTTTGAGGATATCGACTGGTCGGTTACTCCGTTATATCTCAGGACAAATGTTTACTATAATAGTACCTGGCTGGATATGGGTAACGCACGGTTAGTAAGTGTACCTTATGCTATGCGTGCCGGACTGGCTTCAGGTCTTTCCATGAATACCCTCCAAACAGAAGGAATTACTTTTGCTATTGTAGGAGGGGATGTTAGTAATCCGGATGCATTATTTGAAGTAAGAAGAAGCGATGGCGAGGTCATGTTCGGGGTTTATAATGACGGAGTAGAAATAAATGTGCCTTACAATATGCTGGAGAAAGGCCCAAAAGGAGGTTTTGCAATCGGGGGGTTTGATGCCAGAAAGAAAGGTACAACAGAAGAATACTTTAGGATCACACGCGATTCTACCAGAATCTATGTAAACCAGAATTCGAGTAAGAAAGGAAGTAAAGGTGGTTTTGCAATAGGCGGTTTTGACGGGACTAAAACAGAACCTGTCGATTTTCTCAACCTGACTTATAAAAACTATTTTATAGGACAGGAGGCCGGTGAGTCGATATCAACAGGAATGCATAATGCATTTTTCGGTTATCAGGCCGGTTATAATTTGACCGAGGGCGATAACAATGTCTTCCTTGGACATCAGACCGGGTTCACAACAACTAACGGCCATGAGAATGTGTTCATTGGCAACAGGGCCGGCTATACCGCTTCGGGGTATGACAATATTTTTATAGGTAACGCTGCCGGCGAGGAATCGTCAGGCACAACACATTCTACCTTTATCGGTAACGAAGCAGGATGGAATGTTACCGGAGATGATAATATAGCTATTGGCGACAGGGCCGGGCATAATACTTATTCAGGATCTCCCGAACTTATGCAGACAGTAATACTGGGTATTGATGCAGGCCGTAATTTTACCGGCTCCAATAATACCATACTCGGTTATGGTGCCGGTTCTAAATGGGGATCCTCTGCAACAGGCAATAATAATACTTTCGTAGGGGCAAGTGCCGGTGGAGGCGGTACGGACAAGCTGGGAAACGATAACGTATGTCTGGGTTATGAAGCCGGGTACGGACAGTCAGGTGACGGAAAACTGTTTATCGGTAACTCGACTGACTCATATCTTATATCTGGCCTGTTCGAGGATACAGGTGACGGCGTGGCTCCTTTTATATTACTGGATGCAGATGTAGAGGTTGCAGGTGACCTTAATGTTGCAGGTACTCTGACATACCCTTCTGACCTCAGGTACAAAACGGGACTGGAGCCTGTCAGTGACGCTTTATCAGCAGTAAACAGGATTGATGCCGTCTATTACAGATGGAAGACCGATGAGTATCCTGAGGAGAAATTTACGGATAAACGTCAGATAGGGTTCATTGCACAGAATGTTGAGGAATTCTTCCCCGAACTGGTCAGAACAGACAGGGATGGATATAAATCACTTGATTACGGAAAGATGACAGTAGTACTGTTACAGGCGGTGAAAGAGCAGCAGGAAACCATTGAGAAACAGAAAGAGGAAAATAACCTGCTCACAGACAGGTTAAACAGTATGGAAGTCAGGCTTAATCAGCTTGAAAGTATTATCTCGGCAACGCAGGATCAGTAATCAGTGATGTTCGCGATTGTATACTTAAACCTGGCGGACTATTTTTAAACATACCTTAAAAAATAAAATATAGTATTGTTTTGTTTATCTTGCCCTTTAAAGATATTTAAATACCAATACAAATAAGATGAGACGAATAATAGTATTTTTTTTCCTGGTATCTTCCGTAATAATTACTACCGGAAGTTTTGCACAGGACAGTAAGGTAGTCGGAAAAATTATAGAGATAGGTACTACCGATAACAGGTCAATGGACCATTTGGATATTTTATGTAACCGTTTCGGGGGCAGACTGGTCGGGTCGGATGCATATGAAAATGCAGCAGAATGGTGTGCATCACAATTCAGGGAATGGGGCCTGCAGGTTGAGCTTGATGAAGCCGGAGAAGTGCCGGTGGGTTTTAACAGGGGGCCATGGTTTGGCAGAATGCTGGGTGAAGATGGTATTAGCCTGCACTTTGCAACACCTTCATATACATCAGGCACGAAAGGCGTTCAGAGGGGACATGTCCTGATTGAGCCTAAAACACGTGCCGAATTTGAAAGAATGAAGGGAAAGCTTAACGGAGCATGGGTGCTTATTTCAGGAATGAATACGGGATGGCCTGTGGATTATTCCGTAAAAGGCGATTCGGCCAGGGCAAAGATCATTGCAGAAAATGAGGAAATTGATAAGAAAAACCAGGCGATAAGAATGGCTAACTGGGGGAAAAGCCCGGATGAACAGGAAGAACTTCAGCCGCTTAAAGAAGAACCTGCACTTTTCTACAAGGAAATGGTTGAAGCAGGAATCCTCGGGATCATACAGGCTTCAACAGTACCTATAAGAGCTTTATATGACAGGAAGAATATTAATAGCGGAACCCTTACTTTCGATAACCTGCCGCAAGTACCGGATATTAAGCTTGATGAACATCAATACAGGATAATTGAACAAAAGGTTAAAGAGAGAAGATATTTCCAGCTTGAGTTTGACATCAGAAACCATTTTAAACCGGGCCCGGTAAAATATCATAATGTGATAGGGATCATCCCGGGAACCAAATATCCCGATGAGTATGTGATTATGGGAGGTCACCTGGATGCATTTGACGTTGCAACAGGAGGCGTTGATGACGGTTCCGGGGCAACACCTGCCATGGAAGCGGCAAGACTTATTATGGAGGCCGGGGGCAAACCTAAAAGGACTATAATAGTAGCTCTCTGGGCAGCCGAGGAGTTTGGTCTGCTGGGATCTAAAAACTGGGTTGAAGACAATAAGGACAAGCTTGATAAGATATCCAATTATTTTAACAGGGACGGCGGACCTACTGTTGCTAACAGCCTGAGCGTGCCTGAAGCAATGTATAAGGATTTCGAAAAGGTATGTAAACCCCTGAATGATATTAATCCGGATTTTCCGTTTACTCTTGAGAAAATGGAGCCGCGCCCACAGCCTAAAACTGCCGGAGGCTCAGATCATGCTTATTTTGCAATGAATGGTGTTCCAACACTCTCGTTCGGAACTGCCGATCCGAAGGGATATGATTTCAACTACGGCGAAATATGGCATACCGAAAGAGACTTATATAATAAAAGTATTCCGGAGTATCAGGAGCATACGGCTGTCGTAACTGCAGTTGTTGTATATGGACTGGCAAACCTTGACCACCTCCTTTCTCGTGAGGGCTATTTTCTTGAGGAATAAATAAGACAAACGCCTGCCCTTGACAAGTTCGGGGCAGGCGGCTAAGAGGAAACAGCCCCCTTTTTATACATCTGTTGACCAGGAGTTGACAGATATTAAGAATGAACTGGATGAGAGCCTGACGGAAAACTGCAAAGAATGAATTGAATAACTTTATATGACAAAAATTATCTGAAGGAATGGTTTATGTCAAGTAAATAGTTAAGATTAATTAGCTATATTACAGAAATACAATTTGTAAAGAGGTGTTATTTATATCTCTACATAAGATGAAAGAGGAATAATTAGTGTCAATCAATATATTTACTGCTTCTATTATTGTATCTTTCACCTGATATATTTTCGTATATCACATCCAACTCGTTGATTTCCTCAGGGGATAGTTTTACATTGACCGAAGCAATATTCTCGCTGACATATTTGGTCCTCTTCATTCCCGGGATAGGAATAATATCATTTCCTCTGTTGAGGAGCCAGCCCAGAGCAAGCTGTGCCGGTGTAATATTTTTTCTGACGGCCATTTCTTCCAGTACATTTAAAAGTATGAGGTTCCTGGAAAGATTTTCTCCCTGAAATCTGGGTATGTTCCGTCTGAAATCATTATCAGGAAGATCATCGTCATGTTTTACCCTGCAGGTAAGCAGTGCACGGCCCAGGGGACTGAATGCTACAAGAGCGACATTATTTTTTCTGCAGGAAGGCAGTATCTCTTTTTCGATATCGCGTGTGTTAAGAGAATATTCAGATTGAAGAGCAGTTACGGGATGTACTTTCAGTGCTCTTTCCAGCGTTGCAGCAGATACCTCAGACAAGCCCAGGTATCTTACCTTGCCCTGTTCAACAAGGCGTGACATAGCCCCGACGGTATCTTCAACGGGAACATTTTTATCGAGTCTGTGCAGATAGTACAGGTCAATATAGTCAGTATTCAACCTTTTAAGGCTTGCTTCACAGGCTTTAACAACATAGCCGGGACTACCGTTCACAGCCAGGTTATCATTCTCTTTTCCGACAAATCCGAATTTTGTAGCAAGTATTACCTTATGGCGGAAATCCCTTATTGCCTCGCCAACAAGATCCTCATTGTGACCGTTGCCATAAATATCTGCAGTATCGATCAGGCTAATACCCTGATGAACAGACTCATGAATGGTTTTAATTGATTCATTTTTGTCACTCTCGCCATATGCCCCTGACATACCCCAACATCCAAGCCCTATTGCAGAGACCCTGATGCCGGAAGATCCTAATATACGTGTTTCCATGGAGGCAAAGATACTTTATTATTGTTGAATTGTTCTGAAAAGGCATTTTGCTTTTTCGGGTACCCCGGAACATACGAAAATGAGTAGTATAACAGGTAACCAAGATAAGGTCAGCGCTTTTTTACATCCACTACAATTCCCTGATCACCGCCTGTTTTATTAAGCCTGTATTTAAAGGAGAGCATTATATATCGTCCTATAATATCTGATCTTGTTTCGCGAAGGTAGTTAAGCTCACTGATCCTTTTTATTCCCGTATTTTTATTTAACAGATCAAATCCCGAAAGACTTAGAGAAGCCCTGTTATTATCCATAAAAAAATAACTTAACTGTGCTCCGATAAGGGGGATCAGTTGTGATTGTTCAAAACTGCGTGCGGTATAATTGGTAATATCTGCATTCAGGTTAAGGTCAAAGTTGTCGTTTGGGGTCCATCTGATTTCACCGAACCAGGAGATATCCATGTATACATTGTTAAGGGATTCCATGATCGAATATCTGGTGTCGGTAAAGCTCAGGCCTAATCCTGAATTTATATCCCATTTATTTTTTTTCCTGTTTTCAAGGTTAAGAGATAGTCTGTGATTAAGGCTTTTGATATCGTTTTCAATACCATTAACGAAATTTGTTCCTTTGTTATATGTCTCATCTATATTAATACTGGTTTTAAGTCCAAGAAACCTGATGGGAGTGGAAAAATCAATATTTGCTTTTGCAGTCAGGTCCGATTTTACATTAATAAGCCTTATTTCCTGTACAAGCTGATCATTTATAGTTCTGGAATAGTTTATTTTATCAGTAATGTAATTAAGACTGGCTGAGGCAAGAAAACTGGTGAATGAGAACTGGTCGAACACCCAAAACTGTGTGTTTATCCTGTGTGAATATTCGGGTTTCAGGTCACGGTTACCATAAAACAATGACAGGCTGTTATAATTATTTACAACGGGGAGCATCTGGCTTACTGTCGGGGTGCTCATATTTCCGGAATAATCAAGAATAAACCTTCTGCCTGTTCCGTAGCTGTATTCGAATGAAAATTCCGGCTGTAATATTCTATAACTGCTCTTTTCAGTATTGTCCTGCCATAGCCTGGTATTATATGCCACATTGTTGTATTCAACAGCCATTCTGATATTAATCTTTTCTGTATTTTTTCTTATGGCTATACCAGGTTTTATAAGGCTCTCATTTTTTATGAAGTCCGGACTGAGGCTGTCAACAATTGCCTGTCCGTTTATCTTATTGGATTGTATCCTGTTAAGATACTGGCTTTCATAAGCTCCGTCAATAACAAAATCAATATAAGAACCGTTAGCTATTTTTTGTGTTATAGCAATTCCGGTTGCAAGCTCTCCGCTTTTTATTATGTCATCCTGAAAGCGGCTGATAACTTCCGTCAGGTCCGAAGAATAATAGCTGATTGTGTTTTCAAAACCCGTTTCTGATCGGCTGTTTGTAAATATCCCGTTTCCATGGATCTTTATGATAGTATTTCCTTCGTTAATTTTTTTAAGGTAGCTGGCATCGATGTTCCCGTACAATCTGTCAGACCGGTCCTCACTGTTCCTGACCTGTTGATTTACAGGGTTATTATCAAGGAATGAGCCTGTAATGGAGTTAAAGGGATTATAGCCTGTATTATATGAGACACTCCCGTTTATTATAAGGTTATTCGTCTCATTAAAAAGGTATCGCATTCCGAAGTTTACCCTGTGAGACGTATCCCTTTGTGTCTGTTCCGTATTTTCGTCCTGCAGGAAAAAATCCTCTTCCCTGTAATTTGTTGTTTTTATTTGTTCCGAGAGTTCTTTTTTGGAGCCGTTGCCCAGATAGCTTACAAAAAAACGCTGCTTATTGCGGGGAGAATATGACATATTCAGACCTGCTGCCCCGGTGCTGGCATAGCCTGTTACTGTCTCACCGAAATTGACCGGGAAATCTCCGCCTCCCAGGATAAATCTTCCCGACCCCAGGTTCGACATACCTCCTGTAAAACTCAGATAATCCCCAATTGAAAAACCGTATTTATTAACATTATTGATCATTCCCAGGGCGGCTAACTGTGTTTTCCGGCTGAATCTGTATATTTTACCGTTAGCCTGGTAATGTTTCCCTGTCCCTCCTCCTGCCATGAGTTCACCAAAGATGCCATCTTTCTTTTCCTCATCCAGTGTAAGGTTTAGGGTTTGATTTCTTGTCCCGTCATCAATCCCTGTAAATTCTGCCTCTTCTGATTTTTTATTGTACAGTTGCACTTTATCGATGGCATCTGCCGGAAGGTTTTTTGTTGCTACCTTAGGATCATTACCAAAAAATTCCTTACCGTCGACAAGCACATTCCTGACGTCTTCACCCAGAGCCTTAATATTGCCGGCTCTGTCAACCTCCATGCCGGGTAGTTTTTTTATAAGGTCTTCAACAACCCCGCCAGGTTCAACCTTAAAAGCTTTTGCATCATATTCTATGGTATCGTTTGTAATTCTCATAGGGACTCTTTCTCCTGTTACGGTTACCTCATCAAGAGCAACAGGCAGCGGAGTCATAAAGAAAGATCCAAGATCCCCATTATCTTCAAAGGGGGTCATAATATTCCTGTAGATGGTTTTATAGCCTATAAAGGCAATCTGAAGAAGGTATGTTCCCGGTTTAATGTTTTTTATCCCGAATTTGCCGTTGGTGTTGCTTACCCCGAAATACAGAAGAGTAGAATCGACCGGATTAAGGAGGATAGCTGTTGCCGAAGGCATAGGATTTGCTTCTTCATCCAGGATTTCTCCGTTAATTGAATTGTTTTGTCCCTGCAGAAATACAGGTATTAATAACAAAACAAGTGCTAATACTGTCCGCATAGGTTATTTCTTTATCCTGATGACAACGGTGCTTGCTTCTGTGCCTCCTGCTTCTGCCCCCATCTCCTTCATTTTTTCTGCCACAATGGTGTCATATTCATCCTGTGTTACTTCTTTTCCTTTTTTCGGCTTTTCAAATACATCCTTATCAGGTTCTTCAAGGCTTATACTTTTTGCTAAAAGTATTTTTTTACCGTTATCGATATCAACTTTCAAGACCAGTCCGGGCAGGTTGTTGTACAGTTCCGGTCCTGCAGGAATACTTATTAAAGGAGTAAACCATATACGCGTAACAACTCCGCCGGTGTCGCTTTTCAGTGCCTCCGTACATGGATAATTCAGTATCATTTCCTGATTTCCTGTAATCTTCCAGTCATTTTCCGGCATATCCTTTTTTATAAGGAACATCCTTGTCATAAACTCCTTTTGTTCTATAAGCTCCTTTTTTGTTATATCGGTATATATTTTATTCTCCGGTTCGCTTATATAAAAACTTATATTTCCTTCACCCTGCCACATCCCTCCGGTGGCCGGTGATTCACTTCCCGAATAGTTTTGGTACATACTTGCTCCCGGATTGAACCATAAGATTTTTTCCGATGTTCTTTCGTTTGGCAGATCCTTCATCATGGCTGCCATTTCACCTTCCAGTTTTATTTCAAGCTTTACTGTCTCTGTATAGACAACTGAGCCGGATTCTACTGTCTGAGCTGCCGAATTACCCAGGGATAAAAAAATGGCAACAGCAAAAAAGATAACATTTTTTTCCATTGTTTATTTGTTTGATGTCTGGTTGTAAAAATATCCTGTTATGGCATCAAAGCAGGTTAAATGACTGTAAATTAAGGTTAATTAAGGTTAATACATGTTGATGATATTTCACCTGATATTATCTTTGTACTTATAATTATCATGAAATCAAATATTAACAACAGATGGATACCTGCGCTGATGCTGATCAGTGAGTTGCTTATAGCAGGATTCCTTGTTTACTGGCTTCAGGGGCAGTATAGAAAGGAAAAGTCGGGCCTGAAAGATGAGCTGTATGAATACTATAAGGAATCTTATTCCATTACTATCGATTCGATGCTTGTCCGGCATGTAATAGAACCGGTCATGGGTAAGGAGAGTGTGTTTTACAGTAACAGCAACGCAAAAAGCAAAATAATGCAGGCCGATTCAATTTCATTATTTACTGCAGTTATTAATTCCGATTCCGACAGCATTAATAATGTGAAGGGAGACGTGGTGCATGTAAAGATAAATAGCAGGAACGATTCGGCAGAAAGCGATAGTAAAGGGTTCCCGGCTGACCGCGACAGTGTTTTTTTAGAAGGACTGAATGTCCTTTCAAGGAGTATAAGACTGATAATCGAAAGATCATCGGATTCTACCGGTGACATAAGTTTTATTACCAGCATCAGGAACGGGCCCGATACAAGCTTATTTAAAAATGAATATATTCTGAAGCTTAAAGAAAACAACCTGGACTTTGAGCCGGTTTGGATTTATGCAGGCGATATTTCTGCGGGCAACAGGTCGATAGTACTCGAAGACGATACAGGGACATTACCTTCGGTGATGATTGATAAACCGGGATTATATATAACAGGGAGAATTTTGCCTCAAATCGTTTTTTCGTTGGTACTGATTATAGTAAGCAGCCTTGCTTTTTTGCTTGCATATAAAAGTATCAGGGAGCAAATACGCATGAATAATTTGAGGAACAGTTTTATAAGCAATATATCGCATGAACTGAAAACACCGGTATCGACAGTAAAAATTGCTATTGAAGCCCTTGGCCGGTACGGGAATAAATACGGAAGTATTACTGACCCGGAAGGCTATCTTGAGATGGCTTCTAAGGAAATAAGGAGGCTGGAGATGCTTATTTCAAAAGTTCTTGATCAGTCGGTAATAGAGCAGGATGCAGGTATAATGGACTTTGGGGAAGTTGATCTTTCCGTTCTTACGGCTGAAGCCATAAGATCTTTGCAGACCAGAATCGATGAAGCCGGAGCAAGAATTGTTTTTAATGCACCTTCTGAGGTCATAGTGTGGGGAGACCCTCTTTATCTGCAGGGAGTTATTGTGAATCTGCTGGATAACAGCCTTAAATACGGGAATGATAAACCCGCGATAGAGGTTTGTTTATCTGCAGGCACAAGAGATGCTGTTCTTACAGTATCTGACAACGGACCGGGGATACCCGAAGAATACAAAAAAAAGATTTTCGAAAAGTTTTTCAGAGTGCCTGACAAAGACAGGCATAATGTCAAAGGATACGGGCTGGGACTAAGTTTTGCACAGCTTGTTATTAAGATGCATGGAGGTAGTATTGATGTGAGAAATAATGAAAGGGGTTGTACATTTACAATCAGAATGCCTTTAAGAGAGACTTAATGAAAAAGATATTATATATTGAGGATGAAGAATTTCTCGGGAAGATTGTCAGAGACGCACTTGTGAAGGAAGGCTATAGTGTCCTCTGGCTAAAGGATGGCACCGGTGTAACACGGCTGCTGGAGGAATTTGCCCCCGATATATGCGTAGTTGATATTATGCTTCCAAATATTGATGGTTATACCATATCAAAAAATATAAAAGGATTATATCCGGGAATGCCGGTTATCTTCCTGACAGCAAAGAGTCAGACAGGTGACGTGCTTAAAGGATTTGATCATGGGGGAACCGATTATATTAAGAAGCCTTTTAGCCTTGAAGAGCTTATGGCACGTATTGAGAACCAGCTTAACCTTCACGGTGAAAGTACGTGGCAAAAGAAACCGGCTTCCATGATAAATATAGGGAGCTATACTTTTTACCCGGGAAGATTTGAACTTAGTCATGACGGCATTATTGTCAGATTGTCAAACCGGGATACCGAAGTATTGTCAATACTCGCGGCAAACAAGAATGGTGTTGTAGACAGAAAAGATCTGTTGATTAGTATATGGGGAGATGATTCATTTTTTAATTCCAGAAATCTTGACGTATATATCCGCAAATTGCGAAAATATCTTTCCGGCGATCCGGAGGTCCAGATCAAAACCCTGAGAGGGAAAGGGTATATTCTGTCGGACCAGCAGAGTTAAGCTGTTTCAGATCAATTCTGCCCGGTATAAAGGCTGACCCGTTTCAACAGTTTAACCCTTCAACTTTTCTTTTAGTATTCTCTGATACTGAGGTTTACTTCGTATCCGCTGATATTCAGCTCAGGCATTCCTGCTTTTTCTGTCCCTTTTATTCCTTCATATTCAAGATTGCTGTCCTCTTTGATATGGATTTTTGTTGTAAAGATATCATCGTCGATATCCAGATCAGGGTATTTAATTGCAGCTATTAGCCTGCAGTCAAACCCGGAGGCTAAACCCAGCTCAATATCGAGATACTTACCTCCTATATTAAGCTCCCGGAGACTCTTACCCAGCCTGTATACAGTTATTTTATCTTCATATGCATCCTGTATATCAAGTACCGTTGCCAGGTCTTCTATGTCATATTCACCGTATTTTGTCTCTCTCACCATCAGTGAACCTAAAAAGCCGGCTTCCAGCTTGTCTTCATATGATGAGATGATTTCAATATTTCCGGCATTATCAATACTGAATTCAGAGTATTTTGATTCAATTCTTGCATCAGTTATACTTTCGGCGGTAAATTCGCATTCATAATTATTGGCAACCAGTTTGCCAGCTTTCCCTGTGGTAAATTCGCTGTATTTTGCAATATACCTGATATCACTGCAGTTTTCAATAATGAAGTCGTCTTCATGACTCTCGATATCCATTATTCCTACGTTACCTGAGTGTATATCCGAATATCTGGAAATAATAGTTATATCGCCGGCATTGCCCGTATTAAAGTTACAATTGTATATATCAGCGTCTATATCATTCATATCTGTGAAATTCATTTTGCTGTACCTGGCATTTATTGATGCGTCGCCTTCAACCTTTCCTGCAAAAAGGTCATCATCATATAACTGTGCATTTAATAATCCTCCGATATCCTCCATTTTAATTTCCGAGTATTTTGAGTTTAGTTCAAGACTTGCATCTTTTGGGATCCACAGCTTGCACTCAACATTTATTTTTTTAATTCTCAGAATTTCATTATTGATGAGCTTCATGGTTGAGAATCCCATAATATTGTTAATGCTTTTCCAAAATCTTGTGTCGAGACTGGTAAGATTCCCTGTACTATTGAATTGCAGATTGCCCAGGTAGTCATCCAGTTTATTTGCATCTTCCTCACTCCGTACATCGGCGTTAACAGTAATATGTAACTCTACAGACTTTTTATCCCATGTCATAATCTCCAGATCGGTGTCATAATTATCCAGAACTACCTTTGTGTCCCTGTTGGCACTGTAAGTCCATTTGAATGTTTTATCGTACCGTTGTCCTTTCGCTGTCCCCGGTAAAAGTGTAATACAAGCGATAACTATTATGCTATAATGCAATATCCTTCCTGTTTTCATTATTCTCCGGTTTATTGGTTTCCAAAATTATTAATTCAAGTATCCTTATTTTCTTTTCATAAGTATCGAATATGGTATTTACGATCTTCTCATTATAACCGTAGTTATTAAGATCATCCATTACGGTGTTGTAAATGGTATCCAGCCTGTTCATTTCTTCTATCAGTTCGGTAATGATAATGTTGTCAATATCTTTAAATGATCCGATTTCCTGTTTTTTATATTTTATAAGTCTTTTATATTCTTTTTCTTTTCTGGCAAGGTCGCTGTCAATACTGGCAAGTGTTATTCTCCTGTTGACGGAATTTTCTTTTACAATGTCATTTATTACATAGCCGGCCAGCAGGGCAATAAGGGCAATGGCGGCTATATTTCTAATCCGCATCAGAAAATTTTTTCCGCTTTCCCCGGGAACTGCCGTATTGTCTTTCCGGATCCCACTGCGAATGCCTTCCCAGATAATAGTATCATCAGGATACTCCACATCGAGCTCATCCCTGTTCCCTTTCAGATATTTTTCAATATCAGTTGACATATACTTTGTGTTTTAATTTCCTGTTTAATAACTCAAGAGCTCTTCTGTACTGTGTTTTACTTGTTGATTCGCTTATTTCAAGCATTTCAGCTATTTCCCTGTGTTTGTAATTTTCCAGCGCATGAAGAACCAGTACTGTTCTGCATCCGTCAGGAAGTTCCTTGATTGCTTTATGGACAATTGTCGGATCCAATGCATCGTTAATATCAAACTGTTCATCATGATCTTCGATCCTGTATTCTTCCAGTTCCTCAAAAACGATCCGGTTTTTTCTGACATGCGATATACAGTTATTTATTACAATTCTTTTTAACCAGTTGCCAAGAGCTTTTTCGTTTTTCAGTTCTTTCAGCCTGTTAAAAGCTGTTATGAATGATTCCTGGAGAATATCTTCTGTATCCATTTTATTGTTTAATATCCTTATTGCTATATTATACATAGCCTTTGAATATTTTTTGTATAGTAAAAACTGGGCTTTGATATCGCCTTCTATACATTTTTCTATTATCCTGTCTGTATTATCTCCGGTGTTATTCATAAGCTTTCAACTGAGAGACGTAAAGGGGAAAAAAAAGTTGTAAGAAGCAACGTAAATAAGGGAATAATGTTTAATCTCATTCTCAACCTTTTGTCCCCTTCTGCCTTTCCCCTTCTGCCAGATCCCTTGTCCCCTTTGCTGACGCAGACCTCTCTTGCTGGCGCGGATCTCCAGATCCGTGCCTTGTCTGTTCACAACTATTCACCATTCACTTATTCACCATGGTTCAGTATACTCATTACTCCGGTATTCCGCATATATTACGTGCATTCATATAGCAAGATACAGCTAGTTTTTATATGTTTACATAAAATAATCAAAATGCAATAAATAATGAGAAAGAATCTATTTGTATTGTTCTTGTTAATCCCGGTTATACTGACCGGACAGAAAAAACCTCTTGACCATTCGGTTTATGATGAATGGGAAAGTATAAGCAGCATACTTATGACTGATAAAGGAGACTATATCAGTTATGAGATCAACCCTCAACAGGGAGACGGAATATTATATCTTTATAACAGTAAGAATGGTAAGGAAGAAACATTCGTAAGAGGCGACAGGGCTGTCTTTTCACCGGAGAATAATTATTTTGTTTTTAGTATTATTCCTTCCTATGATGAGACCAGGCAGGCTAAGAAAGACAAAAAGAAACCTGATGAGATGCCAAAGAATAATCTTGGGATAAAGATCCTGGGATCGGATGACACCATTGAAATTGAAAGGGTAAAATCATTCAAATTATCTGATGATGAGGGTAACTGGATGGCATATCTGATGGAGAAACCATTGCCTGAGAAAAAAGAGAAGGATGAAGAGAATGAGAAGGAAGGTAAGGAAGAACGGCAGGCACCGGAAAGAGGAAAGAAAGGAGAAAAAGACAATGGTGCTGAAGGGACCGAACTTGTGATATTGAATCCTGTTTCGGGAGAAGAGTTTAAATATCCTGATGTAGTGGATTACGAACTGGCTGCAGAAGGTAATATTATAACCTGGGTAAGCGTAAAGAAAGACACAGCCGGCATAAAGAATTATTCGGTGTCTGTGTTCGATACAGATTCGGGAGAGAATTCCGGGATCTTTTCAGGTGACGGGGAACTAAAAAATCTTACAGTGCATAAAGACGGTAGTTCACTGGCTTTTATTTATTCATCTGATACATCTGAAGTAAAGGTATTTGATCTTTACCTGTGGGATGGAGATGAATGTACAAAGGTTGTTGATACGGGAACCCCGGGTATGACTGAGGGTTGGTCGGTAAGCGGAAACGGACGTTTGTCCTTTTCCGATTCGGGGGAAAGATTGTTTTTCGGTACCGCGGAAAAACCGGTCGAAGAACCGGAAGATACACTTCTGGCCGAAGAAAAATACAGTCTGGATATATGGAGTTGGAATGACCCCTTGCTCCAGCCACAGCAGAAAAAGCAATTGTCTTCAGAGAAGAAAAGGACATATGAAGCTGTATATCTTGTTCCGGAAGCAAAAATGGTACAACTGGCAACAGAGGATATGCCAATGGTAAGAATGATGCAGAAAAGAGACGGAGATAAGGCGATAGGTGTTTCAGACATTAAATATCAGAAATATACTTCATGGGATCCAACCATGTATTCCGATTATTACCTTGTGGATGTAAACACAGGCGACAGAAAGCTTATTCTTGAAAAAGGTCCTCCCTCTGTTGTGTTTTCACCATCGGGTGAATGGATGCTTTACTGGTGCATCGATTCAAGGAGTTGGAAATCAGTAAAAACAGAGGGTGGTGAGGTGTCTGACCTGACTTCAGGACTGGATGTATTGTTTTATAATGAATTGCATGACACCCCCCGTGAACCGGTACCTTACGGTGTGGTCAACAAATGGATTGAAGGAGAGAAGTATGTTCTTATCTACGACCGCTATGATATTTGGAAGTTTGATGTCGAAGGAAAGGAAGCACCGGAGATGATAACGAACGGGTATGGAAGGAAGAACAATATTACTTTCAGGTATACCGATCTTAAAACAGGAAGAGGATACAGAGGATTTGGGAGAGCGGACGATGATGAATATATTAAACCCAGGGAAGCGGTTTATATGACGGCATTCAATGCGTTAAATAAGGAGGATGGCCTGTTCAAAACAAGGATTGATAAAATTGCCGGACCGGAGCAAATCATAATGGAACAAGGTTCTTTCAGGACAATTGCCAGGGCCGAAGACAGTGATGTGGTTGTTTTTCAGAGAGAAACATTCAGTGAATATCCCGATCTGTATCTTAGTAATCTGAAATTCAATGATCCTCTTAAAATATCGGATACAAACCCTCAGCAGGATGAATATATATGGGGTAGCGCGGAACTGGTGGAATGGACATCGTTTGACGGGCAGCAGTTACAGGGGATACTGTATAAGCCTGATAATTTTGATCCGTCAAAAAAATACCCCATGATAGTTTATTTTTATGAACGTAGCTCGGATGGCCTCTACACACATTATACACCGGCGCCAAGTGCATCCGTGATTAACAGGATATATGCCGTTAGTAACGGATATATATTGTTTGTCCCCGATATACCTTATGTTGAAGGTTATCCCGGACAGAGTTGTTATAATGCCGTGGTAAGCGGTACCTATGCTATGCTGGACAGGTATGAATTTATAGATAAGGAAAAGCTGGGGCTTGACGGGCAGAGTTGGGGAGGCTATCAGATAGCTTACCTGATTACACAGACCGATCTTTATGCATGTGCATTTTCAGGAGCTCCGGTAAGTAATATGACAAGTGCGTACGGGGGAATACGATGGGGATCGGGAATGAGCAGGATGTTCCAGTATGAACAGACACAGAGTCGTATAGGAGGTACATTATGGGAGAAACCGCTGCATTATATAGAAAATTCTCCTGTATTTTTTGTGCCGAAAATCAATACTCCTGTCCTGATTATGCATAATGATAATGACGGTGCGGTTCCCTGGTATCAGGGGATTGAGTTTTTTGTGGCCTTAAGGAGATTGGATAAACCGGCATGGATGCTGAGTTATAATGACGAGGAGCATAATCTTATGAAAAGGCCTAACAGGAAGGACCTGTCAATCAGAAAGATGCAGTTCTTTGACCATTATCTTAAAGGCGAACGCATGCCATACTGGATGAAAAACGGTATTACACAGATCGAAAAAGGCAAGAAGGACGGATATGAACTTGTAGATTAATATTGTCAAAATATTTGGGAATCTTTTTCAGGTAATGATAAAACCGGTTTTAATCATCAAAAAAAATTGTTACTTTTCAGTTTGGAATTATTATGACAATTTTTCATTGCCCAAATTATAACCGGTGTGATTTAGTAGTAAAAAAGCTTAATCTGGATAAGGCTAGGTATAATTATTATATTGACAATTATTGTTGTTGTAATAATGAAGCATGGCTCAGATGCAAGAGATTCAGGGTAAAAGGCACTATACACTTTTGCCCTGATTTTGTTTTACCGGATACTGAAATGTCAATAGATGAAATAATAGACATGTTTGATAATATTAATAACTGAATTATGGCAACAATTGAAATTGATGGACGTGTATTTGAAGTAGATGGTGACGGATTTTTACAGGAACCTGAAATATGGAATGAAGATGTGGCAAAGCTGATAGCGAAAAGTGACGGTATTGAGGAACTGAGTGATAAGCACTGGGCAATAATAAATGTTATCAGGAAGAACTATGAAGAAAAGGGTATGGCTCCTATGGTAAGGGTGTTGTGCAGGGAAGCAGGGGTCAGGTTACGCGAATTATATGAATTGTTTCCACTGGGACCTGCAAGAGGGGCATGCCGCGTTGCAGGATTACCTAAGCCCGATGGTTGTGTATAGTTAAATCAATATAGATGCAATGGTTTGAATATCTTAGTCTGGCAGCTTTTTTATTTTGTCTGCTCGCGTGTCTGAGTAAATTTATAACACTTGTCCGTTACGGACCTCCTGCGGATTTCTCCCGTAAAAGAGGGAATATAGCCAAAGCGGTAAAATATTCATATACCGGCGCAATGAGCCCGGTGAAAAAAGAGACGGCATACCTGCATTTGCCGACATACCTGGGAGGATTATTATATCATACAGGCACTTTTCTGGCATTGATCAATTATTTCTTTCAGATAGCAGGATATGAATATCCGGTAATTGCAGATTATATTATTTCACTGATTTTACTGGCCTCTGCTGCATCAGGTACTGCTATACTTATTAAAAGGATTGCTGTAAGCAAGCTCAGGCATCTTTCCTGTGCCGATGATTATATCTCAAATATGCTGGTAAGCCTCTTTCAGTATTTGACGGTATCACTGCTTATTTTAAGGATGAACCCTGTTTACTATTATATTTCAGCTACTTTATTATATATCTATATACCTGCCGGTAAATTAAGACACCTTATCTATTTTTTTGCAGCAAGATACCAGTTGGGTTATTTCTATGGCTGGAGGGGGGTATGGCCGCCGTCAAAAAAATATTGAGCATAGAAATTGTCATATGATAGAAGAAGAAAAGAAACATAGAGCACTTGCTATATTAGCAAAAGAAGACAGTAAGATCAGAACATATCTTAACAGTTGTGTAAGATGCGGATTATGCGCCGAAAGTTGTATTTTTTACCTGTCGACAGGGGAAGAAAGATATATTCCTGCACGTAAGGTCGATATTGTATCATCCCTGTACAGGAGGTATTATACATTTACAGGAAAAGTTGCTCCGTGGCTTGTAAATGCCCGTGAGATGGATGAAGATACAACCGAAGAGATGGTTGACCTGCTTTACGGATCGTGTACAATGTGCGGCAGGTGCACCATACATTGCTCCATAGGCGTTGATGTTTCATACCTTGTTAGTATCGGAAGATCCATGCTATCGGAGCTTGGGATGGTACCTGATACCTTGCAATCAACGGTTAATACGGCCATAAAAACAGGAAATAATATGGGGATCCCTGATGATGAGCTGGTTGATACCCTGGAATGGCTTGAGGAAGATTTAAGAGACGAGACAGGTGACCCTGAAGCATCAATCCCATGTAATAAAAAGGATATTAATATTTTATATACTCTTAATCCGCGCGAACCCAAGTTTTTCCCTCTTTCCATTTCGGCAATGGCTAAGATCTTTTATGCTGCAGGCGAAAGCTGGTCCCTGTCTACAAGGATGTATGATGTTACAAATTATGCTTATTATTCGGGCAACAGGGCTGAAGCAAGAGAAATAGCACGACGCCTGCGTGATGAAATGTTTGAGTTAAACGCTAAGACATGTGTGCTTGCGGAGTGTGGTCATGGTTCACGGTCATTTATATGGGAAGGGCCCAATTATCTTGAATACAGATATCCTTTTGATACTATCACTTCTGTTCAACTGATAAGCCGCTATATCAGGGAAGGCAGGATTAAACCGGATAAAACACGAAATACCGAAGCTGTTACTTTGCATGATCCCTGTAATCTTGTTCGTAGTGGTGGAATATTTGAAGAGCAACGGTTTATTCTTGCAAATGCGGTAAGTAATTTTATTGAGATGAATCCTTATGGTTATGATAACTACTGCTGTGGAGGAGGGGGCGGACTGCTTGCTATGAGTGAATATGGCGAGAGAAGACTTAAGGCAGGAGAACTGAAAGTGAAACAGATTAACGACACAGGAGCCAAAATAGTTGTCACTCCATGTCATAACTGTGTTGACCAACTGATGCAACTAAACCAGGTTTATAAAATGAATGTCACTATAAAAACTCTGGCTGAGATAGTGGCTGATGCTCTTATCCTATGAAAATAAAACCAATTAATATATCCAATTAAATCCTTATTTATGAGTAATTTAATATATCTTGACAATTCAGCCACAAGTTATCCCAAGCCTGAAATAGTCTATGACTTTATGGACAGATTTTACCGTGAGCACGGAGTAAATCCCGGCCGTTCGGGTTTTGATGCAGCTATTGAAACAGGGGAAGTAGTTTATAATACACGTAAATTACTGACGGAAATGTTTAATGGTGATGATCCTGACAGGTTAACATTCAGCTATAATGCTACCGATTCTCTTAATATGATCCTGGGAGGTTTAATCAATAAGGGGGATCATGTTATTACAACTAACCTGGAACATAATTCCGTATTAAGGCCACTTTATCACATGACAATGGATGGTATAGCTGAAGTGACTCATATCCCTTTTAACGAAAGCGGCTTTATTGATCCTGATGATATTAAAAAGGCGATAAAAAGTAATACAAGGGTGATTGTTGTAAATCATTGTTCAAATGTTATCGGGACCATACAGCCCATAAAGGAGATAGGCCGGTTATGCAGGGAGAAAGGATTGATCTTTATTGTTGACGGTAGTCAAAGTGCAGGATCCGTGCCTGTCGATGTCGAAGATATGTGTATTGATGCATTTGTTTTCACAGGACATAAGTGTCTTATGGGGCCTACAGGTTCCGGAGGATCATATGTCAGGACAGGAATTGATCCGAAACTTACAAGATTCGGAGGAACAGGTGTGAGGTCAGCAGTTAAAACCCATCTTTATGAGTTTCCCTACAGGCTTGAAGCCGGGACTCTTAATATTGTAGGTGTTGCAGGTTTGAAAACAGGTGTTGAATGGGTCAATGAACAGGGGATTGCAAATATTCATAAAAAAGAGATGGCACTGTATTCACAATTGCTTGAAGGCATGTCTGGTATAGATAATGTAATATTGTATTGTCAGGATGGGAAGGGAGAGCATAACCCTGTTATCAGTTTTAATATTAAAGGTTTTGACTCTGGCGATGTCGGGACAATACTTGATGTGGATTATAATATTGCCTGCCGTACCGGATTACACTGTGCCCCAAGGGTTCACGAACAACTGGGTACCGATACCATTCACGGATCAGTCAGGTTCAGCATCGGGCCTTTTAATACTGAAGAAGAAATAAAAATCGCTATTGATGCTGTAAAAGATATTGCTTCTTTAAGGAAATAGTTAATTTTGGAATATGTAATAATTGCCTATGAACTATATTGATATCATTATACTTGTTATAGTAGCATGGTCTATGTTCAGAGGTTTTAAGAACGGACTGTTTATTGAAATAGCATCAATAGCTGCTCTTGTTCTTGGTATATGGGGATCATTAAGGTTTTCATGGTTTACCCAGGACAAGCTGGTTGAATATTTTGATATGCAGGGTCAGTACCTTGGCCTTATCGCTTTTATTATAACATTTATAATTATCGTGATACTGATCCACTTCCTGGCTAAGGCGCTTGATAAACTTCTGAAAGCAGTGGCCCTGGGTTTTGCCGTACGTATACTCGGATTGGTGTTTGCAGCGCTTAAGACAGTATTGATATTAAGTATATTGTTAATAGTCCTGAATACAATAGACCAGAAAACCGAATTCCTTCCACGGGACAAAATAGAAGAATCGAAGTTATATATGCCAATAGCTGATTTTGCTCCGATGCTTTTCCCGATAATAGAAGGAGGCGACCTGCGCCAGAGTTTTGATAATCTTAAGGACAGGAAGGAGAAAAGGGATTCCGGTAATACTATGATCTGAGTATTGTTTATGGCCTTTGACCCTATGTAATTACTGTGTAAACCACTCCACTCCTCTTTGTCAACTGTTTTACCGGCCTTTTATCAGTTCTCTTTTACTATCTTTGTATTTTTAATACTGAACCGATTATGATGAATTTTGTTGAAGAACTGCGCTGGAGAGGTCTTATACATGATATTACCCCGGGCACCGAAGATTACCTGAAAAAGCAAAATATACCCGGATATGTGGGTTTTGATCCTTCTTCCGACTCATTGCATATTGGTAACATGGTGCAGATAATGTTGCTAAAACATTTTCAGCTTGCGGGACATACACCTATAGCGCTGGTGGGTGGCGCTACAGGGATGATAGGTGATCCGTCAGGCAAAAACCAGGAGAGAAACCTTCTTAGCGAGAATGTTCTCAGGAAGAATCAGGAGGGGGTAAAGAAACAGTTGGCGAAATTCCTTGATTTTGAAACGGATATACCAAACAAAGCCATCATGGTTAATAATTATGACTGGATGAAGGAATATAGTTTCCTTGGTTTTATCCGGGATATCGGCAAGCATATTACCGTTAATTATATGATGTCAAAAGATTCGGTAAAAAAACGTCTCGGGTCCGATTCCAGGCAGGGAATGTCTTTTACCGAGTTTTCATACCAGCTTGTTCAGGGATATGATTTTCTTAACCTTTACAGGGAATACGGATGCAGGATACAGATGGGCGGTTCGGATCAGTGGGGCAATATAGTAACAGGGACAGAGCTTATAAGAAGAATAGAGGGAGGAGAGGCATTTGCACTTACATCGCCTCTGATAACCAAGAGCGACGGATCTAAATTCGGAAAGACTGAAACAGGTAATATATGGCTCGACCCGGGAAAGACATCTCCGTATAAATTTTATCAGTTCTGGCTCAATGTGTCTGACGATGAGGCTCCCAGATATATTAAAATATTTACACTGCTTTCCAGGGAAGAAATAGAAGATCTTACAGCCAGGCATGCCGGGGAACCTCATCAAAGACTCCTCCAGAAGAGACTGGCAGAGGAAATAACACTTATGGTCCATTCAAAGGAAGACCTTGATGCATCGGTTGAGGCTTCGGCGATATTGTTCGGCAAGGGAACGACAGAGTCGCTGCAGAGAATGAACGAGGATACATTTTTATCTGTCTTTGAGGGCGTTCCTGTATTCGAAGTAAAAGAGGAATTATTGAAAAACGGGATTAACATTATTGATCTTTGCGCTGAGCATACTGATATTTTTCCATCAAAGGGTGAGATGAGAAGAATGATAAAAGGAGGAGGGGTTTCCTTAAACAAGAATAAGGTAAATGATCAGGATAGTATTATTGACAGTTCCTCATTGCTCAATGATAAATATATTCTTGTACAGAAGGGCAGGAAGAATTACTATATTATAAGGATTGTATAATCCTGACAGGTATATTAAGGTTTTTATTAGTTTTATCATCTGAACACTATACACTGATATCCAATGAAAGACAAGACTCATCCCGAATTTCGTCTCGATTCTTTCAACCTGGTGAATTTTATACTGGAACACTGGAAATTATTTCTCGTAACAGGGATAATTGCTTTTCTTGTTTCCGCAGCAATATCATTGCTTATCCGGCCCAGATACAGTTCGGAAGTGGTATTATATCCTTCGGCCAGCGTGGAGGAAGCAGGCTCGCGCGTTTTTTCAGATCAGTCTGCCGAAACAGTATTCGGCGATGAAGAAGCAGTGGAAAAAATACTTCAGATATTGCAGTCGGACGACATCAGGACCTGGCTGGTAGAAAAATATGATCTTTTCAGTCATTACGGCATAGATAATAATACCCGGTACCGTTATACGCATCTGAATAACAAAATGGACCGTAATATACGTTTCGGGAAGACGATGTATATGTCGGTCAGAATAACGGTTACGGATGAGGATCCGGTTATTGCCGCCGATATGGCAAATGATATAGCTTCAATGATTGACAGCACATTCAACAGGCTGGTCAGAAATGCAGGGAACAAATACCTGACAGTCCTTGAACGACAGTATAAAGAACAGGAATTGCTCATAAACCAGTTTGAAGATTCACTTGAAACGCTGGGTAAAAAACTTGGGATAAGCGGTTCACATACGATATCGGGGAATGCCAGCAGGATAGATAACATGGCCGACTACGGACCCGATTATGTTCGTTTGGCTGAAAACCATGAGCAGGCAGTAGAAGACCTGGGACTGATACGACAAAAGCTGACCGAAGCCAGGATATCTGCAGGGGAGGATTTTCCATATACCCTTATAGTCAATAAGGCCAGGGTTTCAGAAAGAAAGTCTTTTCCGCGCAGGACCTATATTGTAGTTATATCGACATTATCCACCTTGCTGTTTGTCCTGTTAATAATGATAATATTTGAAGGATTGTCATTCGGCAAGGAACCGGGAAGGTAGAAGATGCCAGTACAAAAATTAAGAACAAGATACATTATTGCAGGAATGTCCGGTATGGTTTTCCTGTTGATAAGCCTACTGGCTGTCAGGAATGATTTGTTCTTATTCTGGATCATCCCGGTTGTTTTACTGCTCTTAATGCTTGCTGTAATAGCTATTGACAGGTTTTTTTTGGTTATGGTATTCTTTATTCCGCTTTCTGTACAGCTAAGGTTTATTGTCCCTGAACCGCCTGCAGATCTGTTTCTTCCCACTGAACTTATGACTATACTGTTGATGCTCATAGTTTTATATAAGATATTTGCTGCAAAGGAGTATGACCTGTCTTTACTGAAGAAACCTGTTGGAATAGTGATCCTTCTTCTTATTGTCTGGACAGTGGTTACTTCTTTAACAAGTACCATGCCCCTGGTATCAGTAAAACACCTGTTGGTAAAGCTTTGGTTTATATCTGCCTTTTATATCCTTGCACTTGAGCTATTCAGGAAGAAGGGTTTTCTTGAAAAAGTATTAAGTGTTTATATTGCAGGAATGGTCCCGGTTGTAATATTCAATATCCGGAATTTATATGCTTCGGGACTTTTTAACCAGTTGGCGGCTCATTCATCAGTGAGGCCTTTCTTTAATGACCATACCTCTTTTGGCGCAGTACTGGCATTTCTTATTCCTGTTTGCATCTGGTTCGTTAATTCGTCAGGGTCCGGATGGAAAAGGCTTTTATACATACTGGCTCTCCTGGTTTTTATCGCAGGGATAGTATTTTCCTACAGTCGTGCAGCGTGGATAAGCCTTATTACCGGCCTTGGATTCGGGCTGCTGATGATATTACGTGTTCCATGGAAGCTAAGTATTCCTTCATTTATTGCTGTAATTGTTTTGCTGGTCATGATATGGCCGTCAGTGATAAACAGGCTGAATACAATAAACCAGACTTCATCCGGTAATATGGCCGAACACTTACAGTCTGTGGCAAATATAAGTACGGACATTTCAAACCTTGAACGTATAAACAGATGGAAGAGCGCTGTAAGGATGACTGCTGAGAAGCCGTTTTTCGGGTGGGGTCCCGGAACTTACCAGTTCCAGTATGCACCTTACCAGTTCTCTTATGATAAGACACCTATAAGTACCAATTTTGGGACAGGGGGGAACGCGCATAGTGAATACCTGGGTTATCTTGTTGAAACAGGTTTGCCGGGTTTCGTTTTTTATTTAATGCTTATAATAACCGTATTAATTACGGGCCTCAGGGCCTGGGATAATATTGAGGACATCAGAATACGCCGGCTGGTTATTGCTCTTTTGTGCGGTGTTATTACATATGTTGTTCACGGGGCCCTGAATAATTTTCTGGATACGGATAAGATCGCATCCCTTTTCTGGATGTATACGGCTGCATTTATCACATTGGAGATGTCATACGGTCAAAAGGAGCACAGTTCTCAGACTGCTGTAAGGCATCATACATATTCAGACTAATACAGATTAACAGCCAGGATCGAAACATCATCGAACAGATTGGGATTATTATCGGGGATACCCAGATCTTTAATCAAGGCATTTATATTCTTATCCACGGTATCCATATTGGCTATATGTTTTTCTATAGGCTTTGTCCCTATATCTATTCCGTTTTCATCCTTGATCTCTGAAAGCCCGTCAGTATAACAGACTATTTTTGAGGAATGCTTGATATGAATGATGCTGTCTTCGATAAAAGGGATCTCATCCAGCATTCCGATGCCTACACTCTTGGCTTTAAGATACTTAACCGAGCCGTTGGTTGTATCATAAAGGACGGGAGGGTTATGAGCGGCATTTATATACTCGAGGTTTTTTGTTTTATGGTCGTATCGTGCCACGAAGAAAGTAATAAATTTTTCACCTGAGGCATTGGTAACAACAACTTTGTTCAGGCGGTGTATAAGCTGAACCAGGTCAGTGTCGGCCGAGAATAAGGCCCTGAGTGTTGCCTGAAAATTAGACATCAGCAAGGCGGCCGATATTCCCTTTCCTGAAACATCTGCTATGCAAAAGCCTGTCACATCATCCGAAAGCCTTATACAGTCGTAATAGTCGCCTCCTATTTCAAAATGCGGATGGTAATAACCTGCAACAAATATTTTCTCATCATGGGGTAGCGACATGTTATCGGGGATAAGCAATGTTTGCATGCGGGCTGCAAGCTCCAGTTCCTTTTTCAGAGCTTCCTGTCGGAGGCTTTCCTTGAACAGGTTAATATTTTCAATAGCAACAATAACAATATTGGATATTGTATGCATGAAGTGCAGGTGTTTAAGCACCGGACTCATCCCTTCGGCTTCTTCTTCTATATCCCCGATAAGTACATAGGAAAGGGGTTTATTATTATTAAAAACAGGGAAAACAATATCGACATTTGGGATACCAATATCATCCGATGCCGATAAAATTTTTGTTTCTGTAATATCCGCCAGTTGTTTTTCGGGCTTGATACCTGCTCCTGTCCCTTCGGGAAAGCCTGCATTCATAATGCATGTCCATTCATTATTTTCTCTGAACAATATGAGTATTTTACCAATGTTCAGTTCTTTCCGGAGAATGGACTCATACTTTCCGAGCAATTCTTCCGCAGACAGGTTTGCATTGATAGACATGGTAATATCCAGTAATGAATCCAGTTTGAACCTGGACATCTGTAACCTGTTTCTGGAAGATTTATTTCCCATTTGCCGGCTTATTCTTTAACCCTTTCAACGTATGATTTATCCCTGGTATCGACTTTTATCTTTTCCCCCGTATTAATAAACAAAGGAACCATAACGGTACTGCCGGTTTCGATAGTTGCCTGCTTAAGTGTATTAGTGGCAGTATCACCCTTTACTCCCGGTTCGGTATAAGTGATCTCCATAATTACGAATTGCGGCAGTTCTACCGATAATATATTTTCAGTATCGGCATGTACTATTACCTCTACCTCCTGTCCTTCTTTAAGCAGGTCGGCATTATCTAAGGTATTTTCTCCGACAGTAATTTGTTCAAATGTCTGCGTATGCATTAGCACATATCCTATCTCATCCCTGTAAAGATACTGGTAAGGCCTCCTTTCTACCCTTGCTTCCGTTACTTTTGCTCCTGAGTTAAAGGTATTTTCTATTACCCGCCCGGTAGTAACACTTTTTAATTTCGTTCTGACAAAGGCTCCTCCCTTACCCGGTTTAACATGTTGAAACTGCACTATGGTATAAAGATCATTGTTATATTCAATGACCATACCGTTCCTGAAATCTGATGTACTTGCCATATATGTTTTTATTATATTGTTTTCTTAACCGAAATATTACAGGTTTTTACGGAATGATTCATATTTTTTTACAAATATATCAATAAGAAATAAAGTCTTAAAGAAACAGGCTTAAGCTGCAACTATTACTTTATGTTTCCCGGCATATTTTTTTTTGGTACGGTGGCTATAAAATCTTTCAGGTAGTAAGGTTCGAAGTATGCCACGTCCTCGAATATCCTGTTATCAAATAATTTTTTTGCAGGGCTGCACATAAACCGTGATGATATACTGAAGGAGTCGAAAAAATGAGCTGAAGGGTGTCTGGCAATATCTTTGAATTTAGATGTGCCGTCACCAAAGAACAGTACAGTGCCCTTATTTAATATATCAGAGAAGGAATCCGGCGTTAAGACCTCCGCGGTAACGGGTTTGACCTCGTTGCCTTCATAGTCGTAAACAGCCGTATATACCTCCATTCTGCGTGCATCTATCATAGGGCAGTAGTAATCATACCTGCCTTTTTGTTTAGCGCCCTGATACATTATTTCAGTAGTAGATATTGCCAGGAGAGGTATATCAGAAGCATAAGCAATACCCTTTGCTACCGATACGCCTATTCTTAAACCGGTATAAGAGCCGGGCCCTTTGCTTACGGCAACGGCATCAAGCATGCCCGGGTCTGTTTTTTCTTCTTTAAGCAGATGTTCTATGAAGACAGTGATTGACGAGGCATGTGATTTTTCTTCTGCTTTTTCCATTACCCTCACCGGTTTGCCATCATGGCAAAGAGCCACAGAGCAGATAGTTGTTGCTGTCTCAATACAGAGTATCATTACCTGATCATTTTTCAATCTCAAACAGCTTATCCCGTGACAGGATCTCAATAAGGGTACTGTCGGATAATTTTTTGCTTATAGCACTGTATGGAGCACTAATAACATCAATATTTTCTTCTATTCCCCTGATTATCTCTATATAGTTATTATCCTGTATCCCGGTACTAACCTCTCTGGCCAGGGCATAGGTGCCATCCGATTCGAACACAATGGTTTTTTCTTCTTCATCGGCAAGAGATCCGGCTGTCCTGGTTGAATCGGTACGTGTGGTTACCGCCTGTATCGGTACGGTCAATATATTTGTTTTGGTTTCCGTTTGTATATCCACAGTCGTTGACATTCCCGGCCTGAAAGGATTACTTCCGGTTCTTACCCGGATGTCTTCATAGCTCCCGGGAAGTATAAATATTTTTACATCAAAGGTGGTTACCTGGTCGGCTGAGGCGCCTGTAGTCTTTGCTGAGTTTGCAATTTCAGTTACCACTCCTTTGAATTTATGATCCAGGTATGCATCCACTTCAATAATTGCGGTATCGTTAAGCTTAACCTTTATTATATCGTTCTCGTTTACCTCAACCTGTGCTTCCATCCTGTTAAGGTCGGCAATTCTTAGTATCTCCGTACCGGTCATCATTTCTGTACCCACAACCCTTTCTCCCTGTTCAACCAGAAGAGAGGATATTGTTCCTGACATCGGAGCATAAACAGTTGTTTTAATCAGTGATTCGTTTGCCTCGCTAAGAGAAGCCTCTGCGCTTTTCACCGAAAATTTTGCTGCTTCCACTTCAGCTTCTGCTACCTTATAGGATGCATCTGCCTGTTCATATTCGGCTTGTGAGATTGTCTGTTCCTCATATAATTGTTTATTACGGTTAAATGAGAGTTCAGCCTGAAGAAACTGGGCCCTGGCCTGAGATAATCTTGCTTTGGCCGACTCGAGTGAAGCCTGTGCCCTGTCACGCATCGACACATAAGTATCGGGTTTTATTTTAAAAAGCAGGTCTCCCTGGTTGACGTAATCCCCTTCCCGGACGTTAAGCAGTACTATCTCACCTGATACATCGGGACTTATTTTTACTTCTTTTTCCGGTTGTATCTTCCCGTTGGCAGTGATCATCTCAACAATAGTTCTTTTTTCCGCTTTTTCAATAGCGACCTTTATCATAAGTTCTTTACCAAACCATCCCTGCTTCTTACCTATTATGGCGAACACTATTAATACTGCCACCAGGACGATCAGTATTCTTAACAGATTATTAGATTTCATGGTATGCTGAGTTAAGTTTTTTCATTTCAATTCAATGTATATGACTAATTAAGGCTTAGCGGCAAGCCTTTATAAAAGTCAAGTACTTTGGTTTTAAATATATATTCATACTTTGATTGTGCAAGCTCCGATTCGGCGTTAAGCAATTGTGCTTTTGCAGTATTATATTCAACAGGGGTTACCATCCCTACGTTCAGCTTTTGTTCGGTATACCTGAAAGATTCCTGCATTGATTCAACCGCCTTCAGGCTTGCTATATATGATTTCAGGCTTGCCTGTGCATCGGCATAGGCCTGCTGAATATTTTTCAGCAGTTGTTTCCTTGTGCTCTCGAGACTGTACCTGCTGTTTTGTATGTTTAGCTTTGAATTGCTGATATTTGTATTAACCTGCCAGCCGTTAAATACCGGGATACTCAGCGTAAGGCCGATACCGTAATTTATATTGTCGTTTATCTGGTCGCTGAAAGGATATTCTCCGTAAAGCATTCCTTCAACGGGGTCATATCCGGTTATTTTTTTCCTTATGGAAGAATAGCCGGTACTGAATGTAGTATTGAAATTAAGTCTGGGGCTTCTTCCTCCCTTTGCTATTCTGAGATCATATTCCGCACTGATCGTTTTTAGCTCGGCGCTTTTTACCTCCGGCCTGTTCTCCTTTGCCGTGCTGTAAATGTCGTTAACGTTATCACCGATCATGCCTGTCTCTTCAATGATCAGTTCCGGCACTGCTATTTCAAAACCGTTTATTGAATCCAGTTCCAGTAGTTGAACTATATTCAGGTATGATATATCAAGCTGGTTTTGCATGTTAATGAGCTGTAGTTCCTCCCGGGCAGCCTGTGCTTCTATCTCCAGCAGATTTCCCAGGGGAAGGCTTCCGGCTTCAACCATTTTTTTTGTTTTTTCAATTTGCTCCCTGGTTGTCTGAAGCTGGTTTTCGGTAACGGTCACGAGCTCTTTGTTAAGTAGTATCTGCAGGTAAGCCAGTGCCACATTCAGTGAAATATCATTTTTGATATTCTGAAGGTCCTGGTAGCCGGCCTCCAGGTTGTATTTATTCTTCAGGATGGTATTATAGTTCTGCATGCCGCTGAACAAGGTCAGGCCGGCACTGGCATAGAACTGGTTGGATCTTACGTTTTCTTCTTCAGTAAACTGATAAGTGGTTTCGTCCAGCGCCCTTCCGAATGACCAGTTGTTTGTAGCAGTACCGCTTAGTGAGGGAAGCAGCCCGAGCTTCGACTGCTGAAGGTTGTTTTCCTGCATTTGCGTTTGCAGTTCCTGTTGTTTAATTATCAGATTATTATCCACAGCATAGCTAATACACTCTTCAAGCGTCCACGTCTTTCCCTGTCCGCCGAGGTAATATGCCGGGCTTAACAGAATAATGAATATAATTACAAATTTTTTCATTCCACTCAGGTAAATTGTTTGCAATTCAAGCCACTAAGATAATTATTATACTGATATCAGAAATCTATTTCCGGATAATCGTAATCCGGTTATTGCAATTAGCCATCCGATAAGTAAATATTGAAATGTCAATTGTGTATATTTGTAACTGGAATGAAAAACAGATGCTTATGAGTACAAAAAAATTAAACCTCGAACCGGGAGTATTATATGGTGAGGATGTGAAGAAATTGCTGGATTACGCAAATGAAAATAATTTTGCATTGCCCGCGGTTAATGTAGTGGGAACAAATTCAGTAAATGCCGTACTGGAGACAGCCAGGGATGTTAATTCCCCTGTGATAATACAGTTTTCTAATGGAGGAGCACATTTTTTTGCCGGTAAAGGACTGAGCAGTCAGGACCAGGAGGGCGCTATTGCCGGTGCTATATCAGGAGCCCTTCACGTACATAATGTTGCCGAGTACTACGGAATGCCGGTGATCTTACATACCGACCATGCTGCAAGAAAATTATTACCATGGATAGATGGCCTTCTGGAAGCAGGTGAGGAATTTTTCGAGATGAATGAAAAACCCCTGTTCAGCTCCCATATGCTTGATCTTTCGGAGGAACCGATAGAAGAAAATATTGCTACAAGTAAGAAATATTTTGAGCGTATGAACAAGATAGGGATGACCCTGGAAATAGAATTGGGTGTGACAGGGGGAGAAGAAGACGGGGTTGATAACACCGGTATTAACAGTTCGCGTTTGTATACACAACCTGAAGAGGTGGCGTTTGCATATAAGGAACTGTCGGAAGTTAGCCCTAATTTCACCATTGCTGCAGCTTTTGGCAATGTTCATGGTGTATATAAACCCGGAAATGTTGAGCTGAAACCTGTAATCCTGAAAAACAGTCAGGACTATATTATGAAAGAATTCGGAACAGGACCAAGACCTGTGAATTTTGTGTTCCATGGAGGCTCAGGTTCGGAAAAACATCTTATAAAGGAAGCCATCAGCTATGGCGCGGTGAAGATGAACCTTGATACAGATATGCAGTGGGCCTTCTGGAACGGAGTGAGAAAATATGCCGGGGAAAAGAAAGACTATCTTCAGGGACAAATAGGGAATCCCGAGGGTGATGATAAGCCGAATAAGAAATACTACGACCCGAGGGTTTGGCTCAGGAAAGGAGAGGAATCATTCATTGAACGGCTGAAAGAAGCTTTTGAAGACCTCAATGCCAATAATATTTTATAAGTTATAAAAATATTAATATACAGACAGCCAGTCCTTTGAGGACCGGCTGTCTTGGTTTTGTTGATAAGTATTCTTTCTGGCGAAAGGCTAAAATAGTTAAAATCATAATTTTATACCGGTTTATTAGACAACCAGGCTTGAGAAGAATAAAAGTTAAAGAAGAAAGATTAAAGAGGAACAACCGGCTTACCCTGATGCTTAACAACAGGGAAATGCGGGCATTTAATATTTACTGCCAGCGGTACAGGGTAAAAAACAAATCACGTTTTCTCAGGGAAACGGTAATGAATACAATATTGAAACGTTTCGATGAGGATCTGCCCAGCCTGTTTGAGGTCAATGAACCGGATCTTTTCAATAAACAGAAAATTGAGCAGGATCAGAAATCAGATTTTGTCAGTATGTCTCAGCCCGTCACAGATGACTGATTTATCTTCTGTTAATATTCTGCAACAGAATAATCCCCGGATCCATATAGCCATTTACCTGTAGCATCATATCCGTATATCAATACCCTGTGAAGGCCTGTCCGGCTACCGGTATATAGTTTAATATTGCCTCTGGCTTTATCTATACCTGATATCCATAAACTATTATCATCCAGGTCGGGTATATTATGGTTCACAGATGCAGGTTTGAAAATACTATGTTCGTCAGGCTGTTTTTCGTGTATACGGATAGATGTTAATATAGCCGTGGAGGGAAGATCGAGACCTCCGAAATCCTTATTTTTGCTTTCAATATTTACTATTCCTGAAAATATTACATTACCATGTATATAGAACTTATTAACTACTTCAACGGATTTTATCCTTTCGGGAGGCAGATTTAAAATATCATCATATTCAATTACAGGAATACCGTCAAAGAGAATAAGAGAAGGATATGAACTATGGTAAAGATAGTCACTTACTATATTCAAAGTCCGGTGTTTGTCGTGACTTCTGGTAACAAGGTTCGGTACCACTTCAAATATCACCTCTCTGAGATTGGAAAGCCTTATATAATCTTCAACCGATATTTTTACATCAGGCTCTCCATAGAACATAGCATTAACGGGCAAGCTGTCATTTTGCTGTCGAACCTGCTTTTCATTATCCGAATATATTTTTTTAAGCCTGTATATGACTATCTGGTTTTTGAGGTAACTCAGGTCTTCTTCAGTGAAAGAGACCGGCCCTTTGTCAGGTAAATAGCCCACATCTTCGAACTGGCTGTAGATATTGATCATATAATTACCATCTCGCTTTTCAGCATAATTAATGATATAATCTCTTGAGCCGTAGCATGAAGGGAACGTGGTGGTAAACATTCCGTTAATGTCAGTTTTCATAGCATATAAACTGTTGTCATTAAGGATTGTAAGAGCCAGACTGAACATAGTTGCACCCTTGCCGCTTTGTGTATCTGTTACTTTGCCTTCGAGCACGGTACCTCTTGTTTCCGGGTGATGAAAATCGCCATCAGGATAAATCTCAAGTTCAGGTATACAGGGTTCCTGTGATCCGGCAAAAAAGGCTTTTATGGTATTATCATCGTAATGACTGACTGCCAGCCATGCATCGAATGCCCTTTGTTTTCTTGGTATCTCATAATTTGCATTCCACCCCGGAAGACCCGGCAGATAATCATTTACAAGGTATCCCTGATTATAAGCACTTTCAAGTATATTAATATTATCCGGATCATCAGATCCCGGGTTCGGAATTATGCTGTACTTCAGGTCAATGGATGTGTTGATAAGGTGTTTTTTTCCGGGTATTTCAATATTTGCCAAGGATTCGTTTTCATTATAATCGGACCACAGGCGGGATGCAATTATGTTGTTTTTATTATCCAGCAGGCTAAACTGTACAATCCCGCCGGGGATACTGTCACGAGGAATTGAAAACGAAACATTATTGCTTATTGTATGCACCCGTTTAAAATAGAACCAGTTAGATGTCCTGTGAGCCAGTATTTTATAATAACCGCTTGCTTTAAGCCCTGAAATCTCAATTTCGAAATTATCGTGGTTCTCTTCTAATATAATATATGGCTCATCCTGTTTTTCTTTGATTATTCCCACTTCTGTTTTATCGGGATTGAAGCCTTCAACAAACGCCTTGAGGTTGTCGCTGCCGGTCATACGCCATTCAGTAAGATCCCATCCGGTATTATCAGTTGAGAATTTTAAAACGGTATCGGTCGGACTGCTAAGGACAAATCCTTCGGCTTTTATCCCATTTCCTTTATTATCTGATACAAATATGCTGCTGACATTCCGGTCATGTTCCGGCGGTAAGGGGTATATATTGACCCTGGCATTTTTATCAGTGGGATGAAAGGCATTAAAAGATACGGGATTGGCAATTTTAAGGGGTAGCCATGTAAAATCTTTATCAGGATAGTTGCGCATCCAGTTGGTATAAGCCCTTAAATAGCAATATCCTGTTTCAATATTATCCGGAATTTTTATTACAGAAAGCAGTTGGGAGTTCTTAAGCTCATAATTGTTTTGATATAAAATATTTCCATTTTCGTCCAGTAATTCTATTCGTATGTCATGGCTGAGTACAGATGGTTTATAGCTGTCTGTTTCAAATAATGCGGCCCTGAATATTATATTTTCACCGGCAAGATAAATGTTTTTATTGCTCTGCAGCCAGATAGTCTCCCTGAATGCCTTTACAGGTTTATTTGTCTGTGACATAAGGAGGGATAACGGAAATGTCAGTAACAAGACAGTTATAGTATATCTTAATATTGTATAAGCTTTTTTCAGCATAAGTGTAAATATTATTTATCCTGATCCCACCATGAAGGTTTTACTTCAGTTCCACCTCTTGCTCTGCAATCGAAACATTTAATCTCGGATGTAAGAAATACTCCATCTTGATTCTGGTATAAATATGATCCTTCTCTCAGGGCATCCCATGGAAATGAAAGAGTCCCGACGGTATCGAGATCACAGATATAATTTTTTATTTTGAATTCTTTTGGACTGTTAAAGTACTTCCGTTTTTCTGATACTCCGGCAACTTCAAATAAACCTGATACAATAACATCAGGGTCGGAAGTACATTTTATATTACCTGTTAATCTGAAGGGCTGGGTTTCGTATAGCCCGCCGGTCTGATTAATAAGCTTGTCAAGATTATACCAGAAAGAATAAGCAGATTCGGAGATTGATAATTGTTTAGCATGAAGGCAGTATTTGTAAGACAGCTCATCACCATACTGTGAAACAAAGTTAAGCGGAGCATCTATTACGGTGTTTTCGCTAAGACCTTCGGTTGATGAGATGAATATACCGTCTATATCCAAAGACTTCCAACAGTTAATAATCTTATGGTTACTGAATTCAACTGGTTTTGAATCTATGTATCTGTGTGTGGAGTTGTAAGGGACTGCATACTGATATGTGGCATCAAGTATCCATCTGTAATATGCAGGCCCCGGGTCAGTTGAATGGGTACTGATATATAACTTCAGTCCATACACTGTTTCGCCGGTTTCCATTACCTTTTGTTGCCTGGCTTTTGACCTAATGCTATCTATTTCAGGAGAGAGTATCAGGGTCTCAAAATCAGACTCGAAGGTATTTTGATCATAATATACGATTAACTTATAGGAATTACCTTCCACAGCAGTGAAAGAGACGTCGGATAAATTATATTTGCCGGGCTCCGGTTCATAGAAATCGTATTCCGACCCGTCATTGCATATAAGATATATCTCCGCACCTGAAACTGTTGATATTGAATCGGTATTTTCACTTGTAACCGGTATAGATCTTGAAATGTATACAACAGGAGACATTTCGGGATCATTTGTTATATGTCCTTCAATGAAAAGAATATTGTCATATTTTGCTGTCTCAGGTACAAATGAATCTATGCACGATACGGCAATAATGAAAAGACTTAATATAATTATATTATTCAACCGCATAATTACCTAGTTTAACATTATAACTGACAGTAAACAGGGGAACTCCGTAAATGGATTGCTTATATCCGTTTATTTCATTATTCTCAAATTTGAAATATATGGAATATGGATTTCTTCTGCCGGTCAGATTATAAACTGAAAACATCCATGAGCCATGGGCAAATTTATTCTTGATGAGGTTCCCTTCGATATTAACGGAGAGATCTATCCTGAAATAATCCGGTATACGATATTCGTTTCTTGATGAATAACTTACAAATTGTAACCCATCTACATAAAGTATTCCTGTCGGGTAAGTGATGGGTCGCCCTGTATTGTATACAATATTCGATGCTATACTAAATCTTCTTGAGAGGCGCAGGTTGCCCACAAAATTGAGAGCGTGAGGTTTATCGTAATTGGCTGGATAGCTCATGCCCTGATTGATCTTTTCCCACGATTCATTCCCGTCGACTGTGATCAAAGAGCGGGAGTAGGTATAGCTTATCCATCCGGTGAATCTTCCGGCATTTCTTTTCACCATAAATTCGGCACCGTAGGAATTTTGTGTTCCCTGCAGGATGAGGGTTTCAAAATAAGGACTTGAAGTGAGATCTGCACCATCTTTATATTCAACTATATTCCTGCCCTTTTTCATATATAGTTCAGCCGATGTTTCAAGAGCAGCACTGTTAAGGTTTTTATAAAGGCCGATGCTGAACTGGTCTGAAACAGGAGGTTTTATATAATTATCTACGATCTTCCACCTGTCGGTTGGTGCAACCGATACTGTATTGCTTAACATGAACAGGTACTGACGCATCCTGTTATAGCTGAACTTAACTGAGAAGTCAGGGCTTATTTCATAGTTGAATGAAAGCCTGTATTCCGGGCCTGAATAATGCTCAATGGTCTGTCCCTTTTTATAATTTATCGTATCAGTTATATTTTCCGGTTCTCTGGGGGCATCATCGATGTATGTATATATATCACGGGGTCCAAGATAGTTATAGAAGCTGTATCTCAATCCTCCGTAAACCGTTAATTTGTCAGTAAGTGAATATTCATCAAAAGCATATACCGCATATTCAATACCGGATTCTTTACCGAAATTATTTCCTGTTAATAAGGACAGATCTCCGTATGGTTTAAAAACTCCCTGATCAAGGTTATATAAGACAACATTAAATCCGTACCCTGTTCTGTGCCTGAGTGCAGGATGACCCGATATCATTGTTTTTATTTCCTGTGATCTGACCTTAAACTCATGTTCATAAGCTCTGGATAATTGTTCTTTATTTGTATGATAATTCTCGTAATTACATAGTATCCCGGATACTTTAATATTCCATTTATCTCCCAGTCTTTTATTATATATTAAAGATGCACCGAGGTTTTCATACCTGAAATCATTTATATCTGAGAGAGATATCCTGTCTTTACTGTTATACCCGAAAAACTGCCATGATGACTTATCTTCGTTAATAATATGAATACCTCCCATAATATCGTAAAATGATGCTTTGCTGTTGCTTATGTCGACATCGTCAATACGTTTGAGTATCCAGTCGGAATAGGTAGCCCGGCTGCCCAGGATAAATGAAGCTTTGTCTTTTACAATTGGCGTTTCAAGGAGCAGGCTGCCTGTAACAGGGCTTACGGAACCTCTGGCCCCAAATTCTTTCTTATTGCCTTTTCTTGTTGATACTTCGAAAACAGAAGCAAGCCTCCCACCGTATTCAACGGGGAAATTGCTTTTGTACAGATTGAAATCACTTATCATATCGGGATTGAATGCCGAGAAAAAACCAAATAGATGTCCCGTGTTAAGTACCGGTATTTCGTTTATAAGAAAAAGATTCTGATCGGATGATGAACCTCTTACATTAAAACCTGCCGATCCTTCTCCGATGGTTTGTACCCCGGGCATCATATTGGCCACTTTGAGAATATCCCTTTCTCCCATGACAGCAGGAATGCTCTTTATTTCTTTCATTTCGATACGCTGAAAACCCATTTGCATACCATGAACATTATCATGCCTTCCGGATCTGACGATCACTTCCTGTATGTCAATTAGTTTTTCTGACATTTCAATATTCAGGGAGCCGGAACTGTACATCTCCACTATGAATAATTCCTTATCCATCCCCAGGCATGAAACCGTCAGGTTAAGGACCGTGTTTGCAGGTACGGTAAGGCTGTATAAGCCGTTGGCATCTGAGATAACGCCGATATTCGTCCCGTCGGCAATTACCGTTGCACCAATTACAGGTTCACCAGTTGTTTTTGAAGTTATCCTTCCCGACAACACATGCATAAGTGATGTATTGCCTGCATCCTTATCTCCGATTATTACTTTTTTTAAGGTTCTTTCATATGAATAAGCGCCGAAATACTGTTTTGCAATATTGTTTGTAATGCTGTCGCCGGGTATGTCTTTCTTTTCAATATTGAGAAGATTTTCAGTATTAACCAGTTCTCTTCCTGTAAGGTAATATTGTCTGCTGCCTTGTTTTATAAAGAAGATCCCTCTCGGGTCAAGAACATTTTTGAGAAGACTGTCCAGGTCAATGGAATCGCCATGAGCTGTAATACGGATATCGTTTACCCAGTTTTCCTTATAATAGATGAAAATATTAAATTCGTTTTTTACTATCCCGGAAAACCTGCTGAATTCAACATCATTAAAGTTTCCGTTTATATATATTGATTCAGGTTCCTGGGATATAATGATCTGCCACAGGGAAAAAAAGAGAATAGTCAGAGCCGAAAACCTACGTTTATACATTAAAGGGTATTTAGCAATTTGTTATATTGGTCTATTAGCAATTTTCTGTCATTGATATTACGTTTGTAAGGGTATAATCCTTCTTTTCTGATAAAAGATCTCATCTGTTTTTTTAAATCAGGGTATAGCCTGAACAGAATATTTTTGTTTTTGAATTTTATTAATTCATCGTTAATCTTTAAATATTGCATATCATATTCTTTATATATAAAACTTGTGCTGTTGCCCGATTCAACGACAAGTTCTTTTTGTTTAAGAACATAATAACTGACAGGTCCTTCCGAGACTATTTCACAGAACCTGGGATTTTCTTTTCCCGTATCAGGGGGAAATTGTATGAATACTTTGTTATCGTATCCCCAGCGGCTTATCCCTTTCTTTTTTATACAAACAGAAGCTGAGACATTATTGAGATAGATGGGATTCAGAACCAGTTCATTATCTGTGATATCATATTTAAGTAATAAACTGTCAAACCTTATGCCGTTTATAGTAACGAAACCGGTCTTCCATTTTTCATCCGTATAATAAGGATTCCCTCTGATCGAACCCTGGGGAGCTCCGTAGTAAAATTTACCGCTTACAAGACGCTGGTCTCCTTTGAAAAGCGCATCAAATTGAGATTTCATCTCTTTTGAAGTAATTACCCCTTCCTGACAATGAGCAGTCTTAATAAGGAATAAAGACAGTAAAAGGTATAAACCCGTTATAGACAAAAGTCTTGCCATAAAATATATGCCTCAGATAAGTAAGAAATAATTTAATGTTTAGTAACAATAATTATACCATACCATACAGACAATAAACTATTTAAGAACATATTAAAGACATGATTTAAAGTATAAATATAATTAGTAACCCGGGATTTTGTGACACTATATCATTCTGCAAATATAAGAAAGACGAAAGACTAAAGGGTTTAAAAGGTTGAGAAAGTTGAGAATGAGTTTAATGAGACGAAAGACAAACGACTAAAGACGAAAGGCTGTTCATCGTTCCATCATTGCTTGCCCCTCCAACTAGAATCACATGCCGCTCGCGAACTCGTCACCTGATCCCGAAGGCACGGGATCAGGTTCCTCGGTTCCATCACTCTATCACTCCATCATTCCGTCTGTCTTATAATCAGCTTGTTACCAATTTTGTTATAAAATATAGGGCACTTTATCAGGGCATAAATTGAATATTAAAAAAATTCTTATTTTTGTTGCACCTAATAAGGTATTGATTGACCCGTAGTGTAACTGGCAACACGTCTGATTTTGGTTCAGAAGAGTCCAGGTTCGAGCCCTGGCGGGTCAACAGGGAGGCCCCGGCAACGCCGGGGTTTTTGTTTGCCACCCGGTTGAAGAGTTGAATCGTTTATGTCTCTCAGTCCAGCCGTCACCAGTCTACAGTCGGCAATCGGCAGTCCGCAGTGTTAATTGGTGTATTGGTTAATTTGTTAATTAGTAGGTATTTAATACTATTTAAACTCATTCTCAATTTCATTCAACTTTTTACAGCCTTTCCCAGCTAAGCATGAGTCACATTATGCAATCTAAAGAGAGCAACCCGAAGACATAAGACCTAGATAAGAATAACGTGTATCACAATAAAAGATGAAGCCCGGAGAGAGATTGTCCGGGCTTTTCTGGCTTTTTATACAGTATCTGCTCTTGTTTAATTCTCCCATATCTCAGCATCTTTGTGAGCCAATAAAAACAAATTTTCTTTTTGGTCTATTATTTTGTAAGCTAAATTATATTTCCCTCCGTGTGCTGCATTTACAAAATTATCTTCCAGTAAATTTTTTATTTCATCTTTATCTTTTGCAAATACAACAAATCTTTGCAAATCTTTTTGCCTATCTGCCATATAAATATTATTTCTATATAAATAGATATAATTTCCACTTTCATAATCACATCTATCTAAATAATTTTGGTTTAGTAATCCCAATAATTTTACAAATTCTTTTCTTCTATGATTATTGATTAAAGATAATGCTTCACTTTTATATAAAAGAGTATCAGTTATATTCCCAGCCTTTAGCGACTTGTTTGTAACACCTTTGACATATAAAATATTATTATCAATAGAGTAAAAGAAATAATTATTAATATCAGATCTATCTAATATATCGTTCATTCTTTCAATTGCAAAAGCAACACTATCGATATTATTTTTAAACGAGATAACATTTCTCTCTTTAGGATTTTTCAATTTTCCACAAGAGCTAATAATAAGCATTATAGCAATATAAATAAATATTTTTCTATTGTCCATTGTACCCCCTTATAATCATTTGTGTATCTCTTATTTCGTCAAAAAATCCATACCAATTTGACCAGTCAGTAAAAGAACCACTAAAAATAGCATAGATTCCTGCACCTTGAACTGCATCAAATAAAGTAATGCCTATTGCTTTCGTTGCTACACCATAAAAATAATTCCCAAAATCACTAGCTGCATAAAATTGACCATTTACATAACCGCCGTGAAAAAAATCACTACTTTTAAAAGCTTTAGGGTTCATAAATTCTGTTCCTGCTCCTTTATATTGTATATAACCAAATGCAAATAATTTTTGAGGATAAGACAAAATAGAACCTCCATATATGTCATTATAAATTTTTCCTGTCACCCCAAAAAAGGCTTCCATTTGAAATACTCGCTGGTTAAACTCATTTGTTAAATCAGTACCCCCCGGACTGTGTAAGAAAACCATAACCCGAAAAACTCAAATTTTCAGTTTATGTTTGATTTCCCGGATTTCCATTGTTGATAAATTTTTATGGATATTTTATCGTCCATTGGTTATTTTTCAGATCCTGTATGCTTAAATCATACCGTTTTAAGATGTTATAATCACGCCTAATTTCATCCCAATTATATTTATCGACTGTATCTTTGCTTAAAATAAACACAGACACAGTATCTTTTGGTAAAATATTTTCCCATTTCTCTTTACTGTCGATTCTTGAGTACTTATTTGGATAAACCATTTTTAGCCTTGGTTTCTCTTCAGAAAGCGAAGTGTCCGGATAATTTAAAGATGCATATACCTGGATTGTATCAATAAGTTTATTCTCAACAGTTATTGAGTAAACTTTATCAACACAGCATGGTTCACATGATTTTATACTTAATGCAGCCATAACCAATACGAATAGTATCATTTTGTTGTCCATTTCTTTAGTTGACGAATAAGTTAAAACAATAGCCCCCACATGAATGGTATCGGTGGGTGTACAAATATCCAATACCAAGTAGGATCATATTTTCTTGGGTACATATTGTCATCCCAAGGAAGTACATTTAATGCTTCAGGATCTTGATTTCGAAAATATCTTTCCGACATCCTGTTTGCTTGCGTTTCATACCATTCTCTGTCATGATTATTAATATGTAAATCATAATCCAGGAATGCACCAATAGCACTTGGTAGAGCTACGCTAGTTAGATATAATGACCCAACCAGCCTACTTTGCAGTGTGTGACCATATTCGTGTCTGAATAAGTCATCTGTATATGGATCAGCAACAACCCGATTTGAGTTAATATATGGACCTAATGTCAATCCCCAAGGATTATTATTCTTATTGTTTCTATTTACTAATGTTGCGCCGCCATGGTATTCAACATTATCAACTCCTCCAAAAATATTTCTTGTATGAGAGAATAATTTTCCGGCTAAAGTTTGAGGTAACTCCCTTGTCCATCTTGATAGAAATTGTAAGCCTCTGCCTACAATAGTGCGATGTGGATCCGTTTTAAATCCACCTATATCAATTTTCCAGGCTTTATTAGTTGCAGACCAGCTTGCTGACGGATCAAAATTTTTCCAGGCTTCTTTTCTTACGTTCTTGTTAAATGAGAGCCCACCATGGAAAAGAGTCGTTCGAAAAAAATCCCTAATAAAAGTAAAGATTGTACCAAAAAAGAACTCTCCGTCCGGGTCAGTATATTTCAAAGGATTGTTCAAACAATAGCTGTAACGATTGAAATTTTGCAGGTTATACAGATCCTGTATTACCGGGTCAGGGTTAAGGAACCTGGCGTTTTCAGGGTCAAATAGCCTTCCATTCATGTGAATGATATTGAAATCATCAAGATGTTCATGCCCTGTGAACCCTCTTATCTCATATGAAGGTAATGGAGCATCAACATGAGTCCATGTAGAATCAACCCTTCTCCTTCCCCAGGGTCCGTAGTTGTATTCTTCCAACATGGTTCCTGATGAATTCATCATACCGGTTATTGAATTAAGGTGATCAGAACAAAGATAATAAATTACGGGTGTTTCATTTCCCACCTTAACAGCTAATGCGACAGGACCATCAGGTCCGTGGATTAGAATACTGGTCAGTCCGCAACCGGTAGGCAGGGATCCTCGAATCGAAGATTCGGGACAGTCTACAGTCTACAATCGGCAGTCCACAGTCCACAATGTTAATTAGTGTACTGGTATATTGGTGTAAAGGTTTATTTGTTAAAGTGGGTAAGTTATGTTAACTAATCAATTAAAAATTGCAGACTGAGGATTGAGGACTGAAGACTATTTGTTATCCCCGATCCCTTGTCTCCTTTGCTGGCGCGGCTCTCTCTCCGTCCGCCGCCTCATCTCTCATCTCTTTGTCCCGTCACTCGTCACTCGTCACTTGTCACTATTTCCCCGTGTGCCACCGTGATCCTCCGTGTCCTTATGGTAAGAATTACTCTGAGTATTTCAACAATCCTGTATTCCATTCTTCTTTCTATTCCCTATATTTACAGGTTAAAATCCGGTTATGTCGACAAGAAAACGTATCCTCAGCATTCTCTTATGGTCAGTTATCTCGGCAGCGTTCATCGGGCCCGGAACGGTAACCACGGCTGCAAGCAGCGGAGCATCATTTGGTACTGACCTGTTATGGGCCCTGCTGTTCTCAACACTGGCCTGTCTTTTATTGCAGGAGTCAGCAGCCCGCTTAAGTATCGTTACGGGTAAGAACCTGGGACAATCGATATCTGTTTATTTTGAAGGGCGATCATCACAAACGGCAGTTCTGCTGTTTGTGACGGGTGCAATAGTGATCGGGGCTGCAGCATATGAGACCGGTAACCTTATAGGTGCAGTCGAGGGGCTGAAACTGCTTTTTAATATTCCTCCATATGTGCTTGTGCTGGTTATAGGGGTTTCGGCAGCTATATTGCTTAGCATCCCTTCGTTAAGGATCGTGTCTACCGTACTTGGGATTCTGGTGATAGTAATGGGAGCAGGCTTTCTTGTTACTGCGGTAATGGTCAGGCCGGGCACAGGCAATATTTTCAGAGGATTATTCATCCCATCCTTCCCCGGCCCGGGAGCCGTAACACTGGTGCTTGCTCTTATAGGTACGACAATAGTGCCGTATAACTTGTTTCTCGGATCAGGATTATCATCAAAAGGGCAGTCGCTTAAAGAGATGCGCTTCGGTCTTTCCATAGCAATTATCCTGGGAGGGATATTTTCAATGGCCGTACTTATTTCCGGATCTGCCATATCAGGTGATTTTTCTTTTGAAGCCCTTGCTTCCGTGCTGGAACAAAGGATGGGTGCCGGGGGCAGGTACCTGCTTGGCTTCGGCCTTTTTGCGGCAGGCTTTACATCGGCTGTAACAGCTCCGCTCGCTGCATCCGTAACCCTTTCAGGTCTTTTTGGCCAGGAACAACCCGAAAAGTGGAACGCCGGATCGTACCGGTTCAGGCTTGTCTGGATAGCAGTGCTTCTTACCGGGGTAGTATTTGCATCACTGAATATAAAACCGGTACCGGCAATAATACTCGCTCAGGCATTGAACGGGTTTCTGCTGCCTTTTATAAGCTGCTTCCTGTATATAGTGATCCGGAAAACAATATACGGCAATGAAATACGGTCAGTAATTTTAAATATAATGATGTTGATGGTTATTTTTATTACAATGGTCATAGGTCTGAACAGTGCTGTAAAGGCAATAGCCGGATTGTTTAAGCTTGTTATTCAGAACCCGGCGCTGGTACAGTTCATAATAGCAGGCTTGTCTTTGGTCGTTGTGTTGATATTAGGACTGCAGACTGCAGGGGCTAAGGTTGATAATAAATAAAGGACAGGATGTATGAAAGAGTCTGAATATAAAATATTTGTTGATACGGGCGGTACATTTACAGATTGTATCGGGATAGATAACCGGGGGAGGAAGAAACGCGTGAAAGTGCTGAGTAACAGCAGTCTTCGCGGTGAGATAACAGGGATAAAGTCGGGAAAGGAACTTTATATTAAAGAGTCATGGGGTTTTGACCGTGATATCATATCAGGTTTTTCATTCCGCATTTTACCTGATCTTTACACTGATATACGTGTTGAGCGTTACGATATGGATTCTTCCATGCTTGTTCTTAGTAAACCGCCTGACCGCTTGCCTTTATCAGGGCAGAGCTTCGAGATCACATCAAAGGAGGAAGCTCCTGTCCTGGGGATAAGAATGATCACAGAAACTCCCTTGTCAGAGAATTTTCCACCTCTTGTTTTGAAGCTAGGATCGACAAGGGGAACGAATGCATTACTCGAAAGAAAAGGAGCCAGGACTCTTTTTGTTGTTACAAAGGGCTTTGCCGATTTGCTGGAGATTGGTAACCAGTCAAGGCCGGATATTTTTGCAATGAATGTTATCAAACGGAGCATGGTATATTCGGAAGTGTTTGAGGTAGAGGAATGTATTGATGCATCGGGCTGTATTGTCAGGTCTCCTGATCTGGAAGACTTTCGCAACAAAATGGCCGGGCTCAGATCCGGAAATTTCGAATCGGTTGCCATAGCCCTGAAGAACAGTTATATCAATCCCGCACATGAAAAGGCCCTGTATGATGAGCTCATATCAATGGGCTATGAATATGTATCTGCCTCATATGAGATATCACCGCTTATCAAGATACTTAACAGGGCCGAGACGACCGTTGTAAACGCTTATTTATCACCTGTTATTAATGATTATGTAAAAGGCATAAGGGATCATATCGGCGATAGCCGCTTCAGGATAATGTCGAGTGCCGGGGGACTTGTGCCGGCTGATAGTTTTTATCCCAAAGACAGTTTATTAAGCGGGCCGGCAGGTGGCGTAGCAGGGGCGCTGGCAATAGGTCAGAGATCGGGCTGTAACAAGATCATCACATTTGATATGGGTGGTACCAGCACCGATGTGTCGCGTATTGACGGCTCGTTTGATTACAGGTATGAACTGGAAGTCGGTGATGCCCGGATAAACAGCCCTGCTATAGCCATAGAAACGGTGGCCGCAGGGGGAGGTTCAATATGTGGCTTCGACGGTTATAAACTGTTTGTGGGCCCTGAGAGTGCGGGTGCATATCCCGGTCCTGCATGTTACGGTGCAGGAGGTCCGCTGACTATTACTGATGTAAACCTGCTTCTCGGGCGCCTGGATATAAAACAGTTCGGTATACCTGTATACAGGGACAAGGCACAGGAAAGCCTGGAGGAACTGCTGGATAAGATAGAAGAGAACACAGGAGAAAGGAGGCAGGGCGAAGAAATATTAAACGGCTTCATTGATATTGCCAATGAACTGATGTCTGTGGCAATAAGGAAAATATCCCTTGCAAAGGGTTATAACCCTTCCGATTTTGCTATGGTGGCCTTCGGGGGTGCAGGCGGCCTGCATGCATGTGATATAGCCGACATGCTGGGGATCAGTACGATCATTTTACCCAGGGATGCAGGACTGCTGAGTGCATACGGGATAGGACAGGCGCCGGTTGAAAGATTTGCTGAAAAACAGGTGCTGAGCCCCCTGGATAAGATATATGCTGATCTTGACAATATATTTAATGAATGCGAGGAGACAACCTGCAGCTTACTTAAAGATGAGGGATTTTCCGGCGAAAAGATCACTATCCATAAGAGACTTGCATTTTTGCGCTACCTGGGACAGGATAGTTGTATAGAGGTCCCTTACAGTAAAAAGGAAAAGCTGGAAAGTGATTTTTCCGAAGCATACGGGAATCTTTACGGACATAGTGTGAAAAACCGTCAGATAGAGGTCGAATCGGTAAGGGTAATAGCCAGGGTGTATGATGGCGAAGGGGAGGAAGAGGTTGTAACGGCATTACCTTATGATGCCGAACCTGAATATTTTACCGGACGGACACTGCCTGTTTATCTGCTCGACTCATTACAGCCCGGAGCCTGTCTTAAAGGCAGTGCACTCCTTCTCGATCACTTTGCAGCAACATGGGTTAAAGAGGGATGGCACCTTAAAATAGATCATGCAGGCACAGCTGTATTAAGCCGTAAGGAAGAGAGTAAAGAGACGGGGAAAAAGAAGAACAGGGAAACGGAACTGGAACTCTTTACAAACCGGTTCATGTCAATAGCCGAAAATATGGGTGCATTGCTTCAACGGACATCAATGTCAGTTAATATTAAAGAAAGACTTGATTTTTCATGCGCCTTGCTTGATGCAGAAGGAAGATTGGTTGCCAATGCTCCGCATATCCCGGTACACCTGGGAGGACTGGGTGTTTGTGTACGTAATTTACTGCATAATTTCAGGTTTGAAGATGGAGATACAATAGTTACCAATCATCCTAAATACGGGGGCTCGCATCTTCCTGACGTAACACTGGTTACACCGGTATTTTACGGGGAGGAACGTGTCGGGTTCGTGGTGAACAGGGCACATCATAGCGAAATAGGGGGTATAAGCCCGGGCTCCATGCCGCCGGGAGCAATAAACCTTCAGCAGGAGGGAGTAGTGATATCACCTTTTTATCTTGTCAAAAAGGGAAAGGTAAACTGGGAAGGAATGAGGAAAATATTGCTGGAATATCCCTATCCTACAAGAGCTGTGGAGGAAAACCTTGCCGATCTCAATGCAGCTCTGGCAGCAAACAGGAACGGGAAAGATGCCATGCTGTCATTGATAGAAAAGCACGGGAAAGATAAAGTACTTGATTATCTCCTGCAACTGAAAGATTATGCATCACTCAGGATGAGCAATACTTTAAGAAAATTCAGCGAAGGGGTATACAGGGCAGGCGAGAGACTGGACGACGGATCATTGATACAGGTAGAATTAGCGCTGAAGGACGGGTTCTGTACTATAGATTTTACCGGTAGCGCCGGGGTTAATAAAACAAATATGAATGCCACCGAAGCAATAGTAAAAAGCGTGGTCATTTATGTTCTCAGGCTTCTTTTAAATGAGCCTATACCTCTTAATGACGGACTTATGGAACCCGTTAAGGTCATATTACCACAAGGTATGCTGAATCCTGTATTTGAAGATGATCCTGAATCATGCCCGGCAGTTGTCGGCGGTAATGTTGAGATAAGCCAGCGGCTTACAGACACGCTTCTGAAAGCATTTGGTGTTGTGTCAGCAAGCCAGGGAACAATGAATAATACACTTTTCGGTAATGATAAATTCGGATATTATGAAACAGTATGCGGAGGATGCGGTGCAGGAGAAGGATTTAACGGCGCTGATGCCGTACACCATCATATGACCAATACACGGATTACAGATCCGGAAATTATGGAACACAGGTATCCCGTAAGGATTGAAGAGTTTTCAGTCCGGAAAGGATCAGGCGGTAAAGGAAGATGGAAGGGCGGTGACGGAGTAACACGAATAATATCATTTCTTGAACCTGTTAACCTCTCAGTGCTGACACAGAGGAGAAATACCGGGCCTTATGGCTTGTCAGGAGGCGACAACGGGGCAGCAGGTCGCCAGAGAGTTATAAAAAAGGATGGTACTGAAATTAAGCTTTCCTCAATTCAGAATATAAATCTTGAAGCAGGCGACAGGTTTGTTATGGAGACTCCCGGAGGAGGGGGATACGGTAAATAATGAGATGATGGAATGATGGTATCCCCAAAAGTCCGCAGTCAGTCCGCAATGTTAATTGGTATATTAGTTAATTTGTTAATTTGTTAATTAGTTAATTAGTAGTGATTTAATCCTATTTCAGTTATCCAGTTATTCAGTTGGCTGTGTAAACCTTTCGCCTAATCCCTGATCCCTTGTCCCTAATCCCTTCTACTTACTTTTTCCTTTTTCCTTCTGCCTTTTGTCCTTTGCCTTTCGTCGCCTGCCCTGAAGCTTGTCGAAGGGTTAGTCGTTTGTCTTTCGCCTTTTGTCTTGTATTCAGCCTGTTACTAAGCTTAATATATGGGAGTTACATATAATTTGTTAAGAGTATGTAACCTCAGGGGTTCTCAGACGTTTTCTTAGTAACCAACTCATGAAAGCTATGCCCGGGTTATTCATCAGATCTTTTTTCAGAAGTATCTTAAAGCAAAAGGTTTTTTTCATTATTAACCTGCTTGGTTTTACGCTGGGCCTATGTGTCAGCCTGCTTATATTTCTTTATGTAGATAACGAATTAAAATACGATAAGTACCATGAGGATGGTGATCGTATATACAGGTTATGTATAAGGGCAAGCATAGGTGATACAAAGTTCAGGCAGGCTTTTTCATCTGCACGGGTTCTTCGTGAAATGAGAGAGCGATATCCTGAGATAGAAGATGCGGTTAAAACATTCAGGATGAATGATATTACCACACGGGTCGGCGACAGGGTTTATCATGAAGATCTTTTGGTTCTGGCCGATTCGTCTGTTTTTTCAGTTTTTACCTTTCCGGTTGTCGCCGGAAACCCTGAGACGGCCCTTGTACATCCTAATTCGGTTGCTATATCGGAAAAGTACGCCGGGAAATATTTCGGTAATACCGATTGCCTTGGGGAGATCATAGAAATAGATGTTCCTAATATGGGAGAGACGGCATATACAGTAACATGTGTTTACGAGAACATGCCTGTAAATTCACATTTTCATTTTGATATTGTGGCATCGTTAACGACTTTCCCGGGTTTGATCAATAATAACGAATGGTCGGCAAACAATTTCATTACTTATCTCCTTTTGAAAGAAGGTGTTTTCCGGAAGGGACTTGAAGATAAATTTATTCAGTATGTTTACGATTCGACAGGAGGGAAAGATGAATATGAGGCACGGGCAGCACAGGGTGATTACTGGGAGTTCTTCCTGCAGCCTCTTGGTTATATTCATCTTCATTCTGACATTAACGGTGAATGGGAAACCAACGGTAATATAAAATCTGTATATATCTTTTCTGTCGTTGCTCTGTTTCTGCTGGTAATTGCCTGTATTAATTTCGTTAATCTGTCTGTTGCCAAATCGACACTGAGGGCTCGCGAGGTGGGTATCAGAAAAGCCGCGGGATCAGGTCGGCGTCAACTTGTAATACAGTTTTTAGCTGAATCGGCAGTAATTACATTTTTTGCACTGGTTTTGTCATTTGTTATTGTAAAGATCTTACTTCCTTATTATAATGACTGGCTTGACCGGGATATCAGCCTGAGCCTGTTCGGTAATGCAGGGGCAATAATCGCCTTGTTAGCAGGCTGGCTGATCATCAGCATGCTGACCGGTATATATCCTGCATTATTTCTTTCGTCATATGATCCTGTAAGGGTATTAAAAGCGAATACAATATCTGAAACCCGCGGAGTAGGAATAAGGAATATACTGGTTATCATTCAGTTTGCAGCCTCTGTATTTCTTATTACAGGGACAATAGTGATTACTAAGGAGATGAAGATGCTACAGGATGTCGATCTTGGTTTTGATAAGTCGGATGTGCTGTTAGTACATATACCTCCTTCTTTTTCAGGCAAACAGCAAATAATGAGGGATGAGTTAATGAAATATCCTGTAATAGAGAATGTAACGTTTTCTTCAGGTTTGCCGGGGAAAAGATTTTCAAATATCGGATTTACTGCTGAAGGGGTTGACAAGAGATTTACACTTAATTTATATAGTGCAGACCATGCTTACGATGATGTGTTGAAACTTGAAACCACGGCAGGCCGGTTTTTTTCAGAGGATATGCCGACCGATACAACCGCAGTTCTTCTGAACGAAACTGCTGTAAAGGTACTGGGAATTGAAGATCCTTTGGGGAAACATATAAATGACTATTCCAGCCCGCCTGTTAACTACCGGATAATCGGAATACTGAAGGATTTTCACTACGAATCGAAACATCGTGAGATCCGTCCGTTGGCAATATTTTTTCAGGGAGGACCATGGGGCTACAGATTAAGCTATATGGCTATAAGATTCAGCCAGGGAAATTATGAGGAGGGACTTAAAGCAGCTAATCTTGTTTGGGATAAGCATATGCCCGGTATTCCTTTCCGTTATTCATACCTCGGGGATGACTATGATTCATTATACAGGAATGAAAGACAAACAAAGCAGGTTTTTATTATGCATTCATTTCTTGCCATACTGGTAGCCTGCATGGGATTATTCGGACTCGCATCGTTTATTGCCCAACAGCAGAAACCGGAGGTTGCTATAAGGAAGGTAATGGGGGCTTCAGCCGGGCAATTGGTTTTATTACTAAACCGTAAGTATACAGGATGGATCGCTATTGCCTTTGCTATTGCATGTCCGCTCTCATATTATTTTATGTCACGATGGCTTGATAATTTTGCCTACAGGATTTCGATCGGTCCGCTGGTATTTATCCTCGCCGGTGCAATAACATTGATTGTTGCATTAGTTACAGTAAGCGGAATAACAAGTCGTACAGCAAATACAGATCCTGCAATTGTTCTGCGGAGTGAATAGTCCTTCAGCCGCAAAATGCCGCACATCCAATTATCTGACATGAGTCAGATAAAAGTTTTTACCGGGATTCACCCATTTTATCAATACCCACAAAGTAAAGATCGAATCCTCCTTTTCCCCCTTCGCGGTTTGAAGAGAAGACCATCATATCTTTATCGTCATCAACCATGTCGTTTATTATTATAGGACGATATTCATCGGCAGGTGAATTGATATCCGGTCCGAAATTGACGGGATCGCTCCATTCGTCTTCTTCATATATTGAATAATACAGGTCATAACCTCCCTGTCCTCCCGGCCGGTCGGAGGCGAAGACCATAATATTCGAATAAATAATGGGGCATTTATCATTGTACCCGTCCGAGGAGAGATTCTCATGCAATATTATATCCCTGGTGCTGCTTTCATCGGTAAATTCTTCAACCAGACTATCATAACTCCTTATTAGTCCGGCCGAATATATATTGAAGACCCCATTATCCCTGTCGGAGCAGAAATAAATCCTGCTGAAGTCAGAATTAAATGCAGGATACAGATCGTCGGATGAGGAGTTGAGAAATGCAATCTCCTGACTGTCATTGAATTCAGGAAAGTCAATGTTATATGTAAAACATATCTGAAAGTCACCTCCTTTATCAGTTGCATACAGGAATAAATAATCATAGTCATAACTATGGTATCCTCCGTCAATAATGAAATAGGGGCCCAGCTCATTATATTCGGTATTTATAATATCCAAAGCGCCTTCCAGAACCATGTATTCCTGCTGGTATATTGTCCAGTTGTTATAATTATTGCTTACGGTGAGTATACCCGTATTTTTATTCCATTCTATATTCATCGGTTCATAGATGATATCATAATCACCTCCTTCACTCTGGCGGTTTGTCGAAAAACAGAATGGTATGAGTGTCCCTGCAATGGGAGCGGTTGAATTATAGTCATCATATTCCGTGTTAAATGCTTCAAGGTTTACAGGGCTTGAAGGAAGTGATCCTTTAGGATATTTATAACTTTCCGGAAGACAGGAAGACATAAATAAAAGTACGATTATAAACAAGGAAACAGGTTTGTTCATGATTTTGGTTTATTTGGTTCACCTCAAAAAAAGGGCCAAAATATAAGGGAGAAAAATAATTATACCGATTATTACGGACATAACAGCCGAAAGAAGAACTGCTGCAGCCAGGATATCCTTGATATTTTTTATCCGTTTATCATATTCAGGCTGAATAATATCGCATAGTCTTTCAACGGATGTATTAATAATTTCAGTGACCAGCACAAAAGCAATAACTATCAGTATGATCAGCCATTCTGCAGTTGATATGCCGAGACATATTCCGGCTATGATAACTATTGCTGTGGCCACAATGTGTATCCTGAAGTTAGGCTCTTCCTTCACCATGTGTATTATGCCATTAAAGGCATGAGCGAAACTTTTTAGCCTGTCTGACAGACGGAACGGTTTATTATCCATAGTTTATTCCATTTACCGGACTACTACTTTAACGATATTGCTGATTATTAATTTAATTTGGTAAATTTAGTTAATCAAATATAACTCATTTTAATATGCGAATCATTTTATCTGTTTTGATATTGCTGGTGCCGGCAACCGGTCTGCACTCACAGGATAAAAGGCCAAGGGATTACGGAATAGCTCCGGGTGTATTAAGCCCTGGTAAATATAATGCCATAACCGATGTCAGGGGTGTAAAGGTAGGGCATACTACCATAATTGACGGGGAAGATATAAGAACGGGTGTTACTGCCATAGTTCCACACGATCGTAATATATATAATTTCAAGTTACCTGCTGCCATCTATACAGGTAACGGTTACGGCAAGCTGACAGGGATAAGCCAGGTAAAAGAACTGGGTAATATTGAAACCCCTGTGATCCTTACGAATACAATGAGTGTGCCGGCAGCTTTTGACGCACTGATAACATATACTATAAATGAGCCTGGAAATGAGAATGTAAGATCGGTTAATTGTATTGTAGGTGAGACAAACGACGGATATCTGAATGATATAAGGGGAAGACATGTTAAAGAAGCTCATGTTCTGGAGGCAATAAAGAATGCCAGGGGCGGTTTTGTTCAGGAAGGCAATGTCGGAGCAGGAACAGGAACTGTCTGTTTTGGTTTCAAAGGGGGAATAGGTACATCTTCGAGAGTGCTGCCCGAATCGCTTGGGGGCTATACTGTGGGAGTGTTGGTCCAGACAAATTTCGGAGGAGTGCTTGAGATTGACGGTGTTCCTGTGGGCGAAGAACTGGGCCGGTTTTCTTTCAGCCGTAATGTGAATACAGGCGCGGACGGCTCATGTATGATAGTTGTTGCTACCGATGCCCCTGTCGATGCGAGAAACCTGGAGAGGATGGCAAAGAGGGCCATAATGGGATTGGCCCGGACAGGAGGAATAGCCTCTAACGGAAGCGGTGATTATGTAATTGCTTTTTCTGTGGCAGAAGATAATATTACTGATGCTTCCGGCAGATCGGCTCTTACCGGCGAAATGTTATTACGCAACGATTTTGTGTCTCCGTTATTCCTGGCTACGATAGAAGCAACCGAAGAGGCTATACTGAATTCGTTATTTGCTGCTGAGGCTATGACAGGAAGAGACGGTAACAAGGCAGAAGAATTACCGGTTGACCAGGTGATCGGAATGATGAAAAAGTATAATAAGATAAAAGAAGATGAGTAAAGTAATAGGCGTAGTAGGAGGAATGGGTACATATGCAGGTATTGACCTGCTGAGGAAGATTGCCGACAATACAAAGGCAGCCAGGGACCAGGAGCATTTACCTGTTGCGATGTTGTCGAGACCGGAAAAGTTAAATGACAGGAGTGAATACCTTTTTGGTGAGGTAGATGAGAATCCGGGTTATGCCATAGCAGGTATTGTCAGGGAACTTATTGCTTTGGGCGCCTGTGTATTCGGAATACCATGTAACACAGCCCATGTCCCCGAAATATTAAAACCGGTACTGGATATAATACCTGAAGGATGTAAGCTGGTAAATATGATAGATGAGGTGGCGGCATATATATCCGTAAATTATCCTGATGTAAGGAAAGTTGGCATTATGGGTACAAACGGGGTATATAAAAGCAGGGTTTATGATATCTATATGGAGAGAGAAGGCTTAAGTGCTGTTTACCCTGATGAAGATGTTCAATACACCATTTTGCACCCTGCAATATATGACATGGAATATGGCATAAAGGCGGTCTCCGAACCTGTAAGCGAAAGAGCAAGGGTTGATCTGCTGAATGTTGTGCGCATGCTGATAAACGATGGTGTACAGGCGATAGTGCTGGGCTGTACGGAAATACCTCTGGCAATAAGGGAAAAAGCAATAGGTTTTGTTCCGTTAATAGATGCTAATAATGTACTGGCAAAAGCAATTGTAAGAGAGGCCGGCATTAATTAAGTCAATGCCGGCGCTCACTGCTTATGAGGCAGTTCAGATTTTTTACAACAGTTTATCTGCAAGCCTGTCACTATCCGGTATATTTATCCTGGCTGCTATTTCATTTATTCTGTCCCTGATCCTTTCAGTACAGAGATTCCCAATACTGCCCTGATGTGTATATTCGCTTACCGCAGGAACATCATAGCTGGCAGACAGGGCATGTTTGGATACCTGTCTGTATGCCTGCCTGAAAGGGACACCTTCCCTGACAAGCCTGTTGACTTCGTTTGTGGAGAATAATGGCTGGTACAGGGGATTATTGAAAATTTCAGGATTGATGTTAACAGAATCTGCTACCAGGCTCATAATTTTCAGACAATCGTTCAATTCATCAATAGCAGGTATTACTATTTCCTTTAGTAACTGCATGTCTCTGTGGTAGCCCGTATTCAAATTTGAAACCATAAGCATCATTTCATTTTGCCTGGATATTAGCCTGTTGCATTTAGCTCTGATTAGCTCCAGGACATCAGGGTTTTTTTTCTGGGGCATTATGCTTGAGCCTGTTGTCAGACTATCGGGAAGAGAGAAAAAGGAGTAATTCTGTCCTGAATACAGAATAAGATCGGCAGACATTCTGCTTAATGTGAATGCTGCTGCAGAGATTGAGCTTATTGTTGCGATATCCGATTTGATTCTTGACAGCTGGCAATATGAAGATACTATATTAAGACCTTCGAACTCCAGTAATGAACATGTCATATCCCTGTCGACAGGCAGGTTTGTTCCATAGCCGGCGGCTGAACCGAGAGGGTTCCTGTTGTTTAGCTTTATTGCATTTTCAATTACAAGCAGATCATCTGTCAGACTTTCGGCCCAGGAGGCGAACCACATACCATACGATGAGATCATAGCGATCATCGAATGAGTATAACCGGGCATGAGAATGTTTTTGTTAGTCTCTGCCTTTGTCAGTAATGATATTGCAAGAGCAGATACAGTGCCGGCTATCGATGAAAGTTCATATCTGAGGAACAGACGTATATCGGTCAGGACCTGGTCATTCCTCGATCTTCCTGCATGTATTTTCTCCCCTGTCTCTCCCAATTCATTTGTAAGCAGTATCTCTAACTGCGAATGAATATCCTCCACACCCTCTTCTATTTTCAGAGATCCCGTTTCAGCCCGGGTATAGAGGTTTGACAGAACTTTTATTATCATCCCCAGTTCCGAATCATTCAGAAGGCCTGACTTATTCAGCATTCTGGCATGAGCAGCAGTACCGAGTATATCCCAGACTGCAAGCCTCAGATCCAGCTTACTGTCCTGACCTATGGTAAACCGTTCTACCTCTTTGTTGAAATCGGCTCCTTTATCCCAGGTTTTCTTCATTTCAGCTTTTTTTCGATGATTCTACAATAGCTCTGTGAGCCATTAAGCGTATGGCATTGATCTTAATAAAACCCTTGCTGTCGGTCTGGTCAAATCCTCCTTCAATATCCATGCTTGACAGATCTTCATTATACAGTGATGAAGGCGAATGACGTCCTTCAATCATAATATTTCCTTTATATAATGACAGATTGACTGTGCCGTCAATAAGCTCCTGGCTTTTATCTATTGACGCATTGAGGAAATCCATTTCAGGGCTGAACCAAAAACCGTTATATACTATTTCAGAAAATTTTGGAGTGAACATATTCCTCAGTCTCATAACCTCCCTGTCCATGGCAATGCCTTCGATATCCTTGTGAGCTTCAAACAGAATACTTACTCCGGGAGTTTCGTATACACCACGTGACTTTATGCCTATAAACCTGTTTTCGACCATATCGAGGTATCCTATACCGTTTTCGCCGCCAACTTTATTAAGGAAACAGACTATATCAAGGGGTTTGGTATATTCACTTCCGTCTTCTTTGTTAAGCACATTAACAGGAAGACCGTCCTTAAAAGTGATGGACAGGCTGGTTTTTTTGTCGGGAGCGTCCATCGGTGTTTTCATTTTTGTCAGCATATCAGGAGTAGGAGTATAGTTGGGATCTTCAAGCACTCCTGCTTCATGACTTATATGCATGAGGTTGTCGTCTTCACTGTATGGCTTTTTAAAATTGGCTTTCACAGGAATACCCTTGCTTTTTGCATAGTTGAGCATGTCGGTTCTCCCTTTAAACTGAGCTAAAAATTCAGGATCTTTCCATGGACTTATTATTTTTACATCAGGGTTAAGCGCATAATAAGCCAGCTCGAACCTTACCTGGTCGTTCCCCTTGCCTGTTGCCCCGTGTGAAACATAGGGTGTCGATTCCTTTTCAGCTATTTCAATATGCCTTTTAGCAATTATTGGCCTTGCAAGCGCTGTGCCGAGAAGATAGCGCCCTTCATATATGGCATTGGCCTTAATTGCCGGAAATATATAATCGGTAACAAAAATTTCTTTAAGATCTTCAATATATACTTTTGATGCTCCTATTTTAAGGGCTTTATCTTTTACCTCGTTAAAGTCCTCATCCTGTCCTACATCAGCTATATATGCAATTACCTCGTAGCCCTTTTCGTTCAGCCATTTCAAAATTACGGAAGTGTCGAGACCGCCACTATAGGCCAGTACTATTTTTTCTTTTTTCATGTTGTTATGAATAGTTTAATCTTGGTAAGTAATATAAATAAGTGTTATTCTTTTCTCTTTTGTCACAAGGGGAACAGTTTTCTCAGGACCTGCCTGACAGTCTTTTCGGAATATTTATCGAAGGGGACAACCAGTATGGTATCGTCTCCTGCTATTGTTCCTGCTATTTCAGTTGGTGATGAACGGTCTATGTGAGAAGCAACCGCTGCAGCATATCCCGGCCTGGTTTTAATTAACATCATATTACGTGCCCATATCATTTCGTTTACTGCAAGACTTACATCATTAATGTCACGCTGGTCATTATCAGTTACATTTCCGGTATCAAGGATATATCTCATCTTTCCGCCGGAACCAGGTATACGGGAAACACGAAGCTGCCTTAAATTGCGGGATAATGTAGCCTGAGTACATTGTATCCCTCTTCCCTCAAGTTTCATAAGGAGTTCTTCCTGTGAGCTTATCTCTTCGGATGATATTATCTCTCTTATAGCTATCAAACGATCTTGCTTATCCATGTATAAATATGCATTAAGAATGCAAATATATACATAAATTTTGAATAGGAATTTATTTTCCGGGAAAAGTATATATAAAAAAAGCGTGGATCGCAGGATCCACACTTTTTTCAGTGAAATCAGTGGTTTACATTGTCAGGTATAAACCATATTAATCAGCTTCTTTTAGTCTGCCGTCAGTCATTTTCCAGTATTTGCCCCCTGCTTTCCAGGAATGTAGTCCGCATCCGAAATAGTCATCCTGCATCAGTTCCTCCAGTTCATCATCAAAATAAACTGTTGTTTTGTCTGGTATATAGAGTCTTATTTTTACGAAGGCCCCTGACCATCTGTTGCCTTCCGGTATTGTATAATATTCATCTATACCTATATTATTACCTTCGTCATCCAGAACAAAGCTTATTTTTTTCGCTTTTGATATTGCATCCGCACGGGTAAGCCCGTTTGAATATTTCAGAATTTCCACGTAGGGTTCCTCACCGGTATGGAAGACATTTAATTCGGGTCTTCCGTATATGGTCTTCTTTTCTTCATCGAGGTATAGTGAGATTTTTTTAAAAGGAAGGTGCACCTTTTTGTCATAATCGAGCGAGGATATCCTGTCGTCAATTTTGAAATATATTGTGTCGGCGGCAGGAAGAGACATTTGTTCTGAAGTCCGGCCGGAGTTGGAAAAGCTGATTCCTTCCGTAAATAGTATAATCGCCAGAGCAGTGCAGCTTAGTACCCATATTATCAGCATCGTAATATTGAGTACCATATCTTTTATTCTGAATTGGAATACCATCCTGATTCCCCAGTATATTAGCGCAAGCAGAGGGAGTATGATCACCAGGCTGGTAAGAATTATCAGCCATACCGATAATGAAGGGTCTGCTATAAAAGCCATAAAATCGGGCAGGTACAGGAAAGAAGTATCAAAGAATGCCGGAGAAAATAAGCCGGAATGAAAGAAAGCCACCAGGATGTAACTCAGCAATCCCGAAAAACCGCTGAGGATAAAGGCAATTCCGGTAATTGCGAGGATCACCCTGAAAAAGATAATAAAGAATTTACCGAAGGCTTTGAACACTTCGTTAAATGCGTTTCCCACCGCTGCAGACCCGGAGTTGTCATAGGATCTGCCTCCGGCTTTTGGTGCAACTGATCGGGATTCAGGCCTTTTTCCTGTTCGTCCTGCTGATCCTGCGGAAGGCAGTGCTATCCAAAGTACAACATATACAAGAGCTCCGACAAGATAAACAAATGTAAAAATCACAAACAATACTCTTATCCATACTGCATCAGTCCCCGTATAATCTGCAATGCCACTGCAAACGCCACCTATTATTGAATTTTCAGTATTCCTGTAAAGATTTTTTTGCTTTTTTCTGTAATGAAAATCAGTTGAATCCGATTCGAGATCTCCTGCAATTTCTTCAGGACTACCCATCGTGGAAATGATTTCAGTTACTTCTTCTTTTGAGATAACAGCGGTCTGCCAGGACGGTTTCGACTGAAATATTTCTGCAATACGCGCTTCTATATCATCTACCATTTCACTTCCCCCGGGAATATTCATGAGTCGGTTGGTAACAGCCTGGAGATATTCCCTGAGCAATTCATAGGCATCTTCATTAATCTGGAATATTATACCCGCTATATTGATTTTAATAGATTTTTCCATTTTGGTAAGATCTTTACTGTAGGCTTTTATTTTTTTCTTATATGTTCTACTGATTCAACAAGCTCATCCCATGACTTATCAAGCTCTTTGAGATACTCACGGCCTTCATTCGTAAGCTCATAATACTTTCTTGGGGGCCCCTGGGATGATTCCTCCCAGCGGTAGCTTAGGAGGCCTGCATTCTTCTGCCGTGTGAGAAGGGGATACAGGGTTCCTTCAACCACTATCACTTTGGCCTCCTTTAACTTATTGATAATATCACTGGCATAACAGGAATTACCTGATATTACAAGGAGTATGCAATATTCAAGTATTCCCTTACGCATCTGTGCTTTATTGTTTTCAACATTCATGATAAATAATATTAACTGTTACCCGAATAGAATGTCAGGCCGGGTGTTATTTATAGGTTCATCTTATCTTTAACATTATTGAATTCCTGTTTAACAGAGTCTTTTATGTTATGAATGTTAACAGGTTCTCCTTTCATTTCTATTTTCTGTGCGGTCGTTTTTGCCTCCGGCAATACAATCCATAGTATCAGGTAAATCAGAATACCCAGTCCGCCCGGCAGGCTGATTATTATAAATATTACCCTTACAATCCAGGGGTCAATCCTCCAGTATGCGGCCATGCCCGAGCATACACCTGCTATTATCCTCTTATCCGGGTCACGGTACATCCTGTGGTAACCTGTGTTGACAATCCTGTAGTGGTACTGACCTGCACCGCTGTCATCACTTATATCTTCAGGAGTGCCCAGAATGCCAGTAACCTCCCTGATGTCATCAATTGTTATAACCTGTTTTGAATCGCTTATTCTTGCTTTCAACAGATCGGCTATTCTGGCCTCAATATCCGACATGATTTCCGCAGAACTGGGCTCTTTGGCGAAATATCTTTCCAGGCTCCGGAGGTAGATCTTTAGCTCGCTATAAGCATCCTCATCTATGTGGAAAGCCATTCCTCCTATATTTATGCTTACTGTGATTTTCATTTTGTATAATACCTTTTTGAACAATGTAGTTTCAATTACAAAGATATATATAAATATTAATACTATGTAATACATAGTACTAAAAAAATTAAGAAAAAATCATCTGAATACTGTATTAGCCACAATATCAATTATATAGGGATATAATATTTTTTGTTTTTTAAGTACGGATATTTCGACAGTGCATCTTTTCATATACACATACCCCGATAATATTGGTATTTATTACCTTTAGTACATATTTTTTACATAATTATGAACCGTCCATGATAAAATGATTATGATTTTAGCACACACAGGCATGATTATTTTATTATGGCAAGCTACATCTGGCCATTAAAAATTAAGAATATTCAGATGAAAACATACAACTGGGGTATTATAGGTCCGGGAAAGATAGCTGCAAAATTCAGTGCCGGTCTTATGCAGCTTGATAATGCCAGGTTATATTCCGTGGTGTCAAGGAGCATGGACAGGGCTGTTGAATTTGCAGGGAGATTCGGATATGAAAAGGCATATGACGATTATTCCCGGTTCGCTTCTGATCCGGATCTGGATATAGTTTACGTGGCATCTCCTCATTCGCACCATTATGAACACAGTATCATATGCCTGGAGAATGGCAAAGCGGTAATTTGCGAAAAGGCTTTTGCAATTAACAGCAGGCAGGTAAATGAAATGACTAAAGCGGCATCCGGGAATAATGTATTTCTCATGGAGGCTTTATGGCCGCCGTTCCAGCCTTCATACCTGAAGGCACATGAACTGTTGTTAAGACCTTCAACAGGTAAAATAAGGTATATGATTTCACGATTTGCTTTCAGGGCGCCTTATGAATCTGAAGAAAGGCTGTTCAATCCGGCTCTGGCAGGGGGGTCTTTACTTGACATAGGGATATATCCTGTTATAGACGCTTTGACATTTTTAGGTGACCCGGACAGTATTGAGACAAGTGTAGTAATGGCTGAAACAGGAGTGGATGAGTCAACAGGGGTCTTATTCGGATATAATGACGGCAGGGGAGCATCGCTGTACAGCTCTTTTGCCTGCGACGGCGGTATTTCAACCGAATTGTTTTGCGAAAACGCTAATATTCATCTCAGTCGTGGAAGAGACGATGTTCAAAGTCTGAAGGTGAGCTATAGAACCGGTGAATCAGAGCAGTACACATATAAACCTGTTGCCGGCGGATTCTATCTCGAGGCAGCCGAGGTTATGAAATGCCTTGACCTGGGTCTGAAAGAAAGCAGTATTGTTCCGGTTTCGTTCAGCACCTGTCTTATTAACACTCTTGACAGGATCAGAGAGAAGGCGGGTATTCATTATCCATCAGAAAAATAATAGAATATGCATATCAGGGGTAACCTTATGAAGATGAGGGCAGCTTATGAAAACGGTAACCCGGATTTGCCGGTACAGTATTTTCTGCCGGTTGGTGCTGATCTGATACCGTTGAATAAGCTTAAGGGTACATCTATCAGGATGGAGTACCTTGACAGGATCAATTGCATTTATTGCGGAAGGGAAACAAGCAGATCCTTTGCCCAGGGCTATTGTTATCCTTGTTTTATCAGCCTGCCTCAGACTGATGCCTGCATTCTTCACCCGGAGAAGTGCCAGGCGCATTTGGGGATATCACGTGATATGGAATGGTCGGAACAGAACTGCCTGCAGGATCATTATGTTTACCTGGCGCTAAGTCCGGGACTGAAGGTTGGAGTTACCAGAAAGTCGCAGGTGCCTGTGAGGTGGATTGACCAGGGCGCCTGGGAGGCTGTCAGACTGGCAATTACTCCTAACAGATATATTGCAGGGACTATTGAGGTAGAACTGAAGAATCATATTTCAGATAAAACCAACTGGAGACATATGTTAACCGGGTTACGGTTTTCTGAAATTGATCTTAAAGAAGAAAAGGAAAGAATATATTCTTTATTACCGGGGGCAATGAAACAATACAGATGCGATGAGAATGAGATTTACACATTTCACTATCCTGTAGATGAGTATCCTGAAAAGGTAAAATCACTTAACCTTGATAAGGATAAAGCAGTGGAAGGTATCTTAAGCGGTATAAAAGGCCAGTACCTGATATTCAGGGGAGGCAAGGTTATAAATATAAGGAAACACGGAGGTTATCTGGTTGATTTCTATTATGACTGATAAAATGAATGAAGGTCATGAGGAAATGATAAGCGGAAAATTATTCAGGGAAAAAATTTTCCTGAGCATGCTTATTCCTATGGTATTTGTTATCATTACATGGCTTATTGTTTTTCTTGAGGAGCAGTTAGATATTAGTTTGTACTTTCTGGGTATTTATCCCCTTGAGGCCAGAGGTTTACCCGGAATAATCACAAGCCCTTTTATTCACGGCGATATAAAACATGTTTTCAATAATACCATACCCTTACTGGTTCTCGGAACCTCAGTGTTCTATTTTTATTCGGAGATAGCATTCAGAATATCTTTTTTTTCATGGATCTTAACCGGGATTTTTGTATGGATAGCCGGCAGGGATGCCTGGCATATCGGTGCAAGCGGCTTAATATATTCACTTGCCTCTTTTCTGTTTTTCAGTGGTATACTGAGAAAAGATTATCGTCTGATGGCATTGTCATTACTTGTAGTATTTTTCTATGGTTCAATGATTTGGGGAATGTTTCCCCTTATCGATATACATGTGTCATGGGAATCTCATATGCTTGGTGCCGGTACAGGTTTGATACTGGCAATATTATACAGGAAACAGGGCCCTCAGCCTAAGATGCCCGAATGGTATTATGAGGATGAAGATGATTACACTGAAGGAACTCAATTATAGGAGCAAATAGTGATAACATTGAAAAACAAGATACCTGTAAATAATAAGCTGGCTTTAGTTATAGCAGGCTTGCTTATTGTTAATGGTATTTCCCTGGCACAGGAAACGCTTACGCATGATACGATCACAGTGACAGTAGGTGATGTTAACGGACTGTTTGATAGTGATGCAATGCTCAACATCAGCCTGAGGTTTGACGTTACGGAATATATGAGGCGGAAGCCTGAAGATGATTACATGGATGCAGTAATAACAATATACCATAGCCAGGGCGATTCAGTCAGTTATGAGATAAAACTCAGGTCCCGTGGTGTCTCAAGGAGAGAGATGTGCTCTTTTCCCCCTATTCGTCTCAATTTTGAGAAAACAAATACAATATATGGCGATATAGACAGCATGAAGAATATTAAAGTGGTAACCCATTGTAATACCGCTAAAGTATTTGAAGATTACATACTTAAGGAGTATCTTGCCTACCGGTTATATAATTATGTTACCGATTACAGTTTCAGGGTCCGGTTGCTGAAAATATACTATATTGATACAGGAAAAAAAGGCAGGTCTGTCACAAGATACGGTTTTATTATTGAGCCTGTTAATTTGCTTGAACAGCGCCTTGGGGTATTTGAGGTAGAGAATGTGCCCGTGAAATATTATGACTTGATTCCCGACGAACTTGACAGGATGTCAATATTCCAGTTCATGATTGGGAATCCGGACTGGCAGATTCTTTCTTATCATAATATTAAGATCGTAAAGGAGAGGGAAAAGGCTAAAGCTATAGCTATTCCTTATGATTTTGACTATTCAGGATTTGTCAATGCTTCTTATGCCCTTCCGGCACAGGCGTTGAACATTGATAATGTACGCCAGAGGGTACACCTTGGAGCCTGCAGGCCTGATACTACATATAAAAGGATACTTAAAGAGTTTGAAGCAAACAGGGAAGACTTTTTTAAAGAGATTGAGAGATGTGAGGTCCTTGATGATAAGGCAAGAAGATACATTACGGATTATATAGAGGGCTTTTATAAACTATATAAGCGGGACAGGATAGTGCATATGCTCAGAATGACTTGTGTGGAAAGATGACAAAAAATATTAGAACCTTTATTAAGGCAGGTATTATATCGGGAATCCTGTATTTCTTTTTTATTTCATCGAACGGACTTAATGCGCAGGTCAGGGATGATAATAATTTTGGTTTGTTTGACAGTGATGAAATCCTGGATGTTTCACTCAGGTTTGATATCGGAAGGTTTATGCTGGAGAAACCGGAGGAAGAGTCAATAGACGCTGCATTGACCATTTACCCCGGCAAAACGGATTCCGTTTTTTGTAAAATAAAGCTGAGAGCGAGGGGTAATTACCGCAGGAGAATATGTGACTTTCCGCCTGTAATGCTTGATTTTGACAGTATCAGCACAGGTTACCGGGACATTGACAGGCTTGAAAAAGTTAAGCTTGTAAGCCATTGTATGCCTGATGAAGAATACGATATATATGTAATGAGAGAGTATCTGGCATATAAAATATATAATACTGTTACCGCATTCAGTTTCAGGGTAAGGCTGCTAAATATAAGTTATTATGACATTAACTATGATACACTTTACTCATGCAGAAAGGGATTCCTGCTGGAGCCTGTTGACAACCTTGAAAAAAGGTTCGGTATGGATGAAGTGGAGGATATTGAGATAAAGATCGAAGATTTAAACAGGGATAACATAATGAGACTTTCTGTATTTCAGTTTCTTATTGCCAATTCTGACTGGTTTGCCCCTTCTATGCACAATATTAAGATTTTTGGCGACAGCGAAAGTCTTCAGGATCTTATTGCTGTCCCTTATGATTTTGATTATTCCGGATGGGTAAATACAGGTTATGCCTTAGCACGCGATGATCTGGGACTTGAAGATATAAGGGAAAGAGCATTTCTGGGACCATGTGGAAGTGAAAAGGAATACATGAAAATACTGGAGTATTATACTGGACTTGAAGATAGTATTATTGACACCGTTAAAGAATTTCCGTACCTTAACGGATCGAACAGAAGAGATCTTATCAGGTATATCAGGAGTTTCTACAGGATGTTTAAGAGGAATGAGATTCTTGATATTTGTATGGAAGCTTGTAACAAGTAAAAATCAGCTGCTATGATTGATATGATATTTTCCCCCTTTTCAGGCCCGATAGACATGGATGAGACTAAAATATTTCTCATAAGGTTCGGGCTGAATATGATCACTCTCATTGTACTCATAAGGTTGTTGTATTACGAATACCGCAAAGAGGGTATTCCGGAATATCTGTTCTCGTTTTTTCTCCTTGGGGTAGTGGTCTTTATGATATGCACGGCGCTTGACATGGTTGATATAAAGCTCGGGTTTGCCCTCGGCCTTTTCGCATTGTTTGGTATTCTCAGGTTCAGAACCCAAAGTATTCCGGTAAGAGAGATGACTTATCTTTTTCTTGTGATAGGTGTCTCCATTATCAATTCACTGGTAAACTTCAGTGATCCTGTTAACGGGATAATACTCTATAATACTCTGATTATTATTCCCGTCTGGATACTTGAAATTTTCATGAGCACAAACAAACATATGCGTAAGGAAATGATATACAATAATCTTGACGATGTATACAAGGGAGAGGATCATCTCAGGGATGTCTTAAGTGAATTAACAGGTCTTAAGATCCGCAAAGTTAAGATCGGTAAAATAGATCTTGTAAAGCAACAGGCAGAACTTACACTGTTCTATCGTGCATGAAACATTCCTGATTATGTATAGAAGACTTTGCCAGGTTTTGAAGTACGTGTATTAGGAGAGTTATTTTATGAATAACATTGAAGTGCCACGGTGACACACAGAGAAAATATAGTGAATAGTTCCTCTATTGCGCTGCAATATTGCCATTGAAGATAACAGACAAACGACAAACCCTTCGACAAGCTTCTCAGGGCAGGCGACAAAAGACAAAAGACGAACGACGAAAGGGGAAAAGGTTTAAAAGGTTGAGAAAGTTGAGAATGAGTTTAAATAGTATTAAATGCCTACTAATTAACAAATTAACTAATATACCAATTAACATTGCGGACTGCGGACTGTGGACTGCCGACTATTTGACGGTTGGACTGAAAGACTCAGAGACTGAACATCTTAACGCCCCTTAACGAATAAACAACTTAACAAATAATCCATCTCCCCATGGAGTAGTTACGATGTTTATATTTACGGTTATTCAGTATCAGAACCGAACTTTTTCAGCAGGGACCGCACATCATCAACGCTTTTTACATAAAAACCGGCTTTGGTGCTTTTTGTCCCGACTTTTATAGTATATGCCTCCCCTGGCATTGAATCGAATGTGTACTCATCTGTCCAGTCGTCTCCCACGGCCAGGATAAAGTCAAAACCGGCATCTCCTGTTTTTTGTAAAGCTGCCCGTCCTTTATTTATTCCCGAGTATTTTATTTCAAGTACCTTATCGCCATCCATAACTTCGAGGTTGAGGTTTGCAGTCAGGTATCTCAATTCATCTTTGAGCTCCCATGCCCTTTGTATTCCCAGATCGGGATCTGCTTTGCGATAGTGCCATACCAGGGAGAAATTTTTATGCTCGATAAAAGTCTGGGGTGTCTGATCCACAAAGAATTCAAGAAGGGGAAGGACCGAGTTTTTCCATTCATTATCTATCTGTTCCATCATGTGCCATTCGGTGCCCGGTTCTTTTAGCCATACTCCATGTTCGGCGATAAAATGTATGTTCCATTTATCGGGGAACCAGCGGCTTAGTGTTTCCTTGTCTCTCCCGCTTATAATAGTCACGGTATTTTTATCATCTTTGGTAATGGACTCAAGTATATTATACAACTCTTCATCGGGTTTTGCATCCTCAGGATTTTTTTTAAACCATGACAATGTTCCGTCATAGTCAAGGAATAATATCCTTTTATCAGCTTCCCTGTATGCATTAAAGATTTCTCTGCGCTTATTGTCGCTTAGTTTTCTTGTAAGATTGGATTCCTGTATTTTTTTTACGCCTTCAAGTTTAGAAATGAATTCATTGGCCCAACGCTCAAGTGTATATCTTTTAAGTCTGTCATTCATAACCCTGTTACGTCTTATTTGCTCTTCTTCAGGCATCTCCAGGGCTTGTTTTATAGCCTTGACTATAGCGCCTGTATCGTTGGGGTTAACCAGTATTGCTTCATGCAGTTCTTTGGCTGCACCTGCCAGTTCACTGAGGATCAGGACCCCGGAACCGTCGAGCCGGGATGCCACATACTCCTTTGCGGACATATTCATGCCGTCGCGCAGAGGCAGAATAAGTGCTATATTGGAGTATGCATAAAGGCCTATCAGTTCTTCAACACTGAACTGCTGGTTCAGATAAATTATGGGGGTCCATGTTATAGTTCCAAGGCTACCGTTTATTCTGCCTACTGACTCATCAACCTGTCTCTTCAGCGAATCGTATGACACACCCGGTTCTCCTGTTGGAAGAGCAAGCAAAAGAAGGCTTACTTTTTCCAGGTATTCCGGGTTCTTTTCAAGGAATAGCTCGAATGCCATGATCCTCTGTGGTATTCCTTTGGTGTAGTCAAGGGCGTCAATCGACAGAATAAGTTTCTTTTCATCAGACTTATCAGTATGATATTCTATCTGTTTTTTTATACTGTTGTCTTTATCATAACCATTTTGTTTCAGATGTTGCAGTTCTTTCTCGAATTTTTCGTAGTGAATGCCTCTCGGGAAGGCATCTACCATTAGCGTCCGTTCTTCTATGTTTATCCTGTTGAAAACAGTGTCGTATCCCATAAGTCTTCTGACACTACTCAAAAAGTGCCTCACATAGCCGTATGTATGAAACCCGATTAAATCTGCTCCCAGCATTCCTTCCAGTATTTCTTTTCTCCATGGCAATAATCTGAATACTTCATATGAAGGAAATGGTATATGAATAAACAGGCCTGTAGAGATACCCGGTTGCAGCGATCTTATCATGTCGGGAAGCAATAAAAGATGAAAATCATGAATCCATAGTATATCCCCGTCAGTCATTAGCGAAGCCAGTTTTTCAGCATACAGGTTGTTTACCCTGTTGTATGCATCCCAGGCCATATCGTTATACAGGGTATCCTGGGGGAAGTAATGGAAAAGGGGCCAGAGTGTGTTTCTCGAAAATCCATGCAGAAAGTATTTATAATCGGTCAGTTCAGGAAATACGGGCACGCATTGATAGTTTTTTAACTCACGCTCAAGCGTTACTTTCTGTCTTTTATCACATTCATGATCCTCTACTCCTGTCAGTCCAACCCAGGTAGTATCATACTGATTATAGAAATCCCTGAGATCGTGTATCGTATTATCGTCTGAAGTCTTTATTTTCAGCCTGCCTTCATCACAACTTATTGTTGCGGGGATCTGTCGCGATGCTATGTATAATTTTTTCATTATATTGGATATTTAAATGCAGATTTTCAATTTTGTATCTTGGCAAAAGAACAGGTTATTATCCTTTATTAGGTTTTATAAAATACGATACCTGTTTTTTATTACCAAATTTTGAAACAAATAGTTTTTGATATATGCTGAATTTTGATGCAGTAATTTTTGACCTTGACGGAGTTATTACCAGGACAGCGTTGGTACACGGGGCGGCGTGGAAACGCATGTTCGATGAATTCCTTAAGGGATATTCAAAAAGTAATAATCTTGAATACAGAGAATTTACACACGTAGGTGATTACCTGCCGTATGTTGACGGGAAGCCCAGGTATAAAGGAGTTGCTTCCTTCCTCGAATCAAGGGATATAGAGATGGAATACGGAGAACCTGATGATGATCCTTCAAAGGAAACGGTGTGTGGTCTGGGTAACCGGAAAAATTTATTGTTTAATAAGATCCTTGATGAAGAGGGTGTTCAGGTGTATGACTCTACTGTAAAGTTTATTCGCCGGTTAAAGGACCTGGGTGTCAGGATAGGCGTGGCTTCGTCAAGCAAGAACTGCAAACCTGTACTGGAATCGGCAGGTTTGTCGGATTTGTTTGAAACAAGAGTGGATGGAGTGATCTCGGCTGAGATGGGATTGCAGGGGAAACCTGAGCCTGATATTTTTATTACAGCCTGTGATAAGCTGGGAGTTGAATATCACAGGTCAGTAGTTGTTGAAGATGCTGTTTCAGGAGTTCAGGCAGGCAGAAACGGTAATTTTGGCCTGGTACTGGGAGTAGCCCGCGAAGATAATGCTATTGAGCTTCGGATAAACGGAGGGGATATAGTGGTTGAAGACCTGTCGGAAATTACTGTTGATGAAGTAAACGAATGGTTTGAAAAAGGACTGGAGGAAGACGGTTGGCATTTGGAGTATTTTGACTATAACTATGAAAATGAACGGTCGAGAGAAGCGCTTCTTGCTGTTGGTAACGGCTATTTTGGTACCAGGGGAGCAATGGAAGAGAGCAGGGCTAACAAAGTCAATTATCCCGGCACATATATTTCAGGATTATATAACAGGCTGGTTTCAAAAGTGGCAGGCAGGGATATTGAGAATGAAGACCTGGTAAATATACCTGACTGGCTGCCGGTTAGTTTCAGGATAGGAAATGGAAAATGGCTTGTTTTCGGACCTGACCCCGGGATGAAAATTATTAATATCATAAGGAAATTAAATTTCAGAAACGGTGAACTGCAAAGGGAGATGGAGCTTGAGGATTCGGAAGGAAGGAGAACGCTTATCAGGTCATCGCGCTTCGCCGGTATGCATTATAAACATATAGCAGCACTGAGGTATGCCATTATTCCTTTGAACTATACTGAAGACATTACCATAAGGTCCGAACTCGATGGAAACCATATTAATGCAGGTGTTAAGCGTTACAGCGACCTTAATCAGGCTCATCTCAGCTATGTCTCTGAGAAGATAGAGGGGAACAGGTCATTCCTGAAAGTGAGAACAACAAATTCAAATATTGAAATCAATCTGGGGGCTAAACATATAATCGACGGCAGAGAGGACCTGGATGATATTATGGATTGCAGATGCTCAAAAGGGAAGGCATGTCAGGATTTCAGGTTAAAAGCAGAGAAAGGTCAGGAAATAGTGCTGGAAAAACTTGTGTCAATATATACCTCGCAGGATAAAAAGGTTACTATTCCTGAAATACATACAGGGAAAGCTCTTGATAAAATGAGAGATTATGAATATGAACTGGCGCTCTCGACAAAAGCCTGGGATAAGATATGGGCTGAAGCGGATATATGTGTAGGAGGGGACAGAACAGCGCAAAAGCTTGTACGGTTGCATATTTATCATATGATGGTCACAGCGTCACGGCATCATAAAGACCTTGATGCAGGGATACCCCCCCGGGGACTTCATGGAGAAGCATACCGGGGTCATATTTTCTGGGATGAATTATTTATTCTTCCGTTTTATAACATTCATTTTCCTGAGGTGGTAAGATCTGTGTTAATGTACAGATTCAGGAGGCTGGATAAAGCAAAAGACGCAGCCCGGGAGGAAGGATACAGAGGGGCAATGTTCCCATGGCAGAGTGGCAGCGACGGAAGAGAGGAGACGCAAACGGTCCACCTTAATCCGGTATCAGGCGAATGGGGCGATGACTACAGCAGGCTTCAGAGGCATGTAAGCCTGGCAATCGCATATAATATTTGCAACTATTTCAGGGTAAGCGGTGATAAGGACTTTATGATGAACTATGGCGCGGAAATGCTTGTCGGGATATGCAGATTCTGGCAAAGCAAATGCGAATATGATGATGAAGAAGGAGGGTACCATATCCGCAGAGTCATGGGCCCCGATGAATTTCATGAGAAACTTTCCGGGTCTGAAGAAGGAGGCCTTACCGATAATGCCTACACTAATATTATGGTAAGCTGGATGATGACCAGTACAATTGAATTCCTGAATATGACCGGTACTGATGAAAGAGAAAAAATACTTGCCAAATATAAGGTTGCAGATCAGGAGATTGCAGAATGGAATGACATAAGTGCCGGATTGCGTTTAAGTATATCCGAAGAAGGGATAATAGAGCAATTCAGGGGCTATTTTGAACTTAATGAGCTTGACTGGGCGAAATACAGGAAAAAGTACGGTGATATACACAGACTGGACAGGATACTTAAAGCCGAGGGGAAATCACCCGATTCCTATAAACTGTCCAAACAGGCAGATCTGCTTATGGCTTTCTTCAACCTGGGACCGGAGAAGACAAAATCTATAATCAACGGCCTTGGATACAGGCTGCCTGATGATTATGCAATCAGGAATTTCGATTATTATATTACAAGAACATCGCATGGGTCTACCCTTTCCAGGCTTGTTCATTCTAACCTTGCATACAGGTTGGGTGAACGTGATATAGCATGGGATATGTATATGGAAGCATTGAAGAGTGACCTTGTCGATATACAGGGAGGAACAACCGGTGAAGGAATTCACTGCGGCGTGATGGCCGGAACGGTATATATGATAATTTCGGTTTTTTGCGGACTGGATGTATCAGGTGAAGAACCTGCTCTTTGCCCTGATATGCCTGATCACTGGAAATATGTTAAATTCAGCTTCAGGTTCAGGAAATCGTTGTTCAGAGTCTTAATATCTGAAAACACCATTGAAATAAAAGCAGATAAAGATAATAAAGACAAAATAAAAGTTCATATTTGCGGTGATTTTACCGAGCTTGGACAGGGCAGAACAATTAAGATGAAAATAAAAAAGCGACAGAATGTTAGGTGATATATTGTTAATAAACGACATGCACAAAGCAGCTGCCGAAGCTATTCATAAGATAGTGATGGATGACCTTGAGAAAAAGAACGGAAGATACAGGTATATAGTCGGGATATCAGGTGAATCGGGATCCGGTAAATCGGAACTGTCTCATGCCCTCGGAAAAAGACTCAAGGAGGAAAATATCAGGGTCAAGGTTATTCATACCGATAATTATTATAAGATACAACCTTTGCTGCGTGAGGAATGGAGAAGGAATAAGGGATTTGATAAGATAGGGCTTGATGAGTATGACTGGGTAAAGATCAGGAAAACCATAAGAGATTTCAAGGAAGAACAGGAATGTGTGATCCCATGTATTGACCTGATACCTGAACAGGTTGATAAACTGATAACCGATTTCAGTAAGATTGACCTTCTTATAGTAGACGGTTTATATGCAATTGATGCACCTGATATTGACATGAGGGTATTTATCGACCTTACCTATCAGGAAACCAAGATTAACCAGATTATAAGGATGAAGGAGGAGATGAATACTTTCAGGCTTAAGATACTTGAACGTGAACATCAGGCGGTTGTGTCACTTAAACCCAAAGCCGATCTTATTGTAAATAAAGCCTACCAGGTAGTCCCGGCCAGGGAATATAATAATGCGTAAACTTCGCTCTGCTGTCGCAGGGGAATATTATATCTATCATATAAAATTTAGTAGTAAGCTTATTGTAAGACGAAAGACTAACGGAATGGAGTAATGGAACACTGGAATGATGGAGTGATGGAATAATGGAACAATGAAATGATAGTAAATAGAAGGGACTGGGGATCAGGGATTAGGCATGGATCTTCCGCCTATGCTGAAGCTTCGGCCTACGGTCGCCGAAGTCAACCTATGGCCGTCGGAGGCGGCGGACGGAGAGAGATCTGCGCCAGTAAAGGGGACGAGATTATGTAGCTAGTAATTAAATAGTTAACTGGTCAACCCAATACACTAATATACTAATACACCAATTAACATTTTTTCTGTGGATTGAAGACTGGAGACTGTTGACTGCAGACTGGAATAGCCGTTCGCCGTTTTAATCCGGCCTGATCATACAGGTGATAAGAATCATTTAAATTTATTTGTATTATGAGCATATGTGCATTATATTTGAAAAAATTTTTATATGCCCAGACCGAAAAGCAACAGGATAGTACATGAACCGCCTCTTTACACGGAGTTCAAACCCGCTGGCACGAAAGGGCAGGCCCTTGAGGTTATTGACCTTTCCCTGGATGAATTTGAGGCCTTGCGACTGGCCGATCAGCTTGGAATGTCTCATGCTGAGGCTGCTGATGAAATGGAAATCTCCAGATCAACCTTTACAAGACTGATTGAACAAGCCAGAAAAAAACTGGCTGATTTTATAATTAAAGGTAAGATGCTGAGTATTAACGGAGGCAATGTACATTTCAGAAATAATATAATTAAATGTCAGAACTGTGGGCATATGTTCAGAATTAATTTTAACCAGATAATTAAAGAGTGCCCGGTGTGCCATTCCGAAAACCTGCTGAATCTGGCAGGTGGATTCGGACATGGCAATTGTTGCAGACACAGGCACGGGAATAATTAATAAACAATTAAAAAGGAGGTAATTATGCCGGGAGGTGACAGAACAGGGCCAACAGGAACAGGCCCGATGACAGGACGACGTCAGGGATTTTGCGTCGGTAATGATACCGCGGGTGCTTATTACGGAAGGGGTTTCGGTTTTAGAAGAGGCGCCGGAAGAAATTTTCGTCATGGCTATGTAGGACGGTACGGCCATAGAAATGATACGGTACCGGTTTTTACTAATGATAAGGAAGAGGAGAAAAGATATCTTGAAAGGGAGATAGGAGTCCTTAAGGACCGGCTTTCATTTCTTGAAAATAAATTGTCAGAAATTAAGGATTGATGCGACAGGAGAATGGGCCCGGGGAGGGAGGAGGAAAAGGAAAGAATAAGGGAGGCAGTTTTGGACCCGGAGGGTTTTGTGTATGTACAAAATGCGGTAAGAGACTGTCTCATCAGAAAGGTATTAAATGCACAACTATTAAATGCCCTGATTGCGGACATACGATGATCAGGGAAGAGTTATTAAAAAGAAAATAAATTAAAAAATGAAATTTGCAGTTCCAACATTAAATCGTGAGCTAACAGCTCATTTCGGACATTGCCAGCAGTTTGCAATAATCGAAACAGAAAACGGCATGGTAATCAGAGAAGAATATATCGATCCGCCTGTACATCAGCCGGGAGTATACCCACGGTTCCTGGCAGAACAGGGAGTTGATGTAATTATAGCAGGAGGAATGGGTCAGAAGGCACAGGATCTTTTTAGTGAAAACAATATACGGGTATGTATAGGAATACAGCAGGGCAGCCCTAAGGAACTTGTGGAGCAATATCTGAATAACGAACTTGTATCCGGCCAGAACCTGTGTGATCATTAAACAGGTAACAGGGTAGTGAAGATTGCTATAGCAAGCGGGAAAGGAGGTACGGGGAAGACTACACTGGCAACAAATCTTGCTGCTTCCCTCTCGGAAGGGAGAAAGGTCATCCTTGCCGATCTGGATGTTGAAGAACCCAACTCCGGGTTATTCATCAGGGCTGAGAAGATTCACGAGGAAATAAAATACAAGATGATCCCTTCGTGGAAAGAGTCTGACTGTACCTTTTGCGGAATATGCCAGGATGTTTGTAATTATAACGCGATACTTAACCTGGGTAATCATATACTGGTCTATCCTGAGATATGCCACAGTTGTTATGCATGCTCAGAGTTATGCCCTTCCGGCGCATTGCCTGTGCTGGAACACAGAATGGGTATTATGTCTCATTACAGGTCAGGAAATATGGATTTTATTGAAAGCAGGCTGGATATCGGACAGGAGCAGGCTGTGCCGTTAATAGAACAAACAATAAAGTATGTTGATAAGATAAAGGAGAGAACATCATTAGTTATACTGGATGCACCACCCGGAACGTCATGCCCTGTAATAGAGGCGACAAAGAGTGCCGATAAGATTATACTTGTTACGGAACCGACTCCATTCGGACTGCATGACCTTAAACTGGCTGCAGACACAATGAGAAAAATGAATAAAGATTTCGTGGTTGTCCTTAACAGGTTTGGTACGGGAGATAGCGGGATTGAGGAATTCTGTAATAATATGAATATCAGGATTATCAGTAGGATAAAATACAGCAGGGAGATAGCAGAGTATTACTCGAGGGGAGATCTTGTTTTTGATAAATCTGAGGACTTCAGGGAAGCCCTTAATGATATAGAAAAGTATATACTGGGTTGAACTTACGGTTATGAAGGAGATAGTAATAATATCGGGGAAGGGAGGTACAGGCAAGACTTCCGTAAGTGCATCATTAGCCGTTTTGTCAGAGGAAGAGTCGGTTATCGCCGATTGCGATGTTGATGCTGCTGATATGCACCTTTTGTTATCGCCCGATTTTAGCTATAGCGAAGAATTTTTCAGCGGTCAGATCGCAGTAATTAATAATGAAAACTGTACCTCATGCGGCCTGTGTGCCGAAAAATGCCGTTTTGATGCAATAAAATCATATAATGGTTTTTATAGCGTAACCGGACTGGATTGTGAAGGATGCGGTTATTGTGCCCGTATATGTCCTCCTGATGCAATAGAGATGAGAGACCGTAAATCGGGGGATTTTTATATTTCAGGGACAAGGATAAATGCACCGCTCATTCATGCCAGCCTGGATGCAGGGGCAGAAAACTCGGGCAAACTGGTTGCAAAAGTAAAGAAAGAAGCCAGGATTATTGCTGAAAAGGAAAACAGGAAATATATCATTGCCGACGGTTCTCCCGGAACAGGATGTCCGGTTATTTCATCACTATCAGGAGCTGACCTTGTAATAATCGTTACAGAACCTACAGTATCCGGGATACATGATCTTAAGAGAGTATATGAACTGGTGAAGAAGTTTAACATAAAGGCGGCCTGTATTATTAATAAATACGATGTTAATCCGGAGATGAGCATTCGTATCAGGGAATTCATTAATTCCGAATCAATAGTACACCTTGCCGATATACCATATGACCGGGTATTTACCGATTCAATAATAAAAGGCCATACCGTTGTTGAGAGCGGACATGCGGATATTGAAAAGATGCTTAAAGAAACCTGGGACAGAATAAAACAAATTATTGACTGATTAAATTTAAACAAAATGAAAATAGTATTTACTGCAACGGGAACCGGTTGGGATTCGAAAATTGATCCGCGTTTCGGCAGGGCGGAATATCTTTTGGTTTATGATACAATTAAAAAGGATATGGAGATCATAGATAACCGGGATGTTGAAGACGAAGCACATGGTGCAGGACCGAGAACAGTAAGGTTAGTTCTTGAGCAGGGTGCCGAAATAATAATCACCGGTAACGGACCCGGGGGAAATGCTTCTATTGCACTTGAGAAGGCAGGTGTGAAAGTGTTTACCGGAGCAGAAAAAATGAATATTAAAGAGGCCCTGGAGGCATATAATAATAAACAGTTAACAGAATTTAAAAGATAAAATTATGACTAAGACAGATGTATTGGTAATTGGTAGCAGTGCCGCCGGTCTGGTGGCGGCAACAACAGGGAAAAGGGTTTATCCTGATAAGAAATTTACGGTAGTAACTCTGATGCCTAAAACACTTATTCCATGCGGGATCCCTTATATTTTCGGATCAGTAGGATCTTCCGAGAAAGATATACTTCCGGCAGAGAAAATGTTCGAAGCAGGTGGTATAGATATTATCTACGATGAGGTTACTGAAATTGACAGGGAAGAGCGTAGTGTAAAGCTCAAATCAGGTGATGGTATAACTTATGAAAAACTGGTGATAGGTACAGGGTCAACGCCTAAGGAACCTTCGTGGCTGAAAGGGAGAGATCTGGAAAATGTATTTACTGTACCAAAAAATAAGGTATACCTTGATGAGATGCAGAAGAAACTCGAAGGGTTAAAAAAGGTAGTTACTATAGGAGCCGGTTTCATTGGTGTTGAGATATCAGATGAACTAAAAAAAGCCGGAAAAGAAGTAACGCTTATAGAAAGGCTTCCTAATGTACTCGGTCTGGCTTTTGATGAAGATATTTCCTCTTTGGCCGAGACGCTTCTGAAAGAAAGAGGTGTGAAAGTCATGACAGGAAAATGTGTAAAGGAAATATCAGGGAGCAATAATAAAGTTGATGGTGTGATTATTGACAATGATGAGAAAATTGAAGCTGATGCAGTAATACTTGCCCTTGGTTATGACCCTAATACAACCCTGGCCCGTGAATCAGGCCTGGCAATAAGGGAAAGCGGTTTTATAAGGGTAGATGAGTATATGAGGACTGACGATAGTAATATTTTTGCAATAGGCGATTGCGCCGAGAAAAGGGATTTTGTAACAAGGAAACCCAGCAATATAATGCTTGCCTCGACTGCATGTGCTGAAGCACGTATAGCAGGGATGAACCTTTATAAGTTATCGGCCATAAAGACTTTCAGCGGTACAATATCGATCTTTTCGACTGCTATCGGAAACACCGGGATCGGTGTGGCAGGTCTTACCGAAACAGTTGCCAGAAACGAGGGTTTTGATATAGTAACCGGTAAATTCGAAGGAATTGACAGACATCCCGGCTCTCTTCAGGACACACATAAACAGTTTGTGAAACTGATAGTAGGAAAGGAATCGGGAGTAATTTTGGGAGGTGAGGTTTACGGCGGACTTTCGGCCGGTGAATTAACCAATACAATAGGAATTATTATTGAGAACAGGATGCCGATAAATGCATTGCTTACCGCACAGATCGGAACGCATCCGCTGCTTACGGCATCACCGGCAGGCTATCCTTTAATAAAAGCTGCCGAAGACGCTTCCTCGAAGATCAGGTTTAAAAATGGGGATTAGCAGTATTATATAGATTTGAATTTTAGTACCTTCCGGACTCAGACTGAAAGCCTGGAAGGTATTATTTAACCAACCTGAAAACCTTTTGCTATGAAAAGATCATCTCTGTTCCTTTTGATAGATGTACTGATGGTTTTTTCCCTTGCCGTTATGTCCGGCCTGGGCCTGCTCATTAAGTTTATCCTGGTGCCGGGATCAAAAAGACAGTTAATATACGGCAGAAATACAGACCTGAGCTATTTGGGTATGGACAGGCATGAATGGGGAACAGTACACCTTATTATTGCGATCATTTTTATTATCCTGCTGATAATACATGTTACGCTTCACTGGAACTGCTTTATTGCCTGTATCAGAAAAACAGTACATACAAAAACCGGAACAGTCATTTTCTTATCAGTTTGTGCCTTAATAATTCTTTTTTTTACGATTTTCCCATTTCTGATTAATATCAGGGTTAATGATCGTGAGTATGAACATAAGAACTATATGCACAGGAGGTATCACCGACCCCGGTCTTCTTTGGTCCGGGAAACGGGAGTTATTTCTATTTTTACAGATATTCAATCAATAAATAATATAGAAAGATGACTAAAACAACAAAATTAGGAATTATTATCTGCGACCGTTACAGGCTGTGTGGCGGAGGTAAATGCATGCGTTCGCTCAGTAATCGTGAAGGAGCTTTCAGTAAATACAAGGGAGAGGATGTGGAGCTTGTTGGATACACTACCTGCGGAGGCTGTCCCGGTGAGAATATTGAATATGTTCCGGAAGAAATGATCAAAAACGGAGCTGAAGTGATTCATTTTGCAACAGGCTTTCTTGTAGGTTACCCCCCCTGTCCCTATATCGATCATTTCAGGAAATTCATTGAAGAGAAATACAAAGTGAAGGTTGTTTTGGGTACGCATCCGATCCCTGAGAAATACCTTGAGACACATACAGCCCTCGGCACATGGGATTCGTCCGAATGGCAGGAACGCATAAAAGATGCCCTGCAGGATAAGGATATCAGGATAGCATATAACTAACTTGTTTTGGGGCTGTCTTAAAAGTTGTTGTATACTATCATATAACAAACTCTGTAACAAGCTGATTATAAGACAGACGAAAGACTGGAATGATGGAATGCCGGAATAATGGAGTAATGGAACAGTCTTCAGTTGTTGGATTAGTCGTGATAGCCTTTCGTCGTTAGTCGTTTGTCTTTCGTCTCATCAAACTCATTTTCAACTTTCTCAACCTTTTAAACTCATTGCTGTGCCAGATCAAGGATTGATATCTTATAAAATTATTTGTTATATTTCAGGAATGCACTATTTTTAATGCAAAATAGAAATATATAAGCAGAAATAGATAATAAAACGATGAATTACCTGGAATTTAAAGACAGGATGTTTGATCTTGGGTGTTTCAATACTCACCAGGTTTATGCATGGAAGCCGGATTTTGACAGGAACAATTTTGTCCGTTGGGCTAAAAAAGGTCTTCTGCTTAGGTTACGGCAGGGATATTATACATTTCCGGAGTATAAAAACAAGCCTGACTTTGTCATGTTTTTTGCAAATCGTATTTACCGTCCTTCCTATATAAGTCTGCATACTGCCCTGGCATTTTATGGAATGATCCCTGAAGCAGTGGTGCAAATCACGAGTGTTACATCGCTGAAAACAGCAAGTTTCCAAAATGATTTTGGAGAGTACGAATATAAAAGCGTCCGGGATAGATTAATGTTTGGTTATAATATCAAGCCTATCGCTAATGGTCAATCACTACAATTTGCCCAACCCGAAAAGGCTTTATTGGACTTGCTGTATCTCTATCCATTTTACAATACTGAGCAGGAAATGGATAACTTACGATTTGACGAAGATTTTTTACAGGATGAACTCGATCTCCAGCTAATGGAAGACTACTTGTTGAAATTCAAAAGTAAAGCTCTTGAAAGAAGAGTGAAACTATTAAAGAATACTTACAGATTATGATGAGACTGGAATCAATAAGAAACTTTTTTCCCACAGAAGTAAGAGAAAATGTTTCATTTCAAAAATATATTTTGAAAGAATATATTCAGCTTATGATTCTGGATTTTCTTTCCACAACTGCTTTTATTAAAAAGATAGTTCTTATCGGTGGTACAAACTTAAGACTGGTAAAAGGAATTGACCGTTTTTCTGAAGACCTGGATTTTGATTGCAAAGATTTTTCAAAAGAGGAATTCATAGGAATGACAGATGCTGTAATAAGCTTTTTAAAGCGTGATGGATTACGGGTTGAAGTCCGCGATCGTGAAAATAAAAGACTGACAGCTTTTCGCAGGAACATTTATTTTCCGGAACTGCTTTTTGACCTGGGCCTTTCGGGGCATAAAGAAGAACGTTTTTTAATTAAGGTCGAGACAGAGGATCAGCAGATGCCTTATAAACCGGTATTGGTCAATATCAAAGGTTGTGGTTTCTATTTTCCGTTTCCGGTTCCTCCTGATAGTGTACTATGCTCAATGAAAATATCCGCGATGCTTTCCCGTGGAAAAGGAAGGGATTTTTACGATATTATGTTTTTGCTCGCACAAACACAACCGGATTACACTTTTCTTTCAGAAAAGCAGAATATTCATAACCTGAAAGAGTTAAAAACGTCTGTGTCTGAATCGTTAAAAACGATTGATTTGAAAATAAAGAGGAGAGACTTTGAACACTTATTATTCAATGGAAGAAACAGTGAACGGATTCTGTCTGTCGGGGAATTTTTTCAGGATCAGGAATAACAACTTAACACTGAGTGAGCGCCACGGTGTCAACACCGTGAAACACTGTGCCTCACCGTGGTAAAGTTTTTTATCATATTCACAAATGAAAAAACCTCCGGCATTTCTGCCAGAGGTTTGTGTCGCTTTGCTCCCCAGGAAGGACTCGAACCTTCGACCTACGGATTAACAGTCCGCCGCTCTAACCAACTGAGCTACTGAGGAATTTTTTAAAACACAATTTTCAATTCCGAAAATTGCGTGGCAAAAATAAAGGCTTTTAGTGAATTAAGCAATATATTTGAGGATTATTTTCCATATTAGAGGACCCAAAACAACCGCTATGAAAAAAGTACTCGGAATAGGCAATGCCCTGGTTGACGTGATGACACGGCTGAAGGACGATAGCATTATTGAACAGCTTGGTTTTGACAAGGGGAGCATGAACCTTGTGAACGGAGAAAAATCGAATGAGATTGAAAAAACAACTGCTGCCTATGTGACAAGCTTAGCATCAGGTGGTTCAGCTGCAAACACCATGCACGGCCTGTCAACATTACATATTGATTCCGGATATGTCGGTGCAATAGGCAGGGATACTTTGGGTGAGATTTTCGAGAAGAAAATGAAGCAGGCGGGCGTGAAAACATATCTTAGCTACAAAGATTATGATACCGGCAAAGCAATTGCCATGATAAGCACTGATTCGGAGAGGACTTTTGCAACTTATCTGGGGGCTGCTGAAAAGCTTGAGGCTGCTGATCTGGTAAAATCCGTATTCAGCAGGTATGATATACTTTATCTTGAAGGATACCTGATAAATAATATGGAGCTAATCGGGACAGCATGTAAATATGCCAGGGAGGAAGGACTAAAAGTTGCCATTGATATGTCAAGCTTTAATGTAGTGGCTACTTTCAGGGATGATTTTGAACAAATAATCGACAATTACATTGATATTATATTTGCAAATGAATATGAGGCAAAGGCATTTACGGGCAAGGAACCTGAGGAGGCGCTCAGGATCATGGCAGGTAAATGCGAAGTTGCCGTGGTAAAAACCGGAGAAAAAGGTTCCCTGATATCCAATGGTGACGAAACTGTCAAAGTAGATGCCATGAAAGTAAAGAGTATTGATACCACCGGAGCAGGAGACCTCTATGCCGCGGGCTTTCTTTACGGAATGGCCAATAATGCTTCTCTGGAGGTTTGCGGTTCTTTAGGCACTGTACTCGCCTCATATGTTATCCAGGAAATAGGTCCGAAAATAAGAGGAGAGAAGTGGATTAAAATCAAGGAGGAAGTGAATGAGGTTATACAAAAGATCTGATATAATAATCATTTCTCTTATTCTGATCCTGTCGTGTATGTCATGTAATACCAATAATGGTAAGACTGAGCTTCAGATAAGGGGAAACAAATTTTATATCAATGGGAGCCCTACATATAAGGGTAAAAGCTGGCAGGAACATAGTATAGAAGGACTATTATTTAATTCCCTGATGAACCAGGCCGTGTTCGATGACAGTAATGAATCGACGGAGATACTTTGGAAATACCCCGATACGGGTAAGTGGGATCCCGACAGGAATACGAATGAGTTCGTAAAAGCTATGCAGGAATGGCATAAATACGGTTTAACCGCGGTCACGATAAATCTGCAGGGAGGAAACCCGACAGGTTACGGGAATAATGGATGGATAAATACTGCTTTTGAAGCTGACGGGACTCTCAAGAAGAAATATTTTACGAGATTATACAGAATATTGAAACAGGCCGATGGCCTTGGAATGGCTGTTATATTAGAGTTATTCTATTTCGGGCAGGATCAGGAACTGGCAAACGAACAGGCAGTGATCAATGCTGTTGATAATACACTTAGCTGGCTTAATGAAGCAGGATTCAGAAATGTTATAATCGGGATTAATGATGAGTGCGATGCAGGTTACAACTATGAAATACTGCAGCCTGCAAGGATTCATGAACTTATAAACAGGATCAGGAATACTTCTTTTGAGGGCTACCGGTATCCGGCCGGAGTGAGCTATAGCAGCGGCACACTGCCGGGAATTAACGTTGTCGGATCTGCTGACGTTATTTTTCTTCATGCCGACGGTATTGATGATCCTGACCGGATAAGGGAGATGGCCAGACGCGTTAAGGTAATGCCGGAATATAATGCACAGCCTGTTGTTTTCAATAAAGACGATAACTACGGATTTGACAGCGAGGATTATAATCTTATAGCAGCAATAGAATCATATGCCTCATGGGGATATTTTGATTATCGCCGCAAGGGAGAAGGATTTGAGGAAGGTTTCGGGAGCATGCCTGTTGACTGGGGAATAAATTCAGAAAGAAAAAGATCTTTCTTCAACAGGCTCAAAGAAATAACAGGAGGCCCGGAATAAAATGTTCAGTCTTTAGTCTTTCAGTCCAGCCGTAAAGTAGTCTCCAGTCTCCAGTCCGCAGTCTCCAGTCCGCAGTCTCCAGTCCGCAGTCTCCAGTCCGCAGTCTCCAGTCCGCAGTCTCCAGTCCACAGTCCGCAGTCTCCAGTCTCCAGTCCGCAGTCTCCAGTCCGCAGTCTCCAGTCCACAGTCTCCAGTCCGCAGTCTCCAGTTAATTGGTGTATTAGTATATTGGTATATTAGGTTGGATAGTGAACACTTAAGCAGTTCTGCAGTTTTTCAGTTATGTCAACTAATCAATTAAAAATTAATATTGCCGATGGAGGATTGTGAACTATTTGTTACTTCTATTTCTACAAATCAACAAATTAACTAATACACTAATTAACATTGTAGATTGTGGGTTGAAGACTGCCGACTTTTTCCTTCTGCCTTCTGCCTATTCTCTAATTCCTTTTTTCTATTTTTCTTCTTCCGGTTTGAAGATTATATCAATTACATCTGCATCTTTAAAGAAGGCATTTGCTGCAGCCCTGATATCTTCAGATGAGAAACCTTTGAGAATATCTTCGTAGTTAGAAGGATCATCATAGTTTATGCCGCTCAGGTAATATGTATACAAAGCAGATGACCAGTATGAATTATGTTGTCTGGATTCCTGCCTGTTCTTAAGTATGTTGCTTACAGCTTTTTCCAGGTGCTCTTCAGTCGGACCTTCGTTCATAAGACGGTATATTTCATTGTAAATTATTGCCTTAAGGTCTTTTGCCCTTTCCGGGTCACAATCAAATGAGAATATAGAATTTGCCATCTGCACGGGGAATTGCTGAAGAGATACCGAGGTTGATACCCCATAGGTTCCTCCTTCTTCTTCGCGTATTGTTTCGGTATATATGATATCGAGTATTCCGTTAATAACTCTTGCTGCCAGTCTGTTCCCAGGATTATATGGTAATTCATCAGAATAGCTTATTACCACTGTTGCCTTCGGGACTGTCATAGGCATTTCGATCACTTTTTCGGTTTTGCCTTCAGGGGGTCTTACTCCTCTGTCTATCCATTTTTCCGAATCAGGATAGCTTGTAAGAGACCCTATATATTTCACAGCCATGTTTTTAGCTGTTTCTTCTTCAATATTGCCTACAATAAAGAATGTAAAATCATCTGCATCTCTGAACCTTTGTTTATATATTTCTTCTACTTTTTTGAATTCAATATCATCTATAAATTCTTCATTCAGTATCCTGGTCCTGGGATTATAATCGGACATGATCAGACTAAGTGAATCCTGCATTACTTTTTGCGGATTATTATTCATTGTCTGAAGCATAGCCCTGAGCCTTGATGTTAATGCATTATGAGCTTCTATGTCAAATCTGGGTTTTTCAAATCGCAGGTAAAGGAGTTGTAACATAGTCTCAAAATCTTTTGGAGCAGCCGATCCGCTTATATTTTCAACTATTTCACCCAGGCTTACGCTCAGAGATACTTTTTTCCCCGACAGCATTTTCTGAAGGCTTATATTATCATAGTCGCCTGCTCCGTAAGACAGAGCCAGTGTCGACAGTAAGGATGCTTCAGGGATATATTCGTTGTCGATCGTTGATGATCCTCCCAACGAGAAGGCATCGACTGAAACATTGTCTTTCTCGTAATCTGCTTTTTTGTAAATAACTTTTGCGCCGTTTCCGAGCGTCCATTCAACAGCTCCGAAATCGTTAAGGTTCCTTGTTTTGGCTATTTTACTTCCGGGAAGCATATAATCTATAAGAGATTCTGAAGATTCTGATTCGGTATATGGTTCGATATCTTCATTATGTACCGACTCCATAACTGCTGTAGCCTGTTCTTTAGTAAGGTATTCGATGCCTTCACCTTCAGGCCCCTGGACATATAATACCCTGTTTTTATCGATCATCCATTCCTTTCCCTTGGAGGATACTTCTTCAAGGCTTATTGAGGGAACTATCTCCCTTACTTTTTCATACTCGAATTCGACCGATGGAAGGGGCTCATTAATCAGGAAATTTTGCTGAATGTTACCAGCCCATTCATCATTACTGATCTTATCCCTTTGCTTAAAATAGTTTTCCCATTCGGAAAGCATTTCAGATTTGGCTCTCTGTAGTTCCCCTGCTGTAAATCCGTATCTTTTTATTCTCTCGGCTTCCGTATAAATGGCCCGGAATGCTTTTTCCCCTTCTCCTTCCTTATAGCTGGCGCCTATACTAAGAGCGTCATAACCCCGGATCAGGTTACTATAGCTTATTGATCCTGTTATAAACGGAGGAATTCCTTTTTGGAGTATTTCATTTATCCTGTCTCTTACCATAGAGTTAAAAAGTGTTCGTATATACTTTTCCCTCAGGTAGCTCATGTTTTTATTTGTAGGATTGACCGAAGGTAGCTTAATATACAGGTCGGCAGAATGCTGCATTGCCTCCTTGTCTGTAACAAGCAGATAACGCATATCATCATGCCCGGGAACTTCGAAGAAAGGCCTTGGCTCTGCTTTTCTTACCGGAGGTATTTTTGAAAATATATCAATTACTTTCTTTTCCATCTTATCAGGGTCAAAATCGCCAACTACAGCAATAGCCTGCAGATCGGTTCTGTACCAGTTATGGTAAAAGTCCCGGAGTGTTTTATATTCAAAATTCCGTATTATATCCAGGTCACCGATTATATCCCTTTCGGCATATTTTGATCCCTTGAGCAGAACAGGCAGGAACTCCCAGGTCATCCTGAACTGGGCCGTTCTCCTGGTACGCCATTCTTCGGCAATGACCCCTCTTTCCGCATCTATTTCTTCTTCGGTAAGCAGCAGGTAATCTGACCAGTCATTCAGAACAAGGAGACAGGTATCGGTCAGGCCCGGATGATCGACGGGAACATCACTAAGGTTATATACCGTTTCATTAAAGGATGTATATGCATTTATATTATAACCGAAGGCAACACCGTGTTTTTCCAGTCTGCTTATAATACCATTTTCTTTATCAGGGAAGTGTTTTGTCCCGTTGAATGCCATGTGCTCCAGAAAGTGAGCCAGTCCGTTCTGATCATCGTTTTCAAGGAGAGCCCCTACATTCTGAATAAAATAAAAGCTCGCTCTGTTTTCCGGTTCGGAGTTATGCCTTATGTAATAAGTCATCCCGTTATCCAGTTTCCCCGTTTTTATTTCAGGGTCGACGGGTACAGGATCCGTAAAAGGTTGGGCCTGTGATGCATTGGCAAAAAGAATAATAAGCATCAGTGGCAGAATTGTTTTTCTTCCAGGAGGATTCATTTTGTTTAAGTTTAGTTTAACAGTACTATTTAAAACAAGCCATGCAGCTCGGCATCTATTTTATCAATTATCTGGCGCAGATGATCGGTATTATCAGGAAAATCATAAGCATCTGCTTCTATAATAAGCAGTTTGCCTAATTTATACGATTCGATCCATGCTTCGTATCTTTCATTAAGTCTCTTAAGGTAGTCAATTCTTATGGAGTTTTCGTACTCCCTTCCCCTCCTCTGGATCTGGTTGACCAGGGTTGGCACCGAGGCTCTCAGATACAATAAGAGGTCGGGTGGTTCAATCAGGGAGCTCATCAGGCTGAATAATGTGAAATAATTCTCAAAGTCGCGGGTCGACATCAAACCCATTGAGTGAAGGTTTGGAGCAAAAATATAAGCATCTTCGTATATGGTTCTGTCCTGGATAACAGTCTTGTCCATATTCCTGATCTCAATAATCTGGCTAAACCGTGAATTTAAGAAATACACCTGCAGATTAAATGACCAACGCTGCATATCATCATAAAAGTCGTTGAGGTAAGGATTATCGTCAACATCTTCATAATGAGCCTCCCATCCATAATGTTTCGATAGTAATCCGGCCAGGGTGGTTTTTCCCGAACCGATATTGCCTGCTATAGCGATATGCATATTTGTAAAATATAAAATGAATATATAAAATTAATAAAATAAATAAGTTCTCTTTAAATATATTCAAGTAATTCATCCAGGTATTTTCTGTCGTTTGAAAGCCGTGGCACTTTATTTTGCCCTCCAAGTTTATTTTTCATTTCCAGCCATTTGTAGAAAGTTCCTCCGGGAGCTACAATTACGGTAGGTTTTGTAAGGGTCATATCTTTGTATCTCTTTGCTTCGTAATCAGAATTAAGGGATTTCAGCGAATTATCCAGCAGATCAACGAAGTGTTCAAGGTCGTCAGGCCTTTTCTCAAATTCTATAATCCATTCATGGCGGCCTTTATCAGTCGTACTCATAAAATATGGCCCTGCTGTATAATCGGTTATAAGAGCGCCGGTCTTGGATGATGCGATCTCCAGGGCTTTTTCGGCATTCTCAATAATTACCTCTTCTCCGAAGGCATTAATAAAGTGCTTTGTACGACCTGTTATTTTGAATTTATGGGGGAAAAGACCGGTAAACATAATTGTATCCCCTATCATATATCTCCACAACCCTCCGTTTGTAGATATAACCATAGCATAGTTTACTCCTTTTTCAACATCGGCAACAGTCAGGGCTTCAGGATGATCTGAATTAATATCTTCAATTTTTACAAATTCGTAGAAGATCCCGTAATCAAGCATTAACAACATATCGTCTGTACTCAGGTCATCCTGTATCCCGAAATAGCCTTCGGAGGCATTATATGATTCAAGATAATTCATTTTATCTGAAGGGATTATCTTTTTATACTGCTCCCGGTATGGCTTGAAACTGATACCTCCATGACAAAAAAGCTCCAGGTCGGGCCATACTTTAAGAAGGTGTTCTGAGCCGGTATATTCAAGTATATATTTGATCAATACCAGGAACCATGATGGTACCCCGGCCAGATATCTTATATTCTGGTTTATTGTACGCCTGGTGATCTTTTCCATTTTTTCCTCGAAATCCTCTATCAGCGCTATTTTTGCCTTTGGGGATTTCATTAGTTCAGCCCATAAAGGAAGGTTTTCGATTAATATGGCAGATAGGTCTCCGTAAAGAGAGTCATTGCTGAAATTATTGATCTTATGACTTCCGCCAAGAGTTAATCCTCTGCCCGAAAAGATCTTGGTTTCAGGATTGATCTTTGAATAGATCGCCATAATATCTTTTCCACCTCTGAAATGACATTCTTCAAGTGCTTCGCGTGTTACAGGTATGAATTTGCTCTTTGAACCGGTTGTTCCTGATGATTTTGCAAACCATTTGACATCTCCCGGCCACAGAAGGTTTTTTTCTCCTTTTCTTAATCTTTCAACATATGGTTCGAGATCTTCATATGTGCCGACCGGAACGGATTCCTGATATTGTTTAATTGATTCGATCTTCCTGTAGCCATATTGCTCACCCCATTTGGTTTCAGCAGCATTGTTTATCAGGTTGACAAATGTTTCCAACTGTACCTCGTAAGGGTATGTTTTAAACACGTCAATGGATATCATTCTTTTGGTATTCAGCCAGTTTATTATTGATGGTATAAGCGCCATTTATTTGTATTTTTGAATTACTAATATAGGAAAATATAGGTGTTAATTATTTGTCTGTGCTCCTGAAAATCTCAGAATAAATCCTTAGTGAGCTGATATTTTTAAATTCCGGTATATGTAATGAATAAAACAATAGCATATTGTTTAGAAATTCACTTCTTACCTGACCGGATAATGAAATTTTGTCGCATTCATCAAGACTTGAGCTGAGAAATAAATTAAGGAGACTGGAGAATTGGCTGCTCATATAGTATCCGTGTAGTGGTGGCGAGGATGTGTAGGTTCCATCCTGCATGTCAAAAAAACCTGAGTCTTTGGCATAATTATTTGAAGGCGATATGCCAAGGTATCTGGTAAGCCCTATTATAAAACCGATGTGAAAATTTGGCGTAAGCGATTTTTCTTTATCAAGGTAGCGGATCATTTCCAGAATGTAATTATACAATTGCTCATCAGGACCTGATGGCCTGAGTGCTTTATAAAGTACTTCCCCGAGAAACATTATAATACTATTCCTTTTTATATCATTATGGAGGCTTGTATATGTAAATAAGGGAGAAGATTCTCTAATGATATGTATATCTTTCTTTTCTCTGTAATAGAATTCAATACTGAGAGGTTGAAGTGGCTGGAAATATGCTCTTCTGTTATTCCCTTTTTTGTTTGAAAGGCCTTTAACCATAAAACTCAGCCTGCCATATTTTTTTGTAAAAACAATGGATATAATGCCTGAGTCTGAATGCTTTATTGTATGAAGTACTATGCCTTCCGTTTTTTCGAGCATGTTAAAGCTGTGTTTTTTCAAAAATACGAAATATGAGTATGTCAATAATATTAAGAGAAAATTTAAATTTTGTATATTTAAAATTCAAGTTTGAGAGCTATGAGTAATGAGTCAACGGAAAATCTGGTAAAAAGAATTGCAAAACTGGCGAAGCAGAACCAGGATCTTGAGGAAAGAATAAAAAAGCTTATCAGGGAAAATGAAAAGCTTGGTAATCAGGTTGAAAAGCAAAAAGCTATGCTTGAGCAGATTTCTCCTGACGATCTGAAGAAAGCAGGTTCTACCCTGGCCGACCAGCGATCACTGAAGTTTAAGATGGTAACTGTTCTTTTTGCCGACATACATGGCTTTACAAAGGTTATGACTGACAGTGATTCGTCTGAATTGATAGATGAACTTGATGAGATACTTTTTAATTTTGACAGTATTGTTGACAAATATAAGATCAAGAAAATAAAAACTATAGGGGATACCTACATGTGCGGAGGAGGTATTCCTGAAAAAAACATTACAAACCCGATTGACGTAGTAATGGCAGCCCTTGAAATGCAAAGGTTTATGCGTGATTATGAAAAGAAGAACAGAAGGGACGGAGAACAGATATGGGATCTTAAAATCGGTATACATACAGGTCCGGTTACAGCAAATATTACGGGGAAAAAGAAAGTTTCATATGATATTAAGGGAGATACGGTTAATACGGCAAGCAGGGTTGAAGGTGTTTCGGACCGGGGTAAAGTATTGATCTCTGTTATGACATATGAACTGGTAAAGGAGTTTTTCCATTGTGAATACTTCGGGAAACTTCCTGTTAAATACAAGGGGGATCTTGACGTTTATGAAGTTACAGGCCTTAAACCACAGTTTTCTGTTAATGGAGATGGCGTAACTCCGAATGAAGCTTTCAGAATAAAGTTTGGTCTTATACAGTTTACGGATATTCAGGAGATAATCCTTGATAAACTTGAAAAGGAATTACCCGATCACCTGTATTATCATAATGTAAAGCATACTGTTGATGTTGTTACCGAAGTCGAACTTATGGGATGGGCTGAAGGATGTACAGACGAGGAGATATTACTACTGAAAACCGCTGGGCTTTTTCATGATGCCGGACATACGATAGAGTATGACAATCATGAATATCATGGTACGCTACTTGCAAGGGAAATGTTACCACAGTATAATTATACAGAGGAACAGATAGATGCGATTTGCGAAATAATTATGGCAACAAAGCTGCCTCCGCAACCGAATAGCCTGCTGCAGGAAATAATTTGTGATGCTGATCTTGATTACCTGGGGAGAAGTGATTTTATACCTGTCTCAAACACACTCTATGATGAACTAAAGGCACAGGATAAGATCGGCAGCCTGAATGACTGGAACAAATTACAGGTCAAATTTATTTCGAATCACCAGTATTTCACAAATACTGCAAGAAGCCTCAGGGAAGTGAACAAACAGAAGCAGATAGAAAGAATACAGAGTCTTATTACCTGACAATAAGCACTTTTGTTACAGCACTGACTGATCCGTCCTCATTAGTACAGAAAATCAGGTATACACCGGTTGCCACTTTTTGTCCGTTATAGGTTCTCATGTCCCAGCTTAGATCTCCTCCGGTAGATTTTGACTCATAAACCAGATTGCCTGATATATCTGTTATTTTTACACTGGCATTCCTTGATAAACCGGTTATGGTGATATTACCTGTAAAGTCGTTTCTTGCAGGGTTTGGATAAGCATATACGTTTTGCATCTCTGAGCTGCCCTTTGTTCCTGTTTCACGTACTGTCACTATTCCTTTGTTGGTGCCAAACCATACTTCACCTGTCGTTCCGTCGGCTGCAATGGAAATAACCTGATCGGATAATAACGGACTGTTTGTTGAATTATAGTTTTTGACCAGTTCATTTCCGTTATCTGATATAAGGAATGCCCCGGAGCTGTTTGTTCCCATCCATTTCCTGTTAGATCCGTCTATTGCTATACTCAGTATTGTTTCGGTTCCGAGAAGATAATCAGCCAGACCGGTTCCGTCATCACGTGGTACTTTTATTCTGCTGGCAGTAATATTTTCGTCAAACACTTTGTCAGGATTATAGAATACTGCCGGACCCTGATCGGTACCTATCCATATATTCCCTTCAAGATCTTCTGCTATTGAATAAATGTTTGAAAGTAACTTCCCGTCCTGGTCCTTAACAATGAGTTTTTTATTCCTGTCGTCTTCAAAGTAATCAGGCGTATTATTGTCGTCCAGAACATAAAGCCCGTAGCCTCTCGGCAGGATTATCCATTTCTTATTTGTACCGGATATAAGTATATCACCGATTGTCGGAGCATCAATATAGTACGGTAAAGATATCCAGTCTTTGTCAGAAGTAAGAACCTTGATATTATTTTGTAAGCCTGTTTGCGTTATCCAGAGGTTATTATCTTCATCCATAGCCAGACCACAGATCCTGACATAAGGCCTGCCCGGTATTATGCTCTCAAGCTCATTCTCTGCCCAGTGATTGACTAACTCCCTGTTTTTATATTCGTAAACACCTGACCCCCATGTTGAAACAAATATATGGCCCGGCTCGCCCGGTACGGGCTCTATTCTCATTACATCCCAGGAATCATATCTGAGTGCCGACCACCACTGACGACCGGAAAAATTAAAAAACATAAAAGTAGTCCATGTATTGTTCCAGGGAACAGTAACGGTACCGCCTGCTACCCATACCTCCCCGTCTTCAGCTTTTATATTGTAGCAATTACTAAAATAGGGACCCTCCGGCATATAGTTACTGTAAATATTACCATTTACCAGATGTACTATCCCTTGGCTTCTGTCTGCAATAAAGAGATCATTCCCGTCAATTATTGTATTACGGGCATCAATCTGTTCATTTCCGTATTCGGAAACCAGGTTCAGCACCTGTCCTGAAGAATTCAGTACTGCAATATGGTTACCTGATGATATATATATATGTTCATCTCCTGCTTCGATAGTATGGTTTTTCCCTGCGGGCAGGCCCTCTATATAATTCAGTTGTCCGTTCATATAAATAAAGACCGAATCATTTTGTGTATCGGCAGGGCTTTTGTTAACAAATAAACCGGAAGATAATGACGAAAGGCAGTTATATTTACTGTTTAATGTTCCTGGTATCAGATCCCAGTTGCTGAAATATGACAGACCCTGGTTATGCAATGACCCGGCAAACAAGCCCTTTTCAGTTGCAGCGAAAATCGTATCATTAAAAATGCATAAATCATAAACATTGTTTTGTGTTCCGTCAGGAGAGGGTCTCCAGGTGTCTTTGATTTCCTTTCTGTCAATATTTATTATTATTATACCAAGATTACTTGCAAGGTATGCATATTCCCCACTGGTTTTGATACGGTATATTGTTTTTTCTCCCGATACGTAGGTATTCAGAATATCCGGCAGATTGGCGACACTACCATTTTTATAAAGGTCGATATTACCTGAAGAATAGGCTATGATAAGAACTTCTCTGTCCGGGGAATACTCAATTGTGTTTATTCCGCAATCAGAAAGGCCGTTTGCTTTTGATAATTTACGTACTTCGTTGTATTCCTTATTAAAAATTGTTATTGCATAATCCGTTGATCCGTAAATTTCATTTTTGCCGGCAGTAACAAAATTAACCGAATGATATGGCAGATGATCCGACCATGAGCCTATTGGTCCCTGAGCATGTACAATGATTGACAGGGAGCAAGCGAGTAATATTGAACTATAACGATTCATTAATAAATAAACTATCGGTCACCGTAGTTATTGTCCATATGTTTCTCTTAAAAATGAATCCAGCTTTTTAATGGCTACGGATCTGTGAGATATCTTATTTTTTTCGTCGGCCGTCATCTCTGCAAATGTCTTTATTTGGTTCTCGGGAATAAAAACAGGATCATATCCAAACCCTTTGTTGCCCCTTATTTCTTCTGTAATGTGACCGCTGATAATTCCTTCGAAAGTAAATTCCCCGGTTTCACAGATAAGCGCTATTACGGTTCTGAACCTGGCTTTTCTGTTCCCGCACCCTTTCAACTCATATAGTAATTTTTCAATATTTTTAACGGGATCCTTGCTTTCGCCTGCATATCTGGCAGAGTGAACACCGGGTGCTCCTGAAAGTGCTTCAACCTCAAGCCCTGTATCATCGGCAAATACATTTGAACCGGTCATTTGATGAACATACCTGGCTTTTTCCAGGGCATTCCCTTCAATGGTGCCTTCATTTTCAGGAATATCATCTGTGATCCCCGATTCGCTTAAAGATATAAGCTTTATACTATTATCCAACACCTGTCTTATCTCTCTGATTTTATGTTTATTATTAGATGCAATTATTATTTCCATTTTTAAAGTGGTATTTGTGTAAAAATAATTAAAAAAGGTAAATGCTTTTGGAGTAAATATATATATGTTACATTTGATAAAGTGATGAATTTATTTTAATACTTTTTTAAATTTTCTCCATTGTTCAGGCTTATTTCATCATTATTATTCATTTTGGCAGGTCTGTTGCAGTCCGTAATACTCTTCGGACAGGATCCGGAATTATGCCTCGAAAGGATTGTTCTTAATTATGACTCTGTTCTGTTTGACAGAAACAGGGATTATGAGGCAGACCGCCTTTACACATTGGGTAATAAGAATAATAACCTGTTGTTTGTATTTAAATGCAATGATAGTGAAGCAATGCTTTCTTATTATCTCGAAGGCAACGATGCTGAGTGGACGCCATGGTTCAGGCAGTCTGTAAAAGAATATACCAATCTCAGGCCGGGCGAATATAACTTTTATGTAAGAACAGGGAAGAGAGGACTGATTACCGGTGAATTCCATGCCGGAAATTTTATCGTTGAGCCTCCTTTTTACCTGACAACTTTTGCATACATCGCGTATTCGGGAATTCTGCTTATTGTTTTAGTGCTTTTATTCAGACTACAGGTTCACAGACATAAGATGAAACAGGCAAAACTTGAATCGGTTATTCAGGAAAGAACGGAGGAACTGATGAATGAAAAGCAAAAAACAGAAACTCTTCTGGCAAACCTTCTCCCCAAAGATACTGCTGATGAGATAATGTCAAAGGGTAAGGCAACGAAACAAAAATATAATTTCGTAACGGTTCTGTTTTCAGATATTCAGGGATTTACACGTATTGCCGAAGAAATAAATCCTGAAGTACTCATTGATGAACTGGACAGATTCTTTTTTCATTTTGACTCTGTTGTTGAGAAATATAATATTGAAAAAATAAAGACCATAGGTGATGCCTATATGTGTGCCGGAGGAATACCACGCAGGAACAGGACTAATCCGATGGAGGTAGTGCTTGCTGCACTTGAAATGCAGGAATATATGACTCATTTAAAGAAAGAGCAGGTCGCCAGAGGTATTAAGTTCTGGGATATAAGGATAGGGATACACACCGGGACAGTTATAGCCGGGGTTGTAGGGCATAAGAAACTATCTTATGATATATGGGGAGATACTGTCAATACTGCAAGCAGAATGGAATCATCGGGAATACCGGGTAAAATAAATATTTCGGGGATTACCTACGAATATGTAAAAGATTTTTTTATATGCGAATACAGGGGTAAGATGCCTGTTAAGTACAAAGGGGATCTTGATATGTATTTTGTGAAAGGAATAAGGCCCGAGTTAAGAAAAGAAGGTAAGGCAGAACCAAACAAAACTTTTATACATAAATTACTGGCATTGAAAATACAGGATCTTGAAGATTACTTTTTTGAATGGTATGAAGAAAATGCCCCTGACAAATTCGTATTTCATACAACAAGGTTCCTGAAAAATATATGCACGCAGGCAGAATTGCTTGCCACAGCAGAAAAGGCAGATCCTGAAAATATCCTTGCTTTAAGGCTTGCAGCTTTATTTATAAAATCAGGTATGATAGATAATTATAAGGAGCCTGTCGAACCTTCGGTAAGAAAGCTTAAGGAAATGGCACCCGATTACGGATTTGATGAAAAATATATCAGTGCTGCAGAACTTATAATAAGGAATATCTATGATAAAAATACAGGGGACAAAGAAGTCCGGGTACTCTCGGATGCAATTAATGATTACCGCGGACACGTAGATTATCCTCAGGTTACTGCCTTGAGATATGAAGAGGAAAACGAGTTTGTCGGGCCCTTAAACAAAGACAAATGGTATATTGAAGAATATGAAATGATCAGGGAATTTGAGTTCTTTACTGAGACAGCCAGATTTCTGAAAACTTATTCAGGTACGGGGCAGGCAGAAAACCTTGATAGCTTTAATAAACATATTAAATAATATTTGTACTCCCCTTTTAAAAAGGTAAATTTGGGTTTTTAATTAAAAAAGTATGGTCTATGGAAAATATAAACTGGAAAGATCTGTCATTCGGATACATGAAGACAGATTATAATGTTCGTGCATATTATAAGGATGGTAAATGGGGAGAACCCGAAGTATCGGAGTCAGAGTATATTAACATTCATATTGCTGCAACAGCCCTGCATTACGGGCAGGAGGCTTTTGAGGGGATGAAGGCATACCGGGGTAAGGACAATAAGATAAGGCTGTTCAGATGGGAGGAAAATGCAAAGAGGATGATAAATTCAGCCAGGGGAATAGTAATGGCTGAAGTCCCTGAAGAGTTATTCAGGGATGTGGTTTTTAAAGCTGTCAGAATGAATGAAAGATTTGTTCCTCCTTACGGCTCGGGAGCATCACTCTATATCCGTCCGCTGTTGTTCGGGAGCGGGGCGGAGGTTGGTGTTAAACCTTCTTCAGAATATATGTTTCTGGTATTTGTTACTCCTGTAGGCCCATATTTCAAAGGTGGCGTTAAACCTGTTAATATGATGATATGCCGTGACGTTGACAGAGCTGCTCCTCTTGGTACGGGTGAATACAAGGTTGGTGGTAATTATGCGGCAAGTCTGAGGGCTATTATAAAAGCAAAGGATAAAGACTATGCAAACGTGATATTCCTTGACGCGAAAGAAAAGAAATATATTGATGAATGCGGTCCGGCTAACTTCTTAGCTATTAAGAATAATACATATATTACACCTAAATCAAGCTCAATACTGCCTTCAATTACAAATAAGAGCCTCATGGAACTGGCTGAAGATATGGGGATGAAAGTTGAAAGAAGACAGGTTCCGTATGACGAACTTTCTGAGTTTGATGAAGTAGGTGCATGTGGTACAGCCGCTGTCATAAGCCCGATAGCAAAAATTTTTGACCCGGAAAATAATAAGGTATATGAATATTGTAAGGATGGAAATCCCGGACCTGTTCAGTTGAGTCTTTATAAGAGACTGACAGAAATACAGAACGGTGATGAACCGGATAAGTTCGGATGGATAACGGTTCTGGATTAGAAGTTTTCTGTACGGATTTTTGTCGCTGTATATTTTTGACCTTAGCCGTTTACCGGTTTTAGCCGACACTTGTTCTGTCAGTAAAATAATAATTGTATTTTTGCACTCAAACAATTAAGTGTGGCTAAGTATCAGGGAGGTATATCCAAAGGAAGGTTAAGGAGTTCTTATCTTACTCAGATAGTAAGCATTTCTCTTGTTTTATTTTTGCTTGGCTTACTTGGCTTTGTGTTGATAAATGCCCGTGAATTATCTGATTATTTCAGAGAGAGCCTTAGTTTCTCCGTTATGCTTGATGAAGATTCCAAAGAGGCGGATATAAGGATGCTGCAAAAAGACCTTGATGCTAAACATTTTGTAAAAAGCACCGAGTATATTTCCAAAGAGAAGGCCGCCGAAAATTTACGCGAGGAACTGGGAGAAGATTTCCTGACATTTATGGGTTATAATCCGTTATTACCCTCTATTGATGTATATCTTGAAGCCGAATATACCCACCCGGACAGCGTACTTGTTATAGAAAGATACCTGATGGACTATGATCTTGTCAAAGAAGTATATTTTCAGGAATCATTCCTTCACCTGATTAATGAAAACGTAAAAAAATTAAGCGCTTTTTTACTTGTATTCAGCGGCTTACTCCTATTTATTTCACTTACAATAATTAATAATACCATAAGACTCTCAGTTTATTCAAAACGATTTATAATAAGAACCATGCAACTCGTGGGGGCGACAAGGTCCTTTATAAGAAGACCTTTCTTAGTTCGTAGTGTGGGACATGGAATAATTGCTGCTCTGTTCTCGATTATATTATTGATGGCAATATTATATTTTGTTGAACGTGAGTTTTACTTGTTATTCACACTTCAGGATATGGGCTTATTGTTGTGCCTTTTCGGAGGGATCACTATTATTGGAATACTGATAAATTATATATCAACATTCTTCTCGGTCACAAAATATATGGGAATTTCTGAAGATAAACTATATTATTAAGATGGTTGCAAAAAACACAAAAAAGGAAGAATCCGGTTTTGCCCTTGGAAAGCAGAATTATAAATTAATGGCAATAGGCTTCGGTATAATTATTATCGGTTTTTTGCTTATGCTCGGGGGGAAAAGCAAAGATCCTAACGAGTTTTCAGAAGCAATATTCAGTTTCAGGAGGATAACACTTGCGCCAATTGTAGCTCTGGCAGGATTTGTTTTTGAAATATGGGCTATTATGAAAAAGCCGTCGGATAAGGAATAATCATTTACCAGCTATTTGGATGGATCTTTTAGAGTCAATAATCCTGGGAATAATCCAGGGGTTAACAGAGTTTTTACCGGTTAGCTCAAGTGGTCATCTTGAGATAGGTAAGTTTTTGTTTGGGATAGATGCAGAATCAAGCTTCAGCTACTCAGTCGCTGTGCATGGGGCAACTGTATTAAGTACAATAGTAGTATTCTGGCGGGATATAGTTTCACTGGTAAAAGGCGCACTGAAATTCAGATACAATACAGAGACCGTGTATATACTGAAGATTTTTATCTCATTGGTTCCCGTAGGAATAGCAGGTATCTTTTTTGAAGATAAGATTGAGGCTGTATTTGATGGTAATATTGTATTTGTAGGCGCTATGTTACTGGTTACAGCCTTGCTTTTGATTTTTTCGGGCATTGTGAAGGACAGAAGGAGAGAAATAGGTTTTGCAGATGCTTTTTTGATAGGCATTGCCCAGGCTTTTGCTGTACTTCCGGGAATATCCCGTTCCGGCGCAACAATATCGACAGGCCTGATCCTGGGAAACCGGAAAGAAGAACTGGCAAGATTTTCATTTCTGATGGTTCTGTTGCCGGTAATAGGAGCTAACCTGCTTAAGTTGTTTCAGGGTGATTTTTCAGGTAATGAGTCGGTAGGCACAGTCTCACTGATTGCAGGATTTATTGCTGCTTTTATTACAGGTTATATTGCCTGCCGGTGGATGATCAGTCTCGTTAAAAGAGGACGCCTTTACTGGTTCGGGATTTACTGTGCAGTAATAGGTATAATTACTATAGTACTGGGGTAGAAGATGCATATAGACAGGGATACGGATTTTTTAGAGGGAAAGATATTGCTTTTCAATAAGCCTGTGTACTGGACTTCTTTTGATCTTGTAAAAAAAGTAAAGAATATAATAATTAATAAATACGGATACGGATATAAAAAATTTAAGGTAGGACATGCAGGTACTCTCGACCCCCTGGCAAGTGGTTTGATGATATTATGTACAGGTAAGTATACCAAAAGGATAAATGAGCTGCAGAATAGTAATAAAGAGTATTATGCAAGGTTTTATCTGGGAAAAACAACACCTTCTTTCGACATGGAAACCGAAACAGATGGGAATTACCGGACAGAACATATAACAAAAGAGTTGATAGAAACATCGCTTGAAGGTTTTCTGGGGGAGTATAATCAGATACCTCCTGTTTTTTCAGCAAAAAATATTAAAGGGAAACGGGCTTATGATTATGCACGAAAAGGAATTGAAATAGAAATGGAAGGGCGGAAGGTGCATTTTTATGAGCTGGAACTTCTCGATTTTGAGCCACCTATGGCCGAGATAAGAATATTATGCAGTAAAGGGACATATATAAGATCTTTTGCAAGGGATCTTGGTGAATCTCTGGATAGCGGTGCCTGCCTTGCAGACTTAAAGAGAACTGCTATTGGAGATTATTTATTATCCGATGCTTTTGAGATAGATGAATTTGAGTTAATAGTAGGACAGATTAACTGAATTATTCATCTTTTTTAAAAAACCCGGATAACATGAAACAAAAGACAGATTGATACGTATAAGGTTGGATATTTTGAAAAACACAAATAATGAAGTTATCACAGTTTAAGTACAAATTACCTCAGGAGTTAATTGCTTTGTACCCTGCCAGAAACAGGGATGAGTCAAGGCTTATGGTTGTTGACAGAAAAACAGGAAAGATTGAGCACAGAATATTTAAGGAAATAATAGAGTATTTTAGTGAGAATGACCTGCTGGTTTTTAATAATACAAAAGTGTTTCCGGCACGACTATTCGGGAACAAGGAAAAAACCGGCGCAGAGATAGAAGTATTTCTTTTGCGGGAGCTCAACAGGGAACAGAGATTGTGGGACGTACTGGTAGACCCGGCACGGAAGATAAGGATAGGTAATAAACTGTATTTCGGCGAAGATGATGTTCTTGTCGCTGAGGTAATTGATAATACAACCTCCAGGGGGAGGACATTGCGTTTTTTATATGACGGTTCTTATGAGGAATTTAAAAACACCCTGTACAGCCTTGGAGAAACACCGCTCCCAAAGTTTATTGAGCGCCCTGTTGAGCCGGAGGACAATGAACGGTATCAGACAATATTTGCAAAACATGAAGGAGCTGTGGCTGCTCCTACGGCAGGACTTCATTTCAGCAGGGAGTTGCTGAAGAGATTTGAAATACTGGGAGTGAATTTTGGTGAGATCACATTGCATGTAGGGCTTGGTAATTTCAGAAGTGTTGATGTAGAGGACCTTACAAAACATAAGATGGACTCGGAAAGGATTGTTATTTCGGAAGAAGCGGCAGAAATGGTGAATGAAACAAGGGAAAGACGCAATAATATTTGTGCGGTAGGTACAACAGTTGTACGTACACTTGAAAGTTCGGTATCGACAGAAGGACTCCTCAAACCCTTTGATGGCTGGACAAATAAATTTATTTTTCCTCCATATGAATTCAGTATACCTGATATGATGGTCAGCAATTTCCATCTGCCATATTCGACATTGCTTATGATGGTAGCTGCATTCGGAGGTTATCATCTTGTATTTGAAGCATATGAAACGGCCGTAAAGGAAAAATACCGTTTCGGTACTTACGGTGATGCAATGCTGATACTTTAACAGTTAATTCGCTGTGAATGAATGTGATACTATTTGCTGATATTTTTTTGATAATATAGTATTTTACATTCATCTCTAAAATACCCCTGTTTGTCAAATAGTGCTGGTAAGGTGATAAAAATCTATTATCTTTAATCAGTTTGGAAATGAGATATATTAGTGCAACCTAAAATAGGTTTAATTAGTCATATTATAGGCGTTAAATTGCTCATACAAGTTAACTTGCATGAGTTGTAAATATAGGGTTGTAATAGTATCGACTCAAAAAAAAAGAATACTGGGTCGAATGATATTATATTTTATTTTGTGATTAACCTGTTAGACAGAATATCGAAGAGTCAATCTGATTTAAGTAATACCTTGTCAGTGATCGGGCGGCATATACTTTTATGTGTTATTGCCACCGTTATTTCTATTCAGGTTGCTTATTCTCAGACAGGTCCCGGAGGAGTAGGAAACAACTCTAATAACTTATTATGGTTGAGAGCTGATTCCATTACAGGCTTGTCAAATAATGATCCAGTAAGTACATGGCGTGACGTTTCAGGTAATGGTAATGATTTTATACAATCCGGGTTCGACAGGCCCCACTTCATGACCAATTTGGTAAACGGATTCCCCTCACTGGATTTCGATGGTTTCTCTGATTATCTTGAAGACGCTGATGGAGAGAATTATATTAACGGAACAAGCGAAACAAGCTTTTTTGCTGTAATTAAATCTGATGTAACAGGAACTGACAGAGGGTTTTTCAGCTCAAGCTTCGATAATAATAATGATGAGGGATTATCCTTTAGATATGACAGTGATGGTTCAGAAGGAGATGGAACGAATGTAATCAAAGCAAGTGTCAGCAATAACGGGCATGCATATGAGTCGGCCAGTTATGTGCAAACAAACGGTAGTCAGCTGATAAGCTTGTTATGGACAGGTGGTAATGATGCATTAATGTATATCAATGGTAATATAGATAGTCCGACAGATAATAATACCAGTTCAGCCTCTTCGACTGTTAGCGGTACAGATTATGTTAGGATTGGCTATGGCCCTAAGGATTATTGGAATGGGAGTGTTGCAGAAATTATATATTATCATGAGGAACTTAATTCAGCTCAGAGAATAATTGTAGAGAACTACCTGGCCGCAAAATATGGAATTTCAATATCTAACGACCATTACTCGTATCAATCAACTCATAAATATGATGTATCTGGTATTGGAAGGGTAAATTCTTCTAATATCCATACAGTAGCGATGTCTTCAGATATATTACAGATCGGTTCGGCAACTTCTTTAGGGAATGGTGAGTATTTGCTTTTTGGACATCAGAACGGATCCCTTAGCAACTGGTCTTCTACTGGCTCCCCTTCTGACTCTATTGAAGTAGTTTCAAGAGTGTGGAGATCTGATGAAACAGGTGAAGTAGGTAATCTGGACATACTGGTTGATTATGATAAATTACCGGCGCCTCCCGCATCTTGTTCCAATCATTATCTGATAGTTGATTCGGATGGTAATTTCAGTTTAGGAGCGGATGTGTATGAATTGAGCCTGGAATCAGGGACTCAATATAGTGTTTCAGGTATCAATATTGAAGACGGTGATTATGTTACAATAGGGATTGGCGTTATGCCGGTTGCTAATGCCGGTTCTGATGTAAGTATCTGCAAAGGAGGTTCGACAACGCTTTCGGCATCCGGAGGAGGAAGGTATTCATGGAGCCCTTCATATGGTTTAAGTGCAACAAATATAGCTAATCCTGTAGCCAGTCCGGATGTAACAACAACTTATACCGTTGCTGTAACAACAGGTGATTGTACCGATTATGATGAAGTTACAGTAACTGTGAACCCTGAGCCCGGCGCAGTATTAGGTTATGCATATCAGAAGATAATAACCATTGATGAATCAATGGTTCCCGGAACAGAACCATTATTGAATTTTCCTTTTCTTGTAAGTTTTACATCATCACCTGACAGGGATGAGCTGAGAACTGAAGCTAATGGTGGTCATGTTGTTAACGCCAATGGTTATGATATTATTTTTACCGATTCCGATTATAATTTACTTGGGCATCAGGTTGAAAGTTATGACCCGGCTACGGGTAGTCTGATTGCATGGGTTGCCATTCCTTCTCTTTCGGCTACCTCAAATACTGAAATCAGGATTTTATATGGTAATCCCCAGGTTACGGCAGATCCTTCTTCTGAGTCTGCATGGGATTCGTATTACCAGGCAGTATGGCATATGAATGAAGATCCTTCCGGCACAGCACCTCAGTTGAATGATGTTGCGAGAAGCAATGATGGAACTTCATATGGAAGCATGACAGGCGGAGATCTGGTGGCGGGATTTATTAACGGTGCAATAAATTTTGACGGCACTGATGATTATTTTGATGTTGGAGAGGGAATTTCTCCTAACTTTAATTTCACCGAATCATGTTGGATTAGAGTTGGAAACCAGGCTGATGACGGATTTCATGGATTCCTGGGGTATCAACCTGGTGTAGGGAGTAATGACAGAGCCCCTTCATTGTGGATAAGGTTGAACAATTATATACATGGGGGATTTGGAGATGGTTCCGAGTGGTGGTCATGGCTTTCTTCGGGCAGTGTAATAACTAATGATGGTACTACATGGAACCATGTGGTTACTACTTATGATGGCACAGATTATATCCTTTATGTTAATGGATCGGAAGTATATTCTACCAGTTCATGGGCCGGAAGAGTCCCATATAACACATCCGTACGTAATATAGGTTATGTTGATAATTATTTCTTGGGTGATATCGATGAAGTAAGAGTTTCTGCTGTAGCCCGTTCTGCTGAATGGGTGGCCTCGCAGTATAATAACTATAATTCGCCTTCTTCCTTTTATTCGGTCGGTGCAGAAGCCTCATGTTCGGTATTTGACTTTGATCCTGGCTGTGCCCTGGATCCTGTAACTTACAGTGTTCCTGATGTAGCATCACATACATATTCATGGACAGTAACCGGAGGTACTCCTTCATCAACAACAGGAAACAGTATTGATGTTGAATGGGATCAGGGAAGCCCTTTTACTATCCAGCTAACAGAGACATCAGGTAGTTGTAATGGCTCATCACTTACTTATACAGTTGTTATCGGTGATACGGAAAATCCGGTGATTAATTGTGCAGTGTCGGGAACACAATCTGTTGGTACTAATAATGGCAATTGTACATATACTCATTCGGGAACATCCTGGGATGCATCCGGTTCTGATAATTGTACTTATTCACTTACTTATTCTCTTTCAGGAGTAACAACAGGAACAGGTACTTCACTTAATGGAGTAGCATTTAATAAAGGAACGACCACTGTTACCTGGACAATAACCGATGGGATAAATACCGAATCATGTAGTTTTGATGTTGAAGTTACAGATGATGATGATCCTTCAATTAATTGTCCTGTATCGGCTACACAAAACGTTTCTACTGACACAGGTGATTGTACATATACTCATTCGGGAACATCATGGAATGCAACAGGTGACGATAATTGTTCTGTGTCATCAATAGAATACAGCCTTTCAGGAGTAACAACAGGAATAGGTACTTCACTTAATGGAGTAGCATTTAATAAAGGAACGACAACAGTAACCTGGACAATAACCGATGGATCATCAAATACTAATGTTTGTTCCTTTGATGTTGAAGTTACAGATGATGAGGATCCTACTTTTACGCAGCCATCCAATACTACTATTTATAAGAATTCAGGATGTAATTATAATGCAAACCCTTCAATAACAGGTGACGTAACGGACGAGAGTGATAACTGCAGTTCCGGGCTTGACGCTACCTATAGTGACAATGTAGTTGCTGGTGCCTGTGAAGGCGAACAGGTTATTACCAGAACATGGTCTTTATCTGATGGAAATGGCAACACGACCCAGCATGACCAGATCATTACTGTAGAAGATAATACTCCACCGACATTCACTGTGCCTGCAGACATCACTATCTACAAAGACGGCAGCTGTAACTATGATGCCTCTGTAGGAGTGACCGGCGATGTCACCGATGAAGCAGATAACTGCGACACGAGCCTTGATGCCACATACTCTGACAATGTAGTAGCAGGTAGCTGTGAAGGCGAACAGGTTATTACCAGGACATGGACATTGACTGACGACTGTGGCAACACGACCCAGCATGACCAGATCATTACTGTAGAAGATAACACAGCGCCAACCTTTACCGTTCCTGCAGATGTTACTATCTACAAAGATGCCAGCTGTAACTATGATGCCTCTGTAGGAGTGACCGGCGATGTTACCGATGAAGCAGATAACTGCGACACGAGCCTTGATGCCACATACTCTGACAATGTAGTAGCAGGTAGCTGTGAAGGCGAACAGGTTATTACCAGGACATGGACATTGACCGATGACTGTGGCAACACGACCCAGCATGACCAGATCATTACTGTAGAAGATAATACTCCACCGACATTCACCGTTCCTGCAGATATCACTATCTACAAAGATGCCAGCTGTAACTATGATGCCTCTGTAGGAGTGACCGGCGATGTCACCGATGAAGCAGATAACTGCGACACGAGCCTTGATGCCACATACTCTGATAATGTAGTAGCAGGCAGCTGTGAAGGCGAACAGGTTATCACCAGGACATGGACATTGACTGATGACTGTGGCAACACGACCCAGCATGACCAGATCATTACTGTAGAAGATAATACAGCGCCGACCTTTACCGTTCCTGCAGATATCACTATCTACAAAGACGGCAGCTGTAACTATGATGCCTCTGTAGGAGTGACCGGCGATGTTACCGATGAAGCAGATAACTGCGACACGAGCCTTGATGCCACATACTCTGACAATGTAGTAGCAGGTAGCTGTGAAGGCGAACAGGTTATTACCAGGACATGGACATTGACCGATGACTGTGGCAACACGACCCAGCATGACCAGATCATTACTGTAGAAGATAATACTCCACCGACATTCACCGTTCCTGCAGATATCACTATCTACAAAGATGCCAGCTGTAACTATGATGCCTCTGTAGGAGTGACCGGCGATGTCACCGATGAAGCAGATAACTGCGACACGAGCCTTGATGCCACATACTCTGATAATGTAGTAGCAGGCAGCTGTGAAGGCGAACAGGTTATCACCAGGACATGGACATTGACTGATGACTGTGGCAACACGACCCAGCATGACCAGATCATTACTGTAGAAGATAATACAGCGCCGACCTTTACCGTTCCTGCAGATATCACTATCTACAAAGACGGCAGCTGTAACTATGATGCCTCTGTAGGAGTGACCGGCGATGTCACCGATGAAGCAGATAACTGCGACACGAGCCTTGATGCCACATACTCTGACAATGTAGTAGCAGGTAGCTGTGAAGGCGAACAGGTTGTCACGCGTACATGGACATTGACCGATGACTGTGGCAACACGACCCAGCATGACCAGATCATTACTGTAGAAGATAACATAGCGCCAACCTTTACCGTTCCTGCAGATATCACTATCTACAAAGACGGCAGCTGTAACTATGATGCCTCTGTAGGAGTGACCGGCGATGTCACCGATGAAGCAGATAACTGCGACACGAGCCTTGATGCCACATACTCTGATAATGTAGTAGCAGGTAGCTGTGAAGGCGAACAGGTTATCACGCGTACATGGACATTGACTGACGACTGTGGCAACACCACTCAGCATGACCAGATCATTACTGTAGAAGATAATACTCCACCGACCTTTACTGTGCCTGCAGATATCACCATCTATAAAGATGCCAGTTGTAATTATAATGCTGACCCGGCTATTACCGGCGATGTTACCGATGAAGCAGATAACTGCGACACGAGCCTTGATGCCACATACTCTGACAATGTAGTAGCAGGCAGCTGTGAAGGCGAACAGGTTATCACCAGGACATGGACATTGACTGATGACTGTGGCAACACGACCCAGCATGACCAGATCATTACTGTAGAAGATAACACAGCGCCAACCTTTACCGTCCCTGCAGATATCACTATCTACAAAGATGCCAGCTGTAACTATGATGCCTCTGTAGGAGTGACCGGCGATGTCACCGATGAAGCAGATAACTGCGACACGAGCCTTGATGCCACATACTCTGATAATGTAGTAGCAGGCAGCTGTGAAGGCGAACAGGTTATCACCAGGACATGGACATTGACTGACGACTGTGGCAACACCACTCAGCATGACCAGATCATTACTGTAGAAGATAATACTCCACCGACCTTTACTGTGCCTGCAGATATCACCATCTATAAAGATGCCAGTTGTAATTATAATGCTGACCCGGCTATTACCGGCGATGTTACCGATGAAGCAGATAACTGCGACACGAGCCTTGATGCCACATACTCTGACAATGTAGTAGCAGGCAGCTGTGAAGGCGAACAGGTTATTACCAGGACATGGACATTGACCGATGACTGTGGCAACACGACCCAGCATGACCAGATCATCACCGTAGAAGACAATACTCCCCCGACCTTTACCGTTCCTGCAGATATCACTATCTACAAAGACGGCAGTTGTAACTATGATGCCTCTGTAGGAGTGACCGGCGATGTCACCGATGAAGCAGATAACTGCGACACGAGCCTTGATGCCACATACTCTGACAATGTAGTAGCAGGCAGTTGTGAAGGCGAACAGGTTATCACGCGTACATGGACATTGACCGATGACTGTGGCAACACCACCCAGCATGACCAGATCATCACTGTAGAAGATAACACAGCGCCAACCTTTACCGTTCCTGCAGATATCACTATCTACAAAGACGGCAGCTGTAACTATGATGCCTCTGTAGGAGTGACCGGCGATGTCACCGATGAAGCAGATAACTGCGACACGAGCCTTGATGCCACATACTCTGATAATGTAGTAGCAGGTAGCTGTGAAGGCGAACAGGTTATCACGCGTACATGGACATTGACTGACGACTGTGGCAACACCACTCAGCATGACCAGATCATTACTGTAGAAGATAATACTCCACCGACCTTTACTGTGCCTGCAGATATCACCATCTATAAAGATGCCAGTTGTAATTATAATGCTGACCCGGCTATTACCGGCGATGTTACCGATGAAGCAGATAACTGCGACACGAGCCTTGATGCCACATACTCTGACAATGTAGTAGCAGGCAGCTGTGAAGGCGAACAGGTTATTACCAGGACATGGACATTGACCGATGACTGTGGCAACACGACCCAGCATGACCAGATCATCACCGTAGAAGACAATACTCCCCCGACCTTTACCGTTCCTGCAGATATCACTATCTACAAAGACGGCAGCTGTAACTATGATGCCTCTGTAGGAGTGACCGGCGATGTTACCGATGAAGCAGATAACTGCGACACGAGCCTTGATGCCACATACTCTGACAATGTAGTAGCAGGCAGCTGTGAAGGCGAACAGGTTATTACCAGGACATGGACATTGACCGATGACTGTGGCAACACGACCCAGCATGACCAGATCATCACCGTAGAAGACAATACTCCCCCGACCTTTACCGTTCCTGCAGATATCACTATCTACAAAGACGGCAGCTGTAACTATGATGCCTCTGTAGGAGTGACCGGCGATGTTACCGATGAAGCAGATAACTGCGACACGAGCCTTGATGCCACATACTCTGACAATGTAGTAGCAGGTAGCTGTGAAGGCGAACAGGTTATTACCAGGACATGGACATTGACTGACGACTGTGGCAACACGACCCAGCATGACCAGATCATTACTGTAGAAGATAACACAGCGCCAACCTTTACTGTTCCTGCAGATATCACTATCTACAAAGACGGCAGCTGTAACTATGATGCCTCTGTAGGAGTGACCGGCGATGTTACCGATGAAGCAGATAACTGCGACACGAGCCTTGATGCCACATACTCTGACAATGTAGTAGCAGGCAGCTGTGAAGGCGAACAGGTTATTACCAGGACATGGACATTGACCGATGACTGTGGCAACACGACCCAGCATGACCAGATCATCACTGTAGAAGATAACACAGCGCCAACCTTTACCGTCCCTGCAGATATCACTATCTACAAAGACGGCAGCTGTAACTATGATGCCTCTGTAGGAGTGACCGGCGATGTCACCGATGAAGCAGATAACTGCGACACGAGCCTTGATGCCACATACTCTGACAATGTAGTAGCAGGTAGCTGTGAAGGCGAACAGGTTATTACCAGGACATGGACATTGACCGATGACTGTGGCAACACGACCCAGCATGACCAGATCATCACTGTAGAAGATAACACAGCGCCAACCTTTACCGTCCCTGCAGATATCACTATCTACAAAGATGCCAGCTGTAACTATGATGCCTCTGTAGGAGTGACCGGCGATGTTACCGATGAAGCAGATAACTGCGACACGAGCCTTGATGCCACATACTCTGACAATGTAGTAGCAGGTAGCTGTGAAGGCGAACAGGTTATTACCAGGACATGGACATTGACCGATGACTGTGGCAACACCACCCAGCATGATCAGATCATCACTGTAGAAGATAACACAGCGCCAACCTTTACCGTTCCTGCAGATGTTACTATCTACAAAGATGCCAGCTGTAACTATGATGCCTTTGTAGGAGTGACCGGCGATGTTACCGATGAAGCAGATAACTGCGACACGAGCCTTGATGCCACATACTCTGATAATGTAGTAGCAGGTAGCTGTGAAGGCGAACAGGTTATCACGCGTACATGGACATTGACTGACGACTGTGGGAACACGACCCAGCATGACCAGATCATTACTGCGAGAGATACTATAAGTCCTACTTTCACTGTTCCACTGGACACTGTCATCTGTCGTAATTTGGATTGTTCTTATGACATCACTCCAATTACAACCGGAGATGTAACGGATGAGGGCGATAATTGTGACACAAGCCTTGAAGCAATTTATTCAGACGATTTATCAGGCGCTACGGATTGCTCTAACTTAGGAGTTGTTTTAAGAACCTGGACATTGACAGATGATTGCGGGAATGAGACAACACATTTGCAAAGGATATATATTGAGCCTGTTGTTACATTAACTGCGTTAAATGATACTATATGTAACGGAGATGATACAAGTATTCTGGTTGAGAGTTCAAACACAACTAATAATGGTATAAGGTTCACTTGGATTGTAACTGAGAATCCAAAAGTTTCTGGAGAAACCAATTCAGATCCGGTCGGGCAACTTATTGGTACTTCAATAGTTCAAACCCTTACAAATAATAGTATTGATACTGCGATTGTAAGATATAGAATTATACCATGGACTATAGATAATAGCGGAAATAATAGCTGTGCGGGAATTCCTGTTATAATTGATATTTGGGTTAATCCTACACCAGACCTCGGCGTATTAATTAGCTCAGATACAATTGTATGTGACTCAACAACAATTGATTTTGATGTTATAAAAGAAAATGGTGAAGTAACAGGAACTAGTCGCTATCAATTATCAGTTGAAAATACTGGAGGAATTATTGGAGTACAATCTGAAGGTGAATATGACTATTTGCCAGGTGTAGATTTCTCAAATACATTAATAAATAATACAGATCAGGTTCAATTTGTTGCCTACACTTTCCATCCAATAATCAGAAATCCAAAATCTGATCTATTGATTTGTGATAACGGGGCGCTTAATGATACAACAATCACGGTTTATGTTAACCCGACGCCACAGTTTACAGTAAGCATAGCCGATACTATAGTCTGCGACTCGACGACGATAACCCTCGATGTTACCGACCTGTTAGGGACAGTAGAAGGGACAAAGGTCTACGACCTTACAACGACTACTTCAGGCGGAGTAACGGGCTATGAGCCGACGACTACCGACATACCTATAGCCACCGATATCGTCAACCAGCTTATCAATACTACCAACCAGGTACAGACAGTAACATATAACTTCCGCTACAGGCTGAATGACCCGAGAAACGGAGATGCCCCGTTCTGTGACCATGGAGTGGATACAACGATCACGGTATATGTCAACCCGACGCCGCAGTTTACAGTAAGCATAGCCGATACTATAGTCTGCGACTCAACGACCATTACCCTTGATGTTACCGACCTGTTAGGGACAGTAGAAGGGACCAAGGTCTATGACGTGACCACAAGTACATCCGGCGGAGTAACAGGCTTTACCCCAACGACCACAGATATCCCAATAGCCAATGATGTAGTCAACCAGTTGATCAATACTACCAACGAGGTACAGACAGTAACCTACAACTTCCGTTACAGGCTGAATGACCCGAGAAACGGAGATGCCCCGTTCTGTGACCATGGAGTGGATACAACGATCACGGTATATGTCAACCCGACACCACAGTTCGAAGTGTCGATAGCCGACACCATAGTCTGCGACTCAACCACGATCACCCTCGATGTTACCGACCTGTTAGGGACAGTAGAAGGGACAAAGGTCTACGACCTTACAACGACTACCTCCGGCGGAGTAACAGGATATGAGCCGACGACTACCGACATACCTATAGCCACCGATATCATCAACCAGCTTATCAATACCACTAACGAGGTACAGACAGTAAGCTATAACTTCCGCTACAGGCTTAACGACCCAAGAAACGGGAATGCCCCGTTCTGTGACCATGGAGTGGATACGACCATCACGGTTTATGTCAACCCGACACCACAGTTTACAGTAAGCATAGCCGACACCATAGTCTGCGACTCGACAACGATTACTCTTGATGTTACCGACCTGTTAGGGACAGTAGAAGGCACAAAGGTATATGACCTTACGACGACTACCTCGGGCGGAGTAACAGGCTTTACCCCAACGACCACAGATATACCTATAGCCAATGATGTAGTTAATCAGCTGATCAATACTACTAACGAGGTACAGACAGTAAGCTACAACTTCCGCTACCGGCTGAATGACCCGAGAAACGGAGATGCCCCGTTCTGTGACCATGGAGTGGACACCACCATCACGGTATATGTCAACCCGACGCCACAGTTTACAGTAAGCATAGCCGATACTATAGTCTGCGATTCGACAACGATTACCCTTGATGTTACCGACCTGTTAGGGACAGTAGAAGGGACAAAGGTATATGACCTTACGACGACTACCTCGGGCGGAGTAACAGGCTTTACCCCAACAACCACAGATATCCCAATAGCCAATGATGTAGTCAACCAGTTGATTAATACTACTAACGAGGTACAGACAGTAACCTACAACTTCCGCTACAGGTTTAACGATCCAAGGAACGGGGACATTCCGTTCTGTGACCACGGAGTGGATACTACGATCACGGTATATGTCAACCCGACACCGCAGTTTACAGTAAGCATAGCCGATACTATAGTCTGCGACTCGACGACCATTACCCTTGATGTTACCGACCTGTTAGGGACAGTAGAAGGGACCAAGGTCTATGACCTGACCACAAGTACATCCGGCGGAGTAACAGGCTTTACCCCAACAACCACAGATATACCTATAGCCAATGATGTAGTTGATCAGCTTATCAATACCACCAACGAGGTACAGACAGTAACCTACAACTTCCGTTATCGCTTCAATGATCCGAGAAACGGAGGAGCTCCGTTCTGTGACCATGGAGTGGATACAACGATCACGGTGTATGTCAACCCGACGCCGCAGTTTACAGTAAGCATAGCCGATACTATAGTCTGCGACTCAACGACCATTACCCTTGATGTTACCGACCTGTTAGGTAATGTACAGGGCACTAAGGTATATGATCTGACGACGAGCCAGTCTGGAGGAGTTCTTAATGTAGAGCCGACAACTACCGACATACCGATCACAACCGACATAGTCAACCATCTTATCAATACTACTAACCAGGTACAGACAGTAACATATAACTTCCGCTACAGGCTGAATGACCCGAGAAACGGAGATGCCCCGTTCTGTGACCATGGAGTGGATACAACGATCACGGTATATGTCAACCCGACGCCGCAGTTTACAGTAAGCATAGCCGATACTATAGTCTGCGACTCGACCACGATCACCCTTGATGTTACCGACCTGTTAGGCACAGTAGAAGGCACCAAGGTATATGATTTGACAACAACCACCTCAGGCGGAGTAACAGGATATGAGCCGACAACTACCGACATACCTATAGCCACCGATATCGTCAACCAGTTGATCAATACTACCAACGAGGTACAGACAGTAACCTACAACTTCCGCTACAGGCTGAATGACCCGAGAAACGGAGATGCCCCGTTCTGTGACCATGGAGTGGATACAACGATCACGGTATATGTCAACCCGACACCACAGTTCGAAGTGTCGATAGCCGACACCATAGTCTGCGACTCAACCACGATCACCCTCGATGTTACCGACCTGTTAGGGACAGTAGAAGGGACAAAGGTCTACGACCTTACAACGACTACCTCCGGCGGAGTAACAGGATATGAGCCGACGACTACCGACATACCTATAGCCACCGATATCATCAACCAGTTTATCAATACCACTAACGAGGTACAGACAGTAAGCTATAACTTCCGCTACAGGCTTAACGACCCAAGAAACGGGAATGCCCCGTTCTGTGACCATGGAGTGGATACGACCATCACGGTTTATGTCAACCCGACACCACAGTTTACAGTAAGCATAGCCGACACCATAGTCTGCGACTCGACAACGATTACTCTTGATGTTACCGACCTGTTAGGGACAGTAGAAGGCACAAAGGTATATGACCTTACGACGACTACCTCGGGCGGAGTAACAGGCTTTACCCCAACGACCACAGATATACCTATAGCCAATGATGTAGTTAATCAGCTGATCAATACTACTAACGAGGTACAGACAGTAAGCTACAACTTCCGCTACCGGCTGAATGACCCGAGAAACGGAGATGCCCCGTTCTGTGACCATGGAGTGGACACCACCATCACGGTATATGTCAACCCGACGCCACAGTTTACAGTAAGCATAGCCGATACTATAGTCTGCGATTCGACAACGATTACCCTTGATGTTACCGACCTGTTAGGGACAGTAGAAGGGACAAAGGTGTATGACCTGACCACAAGTACATCCGGCGGAGTAACAGGCTTTACCCCAACAACCACAGATATACCTATAGCCAATGATGTAGTTGATCAGCTTATCAATACCACCAACGAGGTACAGACAGTAACCTACAACTTCCGCTACAGGTTTAACGATCCAAGGAACGGGGACATACCGTTCTGTGACCATGAAGTGGATACTACGATCACGGTATATGTCAACCCGACACCGCAGTTTACAGTAAGCATAGCCGATACTATAGTCTGCGATTCGACGACCATTACCCTTGATGTTACCGACCTGTTAGGGACAGTAGAAGGGACCAAGGTCTATGACCTGACCACAAGTACATCCGGCGGAGTAACAGGCTTTACCCCAACAACCACAGATATACCTATAGCCAATGATGTAGTTGATCAGCTTATCAATACCACCAACGAGGTACAGACAGTAACCTACAACTTCCGCTACAGGTTTAACGATCCAAGGAACGGGGACATTCCGTTCTGTGACCATGGAGTGGATACAACGATCACGGTGTATGTCAACCCGACGCCGCAGTTTACAGTAAGCATAGCCGATACTATAGTCTGCGACTCGACAACGATTACCCTTGATGTTACCGACCTGTTAGGTAATGTACAGGGCACTAAGGTATATGATCTGACGACGAGCCAGTCTGGAGGAGTTCTTAATGTAGAGCCGACAACTACCGACATACCTATAGCTACCGACATAGTCAACCAGCTTATCAATACTACTAACCAGGTACAGACAGTAACCTACAACTTCCGCTACAGGCTGAATGACCCGAGAAACGGGGACATTCCGTTCTGCGACCACGGAGTAGATACCACGATCACAGTTTATGTCAACCCGACACCTGACTTTACCGTTAGTGTATCACCGGATACGATAGTATGCGACTCAACGACCATTACCCTTGATGTTACCGACCTGTTAGGGACAGTAGAAGGGACAAAGGTCTATGACCTTACAACGACTACCTCGGGCGGAGTAACAGGCTTTACCCCGACAACCACAGATATACCGATAGCCAATGATGTAGTTGATCAGCTTATCAATACCACCAACGAGGTACAGACCGTAACATATAACTTCCGCTACAGGCTTAATGACCCGAGAAACGGCGACATTCCATTCTGTGACCATGGCGTTGACACAACCATCACGGTTTATGTCAATCCGACACCACAGTTTACAGTAAGCATAGCAGATACCATAGTCTGCGACTCGACCACGATCACCCTTGATGTCACCGACCTGCTGGGTAATGTTCATGGCACGAAGGTCTATGACCTTACAACGACTACCTCGGGCGGAGTAACAGGCTTTACCCCGACAACCACAGATATCCCAATAGCCAATGATGTAGTTGATCAGCTGATCAATACCACCAACGAGGTACAGACCGTAACCTACAACTTCCGCTACAGGCTTAATGACCCGAGAAACGGCAATGCGCCGTTCTGTGACCATGGCGTTGACACAACGATCACGGTTTATGTCAACCCGACACCGCAGTTTACAGTAAGCATAGCCGATACGATAGTCTGCGACTCGACCACGATCACCCTTGATGTTACCGACCTGTTAGGGACAGTAGAAGGGACAAAGGTCTACGACCTTACAACGACTACCTCCGGCGGAGTAACAGGATATGAGCCGACGACTACCGACATACCTATAGCCACCGATATCATCAACCAGCTTATCAATACCACTAACGAGGTACAGACAGTAAGCTATAACTTCCGCTACAGGCTTAACGACCCAAGAAACGGGAATGCCCCGTTCTGTGACCATGGAGTGGATACGACCATCACGGTTTATGTCAACCCGACACCACAGTTTACAGTAAGCATAGCCGACACCATAGTCTGCGACTCGACAACGATTACTCTTGATGTTACCGACCTGTTAGGGACAGTAGAAGGCACAAAGGTATATGACCTTACGACGACTACCTCGGGCGGAGTAACAGGCTTTACCCCAACGACCACAGATATACCTATAGCCAATGATGTAGTTAATCAGCTGATCAATACTACTAACGAGGTACAGACAGTAAGCTACAACTTCCGCTACCGGCTGAATGACCCGAGAAACGGAGATGCCCCGTTCTGTGACCATGGAGTGGACACCACCATCACGGTATATGTCAACCCGACGCCACAGTTTACAGTAAGCATAGCCGATACTATAGTCTGCGATTCGACAACGATTACCCTTGATGTTACCGACCTGTTAGGGACAGTAGAAGGGACAAAGGTATATGACCTTACGACGACTACCTCGGGCGGAGTAACAGGCTATGAGCCGACAACTACCGACATACCTATAGCTACCGACATAGTCAACCAGCTGATCAATACTACTAACCAGGTACAGACAGTAACCTACAACTTCCGTTATCGCTTCAATGATCCGAGAAACGGAGATGCCCCGTTCTGTGACCATGGAGTGGATACAACGATCACGGTATATGTCAACCCGACGCCGCAGTTTACAGTAAGCATAGCCGATACTATAGTCTGCGACTCAACGACCATTACCCTTGATGTTACCGACCTGTTAGGGACAGTAGAAGGGACCAAGGTCTATGACCTGACCACAAGTACATCCGGCGGAGTAACAGGCTTTACCCCAACGACTACAGATATCCCAATAGCCAATGATGTAGTCAACCAGTTGATCAATACTACTAACGAGGTACAGACAGTAACCTACAACTTCCGCTACAGGCTGAATGACCCAAGAAACGGAGATGCTCCGTTCTGTGACCATGGAGTGGATACAACGATCACGGTGTATGTCAACCCGACGCCGCAGTTTACAGTAAGCATAGCCGATACTATAGTCTGCGACTCAACGACCATTACCCTTGATGTTACCGACCTGTTAGGTAATGTACAGGGCACTAAGGTATATGATCTGACGACGAGCCAGTCTGGAGGAGTTCTTAATGTAGAGCCGACAACTACCGACATACCGATCACAACCGACATAGTCAACCATCTTATCAATACTACTAACCAGGTACAGACAGTAACATATAACTTCCGCTACAGGCTGAATGACCCGAGAAACGGAGATGCCCCGTTCTGTGACCATGGAGTGGATACAACGATCACGGTATATGTCAACCCGACGCCGCAGTTTACAGTAAGCATAGCCGATACTATAGTCTGCGACTCAACGACCATTACCCTTGATGTTACCGACCTGTTAGGGACAGTAGAAGGGACCAAGGTCTATGACGTGACCACAAGTACATCCGGCGGAGTAACAGGCTTTACCCCAACGACCACAGATATCCCAATAGCCAATGATGTAGTCAACCAGTTGATCAATACTACCAACGAGGTACAGACAGTAACCTACAACTTCCGTTACAGGCTGAATGACCCGAGAAACGGAGATGCCCCGTTCTGTGACCATGGAGTGGATACAACGATCACGGTATATGTCAACCCGACACCACAGTTCGAAGTGTCGATAGCCGACACCATAGTCTGCGACTCAACCACGATCACCCTCGATGTTACCGACCTGTTAGGGACAGTAGAAGGGACAAAGGTCTACGACCTTACAACGACTACCTCCGGCGGAGTAACAGGATATGAGCCGACGACTACCGACATACCTATAGCCACCGATATCATCAACCAGTTTATCAATACCACTAACGAGGTACAGACAGTAAGCTATAACTTCCGCTACAGGCTTAACGACCCAAGAAACGGGAATGCCCCGTTCTGTGACCATGGAGTGGATACGACCATCACGGTTTATGTCAACCCGACACCACAGTTTACAGTAAGCATAGCCGACACCATAGTCTGCGACTCGACAACGATTACTCTTGATGTTACCGACCTGTTAGGGACAGTAGAAGGCACAAAGGTATATGACCTTACGACGACTACCTCGGGCGGAGTAACAGGCTTTACCCCAACGACCACAGATATACCTATAGCCAATGATGTAGTTAATCAGCTGATCAATACTACTAACGAGGTACAGACAGTAAGCTACAACTTCCGCTACCGGCTGAATGACCCGAGAAACGGAGATGCCCCGTTCTGTGACCATGGAGTGGACACCACCATCACGGTATATGTCAACCCGACGCCACAGTTTACAGTAAGCATAGCCGATACTATAGTCTGCGATTCGACAACGATTACCCTTGATGTTACCGACCTGTTAGGGACAGTAGAAGGGACAAAGGTATATGACCTTACGACGACTACCTCGGGCGGAGTAACAGGCTTTACCCCAACAACCACAGATATCCCAATAGCCAATGATGTAGTCAACCAGTTGATTAATACTACTAACGAGGTACAGACAGTAACCTACAACTTCCGCTACAGGTTTAACGATCCAAGGAACGGGGACATTCCGTTCTGTGACCACGGAGTGGATACTACGATCACGGTATATGTCAACCCGACACCGCAGTTTACAGTAAGCATAGCCGATACTATAGTCTGCGACTCGACGACCATTACCCTTGATGTTACCGACCTGTTAGGGACAGTAGAAGGGACCAAGGTCTATGACCTGACCACAAGTACATCCGGCGGAGTAACAGGCTTTACCCCAACAACCACAGATATACCTATAGCCAATGATGTAGTTGATCAGCTTATCAATACCACCAACGAGGTACAGACCGTAACATATAACTTCCGCTACAGGCTTAATGATCCGAGAAACGGGGATATACCGTTCTGTGACCATGGAGTGGATACAACGATCACGGTATATGTCAACCCGACACCACAGTTCGAAGTGTCGATAGCCGACACCATAGTCTGCGACTCAACCACGATCACCCTCGATGTTACCGACCTGTTAGGGACAGTAGAAGGGACAAAGGTCTACGACCTTACAACGACTACCTCCGGCGGAGTAACAGGATATGAGCCGACGACTACCGACATACCTATAGCCACCGATATCATCAACCAGCTTATCAATACCACTAACGAGGTACAGACAGTAAGCTATAACTTCCGCTACAGGCTTAACGACCCGAGAAACGGCAATGCGCCATTCTGTGACCACGGAGTAGACACGACAATCACGGTCTATGTCAACCCGACACCGCAGTTCGAAGTCTCGATAGCCGACACTATAGTATGTGATTCAACGACAATAACCCTCGATGTCACCGATTTGTTAGGGACAGTAGAAGGGACAAAGGTCTACGACCTTACAACGACTACTTCAGGCGGAGTAACGGGCTATGAGCCGACGACTACCGACATACCTATAGCTACCGACATAGTCAACCAGCTTATCAATACTACTAACGAGGTACAGACAGTAAGCTACAACTTCCGCTACCGGCTGAATGACCCGAGAAACGGAGATGCCCCGTTCTGTGACCATGGAGTGGACACCACCATCACGGTATATGTCAACCCGACGCCACAGTTTACAGTAAGCATAGCCGATACTATAGTCTGCGATTCGACAACGATTACCCTTGATGTTACCGACCTGTTAGGGACAGTAGAAGGGACAAAGGTATATGACCTTACGACGACTACCTCGGGCGGAGTAACAGGCTTTACCCCAACAACCACAGATATCCCAATAGCCAATGATGTAGTCAACCAGTTGATTAATACTACTAACGAGGTACAGACAGTAACCTACAACTTCCGCTACAGGTTTAACGATCCAAGGAACGGGGACATTCCGTTCTGTGACCACGGAGTGGATACTACGATCACGGTATATGTCAACCCGACACCGCAGTTTACAGTAAGCATAGCCGATACTATAGTCTGCGACTCGACGACCATTACCCTTGATGTTACCGACCTGTTAGGGACAGTAGAAGGGACCAAGGTCTATGACCTGACCACAAGTACATCCGGCGGAGTAACAGGCTTTACCCCAACAACCACAGATATACCTATAGCCAATGATGTAGTTGATCAGCTTATCAATACCACCAACGAGGTACAGACAGTAACCTACAACTTCCGTTATCGCTTCAATGATCCGAGAAACGGAGGAGCTCCGTTCTGTGACCATGGAGTGGATACAACGATCACGGTGTATGTCAACCCGACGCCGCAGTTTACAGTAAGCATAGCCGATACTATAGTCTGCGACTCAACGACCATTACCCTTGATGTTACCGACCTGTTAGGTAATGTACAGGGCACTAAGGTATATGATCTGACGACGAGCCAGTCTGGAGGAGTTCTTAATGTAGAGCCGACAACTACCGACATACCGATCACAACCGACATAGTCAACCATCTTATCAATACTACTAACCAGGTACAGACAGTAACATATAACTTCCGCTACAGGCTGAATGACCCGAGAAACGGAGATGCCCCGTTCTGTGACCATGGAGTGGATACAACGATCACGGTATATGTCAACCCGACGCCGCAGTTTACAGTAAGCATAGCCGATACTATAGTCTGCGACTCAACGACCATTACCCTTGATGTTACCGACCTGTTAGGGACAGTAGAAGGGACCAAGGTCTATGACGTGACCACAAGTACATCCGGCGGAGTAACAGGCTTTACCCCAACGACCACAGATATCCCAATAGCCAATGATGTAGTCAACCAGTTGATCAATACTACCAACGAGGTACAGACAGTAACCTACAACTTCCGCTACAGGCTGAATGACCCGAGAAACGGAGATGCCCCGTTCTGTGACCATGGAGTGGATACAACGATCACGGTATATGTCAACCCGACACCACAGTTCGAAGTGTCGATAGCCGACACCATAGTCTGCGACTCAACCACGATCACCCTCGATGTTACCGACCTGTTAGGGACAGTAGAAGGGACAAAGGTCTACGACCTTACAACGACTACCTCCGGCGGAGTAACAGGATATGAGCCGACGACTACCGACATACCTATAGCCACCGATATCATCAACCAGCTTATCAATACCACTAACGAGGTACAGACAGTAAGCTATAACTTCCGCTACAGGCTTAACGACCCAAGAAACGGGAATGCCCCGTTCTGTGACCATGGAGTGGATACGACCATCACGGTTTATGTCAACCCGACACCACAGTTTACAGTAAGCATAGCCGACACCATAGTCTGCGACTCGACAACGATTACTCTTGATGTTACCGACCTGTTAGGGACAGTAGAAGGCACAAAGGTATATGACCTTACGACGACTACCTCGGGCGGAGTAACAGGCTTTACCCCAACGACCACAGATATACCTATAGCCAATGATGTAGTTAATCAGCTGATCAATACTACTAACGAGGTACAGACAGTAAGCTACAACTTCCGCTACCGGCTGAATGACCCGAGAAACGGAGATGCCCCGTTCTGTGACCATGGAGTGGACACCACCATCACGGTATATGTCAACCCGACGCCACAGTTTACAGTAAGCATAGCCGATACTATAGTTTGCGATTCGACAACGATTACCCTTGATGTTACCGACCTGTTAGGGACAGTAGAAGGGACAAAGGTATATGACCTTACGACGACTACCTCGGGCGGAGTAACAGGCTTTACCCCAACAACCACAGATATCCCAATAGCCAATGATGTAGTCAACCAGTTGATTAATACTACTAACGAGGTACAGACAGTAACCTACAACTTCCGCTACAGGTTTAACGATCCAAGGAACGGGGACATACCGTTCTGTGACCATGGAGTGGATACTACGATCACGGTATATGTCAACCCGACACCGCAGTTTACAGTAAGCATAGCCGATACTATAGTCTGCGATTCGACGACCATTACCCTTGATGTTACCGACCTGTTAGGGACAGTAGAAGGGACCAAGGTCTATGACCTGACCACAAGTACATCCGGCGGAGTAACAGGCTTTACCCCAACAACCACAGATATACCTATAGCCAATGATGTAGTTGATCAGCTTATCAATACCACCAACGAGGTACAGACAGTAACCTACAACTTCCGTTATCGCTTCAATGATCCGAGAAACGGAGGAGCTCCGTTCTGTGACCATGGAGTGGATACAACGATCACGGTGTATGTCAACCCGACGCCGCAGTTTACAGTAAGCATAGCCGATACTATAGTCTGCGACTCGACAACGATTACCCTTGATGTTACCGACCTGTTAGGTAATGTACAGGGCACTAAGGTATATGATCTGACGACGAGCCAGTCTGGAGGAGTTCTTAATGTAGAGCCGACAACTACCGACATACCTATAGCTACCGACATAGTCAACCAGCTTATCAATACTACTAACCAGGTACAGACAGTAACCTACAACTTCCGCTACAGGCTGAATGACCCGAGAAACGGGGACATTCCGTTCTGCGACCACGGAGTAGATACCACGATCACAGTTTATGTCAACCCGACACCTGACTTTACCGTTAGTGTATCACCGGATACGATAGTATGCGACTCAACGACCATTACCCTTGATGTTACCGACCTGTTAGGGACAGTAGAAGGGACAAAGGTCTATGACCTTACAACGACTACCTCGGGCGGAGTAACAGGCTTTACCCCGACAACCACAGATATACCGATAGCCAATGATGTAGTTGATCAGCTTATCAATACCACCAACGAGGTACAGACCGTAACATATAACTTCCGCTACAGGCTTAATGATCCGAGAAACGGGGATATACCGTTCTGTGACCATGGAGTGGATACGACCATCACGGTATATGTCAACCCGACGCCGCAGTTTACAGTAAGCATAGCCGACACTATAGTGTGCGACTCGACCACGATCACCCTTGATGTCACCGACCTGTTAGGGACAGTAGAAGGGACAAAGGTCTATGACCTTACCACAACAACCTCAGGAGGTGTAACAGGCTATGAGCCGACAACTACCGACATACCGATCACAACAGACATAGTCAACCAACTTATCAATACGACTAACGAGGTACAGACAGTAAGCTACAACTTCCGCTACAGGCTGAATGACCCGAGAAACGGCGACGTACCTTTCTGCGACCATGGTATTGACACTGCTATCACGGTTTATGTTAACCCGACGCCGCAGTTTACAGTAAGCATAGCCGATACTATAGTCTGCGACTCAACAGATATCACCCTTGCGGTGACCGATCTGCTTGGCACCGTTCATGGCACGAAGGTCTATGACCTGATCACAACCTATACTCCTGGTGCAGTGCTTGGTGTTGAGCCTGATGACACTGACATACCTATGGGTACCGACATAGTCAACCAGTTGATCAATACCACGAACGAGGTACAGGCAGTAACGTATAACTTCCGTTACAGGTATAATGATCCGAGAAACGGCGACGTACCTTTCTGCGACCATGGTATTGACACTGCTATCACGGTTTATGTTAACCCGACGCCACAGTTCGAAGTATCGATAGCCGATACCATAGTGTGCGACTCGACAACCATTACCCTTGATGTTACCGATTTGTTAGGGCCAGTAGAAGGCACAAAGGTCTATGACCTGACCACTACATACACTCCGGGTGCAGTACTTGGTGTTGAGTCAACTACTACTGACATACCGATGGGCACTGACATAGTCAACCAGCTTATCAATACTACTAACCAGGTACAGACCGTAACCTATAATTTCAGATACAGGTTCAATGATCCGCGCAACGGCGACATTCCGTTCTGTGACCATGGAGTGGATACAACGATCACGGTGTATGTCAACCCGACGCCGCGGTTTACAGTAAGCATAGCCGATACTATAGTCTGCGACTCGACGACCATTACCCTTGATGTTACCGACCTGTTAGGGACAGTAGAAGGCACAAAGGTATATGACCTTACGACGACTACCTCGGGCGGAGTAACAGGCTTTACCCCAACGACCACAGATATCCCAATAGCCAATGATGTAGTCAACCAGTTGATCAATACTACTAACGAGGTACAGACAGTAACCTACAACTTCCGCTACAGGCTGAATGACCCGAGAAACGGGGACATTCCGTTCTGTGACCATGGCGTTGATACGACCATCACGGTCTATGTCAACCCGACACCGCAGTTCGAAGTCTCGATAGCCGATACTATAGTCTGCGACTCGAGCACGATAACCCTTGATGTCACCGACCTGTTGGGGACAGTAGAAGGGACAAAGGTCTATGACCTTACAACGACTACCTCAGGAGGTGTGACAGGCTTTACCCCGACAACCACAGATATACCGATAGCCAATGATGTAGTTGATCAGCTTATCAACACCACCAACGAGGTACAGACAGTAACATACAACTTCCGCTACAGGCTGAATGACCCGAGAAACGGAGATGCCCCGTTCTGTGACCATGGCGTGGATACAACGATCACGGTATATGTCAACCCGACACCACAGTTCGAAGTATCGATAGCCGACACCATAGTCTGCGACTCGACAACGATTACCCTTGATGTTACCGACCTGTTAGGTAATGTACAGGGCACTAAGGTCTACGACCTTACAACGACTACCTCGGGCGGAGTAACAGGCTATGAGCCGACAACTACCGACATACCTATAGTTACCGACATAGTCAACCATCTTATCAATACCACTAACGAGGTACAGACAGTAACCTACAACTTCCGCTACAGGCTGAATGACCCGAGAAACGGAGATGCCCCGTTCTGTGACCATGGAGTGGATACAACGATTACGGTATATGTCAACCCGACGCCGCAGTTTACAGTAAGCATAGCCGATACTATAGTCTGCGACTCAACGACCATTACCCTTGATGTTACCGACCTGTTAGGGACAGTAGAAGGGACCAAGGTCTATGACCTGACCACAAGTACATCCGGCGGAGTAACAGGCTTTACCCCAACGACCACAGATATCCCAATAGCCAATGATGTAGTCAACCAGTTGATCAATACTACTAACCAGGTACAGACAGTAACCTACAACTTCCGCTACAGGTTTAACGATCCAAGGAACGGGGACATTCCGTTCTGTGACCATGGAGTGGATACAACGATCACGGTCTATGTTAACCCGACGCCGCAGTTTACAGTAAGCATAGCCGATACTATAGTCTGCGACTCGACAACGATTACTCTTGATGTTACCGACCTGTTAGGTAATGTGCAGGGCACTAAGGTATATGATCTGACGACGAGCCAGTCTGGAGGAGTTCTTAATATAGAGCCGACAACTACCGACATACCGATCACAACAGACATAGTCAACCAACTTATCAATACGACTAACCAGGTACAGACCGTAACATATAACTTCCGCTACAGGCTGAATGACCCGAGAAACGGAGATGCCCCGTTCTGTGACCATGGAGTGGATACAACGATCACGGTATATGTCAACCCGACACCACAGTTCGAAGTATCGATAGCCGACACCATAGTCTGCGACTCGACAACGATTACTCTTGATGTTACCGACCTGTTAGGTAATGTACAGGGCACTAAGGTCTACGACCTTACAACGACTACCTCGGGCGGAGTAACAGGCTATGAGCCGACAACTACCGACATACCTATAGCTACCGACATAGTCAACCAGCTGATCAATACTACTAACCAGGTACAGACAGTAACCTACAACTTCCGTTATCGCTTCAATGATCCGAGAAACGGAGATGCCCCGTTCTGTGACCATGGAGTGGATACAACGATCACGGTATATGTCAACCCGACGCCGCAGTTTACAGTAAGCATAGCCGATACTATAGTCTGCGACTCAACGACCATTACCCTTGATGTTACCGACCTGTTAGGGACAGTAGAAGGGACCAAGGTCTATGACCTGACCACAAGTACATCCGGCGGAGTAACAGGCTTTACCCCAACGACCACAGATATCCCAATAGCCAATGATGTAGTCAACCAGTTGATCAATACTACTAACGAGGTACAGACAGTAACCTACAACTTCCGCTACAGGCTGAATGACCCGAGAAACGGGGACATTCCGTTCTGTGACCACGGAGTGGATACGACCATTACGGTTTATGTCAACCCGACGCCTGAGTTCTTTGTGACAATTAATGATACAATACCTTGCGACTCTACCATTATCAATATTGAATTGACCGATTTAACCGGGAATGTAATTGCTACAAAAGTTTATGATCTAACGACAAGTTATACACCGGGTGCTGTAGGCGGAGTAAGGGCTGACGGCCAATATTTTATAAATGAAAATGTTGTAGATCAATTAGTTAACAACACTGATCAATTTCAGATAGTGACATACAATTTCCGTTACAGACTGAATGATCCGAGAAATGGTAACTCCCCGTTCTGTGATCATGGTGTTGACACTACTATTGTTATTTATCTTGAACCTACACCGAAAGTAAATGCGACAATTGTTAATGATACACTATGTAACGGAGATGAAGCAAGATATACATTAACAACTGTAACTACTCCGGTTCTGGGAATCGAATTCAATGTTGATATTATTAATCCCTACCCTGCAGAGATATCAGGGTATAGTCCCAGGTTTGGTCTTAATACAATAAATAACGAGGTATTTGAAAATATCACTAATTCCGGAGACACTGCAAGGAGGATTTATTATGTGATTACTCCTCATACTTTAGATGAGGGCGGCTCACAGAAATGCAGCGGCATAAATGATACAATCCGGGTATGGATAAACCCAACCCCCAGGGTTATACCGGTGGTAGCTGAGGACAGGATATGTTACGGTGATGCTACGGAGGTAGAAATAACAAGCCCGACAGTAATGACACACGGGGTACTTAAGTTTGACTATACTGTTACCTTAACCGGCAACCCCGGTGATATGACCGGAAATGCCAGCCCACAGAATGGTCTGGATCAGGGATATATTATCAGCTTTAACTATGATAATAACAGTGATACGGTACAGTCAGTATATTATGATATTGTCCCGAGAGCTGCAGGCACAGGTTGTGCTGCCGGACCGGTCAGCCAGGCTGAAGTAAAGGTACATCCGCTTCCTTTGCAAGACTATTATATATCCAATCCATTAACCTGTGACGGCAACCTTGACCTGGCATTGAGAGCAGTTGTAGCCAGAGGAACAGAACCTCTGACAATCGAATGGACAGGGCCCTGGGGTGTATCAGATTTTTATAACCAGACAGAAGCAGATAGTCTTAGGGGTGGAGGATATACAGTAAAGGTTACAGACAATCTCGGATGCTCAAACAGTGATTTTATAGAAAGTACAAAATCTGATCCGACCTTTATTCTGTATTCACCACCAAGAGAACCTTATTATATTGCAAATACAACCTGTAACGGCAGTGATGATGCTGTTCTTAGTTTCTGGTATGAATTCGGGGAAGACCCGCCATATACACTGTGGCTGGTAAAGGATTATACTGATACTATTTTTGAGGGAACTCTTACCAGCTCTGTTAATCACGGAGACCCGTTGACCTTCTTTGAGCTAAACAATGTAGGCCCCGGGTATTATGAGTTGATTGTTCTGGATGTCAATACATGTTACTATACTTATCATACGACAATTGTTGAACCAAGGCCTATATCTGCAGCTTATGAATTAAGTAATTATGCAGGATTTAATATTAGTTGTAAGGGCTATTCGGACGGGGAGATCAGGGTAACTAATGTAACAGGAGGAAACGGAGACTATAAGTATCTGTGGTATACATTTGACGGCACCATAAGCGGGGACAACACACTTGATCATATCAGTAATCTTCCACTAGGGACATATTATCTTGAAATAACCGACACATTAGGGTGTCAGAAAACAGACAGTATTACACTTACCGAACCCGAAGGCATAACTCTTGAAGACCACGACCTGTCATTAAGCCCTGACGGTAATTATAATATATCATGTAACGGAGGTAATGATGGCAGCATTAATCTTGAATTCGGAGGAGGATCAGGATCATATACATACTACTGGACAGGCCCCGTTAATTCAGGAGTGCAGGTACTGCAAAAAGATCAGGCAGATATTACAGCCGGCGATTATAATGTGCTTGTTACAGATAATAACGGTTGTATTATGGATTTTGATTTTACGCTGACGGAGCCCGATGAACTTCAAATAGCAATAACCCCTACTTTAACTCCTGACGGTAGATATAATATTAACTGTAACGGTGGCACCGGTGAAATAGATATCACTGTAACAGGAGGCAGTACAACAGGGTATAGCTATGAATGGAGCAGTCCTGACGGTTCGGGACTGGTTATCAATTCGGAAGATCAAACCGTAACATCAGGTAAGTATACAGTTAAAGTAACTGATCTCAATGGTTGTATAAAAACCGACAGCATAGTAATGGCGGAGCCTGACAGGATGATTGTTGAGCATAGTGTAACAAATATTACCTGTGCTTCACCCGGTATGGATAATGGTGCAATATCACTTACTGTTCAGGGAGGGGCAGAACCATATATCTACAACTGGTCGAATGGCGCAGTTACCAAAGATATTTCAGGCATGACCGAGGGCCGGTATTATGTTACCATAACAGATTTTTACGGATGTCAGATACAGGATTCAGCGGATATACTACTTCCTGCGCCGCTTGAGTTCAGTAAAGAATTATCGGACTACAATGGGTATAATATAAGCTGCTTCGGAGAAAGCAACGGGTATATAAAAATAGAGATGAGCAGCGGCACTGCTCCATATAGCTTCTCATGGGCAGGCCCGGACGGATTCAACTCAAGTGATACATCAGTAATCAGTGTGCCTGCCGGAGAATATATTTTGAATATAGAGGACAGTAACTATTGTGTTGCTGTTGATACAACTGAGCTATCAGAACCTGGAAAACTCATTATGAACCTTAACATATCTCAAAGCGATTTCGGTCCATATAATGTAAATTGTTTTGGAGACAGTACGGCAAGTATAGAGATAGTACCGGAGAATAATGTTGGTCTGGTTGAGTATTACTGGACCGACGGTTACCGGCAACAGGAAAGATCAGATCTGCCTGCAGGAATATACGGAGTAATGATTGTTGACCAGAATACCTGTAGTGTGGACTCGGTTATTACGCTTAGCCAACCGGAACCAGTCAGTTTCACAGCTGAAATAGTCAAGCCATATTGCAAGGATAAGCCCGACGGGACTATAACAATTAATCCTTCCGGGGGATTTACTATTTCCGATTATAGCTATATATGGTATGATAATTCCACAAGCAACTACAAGGATAATGTTTCTGCCGGAGAATATTGGGTTACGGTAACTGATGAAAACGGATGCAGTATAACAGATACTATTATCGTAAACCCGGAAAATGAGAATTGCCTCACTGTTCCTAATGCTATCTCACCTAACGGTGATAATATAAACGATGTCTGGAATATTGATCTTATTGAACTTTACCCTGAAGCCGAAATAAGAATATTCAACAGGTGGGGAGAACTGGTTTGGGCATCAGACAAAGGTTACCCGGTCCCATGGGATGGTACCAGTAATGGGAGAAGACTCCCGATAGATACCTATCATTATATTATTAATTTACATGACGGTACCAAACCGGCTATCGGGGACGTTACTATTGTTAGATGAAGATTATTGAAGTGAATAAAAGGATACTGACATATTTGGTATTGACAGCGGTTACTGTTGGTTCTGCAGCTCAGCAGCTACCTTTATACAGTCAGTATTTATTCAATAAATATCTTCTCAATCCGGCAGTGGCAGGAAGCGATGGTTATACCAGCATAAACCTGACAGCCAGGGAACAATGGGTTGGCTATGCAGGAGCACCCAGAACATATTCATTCAGTTATCAGACCAGGCTTCTTAAACGAAGTTATATAATAAAAAGTACATCAGTAAAGAGAAAGGTGTTCAAGCCAAGCCGTGATGGCAGGGTAGGTATGGGAGGATATATCTTCAGTGACAGAAACGGGTTGATTCAACGTACCGGGTTGCAGGCTACATATGCATATCATACATGGTTATATGGAGGGACACAGCTTTCATTCGGACTATCTGCAACAGCATTTCACTTCAGAATAGATGAAGAGAAGATCCGTTTTGAAGACCCTGATGACCCCGTATTAAGCAGCAACCTGAGGCAAGGGGTTTTTATTCCGGATGCCAATTTTGGTGTGTATATACTAAATTACCGCTTCAATGCCGGCTTTTCTATAGAGCAATTATTCGAGTCTTATATTAAACTGGGGAATCCCGGATATCATAATCTTTCTTTACTAAGACATTATTACCTTTTTTGTTCATATACGATCCCTTTATCAACCGACAGTGAGGTACATCCTAATTTTATGTTTCGTATGTCAGATCAATTAAAACCTCAACTGGATATAGGATTAAGATATACCTTCAGGGAAGATTTCTGGGGCGGTTTATCTTACAGAACCGGTAATATGTTGATTGCCAGTATAGGGGCAAGGTTCGATAATATATATTTTGGTTATGCTTTTGACTTTTCATTCAATGAAATACAGAGCTATACCTATGGCTCACATGAGTTGATGCTGGCAATGAAATTTGGAAGCAACGCCAGAAGGTACAGGTGGCTTGATCGTTATTAGCCTTTTTTGAAAATATATACCAGCGAACTCGTTTTTTCAATGTTAAATACAGACCGGATCCATGATATAAGACCTGTTAGAGATCCTTTTAGCAAGGGTGTCTTACTGTTTCTGTATCTTTCACTTAAAATAGAAATATAGAATGCATCATAAGGTAAACGATACTTTTTTATCAGTCTGAACCCGTAAGTATCCGAAAGCTTTTCAATAGTAGCGGGATTAAAGTGCCACAAATGACGGGGAACATCCCAGGCAGCCCAGAAAGCTTTGTAATGTCCGGCATCATAAGAAAGGTTATTTGGGATGGCAATAACAAGTAATCCTTTGTCATTCAGTATTCTGTGAGCATTTTGCAGGTAATCTCCGGGCTTATAAAAATGTTCAAGGGTGTGCCACATAGTAATAATATCCATACTCCCGTTTAGAAAAGTATCTATATCCTCCGGGGCCAGAAGCTCAACATTTTTTTCCCTCCGTGCAAAAGATCTTGCTTCTTCACTGATCTCTATTCCTGAGCATGACCATCCTTTGTGCTTCAGATATGAGGGGAAATATCCGGTACCGGATCCTATATCAAGTACCGATGCAGTTTTAAGGCCCGACTCCTTTTTTAGTATTTTATATTTGTCTGCCAACATCCATTTACGAATAAGATGGTACGTTTTATTCACGAGACCTTTATTGGCATCAGTATGCGAAATATATTCATCGGACCGGTAATAGGCCGGAGCATTATTCTGATCAGGATAATTATCAGTAAAAATAAAACCGCACGATTTACACTTTTTCAAGGGAAAAAACTCCCCTGTCACAAGGTGGTCTTTACATTCAAACAACAGCACTGATTCGGCTGATCCGCAAAGCGGGCATTTATTATGATCCGGCATTTGAAGGTATTCTTTTCCTTTTTATCTGATATAATATTCCTCCGGCTATAAAAATGATAAGCAGAATTGATCCTGCCATCGATACCTTATTTCCTGTAATATATGATTTAGGCTCGAACCTGAACACTAACTCATGCTCACCGCCGGGAATGATCATAGCCCTTAATATATAGTTTACCCTTAAATAGTCAGTTTTCTCTCCATCAATATAAGCATTCCATCCTGCAGGATAATAGATCTCAGAGAAGACTGTTAGTTTCGGTCCCGGAGCATGGAATTTATATGTCAGTTCATTGGCCTTATATGAATCAAGGCGGATTGTTCCTGTCGACGAAGTGTCTATGGCATAGCTTTTCAGTAATCCTGAATATTCTGTATTTACAATGGCTTCTTTACCGGGATCTATTTCATTTACCAGTTCTATTTCCTGGTCAGGGTTTTCAACCAGGCGGTATGAATTAACGAACCAGGCATTGCCCAGTACATTTCTGTTAACCAGAGGGGCTCCTTCAGGATTAATTATGACATATTTCGTATTCAGCATGTTCAATGCATTCAGCTTGTTAAAGACAGTATCGGCCTGGTCTATGGTATTTATTTTGTTCAGAGAATTTACAAGTCTGCTTATTTCAGGGCTTATACTATGTTCGATCAGATCCTGGTAGCGCCTTATCTTAGCTCCGTGATATCCGCCGATGGAATGATGAAAATATGATGTTTTTCCGTCATTAAACGGACTGACTGTAAGGTTCAGAACCCTGTATTCAGAGCTGTCCCTGAGGATATAATTATCTGCAACTGTAGGTGAGAATGTTTTATCCGCTTCGGTCTGACGTACAAAATTGTCATCGTTAAGATACCTTTTGTTAACTGTCCACATATCAATGACAACAAGTGCAGCAAGGATAAATATAGCATACTGTGTTTTAAGTTTCCTGTTGTACGCAAGATAAATTACTATTGAGGCGGAGGTTATGAACAACAGTGAGCGTATTACATCGGCTCTTAGCATTTCTTTTCTGTCGGCTATAAGTGCATCCTTGATCCAGTCGGGGTATTGCCCTTCCACAGATGAAAGAAAAGAACCGTCAAGCCCCGGGAATAGAAGAAACAGGAACAGTATTCCTCCTGTAATTCCAAGGCCTATTTTAAATGCTTTGATAAGCTCAGGTTTTTTAATATTCTGTTTAAATATTTTATCCAGTGTCATAATGGCAAGCAGAGGCATAGCGAACTGGGCTATGACGAGTATCATTGTGACAGCCCTGAATTTGTTATATCCGGGGAAAAAATCAAAGAAAAGGTTAGTAAGAAACATGAAATTACTCCCCCATGCAAGCATTATTGACAGAAGCGTTGCTGCAAGAAGCCCCCATTTGTATGGGCCTTTTATCAGTACCAGTCCCATTATGAACAAAAGGACTATTATGGATCCGACATATACAGGTCCGGATGTACTGGGTTGATCGCCCCAGTATTGAAAGATACCCTGTGTGTACTGACCGGCATTGTTTTGCCTCAGTACTTTCACGGTTTCCGAATTCCTGTTAAACGGATGTGAGGCGCCTCCTTTTATATTTGGTATCAGAAGACTAAGCGTTTCATCTATGCCGTAACTCCAGTGTGTTGCATAGGACCTGTCTAATCCTGTGGTTTTATCTTCAGCGTTACTGCTGAGTTCCGATTTACCTCTCATGGAGTATTTCCCGTACTCAAATGTAACATAAAGGTTGGCAAAGTTTATTGATAATGCCAGTATTGCTGCTCCTGCAAGTAAGAGGGTTGTCTTAACAAGTTCAGGAAATCTCTTTTCTTTAATTGAATATATAAGTTCTACAATACCGAATACCAGTACTATCATGAACGTATAGTAGGTTATCTGAAGATGATTGGCAGTAAGCTGAAGGGTCAGGAAAAATGCTGTAAGCACTGCCCCTGTAACCCTGTCACGTTTGTAGGCATATATAATACTTCCCACGAGGGGAGCCATAAAGGCAAGAGCCATTGCTTTTGTATTATGACCGGCTGTCAGGATTATAAAGAAATAAGACGAGAGCCCGTAAGCCAGAGCACCTATAAGGGCAGTCCAGGGATCTATCCTGAATGCCAGAAGCATAATATAGAAACCTGCCATCAGAAGAAGGATAGGGGCGATAGGTATACCGGGTGCCTTAAGTATATTGTATAAGGGTTTAAACAAGTTTCCGGGATAATATGCCAAAATAAGATATGCAGGCATTCCGCCGAACATTGAGTTTGTCCATAAAGGATCCTCATTGTATTCCTTACGATGATCCTGAATCTCTTTTGCACTTCCTGCAAAAACAGTTGTGTCATGAGTCTGTAATACTTTGTTTTCAAGCACAGGGGCGAAATAAATCAGAGCCAGTGCCGTGAAAACAACCAATGCAACAATATATGGTAAATACTTCTTTTTTGCCGGTAAATATGACATATTTGATAGTTGATATTAATGTATATTTGTACTAGTACAAAAATAACTTTTTTAATTTAATACCTGTCTTGGGAGTCATTCAACAACAGACTATAAAAGGAACGTTTTATTCTTTCCTTGGTGTTATTATAGGTTTTATTAATCTAGTTATAATATCCCCAATTGTATTTTCTACGGAACAGATTGGACTGACACAGGTTATGGTTGCTATCTCTTCAATACTGGCACAAATTGGAAGTTTAGGCTTTAACAATATAACCAACAGATTATTTCCGTTTTTCAGGTCTAAAAGTAAAGGTCATAATGGTTACCTGTCATTAGCTTTTCTTGTGTCTGGGGTAGGATATGCCCTTTGCCTATTGTTTATGATAATACATATGCCCGCTTTTATTGAGAACAATCGAGGTGAGTCGGAACTACTATCAGAATATGCATTTTATATACCTGTATTAATTGGTATAACAATGTTGTTTAATTTACTTGATAATTATTGCAAGGTTTTATTTAATGCAGTGCTTGGGACAATGTTGAGGGAGCTAATATTGAGATTGCTTTTTTTATTTCTACTGATAGCTTTTAGTCTTGGTTTTATTGATTTCAGGCAATATATGTTTATTTATGTAATAATTCAGTTTATCCCTATCATAGTTTTTGTTATTTATCTAATATCAACAGGAAACTTCATATTTACAAGATTCAGGAACATGATGACTCCTGATATGATTAAACAAATGTCGAGTCTTGCCCTTTTCGGGATACTTGCAGGATTAAGTGGTATAGCAGTTACTAATATAGACAAGTATATGGTAAATAATTATGAGGGATTATCTGACGCAGGGATATATTCAATTGCAGTATATTTTGCAAGTCTAATCCTAATACCTGCACGCTCACTAGGTAAAATTGCTATACCCGTTATGTCAGAAGCCTGGAAGGATAATAACTTAAAGCAGATAGATGAGATATATTATAAGAGTAGTATAAATCAATTAATAATAGGATTATTAATATTCATAGGTGTTACTGCAAACATAGATAATATTTTTAGGATTTTACCTCCAGAGTATTCAAAAGGCGGAGCAACAATAATTATTTTTGGGTTGGCAAATCTTATTAGTGCATCAGCTGGAGTATCTAAAATAATACTATCAACATCATCTCATTATAAGTATATGACTTATTTGATGCTTATTTTAATACTAATGGTAATAATATCAAATGTTATATTTATTCCGATATTTGGGATAACAGGAGCTGCGATTGCTTCCTTATTTTCAATGTTAGTCTATACAGGCCTTAATGTACTATTGTTATGGAAGTTCTATAGGCTGTGGCCTTTCAGGATGCAACATTTATTTATGGTTTTTTTAAGTGTATTTGTATACCTTCTTGTCAGTATTATACCTGAAATGAACATTATTATCGATATTCTGGTACGTAGTGTAATAATAGTAATCGCCTTTACATTTGTAATAGTAAATTTTAAAATATCAGATGATGCCTTTGCTTTTATTATGCGGGTTAAAGAAATTTTTATTAGAGTGTTTAGAATAGACAGTTAGTCTGCTATAGTCTGCCGCTGACTACAATGGTATTAAAATACATGTAAGGGTATCTTATTGTGCCACCTAAATATTTTTTCATTTTACGTTTGATAAGCTCTGTTACTGATAGTCTACTTAGATTTACGAAGTCTAATTGCTCAGGATGATAACCAGCCTCAATGAGTATTTTTAATATGGTATACGGAGTAAACCAGTATCTGTGATCTGAATTAATAACTTCAGAGTACTTTAACATAAATTTAAATCTAGCTAAGTTTAAAATATTTGGGACCGATACAATAAAGCCATTTGTATATTCAGAATAATTTTTTTTGAAAGCGGATAAAAATTCAACTGGATTATTAATGTGTTCTATTATCTCTCCGAAAAGGACTATATCCCATTGATTATTTTTTATTTGATTTATATCCCCTTTTGTTACATCTCCTGCAATTAGATTATCAATTTTGTACTTTTCTGTGATGTACTTTACTGCGCTTTTATTTATATCTATTCCCAGGCAGTCATCAGCATGATTGATTAATATGTTGTGCAACCATAATCCGGATTTCATTTTCTCATCAATCACCTCTAAATGGTCTGCACATCCGATGTGGATTATTTTCTTGCCTTTTAACTTACTTGCCAGAAAGTCTTCTCTTTTAAGTGGTAAATATTTGTTTTTATCTATTTTAAATACGAACTCTTTATCAAATAATTCAGATTCTAGATATTTAGTAATTTCAGTATTTATTAACATAATTTTCGTTTTTAACCCTTTTATTGTATCTGCTCCTTTTTCTTATTAAGATATGGTAGGTTGAGAATATTTTCTTAAGTAGTTTTGATTTAAAGCTTAATTTATAAGTTTCCCATTTTTTGTAGTACGTATTAAATATTTCTTTTTTTGTAAGGCTGTATAGGATCTTGAGTTGAAGTGTGTGAACTTTGCCATGATAATAATATGAAGCAATATTTCCTGTTAAATCGTATTTCGACCAAAATCCAGTATCATAATTTGGCAAATATTTTTCAAGTGTATGGATTGATTTATCCCATTGAAATTTAATATTGCTGTCTCCGTTAAGTTTCATGTAATCGTATATTCCCCACAAGGAATAAATAAAACCATTGAGAATATGTTTAGGCGGAAATTGTGGAGCTTCTTCAAACCACAATTCTGTTTTGGTCTCATATCGAAATCCGTATTTATCTCCAAGGCGTAAGTAAAAACTGTTCCATATTTTTTCGCATGCAGAAAGAATTTCCAGATCATTAGTCAATTTATATGCCCTTACCAGGGCTGATAGTATTTGGCCCTGATACATTCCGGATACCCAAAATGGTTTTGAATGAAAATCTGGAAGCCCAAAGGGGAAAGGATATACCAACGTATTCTTATAGGAGACCCCATTGTTTAATAGCCATTTGATGTTGGACCAGAATATTTTTTCATATGGTTTTTGATGGCCGTCTGCCAGTAAGTTATAACAACCAAGAGCACACTGAGCAATCAATACAGGATGATAGTAATAAGATTTTTTATTGGAATAAAGTATATCCCTGGAAATTTTGTATTGCTTAATTAGCCTTTCTTTACTAGCCATTACTACTCCATATTCATCATATTTTTGCCACGATACCTTAGATAAGTCGTAATAAACATCTTCGAAAGGAAAAAAATATCTAGATATATACTTGTTATTCATATTAGATTATTGAATAGAAATAGAATTTAATTTTTTAACAAAATCCTCATAGTTCTTTTTTGCATCATAATTCTGTTTCCAGAAATCAATTATTTTATTTCTTGATTCTGATAAACTTCTGCTTTCTAAATTGATGATTTCATGTATTCTATTTACGATATCCGAAGTACTATAGTTTTTAGGGATCAATATTCCTGTTTGATTATTTACGATTTCACTTGTTCCTCCGACATCAGTTGCAATTACTTGAATTCCATAAGCTATTGCTTCCATGATACTAACCGGGATACCTTCAGAAATGCTAAGGTTGATGAACAAATTAACAAAATTATTCTCATAGAAGTTAAGAACTTCTCTGTTTGGTATATGGCCTGTAAACTTGTAGCTTATATTATTATTCCTTTTAAACATCTTACTACTATAGGCTTCTATTTCCCCTTTTAGTGGGCCGTCTCCGAAATGTATCCAATTTATATGCTTGTCCGTTTTTAATTGTGAAATAACATCGATAATTAAATGTATCCTTTTTACAGCAATAAGAGAAGAGCATGATACAATTTGGATTAATTCATTGTTAATTGAAGGTAGGCATTTGCTTTCTATTACCCCAAGTTTTGAAATAATTAATTTATTTGATGATTTTTTAATAAGGCTACTGAAGTATTTTTTACCATTTTCTGATATGAAAAAAATTGCGTCAAGTCTATTGAACAAGTAATGTGCTAATGGAATATAATTACATTCAGTTTCATACTCATATAAATCAACTCTATGAGCTCTGGATATCCTTAATATATTTTTTGACTGTTTTATCATACTAACTGCTGTAGCTCCGGTTGAAAGCCAATATGAATAATATATAACCTTACCGCTGATTTTATTCTTTCTTACTATGGTATTTATGAAATGTTTTAATTCAAGTGATTTTATAATTCTTTTAATAAGGTATTTTTTTTGTGTATTGTTTATTATCCTACCTAAACCCTTTCTATATTTTATTTCAGTGAAGAAAAGATGAAAAATTCTGGGTATATTGATCAAAGTAATCAAGAAAGTAATGAACCATTGTCTCCCTTTAGTTTTAGGGTTATTTTTATAGACTAAAGTATTGTCATCAATTTTTCGACAATCGAGATCTGTAATATTACGCGTGATAATGATTATTTTATCAAAATGTTTTGATAAGATCGGGTACTCGGCCTCAATGAACGCTTCCTTTTTCCCAAAAGGGAAATGATGCGTAATAAATATTAGGGTATTCTTCAATCCAATAAACTTTTATATGTTTCCATTGACGCTTGTGAATTTTTTTCTCAGATGTATTCTACAAGTATCCATTTTTAAGATTTATTATTTTGGGAATTGGATATATTGCTAAACATTTTCCTATTATTATAGCAAGTTCGTCTATTTCATTCTCAACCCTTTTGTCCGGAGGGGAGAAAAATTCAAGGGATATTAAAATTTTCATTTACCAAAGATAGGGATATTCCATAAGGATCATCTGAATAACCAATTAGTTTAATTCAATGGATTAAAACGATAAACATCTTTCAATAATGTACCTGAAGAATTGGCCCCTGTTCCAATATAAGCAAAATTATCTATAGTAAATACAAATGCGCATGATCTGGCAATACCTGGTAAATAATCATATAAAGTCCAGCTATCAGCATCAGGATCATACTGCCAGATATCTTTATAATAATGATTGTCGAGGTTGTGACCTAATCCAAAATATCCTTTCCCATTCAAAGAAAAACCTACTCCAGTATATCTTGAGCCACCGGGGAAGGGATTTTTTTCTTCCCAGATACCTGTATTTGTATTAAAAGACCATACTGTAGATTTGTTTTCATAGGGTGTAGTCGAAACGTCAAGACCACATACATAATATATTATGTCATCAATTACAAAAGAATTTGTAAACGAATAAATATTATGTTCTGAATTTGAGCTAATTTTTGTCCATTCTGTAGGTTCAACAGATAATTTATAAAAACCATATTGGGATACGTACACTTCATTTTCTACTACATTACAAGAGCCAAGTATATTAATATCGGTAGTGCCAGGATAGTCAGTTATATGATACCATAAATTTGTTCCCGGGTTATATGAATAATAACCATTTAATATTTCCCTGTTAGGACTGTCCATGTCAAAACCGGCTCCTATATAACCTTCGTTATCTAGAGTAAAGCCATATGCGAGAACTCTTGTTTCACCAGGAAATGGAGCAATCTCTGTCCATGAGTCAGCAGCAGGATCATATTTCCAGAATTTGTCAATGTAATCGTGATGTAATCGTGTTCCGAGGCCGGCATAGCCATATCCGTTTATAGCAAATGTGCTGACTTTATATGCTTCTCCCCCGGGAAAATCAGCAACCTGAGTCCAGACAACAGGTCTTTCCATGACCCTGATAGCTTCACTGCTTGTTGCTGTTTTACCCGATACAGTTACATTAATTAAACACTCCTGAATTTCAATTGCAGGAACTATAACTTTTAATTCTGTGGGCGAACTGCTTATGATCCTGGCTTCTGTTTCTCCAAATTTTACAATATTCTCATTAGGGGAATAATTGAAATTTGCTCCATATATTGTGACAGTATCATAGGGGTATACTTCTGCAGGAGCAAATGATTCTATTACAGGAGTGAGAATTTGTAACATGATTGTACTATTTGCAACTGCCTCCTGCCCTGAAACGGTTACACTTATTGTGCATGTCACATTATCCAGTGATGGTGCAATAACTTGTATTTCTGTAGGAGAACAACTTAATATGTCAGCAACAGTATTATTAAACCTGACAATATTATATTCAGCCAAGCGATGGAAATTATTACCTGTAATAGTAACTATATTGCCTGCTGTGACAGTAGTTGGAGAAAAAGATCCTATTTCGGGAGAAAGGAGAGTAAATTTGTCATTTAAGCTTGTTGTACTATCAGATATTTGCACACTAACAGTGCTTTCTTTGTCGGTAAGAGCAGGAGGGACTATAACTAACATTTCATGATTCATTACTCCAAGAATTTCGGCATTTAAATCGTTGAATCTAACTTCATATAAAAAAGCATTACCAACAAATCCGTTAAATTCAATCAATACAGAGTCCAGAACATGGCCTGTAACAGGGTAAAATCCGAGTGGTTCTGAGGCATTATCGCATTTATTTAAAAAACTCACATCATCCCCGGTTGTTATTATTGAATCGGATACAGTATACGCCAGGTAATAATATTCAAGATTTTCAGTAAGTCCTGCTGTTATCTTTTTGCTGAACCTGCCTGTCTTTTTGTTAAGATCAGCCGTTACCTCGCCAATGTAGTTTGTAGTTGATGGTTCTCCTCTGAATACTATGAACCCGCATTCGGTAATATTAAAATTTTCAGGATTAAGTGTCTCGGCGTTCAACTCAACGCCATCTGAATTTATATTAGTGGCAGGCAGTGTCCTTACCCTGGGGAATTCTCTATCGGCTGGTTTTTCACAACTTGAAATAAAAGCCATAAAGACTAATAAGAATGATATTGGTCCAATTTTATCTTTCATATGAATTAAAATTTATAATTATATGATATTGAAAAACCAACCCCCTTTTTCAATACATTATTTTCCCCTGGGAAATAATTATATAAGCCGCTGAAAGAAATGGCCATAGGTATTCCAAACTGATAATTAAGTCCTGCTTCTATTGTAATTCCCAGGAAAGGGTCAGGTTTTTGATTGTCTTCGTCAGAAAAGGTATATACTATGTTAAGGTCCCTGTAATAATCTTCTTCAGTCAGCACACAAGAGTATTTTGTAAAAATATAATAATGGGCCCCGGCGGAAATAAATGGTGAGAGTTTTCCGATACGGGCTATTTCTGATTGTATATTCAGATCAAAACTGGCAAGGGACATTTTAGTAATATCTTCCATATAACAGGTGATATTTTCAAAATAATCCATTTGCACGTCCTGATGTGAAATGCCGTAATAATATGACATTCCTGTTTTAAGGGAAAACCTTCCCGAAGATGTTGAAATACCACCAAAAATACTGAAGCGGGCGAAAGGAGAATATAAGGTTGAGTCGCTATAAATTCTTGATGCGTTCTCTATTGATAACCATCCGGCAGAAGCGCCTGCAAACATATCAAGCGATACACGAGAATAAACATTATATTGCAAATTATTATATTTATGATAATCTATGAGAAAGTTGGTCAGGTTTTTTTTGGTGAATGTGAGGCTATTTATATTACTAAGCATTTGCGGTTTATCATTAAAAACCTCAGCCAACTGATCTTTATATTCATAATTATATATTATTTGATAATTATTTGCCTGAGAGGGCAGGTCATAAGTATTGACCAGCCTAACAGTTTTTCCTGAGTTATCCGCAAGATAATAGGCATTATTTTTATCAGAGTTTACTGAAAAGAGTTTAAAGTCTCCGTCAAAAAGAAGTTCCGCAATTATTCTTCTTGATTCGTTTTCTTTCTGAATCTCAATTGATTGAAAATATTGTGATTTGTTTGCCAGTTGGAATGAAATGATTTCATCTGCCTTGTACTTTATTGGAAGATCATCGTCATTTTTTTTAAAAAATAAGGCAAGATCCCCATTGAGTTCTGATACCACCCAAATATAACCTTTCAACCCGTTAGTGTTAGGAAGCAATAAGGAGCCCCGCTTATAAAATTCCGGTTTAGTTTTTTTTTCAGAGTTGCTTTTTTCCTGGGCTGTTGTTCCTATTGATAGTAGTAGAAACAGGCCAAAGAGAATAATTTTATTACTCATTACAGACAAAGATTAGTTAAGAACTAACTAATATAGATAATCCTATTTAGATTTACTTAAAAAATTGTATAAAATATTGTTAAAATTAAAGTCAAGGACAAAGAGGAGATTTAATACTATATCTTACTATATAACTTGAGTAATGCTTCTTCTTCATTTACCCAGTTATACTTCTTGGTTACCCATTCTTTAGCATCTATTAAGGCCAGATCCTTAATGTTACTTAGAATGAATTTTATTTGTTTTGTCAGTTCATCGACATCATTATATTTATAGATATAACCTGCTGACGTTTCTTTAATTATTCTTTCAATAGGATTACAATTTGAAGCAAGGATAGGTAGTCCTGCATACATATAGTGAAAAAGTTTATGTGGAACAGTAGTATCCGTATGTGAGCTTTTAATATGTGGAATTATAGCAATATCTGCTTCTGAAAGTAATTCAAACACTTTTCCCAGGGGCTGCCAGCCATAAAATTTTACAATGTTGTCAAGGTTAAGTTCAAAACTAATTGTTTTTAGGTTGTTTAAATAACTTCCATCTCCTATGATCCGAAATTCAATATTTGATTCTGAATATTCAATATTTGAGAGAGCTTTAAGCACGTATTGAATACCCCTATGGTATGTTATACCACCTTCATAGATGAAAATTGTTTTTTCTTTATTTGAATTTTCTTTTTTAGAATAGTCTTTAACCTCTTGTATGTTTAAGGTATTGGAAACAATATGAATTTTGCTTTTCTGGACAGATAGATTTGTTAGCCTGTTTTTAGCTTCATTTACAACAACGATTATCTTATCTGAGAGGGGTACAAACTTCTTTTCATATTTCTCCCACTGATTTATATCACATAACAGTTTTCCAAAGACAGTTTTTGTATGAGGAGAGACACTTAACAGACCAGGCCAGTTTTCATGCAAGTCAAGTATAACTTTGAAATTATAAATATCTCTGAGTTGCAAGACAGGTTTTATTAGTGGTAGGTCATGAACATGCACTACATCGAAATTATACTTTTTAAATAATTGTTTAAGTTTAATTTTCCAATATGAAAAGTAAATTGGGAGCTTAAGCGCTGCTACACTACTCTTCCTAATTATATTGGCAGGATTTATTCTGTATATTTTTGCGGTTTTATAGTAGCTTGTTTTTGGTGCTGATTTCGTGCCAAAACAGATTATGCATACTTCATTCCCCGATTTTAGTAAACTGTCAATTTCATTTTCAACCCGTTTATCAGGAGGGAATGTTGATTCAAGTGTCATAAGAATTTTCATATTCCAAAGATAGAAATCTTCCGGAAGGATATTAATTCTAAACTCAGATGAGGTTAAATGCCGCTAAATCAACTTAAGTCTATTATTTAGAATGATATTTTCTTTAGGACCTCATAGATCTGGTTTCTTCTATTATATATTTCCGGACAGGGATTAGTCCTATGTGGTTTTTTCTCAATCTCAGTAGTTATATAGTTTATTATTCCCTCAATATCATCACTTTCATAATTTTTTCCTGCGAGAGTATCATCAATTATTTTTTCAACATCACTATCCTTCGGACCTATAGATAATATTGGATTACCGGTTCGGATATATTCAAAAAGCTTTCCCGGTATAATTGATTTATTTTTTTCATGATCGGGAATGATAAGAAGCAGCATATGACTGTTCATCATTTGCGTTATAGCCTCTTTATGATCTAAATAAGGGGTAAATTGAACTGCAGAGGATGGTAATTCATTAAGAATATTATTCACCATCTCCTGATTTACATGTCCAATGAAATTTATTCTTATTTCTTTTTGTAAGGATAATATTTTCTTTACAGCTCTGACAAAACCGCTGACAGGATATTGTTCTGATATTGAGCCTGCGTAAGTGATAGTAAATACCGAAGGTTTATTTATTATAATATCCGGAAAGTCTTCTTCGTCAAATCCATTGAGGAGAAGAAATAGTTTATTCTTATCTAATTTGTATTTAATAATTTTTGCCTGACTAATATGATTACCTGCCATTGATATTAAATCAGCATTTTGAAAAACAGCCTTCTCGTATTTTTTGTCGATTAATCCAGGCAGGGCAGTAGGGTAAAATTTTTTATAGTAATAAATATCCGTCCAGGGGTCTCTCAGGTCACATATCCACTTGATGTCCGGAAACTGTTTCTTTAATTTCAATCCTATCAGTTGTGTCGAGTGCGGAGGGCTGGTAGTTACTATATATTCAATGCCTTCGCTCCTGATTAGTTCGGCAGCCTTTTCTACTGCAAACCTGTTCCATCCTTTTCTGGGGTCGGGGATAAAGAAATTACCTCTGATAAAACGGGCTATCTTACTTTTGAAACTGTTACCCCCGGTGGCAAAACCTGCTGCTGCCTTAACAGATGATCCTTTCTTTTTTGCCAGTCTGAAGTAGTTAACAGCCCTGGTTTTATATATCCTGACAAGCGGATTAATATCTTTTTCAAGACTGTGATCAATAGCAGGGTATTCGGCATAATCCGGATCAACAGTAAGTACATAGGGCTGCCAGCCGTATTCAGGCATATACTTGCTGAACTTTAGCCATCGCTGTACTCCCGCGCCACCGCAGGGAGGCCAGTAATAGGTAATGATGAGGATGCGGGGAGAGGCATTAGAAGCAGGAGAGGCTGTAAAGGCTTTAGAGGCATCATTAGAGGCTATAGGGGCATTAAAGGCTGAAGAAGCTTTGGAGGAGGAAGAGGATGTGGAGTAGTGCCCAGAAGCTGAATCGTTTTCATGTTTTTCCATTTCGTACAGTTTTAATCAGGGTATTCAGCAGGTAACTTACTTTGGGACAGCCTCTATAGCCTCTTTAGAAAACTCCCCATATCCACCTTCTCCTTTATTATTCCCCTGAGCTTATCGATGTTTACTCTTTCCTGTTCCATAGTATCACGGTATCTTATTGTAACTGTATTATCGCTTACAGTCTGATGGTCAACCGTGATACAAAAGGGAGTACCGATAGCATCCTGGCGGCGGTATCTGCGCCCTATAGAGTCCTTTTCTTCATACTGGCAGTTGAAGTCGTACTTGATCTCATCCATTATCTTTCTTGATATCTCAGGCAGGCCATCCTTTTTGACCAGGGGTAAAACAGCCAGTTTTACCGGGGCCAGTACCGGAGGCAGTTTAAAGACCACCCTTGTGTCGCTTGCCCCTTTCTCATTTTCTATAGTATCTTCCTGCCATGCTGCCGATATTACCTGAAGGAACATCCTGTCGAGGCCTATTGATGTTTCAATAACATAAGGTACATACGATTCGTTTGTGTCGGGGTCGAAATACTGGAGTTTCTTACCACTGTATTTCTGATGCTGGCTGAGATCAAAGTCAGTACGAGAATGGATACCTTCAACTTCCTTGAATCCAAAGGGGAAATTGTATTCAATATCTGTTGCGGCATTTGCGTAATGGGCCAGTTTATCGTGATCATGAAACCGGTATTTTTCGTCACCAAGACCAAGAACCTTATGCCATTTCATCCTTGTGTTTTTCCAGTGATCAAACCATTGAGCCTCTGTGCCCGGCTTAACGAAAAACTGCATTTCCATCTGTTCAAATTCCCTCATACGAAAAATAAACTGCCGTGCCACAATCTCATTTCTGAATGCTTTACCTGTTTGTGCTATCCCGAAAGGAAGCTTCATGCGTCCTGTCTTTTGTACATTGAGGTAATTGACAAATATACCCTGTGCTGTCTCGGGACGCAGGTACACCTTCATAGCCCCTTCGGCATTTGATCCCATGTCGGTGGCAAACATAAGATTGAACTGTCTTACATCGGTCCAGTTTCTTGTACCTGATACAGGGCAGCTTATCTCATAATCGATAATTATTTTTTTAAGTTCAGTCAGATCATTATCGTTCATTGCCTTTACAAACCTGTTATTAAGGATATCTGCCTTTTGCTGAAGTTCGGTTACCCTGGCATTTGTTTGCCTGAACATTTGTTCGTCAAAAGAATCCCCGAATCTTTTACGCGCCTTATCTGTTTCCTTTTTGATTTTGGCATTGATCTTTTCAATATGTTCTTCAATAAGATTATCGGCCCGGTAACGTTTTTTTGAATCCTTGTTATCAATAAGAGGATCATTGAAAGCATCGACATGACCTGAGGCTTTCCATGTAGTGGGGTGCATAAATATAGCTGAATCAAGGCCTACAATATTCTCGTTCAGTAATATCATGCTGTCCCACCAGTACTTTCTTATATTGTTTTTCAGTTCAACACCGTTCTGTCCGTAATCATACACGGCACTTAAACCATCATAAATTTCACTTGATTGAAAAATAAAACCATATTCCTTGCAATGTGCGACAAGGTTTTTAAATACATCTTCGTTTGCCATTCTTTCTGTTTTTCAATATGTCAGGCAAAAGTAAATCAAAAACTTTGCTTTTACAATTTGGTTTTAAAGCTTGGACGGATTCCCTATATTTGTATGTTAATCGTTATATATCTATTCCAGACCGATGATCAGAAAGACGGATTTTCTTGTTATTGGCTCCGGTATTGCCGGACTGTCTTTTGCACTTAAAGCTGCTGAAAAAGGCAAGGTGTGCATTATTTCAAAAGTTGATATCAGCGAGACAAATACCAAATATGCCCAGGGTGGTATTGCTTCGGTAATGTATCAGCCCGATTCTTTTGAAAAACATGTAAAGGATACTATTAAAGCAGGACATGGTTTTTGTAATGAAGAGGTTGTCCGTATGGTGGTGTCGGAAGCGCCGGGGAGGATAAGTGAGCTTATATCTATGGGTGTGGATTTTGACAGGAACAGTGATGGTCTTTATGATCTGGCAAGGGAGGGTGGCCATACCGAACACAGGATATTACACCATAAGGACAATACAGGTGAGATAATAGAGAAAGCACTTGTAAGAAAGGTTAAGGATAACCCGAATATTACTATTTATGAAAACCATTTTGCTGTGGATCTGATAACCCAGCACCACCTCGGGGAACTGGTTAAGAGAAGCAGGAACGACATTAAATGTTTTGGTGCTTATGTAATGAATACCAAAACCAACGAAGTGAAGACTGTGCTGTCTAAAGTAACGGTTGTGGCTACAGGAGGAATAGGCAATTTGTATCAGACAACAACCAATCCTGTTATTGCCACCGGTGATGGGGTTGCTATGGTTTACAGGGCAAAGGGGATAATTGAGAATATGGAGTTTATCCAGTTTCACCCTACTTCTTTATATAATCCCGGGGAGAGTCCCTCGTTTCTTATTACCGAGGCATTGAGAGGATTTGGTGCTGTACTAAGAAACTCACAGGGTGAAAAATTCATGAGACGTTATGATGACAGAGGATCGCTGGCACCCAGGGATATAGTGGCAAGGGCGATAGATACCGAAATGAAGGTAAGAGGCGATGATTTTGTTTACCTGGATTGTACTCACCTTGATGCTGACGAGCTTGTAGAAAATTTCCCTAATATAAGCCGTAAATGCCTGAGCCTGGAGATTAACATTACAAGGGATATGATACCTGTTGTGCCGGCAGCTCATTATCTTTGTGGCGGAATAAAGGTCGATATGAACGGTGAGAGTTCTATTAATAACCTTTATGCTATTGGAGAAGCATCTTCAACGGGCCTGCACGGAGCGAACAGACTGGCATCAAACTCACTTATTGAAGCAGTTGTGTATGCACACCGGGCTGCTGTTCATGCATCATCAGTGATCGGTTCAGTATCTTTTGAGGATTCGGTACCGGAATGGGACCTGGAGGGTACAAGCCATCCTGAAGAGATGATACTGGTAACGCAGAATTACAAGGAAGTGCAAATGATACTGAGCAATTATGTAGGCATAGTCCGGTCAAACCTGAGACTGGAGAGAGCCCTGAGAAGACTGGAGATTATCTATAATGAGACGGAAGAACTATATAAAAAGTCACATCTCAGTCGTAGGTTATGTGAACTGAGAAACCTTATTAACGTAGGCTACCTGGTTATTAAGATGGCAAGTGAGAGACACGAAAGCCTGGGTCTGCATTATACTATAGATTACCCGAACAGGGAAGGTTCAGAATTTTAACGAATATTAGATATATGTTTTTTGAATCAGCTTTAAAAGGCCGGAATGGTTTCTGGAGATACCTGGTAATGTTTATTGTTGTATTTGCTGCAACGAATATAATAGGGGCTATACCCCTCATTGTGGTTGTAATAATTCAGGGAGTCAGGAACCCTGAAATACTGGATAGCGGATCTGACAATCTTGCTGATCTTTCGGCATTCGGCATTGAACCCAACCTGGGTTTTATACTTATGCTCGTGCCTTTTATTATAGGAATAATTACTCTGTTGCTTTTGATTAAGCCGCTTAACGGAAGATCTTTTATCAGCCTTTTTAATGGAGGAGGAAAAATACGCTGGAATAAATTTGCCATGAGTACTTTTATATGGCTTATACTTATGGGAGTCTATCTTTACTTCAGTATACAAAGCGATCCCGGCAATTTCAGGCTGAACAACACTACCATTTCACTCGTATGGTTGATTATAATAGCTGTGTTGCTTATTCCTTTTCAGTCGTCTTTTGAAGAGATCCTGTTCAGAGGTTACCTGATGCAGGGGGCGGGGTCATGGTTCGGAAATAAATGGATGCCTCTTATTATTACATCGGTCTTATTCGCATTAATGCATTCTTTTAATCCTGAAATAAAGGAATTCGGATTCTGGATAATGATGCCACAGTACATTGTTTTTGGTCTGACATTCGGTCTGACCACTATTTTGGATGATGGTATCGAAGTAGCAATGGGAGCTCATACGGCCAACAATATGTTTCTTTCAATATTTATTACCCAGGAGTCATCAGCCCTGCAAACGCCGGCACTCTATGAACAGCAGGTTGTATATCCATGGTCCGATCTGATATCTCTTACTCTGGTGTCAGTTGTTTTTATTATTATTATGGGACTGCTTAATAAATGGAGCATCAAAGGGATTTTTAAGCTTAAATGTGATTGAAGCGCAAGTTTTTTCAGTTTTCTGTGTCAAACTGATAGAGATACGGAAATAATACTTTGTGAGTATACGGTCATATTATACGGAAAGAGAGTTATTAGATGCACTTGTTAACAAACAGGAGGATGCATACAGGTATATTATTGAAAAGTATCGTAATCCTTTAATAAGACTTTGCAGAGGATTCACAGGTTCAACAGAAGATGCTTCCGACCTTGCACAGGAAATATTTCTTGAGGTTTTTCAGTCTGTTTCGAAATTCAAAGGGCAATCGTCACTTTCAACATGGATATACAGGATCGCCGTTAATAAATCAATAAATTTTAAAAGGGACAAAGGCAAAAGAAGTTCGGAGAATGAGTCTGAACTGCATGTTGCAACCGGGGTTCCCGGGGAGGGGGCAGATGCTGATGAGAGTATAATAAGAAAAGATCATGCAAGAGCTCTGCATACTGCAATAGATAAACTGCCGGAGAACCAGAAAACAGCATTCATACTTAGTAAATATGAAGAAATGACATATACGGAGATTGCTGAGATAATGAAAACAAGCGTTTCTTCGGTAGAGTCCCTGTTGTTCAGGGCGAAAAAGAATCTTCAGAAAAGTTTGCTGAGTTATTATAAGAAAAATTTTAAGTGAAGCGCAAGTTTTTTTATTTGCCGGTGTCAAAATAAAAGAAAGAACAGAAAATGAAATGCAGCGAAGTACATAATGAATTAATATTCTACGCCGAAGGTAGCCTTGAAAAGGGAAAGAGTATTGCGGTGCAGGAACATTTAAGAAAATGCAGTACCTGCAATTCCGATATTGAACTTATCAAAGCCAGTCTCAATATTATTGAAGAAGAAAAAAAGGTGGATGAGGATGTATTCTTTGCCGGACAGATAATAGAAAAGATGAAGCCGGCTGCAAAATACCCTGACAATACTGTATTCATGTTTCTGAAATATGCGGCTGCAGCCGCTGTAGTGATCCTTGGAATATTTACAGGAGTGAACATTGCCAGACTGACGACAGGAGGCACAGCCCGGACATCGGGATTATACTACGATGAGGCATATTATATGAATGATATGGATCAGGAACCCATTGAGAGTTTTTTCCTGTTAAAATTTGAAGAAAATGAATAAGACTGCCATTTATATAAGTATAATCATATTCCTGTTGGTTACAAATGTGGCAACCATAATAACTACCTTGTCGGTTAGTAAGGGAGAAAAAGAAGAAATTGAACCTGCCGTTATCGAATTGCCCAGAGAAAACAGGATGGGGTATTTTCATAACCAGATAGGCATAAGGGACGACCAGCTTCCACGTTTCAGGGATTTTAACAGGGAATACAATATGAAGGCAGGTGAACTTACATTAAGAATGAGAACGCTGCGCCGGGAAATGGTCGATGAAATGGCATCCGAAGACCCTGATACCGTGCTGCTTGATAACATAGCTTCCGAATTCGGGGATATGCATAAAAGAATGAAACTCCTTACTATGGAGTATTATTTTAATCTTAAATCAATATCAGATGCAGACCAGAAGGAAAGACTGCATTTTGTGTTCAGGGATATGCTTGATCAGGAAGGTAACATTTATGGCCGTGGCCGTGGTGGTCGTGGCTACGGATACGGAAGAGGAGGAGGAAGGCTTCAATACGAAAATTACTATTATTAGAATAATTGTTTAATAAATACTAAGATCATGAAAAACAAATTTAGAATTATAGCGATAACCACAGTATTGTTATTTACGGCTTCTTTTGCCGGTAATGCACAGTACGGAAGGTATAACAGGACTAATATAAGACAACCTCTTGGTTATTGTCTTGATATACCCGGACTGGATGAGCAGCAGAAAGAGAGAATCACTGAAGTTAATGAAGCACATCAGAAGAAGATTGACGAACTGCGTCTTAAAAGGCAGTCTGCTGAAACCTTTGAAGAAATGAATGAGATTGGCGCTGAAATGCTTTTACAGCATAATGAGCATTTAAAACAGGTAAAGGCATTATTGACAGAAGAGCAGAAAGAATACTTAAACAATACCTATTTTGGAATGGGACCCAGAGGACTCAGGCAGGCACCGGCATACGGAAGAGGAGCAGGCAGGGGATATGGTAATGTTGCGCCTGGCAGAGGATTTGGGCGTGGCATGGCAGCCCGTGGCAGATCGGGAGGCAGAGGTCTTGGCCCGTGTGGCGCCGGCTATGGCCCCCGGGGCTATTGGAAATAAAAGTATTTAACTACGGTTGGATACGGTATCGTCAGTAACATTCCGGTAAGTTTTTTTAAGACTTACCGGTTTTTATTTGTCGAAGCCGGACCAGTGAACCCTGATGTATTCAAGAATATCGATTATCTCATCAGGATCAAGTGTGGTCAACAGTTTTAGCCGGGTCTCCTTAAAATGGGGGAGACCTTTAAAATAATTTGACAGATGTCTGCGCATTTCATATACAGCCCTGTTCCCTTCTTTATATTCGATTGATTTCACGAGGTGCCGTCTGGCAAGATCTGTTATTTCATCCAGTGTCGGTTCAGACAATATCTTACCGGTTTTCAGGAAATGTTTTATTTCCCTGAATATCCAGGGCCTGCCTACAGCTGCCCTCCCTATCATTATACCGTCAACACCGTATTCATTAAAGCAGTGTAATGCTTTCCGGGCACTGTCAATATCCCCGTTGCCTATCACGGGAATAGTAATACGGGGATTGTTCTTAACCTTCCCTGTTAAGCTCCAGTCGGCATTGCCTTTATACATCTGTGATCTTGTCCGTCCATGTATTGTTATGGCCGATATGCCCACATCCTGAAGGCGTTCAGCAACCTCTTCTATGTTCCTGGTGTCTTCGTCCCAGCCAAGCCTTGTCTTTACTGTAACGGGCAGTTTAACGGCTTTAATTATAGCATCCGTCATTTTAACCATCAAAGGAATATCTTTCATCATTCCCGATCCGGCCCCCCTGTTGGCAATTTTTTTTACAGGGCAGCCGAAGTTGATATCAATCAGTTCAGGGCCTGCTGCTTCGGCAATCCTTGCTGCCTCAACCATAGAATCAATAATATGTCCGTATATTTGTATTCCTATAGGCCTTTCCTCATTATTGATTTTTAGTTTTTTAACGCTTTTTATTCCGTCTCTGATAAGCCCGTCGGATGAGATGAATTCGGTATAAACAAAATCAGCACCGTAATCCTTACATATACTTCTGAATGAAGGATCAGTGATATCCTCCATAGGTGCAAGGAATAGCGGCTTTTCACCCAGATCCGTATAGCCTATTTTCAAATCCTCTGCTTTATTATTGTACTCAATTATTTATCTTTCGGTACAAAATTAATAAAATGACAGACTATCCGGCTCTGGTCCCCCTGTATTCACAGAAACCGTTCATACAGTTTATTGTCTCGATGCTTGTAATGCTGATTCTGGCTATAGCAGGTGTGCTGATAACACTATTGTCGGCATGGGCTGTATTCGGGATTGCCCCCGGAGAACTGAGCGCCGGACAGATAGATACCAGCGCCAGGGCATTGTCTTATTTTAAGTATCTGCAGACGTTCCAGCATGTTTCGGTCTTCCTGCTGCCGTCTCTTGTAATAGGATACCTTATGAGAGGAAATACATGGTCTTATTTCGGATTTGGTAATTATCCGGGAATGTTAATGATAGTACTATGCATGTTGTTTATAATATTACTGATCCCCCTTAACAGCTATATGGCCTGGTTAAACTCAGGGCTTGAATTACCCGGATGGCTTGACGGTATTGAAAAATGGATGATAAGACATGAGACTGAGGCTGAGGATATGACCAGGGCAATGATTAATGCAAAGACAGCAGGAGGGTTGATAATTAACCTGTTTATTATTGCCATATTACCGGCAATTGGAGAAGAATTGCTGTTCAGAGGCGTGCTGCAGCGTATTTTTACGGGATGGACAGGATCGGGGGTTATAGCCGTTATATTGACTGCCCTTATTTTCAGCGCTACACATCTTCAGTTTTATGGATTTATACCCAGGTTCATTCTGGGTCTTGCTTTTGGGTTTATGTTCTTGTGGACAGGTAATATATGGATGGCCGTGACAGCTCATCTGGTCAATAATGCTATTCCGGTTGTATTGTCATATGCTGCGGGATGGGATAATATAAACAGTACATTTGAAGAATTTTCAGCCAGCGATGGCTTTGCTGTTATTATAACTACGGCTCTTGCAATGATAATAGCCTTTTATATCAGGAAAATCAGCCGGGAAGCGCAGGACGATTAATTATTTTCAACTTTCTCCATCTCACTTTTCCTGAAGACATAAATAAGTCCGTATTTTTCTGAATGGGATCTTTTATCTTCCTCCGGCATTTGAGAGTATGTGTTCTCCACCTCGTTCCAGATATCTGCAATTAACTCGTCGGCCTGTTTGCGCAGGTTGTTTATTTTTTCAGCGTAATCGCTCGTTTTTTTAAGAAGTGTTTTCTGAAAATGATGAGCGTCAAGAAAGTTTTCAAAATGTACTTTTACAACGGCCATTGTCGGGTTGGTAATGGGTGTACGCCCTGACCTGATCCTGACAGATTCTCCTTCTATTATCCTGTTGCCCCAGTCAATAATATCATTTTCGGTATTTAATGCCGGGAGTGATGTATGGCCGTTTTTTATATCAAAAAATTCAGGAGTATCCGGCCTCAGGTCTTTCCTCTGAACAGCCATGTTCATTACTCTCAGGAAATGATTTATATATGTCTTTGCTCTTTTGAGTACTTCCTGGTATTCCTTGTTGCTTTCGATCTGCTTAGCGTAGGATTGTCTCTGAAGCTGATAATTATGTTTAAAATTGGGAAGGAATGCCTGTAGCTTTACATAAGTGACAGGCTTGTATGCAAGTTTGAACGGAGGTAACTCTTTCCCTTTCTCGAGCGCCAGCTCCATAGCTCTTATTCTTGCGGCATCAGTGTTAGGTAAACGGCGGTAGGGCATAGTAAAAGGCGAATTGTTGAAAACTTGTTAGTAACATCAGCGAATATATAAAAAACAGATCAAATATCAATACTATTCGCCGGTGATTTTCAATACTTTTTAGAAAAAAATATAAAATAATTTTTAGGGCGAATTATATTGTTAAAAACAATGTTGAAAAGCAGCAAATTCTTTATGTCATATTGTTAAAGAACATTTTGTAATGCAGTTTATTAGCTTTATTTTTAATAGATAGTTTTATGAATTTATTCACGAAAACCAATATAAAATGTTTAAAGCTGAAGTATACATTAATCGCAGAGATTCTTTAAGGAGATCAATGTCGGATGGTATAGTACTTATACCCGGAAATGTCGATTCACCGATGAATTACCCGGCCAATCCTTTTCATTTCAGGCAAGACAGTGATTTCCTGTATTTTTTCGGTACAGACCTTCAGGGGCTTGCCGGAGTAATGGATATTGACAACGGGGAAGATTATATATTTGGAAATGATATTGATATGGATGATATCATATGGATGGGACCACAACGGACAATAAGTGAACAAGCTCTGGAGGCCGGGATCAGGAATACTATGCCTATGGATAAGCTTGCTGATTTTATTGATAAAGCAAGATCGGCAGGAAGAAAGATACACTTTCTTCCACCGTACAGGGGAGAGAATAAAATGATACTTGGTTCACTCTTACGTGAGAATCCGTGCCAGATGAAATCAGGAGCTTCCGGGGAGCTTATAAAAGTAGTTGTTGCACTAAGATCCTATAAGGAAGCATGTGAGGTGGAAGAGATTGAAAAAGCTATAAGCATAGCTTATGATATGCATACAACAGCGATGAAGATGTGTAAACCCGGTGTAAAGGAGCAGGAGATCTTCGGAGCAATTGAGGGAATCGCCCTGGCAAAAGGAAACGGACCTTCATTCCCAATAATTCTCAGCATAAACGGACAGACCCTTCATAACCATATCCATAATAATATCCTTTCGGAGGGACGGATGATGGTTACGGATGCCGGCGCTGAGACAAATATGCACTATGCATCGGATATTACAAGGACAACACCTGTAGGAGGTAAGTTTGATTCAAGGCAGAAAGAGATATACGAGATAGTCCTTGAGGCTAATATGAAAGCTATTGACAAAGCCGGCCCCGGAATATCTAACAGGGATCTTCATCTGGAGGCCTGTAAGGTACTGGCTTCCGGGCTTAAAGATCTGGGAATAATGAAAGGAGATGTGGAAGAGGCCGTTGCAAAAGGAGCACATGCACTGTTTATGCCTCACGGACTGGGGCATATGATGGGTTTGGATGTCCATGATATGGAAGGACTTGGGGAAGATCATGTAGGCTATAACGATGAAGTAAAAAGAAGCGACCAGTTTGGTCTTGCTTTTCTTCGTTTCGGTCTTCCTTTCAAAACCGGGCATGTATTTACCATCGAACCCGGATGTTATTTTATACCGGAGCTTATTGAGACATGGAAATCCGAAAAAATGCATACTGATTTCATCGATTACAATATGGCAGTAAAGTACCTTGACTTCGGCGGTGTCCGGATAGAAGATGATGTTCTTATCACCGAAAAAGGTCATAAACTGCTTGGTAAGCCAATTCCCAAGTCAGTTAAGGATATCGAAGATCTTTGCAGCTAATGGCATTATCTTCTGCGTCTTGCCGGCTCGGGGAACACGGGAAGGCTTTCATGTCCTTTTTCATCAACAGCCTGAACAGCAAAAAAGTAATTGTCTTTTGAGTAGGGTATTGTAGCCTCATTCCCTTTTATGAATATTTTTTTCTGCCATACGGGTATGGATGTTTCACGCATAAGAATATAGTACCCTGCAGGATCTTTCCCTTTCTCAGGTTTACCCCAGCTTAGTGTGGTGGAATTACTCATACCCGCCCCCGGAGCGTAGCTACAACATTTCGTAGCTCCGTCTCCTTACTTATACGCTGACCTTCGCCACCTATTGTGTAGTAGACATACTCCACAGACAATCTTCCTCCTGATGAAGGTATATGTTTTTCCATCTCCTGTTTAACCCAGTTCCATTCCGCTCAGACCATGGAGTAACAACACCGGAATAATAAATGACAGAATATATTTTTTCATAACAGTTAAAGATTAATTATTATCAAATATCACTAGTGGTAACAGAACAGGAAAAGATCATGTAAAGCAGGTTAATTTAAAATCTTTTAACAAATTTTGATAAGGTGGATATTATTATGTATTTTTTCATTATGAGATTCAGAAGTTTATTTGTATGGGTCAGTATATATGCCATTGCAATGGCTTTTCTTGAGAGTTCTGTCGTAGTATACCTGAGAGAGATACTGTACCCCGGGGGATTTGATTTTCCTCTTGCCACTATGGAAGGTAATCTTGCTCTTACAGAGGTTTTCAGAGAGTTGTCCACACTGGTTATGCTTATTGCCGTGGCCATGATTGCCGGGAAGAAATTCTCTGCCGGTTTTGCCTGGTTTATATATTCGTTTGCTATTTGGGATATATTCTATTATCTGTTCCTGTGGATACTGATTGGCTGGCCTTCATCGTTTTTTGACTGGGATATACTATTCCTCATACCGGTTACGTGGACAGGCCCGGTGCTTAGCCCTTTGATTGTCTGCCTGGTAATGATAAGCTTTGCTGCAGTTATCCTGTTTTATTCGGATAAAGGGATCAATACCTGTATAAGGCCGTTTGAGTGGTTAATACTTATTTCCGGAGCGATTGTGGTAATTATATCTTTTACCTGGGATTACTCGGGCTATATACTTGAAAAGTATTCATTATCCGATATCTGGAATTTTCCGTCTGACAGCTCCATTCTTGACTATGCATCAGGGTATGTCCCCCGGAAATTTAACTGGTGGCTTTTCTCTGCCGGGTTGCTTATGATCATTTCCGCAATAGTCCTGATATACAGACGTCTTAAAGCATCATATATGAAATTTATAAGATAGTCCGCGATAGAGGCACAATATCACTAATGAAGATAACAGAGACAAACGGCAAAGGGCTAAAGGTGAAATAGAGAATAGTGAGTAGTTTAACAGAAGTTAACAGGCACGGATCTGGAGATCCGCGCCAGCAAGGGGGACAAGGGATTAGGGCCGTTGCATGCAACGGCCCCACTATATTTCAATTTGTAACATTCAGTAAATATGATCAGGCTAACTGAAAAAAACTGAATAAATCCATTTGAACTCATTCTCAACCTTTTAAACCCTTTTGTCTTTTGTCGTATAAGGCTACGGCATGAACTGAATTCTGTATCTTTATGTTTCTCAGTCCCTGTGTCTCTTCGCCTATCGTTACCTTTAATATGCCTTATAGAATTCCCTGTTCATTCTGGCTATATTTGTAAGCTTAATGTCTTTTGGACATTCTGCCTCGCAGGCACCTGTATTTGAGCAGTTCCCGAATCTCAGTTCATCCATTTTGGCTACCATAGCCCTTACCCTCTCTTTGGCTTCTATTTTTCCCTGGGGGAACAGGGCAAACTGACTGATCTTGGCAGAGACAAACAACATTGCCGAGGCATTTTTACAGGCTGCCACACATGCTCCGCATCCTATGCAGACAGCACTGTCAAAGGCAGTATCTGCATTTTTTTTCTTCACCGGCATTGCATGAGAGTCAGGGGCGGATCCGACGTTTGTTGAGATAAAACCGCCTGCAATCTGTATTTTATCAAAAGCCGTACGGTCAACGATCAGGTCCTTTATTACCGGGAAAGCTTTTGCCCTCCATGGTTCGACGGTAATTGTATCCCCATCATTGAACTCTCTCATTGAAAGGTGGCATGTTGTTATACCTTTTACAGGTCCGTGAGCATGACCATCAATATACAGACCGCATGAACCACATATTCCTTCCCTGCAGTCATGGTCAAATGCTACGGGATCCGTACCTTCTGTAATCAGTTTTGTGTTCAGTGCATCAAGCATTTCGAGGAAAGACATTTCCGGTGATACTTCATCAAATTCGTATAACTGGAACGCACCCTTAGTCCGGGCATTTTTCTGGCGCCATATTTTAAGCCTGACTTTCATATATCTATTTTATTATAATCGTTAAACCAATAATTATTTATAACTCCTTACTTTTACTTCAACCTCTTCATATACCAGGTCTTCCTTATGCAGTTTAGGTTTTGCGGTATCACCGGTATATTCCCATGCAGCTACATACATGTAGTTTTCATCATCTCTCATTGCTTCACCTTCAGGAGTCTGACTTTCCTCCCTGAAATGAGCGCCGCATGATTCCTTCCTGTTGAGTGCGTCATTAATAAGCAGTTCGGCTTGTTCGAAGCTGTCGGCAACCCTTCCTGCCTTTTCCAGTTCCATATTAAGATCATCGGCTGTTCCCGGAATAATAAGATCAGACCAGAATTCCTGCTTCAATTCTTCAACAAGCTTAAAGGCTTTCTTAAGTCCTTCTTCATTCCTTGACATACCACAGTAATCCCACATAATTTTGCCCAGTCTTTTATGGAATGACTTTGCTGTCTGTTTGCCTTTGATCGAGAGCAGTTTTTCTATCCTGTCACGGACATCCTTTTCTGCCAGTTCAAATTCCTTAAGCTCTGTATTTACACGGGGAGTATAGATCTCATCTGCAAGGTAGTTGCCGATAGTATAGGGCAGGATGAAATAACCGTCTCCTGCTGCCTGCATGAGAGAGCTTGCTCCCAGTCTGTTGGCACCGTGATCAGAGAAATTGGCTTCACCTATGGCAAATAATCCGGGTATTGTGGTCATCAGTTCATAGTCGACCCAAAGGCCTCCCATAGTATAATGCCCGGCAGGATATATTCTCATAGGCCGCGTATATGGATCTTCGCCCGTGATAGTCCTGTATAGTTCGAACAGGTTACCATATTTTGATTCTATAGCTTTTTTACCCTGTTTATTTATTGCATCCCTGAAGTCGAGGTATACGGCAAGTCCTGTATCTCCTACTCCATAGCCCGCGTCACACCTTTCCTTGGCCGCTCTTGATGCCACATCCCTGGGTACAAGGTTACCGAATGCCGGGTATCTTCTTTCGAGGTAGTAATCGCGTTCTTCATCAGGAATCTCATTTGCATGCCTTTTATCTCCTTTTTGTTTAGGCACCCATATCCTGCCGTCATTACGGAGCGACTCCGACATCAGTGTGAGTTTCGACTGATAGTCATTTAACTGGGGGATACTTGTTGGATGTATCTGCACGAAGCTTGGATTGGCAAAAAATGCTCCTTTCTTATGTGCTTTCCAGGCTGCCGAGGCATTTGAATGTACAGCCAGTGTCGACAGGTAGTAAATAGTACCGTATCCTCCTGTTGCAAGCACAACGGCATGAGCCGAATGCCTTTCTATTTCTCCTGTAACCAGGTTTCTGGCTATGATACCTCTTGCTTTTCCTTCGACAATCACCAGTTCGAGCATTTCTCTCCTGGGATACATTGTTACGGTACCTTTACTGATCTGTCTGTTCAGTGATGAGTAGGACCCCAGCAGGCATTGCTGGCCTGTCTGTCCTTTAGCGTAGAATGTCCGCGATACCTGAACGCCACCAAAGGACCTGTTATCGAGGTTTCCTCCGTAATCGCGTGCAAAAGGAACTCCTATTGCAGTATAGTGGTCAATCACATCATTGCTTACTTCCGCTGCACGGTATACATTTGCTTCCCTTGCCCTGTAATCGCCTCCTTTGATCATATCATAGAACAGTCTGTAAATGCTGTCGCCGTCATTTTTATAATTTTTGGCTGCATTTATACCTCCCTGGGCTGCAACTGAATGTGCCCTGCGGGGGGAGTCCTGGTAACAGAAGTTTTTGACATTATAACCCAGCTCTCCAAGGGCGGAAGCCGCAGATGCCCCGGCCAACCCTGTTCCGACAACAATAATATCCAGCTTTTTCCTGTTGGCCGCATTTACCAGCTTAGCATTGGCCTTGTACTTTGTCCATTTTTCTGCCAGCGACCCTTCCGGTATTTTTGAATTTAATTTTGTCATGTTTTTAGTTTTTCAGTTTTTACTATTATTAAAATAGCCAGATAACCAGTGGGATAGATGCAAATCCGGCAGGAATGAATATAGCATAAACTATTGCTACAAAGTTAACTACAGGCGTCCATATCCTGTGATTTAACCCCAGTGTCTGGAAGGCTGAGGTAAAGGCATGATACAGGTGAAAACCAAGAACGATAAAACAGATCCAGTACAGGATCCTGTAGCCAGGAATAGCAAATAGCTGATAGGCTACAGAATAGAAGTCCTCGGGGTCACCCTGAACCAGACCAAGCTTGATAAAGTAGAAATTTATAAAATGTATGATGATAAATATTAATATAGTTCCACCGGTCCAGATCATAAATTTCGAAAAGAACGATGTTTTGGTCTTATTACCGGATTTGTACCCCGCAGGCCTGGCCATCCAGTTTTGTATCTGAAGTACAACACCATAAATAATATGGATCAGGATCGTAAGCAGCAGAATTATCTCAACCACTTTAACAAGAGGAAAGGTTGCCATAAAGTGAGCTGCCGAATTAAACGGTTCGGGATCCGCTTTGAGTAACATAAGATTTATTCCCAGGTGAACAGGCAGGAAAGTCAGAAGGAACAGTCCTGCCAGAGCCATAACAAACTTCTTTGATATGGATGAGGCTATTACTTTATTCATATGAAAGGAAGGTTTTTGATTAAAAAAAGTACACTATATCTACAAATATATTTTATTTATTTTTAGGCCGCCAATTTAAAAAGATGTTATTCAAAATGTTTAAATGTTAAATTTATAATAAGTTAAACATGCGAAAAATTACTTTAATTTTCTAAATAAAATTTAAACATAAGAAAAATCCCGGATAATGAAGAAAACTGTTAGATTTAATAATAGTGTAATTGAATATAGTGATGAAGGCAAAGGTGAAGCATTAGTTTTATTGCACGGGTACCTCGAATCAGGAGAAGTATGGGATGATTTTACCCGGGATTTGTCAGTCAGATACAGGACAATTGCTATTGATCTTCCGGGGCATGGTAATTCATCTGTATATTCCAGTGAGCATACTATGGAGTTTATGGCGGAGGCAGTAAAGGCAGTCATGGATGCGGAGGGAATAGGGAAGGCAATGCTAACAGGCCACTCCCTGGGAGGATATGTTACACTTGCATTTGTCGAGCAGTACCCGTCACGACTACATGCCTACTGCCTTTTTCATTCTCATCCATTTGCCGATACGGACGAAGTAATAGCTAACAGGAAAAGAGAGATTAAAGTGGTTGAATCGGGGAAGAAAGACCTTATATATCCCGTTAATATTCCCAAGATGTTTGCCGGTTTTAATAAGGAGCGCTTCAAAAATCAGATTGAAAGGTTTAAAGATATTGCTTCCCGTATTCCTGACAGGGGTATTATTGCGGTATTAAAAGGTATGATAAAAAGACCATCAAGGTCCCATATACTCGAATCAGGAAGTATCCCTTTACTGTTCATCGCGGGCGTGTATGATAACTATATACCGTATGATGAAGTAAAGAAAAGGATCAGTCTGCCTGATAATGCCGAAATGCTGGTATTGCAGGAATCAGGCCATATCGGATTTGTTGAGGAAAAAGAAAAATCACTGGAAGCAATGGTAAGTTTTTACGGAAGAGTCTTGAATAAGACGTGTTAACAGGGTATCCAGTCTTCAGTCGGCAGTCTTCAGTCGGCAGTCTTCAGTCGGCAGTCTTCAGTCGGCAGTCTTCAGTCGGCAGTCTTCAGTCGGCAGTCTTCAGTCGGCAGTCTTCAGTCGGCAGTCTTCAGTCGGCAGTCTTCAGTCGGCAGTCTTCAGTCGGCAGTCTTCAGTCGGCAGTCTTCAGTCGGCAGTCTTCAGTCGGCAGTCTTCAGTCGGCAGTCTTCAGTCGGCAGTCTTCAGTCGGCAGTCTCCAGTCGGCAGTCTCCAGTCGGCAGTCTTCAGTCGGCAGTCTCCAGTCGGCAGTCTCCAGTCAGTTAATTATATTGGTTAATTGGTTAATTCGGTCAAACATGGAACGTGGAACTTTGAACGTGGAACCCTGAACGCGGAACCCTGAACGCGGAACAGCAGGCTGTGAGAAGCCTGTCGAAAGGGGTTTATCATTCTTTTTCCAGATATCCTATTGCCTCTTTTAATGTGGTATCAAGTTCCTGCCAGATGGGATAGAAGCCATCGTTATCAAGAATATTTCTTGCTATGTATGCCTTCAACTGGATATTAATAATATTCCCTGATGTTTCAATATCATTATGGTCAGGCTTTAAACCGTTTTCCCGTGAGAACTGAATAAACTTATTAAGTATTGATTGCTTTTCGAGGTACGAGTCGATCTCACCGTGAGAACTGAATTCCATAAGCTTCTCTCTGTTGTCTTCGGTATAGGCAAGCGAGTACCTGTAAATAAGCCCGTTGTTTCTGATCATCGCAAAATACATAGTGATACCGGTTGTGTCGGCAGGTATAAAAAGATCGGGCATAATGCCGCCGCCGCCATATACTGTTTTCCCCCCGGGTGTAACATACTTCCGGATCTTATCAAGATGTATACTGTCTGCATTTTGAAATTCACCTCTTATAAATCTTTCATTCAGGTCTGCAATATACTCATCATATCCGTCTTCATATGGTTTTTGTATTGATCTTCCGGTAGGAGTATAGTATCTCGCAACGGTGAGTCTCATCGCCGATCCGTCATTGAACATAACGGGTTCCTGCACCAGACCTTTGCCAAAAGACCTTCGTCCGATTATTGTCCCCCTGTCGTTGTCCTGTATTGCTCCTGCAAGTATTTCACTGGCCGAGGCGCTCCATTCATCCAGTAGTATTACCAGATCTCCGTCAATAAACGACCCTCTTTGGGTTGACATATAGTCTTCCCTTGACCTGGCACGTCCCTCAGTATATACTATAAGCCTGCTTTCAGGAAGGAATTCATCAGCTATTTTAACCGACGGATCCATTACACCTCCTACATTGCCCCTAAGGTCAAGTATCAGCTTATTCATCCCTTTTGCCTTAAGGTCATTTATGGCCTCCAGAAATTCCTCATAGGTAGTTAATGAAAACCTGTTTATTTTGATAAATCCTGTATTATCGTTAACCATATATGCAACATCCACCGAATATATAGGGATTTTGTCCCTTATAATTGTGAACGGGATGAGATCGTTCACTCCCTTTCGCAGGACCCTTATCGTTACTTCGGTACTGCGCGGACCTTTCAGCATACTGATAATTTTATCGTCATCCATACTCCGGCCGGCAATCAGGGAATCACCTACATATATTATTTTATCTCCGGCCATCACGCCTGCCTTTTCAGAAGGACCTCCCGGGATAGTGCTTATTACCAGGACAGTATCGGTGAGCATGTTGAAGGAAATACCTATACCTTCGAAATTTCCCTGGAGTTGTTCGTTGGCTTCCGTAAGGTCACGTGCAGGAATATATACAGAATGCGGATCCAGTTCGTGGAGCATTTGCGGTATAACAGATTCCACAAGTTTATCACGGTTTACCGTGTCAACATAATTTGCTTCCACATAGGAAAGCACCCTGCTGAGCTTGTCCGTCCTCGGCTTAACGGAAAGGGGAGGATGTGAAGTTCTTCCGGGCATCTTTATTCCGATAAGAGCGCCTGCTATTACCGAAACGGCAATAATTACAGGCAAAAGGCTGTTCCTTGGACTATTATTGTATTTCATATTTATCTTTATCAAGGTCAATGTAAACCAATTCTATCCCGGCTCTTTTAAGCAGGTCAATGCCGTCGGATATTCTGTATTTTTCACTGAAAACAACTCTTTTGATACCTGACTGTATAATAAGCTTTGCACACTCAATACAGGGTGATGTTGTTACGTACAATGTGGCGTTTTTACTTGAGTTGTTCGATTTTGCTACTTTTGTAATAGCATTTGCCTCGGCGTGAAGTACGTAAGGCTTGGTCTTGTTATTTTCATCTTCGCATACATTTTCAAAACCGGCGGGTGTCCCGTTATAACCGTCGGAAATGATCATCTTGCCCTTCACAATAAGCGCCCCTACCTTTCTTCTTTTACAGTAGGAATTTTCTGCCCAGATACCTGCCATTCTCAGGTAACGCTTATCAAACTGTATTTGTTTGTCCCCGTAAGGCCTAATTTTCTTTTTATCACCCATTATTAATTATTTCAGGTCAAAAAATGGTCATCAAAATTAGTTATATTACCTTCTAAAACAAAATGATTATTACAAGGTTGAGATTTATTTAAATTAGAAGTACAGATTTAATCTGATATGATTTGCAGGTGTGAATATACAGATAAATTCCAGATGGAATTGCGGATTCTTTCCCATCAAGCCCTCTATTTATTCTTCAGGGTGATCTAACAAGGTCATAACATGGATATCATTTACTCATATTATTCCTGCGGTTACTTACATTAACATTTTCTAATGGTATATTTGACATCAGCACCCAAACAAACCGGGTTAATCAATGAAAAACCAGCTATTTTTATTATTATTTCTTTTTATTCTTGCCGGCTGCGGTAATAAAAGTGAAGATCCAAATAAGGAGGAATGGGCCGGGAAACCCGTTTCCGGGTGGCCTGATATAGTGTTTACAAACGATATAGAGTTTAGGGATGCCACCTATACCGGACTGGCAAATAGTTTCCTGGTTGATACGGGGAAAGATACACTGGCAGTAACATGCAAGCATATATTCCTTGCCTTTAAACATGATGATCTTAATTCTATTGATCTTGGAGATGGTTTTATAAGATGGAAAGCTTATGTAAAGGGAATCCCCGGTGAATACCTTCTTTTCGGCGATATGCTGAACAGGAACCCCGAAGAAATGGTTGATGCCTTTAATACTCTTAAAAGCCGTGACTGGTTATTATTTGAAGTTGATAATATCCCGTCCGGATTTATCCCTCTTAAGATACGGAGCAAACCGGTACAGAAAGATGAACTGATATATTGTCTGGGCTGGCCTTATAAGGTGAAGTCAGGGCCCCCCTCGCTGGTAAAGATGCGTATGTTCAGGAATGCCGGACCATACTATTATGTCAATACGCTTACCGAAAATGTTGACCCTGCCGGAAGGAGCGGTTCTCCGGTGATTGATTCAAACGGTTACCTGGTCGGGATTGTATCCGGCGCTGAAGGCAACCTGGGAGTGATCTGTAATGTGAATTACCTGAATAAATTTATAGAAAGATAAGAGATCGGCCGGAAGGATCTGAAAGCAGGCATAACATATTTAACCCTAACCTGATTACTGTATAAAAATTGTATGTAGGATTACGTACACCTATATGTCATGAAAACAAACACTATTGCTTAATTATGGAAGGAGTATTTATTATAAACTACAGATAATAAATAAAATACATAATGTGGTATATGTTTTGGCCGTTGCTCTTGTATCATAAAATTAATCATGATGTTACGGCATTTCTTAAAGACAGCATTCAGGAATATTTACCGGAACCGGATATATTCGGCAGTTAATATAGCAGGTCTGGCTGTTGGTATCGCTGCTACCCTGTTTATCACTCTTTGGGTAATTGACGAATATGGATTCGACAGGTTTCATGATCATCCCGAAAGGACTTACCTGTTCTTCAAAAAATACTATAAGGAAGGGCAGATAGAAGTAAACCGTTCGACACCTTATTTACTCGGAGAAACAGCAGCAGATAAGATCCCTGAGATAGAGTCATGGGTAAGAAGTACATTTTATTTTACGGTATTGACAAACGGTAAAGACTACTATGACGAATCTGCTATCTGCGTAGCTGATTCCAATTTTTTCAGGTTTTTCAACTACAAGTTCATTAAGGGTAATCCTGCCTCGGCTCTTTCAAAGCCCGAATCAATGGTAATAACAAAATCTCAGGCTCTAAAATATTTTGGTACTGTTGAGGCACAGGGAGAGCAGTTAACGATGGAAAACGGCGATGTGTATACTATTACCGCAATTATTGAAGACATGCCTTTAAATACAGATATTCAGGATAATATCTTCGTCAGAATAACCTCAGTATATAATGAGAATATTCTTACTGACTGGACAGATCACTTTTTCAAAACATATTTCAGGATTGTCGAAGGAGCAGATATCAGGGACATCAATGAGAAGGTAACAGCTGTTATGCATGAGAATATGGAAGAGAGCAGTGTTGAAATGGCAGGACTGTCGTTGAAGGACCTTCATCTCAGGCGCCTTGATAATCAGAGAGGAAGAATACAGTATGTGTATCTTATATCAGGTATCGGATTGTTGCTGATTATCATAGCCTGCATTAATTATATCAATATTTACACATCAATCTCTCTGGGGAGATCGCATGAGATAGGGCTCAGGAAGGTAAGCGGAGCAAAAAAAGGCCAGATAATCAAGCATTTCCTGGGCGAATCCCTGGTTCAGTCAGTTTTTGCCATGATACTTGCCATAAGCCTTGTTGATATTTTCAGGAACACTTTTAATAACCTAACCGGAAAGGACCTGCTTATTCCCTATACATCCTTATGGTTTGTATTATTTTTGCTGTTCCTTTTATTTTTTATCACTTTCCTTGCAGGTTTTTATCCGGCTTTCCTGGTATCTTCAATCAGGCCGGCCGATGTATTCAGAGATAAGGTTCCTGCAGGCAGCAGCATAAGCATGGTCAGAAAAGTACTTATGGGATTGCAGTTTACAATATCTGCAGTCCTGATTATTTTTACCCTGATGATAAACAGGCAGATAGATTATATGGTTACCAGGGATCTTGGTTTCGATAAGGATAATCTTATTTCCCTTTCATATACGGATGCAATCAGCAGATCATATGATGCCTTCAGGGATGATCTTTTAGCCAGTCCGGGAATAAAAAATGTAAGCAGAACTTCAAATATACCTTCAGATGTGAATAGTCTGGACAGAGGGCTCGAATGGGAAGGACGGGAGGCAACAGATGAACTGTCTGCTTTTGGATTCATTGCAGCCGATTTTGATTTTTGTCAGACAGCCGGCCTGAGACTTAAGGAAGGCAGGTTCTTTTCAAGGGATTATCAATCCGATTCTTCTGCATATATAATTAATCAGAGAGCTGCAGAATACATGGGGATGGACGAGCCTTTAGGCAAGATGTTTGCAACCGGGAGTGATCCCGGCCCTGTAATCGGAGTGGTTGAAAATTTCAATTCCCTTCCAATGACATATGATTATGAACCGTTATTTATTACAATAGAACCATTATATCACAGGCTGTTGCTTATCAGGATCAGCGGAGGGTCAACAGAAGAGGCTCTCGGTCATATTAATAATGTTTGGGATAAATATGTTTCAGGTGTGGATTTTAATCCGCAGTTTATTGATGATCAGGTTGAAAGGAGCTATAATAATGTTGTCAGGATAAGGAGCCTTTCTTCGGCTTTTACTGTTCTGGCAATTATTATTACCTGTATAGGTTTGTTCGGAATGGCCTCATATACTGTTCGGGAAAGGTCAAAGGAAATAAAGATAAGAAAGGTTATGGGAGCTTCAAACAATGAGGTTATGGTGCATTTCACACAGCGGTTTATCAAACTTGTACTGATCAGCCTTATTATATCATGGCCTGTCAGCTACCTTATTGTAAAGAACTGGATGCAATCATATATGTTCAGGGCCGGCATAAGTATATGGATATTCATAGGATCTTCGCTTCTGATAATTACTATTGCTGTTCTGAGTGTCAGTATGCAGGCCATAAGAGCTGCAGGCACCAGCCCGGCAGAAGGACTGGGAACACAATGAATACGAATTTAGAACGGGATGGCCAGTCATCAGTCATCAGTCGGCAGTCGGCAGTCGGCAGTCCACAATCAGACAGTCAGATTCTGAGTTATGTCAACTAATCAATTATTGCCGACTGAGGATTGCGGACTGAAGACTAATCCCTGATCCCCAGTCCCTAATCCCTTCTACTGTTTTACTGCTCAACCTATTCACTTCTTTTCTCACCGTGTGCCACCGTGTCTCTCTGCGTTTGTCGTTGGGATATTGTCTCGCACAAACAGTTAAAATTCCGGTTTGCGGTAATTTGTACTTGTGGAGCATAAACTTTTTTCATATTTTCGCAGTCCGCAGGTGCAAAATAGATTATATATCTTTACAGGCATTAGCCCGGATGGCAGGACCGAGCGATCAGAAATTGTCCGGGGGACAATTTCCGTGAGGGGCCAGATTGCGGAAGTGGCTTCCGACATCCGGAGTTATATAAAGGAGGTTCATTATCATATGCAGGTGCAAAATAGAATATGTACCTTTACAGGCATTAGCCCGGATGGCAGGACCGAGCGATCAGAAATTGTCCGGGGGACAATTTCCGTGAGGGGCCAGACTGCGGAAGAGGCTTCCGACATCCGGAGTTATATAAAGGAGGTTCATTATCATATGCAGGTGCAAAATAGAATATGTACCTTTACAGGCATTAGCCCGGATGGCAGGACCGAGCGATCAGAAATTGTCCGGGGGACAATTTCCGTGAGGGGCCAGACTGCGGAAGAGGCTTCCGACATCCGGAGATATATAAAGGAGGTTCTTTATCATATGTAGGTGCAAAATAGATTATATACCTTTACAGGCATTAGCCCGGATGGCGGAATAGGTAGACGCGCTGGTCTCAAACACCAGTTCCTTTTTTGGAGTGCCGGTTCGACCCCGGCTCCGGGCACCATAACTCAATACACCACAAACGCCAGACATTCATCTCTTTTCCAACCTTCAGCCCTCTGCCTTTATGCCCTGTTTAAAAGTTGAAAGGTTTAACTGTTTAGGCGGGAATAACGACAGACGAAAGGATTCGTCTTCAGTCTTCTTTCCTGCCGGTAAAGCCCGATTTCCCTGTCATGTCACTCGAAAGTGTCCCTTCAATATTGTTTCCGTTTATCGTTCCTTCTCCTTTTAGTTCAAAAAACTGACCCGACATATCAAAAGCTGCCGAAAAGCTTAGATGTGTTCCGTCATAGCCGAATGAGCTCAAGGGTGTGCTTCCCCGAACTGGAATGAAAGCTTCCCCGTTAATTCATCCTCGTCCCTTGCAAACTCCAGTACCAGATCCATTTTGTTACCGGCCATATTATAGCCCAGGTACCATTTTCCTATCAGGTGTTCGATCTGAGCAGGGGAAGCGGAAATTGCAGCATTTTCTCCCTGAACGTATTCAGCAGGGTTATTAATATAGCCTGCATCCAGTACCCATATTCCGCGACCATGAGTTCCGATTATGATCATATTATCCCTTGGATGTATCTGGAGATCATGCACGTATACAAAAGGAATATCCCCCAGTACTTCCCAGCTTTCACCGCCATTTTTGGTTACAAACACACCTGCGTCTGTTCCAACATATAAAATATCAGGATCGGTATGGTCTTCTCTTATTACATTAATACCACCAAGAGGAATGTTCGAGCTGATATCTTTCCATGTATTTCCAAAGTCGGTTGACTTCCAGAGGTAAGCCTGGAAATCGTCGTCCCTGCTGCCTGCCTGTGTCATGTACACGGTACCCAAATCATACATGGAAGCCACCATCCTGGTTACCCATTTAACAGGAATGTTTTCAGCCCGGATATTGTCCCATTTTTTTCCGCCATCCATGGTACGCCAGACATTACCGTCATCTGTTCCCACATATATCAAACCGAACCTTTTGGGCGACTCGGATAATGCAGAGAGTGTCTGATAACTAATATTTCCCTGTTTTTTCGGGTCATTATTTGTAAGACCGGGACTTATCTTTTCCCATGTATCTCCCCTGTCCCTGGACATCATCAGGTATTGCATTCCATGGTATATAATATCCGGGTTATGCGGAGATTGTTCTGACGGGGCCAGCCATTGCCCGCGTAAGGACTGTTCTCCTGGCAAAGGTTCGGGCAGAAGGACTTTGCTATTCTCTTCACCCGGTTTAATCCTTTCAACAACACCGTAATAGGAACTGCAAATATGGTATTATCCCTGGAATCAATATAAGCCCAATGATGGTTTTAATTATACTTTTTATAAGGATGGTTTTAGATTTTGATTCGGTAGAGTAAAATTATTTAGAATAATTAAACGTATTATTTATTCTTATATGTTCTTTAACAAGTTAAAATGCAAAATATGTTTCGGCTGGTAAACTATTTACCTTAATTTGGATGTATGCTATAGTGCAGGACATAATATTCAACGTAACTGGGAGCATTGTGGGTACCGGAATTCAGAATAATTGTCACATATATTTGGGAAATACATCCACATATAAAGTAATGCCTGATTTTTTTGGATAGACACTTATTTAATGATAGATTTAATTAAGTTAAACAAAATTAGAATAGTATGAAAAAGATTGTGTTTATTGTACTTGCTTTAATTAGTATGTTTGTGGGGTTAGGTTTATTAAAAGCGGATCCTGGGGATTTGTGTAAGACTATTAATTGCTATGAAGATGGTTTTTGTCGAACTGGAAGGGCTGAGACGGGGTGGGCCTGTAATCCTCAAGGGAATGGTAATAGTTGTAGCTCGTACTACAATTGTTATTAAGGTTTCGTTAACACTTCTCTGCTATACTTTTTTATTATGGGGCTGTCTCTAAAATGATTACTATAAGAAAGGATTAACCGCATAGGATTATATTATTTTACAATGCTGATGCAATATGTAATTAATTGATAATTTGCGATTATCATATGTTACATGGTATTCAGTGTTACACTGCAGAGTAATAATTATATATAAAAAATTGTTTTTGTGATAGCCCTATTTTAGAAAATAATATGAAAAGAACAATTTATATAAACTTGTTAATTACAGGGATTCTGATTATTTCCTGTAACTCAAAAAGCCACTTTACTCCAGTGGAGAATATCTGTTCTGATCAGAATATTGAAATCGATAAGGATATGGTTAGAATTAAAATTGACAGTCTTACGATGCATGAATTTTCGTATCTACAGTTTGTCAAAACGGATAGTTCCGAGGAGTTTATTGGGTATAATCCTGAAACTCATGCTTTTGACCGGATCGATCTTAAAGACAGAGTTATAAGAGACCATATTAATCTCGACAGGGATGGCCCGGATGCAATAATATCCATGAGAGGATTTTTTTATCATAATGAAGACACAATCTTTGTCTTCGACGGAAGATTCCTATCAATAGTAAATTCAAAAAGCGCTGTAACATCCAGATTTGATCTATACCCTGATTATAATGATATTGAAAAAAGTAGTAAAGGTTATTTCCTTCACTCAAATTATTTTTCAGATATTAAGTATTATCCGTCACAAAAATCAATTTATTTCAGAGTTGTATATAACGACAGAAAACTAAGCGATAAGAATACTGCCAGACCCATGATTGCTGAGTTTAGTCTATCAAAAAAAGAAGTTGTGAATTTATTACCTGCTTTTGCTTCTGAATTATTCATGGACAATCAGGAAGACTATGGTTTGCATTCATCTTTCAATTATGCATGTGGTCGTAAAAAAATTTATTATAACTTTCCCTCTGAATCAAATGTTTATACGATAACTCTGGATGGCACGGAAAAGGGGATATATGGCGGTAAAAGTTCATTTATAAAAAACAAGGCAGACAAGCTTGAACCTGGTGAAGATTATTATTTTAAGTATTATAAAGAAGAAATTTTTTTCTATCCGTTAATATATCCGATTGAGGAAAATTATTTCATAAGGCTGCATTGGGGTGAACTTCCATTGAAAAAAGTCAATAACGAATTCAGTTTATTAGAAGAGAAACCACTATTCATTACGATATTTGACAAAGACCTTCATTACATTAAAGAGTTGGAGCTAAATAACAAGGATTATTATGTCGGAGGTGCTTTTTGTGATAGATCCGCATTTTATATTTTTAAAAATATATCACAGGAAAGTAACTCAGATGAAATAGAATTATACAGATTCAATATAAGATTCGAAAAATAATTTAATTAATATGGATAAGATTGTTTTATATACAATATTATTCTCATCTATAATTTGGGGAGGTGTTTCATGTTCAAAAAAAAATAGTATAGATAAAGAAATTATAGACAGGTTTAATATTTTTTTAATTAATCATGGCCTTATGTCACAGCAAGATATGATTGTTATATACTTTCCTCCCTCAACATGTGAGCCATGCCTTAACTCAGTAAACAGTTTAATTAAATATTTAGAGAAAGATTTAGAGAATAAAGTGTCTAAGATATTAATTAGTTACCCCACATCAGAAAATTTATTATTTAAGCCTAAGTGCATGCTATATTATAGTGCTGATTATAAAGAATTTGAAAGGAATGGTCTAAATCTTTCGGGATCCTTTATTATTTTTATTTCTAAAAGAAATATTATTCATATGCAATCAATCACTGAAAGTAATTTAAAATCAATTCAAAAGAGGATTCTAAGATTCATGGATTAGGTTTAAATTATAATTTGTAAATGTATTTTTAAATTTTGTAAATTTTCTTCTTGAAATTGGAACTGTTTGATTTGTTTTTAGTTTTATTTCCCTTTTAATTAAATCTATCATAAGAACATGAGTTAAATTAACTATATGCGAATGGTGGTATCTAAAAAAATCCTGATTTGCTAATATATTTTCTAAGACTTTTATCGATTTGGTTACGAGTACAGGCCTCACAAATAAAAGTGTATATATTAAGCTATAACTTCCAGAACTTTCGATGTGTGTTATTTCATTATATCTTAGTTGAATTAATGTGTGATTTGTCTTTATGACTATACTACTACAATTTTTCTCATCCATTGCATTATTATTCAATAATTACCTAAAAGTTGATTTCATTAGTGTCTACTAAAAATTAATATACGTTTTTTGAAATCCTTGATAGTTCACGTTTTGCGAGTCTTTTTTAACGGTGACGATTTGAATTGATTATGTTAGTCTGTAAATCGACTAGCAATGAATCAAGGAAAATATGTTTATTCTCAAATCATAGAGTTTTTGCCACATCGAATATTTGACAGGGTTGTTAGAAAGTATGATGGTAACAAGAATGTTAAACATTTCACTTGTTGGAACCAGTTGCTTTGCGTGATTTTCGGTCAGCTCACAAATCGAGATAGTTTGCGTGATCTGATAGTAGCTATTAATTCCTACAGTGGGAAATCATATCATCTTGGCTTTGGTAAAAAGGTTATTCTTAGCAACCTTGCAAAAGCCGATTTGAATCGCAATAGTAAAATCTTTGAAGAGTTTGCATATCATCTTATTTCAATTGCCAGAAGAGAACGGGCAAATGATGACTTTCAAATAAAGGGTCAGGTTTATGCATTTGATTCTTCTACTATTGATCTATGTCTTAGTGTATTTTGGTGGGCAAAGTTTAGAAGGAATAAAGGAGGAATAAAACTTCATACCTTGTTTGATATTAATACTCAAATTCCTGCCTTTGTGCATATTACACCTACTTCGATTCATGATATGGATACAATGGATTATTTTTTTATGAAACCAATGCATACTATATATTTGACAGAGGCTACGTTGACTACACAAGACTTTATAAGATTACTCAGCATTTCGCTTTTTTCGTGGTTAGAGCAAAGAGTAATTTAAAATTCAATCGTATGTATTCCAGAAAATGTGATAAATCTTTTGGTGTTATGACCGATCAAATTGGTAAACTAACCGGATTTTATGTTTCGAAGGAATATCCTGAAAAACTTCGAAAGATTAAATTCTATGATTAGGAAACAGATAGAACTTTCGTTTTCTTAACCAATAATACTGAACTTCCTGCTGAGCAGATTGCTTTGCTTTACAAAAATCAATGGCAAGTTGAACTGTTCTTCAAATGGATTAAACAACACCTGAAGATAAAAGCCTTTTGGGCACATCCGAAAATGTAGTTAGGGTACAAGTATACTCAACTATTATTGCGTATTGCTTAGTCTCAATTGTTGGAACAACATTATAAATAGAGCGATCAACCTACGAAATCTTACCGGTTTTAGGTATATCTCTATTAGACAAAACTCCTGTAAAAGAACTTCTTACAATCGTGAATTACAAAAATGTCAAAGAACATTTTGATAACCAACTGTCAATCAGTTTATTTTAAGGAGACAGCAATGAGTTGGTTTAATAATAAATAAAATATAACAAAGATCCGTCCATATAATAATTGATTATTAAAAGACATTGATTACCAAATATAGTATAATTGGTATTAAGATCAAAATTATTTATAAGATGATGCTAAAATGTTTCTTCTTTAAATTTTATGATTTTATTACATCGATAAAATCATTGAATTCCCTGAGAATATCTCCTTTGAAATTTTCATTGTCCAGTCTCGTTTCCATCACTTGTTTGGGATCTTCCTTATTGTCTTCTGATAATGCCAGTGTTATCGGGAATGCAGTACATTGTATATTGATATCAGGAAATAGATCCTTAACCTTATTGAAAACTAACCCATGACCGAATTTCTGATCTTTCATCTTATAATCACTGCCGCAACACGTAATGAACAATAAATCTTTAATGTTTTTTCTGTTCTTCCTGACGAATTTTTTTAAAGGATAAACAAATCTGCCCATCCATATTGGTCCGAATAGTATTATTCTGCTATATTCCGATAAATCATGTTTAAGTTTTTTATTTCCCAATCCTATTCCCATAAGAAACAATAAATGGGAGTTTAATACCGGTCTGATCTCCTCAATCTCAGATTGCAGCCTTTGGGCTGCCTGTTCTGCCAGGAATTTGTTATTTCCGGTTCTGGAATAGTATACAACAAGAGTTTCTTTTCCTTTCATGTTATCACTGGTTTGTTGGATGATTAAATATATTCTGACTTAAATTCTGTTTCTTATTTTCTGAAATTAATTCTTTTCAATTATAAAATAGGCCGAGGTATACCGGTACGGGTTTTTTTTGAACATTTTGATTTCCTCTATGTCAGATTTGAATAATTTCAATAATTCTTTATCTGCAACGAAAGATATTTCCTTTTCAAGACATTTGAAATAATCATTCCACCAAATATTCTCATCCAGTACAAATGAATCCAGTAACCTGCAATTATGTTTTTTGATCAGCTCAATTTTTTTGTTCAGGTCTTTATACTCATCGTGTATTATAATATATCCTTTTTCATTTGACAGCTCCAGTATTCTCTTAAATCCTTTTTGAAAACCGACGGCATTCAGTATCCCTTCTGCTATTATAAGATCAAAAAGAGTATTTTTCGGTTTTATGTCGAATAATGAACAGTTGATAACATGAATTCTGTCAGTTAGCTTATATTCTGTTACTTTTTTTCTCAGGATATTAATTGATACGGTGTCGGTATCGACAGTTGTTAGCTCCCCTGCAATCTTCTCTGAGACAAACAATGCCGGAACACCTGTTCCGCAACCGGCATCCAGTATTTTCGGATATGGGATATCAGGGATTATTAAAATAGCTTTTCCCAGATATTTCAAAAGACCTGCCCTGCATTTATCTTTTATCTCAAAATATTCTTTATTCATTACATTTTATTGTCCGGCAACAGACTTCAATGTTGCCGGAGCAAAATTTGTTCATTAGATAAATGTATCAATAATTATTTATTATGAGTTCGTTTAAGGAAATTAAAAGACTGTTTTCCTTTGTCCTACATTGGTTTTACAGGGATACAAATATCGACTATGAATTTTTTTTCGGGATGTTCCTTATGGTCATTATGGTATAATTCATAAGGATTTTTATCATCGGGCTGATAGCCGCTTTCCGACAGCCACAGGCATACTTCGTTCCATGCCTGGGAGAACTGTGTTTCATCTATCTCAAAACTACCTACCACATACCTCCCTGCCGGTACTGAAAGGTTTCCGAATTCACCTTCGGCTTTTACCGGACTGTCAACGGTAATGCACGCACTCTGCCTTACTTTTTCTATTTCGGTTACATTCGGGTCATCATGATAAACGGTTACTGTTTTCAGATCAGGAGAGTTTAGTAATCCTCTCGGGCCGGCCCATTTCATCAGCTTTCCGTATGCCTCGCCGATTTTACTGTAATCGCCCATGTGCCTGCAATACACCAGGTTCATGGCAGGCATTTCCTTAATTTCAATTTTTTTATTCATGATTATATTTTTTAATGATTCGACATGGTAAACATAATCATGGCCGGTAAGGGAGGATTTACTGTTCTTGCTTTCGGGTTGACGATTCTTGCTTTTTTCCGAAAAACGGCTTTCCCTGTATTCCCGGGCACTTGTCCCGAAGTGGGATTTAAAATTACGGCAAAAGACCGAAACGCTGTTGAAGCCGCAGTAATAAGCAATATCGCTTATGGGGGAATCCGGATTATCGATCAACAGGCTTGCTGCTTTTTCGACCCGTTTGCGTTTTACAAAATCGTTTATGGTTTCGCCTGTGAACGCCAGAAATATACGGTGAAAATGAAATGGTGAAAACAGGGCTATTTCCGATAGTGTTTCCAGGGACAGTTCTTTATCCAGGTTTGCTTCGATATAATCCCAAACCCGGTTAATCCTGTTTATGTATTCTTTTTGATATCTATTCATTATTTTACTATTCTTATCAACATTTTCCATATGACCCGCACAACCGCAATGACAGGTAAAAAACCAAATACGGCGGTGAGGATTTTTGAAAGATAAAAGATAAAAGTAAAAAGACAAAAGTAAAAGGGCTGGCAATTTACAATGCCTGAACAGTGCTGTCCGTTAATCCCGGTTAGATCTATTCTTTTTTTTACTAAGGATGATTATGGTGATGATATAAATTATTACAATAGCAAATGGTATTGCCACAAACCTGTATTCCGGCAGTACATACCAGAGCAGAAGGATCGTTGCCGTTCTGCAGACTGCATGAAATATACCTGCCCAGTGTTTGATGATCCATGAGAAAGGCAGCCACATAGTCCCTGTTAAAATGCCCACCGACAGAGGTAGTGAGGTGTAATCTTCAAGAAAAAAGGGAATGGCAATGGAATATACCAGTACAGCTTGCCCTATAGTAAAGAGGAACAGACCGTCAAACTCATTTTTGGGTTTCTTTTTGTCCAGAAAATCTTCACCGGTAAGCTTTGAAAGTAACAAGGCCAGATATACGATACTTCCTGTGGCAATAAATAAAACCCAAACGGTAACTCTATCCGGGAAAAGCAAGCCGGAAATGCCTACAAGCAGCCAGGCAATAAGTCCTGCTAAAGGTGTTGCAAGAAATATTCTGCCGGCAAATTCTTTTCTTTGCCATTCAAGAGATGTTACAGGATCCTTCATTTCTTCTGTCCTCATTTAATTCCACATACCTTTCTTCAGTGTAAAAATCAATATCGCTTAGCCGGGCCGGCTTAAGATAACTGTAATTCATGAATTGTCGTACCTGCCTTGTATTTACCTGTGCATGACATCAGTATAAGGATAACAGGTAATAAAAAATATCCCCTGGCTTTTGTTTTATGGGTTTTTGATATCATGGCAAATTATTTTGTTTTATATAGATCAAAGAACCTGTTTTTAAGGTGTCATTTCTTATTTCAAAGCTTCTGTCCAGTACACCGAACAAGACTGTATATCCCCCATAATCTGAGTTGTAAATTTTACCTTCCAATACGCCCCAGTTCATAGTGTAATGATTTTTGCTACTGCGTATGGTAATACCGGGCCATTCCTCTGTGTTGAGATAAGTGCCGTTGATTTTATCATTTTCTGTACTATTACTTAATAACCGGGAGTCCGGAGGGTATTTTATGCTGTTTTCCCTGTCAAAAGTATTATCGAATATTTTCTTTTCAACCATAAAAATACTGTCTGCAGGTAAAGAATTTATTTGATTGTATACGTAATTGGCCATCAGGTGAGGTAAAAGGAATGCCCTGTTATCACCTGAAAAGGCAATTATCCCTGTTTTTTTCTCAGGCATGAATGATATGTGAAAACTAATTCCGGCCAATCCTCCGAATCGGGTCAGGATAATATCTCCCTGATATTCGGCAAGATCCCAACCCAGACTATATCCGGTACGGTCGTAGGTAAAATATTCTCTGTTTTGTTTGGTTGCAGACATGTGCATGTCGGGCCAGGAATTTTTGGATAATAGCTTTTCATCTTCTCTTATATTTGCACTGAGCCATTTTGAAAGGTCATTAATAGTGGATATAATACCTCCGGAAGCATGCATAGTGATATCTTTTTTATAAAATCCCTCTTCCCTGTAGTTATTTGTTTTTGAAATAATGACAGAAGGCCTTATCTCTTCATAATCAAAAGCACTGACATATGTGCTTGTGTGATTCATTTTCAGCGGTTCAAATATTTGTTTTTCCATTTCTTCCTTCCATGTATTTCCTGTTACTTTCCCGGAAACCATAGCAGCTATTATCGGCCCCACATTAGAATATCTGAATTCATGGGAAGAGTCGTAAAGGAAGTCGTTATTCAGATCGGCAATCAGTTCGGAATTTTTGCCACTATAACCCAGATAAGCGGTTTTCCATGTTAATGGTGTACTGAAGATACCGTGTGTATGGTTCAGAAGAGCTTTGATAGTGATGTCATCCACATCTATACTGTCATGAAAGTTCAATTCAGGAATATATTCGGCGACAGATCCATTTAGATCGATCATTCCTTTTTCTTCCAGTATTTTCAGTAATGTTCCCGTAAAAGACTTGGTGTGAGAAGCTATATAGATAGGCGAATCATTATTTAATGAGGCAGGCTTATTTTGTAGTATATTCTCATTCAAGGCAAAAGAAAAGACCAGCCCTTTTTCATTTACAACTGCAAGCAGAAAATCTCCGGCTAATTCTTTTTTCTTGAAAATACCGGTTGCCTGCAGTTCTGTTTTCAAAGATACGTCAGGGTATTCCTTCCTGAATTCCCTCATATTTTGGTTCATGCTGTTATTGCTACCCTGGCAGGATGAAATCAGTAGCAGTAATGTCAGAAAATAGATGTTTGGTTTTGGCATAAGATCATTTTACTTTTCTTTCAGACGAAATTAGTATCACCCTGGTTACAGCTTTCAAAATAATTGTATATAACTAAAATGTCAGAAAAGGATATTTTGTTCATAATCGGGTTAATATTTCTCGACTTTAGCCAGTTGCGGTTAGCGGATCAGGAAGCTTTCAATACAGCAGGCTTTATGTGATAATGCAAATCATTTTCGTACCAATGGGTTTAATTATGTTCGACGTTCATCATTTTCAACTTTTCCGTAATAGACCATTTTATTAAATTAGGACACAAATTATTATCGCCTATGAGTAGCGGGGACTTCGATTCTCATCTGGTTGATCGCCTCAATAAATGTGATGAATCAGCGTTTGAATTGATATTTCATACATATTATTCAGCTTTATGTAATTATGCAATTGGTTTTTTACAAGTAGAAAATGAAGTTGAAGATATTGTACAGAATGTTTTTATTAACCTTATCCGTAATATCAGGAATGGGCTTAGATTCAACAATGAAGTTGAAGTAAAGAACTATATATACAGATCTGTGAGAAACAGGTGCCTGAACTTTATAAGGGATATAAACAGACAAAAAAATAATATGGGTGGAAGCGAACTCTTATCTGATGAAGCTTCCCCGGATTTGGAACTCGATATAATCAGGAATGAGATCCTTTCTATAATATTTGATGCCATAAATAAATTACCGCAGGCATGCAGGGAGATATTTATTCATTCATATGTGGATGAATGGACCGACAAGCAAATAGCTGAAACATATGATATCTCATTGAATACCGTCAAAACACAAAAGGCCAGGGCTAAGAAGAAACTAAGGGATTTACTGGGAGATATACTCTTTGATCCATAATATATGTTTTTGATCTTCCGGTACGTCAATAAATCATTTGTTTAATGCTCCTACGCGTTTACTTTTTATTTATGTCACTGTCACCCTTTTTTCATAATACGGTGTTATAAAGTTGATACATGAATTTTTCAGATAATTCGTATCTGTTTAATTAATGGCAAAATGAAAATAAGGAACAGTGAGCTTATTTTAAACTATTTAAACAACCGCTTAAAACATGACAAGAAGTCTGAATTTGAGAGGTTGCTCAAAGATGATCCCGAACTGAAAGAGCTGTTGAGCCAGTTACAGGACAGGGAATTTCTCAAAGAAGGCTTAAAGAAACAATACCGGTTCGATTCAAAGGAAGCATGGGCGGGGATCCTTGAAAGAGAGCTTCACATTAAACAGAAAAAACAGTATAAATTTTCTCATGCTATCGTCATAGCTGCCTCAATTGCAGCTATACTCCTGCTGGCTTTTATACTGTTCGGTCCGTTCGGAATGAGACAGGTCGGTACTGATACCTCATATACGGCTTCGATACCGGATATTACTCCTGGTAGATTTGAGGCGCAACTGGTTTTGTCGGATAATACCATACTGAAACTGGTTGAAAGCAATGATACCTCGATATCAGATAATAAGGCAGGTGTATACATGCAACTGGAAAACTGGAACCTTAAATACGATCAGGGATCAGAGTATCTCAGTTCAGATAATAACACAGCATCACTAAGTGAGGATTGCTATCATACCATTAAAACCGGTCCCAGACAGGAATTCAACGTTACACTGCCTGACGGTACTGTCGTATGGCTTAATTCATCCACCAGTATAAAGTATTCTGTCAGGCCGGTTAATAATACCCGGAATATCGAACTAAATGGGGAGGCGTATTTTGAGGTTATGAAAAATACGGATATGCCTTTTATTGTTACAACGCAGAAACAACGGGTAACAGTAACCGGAACGAGCTTCAGCATTACATCCTATACAGATGAAGATGAAGTGAATACTATCCTTGTTGAAGGCAGGGTAACAGTAGAACCATTACTGTCTGAATCGAAACCTGTTATTCTTAATCCTGATGAGAGGGCAACACTCAGGGACGGAGAACTTGTTGTTGATACTGTGAATGCTTCCCTGCTTACAAACTGGAGATTTAATTCATTTGTATTTGAGAACGAGTCATTGGAAAAAGTTACCAGGAAGCTGTCAAGATGGTATGGTATCGATTTTAATTTCGGTGACACAAGCCTGACGGATCTGCATTTTACAGGTGTAATACCCAAATATGAAAACATCATTTCAGCAATTGAGTTGCTGACACTCACAACGGATATTGATTTTAAATACACAGATACAGAGACCATACTGGTAATCAGAAGTAGTAATTCAAAACAATGAATAATAAAACCATTATAATATTCCTTACGGATCAATTACACAAGCCTCCATAAATAATGGAGGGAAGTATTGCAGTACTATCCCTCCTCTTAGAGTCAACTTAATTCCTTAGAACTAAATCGAACTAAAACATTCAAATTTATGAAATTATCTCAAATAAATGGGAGCAGATTCAATAAGATTATGAAATTGACTTCCTTCTTTCTGCTAATAAATCTGTCTGCACTTACGGCAATAGGAACATATTCACAAGATGTTAAGCTTAATATCAAAATGAATAATGTAGGAATAACCGAAGTGATCAACGAAATACAGTCTTCCTCCGATTTTGTCTTTCTTTATAATAATGAACAGGTCAGTTATATTGATGATATAAATGTTGAGGTTGAAAATGCAACTATCGATGAAATATTGTATTCTGTTTTAAAGGATACTAATATAGGATACAAGATTGTCGACAAGATAATAGTGCTGTCGCCCAAGCTGCCTCTGAACAATAAAAGCAACAGCTCTCCGGTTAAATCCTTTCAGGAGAAAACAATAAAGGGGCTTGTTACAGATGAAACAGGAACGCCTATGCCCGGTGTTACAGTAATTATCAAAGACACACAGAAGGGAGTGTCGACCGGCGTTGATGGCACTTTCGAGATCAGTATTCCCGAAGGAGAAGTGATCCTTGAATTTTCATATGTAGGGTATCAAAAACAGGAGATACTTTTAACATCAGGACAAAGCAGCATGGATGTGATGATGAGACCCGATATAACATCATTAAGCGAAGTGATTGTAGTGGCATATAATGAACAGACCAAGGTTTCCTTTACAGGCTCAGCTTCTGCTATCGATCTTCAGTCTATAGAGAAATCGCCAAAGGAATCTTTTCAGCAGAGCCTGCAGGGTACTGTGGCAGGTGTTTTCAGCCAGTCTCCCTCGGGCCAGCCCGGGTCTGCACCGGCAATAAGGATCAGGGGCATAGGATCGATCAATGCCAGTAATGCACCATTATACGTAGTTGACGGCGTCCCCCTGTCAAATTATGAAATGACAAGCCTGGCAACCAGTTCCAATACCCTGGCCGGGCTCAATTCCAACGATATAGCAACCATAACCATTCTCAAGGATGCTTCGGCCACTTCAATATACGGTTCGCGGGGAGCCAATGGCGTTATACTGATTACTACAAAACACGGAAAGTCGGGGAAAACCAAATTTGATGTCGATATTCAACATGGTGTATCTACCATGTTATTTAATGATAGCTATAAACCGCTTAACACTGATGAACTGACCGAACTGCTTGTTGAAGCAAGAGTTAATAACGGTGACACATACGAGGATGCGCAGGATTATATTAACAGCAATATAGATGCCTCGATCAGCACCGATTGGGTTGATGTTATAACCCGGCCCGGTAAATATTCACAATATAATGTCAGTGCATCGGGAGGTAACGACAATACAACGTTCTATTCATCCCTGGGTTATTATGATCAGGAAGGGACAGTCATTGGAGTCGATTATAAAAAGCTGAACGGTAAACTGAACCTCCGTAACAATATCTCTGATAAATTTGTTATCGATCTGGGATTATCACTGAGTCACCAGATATTGCATACTAACTCTGATGCAGGTAATGCCGCCAATCCAATGAGAGCCATATACAGAACTGTGCCCTGGGTCACGGTATATAACGACGACGGCACATACAATACCGGTTTTTTACTTACCTATAATCCGGTCGGACTGGTAAACGAGAATATCCGGGAAACAAAATTGTATGGCGTACTGGGTAATGTCGGGCTTAAATGGTATCTGCTGGAAGGATTGAGTTTCGAAAGCCGTGTCAATGCCGAATTGAATTTTTCCAATGAGTTCAGGTACGATAATCCCTATTTTGGTGAAGGAAGGAATGACGGAGGCAGAGGACGAGCATGGGCAAAGAATATACTAAACTGGAACTTTACAAATTTACTGAAATATAATACTGAACTGGGAGATGATCATAGTATTGGATTTACCATAGGCTATGAGGCGCAGAAAATAACAAGTGATGAATCATTTGCCTATGCAATAAACTACGGAACGCCTGACTTGTATACACTGGCAAATGCAGCCGTGCCATACGATGCTTATTCCGCACGTACAGGCTCAGCTATTGAATCATTCCTGGCAAGTGTGAACTATAATTATTCTGATAAATATTACTTCAATATTACAGGCAGAAGAGACGGGTCATCAAGATTTGGTAAAAAAGTGAGATATGCTAATTTCGGCTCTGTGGGTATATCCTGGAATATCACCGAAGAGCCGTTTTTTGAGTCTGTGAACTTCCTCAATGAGTTCAGGCTAAGAGCCAGTTATGGGGTTAACGGCAATCAGGATGGAATAGGTGATTTTGAATCCAGGGGATTATATACTACCGGTGAAGATTATATGGGCGAGCCAGGATATACTTATTATCAGCAGTCAAATCCATACCTTACCTGGGAAAAGAATATTCCCTTTAACGTAGGATTGGACTTTGATATATTCGACAGGGTAAGCGGGACTATCGAATATTATAATCGTGTTACATCCGACCTGCTGATGAACGTTCCTCTGTCTGCAACAAACGGCCTCACCAGTATACTTGATAACCGGGGCAAAATGAAAAATGAAGGGATTGAATTCAGTATAAGCTCGCAGAATACTTCCCCAACCAGCAGCTTCAAGTGGTTCACTGATTTCAATATTACCTGTAATAATAACGAGATCACAGAATTGCCTGATGATGAGCCTATTGTGACAACAACTTTTAAACGGGATGTTGGGACAACATATTATACATTCTACCTTGTGAAATATGCCGGAGTCAATCCTGATAACGGCGATGCACTATGGTATACAGACGAAACAGAAACGGAAACAACCAACGACTATTCTGAAGCCGAACGTGCACTGGTAGGTTCATCCCTGCCAAAATTTATGGGAGGACTGACTAACAGGTTCAGTTATAGGGGATTCAGCCTTTCTGTGCTTCTTTATTATAATTTTGGTAATAAGGTATATGACTATTGGGAACGGTATATAGCAAATGACGGGAGTGCAAAACTGAATGACAGGGGCAATATGGCCCGTAAAATATATGAAGAACGCTGGCAGGAACCTGGTGATATTACAGAAGTGCCCAAAGTGGTATGGGGCAATACCCAATCCGGCTCCAGCAGTCAGCATTCCACACGTTTTCTCTATGACGGAAGTTATCTGCGACTAAGGGATCTCACCTTATCATATACATTTCCTCAGGAACTGATAAGGAAAGTAAAAATGGATAATGCTTCACTTTACCTTAGAGGCAGTAACCTGGCTACTTATGTGAAGGATAAACGTCTTGGCACTGATCCTGAAGTGGGGGTTGACGGCCTTACTGACCTCAGGATACCGGCATCACGCCAGTTTTTGGTGGGACTGAACATATCATTTTAAGAAACAGGTGTCAGAAATGGCAGTTATGGAACATCTCAGACTCTTTGATATTTCATGCCGTTTTAACGATGCCGTAAATAAAAACTTACAAGTATTGGATAAATGCTAAAAAACGATTCCAAATGAAAACAAATATAATATTACTATTATTAGTACTTACTCTGATCATGTCATCATGCGGTGAGGATTTTCTTAATCTGAAACCTGAACAGTACATAGCAACAGAGGAAGCCATAACAGATGTAAATTCCTTACAGGCTGCCATAAGCGGAATATACAATATCCTTCAGTCATACGATTATTATAACAGGTCAATACTGATAATTCCCGATCTGATGGCTGATAATGCATACCTTAGTGTAAAGAATTCAGGCCGGTATGTCGACTTCGATAATTTTGTTGTTCAGGAAAGGGACAGTTATGTTGAAGGTTTATGGAACACTATTTATGAAGTTGTCGTTAATGCAACGCGTGCAATTCAGGGAGCTACTGAGATTATCGAGACTGAAGATCAATATCCTGCAAGGATAGAACAACTGCTTGGAGAAGCATATGCATTAAGGGCGCTGGCTCATTTTGACCTGGTAAGACTGTTTGCCCAACCATATAATTATACTGCTGATGCCTCGCATGACGGGATACCTGTTATAAGATCTGTCAGTGACGACCCCGTGTCTCCTCCGCGGGAATCGGTAAATACTGTATATAACAGCATAATAGATGATCTGGAAGAGGCTGTAATGTATATGTACGAAGAAACCAGTAACGGGTACTTCTCTGTTTCTGCTGCCGAAGCATTGATGTCTAGAGTATACCTGTACATGGAAGATTACAGGAATGTTATCTCTCATGCTACAAAAGTAATTGAGGCAGGATACAGCCTGGTCCCGAATTTTGAATATGTTAATGGCTGGGGAGCTGATTTTAATCAGGAGTCTGTATTTGAGATTGATAATTCTGTTACCGATAATGCCGGATCAAACAGCATAGGTCATTTCTTTGATCCTGAAGGATATGCTGATGCGCTTGCATCCGACGATGTTTTAAATATCTATGCCGATACCGACATACGTAAACAGCTTATCCGGATTGGCGTAAAACAGGGTGCAGAAGATCCTGCAAACTTTGTGGAGAAATATCCTGACGGCGCCGGCCATACCGATAATATCAGGATATTACGACTTGCAGAAGTTATTCTGAACAGGTCAGAGGCTTATGCCAGCCTGAATAAAACCGATTCGGCTGTTGTCGATCTCAATTTGATTGTTAACAGGGCCGACCCGGGAGAGACAGTATCCGGATTATCAGGTGAGGCTTTAAAAGAAAGAATACTGCTGGAAAGAAGAAAGGAACTGGCATTTGAAGGCCACAGGTTGTTTGATCTTAACAGAACAAAGAGCGATGTAAATATTATTCATTCGGACGGGATCATTACTGCAACATATCCTAATGACAGGTTTATTCTCCCGATACCATTGAGTGAGATAGATTCCAATAACGGAATTAATGTAAATAATCCAGGTTACTAAAATTTAAATTCAGTAAAAGATCTTTTAATATTATTCGGCGGAGAGATACTGGATTATCCTCCGCTGAATTTAAACCTTTTTTTATGTCTGTTACCATTTCGTTTAAACCTTATATTCTTCAGAAAAAGCATCCTTTCAGGATCTCCCGCGGTGTAAGAACAACTACCCCGGTAGTCATTACAAGACTACGGTACGGAAATATTACGGGATTTGGAGAGGCATCCATGCCCCCTTTATATGGAGAAACAATTGAATCAGCAGTAAAATTTCTGAAAAAAATTGATACTATAAGCTGTGACCCTCTGGATATTGAAACCTATATGGCCTTTGTTGATGATATTGATACCGGCAATTCTGCCGTAAAAGCTTCGGTTGATGTTGCTCTTCATGACCTGTCAGGGAAAATACTACAGAAACCCTGTAATGAGATCATCGGCCTTCCCTTTTGTTCATCTTGTGAAACGTCAAAGACGATCGGCATTGATAATGTGTCAACCATAAGGGAAAGGGTACGCGATGCACATGAATTCGGCATCCTCAAGATTAAGCTGGGTGCCGGGAATGACATGGCTGTTATCAATACTATCAGGGCAATAACAGATAAACCTCTGTATGTTGATGTCAATCAGGGATGGAAAAATAAATACAGGGCTCTGGATAAGATAAAGTGGTTATCAGAACAGGGAGTGGTCTTCATTGAACAACCTATGCCGGTAGACAGCAGAGCTGATATGGCATGGCTTAAAAGCAGAAGTCCCTTGCCACTGATCGGAGATGAGAGTATACAGAGAATGCCGGATATGAAAAATGCTGATGAGTTTTTTCATGGCGTAAATATTAAACTTATGAAGTCAACCGGATTAAATGAAGCAGTTAAGATGGTTGACCTTGCAGGCAGGAAAAACCTGAAGATACTTATTGGTTGTATGTCTGAGACAAGCTGTGGCATTTCTGCTGCATATCATCTGTCAGGCAAAGCCGATTATATCGATCTCGACGGCAATCTCGGTATAACCAATGATCCTTTTTCAGGTGTAGAAACCGTTAAAGGAACAATTTGCGGTAACAGACTGCCCGGAATAGGCCTGATCAACCCTGATCTTTCATGGAGTAATATTCATGATGACCCCAGCCTCTGTTAACAACATAATTTTTAACAAATCATCTTATGAAAATTTTCAAATCACTTTTTTTAATTGCTATTTCATTTATTATTATAACATCCTGCAACAGGCCCCGTCAATATTCAGATCCTGCACACCTTATTGAACAGTATCTTGACAGCCTGTATGCAAAAAAAATATTTTGTGGTGTGTTTGTGTTCAAAGAGGGGGGGGAAATCAAATCAGGCAAAGCCTATGGAATAGCTAACCGTGAACTTAATACTCCATTTACACTGGAAACACATATGGAAATAGCATCAGTGTCAAAACAGTTCACAGCTATGGCAATAATGATGCTTTGTAATGACGACCGGATTGATATTGATAATCCGGCGAATGACTACCTGCCGGTAACAATACCATATGAAAATATTACGGTAAGACATCTTCTTAGCCATACTTCCGGTCTGCCACATTATGAAAGCCATTTTTATCATGAATGGCCTGAAGATAAATATTGCTATAATAAGGATATTCTTGATTACTATCATGGATTGGATACCAGCCTGCTGTTTGAACCCGGGACGGAGTTTGATTATAATAATGGGGCGTATATACTTCTTGCAGAGATTGTTGATCATGTTAGTGGTTTGTCTCTGGATAAGTTTCTTGATATAAATATTTTCAAACCATTCGGAATGTTATCAACAGGGTTCGTCGACAGGGCCGGAATGATAACCGACAGCAGATTTGCTCCGGGTTATATGTATGATTCGATATCTGACAGGTATATCCTGGCAGATTCGGTTGAGGGTAAAAAATACTATTCTTATCTGAGTAAAAGACTGGGCTCCGGTCGCCTCACAACAACAGTACCGGACCTGTCGGTCTGGGACAGCCTGCTATCCACCAACGCCCTTCTTCCCTATGATATGATACTTGATATGATCACACCATATAAACTTAATAATGACTCGTTAACTTCAAATTATGCTTTAGGCTGGCGTGTAAGCCATAATACGGGTACAGGCTGGCACTGTTTTCATACAGGTAGTTGGGCAGGGAATAAGGCATATATATCAAGGTTCTTTCAGTCGGTCCCCGGACAAGACGGGAATAACAGGGACAATACCCCGGATATTATACCTGATAATTCGGTCATAATATTCAATAATACCAATTTGTCATGCACTTCAGCTATTTATAATTATGTTGATTCAATTATTATGGATCACCGTAAAGAGATTCTGAACAGATAAATAATAATAGCGGCTCTTAGTGTCTGCGGTAATAGAAATATTTGAAGTTAACAATACAATTGACTTTTAAGATAGGCTAAATGTTTAAAAAGAAACGTTATGATCAAAAATGATGTAGTGGTTGCAGGCTTGCTATTTGTAGTACTTGGTCTGGTCTTTTATACAAGTTCGTTAAAAACAAGATTCTGGAAACGCTTTTATTCAATTATACCTTCAATATTATTATGCTATTTCATTCCCGGTTTGCTTAATACTGCAGGGATTATTTCGGGTCACTCATCTGGTTTGTATGATGTTGCCTCCAACTATTTTTTGCCAGCCAGCCTGGTGCTGATGACAATAACGGTTGATGTTAAGGAAATGCTTAAACTGGGCCCTAAAGCAATAATAATGTTCCTGGCAGGCGCTTTTGGAATAGTAATAGGCGGACCTCTTACAATTTTAATATTGTCAGCCTTTGACCCTGATATGTTTATCTATAATGGGGAGGAAGTATGGAGAGGAATGTCTACAATTGCAGGCAGTTGGATAGGCGGAGGGGCTAACCAGGCTGCAATGCTTGAAGTATTTCAGCCCAGCAAGGAATTATTCAGTCAGATGATAGCCGTTGATGTCATTATAGCCAATATATGGATGGCTGTGTTGCTCTATCTGGTTGGCAGATCAGACAGGCTTGATAAGCTGTTCAGGGCTGATTCATCTGCTATCTGGGTAATTAAAGACAGAATTGCAAAATTCCAGGATCGTATTTCAAGGGTAACAACTTTCCCCGATATTATGATAATGCTGGCTATCGGATTCGGAATAACCGGCCTTTCACATTTTATTTCAGACCTTATTACTCCATGGATTCAGGTAAACTATCCGTCACTGGAGAGATTCTCACTGACAAATAAATTCTTTTGGGTAGTGATTATTGCTACAACACTTGGTATAATACTATCATTTACCAGGGTCAGAAACATGGAAGGAGCAGGTGCATCAAAGCTCGGACGGGCATTTTTGTTTTTTCTGGTTGCAACTATCGGCATGAATATGGATCTGAGTCAGGTGGCGAAGAACCCTCAGATGTTTCTTGTAGGGGCTGTGTGGATTTCATTCCATATGTTATCTTTAATGCTGGTTGCCAGACTTATAAAAGCTCCCTACTTCTTCCTTGCCGTTGGCAGTCAGGCAAATATCGGAGGGCCTGTGTCAGCTCCTGTCGTTGCTTCCGCATTTAATCCTGCACTGGCACCGGTAGGCGTAATACTTGCTGTGTTTGGCTATGCATTCGGGACTTATGCCGCATATCTGTGCTCATTATTAATGCAGTTCGTACAGTGATGTTAAAGCCAACATTCTATCGTTACTTGTCATGATAGAGCCCTGAGATCGTTACAAAGAGGTGTTTTCCGGCTTTTATTTCTTTACCGGGGGGGGTACTTACAGGTGCAGTACTATGAAAAAAGATTTTTACCACGGTGCACACGGCGTTTCATAGTGATGAAATATATTTAAGGTTAACATTACTCTTCTGGGAAGAGTCCCTGACTAATATAAAATGTTTATAAGAGTTATGTTAATGGTGTAAGTTGTAAATGCGATTTTATGCAAGGAAGTCTTTAAATATATTTTATAGTTAAACAAGTCTGATAATGAGGCCGTCAGCGGATATCATTTTTTAAACTGATAAATTCTTTCCACAACTAACCTCGAACTAATAACGGCCATTGGTAATCCGGCGCCAGGAATTGTAGATGCACCGACATAAAAAGTATTTCTAAATTGCTCGTCATAATTTTTAGGACGAAAAGCTCCTATTTGTTTCATGCTGTGCGATAACCCAAGCCCGGATCCTTTATACATATTAAACTGGTTTTGCCAATCCTCAGGTGTATATACTAATTGAAGGACTATATTATCGGATATATTTTGATTAATTCTACTCGAAAAATCAAGAATTATACTATCCACAATTTCTTTTTTATCCGACCAGTTTGTTTTATAAAGTAGATTGGGAACAGGACAAACAAATAGTAAAGCCTCGCAGCCTTCCGGTGCGCAATTATCATTATGTTTTGAAATTATATTCACATAATAATAAGGCTTTTCAAGTACGCCGGGGTTTTTCATCACGTCTTTGGCATATACTTCGAAATTGTTCCCTAAAAAATAATTATGGTGTTCAACTTGTGGTAGTTTAATGTTAATGCCGAGATAAAATGTCAGGTATCCCATAGTCCAGTTTTTTTTATTTAATAGTTTTTCAGAGAATTTTTTGCGCTTGAAAACACGCCCTCTGAACATTGCAGCATCGGAGTTTATTACATATAAGTCGGCTTTCCATCTATTCCCGTTTTGATCGATTAATGCTGTTAGTATTTCTTTGTCGCTTTCATAATCAATAATTTCAGTGTTGTAGCTGAATGAAATATTGTATTTTAAAAGCTCGTTAACAAGACTGGTTACAATTGTGTACATTCCCCCTTTCACATTGTAATATCCGGTATATGAGAATTCAATATGTGATAAAAGAGTATAAACGGCATTTGTGTCAAAAGGCGTTCTGCCTAAAAAAAACGCAATGAGTGAGACAATTTGACGTGCTTCCTTTGATTTAAAAAAAAAGCCTGTTTGCTGCCAGAATGTTTTTAGCAGCACGGGCATATGCCTTGGGTTTACCCTGGTTAAAGCCTTCAGATAGGAAGGAATATTGTCAAAATTTTGTTTAATAACAATATTTACCGTATCGTTATATAGCTCTCCGCATTTTTTTAGATATGAGCTAAATTTTTTTTTGAATTCTGGTTCTGTTCCGGCGAATTGATTACTTAGCTTGTCAATGTCTTTATGGAGGATAAATTTTTTGTTTCTGAAATTTACTGTATAAAGAGGGTTTAATTCCACGAAATCAAATGGCATTTTAATTCCACAGTCATTAACAAGTTCTTCGAATTCATATGGCATACTGAAGAAGCTTGGACCAATATCAAATGTGAATCCGTCTTTTTTTATCTGGTTTAAACGGCCACCAGGCCCGGAAGCTTTTTCTACGAATTTTACCTGATAACCTTTTGTTGCCAAACGTAAGCCTGTTGATAGTCCTCCGAGTCCGGTCCCAACTATTAATACCGTTTTATTCATCGTATATTGTTTAATATTTCAGGATATAAATTGTTTTTAACCCACTCGAAGCCAGGTTCGGCTTCGAGTGTTTTTATACAATAATCCCTGGCTGTTTCATATTGCTCAGTATCATTATAAGCAATAATGATAGCAGCCAAAAGATTTAGATAATTCCAGTTACGCTTTACCTGGCTGTATTTTTTATCCATTAGGTTCAATGCATGCTTATAACAAGCAATTGCTTTTGCTTTGGATCCTCCGAATAATGCTGGCATATAATAGAATATGTTACCCAACTGAATATAGGCTAATGCATTTGTTGAATCTAAGGCTATTGATTTTTTGGCGTATATAAAGCTCTCAGAACCGATAAAGGGTGCTTTGTACGGTGAAATGCCAATTTTGAACCCAATAAAAGCAGCTTTATATGCATATAAGTCAGATAAACAGCAGGCTTGCTCTTCCAAAAGTTTTATCTCATTTTCTGCTCGGGTCAGATAAGTCATCGCTTCTTTCCTTTTGTGTTGATCGATGCACCAGGCGATATAACCATACTGATAGTTGACAAGCTCAAGTTTTTCAGAGCTGGTTAACGGCTTAACAAGCTGAAGTGAATCGATAGCTTTTTTCCACTTATCCATATCCCCTCCCAGATAAGCATCATAGATAATTTCACTGGTTTGAGCCCATGAGAAACAGGTAATTAATTTACTTAACACTATGAATAAACAGACCGGTTTTTCCATGAATATTTTTTATTCTTTTTTATTATGAGGCTTTTAACCATAATATGGAGCAAAAACATAAGTTGCACGGGAAATAGTAAAATGTTATATACAGGATTTTGCCTGCTTGTAACAGAGACAAGTATTTGTAAAAGGATTATTATGCCCGGATATATAAACATATAGTTTTGTACAGTATAAATAACCGGGATAAAACCCAGTGAACAAAAAATCCAGAATAAAAATGCAAGAACTGGTTTGTTACCAAAGAACATAAAAACATTTTTTGAAAAGCCATTCAGAGCTTCCTGATAATTATTATACATTCTGCATTTTATTCGGCTCTCTCCGGTTAAGCATGCAATTTTTATCTTTTCTTTTTTATAGTATCTTGATATGGCAATATCTTCAACAGGGGAGCTTTTAAAGGTTCTATGAGGCTGAAGCTTTTTGTATACTTTAGCATCAAACAGCATAAATTGCCCGTTTGCAGCAGAGTGGGAAACGAAAGGGGAGGTCCTGACAAAAATTAAAGGAAGAAGTGTTAATAGAATATAATTCATTACTGGTACGGAGGCTTTTTCTCCAATTGTTTTTTGTATTTGCACTGGGAAAACAGAAACTAATCCCAGATGGTGCTTTTTTAGATAAGCTACAGTATCGTGGATAATGGTTTCATATAATCTTACATCGGCATCAATAAATAAAAAATAATCTCCTTTAGCCTGTTGAGCAAGTTTGTAACAGGCATGATTTTTCCCCAGCCAGCCTGCTGGTAATCCATCAGATTGGATAAGATGTATTTCCCTGTCGGGTTCAGTAACCTTTTTTATTATTTCAACTGTATTATCGTCCGACTGGTCATCGAATACAATGATTTCTGTTCCTGTTTTCTGTAATGCTTGCAGGTTTGCCAGTAAGTGTCCGATGTTTTTCTCTTCATTCCTGGCAGGTATTAAAACTGAAATGTGCTCATTACAGGTATTATCTGTATTTCTTATTCTCTCACGAAAAATAAAATTTAGTAATGCATTGAATAACTGCATGAATATAAAGATGAAAGATATATACGCCAGATAATGCATTATGACATTATTGTTTTTTGTTTGTTTAATGAGTTCTTATAAAAGTATCTGTACTCTGATTCAACCGATCTCTGTTTGAAATATTTGGCATAGAATGGTTTAAGATATATAAATAAACAAGGCTTCGGTTTTGACAGGTAATCGGGAAAGATGGCGATGAAAAGGACCTGTAAATCATCACGGCTTTTTTCAATTATTCGTTGAATTCCTTGTTCAAAACGGATATCGCTGTTATACAGCGAATTGATTATTCCCTGAGGAAACATTAGTACCATATTGCTTGAATCATTCAATAACCCTGTTGTATAATTCAGACTTTCTATAGTCCCACGCGATTTTTTCCTTATTGAGTAAGCTCCCGAATACCTGAAATACCAGTGTTTTTTTAACTGTTCTTCAAGCATCATAAAATGAAATTTCCGGTGAATAATTTGTAAATTGATATACATAATCCAGAATCCGTCCCACCAGCTTATATGGTTGGCAATGACGAGTACAGGAGTGCCTTTATCCTCAAATACACCATCTGTTTCTATTTTGGAGAAATTCTTTTTTAATAAAAACCGGGTAAGGTTTTTAAACATGGGGTATATGACAAAATGATGCTTTGACTCTATCATATTCTTATTTTATTAAAAGGAAGAGCATCATAAAAAATATAAACTGACATATAAATACTGTCTTAGCAAGGTCATTTTTTGTTTCTGTTTTAAAAATTTTAAACAGAGTTACGATTATTAACCCTGTGATATACCATGCAATATAATTTCTTATTGGGATCATGGAGTCTTCCCAGAACCACATATCCATTTTGGGAGCAACCTGTTCTATAATAATATCACATCCCAGCATTAATAAAGGCGCCAGCAGAATGGAAAAAAAAGGTTTAATCTTAAAACTGTCAACAATTGAAATACTGGTATAGCCAAGGATTAGCCAGTTAATACCAATTATAATCGGTGCTTCAAGAATTTTTGGACCTAGTGTTTTTCCGTAATGATATACGCCGAAGATAAGGCCTGTTTTTACCCCTGCCGCTTCAATGGCAAAGCCCAGTAAATAAACAGTCACGAACAACAAAATATCTCTTTTGTGACAGGATCTGTGATACAGGGCGAGTAAATAAATATTTAAAAGTAATGCAAAAGGCGTTATTAGGATGAATATATTTTTTGAGAATGGAAGTAAGAAGCCTGCGAAGCCTACGGCATAAAAAATTACTAAAAACTTTTTAACTCCGTTTATTGAAATTTTATTTTTGGGATATAAGCTCATTTATTGCTAATATACTTACGTATAAACAATTATTTATTATTAACAAAATCCAAAACCCTGTCAATAATTATTTTAAACCATATGGTAAAACTTTCAGGAGAATTATTTATTTGGGTTTTAATAGTATTAATGTCAACATATCTGAAACTGGATACTTCGTGAGGGTCGGGATCGGGTATTTCATCGGTAAATCCGACGAAAACATGGTCAAATTCGTATTCAGTTAATTTATTATCAAGTTTTTCCTTATATATAAAATCAAAGATTTTAACTAATTCTGTTTTTATTCCCATTTCTTCTTTTAGCCTTCTTACCGCGGCATCTTTTGTTTTTTCACCGGGGTAAGGATGAGTGCATGCTGTATTACTCCATAAGCTCGCCGAATGATATTTATTCAATGCACGTTGCTGCAATAGCAATTGTTTGCCTGAATTGAAAATAAAAACAGATACAGCCCTGTGAAGCAGAGCTTTTTCGTGAGCTTCCTTTTTATCCTTTTCTCCTATGGCATTGTCGAGGCTATCGACAAGTATTACTTTTTCCGTTTCCACTTTTATATAAGTTTAATCTTATACAGAACATATACTTTCAGAAGTATGCTAAATTTTTTTATGTTGGATATTCTTATCCTTTTCGTAAGCACTTTTTTATATGATGTACGTTTAATTTTGTTAAACAGACACAGGTAATAATAATAAGCTAAGGCAACTGCGAGCTTTGACCTGCCCGGCAGTTGCCTTACTCCAATCAGGGCTGCGTCAAAATCATTTTTTATTGATGCTTCAATATTTTTTTTGCTTTTTCTGTCGAATTTAGAGGTGGTGATTTCCGGGAAATAGCTACGCCCTAATTTAAGAGCATCATTTTTAAGGTCACGTAAAAAATTAACTTTTTGAAAAGCAGAGCCCAGGCGCATGGCAGGAGCTTCCAGTGTTTTGTATAAAGGTTGTTGCCCGTCACAGAATATTCTAAGGCACATTAAGCCGACAACATCAGCAGAGCCGTAAATGTATCTTTTAAAATCAATATGGTTCGAATAGTCTGTTTTCGCTAAATCGTATTTCATACTATTCATAAAAGCATTAATATGCTTTTTATTAATATTATAATTATTTACTGTATCTGCGAATGCAATCACCAGCGTATTTGTACTGATATTGTTATCAAGGGCATATTTAAGATCCCTATCCAGTTTTTTCAGCAAAAAGGCTTTATCATGACCATGAAAACTGTCTACTATTTCATCAGCTAACCTGACTAAACCATAAATAGCATAAATAGCACGGCGTTTTTCCTTATTCAGCATTGAAATTGCAAGAGAAAATGAAGTACTGTACTTTTTTGTGATAAGCTTTGATACCTCATAACTGTTCTGTATAAAAAAATCAACGTTCATAAGTTATTTTATTTTAGTATTAAATATCTTATGTCAGATAGATAAAGAGTTACCAATTCTGAAATTGTCACTTGAGAGTTTAAAATAGTTATTCGGGTTTTTGTATATAAAACAGTATTTTGGTTTACATTTTTTATTTGCACATGTTCGTGTGCCTCTTTGTATCCTCTTGGTTAAATATTCTTCCGTGTTGTAGCAATAAACAACTATCATGCATTATTTTCTTGCATTGCTATTATGCAATTTAAGAAAAAGCTCTTAATTAAACAACTGCTGTACAAATATTTATTCTAATTAATGCAGAGTCATGACAAGCTGCGAAGACTGATGAAAAGAAAGCGTTACCGGGGTATTCTTAGGCATATTCCCGGTAAAAGCGGTGAATAATTGAATTTATGGTTTCCTTAACTTAATGATCATTTATTTAACTTATAGTTAAGGAATTGATCTATAACTTTGTTTTGCTAACCAATCCGATTCAATATCATGAAGTTTTCTTTATATAAACCGCTCTGGCTTCCGGCTGTTATCGTACTGATACTGTCATCAGCCCGTTTAGAAGCTCAGGATCCCATGAATAAACATTCTATTGGCTTTCAGGGCCCTGTTAGAATTGACCGCAACTTGCTTACAGGTGCAAGTATTAACAGCACTTTTGCAATAAGATACGGGTACCATATTAATGAAAATATAACTCTTGGCGCTGAAGCATCCGGTTTTTACATGTTCTATCTTACCCCTGGCATCAGAGATGTAAAATCATATAGTCTGAGGTTAGGACCGTACGGGAGATATACTTTATTTCCTGACAAAAGAGTTAACCTTTTCGCCGAGGCTAATGTTTATGCAGCATATTTCCGTTTTATTCCCGGCAGCGATCCCGTCTTTGATAATATGGATGAAAGGAAAGCTTTCGGCTTGTCAGCATATGCCGCTCCCGGCATATCATTGATGACAAAAAACAGAAAAGTAAGTCTGGACATGATGTATAAATTTTCCGACAGGACATCTGAGTATGGCAGACAACACGGGTTCTCATGGCGCTTAAATTTTCATTTCTGAAGATGAAGAAGCAACTGGCAGCATACCTTTGCCTGTTTATAGCAGTAAGCTTTTCATGCTCCAGGGAAATAGAGATAGATTTTCCCGTACATGATTCAAAGCCGGTGGTAAATTCTTTTATCGGGACCGACAGCCTGATAAAGGTACATGTGAAAACAAGCGTTCCCGTACTTGATCCGGATACTGTATTTCCGGATAATGCCAGTGTGCTGTTATTTAAAGATGGCCTGCCTGTTGATACTCTCGGTTTTTCAGGTAACAGATATATCTCTGCATACAGGGGTGAATCAGGCGGTCAGCATAAGGTGAGTGTACTTATTCCGGGATATGATACCGTATCTGCAACAACAACTGTTCCGCAAAAAGTTAAGATAAAAAATATTGTTCATGATCATGACATACTGATCGATCAGGACAGGATACATTATTCTCAGTTGAGGTTTACTATTGAGGATACCGATCCGGCCGATAATTACTATGAGTTTGATATTATCGAAAGGTATTCTTCCGGATGGTCCTCTGAGAATACCACCAATGGATTTACCTGGGTGGATAATAATGTTGATCCTGTTCTTGAAGATGAAGGTCTGCTGGGCTGTAATCCGCCCACATTCGTGTTCACAGACAGGCTGTTCAACGGGTCTGATTATACAATGACGGTTAATTATACCAGCCCCAATAATGATACAAAGGTTTATGACGTAATACTCATCTTTAATTCCGTCAGTAGTGATTATTATTACTATAAAAGAAAACTGGCCATATATAAAGGGGCTCTTGATTCGGAAATATTTTTCGGAGGGCCCGGGCCGGTGGAAATGTATTCCAATATAAACGGGGGATATGGCATTTTTGCCTCTTATACATCAGAAAGGTTTGTTATTAATGTAAATGAGGCTGAATGAGACGATATTTATTAATATTATTTTTTCTCTGCTGTATTTTCAGCTACCGGCCCAGAATGCGGTAGTATCCGGATTAATAACGGATAATCAGACAGGGGAGTTCCTTATCGGTGCTCATATATATGATAAGACGGGCCTGACAGGGATACTGTCAAATGAATATGGTTTTTACAGTTTACGTATTAAAGGGAATGATTCGGTAAAGATCGTTTATTCATTTACAGGATACAGGGATACTGTTATTTGTATTTTGCCGGGCCGTGACTACAGGATAGATATAGGCCTTGAACCCGGGCTGAACATCGGTGAAGTAACTGTTACAGGCAGGATATCACGGGAGCGTGAATCGCCTGAAGTAGCTGAATTACCTGTAAAGGATGTCAAACATTTACCTTCGCTGGGGGGCGAGTTTGATCTTATGAAGGCTTTTCAGTTGATGCCGGGAGTGCAGACGGGTAATGAAGGCAACAGCGGCTTGTATGTCAGGGGAGGAAGCCCCGACCAGAATCTCGTTCTTCTTGATGATGTTCCTTTATACTATGTGAACCATATGGGCGGCTTTATTTCAACCTTTAATCCGGATGCAATAAACAATACGGAGCTTATTAAGGGAGCATTCCCTGCAAAATATGGTACCCGGTTATCCTCCATTCTTGATGTCAGGATGAAGGAAGGTAATCAGAAGCAGTTCGCGGGGAGCGGAACCATTGGAATGTTATCCTCAAAGCTATCCGTTGAAGGGCCGATAAAAAAAGATACTTCTTCATTTATCATCTCCGCACGCCGTTTTTTATATGATCTTCTTTATCGCCCTTTATCAAAGTACCTTATTACTGAAGGTTATTCGGCAGGTTACTCGTTTTATGACCTTAACGGTAAAGTAAACTACAGGGTATCAGATAAAGACAGACTCTATTTAAGCTGGTACTCAGGCGACGATAAATCACTTGTTAAATATAAGGAGCCCGGAGTTGCTGGCGACAAATCAAAAGGTGTCATTGCCTGGGGAAACCTTCTGGGCTCAGTAAGATGGAATCATATATATAATAATAAGCTGTTCAGCAATATTAGCATTAACTATACCCGTTTCAGATATGTAACAAAGGTTATGTATGAGCAACTTATAGATGATAATAAGTTTGGATACGAGAGTAATTCTTCTTCTTCTGTCCATGATATATCGGCAAAAGCAGACTACAGGTATTTTCCTGCCGATTATTTGTCTGTTGAATTCGGAGGTTCGGGAACCTGGCATATATTCAGGCCGTCTGTAAATAACTTCAGACAGGTTGAGGGTGGTAAGGTTTTGGCAGACAGTGTATTGAACAGCAATAATATATCGGCATGGGAGCAGTCTTTATACCTTGATACAAAGACAAAATTGTATGGTTATGGAATATTGTCGGCAGGAGTCAGGGCAAACGGATATTTTGTTGACGGTAAAAGTTACCTTGGCGTTGATCCCAGACTGGGATTGCAGATATTTGCCGGTAGCAGTACAATAATAAACGGTTCATTTACTATGATGATGCAACCGGTTCACTGTCTTACCATGTCGTCGTCAGACATTCCCGTTGACCTGTGGATGCCTTCAACATCAGTCATAAGCCCGTCTGCTTCAAGGCAGTGGACAGCGGGCATATCACAAATTATTGGCGGGGGAAAATATAAATTATCAGTCGACTGGTATAAGAAGAGAATGAATAATCTTATTGCTTATAAAGAAGGAGCTTTTATTACAGGTTCATCCGGCGACTGGCAGGATCTTGTCGAAAAAGACGGGACCGGTAATTCATACGGAGTGGAAATACTGCTGAAAAAGGAAGAAGGTAACACGAGGGGCTGGATTGCTTATACCTGTTCCAAAACAACAAGGCAATTCCCGGGACTCAATGAAGGTAAACCCTTCCCTTATAAATATGACCGCAGGCATGATATAAGCATTGTGCTGATGCACAGGTTTAATGATAACATTGATGCATCCGCGACATGGGTCTATGGCACAGGTAATGCATATACTATGCCCCTGGGTAAATATGATATAGGCTTTATTGATGAATCGGAAGGAGAGGTGGCTTATATCTATGGTGAAAGGAACGGTGCGCGGATGAAGCCATACCACAGGCTTGATCTGGCTGTGAACTTCAGAAAAGAAAAAAAATGGGGGGAAAGAGTATGGAACATCAGTATATACAATGCATACAACAGGCAGAATCCGTATTTCTATTATGTCGACACTGAATGGAGTTATAAAGGATCGGATAACTGGTCATCAAAACAGGTTATGAAGCAACAGAGCCTTTTTCCTGTAATACCTTCAGTCAGCTACAGTTTTAAGTTTTAAATATATTATTAATCGATATTTGCCTGACTTCCCGTTTGTTTTTTGTCGTTTGCCCCGGGCTTGTCAAAGGGTTAGCCTTTTGTCTTATTTAGACTCAATCTCAACTTTTTAAACCTTGTTTTTATTTTTATTAACATTGTATTAACTCACTTTCTTATATTTATTGCGTCTTTCATTTGAGAACCTGAAAACATACCTATGCTGAAAAGTATTTTTAAATCCGCAATCCGGAACATAACCAACAGGATGGGATATACCCTGCTGAATGTTCTGGGAATGACCATTGGTATTACTGCAAGCCTGTTTCTTATCTTATATGTATTTCACGAGTTGTCGTATGACCGGTATCATGAAAAGATCGACCGGATATACCGTGTGCAGTCATATTTCCAGGAGACAGATGATGAATTCACCTGGATAGTTGCTCAGATACCCTTTGCGCCACAGGTCGCTGAAGACTATCCGGAGGTTGAGAGTTATACGAGGTTGTTCAACATGGGCAGGACTTTGTTCAGATATACGGATGAGGAACATAATGAGGAAAATGTTTATTATGCCGATTCGTCATTCTTCGATATCTTCAGTTATAAGCTTCTTGATGGCGCTCTGGAGGAATGCCTGAGCCGTCCCAATACAATGGTACTGACAAAAACAATGTCGGAGAAATATTTTGGGGATGAAAGTCCTGTCGGTAAAGCGATTCAATCCGGTGACGACTTATATACGGTAACTGCGGTGATCGATGATGTTCCTGAGAATTCACATGTTATGTTTGACGGACTGGTTTCAAGAAATACGCTTCCTCAGCAGTTGGGAAATTGGGGTAATTTCGGTGTTTTTACCTATTTGTTGTTAAGTGAGGGAACTAATGCAGATGCTTTTGAGGAGAAACTGAAGGATATGTACGATAAATACATGGCAGGCATCTTTGAGGGAATGGGAATAAATATAACTTACCAACTGGTTGCTGTAAAAGATATTCATTTGCATTCGGATAGTGCACAGGAGCCAAGGCCTACAGGATCAATCCTCTATGTAACGATTTTTGGGGTTGTTGCTTTTTTCCTGTTATTAATAGCAGGGTTGAACTATGTGAACCTGGCAACAGCCAGATCGGCAAAAAGAGCCAAAGAAATAGGCGTAAGAAAGGTTGTCGGATCCGGCAGGCTTCCACTTATTTTTCAATTCCTTGCCGAATCGGTATTTCTCACCCTGATCGCGCTGATTTTAAGCGTGCTTTTGATAATAATACTTCTTCCATGGCTGAACACGCTGTCAGGCAAGAGTTTTGAACTGAACAGTTTAACAAGCCCTGTCTTTTTGATCAGCCTGGTCGGGATAATTATCCTGGTTGGAGTTATCGGCGGATTATATCCCTCATTTTACCTTTCCCGCTTCTCTCCTGCAACTGTAATGAAAGGGTCAAAACAATCCGGTAGCTCAAAAGGGATATTCAGAAAAGTGCTTACGGTTATTCAGTTTACCATATCGGGAGCTATGATTGCCTGTACTGTTATTGTCCTGAACCAGCTCAGTTATATGCAGACTATGGATCAGGGCTGGAATATGGAAAATGTTGCCACGCTGATACTGCCCGATAATGAGCCTGTAACAAAAATGAAGCTGTATAAAGAGAGGCTTCTTGATAATCCGGGCATTGTAAATGTAACACTGACAAACAGCCAGTTGGGACAGGGATCGGCAAAGGTTATCTTTAATATGGAAACCAGCGAAGGTATGGCTCAAAAGGGAATTAATTTTGTGATTGTCGATCATGATTTTGTTGAAACCCTGGGGATTGAGGTTCTGGAAGGCCGTGATTTTTCATATGACCTGATAGGAGATACAATAACAGGGGTCATGGTTAATGAAACACTGGCTGACAGACTCGCATGGGATGAACCGCTCGGGAAAAAGGTTCAGCTCGGTGACGGGACACAGATAATGGGGACAGTAGTCGGCCTGTTTAAAGATTATCATCAGACGGGGATGTACAATGCTGTTGAATCACTTATGTTTATTTACAGGCTTGACAATCCTGTCATGTATGTTAAACTAAACGGCAATAACCTTAGTGCGGGAATAGAGACATTAAGAACAATATGGGAGGAAGTATTCCCGGATAAAAATTTCGAATATACCTTTCTGTCAGATAGCTTTCTCGAGCAGTTTGGTGCAGACAGGAACAGGAGCACTATATTTTTGGTCTTCACTATCATGATCATCATTATTGCATGCCTGGGCCTGTTCGGACTTGCATCCTATACTGTAGAGAGGAGAACAAGAGAGATTGGTGTAAGAAAGGTTTTCGGTGCATCGGAGGAAAGAGTGCTTGCAATGATCAGTTACGAATTTCTTATTCTGATGATAATATCGCTCGTTATCGCTATCCCGGTTGTGATAATCCTTATGAGCGACTGGTTGAACAATTATGTTTACAGTACCGGGATAAGCCCTGTGGTTTTTATCTGGACAATTATTCTGATACTGATACCTACTGCTGCCACAGTTAGTTACCAGGCGTTAAAAGCAGCAAGGACCAATCCCTCATCAGCCTTAAGGGTTGAATAGGCCGTACAGATGCAGGCAGACCAAAGACGACGACAAAGATACTGGAACACTGGAATGATGGAATGCCTGATCATATTTACTGAATGTTACAAATTGAAATATAGTGGGGCCGTTGCATGCAACGGCCCTAATCCCTTCTATATACTGTTTACTTCTTTACTGTGTATCATTTGTCACTTGTCACTTGTTCACTGTTTCACCGTGGTGAAAATAAACCATTTGTTTAAAAGTTAAATCGTTTAACCAGGGATCCCAAATTAACTAATATACCAATTAACTTGCGGACTGTGGATTGCCGACTGCTGACTTTTCCCTTCTGCCTACAGCCTTCTGCCTTCCGCCTTTAAAGCCTATATAGCCTCTACCGCCTCAACAGCCTTTCATTCCAGTATGGTGCGATTGGAAAGCCATCGACTCATTCACCGTGAGCCACTGTGCCACACCGTGTACACCGTGGTGAAAATAAACCATTTATTTAAAAGTTAAACCGTTAAATCGTTTAACCGGGGATACACCCAAATTAACTAATATACCAATTAACTTGCGGACTGTGGATTGCCGACTGCCGACTTTTTCCTTCTGCCTACAGCCTCCTGCCTTCCGCCTTTAAGGCCTATATAGCCTCTACCGCCTCAACAGCCTTTCATTCCAGTATGGTGCGATTGGAAAGCCATCGACTCATTCACCGTGAGCCACTGTGCCACACCGTGTACACCGTGGTGAAAATAAACCATTTATTTAAAAGTTAAACCGTTAAATCGTTTACCCGGGGATTCCAAATTAACTAATATACCAATTAACTTGTGGACTGTGGATTGCCGACTGCCGACTTTTTCCTTCTGCCTTCCGCCTTTAAGGCCTATATAGCCTCTACCGCCTCAACAGCCTTTCATTCCAGTATGGTGCGATTGGAAAGCCATCGACTCATTCACCGTGAGCCACTGTGCCACACCGTGAGCACCGTGGTGAAAATAAACCATTTGTTTAAAAGTTAAATCGTTTAACCAGGGATCCCAAATTAACTAATATACCAATTAACTTGCGGACTGTGGATTGCCGACTGCTGACTTTTCCCTTCTGCCTACAGCCTCCTGCCTTCCGCCTTTAAGGCCTATATAGCTTCTACAGCCTCAACAGCCTTTCATTCCAGTATGGTGCGATTGGAAAGCCATCGACTCATTCACCGTGAGCCACTGTGCCACACCGTGTACACCGTGGTGAAAATAAACCATTTATTTAAAAGTTAAACCGTTAAATCGTTTACCCGGGGATTCCAAATTAACTAATATACCAATTAACTTGCGGACTGTGGATTGCCGACTGCTGACTTTTCCCTTCTGCCTACAGCCTTCTGCCTTCCGCCTTTAAAGCCTATATAGCCTCTACCGCCTCAACAGCCTTTCATTCCAGTATGGTGCGATTGGAAAGCCATCGACTCATTCACCGTGAGCCACTGTGCCACACCGTGTACACCGTGGTGAAAATAAACCATTTATTTAAAAGTTAAACCGTTAAATCGTTTAACCGGGGATACACCCAAATTAACTAATATACCAATTAACTTGCGGACTGTGGATTGCCGACTGCCGACTTTTTCCTTCTGCCTTCCGCCTTTAAAGCCTATATAGCCTCTACCGCCTCAACAGCCTTTCATTCCAGTATGGTGCGATTGGAAAGCCATCGACTCATTCACCGTGAGCCACTGTGCCACACCGTGAGCACCGTGGTGAAAATAAACCATTTGTTTAAAAGTTAAATCGTTTAACCAGGGATCCCAAATTAACTAATATACCAATTAACTTGCGGACTGTGGATTGCCGACTGCTGACTTTTCCCTTCTGCCTACAGCCTCCTGCCTTCCGCCTTTAAGGCCTATATAGCTTCTACAGCCTCAACAGCCTTTCATTCCAGTATGGTGCGATTGGAAAGCCATCGACTCATTCACCGTGAGCCACTGTGCCACACCGTGTACACCGTGGTGAAAATAAACCATTTATTTAAAAGTTAAACCGTTAAATCGTTTACCCGGGGATTCCAAATTAACTAATATACCAATTAACTTGCGGACTGTGGATTGCCGACTGCTGACTTTTCCCTTCTGCCTACAGCCTCCTGCCTTCCGCCTTTAAGGCCTATATAGCCTCTACCGCCTCAACAGCCTTTCATTCCAGTATGGTGCGATTGGAAAGCCATCGACTCATTCACCGTGAGCCACTGTGCCACCCCGTGTACACCGTGGTGAAAATAAACCATTTATTTAAAAGTTAAACCGTTAAATCGTTTAACCGGGGATACACCCAAATTAACTAATATACCAATTAACTTGCGGACTGTGGATTGCCGACTGCCGACTTTTTCCTTCTGCCTTCCGCCTTTAAAGCCTTTATAGCTTCTACCGCCTCAACAGCCTTTCATTCCAGTATGGTGCGATTGAAAGTGTTTATAGAAGCAGGAAAGCAGGGAAAGGTTATAGATTTCAATTCCAGTATGGTGCGATTGAAAGTTTTGAAGTTCAGCTTCAATCAATGCCTCTATGTCATTTCAATTCCAGTATGGTGCGATTGAAAGGAAGAATCCTTCTGCTGTTTTTTTATCGATTGCCGATTTCAATTCCAGTATGGTGCGATTGAAAGCACGGGCACGTATAGTGCTCTTTCGTCTTTGCATTTATTTCAATTCCAGTATGGTGCGATTGAAAGCGTTTTTGAAGCTGCCACTACGCCCATTATGTCCATATTTCAATTCCAGTATGGTGCGATTGAAAGGCTTTTTCAGCTCCTCTTAGCTGTGTTTTTGTGTAGTTATTTCAATTCCAGTATGGTGCGATTGAAAGTACGCCAAGAATCGAATACTCGCAGGGAAACGAGATTTCAATTCCAGTATGGTGCGATTGAAAAGCCATCGACTCATTCACCGCGAGCCACTGTGCCACACCGTGTACACCGTGGTGAAAATAAACCATTTGTTTAAAAGTTAAACCGTTAAATCGTTTACCCGGGGATTCCAAATTAACTAATATACCAATTAACTTGTGGACTGTGGATTGCCGACTGCTGACTTTTCCCTTCTGCCTACAGCCTCCTGCCTTCCGCCTTTAAGGCCTATATAGCTTCTACAGCCTCAACAGCCTTTCATTCCAGTATGGTGCGATTGGAAAGCCATCGACTCATTCACCGTGAGCCACTGTGCCACACCGTGTACACCGTGGTGAAAATAAACCATTTATTTAAAAGTTAAACCGTTAAATCGTTTACCCGGGGATTCCAAATTAACTAATATACCAATTAACTTGCGGACTGTGGATTGCCGACTGCCGACTTTTTCCTTCTGCCTTCCGCCTTTAAAGCCTTTATAGCTTCTACCGCCTCAACAGCCTTTCATTCCAGTATGGTGCGATTGAAACGCCATCGACTCATTCACCGTGAGCCACTGTGCCACACCGTGTACACCGTGGTGAAAATAAACCATTTATTTAAAAGTTAAACCGTTAAATCGTTTACCCGGGGATTCCAAATTAACTAATATACCAATTAACTTGTGGACTGTGGATTGCCGACTGCTGACTTTTCCCTTCTGCCTACAGCCTCCTGCCTTTAAGGCCTATATAGCCTCTACAGCCTCAACAGCCTTTCATTCCAGTATGGTGCGATTGGAAAGCCATCGACTCATTCACCGTGAGCCACTGTGCCACACCGTGTACACCGTGGTGAAAATAAACCATTTATTTAAAAGTTAAACCGTTAAATCGTTTACCCGGGGATACACCCAAATTAACTAATATACCAATTAACTTGCGGACTGTGGATTGCCGACTGCCGACTTTTTCCTTCTGCCTTCCGCCTTTAAAGCCTTTATAGCTTCTACCGCCTCAACAGCCTTTCATTCCAGTATGGTGCGATTGAAAGTGTTTATAGAAGCAGGAAAGCAGGGAAAGGTTATAGATTTCAATTCCAGTATGGTGCGATTGAAAGTACTTTATTGTCGCCTACAGTGACATATTTCCAGTAATTTCAATTCCAGTATGGTGCGATTGAAAGTACTTTATTGTCGCCTACAGTGACATATTTCCAGTAATTTCAATTCCAGTATGGTGCGATTGAAAGAAGTTGTAAGCAATGCAGCCGCCGGGGAAGAGCCTTATTTCAATTCCAGTATGGTGCGATTGAAAGTTACTGAATCAATGGGATTCTGTCAGGGATTCTGTCATTTCAATTCCAGTATGGTGCGATTGAAAGATTGTACTTTGTAGCTTCCGAATAGCGGTCCTATTGTATTTCAATTCCAGTATGGTGCGATTGAAAGCTGCTTTGCTGGCTGCTACTACTCCCATTATATCCATATTTCAATTCCAGTATGGTGCGATTGAAAGCCCCATTTCCAAGATAAATCCCTTTGCCCAGTACTTGATTTCAATTCCAGTATGGTGCGATTGAAAGTCAAGGCTCATCCCCAACCGGCCAAGCGCAATAGCCATTTCAATTCCAGTATGGTGCGATTGAAAGTGTCATGTAATTGATCCAAGCCGGTTGTTTTCCTATTTCAATTCCAGTATGGTGCGATTGAAAGAGAAACACAGCCAAATTATACACCCTTATTATTTATTTCAATTCCAGTATGGTGCGATTGAAAGTGCAACAAGCGACACTGCCGCCGCTCTTACATGGAAATTTCAATTCCAGTATGGTGCGATTGAAAGTTCGCTCCGTGTATATTTCCGGCGCTCCGTCTTTTATATTTCAATTCCAGTATGGTGCGATTGAAAGACACCATTGAGGAAGAATTTGAACGATTTATGATGATTTCAATTCCAGTATGGTGCGATTGAAAGGGAACCAGACTGGTTGAATACGACAGCATAGCCTTATTTCAATTCCAGTATGGTGCGATTGAAAGAGCCACGACTTGTCCTTCTTATGGAGAAGTAGCAATTTCAATTCCAGTATGGTGCGATTGAAAGCTTACGCCACGAATCGAATACTCACAAGGGAACGACATTTCAATTCCAGTATGGTGCGATTGAAAGCAACAAACCAGCGTCCAACGAAAGCTTATTTTCAATTTCAATTCCAGTATGGTGCGATTGAAAGTTGGAACGGGAGAGCCATTACGATGATAGTGAGAGTAATTTCAATTCCAGTATGGTGCGATTGAAAGTCATTCGGTTTACTGATATAGGGTAGGTTCATTAATTTCAATTCCAGTATGGTGCGATTGAAAGCTCATCTGGCGACAATTCAAATGATGTCATCCCTCATTTCAATTCCAGTATGGTGCGATTGAAAGGATTTTATGTATCTCTTTATACACACCATATTATTCATTTCAATTCCAGTATGGTGCGATTGAAAGAGGGTCTGCTGTACACGTGATGTGTAGGGCTTAGTCTATTTCAATTCCAGTATGGTGCGATTGAAAGTGATGTCCTGTCTCATCAAAGAAAGCGATTATCTGATTTCAATTCCAGTATGGTGCGATTGAAAGTACTTTCCCCAGAAATAATCCGACAAATGGAAACATATTTCAATTCCAGTATGGTGCGATTGAAAGAGAACATTACCTATTAAGAATCCAAACACCTTAAGCAAATTTCAATTCCAGTATGGTGCGATTGAAAGTTGTGATATCGGCAATATCCGCAACTTCTAATATATTTCAATTCCAGTATGGTGCGATTGAAAGTTTGTACTAAATTATCCGCACCAGTCAGCTAACACGATTTCAATTCCAGTATGGTGCGATTGAAAGCAAAAAATCCTATTTTTTTCATACTAATTCAATGTGATTTCAATTCCAGTATGGTGCGATTGAAAGGCTTCTGCCGCTACTTTTACTATCATTGTCGTGTATTTCAATTCCAGTATGGTGCGATTGAAAGAGCAAGCGGAGCGGCAAACGCCGCCGGAGGAGCAAATTTCAATTCCAGTATGGTGCGATTGAAAGACCGCTTGGAACGCTAGCCGGAAGAGGCCGACTAAATTTCAATTCCAGTATGGTGCGATTGAAAGTGTACTTTGTAGCTTCCGAATAATGGGCCTACTGTATTTCAATTCCAGTATGGTGCGATTGAAAGTAGATCGAATTCTTGTAACAGGACGTTCGGTTCTTCATTTCAATTCCAGTATGGTGCGATTGAAAGCCAGTACCACCAGTACCACTACCATCATCTGTATAGTTATTTCAATTCCAGTATGGTGCGATTGAAAGAAGTAGGAGAAACCTACACACATGAAGGAGAAATATTTCAATTCCAGTATGGTGCGATTGAAAGTGTTTCATTATAGGATCCGTCATTGTAAAATATCCATTTCAATTCCAGTATGGTGCGATTGAAAGTGTGTATACTCCTAAATTTACGGCTGGCGTAAATAAATTTCAATTCCAGTATGGTGCGATTGAAAGTCAATTATCCCTGATTCATAGGCAAATCTAATTTCATTTCAATTCCAGTATGGTGCGATTGAAAGACTTACACCTCGAATCGAATACTCTCAAGGAAACGATATTTCAATTCCAGTATGGTGCGATTGAAAGGATACGTTGTCCCATTCTGTCGATCCACATTTGTCATTTCAATTCCAGTATGGTGCGATTGAAAGAGTAATTCTTTCTACTGCCAAAGCCCGGTCCATTTAATTTCAATTCCAGTATGGTGCGATTGAAAGACTTACACCAAGGATTGAATACTCGCAGGGAAATGACATTTCAATTCCAGTATGGTGCGATTGAAAGAACTATACAGAAAGAATACACCTACACGGAATCATAATTTCAATTCCAGTATGGTGCGATTGAAAGAAAGAGTAAAGAGTATCGAAAGCCCGGTTTACCAATTTCAATTCCAGTATGGTGCGATTGAAAGAGTGCAACCAGACCCGGAAACAATAATAATACAACTATTTCAATTCCAGTATGGTGCGATTGAAAGTTTTCGCGCTTTTTGAAAGCGTGTGCTCTCATCTATTTCAATTCCAGTATGGTGCGATTGAAAGCACGTTGTTCCATGTCATTTCTGTTGATTTTTCAGATTTCAATTCCAGTATGGTGCGATTGAAAGGGCGTTTGCCGCTCCGCTTGCTATCATCATTGTTGTATTTCAATTCCAGTATGGTGCGATTGAAAGATTATTTTATCCCCTATTGCGGCTGTTTCTGAATTATTTCAATTCCAGTATGGTGCGATTGAAAGAGAGGGATCAGCAGGTCACCAGTACCTGTTGCCAATTTCAATTCCAGTATGGTGCGATTGAAAGATTCCACCAATGGTAAGTGGGGTGGCAATAGTTAATTTCAATTCCAGTATGGTGCGATTGAAAGTACTGTGATTGTGAAATACTTATGAATGTTAGTTATTTCAATTCCAGTATGGTGCGATTGAAAGAACGATTCAGTATACACCACATGGTCCGGAACCCATTTCAATTCCAGTATGGTGCGATTGAAAGAAAAGCCGTCGACTACTTCTATAACTTTAAAATAATTTCAATTCCAGTATGGTGCGATTGAAAGACCACGGAGGCGACGCATAAAACGACGCTGTATTCTATTTCAATTCCAGTATGGTGCGATTGAAAGTTTATTTATCATTTTTTTAATCTTTGTTTCTTTTTTATTTCAATTCCAGTATGGTGCGATTGAAAGATTTTTGCCATCGCTCAAAACGAAATGCTAACATATTTCAATTCCAGTATGGTGCGATTGAAAGCCGCACGTCTCAGCCGTCTGCTCGTCCATTGTAAATTTCAATTCCAGTATGGTGCGATTGAAAGAGATCAAAGGCTCCAAAATTATCGACATTGCTATATTTCAATTCCAGTATGGTGCGATTGAAAGTGCCTGACGGTAAAACTCATCTATGCTTCCTGTATATTTCAATTCCAGTATGGTGCGATTGAAAGGAATTAATGGGAAAGCAAACAGTAGACACAAATGTTATTTCAATTCCAGTATGGTGCGATTGAAAGCCCTAGATGTTAGCATAGCCGGGAATGTATCATTATTTCAATTCCAGTATGGTGCGATTGAAAGTCATCAACCGCCCCTCCTCAATCAGTTCCTGATCTGTATTTCAATTCCAGTATGGTGCGATTGAAAGATTTGCCTGTCACCAGCCATGTGAAATATTGATACAATTTCAATTCCAGTATGGTGCGATTGAAAGCAGTCGATCCAATGACCTACAAAAGGCGTTCCATTATTTCAATTCCAGTATGGTGCGATTGAAAGCGTAATTGTCCACATACAGTGACTCATTTTCAATTATTTCAATTCCAGTATGGTGCGATTGAAAGAAACACTCGCTAAGCCGGCTAAAGACATCAGTATCATTTCAATTCCAGTATGGTGCGATTGAAAGATATTTAAAATCCTGTTGACACCCGTCGAGAACCTCATTTCAATTCCAGTATGGTGCGATTGAAAGAACACCTCGAATCGAATACAGTCAAGGCAACGACATTTCAATTCCAGTATGGTGCGATTGAAAGTTCCGGCTGCCATGCTGCTCCTCCATAGATAAGATATTTCAATTCCAGTATGGTGCGATTGAAAGCCCATTACAGTAGATAGCAAATATGCTGAAGCTCATTTCAATTCCAGTATGGTGCGATTGAAAGCAATATAGGACAGATAGTTGGCAATGTAAAACATATTTCAATTCCAGTATGGTGCGATTGAAAGTATAACTTGATGATGATGTGATTCGCTGGGTTCCAACATTTCAATTCCAGTATGGTGCGATTGAAAGTCCGCAGTTAGTGATACTTCTGCAACTTTATTTTTATTTCAATTCCAGTATGGTGCGATTGAAAGTTCACTTACCTTCCATCCTACAGGCCGCCCCCGAAAATTTCAATTCCAGTATGGTGCGATTGAAAGAAAGGGTGGAATATGAAGCCCGTATCAAGAAAGAAATTTCAATTCCAGTATGGTGCGATTGAAAGTAAAATTCAGTCTTGTATCTGTTATGACCAATTTCAATTTCAATTCCAGTATGGTGCGATTGAAAGCTCGGTGATGTTGTAATAGTTTATTCTTATAATAAATTTCAATTCCAGTATGGTGCGATTGAAAGGTTGTGGCTCAGGTTCCGGCTGTGGTTCTGGTTCATTTCAATTCCAGTATGGTGCGATTGAAAGTAGAATTGTAATTATTATCTAACTGTTTATCTTCCTATTTCAATTCCAGTATGGTGCGATTGAAAGTCGTTCGACGACTTTTAAAAAAACATTCATTTTCAATGAATTAAGATTTACAAAAATAATAATATTAATATGAAATGTTGTCGATCCCCGAAAATGAATTTTCTCCGGGGGACCGACAACTATATATAAATCGCTTATTTTCAACATGTCAAAGAACGAACCGGATTATTCCTTTTTATACTTACCATTGATCCGGTTATATATTATATATCATCGACAATGTATATCAAAGGAAATTGTCAGTGGTCTGCCGTTCCTTACCGACAATTTCCTTGTCAAGCCATTTTTCCTGTCGTGTCCTGAATATGATCAGACTGTCTTTTTCCACATCCATTATCTGTGTGGCTGTATATTTAAGTTCCATCAGTTTTGCTTCAGTGATCTCTCCTTCAAAAACAGAATTCTGGATCCAGTTCAGGTACCTGCGGCATAATTTGAGCATTTTTCCAACCCGCTTCTCGCCAACATCATACATCGCTATTATATACATCACCACCACATTTTAAAAGGTTTGTATTCTTCTATCTCAAGCAAATGCTTTTGAAGCTTATAGCATTCCAGTTTAATCAAATGCTTATAACTGACAGACCGGTTCAGGGTTCTGTGTTTAATTGTTTCCTGAAGCCTGTCTTCAAAAGCCTGGACAAATATCTTTTTCCCTTTTTTCTTCAGGGTTATCCTGTTCATATTTTCTTCAAAATGATCAGGCTGTATCATTTTTTTATTCATTACCTTAAAGATGACACGGTCGACCAACAGGGGCTTAAATATTTCAGCCAGATCGAGTGACAGGGAAAATCGTCTTTCTCCCGGTTCGTGCAGGAAGCTGACAACCGGATTAAGCTGGGTCTGATGAATAGCCCTGAGACACTGGCTATAGCACATCATATTGCCGAACGAGATAAGAGCATTCACTTCATTAAGCGGCGGCCGGTAACTTCGTCCGTCCATGCTGAAATCATTGATAATCAATTCAAAAGCATCATAATAATTCTTACGTATATTACCTTCTATACCCATTAATTCGTCAATCGCTGTTGTGTTCTGAATTTTTGAAGTAAGGCCTTCAATGATTTCAATAAGAGGCTCAAGGTCTTTTCCCCGGGTATTATAGTATTTAAGATTCTTCATCATGTTATAGCCCGCTCCGTCCAGTATCCGTTGCGCAAGATCGATACGCTTTTTTTTGTTCTGCTGAAATTTAACCTGGGCTAAAAGCATTTTCCCGGAGATCAGGGCTTCCCTGGGCATAAACGATCCGGTATAATTTTCGTAATAATCGAAGAAGTGAACCGGTATCTGTTCCTGTCCCAGGAAATTGTACAGGGCAGAGTTTGCTTCAAGGTTCCCAAAACAATACAATTCGCCTACATTCTCAACCGGAAGAAAACGTGGTTTTTGCACATTTCCTTCTTCATCGTAAGGGGTAAATTTGAGTGTGTTGTCACGGCGTTGCAGATGACCCGGATTGAAAAGGTAGAAGGTTTTTTTCATGATGTAACAATGTGCTAATTTGTTGATTTGCTGATGTGCTAATTGGTCATGCTTTTCTTGGTGGCACTAATTATTTTGCTTAACAGTTTTTGTATAACAAGCAAGCGCTCGTGTAATACTTCTGATGACGGATAGTTTTTACTATTCCTACACAGTGTCAACCAATATTCGGTTTCGCATGCCTCTTTGGCTGCAATTTTTAATTTGTGAATAAAATCAGCCCTACTCTCCGATGACTGTGCTTCATGAATATTCGCACCGATTGACGTTCCGGAACGTAGTAATTGCTTTGCAATGACATATTTTTTCCTTTTATCCAATTCTTCACAAAATTCAATAATCAACAACGCAAAATCCACACTTTTTTCCAATACTATATTCTTATTTTCCATAAGGCATCATAATTTAATTAGCACATTAACCCATTAGCAAATCGACTCATCTGCATAGCAAAAATCAAAGTAACTGCAATTCTTACACCGGCTTTTGGGAATGCGCTCCGGGCAATTATCATTCCTGATGATCGACTCGATTTTAACGAGCATTTCCTTTATGGTCTCACGGTCAGGAATAGTGAGCAATACCTCTTCTGTTTTGTGCAGACGGGGATATTCAAGCAGGCCTGTAGCGCCTTCAACACCGTTTTGCTCCAGAACATACAGGTAATATTTTACCTGCCATTCGTGCGCTTCCTCGTGTTTGTCCGATTTTTTTATTTCATGTACTACCTTCTTTTTCGGATCGTAATAGTCTATTTTAATCCCGTCAAGTTCAACTTCCTGGTATTTTTCGCTACGGCGCGGATATGAAGTTTCATGGATGAGTTTTCCTTCGTAGACCAGATCTGAAGTAGTTTCCATGTGAATACCGCCGGCAAACAGCCATAATTTACGGTGACATATCAGGTAATAGTTAAAATGTGTTCCTGTGATTTGCATGGATTTTGATTGAATGAGGTTAAGCTTCCTGAAAAATTTTGGTTATATTTTTTTGTCTTTCAATCAGGTTGAACGTTGCCGGATCCCATATTTCATTTTTACTCAAGCCAAGCCATTCCACATACGACTCGTATTCCGGATGTTTTCTGTCTGCAAGTATTTCTTTCATACTCTCATACCCCCAGGACCCTCCGCAATCTTCGGGGGGACATTGTCCTTTCCCCGACAATAGTCGCGGATACATTGTTGCTTCGGAAGTAATTTTCTCCAGCGTGATAATATGCTCCCACGAATCCCCCAAATCGTATATGTAAATCAGTTCCTGTTTTTCGGTTTTAAATACTTCAGAAAGTTTTATATCCCCGGCTTCAATCTGTTTCTGGTTGCTAAAGTCCATATCATCATACATTTGGGTGATTATTGTATCTGATGAAAATCCTTCTTCTGAAAACTGAAAAAGATGGGAGTTTGTCCATTCAAAAGCTGCCTGTATCAGGTAATGAAAATGCAAAAATGTGTAATACGACGGCACTGTTACCCTGCGCCATACAGAAGGTTTGTTTATGCCTTTTATTTGTATTTTAAACTGGAAAGTCTGACTGTTTTTCACATCGTTTTTATCGAAATCCTGCTTTCTGATATAGCCCACATCCTCATTATTGATCAACTCTTCATTGTCATTATCAACCGCATCGGTATTATCAATAAGAGAAGAAATAAAATTCAATTTAGCTACGGTAATTAATTTGGCAAGCACTTCCTCATCATCTTCAAAAAGTCCGAGATCTTCAGACAAATACTCAATAGCATCTATCTCTTCAAGGTTCATATATGCCACAGCCCTGAACATTAACAACATAAGAAGATTGAACATTTCAATATTGTTAATAAATCTTCTCCCGCTAAAAAAATGTTCGATTGCCTTTTCGAAACTGAAATTTATCGAGGGCAAGTCTTCCGAGGTAAACACACTGATTTGTTTCAATATTTTTATTAAGCTGTATTCCGGGAATATTTCGGCATAAGCCGACAGCGTTTTTTCATATTTTTGGAAATTGGTTGTTCTAAGCACGATTAGTTCGAGGAAACACAGAGAGGGAGTTTTCGGGTATTTTTTCTGCAGTTTTTTTATTTTCGCTTCTACTTCTTTTGTGTCAACAAAAAGTTGCCCGTAAAGTCGCGGAAATTCCATCCTGATCTCAGAAGGATCGAACTCCGGTGGATAACAGCCAAAAAGAAATTCATCAGTTATTTCATCGGTTATTTCAAACTTGTCAGCTTCATCCAGAAAACCGGAATAAAGGTCATCCGACTTGTCATGGTCTAAATATTCATTAATAATCGATTCGGAGAGATCGCTAAAATTATCTTTTTCTTCATCGCTGAGTTTTTCTATATTGTTTAATTGCCGGATGTACAGTTTCAGCTTCTCTTCCAATTTCATTTTATCAAACCGGTCAAATCCATCTTCCCGGTCTTCATCTCCAAGAAATTCCCCGTCATCCCAATCATTGTCATCAGTAGCAATCTCATCAATAAAATTATAGTTGCCTGGGCCGGCAGTTTTTTCAAGCTGGGCAACAATTTGTCTCGCACGTACTTCATTTTCCAGGGGGCCGCGAATATAAAACGGCTTCCCGTTATGGCCGCATTCAATCTCCATTAACTTGATGTCATCTGTATCCTCTTCAAGGATATACTGAGTTATTGCAAATTCTTTATGTGGTTTAAAACCATAGTCTTCGGCATATTCAACCCCGGCATAAACAATATTGTGTACCAGTGTATATTCAGCGGGTTCAATATCGAAATTTCCACGGTTATAGTCGAGAATATCACGGTAGTCAGAGGATGATATATTAAAAAAGTATTGAGCATCTTTTATTCCAAGGCAGTTTAAATCTACCAGATATGCCCCGATGGTAAAATTACCATTGGTATGTTTACGTGTCACAATAATATTGGCCAGTTTATCTTCGTCCCATCCGGTATTTATCCAGCATTCATGAATGGGTAATGTACGTGCTTTTTGTTTGATATAGTTCTCGGGAGAGAGCATCGGTATCACTTTTGCTTTTTTATTTTTGGACATGGTGTTTTATGATTTCCGGTAAAAATAGAGAAAGAAATTTATTTTTATTTGTCATATTGTTATGAATATTACGTTCCTGCCTGGACGGGGTTGAAAAGATATTTTATGATGTGTTTCATAAATGACCTCATTGCAATTTGATTTACATTTTATCCCGTTAGGGACGTAATACGGGTAGATTGAAATTTATTTTTATTTGTCATATTGTTACGAATATTACGTTCCTGCCTGGACGTGGATTGATAATGTGTTTTTATAGATGACCTCATTGCAATTTGATTTGTGTTTTTGTCCCGTTAGGGACGTAATACGGGTAGATTGAAATTTATTTTTATTTGTCATATTGTTACGAATATTACGTTCCTGCCTGGACGTGGATTGATAATGTGTTTTTATAGATGACCTCATTGCAATTTGATTTGTGTTTTTGTCCCGTTAGGGACGTAATACGGGTAGATTGAAATTTGTTTTTATTTGTCATATTGTTACGAATATTACGTTCCTGCCTGGACGTGGATTGATAATGTGTTTTTATAGATGACCTCATTGCAATTTGATTTGTGTTTTTGTCCCGTTAGGGACGTAATACGGGTAGATTGAAATTTGTTTTTATTTGTCATATTGTTACGAATATTACGTTCCTGCCTGGACGTGGATTGATAATGTGTTTTTATAGATGACCTCATTGCAATTTGATTTGTGTTTTTGTCCCGTTAGGGACGTAATACGGGTAGATTGAAATTTGTTTGTACATCAATAAGTGCCGTCAGGCACGTTATAGTCAATATCCACATTTTTAAACACGTAACGATCATCATATTCAATTTCGGCTTTTTTTAGCATTTCAAGATATTCATGTTTAAAGGTTTTTCGTTTGTGATGTTCCTGCTGATTATTAATGTATTTTATTACATAGGGTAATTGAGATTTACTGTATGAAAAAGCTCCGTACCCTTCCTGCCATGAGAATTTTCCCATGACAAATTTTTTCTCGTTGATCCATTTCGATGAATTGCCTTTAATATCCTGCATTAGATCTGACAGTGATTGTGAAGGCCTAAATCCGAAGAGGATGTGGATGTGATCAGGCATTCCGTTTATTGCCAGAGGTTTATGCCCGTTATTCCGGATAATCCCCGTGATGTATTTATACAATTCATCCTTCCAGCTTTTCAGGATAACACAACCACGGTTCTGCACCGCGAATACGGTCTGGATATGTATTTGTGTATATGTGTTTGCCATACCTTTATTAGGTCCCTAAGGGACCGGATTTGAATTTAACATTAACCGTTCCGTTCTACCGTTATTACGTCCCTGACGGGACTACGTTGGAATATAATATTAATCATTCTACCGATATTGTGTCCCTGACGGGACATATTTTGAAAAAATATTTCGATATGGTTATAAATGCACCTCATTGCAATTTGATTTACATTTTGTCCCGCTAGGGACGTAATAACGGTAGGTTGAAATTTATTTGTGTTAGCCATGTGTTACGAATATTACGTTCCTGCCTGGACGGGGATTGATAATGTGTTTTTATAGATGACCTCATTGCAATTTGATTTGCATTTTGTCCCGTTAGGGACGTAATAACGGTAGGTTGAAATTTATTTGTGTTAGCCATGTGTTACGAATATTACGTTCCTGCCTGGACGGGGTTCATCAGAGATATTCATTGCCGGGTGAAATGTATTTAATGATCGCTTCAGATATGATAAAATGTTTTAGTTTAATTTATTCACACAAGAGTTAAGCCTTTGCGGAAATAGAAAAACTAATAGCAACGAAAATGTGAGTACGATTTTGACGAATTCATATTTTTAACCGGAATTATTAAAATTTTTTTATCCCGTTTTGCACTTGCTGAATCAAAATTGTCCACATTTTTAAATTGTGCTTTTGGAGATATATCATCAAACTCCTGCAATATGCCCGGCGAAAAATTTGAAGTGTCAAATTCCTTTACATTTGGTTCACTCGGGCTATCCTGATAGCCGACAAACTGAAAGAAGCAACCCCTTTTCCCAAAGTAGTTTATCCGATGAAGATGTTTTTGTAAATACTGTTTTGCTTCTTCACTTTCTACATCAAAAATAATTTCAATATTATCAGAAATATAGATGTATTCACGAAAAGAAGGTTTTCCCCGATAACTACCATCTCTTAATGATTGAATGGTAACAAAACAATTATTCACACAAAAGCTTCCAGATATTCTGTAACTAATTTTTGCATCCTTAATAAATGCAAACTCGCAACTTTTTCTTTCTTCAAATACCCCTTTCCCATCAATAGTAATAGATTGATTAAACAATGCCATCTTAATGGAATAAGGCGAAGGAATTAATAAAGATTTTGCCCCGGAATTAGTCGAGTTGCTATCTTTTAATGAAAATAAATTTGTCGGCTGATATATGACTGAAAACTTCATTGTCAACTTAATTTATAAGGTTCTTCTTTCATCAATTCTTTGATAAAACCAGATAATTCACCTAATCCATTGAATCCTTTTGCAGTAATCGCACTAGGTTCAATTTCATTCAGGTTTGATTTAATTGTTTCAATCTCATTTTCGTAGCCCAGGTTAATTGGGCTAATGGTTGGTGCCGGAATCATTTTTTCCGAGTATGTTAAAACACCTTTAAAATCGGTGATGTGTGGTTTTTGACTGCTAGTCATTGCACCTTGTGGATTTAAAAATGAACTTAATAATGATTGAAGAACTGCCTTATAACGAGCCTTTCGCTTATCATCGTCTATGGCATAATTTCGATCGATATCGTTAAACCCGATTCGATAAGTATCAATGTTGCAAACAAAAGCATACACACCATGATTGGCAGGACGATGAAAAATGTTTTGTCCCTCATTAGAGCTTTCTCCTTTTACTCCAGTTGAGCTATGAACAACTTTCGTATGCAAATAGGTTTCGGTATTATTTTTATCAGGAATTCCAATTGTCCATCCAAATTCTATGACAGATTTACGAGGGGTATTAGAGCTGTCTTTATTATCGCCAACCTTATCGGTAATTAATATTCCATGAGTATCACAAACTGTGCACGAATTAATTAATGCGTCAATGACGACTCCTGCTTTTTCGTTTTTTTTCTTATTATCAGTAATGTATTTCAGCAACTCTGCTGAAGAAATACGATTTGGATTCAAACTTTTGGAATATGTACTTAAATCTAACCCGTTTTCAATGCAGTAATTCACTAAATGTCCTGCATGAATATGCTTAAACATATCGCCGCTAATGCCATTAACTGTATGTTCAATGCCTTCTTTATCAACTATGGTTAGTTGACGGGTCATGATTTGGTTGCCTTCGCCTCCTTCATTATTTAAGGAGTGCATATTCAGGGTAATTTCACCACTGATTGAAATAGATGTAATTTGTTTGGACATAATTGTATAATTTAATGATTATTATTCTTCTGCTGATTCTTTTATTAATTCATTTTCTTCAGGTTGTTGAATTCCCTTTTCAGTTAATGCAAAACCGTATGAAGCAAGCAAAGCACCTACGACTCTTGACGGATATCTATCAAGTAGTTTATAAAAATCGTTTAATTCATTTTCCCGGACATTTGCTCGTAGTGTCTTTCCTGTTTTTTCAGTATATCTTGCTGTCTCAGCATTATATGTCCCGATAAACTCGCCGACAAACTCAGCCAAATCCTTAATAGATTTTGATTTGTTTTGAAGCGTTTGGGCGAGTCCGTAACGAATTTCAAATTTTCGTTGGTCTTTGGGAGTGTACTGTAAGGTCACCGTACTTTTTCGAATGGCATAGGCCACTTTCTGAAATCCTTCATTTGAAGTGATGTCAGTAATTTTAAAATCACTCATAATGCTATTTTTAAAGAATTTATTTAATGATGTTACTTTAAATGGTAAAGCATAACTGCTTTTAGAAAAACTTGACATAATGTGCCAAGCGTACCAGAAAACGAATTTTGTCCAGCTTTGAAAGTGTGAACTTGTCAAAAAAGTTCGGTAGGCAATCAATCCTTGGGTAGCATCTCCTAACTCTTCAATACTCCCTATAATGTTGATTTGTTCTTTTAAAAACTCATTCCAATCTTTCGCTTCATCCTCAGTATTGAATTCAATAAAGGTTGGCGTTTGTAATTCCGCAATATTCACGACAGCCTTATTTTGTCCTAAATCTTTTTGATAGGTAGAATGCAATCCTGTTAAAATATTTTTTGCCTTAAAATTTTTATATTCATCTGTGTTTTCTATTAACTGTTTATTGATTATCAGAAGGTTTAAAATATCAACTTTTAAGGGAGTATTTCCCTTGATATTTTTCTTGAAGCCCAATACAATTTGTCGTTGCTTACTATATTCGGCCTTTTTAAAATCCGGAACAACGACCTTTAAATCGTAACTGCTTCCAACTTTAACTGGTTGGCAAAGCATATTTGTGATTGAACCGGATATTTTCATCGCCTCAGCTATCCAAATTGATTTTAGGCCTCCTGCTCCCGCTCCTGATGCTTTACTCCTATTTTGCCCTTTACCTGAATTAGGATTATATATTTGTAAAGCAGTAACTGATGTGTCGAAGGCTTTTAATGTTTTATAGTTAAGACTTATTTCTTTTTCGGAATAGTAATCCAATATGGCTTTTACTATTTCCGGGAAATGCTCTTTGTTTGAAGATATATTCTGATACAATTTTTCAAACCCAGTAAAGTTGTTGTTGGTAACAATCTGCGCATATACGTCTAATTGGGGTGAAATGTATTTTTCTTCTGTATATACTTTTTCAATTTGCTTCAATCGGTCTTTTAAAAGTTGGGCCTTCTCTTTCCCTTTGAATTCTTTATAGGCAGATTGAACAAGTTCCTGGCGCTCCTTTTTGTACGAACGTTGCAAAGGATAATCAAAATAATCTTCTTCAAATGTATCTCCAGTATTCCTGATTACATATTTAAAAAGAGGGAAATAAGATATTGCATTTAAAACATCATCTGTTATTTCAGGTGTTACAGACAATTCATAATACAACCCTTTATCTTCTATCCATAATTTTGGACGTGGAAGATTAGCCCTGCTTTGTATTTCATGGAGCAAGTTAGCCAGCCCAAATGCTTCAATCGTATCGGAATAGGTTCCGGCCCTTTTTTTGACTTTAAATGTAGAATACATGTTTTTATTGGTTTAAATATTTTTCAAAATCCATTGTCGCTTTTTGATCCGAAAGTCTTAAAATCCTTACACAAAATAGATATATAATCCATTCCTCGGTGTTCTCAGGTAAATAGTCTGTCATATTACCTCCTCTCTCATGTTGTTTGAGCTTTACTTTAAAGTTGAGTTCACTTAAAAGATTTTCTATTTGTCTGTAATCATCATTACCAATCGAAAAATCGGGATATGTTCCTGTTTCTACGCCATGATGTTTTAATATGGCTGTTGAAACGGAATTGGCAAGTTCTTCATAATCGGTTGCATCAATTATGCCTTCTGCACTTTTCATAAATGCAAAAGCTCCGATACCTGCATGAGGCGGTTTCCTTTTTGCTCCACTTTGTATTTCAATTTTTTTATCAGTTAACTCATTGAAATCACTGTGTGCCAATACTTCGTCCGGTTTATAATTTCCTTTCAACTTTTGAAGTTCCCGTATTGGCTTTTGCCAAGCATTGCTGAGCTTGCCATAATCGTGCAGGCAAATCATAGCTTTTATCAATTTGTCCCAATCAATGCTTTCCCCCCAATAGCTGTCTAATTGTTGAAAAGTAAATTTGAGTTTGGGCTTAAATTCCTTTTCATAACAGCCAATAATTGCCATGTTATGCTGCCAGAACGTATCTTTTCGGTATTCGGTAATTTCCTTTTCCCTTTTTTCGTGAGGTTTTAATGGAGAACAAACGGTACCGGCTCCTAATTCCAATCCTGTACCATCTGTATATTTAAAAATAGATTTGTCAACAAAAACAATATCGTAACAGTTTTTAAGTGGGTCAATATCTCTGACAGGCTTTAGAGTATAGCTATCTAAATCGTTGGTGTCAAAATCAACAAACTGACTTTCCGAATTCTTTTCAGCAATAAATACGACATCATCATCCAAATCAAAATCACGTTCCCTGAATATTTCTTTTGCCCATTTTATAAACGACCATTTGTAAAGTCCGAGGGTTTGATATTTATAGGGAACGAAAGCCGTATTTTTTTCTTTTTCATAATCGATAATCGCAACTTCAATACTTTGAATGTCGCGAATGGTTTGCGAATACATATTCTTTTCACAGGTATTCCATGCTTCCTGAATCTTTGAACGGTTATAATCACTTTGTACAATACGTTCATACTCTTCTGCCTCTTGCGAAGTAAGAATTGCATCTACCAGATTTTGCGAAATGTTTTTATCAAGCGATGAAACCTTTTTCAATTCATTCAATGTAGTTTCACACAAGGCTTTATCGTAAGGTAGATACTTATTGTTGATTGTCCTTATTTGAGCCAGTTCTTCCTTGTCATCGGTTTCAAATTTGAGTTTTTCCCGTTCTTCCAATTCCAAGACATCGTAAACATAAATATTGCCGTGTTCATCTTCCCAGCGGGCACAACGCCCTGCACGTTGTAAAAAAGAATTGACAGGAGAAATTTCAACGTGCATCGTATCACATGAAATATCCATTCCAGCCTCAATTACCTGAGTTGAGATAAAGATGGCACTTTCGTTATTCCCTTTACCAAACAGTTGCTTTAATTTTTTTTCTTTCTGCTTCCTGTCTTCATCAAAAAAACGGGAATGCAGACAGATGATGTTCGATTTATCTAGACCTGTCAGGTCTAGATAAATCATTTCATTATACAGTTGTTGGGCTTTTTCAACGCGATTACAAATAATAATCGTTTTCTTTTTATGAAGTTTTAAAATGGTTTGTGCATTTATGATTTCATCTTGTACAAACACATTCTTTTTTACTTCATATCCTGTCGGTATTTTTAAAGATTTTATTCTTAGCACATCTTCTGGAAAATCATCAATCGAAACGACTTCCGCATTTACAGATGTTTTTAATTCATCAATATATTTTTCGCTTAAAGTAGCTGTCATAATGCAGAAACGACACAAATTTTTAAGAGTTCTCAATACTCCCAGAGTCGTTGCCATGGATAGTTTTGGATTAAGTAAATGAAATTCATCAAATACTAAATAACTTCCAACCAAAGCTCCGGCATTGATATTTGCCTGCCTTTTAGATAAAGAAAGCGGGAAACAGAGGAAATTACTCAAGGTCTGGTCTATCGTTGAAAAAATAATGTCATTCTCAAAATGCTCATCATTTTTATATTCCCCGGTATGAATGGCTGTGTCATTCTCAAAAAATTTATGTTCATCAAGTATTTTTGACACATCGGAATAGATAGAATTGGCAAGCGTTCGCAATGGTAAACTATAAATCATCTTTTGCGGAAAATCAGTTCGCTCATTTTGTTTGGTATACAAAAATGGTATTACAGAAGCCCAAGTTTTACCTGCACCTGTTGGAACAGATAGGATAATATTTTTTCCACTTAAAAGTAATTCAGCAACTTTCAGTTGATATTGGTAAGGAGCAAACCCCGTAATTAATTTATAAAATTTTTCAAGTTGCATATTTTTTGTTTCTTTCATTTCTTCCGTTTTTAATACTTGACGGCTTTTTGGAAAGGCTTTCAGGTCGGTTACGGCAAATCCAACCACCCAAATCCCTCTGAACTTTTTTCACTCACCCCTGCTCCCCAAATCATCCGGTGGATTTCGACGGGGGAGGTTAATTCAAAATCGAACAGGTTGCCAACAATACGCGATTCCTGTGGGGTTCCGGGCTTTATTACAAAACCGGCACGTTTAAAATCAGTAAGTCTTTTAAAACTGATTTGATCAGTACCAATGAATCCTGTTTTTCTTGTATTGTTATATTTTTCAACCAGGTGTTTTACGGCAAGCGTGTCAAAATTTTCGTCACCGGGCGAAAGATATTGCGGATATTTGTCCGTTTCCGCTTTAATACTAACTACCCAGGGCGTTTGCAGGTGGTAGTACATGGTTTCGGAGAACGTTGGTTCGGGCAGGGCTTCAACGCCTACAACTTTAAAATCGATACCATTAAATTTATCACCCAGGTAAAATTCCTGGCTCATAAACAGTCCTTTAATAAAGGTGGAGGCAGCCTCAGTTACATCGAAACTGATTTGAAGGTTGATCTCGTGTCCCGAAATCTCAAACAGCTTTTTTTCTTTCCACAGTTTGGGCTTTCCAAAATCCAGTCGCGAGAAGCAGAAAAGTTTATAAAGTTTCGTTTCTCCTTGTCCGTATCCTTTCCCATGCAGGAAAGCGGCAAAATCCCTGTCGGCTTGTTTCAGCACTTTATAAATCCATGCGCTGATGAAATACTGGTAATCCATAGGAAGCATGCGTTGCTTTCCGGTACGATTGAATGTGATCCTGAATCTCATATATGATGCGATTTGAGTAGAAATGTTCTCTTCTTATCTAAAAACTTTTCCGGATGCAATACCACATAAAAACAATAAAAATAACCGGCTGAGTATGATGAATAGGATTGCATAGTAATTGATAAAATAACGAGATATATAAAAACAAACTTATTCCCGACTAGTCAATTCCTATGCAATTTAAGAAATAATTTATTTCAAAGGAAAGAAATATAGTCACTTTCAAATAGTTTCGGTCGGGACAAAAAGTGTTGATTCAAATTAGTTTAGTTGTTTATTTGTTAAGGTGTTAAGGTGTTAAGGTGTTAAGGCGTTAGTCTAGCAGTCCAGCGGTCCAGTAGTCGGCTAGCCTGGCATCACCTCGTCACTTGTCACTGATCCGCTATTCACTTTTTAAACCTTTTGTCTTTTGTCCTTCGCCGTTGGTCTCATTTGTTTTAATTTGTAATATTGTAGTATAGAATAACTAATGAACCCTTATAAACCAATAAAGCCATGAAGAAAAAATTGAAGTATTTATCGGTAGCCTTATCTCTGATTATAATTCTGACTGCCCCGCTACAGGGACAAAAGAAAAAATATGAGAGCCTGCGGGAAGCTCTGTTTGCCTCGGTGCTGCTGGATACGGAAGGTACTCCTGCTAATATGACATGGATAGAGGGCGGTGAGAAGTATTCCTTTACTAAAAATGACCGTTCCTTACAGGAAATATGGATACATAATGTAAAATCGGGTAAAGAGGAAAAAGTATTCTCAAACAAAGATTTTACTTTTCCGGGCACGGATCAGCCTTTCAGGTTCGTATCCTTTGCCTGGACCAATGACTATAATTATCTTTTGTTTCAGTGTAATTTTAATCCTGTCTGGCGCTACTCCGGCAATTCCGATTATTATGTTTATTCGGTTGAAGACAAAACACTGGATCTTATTGTTGAACAGGCTTTCAGTGCCGAGATATCTCCCGACGGGAAGAAGCTGGGATATGGCAAGGACGGCGACCTGTTCGAGTTTGTTTTTGACACAGGTGAACATATAAGGTTTACCGACGATGCTCATGACCAGGTCTATAACGGCAGGTTCGGATGGGCACAGGAAGAAGAATTCGGACTGGTGCAGGGCTGGTCATGGTCGAATGACAGCAAATATATTGCATACTGGCAGTCGGATGAGACAGAGGTGCCGGTATATAAGCTTACCGATTTTTCAGGGCTTCATCCTCAGTATATGGAAGTTCCTTATCCCAAGGTGGGTGACAATCCGCCTGTGGTAAGGATAGGAGTGGTCGATACCGATGCCGGTTCGGCTAAATGGCTTGACATCGATCTGCAGGGCGGATATATCCCGAGGATGTACTGGACCTTGAGGCCCAATACACTGGCTGTTATGTGGATGGACCGTATACAGAGCCAAATGAAGATATGGTTCTATGATGTCGTAAGTGGCGACAGGAAGCTGGTAATGGAAGAAAAATCGGATTCATGGATCGATGTTTTTGACTTTTTTGCCGGGAATCTGCACCTGATATATTTTCCGGATGACATTGAAGAGTTCTTTTGGATATCGGAGCGTGACGGCTGGGCTCATATATACCGTTATGATTACGACGGTAATCTTATTAACCAGGTAACGAAAGGCGAATGGGAAGTCAAGGGTATCGATGCTATAGACTCCGGGAAGGGGATGCTGTATTATGTGTCGACAGAGGTAGCTCCAACCGAGCAGAACCTTTACCGGATCAGCTTCGACGGATCGGCGAAGAAACGCCTTACAACAAATGAAGGGAATCATACGGTTAATGTATCGGACAGGGGACAGTACTATTTTGATACATGGTCGAATGTGAATGAGCCTGCCCAAACAGTTCTTATGAGTTCAAAAGGTAAATCGTTAGAGGAATATTCAGACAGAGAAACAACAATGGAGTTCCTGCAATCACATGTATACGCTCCTATGGAAATGTTCAGTTTTACCACTACCGACGGGCAGGTGCTGGACGGGTACCTTATCAAACCGGTTGATTTCGATGAGAATAAAGAGTATCCCCTTGTGCTTGATATATACGGAGGGCCCGGCTCACAAGGTGTGTTTAATACCTTCGGCACCGACGGGTGGCATCAGTGGCTGGCACAGAAAGGGTTTGTGATAGCTTCTGTAAATAACAGGGGTAACGGAGGCTATGGATCAGCTTTTGAAAAGATCGTACACAGGCAACTGGGCAAGTGGGAGTCTCACGATTTTGTCGAGACGGCAAAGTACCTTGCTTCAAAATCATGGGTTGACGGTGATAATATGGCAATAAGGGGCCATAGCTACGGCGGATATGCTTCGAGCTATACAATGCTTACTCATCCCGGGGTATTCAAAGTATCGCTTACGGCAGCGCCGGTTACCGACCACCTGTTATATGATTGTATTCTTACCGAGCGTTATATGGGACTGATAGATGATAATGCGGAGGGGTATAAAAAATCGTCGGTAATGACATATGCCGCAAACCTGGAGGGGCACCTTTTGCTGGTTCATTCCCTTATGGATGATAATGTACACCCGCAGAACACTTTCCAGCTTGTAAACGCATTTAATATGGCCGGAAAAGATTTTGACCTGAAGATATACCCGCCGGGAGCACACAGCATTGCCACCGATATAACAACGTACCTGCTGCTGCAGCAGCAATATACCGACTATCTGGAGGAATATTTGTTGGATCGTTGAGGTGTTTATTTGTTGAGGTGTTTATTTGTTGAGGTGTTTATTTGTTAAGTTGTTAAGTTGTTTTTTTGGTAAGGATTGTATAAATTGTTAAATAATCTTGCTGCAAAATCAACTTAATATGAAACACATTTATTCATTTGAAAAATGGAGGTTTGGAAGGAATCCAAGGACCTTGCAAAAGAGGTTTACTATAAGACTAAAAATTTACCGGATACTGAAAAGTATGGCATTTCCAGCCAGCTCAGGAGAGCTGCAATATCTATCCCTTCCAATATAGCGGAAGGTAGCTCACGGTTATCCGGCAAATCCAAAGGACATTTTTACGAAATAGCATATTCCAGCCTTATGGAACTGTATAACCAGCTAATTATTTCTGACGAGCTAAATATGCTTGACTTTTCTGAAGATATGAAAACAAGAGTCTATAAAATTTCAAACTTGCTCAATAAACTCCATAAAACTACTCAAAATTCCTAGCACCCAACACCTTAACACCTTAACATCTTAACAAATAAACAACTCAACAGTTACTTTGCCTTCCAGGCTTTTTTGCAGCCTCATATATGGCATTATCATCAAAGCCACATTCTTTCTTTAGTTCGATCTGGGTGCCCTGTTCCACGAAATAATCGGGAATGCCGAGCCTTTTTACCCGCAAGTTGTAGTTATTATCGGCCATGAATTCCAGTACGGCCGATCCGAAGCCTCCTTTCAGCATACCGTCTTCAACGGTAACAATATCACTGTGTGTTTTCATTACCCTGTGCAATACCTCTTCGTCCAGGGGCTTTACAAAGCGCATATCGTAATGGGTGATATTAATATTTTCTTTCTGCAGGCGTTGGACGGCTCTCAACGCGCTGTTACCGGGATGCCCGATGCTCAGTACGGCCACTTTTTCACCTTCGTTCATCAGTCTTGCCTTGCCAACGGCAATCTCTTCAAATGGTTTGCGCCAGTCGGTGTAAAGCCCTACTCCCCTGGGGTACCTTATGCTGAACGGACCGGCATTTTTTTCCAGTTGGGCGGTATACATGAGGTTGCGTAGTTCGATCTCGTCCATGGGAGCCGACACAACCATATTCGGGAGCACGCGCATATACGACAGATCGAAGAATCCGTGGTGTGTTGCTCCGTCGGCCCCCACCAGCCCGCCTCTGTCGAGACAAAATACAACGTGAAGCTTCTGGAGCGCCACATCGTGTATTACCTGGTCATAGGCCCTTTGCATAAAGGTAGAGTAGATATTACAAAAGGGGATCATCCCTTCGGCAGCCATTCCCGCGGAGAATGTTACGGCATGTTGCTCGGCAATGCCTACATCATATGCTCTGCCGGGCATTTCATCCATCATGATATTTAGCGAACATCCTGTGGGCATGGCGGGTGTTACCCCTACAATTTTTTTATTAAGGCGGGCCAGCTCTGTTACCGTATGGCCGAATACATCCTGGAAGCGTGGTGGTTTTTTTGTATCATCCGATCCTGTTATTTCACCCGTGACCTTATCGAACAGTCCCGGTGCATGGAATTTTGTCTGGTTTAGCTCTGCCTGGAGGAATCCTTTACCTTTTTTAGTTATACAATGCAACAATTTCGGACCGGGGATGCGTTTCATATCCTCAAGTATTCTTATGAGATGCATGACGTCATGGCCGTCTACAGGTCCGAAATACCTGAAATTCATAGCCTCAAAAAGGTTTGAATGTTTTAGCACGGTGCCTTTGATCCCGTTTTCCAGCTTACTTGCAAGCGCTTGTGCATTAGGCCCCATCTTGCTTATCAGGCCCAGAACATTCCAGACATCATCCTTGAACCTGTTATATGTTTTACTTGTGGTTATATCGAGCAGGTATTCCTTAAGAGCTCCGACGTTAGGATCGATGGCAATATTGTTATCGTTTAATACGACCAGCAGGTCTGATTTTTCAGCCCCTGCGTTATTCAATCCTTCGAATGCAAGACCTGCGGTCATGGCGCCGTCGCCTATTACAGCAATAACATGTCTGTCTTCTCCTTTATGCCTGATAGCTTTTGCCATTCCCAGTGCCGCCGAGATGGATGTTGATGAGTGCCCGACGCCGAATGTATCGTATTCACTCTCCTCTCTCCTCGGGAATCCGCTGATCCCATTATATTTACGGTTTGTATGAAAATTATTCTTTCGCCCTGTCAGTATCTTATGTCCGTATGCCTGGTGCCCTACATCCCAGATAATTTTGTCATAAGGAGTATTATAAACATAATGAAGTGCAACGGTCATCTCTACCACACCAAGGCTTGCGCCGAAGTGACCGGGATTACAGCTTACCACATCGATAATAAACTGCCTGAGTTCTTTGCTCAGGACTATCAGGTCCTCCGGTTTTAGCTTTCTGAGATCATCGGGATAAGAAATCGTGTCAAGCAGATCGTACATTATACCAACCAGATATTAAAAAGGTGGTTCAAAGATATAAATATTATTACTATGTGGTTTAATTGCCGGAACATGGAATTTGTTATTTTTGTTGATGATATTCATATATGCAATAAGGGAATATAAATAATTAATCATTGCAAAAAAACATATTATGAGAAGAATAGCCTTATATCTGACTGTTTGTTCTGTCGTCGTTTCAGCTATTTCGTCATGTGTTCCCGGGGGGAGATATAATAAGCTGCATGATAAAAGCGTACAGTATATGAATGAAAGGGATGAATACAAGACCGATAATCTTGACCTTTCGATGAAGAACAGGGAAATGGAGGCAAAACTGGGATCAATAGGGGAGGAACTGGCATTAATGGAGAATGAAAAGGCCGGATTACAGAAAGAGGTTGATGAGGCCAGGGCTGAATATAATGATCTGAATAACAGGTATGCCGAATTACAGAAAGCGCAGGAAGATCTTATAAGGGGTAATGTAGCTGAAACCAGACGATTATTGAAGGAGTTGCAGGAAGCCCAGGAAAATTTGCAGAACAAGGAAGATCTGATGAAGCAGCTTGAGATGAATATGGAGGCCAAAAGGGCTGCCCTTGACGAGATGTCTTATGAACTTGAGAAGCGTAATCAAAGGCTCATGGAACTGGAGCAATTGCTGGATGATCAGTCGAGGATAGTAAAAGATCTCAAAGAGAAGGTGTCGGAAGCTCTTTACGGTTTTGAAGGAGAAGGGCTTACCGTATCGCAACGAAATGGGAAGGTATATGTTTCTTTAGAAGAGAAGCTTCTTTTCAGGACCGGTAGTTATAATATAGATGCTAACGGACGTGAGGCTTTGAAAAAGCTCGCTGCTGTCCTTAAGAATAATCCGGATATCCAGATCACCATTGAGGGGCATACAGATGATGTCCCGTATATTTCATCAGGTGGTCCGATACAGGATAACTGGGACCTGAGTGTAAAAAGAGCTACTACGGTGGTGAGGGTTTTGCTTGACGGGACCGGGATTAATCCTAAAAGGCTGACAGCCACCGGAAGGGGAGAATTCCTTCCTGTTGATGAAGCAAAAACAGCCGAGGCAAGAAGAAAGAACAGGAGGACTGAGATCATACTGACTCCGGACCTGAGCGAGTTATACCGTATTATTGAGAGTTATTAGCCTTATATTCCTCCATGCGGGCATTAATACGTGAAAGGGCTTCCATTATGCTCTCTTCAGGTTTTACGTACATATCTGTTCCCCAGAATTCACGGTCATAAGCGCTAATTGTCTCCGAGAATATTGAATGAACAGGCGCACGTTCTTCCCTGGAGAACCTGTGAACATTAACGGTATCAATCTTATTAACGGCCATCTCAAAGGATATATTAAAGGCATTCCCAAACAGTTTGTTCTTTTTTCTTGCATAAAACTCCAGGTCACCACGGACATGATTAAGGAAGAATCTGCCGTTAAGAAAAATATAATTAACACGGTATTTCATTGATCTGGCCTTTATCCTGTACCCACGGGCCGTTTGTTGGATCATGGTTTTTTCAATCTCATCGATATACTTCTCATTGATACTGAACTCAGCCCCGTGAATGCCGTAATTAGTAGTGTTAATATACAGTACTCCTTTTGGAAGCGCCATATCTTCAATAGTTTCTTTTTGTTCAAATTCGACGACAAAGGCTGCTTCATCGTCTATATTAACTATATCAGTCATGCGGTAGTCGTAATCTTCAAGACTATTCTCCAGCATGAAATCAAATGTGTTTTTAATACCGTCGAGCTCCAGGCATCCTTCCAGTCCCGACTTCAGTTTGAATGTAAGTGTGTCCGATATATTTATATTATTGATCTTACGGCTTTTATATATTTTGACCTGATCGTTTAACAAAGTGGAGGTATAAGGACTCTTATACAATTCGATTACAGCTTCGGAATAGAGCATTATCTTTTCTTTCTTCAATACCGATTCACGATAAAAAGCTGTAATATTTGCAGGGCTGTTGCCGTAATTATCAGGTATATTGTTCCTGGCATTACGGATAAGTTCTTCAGGATCCCTGTTCCTGATTATTACTTCAGGTATAGGTACATATTTTCTTGTCAGCTTAATGTTATAATGATTGTTAACAGCCTGGCTGACGGGTATTATCCTGCTTAAAAAGCCCAGATACGAAATAATGAGAGTGTCTTCCATGTATTCTTTCGACAGCTTAAGGTTAAATACTCCCTCATAATTTGAGACCGCACCTATTGCTTTTGATTTTATTCCTATGGTAGCATAAGGAAGAGCCTGGCCGTTATCCTCATCTGTTATGATCCCTGATATAAAGTATGCCGGCTCTCTGCCTTTTTCAGTAATTACAGGTGCTTCGTCATTTAAGGCCCGGTATAATATGATATGATTGTCGATAATGGAATAAGACAGCATCCTGTCATGAAAGATAGTGTCGAGGACAGACTTTAATGGTTCCGTTATCATTTTGACCGACACTATTCTTTCAGGCTGAATAAGATCGGTGTCGTATGTAAAGTGATAACCTGTTTTACGGGTAATAGATTTCAGGATTGATGAAACAGAGACATCATTATATCTGAGTGTAAGCTCAGTGTCGAGCACATCCCCCTGTCCCATGGTAACAAAAGGCCCTGTTATAATAAATGCTATTACAACAAGGCCTTTGAGTACACTTTTATGAAATGCACAGATCAATGCATCCATTGAAATGATTAACTTATTTTTTATTCAGATAATATATGTTTCCTTCTCTGGTATAGTCCAGGTTAAAGGTAGTACAAATGATACGAATAATTGTTTCGGGTGACTGGTTATCATACACAGTTGTGATCCTTAGCTGTCGTATATCATCATCCTCAGTCTCAATATTTATATTATGGACCCTTCCCAGGTCAGTAAACACTTTAGCCAGGCTGTCGCCGTCAAACTGTAGTATTTGTGTTTTCCATGAAAGGTAATTAGGGTCGTTATTTACCGCGCTGGTTATCATATTGTCGGATATGTAACCCAAATCACCGGGTTTAAGTATTACAGACCGGCTGTCTTTATTACTGCTGAGTTTGACCTTCCCTGTCGTAACCAGCACTTCCACACCCTCATCAGTTGAATTGACGTTAAAAGAAGTCCCCAAAACATTTATACTTGCTTTTCCGGCATCGATTGTAAACGGCCGGGAGACATCATGTCTTATATCAAAGAACGCCTCTCCGCTAAGTTTAACATTCCTGTTATCCCTGTCAAATTCATGGGGGTATTCGATAACTGAATTCCGGTTAAGAAAAACTGTGCTGCCGTCGGGCAGTTCTATCTGCAGATTATTCTGATCCGCTCCTGCCGATATGATATTTGTTCTGTTGTTTTTCCCGAAGCCATCGGTTCCTAAATAAAGGCCGGTAAATACCATGCCTGTTAAAAGTACTATTGATGCTGCGATCCTGAAAGCCGGATTAAGAAAGATGTTTTTCCTGTCAGGTATAAGTCTGTCTTTCTCCAGCCTGTTATACAATTTGCCCCATGCTTTGTCAACATCAATGTCTCTCTTCCCTCTTAATTCATTCATTTCCTTAAGGTAATTTTGAGTAGACCGGTCCTGCTCAGAAAAGAATTGTTCAAATGTTATCCTCTCCTGATCCTCAATATTATTATTTTTATTTTTTCCGTTCATTTTAAACTGATAATTCTTTTCTGAACATTTTTAATGCTCTGCCCATATCTGCTTCAACTGTTTTAACTGATATAGAAAGCTCTTCGGCTATTTCAGCATATTTTAATCCGTCAAACCTGCTCATACAAAATATTTTTGCACATCTTTCAGGTAATTTTTCAATTATCCCGGCCACCTTTTCATGCAGTTCTTTATAGTACAGTTCATCATCAGGATTGATGTAATGTTTACGGTTTTCCGTTCTAACTTCATCTTCGTGTTTCATTATCACTTTTTTGTGTTCAATATGGTGCATGCAACGGTTGTAGACAGATCTGAAAAGATAACCGTTCAGTGAACTGTTAATATTTATTTTTTTTCTGTCGCGCCAAAGAACGTAAAATAGTTGTTGTACAATTTCTTCTGATGAATCCGTATCCTTTAATATTGTCCTGGCATAATTAACAAGGGCATTATAAGAGGACCGGAAGAGGGTCTCAAATTCCCTGATATCCCCGTTCCGGATCCTTCTGATAATGTCTCTGTCGGTTACCATATACCATTATTTCCTATTCGTCATATCTGTCGTTCCACTTTAGCTTACGGTTGAGCCTTTTTATTGCCGATTCAATGCTCTGGTCCGGTTCAATCACATTATAGTCTCCCCAGAAATCGGCATCGGCAAAAGCGCTTAATTGTTCTGTAAAGATATCACCTTTTCTGATTCTGTCACCCGAAGCAAATTTTACTACTTCCTGTTCGGTCCTGTCAGTGACGGCTATTTCCGACATTGTAGTATAGGTTTTATTAAAGAGCTTCTTTTTCCAGTTACATTTGAACTCAACTTCAGCACGGGCATAAGAGAAATAGTACTTATTGTCCTGCTCACGGAACTTAACCCTGTAGCTTGCCATTTCAGGTGTTACTTTCATCCCGAGTGGTTTCTTCCTGACAAATACTGAGGCTGCCTGATCCTTGTCCTCAAGGTTGATGCTGAATTCGGCCTCGGTAACTGCGTAGTTGTCCATTTCAACAAAGAGTCTGCCCAGGAAAAGAGGCATATCGACACTTTCCAGTTGGTGGAATTCGATCACATAATGAGGTTTTTCGTCAATAACCACTATATTCTCGAGAGAATATTCGTATGACTTCATAGCCTCAGAGGTAAGTATTGCCCATGGGTTCTTGACAATATCAAGCTGGAGTGTAGTAACCGGTCCACCCTGAAGACGGAAAAGAACGGTATCTATTTTGGAAACCTGAACATTCTTACGTCCCTTGTAAATACGCGTTGCATCGAAGCGGAACTCATTGTCATAGGGAGCCTTGAATACCTCAACCACGGCTTCGGCAATTGATACATAGCTTTTGTTTTTCCTGATAGTTTCTCTGTAGAAGCCTGTCATCAGGTTTGGATCATTAGCATAATTCAAAGGTATGTTCCTGATAACGTTATTGAGTATTTCTTCAGGTGTAACAGGCTTTATAATTACCTCCTTTATAGGTATGGTAGCCTGACTTAACTCAATGGTATTTTCCTTATCACCTGTAGAGAGGTTTGTCAGGGGTATTTCCTTGTTTTTGTACCCTATATACATTATTTCTACATAGGGATCATTTACGCTTTCGTTTATTTTCAGGAGAAATTCCCCGTCAAGGTTCGATACAGTTGCAATGTTTGTATTCTTCACGGCTATAGTTGCAAAGATGAGCGGATTTCCCGTATCTTCGTCAACAACTTTGCCTCTGACTGTAATAAATGATTGCGGATCCTGGTCGTTTATTCCATCCCTGCCGGCACCACTTGCTGTCAAAAGAGAGAATACTGTGAACAGTATCAGTGCAACCATAGTAATATCAATAACTCTTTTCATGACCCGATTGATTTTGTTATACATTTTGATTACTTTTTAATATTCTGTTTTCATAATAATGACCGTTTTTGCACGATATACCCTATTTTTTACAGAAGATTATTCGTAAGAGACGAGGAGGGTGGAATGATGGAATAATGGAGTACTGGTAAAGAGAAGGGATTAGGCAGAAGAGATGAGAAATGAGAGATGAGAAGGCACGGATCTGTGGTCTTACCGAATACCGAATACTGGTATACTGGTATACTGGAATACTGAATGAAGATTGAATGGAGCATAAAGCAAGCGATAAATGCTTAACACCAGTTGTCCGTTTGTCGTTAGTCGTTAGCCCTTAGTCTGAACAACCAACAACTATTCTTTCAGACAGTCATTATATCTGTTTCCTTGGCTTCGACAACCTCATCAATTTTTTTTACATAGTCATTGGTGAGTTCCTGAACTTCATCAGAAGCATTTTTTTCAGTATCTTCCGATAATCCTTCCTTAAGAAGCTTTTTGAGTTCATCGTTTGCCCATTTTCGTGAATTCCTGACGCTGACCCTGGCCGCTTCACCCTCGTTTTTTACCATTTTTACAAGTTGTGCCCTTCTTTCTTCGGTAAGCGGAGGGACGTTTATCCGTATTATCTCACCGTTATTGATTGGTGTAAGCCCGATATTTGCGGCAAGGATGGATTTTTCAATTGGCGCCAGCATATTTTTTTCCCATGGCTGGATTAGTATTGACTTCGGGTCGGGAGTATTAATATTCGACACCTGTGTAAGAGGAGTGTTAACGCCATAATAATCGACTGTTATACCGTCGAGAAGAGCGGGCGTTGCCTTACCGGCACGGAGTTTTGACAATTCTGTTTCAAGGTGTTTGACAGCTCCTTTCATCCTGTCGGTTGTCTCTTCCATTATGATTTCAATCTCTTCATTCATAGCTGATACATTTTTGTTTCGACCGATTGCCGGTTAACAAAATTAAAAAAAATATGCAAAATACATTATTGTTTTTTGTATACCAGGGTCCCCATATTATTCCCTTTTACCACCTCCATCAGGTTTCCGGCCCTGTTCATATCAAAGACTATTATGCTCATGTTGTTTTCACGGCACATAGTAAATGCGGTCTGATCCATCACTTTCAGTTGTTTTGAGATAACTTCATCAAATGAAATCCTGTCAAACCTGACAGCTTTATCCGACTTCTCGGGGTCATCACTATATATGCCATCCACCCTGGTACCCTTTATCAGGGCATCACAGCCTGTTTCAACAGCTCTCAATGCGGCAGCTGTGTCGGTTGTAAAGAACGGATTTCCCGTACCTCCCGACAACAGGCACACCGTGCCTTCCTTCATACTGCTGATAACCTTGTCTCTATGGTATAGTTCGGCAACAGGTTCCATTCTTATTGATGTGAAAACCTTTGTTTTTATCCCTGCTTTTATCAATTCGTTTTCGAGGGCCAGACTGTTAATTACAGTAGCCAGCATACCCATCTGGTCGCCCTTGTACCTGTCAAAACCGTCGGATGAACCTTTTAGCCCTCTGAATATATTACCTCCCCCCATCACGATACCTGTCTCAACACCTTCCCTGACTATTTCGCTGATCTCCGAGGCAAAATATTCCAGTACTGAAGGATCAATACCATAATTATTTTCCCCCTGTAGGGACTCTCCGCTGAGCTTCAGCAATATCCTTTTATATTTCATACCATAAGGTGTTTATACTGTATTATACGTTTTATGCTATCTGTCCGTGATTAATCCGGCAGGTATCAAAAATAATAAAATTACCATGAAAATATGAATTGTAAATATTTGCACCTGCTTAGCAGACAAAAATCAAAAAATGTATTTCTTTGTAAAAATTAATTATCCCGTAACATAAATATTTAATTTGTATGTAACTAGATGAAAAACACTTATTTTAACCTTGTCGAGCAGACCTATTATTTCCCGCAGGAAGGATTTGATCTGATAGACGGATACCTTACTTTTTATGGTGTGTCGCTGAAATATCTTATCGAGAAATATGACACCCCGTTCAGGCTGATGTATCTGCCGCGGATAGGAGATCAGATCAAAAAATCCAGGAACCTGTTTAACAGAGCAATAAAAAAGACAGATTACAAGGGATCATATCATTTCTGCTACTGTACAAAATGTTGCCATTTCCATCATGTTGTAGGCGCAGCGCTGAAGCATAATGTTAATCTTGAGACATCTTCTTCTTTTGACATTGACCTTATTGAGAAGCTGTATAAAAACGGAGAGATTAACAAGAACAGGATCATTATCCATAACGGATATAAAAGTCCCGAATATATCGGTAAGATCCTGAGACTTCAGAGAAGCGGGTTTGTCAATTCAATAATTATACTGGACAGTGAAGAAGAGCTTGACAGGGTAATGGCACAGATAGGTGATAACAAGCTTAAGGTTGGTGTCAGAATGGCTATTGATGAGGAACCTCAGTCAAGTTATTATACTTCCAGACTGGGATTACCATACACCGAACTGGTGGATTTTTATCTGAATAAGATCAAAAATAACCCGCAACTGGAACTTAAGATGCTTCATTTTTTTGTTGACAGCGGCATTAAGGACAGTCTTTATTACTGGGGTGAATTTCAGAAAGCTCTTAAGCTGTATATTGATCTTAAGAAAGAATCGGATACGCTGGATTCCATTAATCTTGGGGGAGGGTTTCCGATAAGAAATCACCTAGGCTTTGAGTATGATTATGAATACATGATACTTGAGATAGTCCGCAACATAAAGGAATCATGTTCATCGGCAGGGATTAAAGACCCTGATATATATACGGAGTTCGGACGATATACGGTAGGTGAGAGCGGGGCAATAATATTCAAGGTTCTGGAACAAAAGCAGCAAAATGACAACGAATTATGGTATATTGTTGATAACAGTTTGATGAATACCATACCTGATGCCTGGTCATTGCATGAGAAATTTATTTTGCTTCCGGTTAATAAGTGGAATAATGAGTATACAAGGGTCAATATCGGGGGAATAAGCTGCGATCATTCGGATTATTATAATTCAGAAGATTTTAACCAGCAGATATTGCTTCCCAGGTATAAGAATGGTGACAATGAACCTTTGTATATAGGTTTTTTTCATACCGGGGCATACCAGGATTCAATAAGCGGCTACGGGGGTATAAAGCACTGCCTTATCCCGGCGCCTAAACATGTTATTATAGACAGGGATTCAACAGGTAATTTCAAAGATTATGTCTATCGTAATGAACAAACCGTCGAAGATATGCTAAACATATTGGGTTATTTAAATAAATAATGGAAACATTCGGTATGATAGATGAAGAATATGCCGGTTTTAATGATTCGGATATTCTTATTCAGTCGCTTCCTTATGACGGGACGAGCACATGGGGCAAAGGAGCTGACGAGGCTTTTGAGGCGTTCATGGAAGCATCGGCCTATCTTGAATTATACGACATAGAAACCAATTCGGAGGTTTATAAAAGGGGCATACATATACTACCTGAAATACAACTTGAAGGAGAGCCCGAAGATGTAAGCAACAAAATCTATACGTTGACAAAGAGACTTCTTGACAGTGATAAAATGTTCACGTTTATCGGAGGAGAACACTCTGTCAGCATTGGTATAATAAAAGCTTTCTCGGAAAAATATCCCGGACTGACGGTACTGCAACTGGATGCTCATACGGACCTTAGAAAGGATTATCTTGGTTCGGAATACAATCATGCATGCGCCATGCACGCCGCGTCACATATCACTAATCTTGTACAGGTAGGTATAAGGAGTATGGACAGCTCGGAATTAAAATATTTTGACAGGACAAAATGCATTTTTGCAGAAGAAATGCAGGATGACAGAGGGTGGATCGACAGGGTGCTTCCAATGATAAGTGGTAATGTTTACATTACAGTAGACATGGATGTTTTCGACCCGTCAATAATGCCTCTGGCAGGAACACCTGAGCCCGGAGGAATGACATGGTACCAGGTATTGAAGCTTCTTCGAAAGGTTTTCGGTTCGTCGTCGGTGAAGGGGTTTGATATAGTTGAATTTGTTCCTTCGGAACAGATGAAGGCTCCGGCTTTCATGATGGTTAAGCTGTTTTATAAAATGTTAAGTTACAAGTATTATGGATAAAGGCAGAATAAGCTCGTTTATTGAAAAACATTTCAGGCATTTTAATGCTGCAAGTCTTCTGGATGCGTCGAAGGCCTATCAGGAGCAGTTAGAAAACGGAGGACGTATGATGATCACTCTTGCCGGAGCAATGAGTACTGCTGAACTTGGTATATCGCTGGCAGAGATGATCAGAAAGGATAAGGTACATATTATTACCTGCACCGGCGCTAACCTGGAAGAAGATGTATTTAACCTGGTGGCACATGACCACTACCGGAGGATACCCGGTTACCGTAACCTGAGCGATGAGCAGGAACAGGATTTGCTTGACAGTCACTATAACAGGGTAACAGATACCTGTATACCTGAGGAAGAGGCTATGCGCAGGATAGAAGATCATCTTAAAGAAGCATGGGAGAAAGCAGGGAATAATGGCAAAAGGTATTTCCCCCATGAATATTTCTATGATATATTACTGAGCGGTGAACTGGAGCAGTATTATGAAATAGATCCCGTTGATTCATGGCTGCTTGCAGCTGCCGAAAAAAACCTGCCTGTCGTCGTGCCGGGATGGGAAGACTCAACATGTGGCAATTTCTTTGCATCTCACTGTATCAGGGGTGAATATGATCCGTCAATTGTCAGGTCCGGGATTGAATACATGATGTTCCTTGCCGACTGGTACCGCAAAAACTCGGAAAAAGGCATAGGCTTTTTCCAGATAGGAGGAGGTATAGCCGGTGATTTTCCTATATGTGTTGTCCCGATGCTTCATCAGGATCTGCAACTTGAGGGAATACCGGTATGGTCATATTTTTGTCAGATAAGTGATTCCACTACCAGTTACGGCTCATATTCCGGAGCAGTACCTAATGAAAAGATAACATGGGGTAAGCTTTCTGCTGAAACGCCCAGATATATTATTGAGTCGGACGCTACAATAGTAGCCCCTCTTATTTTTGCCTGTATCCTGGGATGGTAGGATACTGAAAGAAAAGAGAAGCCATAAAAGAAGCTGTTAACAAAAAATGTTAACAGCTTCTTTTTTATTTTTCTTCCTTACAGACTAATCGTTCAGTGTATACCTTTTGAATCCTGTTACCGTCAGATCTTTGTCAAAAGAACCAAGGTATTGCCTGATAGTTTGTTTATTATCTTTTACAAAATCCTGGTTAAGCAGGGTATTTTCCTTAAAGAATTTTCCAAGCTTGCCCATTGCTATCTTTTCGAGCAGGTTGTCGGGTTTCCCTTCCCTGCGGGCCTGTTCTTTCCCAATTTCAATCTCCCTGTCAATTTCCTTTTGTTCAACGTCATCCTTATCGATGGCCAGCGGATTCATGGCTGCTATCTGCATGGCAACATCCTTATATATCTGGGGATCGAATCCTGATTTGTTAAATCCTGCCAGTGTAGCCAGCCTGCTTCCAGGGTGAATATAGGAATGAACATGTTCGGCATTGACGAACTCATAGTATGACAGATCGATCTTTTCACCTATTATGCCTATTTGTTCAACAATTTTATCCTCTATTTTCACACCGTTTATTTCTATGTTCTTAAGTGCTGAGAGGCTGTCCGGTTTATTATTTATTGCAATATCGAGTATCTGATTGGCAAACTCTTCAAAGCCGGCATTTCTTGCAACGAAATCTGTTTCACAGTTCAGCACTATCATGGCACCGAATTTTTCATCGTCAGTTGTTTTTGCAAGTACCAGTCCTTCACCGGCTTCCCTGTCGGCACGCTTATTTGCCACTGCCTGGCCTTTTTTCCTTATTACATCAACGGCTTTATCAAAGTCGCCTCCTGATTCCTGCAGGGCTTTCTTACAGTCCATCATCCCTGCACCTGTCATTTTTCTGAGTCTTGCTACATCTGCAGCAGTTATTGCAGCCATTTTTATAATATTTTTTTAATTAATAATTCTATGAATTGTCATCGTCTTTCTTAGTCTTCAGATTTTTTACCCTGGGTTCATCCTCGAATTCATCATCGGGTTCCCCCTCCTCGTCTTTAATCTTCTCTGCTTTTACCGATCGTATCTTTTTAGCTGCTGCTTTCGGTTCCCTTGATGATTTTTTCCCCTTTTCATCTGACGATTCCTTTTCCTTTTCCGTTTTTCTTTCGTTAAGGCCTTCTTCTATTGCTTTGCAAAGGATATCAATTATGAGTGAGATGGATTTCGAAGCATCGTCATTAGCAGGTATCGGAAAATCAATGATATTGGGATCTGAGTTGGTATCAACCATTGCTATTACAGGTATACCGAGCTTCCTGGCTTCCCTGACGGCGATATATTCCTTTGTTATGTCCACAACGAAAAGAGCAGCAGGCAGTCTTGTAAGATCAGCTATACTTCCCAGCATTTTTTCAAGTTTTGCCCGTTGACGGGTTATCTGCAGCTTTTCTCTTTTTGACAGGTTATCAAATGTACCATCTGAAGCCATCTTGTCAATGGAAGACATTTTCTTCACCGCTTTCCTGATAGTGGGGAAATTTGTAAGCATACCTCCCGGCCAGCGTTCGGTAACATAAGGCATATTAACCTGTTTTACCCTTTCGGAGACTATGTCTTTAGCCTGTTTTTTTGTTGCGACAAATAAGACTTTTTTTCCTGATTTTGCTATCTGTCTGATTGCTGATGCCGCCTCGTCTATCTTTTTTTCTGTTTTCTCCAGATCAATAATATGTATACCGTTGCGCTCCATAAAAATATACGGAGCCATAGCCGGGTTCCATTTCCTTTTCAGATGACCGAAGTGTACACCTGCGTCGAGTAATTCATTAAAGTTTGTTCTTGACATTTTGATATTTATAAGTTTACATTCTGATTATCAATTGCATAGTAGTTCGTTACCCGAAGTCAATGCAATTTAGATACTAAACCTGCATCTATATTTTTAACGTTTGCTGAACTGGAATCTCTTGCGTGCTTTGGGCTGACCGGGCTTCTTCCTTTCAACCTGGCGCGGATCTCTTGTAAGGAAACCTTCTGCCTTAAGGGCCGGTTTGTCTTCTTCGTTTATCTTTACCAGGGCTCTTGATATACCCAATCTCAAAGCTTCAGCCTGCCCCTTTGATCCACCGCCTGTAAGGTTCACCCTGATATCATACCTGTCGGATACGTTCAGAAGGTTGAGTGGCTGCATAACAATGTACTGGAGTGTTTTTGCAGGGAAGTACTCTTTGTAATCCTTATTGTTTACAGTGATCTGTCCTTTCCCTTCAGAAAGATATACTCTTGCTATGGCTGATTTTCTTCTTCCTATAGTATTGATAGCTTCCATTTATTATTTGATTTTATCCAATTCAATTTTTCTGGGCTTCTGTGCTTCCTGCTTATGATTTTCACCGGCATATACATAAAGGTTTTTGAAAATTGCTCTTCCAAGCCTGTTTTTGGGAAGCATCCCTTTGACAGCATTCTCAACAACCCTTTCAGGATGTTTCTTTAAAAGTTCGGCTGCCACAACAGATTTCTGGCCTCCGGGATATCCTGAATATCTGAAATATTCCTTGTCATCCCATTTGGATCCTGTCATCCTGATCTTTTCAGCATTTATGACAATAACATTATCGCCACAGTCAACATGAGGGGTAAAATCAGGTTTGTGTTTTCCCCTGATAAGCTTTGCTACCTTTGATGCAAGACGGCCCAGTATTTCTCCATCAGCATCAACCAGAAGCCACTCCTTGTTTACCGTTGCCTTATTTGCCGAGATAGTTTTGTAGCTATTGGTATTCACGTCCTTTTATTTTTTCAGTTCTATTATATTTTCCTAATATCCTGTATTTTCGGGTGTGCAAAAGTACAATATTTTTTAATAAAAAAGAATATTGCCGGGATTAAATTGGGCTGCGACAGTATTAATAACTGAAAAGACTGCAAATATGGTGCTTTTAGAATTTTTCAAACAACATAACTAATATATTTTATCATATTTGCATTTGCCTAAAAGAGAAAGTAATGTTTGGAACCAGGATACACAGATATCTCTATATTTTTTTTCTGTCAGGAATAGCATTCTCATTGCCGTCTTCAATATTCTTAACTTCCGTATTTACTATAGCCCTGGTATCAAACTGGGTACTTGACAGGGAAACTTACAGAAATCTTCTTAAGCTTACAAAAAAAAAATCCCTGCTGGCTTTCCTGATTATTTATCTGCTGTACCTGCTTTACATGATTAACACCTCCGACAGGGATGCGGGTCTCAGCACTCTCAGGCTGAAGCTGCCCTTACTGGCCATCCCCCTGGTAGCCGGTACCGGGAAAAAAGTCAGTGAACTGGAAGAGAGGATTATTCTGACATCATTCTTACTGGGAGTATTGTTTGCTTCTGTTGCCGGCACTATAAACTATTTCATATTATCGGATGAGATATCCGACAGAAGGGATATTTCACTTTATATTTCTCATATCCGTCTTTCCCTGATGGTCTGCTTTTCTGTTTTTATATCTTCCTATTATACTCTTGTTCATGATAAAGTCGATTTCAGATTCAAATATGTATATGCGCTTTTTGCATTCTGGTTTGTTGTATTCCTTTTAATATTAATGTCTTTTACAGGCATAATAATCTTCCTTGCAGTATTGTTTTATTCTTCATTCATACTGGCGGGAAGTACCGGAAGGAAGGGCTTCAGAAGGTTAAATATGATACTCACATTATTGGCTATTACAGTATTGCTGGCTTTTCTCGGATATAAAGTAAGGGATTTTTATAATATAAAGGCCGGTCAGGATATTGACTATTCGGAGAGAACATTATGTGGCAATACATATAAGCATTACCCTGACAGGTCTTATCTGGAAAACGGATATTATGTGTGGAGATATATATGTGAAAATGAATTGAGAAATGAATGGAACAGGCGCAGTAAACTCGATTATGACGGTGTTGACCTGAAAGGCCAGGATATAGAAAGGACTATAATAAGATATATGAGTTCGCTGGGACTGAGAAAAGACTCTGCGTCGGTAGCATTGCTGGATTTGAGGGATATAGATATGATAGAGGCAGGATATGCCAATTGCAGGTATAAGGACGGAGTAAGTCCGGGCGACAGGATCTACGAGCTTATCTGGCAACTCGATTATTATTTTAAGGGAGGAAACCCTCAGGGGCATAGCCTGACCCAGCGAATAGAATTTTTTATAACGGGAGTAAGGATATTCAAAAGACATCCTTTATTCGGAACAGGGACAGGCGACCTTGTTAATGAGTTTAAGCAGCAATATAGAAATGACAGGTCCAGACTGGATGACGAACATAGGTTCATCTCACATAACCAGTATCTTACGGAACTAATAAGATTCGGACTGCCGGGCTTAGTGTTTTTTATCTTTGCATTGATTTATCCTGTAATAAAAACGGGAAGACGGAATAATTACCTGTTTACAGTTTTTTTTATTATTGTATTGTTATCTATGTTAAATGAGGACACCCTTGAAACTCACACAGGGATTACGTTTTTTTCGTTTTTTTACTCGTTGCTATTGTTTGGCACCGAAAACAAAAGGGATACAGATGACAGACCGAAGCATACCTGGCAGTAGTTTTTATGTAAGAGATGTTCTGGATGTGGCACCTGACCTGCCCGGTAAATTCCTTTGCCGTACACTGCCGGACGGTTCGGTATCGGTTAATATGATTACTGAAGTAGAGGCTTACAGGGGTGAGGAAGACAAAGCCTGTCATGCCAGCAGGGGAAGAACCGGGCGAACTGATATAATGTATCAGCAGGGAGGAAAGATATACATGTACCTCATTTACGGTATGTACTGGATGCTGAATATTGTAACTGCTACGGAAGGGATTCCACAGGCGGTGCTTATCAGGGGTATAGAAGGCTTCGACGGTCCGGGAAAGCTTACAAAACATCTGGGTATAGACGGATCGTTCTATGGTAAAAACATATATGTGCCGGAAGAAATATGGATTGAGGACCGGGGAAGAAAGGTCAGGATAGGACGATCCGCCAGAATAGGAATTGAATATGCAGATCCTTACTGGAGAGATATTGAATGGCGGTATTATTTAAAGTAATACCATTTTAGGTATATTTACATAATAATTAAATATAAGCATTGTCAGGGAATGAATGATAACAGTTTAAATTTCAGAAGAGTAAATAATATTGCCGGTTGGCTTGTTTTTTTAATTTCACTGATTGTTTATATCCTTACCCTGGAACCGACGGTTAGTTTCTGGGATTGCGGTGAATTTATTCTTTCAGCCTGGAAACTACAGGTTGGTCACCCCCCGGGCGCACCTCTGTTTTTATTATTAGGCAGGTTCTTTTCTTTGTTCAGTTTCGGCGATTCGTCACATGCAGCCGTAATGATAAATTTACTTTCGGCTACTGCCAGCGCTTTTACAATTATGTTCCTTTTCTGGACAATAACGCACCTTGCAAAAAAGATAATTATTACTGAAGATAATTATACATTCAATAAAATTGCCCTTGTTACGGCAAGCGGCATCATTGGGGCGCTTACCTATACTTTTTCCGACACTTTCTGGTTTTCAGCCGTTGAAGGTGAAGTATATGCTACCTCCTCTCTTTTTACAGCGATGGTATTCTGGGCAATACTGAAATGGGAGAGTGAAGAGACGGAACAGCTCAAAGGCCGGTGGCTTGTGCTGATAGCGTACCTTATGGGTCTCTCTATCGGCGTCCATCTTCTCAATCTGCTTGCCTTACCCGCGATAGTGCTGGTATATTATTTTAAGAACTACAAGGTAAGTACAAAAGGTATAATAAATACCCTTATTGTAGCATTTTTAATGCTGGGGATACTGGTGTTTATCATCCTTCCATACACTGTGAAGATTGCCGGATGGTTTGAATTATTGTTTGTTAACGGTTTAGGCTTGCCATATAATACAGGCATGTATTTCTATTTTCTCCTGCTGATAGTATTTCTGATATGGGGCATACGCTATTCAATGTACAGGAATAAGGTATTACTTAACTATATATTTACTATAGTTACTGTTATCTTACTAGGTTATTCGTCCTTTGCACTTATCCCCATAAGGGCTAATGCAAGCCCTCCGATGAACCAGAATGATCCTTCGGATGTGTTCTCCATGATCTATTATATAAACAGGGAGCAGTATGGGAGTACACCCCTTTTGAAGGGTAATTATTATAGTGCTCCTGTTATAGATATAAAAAAGAAGACAGGAGGTTATATAAAGGAAGACGGTAAATATATACCGTATACAAAAAATAAATATGTTTTTGACGATCGTTTTACCACTGTTTTTCCGAGGATGTACAGCCCTGACGACAATCACAGAAGGGAGTATGAATACTGGGGAAGGGTTAAAGGAGAGAGAGTGAGGTTAAATACTGCCGGCGGTGTCAAGGAATTTATTGTCCCGACCTTTGGCGAAAATCTGAGGTTCTTTTTCAATTACCAGCTGGGCTATATGTATTTCAGGTATTTCATGTGGAATTTTGTGGGAAGGCAGAACGATATACAGGGTAACGGCAATGTCTTACATGGGAACTGGATAAGCGGTATAAATGTCATTGACAGTTCAAGGCTCGGAGATCAGAAGTCATTACCTGACGAACTGAAAGATAATCCCGGCCGTAACACGTATTATTTTCTGCCTCTTATACTGGGGATATTGGGGATGATCTGGCAATACCGGCGCGACAGGCGTGGCTTTTGGGTTATTCTGGTTTTATTTGTTATGACAGGCATTGCCATAGTGGTATATCTGAACCAGGATCCCCTGCAGCCGCGTGAACGTGATTATGCCTATGCAGGATCATTCTATGCATTTTCAATATGGGTTGGACTGGGATTATGTTTATTAACGGATAATCTGAAAAAACTGATGCCTGATAAAATAGCCCTTCCGCTTTCTTTTGTCGCCAGTCTTATAGCGGTTCCTGTCGTTATGGCTACTCAAAACTGGGATGATCATAACCGTTCAGGGAGGTATACAGCCAGGGATATAGGAAGCAATTATCTGAATAGTTGTGACGATAATGCGATCATTTTCACTTATGGGGATAATGATTCTTTCCCGGTGTGGTACTCACAGGATGTCGAAGGCATTAGAACCGATGTCAGGGTGGCAAACCTGAGCTATCTTTCGGCAGGATGGTATATTGATATGATGAGACAGAAGGCCTATGAATCGGAACCGGTCAGATTTACCCTGGGTTCTGAGAAATACAGGGCGGGAAGGAGAGAACAATTACCTGTTACAGACAGGATTAACAGGCCATATGATATTATTGAACTTATTAAATTCGCCGGATCAGATGAAAGGCAGAGTAAAATAGACTATTCCGGCAGGGGTGATTTTTTCAACTATTTGCCATCCAGCCGTTTTCTTATACCTGTTGATTCGGCCAGGGTGATATCCAACGGAACGGTACATGATTATCAGGCCGACAGGATGCTTCCTAATGTAATATGGAAATTTCCGGGTGATGATATGTATAAGAACGACCTGGCAGTAATGGATATGATAGGAACAAATAACTGGGACAGGCCTGTCTATTTTGCAAGCACGGTGCCGCCGTCCAGTTACATGGGGCTTGATGACCTCTTTCAGCTTGAAGGACTTGCTTACAGAATAGCTCCTCTTGATTCAACGGGAACAAGGTCGCAGGATATAGGTTATATTGACACCAGGAAGATGTATGATAACGTGATGAACAGGTTTAAATGGGGTAATGCATCCGATCCGGATGTTTACCTTGATGAGAATAACAGACGTATGTTCAGTAACTTCAGACGTATGTTCGGAATGCTTGCCGTTTCACTGATTGAAGAAGGTGACAGCATAAAAGCAAAAGCAGTTCTTGACAGAAGTATGGAAGAAATACCTGTATCCAAAATTCAGCACAGCTATTATTCAATAAATCTTTTCAGGGCTTTTTACAAAATAGGGGATAAGGAGAAAGCCATGGAAATAGCAGATGACATAATAGATAATTCAAAACAGTATCTCGACGCTGTGGTAAGGCTTAATCAGGCGCGCAGGTATGATCTGGATTATGTAATGAGTCTTAATATGCAGGCTCTGATCAGTCTTTACAATATTGCAGCCGGGTACGGACTGGATGAGCTTACCGGTCGCATAGAACAGGATATGGACAGGTATTACAGAGAGTTGTTTATGCGTCCGTCATAATGACCAGGCAATACAGGTTCCCGTCCCTGGCGAGGTATATATACAGGGATGCGGTATACAGGGGAAATAAAAAGGAACGCAAGGTTTATCTTACTTTTGATGACAGCCCTACTTCAGGAGGGACTCCTGTAATTATTGATATTCTCAGATCGAAGGACGTAAATAAGGCGGTTTTTTTTTGTAACGGAACAAATATTCTGGAGCATCCTTCGGCTGTCAGCCTTATACGTAATAGCGGATATACGATAGCCAATCATGGTTATAAACATCTTAACGGATGGAGAACACCGGCTGAAGATTATATCGAAAATTGTGTCATGGGGTCCGGGGTCACCGGCTCATCATATTTCAGGCCTCCTTACGGACATCTCACTTACAGTCAGTACAAGAGGATAAGGAGTAATATGAGAATAGTATTCTGGGATATTTTGTTATATGATTACGACATTCGTATAAGCAGGGAATTAATCCTGTCAAAAGCAAAGAAGCTTTTAAGAAACGGGTCTGTTATTGTATTACATGATAAAGAGAATAAGTGTTCCGTCGCATTGCTTGATAAGCTTATTGACTTATGCCATAACAAAGGTTATATATTTGGAGACCTGACAGAAGATTTATAGGAAGACATGGTTTTTTTTCTTGACCGGATATACTATTTTTGAGAAATTTATTGAAACAGAGGTATAATGAAAGTTCTGATTCTTGGATCAGGAGGACGTGAACATGCTCTCTCCTGGAAGATCGCTCAAAGCAGGAAAGTAAGTAAAGTATTTATAGCGCCGGGTAATGCAGGGACTGCAGCAACAGGCGAAAATGTCAGTCTGGATCCGGGCGATTTTCATGCAGTAGCTGAATTTGCCGTCAGTAATGATATCGGGATGGTTGTGGTTGGACCCGAGGCTCCCTTAGTGAAAGGAATACATGATTATTTTCTGAATAATGATAAATACAGTCATATTCCCGTGATAGGACCTGCAAAAGATGGTGCTATACTTGAAGGCAGCAAAGATTTTGCAAAAGGGTTTATGCAGAGGCATGGTATTCCTACATCCGGGTACAGGAGTTTCTCCGGCGACACATTCGTTGAAGCTTGTGAATTTATGAAGGGGATGCCCCCACCTTATGTATTAAAGGCTGACGGACTGGCAGCAGGTAAGGGAGTACTTATACTGGATAATTATGAAGTGGCCGTGAAAGAACTGGAGGAAATGTTCGGAGGGAAATTCGGCGAAGCCGGTAATACTGTTGTAATAGAGGAGTTTCTTAAAGGGGTTGAATTATCAGTGTTTATTATTACCGACGGTGATGATTATAAGCTTTTACCTGAGGCCAAGGATTATAAAAGGATCGGGGAAAAAGATACAGGTCTGAATACCGGAGGTATGGGTGCTGTGTCTCCCGTGCCATTCGCCGACAATATATTTATGGGTAAGGTTGAGGAAAGGATTATTAAACCTACTTTGGAAGGGCTGAAGAGAGAGGGAATTAAATATAAGGGTTTTATTTTTTTCGGATTAATAAGTGTTGATAATGACCCTTATGTTATTGAATATAACGTCCGTATGGGTGACCCTGAGGCCGAAGTAGTTATCCCCAGGATCAGGAGCGACTTTATGGAACTGCTTTTGGGTACAGCAGATGGCACCCTGGGTGAAAAGGAAATAATGGTTTCTGATGAAACGGCTGCTACGGTTATGCTTGTATCGGGTGGTTATCCCGGCCCCTATGAGAAAGGCAGGGAGATATTTAATCTCGATAAGGTTGAAGGAAGCCTGGTATTTCATGCAGGAACTACCGGCAGGGATGGGAAATCCGTTACATCCGGAGGCAGGGTAATAGCTGTAAGCTCATTCGGACGGGGAATGCAGGAAGCGCTGCAGAAATCATATGCAAATGCCGGAATAATTGATTTCCGGGGCAAATATTACAGGAGAGATATAGGATTTGATCTTTAAGTTAAGATGCTGTTAAAGATTTACAGGGGAATAGGACCATTTACAATACTGGTTATTTTACTGAGCCTCGGTCTGGTTTGGCTAAGACCCTTACTTGATCCTGTTGACCCTTCCTTTTACTATAATACTAGTCCCGCCCCCTTATATTCTCTTTTGACGGAATTGTTCAGGGGTAAAACATATGCCGGTATTATTTTTTCCATGGTGATCGTCCTGATCACGGCAACATATTTGGTGAATTTTAATACAAGACTGTTCTTTATCAATGAAAGGACTTTCCTGCCTGCCTCATTATACGTAATATTTAGCGGTTATATTTGCAGTAACCAGGTTCTTAATCCCGTATTACCTGCTTCATTGCTGCTGATGCTATCAATTGACCGCCTGATTGTTTCATACAGAAAACCCGGGGTAGCATATAATCTTTTTGATGCTTCACTGATCATAGGGATTGCATCTCTCATATATACAAATATTATATGGTTTTATTTTATTATAATTGTGGGGATAAGCCTGTTCAGGTCATTCAGTTTCAGGGAGATATTGTTGTCTCTTGCCGGACTGATCACCCCTTTCATAATTCTTTATTCGTTTTATTATCTGAGCGGACGTGATATTTTCTTATTGAACAGTTTTTTTATTGACAGTATAATAACAACGGTTCCTGAATATTACTGGTCTGCCGAGGTCATAATTATAATATCTGTAAACATATTAATTTTTATTATATCCCTGTTACACCTTTGGAGTATCTTTAATACGAAAAAGATAAGATCCAGAGAGATATTTTCACTTTTAACCTGGATGATCGTAATTACTGTTGCCGTTTACTTCCTTTCGCCCTCGGCTTCAGTAGAATTGATGTATGTACTTCTTATACCTATGGTATACATAATAACTCATTTTCTGGTAATGATAAGAAACAGAAAAATGGCAAACTATATATTTGCCATTATTATTTTATCGGTTATCTTTTTACAGTTAGTTTGATTTGGCGGCCGGCTACTTGACCAGTGACACTATTCCCACACCCATTCCTTTTTGTCCGTCTTTAAATGAATACCATAATGTGTATAGTCCGGTCTTATTACAGGCAAATTCAATTGAAGGGTATATTTTATCGCTTTTCTTGTTTATTGAGCCTACAATCAGTTTGTCCTTATCGTAAAGTTCTATTGTCAGTTCCCCCTCGGATTCATCAGCATTACACTGTGTGAAGAGGTAGGTCTGTTTTTTCATAAGGTAGATATTCTCTTTATGAACAGGGATATTTTCCGTATCGGAAGTCTGAGGCAATTTTATTACAAAGTCTTTCAGGTATGTTGTATTACCACCTATGCCTAGTGCGCATTTGTTAACCATCTCCTCGTAGTCCTGGGCATTCAGGGAGAAGGCAGCCAGTAATAAGATAACTATTGAAATTGTTGTCCTTTTCATATCCAGGATTTAAAATGATATTATCTTGTTCCTTATTTCTTCTGTTTTCAGTATGATTTTCTCCAGCACTTCATCGCTGTATTTAACAACACTTTCTTCATGTTGCACTACAATAAGCCTGCCATCTTTCTCTATTGTTTCAGGTTCCCCGGGGGTGTAAGTAATATCAACACCGGAATATTCTCTTTTAAGCAATTCCAGGTCTTTATACAGTGCAGCGTATTCATCACTTGACTCATTATAGGGTCTCAGAAGCATCAGCAGATCGTTCAGGATAATCTTCTGTTCGCCAATCCTGTTTTTCAGATCGATATGAGGGTAATCCTTTACCACCTGGCATGCAATATACTGAGCCTCGAGCCACACGCCTGTTATCATAAGCACCGACAGGTATGCGCGGTCATTATCACGAAGGTATTCGTCAATCTGGTTATAGGAATGTACCGACAGGTATAAGAGGGAATCAATATTGGTTTTATTTACTGCCAGTCTTTTAAGGATTTCAAAATCGAAGAACTGTCCTACCCGCAGGCCATCTGCGAGTTTATTTATAGTGGTTAACGTTTCGATAGCAGTACCTGTTTTTTCATAAATATTGAGATAACCCAGATCTGCTCCGTATATACCCAGACGGAGGGCTTTCTGATAGTTTGTACTCAGCTTATCGGCATCTTCTATTGACGCCAGGTTTTCCTCGATAAAAGGAACTTCAAGACTCATCAGCAGCGAGGCCATCTCCACCGGAGATCCGATATTCTGTACTATATCGTCTATTGCTTCCCTGCTCAGTTTTTCGGATTCCTTAACGGGTATCGAGTCGGATTCGGGAAAGACAAAATCTGATCCCTTATTACCTGTATTCCTGCACGAATAAAACAGAGAGAGGATCAGTATTACTTGTAAAATTACGAGGACTTTTTTCATGTTGAAGCCTATTGACTTAATATTACAAAAATAAGAAAATAAAACAATTATAAAAGATGATTACTCATATGATTATTTAATTGAAAGAGAATTTACCATCTTTTCAAAAATATTGAAATATAGCATCAAATAAAAAATAAATGTCATCAGCCATACAAAAATTATGTTAAAGACATAAGTATCAAAACGAATACCCAGGCATAATTTGGTAGGAGCCAGGAAATGGCTCCTGAAAGATAGAAAGCTTTCGCCTGTGGGGTCGTCGTAAATAGGATCATAATTCTGGATCAGCCTGTTGTTATATTCCAGTATTTTGTTAGGCTCATAAAGTTTTGTAACTATTTCCTGTAACTGGTAGTTATGATACTTGTTTTCGAACTGATTCAGTTCTTCCCTGTTTGCACTGACAAACCTGTCTTTTCTGATATCGGCAGAATTTCCGGCATTGATATAAATACTGTTAACTGAATCCAGGTACTCATATAATTTTTCAGCTATGAAATGGTTGAAATCCTGAGCATTTAATTTATCCAGCTCCTCAAACCTGAATAGAAAAGGGTTGGCCGAAAGGAGTTCAACCTCATTCCTGAGCAGATCGAGTTTTGCCGGGTTTTTTTCCGACAGTTCCTTTCTCCTGTAATGCAGTACGGTTGTATTTAGTGCATTTTCGAGGTAACTAAGGCGATAGATGGTATTATAGTCGGCCACGCTTATTGTCTTGTTCATATCATAGAACAGTTTGTCGTATTCATTATCCTTTGCCTGGGTTACCATCAATGCCTCATACGTCCATTTTGTGGCCATAATTTCTGCAATCCACGGCACCTTGTCAACACTGCCGAGATGCCTGTTGAGCTTGTCAAACGAAAACATAGCCCCGCTCAGCACCATCATGGGGATCATTAGCATTGGTACCGCAATATAAATTGTTATTGCCGAATTAAAGGAGCTTGATATATTAAGTCCAAGTACATTGGCAAATGCTGCCGTGGTAAAAAGCGCCAGCCAGTATTCAAAGGTCAGGCCTTTTATCCCCAGGATAGTGTTGGCTACAATGATAAACAGGAATGATTGCAGAGCCGATATTGAAAACAGGAGAATCACCTTGGCTCCAAGGTAACTGCCGTTACTGAGATTAAGGAATTTTTCCCTGTTTCTTATTTTTCTGTCCTTGAAGATCTCAACAGCGCTTGTAATGAGACCCAGAAACAAAGCGACAATAAGGCTCATGAAAATATATACAGGGATATTTTCATTCTCGCTGAAAATATAAATATTGGATTCGGGGTCTGCTATATACCTTATTATATACGATAATATAAATCCCAGCACTGGCGCTTCAAGCAATGTGAGAATTACATATTGTCTGTTGGATATTTTGCTTAACAGGTCCCGTTGCAGAAATATCCGAAACTGTTTAATAAGGCCGGGCCGTTTCAGGTTCGTCCTGGGTACTGATCTGATTTCATTTACGGAAACAGGAGGATTCAGCTTATTGAATTCATTAGCCCATTCGGAGGGAGATTTTTTTCGGACCCCGGTGTACCGGCCGAATTCATCAACAACCTCAGTTTCAATGATATTGAATATTGTCTCAGGATTAATATTTCCGCAGGTGGGGCATTCTCCGATATTGCTGTCTATCTGTGCATCAAGTGTCTTGAAATGTATCAGAGCTTCTATCGGATTACCATAATAAACCATTTCCCCGCCCTGATCAAGGATTATTATCCTGTCGAACATCTTGAATATTTCGGATGAGGGCTGATGTATTACGGAAAACACCAGTTTCCCTTTAAATGTCAGCTCCCTCAAAAGATCCATAACATTTTCCGAATCTCTCGAAGACAATCCGGATGTGGGCTCATCAAGGAACAGAACGGATGGCTCCCTTATAAGTTCGAGAGCTATATTAAGCCTTTTTCTCTGGCCTCCGCTTATAACTTTTTTCAGCGGAGATCCTACCCTCAGATCTTTTTCTTCACTAAGCCCCAGATTTTGAAGTATCCTGTCGACCATCCCGGACAGTTCGTTTTTGTCCATGTCCCTGAAGCATAATGAAGCGGCATAAAAAAGATTCTGAAACACTGTCAGATCTTCTATAAGAAGGTCGTCCTGAGGTACATAACCGATAATTCCATCAAGCGACTCAGGATGTTTTGCAAGATCCAGACCGTTAATTTTTACGTATCCTTTATGAGGGGTGTTTATACCGCTGAGAAGGTTAAGAAGAGTTGTTTTTCCTGCCCCGCTGCTACCCATTATCCCTACCAGATTCCCTTCTCTTTCGGAAATATTTATATTATTTATACCGGTCTGACCGCCGGGGAAGCTGTACCTGAGATTTTCAGTCACCAGACTGAGCTTATCAAATGCCTTTCTGGAAAGAAAATGTGACGATATATCGCTGTAGTAGATTGGTTGCCCGTGCTGATACCTTAGCGAGCTTCCCTTTGCCACCGTATATATTTTACCTGTGTGCAGCGGCAATCCGTTCAGGTATAGCTGGTTTGACGAGTAGTGTTTTACAAAATACAGATCCACACTGCTTATTCTTAATACCAGCAGCAGGTTATCTGTTGAATGTTCAACAGGTAACCCGTCGTCATTATCAGTGTGTTTTGTCTGAAGTTTTAATAATAATATTGAACTGTTACCGGGGTCGTCAGCACTGTCGTGCCTGACAAACACTTCTATGCTGATAAATTCTTCAGGGAGTATCCTGAATACTTCTGCCACAGTGTTAATAATATTCATTCTCTGCATCGTAAAGCGTTTGTCTGCGTTTACCAGTTCGAACAACCGCATGAGTACCACTACTTTTTGTGACTGGTTAAGTGTACGGTTAATCTGTTTGCAGATACTGAATATTTTTACAGAGTCCTTGACGGAAGGCGGTTTATTCTCCACATTTTTTTTGTCTTCCATAATGGGGCCTACATCCCTGTCAAACAGCTCTAGATATTCATTTACCGAATCCTGGCTGAGTTGCTTGCGGAGAAAATTAACAACATATTCTCTTTCACTCGACAACATTCCCCCGTCCTGTTTGATTATCAGGGCGAACAGATGCATCAGTGCTTTCAGAATTTCTTCACTCATAAGAGTATATGTTGTGAGTCACTCAGGTTCTTTAAAAATAATTAATAAATACTTGCGGTCAATATTTTCCGGCTAAAATGCGTCCGTAATCATAAAATAAATTAATTTAATTATTTGGTTCCGTTTTTCAGGTTTTCTTCCTCTTTCTTTTTAAGAAATGTTTTCCCTTTTTCAATCCATTCTTCTGCTTGTTCTCCCAGCAGGTAATGATCTATGAACTGTTTTACCTTTATAGAGTAATCGAGCATGTTCTCGTCTTTTCTCAGACCATGGTTTTCACCTTCATATACAAGCATAATAAATGGCTTTTCCATTCTTCTCATCGTAGTAAACATTTCTATCCCCTGATGCCAGTCGACGGCACCATCCTTATTACCGAATGTTACAAGCAGGGGAGTAGTAATCTCAGCGGCATTGAACATCGGTGAATTATCCATATATTCATCCATCAGTTCCCACCAGGGGTCTCTGAGCCTTCCCTGGGATATCTCGAATATTTGCTGATTGGGGCTTCCGCTATTCCAGTATATCTCATTATACATACTTATCATATCTATAAGCGGGGCTCCGGCGATAGCAGCAGCAAAAAGATTGGTCTGTGTTATAATAAAGCTTGTCTGGTAAGCGCCCCAGCTATGTCCCATAAGAGCAATTTTACCCTTATCGATCATACCTGTTTCGATAACCTTTTCTACTGCCGGTATTACACATTCTGCAGCAGATTCTCCCGGATGGTTTGTCTTATATACTATATCGGGCTGAAAAACAAAAAAACCGTCTGTTGTATAATTAGTAGTATTATATGCGCTTTTGGGACTGGGACTTACATAGCCATGTACTCCGGTTGACCTTATTTCGTAGATATAAACGATCATTGGATACTGTTTCCCTTCTTCATAATTTGCCGGGTAGTAAAGAGCGCCCTGTAACTCTTTGCCGTCTTTATTGGTATAGCTGATCAGTTCACTTTTTCCCCAGTTATATTCAGCTTGCCAGGGATTGGTGTTAGTTAGCTGCTCTTTTTTCCTGAACATACTGTTGGTAGCAAAAAGATCAGGTGAGTCCGAATATGTTTCGTAACGGTAAACCAGCTTATCCGTATCTTTGGCTTTTCTTAAACCGGATATATAACAATTATCGAATATAAGTCTGTGTCGTTTACCGTCAGGGCTTAAACGGTAAAACCCGCTTTCTTTTGTCTTGTCTCCCCGGGCAGACAAATAAAGGTCCTCATCCTGTATGAAGTAATTATTTTCATAATCAAGCCTTAATGCCCTGAATATTATTTCATCCTCCCTACCGTTAGTAAGTATCCCGGCTTCACCGGTAAGGGGTGACACTTTCCATATGTCATATTCATCATAAATAAGTATATAGCTGTCATCTTCATACCATCCTCCATAACCAAAGGGGGGTTTTATCTCATTCGGGCTATCGTCCCGTGTGTTCCATAACACGGCCCCTATTGATGAGCTGATTATTCTGTTCTCAGCACCTTCGATATCATATACCCACCAGTTTCTGTCTTTGAAATAGGGTATAAACCTGCCGTCCGGGGATGAATTTTCCAGGCTTGTAAAATCCTTAATGATGAGTTTTCTTTCACCGTTATAACCGTTCACAATGTAGTGGTCATAATGTTTCTGTCTGAAAGACGGGCGATATGGAGTGTCTGTTCTGATAATGACATTCTTGCCGTCGGCAGTAATATTATAATCTCTGAATTCATCATCACTTATCCTGTTCACCTTGTTATTCGAGAGGTTCCAGGAGCACAGGTAAACAAAATCTTTATCAGACCTTTCATATATCTTTTCCTGTTCCGGCTGTATGGGATCATCTTTCCAGTGCCATATATCCACATCAGGGATTTTTTCATCTTTTTTATCTTTTCCTTTTTCTTTTTTCTCTTCAGGGGTCCGGTTATAAATGCCGAAATACATGATGCCAAGATCCTTTGAGAATCTTGGCTTGAATGTCTCCCTTATTCTCATATTTTCGGGAAGCTCTACTGCGTCACGCGGGTTTAACTTCATGGTTTTCAAACTTCCATATATATCCCTGACAGCAAAAAGCTCATGGTTCTTTTCTTTGAACGAAGTATCGGAATATGATTTCAGAAACCCGAATGCCTTACCTTCTTTTTCCCAGACCAGGCCGGAATAAGCAGTCGTGTCTGTATCGATTATGCTGACAGAGAAGTTGTCGAGGTTGAACAATTCCACACCGTTACCTTTCATCCCTTCGGCATCAATTATATATGCCAGCCGGTTTCCGGCCTTGTTAAGTCCATACTCGAGAACATTCCCGATATTTTTAATGATACCGCTTTCGAGCTTGTAGATATAAAGATCGTATGATTTTGTGTTTTCTGCCGGATATGCAGACATAATAAGATGTTTATTGTCTTTCCCAAGACTGAAGTTCTGTATATCTTCAAAAATTCTTTTGTCCCCCGTGTTGAGATCAAGCAGAACCAGCTTATTCTGAATTTTCTTTTTCTGTTCCCTCATTTTCTCCGTTTCTTCCTTGCTGTAGCCTTTTATCGCAACCAGCCATTGAGAATCTTCAGAGAATACGGCTCTTGAACATAAGCCTAACTTAAATTCGGTTTTTTTATCAGTGGACACTACAAAAAGGGTATCATTTCCCTCGACCGGCGATATGGTATATGACAACCATTTACCATCATCGGAGATTGCATATGATCCCAGATTTTGCCATTTGTCGTAATCTTCACGCGACAGGTTTTTTTTCTGTGCATCTAAATTCAATAATGCAACAGAAATGAGCAGTAACAGAGTCAGAATCTTTTTCATACCGGAAATTATTTAATTATTATACGGAAAGATGTAAAGATAATAAATCCCTGATATTAGGATTGTATTGGTTTTATTACATTAACCGTATTTTTTATGAGCAGCGTTTTCAGCGACAGTAAAAAATGAGTGAGTAGTGAGTGTTTGAACCTTAACAACTTAACAACTCAACAAACATTCAAACATATTACAGAGGCATGATTTTTGTAGTTAAATTAATGAGTATTTACGCATTAGCGGGGATGCTTCGAGGCTGTTTGAAAGTGTTCTTTGGAATAAAAGGCCCTCCTTCGCCAGGGCTTCGGAGGGCAGGGGTGGAGATAAGGGGAGTCGAACCCCTGACCTCGTGACTGCCAGTCACGCACTCTAGCCAGCTGAGCTATATCCCCGCGAGGATGCAAAAATAAGTAAAATTGAAAATAATGCCTAAATCAGAATGAGTATTTGATAAAATTTTTGACTTTATTCATTTAAATACTTATTTTTAGGCATTCAAAATCTGAAAAAATGGAAGTAAAGAAAAACGACAATGTCAATCTTGAAAAGCGGAAAGGCTTATTCCTGCAGCTTGGACTGGTAATAGTTCTTTCTATATGCCTGATCGCTTTTGAATGGACAACAAGCTCAAAGTCAGAAAATCCTTTTGATACGGGCGTGGAAGAAGTGATCGAAGAAGAAATGATTCCTATAACAGAGATGCAGGAACAACAGCCCGAAGCTCCGCCAGAGGTGCCCAAAGCCACAGAATTATTTGAGATCGTCGAGAATAATGTGGAGATCGATAATGAAATATTGTTTGAAGATGACGAAACTGACTTTGATGACGATATTCAGATGTATGACTTTGAAGTAGCCGAAGAGGCGGAAGAAGAGGAAGAAGAAATTTTCGTTGTTGTTGAAGATATGCCTACTTTCAGAGGAGGCGATGTAGATAAATTCCGCGAATGGGTACAGAAGAGGGTTAAATATCCCCAGATAGCCGCTGAAAACGGAATTCAGGGTAAAGTATTCATTATGTTTGTCGTTGAACCTGACGGCTCGGTGAGTAACGTAAATATATTGAGAGGCGTTGATCCGGCACTCGACAATGAGGCAATAAGAGTGGTGGAATCTTCTCCCAGCTGGTCCCCGGGAAAACAGAGAGGCGCTCCTGTAAGGGTACGTTTTTCAATAACTGTAAACTTCCAGCTACAATAGAATATATGTAATTATTATAAATGAAGCCGTGTTTATTATTGAGCCGGCTTTTTTTTGTAGAATATTATAATATCATATCTTTATCATATCTAACCAATATTTCTTAACAATGAGAAAGGTAATTTTATATTCAGTCGTAATAGCTGTTTTTGTCGCTTCGTGTTCTTCACCTAAGAAACAAATGCAGTCGGGAAATTATGACGCAGCCATAACAAAAGCTGTAGATAAGATCCGGAAAGACAGAGAGGATATAAAGAATATTGATATTCTCGATCAGTCGTACAGGATCGCTCTTGAACAGGATAATGAGAGAGTCAGACTGCTAAAGATGGAAGGAAAACCTCAAAACTGGGATGAAATATATCTGATATACAAAAAGATGTATGACAGGCAGTCGATGGTGAGAACAGTTCTGCCTTTACAATCGGGAACCAGGACAGTAGACTTTCCTTATGTAGATTATATGGCCGATATGGTCGAAGCAAAGAATAAAGCTGCCGATTATTACTTTGCTCATGGTAATGAGATAATGAAGAACGGGACAAAAGAATCCTACAGGCAGGCATATCAGGAATTTATGAGGGCAAAAGAGTATGTTGGCGATTATGAGGGAATAGATCAACTGCTGGAAGAATCACATTATCTTGGAGTAAGCAGGGTACTGGTTCAGGTGGAGAATCAATCGCAGATTAATTTTCCTCCCGAATTTACATCCGACCTGTTGTCTCTCGACCTTCCAAGACTGGATAACGAGTGGGTTGAATATCATACAAGACAGCTTGATGAGGATGTGAAGTATGATTATTACGTTTCCGTTATTGTTAAATCGGTACTGGTATCTCCTGAAAATACTTTTGAGAAAGATACCCTTATCAGAAGAGAAATAGAAGATGGCTTTCAGTATGTACTCGATGGCAATGGTAATGTAATGAAAGACAGCCTTGGGAATGATATTAAAGTTAAAAAATACAGGCAGGTACAGTGTGCACTTATTGAGTCGGTGCAAACAAAGGAATGCAGGATTGACGGACAGGTTGAAATTGTTTCTGTAAATCCTCTTAAAGTGCTTAAGAGCGATCCTATCTCGGCGAATTCCTCATTCGAGCATATCTCAGCAAGGGCTATCGGTGATACGGAAGCGCTTAAGCCTGCTGAACTGGCAAAAACACAGAGCGAACCGGTTCCGTTCCCGACAGATATAGAAATGGTTATTAATTGTTCGGAGGCTCTTAAAATGGGCATCCGGAATGCAATGGAGCAAAACAGACGGTTTATTTTTTAACAATGCATTTGGTTATTAATCTGCTGTTATGAGATATAACATCACTGTATAGTGATAACAAAAGGCAGAAGGCAAATCCAGAGTATTTCCGTTGGTCTTTAGCCTGCCCTAGAAGCTTGCCGAAGGATTAGTCTTTGGTCTGTTCTATAATCAACTTGTTAATGAATTTGTTATATGATAGTACTGCATTAATTATACGGCCGATTTGAATTGAATATGTGTGTATGGGTAATATGATTGAAACGGCAGAACAAACCGACCGTGCTGTACTGATTGGTGTAGTACTGCCTCTACAGACTGATAATGAGGTAAAAGACTACCTTGCGGAGCTGGCTTTCCTGGCCGAGACAGCAGGCGCTGAACCCGTTAAGTCTTTCGTACAAAGGGTTGACCTTCCTAATCCGAAAACATTTGTAGGCTCAGGTAAGATTACAGAAATAAAAAGATTTATAGACGATAATAATATAGATCTTGCCGTTTTTGACGAGGAGCTTAGCCCCGGTCAACTTAGGAATATTGAGAAAATACTTGAGTGCAGAGTGCTTGACCGTACAAACCTCATCCTGGATATTTTTGCCGGGAGAGCTCACACGGCTCAGGCTATAACCCAGGTCGAACTGGCACAGTACGAATATCTGTTGCCACGCCTTACGGGAATGTGGACCCATCTGGAAAGACAAAGGGGTGGGATCGGACTAAGGGGGCCGGGAGAGACCGAAATAGAGACGGACAGACGTATAATCCGTGATAAAATATCAAAACTGAAGAACCAGCTTAAGAAGATTGACAAACAAAGGACCGTACAGAGAAAAAGCAGGTCAGGAATGGTACAGGTGTCACTTGTCGGATATACCAATGTCGGAAAGTCTACTATCATGAATATGATTAGTAAATCGGATGTCTTTGCTGAAAATAAATTGTTTGCTACCCTTGATACCACAGTAAGAAAAGTTGTAATAGGGAACCTCCCTTTTCTCCTTTCCGACACTGTCGGCTTCATAAGAAAACTACCTCATGGACTGGTTGAGTCTTTTAAATCAACACTCGATGAGGTAAGGGAGGCAGACATACTATGCCATGTTGTGGATATTTCGCATCCGAATTTCGAAGAACAGATCAGCGTCGTCAATGAGACCTTAGGCGAACTCAAAGCAGAAAAGAAACCTACCATTATTGTTTTTAATAAAGTTGATGCTTATACTTTTACTGAAAAGGATGAAGATGATCTGAGTCCTAAAGAAAAAAAGAACTATACCCTGGAAGAACTTGAACAAAGCTGGATGGCTAAGAATAAGAATGCAAAGACGGTATTTATATCCGCCAGAGATAATTTAAATATTGACTCGTTCAGGCAATTATTGTACAATGAAGTGAAAACACTTCATGCAAAGATATATCCCTATAATAATTTTTTGTACTGAACCGGCAAAGGGAGCAGGGCGCAGCGCAAAGAGCACAGAGACTAAAACGCTGAACTAACAGGGATCAGGGACAAGGGGTCAGGTTCCCCGGTTCCAGCCTTTCTTTTGTCGTTAGTCGTTTGTCTTTGGTCGTTGGTCTCAGCGACTCAGCTCTGTCTGTGATGAGTTCAGACGGTCTTAAAGCAGTATTAACTCAATATGGCTTCCCCTATCTGTATGGCATTGGTTGCAGCGCCTTTCCTTATATTATCGGCAACAATCCACAGGTTTAAGGCATTTTCGCAAGAGTAATCTTTTCTTATACGTCCGACAAAAACTTCGTCCCTGCCTGAAGAATCAACCGGCATTGGGTATATATTGTTGGCAGGATCATCCCTGACAATAACCCCTTCCGTTTTGCTTAAAATATTTTTTATATCGCTGATCTCAAATTCCTTACTCAATTCCACATTAACAGACTCCGAATGACCTCCCGTAACAGGCACCCTCACCGCTGTTGCTGTAATATTTATACTGTGGTCATCCAGTATTTTTCTTGTTTCGTTAACAAGTTTCATCTCTTCTTTGGTATAGTCGTTGTCCATGAATATGTCGCAATGAGGCAGGCAATTCATGAAAATAGGATGAGGATAAACCATCTCTCCCTTTTCGGCTTTAATCTCTCTGCTCAGTTGTTCCATGGCCTTGTATCCTGTTCCCGTGACCGATTGATATGTGGATATGACCAGTCGCTTAATGCCATATGCCCTGTGCAGGGGGGCAATAACCATCAATAATTGTATGGTTGAGCAATTCGGATTGGCTATAATTCTATCGTTTTTCTTTATTGATGATGCATTGATCTCAGGGATCACCAGTGGAATATTCTTATCCATCCTCCATGCCGATGAGTTGTCAATTACAATAGTGCCTGCCTTTGCAAAAGCAGGAGCCCACTGCAGTGAAACGCTTCCTCCGGCTGAAAAAAATGCAAAATCGGGCTTTCTTTTAACAGCTTCTTCAGGACCGGTTATTTTAAATTTTTCATTCCTGAATTCAATTTCCCTGCCAATCGATTTTTCCGAGGCGACGGGAATCAATTCATCTACCGGGAAATTACGCTCTTCAAGTACTCTCAGCATAGCCTGACCCACCATTCCGCTTGCTCCGACTACAGCAACTTTTTTCATATGAGTTTTGATTTGTTGATTTTATTGTTGAAATTTATAAAAATAACGACATAAAGATAGTTGTTTATGAACTATCGTCAATTCGCTGCATGAGGAAAGTATTATTTATTGTATTTCTTATACCGGTAATGGTGTTTGGCCAGCCTGTAAGTGAAAATTTTGAAGACGGGATCCCTGTAAGATGGATCCAGTATCCCTGTGGACGTTGGAGTGCAGATACTATAAGCCCTTTAAGCGGCTATTATTCCCTGCATCATTCATTTGATAATACTGAACCGGGAACAGACCGTATTGCTTTTGATCTGAACGGACTTAAGCCGTCAGATAGTGTAACAGTCTGGAAATTTAGTATCAGGCATGCTTATAAACCTTCACAAAACAACAACTGGGCCTTTTTCCTGATGTCTGACAGGGGGCCTTCTGATATGCTTCCCGGGAATAGCGTTTCAGGCTATGCCCTGGGAGTTAATATTGAGTCCAAAAACGACAGTCTTTGCCTTTGCAAATTAGTCGAGGGGGGCCCGGTAGTTATTTTGAAAACTTCAGTAAACTGGGAGGAAGATATTGGGGTTGATTCTGTGGCCACTCTGATTGTGAGAAGGAATATTGAAGGGTTCTGGCAGGTGAGTATTATGAACGAAGATAATGAGGAGGTGACTGTAGGTGAAACATATGATCCGGATCTGTTTAATTGTTGGTGGGCCGGTATAATGTACAGGTATACATCATCACAGGACTGTAAATTGTGGATTGATGACATAAGCATTAGCGGGCATTTTGAGCCTGACAGAACGGCTCCGGATATTGATACTGTATATTTTACTGGAAAGGGTGCCATACATCTGGAATTTGATGAATTACTGTATGAAAGCCCCGGGCCTGAACAGTTTAAACTGATGCCGGGAGATCATTCACCGGATGAAGTAATAAGCAATGGATCGTCTTATGATCTTTATTTTACGGAAGTATTCGAAAACAAGAATTATTATAGCCTGTATATTAAAGGATTGTGTGACCGCTACGGTAATTGTTGCGACAGGGAAACAGATAGCATCCCGCTGGCATTCCCATCAACGGGAGACCTGATTATTACGGAAATAATGCCCGATCCTGAACCGCCTGTGAATCTTCCGGCTTGTGAGTATATTGAAATACTGAATGTATCGGGATTTGATATGAATTTTGAGGATATACAATTAGTCATTAATGATAAAACGTTCGTCTTCCCCCGTTTTATTTTGCATAATGGTGATTATGTTATTGTGAGTAATGAGACGGATATATCGCGTTTTTCAGGTTACGGGAGTGTTGTTAATACCGATAAACAATTCAGTCTGTCGAATGAAGGCGGGCTTATAGTACTGGAGAATTACGGTAATGAGATGATCCATGGAATAGAATATGAAGAAGGATGGTTCGCTAACAGCCTGAAGGCTGACGGAGGATGGTCACTCGAGATGATAGATACTGATTTTCCGTTTTCAGGAGAGTTAAACTGGAGTGATTCAGGAGATAACAGGGGAGGCAGTCCTGGTATGCAGAACTCTGTACAGGGTTTCAATCCCGATCTGAGCGTTCCAGTGATAAACAATATTTTTCCTTCCGATCCATGCCGGATACAGATACCATTTTCCGAGTCTATGGATGCAGGGGTTACAGGTGAAGGAAGATGGAATATAGATGGGTTTGAGATTACCGGCTCATATTTTACCGGCCGGTTACAACGTGAGATTGAACTTAAACTGGATGACAGCCTGTCGGAAGCAGTTATCTATGAAATAGATATAGCTGCTGAAATGACTGATATGGCAGGGAATATCCTGGTAATGAATGATAACCGTTTTGGTCTGCCGCTTATGACAGGATACAGCGATTTAGTTATAAATGAGATACTTTTTGACCCTTTGCCGGGAGGGGCTGAGTTTATAGAGCTATATAACAGATCGGGAAAGATAATTGATCTATACGATCATTTCATTGTAAGCTGCAATACTGAAACTTCCGATACCGGGAAAATAATATGGCTGTCATCATTCCACAGATGTTTAATGCCGGGCGGTTATTATGTTATTACAGATGGCAGAGAGGCTGTTATTAACAGTTATACAAGTTCACAGCCACAGAATATTACAGAATTGTCATCAATACCTTCCCTGCCTGATAAAAGCGGGTCTTTGCTCCTTTTTAACAGGAGTATGGATCTCGTTGATAAGACAGAGTACTACGCAGATATGCATTTTAGTCTGCTTTCAGTTACGGGCGGTGTTTCGCTTGAACGTATTGACAGCTTTCTTCCCGGCACAGACCATGCAAACTGGCGCTCTGCTTCTGCTATGTCGGGCTATGCAACACCTGGCCTTCCCAATTCATGCGGAAATTACGGAGACATTTCTTCTGGCAGTGCGACAATGAAATTGTCCTCACGAAAAATAAGTCCTGATAATGATGGTTTTGAAGATTTCCTGATTATTGAAATTGACCTGCCTTCAGATGAGAACATTCTTGAACTTTATATCTTTAACGATATGGGTTATAATGTACGGAAACTGGCAGAAAATAAAACGGCAGGATATAATTCAAAGATAATATGGGATGGTTGTGATAATAACGGGAACCTTCTTACAGAAGGCATTTATATAATCTGGCTCAAGGTAATAAGTCCCGAAGGGAGAACTCCTGAGGTTTTCAAGGATGTATGCGCTCTCGTATATTAATTATTATCTTTTATAATATTCTTTTTTTCAGGAACCATAAGAGCAAATATTATTGCCGGGAAAGCCAGTAAAGCTGCAATAAAAAAAGTCTTGTCCATTCCGATATGGTCTGACAAGGCACCCACCCCCAGGGTCATTAACGAGCTGATAAAGAAATTGATCATCATATATACCCCGTTTACAAAAGGCAGGTGTTTGGTGTCGAGATCATGTATAACAGCCAGGTTTACAGATTGTGGTGCTACCAGGAATAATCCCATGAGCACAAGCAGTACGATGCTTACTACACCTGAAGATTCGATAAAAAACAGCATGAGGATGGGAGATACCACTGATACGATGGTTAGTGTCAGGCGTCTTCCTATTTTGTCGGATATCGAACCTGCGAGGAATGTCCCGGCAGCTCCGGCAAGCTGTAACACAGCGAGAGAGATACCTGCATTCCGGAATTCCATTCCCTTCTCTGTAAGAAACACCGGCAGGTAAAGAGTAAGAGATGACTTCATAGCTCCCCTGAACAGTGTTATGCCGGCCAATGTCATAAATACAGGAAGAAAACGTTTGAAAGTGCTGAAATAATCAGGTTTTTCAGATTTTATATCTTCACTGACAGATATATTTTTTAATCTCAGCCACAGGATAAACGAAGCAAGTAAACCGAAGGGTATTAGCCTTAAGGTTCCGTTAAGCCCCCAGTGCTCAATTGCAGCTACTATTACCAGGGGGCCCAGTGTCCTGGCCAGCTCTCCGCCCAGCATAAAAAAACTCATGCCCAGGCCGGTTCTGTTCCCTGATATTTTTTTAACCATTACGGGAGCGGGAACATGGAATAATGTAGAACTGATCCCGCTGACAAAAAGCAAAACTACCAGTACAATATATGCGGGAGCCACTCCGATGAGTCCCATGGCGACAGTGGTAACTGCAGGAGCAAAGATTACGAAATACCTGACTTTCATCTTTTCGGCGAGTATACCTATTAGAGGGTTAAAAAGAGAAGGTATCCGCTGAACCACGCTTAACATACCCGAGAGGAAAAGGGAGATATTCAGTTTTTCAATAAGAAGGGGTAGAGCAGGAGCAAGAAAAGATGAATAAATGTCGTGGATAAGATGTGCTATTGAAATTAATATTATATTATCAGTCTGAAATCCGTTTTTCCCTGCTCCCTTTACTGTCCTGTTCTCTTCCGGCATTCTTTTTATAATGTTTTTATCAGTCCTGTCATTATTGATGTCATCTTTGACTCTGTTGCAGCAGCAGCCCTGGCAACCATCTCATGTGTTATATATTCTATTTTCCCTTCTATTCCAAGGTCGCTGATTATACTTACGGCAAAACAGGGGATACCCATATGCCTGGCAACGATGACCTCAGGTGCAGTAGACATGCCAACGGCATCGGCTCCTATAATCCTGAAATGCCTGTATTCGGCCGGTGTCTCAAATGTAGGACCGGAGGTAGCAAGGTAGATGCCTTTTTTTACCGGAATATTGAGATCCGAAGCCACGGATTCTGCCTTTTTAATTATTGTCTTATCATATACTTCACTCATATCAGGAAACCTGGGTCCGATCTTTTCATCATTTGGCCCTATTAGCGGGTTGGGAAGGAGGTTGATATGATCGGTTATTATCATAATATCACCAATGCTAAAATCAGGATTAATACCTCCGGCAGCATTCGAAAGGAATAAGTAACGTATACCCAGGTATTTCATTACCCTTACAGGAAATACTATGTTTTCAACAGGATAGCCTTCATAGTAATGAAACCGGCCTTTCATGGCAACTATTTTCTTATTTCCAAAATCACCGAAGATCAGCTTTCCTTCATGTCCTTCAACAGTTGAAACAGGGAAATCGGGTATTTCAGAATAATCGATCTCATGGATGACTTTCATGCCTGATACCAGCCCTCCCAGTCCTGTCCCGAGAATTATACCTGCATCAGGATTGATAAAGCCCCTTGAATTAAGAAATCTTACCGTTTCTTCTATTCTTTTTAACATAGTTCATTATGAATTTATTGAATTCTCCTTCATGATCATTTAGAAATCTTACATTTATCCTGATATAATAAATCCTTTTATCAGGGAAATCTTCTTCAGTAATATTTCCCTTAAGCCTTATAAAGTCTTTCTCAGTTGTAATTAAACAGCGTTCATTTTCGGGAAGCGTTAAATATTTTTCCCTGATCTTTTTGCAGTCGGCCTTGCTGTAAGCATGGTGGTCCTGATATTTAAGATGACAGATGTTCAGATTATACTTCCCAAGGTACTTTACTAATGGCTCCGGTTCGGCTATTCCCGTAATAAGGAGAATGTTACTGGATTCTTTTTCCAGCCTTTCCATGCTTATACCGCCTTTACTATCGCCGAATACAGGAACAGGATCATCATAGGTAAGAGAGGTATAGAACAGATGTTGATTTTGTAACAGCGGTAATTTTTTGAATATAATTCTCATATCTATGGCTGAAAGACCCGGCGGTGATTTTGTTATAAGGACAATATTGGCTCTTTTAACAGACGATCTGTGTTCTCTGAGTCTGCCCGCGGGAAGCAGTAAATCATCTGTTATAAGCCTGTTAAAATCGATAAGCAGAATACTGAAACCCGGGTCAATGTACCGGTGCTGGAATGCATCGTCAAGCAGCACTATGTCAGTATCAGGAAAACGCTTCATGATTTCCCTGACGCCATTTACCCTGTCCCTGTCGACCACCACGATTATTTCCTTAAATTTTCTCTTAATCTGAAGTGGTTCATCTCCTGCGGTGCTTACATCAGACAACTGTTCAACGATTTTGAAATCTTTAGTTTTACGTTTATACCCTCTGCTAAGCACAGCAATTTTGTACTCATCTTTCAGCAACCTGATGAGGTACTCCGTATGTGGCGTTTTTCCTGTTCCACCGACAGTAAGATTTCCAATCGAAATAACAGGAAACCTGAAATAAGTAGATTTAATAATACCTGTATCGAACAGGTAGTTGCGTATCCTTATTACTGTACCATAGACCAGGGCTAACGGGAAAAGCAGTATTTTTTGCGTTTTACTGCTCATTACCTGATATCGAGATAATATGGCAGCCGTGCCTGTATTCCTGTCATTCCTTTCAGTTCATTAATAGTTTCATAGTGTTTTGCCAGCACGCCGAGTTCCCTTTTAATTATTTTTGCCCTGATGTCGCCTGTGAGGCTTTTCATAAGCTTTGTATAGGGATCCTCCTCTTTTGGAAATTCTTTCAGTTTGTAATTATCGAGAGAGGCCAGTTTTGCCGCTTCATCTATTGCATCATTCAGCCCACCGATATAATCCACCAGGTTCTTGTTCAAGGCATCATTCCCGCCGTATACCTGTCCCTGTCCCATGTCGTCCACAATCGCCCTGTCTATTCCTCTTCCGTCTGACACCCTGTTAACGAACTGTTCGTAGGTATTATCAATGTTTTGCTGGTACACAGCTTTTTCCTGGCCGTTCATCTCCCTGAAAACAGACAATATATCGGCGTTTTTATTGGTTTTTACCACCTCGGAAGTAATACCGAGTTTTGTTTCCATCAGTCCGCTGGCTTCGGGAAATAATCCGAACACTCCTATTGATCCTGTGATTGTTGTCGGCTGAGCAAATATTTTGGTTGCGGGAGCAGCCATGTAGTATCCTCCCGATGCAGCATAATTACTCATAGAAACCACTACAGGTATCTGTTGTTTTGTCAGTTCGATCTCCCTCCAGATATTATCAGAAGCTATTGCAGAACCTCCCGGAGAGTTGATCCTTATCACGACTGCTTTATAGTCATTGGATTTTCTTATCTTTCTCATCATTTCTGAGAATGATTCGCCTCCGATGGTGCCTGTCTGACCTTTCCCAACGTTAATGTTCCCTTCGGCGTAAACAACAGCAATAGATGATTCAGCCTTTTCATTATCACCTGTTATTACCTTTGAGTACTTTGCCATGGAAACTAATTCGGGTTTTTTATCTGTTTCAGTACCTGTAAGGTTTGCAAGTTCTTCAAGTAGCTGGTCTTTATAAATGAGCCCGTCAACAAGACCTGCCTGCTGTGCTTTTTCAATATCGAAACCAACAAGGTCGTCAGCAAGCCTGTTAAGCTCCTCAGCGCTTATATTACGTGCTTCTGATATCCGGCTGATCACATGATCCCATATTGCGTTAATATAAGTTGTTATCTGTTGCCGGTTTTCTTCGCTTAGCCTGTCAAGCATGAATCTTTCAACAGCTCCTTTATACTTGCCATGTCTGATTACCTGTACATTAATACCCAGCTTTTCAAGTGCGTTTTTATAAAATACCACTTCTGAAGCCAGTCCTTTGAATTCCATCATAGCATTAGGATTAACAAAGACCTTATCGGCAGCAGTAGAGATAAAGTATGACTCCTGGGTAAGGATGTAATCCGTATAAGATATTACAAACTTGCCGGATTTTTTAAATTTTATCAGTGCGTTACGTATTTCTTCGGCTTTACCCCATCCGTTTATCATAGGCCCGTTTTCAATAAGCACGCCTTTTATCTTATCATCCTTTACGGCTTTATCCAGGTTTGAAAGGATATTGTTTATTCCTGCAGCAGGGCTGAAAGTGAAGCTGACAGGATCAAAACTACTTAAAGGATCACTTGTCCCTTTCTCAGGAATATTTAATCCGGTATTTAGCACAAGAACAGAATTTGATTTGATGCTCACAGGTTTGTCAGCCGAAGCGATCATAGCGCTAAAACCGGCAAGGCTTATAAACAAGAAAAGAATACCTGCTATAATTAAACCTGTGATAGTGGCTAATGTGTATTTGAGAAAACTCTTCATAATGTAATATATTAAACAGCATAATTTGAGACCCTAAATATATAAAAAACAAGGACAGGAGACTTTGGTTTTCATATGATTTAATAATTTTGGGTTCTATGAATAAAAAAATATCAATATCAGAAGTTTATATCGGAACAGGAAGTAATTTGGGTGATCGCAGCGGGAATCTTGATACGGCACTGGGGCTTATTGCTGAATACCCACTTAAGATAGATAAGGTATCATCCGTTTTTATTTCCAGTCCATGGGGATTCAGGAGCGATAATGATTTTTTTAATCAGGTAATAGGGATCACTACAAGCATGGAAGCATATGATTTGCTTGATATGGTATGGGAGATAGAGACAGGGATGGGCAGAAAGAGGACCGGTAAGGGTTATTCAGACAGGATAATAGATATTGATATATTGTTTTATGGTAGTGAGATAATCAGTTTCAGGGATCTGGTTATACCTCATCCCCTGTTACATGAGCGTATGTTCGTTCTTCAGCCTATGGCAGAAATAGTTCCGGAGTTTATACATCCGGTATTGAATAAAACAATAGCTGAACTATTGAGTGAATGTAGTTAGGTTAAGCAGTTAAGCAGTTTTGCAGTTATTCAGTCCGGGCGTTTGAGGAACAGTGAATTGTCAGAGTTCTCCGTTGTCTGCAAAACTGTAATATCCGTTATCGGTAACAATAATATGATCAAGGAGGCTTATATCGAAAAATGCCGCGGCTTCGTTTATTTTTTTTGTAATCCTTTTGTCGGCTTCGCTGGGGTCAGGGTTGCCGGAGGGGTGGTTGTGACATATAATTATTGAGGAAGCCAGCAGTTCAATGGCCTTTTTGATTATTAAACGTATATCTGTGATGGTCCCGCTTATACCTCCCTGGCTCAGCTTATGCCTGCAGATTATTTTATTTGACCTGTTCAGATAGAGTAGCCAGAATTCTTCATATGCAATATCAGCAAGCAAAGGATGGAATATTGTATATACATCATTGCTCGATTTTATACTTGTCGCTCCTGATATTTCAGATGATTTTCTTCTTCGTCCAAGCTCGAGAGCAGCCATGATGTTTATGGCTTTTGCTGTTCCTATCCCTTTAAGCTTTACCAGATCGTGGAGATTCAGTTTGCCTAATTTATTCAGGTTGTTGCCTGCAATACTTAATATCTCACGTGCCAGATCAACAGCCGACTTGTCATTACTTCCGGATCCGATAAGTATAGCAAGCAACTCGGCATCGCTGAGGCTGGATATGCCTTTGTATTGTAGTTTTTCACGAGGCCTGTCTTCCAGGGCCCATTCTTTTATTTTCAGTGACATGCAGCAAGAATTGTTTTCAACTGCAATTTACATAATCACAGGGAAAATAAAAAGGCTGCCCGGAGCCGGACAGCCTTAAGTTTTTTCAAATTATTTTTTACAGGCTGTTGACATGTTTTGCAAGAGACGACTTGATGTTGGCAGATTTATTCTTATGGATAACATTTTTCTTAACCAGTTTATCAAGCATTGAAGATACTTTTGGATAAAGCTCCATAGCTTCTTCTTTTTCTGTAGTGTTACGTAGTTTCTTGAGACTGTTGCGCATGGTCTTTACATAATATTTATTATGCAGCCTTTTTTTCTCATTCTGCCTGTTTCGTTTCTCTGCCGATTTGTGATTAGCCATTTTATTACCTGTTATTCTGTTCTGTTGTACTCCGTAGGGGAATCGAACCCCTGCTACAAGGATGAAAACCTTGCGTCCTAACCACTAGACGAACGGAGCAGTTTGCTTTCTTTTTACAGAAAGCGGATGCAAAGAAAGTACCTTTTTTTGAATATCCCAAATACATGGATGAAAAAATAGGCATTGTTTTTATGAGCATACATATGCTATGAGCCTTTATAAAACCATGTTAAGGAATAATACGGAGCTATTTCAGTATTTATCTTGTGCTTGAATAATGATTATAATAGTCCGCGATTAAAAAATAATATCGTTAACGACGAACGACAAAAGGGTTTAAAAGGTTGAGAAAGTTGAGAATGAGTTTGAATGAGACGAAAGGCCTTATTCCATTATTCCATTATTCCACCATTCCACCATTCCATTAGTCTTTTGTCGCCTGCCCTGAGCTTGCCGAAGGGTTAGTCCTTGGTCGGTCTTATAATCAGCTTGTTACTTAATTTGTTATATGATAGTATAATAGTATCAGAAGACGTATCTTATCGAAAGTCCTCCGTGAATTCCTCCCCAGCCCGTATAACCGATAAGGTTTATGCTTGGCATAATATCGAGAGACAGGTTGAGTGGTATTTCGTCAAATGTGTATTCCAGTCCTACTGTAAAATCGGCACCTAACACTGAACCTACATTTGCATCATCTATATACTGATTATTATCCCAGAAACCTATATGTGCCCCGAAGCCCCAGAACCAGTTCAGTCCCGGGTACTGGCCTGTCCAGTGTTCATTCTCATATAGCGCCGTGACCACAAATCCGCCCCAACTGCTTGCGGCAATACCCTCAACAGCATTTGTTTCATTAAGGAAATGCTTAACGGTTAACCCATAGGGAAATCCCGCCCTGAGGCCAAGGCTGGTCTTGTAGTCCTGTGCATTTACTGTAATTCCCAGAATAAAAAGTGTAGCGATAATTAAACAAGATTTCTTCATATGTACTCAATTAAAATTATTATATCTTTTAAAAAAAGGAACAAGTATAATTAAATAAAGTTGCTTTTCAAACACTATTTATTTCCATCTTTTGTGAGCCTGGCCGCCATCGTTTCCATGTCGGATCCGTTAAAATCGCCTGAACTCATAAATAAGTATACCGTGTCCGGGCCTGCCTGCTTATCTATCTCATAAAACAGTTCATCCGAATCATCAAACACGGTAATGTTTCCCTCTCCGAACGAGTCACGGACCTTTTGTTTATCAAGCGTTTCGAGTTTTTTGAGTTTAATGGCGAGGGGATTAAAATAAACAAATGCTGTATCGGCCTTTTTCATGCTGTTCCTGTAATTAGGCAGGAACCCGGCATTAAGACTGCTGTAGGTATGTAGCTCCAGGCAGGCTACTATTCTTTTGTCAGTGAACGTTTCTGCTATAGCATCTACCGTAGCTTTTACTTTTGAAGGAGCATGGGCAAAATCAAGATATACTGCATTTTTATCTGACTTGCCAAGTAACTGGAGTCTTTTACCTGAACCCCTGAAGCTTCCTGTTGCCCTGTAAAAATCATCGTCGTCTATTCCCAACTCATGGCATACCGCTCTGGCTGCACTGAGGTTCTGCATATTATGTTCCCCGAATATTTGTAACTCCTGAACACGGTTATGTGTTGCTGCAAAGAATCCCTTTTTATTCCGGAAATAGCCATGTACCGAATACGGTATCATTTTTATGTCTTTTCTTGCACCTTTGGCTATATTTTCCACGAGAGCATCTTCGCTGTAATAAATAAGTTTGCCGTTCCTGCTGATTGATCCGGCAAATAGCCTGAATTGCTCAAGATATATGTCGAAGTCGGGAAATACGTTTATATGATCCCATGATATGCCGTTGATCACTGCAATATCGGCCTTGTAAAGATGGAATTTTGGTCTGGGGTCTATGGCAGAGGAAAGGTACTCGTCGCCTTCAAATACAGCAATCTGCGATTTTTCACCGATATGCACCATGGTATCAAAACCTTCAATCTGTGAACCAACCATATAGTCGAATTCTATTCCGCATTTCTTTAGTACATGCATTATCATGGAGGTAATGGTTGTTTTTCCATGACTGCCACCTATCACAACCCTTTGTTTGTCCCTGCTCTGGTCATACAGGTATTCAGGGAATGATTTGATCTCAATTTTCAGTTCCCGGGCCCTGATCAATTCCGGATTATCAGCCCTGGCATGCATACCCAGTATAATTAAATCGATATCTGTACTGATCTTTTCCGGATGCCATCCTTTCTCAGCCGGAAGTAAGCCGTATTTGTTAAGCCTGGATGCCGAAGGTTCAAATATATCATCGTCAGAGCCGCTCACTTCATGCCCGTTTCGTTGGAGTTCAATGGCAAGGTTATGCATCACTGCTCCTCCTATGGCAATTAAATGGATTTTCATTTGAATGTTTTTTACAAAAATACCCAAATGAATAACATGTCAGATCATCCTTTCAACAAATAACTTTTTATCTCTGTTTATGCACTGTATATTTGTCGAAAAATTTATTTATGAGACTGTCGCCTGTGCATATAGCAAATTTTAAAGTGGACGGCGGTGCTATGTTCGGTGTAGTACCCAAGATATTATGGAATAAAAAATACCCTTCCGATGATAATAATTTAATAAATCTCGCATTACGTTCGTTAGTGGTTGACAACGGTGAAAACGTGATATTAATTGATAACGGATGGGGAGATAAACAGAATGAAAAATTTTTCAGACATGTTCATCTTAATGGGGGCGACGGTCTTGAAGACGGATTAAGAAAGGCAGGCTACAGCTATGAAGCTATTACCGATGTAGTGCTTACTCATTTACATGCAGACCATTGCGGAGGAGGAGTAAGGAGAACGGATGACGGTAAAGGGTATGAAATGGTATTCCCGAATGCAAGATACTGGGTAAGCAGACAACAGTGGGACTGGGCAGTAAGCCCAAACCTGAGGGAAGCCGATAGTTTCCTTGAAGAAAACCTTTTACCTATGATGGGACATGGTAAACTGTATATGGTTGAAAAACCCGGAAAACTGTTTGAAGGATTTTCTGTTAAAATAGTGAATGGTCATACCCCGGGGCAGATGATCCCGGTTATCGGCTATAAAGGAACAAAGATTATTTTTTCAGCCGATCTCATACCTACAGTTGCTCATCTGCCGCTTATCTGGAATATGAGCTATGATCTTGATCAGCTTGCAACTATCGAAGAGAAAAAGCATTTGCTCGCCGAAACTCTGGAAAATAAATATATATTATTTTTTGAGCACGATCTGAACAATGAATGCTGCACCCTGAAGGATACGCCTAAAGGAATCAGGGAAGACCGTCTTTTCCGGTTTGAAGAAATATAAAATACCGGAATATTGGAATATTGGACAGTCCTCAGTCCACAATGTTAATTGGTATATTGGTTAATTTGTTGATTTGTAGAGTTATAAGCTATTCCCCTAATCCCTTTTATTTACTATCATTCCATTACTCCACTGCTCCATCATTGCTCGTCCCCCACCAACCACAATCACTATCCCCTCGCGAGCTCGTCACCTTCTCCCGAAGCCCCGGGATCAGGTTCCTCGGTTCCATCATTCCATTATTCCATCATTCCAACAGTAAATATCTTGTGCCGGTCAAGGTTTTTCCAGTATAAAATGGCTTTCTGACGTACCAGTTCCCAGTATATATTACTGTCGAGCCCGTAAATAAAACTGATTTCCTTCAGTTCGCTCCTGATATCAGAGGCTATATCTTTTGAGAGGCTTATACGTATTGTATGATCCATATAGGTAAATTCAGCAGACGGAATACCTTCATCTGTAACTTTCAGCAGACCATGTCCCGCTGTGGCTCCGCAACTTACCTGGAGACCGTCATTCATGCAGCTTACAGGCGTTACCGGGCCGGCAAACGAATGAACACTCATTTCATCTACTCCAATATGAAAATATTCCCTTGCCCTGATGCCCATTTTAACACCTATTATGGCATAGATACCAAGATGCCGGTGTAATTCGTTTGTCAATACTCCGGCTTCAAATTCCTCCTTGCCGTTATTTAGTATAATATCAGCTATATAATCCTGCAGATCGGCAAAATAAAAAGACGTGTCGACAGGGATTGATTTGAAAACCTGGTTGCGGTTAACGGTATTACCCGATAATATTTTACATATATATTCGTCAGCGATCTTTTCAATGACAGGGGTACAGTATTTAAGGTTGGCAACGGAGTCGGTTCTAAACAATTCGGGGTAGTGAAGATACAGAGGTATCATATCATCAACGAGCCCCTTTATGAAATCGTGGCTGCTTTGCGATTTGAAAAGCTCTGAAGTTTTCCTTGCATAAGGATTATTTATTTGTTCTATTTTTTCCAGCAGGGTACTGTCATAAAATTCATCGTAATAATATCCTATGGAGTACACAGGGATTCCTCCATTGATGATCATCCTGGCTGAAAGAGTGTCCAGTTCATAATTGAATCCTTCAAGAGGATATATACCGTCATTACTCCAGACTATTCTCTTTACCTGTTTGAACAGATCCGGATTTTCTTTTGAATAGTGATATACGGTGCCGAGTCCTGCAAGCGAAATATAGCTGACAGGCGTTTTTTCGTGTTTAAATATATAGTTCAAAAGATCATTATAGTTAATAGCTTCGCCGGCATTGATATTTTCCTGATCCGCCCATATATATTCCGATGGGACAGGTAAGGGATTGGATCCGGACTCCCTGTTTATCCCTACCATTAATCCCTGGTGATAATAACTGTTAAGGATACTTTTTACTTTTATATAAGCTTCTTCAGCCGGCATTACTCCTCCTGATGCAATAATTGCGAGTACTCTTACATCAGGTGATGCAAGCAGCATGTTGATAGCTTTCAGGTCATCCATGCCTGCATCCGTGTCAATAATAACATAATGGTTTGGCTTCCAGGGATGCGCCGATAATATTCCTGCGTAAAGAACGAATAGTATAATACTTATTGATTTCTTCATAATATTTGAATATTGATACTTGAATAACTAATTGTTATGATCTCCTGCAATTAGTCTATTTTGTTTTTCCATGACGGTAGAGAAGTGTTTTTTTATGTGGAGGTGGAGCAGTCTTATAAAAAATCTCACGGTTGACAGCCCTTATCGATTCAATGGTATAAAGAGCCCTCGGATTATATTCATTTATTATTTTCAGCACTGTTTTTGCCATCGATCGTTTTACTATTATATACAATACGCCAACTTCACCATCAACACCCCGTGCTTTTATTGAAGTAACCCCGAAGCCTGAATCTTTAAGTTCATACACCAGGTCATTAGCTTCTGTTTTCGTTATTACCCTTATCATTTCATACCCTATGGCAAGCCTTTCTTCAAGAAGCATGCCAACGTAGTTTCCGGCTGCAAAACCACCTGCATAGGCTACATATGCAGTCCAGTTATCCAGGTTTTGGAATATTTTACTGATTGCAATCAGCCAGATAAGGATTTCGAAAAAACCAATCAGCGGAGCTGTTTTTTTCATCCCTTTGGAAACGAAGATGATCCTGATAGTGTCAAGAGACACATCAGCGACTCTGGCAAAGAAGATCATCAATGGGAGCAGGATATATGAAAAAGCAGAGGTATCAAGAAATTCCATAACTATCAGTTCTTAGATGTTATAATTATTAACATGGCTTTCAGTGTCAAAATTAGGATATTTATAGCACTTATTATGGTTTTTATTCCTTAATTAAGATTGGAACACTGGAAGATTGGAGTAATGGAATAATGGAATAATGAAACTCATCTAAACTCAATCTCAACTTTCTCAACCTTTTAAACCCTTGTCCTCCCCTCTATCTGGCTCTTCGCTAAATTTGCCCACAGGGCAAATTATTAACGCTCAGCCCTGTCGTTTGTCGCCTGTCCTGAGCTTGTCGAAGGCCTGCCCTGAGAAGCTTGTCGAAGGGCCTGTCTCGTTTATCTTAAATGGTAATATTGCAGCGCAATAGAGGAACTTGTCTCTATTTCCGGTTGCCTTTTATTACTCCGAAAATACAATCTGTTGCCCCTTCAATTCCGGTGAAAGAAGAGTTGATGCACAAGTGGTATGATTCTGCCGCACCCCATTTTTTATTACTGAAATAATTATAATAGGCTGCACGTTTTTTATCGGTTTTTATGATTTGTTCTCTGGCTTTGCCGTATTCCAGTTGTTGAACTTCTGCAATTCTTTTAACACGGTCTTCCATGCCGGCATAAATAAATACGTTGAGGCAGTTCCGGTGTTTGCTAAGGACATAATCGGCACACCGGCCTATAAAAAGGCATGACCCTTGTCCGGCCAGTTCCCTGATCACATTGCTTTGTATTTGAAATAACGATTCATTACTCATATAGTAATTCGTGTATATTTCATCAATTAATGAACTTCGCATACCCAGCAGTCCTCCAAATAAACGGTGTCTGGTTGTTTCATCAAACTTCTCGAAGAATTCTTTACCAACGCCGCTTTCTTTTGATGCCAGCATGATAAGTTCCTTGTCGTAAAACGGAATATTTAGTTTTGCTGCCAGTCTTTCACCAATAAGGGACCCTCCGCTTCCCAACTGGCGTCCTATTGTAATACAGAAATGATCCATGGCAGATGTCGTTATATGATAAAAATAGTTAATTTTTATATTTTTTGTAATGCCTTATCAGCAATATGGCAGCAATAATGCTTGAAAGCAAGTCGGCCGAAGGCATGCTGTACCAGATACCGTTTAATCCAAATATTGTCGGTAAAATGAACAGGAAAGGCAACAGGAAAAGCACTTGTCTTGTAAGCGACATAAAAATGGCTTTGCCTGCTTCCCCTATGCTTTGGAAAAAGTTGGAAGTTACCATTTGGAACCCTACGATGGGGAAAAAAATCATTGTAATCTGTAGCCCTTCAATTACCAGTTTTATTAATTGTGTGTCGGAGGTAAACAATCCTGCAACAAAACCCGGATTTATTTCGCATATAAGGAAGCCCGTAACCATTACACCGGTAGCCAGTAAAATAGTATACTTAAGTACCTCGTTTACCCTGTTGTATTGCTGAGCCCCATAATTATAACCGGCAATAGGCTGCATTCCCTGTGTTATGCCCATTACTACCATGGCAAACAGCATTATAACCCGGTTGATAATTCCATAAGCCCCGACTGCCAGGTCGCCCCCGTATTTCACAAGCCCATGGTTTATTACAATGACTATAATGCTCATGGCAGCATTCATCAGAAACGGGGCGAGCCCGATAGATAATGAATCGGTCACGATTTTACGTACAAGCCTGAAAGTGCCTTTTTGCAGGTGTACAATTTGTTTCTTATTGCTGAAAATACGGATTTGCCATGTCAGCATTAATAATTGTGATATAATAGTTGCAAGGGCGGCGCCCTGTATGCCAAGTCCGAAAACGTAAATAAAAACAGGTGTCAGAATGGCGTTGATGATTACCGTGAAAATGGTGGCATACATCGATTTTTTGGGGTAGCCTGTTGCACGCAGCAGAGCATTTAACCCAAGGTACATGTGAGTGATAATGTTCCCCATAGAAATAACAAACATGTAGTCGTGAGCATAGGGCAGTGTTTGTTCGCTTGCCCCGAAGAAGAGCAGGATAGGATCAAGAAAAGTTAATACAACACTGGTATAAAGTGTTCCTAATATCAGGTTCAGGACAAATACGTTTCCAAGGATCTTATTGGCAGTTGTATAGTCTTTTTGCCCCAGGCGTAACGACATTAGCGTTGAGGCTCCAACCCCTACCATCGCACCAAAAGCCGCTGCAAGGTTCATCAGAGGAAAAGTAATCGCGAGCCCCGATATTGCCAGGGCACCAACTCCATGTCCGATAAAAACACTGTCGGTAATATTGTAAAGCGACGATGCTGTCATGGCAATTACCGACGGAATGGCGTATTGTAACAACAGGTTCCATACTTTTTTTGTGCCCAGTTCCGTTGTTTGTCTGTTTTGTTCCATGTTGTTGATACTCATTATATTCAAACAATTTTTGTAATTGCCTGAACCGGCAGAATAGTTAATGAAGCATAATCGTTTATTCGATGGAGCAAATGTACAATTTGTGTTTCGTTTTAACGGAGGAAAGGATTATTCTTTTCCGTATTATCCGGTTTAATTCCCCGGGGATTTAATACCCTTTATTGCTCGGCGTTAAATACATTATAAAGCAAGGTCATCCCAAAAAGGTCAGACACAGAACCGTTGAACGCTGAACAGCAGAACGCTATACTTCTTTCAATCCCATTTCTTTTACCGGCAGGTATGCTCTTTTGTAATAAATTCTTAACAATTAATTTATTAAGCTGTAAACATTGAGTAATGATCCCGTAATATTTTGCGGTCTCAAATAAATACTAAATACAGATGAAAAAAATTGCAACCTTCTTAACCTTTATTATTATTGCAACTACATACCTGTCAGCCCAGAAAGCGAGATTCGCAGGACAGGTGCATGATAATAAAAACCTGCCTTTACCCGGAGCCAATATTGTAATACCGTCTCTGACGATCGGTACGGCAACAGATCTGAACGGTAATTTCCTTATCAGTAATTTAGAGCCCGGAGACTATACAGTAGAAATAAGATACATTGGTTATCAGACCCAGACTGTTGAAGTATCTCTTAAGCCGGGTATTACTTCTACTGCCAATATTGTCCTGGATGAAGGGATAGAAATAGGAGAAGTCTTAATAACACAAAGACTGCAGGGAGAGCAGAAAGCCCTGAACACACAGAAAACAAGAATGAACATTACAAATATTGTAGCATCCGAGCAGATCGAAAGGTTTCCTGATGCAAACATAGGTGATGCACTGAAAAGGCTTCCCGGGATAAATGTAATGTATGATCAGGGAGAAGCAAGGTTCGCTAATATCCGCGGCACTCAGCCCGAACTTAACTCGGTTACTCTAAACGGAGAAAGGATCCCTTCTGCAGAGGCGGAAAAGAGATTTGTCCAGCTCGACCTGGTCCCTGCCGATATGATTCAGACCATTGAGGTAAACAAGGCCGTTACTCCGGATATGGATGCTGATGCGATAGGAGGTTCTATTAATCTCGTTACAAAAACTGCTGCATCAGACAGAACAGTTAGCGGTACCCTGGGATCAGGCTATAATTTTATTTCTTCTAAACCTGTTCTGAAGGGAAACCTGACCTATTCGGACAGGTTTGCAAATGATAAACTGGGGGTTGTAATAGGGGCGTCATATTTTAATAATCCTATGGAGTCGCATGATATTGAAGGTGAGTGGGTGTATGATGATGAATCCGATAAAGACGGATCAGCTTACCCTGAAGATTTTCAGAACAGACAGTATTTTGTAACACGCGACAGACAATCATATTCACTCGGGCTGGATTATCAGCCCAATGCCGATCATAAGTTTTATCTGTCAGGTATATATAACCACAGAAATGATTATGAGAACCGTTTCAGGTTAAGATATAAAGATATTGAATGGGATGATGATGCAGGCTCTTATATAGCTACTATTGAAAGAGAGATTAAAGGCGGCCGTGATGATACGCGTGATGCCCGTCTTGAAGACCAGAGGATGATGAATTTCAAGGGGGGAGGAGAACATTTATTTGGTAACCTTAAAGCAGACTGGTCGGCCTCATTCTCCAGAGCCAGTGAAGAAAGGCCAAACGAAAGATATATTGTTATGGCTGCCGAAGACGTGCAGGTTTCTCTTGTCGATCAGGAATCATTTTTCAGTAAGCCGAGAGTGGTGCCGTCACCGGAAGTAAGTGATCTTAACAGTAACTATAAACTGGATGAGCTTACAAATGAATATCAGTATACTGAGGAAACAGATAAGAATTTCTCACTGAATTTTGAATTGCCTTTAGTATCAGGGGAATATGCCAATAAAATAAAATTTGGAGCACGTTATCGCGGAAAGAATAAATATCGTGATAATGATTTTTACGAATATGAACCTGTTGATGAAGACGGATTTCTGGCTGAAGCATTGTTAAATAAGGAGTCTGTAAGCAGGGCAAACTTTCTGGCGGGCAATTATTTGCTGGGTAGTTTTGTAAGTAATGAATATCTGGGAGCTCTCGACCTTGGATCGTCTCAGTTTGACGAAGAGCATGTTATTGAAGAACTGGCCGGTAATTTCGATGCAAAAGAAAATGTTCTTGCCGCATATATTATGATAACACAAAACCTTGGTCCTGATTTTACAATCCTTGCAGGACTGAGAATTGAGAACACAATTTTGGAATACAGCGGTTACAGGCATTTTATTGATGAAAATGATGAACGTGAGGAGTGGCTGGAAGAAACGGGTGTTGTTGAAGATAATTATATTAATATTCTTCCTGCCGTACACCTGAAATACGAACCTTCAGATAATACAAACCTTAGACTGGCCTGGACCAACACCATCGCCAGACCCAACTATTTCGATATCGTTCCTTATACCGAGATAAATGCAGATGACAGTGAAATAGCCCTTGGCAATCCCGAACTGCTGCCTACTACTTCCATGAATATTGATTTGCTGGCTGAGCATTTTTTTAGTAATATAGGTATTATTTCAGGCGGAATGTTTTATAAAAAACTTGATAATGTGATTAGTATGACAATAGATGATGATTACCAGTATACATACGGAGGCTCAACCGAATCATGGAAGCTTGTACAACCTGTTAACGTTGGTAACGGAGTATTATTCGGGTTTGAAGGCGCATTCTCAAGGCGATTGGACTTTTTGCCATCATTCCTGAGAAATCTCTCTCTTTATGCTAATTATACTTATAATTCATCAAAGCTTACTGATATACAGATAGAGGGAAGAGAGGACGAAGATCTGGAAATACCCGGAACACCACCGCATATTCTGAACCTTAGCCTGGCATATGATACTAAAGTATTTGATATAAGGGTGTCTTACAGTCATTCATCGGCATTCAGAGACGGTGAGGAAGGCGGATACGGCGAAGAAGCTTTCTATGACAGATGGTATGATAAAGTCAATTACCTCGATGTGAATGCCAATATTTCCTTAACTGAAAAGTTAAAGCTGTATGTTGATGTGAATAATATTCTCAACCAGCCCTTAAGATATTATCAGGGTGTTGAGGACAGAACCATGCAGGCGGAATATTATGGCTTGAGGGTTAAAGCCGGATTACGTTTCAGGTTTTAATAATCCGGAGAATGAAAGATAAAACACTATTATTATTATTCCTTGTGCTGTATGTTACGGCATGTAACAGAGGTAACCCGTCCGGCACAAACGGAGTGCCGGACAGGGAAAACCTTATGAATGAGGCCCGCGAAGATTCGGTCAGATACAGGTATGCCCTGAAATTGCAATCCGGGATAGGGAACGGGATAGAGGCCAATGATGAAACGGAACCGGTCAGGGCTCAGATTGACCAGGATTCGGCAGACGATCCGGCAATATTTGACATTGGCGGTGAGATATATATTGCCGGATCAAATAAAACAGGGGGAATACATCTGTATGATATTGATGGGAATGAGATCCGGTACTTTGATTGTGGGTTGATTAATAATGTGGACGTAAGAAGAATAGTCAATAATGAGGGTGACACAATAACTATTCTGGGTGGAAGCAACAGGACCGACAATTCTATCTCTCTGATAAAAATGGGAGAAAACAATATTTTTTCACCTGACAGCGCAGTAGTAAATATACCGACAAACCTGGATGAGATATATGGCTTTTGTATGTACCGTAATAACGAAACTGGTAAGACATATGCTTTTGTCAATAGTAAAGGCGGTAAAATACAACAATGGCTTATTGGTTTCAGTGAATCAGGCATACTGACAGCTGAGAAGGAGAGAGTATTATCTGTTGCAAGCCAGCCCGAGGGTATGGTTGCAGACGACCGTACCGGCAGGTTATATATCGGGGAAGAGAGAAGAGGAATACATGTTTTTAACGCCAGACCTGAGGGCAGCAGCATGTCGCACATTATTCCGGAAAGTGATTCAACAAACATGAATATCTCCTATGATATTGAAGGATTATCGATATACCCCGTAGATGATACCCGGGGTTACCTTGTGGCGTCAAGCCAGGGTAATTTCTCATATGCTGTGTTTGACCTGGAGACAGAGAAATATCTCGGTAGTTTCAAGATCACCGACGGTATTGTTGATGGAGTTGAGGAAACCGATGGACTTGACATTTGGTCCGGCTTCATCTCAGAAGAATACCCTGCCGGCATACTGGTTGTCCAGGATGGTTTCAACTATGACGGTACTGAAAAGAGACCCCAGAATTTCAAAATAATCGACTGGAGAAAGATACAGCAGTTACTCGATTGATACTATTATTGCTTTTCTCGGTCTGTTTACCTGGTTGCGGTGGTGACCGCTGCTATTCATTTTCTTCTTATGACATATAATACAGCTTTCATGGGTCCCTATCGTTCCGGCTAAACCCTGGTACTGTAATGGCTGTATGTTATCACGGTGTCTGTCATATTTGTTTACAGCTCCGTATATGGCATGCGTTGATCCGTGACATGCAATACACATCATTCCCATATTGTCGGTTCTGTTTCTGTAGAGTGCAGTAAAGCCCGGGACCCAGTTATTATATGATGTGCCTGCCCATCCGTCTTCGAATATATTGAAATTTGTGTGACAGCCTTTGCAATCGGGTTCCATAAGCCATGGTGTTCTGGCCTGTATTTCTTCACTGGTCTTAACATATACAGGCTCCAGGTTCTTTGAAAGCCTTGGTGCGGCTTTCTTGCCGGCCTGGCCTTTCAGAAGCCCGAGAGCGTGATCTTCGAGTCTCCCGTGACAATTGGTACAATTCAGAATTTCTGAATGTCTACCCCTTAAACATGATGTGTTACCCTCTTTCCGGGATGGATGGCACATATTACATGACTCTTCGTTCATCCCTCTCAGGTAGTTGGCGTGGAAACCATGAACGGCAGAAGAAAAATTAAGTACCTCCTGTTTCCCCGGTGCGCCTACAGCCGGGTCGGCATGACATGACTGGCAAAGCATTGGCTGTCCGTTTTCCGCATCAGCCAGCAGACTGGTATTATTATACCTGTCGTGTGCAGCAAGTATATTGACGGATGTTTCGTTTGATACTCCCGAAACATTATTCCATCCCCAGCCTCCGCCGTGGCAGTTGCGGCAGCCCATTTCAGTTGATGTCGGCGCTACCGTATAAGTGGAGGCAAGAATATTTTCCTCTTCGTCGTATGCTGTGACCTTAAACAGGGGATAAGGATTATACTGTCCGTCATCGCGGTATGGAACTACAGGTATAAACTCGGCAACAAAGCGGTCGGATCGGGCATGCATTTCATCATTCAGACCGAAACCCGCCAATCCGGTCCCTTCCTTAAGATCAGCTCCATATATTATTTCATCATACTCCCAGAATTTTGAATGATTCACAGGATTACGGTGCTGCTCCTCTACTTCATAAACAATTTTTACCCCGTTGGTAATAATACCCGGTTTGTTTCCTCTTTTTATCAACTGGGCATTCAGTGTATTGGCAGGAGGCAGGAATGAGAAATATTGTTCATCATCCGAAATACAGTGCATGCCAAGGTCATTCCAAACGAGCAGAACATAATCGTCATTAACCGGATCGAAAGGAGGGATAACATGACTGAATTTGCCAGGCTCGAATGTGTTTTCGTCGCTTGTTTCTTTACCAAGCAGGCTTCTGTACAGATAAGCTGCCAGGGCTTTCTTCTCTGTTTCGGTCCCTGCAAAGGGAGGCATATATGAATTAACCGTTCCCATGCCTGCTAACTGGGCTTCTATGCCCCTTTCAGTAAGGCGGTCTATTTTATTTGTTACCCCGTTATAACCGTCAATCGTATGGCAACTCAGACACTGTAATCTGAAAATTTCAGCCCCCGCTTCCAGTGTATTATTCTCATTTACTTCACTGATCCTGCTCCATCTGGCAGATGGAAGAAAACCTGCCTTGTTTATCCTGGGTATCTGATCGGGTCTCAGTCCGTTTGAGTAAAGGGTATTATATACTACATATGGTTTTCTGGCTATTTCCCTGAGGTATTCAAAGCCTCCCATCCATGCGAATGTTATGGCTACAAGTATGATAACGGATACTTTTTGTAACCATCCCGGGAACCGGATAAGTGTAAATAATCCCAGTCCGAAGAGGATTATGCTTGCATCTATAATGATTTTCCGGAATACCCTTCCTTCGGGATTAAAGTGGAATATATTATCGAAGGCTTCCGGGCTTATTACCACAGTATAATAAACCCCTGTAATTGCAAGGATAACCAGCGGAAAGTACATCCATTTGGCACAATACCGGTATACTTCCTTCCTTATTGAAGAATATTTGCTGAAGCTGGCTGTAACGAGGCCAAAAACCCCTGCAATGATTATGGCTATTGAAGTTCTGAACAATAACGACGGCAGATAGCTCGGGTTAAAGAATCCATGCCAGAAACTACCTGTTTCAACCCATTTGCCGGGAGTAAGCATAAAACCAAGTATACCGTTTATAATGAAAAGACTGAGCCATGCAAAAATAAAATAGAGCCATCCGGTGATCAGGTGATTTCTCTTATTCATTTTATCCCAGCGGTAATGGTATATAAGAAGGGCGACTATTTCGCCAATGAAAAAGACCCATTCTATCGCCCATCCGAAAACAAATTCATGGATTAACAATGATGTTGCATCGGGGCTTACAAGCGATATTATAAACCATATCCCAACGCCTGTTACTCCTCCCAGTACCATTGTCAGAAGCAGAAAAAACCATGTATGCGATTTAACATAGTTCAGAAGATCATTATTTCCTGTTCTGTAGGCTCTTATCTCGGTCAGTACAAGGAACAGCCCTCCTCCGACAGCCAGGTGGGCAATGACAACATGTATAATAGCTATAATTGCAATAAGCAGAGATCCACCCGTATCGGGCAGGTACCAGACAGGATAATTCATGATTTTTTGTTTTTATTGGTTGCTAAACGGTACATATAATAAAGCATGTATATGCCGGCCAGAAATACAATAAGGAATACGATGAAAGAGGAAATCTTACCGGTTGTTTCCAGCGAGGAGGGACTGAATACGCCATTAAGCCATGCGGCCCTGAGATATTCACGCATTATTGCCATGATTACTATTATTACCACAAGGTGTATAAGTGTAATATTAAGTTTTGACCTGAATGCCGTAATTAACATACTTACCAACATAAGAAGACTTAATCCCAGAAGCAATGTGGCTATAAGCGACTCTCCCATGAATGTCATCCAGACTCCTTTAGGGTTCGAAAACAGGAACCATATGCCTATACCGGCCTGAATGACGGTGAACCATGCAAATCGCCGAAGATTCAATTTTATTATACTGTTTTTCTCATCTTCATCCTTAAGCGTGAATTTTGCATACAGGGCAAATCCCAGTGAGGCTACTGAAAGAGCGGCCATGACAAAGTGCAGGTATCTTGGCCAGAGCGAGGGTTCCCCAAGGTTGAGGTTCAGTCCGCCTGGCTTTTCAAGCTGAATATTCCAGCTACCCGGATTTAAGGCAAGTGTTGAATTGTTAACCAGCATAAAACCGGTATAAAGAAGGAACAAAGAAGAAATAATAATTCCTGTCCTCGACCATAAGGGTGCGCGTTCGATGTTCCTGCAGTAGACATAAGAACCGTAGTATGCCAGGATCAGTACCGGGATAACAAGGATCCATGGTATTGCCATGATTACCGATGAACTGTAGAACAGATGCCCGTAAAGTACCTGTACAAACAGGAGAGGAGGAACGCCCAGGTTGATGGTCAGTGCAACCAGAACAGGTAAGTTGTTATGTCCTGCCGGTTCCCTTTTTTTGATCACGTTATCCCATATTACCAGGAGACTGCCACCCAGCATAAGATTCATAAGTATAAGGTGGAGGATAAAGGTTACCACCAGCAGAATCTGAAACCAGAACCAGTGTACCGGAATGCTTTCAGGGGAGGGAATAATTGTGTTCATATGTCTAAGGTTTGAGTTTTTAGGATATTGGAGTATAAGATAAACAAAAGATACTTTATTTCAAATACTGAGGCAGTGAAGTTAATATGATTTTATTTTTTAAAACTTATATTCATACATATGTTTGAATATGTTTGTGAACATCTTATTTTTTTTTGAAATCTTATCTTTATAACTTTGATATAAGTGAATACCTACTCTATTACTAACCAAATAAATCAATATCATGGCCGATTTCATTTACGAACAACCTTTTCAGATAAGCAAAGACACGACGGAATACCGTTTAATTACGTCAGACCATGTAAAACTTGTCAAACAGGGTGAACGGGAAATTCTTCAGGTAGCGCCGGAAGGTCTGGAGCTACTTGCAAGGGAAGCCATTAATGATGTGTCTTTTCTGATGCGCAGTTCCCATCTTGAAAAATTAAAGAGAATACTGGACGATCCGGAAGCAACAGATAATGATAAGTTTGTTGCCTATATAATGCTCAAGAACCAGGTAATTGCTGCCAAAGGTGAATTACCGTCGTGCCAGGATACGGGAACGGCAATAGTGATAGGGAAAAAAGGAGAGGACGTGTTTACAGGTGTTGATGATGCGGAATATCTTTCAAGAGGAGTGTATGATATTTATAAAAATAAAAATCTGAGATATTCCCAGATAGTACCTTTTTTAATGTTTGAGGAAAAGAATTCCGGCAGTAATCTTCCGGCGCAGATAGATATCTATTCAAAGCAGGGAAGGGAATATAAGTTTCTTTTTATCACCAAGGGAGGGGGGTCGGCCAATAAGACTTTTCTTTACCAGATGACAAAGTCGCTGCTCAACGAAGAGAATCTTACAAAATTTGTAAAAGAGAAAATAAAGGATCTTGGGACTGCAGCATGCCCGCCTTATCACCTGGCTCTGGTTATAGGCGGTACTTCCGCAGAGGCAACGCTCAAGACGGTTAAGGAAGCATCGGCCGGATATCTCGACCATCTTCCTACTGAAGGCAATGCAAGCGGAAGGGCATTCCGTGACCTTGAATGGGAAAAAAAGATTGAGAAGATATGCCAGGATTACGGGGTAGGCGCACAGTTCGGAGGTAAATATTTCGTACATGATGTCCGCGTAATACGTATGCCCCGTCATGCAGCATCCTGCCCTGTGGGAATGGGAGTTAGCTGCAGCGCCGACCGTAATATAAAAGCCATGATAAACGAGAAGGGTATTTTTGTTGAGAAGCTTGAAAAAAATCCCGAAAAATATATGCCTGCCCAGGCGCCCTCGCTGGAAGAACCGATCGGGATTGATCTGGACAGGCCAATGGAAGAGGTGCTGAAAGACCTAAGCAAATACCCGGTTAAAACAAGGGTAAACCTTACTGGAACACTGATAGTCGCAAGGGATATGGCTCATGCCAGAATAAAGACAATGCTGGATGAAGGTAAACCGATGCCCGAATATTTTAAAAACCACCCTGTTTATTATGCAGGCCCTGCAAAAACGCCCGAAGGGATGGCATCCGGTAGTTTCGGCCCTACTACAGCAGGCAGGATGGACCCTTATGTCGACCTGTTCCAGAGCCACAGGGGCTCAATGATCATGCTGGCCAAGGGCAACCGCTCACGACAGGTTATCGATGCATGTAAAAAACATGGCGGATTTTACCTGGGTACAATAGGCGGACCTGCAGCAGTTCTGGCTAATGATAATATCAAATCGGTTGAAGTTGTTGATTTTGAGGAACTGGGTATGGAAGCAGTAAGGAAAATAAGAGTTGAAAATCTTGCCGCATTTATTCTTACCGATGATAAAGGGAATGATTTCTTTGATGAATACAATAAATAAAGTTTTGTTGAGTCGTTGAGTCGTTGAGGTGTTAAGCTGTTGAGTAGTTGAGTAGTTGAGTAGTTGAGTAGTTAAGTCGTTTAGGATTGTTTATATCAGGTCTTTGTGCATTAGTAATAACGCATGGTGACTGAGGGCTGGCTTTGTTTAAGAATTAAATTTGAATATTTGGTTAAGTGGACTAAGGATAATATTCCCCGTCAGGATGATAAGACGGTTATAATTACAGGGGCGAACAGTGGGATAGGATTTCAGATGGCCGGCATTCTTGCTTCAAAGGGAGCAAGGGTCATTATGGCATGCCGCAATTCTGATAAAGCCGGAAAAGCTGCAGAAAAAATTTACAGTGAATACCATGATGCTAAGCTTGAATTGATGCAGCTTGACCTTTCATCACTTAAATCGATAAGAGAGTTTGCAGTTGATTTTAAAAAGAAATCCGGCAAGCTTGATGTTCTTATAAATAATGCAGGCGTGATGGCAACTCCATACAGGAAGACCGGGGACGGATTTGAATGGCAGTTCGGCATAAATCACCTGGGACATTTTGCGCTTACGGGTCTTTTACTTGATATGCTTGCTAAGACAGAAAGGTCAAGAGTAGTTATGGTAACAAGTATCGCCCATTTCAATGGGAAAATTCATTTCGATGATCTTTCGGGCAGGTCATGGTACCGGAAGATGACAGCTTACAGACAATCAAAGCTGGCTGACCTGCTTTTTGCCTATGAATTGCAGAAAAGGCTGTCTGCTAATGATTTACCGGTAATGTCAGTAGCGGCACATCCGGGTATTAGCTCAACGAATATTGTCCGTCTGCCTTTTCCTTTAACTCTTCTTAAGGATCTTGTGCTTATGAGCGCTTCCAAAGGGGCTCTTCCTGTTTTAATGGCGGCAACCGGAACAGAGATTAAAGGAGGAGAATATATCGGACCATCCTGTTTATGGCAGACCTGTGGGAGTCCGGCGGTTCTCCGGTCATCAGATCATTCATATAACAGGGATCTTTGGGCTGAATTATGGCGGGTATCGGAAGAGATGACAGGTGTTTACTACCTTGATGGTTTAAGCGATTAAAAGAGACTGTCCCCAAAGTGTAATACTATGTGTTACTCTGTGGTAGAATAATTATTTGCCATTTACTTTAAATTACACTTTTGGGACAGCCTCTTTCTAATGTCTTTCGTATACAGTCTTACGGCTGTTATTTTATCGTTAATAACAGCAAACGATACGATTAATCGGTTACTATATCATAGCTCTCGGTTGGAGCTACCCACTTGGAAGCAGGCATATTGTCATAAATCATACCGTTAGCTCCAAACTTCAATGATTTTGCATCATAACCCAGTACCCTGAGGTATGCCGCAACATATGCGCTTGTCTGACCGGTATAGCAATAAACAACTACAGTTTTATCTGTTGGTAATGTCAGGAGGTCGGTATCTGTTGTAAGTGATGCCTTCGGAGTATACTGTATTGCTCCGGGGACATGTCCGGGATCGGCATACTGATCAGCAGGCCAGTAGTTAATGATATAGTAATCGTCGAGGTTGGCAAATACATCGGAGGCTGATATACCGGCAGGAGTAAAACCTTCGCCAAGAATTTCATCTACCCTGGCGTCAAGTATTTCTTCAGCAGTCTCGAAGCCCGTTGAAAGTTCCGGCAGGTCGCCTTCGGCGCCTTTGTCATTAGCCGTAGTCTCAAACTGTGTATAGTACATATTGCTTACACTGTTATTCCATGAGCCTGCACAGTCGACATGCCATGAAGCCATTCCAAACTTAAGAGAATAAGCATTATCATATCCTTTAAGCCTTAGTAATGAAGTGGCCCATGCGGCTGACTGGCCTGAATAGCAGACAACAGCGATCTTCTCATACCCTGAAAGATCAGTTGATTCAACATGGTCGAGGATATCACCGGCGGCCACGTTTACGGCATTTTCAATATGGCCTGTAGCGTAGTCTGCTGCTGCCCTGATATCAATAATATAGACCTGGTCCAGAACATTAGCCGACTGAAGATCGGCTGCTGTTATTATGGATGGCATGAAGCTGATAGGATCGATGGTGGATTCAAGATGATCAATCAGTACCCTGGCTTCAACAATAGGTTCTTCTTTCTTACATGAAGAAACAACGATCAGTGCGAAAAGTGCACTTAAAAAAATAAATCTTGTCTTTCTCATAATTGTTCTGATTTAAACTTATTTAGGTATCGGACATTTATTAAATTCAAAAATCGGAATAGTATTATTGTATCCATGATGGGGGCAGTGCATTATCAACAGTAATGCTGCCCGTAGCGTTTATTTCCCATGACAGGAGATCATCCATAAAGAGATAAAGTTCTTTATTTATAAGCTCTCCGCCTTCATTTCGTATATGACAGCTGGAATAACATGCGCCATCTGTCTGAGTTCTTGGTGTCCATCTCTGTATATTATGGGGTGTGGTATAGTTATATGTAGGGAATACATCGAAGTTATCATATTCATCAACACCGTATACTTCCCAGTTGTCGGGAGCGGCAAGGGTGCGTCTTACAAGGGTCATCTTATATCCGGGTTTTGTATCGGGTATAGGATTAAGTGCTATTTTGAAATCCTGGTACGATGGTATTCTTGCACCGTCTCCATGTACATGGCATTCGCCACAGTTATTATAATCCTGAGAATGACAAACCTGGCAGTTGAAATCGTTATAATGCATTTCATGGTACAGGTTATCCGCCTCTTCATGACAGTCCTGGCATTCCGGCAGTTCCGAATATTCATACCGGTGATCAACGGGCATACTGTTCCCATGCAACTCGGCGCCGCTGTGGCAGTCAATACATTCGAAACCGGCTTCTGTCAGGTGCACGTCAGGCTCGGTCCCTGGCGCGATACCCAGGTATGCATGTCCCCCTCTGGAAGTATGGCAACTGACACATACGTTCAGCATGTTTGGGTTCTTAACAAAATTATGACCTTTTGACAGCCCTCCCCCTGCTATAGGAGGCCTTACAACATGACAGTTACCGCATGTACCGTGACATGTGGCGCAATTGGCATTATAACCCTCTATCTGATGCTGGGGCAGACTGGCAAATTCATCAGCTCCGTTTAGCCCGCTTCTCATAGTTACTTTCCTTTTTTGCCCTGTTCCATGATGCAGGCTGGTAGAAAAATCTTCAACTATTTCACCATGGCAATTACCACATTTTTCCTGATATTGTTCGGACGGATGCCTCAGGAAATCATCTGAGTGTGCTAGTTCCTTATCCGATGTCTTATCCACACCATTATGACAATCAGTACATTTCAGCATGTAATGGGTTGAAGATTTAAAATCTTCATATCCGTTACCTTCCATGATAACCCTGTCATAAGGCTCATAATGAGGTGCCGAACCTCCGCAACCGCTGGCCGGGGCTGCAGTATCAGGGGTATATACCAACTGAAGATGTTCATAGTCGGTATGGCAGCCTTCACATGTACCATATGGAAGAGTATCCTTGTCTTTGTTCGTGACTTTCGCACAACCGGCTATCAGCAGGATGAGGGCGAAAGGGAAGATAAGGTGTTTTAACTTGTTGAATATAATTGCTTTCATAATGTGTAATTGTGAAATAATTAACAATTGCTTGCGCAATACCCGACATCGCTGTAAAAATTGCTGTTTTCAGCCTAATTGCCAATATGCTGCCATATGTCATGCGGATTAAATTCAATTGCTCTGTAATGGTAAAATAACTGATCTGTGTCATATTTATAATTTGTTTTCATATATTTGTTTTATTGAACTTTATTGTGGATGGATGAAATTCTTAAATATACGGCCTGCACTGTCAGTTCACCTCATTTCAGGTGTTTTAACCAGCTAACAAAGGAAGAAAAGGATTTTCTCGATGAAAATTCCGTTACAATAAAATATAAGAAGGGAGAGGTGATATGTAAGCAGGGGAGCTTTGTTTCACAGGTGATGTATGTTGAGAAAGGCCTGGTGAAAGTATTTCTTGATAATGGAAGTAATACACTTGTTCTTAAAATAATACCCGACGGAAACCTGCTGGGGCTTGCCTCTGTGTCGCAGGACTATAATACCTGCCAGTATTCAGCTATGGCTTATGTCGAATCTGAAGTGAGGCAGATAGATATCAGCGTGTTCAGGAGTTTGCTTAATAAGAACCCGGAATTTTCAAGGGATGTTATTGATATATTAAGCGCCAATAGTGTGCAGATTTACGGCAGGTTTTTCTGCCTGACCCACAAACAGGCATTTGGAAGGCTTGCTGATATTATTTTGTGCCTCTCTGAAAGAATATTCAAGAAAAAGGAATTTGACCTTCCTCTTTCGAGAAAAGACCTTGCAGAGTTATCCGGTATGAGTTCGGAGACAGTGATAAGGATCCTTAAAAAATTTAATGAGGAAGGACTTATAACCATGACCGGCAAGACGTTTGTCGTACATGATTACGAAAGGCTTCAGCAGATAAGTGATAAGGGATAATTATTAGTATTTTCAGTGATCCGCCGGCTCTATATGAATAGTCGATTCTATTTCAAGTTTTTCCCTGATCTCTTCTTCAAGCCTTGTAGCAATCGCGTGACTTTCATTTATTGAACGGTCTCCGTCCATTATAATATGGAATGTCAGTTCCTTATGGTTGACATAATTGTGCATATGGAACTGATGTGGTCTCAGTTCCATTTCCGTAGCAGAGGATACAATTGATTTTATTTTTTCAATCAGCTCATCACTTGGCTTTTCCCCCAGTAATTTGTTAACCGATTCATGTACTATCTCATATGCGGCATATGCGATCATAATTGAAACCATGATACCCATCGCACTATCGATCCACCAGAAATAGTCTTTTAATAAAATACCTATCAATACCACTATTGACGACAGGGCGTCTGTTCTGTGATGCCATGCATCGGCTTTAACCGTTGTATTCCCTGATTTTCGCGCAAGGGAAAATGCATATTGAGCAAGCCCTTCTTTACCCAGTATGGATATTATTGTGACAATCAGTGCTGTCAGTCCGAAATTTGCCGATTCATGAGATTTATATTGCAGTATGGAATCCCTGGTAAAATTAAAGGCTATAATGAGTAGCAGGAACCCGATAAACAAAGCTGATATATGCTCCCATCTTCCATGTCCGAAGGGATGTCTTTTATCAGCCTTTTTTGATGATAGTTTTGTCCCCACGATAACGATGACCGAACTTGCGGAATCAGACAGAGTATGCCATGCGTCAGCTACAAGGGCTATAGACCCGGAGATGGTTCCCGCCCAGAATTTGAATACAAATAATATAATATTTGCTATTATAGATACAAGGCCCTCAAGGTAGCCTGCCTTTTGTTTCTTCATTGTCCGAAGGGGTATTATAATTTGTAAGTATTTGTCAAAGATAATACAGTAAGGGAATAAATTCCATGATACCGGTATTTTATAGCTATGACAGGTCGTTTATTATAAATAAAATATGCTTTGGTTTGCACAGTCCTTCAAACTGTGTTATATTTGCACTCACATTGCGGGGTGGAGCAGTGGCAGCTCGTTGGGCTCATAACCCAAAGGTCGAAAGTTCGAATCTTTCCCCCGCTACAAGAAAAGCCTTTACGCGAAGCGTTGAGGCTTTTTTATATCCCCGGTTTTTCCGTTTAATTGTCTGGACTTCAATAAGAGGAAATTAATTAGTACTTTTGCTCCCCGGCAACAAACGGGGCCTGTCTTCATAAACTTTTTCCGTTTGTCGTTCGTCGTTGTTATCTTCACAGACTGAAATTGTGTATTACACGCGGACGGATATATAAATACAGAAATACCATGCCAAGAGTATTCAAAGCATTAGATATTGAAAATGAGGAAAAAGAGGTTAAGAAGGATTACCTCGACCGGCATATGCCTCATGTTATTTGTCCTGGTGAGGTAAGGAAAGGTGAAATATTCAGGGTGAAGGTAAAAATGGGTAATGAATACCCTCACCCCGACGATCATGATCATTATATTAGCATCATTCAGCTTTGGAACAGGGAGACTCTGCTTGCTGAAACAAGATATTCATCTGGCGCCTACGGGAACAAACCGGTACATGTGGAGGTTGACTACTATATCAGCGCTCCTGAAGTATCAATGAATCTTTCTGCAATGGCCGTTTGTACTAAACACGGCCTGTGGCAGAGCGAGGATAAATACGTTAAGGTTATTAAATGAACGGCTAACAAGAAATTGCATTAACCTGTATGGCAAAAACCGATAATAAAAAAAGAAGCTGGAGGGATAAATACCGTTTTGCTGTCTATAATGACAAGACCTTTGAAGAAGTATGGCGTATCCGGATGACCAGGTATAATGGATTCCTTCTCCTGGTTTTCATGGTACTGTTCATTATCGGAATAACGACTGTACTGATTGCATTTACCAATCTCCGGGAATTTATTCCCGGATACCCTGATGGCAATACCAGGAGAAACATAATTATGAATGCGCTGCGTCTGGATTCACTCGAAAATGAACTCAGGCTGAGAGATCAGTATTTCGAGAACCTCAACTCTATCATTTCAGGGAGGGAGCCTGTTGACAGGGTTGCCGGTCAGGATACCATGGCCGATTACCGTGATATAACATTCAATAATTCGGAAGAAGACAGCCTGCTCAGAGTACAGGTAGAACAGGAAGAGCAGTATAACCTGACCTTTATGTCAGGTTATGCAGAAAGGAATCTCAATCTGTCAAACATCCATTTCTTTCCTCCGGTAAAAGGTATTGTCTCAGGTCAGTTTAATCCCAGGACAAGACATTTTGGTACTGATATTGTAACCACTCCCAAGGCTGTTGTCTCAGCTACCCTTGACGGGACAGTAATGTTTACAGGCTGGACAATGGAAACAGGTTGGGTAATCCAGTTGCAGCATTCCAATAACCTGGTATCAGTATATAAGCATAATGCAACCATACTTAAAGATCCGGGAGATAACGTTGTTGCCGGGGAGGGTATAGCAGTAGTAGGCGATTCTGGAGAATTATATACTTCAGGCCCTCATCTTCATTTCGAGATATGGTATAACGGTGAGGCTGTTAACCCGGAAGATTATATATTGTTTTAATTCATCCAGGAGGATATTGTGAAGCGACTGGCAATACTTGGTTCTACAGGTTCAATAGGTACTCAGACACTGGATGTGGTCGATAGTCATCCTGATGAATTTACCGTTGAAGTGCTTACAGCATACAATAGTGTCGAACAGCTTGTGGTCCAGGCAAGAAAATATAAACCTGATTCCGTAGTTATTGTAAATGAAGATCATTATAGCTTATTAAAGGAAGGCTTGTCCGGCTTGCCTGTTAAGGCCTATGCGGGAACAGAAGCCGTAAACAGGCTTGTTGCTTCCGCATCTGTCGACATGGTCGTTGCTTCTATGGTGGGTTTCTCGGGTTTAATACCTGTAATTAAAGCCATTGAAGCAGGAAAAAATGTTGCGCTTGCTAACAAGGAAACTATGGTTGCCGCAGGACAGGTGATAACTGACCTGGCTCAAAAGCATGGGGTTAAGGTTATTCCTGTTGATTCGGAACATTCAGCTATACTGCAGTGCCTGGCAGGTGAAACAGACAATCGGATTGAAAAAATTACTCTTACGGCTTCAGGAGGGCCGTTCAGGAAATACGACCATGACCGGCTTTATAATGTAACACCGTCTGAAGCACTGAAGCATCCTAACTGGAATATGGGTGACAAGATAACCGTCGATTCGGCTTCAATGATGAATAAGGGGCTGGAAGTTATTGAGGCAAAATGGTTTTTCGACCTTAGCCCCGGTCAGATAGAGGTAATTATACATCCTCAGTCTGTAATACATTCATTTGTACATTTTACAGACGGCTCGATAAAAGCTCAGTTGGGCATGCCGGATATGAGACTGCCGATAGTCTATGCTTTGTCATATCCCGAACGACTTAAGACCAACCTTCCCAGGTATGAATTCAGCCTGTGTAATAAGCTGACTTTTGAAGAGGCTGATACCGAAAAATTTCGTAACCTTGCACTCGCATATGTCGCACTGGAAAAAGGAGGCAATATACCCTGTGCCATGAATGCTGCCAATGAGGTGGCGGTTGAATCATTTCTGAAGGGGAATATAGGTTTCATGCAGATGCCGGAGATCATAGAAACAATCATGACAGATGCCGTGTTTATTGAAAAACCTTGTATTGCTGATCTTGAAGAGACAGATAAACGGAGCAGAACATATGCACTTGAATATATTGAAAAACTGAAGAGAAAATGACTGTACTGATAAAAATATTGCAATTTATACTGAGCCTTTCCCTGATAGTAATCGTACATGAGATGGGACACTTCCTGTTTGCCAAATTATTTAAAACAAGGGTTGAAAAATTTTATCTTTTTTTCGATCCCTGGTTTTCACTTTTTAAGTTCAGGAAAGGTGAGACCGAATACGGAATAGGCTGGCTCCCTCTTGGAGGTTATGTGAAGATATCCGGTATGATTGATGAATCTATGGACAGGGAACAAATGAAACAACCTCCCCAACCTTATGAATTCAGATCAAAACCTTCATGGCAGAGATTACTTATAATGCTGGGCGGTGTCCTTTTTAATTTTATACTCGCTATCATACTCTATATAATGGTTTTGTTTTCATGGGGCGAGACTTATCTCCCTACGCAAAACGTTAAATACGGTATAGTTACCGATTCGCTGGGTCATGAAATAGGACTAAGGGACGGAGACAAGATCATTTCGATTGACGGAAATCATATAGAAGACTTTTACCAGATAATACCTGATATCATACTTAATGACAGAAAACAAATAACAGTCGAAAGAGATGGTAAACTTGTAGATCTGGGAATAGATAAGAAATTTGTTCCTTATATTATTAAAGGACAGGGAAGGATTGAAGCCAGGATTCCTTTCCATACGTTTAAGGTTATTGATTTTATGAAAGAATCGCCGGCAAGGGAAGCCGGTATACAAATTGGTGACAGTCTTATTGGCATAAATGGCAGGGAGTTTAGCTATTATGATGAATACCAGAATTATATTAAAAATAGTAAAGGAAGTGAGGTCACTGTAAATATAATCAGGAACGGAGAGAGCCTGGCTTTTAATCTTTTGCCAACAGGGGAGGGAATGATCGGAATAGTACGAAACAGTGAACAACCGCTTGAATTGAAAACTATTAAATATGGCTTCATCGAGTCTGTCCCCGCAGGTATTTCCAAGGGGTTTCAGACAATGAAAGACTATCTGAAACAGTTCAGGCTTATCTTTTCAAAGGATACGAAAGCATATGAATCCCTCGGGGGATTTATTACCATTGGAAGCATATTCCCCTCAATATGGAACTGGCAGGCTTTCTGGGAACTTACCGCATTCCTGTCAATCATTCTGGCTATCATGAATATACTGCCTATCCCTGCACTTGACGGCGGACACGTGATGTTCCTCCTGTATGAAGTAATAACAGGAAGGAAACCGGGTGATAAATTTCTGGAATACGCGCAGATAGTGGGGTTATTTATCCTTTTGGCACTTCTGTTATATGCAAATGGTAATGATATTTTACGTTTGTTGAGGAAATAGTGTTTTTTTATTTAACTTTGTATTGAGTAATAACTGTAAATAACTAATATTATGAACGTTCTAGCCGGCATGTTTGGACCAACCGAAATTATCCTTATTGTCCTTGTTGTCGTTATTCTTTTTGGAGGACGTAAAATCCCCGAGCTGATGAAAGGAATAGGACAGGGAATGAAGGAATTTAAGAAAGCAACGAAAGACGAGGCCAGGGAAGAAGAAAAAATCCAGGAGAAGTAGTATTCAAGATATTATTTTAAAGCCTGCAACTGCAGGCTTTTTTTTTATCTCCAAATAAGTTATGTTTGAGGTAAAGATTATTAATTTAACCCGGACCGATAATGGCTTATGCCTTTTATAAAATAAATTGATTATGAAAAAAACAGGATTATTACCGGTTTTGTTAGTACTTGGAGTGATGATTAACTCATGCGGTGATTCAGGCGGTGGACAGGTGCTGTTACCGAATGTGTCGGGGAGTTCAGGCGAAATGCTTGTTGTCCTTGAAAGATCGAAATGGGAGGGCAGTCTTGGCAATAAGATAAGAGAAGTCCTGGCAGCCCCTGTTGACCGTTTGCCACAGCCTGAACCTGAATTTGACCTTGTTAATGTAAGCCCGGAAGCTTTCAGCAGGCTGTATCAGACCCATAGAAATGTATTGTTCGTTGATACCTCAGCTGATAATGAAAAGAAAGTGAGATTCCAGGAGAATACATATTCATTTTCACAACTCCTGATAAACCTTGAGGGCAGGGATGAGCAGGATATTATTGATCTTCTTGACGAAGAGGGACAGAAAATAATAGATAAGGCAAATATTGCAGAACGTGACAGATGGATATCTGTATATAAGAAATCGCTTAATAGTGTGATATTTAATAAGATGCGCGATAAATACCATATGAATGTCTATATTCCCGCCAATTTTGCCCTTGATGTTGAAGAAGACGGGTTTTTATGGTTTTCTTATGAGACGCCCACAACAACACAATCGGTACTTGTTCATTATTTTGACCATGCCGATGAAAACTATTTCAATAAGGACAGCATCAGGAGAATCAGGAACGGCCTTACAAAGGCCAAGGTTCAAGGTACGACAGACGGCACATATATGACCATTGAAGATCAGGTCCCCATTGAATTTAATATGTTCAGGTTCAGACAGCGTAATTTTGCCGAGATGAGAGGCTTGTGGACTCTTAAGAACGGTTTTATGGGCGGTCCTTTCGTAACGCTTGTTACAAGAGACGAAGTTAACGGAAGATTTGTTATGCTTGACGGATTTGTTTATGCTCCCAATGATAATAAGAGGGAATTATTAAGACAGGTTGAAGCTATCATTTATACTATAAGTTTTCCTGACGAGACAGAGGTCGTGGTAACTCCTGAAAAATAAACAGATCTTATTCCCGGCGTACTATCTCATATTTCTGGTTCCTGAGAACAGGAGTAAATCCTGCTTCAGTGATAACAGATCTCAGCTCTTCAGCACTGTACATATTTGATGTTCCTGCCGCACTGACAACATTTTCCTCAATCATAACAGAGCCAAGGTCATTAGCACCGGCATGAAGAGTTAACATGGCTGCATCACGGCCCGTTGTAAGTATTGATGACTGTATATTGGTAATATTACTAAGGACTATCCTGCTTATTGCCAGCAACCTGACATAATCGTAAATGCCTGTAGTATTAAATACCTTGTATTTTTGCGCAAGTACTGTCCCTTTGTCCTGAAAAGGCCATGGAATGAAAGTGATAAACCCGTAATGACCTTCCGGCTTAATATCCTGCAGATCTCTAAGCCTGATAAGATGCATTATCCTTTCTTCAATGGTCTCAACATGGCCGTACATCATAGTTGCCGAAGTCGGAAGATTCATAATATGCGCTTCCTTCATTACATCGAGCCATTCTTTAGTGCCGGCTTTGGCAGGAGATACTATTTTTCTCACCCTGTCAGACAATATTTCTGCTCCGGCCCCGGGAAGGCTGTCCAGTCCGGCTTTCACCAGTTCACCCAGTATGTATGAATAACTCTTTTTTTCCTTTTTTGAAAGATGCACAATCTCAGGAGGGCCAAGAGCATGGAGTTTCAGTCCGGGGAATTCGCTTTTAAGAACGGAGAACAAATCAGTATAAAAGCTGAGGCCGAGCGACGGATGCATTCCGCCCTGCAGTAATAACTGGTCTCCTCCTTTGTCAAAAAGAACGGATATCTTTTCGCGGTACTCATCAATACTTGTTATATATGCGTCAGGATCACCCTGCTTCCTGCAGAAATTACAGAACTTGCACCGGGAATAGCATATGTTAGTGATATTAACATTGCGATCGATGATATATCCCACCTCATTGCCGGCAACATGCTTATGCCTTATCTGTTTTGCCATAAACATAAGTTCTGAAAGAGGATACTCCCTGTAAAGCTGAATGATTTCTTCATAAGTCAGAGGCTCCAGTGCAAGCGCTTTCGAATATATGTAGTCCTTGTTTGCCATCAGTTATCAAAGGTAACTCATAATTTTTCATATAGAAAAGACAAAAGACAAACGACAAAAGGTGAACGGTTTTTTTAGTTGTTGATTTGTTAAGGTGTTAAGTTGTTGATTTATCATTGTGGGGCCGTTGCATGCAACGGCCCTAATCCCTTGTCCCCTTTGGCGTGGATCTCTTCTCTTGCTGGCGCGGATATCTCTCCGTCCGCCATAGGTTGACTTCGGCGACCGGAGGCCGAAGCTTCAGCGTAGACGGAAGATACATGCCTGTTCACTATTCACTATTCACTTTTTCACTTTTCTGATATACAATCAAATTTTATTAACTTTGCTGTCTTTCAATATTTGATAATCCGATAATGTATCCCATTGTAAAAACAAGTCAGAAAATATACCCGGACTCATCGGTTGTAATAATAACCGGAAGCGATGATTTGCCTGAATGGATGGATCTTACGAAAACGGAGAAGGAATATGCCAAAAGATGCCTGGCTGATAAGGAGGATATAATACTTATCAATTCTTATTATAAGATAAGTATCCTGGTCAGGGCAAAAGAGTATGAGCATGATTACAGGAAAAAAGAAGAGTTACGGCGAATAGCTGCAAGGGTGAGAAAGCTGTTGAAAGAGCACCGGGTAAAAGAATTATTTATTGCCTCGGAAGCAGGGACGGACTATATGCTTGCATTTTCAGAGGGGATGATCCTCAGCTGCTATGATTTCAACAAATACCGTAAAAAGGATAAAACAGGTGATAAAAATGATTACCCTGCTGCTATCCGTCTTTTGGGAGATATTGAAAATAAAGAGTTGCTTTGGCTTAATGCCACGACAAAAGGCGTATTTTTTGCACGGGACCTTGTAAATGAACCTAATAACTATCTGAATGCCGAAGATTTTTCGGGTGTTGTGAAGGAATATGCAGGTAATAAAGGAGTAAGCGTTGAGGTTTATGGAAAGAAAAAGATAGAATCACTGCGCATGGGAGGGATATTATCAGTCAATAAAGGGAGTATTGACCCTCCTACTTTCAGTATACTTGAATGGAACCCGGCGGGCGCTGTTAACGCGAAACCTTTTATACTGGTTGGTAAAGGAGTAATGTTTGATACCGGTGGTATAAACCTTAAGCCTTCAAACTATATTGAGGATATGAAATCGGATATGGCCGGGGGAGCAGTAGTCGCCGCTGTTTTATCTGTTATTGCCGAAGCAGGATTGAAAGTGCATGTTATAGGCCTTATTCCGGCTACCGATAACCGGCCCGGATCGGATGCCTTTGTTCCGGGAGATATTATAACTATGTATAATGGTAAAAAAGTTGAGATCATTAATACTGATGCTGAAGGGAGAATGATACTTGCCGATGCACTTGGTTTTGCAGGTAACTATGATCCCTGCCTGGTGATCTCAGTAGCTACTCTCACCGGATCGGCTGAAAATGCATTTGGCAATCAGGCTATTGCATGTATGGGAAACGCGGGAAGAGATATGTTTGACCTTCTTCACAGGTCAGGCACAAACGTTTATGAACGGCTGGCTGAGATGCCGTTCTTCGAAGAATACGGCGAGATGGTTAAATCGGAAATAGCTGATCTTAAGAACCTGGGCGAAAAGAAGGCCGGAGCGATAACAGCAGGGAAGTTCCTTGAGTATTTTCCCGGTTATCCTTTTATACACCTCGATATAGCCGGCTGCGCTATATCTACCAGGGCTGAGAAATATATTCCCAAAGGTGGCACAGGTACCGGCGTGAGACTCCTTGCCGATTTTATTAGAAATATAGAGACAACCCTGAAAAAAAAGTAAAAATAATCTGAACAATGAGCAAAGAACATATTATTGCGGGTATAACGCATGGTGATATAAACGGTGTTGGTTATGAGATAATAATCAAGACACTGCAGGATAACAGAATAATGGAAAACTGTACACCAGTTGTGTACGGGTCTCCCAAAGTGGCAGCTTACCACCGCAAGGCTATTAATATTGATAACTTCAGTCTGAATAATATTAGGGATGCCACTGAAGCTAATCCTAAAAGGGCCAATATAATAAACTGTCTGGGGGATGATGTCAGGGTTGAACTGGGAAAGTCAACATCAATGGCAGGCAGGTCGGCTGTTATACCATTAAAACGGGCTGTGGACGATCTTGCGGAAAACAAGATAGACGTACTTGTTACTGCTCCTTTTAATAAGTATAACATACAGTCTGAAGAGTTTAATTTCCCCGGTCATACCGAATACTTAAAGCACAGGTTTGAAGTCGACGATGTACTTATGCTAATGGTTGCCGATAACCTGAAAGTAGGCGTGGTAACAGGACATTTGCCTTTACGTAAGGTCCCGGATATTCTGAGTACGGAGAGCATTATCGCTAAGATAAAAATAATGGAAAGCTCACTCATAAATGACTTTGCTGTTCGCAAACCGAAAATTGCAGTATTGTCACTTAACCCTCACGGTGGCGAAAGAGGCTTACTTGGCGAAGAGGAAGAAAATATTATTATCCCTGCAATAAAAAAGGTCGCGGATGAAGGAATTCTCGCATTCGGGCCTTATCCTTCGGATGGTTTTTTCGGATCAGGCTCGTATGCCACTTTCGATGGTATACTGGCAATGTATCACGACCAGGGACTGACACCGTTCAAAACACTTGCACAGGGTGAAGGAGTAAACTATACTGCCGGACTTCCTGTTATTCGCACTTCCCCTTCTCATGGGACAGCATACGAGATAGCCGGTAAAGGAACAGCTTCTGAAAAGTCATTCAGGAAGGCCTTGTTCCTTGCCTGTGATATTTACAGAAACAGGAAGATGCATATGGAAGTAACCGGTAATCCCCTTAAGCATCATAATCTGGATACACGGTCGGAGATACCGGATGAACTGCCTCCCGAGGAGGATAATATTAATGATTCGTTATGATTGAATATATACAGGGAAAAATAACAAGCCTGACCCCTACATACGTAATAATAGAAACAGGGGGAATTGGTTATTTTATTAATATATCACTTTATACGTTTACCAGGCTGGAAGGTAAGAATGAGAGCAGATTATTAGTCCACGAAGTGATCAGGGAAGATGCTCATCTGCTTTTTGGCTTTATTGGTGAGAGTGAGAGAAATATCTTCCGGCTGCTGATATCAGTATCCGGTGTGGGTGCAAATACTGCCAGAATGATGCTTTCTTCTGTTGAGGCAACAGGCATAGAGGAGGCTATTCTTCAGTCTGATGTGAATATGCTTAAAGGAATAAAGGGAATTGGCGCTAAAACGGCACAGAGAATAATAGTTGACCTTAAAGATAAAGTCGGAAAATCTGCAGATGCAGGTGAAATATTTACTGATGAAGGCAATACTATAAGGGATGAAGCGTTTACAGCTTTAGTGATGCTTGGTTTTCCTAAGAACTCCGTAAATAAAACCCTTGACAAACTTATCAGGGAGGATAGGGATCTTACAGTGGAGCAACTTATAAAGAAAGCCTTAAAGATTTTGTAAAACCGAACTAAACTGGTATTGGGATCAGGGGCTGTAAATAAGGCTATACTACATGTTATAGCATTGTTTATCATTTGTTTCCTTCCGGGAATGATGATAAAGGCACAGAATGTGCCTTCTGATACTACCATTAACCTCAGGTATCCGTTTAAAGACAGAACAGGATTGCCATGGGAAGAACAGGTTATTTCTCCCCTTATACCCGGTATGCCATCAAACTTTTCAAGCAGGGTCGTATATGATCCGGAAGCTGATGAGTATATTTATTACGAGAAGGTGGGGAGCCTCGATATAAGACAACCGGTACATATGAGCCCGGGTGAATACCGTGATTTTGTATTCGAAAATTCAATACGTAATTACTGGAGATATAAATTCTCCGGTGATGAATCGTATGCGAGCAGGTCGCTCATACCCGAGATACAGTTCGGAGGCGAGGCATTTGATAAAATATTCGGCTCGAATATTATAAATATTATTCCCCAGGGATCGGCTGAACTGATTTTCGGGATAAATATATCCCATACTGAAAATCCTACTCTTTCTGAAAAACTCAGAACAATACCCTCTTTCGATTTCCAGGAAAAGATACAGATGAATGTTACCGGATCAATAGGTGACAAGATGCAACTTGGCATAAATTACAACACAGAGGCCATGTTCGATTTTGAGAACAGAACAAAGCTTGATTATTCTGGTGATGAGGATGAAATAATAAAGAAGATTGAGGCGGGCGATGTTACTCTTCCCCTGCCGGGCACACTCATTACAGGCAGCCAGAGTTTGTTCGGCCTGAAGACCGAGTTGCAGTTCGGAAAGCTGACAATGACAAGTGTTTTTTCCCAGCAGAAGGGTGAATCCTCAACAATGGAAATAAAAGGAGGGGCCCAGTTAAGTGATTTTGAGGTATATGCTGATGAATACGAGGCAAATAAGCACTTTTTCCTCTCACAGTACTTCAGGGATATATATGATAATGCAATGAAGAACCTGCCTGTAATAAGTTCAGGTGTTAATATCGAAAGAATAGAAGTATGGATAACCAATAAGACCAGCAGTTTCGAAGAAACCAGGAATATCCTGGCTCTTATGGATCTCGGAGAAGGCCGGCAACATATCTATAATGAAGTACCTGCTTTCCAGGAAGTACCGGGAAGCCAGCCTTTCCCTGACAATGGTATAAACGGTTTATATTCACAGCTTACAACCACATATTCAGGTACGAGGAATGTAGACGGGATCACCGATTCTTTTAGTCCTGTTTCCGATGATTTCCAGATCGGAACGCATTTTGAAAAGATTGAAAATGCAAGAAAACTTACTGAACGTGAATATACTGTAAACAAACAGCTCGGTTTTATCTCGCTGAATGTGGCACTCAATAATGATGAAGTACTTGCAGTTGCCTATGAATATACCTTAGGCGGGAAAGTGTTTAAGGTCGGAGAGCTTTCAACCGATGGGATAACGGCCCCTGATGTCCTTTACCTTAAGCTTTTGAAAGGGACTAATCTTACACCAAGACTACCCACATGGGACCTGATGATGAAAAATATATATGCCCTGGGCGCATACCAGATTGAGGAAAATGATTTTCAGCTTAATATACTTTATCAGGATGATGAAACAGGTAATTCGATAAATTATATACCGGGGGGAAACCTGAGCGACCGTATTCTTTTGCAGGTAATGGGACTGGATAACCTTAACGGACAGCTTGACAGGGAGTCTGACGGGGTTTTTGACTATATCGAAGGTATAACGATTGATCCTTCAAAAGGCCGGCTTATTTTTCCCGTCCTTGAGCCTTTCGGCAGTCATCTGCGCAATCAGTTTACAGATCCGGTGCTGGCCGACAGATATGTTTTTCAGGAATTATATGATTCGACCCAGACAAAGGCCGTACAGAGCGCTGAGAAAAACAAATTCAAGATTGCAGGTACATATACATCGTCTTCAGGATCGGAGATTTACCTGAATGCCGTAAATATACCTCAGGGTGGTGTGAAAGTTACTGCCGGAGGTGTTCCTCTTACTGAAAATGTGGATTTCACAGTTGATTATAATGCAGGGATGGTTAAAATAATCAATGCAGCTCTCCTGGAATCTCAAACACCGATCCAGGTATCACTGGAGAGCAATCAGTTTTTTGGCTTCCAGACCAAAGCACTGGTAGGCACACATCTCGACTACAGCATTTCAGATAATTTCAGTGTGGGTGGTACGGTGCTTCATCTTACAGAAAGGCCGTATAACCAAAAGGTAAGCTTTGGGGAGGAGCCTATATCCAATACCATCCTGGGCTTTAATACATCATATCGCTCCGAATCTCAACTACTGACAAGAATGGTGGATGCCCTGCCATTTCTTGAAACCAAGGATCCTTCAACCGTAACGTTCTTTGGCGAATTTGCACACCTCATTCCGGGTCACTCAAAGGCAATAACTGAGGCCGGAAACTCATATATCGATGATTTTGAGGCGAGTGAGATTCCTCTTGATATGAAAACATATAATGCCTGGACACTGTCAAGCATACCGCAGGGACAGGAAGACCTGTTTCCCGAAGCAAAATTGAATAATGATCTGACAAGCGGCTTTAACAGATCAAAGCTAAGCTGGTATGTTATCGATCCTTTATTTTTAAGAAACGGTTCAACAACGCCCGACCATATCAAGAATAACCCGGATATGCAATCGAGCCATTTTGTCAGGGAGGTATATGAGAATGAATTGTTCCCTTACAAGGAGAGTGCTTCGGGAATACCGACAAATATAGCTGTACTTAATCTTGCCTTTTATCCTGAAGAAAGAGGCCCGTATAATTTCGAGACCACACCAACATTCTATTCATCGGGGATAAACCAGGAAGGATTGCTCAATAATCCTGATACAAGATGGGGTGGAATTATGAGGGAGATACTGACCAGTGACTTTGAAACGGCAAACATACAGTATATCAAATTCTGGCTTATGGATCCGTTTACCGAGGATCCTGACCATGAAGGAGGCGATCTGTACATCAACCTGGGGAATATATCGGAAGATATTCTGCGTGACTCGCGTAAATCATTCGAGAACGGCTTGCCTGTCTCCCCTGATGTAATAAATGTTGATACGACAACATGGGGCAGGGTCCCTACCGTACAGGCCGTGGTGCACGCTTTTGATAATGAGCCTGAATCCAGGACATACCAGGATGTCGGTCTGGATGGATTATCGAATGACGACGAAAGGACTTTCTTTAGTCCTTATCTGCAACAACTGTCGGGAATAGTGAACAGCCAGGTTCTCGATGATATTACGGAAGATCCGTCGAATGATGACTTTCATTATTTCAGGAGCTCGAGTTATGACGGGGATCAATTGGATATACTGGAACGGTATAAGAAATATAATGGTATGGAACGTAATTCACCTACGTCCGAAATGAGCAGGGAACCTTACCCGACAAGCGGATCAACCATGCCTGATATGGAAGATATTAACAGGGATAATACCCTGAGCGAAACAGAAAGTTATTATCAGTATCATGTCAGCCTGAGGCCTGGAGACATGCAGGTAGGAAGTAATTTTATCGTGGATGAGGTTGAATATACCTCCACATTTGCCAACGGAAAGCAGTCGACGGTTAAATGGTACCAGTTCAAAATACCGGTTACAGACTATTCCACTGCTATAGGGAATATACAGGATTTTAAGTCTGTCAGGTTTATGAGGTTGTTCCTTAGAGACTTTAACCAGGATATTATCCTGCGACTGGCTAAGCTTGATCTTGTACGTGCCGAATGGCGCAAATATAACATATCCTTCCTGGAAGGAGGAGAGAGGGTAAGCGTACCTGAACCTGAAGATGGTAGTTTTGAAATAAGCTCGGTCAGCATAGAGGAAAATGCAGGCAAAGAACCTGTTAATTACGTTCTCCCTCCTGGCTTTGACAGGGTAATAGACCCTTCAAACCCTCAGCTCAGGCAGCTTAACGAACAATCAATGGTATTGAGGGTACACGACCTTGAAGATGGAGATGCCAGGGCAGCCTTCAAAAATGTCAACCTCGACATAAGGCAGTACCGTAAGCTGAGAATGGAAGTACATGGCGAGGCAATAATCGGCGAGCCCCTTATAGATGATGAAGTAACGGTATTTATAAGAATAGGCTCCGACTATAAGGGCAATTTTTACGAGTATGAATTGCCCCTGAAGCTCACTGATCCGGGTTATTATAACAAGGACGATGATGACGACCGCGCCCTGGTCTGGCCCGGAGATAATAGTTTCAACATAGATCTTTCTGTATTCCAGGAAGCCAAGCAGGCCCGTAATGCCGAATTGAACACGGCCGGTTCAAACCTTACTAAATCAGATGTATATGTATATCCTCAGGATGATGCAAGGATTAGTGTTTCGGGTAATCCCAATCTTAGTAACGTAAGGGTTATAATGGTGGGGATACGAAATCCTATAAAAACAAGGAACGGGGGCAGTGATGACGGCTTACCGAAATCAGCGGAAGTATGGGTAAATGAACTAAGACTCAGTGATTTCAATGAAGACGGAGGCTGGGCAGCCAATGCAAGGCTTCAGACAAAGCTGGCAAATCTGGGAACTGTTGATCTGGTGGGGCAGACGAGCACCCCTGGATTTGGCAGTCTTGATACTAAAGTCAATGAGCGAAGCAAAGAGCAGGTAATAAAATATGATGCTTCCTCAAGCATAGAACTGGGAAGATTCTTCCCGGATGATGCGGGAGTACGGTTACCGGTATATGTCGGTTACTCGGAAAGTCATGTGCAGCCTCAGTATAATCCTCTTGACCCTGATATTTTATTTAAAGATGCCCTGGAAAATTTTGAACCGGAACAACGTGACTCATTAAAAACAATATCTGAGGATTATACGAGAAGGAAAACCATAACGGTTAGTAATGCCGGGATAAGCCGGCAAAAAGAAAAATCCTACCCCTGGGATATTTCAAACTTCTCGGTTAACTATTCTTTTAATGAAGTTTATCAGAGTAATATAAATACCGAGATAGACGTTGAAAAAAACTACAGGGGCGGCCTGAACTATTATTTTGATGCCGATCCTGATAATATTGCTCCTTTTCAGAATATAAATCTGTTTCGCAGGCAGGCCTTCAGACTGATAAGGGATTTTAACTTCTTCCTGCTCCCCAAACATGTGGGGATAAGAACCGACCTTAGCAGATATTACAGTGAGGTGAAGACAAGAAATATCAACAACCCGTTTATCAGGATTAAACCGACCTTCCGGAAAGATTTCGAATGGACGAGGTTTTACGATATTAAGTACGATCTGACGAAACAACTGAAAGTGGACTTTACGGCAACCAATATTTCCAGGATTGATGAACCGGAGGGAGGGGTCGACCGCGAAAGATATCCCGACCTTTATCAGGCATGGAAAGACTCGGTACTGGTAAACCTTAAAAATTTCGGAAGGAACACACATTATAACCATATTATAAATGTCAACTATAATATTCCTGTTAATAAGCTTCCATTGTTCAGCTGGCTGAACAGTAACCTTCGTTACCGCGCAAGCTATGACTGGCTTGCAGGACCTGTTTATCCCGACAGCATGAATATTAACCTCGGAAATACTATAAAGAATTCAAGCACCGGCACTATGTCTGCTCAGGCTAACCTTACCAATCTTTATAATAAGTCGGAGTTTTTGAAAAACATTGAGAGAAATACCAGACCGGGTGCTGCCCGGAGTATGCAAAGGGAATACAGAACAGTAAACTACAGAAGAGAGAGTATTAACCTGTCTGCAGGGGAAGAACAGGCTGTCTATCACAGATTGGGTACAAGCGATGTGAAAATAAAGGTATTCAGGCCTGACGGGACAGAAGTAAAGGGCAGGGTTATTGTGGATAATGATAGTAAAATAACTTTTGTTTCATCTGAGGATGTTGAAAATGCCAGGCTGGAAGTAGAGGGCCGGATAGAGAAGAAAAGAAGCCCTTTGATAATCATGGGAGAATATTTTGTGAGAGCGCTTATGGGCGTACGTAATATCTCTGCCACTTACCAGATTGATCAGGGACAGATATTGCCTGGTTATACGCCTGAGTCGAAATATCTTGGGATGACAGGTATTGATAATGTACTGGCTCCGGGCTGGTCGTTTATTGCAGGATATAATGATCCCGGCTTTTTCGATCGCGCAATGAATAACGGATGGATAAGCACGGATACGCTTATGAATACTGCGGCTGTTTCAAACAGAAATGAACTGTTCAGTATACGAAGTACGCTGGAAATTTTGCCGGGCTTAAGGATTGATCTTACAGCCGATCGTCGTTTTGCTGTTTCGGAATCGGCATATTACAGAGCCGACCGTTATGGCAATTTTGCCGACAGCCTCAGAAACAGGGTTGTATCGGGTAACTTTTCGATAACCATTTTATCATGGGGAACAGCCTTTGAGAAGATAAGTAATGACGAAGAATACAGATCGGCTGCTTTTGAGAAATTCAAGGAAAATACAATAATCATTTCAAGGCGAAGGGCAGAACAGAGGGCAGCGATTGATCCTTTATATGACCCTGATATTGACCCTGAAACAGGCGACCCTGAAACAGGCCCGTATAAAAATGGATATGGCCTGGCCTCCAGGGATGTGTTAATACCCGCCTTCCTTGCCGCTTATTCCAAAAAAGACCCGGAAAAAGTCAGCCTGGAAATGTTCCCGGGTATATTGTCCATGATGCCTAACTGGAGGATCAATTTTGACGGCTTATCCAGGTTTGAACTGGTACAGAGGGTGTTCCGTTCAGTCAATATATCTCATCAGTACAGGAGTACATATACAATAGGTTCCTATACTACCAACCTGTATTACGATGAAGAAGAGGATGGTATTAGCCGTATAAGGGATCTTAACCTCAATTTTATACCTGAGTATGAGCTTAATGTGGTAACAATAAATGAACAGTTCAGCCCTCTTATTAATGTGGACCTTAACTGGAAGAACAGCCTTACCACCAGGATAGAATGGAAAAAGGCAAGAACAGTAAGCCTGAACCTGGCAAATAATCAGGTGGCAGATGTGCGGAATAATGAATTTATTATAGGTGCGGGCTACCGGTTCGACGATGTTCAGATCGTCCTGAAGACAGGAGGACACAAGCGGCCGCTGTCAAGCGACCTTAATATCCGACTGGACTTTTCTGTAAGGGATAATAAAACAATCTCACGCAAACTGATGGAAGATGTTAACCAGCCTGTGGCAGGACAGACAATATTTGCAATACGAACCACGGCCGATTATGTGCTCAGCGACCGTTTCAACCTGCAGATCTTCTTTGATCATAACCTTAATGATCCTTTTGTGGCAACTACCTACACTACTTCCAATACCAATTTCGGTTTTAGCCTGAAATTTACGCTGATACAGTAGATCGGTTTCCGGTATATAATGCTAAGCCCTGTCAGAGGGAATAAGGGCGATAAAATAAAATATTTCATTGTATCAATTAATTTAAAAACTTATTTTTGAGTACGCTATTTCGAAATTTTTAAATCTTTTTAGAATATGAATGTACCTGATAATTTAAAGTACACCAAGGACCATGAATGGTTACGTGCTGAAGCTGATTTTGCTTTTGTTGGCATAACAGATTTTGCCCAGGGAGAACTGGGTGATGTGGTATTTGTTGAGATAGAAACGGAAGGAGAGAGCCTGGGTAAAGAAGAGGTCTTCGGATCAATAGAAGCGGTTAAAACAGTATCAGATCTTTTTATGCCTGTTGACGGAGAGATACTTGAGGTTAACCCTGCACTGGAAGACAGCCCCGATCTTGTTAACAAGGATCCTTACGGTAAGGGATGGATGGTTAAGATCAAAATAACCGATCCTTCACAAATTGACGAACTTATTACACCTGAAGATTATAAAGATCTTATAGGTTAAAAATCTTTTGGGATGATGGGCCCGCTTTTCGGAGTGGGCTCATCACACTACATTATTGTAGTCTTTAACCGGCAACCTGCAAAGTTGATTTGTATATTGGTATTATTGGTGTATTAGTGTATTGGTGTATTAGTGCATTAGTGCATGTATTCCGGTATTCCAATCCCTTATAGCGTTTTCTTTATTTCTATTTCATGGTATCCCTCAATCACGTCGCCTACTTTAATATCATTAAAGTTCTTAATATTGAGACCGCATTCATAACCGGCACTAACCTCTTTAATATCATCCTTAAAGCGCTTGAGTGATCCGAGTTCTCCGGTATAAATTACTATACCTTCCCTGATAATTCTTACCCTGGTATTACGGTTTATTTTACCTTCCCTTACAAAGCATCCGGCTATAGTTCCTACTTTAGTTATCTTGAATACATCCCTTACCTCAACGGTACATGTTATTTCTTCACGGAGCTCAGGTGAAAGCATCCCTTCCATAGCCGATTTTATTTCATTGATGGCATCATAAATGATCGAGTACAAACGGATATCTATCTCTTCCTTTTCTGCCAGTTTCCTGGCGCTAAGCGAAGGTCTTACCTGGAATCCTATTATTATTGCGTTGGATGCAGCTGCCAGTAGTATGTCCGATTCGGAAATCTGCCCTACTGCCTTATGATTTATATTAACCTGTATCTCTTCTGTAGACAGTTTGATAAGTGAATCACTGAGCGCCTCTACCGACCCGTCCACGTCACCTTTAACTATGATATTCAACTCCTGGAAATTGCCGATAGCTATCCTGCGGCCTATTTCATCGAGGGTAATATGTTTCTGGGTACGCAATCCCTGTTCTCTCTGAAGCTGAGTACGCTTGTTTGCTATTTCCTTGGCTTCGCGGTCGGTCTCCATAACATTGAATTTGTCACCTGCCTGCGGAGCGCCGTCCAGACCAAGTATAAGTACGGGACTGGAGGGGCCTGCCTCCTCTATCCTGTTGCCTCTTTCATTGTACATTGCTTTTACATGACCGAAGTATGAGCCTGCAAGCACAACATCTCCTATTTTCAGAGTACCTGATTTGACAAGTATCGTTGCAATATATCCACGGCCTTTATCGAGGGAAGATTCAATAACCGTACCGGCCGCATTTTTATTCGGGTTGGCTTTAAGATCCAGCATCTCAGCCTCAAGCAATACCTTTTCCAGAAGCTCTTCAATATTTATACCTGCCTTGGCGGATATTTCCTGCGACTGATATTTACCACCCCAGTCTTCAACCAGGTAATTCATTTTTGCAAGTTCTTCCTTTATCTTTTCCGGATTGGCTGCGGGCTTGTCTATTTTATTAATTGCAAATATTATAGGGACCCCGGCTGCTGAAGCATGGTTTATTGCTTCAACGGTTTGCGGCATAACACCGTCGTCGGCTGCAACAACTATAATAGCAATATCCGTTATCTGAGCACCCCTTGCCCTCATAGCCGTAAATGCCTCATGACCGGGTGTGTCGAGGAAAGTGATCTGTTTGCCTCCGTCAAGCGATACACTGTATGCACCTATATGCTGAGTTATTCCACCGGCTTCACCGGCAATAACATTTGTATTCCTGATATGGTCGAGCAGCTTTGTTTTTCCATGGTCGACGTGACCCATTACTGTTACTATCGGTGGACGGTGAGCAAGATCTTCATCTTTATCATCATCCTCCCTGACAGCATCGAGTAATTCGGCGCTTATAAATTTTACCTCATAATCAAATTCTTCTGCTACAAGCGACATAGTCTCGGCATCAAGACGCTGGTTTATGGAAACGAATAATCCCAGGTTCATACATGTACCTATAACATCTGTCACAGGGATATTCATCATGGTGGCGAGCTCATTCACCGACACAAATTCTGTTACTTTGAGGATTTTCTTTTCCTGTTCCTGCTTTTCTATCTCCTCTCTGTGTTTCTGGCTTATAGCATCCCTCTTTTCACGCCTGTACTTGGCTCCTTTAGACTTTCCTTTTGATGTCAGACGTGCAAGAGTTTCTTTCACCTGCTTCTGAACATCTTCCTCATTGATTTCCGGCCTGACCTGGGTCTTTTTCTTTCTTTTGTCTTTCCGGTCCTCAACACCAGGCCGCAGGCTGACCTTTTCCTTTTCTTTTCTTATTCTCTTTCTCTTCTTCTTGGAAGAACCTTTTTCCTCATTAATATTAACCTTTTTAGCTTTCTGAGCTTTTTTCCTGTCATCTGCAGGCAGGTTGATTTTGCCTACAACAGTAGGTCCCGATAATTTTTCGAAGTTTGTTTTTATGAATTTATCGTCTTCTTTATCTTTAGCTTTATCTGTTTCGTCAACCTCTTCTTTTTTCACTCCGGGCTCCGAATCAGTTGCTTTTTCCGTTATGGTTTCCTCTGCGGGTTGTTCTTTAGGCTGTTCAGCAACAACAGGTTTCTTCTCGTCCTTTGTTTTGTCTTCTTTCTTTTCAGGTATCTCTTCTTTTTTCTGTTCTTTTACTTTTTTATCTTCTTCTTTCCTGTCAGTTTCTTTCTTTACCTGTTTGTCTTTTTCAAGATCAATCTTACCTACTATATTAACCCCTATGCTTTTTTTCTTTTCTTTTTCCTCAGGGATGAGTTTTGTTTCATTTACTTCAGCCTGACTATCGTTAGTAACTTTTTCTTCCTTTACGGGCTGGCTATCTTTTTTTTCAGGTTTCGTTTCAGCCTCAGCAACATCTTCTTCAGTAACCTTGCTTTCCTCTTTCTCACTGACGGTTTCCCCGGAATCGTCAAGTAAAAGTGTTTCCTTCTTCCTGCTTAGCTCCTTAAGAGTAAGTTTCTCGGATTCTTTCTTAACGCTGATATCCGAGCTGTACTCCTTAAGAAGGAGTTCATATGCTTCAGCGGGTATTTTACTATTGGGGTCAGGACTGATATTAAAACCCTTCTTTTGCAGGAAATCGACAATAGTAGATATTCCCACGTTAAACTCGCGTGCAGCTTTACTTAGTCTTGTTGCTTTTTGTCCCTCTACCATAAATAATTAATCTGTTTACAGAAAGTATTAATCAAATTCGGATTTCAGAATATTTATTACTTCTGAAATTGTTTCTTCTTCAAGGTCGGTTCTTTTGACAAGATCACTAAGCGATAACCTCAGTACTGATTTGGCCGTATCGCATCCTATTGCTTTCAGTTCGTCTATTATCCATCCGTCAATCTCATCACTGAACTCTTCCAGTTTTACATCTTCTTCATCTTCACTATCGGGTTCCCTGTATACATCGATCTCAAAACCTGTCAACTGGCTTGCAAGCTTTATATTTAATCCTCCTTTACCTATTGCCAGCGACACCTCACTGGGCTTGAGATATATTTCCACCTTTTTTTCTTCCTCGAACAGCTTAAGCGAGCTTATTTTAGCCGGACTGAGTGCTCTCGATATAAACAACTGGAGGTTGTTGGTGTAATTAATAACATCGATATTTTCATTTCTCAGTTCCCTTACTATTCCATGTATCCTTGATCCTTTCATGCCAACGCATGCTCCGACAGGATCAATTCTTTCGTCATATGATTCAACAGCCACCTTTGCCCTTTCGCCAGGCACCCTTACTATCTTTTTAATTGTAATCAGACCGTCGAATATTTCAGGCACCTCAAGCTCGAAAAGCCGTTCCAGGAATACCGGTGATGTACGAGACAATATTATATACGGTGTATTGTTCCTCATATCAACTTTGATAACCACCGCCCTGATGGTATCACCCTTGCGAAAATGATCGGACGGTATCTGCTCCGACTTGGGCAGTATCAGTTCGTTTCCGTCATCATCCAGTATAAGTATTTCCCTTTTCCAGACCTGGTATACTTCACCTGTAACAATTTCTCCTATACGATCTTTATATTTCACATAGATATTGTTTTTTTCGAGGTCAAGTATTCGTGTAGTAAGGTGTTGACGCAGAGCGAGTATAGCCCTTCTGCCAAAATCATTCAGTTTAACTTCATCCGAAACCTCTTCGCCAACCTCATAGTCTTCGTCAATCTTTTTAGCTTCGGAGAGCGCTATTTGTGTATTAGCGTCTTCAAGCTCGGAATCATCAACCACCTCCCTGTTTCTCCATATTTCAAAATCACCTTTGTCAATATTTACGATGATATCGAAATTTTCATCCGACCCGTATTTTCTGGCCAGTAAACTCCTGAATACATCTTCCAGAACACTCATCATTGTTGCCCTGTCAATGTTTTTCAGCTCCTTAAATTCTGAAAAGGTATCGATTAAGTTTACATTTTCCATCTCACTTCAAAATCTTAGTTATTTGAATTTTATAATTTCTTTTACTGATTTTATATCATCAAAATTGAATGATATCTCAACAATCTCTTTCTTTTTTCCTTTGGATTTTTTTGTTGATTCGATCTCAAATCCTTCACCCTGTACATTTTTGAGTATTCCTGTTGTTTTATTCCCTTCCATGTCGGTAACTTCTATGCCTCTTCCTATGCTCATCTCGTATTGCTCCTTTACCCTGAACGGAGTGTTCAGCCCCGGTGAAGAAACACTTAATTCGAAATCTTCCCTGTCACGGTCAAGTTTTGATTCTATATAACGGCTCAAGGCAACACATTCGTCAATAGTAATTCCTGAAGGTTTGTCGGCCAGAACAGTTATTTTATTTGTGGCTGAGACTTTTACATCCACAAGAAAGATACCTCCGCCTTCGGTAAAACCATTAACCAGTTCTCTTATAGTTTCCTTATTAATCATATTAATTGCCAATAACAAACAAAATAGGGGACTCTGGTCCCCTAAGAAGTCAATCACCCCTCAATCGCCTGCAAAACTACGAATTAAATATGAAATACACAAAAGCTTGTTGCTCTGGTTACTTTGTTGTTCCGGATGAAGAGATGAAAGCTATAACAGACAGGTGGGTAGTGGTGGAATGATGGAATACTGGAATAGTGGAACAATGGAGCGACGGAACCGAGGAACCTTAGTTTGCCGGCGGGGGCGAGCAATACTGGAGTACTGGAATGATGGAACCGAGGAACCTGAGTTTACCGGCGGGGCAAGCAATGATGGAATGATGGATTAGTGGTGCAATAGAAAGAGGATTAAATGAAGAATGAAGCAGATTGAAGGAATTGTTGAAATATATTACTGCCTTATATCCCATGCTTATTTAGTATAGATATTTCTCTTTCTCTGAAAGTCAGGCTTTTGAGAATTTTTTGTATATTTATGATCCGTTGTTTTCTGAGTAGAAAGGTCTTGTGATTTAAAAGATAAAATGCAATACATTTTTTCTTTAATCGGTATCAAAAAGAAAACGATCCCGCGTACACGGGACCGCTTTAAATGTTTTCACAACGGAATAATCCTTATTGTGAATTGCTTCAATTGTAAACCAAATATAGTAAATATATAATAGCCAACCAAAATGAAAAAGATTTTAGGACTTGACCTTGGTACCACAAGCATTGGATGGGCTTATGTAAAAGAAGCTGAGAGTGAAAATGAAGAATCATCCATTATAAGAACAGGTGTTCGGATAGTCCCACTTACAAGTGATGAAAGTGATAACTTTACAAAAGGAAAGTCTGTCTCTGTGAATGCTGAAAGAACGGTAAAAAGAGGAGCAAGGAGAAACCTGGATAGATATCAGCTAAGGAGAAAGGAGTTATTGAGAGTTTTGGAAAAAAATGGTTTCATAAATGACTCAACTATGCTTGCTGAGGATGGGAAAGGTACAACCCATTCTTTATGGAAGCTTAGAGCCAGAGCCGTTGAAGAAGAAATCTCTCTTGAAGAATTTGCCCGTGTTTTGCTTACTATAAATAAAAAGAGAGGTTATAAAAGTAACCGTAAGGTTGTTGATGAATCCGAAGGACAGGCTGTTGACACTATGGAAATAGCTAAGCATCTTTATAATAATGAACTTACACCGGGACAATATGTTTATGAGAGATTAACGAATGGGAAAAGGAATATTCCTGATTTCTATCGATCAGATTTACGGAATGAATTTGATAAGATTTGGGAAAATCAGAAGAACTTCTATAACGATGTTTTAACAAACGAGTTAAAAGAAGAAATAAAAGGAAAAAGCAAAGGACAAACCTGGAAAATCTGTGAGAAACCTTTCAATATTGTTGGGATAAAACTGGAAGGAAATAAAGAAGAAATCAGGCTAAAACAATATCAACTTAGGGTTAAGGGCCTTTCTGAGCAAATATCCCTTGAATACCTGGCAATAGTTTTGCAGGAAATAAATAACCAGATAAATAGTTCAAGCGGATATCTTGGCGAAATCAGCGACAGGAGTAAGGAATTATACTTCAGGAATCTTACGATAGGGCAGTATTTGTACAGACAGATTAAGGAAAATAAACATACCCGCCTTAAAAATCAGGTATTTTACAGGCAGGATTACCTTGATGAATTCGAGAGAATCTGGGAAAAACAATCACAATATCATAATGAGCTGACCACCGATCTGAAAATTTATATAAGAGATGTGGTTATATTTTACCAACGGAGGCTTAAATCTCAAAAAGGTTTAGTAAGCATTTGTGAATTTGAAGGTAAAGAGGTCGAAATAGAGATTGATGGAGTAAAAAGGATGAAAAGAATCGGGCCAAGGGTTATACCTCGATCGTCACCTCTGTTTCAGGAGTTTAAGATATGGCAGATTATTAATAATATTGAAGTACGCAATCTTATAACCCAAGAGCGTTATACATTAGACAAGTTTGGAGAGGATATCAGACAATTACTATTTTCTGAGTTGAATATTAAAGAAAGGCTAAGCAATAAAAGTGTATTGAAGCTTTTGAGATTAAAACCTAATGAATGGGAGCTTAACTTCAGAGATGGTATTGAAGGAAATAAGACAAATGCAGCCCTCTATAAAGCATACCAAAAGATTCTGGATATATCCGGTCATGAGATTGAGCTATCAGAAATGAATGCTGAGGAAACAAAGGAGGCTATAGCTGGGGTATTTGGTTTATTAGGAATCAATAGAGAGATCCTCGATTTTGATGCAGAGCTGGATGGGAAATTTTTTGAACAGCAACCTTTATATCAACTCTGGCACATGCTCTATTCTTATGAGGGCGATAATTCACAAACTGGGAACGATGCTTTGTATAGAAAATTGGAACAAAGGTTTTGTTTTGCCAAAGAATACGCAAAGCCATTGGTAGCCATTGCATTTCAGGGTGATTATGGAAGTTTGAGTGCAAAGGCTATTCGGAAGATCATACCCTACTTAAAAGCCGGGCATGAATATTCTGAAGCTGCAGCATTGGCAGGTTACAGACATTCAAAACAATCTCTGACAAAAGAAGAGATAGAGAATAAACAGTTACAAAAACATTTAGAGCTTTTACCAAAGAATAGTTTAAGGAATCCCGTAGTTGAAAAGATACTTAATCAGATGGTGAATGTCGTTAATGCTATTATTGATTTATATGGAAAACCTGATGTAATCAGAATTGAACTGGCAAGGGAATTGAAAAAGAATGCCAGCGAAAGAGAAGAAATGACCTATTCGATCAATAAAGCTAACAGAGAACATGATAATATCAGAGATATCTTAAAAGAATTATACCCGTTTAATACAGGTGTGAGAATAACCCGAAATGACGTCATCAAATATAAACTTTACCAGGAACTGGCAAGCATCGGATATAAAACCATTTATACAAATACTTATGTTCCTCTCGAAAAACTTTTCAGCAAAGAGTTTGATATTGAACATATTATTCCGAAAGCCCTGCTTTTTGATGATTCATTTTCCAACAAAACTATTGCTGTCAGGGATTTCAACCGTGTAAAAAGCAAACGGACAGGTATCGATGCAGTAGTTGAGAAATATGGAGAAAACAGCAAGGGTGTTAATGAATATATGAATAGGATTGAGAGTCTTTTTAAAGATAAAGTAGTAAGCAAGGCAAAGTACAATAAGCTAAAGATGAAAGAATCTGATATCCCTGATGGTTTCATAGAAAGGGATTTGAGGGAAAGCCAGTACATTGCAAAGAAAGCAAAACAAATGCTCGAAGAGGTAGTCAGACATGTTGAAACAACAACAGGAAGTGTTACCGACAGATTGAGAGGTGACTGGCAATTCGTTAATGTCTTGCAGGAATTAAACTGGGAAAAATATAAGCGATTAGGCCTAACTGATTATGAAAAGAATAAAGATGGGGATCAGGTACCAAAAATAAAGGACTGGACAAAGCGAAATGACCACCGTCATCATGCTATGGATGCTATTACGGTAGCTTTTACCAGACATAGTCATATTCAGTATCTGAACAACCTTAATGCAAAAAGTAACGAAAAAAACGAGAGATACCATGCTGTATATGGTATTGAGCAAAAGGAAACTTATAAAAACGAAAATGGGGAACGTCTTATTAAACCTCCTATTCCATTGGCCAGATTCAGGTCAGAAGCCAAAGAACAACTTGAAAACACATTGATATCTTTTAAGGCAAAGAATAAAGTTGTAACCCGCAATAAAAACAAAACTAAAAAGAAAGGAGGATATAATACCGGAACGGAACTTACACCACGAGGACAATTGCATAAAGAAACTGTTTATGGAGTTTCAAGGCAATATGTGACTAAAGATGAAAAGGTGGGGAGTAAGTTTGATGAAGCCAAAATTATGCAGGTGGCAAAGAGGAGCTATAGAGATGCTTTGTTGAAACGTTTACGTGAGAGTGATAATAATCCTAAGAAAGCTTTTAGCGGCAGGAATGCTCCCTCAAAAAATCCAATCTATTTGGATGAACATCAATCTTCAAAATTACCCGAAAAGGTAAAACTGGTATTATTGGAGGAAAGATACACTATCCGCAAGGATATTACCCCCGTTGATTTTAAAACACAAAAAAATATAGAGAAAGTTATCGATGTAAAACTTAGGAAGATCCTTTCCGACCGGTTAAGAGAAAATGGAAATGATCCTCAAAAAGCATTTGCAAATCTCGAAGAGAATCCAATCTGGGTAAATAAAGAGAAGGGCATTCAGATGAAAAGGGTATGTATTACAGGAGTTAGTAACGCCGAACCTTTGCATGCCAAAAAAGACCATTTCGGAAATGAAATTATTGACAATGAAGGGCAACCTGTCCCGGTTGATTATGTAAGTACCGGCAATAATCATCATGTCGCAGTTTATCGGGATGAGAATGGGAATTTGCATGAAGAAGTAGTCTCGTTCTTTGAGGCAGTTGCCCGTGTGAATGCCGGAACTCCTGTTATTTGGTACAAGCATCCGGAGAACCCTGACTGGAAGTTCCTTTTTACAATGAAACAGAATGAGATGTTTATTTTTCTAAATAAGGAAACCGGTTTTGATCCGAATGAGATTGATCTTACTGATGATAAAAACTATCATTTAATAAGTCCAAATTTGTACAGAGTACAGAAGATTGCAACTAAGAATTATGTTTTTAATCACCATTTAGAAACTCAAGCTGTCAGTGGAGAAATTCTTAAAAAGAAAGAATTATCAAATATTACATATAAATTTATTCAAACACCTGCAAATTTGGATGGAATAATGAAAGTTCGTATTGACCACATAGGCAGAATTAAAAAGGTAGGTGAATAATATCAGATGAATTTTTAAGCATTATTTAACAAATAATGATCAAGCGTACTCTATATTTCGGTAATCCCTGTTATCTCCGTAAGGAAATGGAGCAACTGGTAATTGAATACCCTGAAGGGAATGTAAGCATGAAATCCGTACCAATAGAAGACATCGGTGTGGTTGTGCTTGATAATCCGAGAATAACAATAACTCAAAACCTGCTGGCAGGATTATCTGAAAATAATGCTGCAATATTAAATTGCGACTCAAGACACCTTCCGTTTTCACTGATGTTACCTACATCTGTTCATCATGCCTATACTGAGAAACTGCGTTTTCAGATAGAGGCTTCTCTTCCGTTAAAAAAGAATCTGTGGCAGCAAACAGTGATCGCTAAAATAAAAAACCAGGCTTCTTTGCTTAAGGAACTGGGTCTCGATTCTGCGCGGCTTGATTATCTGGCAGGGATTGTTAAAAGTGACGACTCTGAGAACTGCGAGGGCAGGGCTGCGTCATATTACTGGAAGATGCTTTTTTATGATAATGGATCTTTCAGACGGCACAGGTTCGGTGAGCCTCCAAACAATATGCTGAATTACGGGTATGCTGTTCTGAGAGCTGTTGTTGCCCGGTCGCTTGTTGCCAGCGGACTTATAACAGCCATGGGTATTCATCACCGTAACAAATATAATCCATACTGTCTCGCGGATGATATAATGGAACCTTTCAGACCATATGTCGACGGACTTGTTATAAAGGTTGCAGAGGATTTTGATGATCCGGATGATCTGTACGATCTAAGCCCTGAACTAAAAAGACGGTTGTTGGAAATACCGGCTATGGATATCAGGATTGAAGGGCAGGGAAGCCCTTTAATGGTAGGTATGCAAAGAACTACCGCTTCTCTTATGCATTGTTTCGAAGGAGCATCAAGGAAACTGGTGTATCCCGAACTATAATCAATGAGTGAATTAAGTCAATTAAACCAGTACAGAATTGTGTGGGCTTTTGTTTTTTTTGATCTGCCAACGGATACTAAAAAAGACAGAAAAAATTATGCCCGTTTCAGGAAAAATCTTCAGAAAGATGGTTTTACCATGCTTCAGTTTTCAATATACACAAGGCATTCCAGCAGCAGGGAGAATGCTGATGTCCATATAAAAAGGGTTAAATCCTTTTTGCCTCCCAAAGGAGAAGTGATAATATTTACACTTACTGATAAACAGTTTGGGATGATGGAATTTTTCAGAGGTGAAACTGAGGCAGAGAGACCTGAAACGCCTCAGCAACTGGAATTATTCTAAAATAAAAACCGTCCGGCTGAATTCAACCGGACGGTAACACAGCTTTGATTTTTTAATCCTGTTTTTTGATCTAATTTACAGTATAACAATATTTTGAGGTTGATATGCTGTGTCAAAGATCGTTAAATCACAAATTGAAAGCAATTCACAACAAACAGTTCAGTTTGGCGTTACGGCACTTGGCTGTGTCAAAGATCGTTAAATCACAAATTGAAAGCAATTCACAACCGCATTTGGATGATTAGTGGTTAATGACATGCTGTGTCAAAGATCGTTAAATCACAAATTGAAAGCAATTCACAACGTCGCTGATCATGTTACCACGCTTTTCAACGCTGTGTCAAAGATCGTTAAATCACAAATTGAAAGCAATTCACAACTTATTGCTTTGGCTTTTCCATTAGAGCCATGCTGTGTCAAAGATCGTTAAATCACAAATTGAAAGCAATTCACAACTGCTTTTGGTTATGCCTCTGCCATTCAAGGCTGTGTCAAAGATCGTTAAATCACAAATTGAAAGCAATTCACAACGTACATCGCCATAGAGAAGCCATACAGCCTGCTGTGTCAAAGATCGTTAAATCACAAATTGAAAGCAATTCACAACCAGAGAGTGCTTACAAAGATGGGCTTGCTAGCTGTGTCAAAGATCGTTAAATCACAAATTGAAAGCAATTCACAACCTAAGGTAAAATGCTACAACGGCAACACGGGCTGTGTCAAAGATCGTTAAATCACAAATTGAAAGCAATTCACAACACCGCTGTGCTGATTGCCTCAACAAGCGTGGCTGTGTCAAAGATCGTTAAATCACAAATTGAAAGCAATTCACAACTGATAAATCCGCTGCTTCTCCGTCCTGATCGCTGTGTCAAAGATCGTTAAATCACAAATTGAAAGCAATTCACAACCCCGGGGAATAGCTTGTTTTCTTTCTCGGTGCTGTGTCAAAGATCGTTAAATCACAAATTGAAAGCAATTCACAACTGTTTTGTCCACGTCTTTGCACTACCCTGCGCTGTGTCAAAGATCGTTAAATCACAAATTGAAAGCAATTCACAACATACGGCTAAAGGTATTGTCAGCATTTACAGCTGTGTCAAAGATCGTTAAATCACAAATTGAAAGCAATTCACAACATAATTCCTGTACTATAATCAATACCGAAAGCTGTGTCAAAGATCGTTAAATCACAAATTGAAAGCAATTCACAACCCATCCCGTGCGGTCGTTGTTACGCTTGTTGCTGTGTCAAAGATCGTTAAATCACAAATTGAAAGCAATTCACAACGCACTTGACCCTGCAACTCACTGCGGTTATGCTGTGTCAAAGATCGTTAAATCACAAATTGAAAGCAATTCACAACAGGTACCTTGCTAACAGCTATTCGCTTTCCGCTGTGTCAAAGATCGTTAAATCACAAATTGAAAGCAATTCACAACAAATGTTAATTTTTCCATATTCCATTCACTGCTGTGTCAAAGATCGTTAAATCACAAATTGAAAGCAATTCACAACACTTTGGGGCTGCTAGCGTAACAACAGGATGCTGTGTCAAAGATCGTTAAATCACAAATTGAAAGCAATTCACAACTTAGTATTACAGCTAGTAGGAGTTTGATGAGCTGTGTCAAAGATCGTTAAATCACAAATTGAAAGCAATTCACAACTAAGGGTGCAGGATTATCATTCATTTATAAGCTGTGTCAAAGATCGTTAAATCACAAATTGAAAGCAATTCACAACCCCAGTACCCTAATAGTGGAACTGCGCTAAGCTGTGTCAAAGATCGTTAAATCACAAATTGAAAGCAATTCACAACTCGTCCTGACGATTAACCCATGCGGTTGATGCTGTGTCAAAGATCGTTAAATCACAAATTGAAAGCAATTCACAACTGACTTGATCTTTCGTAATTTCTGTAACTCGCTGTGTCAAAGATCGTTAAATCACAAATTGAAAGCAATTCACAACAGAAAGAGGGAATTTTATATTAACTTTATAGCTGTGTCAAAGATCGTTAAATCACAAATTGAAAGCAATTCACAACTGATAGAAGATTCTAATCACCAGCTGGATAGCTGTGTCAAAGATCGTTAAATCACAAATTGAAAGCAATTCACAACAAAGTAAAATTTGTAGCCACGCCCCCGGGGGCTGTGTCAAAGATCGTTAAATCACAAATTGAAAGCAATTCACAACTATAGCATCTCCATCATCGTATAGAGCATGGCTGTGTCAAAGATCGTTAAATCACAAATTGAAAGCAATTCACAACAATGCCTGTTGTAGTGCGTTTTTGAACATTGCTGTGTCAAAGATCGTTAAATCACAAATTGAAAGCAATTCACAACGTATAAGATAACCGATTACATAGGGCGTAAGCTGTGTCAAAGATCGTTAAATCACAAATTGAAAGCAATTCACAACTAATCACACATGGAGATATAGCAGATAATAGCTGTGTCAAAGATCGTTAAAATACAAAAGAATAGCTGGTTTGTCAGGGGTGGATAGAATAGTGTAAACAGCATCCATGCTGCTCATTTCCGGATATTGATAACAGAAGAACTGTGCAGTAAGGCCGTAGGCCTGGAATATAATCAGGCAGGGCGTAGCCCTGTCTCAGAGAGTTCCACTACCCAATGAAAGCCCCGTAGGGGCGGAATAACATATTACTGCAAATATTTCTCCTCATACGATATTCCATATTCGTCAAGTAATTTTTTATACTCATCTATAAACTCAACTTTCCGGTGATGCTGTTTTTGATTTCTGATATAGTTTTTCACGATATCTACCTGAGACCATCCTACAGAAAAACCTCCATATCCGTTTTGCCAGTAAAAATTTTTGTAAAGAGGGCCTTTGCTTTTTATCCATTTAGAGGAACTTTTCTTTAGCTCTTCAACAAGATTTGCAGGCGACATTGTTCTCGGCAGTGTACATAATATATGAACATGGTCGGATGTCCCGCCTATTCGGATCGGAATTGATTTATAGTTCCTGAGTATTCCTCCCAGGTATGAATATAGTTCATCCTCGATTTCTTCACGAATAAATTTTTTTATTGTTTTTCGTATGAAAGACAATATGAGCATAGAATTGCACATAAGATTGAGACATGATTATTCCATTTTGTCAAAAATACGAAATAATCGATATAAATTCATTTGAATATTATATTGCTACCTCAGATGCTATAGCGCCCCTGAAGGGCTTTGGGGTAGCTGTTAGTCTTATTGAAATATTGGTACGAACTGAGGACAATATTATAACTCCACCTCTGCAAGCTGAGATTCCAGTTGGGCTGTGTTAAAGATTGTCAAATCATTGAGAATCCGGGAAGAGCAATTTCCCCGGTTTTTTTGGAATTTAAGGATAAAAAGTAATTTTCCGGTTAACTTTGTCGTCTTAACCTTACCCGGGTTAACTCACCAAAGTAAAAAACCGGTAAATGAGCAAGACAATCCGTCATTTGACAAATGTTATTTCGGTCACATTAGGAATGAGGCTGTTCTCCATGTCTATTATTATTCCTTTTCTTTCTGTTTATGCGTTGAACCTGAAGGGGGGAGCCCCGTCGCTTACCGGTTTTGCCCTGGGGATCTTTGGCCTCACGCAGGCAGTATTACAAATACCGTTCGGAGCCCTTAGCGATCGCATCGGGTATAAAAAAGTAATGATAGCAGGCCTGATAATGCTTATTGCCGGCTTGCTTACGGCTGCTTATGCCACCAATATTTACTGGCTGATCTTTGCCCGTTCGCTTCAGGGGAGCGGGGCAATTGTTACGGTAGGCTATTCATGGATCTCGTCGATTGCGGAAGATGAACACCGTGACAGGCAGTTAACAAAGCTGGGCGCAATAATTGGTAGTTTTACCATGCTTTCGTATACGATTGGCCCGCTTATTCATATCATCCTGGATGTAAGTCAAATGTTCGTTTTTTCGGCCTGCCTGATCTTCTGTTGCCTGATCTGGGTGATTGTTGATACAAAGCAGGTAAATCCGGAAGTGAGGAAGCAAAACTATGAGCAGAAGAAAAAGTTGAAAACCGTTTTCACCCGGAAAAATCTGACGATGGGCTTGCTGCTGATGACCAATAACCTGATGATGATGGCTTTTTTCTTTATGATCCCCATTTTGTTGAGGGAAATTTTGGAGACCAGACAGATGTGGGTTATACTTACTCCTGCCATCCTGGTCTCAATCGGATTACTGCCGCTGTTTTCAAAAATAGCATCACGGGGGAAAGCCCGTCTGCTGATTGTCTTTTTATATTTGCTGGATGGCATTGGTTTTATCTTGCTTTACAGCCATAAACTGCCGGGTATGGCGGCCGGGGCTATTGCCCTTATGACCGGTTCATTCTCTATATCGTCGATTGTCCCCATGCTGGCCAACAAAGGAATTGATGAACGCCAGAGAGGAAAAAGTAACGGGGTAATAGTGAGCCTTCAGTACCTGGGTTCTTTTCTTGGAGCAGCACTGACCGGGGCTTTGTGGGGCATTTCAGAAAATCTTGCTTTTGTATTTGCCGGTTTTATAGCCATGGTTGGCATGGCCCTGACATTAAGCTGCCCCCGCGATCATAATGTTCCCTGTTAGTATTGCAAAATAGTTTTTCGGTAGCATTCTAAAATATCCGGATGTCAAATACTTTGGTGTAGAACCCATTACTGTATGTATCAATCCGGTTGTAAAATTTATGAAGCTTCCGGGAAGTTATTCCCTCATCAGTATACTATTGTATACTGGCTTTACAGCGTAAAGGTATATGTGTATTTTACCATGATATTTTTACCGTCATAAACCGGTAAGTGTGGGACTTCCCTGTCGAATTTTGTGTTCCTGCCTTCGTTATAAACAAGGAAGAAATCATTCCCTTCGCTGGGATTATACCTGAGCCTGAAATTTGTCAAAACATCATTTATCTCACTGTTATACTGTACAAAAATGCTTGTTGTTATTTTTGTATTTAACATGTATATAAGCTTGATCTGGCCGATATGGTTTATGAATTTCATGTCTCTGTCTTCAAAAGCCGCCTTATCGAGTTGGTAAAGGCCTTCAAGGTTAAAACTGGAAGAGAGCGCCCAGTTAGGTTTTAACTTAAATGAAACTCTGTTCCCATCAAAGAAGCTGCCAAGTTCGTAAGTGCCGGTCATATTCAGTGTGCCCGAAGACGGAGTGCCAAACTCGCCTTTTATTCCGTAAAATGTGTAGTTGCCCACGGGGATAAAGACATCATCATTCAGGTAAAAATCTTCCGTCAGTATTTCCCGGTGATATTCCAGTTCTACCGTACCGGACGAATTGTTCTTTGTAGAGAAAGACCATCCTGGCCCTGTAGTAAAAGTCTCCGGCTTACCTGCCGTTGATGTATAGTTTACCATTTTCCAGTAAAGGGTGTGAGAATATAATACTGATTCAGTTCCCGGGATCCATCCATATCTCAGTCTTGATCCGTATACCCAGTAATCCGACCTGAGCATAAACCCCATATCAGGAACAAAATCTTTTCCCGCCCAGTTTAAGGATGCCCTGTAACTGAATCCTTCCTCATTCCTCTTGTCCCAGTTAAGCCTTACAAATGTTTTATCTCTCATATTTGCGCCGGTAATTTCCGAATCCTGAACCTGCGAGATTTTGAAATCCAGGTAATCATCCCCAAATACTTTTATGTAGCTGTCGAATGCATAGGTAACATTATAGTTGCCGTTTACATCCACTCTTGATGTGATTATTCCCCCGGCATGAGAAAAGGGATTGAATACCTGATGTCTGACCCTTACCACACCGAAGTTTTCAGATGGGACAGAATCGTTAAGAGAAGCTGTCTGAAGGTCAATTAATCCGATATCCCATCCCCGGATCTTTCCCGTTAACCTTGCGCCACCAAGTATCCTGACTTTTTCATCTTCATATATCCCTATTTTCCTGCTGTAGAAAACTTTTGCATCATTACCAAGGTCAAAATTTATAAGATCGGATCTTTCCTGAAAGAACTGTCTTTTTTCAGGATAGTAAAGAGAAAACCTGGTCATATTTACCTGCTGGTCATCATTCTCAACCTGTGCAAAATCAGTATTTAACGTAACATCAAGGGTAAGGTTACTTGTAATGCAGTATTTCAGATCCCCGCCCACTTCAATAGACGGTTTGGAATTCTTTATATAAGAATCCCCGCTATCATTAATATCCCAGGTATTGTTAAATCCTCCTAAAATATATGGTGTTAGATAAACCGGCCTGCTTGGCTTTATACCTTCAAAGTAAACGTTTTTTGCCAGCGACGGCCTCTGTTTTGCCCATTTACCATATTTCGGATCGATCTGTGGAAATGTTATCATTTCGTTTTTATGCGGGATCCACCTGTAAGCCGTAATTCCCATCTTTGCAATACCGCCGTTATTACGGAACCTCAGGCTTGAGAAAGGGATGCGCATCTCCATAAACCAACCTTTATCGGTGATAGCGGTTTTTACATCCCAGAAAGTGTTCCAACTGGAATTAAATGAATTGTTGTCCCTGCCGTCATTACATATCATGTAGTCGAGCCTCGTTGCCAGAGGACTGGTACAGAAAATAAAACCTGTTTCCTTTGTATTAAGGCCATCTATCATGATACCGAAGAAATCGCTGTTGTCGCTAAAATCATCCCTTTTCTTTGTATTAGCTTTAATAAGCTCTGCATTCTGATCAAAAAAACGGCCTCCGATCCAGAGATAGTCATCCGTATAAGCTATAATTATCTCTGTTTTTTCAGTGGGGGCTTCTCCCGGATTTGGTTGTAACATATAGGTGGGAAGGGGACTTAGTCCCTGCCATGCCTTTTCATCAGGAATACCATCGAATATGACTTCAGAATCCAGTTTGTATGCCCGGAATTCATCCTGAGCATAACCTGATATGTTGAACATGTAAAATAAAACAAAGGCGGACCCGATAAATATTTTCATTCTGTAAACCGGCTATATATTCTTAAGATTTTCAGAACGCGAAAATAATATTAATAGGCCCTGCGAATGTCAATTTAACATTTTTTAAGAAACTGAACAGGCTCTTATATCCAGCTTGTCATTTCTGTCAGCCGCAGGAAGCTTATTTTATGAATTTTATATATATTTTTCCCTCTTCTGCAGGTTATATAATCCTGCCAGCAGGAACACTATAATTGCTGTTAATAATATGATCCTGTTATCACGGACTATATGCGACCAGGCTGTTTCACTTATATTATCAGGTACTTTGAAGGGGTTAAGGAATACGTTCCATTTACTCGTCTCAAGAAAATCCTGCAGTATAAGAAAGAACATCCCGAAAATGATCATAATTACCGCAGTGCCGTTTCCGTTTTTTACCAGTGTGGAGATCATGAAAGCCATAACACCAAGGAAGAAGACGGGGAACAACACGTGGTAAGTGATATCCAGTACAGGCATTTTAATAACAAGAAAGGAGGACAGGGAAGTAAAGGCAAGCAAAATAACGAATGTAATAATATAGATCAGGACTATACGAACCAGCCAGACCTTATACCTGTAATTCGGAATGCCGAAAAGTATTTCTATAGTTCTGGCATCCTGGTCATTTTGTATTCCGAATACTACAGGGTAAAAAACCAGCAGTATACCGCAGAAAACAAAAACTCCGTACAGATCCTCCACTCTTGATACATCCTCCGAGAACACATAGATGACAGTAAGGCCTATATAGAAAGCTATTGCCCCCAGCAGGAACCATATGAAGCGGTTTGCAAAGATGATCTTGAGGTTATATCCGGTCATCTGTACAATAATCCTCAGGAGGTTGCCGATATTTTTAATTCTGTTCATGCCTTGTTTCTGTTTTGCTTTTTCTTAATAGCCAGAGATATGAATCTTCGAGGTTAGGTTTTACCTGTATGGCGTTTTCATACGGCTTGCTTCCGGATATACATCTTACCCTCACACTGCCTTTTTCAGTCATATGATGAACCACCAGATGTCCGGATGCAACTTCTTTAAACCTGTTGGAAGGGATATTGAACTGCCATACTTTGCCTTCGGCCTCTTTGGTCATATCGCCGGGATGACCCAGGTACTTCAGGTAACCCCTGTCCAGCACTGCCACCTTATTGCATGAACTGGATATATCTTCAATGATATGGGTTGAGAATATTACCACTCTTTCGCGGCTTAGCTCAACCAGAAGGTTTCTGAACCTGATCCTTTCACGTGGATCGAGCCCGGCTGTAGGTTCGTCTACTATCAGTATGCGCGGAAGGTGTAACAGTATCTGGGCAATACCTATCCTTTGTTTCATCCCTCCCGAGTAAGAACCAATCTTTTCATCTTTACGTTCATACATATGTACAGCATTCAAAACATATGACACCCTTTCATTTCTTGTTTTCGCATCTGTAATATTCTTTAGTATGGCCTGGTGCTGTAAAAATTCCCAGGCAGTCATATTTTCATATGTCCCGAATTCCTGTGGAAGGTAACCTATAAGTCCCTGCAACTCCTCACGTTTTTCTGCCACATCCAGGCCGTTTATCCATATTTTCCCATAACTCTGCTCAAGGATGCCGCAAATAATCCTCATAAGTGTTGTTTTTCCTGCCCCGTTAGGGCCAAGCAATCCGAACATACCGCTGCTTATTTCCAGCGAAACACCACCAAGTGCCTTGAAAGGTTTCCTTACCTTGCCGATAAGAGGTGTAGCCAGAACCATTTTATAGTATGCTTTCCTGATGTTTCTGAAACGGCCTTTCAGCCTGTAAATATCGATATTTTGTTCGTTAAGGAACCTGCCGGTCGACCATATCAGTATTGCGCTGTACCAGAAAACAGCTATTACTATTACTGCTGCTATATTATGCCATTTCATCTGAAAGATAAACATGTTGATAACAGGTATAATCCAGATAAAGAGTATATTCAGAAATTTAGCTGATATAACAGACAGACGGTTTTTATTTCTTAGTAACAGATTTACGGGCTTCCATAAGGCTATGAGAAACAGCCATGTGACCAGGCTGAAAAAGAATATCCAGAAATTTTTCTCTATATAGAAATAAGTAAAATACAGGAGAAAGCCAAGCACCGGGACCTGCCACGTTAGCCTGTCCAGGTCCTTCAGAGAGGAAGGCGTTTTGTCAAGTCCGAGTCTCATCCTTATTTTTTTACCGGCCTTCCATTCTCTTATCATCCTGGGATCACGGTCATATATTTTCACAAGACTCCTGATCACTATTTTTACAGGTTCTTTTTCATCAATTACTGTTTCACGTGCTTTACGAAGACTTGTCTTAACGAACCATGTAACAGCCGGTACAAGTATTACTGACAGTATTGCAGTAATTAATTTCCACAGGAATTTATCTACATAGAAGTAGATCAATAATGAAAGCAGGATAAAGGTCAGTATCATTACCAGCTTTACTATCCGGCTTTGCGATCTTATCCATGAAACAGAATTTTCAAGACCGGTATAGAAGGTTGGAATAAAAATCAGGGTAAGAAGAGTGCTTAGGGCCAGACCTCCTATAACTGTTAAAGCAAATGAAGCGCCTATTGCTGACGCATATTCTGATTTGCCCATAGCAAGGGGCATAAGAGCTACTATGGTTGTGATAGCCGTGATCATGATCGGCCTGACCCTTGCAAGCCCGGCTGTCATCAGTGCACGGGAACGCCTGTATCCTCTCTTCCTCAGAATGTTGGAGTAATCGATAAGGATAATTCCATTATTTACAACAACCCCCAGGAGTATAAGAAAACCGGTCAGTGTGTTGGCGTTCAGCAGTGAGTTGCCTGTCAGTATAAGTGTTATCAGTGATCCCAGCGCTGCAAGAGGTATGGACAACATCAGGACGATTGGTGTCGAGAGAGACTCGAACACTGCCGCCAGGATCATGAAGATAAGTAAAAAGGCTATTCCGATCAGGTAATAAAAATCTTTTAGTTCGTCTTCTTCATGAATGACCTCGAGAGCAATACCGGAAGGTATATTCATTCCTGAAATCAGGTTATCTATTTCTTCCCTGGCGCTTTCAAGAAGTGTCTTGCCTGAATTTATCTCATCGTTGAAACGGTAGGTTACTGTAATACTTTTTTCCTGATTCTCGCGGTGGATACTACCCATACCATAAGAAAAGACTATGTCTGCAATTTCCTCCATTTCTACTATATTCCCATCTGTTCCCGATATCTGTAGTTTCCTGAGGTCGTCAATATTGTTATCCTCTTTTTCATCCTCCCCGGTATCATATTTGATGACTATATCATATTCATCGGTACCCTGTCTGAATGTCACTCCCGAGGAAAACTCAGGCTGAAATGATGCAAGCTCCTGTGCAATATTATTAAGGCCTATATTATTTCTTCCCATCAGTTCAGTATTAAAGTTCAGATGAACCTCGGGGGAGTTATCCTGTATGTTAATGCTTACCGACCTTACTGTATTGAGCTCTTCCAGGTAATATTTAAGATCTTCAGCCAGATCGGTCATAATATTAAAGTCCTGGCCTTTTATTACTATACTTTCCGATTGTGTACCTATTCCCAGCATACGGGTGAATCCTTCCCCGGGATTTACTCCTCCCGCGCCGCCTACCCCCATTCCGCTGCCTGAAGATGTTTCGTCCATTGTTATCTCCGCATCGCCGAAGTCATGTACTCTTTCATATATGTCATTCTTGATCTCAGCGAGATTCCTGTCACTGTCCTTATCCCAGTCTTCTTCGAGTTTTACAGTGAGAGATGCCTGGTCTTCCTCTATTTTTGAAATTATCTCACCTTTCTCAGGCAGGTTATCAAGTCTTTTTTCCAGATCTGTCACCAGCGCATCAGTCTTTTCCAGTGTTGAGCCTGCAGGCATTTTTATGCTTACCGGGAAACTGTCTGTTTCTATCTCTTCCAGTGTGTTTATGCTAAGGCCAAGGCTGATCATAAGCGCTGCAAAGAAAACGGTAAGACTACCTATTATGATCGTTGCCGGTTTCCTCATGCTGGCTTTTAGAACAAGCAGGTACGATTGTATCAGTCTGTCATGTATTGACAGTTTTTTGAATATTTGTGATTTGCTGTTCTTTGACCATGTAAGGAGGTAATGGGTAGCCATGGGTATAAGAAGAAGAGCTACTGCAAGCGATACCGTTAGGGTGGAAATGATTGATACGCCGATATTCCTGCCGATTATTTTCACCATGAAGTTATCCGAAAAAACAAATGGAAGAAATACGGTTATGGTAGTCAGGGTAGCTGCAATAACCGACCTGTAGACCTCCCTTGTTCCTCTTTTTACCGACTCATCCGTACTGTATCCCTCTCCTGCAAGCCTGTAAATATTTTCAAGGACAACAACCGAATTATCAATAAGCATCCCTATTGCCAGAGCCATACCTACCAGTGTAAGACTGTTTATAGTTATCCCGGCAGCATAAAAGAAATTGAAAGCAGTGAAAACCGATACCGGGATTGAAAAGGCTATGATAAAGACAAGCCTTAAATTTTTGAGAAAGAACCATAAGATTATTACAGCAAGCAAACCACCTATCAGAGCAAGGTTTATTATCTGGCCGATATTCCTTTCCATAATTTCGGCGCTGTTATCCTGTACAATGATCTCAACGCCGGATGTCTTGATCTTCGTGTTAAGGTCTTCTATTACATCAATGGTTTTGTGTGAAAGATCAATGAGGTTAGCCTGGTTATCATAAACAAGGTTTATAGTTACGGCATCAAGACCGTTTACACGGCTGTAAGATTCTTCCTCCCTGACGCCGAAAAATATTTCGGCCACATCTTTCAGAAGTACAGGGCCTTCCTGGTTAACTACAATATCACCAATGTCTTTAACATCCGAATATTCTGCCGAAACGTTTACAAAATATCTTTTATCCGCTTCATATACCCTTCCAGCAAATACCTTATCATTATTATTTGAGGCAATAAGGCTTCGTACCGTATTTATGGTTATCCCATTTGCCCTGCATGCATCTTCGTCAAGCCTTATCTCAATTGAGCTTTCCCTGCCTCCGAAAACCTCAACACCTGCTATCCCGTCAATATTTTCCAGTTTTGGCTTTATTTCCTTGTCGGCAATATTCCTTATCCTGTCAACGCCCCCGGTCCCTCTCACCTGAAGGCTCATGAACTGGCTGTTCAACTGTTCAAGATCAACCCGGATGATGTTTATTATAAATTCTTCGGGGAGGGTCTGAGACAGGAGATTGATCTTTTCCTGAAGCTTAAGGTATGAATATTTAAGGTCAGCATTTTTGGTGTAATAGATCATAACCATTCCGTATCTTGAGGTAACCGTGGATTCGATCTTTTCTATACCCTCCAGGGTTCCGACGGCTCCTTCGACCGGTATAACAGCCTGATTTTCGATATATGAAGGATCAGCTTCCATCATTGAGCTTACCTGAACTATCAGCGTGGGCAATTGTGCGTTAGGGTAAAGCTCAACCTGTAGTTGCCTGTATGAGATATAGCCGAGTAAGGTAAGCCCAATAAAGAGCATACTTATCAGTGTTTTTCTTTTAATTATAAATTCCATGATACGGTTACTCAGCTTGAGAATTTACAGTTTTCCTTTTACCTCTCAGAATATCTTTAAAAGCGTCAAGTGACCAGTATACACATGGTATAACAACCAGTGTGAGGACAGTAGATGTTATCAGACCGCCTATTACGGCAAGTGCCATAGGTGATCTGAGAGAGGCGCTTTCTCCGAAACCGAATGTAAGGGGCAGTAAGGCAAGGATTGTTGTCAGGGAGGTCATAATAATAGGTCTGATCCTCTGAGCCCCGGCCTCAATAATAGCTTTCTTCCTGTTTATACCTTCAGCCCTTAGCTGATTTATACGGTCAATAAGAATAATGGAATCATTAACAGCAATACCTGCCAGCATTATTATACCTATATAAGCCATAATATTCAATGTTTTACCCAGCAGGTAGAATATCCAGAACGATCCTACTACAGCAAGCGGAATGGTAAGCAGTATAACAAAAGGATGTATAAGCGATTCGAACTGAGAGGCAAGAACCATATATACCAGAATAACTGACAGTAGCAGTGCAAAGGTCAGGTTGTTCATTGATTCCTTTCTTTTTAGCTCTTCGCCGGCAAATACTATCCGGTAATCCGGAGGCAGGTTTATATCGGATGTTATTTTTTCGGTTTGTTTTACTATCTGATCAAAGGGAGTATCATTTTCAACCATTGCATATACATACCCGGTACGGACCTGATTATTCCTGTTAATTTCACGGGGCGCTCTGACTTTTTCTATCCGGGCAAGCTCGCTGAGAGGTACTGAAACGGATCCGGCATTAATAATAAGATTGCCGAGGCTTTTCAGAGGGATATCTTCCAGTTTAACGGTAATATCTTTCATCTCTCCATCCTGCTCGAATTCACCGGCTGAAGAACCTTCAAGGTATGACTGTATCTGGGAAATAATATTCTCCACGCTTACAGAATAGAAACTTGCTTTATAACGGTCGATTGTAATATCAACTTCCGGTGTCCCTTTGTCCATTGAACTGGTAACATTGTACAGGTTATCTGTTTCCCTGAGCTTGTTCTTTACTTCTGCCGTCAGTGTTTCGATCATATCGAACTCATCCCCTTTTATTTCGACAACAAGAGGAGCCTCGTCAGTTCCCAGGGTTGATTGCAGGGCAGATTCTTCTCTTCTGAAGCTTATATCCATATCTGTAAGATCACTTATCTTTTTCTGGATCAACTGTATTGCCTTATCGGAATAATCTGCATATTCATCGGACAGAAAAACTTTTATGACCGAATTGTTTTCATCTCTGAAAAGATCCGACTCGTTGCTGCCTGTGGCAGTAGACATGCCAGACTGGCTGTATATCATTTTTATTTTATCACCCAGCATATCTTTAATTATATTTTCCATTTCCCTTGCCGTTTCTGCTGTCCTTTCCAGAGTTGTCCCTTCTTCAAGTTTCATCTCAATGGTAAATTCGGAAGATTCAGCCCCGGGCATAAACTCACTGCCTACTCTGGGAATAATGAAAGTCGTTGCTGCAAGCAGAACAATTGCGAGACCGATCACTACTCCTTTCATAGCAAGTATCTTATCAAGCCATTTTGGGTACCATGTGAAGCCTACGGCTTTTGCTTTACGGCTTGAAGGCTTATCTTTAAAAAAGGTTGTTACAAGCAGGGGGATCACCAGTATTGCGACGAAAAGAGAAGACAGCAGTGAAAAGGCCACTGTCCAGGCCTGGTCCTTGAAAAGTTCGCCGGATGCTCCCTGAAGGTAGACTATAGGCAGAAAAACAATAATTGTAGTTATGGTTGACGCGGTAATAGCACCTCCAACCTCTGATGTCCCGGTAATTGCCGCTTCTTTAAGCGACATGCCCGACTCGTAATTACGAAAAATATTTTCCAGAACAACAATGGCATTATCAACCAGCATGCCTGCCCCGAGGGCCAGGCCTCCCAGGGTCATTATATTAATAGTAAGATGGTTGAAATACATCAGGTTGAAGGTTGCTATTATCGATACCGGTATTGCAATGCTAACAACAAGAGTTGTGCCCAGCCGCCTGAGGAAGATAAACAGTACGAATACTGCAAGTATGATACCGAACAGTGCTGTTTCTTCAACTTCACTTATTGCATTGTCTATAAATTCACCCTGATCCTGTACAATAATGAATTCATAACCGGGAAGCGCCTTTCTCATTTCATCGATGGCCTCATTCAGCTCTTTCACGGCATTGACCGTATTATACCTTGGTTCTTTGAATACCGACAGACCCAGGCATCTTTCGCCATCAACCGTAACAATATTGTCAGGATCCTTGTTAGCTATATAAACGTTTGCCACATCATCGAGGTAAACCGGGATTTTTTCTGCTGCATCAAGAGTGCCCGATGTCAGACCTGCCTGTGATCCTTCAGCTATTTCCCGGAAAGTCAGTATTATATTTTTAAGATCTTCAACCTGTTCGATAACGCTTACTCCTTTGACAACATACCTTGTGCCAAGATCTGTTACAGATCCTCCAGATACATTCCTGTTATAGCTGTTTATCTGTTGTGCTATTTCAGATGTGCTTATATCATAAGCATCAAGCAGGTATTTATTTGTTTCTATTACCACCTCGCTTTCTTCATGCCCTGACAACTGTATATCTGCTATTCCTTCCAGCCTGATAAGCTCACTTCGCATATAATTTTCTGCAGTTTTCCTGAGCTCGTCCATATTATTTGTTCTGTCATTCCTTAGCGCTATTATCATTACAGGAGTCGCATTCGGGTCGTACTGGGTAATATTAAACTCGTCCAGACCAGCATTCTGGCTGAAAGAGTTGATATCTTTCTGAAGATCGAGGAAAGCCTCGTCCATATCTTTGCCCCAGGCATATTCAACGGTAACACGTGCGGTACCTACCATAGAGACGGAAGAGACGTTGATAGCATCTTTTTGTCTCATTGCTATCGATTCCACCTGATCGACATATTGTTGCTCCATTTCTTCAGGCGGCCTTTCACCGGCCTTTAGTTCGATATAGATCTTTGGATTGTTCAGGTCGGGGAAAAGGTCTGTCCCAAGCTTTCCGAACGATATTATTCCTAGCAGTATTATCCCCAGTACCAGCATTAACACAGTAACCGGACTTTCAACTGCAAACCGGGCTATTTTTCTCATTTCAGATTTTCTTATTTCAATATTTTAACCTTGGCGTTGTGGCTCAGGGTCTCAAACCCGTCGGTAACAACCCTCTCATTTGTGCTCAGCCCTCTCACGACCTCAACCTCATCATTATTTTCAAGTCCGGTAAATATTATCCTTTCATTTGCAACACCCCTGTTAACAACGAACACTGTCATGCCTCTTTGCCTGGAAAGAATAATGTCTTTCGGGATGACAATCACCGAGTCTGCCTGGTCAGTGATAATATCAGCCTTGACAAACATGCCAGGCCGTAGCTTAAGGTAGGGGTTATTTATTTCAATGCTTCCCTGAAAGGTTCTGGTTTGCGGATTGATTGCAGGCGACAGTTGTGTGATCTTTCCCCTCAGTGTATCGTCGGGAAGAGCATAATTAGTGATCCTGACCGCCTGTCCTTTACTTATCTTATTTATATATTTTTCAGGCAGGTTTACATCAAGCAACATTTTTTTATAATCCATTATACCTGCCACCAGAGTCCCTGATTCGATCTCTGATCCCTGGGTATGAAAGGGTAATTCTGTAATAACCCCTTCGAAAGGAGAAGCGATCTTCAATTTTGCGATTTGTAGCCGGGCGTTTTCAAGGGAGTTCTGTGCATTGGCATAATTATATCCCGATTGTTTCATATCATTTAATGTTACACCTCCCTTTTCATATAGAGACTCCTGTTTCTCAAGTTCGCTTTTAGTCAGTTCCAGGTTAAGCTCATACAATTCGAACTTTACATTGTTTTCATATTCTTCATCTTCAAGCCTGGCAATGAGAGATCCCTCCTTTACCCGGTCGCCAAGCTGCCATGATTTACCTGAGGAAGGATTTATTTCAAGGTAATACCTGGCAGGTATTTCTGATTTTAGTTCAACGTCAACTACCGGATAAACAGTACCGGTAGTGGTCACAAATTCTTCTATTGATCTTAGCCTGATGTCTTCTACGGAAACGGGGATTTCAACATCGGCTTCAAGACCGGCATCCTGATTATTGCATCCGGCAAATAACAGGGGGATTATTATTAGGTAAGAAAGTTTAATTTTCATGACAAAGATTTAATTCGTTATTTATTACTGTTCCAATGACTTAACCGGTGTGACCGAGACCTGGTCCTCAAAGTCAAAAAGAGTCTGGATCTTCAGGTTAAGTAATTCGAGCTTATATGATATTATCGCATTGGTTAGCGACAGTTGTTTTTCAGACAGCTGGTTCTGGTATATGTTAAGATCCATCCCTGTCAGGTCTCCGTTTTCATATTTTTCCAGGTTCAGTTCGTAAGTCAGTTGGGCGTTTTTTACATTTTGTTTCGCTATTTCGATCTGGTTTTTCAGATTTGTCAGGTTCCTGTAGACCTTTCTGATATTGATGATGATATCATTTTCTTCCTCCTCATAACTTATTTCCTGTGATTCGATAGAGGCTTCCGCTGCCCTGATCCTTGATTTTCTTTCTCCCCAGTCCCAGAGAGGAACTGTGAAAGAAAGTGATACCTGCTGATTATCAGTAGGGCTAGCATAAATATTGCCGATATTCTTATTGTCGCCGAACAATCCTATTGAGAGGTTAAGGTCGCCGGAAAATTCATTCAGTGCCTTTGTCTGTATCAATGAAAATTCGGAATTCTCTATATCTATCTCTCTTTGCCTAAGCTCCATACGATTCTTTAATCCGTGGTCTATTGCAAAGGTTATATCCACATCAATGGTATCGACCGAAATATCAGGCAGGACCACTATATCATCATAAAGGCTTATTCCAATCAATAACTTGAAATCATCTTTGGCATCCTGAAGGCTGACTCTCTGGTTGTCGACATCAGAACCGGAGGTGGCAAGGTTAAGTTCTGCCTGGAATAGTTCTTCCCTTGCCGAAAGGCCTGCATCAACTTTGTTTCTGATGATCTCATAGCTTTTCTTCATATTTTCGTAGGCCTCTTCCGCTATTACCAGGCTTTGTTGTTTTTGATACACGAGATAAAAGTATTGTGACACCTGTCTTTCCAGTGACAGTCTCTGTATTGCATAGCTAAGCTGTGAATTTTCAAGAGCCAGCTCGAGATCCTTTATCTGCAGCTTGGTCCTGTTATATGTGAACAAAGGCTGGTTTATATTAAGTGACAGGTTATTACTGAATCCTTTGGTCCTGGTGTCATTATACTCGCTGTAAGAGTTCTGCCATGCCAGGCTGTTGGTTAGCGAGATTGTGGCGTCAGTGGCCACAATAGGCTGGGATATCCTGAACAGACCATAGCTGGTTGTGGTCTCCCTTGTGTTCCATTGAGATATAAGATCATTAAACTCCCTGCTATGGGTGTATTCAAACGGGTTTATGGATAGTGAGAAGTTTGATTTCAGAGCTGCCCGCTGGGCATTAAGATTTTCTCTGCTTCTTACCAGGCTGAGCCTGGTCTTTTTAATGGACGGGCTGTTATCTTCGGCTACGGCAAGGGCCGCTTCGAGTGTCAGTCCCTGTTGAGCCATGGATGTAAACACCATCGATAACAGTACTGTAAACAATAATAATCCTTTTTTCATATGGTATTATTTATAAATATTTTGCTTTACCCATTTAATTGCGTCCCCGTTGACAGTTCTTCCTTCCGACTGGTTGGTCAGCATGACCCTTGCACTATCAGGTGAAAGATAGTATGATCCAAGAAGATTCCATCCGCTTTCTGCATTTTCCCATTCAACAATAATATCCTCGGTCCCATCATCGTGCTCTATGCTGAAATGGAGGTCATGAACAGCATTCCTGTCTCTCCCTTCACCGCCCCTTCCCAGGAACATCCTGTTTCCTCCCTGCTTGCCGATGTATGTATAAACGTCATAGTAGCCTGCCTGATCTATACTGGCTGTCCATGTGATATATCTTTCACCGCTTCCTGCACGGGTATATACGGCAGATTTTATATATTTACCGTAATAGTTACTCTGAACTGTTTTTTGCCAGTATTCCGGCGCCCACCACATGAACATTTCCCTGTAGTCATTCCCGTTATCAGCGCCGATGTTAAGCCATTGCTTAAGCCTTCCGGACGATACTTCCTGGTATATCCTGAATCCCGGGTCCTCGTTATCCACAATGATCTCATTGTCTTCAGTAATTGACGGTAGTTTGTCAAGTATCCTCTCTCCCTCAGTAATATCATTTGTATTATTTCCTGTTATGTCAATGAGCGGAAATTGTAACTCACCAGGATTGTTCATGGAGAACAGGGTATTAATGAACATCCCACGGGGCTGACCATCGAGTATTACACTTATCCTCTTGGCCTGACCTGCATCAAGCTTAACTATTTTTTCCAGGTCGTTTGTCTGCATTCCTCTTCCCGCGCTAGTAACCGATATGCTTCCTCTTCCGCCGGGTCCTATAGAAACAGATATGCTTCCACCCATGCCTCTGCCTCCGCCAGGCCCCATTTCTCCTGTTCTGAAGCTTACATTGAATATTCCCGTGGTCGATTCAGGATTGGCTGCAGTAAAAGTAACTTTATACCGGGTTCTGTTGCCTACAATAATTTCATTTACTGTTATATCGGTAAAAATAAAACCGGGTTGTTTCTTTCCGTAATACCATTGTCTGAGGTAGTTGTCAAGATCAAAGCCAAACCTGTTGTAAAGATCTCCGGAAAATTGAGCCAGTTCTATCTTTCTGAACTTGTTTTGTTCGAGGTATCCGGAGAACCAGTTATTGAATTCTTCTATGCCCGCTTCCACCCTTATAAGATTGAACAGATAATCACCTTTTACCGTAAGAATCGCTCTTGTGGTATCGTTGGACGGGTTCATAGCCATAATTTCCTGCATGCTGTGATCCCTCAGTATTGTATTTGCCCTGTCATTTTCACTTAAGCCTCCCAGGAATATTCTCTGAAAACCTCCCTGCGGAGCATCAACCTTCTGGAGATGAGTTTCAAAGACAGCGTTAATAACGGGATATTCCTCAGAGTAAAAATTGTTTTTATAAAAATAAAAACTGGGGCCCAACAGATATCTGCCGGGTGATATTGAAGCATTACCACGGTTGAAGTTGAAATCTGAACCGGTAATGAAAGTGTTTCTTACGAAAGAGTTGAAGGCTCTGACCTGCAACTCCTTATCGGTTACTACCTGGTTGTTCCTTTCCATCCTGTTTTTCTGCCTCTTTATGGTATGGTAAAAACCTGCATCGGATATAGTAACCATTTTCTCAGGCAACAGTATCATTGAGGGTTGGACTTCAGCCCTGGTCTGTGTATTTTTCTTTTCAAAAGAATGGAAGTAAACAGGCACTTCAACCAGGTTAAGGTTTTTAAACGGATACCGGGCGCTGAAGCTGGTTTCAAGCTCGGTCATTATTCCTGAAATAAGGTTGCTTATCGTGTCGCTTATTTCAGAGAGGTCTTCCCTGAAATAGTCATGTCCCTCGCAATAATGGGCAATAAAGTCTGTTGAATCAACTCTTATTGTATCACTTATGAAATGACCTTCAATAAGGCTTAAACCCGTCAGAGGCTCCTCATTTATAAAGTACCAGTAATCATCGTCAGATGATCGGGCTCCCTGAGATACCGCTACAAGATGATTATCGCGCTTCACCTTCAGTCTGAACTTTGTAAAGCCGAGTTGTATCTTTGCCGGGGCGGAAGGGTAAAAGTTCAGGGCTGCTACAGGATACCAGTGCGTTTCCGGCGTCAGCAACAGGAAATTCTTCTTTTGAATTACCTGTTTCTTTTTTACTCCTACCGGTCCTATACTGAACTCGTCTTTTTTAATATCATCTGTATGCCACGGATAACAGAAACCTTCTTCGATTATTCCATTATAAGTAAGTTCTATATTTACAGATGCGCCGGGCTGAATGTCTGCTGCAGGATTAATCTTTATTATATGGTTGTCAGTGACGTAATCGGCCGCCACACCATTTATGCCTGCCCCTGTTACAGACAGCCCCGGATTAAGGGAAAATAAAATTTCCGGCAGGCTTTCGTCATTGTCATTAATACATGAAAGTATTGTTTTGGCATATATTTTATTTTCCCTGTAGTCAATCTCTATTCCGGCATCTCCCACACTGAGAAAATTATATTTTTCATATTTTCTGTTTGTCTCCAGTGTATTGGTTTTTAGTTTTTGCGTACTGTAATAATCATTGAGAAAATAGTATGCCGAATATCCGCTTATTACAGCGAAGATAACCAGGGAGAATATGCTGACAACCCGGTGTGATTTTGATTGCGGGAGCCTTTTGAACAGAAGGATAGAAGCAAAGATAAATAACAGTCCCATGGACGTATACATTATTCTTTGTGCCAGTATAAGATCCGGATCTGCAAATCCTGTCATATCACTTTTAAAAACAGGGAATCCGAAAAGCATATAGTCAAAAAAAGAATTCATCCTGTTATACAGATAGAAAATGTTCAGGGCAGCCAGGCCCAGCAAAAAGAGAAAGGTTAAGGCCTGGTTTTTTATTATTGACATCAGCAGGTATGCAAAGCCCAGACTGAATACAAGAGTAGGGATACTTACAAGAAGGAGATATTCGAGGTATGCCAGGGCATCGATTGTAACTTTTGGGGATGTTATGTTAATGATAAGGCATATTATCAGTGCAAGTATATTAACACCTATGAAGAGACGCATTATTCCAAGTGATTTCCCAGCGATATATTCCATGTTTGACATTGGCCTGGTATATAATACCTCATTAGTATCGAGCTTTTTATCCCTTTTAAGGAAATCTGATGCAAGAAAAATAATTATGAACGACTGAGCTATATTGATCATATACAGGTTCACGAGCGGCATTAAGGAGGGGATAGCCAGCAGTTCCCAGCTTTCATCTCCCAGGGGGCTGAACAATCCTATATTCAATAGTGCAAGTATCAGAAGTGAACCTACAGAGAACAGTCTGAACAGCCAGCTCCGGCGAAGCGTTTTGGCTTCATAGCGGGCTACGGTCCTGATGTTATGAATAGAGATCATATTGATATTCAGATAATAAGGTTTTTTCCGTTTAATTTATGCTCCATGTAGTATACATATGCATGCTCAAGATTAGGCTCGATGGCATAACCGTCAAAATCTTTCATGCTATCGGCAACCACCTGGGCATCCCATCCCGTTTCGCTGGGGATTGAAGATATTATATGAAGATTGTCTTTTATCCTGTCATATTCTTCCTGTGTAAGCCTCAGATTGAAAACATGTCCCTGAGCTTCCTTAATAAGATCGTTTGGAGAGCCCGAATAAACCATCTCACCCTTATTAAGAAGAGCCATTGACTGGCATGTTGAAGAAATATCTCCGACAATATGTGTAGAGAGTATTATTATGACATCATTCTGGCTCAGATCTGATAAGATGTTTCTAAAGCGGATCCTCTCATCAGGATCGAGTCCCGTGGTCGGTTCATCCACGACTATTATCCTGGGATCACCTATTAATGCCTGTGCAATACCAAGCCTTCTTTTCATACCTCCCGATAGCTTGTTCGCTTTCCTGTCCCTTGCCTCGAGCAAGCCCACCCTGTCGAGCAGTTCATCCACTATTTCTATTCTTTTTTTCCTGTTCTTAATGCCGGCAAGTGATCCGGCATAATCAAGAAATTCCCATGTTTTCAGACGGGTAAAAAATCTGAAATCCTGGGGCAGGTAGCCGAGCATGGATCGAAGCTCTTTTCGCTTCTTCTGTATGCTTTCACCATTAACCAGCACCTCCCCGTTGCTGGGTTTCATAAGTGCTACCAGGACTTTCATAAGGCTTGACTTCCCTGCTCCGTTGGGACCGAGCAGACCAAACATCCCTTCTTCCATAGTGAGTGTAATATTTTTTACGGCGTGATTCCCGTTTTTATATATCACATCAAGTCCTTTAATTTCTATTTTCATAGGTTGTTTATTACATCAGAATAGTAGTACCTTATAATTGTTTGACTCCTTAAAGACATTAAATGTTTCAAATTGATGGTAATAATTTTCCTGTTTTTTTGTTTTTATTAATAATTAACATCATAGCAATGATTTTAAATATCTTGCAGCCTTGTAAAAGTAATTTCTAATTTTGTATTATAAAAAAACTTATATTGAATTCAGCTACAAACAAGCTTAAAATACTGAATGATCCTGTTCACGGATTTATCAGGATCCCTTTTGAATTTATTTATGATCTTGTTGAGGATCCGTGGTTTCAGCGACTGAGATACATCAGGCAACTGGGACTAACTGATATGGTATATCCCGGAGCTACACACAGCAGGTTCTCTCACAGCCTGGGGGCTATGCACCTTATGAACCAGGCGCTGACTACACTCAGGTATAAGAATGTCGAGATCAGTGATAGTGAGTTTGAAGCCGCCCTGGTTGCTATTTTATGCCATGATATAGGTCACGGACCTTTATCGCACTCTCTTGAATTTAATATTTATGGTGATGTAAGTCACGAGAAAGTATCGCTGGCAATAATGGAATTACTCAATGAGAAGTACGGGGGAAAACTGGATATGGCTATTGACATGTTTACCGGTAATTATCCCAGGCTGTTTTTCAATGAGCTTATATCCAGTCAGATGGATATGGACAGACTGGATTATTTACTAAGGGATAGTTATTATACCGGAGTAATAGAAGGGTCGGTGGGATCGGAGAGAATAATCGGTATGTTGAATACTGCCGGAGGAAGACTGGTAGTTGAGGAGAAAGGTATTTATTCTATTGAAAAATTTTTGATTGCCCGCAGGTTTATGTACTGGCAGGTTTATATGCATAAGACAGTGCTGGCAGCCGATCAGCTTATAAGGAGGATAACAGAGAGGGCCAGGTTATTAATTGAAAACGGAGAAAAGGTCTTATCTGCTGAAGCAGTGGATTATTTTCTGAGAAAAAGGACCGGTAGTGACCAGCCGGTTAAAGATTTTGCCGGGGTGCTTTTCGGACTTGATGACAATGAGCTTATTACATCTGTGAGGATGTGGTCAGGAAATAAAGACAGAGTTCTTTCTGATCTGTCAGATGCTTTTATCAAACGCCGGCTTCCGGCTATTGAGCTTTCTGATTCGGAAATAGCTGCTTCGAGGCAGGAGGAATTGACAGAAAAGCTTAATATACTGAATGATTACCGGTCGCAGGATCCGGGGAGCTATGTATATTCCGGTAGTATTTCAAACATGACATATGCCCCTTCATCCCCGAGTATCAGAATACTGGGTAAAGACGGCAGCCTGAGAGACCTTAGCCAGGTATCAGGTATTTTAAAACATGAAACACTTTCACAAATAACAAGAAAATATTTTGTATGTTTCCCGAAAGATCTGAGGTCTGCATATAGTTTATAATGGAAAAATATTTATATATAAGAAATGAAATTTACAGTTAAAGAAATTGCCCAATACCTTAATGGAGAGGTTGTTGGCAGCCCCGATATTATTATCAATACGGTGGCAAAAATAGAAGAAGGACATAAAGGAGCTTTGTCTTTCTTATCGAATATGAATTATGAGAAATATATCTATACGACAGGCTCGTCGGCAGTTATTGTAAATAAAGATTTTAAACCCAGGTCTGCGGTAAACACCACTATGATAAAGGTGGATAACGCTTATGAGGCTTTTGCTGCGCTATTGACTGTTTACGAACAGTCTAAACCGGTAAAGAAAGGTATACACCCGGCTGCAGTTATTGACGAATCGGCCCTGATAGGCGAAGATGTATATATAGGAGCCGGTGCGATAATAGGTGAGAATGTAATCCTTGGTGACGGCTGTTCGGTTTACCCGGGAACAGTAATAGGGGATAAATCAAAGCTGGGTAATAACTGTAAGATATATCCCAATGTTACTATTTACCACGAGTGTGTGTTAGGTGATAATTGTACAATACATGCCGGGTCGGTTATCGGAAGTGATGGTTTCGGCTTCGCTCCCCAGTCGGACGAGAACTATATGAAGATACCGCAACTTGGTAATGTAATACTGGAGGATAATGTTGAAATAGGGGCCAATGTTGTTATAGACAGGGCCACTATGGGGTCTACTGTAATAAGAAAAGGGGTGAAGCTTGATAACCTGATCCAGATAGGGCATAATGTTGAGATTGGTGAGAATACCGTGATGGCCGGGCAGACAGGAATAGCCGGATCAACCAGAATTGGCAGAAACTGCATGTTCGGAGGCCAGGTAGGTATTACAGGTCATGTCAGGATTGCCGACGGAACAAAGGCGGCAGCCAAATCAGGCGTAAACTCAAATATCCTGAAAGAAAATATAACGGTCTACGGGTCTCCGGCCTTCGAATACAAAAAGGCTCAGCTCTCATGGATTATTTTCAGAAGACTGCCTGAACTGAAACAGCAGATGGACAGGATGGAAGCTGAACTGAAAGAGATAAGGAACAGATAATCAGTTTTGTTCCAAACGAATTTATTTGATATAAACCATGTTAGGGTACATTATTATAGCTCGTTCGAAAAAAAATTTATTTCTTTGCAGGCATAATGAACCCAAATAGAACTAAAGACAAATGAGTATAAAAAACCAGAGAACGCTGGCCAGTGAGGTGAGCCTGAGAGGGAAAGGGTTACATACGGGTATTGATGTAAACATCACTTTCAAACCTGCTCCTGTGGATCATGGATTCAAATTCTGCAGGGTTGACATACCTGATAAGCCGGTTATTGATGCGATAGCGGAAAATGTGACTGATACAACACGGGGAACCACCCTGGAAGAAAACGGAATATCGGTAGCAACCATTGAACACGTGCTTGCCTCTTTTTACGGTATGAATCTTGACAATATACTTGTTGAGATAGACGGCCCTGAAGCGCCCATAATGGGGGGTAGCGCCATGAAGTTCGTTGAAGCGATCAAAAAGGCGGGTATTGTCGAACAGAATTCGCTCAGGAAGTATTTTGAGGTGAAGGAAAAAATAACTTATTCGGATGAGGAACATGGAGTGGACCTGATCATATATCCTGATGATCATCTCAGTATTAATGTTCTGATAGATTATAATTCAAAGATACTCGGTAACCAGTATGCTGTACTGGACAGGAAGGATGACTTTGAAAAAGAGATTTCCGGTAGCCGTACATTCGTTTTTTTCCATGAGCTGGAGCCTCTTTTCAAGGCGGGCAGAATAAAAGGAGGCGATCTCGATAATGCAATAGTTATACTTGAAAGGGAAGTGCCGCAATCAGAAATCGACCGTATAGCCCGGCTATTTGATAAACCCAATATGACAGCCCATAAGGAAGGTATACTGAATAATACAGCTCTCAGATACCCCAATGAACCGGCACGTCATAAACTTCTCGATCTGCTTGGGGATATGGCTTTGGTCGGGCAGCATATCAAGGGTAAGATCGTTGCAACAAGACCGGGTCATCTGGCCAATACAAATCTGGCCAGACTGGTAAGGCAGGAAATTAATAAAGCAGCTTCAAGGAAAGATATCCCGGTTTATGATCCCTCTGCAAAACCGGTTTTTGATATTAATGAGGTAAAACAAAGATTACCTCACCGTTATCCTTTCCTGCTTGTTGATAAGGTGATATACAAAGATAGTACATCAGTCATTGGTATTAAGAATATTACATTCAATGAGCATTTCTTTCATGGCCACTTCCCGGGCGAACCTGTAATGCCGGGAGTGTTGCTGGTAGAGACTATGGCTCAGGTAGGAGGCATGCTGGTGCTTGGTGACGTGGAGGACCCCGGGCGCTATTCAACATATTTTCTTAAGTTGGATAAGGTTAAGTTCAAACATAAAGTTGTTCCCGGTGACACTCTGATAATTAAATGTGAAATGCCTGAGCCCCCGCGCAGGGGTATAGTGCAGATGTACGGCCAGATTTATGTGGCAAACACAATAGTAGCAGAAGGAGATTTAACTGCTCTGATAGAAAAAAACAAATAAAATGATTTCAAAACAGGCATATATACACCCTGAAGCCAGGCTGGGAAAAAATATTACAGTTGAACCTTTCGCTTATATTGCTGCAGATGTCGTTATAGGAGATGGTAGTTGGATAGGCCCTCATGCTACATTGCTTGATGGCGCACGTATGGGAAGCAACTGTAAAGTATTTCCCGGTGCTGTTATATCTGCCATACCGCAGGATATGAAATTTGCAGGTGAAAAAACAACGGCAGAAATTGGTAATAATTGTACGTTCAGGGAAGGAGCAACAATAAACAGAGGTACTGCAGCACTTGGAAAAACGGTAATGGGCAATAACTGTCTGATTATGGCAAATGCCCATATTGCCCATGATTGCATTTTAGGCAATAACTGCATACTGGTTAACAATGTAATGCTGGGAGGAGAGGTGCATATCGATGACTATGCAATAATGGGCGGAGGATCTGCGGCTCACCAGTTCTCAAGGGTAGGTGCTCACGCAATGATTAGCGGAGGAGCAATGTTTAAAAAGGATATACCTCCCTATGCTATAATAAATAGTGATCCTGTGGGATTTGCAGGTATTAATAAGATAGGTCTTAAAAGAAGGGGATTTTCACAGGATATAATCGATGAAATAGAAGATATATATAAAATTATATATTTATCCGGGAGGAATGTCAGCCAGGCAGTCGAATTTATCAGAGAGAATTTTAAACCTACTGAGGAACTCAATTATATTATTGATTTTATTACCGGCTCAAAAAGAGGGATACTTAAGTCGGCTATCAAATAACCGTCATCCCGGCCCTAAACTCATTTACTATGGCTATAGAGGAAAAGTCAGGTAAGCACGGATTTGCCAAATATTTACTCCTGGAGGAAATATACAATAAATACAGCAGTGTTTTTGATAGCAGTGTCGGGGATAACCTGCTTACAAATACCCTGTATCTGGAGGGTATACACTTTAACCTGGTGTACTTCCCGCTTAAACATCTTGGTTATAAGTCGGTTATAAGCTCTATTGCCGATGTGTATTGCAGCGGTACAAACCCTGTAAATATATCTGTCAGCCTGGGAATAAGTGCAAAGTTAAGCAAAGGAGATATAGAAACACTGATTGAAGGAATCAGTCTTGCCTGTGAACATTATTCATTAAAGATATTCTCGTTTGACATCAGCAGTTCACTAACCGGTTTGTCAATAAGCGTTGCTACACTTGGAAGTGTTGCTGGCAATAAGGTAAAGAATAAGCCTGCTGAGACAGACCTGATCTGTGTTACCGGTGACCTGGGGGCTGCATACCTCGGACTGCAGCTTCTGGAACGCGAAAGAAAGATATTCGAAGACACCGGTGTCAGTCCGAAACTGGAAGGGTTTGAATATGTTATAAGACGTCAGTTGAAACCTGAACTGAAGCTTAATGTTTTGAATAAGATTAAGGAAAATAACATTGACCCCGGTAAAATGCGGATTGTCAGGGACGGACTTGCCTCTGAAATTATGCATATATCAAAGGAAGCAGAATTAGGCTGCAGGATATATCACGACAGACTACCTGTTGACCATGAGACAGCAGAAGCAGGAAGGGAGCTTATGTTCGAGCCTGTTATAGCTGCTTTGAACGGCGGTGACGATTTTGAGTTTATTTTTACCTGCCCTGTAAAAGAGCATGAAAAAATCAGACAGATAGAGGGAGTAAGTATAATTGGTCATCTCGTTCCAAAGGAAGAAGGCAACAGCCTGGTGCTGCATGACGGCAGCCTGGCTGAACTGAAAGCACAGGGATGGAGTGATGAATGATGCCCATCATTCCAGAATGACCTTTTCATTCTTCGGGTATTTTACAGTATAAGTAAGTATGTATTCCTTCTCCTCTCCGGCAGGTATTTCGGTCTGCCATTTTACTTCCCCGGTGAATGATTTGAGTGAACCTCCTGATAACTCTGTTGCATCCACTTCAATATCCTTATTTTGTGACACAGGGATCTGATCATATATAACTATACTTACGGGCATTGTTTTATTATTCCTTATTCTTATCCTGTATGACCGGGTGTCAATCCTGTTGGCTCCGATAAGACGCGTCGATGTGTATTCCTTCAGGCTCTCCCTGTCAACACTAATGCCATTATCTGTTCCCAGTGAGATGTTGAGGGTGTCGGATATCTGTCCGGTATTTATGCTGCTTGTCCCTGTAAAACTGTTCCCAAAATATATATTTGCTTCCCCGTTGAGCAGGTTAAGTGATTCCCAGTCAGGTATGTCTGCAGTAAGAAATGCGGCTTCCCTGAGTTTAGGTACGGTAATATACTTATAATTGGCTTTTACTGATAAACGCTGCAGTTCAGTTATGACATTCTTGCCGTCAGAATATACATTCTGGGGGATTTCAAGCCTGAATGAAAACCCCTTGCTATGCGTAATTACGCTTACAGGCGGTACCGGCGCTTCAGGTTCTTCTTCAGAGTATTCATAATCATCTGATACCGCTACTTCCATTACTTCCATCATTTTGGGTTGTGCTGCTGACCGTCTGGATTTATAACTTTCAAGCTTCACAGGCACATAAAAGTTAAGGTAATACGGATAAAGCCCGGGAACAGTGCCTGACTCCGAGGGGCTGGCATCGGAAAAGCTCAGAGTCGTGTTTAGCCAGTCAATACCGGTATTTTGCCATACATTTGCCTTATAGAAAATTTGTACGTCATCACGGATATCGTCAACCCTTATATCATATGAAGGATACCAGCCCGCGTTTCCTGCTGTGTAATCAAGCGATAATTTTGCTCCTGACTGTTTGTCGGCCGATGTTGAAATAATAACCTCGTACTCAGGCAGACGTGACGATCTCAATGTTCCGTTAAGTTGATTCTCCAGTTTGCTTTTCTCCTCTTCGTACTTCCTTATCAGCCTTGATTTTGACAGGTTTTTCTTTCGTATTGATTCAATAGATGATGAGTATACTTCTGTTATTCCGGCCAGTTCCTGGGCTGAAAGATTTTCATTTTTCCCGCCTATAACCCTGTTTGCAGTAAGGAATGCCTCCTTTTCCTTCAATATCTCCATATCGGTTTTTTCATCCTCGATCTTTAGCTTCAGTTCTTCTATCCTTTCCCTGAGTTGTTTTTGATATTCATTTTCACCGGTATTCTCAAGATAATTCTGTCTGCAGTTTACCGACAGGATCATAAAATCTCCTTCTCCTTTTACTCTTATGCTGGACGGATCGGTATATGGTGAAAGTCCCGGTATCCTAAGCAAAGATTTTCCCTGAGGGATGTTAATATCCGCTTCCATTTTTATCTGTGCTCTGTCGGGGAATACAGTAACATCAGTAATCCTGCTGTTAAGGTCTGTATAGTCCTGTGCCTGTAAAATACTGTAAGTAAATACAATTGTTGAAATAAGTACAATAGTTCTCATATTATAAAGGTTATCTGTTCCTGTATACCAATGTAGTTAAAAAATATGATATAACACTGAAACCTGAAAATGTGGGGTTTAGTTCAGTCTTTTATGCATCTTACAGAGTTCCCCGTTCCTTTTTCCCTTGAATACTGCGAGGTGCCTGATGAGTCGTATATCAGCCATATATCATAGGTATTGTTTACATCAGCTTCATCTGAGCACCACCAGAATCCATAGCTGTTGAGATGACTGAAATTACCGCCGCTGACTGATCTGTGTCCTCCCGGCAGTCCGGTAAAACCGTATTCGTCTGTTGCTCCTGTGTTCGGATTGTCCCAGTGAGTCAGTCCTGTTTCTTTCAGTTTTCCGCCGGCAACGCTTGCTCCACCGGCAAAATTTATCAGTGTCGTCCATTCTGACCTTGTCGGGACATGCCATCCGTCAGGGCATATTTTACCTGTATTAATAGTATACCATGTATATAGTGCACCGTAAGAGTTTTTATAGGTTATATTATTGGCATACCAGCAATATCCGGGACCGTTGAGATTTGTCCATTCGAAATCACCTTCAGCGAGAGGAATATCGGTTCCGTCGTTATATTTTGTAGTTGACAGGTTTCTGTCTGTCCACCACTGATCGCCTATCCGGATAATATCATAAGAGTTATCGTCAGCATCCACCATATCCGTCACAAAGCTTATCTCTTCACCATAACCTGTGCCTGCTTCGTTTGAAGCATATGCTCTTACATAATACGTTGTTCCGGGTGACAGGCCTGTTAATGATAATGTAAAGGGATTGCTGACGGCAGTTTCATTAAAATCGGATTCTGTTGGATTTGTACTGGTGCTCCAGCATAGTCCCATCTCTGTAATAGTCCCGTTCCCTGCATCAAGAAGTTCCCCTCCGGCTTCTGCAGATTCATTTGTAATATTATTTACATTAGCTGATGTTGATAGAGTTGGTAAAGCGGCCTCCGGGGTAGAAAAATCTTGTTCATTTCCATATACTGTACCATTCTCAGTTGTGGCATATGCTTTTACGTAGTAAACAGTATTATAAGAAAGGTTCGTTAGAGAAGACGTAAAAGTACCTGTTCCGGATCCGTCAGTTGTATGAGGATCACTTATCGTTGGATTTCCTCCTGTATTCCAGCAGACTCCTCTTGCTGTCACAGTCCCTCGTCCGGCATCAACGACATTCCCTCCTGAAGTAGCGGTGGTTCCTGATATGGATGTTATATTATCTGTTATTACAGTGGCATATTCATTTTTAACACACCTTATTGAAAAACCATTATGCATAGGATATTGCAAACGGTATATCCGGGTTTCAGTATTGTGAACACTCCTGTAATACGCTTCGGAGCTGCTGTATTCTGTAGCTGTCCACCAGTCAGCGTATTGATTAAAGTACCCGAAATATCCTGAAATACTACCCCTGTATCCTGCTCCCCTGGCTGAAAATCCGCTTTCATTGGTAGCTCCGTTATTGGGATCACTCCAGTAATCTGTACCTGTCTCCTTTAATTTGCCTCCCTGATCCGTCCCTCTCCATCCTGTTGCATCCAGGTCGCCGGCACCCATCCCAAGATAGGTTTCAAGTGTTTTCCATTCATCGTCATCCGGCAGGTGCCAGCCGGTCGGACAAACTCCCTGAATTCCATTCATACCTGCATCTGCAGATGTCATTCCGTTCATAGCAGCGGCCCAGGTGTAGAGTGCACCATAACTGTCTCCATAGCTTGCTTCGTCATCATTATAGAAGAAATAGTACTTGCCGGTATTATCTCCGGCAATATCTGCCAGCCCGGATCCGTCACTCAGAGATGAGCCGTCGGAATAGTATTTCGACTTTAAGTTATTCCCTAACCAGCACTGACCCCCTACTAAAACCGTGGTGTAGGTGTTTCCTTCATAATCATCTACCGTAGTTTGTTCAGGGCAGGGTTCAATATGCACAAGGGTAGTAAAGCTTATAACATCCCCGTAAGAGGTGCCTGCCGTATTTGTTGCGTAAGCTACTGCGTAATATATGGTATTCTCCAGTAACCCGTTTACATTTGTGGAAACAGGACTTGCACTACTGTAACCATTTCCTGCGCTATAGTTTGTTCCGTTTGTTGCAGGATCATTATCTGTTCCAAGGTAAAAGCCAAAATCAGTTTGTTCGTTGCCATCGTCATGCAGGATCAGGTTAAGATCGGCTGAACCGGATGTAATATTAGTTGCCGGCTCAGTTGTAACTGTGGGGAGTTTTACTCCCTGCCCTTCCACGCAACGAACTGATAAGCCTGATTGTATGTTAGGATATGTCCTGTAAACGCTTGTAAAGGCATAATCAACTACTCTTGAATATGAATTGAATACATCCTGTTGAGTACTTGTCCACCAGTGAGCTTCGTAGGAAATGCCACCGAATACATCATCAAATTTCCTTTGTCCGGCCGGTAAGGCAGTGAAACCACTGGAATTATCAGCTCCGGTATTTGGACTGCTCCAGTATTCTAAACCAGCTTGCTTGAGTGAACCTCCAATACTTCCTCTCTGGCCGCTAAGATTTGCGTCATCAGCAGACATTCCAAGTTCAATCTCAAGTGTTTTCCACTCGCTGTCGCTGGGTAAATGCCATCCGTCAGGACATACTCCCTGTATGGCACCCGGATTTTCATCATTGCTCAGGGCACTATCCATTGCTGCCACCCAGTTATAAAGAGCGCCATAGACTATAAAATTAGTACTTGCTTTTGCTTCAGAAACATTAGTTCCCTGATAATTATACACATAGTATAAGGGATTGAAAGCATCACCGACATTTGACGGGCTTACTTCAGGAAGATAGGCAAGATTTTCTGACATCCATTTCTTTTGTCCTATCTCTACCCAGCCATATTCAGTGCCATCACGAGTATCTGTAAATGTCCCGGTAATGAGTTCCGGGGTGAGAAAGGATTCAACTGATCCATAACTGGTTCCGGCTATGTTGGTTCCGTAAGCTATATAGTAATAAGTAACTCCCGCTCTTAGACCATTCAATATGGTTGTGAACGATCCGGAACCAGTATTTGAAATAATAAGCTGAGTGCCATTTGATAAAGGATCAGGGTCTGTACCCCAGTATATTCCTGTTTCAGGACTATTGTCATATCCGTTATCCATTATTATTCCACCAACTATGGCAGTTGTCTGGCTAAAATCATCAACATTTATGGTTACAATATCACATTTATGGATTCCCTGGCCTTCAACGCATCTTACCGAATATCCGATATCGGAATTGGACAATACTCTTCCGATGCTCGTATTGTTATAATGAAGATGCCGGCTGTAGTTTTGACCGGCTGTTTCACTGGTGCTGGTCCACCATGCCCCGAGTTCGCCCAATGAATTAAATTCCTGCCCTGAACTGTTATAGCCACCGGGTCTTCCGTTAAATCTTGTTATGTTTGTGGCTCCTGTATTGTCGTCATGCCAGTATTCTGTCCCTTCTTCCTTGAGCTTGCCCCCGATATTACCCCTGTTGTTTAGGAGTTGAACTTCAGTGTCCTGATCCATGCCAAGGTAGATTTCAAGTTGCATCCATTCGCTGTCACTTGGTAAATACCATCCGTCGGGACAAACTCCCTGTATCGCCCCGGGATTATCATTATTGCTTACTGAACCGTTCATTGCTGCAGTCCAGTTATATAGTGTACCGTAAGTCAGATAGTTATAAGCATCCATCGCATTATCAAGGATATCTGAATTGTGATCAAATACATAGTATTTCGGATAATCGTCCGATCCGTCTGAACCCGGATTTACTAATGGAAGGTAGGCCAGGTTTTCCGACATCCATTTCTGATAACCGATCTGCACCCAGCCGTATGTTTTACCGTCTCTTGTATCTGTAAATGTTCCTGTGGCAGGTTCAGCCAGAGTTGAGAAAGAAAGCACATCTCCGTAACCGGTACCAATAGAATTGGTAGCATAGGATCTGTAGTAATACTGTGTTGCGGGTTCAAGGTTGTCTATTATTGTTGAATAAGTATCAGATCCTGTAGTCCCGTCTGATCTTGATGAATCAGCAAGGGTCGGACTTCCTGTTTTGTTCCAGCAAATTCCGTAATCGGCGATCTCAGACCCCCCCGTACCGGTTATTGTTCCTCCCGGAACAGCGGTGGTTTGGGTAATATTCGTAGCTACTATTGTTGATAGTGAAGGAGCCGTTGCCGCGAGAGTCGTGAATGATTTGGCTTCACCGGATACTACTGAATTTTCGTGTTTGGCAAATGCCCTGTATGTATATTCGGTATTATTTTCAGGATTGCTGAGGACAGCCGTAAAGACACCTTCATTATTTGCGGATCCCAGAGACAATTCCTGGTAATCTGAATCTGACTGGTTCGATTTTTTTATAAGTATACCGTGATCACTTATCGATCCTGATCCTGTATCTATGATCTCGCCACTGATATTTATCTGTTTATATGATATATCGCTGGCCGGTACATCAAGTGTGATTATTTTTATGATTCTTTCCGGTTTCTTACAATCACTTAAAATAAAAGTCATAAATATTACTGACAGGCCGGCCAGCACGCGAGACAGAGATACTTTCATATTATTTAGTCTTCTTTTAAGATGAAAACAAAATCGCCTCCTTCGTCCCCAACACCCTGTATAACTCCGGTTCTCGGCACAGCCGGACTATTATTTTCCACAGCTACCCTTATCCTGCTGTAGAGGCTTTCGGATGGCAGATACCTGTTGGTATTGTTTCTGAGCCTGTCGATCAGGTATTCGATAAATACGCTTTCATCAGGGACTTCAGATAGTGTTCCGCTGGTAATGGCTTTACGGCTGGGCAGGCGGTACAGTTCTTCTATTCCTTCCGACACTTCATTGAATACACTCCGTGTTTTGAATATGGATCCTGCAAAACAAGCATCTGAAATAAGTAATGTATGTTTTGCTTTTATTGCTTTAAGGTAATCGACCAGTGAGCTGTTGGGGAACCATGCTGCCCTGTTTTCCCTTCTTGCATCTGAAGGAAGCCAGTATCCCAGACCGGTACCTTCTTCCCAGAGCCCATGCCCTGCATAGAAGATAAGGAGGTTGTCCTGTTCGGTCAGTCCGGATGACAGCTTGTCAAAAGCTATATACAGATCTTCCCTTTTGGGATTTAGAAGGAGGGTCATGTTTTTTTTGTCAAAAGTATACTTTTCTGCAAGCACATCGTATACTGCCCTGGCATCACTGATGGCGTTTTCGAGGTCTTCACCCATCGCCGGGTAACTGTTTATTCCAATTATCAGGGCATAATAATCACCGGGATCAAGGGATTTATCTGCCAGGTTTGTAACAGGTGCCGTATAGTAAATATTATAGTGATATCTTTTAAGAACCTGTCCGTCTCTCACTATATCTATATTAAGACTGTTAGACCCGGCGTAAAGTACTACCTTGTTTTGCCAGAAGAAATTACCTTCCATGTTTTTTACCGGGAGGTTATTAATATTAATCTGCATTTTGTCGCTGAAGTTTTCAATTTCTCCTGCAAGGTCAAATGAAGACTCCGGAGTGACAAATACTCTTGTGGGATCCAGTTGGGGCTGATGAAGGATCAGCTCAGGTTCCTTTTCCGGTATGTTATTAATATGTATGGTTGCTTTCTTACTTTTGATCTGAGTAAAGGCAACTGTATGGCAGAACAGCAATAATGCACAGATGATTAAGCCAGATTTTGCGTTTTTCATAACGGATTAATTTTAAAATGTCCATTTCGCATATAATTCAATCCCGTTCATGTTATTCATTGTCATGCCCGCGTTAAAATCTTTTTTGCCGGAAGCAGGCACCAGGGCAGACCAGATCATGTTGACTGTCCATATGCCAGCTGTTCCGAATATTAAATAACGGGCCGTATTATACGATTTTTCAGAATCCATGAAGAGCTGATCACTCAATGTTCTTTCATTAGATTCAAGATACTGATTATACTTTTTATTATAGTTATATATAAAATAACCGGCAGAGGCCAGCCCTCCGTAGCCTATTATACCCAATATAAGCGGACTGCCTTTTCTGATTGCCTTCTTTTGTCCCAGGCCAGGGAAGATCATCGACGAGGCAATAATGTTGCCCCTTGAATAACCGGCAGGAGAAAGATTTGCTGTTTCACCGGGAGTTTTTGTATTTTCTGCTTTTTCTGCACGGTTTCCAGGATCCGTAATGTCCTCCCTGTCTTTGACCGTGATTTCTTTTTTTAGTGTTTCATCTTCCTTGTATTCGCGGGCTTCTATTATAACCTGTTGGGCAGAAATCTGCACTTCAATATCTCCGTTTATCATGAATCCGTCAGCTGCCAGACTCCATATGATCTTTTTGTCTTTACCGCATTTAATGTTATCCCCAAGGTCGCCGCTGAGGCCGGACATCTTTATCTGATCTTCACCCTGAGACGATATGAGGGGGATGACGGAAAAGAGGTCATCCTGGCTGCAGCCTTTTATATCAAAGATGATAACGAGAGTATCATTGTGGTATGAAAGATCAGGTTTGCTTATCGATATTCCTTGTTGGGGGAAAGCCCGGATACAGACTAATAAGGTGAGCAACAATATTAGTTTATAGGTTTTCATCGGCCGGTTAATGTCAGGGACAATATACAAATTAAATGAAATATTTTCAATGCTTTAGCCCTTTATCTGTCCTTTAGATTGATGAATGGCATAATTATGGTGACGAAAGGTAACGGTTTGCCGTTTGTCTTTGTTATCATTATGCAGTGGATATTGTGTCACAATCCCGGACTGATCCACTTCTGTCACCTCACAATATCCCTTCCAAAAGGAGATAGCGCTATTCCTGCCAGCTTGAAATGCTGCATACCGAAGGGTATACCTATAACCGTGATGCACAGCAACAATCCGATCAGGACGTGAGACAGGGCAATTACCAGGCCGCCCAATAGCAGCCATAGTATATTCATTAGTATATACAGGCATCCTGAAGACCTTACATCGGTTCTTATGTCTCCTCCAAAAGGCCACAGGGCAAATAAACCCAGCTTCATTGTTTGTATAGCAAAGGGAATGCCTATTATTGTCACCATAAGGGCAATACTCGCGATAAAATACTCAATTGAGATTATAATGCCTCCGAATAACAGCCAGATGATATTACCAAGAATTTTCATATGAATATGATAGGTTTGAGGCTATAAATATAGGGAATAATGAAAAACCGGAATACCGGATTAATGGAATGATAGTAAATAGAAGGGATTAGGGACTGGGGAATAGGGATTAGGAAAATAGCTTATAGCTCTACAAATTAACTAATATACCAATTAACATTGCGGACTGTGGATTGAAGACTGTCCCGAATCTTCGATTCGAGGACCGACTTTTTCCTACTGCCTTCCACCTACTACCTTCTGCCGTTCGTCTTTCGTCGTTTTTCAAACCAATTCTTCCTTTTTTTCAACAGCTATTTAAAAATTTGTATTTTTGCCTGATGGTTTATTTGGATTAAATACAGTTAGTGAAACAATACAAGGAAGATAGCTGTTAGGCATATGAAAAGGTCTTAATAAATTCGGACAGATGAGATGGAAAACGAACAGGACAAGATATTAAACGAAGTAACATCAGGAGAATATAAATACGGATTTTATACTGATATTGAAACAGAGACTATTCCTAAAGGTCTTAATGAGGATATAATCAAGCTTATTTCGGAAAAGAAGAAAGAGCCTGAATGGCTTCTGGAATTCAGGCTGAAGGCCTATAAGGCATGGAAGGAAAAGGAAATGCCTCAATGGGCGCATCTTAATATACCGGAGATAAATTACCAGGATATTATTTACTATGCAGCTCCCCGGCAAAAGGCTAAACTGAACAGTCTTAATGAGGTGGATCCCGAACTTCTGGATACTTTTAATAAACTCGGGATCCCTCTTGAAGAACAAAAGCGGCTTACAGGGGTGGCTGTTGACGCTGTGATGGATAGTGTTTCGGTAAAAACTACTTTTAGAGAGACCCTGGCGGAACTGGGAATAATTTTCTGTTCATTCAGTGAAGCGGTACTTGAGCATCCCGATCTTGTTAGGAAGTATATGGGGACAGTCGTGCCATATACAGATAATTATTTTGCAGCACTTAACAGCGCTGTATTCAGCGACGGATCATTTTGCTATATACCGAAGGGAGTGAGGTGCCCTATGGAATTGTCGACCTATTTCAGGATCAATGCAGCAAATACCGGCCAGTTTGAAAGAACGCTTATAGTAGCTGAAGATGATAGTTATGTAAGTTATCTCGAGGGCTGTACTGCACCTATGAGGGACGAGAACCAGCTTCATGCCGCTATAGTTGAGATTATAGCTGAAAAAAATGCAGAGGTGAAGTATTCAACGGTGCAAAACTGGTATCCAGGCGACAAAAATGGTAAAGGAGGAATCTATAATTTCGTTACCAAGAGAGGCATGTGCAGAGGAGATAATTCGAAGATATCATGGACACAGGTTGAGACAGGCTCGGCTATAACATGGAAATATCCGTCCTGTATATTAAGGGGTAATAATTCCAGCGGTGAATTTTATTCGGTGGCTGTTACCAATAATCACCAGCAGGCAGATACAGGCACAAAAATGATACATATTGGAAAAAATACCAGGAGCCTTGTTGTGTCCAAAGGTATTTCTGCCGGTGAAAGCCAGAATAGCTACAGAGGACTTGTTAAAGTACTGAAAAATGCATCAGACGCCCGTAATTTTTCGCAATGTGACTCATTATTGCTCGGTGATAAATGCGGTGCACATACCTTCCCTTATGTTGAAGTGGATAATCAGACCGGTATCGTTGAGCATGAGGCAACCACTTCAAAGATAGGAGAGGACCAGATATTCTACTGTAATCAGAGGGGTATAAGTACCGAAGATGCTGTCGGGCTTATAGTGAACGGATATGCAAGGGAAGTACTGAACAAGCTGCCGATGGAGTTTGCCGTTGAAGCACAGAAATTACTGCAGATAAGCCTGGAAGGTTCTGTCGGATAAAGAAATTGTAATATCAGGTATAAGTTGTAAAAGGTGAATAAACCAAACATATAAACAAAAGTAAAGTATGTTAAAAATAGATAACCTTAAGGTAGAGATCGAAGGTAAGGAAATACTCAAAGGAATAAGTCTGCATGTTAAAAAAGGGGAGATACATGCAATAATGGGTCCTAACGGATCAGGGAAGAGCACTCTGGCTACTGTTCTTGCAGGGAAGGAATTTGGTGAGATAACAGGCGGGAAGGTGACCTATCTGGACAGGGATCTCCTTGAGATGGCACCCGAAGACAGGTCAAAAGAAGGTATTTTCCTTGGCTTCCAGTATCCGATAGAGATACCCGGCGTAAGCATGGTCAACTTTATGAGAACAGCTGTTAATGAGCACAGGAAATACAGGGGTGAAGAACCTTTGCCTTCATCCGATTTTCTCAAACTGATGCGCGAGAAAAAGGAACTGGTGAAGATAGAGTCCGGGCTTACAAACCGATCGGTAAATGAGGGTTTCTCAGGTGGAGAAAAGAAGAGGAACGAAATATTTCAGATGGCCATGCTTGAACCAAAGCTGTCGATACTTGACGAGACCGATTCAGGACTGGATATTGATGCTTTAAGGATAGTAGCCAATGGCGTTAACAAACTAAAAACACCTGAAAATGCCACTATAGTAATAACGCACTACCAGAGATTGCTGGAATACATAATACCCGATGTGGTGCATGTACTATATGATGGGAGAATAGTAAAGACCGGCGGTAAGGAACTGGCAGTTGAACTGGAGAAAAAAGGATATGACTGGATAAAGAAAGATGTTGATGTTGTGAGCTATGAATAAGAGAGAAGAGACAATAAAGCTGTTCTCGGACCTTTACAGGGAAAACAACAGCAGGATAAGAAAGAATTCATCTGCCCTGATAAACAGCTTCAGGCAGGAAGCCATGAGCCGGTTCTCGGAACTTGGAATACCTGACAGAAAAAATGAAGCTTATAAATATACTAACCTTGAGCCATGGTTTAATGCCAGATATAAATCTTATTTTGTTCCGGAAACAGCTGATTTTAAGGCGGCAGAAGATTTTGAGTGCGAAGTTACGGAGCTTGATAGCTATGATCTTGTGTTACTGAACGGGTTTGCCCCCAAATATAACGGAACAATGAAGGGGCTGCCTGAAGGTATATGGGTGGGCAGTCTGGCTGAAGCATCGGAGAAATACCCTGATCTGATAAGCAAACATTACGGTAAGTATGCCCGCAACAATAAGGACGGACTTATCCCTCTTAACACAGCTCTTGCTTCCGATGGTGTTTTTGTGTATGTTAAAAAAGGAGTATCTCTTCCAAAGCCTATCCAGATAATAAACCTGGTTCATTCAGACGGTGATATGTTTGTCCAGCACCGTAATCTGATACTTATTGAAGAAGGTGCCGATCTGCAGATGATAGTATGTGACCATGCCCTGGCACCTGTAAAATTCCTGACTAATGCGGTTACCGAAGTATATGTCGGAGAAAATGCCAGTCTTGATTTATTGAGAGTGCAGAACGAACATAATAACGCAGCCAAGCTGACGCATACTTTTATTCATCAGGAGAGTAACAGCCGTGCAGTTTCGAATAATATTACCCTGCATGGCGGACTGGTTCGCAACAGTACATATCACAGACTTAGCGGAGAAGGAGCTGAATGTAATGCATTTGGACTGTACCTTTGCGACCGGTGGCAGCATGTGGACAATTTTGTCAGCATTGATCATGCAAGTCCGCATTGTACCAGTAACCAGTTGTTTAAAGGTGTTCTTGACGACTATGCCACCGGTTCCTTTAACGGGCGTATACTGGTGAATAAGGGAGCTCAGAAAACACTGGCTTACCAGAAGAATAACAGCATACTTCTTACCGATGATGCAAAGATGGATTCAAAACCACAGCTCGAAATATACGCTGATGATGTAAAATGCAGTCATGGTGCAACGATTGGACAGCTTGACCAGGATGCATTGTTCTACCTGAGGTCAAGAGGAATCGAAAAAAACGAAGCCAGGCTTATGCTCATGTTCGGATTTGCTCATGAAGTAATAGAGAATATTAAGAGTAAAGCCTTACGGGAAAGGATCGACGATCTTGTTTTGCAGAGGCTGAGAGGTGAGCTGAGCAGGTGTGCCACATGTACGATTAATTGTGATAAATAGCTGATGTGTTTGATATTAATAGTATAAGGTCTGATTTTCCGGTACTGGGAACAAAGGTTTACGGTAAACCTCTCGTATATTTTGATAACGGGGCAACAACGCAGAAACCAGCTGTTGTAATAGAAGCGGTTAAAGACGCTTACAGCAGTTATTACAGTAATATTCACAGAGGGGTTCACGCTTTGAGCGATCTCTCTTCAGAAAAATATGAAGCGGCAAGGGAAACAGTACGGTCATTTATAAATGCTTCTTTAAAGGAAGAAGTAATATTTACTGCCGGGACAACTGCATCAATAAACCTGATAGCATTTTCTTTCGGAGAAAGATACCTGCATAGCGATGATGAAATTCTGATATCGGGTCTCGAGCATCATGCCAATATTGTGCCGTGGCAGATGGTTTGTCAAAGAAAAAATGCCAGACTGAAGGTCATACCGGTAAACGACGACGGATCACTGGCAACAGACAAATTGGATGATCTTATTACGGAAAAAACGAAAATTGTATCAATAACACAGGTTTCCAATGCTCTTGGTGTTGTGGTGCCTGTTAAGAAAATTATTGAGAAATCACACAGTCATGGCGTTCCAGTACTGGTGGACGGAGCACAGGCAATACAGCACGGTCACGTGGATGTAAAAGAACTCGGTTGTGACTTCTATGTATTTTCAGGTCATAAGGTTTACGGCCCTACAGGTATAGGAGTACTATATGGTAAATCCGAAATGCTGAATGAACTTCCTCCCTATCAGGGAGGCGGCGATATGGTGGATAAGGTCACTTTCGAAGAAACAACATATAACGTATTGCCTTTTAAATTTGAAGCGGGAACAACAAACTTTGTCGGAGCTATAGGCCTTGCAGAAGCATTGAAATATCTGGATAATATCGGAATAGATGAAATAGTAAAACATGAGGATGAACTCACGGCTTATTCCGGGAATAAACTCAGAGAGGCAGACGGAATACAATTATTCGGTGATATTGCCGGTAAGGCACCCATTGTGTCTTTCCTTATTGATAATATACACCAGTATGATGCAGGTATGATACTTGATAAAATGGGGATTGCCGTGAGAACGGGGTCACACTGCGCACAGCCTGTTATGGAGAGATTCGGAATAAACGGGACGATAAGGGTATCAATGTGTTTTTATAATACAACAGAGGAAATTGATATATTGATTCAAGGCATTGAAAAAGTTAAGTCAATGATGTTATGACAGATAAAAAATCGGGTATTGATCAGGAACAGGATAAGATCGTTGATGAATTTTCATTATTTGACGACTGGATGGACAGGTACGACCTGTTGATAGAGGCGGGGAAAAACCTGCCGGCTATTGCAGCTGATCTGAAAAAAAACGATTACCTGATAAATGGATGCCAGTCAAGGGTATGGTTATATCCTGAATATAAAGATGGGAAAATATATTTCAGTGCGGATAGCGATGCTATTATTACAAAAGGGATAGCCGCCCTTCTGATAAGAGTTCTTTCAGGGAGAACGCCCGATGAGATAATAGGATCTGATCTGTATTTTATTGATAAGACAGGATTGAGACAAAACCTGTCGCCAACAAGATCGAACGGGCTTCTTGCTATGCTTAAACAGATCAGGTTGTATGCAATTGCATTAAAGGCAAAACAGGAAAAATAATAATACGGATATGGAAGGAAAGGAATATATGGAGACCGAATCACGGATCATCTCGGTTCTTAAATCGATTTACGATCCTGAGATACCTGTTAATATTTATGACCTTGGACTGGTATATGATATAAACCTGGATTCAGATAATGTGGCACATATTACTATGACGCTTACTGCACCCAATTGTCCTATGGCAGATATGATAGTAGAAGAAGTTAAGTACAAGGTCGCAGGTACCAAAGGAGTTAAGGACTGTAAGCTTATACTGACATTTGATCCTCCGTGGGATAAAAGTATGATGACCGACGAGGCAAAGCTCGAACTGGGTTTCCTGTAAGCATATTGATATGACCTTCAGTGGGTTAAACAAGGCAATAAAAGACAAATCATCGGAACTGGGATTTGACTTCTGTGGTATAGCCAGAGTAAGAACAATGGATGACCACAGGGGGAAAATTGCCGGATGGCTGCATAAAGGATATAATGCAGAAATGGGCTATATGGAAAGGAACCTTGATAAAAGGACATATCCGGCATTGCTCGTTGATAATGCCCGCTCTGTTATTATTACAGGGATGAATTATTATAACCGGTATGAACCTTCTGACAATCAGCCTGTCTTCGCGAGATATGCTTTGGGACATGATTATCACAGGGTGGTAAGGGACAGGCTCTATGAATTACTGGATTTTATTAAAGAGTGTTGTCCCGGCACAAACGGTCGTGCATTTTCGGATTCGGCACCTGTGCTTGAAAGGGCCTGGGCTGTTGAGGCAGGACTTGGCTGGATAGGCAGGAACAGTATGCTGATAAATAAAAAAACCGGGTCGTTTTTTTTTCTGGGAGCACTGGTCATTGATGCTGAGTCCGGTTATGATATGCCTTTTGAAAAAGATTATTGCGGTAACTGCCGTAGATGTATTGAAGCCTGTCCTACAGGGGCAATTAATGAGGATAAGACAATAGATTCGAATAAATGTATTTCATATCTGACCATAGAACATAAAGGGGATATGGGGGAGATATATCATGGTAAAACACAGGGAAGGGTTTTCGGATGTGATATATGCCAGGAAGTATGCCCCTGGAACAGGAAGGCGCCTGTAACAAAAATAGATGAGTTTGCACCCCTGCCTGAGATATTAAATTTTTCAATACAACAGTGGAGGGAGATTACAGAGGAGGAGTTTAATGAAATTTTTAAAAACAGTCCCCTGTTAAGAACAGGATATCATAATTTTAAGCGTAATCTGCTTTTATCATTCGGGGAATAGTATACCGGTATTATTTTATTTTAAGCACGGAGCCCTCGTTATAGCTTTACTAGGCAAAACGATATCCGATGCCTGATTCAGTTAACAACAAAGCCGGTTTTGACGGGTTATCTTCAATTTTCTTTCTCAACTGGGCTATGAATACCCTGAGGTACTGTGTTTGTTCAGTGTAGCTAAATCCCCATACCTCTTTTAGAATATACTGGTGTGTGAGTACCCTGCCATGGTTTTTGGCCAGTAAGTACAATAATGAGAATTCGGTGGCAGTAAGTTTTACTGTTTCATTATTTTTTTTTACCATGTGTTTTGTCATGTCGATACTCAGGTTCCCGAATTCAAGTATTGCATCATCGCTTTTTTCATCGGCCGACCTTAAGGCTGCCCTTATTCTCGCAAGCAACTCGCCACTCCTGAAAGGTTTTGTAAGATAATCATTTGCCCCGTTGTCAAGCGCTTTGATTATATCTTCTTCAGAGTTGCGTACAGACAGTATTATTATTGGTTTATAGTACCATTCTCTGAGTTTGACAAGTACTTCCTGTCCATCAGCATCAGGTAATCCGAGGTCAAGAATGATCAGGGCAGGATGATGTAGTGCCGCATCTGTCATAGCATCTTTCCCTGTTACCGATTGAAATATCTTATATCCGTTTGCCGAAAGAGTTATTTCAAGCAGTCTTCGGATCTGCAGTTCATCATCGACTATCAATATACTTTCCGTATTTTCCATTTTTTCAGTGTTACAGGTAGTTAATATCCGGTTCTTCGGATGGGATTTCAATCCTGAACTTTGCTCCTCCTTCGCTATTATTTTCTACGGATATGGTTCCGTTATGGGCCTCTGTAAAGCCTTTTACTATAGACAGGCCCAGACCCAGTCCCCCGGTCTTGCTTCTTTTTACCCTGAAAAACTTCCTGAATACATTTGTAAGCTGTTCTTCGGGGAATCCGGGACCTTTATCCGATATTTCGAAAACAGCTTTATTTTCCCGGTAATAAATGTCAAGCTTTATTTCTGTAGACTCAGGAGCGTATTGTGTCGAATTTAGCAGGAGATTATACAGCACCTGCTCCATTAATCCGAAATCTATCATTATGAGCGGCATCTGGTCACTTATGAATACCTCGAAGCTGAACATCTCCAGGTCATCCTTCAGGTCTTCCGTTACTTTATTTATCAGGTCGTTGACATCACACCAGTCCATCCTTACCGATATATGCCCGCTTTCCAGCCGCGACATGTTCAGGAGGTTTTCTATCAACCTGTTAAGCCGTAATGAAGCAGTAAATATCTCACGACACAGCGCTGATTGTATTGTCCCCTGATCCGGGGAGTTGAGGATAGAGTCGGAAGCTCCCATAATTGTAGCTACCGGTATCCTTAGTTCATGTGAAATGGAATTGAACAGTGTTTTATATAATCTGTCGGACTCATCAAGGAACCTTACCTTTTGTGCCAGTTCCCCCAGGAATTCCCTTTCAAGTGCATTTGATATCTGCGCGAGAAAAGTATCCCAGTATGATTTTTGTTCATTAATGAAGGGCTGATCCTGTCTTACAGCAATTATACCCGGATTCAGTTTTGTTCCGGCCATAGGGTAATATGTTAATCTTTCCGACGGATAGTTGCCGGTATTCGAACCTGCTATACTTGAGTTATTAAAAGCCCATACGGCAATATCCCTGTTAGCACTTACAGCTTCTGCTTCTTTGTCAGCCCAGGCATTATGGTTAAGCTTATTATCACCATCCTGCAGAAAAAATACAGGCTGCATCCTGAAGCTTTTCCTGACTCCCGATGAGGCGGCCCTCAATACTTCATCAAGACCGCTGGCTTTTGATAATTCCCTGGTAAGCTGAAATAAGGCATTTGTTCTCTTTTCTCTTTCCCTTGTAAGCTTTTCCTGCCTTCTCACCCTGGTAGTCAATACTCCGTTAATAAAAGCAATAATGAAGAACAGGCTGAAGATCAGGATATCTTCTGTTTTTTCAATATTGAAGGTATGGTGAGGCGGTATGAAGAAGAAATTCCACACCAGGGCACTTAAGGTGGCTGCCAGAAGAACAGGCCCTATTCCCTGGAAGGTGGATAGTATGGAAACAACAAAGAGCAGGATGAAAGATACTACATGATAATTCTCGGATGTTGCCAGTGGTTTGAACAACAATGCCGTAGCTCCTATTGCTATAACCGACAGGAAATATGATTTTATTTTTGACCTGAATGCGTTCTTAAAATGAAGTTTCATATAAACCGTTTGTCGTTTGTCTTAAATGGTAATATTGCAACGCAATAGAAAAACCAGTCAGAAAATAACAGATAAAGATACAAATGTAATAATTCTTTATCCTTCATGCATTTCCGTATTTTCAGGACCTCCAGAAATCCCTGCTGAAGAGTACCAGTACCGGATATATTTCTAGCCTTCCGAAAATCATTAGAGCCGAGAGCAGTAACTTTGCTGCTACAGGCAGATGGGCAAAGTTGGCTGAAGGCCCTACGGTACCAATCCCCGGACCAATACCAGCCATACAGGTTGCTACGGACCCTCCCGAAGTACTAATATCGACACCCATAAAAGTAATCAGCAAAGTGCCTGCTACAAATATCATCAGATATACAGTTACGAAGGATAAAATATTACTGTTCATCTTGTCATTGATCGTATTCATATTAAGCTTCACAGGTATTACAGCATTTGGATGCATTATCCTTCTGAGAGTGGCCTTTATGTTTTTCAGTACTATAAGATGCCTTGCCATTTTAATTCCTCCTGCTGTCGATCCGGTACTGCCCCCTATAAACATGGAAAGAAACAATATCACCCACAGATATACAGGCCATTTTAGATAATCTGCAGTTGAGAAGCCCGTGCAAGTCAGAATAGATATTACCTGGAAAAAACTTTCCCTGAAGGATTCTTCTACTGGTTTGCCCATTTTGAAATGCAGGCCCGCTGTAATGACCGATCCTATAATAAAGATGACAAGAAGATAAAATTTCAGCTCTTCATTTCTCTTTATTTTTCTAAACTCTCTTCTCAGTATATAATAATGAATTACAAAATTGGCACCGCCAAGCATCATGAAAACCATAATGACATACTGAATATAATGTGAATATCCTCCAATACTTGTATTACGTGGAGAGAACCCTCCGGTTGCAACAGTCCCGAAAGCGTGGCAGACACTTTCAAAAATGCTCATATTCCCTAAATGCAGAAGTATTATTTCCGTTACCGTTAAAAAAATATATATAATAAGTAATTGCTGCCCTATTTTTTTAACATTAGGAGCTATCCTTTCCTGCAGGGATGATTCGAGTGTGAAAAGATGATAACCGCCTATCCTGAATTTAGGCATTATAAGGATAACCAGAACGATAATACCAATACCCCCGATCCAGTGTGTTAAGCTGCGCCAGAATAATACGGACATGGGAAGCGATTCTATATCCGTCAGTATTGAAGAACCGGTGGTGGTAAATCCTGAAACTGATTCGAAAAAAGCATCGGAAAATGAAGGAATAGCCCCTGACAGAAGATATGGGAGAGAGCCTGTAAGGCTTATTGTCAGCCATGATACTGTTACTGTTATAAAAGTGTCTTTGACGTGAAGATTATATCCGCTTTCCCTTTTCCCTGAAAAAAATAATATTATCAGGCCAAGAACCATAGCGATTACTGATGACACAATAAAAGCCATTGTACTTTCATTATAATATATCCCAACCGGAATACATATAAGAAGGGCAATCGCAGTAATAAACATATTCAGGCTTATTACCTTCAGGATAAGGTTAATATTTAGTATTCCTGCCATTCTGTGTGTCTTTCATAATACAACAATAACCTTATTAGGTCAGATATGCCTGACAGACAAATTGAATGGTCAAAAGAAGTGAGCTTTTTATAAAAACATCATAAAGATTTAAATCATAGGTATAAAGATTTAATAAAGATTTTGTCTTTCAGATCCATATGCCTATTACAGTTATTATTCCAACAGGATAAGAAAGCATATTCTGTTTCCTCAGATCCTAAAAACTTCAAACTCTCAAACCTTTTATTCTAATGCTCTCAGAACTTATATGACAAACCTATTCCCAGCATTTCCTTGAACTGAGCTCTTGGTCCTCCTGTGGTGCCGTCAGTATCAACCCAGGCAATATCATCATCATAAATAAGATGGGCACTGATAGTGGCAGACAGGTACTTGTTAATCTTCATTGCAAGCAGAGTCTTCCAGCTTATATCAATATTCTGAGGGTTATCAATATAGTTTGAGAATAGCTCAAGAGTAGATGACAGGTTGACATTTTCCATTATATCCATGTTAAGTCCCATGGTAACTGAGCCTCCGAATTCCGACCTTATGTTTTTACCGGGGTCCACCCCAAAGCTGCCTGCATTGGACAGACTGTCATTTGTCACAATAGTAACCTTGCCGCTGACAGGAGATAACGATAAGAAATATTTTTCGTCTTTTTTATATTCCATTCCTGCCGACAACAACAGATACCCTGGAGAAAGAAAATCAGAGATTACTACCCTGCCTGTCTCTGTCTGTTTATAGCCTTCTGTAAACTGTGTTTTGAAATTAAATATTCCGCTGATAAACCAGTTTCCGGCTGTTTTTTTCCCGTATTTTGATAATATATCCAGGTGGTCATCTGTTTTTACAGGATCCTTTTCTCCGGTTTTTTGAATACCGTACCCGATGTCTAAGGAATTAGCCCATGAATTATTGTTTTTATTATAATTAAGGTTGAAAGTTGAAAGCCCGTTAACCGCATATGAACTTTCGCCTCCACTGGCCCAGTTGGTAAGACTTATCTGGGCAAAGCTCAAACTCGCCATACCATTATATTTCCATGGGTTATCCACTGTAGCAGTATCCTGAGCTACTGTGTAAAACGAAAATATTAAGCCTGTTAATGCTATCAATAATTTTTTCATTCTCTTTGCTTTTGTATTTTTTCTCTTTGATTCCCTTAGTCGTTTGCCGTTTGCCGTTCGTCGTGATTATATATATGAACATCCCTTTGCGGGAAAGGAATACTGATATTCTCATTGTCAAACGTTTTTTTTACTTTTTCGTTCGTGTCAAAGAATACAGTCCAGTAATCTCCCGAATTTACCCAGACTCTTGTTGCGATATCAACGGAGCTCTCCCCCAGTCCCGATACTTTTATCAACGGTTCGGGATCCTTCAGTATTCTTTCATCCTCTTCGATTATTTTCCTGATAACGTCCTTTGCTTTATCTATATTATCACTATAACCTATACCGAAAGTAAAATCCACCCTTCGTGTTGCCTGCGTAGAATAATTGGTAAGAGAGCTTGTTGCAATCGGTGAATTAGTGATTATAATAGTCTGGTTATCTGGCGTAGTAAGGATTGTGGTAAAGATCTGGATCTCTTTTACTGTTCCGCTATAACCCTGGGTACTAATGTAATCGCCAACCTTGTAAGGTTTGAAAAGGAGGATAATAACTCCTCCTGCAAAATTCTGCAGGGTTCCCTGCAGGGCGAGGCCCACAGCAAGTCCTGCTGCACCAATAACGGCAATAAAAGAAGTCATTTGTATCCCTATCATACTCATTACACTGATGATAAGCAGGACCTTGAGTGTAATTGAGATGAGTGATCTCAGGAAAGGAACAAGTGATTCACTTACGCTGGCCCGTTTCATTACTCTTACTATTCCTTTTGTAAGGCTTTTTATAATCATAAGACCGAGAACCAGCACTATTATTGCCATTACCAGCTTAAGACCATAGGTTGTTGCCAGTTCTGCAATTTTCTGAATCAATGCATCCAGATTAAAATTTGATGTTTCCATTTATTGAGTTTTAAGGTTTATTTCTATCTAACATTGTGTTGGAATAAATGTTTTATTTATCTCCAATGATCATTACAGAGATCTCACGCCTGGTCCTGGGTCCGTCAAATTCACAGAAGAAAATATTTTGCCAGGTTGATAATGCCATATTGCCATCTATAACCGGGATTGTTTCAGATGGCCCGATAATACCCGCTTTGAGATGGCTGTCACCGTTGTTATCCTGATTATCATGTTCCCAGACCCCCGGCGGTATTAATTCCCAGGCCTCATCTGTGATATCATGCAGGGATTCATATCCTGAAATACTTATCGTAGTCGTCTTCTTTGTTTCATTAATTTGATATTAAAATTAACAAATGACCGGGACATTTTTTACCTTGGTTGATAATAAACGTATTTGTAGTAGAAAGAACATTCATTTTGGTGACAGAAGATTTAATAGTAAGGATCAGGCAGGGAGACCGGGAAGCATTCAGATCAGTAGTGGAGCAATACACAGGGTTTGCATTATCGCTGGCCTTCAGGCTTACTTCTGACAGGGATGAAGCTGCTGATATAGTCCAGGAAAGCTGGATAAGGATATGGGAAAAGAGAAAGACCTTGCGGCCGGTTGAAACGTTAAAACCATGGATTACCAGGATAGTTGTTAACAGGTGTTATGATCATTTAAGAAGAATCAGAAGAAGGGGAGGAAAATCTGAAAGGATCAATGAGACAGTAATGGACAAATTGATAAGTGAATATGACAGTGAAACAGATCTGAATCTGAAAGAAGCAGGGCATATCCTGGAGATTCTTACAAATGACCTGAGCCCGAAGCAAAAAATAGTATTTACACTGATCGAATTGCAAGATCTAAACCATGATGAAGTTGCAGGGATAACAGGATTGTCAAAAAGTTCGGTTAAAAGCAACCTGAGTTACGCAAAAAGAAAACTGAAAGAAAAAATGGCGAAATATATACATCAGGAATTATGAAGGAGTATGATGAATTATTAGAAAAGCTTCGCAATGTAACAAGCGAAACAGGGAACGAACAGGAAGTGATAAATAATGTAATGAGAGTAATACGTAAGCCGGAACATCTTGCTTTTACAGATGTTTTTTTTGGATGGACTGATTCACTTTGGCTGAGAAGAACCATGGCGACTATTGCTGTATGTATTGTCTTTTTCTTCATAGTTCAGCAATCAATGATCATTAATAAGATCGGAATGCTTGAAGAAAGGGTAGTGGAGGTAAGCACACAAAGCATCCTTGATCAGCAGAAGGAAAATGTTCTGGCAAGATCCGTTATATTAAGAATCCCGGATGACGGAGAGTCTTTGAAAGATAGTCTCAAAGTTGCAAGCAAAGATCTCACTGACTTGATCAGATCATACAGGGAATTGCAATATGAATATGAGAGACTCAAGGAAGAATTAAAAAGCAAAGAAGATATAATCAATTAGATGTGCAACCATGAAACACTTTAGAACAATACTTACGATAAATATCATGATACTGATTCTGGTCTCATGCGGAGAACCTGATGCTTTGGTAGTAAATGTAGTTCATAAGGATGGTTCGATAACACGAAAAGTAATCCTTACCAGTACAAAAGATAATTTTGATCTTGATGACTGCCAGGTGCCGGTTAATAAAAGCTGGGACATAGAAAAGATATCTGAGATATCCGAAAAAGGAGATACTACCTGGACTCTGACAGCGATAAAGGATTTTGAAAGTGTAGATGGCCTGAATACACTGTACGAAACATATGAAGGATCAAACGGGGCAATGAAAAGAAAAATATTATTCAGAAAAAGGTTCCTTTGGTTCAATACTGAATATTACTTTGCCGAGACTATTGAAAAGGCTATAGAAGGGTTTCCCCCCGAGGAATTCTTTACCGGGGAACAGCTTAATTATTTCTATATGCCGGATGAAATGGAAGAGAATAAAATGAAAGGTCCTGACAGCACACGAGTAAAGGAAATCATTGATGGCGGGGAAGAAGTCTATGATGAATGGTTAGAGAAAAGCCTTTTGAAACAGTTTTGTCTTAATATTATTGATCTTACAGGAAGAAAAGAAACTGATATTTTATTAGATACTATCTTAAACATGAACTTTGAGGGTGATATCTTTGATATGGAAGAGGACAAAGCGGTTGATTATATATTCGGTCAGGGTTTTTATTCCCGGAATGAAGCACTTGTTGATTCGGCATCGAATATGCTTGATAAAAGATTTGAAGTGGCTTTTAGTGCAGGCTCATACCTTATTCAGACAGAAATGCCTGGTGATCTGACAGCAACAAACGGATATATCGACTCTGAGGATAATATACTGTGGAAGGTAGACGGAGAGGTATTTCTTAGCAAAGACTATGTGATGTGGGCCGAATCGAAAACAACCAATACCTGGGCGTGGGTAGTTACAGGAGCATTTGTGATATTTGTTATGACCGGCCTGATTATAAGAAAACGGCAGGCTGATTAAAAGCCTGCCGCCGACATTAATTGGAAACTGACTGTTTAGCTAACGGTAATCGTTTAATACTTCCATCAATTTTTTCCTCGTGAAGAAAATACGACTCTTGACTGTCCCTATTTTCAGATCAAGCTTATCGGCTATTTCTTTATACTTAAAGCCCTGTACATGCATTTTGAACGGGATCTTAAATTCATCCTCCAGACTGTCTATTACTTTTTCCATTTCCTCAACAGAATAATTCGATTCAGGTGAACTAAGCCCTGAATCCTGAGGCATATTCAGGAAATAGAGATCCTGAGAAGAGTCGATAATGGTGTTTTCCTTGACTGAACGCCTGTAGTTATTAATAAAGGTATTCTTCATTATAGTGAACACCCATGCCTTCAGATTTGTGTAATCTATAAATTTATCCTTATAGGTAATCGCCTTCATGAATGTGTCCTGAACCAGATCTTCAGCTCTTGTTACGTCTGTTGTCAGGCTCAATGCAAACTTCATCATGTTATCTTCAAGATTCACCAGGTTTTTATTGAATTCAACTGTTGTCATCGTTTATTTGTTTTGGGGGTTAAAAACAGTATCAAAATTATGTCAATAATACAGGATAAACAAATCCGAATATCCTGTAAGATGACCATTCTTTAAAAATGTATAAATAAGTGTAAATAACTAATTAACAGATATACAAAATGATATAGGGGTAAATTAAGAGCGGGTAAAAATTTATTATAAATAGAGAATTAGAAAAAATTAAAAATCGTTATTTTTTATTTTGGAAAAATATGACAGTTATATTCAGGCTTGTGAAAGGGTTGAAATGAATTTAGTGAGTTTAATGATACCAGCGACGAACCCTTCGACAGTCTCATGGCAGACGACAAAAGACTAACGGATTGGTTGCTGTTGGATCATATTTTTTTTATATTTCGGTAAAGAAGCAGAATGAATATAAGTATAGAGCAAGTTAACGGGTCTGTATTATCAGGCATGTATTACGAGGCAAAAAACACCCGAGCCTGTATTATAATGGTTCACGGACTCGGGGAACATACAGGAAGATACAGTGGAATGGCGGAATATTTCAATAAACATAATTATTCATTCATAGGTCTTGACCTGCCAGGGCATGGTAATTCAGACGGTAAAAGAGGGCATATTGATGATTTTGGTATTTATAATGAAGTTATTTCAGCTATGAAGACCTATGTGCAGGAGCAGGCAGGCAATATACCTTTAATAATATACGGACATAGCCTGGGAGGTGCTATTGCACTTAATTACCTGAAAGATGACAGAGATTGCCGTTGCGCAATTATTACATCGCCATGGCTTAAACTCAGTTTTGAACCATCAGGATTCAAAATGCGTCTTGCATCTTTTATGAAGCGGATTTATCCCTCTTTACTTCAGCCCTCCGGGCTTGATCCGGATGATATCTCATCTGACCCTGAAGTGGTCAGAAATTATATATCTGATGGACTGGTTCACTCAAAGATATCGGTAAGTCTGTTCTCCGGGGCATCTGATAATGCTGCAGCCCTGCTTGCATGCAGAGAATGTATTAAAATACCATTACTTCTTATGCACGGGAGTAAAGACAGGATAACATCTCCGGAAGGATCTGTGTCTTTTGCTGAAAATAACAGTATGGTTGAATATAAATTATGGGAAGGAGGATACCATGAGTTACATAATGAAGTCTTCAGAGAGAAAGTGTTACAATATATTATAAACTGGCTGGAAAAACAGGATGGAATTCAGAACGAAAATTGAAACAGTCCCGTCAATAAATGAGATCGGATACGATACCCCGGTTATATTTATGGGTTCATGCTTTGCCGGTGAGATAGGACGGCAGTTCGCACCGGGGAAGATGAGAGCAATGGCCAATCCTTTCGGTGTTTTATATAACCCTTCCTCTGTAGCCGGAGCTCTTGACATCATTATGAATAAGCGGCTTTTCGGGAAAGAAGACCTGTATTATTATAATAACAGGTATATAAGTTTTTTTCATGATACCGGTTTTTCTTCTCCGGACCCGGAGGAAGTCCTTGACAGGATAAACAGCGCTGTTAGCCGCTCGGAATCATTTCTGGCAAAAGCTTCTTATCTTTTTGTGACCTTTGGGACAGCCTGGATATATAAATGGAAGGAAAACGGACAAATTGTCTCAAACTGCCATAAAATACCGGATGAAAGATTCTCAAGACAAATACTGAGTGTTGAAGAAATAGTAACTGGCTGGGACATATTGATCGAAAAACTGAAGACATACAACAACAATCTGAAAATTGTTTTTACGGTGAGCCCTGTAAGGCATCTGAAAGACGGAGCACATGAAAATCAACTCAGTAAATCGACTCTTTTATTATCAATAGACGAATTAATTACCCGGCATAATGGCCCTGGATATTTCCCTTCATACGAGATCGTCATGGATGAACTGAGGGATTACAGGTTCTATAAAAATGATATGGTTCATCCTTCCGGAATGGCAGTGGATTATATATGGGAAAAATTCAGAAAGACATACTTTTCTTCCGGTACAGAGATGATCTATGACAAGGTGGAAAAAATTACCAGGGCAATGAAGCATAAAATAACCGGAAATAATAAGCAGGAAATCAGAAAATTTAAAGAAACCATGCTCTCGAAAATAAACGCCCTTAACAGACAGTATCCTTTAGTTGACCTGGAAGAGGAGAAGAGTTACTTTTCAGGTATAGGGGATTAATCAAACCTTTTGTTTAAATATTTGTTTAGTTTATTGAACAAAATGTTGAAATAAAACAAAAAGGAAATGACAAAAAACCTGAAATACCAGGTAAATGATCCTGATAAAAGAAGGAAGCATCTGGTTATACTATTACTTGTATTACTTGTTGTTCCTTTGTTTGCACAGGATAATCAGGGGAAGATACAGGGGCGTGTTATTAATGCCGCAACTAATGAAGGAGTTCCATTTGCCACTGTCGTTATTACCGGTACTACAACGGGGGCTATGACGGATTTTGACGGCAATTTTACTTTTACCGGTGTAGAGCCCGGATATATTCAGTTAAAGGCATCATCGGTAGGTTTCGACGACTATGTATCCGGTTCATTTCTGGTAACCAGGGATAAGGTTGCCATGATAGAACTTCCTCTTAACGAAGCAGTCGTTGGCATTGATGATGTTGTTGTGAAAGCGTCACCTTTCAGGAAAAAGACGGAGTCGCCTGTATCGGTCAGGATAATAGGCATACAGGAAATAGAAAAGAACCCGGGAGGCAACAGGGATATTTCAAAAGTCATACAGTCCTTTCCAGGAGTGGCTTCCACACCGGCATACAGGAATGATGTTATAGTAAGGGGAGGAGGGCCTAATGAGAACAGGTTCTACCTCGATGAGATAGAAATACCTTACTTAAATCATTTTTCAACACAGGGAGCTTCCGGCGGACCTGTAGGTATTATAAACGTAGATTTTATCAGGGAGCTTAATTTTTACTCCGGAGCATTTCCTGCTTCCATGGGGAATGCCATGAGTTCGGTCCTGAGTTTCAGGCAGGTTGACGGAAATGAAGAAAAGATGAAGTACAGGTTAACGGTAGGGGCTTCTGACCAGGGCTTGACTGTTGACGGCCCGACCGGCGAAACCAGTACTCTTATAATGTCGGTCAGGCGCTCATACCTTCAGCTTCTGTTCAGCGCAATCGGCCTTCCCTTTTTACCCACATATAATGACTTTCAGTTCAAACATAAGACAAGGTTATCCGATAAGGGAGAACTGACGGTTATCGGTATAGGCGCCCTTGATGATTTCGAACTGAACAGGGAGGCCGATGAAACGGATTACCAGAGATATATCCTGGATTATATACCTGTGCAAAAGCAATACAGCTATTCTTTTGGTATTAAATACAAGCATTTCCGGGAGAACGGTTATGATACATGGGTAATAAGCAGAAGCTATCTTAATAACAATCAGTTCAAGTATGCAGGAAACATAGAGGTCGATTCATTGAAGGTATTTGATTATACATCCGGTGAAGGAGAAAATAAGCTGCGGTATGAAAGGACCGGCCGGTTTGACAACGGGCTTAAGTTTCAATACGGATTGTCATATGAAAATGCACTTTACAGAAACACAACATTTCAGAAGTTATTCGTTAACAATACAGTAGAAACTATAAACTATGATTCTTCAATAAGGCTCAATAAATACGGATTGTTTGCACAGGTCTCAAAAAGTTTCCTTAACAGGAGCCTGAATCTTTCATTTGGGATAAGGGCTGATGGTGTTGACTATACACAGAATATGGCAAATCCTCTCAATAATCTTTCACCGCGTTTTTCATTGTCTTATAATTTCACTGAACTATTCAGTTTTAACTTCAATACCGGGCGTTTTGTACAATTACCCCCTTATACAACGATGGGCTACGCTGATGATAATGGTATTCTTATCAATAAAGAGAATGGGCTTAAATATATTAAAAGCGATCATCTTGTTGCAGGATTTGAGTACCTGCCTGATGAATCGGTACAGTTTACGCTGGAAGGGTTTTACAAGAAGTATTCCGATTATCCGTTTTCAGTAAGGGATTCGATACCCCTTGCAGGGAAGAGTGCTGATTTCGGAACATTCGGAGATGAAGAAGTGTTGTCAATATCTGACGGACGGGCTTACGGTATTGAAGTATTAGGCCGCTTAAAGAATTTTAAAAGCACAAATCTTGTTCTTTCATATACGTTTGTAAGGAGTGAATTCAGGGTTGCCGGCGGAGAATATATACCAACGGCATGGGATAATAAACACTTGTTCAACCTTACGGCTACAAGGAAGTTTGGTAATGACTGGGAGCTTGGTATCAAATGGAGATTTACAGGAGGGTCACCATATACACCGTGGGATGTTGAAAAGTCGGCCTATAAAACAGCCTGGGATATACGGGGCCGGGGGTACCCCGATTATGATCTGTATAATACGAAAAGGTTAAAGCCATTTCACCAGTTGGATATCAGGATTGATAAATCTTACTTTTTTAACAGATGGACACTGATGCTTTATTTCGATGTTCAGAATGTATATAATTTCAAAGCTGACCAGCCGCCGATCCTTGTCAGGCAGACTGATGGGAATAATATACCGCTTACAGACCCTGCCGACCCGGACAAATATTTACTGAAATATATTACCGGTGAAGCGGGAACAATACTCCCGTCTGTTGGTATAATAATAGAATTTTAATACCTGTAGGATGAAAAATATTGCTAACATATTACTTATTATATTACTTGTCTCATCATGTTCCGTTAATCAAAACAGGTCTGATTCTGGGAATGATGAAGATATTTATCGTTTCACTGTTAACGAGGATGCTCCGGGGCCCTGGATTGCTGTTGAGTTCAAGGCAGGGGAGTCGTTTTATTATCCGCTTTTTGCCATATGGCTGGAAGACCTTGATGGTAAATATCTGCAGACCCTTTACGTCCCCGAATCGGTTGCCACATCGGTTTTTCGTTTTGGCGATATAAAAGATGGTAAATGGGTTGAGGGTATAAGACGCTGGCCGCAGACCTTGCCATACTGGGCGCATAAAAGAAATATCACAGCATCTGACGGGCTGTACATGCCTGACCCCGAAGCTCCTGTCCCTGATGCCTATACGGGAGCCACACCTGTAACCGGTTTTGTTATGTTATCAAGGAGCGACAGCATAATTGACAGGCCGGTTAAGGTTATGCTGGAGGTAAACCAGAACTGGGACTGGAATGAATACTGGACCAATGATAAATACCCCGGTGATGAATATTACAGGAGGTCATGCCAGCCGGCACTGGTATATGAAGCGGTAATTGATCCTGCCATGAGTGGAACGGTTCAGGTAATGCAGGCAATAGGTCACAGTCACCCCTCCGGTGCTACAGGAGAATTATATACTGATCTGAGTACAATAACAACAGCTCTCGAAATAGCCGATTCAATTATGGTATATTTAGGGAAGGGCAGATGATATTATCTGGTATCAATCAGGATTTTTTTTACTATACGGGTTTTATCCTCAAACTCAATGGTTACAAGGTAAATACCTTTCTGAACATCCGTAAAGCTTATTTCCGTACGTCTGCGCGGGTAGTTATATTTTTCTCTCGTTGTTTCCTGCCCGATTATATTTGTTAGCCTGACAAACACAAATGCTTTATCACTGGTAATGGTAAAACGGTTATTGATAACCGGAACGGGGAATATTTTTGTATTCGTGTCTCCTTCTCCCTGGTCCTGCAAGAGGATACGGTTTTCGCTGCCTGCAGCTTTTTCAGTATTCTGGGAGAATATAAAACTACTGCTTAACAGTGTTAATAATATTGATAATAAAGCAATCCGCATTTACGCAGAGAATTTTAACTTTTATACGCAAATATCATGCTAAAGATACAAATTATTATTTTTTTGTTCTTTCATTAGCCTGACAGCCATTTCAAGATCTTCCGGAGTATCGATACCTATACTCTCCCTGTCGGTAACAGAGCATTTGATACTGAAGTTGTTTTCCAGCCATCTGTTCTGCTCAAGCGATTCGGCTTTCTCAAGACCTGAAGGATTGAGATCGCTTATTTTGCCCAGTATTCCGGCCCTGTATGCATAGATACCAAGATGTTTATAAAAAGTGTGATAACTTAACCAGCTTTCCTTGTCGACTCCTCTTACATACGGAATTGCTGCCCTGCTGAAATACAAGGCATAATTCTTTTTGTCAATTACTACTTTTACCTGATTGGTATCAGTTAACGACTTCCAGTCTTCTATTTTGATAATCAGGGTTGCAATATCAACCTTTTCGTCTTCAAAGCAGTCCCCTAACTGTTTTATCTGTGTAGGTTTGATGAATGGTTCATCTCCCTGGATATTTATTACTATATCAGGATCAATATTGTATTTGTTTCTTATTGTGCCGAGTGCTTCTGCACATCTGTCCGATCCGCTCCTGAGCAGGGGAGATGTCATTATGGCTTCGCCCCTGAAATCCTTTACGGTATTAAAAATGCGCTTGTCATCTGTTGCTACAAATACTTTTTCAAGGGCCTGGGAGGCTTTTTCGTATACATGTTTGATCATAGGCTGGCCGTCGATAAGGGCAAGCGGTTTCCCCGGAAATCGGGTGGAGGCGTAACGCGCCGGTATTATTCCAATTTTCAGCATTTTATATATTTTATTTACAGGCTAATTTACAAAAAATGGATTTTTCAATGTTTTAAAAAAAGATTAATTTCGCATGAACTATATCAGGTTTATGAAAGACTTACAGGGAATAAAGCAAAGATTCAGTATAATAGGTAATTATGTAGGACTGAACAGGGCTATGGATATTGCAGTTCAGGTTGCCCCTACTGATCTTTCGGTTTTGATTTCAGGGGAGAGCGGTACGGGGAAAGAGATTTTCCCGCAAATAATCCATCATCACAGCAGGCGAAAGCACGGACAATATATAGCTGTTAACTGCGGAGCCATTCCGGAAGGGACAATTGATTCGGAGTTATTCGGTCATGAGAAAGGATCCTTCACCGGCGCTACAGACAGCAGAAAAGGATATTTCGAAGTTGCAAACGGGGGAACGATTTTTCTTGATGAGGTTGCCGAATTACCTCTGTCGACCCAGGTAAGACTGTTACGTGTGCTTGAGTCGGGTGAGTTTATAAGGGTTGGCTCATCGAAGGTACAGAAGACAGATGTCAGGGTTATTGCTGCAACAAATGTGGATATACTGAAAGCCGTTCAGTCAGGGAAATTCAGGGAGGATCTCTTCTACAGGCTTAATACGGTCCCGATAAGGATCCCCGCACTAAAAGAAAGAGGTGATGATATTCTGCTGTTATTCAGGAAATTTGCGGTTGATTTCGCTGAAAAATACCATATGCCTGCAGTTAAGCTTACCGAGGATGCCAGGATTATGTTAACCTCTTATTCATGGCCGGGTAATGTCAGGCAGTTAAAAAACATTACTGAACAGATATCTATAATAGAAGGATCAAGGGAAATTGATTCAGGGATATTAAAATCTTATCTGCCCGATTACGGTAGTTCAAAATTACCAGCTGTTATAAAGAAAGAAGCTGAAAGTTCATTTTCATCGGAAAGAGAAATACTTTATAAGATACTTTTCGATATGAAGAATGATATGAATGATCTCAAGAAACTGGTACTTGATTTACTTAGGGAAGGGGATGACCCCGTACATCTCGACGACAGGAATTCGGGCGTTATTCAGAGGTTGTATGATGAAACCCGGATCAGGGGTTTTCATGATACAGGCAGGACAGATATGGATAAATCGGAAAGGATACAGGATACGGAGGAAATTGTTGAGGAATCGCTTTCACTTGTTGACAAGGAGATAGAACTGATAACCAAAGCACTCCGGAAATATAGCGGTAAACGCAAACTGGCCGCAGATGAACTGGGTATTTCTGAAAGGACACTCTATAGAAAAATCAAGGAATATGGTATCGATCTTTAAGAATATACGCCCTTACTCAGCCACAAAGCCGGCAATTATAGCGATCATAGCTTTTATGGTTCTGCCTGATTCGGGATGCAAAATAACCTATTCAATGAGTGGGGCAAGCATATCACCTGATGTAAAAACGATAAGTGTACAGTATTTTGAGAACCGGGCAAACCTTGTTCAACCAGGGCTAAGCCGCTATATTACGGATGAATTGATGGATAAATGCCGGGCACAGACCAGTTTGAAATTTGTCAGCGAGGCCGGTGATGTGAGTTTTGAAGGTGAAATAACTGACTATAAAACAGCACCGCTTACCGTATCGGGAGAGGCCAGGGCCGCAATGAACAGATTTACCATAGCCGTAAGAGTGAAATTTACAAATGTGATAGATCCTGATTTCAGCTATGAACAGACTTTTTCAAGAAATGAAGATTACGACAGCTCAAAAGAACTGAGCCAGGTCGAAGATGAGTTAACCGAAAAAATTGTCGAACAGTTAATCGAAGATATTTTTAATGCAGCTTTTGTGAACTGGTAATATGAATAAGACCGATTTTACAGATATTATCAAACAACAAAGAATTCTTACTGATACCGAACTCGATGAAATAACAAAGGTCAGTACAAAATACCCTTATTTTCAGTCGCCCCGGGTAATTATACTGAACTCGCTGTACAGAAATGATGATATTGAATTCCCTGAAAGACTAAATAAAATGGCTATATATATTGCCGACAGGGAAGCGTTGTATAACCTTCTGAATTCAGAGAAGACAGGCACCGGGAAAACAGAAGGGACTGCATCTGATGTAGCTGTTACGGAGCGGGAAGAAGGGACAGACCATAAATATTTTGAGCCGGTTTCGGGGCGCTCAAAGGAGGAATTGCTTGAAGAGATACAAATCAGGCTTAGTGAAATAGATGAAGGTGAAATACTGCAGCTTGATGAATCGGGAAACACGGATTTTGAAACTGAGACTGAAACGGATGAAAGAAAGCCGGAATATGATTTTATTGCCGGTAATGAACTTCTGGACCTTGATCTGACAACAGGGGAAGATGCACAGAATAAAATGGATGCAGGGGAAGAGGATGAAATAGAATTCATGGATGATGATGAACTCCTGGACAGATTTATTAAATCAAACCCACGTATTGAATCGCTAAAGGATGATGAAAATCCGGGGACGGGTGATATTTCAGCCGACAGCACAAAAGAATCATCTCATCTGGTTTCAGAGACGCTGGCAGGTATCTACCTTTCTCAGGGTTATTATACAAGGGCTATAATTATTTATGAAAAGTTAAGTTTGAAATATCCGGAAAAAAATAGTTACTTTGCGGCTCAGATTCAGAAGATAAAAGAGATTATTTCAAAAAACTGAACAGATGGGAATTTATATTTTTATATCAATAATAGTGATCATTGCATGTATTCTGCAGGTAATGATTGTTCTTGTGCAGAATTCAAAAGGAGGAGGCCTGGCTGCTAATTTTACATCGACAGGTCAGTCTATGGGAGTCAGAAAGACAGCCGATTTTCTTGAAAAGGCAACATGGACACTGGCAGCCGTGATACTGGCACTCAGTATAGTTGCAACTGCGGCTATTCCCCATGGTGTGGAAGAAGAATCGTCAAGAATTCAGAATCAGATTCAGAATGCTGTTGACCCTTCTACAATCCCTAATTTGCCAACAGCAATACCGGAGGAATAAACCATCCGGATCAGAATATTATGAAATGTCAGTTTGTCATCAGACTGACATTTTTTTTGTAATAATGACGTACATAGTCATACATAATGCCAAAAAAATCATTTGGCACAGATTCTGCTAAATAAGGATGTCGGTAAATTTAATGTTTAACACTAATTTAGTAAATAAAATGGCAAAACTAAAAGGTAAAATACTGGCAGGCAAAGTGCTTGTCAAACCTCATGAAGCAGAGGAAAAAACTTCAAGCGGCATTATTATCCCTGATAGTGCAAAGGAAAAGCCCCAGCAGGGCACTGTTGTACTGGTGGGTGCGGCAAAAAAAGACGAAGAGATTGAGGTAAAATCCGGAGATGTGGTTCTGTATGGTAAGTATGCCGGTCAGGAGCTGAATGTCGATGGGGAAGATTACCTTTTAATGTCTCAGAGTGATATTTTATACATTTCATAGATCGTAAACAAATAAATTAACTGATATGGCAAAAGAGATTAAATTTGACATTGAAGCACGCAACCTTCTGAAAGAGGGCGTTGATGAGTTGGCAAACACAGTGAAGGTAACGCTTGGGCCCAAAGGTCGTAATGTAGTGCTGGAGAAGAAATTCGGGGCACCACAGATCAGCAAGGATGGAGTAACCGTTGCAAAGGAGATTGAACTTGAAGATCCCTATATGAATATGGGAGCCCAGATGGTGAAAGAAGTTGCATCAAAAACAGGGGATGATGCAGGCGATGGAACGACCACAGCTACCGTTCTGGCACAGTCTATTATAAACGTTGGCCTCAAGAATGTTACTGCCGGAGCTAATCCTATGGAACTGAAGAGAGGGATTGACAAAGCCGTTAGTGAGGTGGTTAAACATATTGCAAAACAGGCACAAGTGGTAGGTGATGACCTTAAAAAGATTGAACAGGTAGCCCGTATATCTGCAAATAATGACGAAGAAATAGGGAGGCTTATATCAGAGGCAATGGGAAAGGTAAAAAAGGAAGGCGTAATTACCGTTGAAGAAGCCAAAGGTACGGAAACTACCGTTGAAGTAGTTGAAGGTATGCAATTTGACCGCGGTTATATCTCTGCCTACTTTGTTACCGATACGGAAAAAATGGAGGCTGAACTGGAAAGCCCTTACGTTCTTATTCATGATAAGAAGATATCGACAATGAAGGACCTTCTTCCTATTCTGGAAACAACAGCCCAGAATGGCAGGCCGCTTATGATTATCGCCGAGGATGTTGAAGGAGAAGCTCTCGCGACATTGGTCGTAAACAGATTAAGGGGCTCTCTTAAGGTGTGTGCTGTTAAAGCACCCGGATTTGGAGACAGGAGAAAGGAAATGCTTGAAGATATTGCCATACTTACAGGAGGTACGGTGATTTCCGAGGAGAAAGGTCTTAAACTGGAACATACTACAATAGATATGCTGGGCCAGGCAGAAAAAATTTCTGTAGACAAGGAAAACACGACTATAGTTAATGGAGCCGGCGATAGCAGCGCAATAACTGCCAGAGTGAATCAGATCAAGCAACAGATATCGACAACAACATCCGACTATGACAAGGAGAAACTTCAGGAAAGACTTGCAAAACTGGCAGGTGGTGTGGCCGTACTTTATATCGGAGCCGCTTCAGAAGTAGAAATGAAAGAAAAGAAAGACCGGGTTGATGATGCACTAAGTGCAACACGCGCTGCCGTGGAAGAAGGAATAGTGCCAGGAGGAGGTGTGACATACATACGGGCAATAGAGGCTCTGGATAAGCTTAAAGGTGACAATGATGATCAGGATACAGGCATAGAGATAGTCAAACGTGCAATAGAAGAACCATTGCGTCAGATTGTATTCAATTCGGGGAAAGAAGGTGCTGTAGTTGTACAGACTGTTAAAGAAGGAAAGGATGATTTCGGATACAATGCACGTATAGATAAATTTGAGGATCTATATGACTCCGGTGTAATAGACCCTGCTAAAGTGGCACGTATTGCACTGGAAAATGCAGCATCAATAGCCGGGATGTTCCTGACTACCGAAGCCGTGGTTGTTGAGAAAAAAGAAGATGAACCGATGCCTAACCCTGCAGCAATGGGAGGAGGCATGCCAGGCATGATGTAATCGTATAACGCGGATTGAACCGGTTAACGTTATTATATACGCGGGGGCATTGACAGCAATGCCCCTTTTTTTATGACATACCTGCTTTCTTTCTTGCTGAGATAAGGAATAGTATCAGTATCCCCAGCGCTGCAAATATGCCGATTATATACCCTGTCGTGACAGGAATTGCCAGACCGCCACTGTTATTAGGGGCTACCATGATGTAGCTGATACATATTGTTGTAAGAAAAGTAGCCGGAACAGACAGGAGCCAGTGATTCTTGTTTCTTATGTATTGATACATGGCAGCAGACCATAACACTATGGTCGCCAGCAACTGGTTTGAGATACCCACAAATTTCCATATCCTTCCAAATTCATCTTTCAGAATAAATGTCAGGACAAATCCGACAATGAATACCGGTATGCTGACAATCAGCCTTTCCCTGATTCCCGATTGTGAAATTCTGAAAACATCGGCAATAAGCAACCTTGCAGATCTGAATGCAGTATCTCCTGATGTTACAGGGCAGGCAACCACACCGATAATTGCAATTACAGCACCAACCTTACCGAGCCAGGTCCTGCATATCTCATTAACAACCCAGGCAGGGTCAGGTGTTATGGCAGGATCCGAGGTCAGGGGATTAGAAAGAGTATAGTTGAGCCCGTGTACATCTTCAAAATAATTCATTGCTGCCGTAGCCCAAATAATCGCAACTATTCCTTCTGCAATCATTGCTCCGTAAAAAATATTCCTGCCCAGCTTTTCATTTTTTAAGCACCGGGCCATCATAGGGGACTGTGTGGCATGAAATCCGCTTATGGCCCCGCATGATATAACAATGAACAGCATCGGGAACAGAATATTTTTTGCCGGGTCATGATGAAAATTCCTGAGACCTGAAATGCTCAGTTCTGTTAAATGCAGGCTGCCGTTGAAATATCTGACAATTATTGAAGCTCCTATACCAACAGCCATTACCATGAGAGAGGCCCCGAATATCGGGTATATCCTGCCAATTATCTTGTTTACAGGCAGCAACGTGGCCAGAAGATAATATGTAAAGATAATGAACAGCCATATTTGCACATTGAGGCCGGTCATCGTCTGGAGCAGCTTTGCAGGCCCGGTAACAAATGCAACACCGACAAATATCAACAGGAATAAAGTAAATACCCTGAGGAAGTTCTTTATTGTAGGACCCAGGTACCTGCCGACAAGCTCCGGCAAACTTTCCCCATTGTTTCTTATTGAAAGCATCCCGGAAAAATAATCATGAACCGCTCCCATGAATATACAGCCCAGTACTATCCATATATATGCCACAGGTCCGTACATAGCTCCCAGTATAGCTCCGAAAATCGGTCCGAGCCCCGCTATATTGAGAAACTGTATCATGAAGATCTTCCAGGCCGGTAATGGTATGAAATCAACTCCGTCAGTCATTGTAACTGCCGGCGTCGGACGTTCCGGTTTTATTCCGAAATAACTATCAATGAAACGGCCATACAGGAAATATCCTGCAATCAGTCCGGTGATGCATAACAGAAAAGTAATCATAAATCATTGTATGTGATTAATACCAAAAGTAATGATTGTTTGCTTAAATCAGAAAGTATTTCAGCTTTCAATGATGAATAATTCCGTTTGTCGTTTGTCGTTTGTCGTTCGTCTCACTCTCAACTATTAATTATATATTTGCGCTTAATCTGATGCATGATAGAATAGATGAAGAATATACGTAATTTTTGCATTATAGCTCATATAGATCATGGGAAAAGCACGCTTGCCGACAGGTTACTTGAGAGAACCGGGACACTGAGCGAGAGGGACAGAAAGGATCAGGTGCTTGATAATATGGAACTGGAAAGGGAGAGAGGTATTACAATAAAGAGCCATGCGATACAGATGAGGTACCTGAATAACAATAAGGAATATACACTAAACCTTATCGACACACCGGGACATGTGGATTTTTCCTATGAAGTATCAAGGTCAATTGCCGCATGCGAAGGAGCATTACTTGTTGTGGATGCTACTCAGGGAATACAGGCACAAACAATATCAAATCTTTATATGGCTATTGATCACGACCTCGAAGTTATTCCTGTGTTGAACAAGATGGACATGGCCAATGCCATGCCTGATGAGGTCAAGGATCAGATCACAGACCTTATTGGCTGCAAAAGAGAGGATATTATTGAAGCCAGTGCAAAAACAGGAATGGGTGTTGATGAAATACTGGAGAGAATCGTTCGTGATATACCCCCTCCGGAAGGAGATACTGAAGCACCTCTGCAAGCTTTGATATTTGACTCGGTCTTTAATTCGTTCAGGGGAATTATAGCCTATTTTAAGATATTAAACGGGACACTGCGAAAAGGAGATATGGTGAAGTTTTTCAATACAGGCAGGGAATATGATGCAGACGAAATAGGAGTATTAAGGATAAGACAGGAACCGAGGGATATTTTAAAGGCAGGCGATGTCGGTTATATAATATCCGGTATAAAGGAATCGAAAGAAGTCAAGGTAGGCGATACCATTACTCATACTGACAGGCCATGTGATAAAGGGATATCGGGGTTTGAAGATGTTAAGCCTATGGTTTTCGCAGGAATTTACCCCGTTGATGCAGATGACTATGAGGACCTCAGAGCATCCATTGAAAAACTGCAGCTTAATGACGCATCACTGTCATTCCTTCCTGAATCATCGGCTGCACTTGGTTTTGGCTTTCGATGTGGCTTTCTCGGGCTGCTTCATATGGAAATAGTGCAGGAAAGACTTGACAGAGAGTTTGATATGGATGTGATCACTACTGTGCCGAATGTATCATATAATGTATACACTACTGCAGGTGATATGATTGAGGTCCATAATCCGTCAGGGCTTCCTCCGGTAACCAATATTGACATTATAGAAGAGCCTTATATAATAGCAAATATCATTACCAAATCGGAATATGTTGGCAATATAATGACGCTCTGTATTGATAAGAGAGGTACATTCAAAAACCAGGTTTATCTCACCAGCGACAGGGTTGAGATAGTTTTTGAACTTCCTCTTGCAGAGATTGTATTCGATTTCTATGATAAACTTAAAAGTCTTTCCAGGGGATATGCTTCATTCGATTATCATTATTCAGCGTATAAAAAGGCTGATCTTGTAAGGCTCGACATTCTTCTGAACGGTGAAATGGTTGATGCCCTTTCAACTTTAATTTACAGGGGTCATTCTTATGATTTTGGAAGAAGGATGTGTGTAAAACTGAAGGAACTTATCCCCAGGCAACAATTTGATATTGCCATACAGGCTGCAATAGGGGCGAAGATTATTGCGAGGGAAACAGTTAAAGCTGTCAGGAAAGATGTGACAGCCAAATGTTATGGCGGCGATATAACACGTAAAAGAAAGTTGCTTGAGAAGCAAAAGAAGGGTAAGAAGAGGATGAGGCAGGTCGGAAATGTTGAGGTGCCTCAGCAGGCATTTCTGGCTGTGTTGAAAATGGATTAACCTCTTGTTTTGATTTTCGGAAAAAATTATTATTTTAGAAAAGTCAAAATGTAATGAAATACTAAATTTATACTTAACCCTCAGATCTAACCTATATTTGCCCCTTTTGACATTTCAAAAGGGGTATTTTTTATTCACATAACAGTTTGTACCCTTTCCCGTGAACATTTAGTATTGTAACCGACGGATCGGATTTAAGGTATTTCCTGAGTTTTGTTATATATACGTCCATGCTTCGGGCATTGAAGTAATTATCATCCACCCAGATGGTTCTTAGTGCATAATTTCTTTCCAAAACCTCGTTTTTATTCCTGCAGAGCAGCTTCAGCAGTTCTGATTCTTTTGTGGTAAGTTTCTGTGAACCTTCATCGGAATTCAGTATTTGTGTCAACGGGTAAAAGCTGAACTTCCCGATAGTATATACATCAGCTTCTTCTTCCGAGTACGACCTTGCTCTCCTGAGTATAGCTTCTATCCTGTACAAAAGCTCTTCCATTGAAAAAGGCTTGGTAATGTAGTCATCGGCTCCGGCTGAAAATCCTTCAATCTTGTCCTTCTCAAGCGATTTGGCGGTGAGGAAAATGACAGGAATATCCTTTTCTATTTTTCTTATCTTCCTGGCGAGGCTTATGCCGTCAATTCTTGGGAGCATGATATCAAGGAGACACAGATCAAATGTTTCAGTCCTGAAAGTATCAAGGGTCTCCTGCCCGTCGGTACGATGTACAACGGTGAAGTCCTTGGCTTTCAGGTAGTCTGCGAGTAATATGCCAAGATTAATATCGTCCTCTGCCAATAGTATTTTTGCCATGATCAATTGTTTTTTGGAAAAATTATTTCAAACCGGGTCCCTTTATTTACCTGACTATGAACAGATATTGTTCCGTTATGTTCATCGACAATCTGTTTGACATAGCTCAGGCCAAGTCCGAATCCTTTTACATTATGAATATTTCCTGTCGGGACCCTGTAAAACTTATCGAAAATTCTTCTGATATCATCCTTTTTGATACCTATCCCATTATCAGATATTGTAAGTGTCAGCGTTTTATTATCATCCGATGTTTTTATCTTAATTTCAGGCTTGCCATTCGAATACTTGATCGCATTGTCCAAAAGGTTTGATATCATATTAAAAATATGCACCTCATCAATCATGATGTTAGAGCCTTCAGCATTCAGTTCCTTAACCAGTATGCCGCTGGTATCTGATATCTGCAACCTGAAGTTGTCAATTGCATTATTTATGATCCGGTGAATATCGGTATTATTTTTATTAAGTTTCATCGATCCTCTGTCGAAAGCGGCAGATTGCAGTACTTTTTCAACCTGGTATTTTAAACGCAGCGACTCGTCATTTATAATGTCGGCTATCTTATCGAGATTTTTCCTGTTACTGGAAATACTGTTGTCGCTTATCATCTGGGAAGCCAGGGATATTGTGGAAATAGGAGTTTTGAGCTCGTGGGTCATGTTATTGATAAAGTCATTCCTGATTTCCGATATCCTTTTTTGCCTTAAAATTATAAGGATGTTACTTACAGTAAGGACAATGAGAAAGAGGGTAACAATAATTGAGGATACTCCCATGAAGCCTACCTGCTTGAAGAGGTAATTTTTCTCCCGGGGGAAATAGAGATAAATCATATTTTGCCCCGGAACCGGGTCGTTCGGGAATAACTGTCTGATATATTTGTTAGCATCTGAGCCCATATCAAAACTTTCGCTTTTATATACGGGATTGCCGGATTCGGTAATGGCAAATTCATATTCAAGTTCAATTCCCAACCTCCTCAATGTCTGATCAATTTGCTTATTCACCCTTTCAGGGTCTAATCTGTACCTGAGATCCGGTGTTTCAGCAATTATTTTACCCATAATACTCTCCAGCATAACTGTTTTATTGGTTATGCGATCGTTAATGCCTGCGCGTAAACTTCGTGTCGATATCTCAGGTATTTCTTCTTCGGGATAGAAGAACTCATCGTCGGAATAGAAGAGTATTTTTTGTCCTTCACTGCTTATGGTAAGAGATGCAAGAATTTCCTCATGCCCGTTCAGAAGCGGTATCTCCGATTCGGAACGGTAGCCTCTTAATTGTCTGGCCAGGGCAGAGCGGGAGGGAACAATTGCAACAACCGAATCGGCCATTGGCAAATCTATTTCATCAACAATACGTTTAATGGTCTCCTGCTGTTCCATATCCAGTACTACAGCATTAAGGGCATTATTTACATATACCCTGAATTGCTGGTTCTTTATTTCGATTGAATTCGTTATCCAGTAAATCTGGATCAGGATCAATACTGAAAGTACTACCGAGATAATTACAGCAAGTATTATTATTGTTTGTTTTTTCATATTTCAGCTTGCCCCACCCAGGGACTGACAAATCATGCTTCTATTATACAAAAATATTTCATAAAATTAACATTAAGAGCTTTTTAACGAAATTTAACTCCATTTTAAGAAAGTCATAAATGATTAATTTTTAATATTGCACGGTATTTGTGACACCATAACGGAATAGTTCTTTAAAAGAGTGAGAGAAATAACATAATATGCCGGAAAATTAGTTTGGCACGATGTTTGTACAAAATAATTTGAGGTTTTTTTCATAGGTTAGATTAGTTAGTTTTTGGGTTAATTAAAGAAACGGAGGTGAGCTATCACCTCCTTCCTCTCACAAGAGGTACACTTTTCATAACTTAGGTTTTAGGTTTTAGGGTTAGTTAAGAATGAGCGGATATTTATATTCGCTCATTTTTCTTTTCAGGGCTGTTTATGAAATAGTGAGGATTACCTGTTTGTCTAGATGTTTTTTTTCATCAAGTGTGAATACTCCTGTTATTTCATTTATTTCCCTGAGCCTGCTATTCAACTCTTTAAGATAATTTATATCGTTCATCCCGTTTATTCTGATAATATAATCGATGGATGACAGTTTTGACATCAGTATATTGTTTCCGGAATAATTGCTTATAAGGTCAAAGTTTATCTCAGTATAATCAGAAGAGGAACTAAACCTGCTGAATGCTATTTCTTTATCACGGATATTTTTTACCAGAGGGACAGAGCTTTTAAGATTAAACCCCAGTTTATCGTTTATAAGAATGCATATCCTGTAGTCTGGCTCGGTGCTGGCAATTCCTATATAATGACTGTTCGTATCGTTATTGAGCTTAAGTTTGTGCCTTGTTTTTCTGCTACTGGTTTTCATTACACAGTTTAAATGCAGGATAAAGGTAGCAAATCTTCATTCTTAATCAATAGAACCGGTTTTATTGATTTTCTTAACGGCCTGTAATGATGCTTTTTGTTCGGCTTCTTTCTTGGTAGAGCCTGTGCCTTCACCGTATATCTCACGATCTATTCTCAGCACTGTTGTAAAGACATACTTTTTTTCGTTGAAGTCATAGTCTTCATTATAGTTGAAGCTTATCTGCTTCTGGAGTTTCTGTGCCCACTGGAATACATGGCTTTTATAATCCGTTTCAGTATTAATGACCTTATCCAGGTCAATATAATTATTGAGTATTTTTTTTGTAATAAATTTTCTTGTTCTTGAAAATCCTTTATCAAGAAAAAGCGCTCCTATAAGTGCTTCAAGAGCATTGCCGGAAATATTTCCTGAGGAGTTGTTATTATTTACATGGCTTACTATCAATCCGTCTATGTTCATTGTCGCAGCCAGCTTATTCAACGTTCTCCTGTTTACCAGGCGGGATCTTAGTTTTGTGAGCACTCCTTCGGGGGCATCGGGGTAATTATAATAAAGGAATTCGGAGAGTACGGCATCAAGTATTGCATCACCAAGGTATTCAAGTCTCTCATTATTTATGTTCCCGCCTTCCTGCGATTCTATTGTTGCCGAACGATGTATGAAGGCAGTTTCATAAATATCAAGATTTGATGGTCTGAAGCCAAGAATTTTCTTAAGTGCATATCTGAATGCTCTTTTATCGTGGATCAACTTACCGTTTCTGGAGATATGAATCAATGAAACAAATCTTATCAGACTTTCTTCAGTACTATGGAGGCATTATGCCCTCCAAAACCAAATGTGTTACTTATGGAACTGTTTATTACCCTGTTCTGGGCTTTGTTTTTCGTTAGATTAAGGCCGGGATCTATTTCAGAATCGGCAGTGAACTGGTTAATTGTAGGAGGTACAAGATCATTGTTCATAGCCAGGATTGCTGCAATAGCCTCAATAGCTCCGGCAGCGCCCAGCAGGTGACCTGTCATTGATTTAGTGGCGCTGATATTCAATTTGTAGGAATGATCCCCAAATAGTTTTATAATTGCCTTTGTTTCTGATATATCTCCGAGTGGAGTTGCTGTGCCATGAACGTTGATATAGTCAATATCCTCTTTTTTTAACCCCGATTCTTCAAGTGCGATCTTCATTACTTTATATGCGCCTGTCCCTTCAGGATGAGGAGCCGTTATATGATATGCGTCGGCTGTCATACCCGTGCCTGCAATCTCACAATATATTTTGGCACCTCTGGCAACGGCATGATCGTATTCTTCAAGGATAAGACAACCGCCTCCTTCACCCATAACAAACCCGTCACGGTTCAGGTCCATAGGCCTTGATGCTGTTTTGTATTCCTCGTTATTGGTCGACATAGCCTGCATTGAGTTGAATCCTCCTATTCCGGCTTCATTAATAGCCGCTTCAGAACCACCTGTAATGAATATTTTAGCCTTACCAAGCCTGATCAGGTTGAAACCGTCAATTATAGCATGAGTCGATGATGCGCATGCCGATACCGTCCCATAGTTTGGCCCCTGAAATCCATATTTAATGGAAATGTGGCCGGCGGCGATATCAGAAATCATCTTGGGAATAAAAAATGGGCTGAAACGGGGAATCCCGTCCCCCGTAACATACCCGGCAATCTCATTAAGAAAAGTTCCTATTCCTCCAATACCCGAACCCCATATGACACCTGCCTGATCCTTGTCGATGCCTTCCAGATCAAGATCTGAGTCTTTTATAGCTTCATCGGCTGATATCATGGCATATTGTGCATAAAGATCCAGCTTACGGGATTCTTTACGGTCGAAATAGTCTTTGGGGTCATAATTCTTTATTTCGCAGGCAAAACGAGTTTTGAACTTTTCGGGATCAAAACGCGTAATCCAGTCCGATCCGCTGGTACCCGATTTCAAACCTTCCCAGTATTCCTTAATATTCTTACCGATTGGAGTGATGGCTCCGATACCAGTAACTACAACCCTCTTCATGATCTTATTGATTTCTCTTTTTATGCAATATTACTTTGCATTCTCCTCGATGTACTTGACGGCCTCACCAACTGTGCTGATGTTTTCTGCCTGATCATCGGGAATTCCCATGTTGAATTCCTTTTCAAATTCCATGATAAGCTCAACAGTATCAAGAGAATCTGCACCCAAATCGTTAGTAAAACTAGCTTCAGGCGTTACTTCCGATTCGTCGACACCTAATTTGTCAACGATGATCTCTTTAACTTTTGCTGCAATATCAGACATAATCTAAAATTTTGGTTAATAATAATTAATTTTAAAACCTTGCAAAGAAAATTATTTGCGGCATATTATTCAAACAAATTCATACTTTTTTATTAGATACAGAAGATATGCTGTTGATATTCAAATAAATATAAAATTAATTCAAGAGAGACACATAAAAATACGATATTTTTAAAAAATTGATAATGAGTAATATAGCGATATTCGCCTCAGGCTCGGGAACAAATGCTGAAAAGCTGATGGAATATTTTTCGAATAGTAAAACAGCAAATGTTAAACTTTTACTTTCAAATAATCCGGATGCATTTGTATTAGAAAGGGCTACGATATTTTCCGTACCGACTGTAGTTTTCGACCGTGCTGATCTTTATCATAACGGAAAGGTATTGGATCTGTTAGTAGAGAACAATATTTGCTTTATTGTACTGGCTGGTTTCCTGTGGCTGGTACCTGAAGAGATAATAGAAAAATACCATAACCGTATAGTAAATATACATCCTGCATTGTTACCATCATATGGAGGAAAGGGAATGTACGGATCGAGGGTTCACAAGGCAGTAATAGATAATGGAGAGACAGAATCGGGTATCAGTATTCACTTTGTAAATGAGAAGTATGATGACGGAGATATTATATTTCAGGCCAGATGCGAGGTAAAGCCCGGAGACAGTCCGGAATTACTGGCTAAAAGGATACATAAACTGGAACATAAATATTATCCCGGAATTGTGGAAGAGGTACTGTTAAAGCTGGAATGAATCCAGCAACTGAATGCTAACACTTTTTATATTATTGAATTTATCTATATTGTCTTCTGATACGGGCTTTACAGGGGGGGCTTTTACTTTAAGCGGATCAACAGCATATCCGTTTTTGTAAAACCTGAAGTCCAGATGAGGGCCTGTTGAAAGGCCTGAGGATCCGACATAACCGATAATATCTCCCTGTTTAACATATTTACCTGTACTTAATCCTTTTCCGAATGCTCTCAGGTGCATGTATGCAGTAGTGTAAACACTGTTATGCCTGATTTTTATTATCCGGCCCGAACCGTTCTGGTATTCCATCATGATAATCCTGCCGTCTCCTACGGTATGGACAGGTGTACCTACAGGGGCTGCATAATCCACGCCGTGATGAGGTCTTCTGATACGAAGTACCGGATGCATCCTGCTATTTGAATACCTGCTGCTTATTCTTGAATATTTTAGTGGAGCTTTCAGGAATTCCTTGCGCAGAGAATTCCCCTCCAGATCATAGTAACTTTTCTTACCTTCCTGTATCAGGGGTATTGCATAGAACCCTGAACCTGAATGAATGAAAAACGCAGCGATAATACTGTGTATACCATTAGATATAGTATCGACATATTCCTCCTCGTAGATTACCTTGAAACTGTCACCTTCCTGCAAGCCGAAAAAGTCGATTGACCATGCGTAAATACCTGAGATACTATCTACAAGAGCGGGGTGCAGATCATTATCAATTATTGAATTCCACAGTGATGTTTCTATCGTTCCCGAGGAGTATTTAAGAACCAGTCTGGAAGGTCTCTCCATTTTTCTGACAACAGGTTCATCTCTGAAATCCAGCACGAAGTGATTTATGATATCTTCTTCATATACCATATAATCAAGAGGACGGATAGAATCTGAGCTAATGTAAAGTGTATATCTGTTGCCTGCTTTTATTTTCCTGACGTCGAAAAGATCTCCCGAATTATTGATCAATTGTTCTATCTCCGGGTAACCGATGCCATACTTCTCAAGAATTTCAGAAAGAAACTGGTTGCGCCTTATCCTGCCCTCTATCCTTTTATATTTTGATGTATCTATACCATAATAATCCAGTGTATTTGGAATACTGTCGGGAGCCTGGTAATGTAAAGGATCAGGAAGGGATACAATATTATCTGAAGTTTGGGTACATCCCTTAAATATTATTGCAGAAAGAATTATGAGTGGCAGGAAAGGTCGTTTCATACCACTATATTTATTATACGGCCTTTGACAATAATGACCTTACGGGGTTCTTTACCCGAAAGCCATTTGGCCGACCTTTCATCTTCAATAACTGTTTTTCGGATTTCTTCATCAGGCATATCAAGAGGCAGCTCAAGTTTGAATCTTAATTTTCCATTAAATGATACGGGATATTCAAAGGTTTCTTCTTTCAGGTATTTTTCATCCGGTTCGGGCCATACCTGGTATGCCAGGCTGTCACTGTTACCGTATAATTCCCAGAGCTCTTCTGCAAGGTGCGGGGCAAAAGGGTGAAGCAGTTTAGCAAAGGTTTCCGCTGTTTCCCTGTTTACGTTACCATGTTTTATACTAAGGTTTGTGAAGATCATGAGAGATGATATTGCAGTATTAAACCTGAGGTTCTCAATGTCAGTCTCTACTTTCCTGATTGTCTGGTGAAGAGCCTTTAATATTTCGGAGGGGTTTGTTTTTTTATCAATGTTTGTCATATCACCGAAAAACCTTGAAACACGTGAGAGGAATCCGAACACCCCTTTAACACCTTTTTCGTCCCATGGTTTGGGAGACTCCAGTGGACCCATAAACATTTCATACAGTCTTAGGGAGTCGGCCCCGTATTTTTCTATAATATCATCGGGATTAACTACATTTTTCAACGACTTGGACATTTTGGCCACAATCTGAAAAAGCTCCTCTCCGGTATTTTTGTGAAAGTACCTGCCATCCTTTTCCTCTACAAGGTCGGCCGATATTTTTGCTCCTGTTTTGGTTTCGTATGCAAATGCCAGTATCATCCCCTGGTTAAACAGCCTTTTATAGGGTTCGTCATTCGACACGTAGCCCAGGTCATAAAGCACTTTGTGCCAGAACCGGCTGTATAAAAGATGAAGAACGGCATGTTCGGCTCCTCCTATATACATATCCACAGGCATCCAGTATTTTTCCTTATCCCTGCTGAATATTTCCATATCATTTGAAGGGTCGATAAAACGCAGATAGTACCAGCATGAACCTGCCCACTGCGGCATGGTATTCGTTTCCCTGCGGCCTTTTACTCCGTCATGCCTTTTAACTTCGAGCCATTCGCCTGCATTTACCAGCGGAGATTCACCGTTCTCACCCGGTTGATATTTTTCAAGTGCGGGCAGCCCGACCGGTACTTTCGATTCGTCAAGCACTTCAATAGTACCATCCTCCCAGTGTATAACAGGGAATGGCTCACCCCAGTACCTCTGGCGGCTGAAAAGCCAGTCACGCAGTTTGTAATTGACTTTTGCTTCACCAAGATCATTCCTGTCAAGCCATTCTATTGTTTTCCTGACCCCTTCTTCCTTCTTCAATCCGTTGATATCAATGCCTGTAGCGTTATCGGAAGAGTTTATGTATATACCATCTTCGGTCCAGCATTCCTTCCCGTTCAAAACTTTTTCAGCCAGTCCTAAATCTTCAGTATCGGGCTTCATAATACATTCTACCGGCAGTTCATATTTACATGCGAATTCAAAATCCCTTTCATCATGAGCAGGTACAGCCATAATAGCTCCGGTTCCGTAACCTGTAAGTACATAATCGGCAACCCATACGGGTATTTTTCTGTTATTGACAGGATTAATTGCATATGAACCGGTAAATACTCCTGTTTTTTCTTTTGCAAGATCTGTCCTGTCAAGATCGGATTTCAGCGAGGCTTCCTTTATGTAGGCAGCGACCTCCTCTTCCCGTTCCGGGATTGTTAATTTTTTTGTAAGCTTATGTTCCGGTGCCAGAACCATGTATGTCGCCCCGAAGAGGGTATCAGGCCTGGTAGTAAATACTTTTATCAGTTCCTCAGACCTGTCCACCCTGAAGTTAACCTCTGCACCGGTTGATTTTCCTATCCAGTTACGCTGTTGGTCTTTTATACCTTCCGACCAGTTAAGGTCATCCAGACCGGTCAGCAGCCTCTCGGCATAATGAGTTATTCTCAGCATCCACTGCTTAAGATTCATTTTTGCTACCTGGTGTCCGCATTTTTCATGTGATCCGTCAGTAAGCACTTCTTCATTTGCACATACTATCTTACAGCTTGAGCACCACCAGACCTGGGCATTATCATAGTATGCAAGCCGTTTACTATCTGTATATTCACGAATGGCTTTGCTTCCCTGATTCCTGATCTCAGAAGGGATATCCAGTTCTTCTATGGGCCTTCCCTTGCCTGTTTTTTCATCATACCAGGTATTATAAAGCTTTATGAATATCCACTGTGTCCACTTGAAGTAACCGGGATCGGTAGTATTTATTTCCCTGTCCCAGTCATAGCTCAGGCCTATCTCCTTTATCTGTCTTCTGAAGGTTTCACAATTTTTATTGGTGGTTATAGCAGGGTGTGTGCCTGTTTGCATCGCATATTGTTCTGCAGGCAAACCAAATGCATCCCATCCCATGGGATGAAGTACATTAAACCCTTTCATTCTTTTATACCTGGCTAAAATGTCGGTTGCAGTATATCCTTCAGGATGCCCTACATGCAGACCTGACCCCGATGGATAGGGAAACATATCCAGGATATAATATTTTTTTCTTTTGGAAAAATCATCATAGGTTCTAAAAGTTTTATTATCCTCCCAGTATTTCTGCCATTTTTTTTCTATTTCCCTGAAATTATATTCCATCGCTGCTATTGATTTACATTACGGTTTGCGAAATTAGGAAAAACTTATCAATTATCATTGTAAGCCACTTCCTTTGAAATATCGTGTACAGGAGTTAATTTAGCGGCATTAAAAAGGTTCCGTAGTTCAATTGGATAGAATGACAGATTCCGGTTCTGTTGGTTGGGGGTTCGAGTCCCCCCGGAATCACAGGGATTTTTAAGCTGTGCAAACCTGTTATGTGAAACTGGTAAGAAGGGAGGTAAAATGTATAAATACTTGTTTGGTCCTGTTCCCTCAAGGCGTCTGGGAATGTCACTGGGTGTCGACCTGGTACCGCGCAAGGTCTGCTCACTCGATTGTGTATATTGTGAAGTAGGCAAGACCACCATGCTTAGCCTGGAAAGAAAGGAATATGTTCCTTTTGATAAGGTCACGGAGGAATTAAGACACTTTTTCAGCAACAATACGGATCCTGATTTTATTACTTTTTCGGGGTCGGGGGAACCCACGCTTAATTCACGCCTGGGTGATGTTATGCGCTTTATAAAACAAATAAGACCGGACATCCCTGTAGCGGTACTGACAAACGGAACATTATTATCGGACAAAGATGTAAGGAAGGAACTGCAACCGGCTGATATCGTTTTGCCCTCGCTTGATGCCGCTACTGTTAATACTTTTGAGCGTATTAACAGACCTGCCGCAGGCCTTAATATTGATACTTATATTAAGGGACTTGTTGATTTCAGACAGGAATATTCCGGCAAAATATACCTGGAGGTATTTATTTTACCCGGATATAATAATAACCGGACTGACCTGGCAAGACTCAGGGATGCAATATTAAAGATAGGCCCCGATTCGGTTCAGTTGAATACCCTTGACCGGCCCGGAGTGGTAAAAGACCTGCACCCTGCATTAAGAGAGGAACTGGAAGCAATTGTAGAGACGTGGAATATTAAAGGTGTCGAAATAATTGCATCGGCAACTGAAAGAAAGAATGTGCAGTCCTACCGGAAAGATGCCGAAGATATGATAATGGCAATGATATCCAGGCGGCCGTGTACTGCAGACGACCTGTGTAAAAGTATGGGGATGGGTATTAGCGAGATAAACAAATACCTTGGCGTTCTGGAATCGGATAATAAAATAACGGCAGTCAGACAGGAGAGGGGGATCTTTTACAGACCGGCCTGAACTTATACGAAGTAATGAACACCTTCTCCTGTATTAACCTTACTTGCAATCCGGGAAAAAATATTAAATTGCTGTTGATTAATAACAGAATAAACCTCACATCTCTGATCAGTCCATGAAAAGAACCCTTCTGTTTTTTTTGACATTTTATTTACCTGCCATAGCTTTAGCACAGGATGCTGCCCTGAAACCGACAAAGACGGATAATCCCCCTGTTGTCGACGGTATACTTGATGACCCTGTATGGAAGATTGCTCCTTCGGTTACAGGTTTTAAGTCCTTTATTCCGGATTTTGGTAATGATATGGATTTTCCGACAGTGGTTTATATGGCTTATGATGAAGAGAACCTTTATTTTGCATTCAGGTGTTTTGATGATGAACCGGACAAAATCAAGACATCGGTAAATTCAAGGGACAATATACTCAATGACGACTGGGTTTGTATTAACCTTGACAGTTATAACGATCAGCAGTCGTTATATGCCTTTTATGTTAATCCTTACGGTATTCAAATGGATAGCAGGTTTGCATCAGGACAGGAAGACATGAGCGTTGACTTTGTATGGTACAGCGCTGGTACTCTTGATGATGAGGGATATAGTATCGAAATAGGTATCCCTCTCAAGAGTATTCGTTTTTCTAAGAGTAATCCGGTTGAGATGTCGGTATTTTTCGAAAGAATGTTCAGCAGGCAGGCTGTTCATGGTTCATATCCGGAGATGGATCCTGAAAAAGGATATGCTTTTCTTACACAGATGAAACCGATGCTTTATTATGATGTCAGGCATTATTCTCTTTTCGAGTTATTACCGGCTTTTACATATTTATACCGTGACAGGCACAGTGACGGGGAAATGAAAAAAGATGAAAGAAGCCCCAAGGTTAGTTTAACTGCAAAATACGGAATAACCCCTCAACTGATACTTGACGGTACACTTAATCCTGATTTCAGCCAGGTAGAGGCAGATGCAGGTCAGGTGGATATCAACCTCAGATACAAAATATTTTATGCGGAGAAAAGGCCTTTTTTCCTCGAAGGCCATGATAATTTTAATTTTGCTGCTACACAGGCTGATGAACATGACCCTGTGAACACACTTGTTCATACACGTTCGGTGGTTAATCCGTATGCGGGTGTTAAGCTAACAGGTAAAGCCGGAGACAGAATTACACTTGCAGCACTGTATGCTGCCGACAGGGTAAGCCCCGGTAGCGACGGGGAGGCTGACCTGCTGGCTCATTTGCCGGTTTTCAGGCTAAAATACCGGCTTAAGGATGATAGTTACCTGGGGGGCTTATATACAGGAAGGGAAATGGATACTACATTTAACAGGGTAGGTGGTGTTGACGGACTGATAAGGGTTGGCAAAGGCAGCGCTGTTCAATATAATGCTGTATTGTCCGCCAACAGTTTCAATACTACGGAGGAGAAAGAAAACGGCTATATGTTATCAGCTGAGTTCGGGCATGACAGCAGGAATATTAATTACTCTATCGGGGCAAAAAGTATAAGCCCTGGCTTTATAAGTCAGGCGGGCTTTATAAAAAGAACCGGTATTAATTATATCAAGGGATTAGTCAAGCCGAAGTTTTATCCGGAGTTAGATCTTATACGAAGAATAGATCTGGAATTATTTTCAAGACAAACCTATGATATTGATTATGGATTATGGGAAACAACAGATCATCTTGCCGGCTGGATATATTTCAAAGGATCAACCTAGTATTAAGCTAAAAGGAGAATATTCGACGGAGATATACATGGGGAAACGTTTCAATACAGGAGGGTTTCACTCTCTTATCAGCTCACAGCTAGGAAAAAAGATAACTCTGGCAGGACTTTATCAGCATCTGGGCTCAATTTATTATTCATCTGATCCGTTTCAGGGCATAAGTAATTACCTTACTCTCTCAGGCAATTTCAAGCCTTCGGAAAAGTTCCATCTTGATATTACTTTCAAATACTCCGATTTTATTACTTCGGATACAGGTGAAAGAGAATATGATTACTCTATATTAAGGGCTAAGGTGACCTATCAGATGAATAAATATTTTTTCCTGAGAGTAATAAGTGAATATAACAGCTACAGGGAAGAATTACTTACAGATTTTCTTGCTTCTTTTACTTATATACCGGGAACGGTCGTTTATTTTGGTTATGGCTCAATGTATGAAAAGTTGAAGTGGGAAGACGGCAGGTATATACAGGATGACAGGTTTCTCATGACAACAAGGGGCTTTTTCTTCAAATGCTCATATCTGCAAAGGTTTTAAATTTTGTATCAGCCTGATATCATTTATAATACCTGATGCGGCTTCGATCTTCACTATAGGAGACAGGGCTAACATTTTCCTTACAGAATTAAGATCCCTCAGGATGATATCTCCCTTGTCGAACAATATATCGAACAGAATTGCAGTCTTTAATGAGTTTCCTCTGCTACGAATAGTATGACAGTCATTTCTGCCGGGGAAAATATGGAAATACCTTTTATTGTTTGCCAGATATTTGGCAACCCATTGCGACTTATCGGACAGACTGAATTTTCTGTATTCTTTTACGGGGAAGCCTATCCAGTCGATAAAGTGTTTTTCATCACTTAGCCCTTCCTTTTTCATTATTGTCAGTATTTCCCTGCAAATATCCTTCGGGCTAAGCTTACCTGTATATATATCAGCTACCGAATTACCTATATGTTTAAGCTCAGGGATAATTTCCTTTAGTATTCTTTCTTCACTTACTACAGAGTATTTATCAGAAAATTTTTTTATGAAACCCGCATGGTGTTTTAGCGGATTGAAACTGACGGGTTCAGGTATTGTGTTCCATTTAATCATACCGTACAGAGACAAAAAAGCCCTGACTTATTAAGGCAGGGCTTATCAGTAATATTATCGGATCAGTTGAAGTGTGTGATCTTATCGACATTAATATCTGCGTACATGATTTTCAGGGCATTAGCCCTTCGCAAGGCTTGTTTTACCTCTGTTACAATCTGCATTTTTGTATCCCTGTCAATTTTCAGGGAAACGAGCATTTTAGTCTGGTCAGTCTCATCGAGCTGCTCTCTTTCCTGAACAATAAAATCCTGAATATCATCTACTTCTTTAAATGCATCGTTTAGCTGAATTTTAGGCTCTGAGCCGAAAGTAGCCCGGAGGTTCGGAAGTGGTTCGCCTATATATATAAAGCTTGCCAGCGACTTTTTCTCCAGTTTCTTTCCTTGAGTTGCTTCAGGTACGGTGACCTGAATTTTCAGTTCCACCTCCCTCATAACTGTTACTGTCATGAAGAAGAATAATAGCATGAACACAATATCGGGGAGAGATGCGGTATTTATTTTACCAATACCTGCCTTACCTGTGCTTCTTTTAAATTTACTCATATTAATCTCCTCCTATCTTTTTAGGTTCTGCTTCTGAAATAGGCGCGTTATAATATTCATCGACTGCGGCCATCTGATCTTCGTTCAGATCGTCGTATATCATGCCCCATGTTTGCATGGCCAGAGCATCACGAACTTCATCCCTGGCAGCCAGCAGTTCATTTTGTACTGCTATATATACACCATATGTTGTTCCGTAGTCGTTTTGCAGAGATATTACGGCCTGTTTAGCTACACGGACAAGACCAAAATAAGGAATATTTTTTTCGACTTTTTCCGGCAGGTCTTCATCGTCATTGGGATTAAGAATAAATTCTTTGGTAACATCCCTCAATTCGCTGATGTCGATTATCTCACCTTCAACAAGAAGCATATTATCCTTATTTACTTTAACCACAAGAATATTTCTTTCATGTATCTGCTGGTCTTCATTTTGTTCCGTGTTAGGATCAGGTATAGGCGGCAATTTACGCATAAGTCCAGTATCTGTATCCATGGTTGTTGTCACCAGGAAAAAGATAAGCAGGAGGAACGCTATGTCTGCCATAGATCCCGCATTTATTTCCTGTACTTCCCTGTTTGCCATAATAGTATTCTAATTTATTTGCCCCGGAGGGCTTATTAATTCTATTTGAAAAGTCTCGAAACTGATGACCATATTATGGCCAGGAATGCCAGTCCAACAAGAATGTAAGCACTATATAATCCCGTGCCGACATATTTCAATGTTGCGGGATCATTACCCTTGCCGGTAAAATGAGGCAGGTTCAGCACTGTGTCATCAGCCATCAGATATGCTATTACTATGACTACTACCCCAACTAAAAGTGATACAAGACCTTTTTTGATACCTTTAGGATTAATAATTACATTAATTACTGTAAATATTAATGTTATCCCTATTGTGGCGAATAACAGGATGTAAGCCCAGGTAAGGAAAGACTGTGTGACCACAGGTTCTTCCAGCCTTGTGCCTTCAGTTCCTTCTATCACATTGCCGAAATAAAAAAGTACGGCAAAAACGACAGTCACAGCCATCATCACCCAGAGAATAATCTGTATGATTCTGTTAGTTATATTTGACATAGTATCTTACTTTTTGTGGTTATACTTTACAAGTATATCAACCAGTGATATAGAAGCGTCTTCCATCTGGTTTGTCAGGCTATCTATTTTCGATAGTATAGTGTTGTAGAAAAGCTGCAGTATAACAGCAACAATAAGACCCGACACTGTGGTTATAAGGGCGATTTTAATACCGCCGGCAACCAACCCTGCCGATACGTTTCCTGCCTGTTCTATATTATCGAATGCTTCAATCATACCAATTACTGTTCCCATGAAACCAAGCATAGGGGCAATTGCAATGAAAAGTGATATCCATGACAGGTTTTTCTCAAGGAGACCCATCTGAACGCCACCGTAGGAGATAATTGATTTTTCAGCCATTTCGATACCTTCGTCTGCTCTGTCAAGGCCCTGGTAAAATATACTGGCAACCGGTCCGCGGGTATTACGGCAAACGTCTTTTGCAGCTTCAATTCCTCCATTTTCAAGTGCTGCCTCGATTTTCTTGAGAAGTTTGTCTGTATTTGTTGTTGCCAGGTTAAGATAAATGATACGTTCGATTGCTATTGCCAGACCTAGAATAAGGCATAACAAAACAGAACCCATAAACTGGGCACCACCCTCAACAAATTTAATTTTAAGCTGCTTGTGGAGTTCTCCCCCTTCACTTTCAACTGGTATGTCAGCTTCCATAGTTTCCTCCATAACAGCAGGAGTCTCTTCTGTAACTTGCTCAATAGCAGTTGTGTCTTGTGGCTCATCCTGAGCAAAAGCATTAACCGATGCCCCGATAAAAAGCATCCCAAACACAGCTACAAATGCAAATAGTTTTTTCATGGTTTGTTCGTAATTTAAGTTATTAAAGTATAATAATATTCAGCAAATTTATAAAATTCTTTTTTTTACTCTACCGATAGCTTCAATTTATTCAGATGACTTGTCCACTATGAAGTTTTTTCTCTTTTCGTAATGTTAATATTACGGCGGAGAGAGAGGGATTCGAACCCTCGGTACCCTTTAGAGGTACACACGCTTTCCAGGCGTGCCAGTTAAGCCACTCCTGCATCTCTCCAATCAGTACCCCTATGGGATTTTTCAGTTTATCAAAGAATTTTAGGCGGCACAAAATACGAAAAAATAATAAAAAAAAACATGTTAGATGCTTATTTCTCCTATTAATGTTCTATTTAAACATGTTTTAATGGTTTCATCATCATCATAATTGCCAGACGGATACACAAGTCTTGATGCTCTCTGTACTAATGTTATATATTACATGTCCTTAGCACTTCTTATAATAATGACCCTCAGAATTAATAATACCCCATTCCTTATTGTTTTCTGAACGGTACTGTGCCGTAAAATACCTTCATATGTATATTATTTGAACTTATAACCGTTAATACAGTTTAAACAGCTTTTTGCAATTTTCAGTAGTTATTGCGGCAACATCTTTAATATCAAATTCCTTTATATTTGCGATCTTTTCAGCAACATACTTTAAATATGAGCTTTCATTTCTCTTTCCCCTTTTTGGGACAGGGGCCAGGTACGGTGAGTCGGTTTCCAGTATAATGTTTCCCAGGTCAACTGATGCTATGACCTCATCCAGCCCGGAATTTTTATAAGTCAGAATACCTCCGATCCCAAGCATAAACCCTCGTTTTATTATTTCTCTCGCTTCTTCAATATTACCGGTGAAGGAATGGAAAACACCTGTAACGGATTTCAACTTCATATCATCAAGAATATTCAGTATATCTGACAGGCTTTTACGTGAATGAATCACCACGGGCAGATTATTTACTTCTGCCAGTTTTACCTGTTCCCTGAATACAATTTCCTGTTCCTTTTTATATGTTGTATCCCAGTGCAGGTCAATCCCTATTTCACCTATTGCAATAAACCTGTCATCTGAAAGGTATTTTTTTACAGTTTCAAGATGGTTTATATAATCACTTTTGATTGATCCCGGATGTACTCCTATCATCGGATAACATATTTGCGGATATTTTTTTACCATCTCAAGCATGGGTATAACAGAATTACTGTCGATATTCGGCAATAATAATCTGACCACATCATTTTCAAGCGCCCTGCTTATTATTTCATCTCTGTCGCTGTCGAATTCAGGCAGATAAAGGTGGGTATGGCTGTCAATCAGTTGCATTATGATATTTGTTCATTCAGGGGAGTAAATATAAATTACAAAAAAAAAAGGGACAAAAGAATTGTCCCTTTTTAATATTATGGTTCATGAATATTTTTAAACCACTCCCTGTGCAAGCATGGAGTCAGCCACTTTTATGAAACCTCCGATATTGGCACCGGTTACATAATTGATATATCCGTCATTCTGTTTTCCATATTTAACGCAGATATCATGAATATCAGTCATTATCATTTGCAGTCTGTTGTCGACTTCTTCACGTGTCCAGCCGAGGCGCATTGAGTTTTGTGTCATTTCAAGACCTGAGACTGCCACACCACCTGCATTTGCTGCTTTACCCGGGCCGTAAAGAATGCCGGATTTCTGATATACATGGATAGCTTCGGGGGTTGAAGGCATATTTGCTCCCTCTGAAATACAGTAGCAACCATTGCTGATAAGTGTCTTTGCTTCTTCTTCGTTTACTTCATTCTGGGTTGCATTAGGCATTGCGACATCGCATTTGACATTCCATGGCCTCTGGCCTTCGAAGTACTCAACTCCGTATTTCTCTGCATATTCCTTGATCCTTCCCCTTTTAACATTTTTAAGTTCCATCACATATGCAAGTTTTTTCTCATCAATACCGGCAGGGTCATAAATATATCCTGAAGAATCGGAAAGAGTTACGACTTTACCTCCGAGTTGTGTTACTTTTTCGGTTGCATATTGTGCTACGTTACCGGAACCGGAGATAGCGACAATTTTTCCTTTCATGCTTTCGCCCCTGGTTCCAAGCATGCTCTGTGCGAAATATGTTGCACCGTAACCTGTGGCTTCAGGCCTTATTAATGAGCCGCCCCAGCTTATTCCTTTGCCTGTAAGTACTCCTGTAAACTCATTCCTGATCCTTTTGTACTGGCCGAAGAGGTAACCTATCTCGCGACCGCCGACACCTATGTCACCTGCAGGTACGTCAGTGTCAGGGCCTATATGACGACATAATTCAGTCATGAAGCTCTGGCAGAACCTCATAACTTCGTTATCTGATTTGCCTTTGGGATCAAAATCGGAACCACCTTTACCTCCACCCATGGGGAGTGTAGTCAGGCTGTTCTTGAGAACCTGTTCAAAAGCAAGGAACTTAAGGATACCAAGATTCACGGTCGGGTGAAACCTGAGGCCTCCTTTATAAGGTCCTATTGCACTGTTCATCTCAATGCGGTAGCCTTTGTTTATCTGTATCTCTCCTTTGTCATCAAGCCACGGTACCCTGAAAAGAATAACTCTCTCGGGTTCAGAAATTCTTTCAAGGACTTTTGCATGCTTATATTTTGGATTTTCCTCAATGAAGGGAATTAAGGATTCGGCAACTTCATGAACTGCCTGGTGAAATTCGTTCTCCCCAGGGTTTTTAGCCTTGACAGCTGCCATAAATTTTTCAACTCTTGGATCCATAGTCATTATTTTTTTAATGTTGTTTGTATAGGTTAAGTGATGATAAAAATAGAAATTTCATTCTTAAATAAACGTTTAAGTTCCCGGCTTCTTTTTTTTATAATCAATGACAAAAAAAATTGTGCAATTGTAAAATTCAGAATATCAGTGGTGCAAGATATTAAAATATGTTAAAAAACATATAAAAGTCCATGATTTTTATCATGATTTCCTGAGTTATGAGTTTATAAAGTTTTCCTGTATCTGTTCCCGGGGATACTGGTAATAAATCCGGCAAATTCGAGTTGAAGCAAGGCTGAGGAAAGCTGATGCAGCGGTTTATCAAGAAGCAGACAAATTTCATCAGAAGAAATTTCATTTTTACCGTTGAACATACCGTATATTTCTTCTTCAAGCTTACTGAGGTTACCGGGGAATATTTTTCTTTGTCTGCTTTCTGCATTTTTTCTGACCCAGTTCAAATTATAGAGCACATCTCCGGCGCTTTCGACAAGTGCTGCCCTGTTGGATTTTATCAACAGGTTACATCCTTCGGAATATTTTTCCCCGGGTGATCCGGGTATTGCCATTACCTCCCTGTTATATGAAGAGGCAATATCTGCAGTAACCATAGCGCCTCCTTTTCTTCCCGACTCAATTACAAGAGTCGCGTCAGATATACCGGCTATGATCCTGTTTCTTTTGAGAAAGTTATTTCTTTCAGGTCCTTCGTAAGAGGGAAAGTCGGTAATGAGGGCTCCATGCTCCATAATTTCTTTAGCGACCGGCAGATGCACCTGGGGATATATGGTTTTGAATCCGTGCCCGAGGATGGCAACGGTCATAAGATTCTCCTGCAGTGCTGCTTTGTGGGCTGTAATATCCACTCCATATGCAAGGCCGCTTGCAATTATTATGTCGGGATATTCAATGCCGAGATCCCGTATTATCTTCATACAAATATCCTTTCCCCTGCGGGTTATGTTTCGTGTGCCTACTACACTGATGATCTTTACGGGGTTTAGCCCGGCGTTCCCTTTATAGTATATTACGGCGGGAGCGTCGGAACATTCCTTTAGCCTTGGAGGATAGTCATCGTCGTTATAACAGATAACTTTTATATTATGTTTTTTTGAATATTCAAGCTCGGATCTTGCAATATCAATATAACTGCCTGAGCTCAGGTGGCTTGCTATTTTATTGCCGATACCCGGTATACGTATCAGGTTTGAATATGATTCTTTAAATACAGCCGAAGCCGAGCCAAAGTGCTCTATAAGCTTTCTGACATTCACATCACCCACGGCAGGTACCATGCCAAGGGCTATAGTGTAAACCAGCTCTTTTTCTGTTTTCATCATACAGGAGACATTTTACCAAAGGTAATAAAAAAAAGGCCGCTCAATACTGAGCAGCCTCTTAACATAACTATGGGGTGTATTTTCTATACACCAAGATCAAGCATTGAATTGGCTACTTTAAGGAAGCCTGCAATATTTGCTCCCTTGACATAGTCAATATAACCGTCATCACATATCCCGTATTTCATACATGATCCGTGGATATTAGTCATTATTTTATGCAGTCTTTTATCGACTTCATCCGTTCCCCAGTGAAGTTTCATGGAGTTTTGTGACATTTCAAGTCCTGATGTGGCAACTCCTCCGGCGTTGGCTGCCTTTCCGGGAGCAAACAACAACCTGTGTTTCTGGATTATTTCTATAGCCTCAGGAGTACATGGCATATTTGCTCCTTCACAAACACAGATACATCCGTTGTTTACCAGACTTTGAGCATCTTCGGCGTTTAGTTCATTTTGTGTAGCGCATGGTAATGCAATATCTGCCTTAACTTCCCAGGGATGTTTACCCTCATGGAACTGAGCTGACTGGAATTCGTATGAATAAGGCTTTACAATGTCCTCGTTTGAAGCTCTCAATTCCAGCATATAGTCAATTTTTTCGCCTGATACGCCGTCAGGGTCATATATGTACCCGTCCGGACCTGACAGTGTAACTACCTTGCCTCCAAGTTCGTTAACTTTCTGGACAGCCCCCCATGCAACATTTCCGAAACCGGATACTGCTACTGTTTTGCCCTCAAATGAATCATTTTTTGTAGCCAGCATCTCCTTGGCAAAATATACGCATCCGAAACCGGTTGCCTCGGGACGAATAAGAGACCCGCCCCAGTTAATGCCTTTTCCTGTAAGGACACCGGTATGTTCACGTTTGAGCTTTTTATACATGCCATAGAGGAATCCTATTTCACGGCCTCCTACTCCGATATCTCCTGCAGGAACATCTGTTTCGGGTCCGATATAGTTCCAGAGTTCCAGCATGAATGCCTGGCAGAATCTCATTATTTCTCCGTCAGACTTGCCTTTCGGATTGAAATCGGAACCGCCTTTCCCTCCACCCATTGGCAGAGTGGTTAGTGAGTTTTTAAAGATCTGTTCAAATCCCAGGAATTTGAGGATACTCAGATTTACACTAGGGTGAAAACGGAGGCCTCCCTTGTAGGGGCCGATAGCATTATTGAACTGGATGCGATAACCCAGGTTTACCTGTACTTTCCCTTCGTCATCAATCCAGGGTACTTTAAAAGTAAAGACCCTGTCGGGCTCAATAAGCCTCTCAATAATATTGGCAGCTTCAAAATGAGGGTTGTCATTATAGACTTCTTCGATAGACTCAAGGACTTCCCTTACTGCCTGAAGATACTCAAACTCCCCCGGGTGTTTTTTTTCTAGATTGTTAAGAATAATATCTACATTCATTATTGTATGTTTTAATGATTTTTATTAAGGGTTCATATCTGTTGTAAAGTTGATATTTGAATTGATGTTAAAAAATGATTAAACTCATTACTCATTAGAAGATGTAATTATTCATTTTGAATATAAGTATTTAGTGAGTTCATGATTTTTTCCCTTTCCGGTTTTGACAGGGATGAAATATAAATCGGAGGATAGCCTGCTTTTTTATTCCCTAAAAAGCAAAATAACTGCAGGGAGATAATAAGACCGGGGAAATGCCTCTTTGTTTTGTAACCTGTAAAATTCTTTTTTGGGATCTCAACCGAATTTTTTTTACCGCTGAAAAGACCTACTGAATAATATCTCAGGATAATACTGTTTCCGTCATCCGAGTAATAAATGTATTTGTATCTTAATAAAAGCGGCAGGAATGCAATTAATACATATATAGTTATTAAGGTAAGTGTTGCCCCGAATTCCTCGATACCGAAGACAGGGAAACGCAACTGCTTGCCGAAATACACAACATAAAAGTAAACCAGCATCACCAGAGTGGCAATGAAAAGCCGCAGCCTTAGCTTAATAATAGTTTTGCTGTTGTCAAATGTCATTCGGGAATATTTTTACAAACCTAAATTATTTTTTAATAAATCAATTACCTCTGTCCTGCAAATCTTTCCTTTTTTTTCTGAAAAAGTCGCTTATTATTTTACTGCATTCTACTTCCATTACGCCCTTTACTACCTTTGTATTTTTGTGCAGGACAGGCCCTCCGTGAAGGCTGAAGCCTCTTTTTTCATCTGTGGCCCCATATATTAACTTTCCTATACGGCCCCAGAACAATGCTCCGGCACACATAAGACAAGGTTCAAGAGTAACATAGATATTGCATCCGTCAAGGTACTTGCCCCCAAGATATGTTGCGGCTGCTGTGATTGCCTGCATTTCAGCATGAGCCGTAGGGTCATTTAGCGTCTCGGTGAGGTTGTGTGCCCTGGCAATTATCAGACCATTACAGACAATTACTGCGCCTACCGGTATTTCCCCCTTTCTTCCGGCAGCTTTTGCTTCCTGCAGAGCTGCTTTCATAAATACTTCGTCAGAAACATCCCTGTTGTTCATCATGTATTCATGTTTTATTCAAAAATACTAAAATGGAACGAACATAATTTTTTATCGCTCATAATTTATCCGGATGAAATAATAATGCAGATTGTTATAATTCGTTTCGGGGTAATAATGTTTTGGTTATTTTTGTTTCAAATATATCAGATATATTATGTACAGAACACATAATTGCGGCGAATTGAGGATAACTGACGCCGGCAGGAAGGTAGTAATGAGCGGATGGGTACACAGATCAAGAGATCTTGGAGGTATGACTTTTACTGATCTGCGGGACAGGTATGGAAAGACGCAACTGGTCTTTAGTATGGAAACTAACCCCGGGCTTTGTTCGCGGGCCAGGGAACTGGGACGGGAGTATGTAATACGTATTGAAGGGGTAGTTGAAGAAAGGAGCAATAAAAATACCGGATTACCGACAGGTGATATTGAAATAGCTGTAAATGAACTGGAAATCCTTAGCTACAGTGAGGTTCCTCCTTTTACTATTGAAAATAATACTGACGGCGGTGATGAGCTCAGAATGAAATACAGATATCTTGACCTCAGAAGAGAACCTGTAAAGAATAATATTATACACAGGCACAGGGTAGCCCAGGTGGTTAGAAGATACCTCGATTCTCAGGGTTTTCTCGAGATCGAGACACCGGTGCTTATTAAATCGACGCCTGAAGGAGCAAGAGACTTTGTTGTGCCTTCCAGGATTCAACCGGGCACTTTTTACGCTTTGCCGCAGTCACCACAGACCTTTAAACAATTATTAATGGTTTCGGGCTTCGATAAGTATTTTCAGATAGTAAAGTGTTTCCGTGATGAGGATCTGCGTGCTGACAGGCAACCTGAGTTTACACAGATTGACTGCGAAATGTCTTTTGTTGAACGTGATGATATACTGGAAACTTTTGAGGGACTGGCCAAATATCTTTTTAAAGAAATAAAGAATATTGATATCCGTGAGGACTTTGTACGTATGCCATATGAGCAGGCTATGTCTGAGTACGGTACAGATAAGCCGGACTTAAGATTCGGGATGAAGATTTGTGAATTAACTGATATTACAAAAGGGAAAGGATTTCAGGTTTTCGATATATCGGAATATATTGGCGGTGTTGTGGCCGGATCATGTTCTGAATACTCAAGGAAGGATCTTGATAATCTTACAGATTTTGTCCGTAAGCCACAGATAGGAGCAAAGGGTCTGATATATGTTAAATATAATAATGACGGATCATTAAAATCATCAGTAGATAAGTTTTTTAGTCAGGAGGATCTGGAGCAATGGGTGGAAAGAATGGGAGCATCACCCGGAGATCTCCTTCTTGTAATTGCCGGTGATAAGGCAAAGAGCCTGCATGCCTTGTCTGAGCTGAGACTTGAAATGGGTAATCGCCTGGGATTACGTAATAAGGATGATTTCAAACCTTTATGGGTTGTAGACTTCCCGCTACTGGAATGGGATGAAGAGACCGGCAGATATTATGCAATGCATCATCCTTTTACTTCACCAAAGGAGGAAGATTTGGATATGCTGGAATCACAGCCCGGCAATGTGAGGGCAAATGCTTATGATCTGGTTATAAACGGTGTTGAAATAGGAGGAGGGTCTGTAAGGATACATGATGCTGATATCCAGAGCAGGATGTTTAAAGCTCTTGGTTTTACAGATAAAGAAGCCTGCAGACAATTCGGATTCCTTATGGATGCATTTAAGTATGGTGCGCCACCTCACGGTGGTGTTGCTTTTGGTTTTGACAGATGGGTGTCTTTATTTGCCGGCTCGGAAACAATAAGGGATTTTATCGCTTTTCCAAAGAACAATTCAGGCAGAGATGTAATGATAGATACTCCATCGAAAATATCCGGTGAACAGTTGGATGAGTTGGGGCTGATACTAAAGAATGATGAATAGCTCTCAGGCTAATTCACCTATTAGAGTGGCTGATGTACAGTCCGTGATCTTTAACCTGACATAATTGCCGGGTTCCGTTCCGTTTGCAGGAAATACCACAACCTTATTCTGCGATGTCCTCCCCATCAGTTTTTCATCTGATTTTCTTGAGGTGCCTTCAGCCAGAACCTCGCAGATTTTTCCTATATCTCTTTTTTTGCTTTCAAAAGATATTCTGCCCTGCAGGTCGATGATCTCATTCAAACGCCGGGTTTTTATACTGTCCGGCACGTCATCAGGATACCTTCTTGCTGCTTTTGTGCCGGGCCGTTCACTATACTTGAACATATACGCAAAATCATAACCTGCCCATTCCATAAGACTTAGTGAATCCTGATGATCTTCTTCTGTTTCTGTAGGGAAGCCGGTTATCATATCGGTTGAAACGGCACAATCCGGCATAATTGTCCTTATAGACCTGATCCTGTTCATATACCATTCCCTGTCGTATTTCCTGTTCATCACAGACAGAATGCGGCGGCTGCCACTTTGTGCAGGAAGATGTATATGTTTGCAGATATTAGTATGGGAAGCCATGACTTCCAGTACTCTGTCAGACATGTCTTTAGGGTGGGAGGTGGAGAAACGTACCCTCATAAGCGGACTTATATCTGCTGCCATCTCAAGTAAGCCGGAAAACCTTAAGTTTTCCTTGTTTTTTCCCCAGTTGTATGAATCAACATTCTGACCCAGTAATGTTACTTCACGGTAACCCCTGTTGTATAATTCCTGTATCTCATTTATTATTGTCACCGGATCTCTGCTCCTCTCTGCACCTCTGACATAAGGGACAACACAGTATGAACACATGTTATTGCATCCTCTCATTATTGAAACAAAGGCGCTTACACCATTCCTTCCCGATCTTACAGGAGAAATATCTGCATATGTCTCTTCTTTTGAAAGCAAGACATTTACTGCCCTGTGCCCTTCTTCAGCATCCTGGATCAATGAGGGAAGGCTTCTGTAGGCGTCCGGCCCTGCAACAATGTCTACCATAGTATCATTCTCAAGAAGTTGTTCCTTCAGTCTTTCAGCCATGCAGCCGATTACACCTACCAGAACATGAGGCCTGTTTCTTTTGTAATTCTTAAAAACATCAAGCCTGCCCCATACCCTTTGCTCTGCATTATCCCGTATTGAGCATGTATTCACCAAAATAATATCGGCATCATCAGGACTGTCAGTAACACTAATGCCTTCATTATTAAGTATGGATACAACAACCTCACTATCTGCCACATTCATCTGACAGCCATATGTTTCTATGTACAATTTGCGGGACATGGATATATTAAACCTCTAACTGATCATTTTTGTTCGGGATACAAAAATAATAAAAGACAAAAGACAAACGACTAAAGGCGAAAGGAAAACGACCAACGACTAAAGGTTGAATCGTTGAAAGGGGCAGCTTTTTTGTCCCGGTTAAACAATTTAACGGTTTAATTTTTAAACAAATGGTTTATTTTTACCACGGTGTGGCACGGTGGCACACGGTGAAACAGTGAACAGTGAACAGCTGTAAAGTAAAAAGAAGAAAAAAGATTAGGGCCGTTGCATGCAACGGCCCCACTATATTTCAATTATTCATTATTCCAGCATTCCGGTGTTCCATTACTCCATTTCTTTTTTTGTTATCAGTTTGAATAAGTGCACGATAATAATGGCAAGCAGTCCTCCGAATATTGTGAATAATACTGTTATTCCATTTACCAGTATGCCGTATGTGATACCTGTTTCTTCGTTCATATTGAAAAGAAGGAATAACTGTAATACGAAGAAATGAGTCGTGCCTATTCCCCCGGGGCTGGGTATTGCCAATCCGATGGTTCCCACAAATAACACAACAAATGCAAAATACAGATTAAGGTCTTGTGTGGAGGGAAGTGAACGGAGACAACAGTAATTCATTAATACCATCAGCAACCATATAATAAATGTCTGAAGAATAAATACCCCGTAAGATTTTATACGGAAAGTATTTTTAACAGTCAGCCAAAACTCCCTGAAAAATGTCTTTAGTTTATTGATAAGCTTGTAATGCCTGAATATATAGATGAGGATTATAACGGCAGCTATAAACGCGGTAGCGAAAAGTATAAGTTTCGGGATATTTGATTTTAGAGATGACCCTATACTATTGACGGCCCCGGAAAAAAGCATATTAAGTCTGTTGAATTCCAGAATCAGTATAACAGAAATAGCAGTTACAAGGGCCAGAAGATCATATATCCGCTCGGAAATTACTGTGCCGAAACTTTTTGATACTGGTATTCCTGATGATTTCTGCAAGGAAGTACATCTTATTATTTCTCCCAGCTTGGGAGTGAAACTGTTTATAAAAAAACCCAGTAACATTGAGTAAGATATATTTTTTATACTGGCAGAACTACCGTTATTCTCTATAAGTATTTTCCACCTGTAAGCCCTGAAAAGGAACATGATAACCAGAAGTATCAGTGCAAGAAATATCCATTCGGAGCGGGCCGTTGACAATAAGGTCAGTATTTCGCCAACAGGTTTATTACGCAGGGTAAGAAACAGGAAAAGGCCGCCTACTATTATTCCTGTAACAGCGTTTATGATATTTTTTTTCATAAGGGTTCAGATTTGCAGGATCAACCTGTTATTACAAAAATAATAAAAGACAAAAGACAAACGGCAAAAGACAAAAGGAAAAAGGCTGAAGGCAATAGGTTTCAATTGCTTTACTCCATCATTACAGTATTCCGTTGGCCTTTAGTCGTTTGTCTTTTGTCTGTTTTATAATCAGCTTGTTACCGATTTTGTTATATGATAGGGATTCCTGGATACACTGCATCGGTTTATTTTTTCAGATGTATTGACAGGATTTTATGTTAATAGGCAGAGAGAAATTGTAATGTCCGTTAAAATATATGAGTTTTGCCTGTAGTAAAAGCAGATAAATACATACTAATGAAATAAACTTAACAGCCATGAAAAGACTTGTTATTTTCTTTTTAGTCCTGACTTCCTGCGGGTTTATTCATGCCCAGGGAAAAATAAACGGGAATGTAAGGGGGAAGGTAATGGACGCGGCTTCATCCGGTCCGTTAGAGAATGTTACCATAGCGGTATACAGTATGCCGGACTCGTCCGTAACAAAAGGTGTGGCCACCGGCATGAACGGAGAATTTTCCGTAACAAATCTGCCTGTTAATGAATATATACTTGTTCCTTCTTTTGTCGGTTATGAATCCAAAATAATACGTTTCGGCATTTCAGAAGAAAGCCCTGAAATGAATATCGGGGAAATAATCCTGAAGGAATCTGCTGAAGACATCGGAGATGTTACCGTTACTGCTGCAAAACCCCAGATAGTATACAGGGACAATAAAAAGATAATAAGTGTTAAGGAGTTTCAGGATGCAGGAGCAACCACTCTTGCAGAGGTACTTGAGAACGCCCCGTCCGTAACACTCGACCATGAAGGAAATGTATTACTTAGGGGCAGTTCAAATTATACCTTGCTGATTGACGGGAAACCGGTTCCTGCCACGGGAGCGAATTTACTAAGGCAGATACCTCCTGATATGGTTGAAAATATTGAGATAATGACCAACCCTTCGGCCAAATATGACCCGGATGGTGTAACCGGGATAATCAACCTGGTACTGAAGAAAGAAACTAAACCGGGCATGAACGGACAGTTTTCTGCTATGGCAGGTTTGGGTGACAAATATAACGGTGATATTCAGCTAAATTATAATAAAAACAAAGTCAGCATTTATGGAGGGATTACCGGTACAGCATATAATACTTATGTCGGGGGGGATATTTACAGGTTGACGGGAGAAGCTGAAGATACGGTGAAAATTGATAATTACCTTAATCAGCAGACAGGGGTAAATACAATAATCGGGAACTTTGGACTGGATCTCAGTCCTGACGATAATAACAGTATAACAATATCGGGACGATTCGGCCCTCAATCTGTGACCGCATTTCTCGACAATCAGATCGAAAGGTCTGTATCGGATCCTTTATTAACGGGGAAATTTAATTTCAGCAATGAACTTTCTGTTGACGGGATATTCTATATGCCCGGTCTTACATGGGATCACAACTTCGGCGCTGAAGGCCACAAGATACAGTTAAGTGCATTTGCAGGTGGATTCGATGGAGATCTTACCCAGGTAATGACAGAGGAGGCTGCTGATAATTCATGGATTTCCACCGGATTGATCACTGATAAAAGAAAGCTGATTAACGAAATGAGCATCAACGATATAAGGATTAAGGCAGATTATGAGTTGCCTGTAAGTGAAAAAGGTAAGTTACAGGCAGGCCTTCAACAACGGTTATTGCTGGAAACAAATGATCATGTATCTGATTATTATGATTTTTTATCCGGACACTGGGTAGAAGACCCTATGTACAGTAACCGTTTTGAGCTTAACCGTGGAATCTATTCTGCATATTTAATATGGGGAGGTAAGGCAGGGAAATACAGCTATCAGGCCGGACTAAGAGGTGAATATACCGACAGGACCGTAAAGCAGGATGTTACAGGAGATGCGACAAAGTATACAAAATTTAATTTTTTCCCGAGTGCAAATATATCAAGGAATTTCAATGACAAAATTCAATTACAATTAAGTTACAGCAGGAGGGTTAACAGACCTGTAAGGGGGCAACTTAATGCGTTTCCTCAATATGCCGATAATCAATATATCGTGAGTGGAAACCCGGGGCTTGTTCCTGAATTTATCGATTCATATGAACTGAGTTTCCAGGATCAGATAAAGATTGGATTTTTTTCAGCCGAGGCTTATTACAGGAGGGTGAACGATCTGATAACAGGTGTGCTTACCCCGGGTGAGGATGGCACAATGATACAGAATTTCATTAATGCCAACAGATCACAGTCGGCAGGGACCGAATTAATGGCTAATATTCAGCCGGTTGCCTGGTTAAGGCTTATAGCTTCAGGAAATGTTTATTATTACAAGCTGGATGATGAATTGATATATGGAGAGAATAAAAATGAATCATTGATATGGAACTCCAATATTACAAGTGTTTTCCTTCCGACCAAAACGACGAGGCTGACATTAACAGCTGTGTATAACGGCCCTTCCATAACATTGCAGGGATCACAGGAAGCGACATACATGATTAATATGGGCATACGACAGGAATTGTTCAAGAGAAAAGCTTCTGTTTCACTGGGCATAAGAGATCTTTTTTCAACTTTTGTCGTCGAGAATGAGATAAGAGGAGAAGGTTATACAACTTTTTCAAGCTTAAAACCTGAATCCAGGATCACCACACTGACATTCACTTATAACCTGAACAACTACAGACAGAGGGCGCAGGACGAGACAATGGATCTAAACTTTATCAGGTAATGATCCCGCTGCAAACAATACGTATAAAATGATAATAAAGGCATTACTGATTATGAAAGACCTGTCAAGCTTCATTTTTATGATAGTGGTCCGGTAAAAAACAATCAGGAACAGGAGCGATGAACAAAGTACTATATATGAAAAAACTCTGTTTAATTCGATCCCGAAAAAGGGCCAGATGATTGCCATAAGTGTCGACAGGCTTATCCATATGAATACAATTCTGAGAAGTTGCTTCTCCGGAACGGAATCAAGGATGGTAGGATAGCCGGCAAGGTCATAATCATGCCGGTATCTTATTACCAGCATCCAGAAGTGTGGGATCTGCCAGAAGAATATAAGGAAAGAAATAAAGATAACCTGAGCGGAAAAGGGATTACCTCCGGCCGACACCCATCCTATGACAGGAGGGATTGCTCCTACAATTGCCCCCGGCAATATTGAAAGATAAGTTACGGGTTTAAGACCGGTATAAAGAAGATTATACATAATTAGTGCAGCGACGCCCAGAATGGCTGTCACAAAAGATATGTACAACATACCTGCAAGGCCGGCTGTAATAAGAACCAAAGACACAAGTACGGATATTTTTTTGCTTATGCTTCCTGTGGGTATTGGCCTGCCCTTTGTCCTGTTCATGGAAGAATCGGCTCTTCTTTCCTGATACTGGTTAAGGGCCGACATCCCGCAGGCCAGGAGAAAAACGGAAAATGAACATATAAAAAAACCGGGATCTGCTTTTTTATGGTAAAGCATATAACCAGACATGCAGGTGACCGTTACAGCCAGGCTGAGCTTGTATTTTACCAGCCTAAGTAGTGAATCTAACATTATCAGTTCTCCCCGGGAGTAAAAGTAGCAAGGTATTCAATGATCTGGCCGATCTCTTCTTCCGTAAGCTCTTCACTATATGATTGCATCAGACCTTTACTGAATCCTTTTACTATATCGCGGTCCGGATCGGTTATTGATGATCTGAGGTATTCGTCATCAACTGTAATAGTATGCTCAGTGCCATCGCTGACAACTATCTTTTCAGCCCCATAAATACCTTTGAAGGAAGGGCCTACCAGCCTGCTTCCGTCATCCGAATGACATGCCATGCAGCCGGTCTCTTTAAGCAGGATGAGACCGGCCGGGTCCGGAATATCTCCGGTTGCTTCCAGGTCGTTCAGCCATTTGTCAAAAGCCTCCTCTTCTATTACTCTGGTCTTTGTAACCATTGCAGAATGCAGCAGACCACAGTATTCTGTGCATAGTATTTCATAGTCACCAATATAATAAGGCGTAAACCAGAGGTAATTATCATATCCCGGTACCACATCTTCCTTGACCCTGAAAGCCGGAATAAAAAGACTGTGATTAACGTCTTCAGATACCAGGTCCAGTCTGACAGGCTTATTGACAGGTATTACCAGTTCTTTTGATAACTTACCGTTTCCGTAATCAAATTCCCATTCCCACATTCTTCCGATAGCAGTTATACGCATGGCATTATCAGGCACTTTACGCATAGGAGCAAACCCTACCCATCCGAAATAGAACATCAGAATCACAAGTATCAGAGGAACAGCTGTCCAGATGATTTCAAGTTTAACACTACCCCTGAATTGTTTTGCTTTCTGATTTTTCTTGCGGGAGTATTTAATGACGGTATAGATCATGAATACCGTTATTCCTATTATGAATATAAAGGCAATGATAAATATCAAAACAAACGTTTTATCTACTCCTTCTGCTAAGTTTGATGCGCCGTTAAACATATTCCTCTTTTTATCTTAATAAATAGTCAATAAATGTAAATACGATGACCAGGGCGAACAGGACAAAGACCCCGGCTACCATAACCCTCAGAAAAGTATTTTCCCATTTGAGGTGCATGAAGAAAATAAGTACCAGAGACACTTTGACAGCTGCTATTGTCAGGGCAACAAATACAGAAAAAGCTCCGAAATGGATTTCTGTCACAAGAACGGATATCATTGTAAGCAGCAGCAATGCAACAAGTACTTTTGCAAACAGTCTGTATGGTGTTATATGGTTTTCCTTGTTATCCATAATAAAGTCGTCATTAAGTTACAAGGTATAATAAAGGAAACAGAAAAATCCAGATCAGATCTACCAGGTGCCAGTAGAGCCCGCTGTTTTCTATCAGGGAATAACGTTCATGATTTACTTTTCCCGATCTGACCTTGAAAATATTGATGGAAAGCAGCACAACACCTATTAATACATGCAGTGCATGCAGCCCTGTCATCATATAGTAAAGTCCGAAAAACAGTATCTCACCCTGGGGAAGGTTCATCATCACCGGAGAACCGGGATAGAGCTTGTACTCAAATTTATGTGACCACTCAAAATACTTATTAATCATAAATACCAGTGCCAGCAATATGGTTATTACCAGAAGGTTAACTGCCAGTTTTTTGTTCCCTTTCCGCACGGCTGTTATCGACATGGCCACGGTCATACTGCTTACAAGGAGGACTACCGTATTGAAGGTGCCGATGAAAGCATTCAACTCAAGAGCCCCATGATGAAAATCGGCTGAATACTTATTTCTGAAGACCGCGTAAACAAGAAACAGTCCCCCGAAAAGGAACATCTCTGTAAAAAGGAAAAGCCACATTCCTATTTTTGAGCTCTCGGGATCATAATGTTCTGTATGGCCTGCTGTTGTATTCATATTACAGATGGTTTATTCTTCATTGGCCTCAGCAGTATCGAATGTATAAGGTTTAGTTGTAATAACAGGTGTCTCTTCAAAATTTTCCAGGGGAGGAGGAGAGGGGATAAGCCATTCCAGCGTGACCCCTTTCCATGGATTGGCAGGAGCCGGAGCTCCCTTTCTCCTATGGTAAATAAGATTGTAGAGCATGATAATCAGCCCGGCAACAAGTATAAAAGCCCCGATAGACGATATTAAATGTCCTGTTCTGAACTGAGGCAGGTAATCGAAATATCTTCTGGGCATACCCTGAATACCGATAACGAAAAGGGGAAAGTATAGCAGGTTAAAGCCGACAAACAACACTCCCCATGAGATATATGCAAGACGGTCGTTATACATCTTTCCGTAAATTTTCGGGAACCAGTAATGTATAGCAGCAAAAAAGGCAAAACCCATTCCTCCGAAAATGATATAGTGAAAATGTGCCACTACGAATGTTGTGTCATGTGTCTGTACGTTAGTTGCCAGTGCACCCAGGGTAAGCCCGGTAAATCCTCCTATCATAAAAAGGAAGATAAAAGAAATGGCAAAAAGCAACGGTGGCTTGAGGTCGATAGAGCCTCCATACATTGTGGATATCCAGTTAAAGACCTTTATAGCGCTTGGCACGGCGACTATGAATGTAAGGAATGAAAAGAACCATCTTGACCAGTAACTTATGCCTGTGGTGAACATATGGTGCCCCCACACAAAATAACCCACCAGGGCAATAGCAAGGCTTGATATTGCAATGGCTCCGTAACCGAAAACAGGCTTCTGGCTGAATGTCGGAAATATCTCGGTTACAACACCCATTGCGGGCAGTATCATAACATAGACAGCCGGATGTGAGTATATCCAGAAGAGATGCTGGAAGAGCAACGGGTCTCCCCCGAGAGCAGGGTCGAAGAATCCGATATTCAAAGTACGTTCGGCGATAACCATCAGCAGTGTTATCCCTATTATTGGAGTAGCCAGTATCTGTATCCATGCAGTGGCGTACAGTGACCAGGGGAAAAGCGGCATTTTAAACCATGTCATTCCCGGGGCTCTCATGCGGTGTATGGTTACAATAAAGTTGAGGCCTGTAAGTATGGATGAAAAACCCAGTATGAAAGCTGCAACAAGAGCAAAAATAACATTGGTCGATGACTCGGCACTGTAAGGCACGTAGAAAGTCCATCCGGTATCCGGAGATCCTCCTCCCACAAATTGTGAGAGGACAGCCATTATCGCTCCCGTAATATATATATACCATGAGAGCAGGTTCAGTTTTGGAAAAGCAACATCTTTCGCTCCGATCATTATCGGCAGGAAAAAATTGCCGAATACCGCTGCCAGACCCGGTATAACAATTACGAAGATCATTATAATACCATGAATGGTAAATATGCCGTTATAAGTCTGCGCATCCATTATGGTTTGCCCGGGTGCAATTTTCTCAATACGCATAAGAAGGCCGAGAATAACTGCGGCAATAAAAAATACCATCATTGCATACATATACAGCAGTCCGATTCTTTTATGATCGGTAGAGGTAAGCCAACCCATTAAACCTTTATATCTGCCATGGTATTTCAGATAATTTCCCTGCGATGTATCAGTCATTTCCATAAATACGGTTATTTTCTTTTCCTGCGTCTGCCTTTGATAAGCAGTACTACAAACATTATTATAATTATAATTACCATAAACCCGCCTACAACCCTGGTTATCTGCAAGGTATAGGTCCGCCCTCCCGGATCATAGGCAAAGCAGTATTCCAGTATCTTGTTGATAGTAGGCCTGGCTATTCCTTTCTGAGCTTCAATGACAGCCATTTTAACATCAAAGGGAAGGAAGGAGATGCCATAAAGATATCTTGTTATCTTACCTTCAGGGCTTAATAATATTATGGCTGACGGATGGGCAAAATCGAGTCCCTGTGGTTTGTATTTGAATCCTACCGCAGACGTGATCTTAAGTATATTTTTTTCGGTGCCGGTAAGGTATATCCAGCTATCCCTGTTTTCCTCTCCTATCTTCTGAACGAAATTTTCTTTTTTAACTTTTGCCTTCTCAGGCGTGTCTTTAGTGTTGAAGCTTATGGTTATGATCTCATAATCCTCTCCGAGATTCATGTCCATTCTTTCCACAACTTCTGAAATACCTGAAAGGAGAGGGCTGCAGAGCCCGGGGCAATCAAAATACACGAACGATAGTATGGTTGGCTTGCTTATGATCTCTCCCAGGCTTACAGTGTCATTGTTTTCATTCTGAAAAGTCAGTTCAAGGGGAATAGTTTCTCCCAGTTTTTCAACAATGCCCACTTCTACAATGTCTTCGTCAATACGTGAGTCCTGAGCAGATAAAAGATACGGGAACAGTATAACAATCAATAATACGGGTGCTGTTTTTTTAATCATGACTTATTTTTTGTTTGTCTTTAAATACTCCTGCAATCAGGAGTGCACCTCCCATAAGGGAAGTGTCCTTTAATAATGATATAAGTCCTATAATATGATTTTGTTCATCAAAAAGATTGGGTATATGAATCACCAGTATGAAAATAAACAACATTGAGGCCAGCGTAATCGAAGTTATCTGGACAAATCTTTTAAATATTATTGAGAGACTTGTGGCTATCATAATAAAACCTGTCAGTATTATAAGGTATCCTCCGAAAGGTATGAATGAGGTCAGCAATCCCATATAATAATCAAACATTACAAAATGATTAATGCCAAATACGAAAAAGGGGAGTGAAAACAGTATACGGCCGACGGTAGACAAGGTATTCATATCTTTTATTGTTGGTTAATCGTGTATTTTATTTATGCTATTCCCGTTCTTCCCTGTGAAAAATATTCTTCTCAACTGGAAGAGGACATAGAAAATGAAAACCCAGACCGTAAGCACCACTGATATGTATGATGCCAGCAGCCATACAGGTGCTTTCCTGTTGATGTTCCACATTGCCCTGCCGGCAACCAGGCTTTCCGCTTTATTTTTAAACCTGTATTAAAAACAGTATCGGTACTGATATTGCCGAAGAGATCCTGATCTGTCAGCATCGAAGAGATCCTGACATTACCTGATGTGTCAGCTCTGAGGTTTTCAGGGTATGTGAAAGAAGCATATCCGTTTCCATCGGTTGTTTTTGGTTCGTCGATCTGCATCTGCCCGAAATACCTTTCAACGGTAAGCATTATTTCAGTGTTTGGCACAGGAGTCCATTCGTCATTCTCAAGCCCTGTAACATGTGCCTCGATCTTTCTTTCTTCGTCTTTAAGGTTAAGCAGTATCCTGATCAATGACCATCTGACATTTTCCAGTTTCTGCACTACTGCAATCTGTTGTATATACGACTCGTTAAAGCTTCTGATATAAGATACTACCTGCCATATCTCATCCTGCGTAAGTATATTCCTGAATGATGGCATCAGGCCGCGGCCTTCATAAACCTTGTAAAAGATAGAACCATCAGTGTTTGATTGAATTTTTTCTTTTGCCGGATCACCGGGTGCCGGGTTGAACTGCTGGTAGTTACCCTGTCCCGGATTGCCGTGGCAGGATATGCAGTTCGTATTGAAGATCGCTTCTCCTGCAGCAACTGTTTCGGAAGAAAAGGCGAACGGGGCCAGTCTTTGCTGTTTATCTTCCGAGACTTCCCATTCCTGCGATAATAATTTTACCGGCAGTATTAATATTAATATTATGGTTATTGCATGTTTCATTTTAATCCGGTGTGCCGTTTATTTTGTGTTGTTCTTCTTTTTCTTTTTCCTCTGCAACTTCCCATATCGGAATCACAGGAAAAGTCTTTGACAAAACTGTAATTATCATCAAAACCAGAATAAAAGAGGCTGCCGTAACTGCAGTTTCGATGAGTGTCGGCTTATAGACGAACCACTCCCCCGGTACATATTGTACGGGAAGGAACGGATGCTCCTGTGTAGGGATAACAATAATATATCTTTTCAGCCAGGCCCCGGCAATAACAAATACGGATATTACGGTCGCGGGCAGTGGTTTTCTCATCTTCTTGAATATCAGTAATATCATGGGTATTATCAACCCGAGTAGCTGAGTGCCCCAGAATAACAAAGCATGGTGACCGCTGAATAACGCTTCCAGGTGTACGGCGTCAAATTTTTTTAGCTTATATCCGGGTACCAGGAATTCATTAATATTGAAATAGAAGTATATTATTGCAACCAATACGAGCAACTTGCCCATTTTGTCAAAATGATCTTCGGTAAGATAATCCTTTAGCTTGTAATTATTTCTGAAAAAGAACATTGCAATTATTACTGCAGCGGTGCCTGCAACAAAAGCGCCCGTAAGGAAGTAAGGTCCGAAAATGGTACTGTCCCAGCCTGACCTGTGCGTTACTGCAAACAGCCAGGATGTTACCGTATGAATAGCAAAGGCGGTTGGGATTATCAGGATAAGTAATATTCTTATTGATCTGAATAATATCCTGTATTGCTCATTACTATGGATCCATTTGAATGACAGTATATTATATAATTTTGCCAACCATCGCGGGGCATTTTGCAACCTCGATTTTGCTATCGCAAGATCGGGGATAAGCGGCAGAAAATAGAGGAGCAGGCTCAGCACCAGATAGGTTGTAACAACAGTGACATCCCATAATATGGGCGATTGAATGCGTCCGTACATGAAGAGGTAAGGGAAACGGTCAGGCCGGCCCATATCGGATATAATTACCAGTCCGGCTATTGCGGCAAAAGCCACTGCAATAATTTCGGCTATTCTGGCTATGGGCTTAATCCACGAATAACCAATAAGTCCGAGAATAGCACTGATTAACATGCCGATAAGGCTGGCTGCGACAAAGAAAACGAAGTTGGCAATATACATGCCCCAGCTTACAAAATCTCTTAAACCTGTCACTATAAGACCTTTTCTGAGCTGAATGGTATATGCATACAGGCAACATGCGAGGGCTAAAGTAAGAAAGCCCATCCATATTATGAAACCCTTGTTTTGACGTACAGATCTTAAAATGTCAGCTGATATCCTGTCAGTTATTTTGCTGTTTTCCGGGTGAAAAATATGTGGTTGCGTCATATTATATGATTACAGAATAAACTTTTTATGCTCATCAGGTTTATGGTCTTCCGGAAATTCAAAAAGCCTGTTTTTCGGAGGGAGATAATAAACCCTCGGTTGTGTGCCGAGCTCAGGCATCAGCCTGTATCCTCCGTTGTCTTCGAGCAAGCGGCTGAGCGAGACAGTCATTTTTGTTGTTCCGTTAGTTACAGAATCTTCGTTTTCATCCCCGAAATAGAAAACACCGTTAGGACATGCCGAAACACAGTATGGCAGCTCTCCTTCTCTCAGTCTGTCAGCGCTGAAAAGGCATTTTGTCACTGTTCCCTTTTTCTGTGGTACGTTTAGTTCAACATCGTACACTTTCCCTTCATCATTGTCAGCTTCTTTCGGCCTTTCCCAATGGAATATCCTTGCAGAATAGGGACATGCAGCTATACAGAAGCGACAACCTATGCATCTTTCATTATCGATCAGCACTATGCCATCCTGCCTTTTGAAGGTTGCATCGACGGGACATACCGAAACGCAGGGAGGGTTATCACAGTGCTGGCATGGTTTAGGCATGAAATAGGCAGGAGTATTTTCCGTCTCCTGCATGACAAGGGTATTTATATGATATTCATAGGGTCTCAGGTGGTGGGCCGACTGGCATGCCTTTATACATTGCCTTGCGTTCCTGCATTTTGACAGGTCAATAACCATTACCCATTTTCTGCTTTTAATCCCGGTTCTTCCCCTGGTTTGCAATACTTTGAGGCCGGAGGTTACATCTTTTACCTGATCGGCAGGAATCTCAACAAGTCTGTTGTCTTCGGTCAGTACCCTGACGGTTTTGTCTTTACCTTTTGATTTTTCGTACCTGTAGCCTGAATATACAGCCGCGCCCCCCGCTGCAATCGCAGCACCGGCAAGTCCGAATTTTTTAAGAAAATTCCTTCTTGGATTATCCGTCAATTTGTTCTTTTCGCCCCTGTCAGATTCGATCTTATTATCTTCCATTAATGACTGATTATAGACTGGGAATTATTCTGTTGCCCCGGGTTTAAATCCGGTTACCGTATAGCCACTCCTGACAATCGATTCTTTTATCGCCGTAGTATCTGTTTTTTCGCTGTAGAAAACAACAAGGGCCATACCATCGGTATGACTGGCCTCAACAGACCTGACCCCGTCAATCTTCATAATACCACCTTCTATTGTTTCTTCACAACCGGTACAGGTCATGCCTTCTATTGCAACTTCATATGTTAAGGTTGTCAGATTTTCATCGGGGAGAGGAGTTTCCTTTTTCTCGTTTGATTTGCCCTGGCATGATACGATAACGACTATCATGGTCAGGATAATGGGAATTTTTTTCATATCTTCTGGTATTAGCTTTGGTGTAAAATAAGCATTTTTTTTGACATTAAAAAACTCATATATATCAGTTTAGACTTTGATATTCCTTTGTAAAGTACATGATAAGGATACTGATAGATAAGGTATGCGTGATGTGGATGTGGGTGATCAGGGCGACAGCATGGAAGTTATTTTTGATAAAATCACACAACCTGACAGTAAAGTATAAGTGATTATGAGTCAAGTCTTTTGCTTTTGTTTTCAGAACACCGGTTGAGAAACCGGTGTTTTTTTTATTTTTGCACTAGTAATAGTAAACTTCAAAGATATGTCAGGACACAGTAAATGGTCGACAATAAAGAGAAAAAAAGGTGCTATCGATGCCAAAAGAGGAAAGATTTTTACCCGCCTGATCAAAGAGATTACGATAGCGGCAAGGGATGGAGGAGGGGATCCGGAGTCAAACCCCAGGCTGAGGCTTGCAGTACAGAATGCCAAGGGTGCAAATATGCCGAAGGATAATATTGAACGCGCAATAAAAAAAGCAACAGGTGATGATGCCACAAGATATGAAGAGATTACCTTCGAAGGATATGCCCCCAATGGTGTGGCAGTGTTCGTCGAATGCTTATCTGATAATAACAACAGGACAGTTGCCAGTGTAAGGTCAGTATTCAATAAATACGGGGGGAATCTCGGAACAAACGGTTCATTAAGTTTTCTTTTTGAAAGGAAAGGAATTTTTTCAGTCAGTAAAGATATTGAGATGGATATGGATGAATTTGAACTTGAACTGATTGATGTTGGCGCAGAAGAGATTGAACCTGATGATGATGTAATAACGGTAACCTGTGCTATGGAGGATTTTGGTAATCTGAACAGGAAGATGGAGGAAATGGGAGTGGAAATTATAAGTGCTGACCTTCAGAGAATCCCTAATGATACAAAAACGCTTGATCTGGAAGGTTCTAAAAAAGTGCTTAAGCTTATTGATGCACTTGAAGAAGATGATGATATCCAGAACATATTTCATAACCTCGAGATGACAGATGAACTGGCACAAGAACTGGCTGAACAATAAAAATGGATTTATTATGCGCAGGCTGATTATTCCGATTCTGGCACTGGTACTTTTTTCATGCTCTAAAAAAGATGACGGTAATTTCATCTTTGAAGAAACATGGACCGGCGGACTGGCCGAGGATGTGATATTAAGCCCTGATACAATGTACGTTATTGCAGGGTATACAAATGGCTTTCCGTTTGTTATAAAAATTGACAGGTCGGGAAAAAGGATTTTGGAATATCATTCTGAGGCGGAAGGTGAATTTAACTCAATAGTCATCGATACATCAGGATACTACGCCGCAGGTAATTCGGATGGTGAAATGATTGTATCACGTATTGGATTTGACGGGATAGAGGACTGGACTGTCTCATTAGGTATGGGGGCAAATATACTCAGGTCGGTGATCAGAAAATATGATGAAGATTCATTTATTGTTACAGGTAGTGACCATGTGGATTCATTAGATGCAGGAGTATTCAAAATTGCCGTTATCAACCGTAATGGAGATATTGAAAGTGAAACAGAAGTGGATCCGGGGTATAACATTGCTGTAAGCGATTTCGTGGTGGAACCTGGCGGGAATATTTATGTTGCACTGGCGAAAAGTGTTGCCGGTTCAAAATCAAAAGCTTCCGTTGCTGAGATTACTCTCGGCGGTAATATAATCTGGGAGACCGAATTATACAATAACAATAAGTTTGCAGCTGCCTGTATAAATATTGAAAGAAACGGCAGTGACGATATTTATGTTACAGGAAAAACTGAACTGAGAGTTGATGATAATAATCTTGAAAATTCATTCCTGTCAATCCTCGGCCCTGAAGGAAATGTTATCGAAAAGATATATCTTGAGAATTCCAATTGCGGGGTTGATATTGCATTTGACGACTTCGAAAGGGTACATTTGCTGAACCGCAACTGTTTCCTTATTGATATTATCGGAACAGACGGATCGACGGATGAATCTTTATTCCGGACTTTCGAAGTATGCGATCCGTATGAAACTGATACTTATGCATCGGGAATGAAGATCAATGCCGATGATAATTATATCCTTTGCGGTGCGCATACGGGGAAAGTATATTATGCGTTACGCAAAGGATTTGCAGCGAATGGTGAGCCGGCTGAATAAGGAATGGTTAATAAGTTTAAGAATGAGAAAGATTATCATATTTGTTTTCCTGATTGCTACCGGCAGTTTACTGCACGCACAAAAACTGATTAAGACTGAGGAGTTGATTAATAACAACAGCAGTTACGGATCAGGCAGGGTTGAAATAAATCAGGATATACGAGTTGATTCGCTGCTTAGCCGGCATATTCTGGCAAATTCCAGGATAGATGGTATAAACGGTTACAGGATCCAGATTTATGGCAGATCAGTCAGAAATGCGAGAAATGAGGCGAATGAAACAAAGGCTGAATTTATTTCCCTGTTTCCTGATATACCTTCATACCTGAGATTTGATCCTCCTAATTATTTTAAGGTAAGGGTTGGTAATTACAGGACAAAGCATGATGCATATTCGGATTTTAAAATAATCAGAAAAGAGTTTTCGGGCGCTTATGTGGTCCCTGATATAATAAGTTATCCTGATCTGGAAGAGTAGATTATGAGTGATGAGATAAAACATGAATGTGGCATAGCAATGGTTAAGTTGCTCAGGCCGCTAGAGTATTATATAGAAAAATACGGCAGATGGGATTACGGTCTGCAGAAGATGTATCTCCTGATGGAGAAACAGCATAACAGGGGGCAGGATGGTGCAGGAATAGCAGGACTGAAGAAAGGAGTGGCCCCCGGCGAGAAATATTTTTTTATACAGAGATCGAATGGCAGTAACCCCATTAAAGAGATCTTCGAAGCTATTTATAACGATGTCGATAAACTTGGTTTCCATGATCCGGACATGCATGATTATGCAGAATTGAGAAAAGACCTTCCTTATGCATCCGATATATACGTAGGCCATGTCAGATACGGTACATATGGTCTTAACAATATAGAGAATGTACATCCCGTGATGAGGTCAAACAACTGGAGATCAAGGAACCTTGTCCTTGCCGGTAATTTTAACCTTACAAATGTTAAAGATATATTTGATTCTCTTGTCGATATAGGCCAGCATCCTACCGATTTTTCAGATACTGTTACTGTACTTGAAAATGTAGGCCATTTCCTTGATGAAGAAGTTGAGGGTTTATTTAAGAAACACAGGGGTGAGGGCCTTTCTAAAAAGGAAATTACTCCATTGATAGAAAAGGATATGGAAGTAGCACAGGTGCTGATGAACGCCAGCAGAAAATGGGACGGGGGCTATGCTATGGCCGGAATGCTCGGGCATGGAGATGCTTTTGTTGTCAGGGACCCCTGGGGAATAAGGCCGGTCTTTTATTATTACGATGACGAGATACTGGTGGTTGCTTCCGAAAGACCTGTCATTCAGACAGTTTTCAATCTTAAGACCAGTGAGGTTAAGGAGCTTCAGCCCGGTTATGCCGTTACTGCGAAATCGGAAGGTGATATACGTATTGAAATGATCCGTGAACCCGGAATTGAAAGGAAATGTTCCTTCGAAAGAATATATTTTTCCAGAGGCACGGATAAATCAATCTACAGGGAAAGGAAAAAACTGGGGGAGCAACTTACCTACAGGGTGCTTGAAAAAGTAAACTACGACCTGGAGAATACAGTGTTTTCATATATTCCGAATACGGCCGAGAGCGCATTCTACGGACTGGTGGAAGGTTTGGAAGAATACCTTAAAGATCATAAAATAAAGCTTATAAAGGAGAAAAAAGGGGAATTTACGGATGAGGAACTGGAAAAAATACTTTCGACAAGGCCCAGAATGGAAAAACTGGCAGTTAAAGATGCCAAGCTAAGGACATTTATTACCGAGGATAAAACGCGGAATGATTTGGTGGGCCATGTATATGATGTTACATATGGAATAGTCAGAAGAGGAATAGACAACATGGTTGTCATAGACGATTCCATAGTAAGGGGGACTACACTCAAAAGAAGTATTGTAAGGATACTTGACAGGCTCGATCCTAAAAAAATTGTTATAGTATCATCCTCTCCCCAGATAAGATACCCCGACTGCTACGGCATAGATATGGCAAAGATGGGAGATTTTATAGCTTTCAGAGCTGCTATCGAGCTTTTAGGGAAAAGCGAAATGGGAGATCTTATTACTGATGTATACGAAAGAGCTAAGGATGAGAATTTTAAGCCTCTTGATAGTATTGAAAATATGGTAAAAGCAATATATGAACCTTTTACAGCCGAAGAGATATCGGATCAGATAGGAAAAATGCTTAAGCTACCTACGATTAATGCAGAGCTCGAGATCGTATATCAGTCTATCGAAGGGTTGCATACTGCATGTCCGGGTCATACGGGCGACTGGTATTTCACCGGTAATTACCCGACCCCCGGTGGTAATAAAGTTGCGAACCAGTCGTTTATCAATTTTATTGAGAAGAGAGACACCAGGGCCTACTAAGAATACTGGAATAATGGAACATTGGAATGCTGGAATACTGGGCAGTCTACAACCGGCAGTCTGCAGTCCGCAATGTTAATTGGTTTATTTGTTAATTAGTAGATATTTAATACTATATAAACTCATTCTCAACTTCATTCAACTTTCAGGCATACTATTAACTTTTTTCACCGGAATCCTCCGTGTGCTCTGTGGTGAAATGGAGTATTTGTTGAGTTGTTTATTCGTTAAGCCGTTAAGCCGTTAAGCTGTTAAGTTCTGAGTCTTTCAGTCCATCCATCCGGCCGTCTGGCATAAGCTGCTAAAAAGATTGCTGATGCCATGGAAGTGTCTCTCGATTACCTGGTAGGGGAAAGGCATTAACAGCAGGTTTGATAAGCGAACTCTAAAACGGCTGCAGGACCTTGAGATGCTGGAAGAAAATAAAAAGAATACTCTCTTTGACCTGATCGACACTTATATCAGAGATAGTAAAACCAGAGAAGCGTATTCTGCGTAAATGCTGGACTTAAAAAACTTACATAATAAAACTAAAGCCCGGCAGATTAACTTGCCGGGCTTTTGCTTGATCACATGAGATCGAATATGATTGACACAAAATGATATCAAAAAAATATACTTGAGATTAGAAAACAAGATAAACGACAATACTGCACCGGTTGAAGAAATAATTAGTCCTCTGTAGACTATCAGTAACCTGGGGCTTTTGTCGATTAATTCCTTAAGATTCCTGTAATCTGAAAAGGAAATATTCATATATGTAACACCGTAACCATGTTTTTTGAGAATACCTTTGGTAATAAATCAAAGAGACAAAACAAATACAACAAAAAAGATTGAAATAAAAATTAATACAACCATGTCTATATTATTTATCTCCAGGGTAATGGAACGCCTGTTGTTTCATAAAAATTTTGTCGAGCATTTGAATATGTGCTAAGGGCTACATTGGGATTCATATCAATTTTAAACTCTGCTCCTATAAGGTAATAATGTAAAGCAACGCTAATAGGCGAAAATCGGTCGGCTGTGTGAGTGTTAATGTCCATGGCCCCAGAATGAAGGGTGAACCCTACGGTACAAAATTCGAACCATTTAATGGAAGAATTAAAGCTTTTGGGAGAGCTTGTGGTTTTATAAAATCTATCTGAATTCAAATGGAAACGGCACTTACTATACTAACATTAAATAAAATATTTCCTTCTGATGAATCGTATTGGATGGCCCAAAGCGGAGTTATGTCGAACTTTTTGCTTGAAGATTATGTGGCTATGTTGGAGGTTTCAAATGCTGAAAAAGGAAAAACTCAAAATTCTGTCTTCGCAACTTTATAGAGGTAAAAAATATGCAGATATCAAGACTGAATAAGTCGTCACAGCTTACGAAATCATCCATTGCTTAAATAATGCTGCTTTATTTTTGCTGATATAAATTCGCTCTGGTGTTTCAACCATTAATGAAATGAAGAGCCGATTATCAAACCAAATAGTAATGTCGCTAATATGTCTTTTTGCAATAACAAACTGTTTATTTGCCCTGAAAAATAAGGAAGGATTTACTGCACTTATAATACTATCCAAACTTTTATTATATGAAAATTTTTGTCCGTCAAGAAGTATGATTTGAGTTGAATTATCTGTAGTATAAAAGCAGGCAACTTCGTTTAGGGCTACCTGAGTTAACTTATCATTTACAGGGATTAGGAGCTTTTCCGGATACCTGCCCGAAGGTATTAATTGCGACAACTGATTGATATATTTTACTAAATCATGCCCGTTTAATTTCCGGTATTTATTAATAGCACGTTTTACTTCACTTTTCTCTATCGGCTTCATCAGATAGTCAATGCTATTGACCTTAAATGCCTCTATAGCATATTCATCATAGGCGGTTGTGAAAACAATGGGTACCTCAACTGTTATCAGGTTAAAGATGTTGAAAGCCGATCCGTCAGACAAGTGGATGTCCATAAAAATAAGGTCGGGGGCAATATTGTTTTCCAACCATTTTACGGTTTGTTTTATACTTTCGGTGTTTTCCGCAATCTCGATTGTATTATCGACTTCTTCGAGTATCTTCTTCAGGTTAATATATGCCGAAGTTTCGTCTTCTACTATCAATACTCTCATGTAACTAATTTTTTAAAGGCAAATATACCCGGAATGTATCATCTGTTTTTTCTATCTGTATATGCGAATCCATCAACAACATGAAGCGGTTTTTCAAATTAGTTAAGCCGATTCCATTCGAAAGAGATTCTTCCATTTTTTTATGTATTGGATTCGAAACAACAATTTCCGACTTTTCATTTACCAGGACCGAAACAACCATCCTGTTTTCGCTATCAATTACATTGTGTTTTACAACGTTCTCAATTAGGGGCAACAGTGACAATACCGGGAGCTTCAGTTTTCTGTTTTTACTATCAATCGTAATATCAAACGAAAGCTTATTTGCATAACGAACTTCAAGAAGATAACGGTATGATTCAAGAAAGTTGAATTCTTCGTCCAATGTTACCAGGCCTTTTTTGTCGCTTTGCAATATATAGCGAAAAACAGCCGACAACTTGTTTACATATTCAAGCGTTCGCTCTTTATCATCTTCTCTGACAAGGGAAGAAAGCCCTCCAAGTGAATTGAAAAAGAAATGTGGATTAATCTGGTTTGCCAAGGCTTCGCACCGGCTTTGCAGGTTTTCAACTTTCAATTGTTCTATTTCCTGTTCTTTTTTTCGTTGTTCTGAATACATGGCAAAAATCTGCCCAAGGAGTACACAGAGTAAAAAAACAATTGCAAACTGGAATATCAGTATGTCATTAAAGCTGTCGCCATGCGGGACAATAGCAAATGCAATGAGAATATAAATACCATAAGAAACCAGGACAATCATCAGAATGCGCCCCAACCTTTTTGCAAGAGTGTCTTTACTAAGGTGGCGAACATTAACCTGAAAGGAAATATAAATGATTGTGGCAAAAAAAACATAACGAAAAGCAAACAGGATGAAAAACGGAATTTTCCCGCCGTAAAATTCAATTTCTTCCATGTCCCAACGCAAGTAAACAATGTTGGGATAAATAATAAATATTGCCAACAAAAGGCTGGATATTATTATCGATTTTCGAGAAGTAAGTTTATCAATTTGCATAAAAAGATATTTTCACAAAGATAATGAAACACAGTATTATTAAGGAAATAAACGACAACCTATAAAAGCCCTGTTTTTCGTTTTCAGCCTGCATTTTTTCGTTTTGCCCGGATATCGAAAACACCCCGCATTTTAATTCAACAATTTTACGGGCAAATTATAAGTCATGAAACAATTAATAGTCAGTGTCATTTTTATGATAATCTTATTGGGCAATGCCCATGCTGCCGAAAAATTTCCCGGGACAGTAAAAGGAAAGGTGCTCGATGCACAAACAAATGAGCCCCTTGAGTTTGTTACTATCAGCATAACAAAAAAAGGAACAGACGATTACCTGCCCAAAGGTACGATTACCAACCAGGAAGGAATATTTACAGTAGAAAATCTGCCTGTTGATACATTTATTTTAAAGGCATCGATGGTAGGTTATGTTGCTTATGAAACAGATATTGCTATTGCTCCTGAGAGTAACGTTGTTAATGTTCCTCCTATTCTTCTGCTTAAAGATGTAGTTGGAATTAAAGAAGTGCAGGTTAAGGGTTTACGGTCGCAAATGAAATTTGAGTTGGATAAAATAGTTTTTAATGTTGACCAGAATATTGCCTCAACAGGAGGGTCGGCCAGCGATGTGCTTCGTAGCATCCCATCTGTGAAAGTCGGTAATAAAGGGGAAGTATCTTTGCGCGGAAATTCATCTGTAACTATATGGATAGATGGAAAGGCATCAGGGTTGTCTTCCCAAAACCGGGGACAGATACTACGACAGTTGCCCGCAGAGAGTATCGACAAAATAGAGATTACTACCAACCCTTCGGCAAAGTACAGCCCCGAGGGAACAGCAGGAATCATAAATATTATCCTTAAAAAGAACCGTAAAGTAGGGTATTACGGCGGTGTGCAGGCAGGCGCCGATTCGCATGGAGGATACAGCGCCAGCACAAACTATAATTTCAGCAGTAGTAAAGTGGATGCTTTTGCCAATTTGGGGTTTAACCGCTGGGTATTTAAAAGCGGTGGTTATTCGAACCGGCAGAATTATTCAGGAGCTGATACCACTTATCTAAATCAGGAATCAGCGGGCAAAGGAACCTGGAATAGTTGGTTTGCCCGTACCGGACTTACCTGGCATGTTACAACGAAAGACCACCTGTCGCTCACAGGTATGACAATGATTGACCGCGGAACAGATAACAACACAATTGATTACCGAAGCAACATCACAGATTTTTATTCCCAAAGCAACCGTATTTCGTCGATGAAGAACGACATGTTTGGAGGTAATTTGCAATTGGGGTACAAGCACGAATTCAGCGACAACAGTAATATCGATTTTTCAGCTTCTTATAACAGGTGGAAAATGAAGCAGCCTGCCGTTTATAAACAAACTTCATTATTTGCAAACAACAAAGAAGTATCCTCTTATCAAAAACAGAAAAGCGATATGGGTAGCCATAATTGGGAATTTCAGGCCGACTATGTTAATACAATCAACGAAAAGCATAAGATTGAAGCTGGATATAAAGGAACACTCGACAAGAATGTCAGTCCGGTAGAAACCTATTCGGGAAGCAATGAAAACAACTTCCAACCCGTTACCTCCCTTTTCAACCGTTTTACCTATAATCAGGATGTACATGCGATTTACGGGACTTACGGAGGGAAACTGGAGAAATTTTCTTACCAGGCAGGGGTTCGTGGAGAATATTCAAATATTGTAACCCGTTCGCTGGCATATATGCAAACGGAGCAAGATGTAACCCCTTATAAAACCCACTATTTTAAATTGTTTCCAAGTGCTTTTCTCTCATATTCGTTACCAAATGACAATGAGGTTCAATTAAATTATTCGCGCCGGATAAGCCGTCCCTGGGAGGAACAACTAAACCCGTTTATGAATATAACTGATTCGACAAATATTTCATTTGGGAACCCGTTCCTGAAGCCTGAATATTCAAATTCCTTCGAACTAAATTACATAAAGAACTGGGAAAGCCACATGTTCTCATTCTCCGGTTATTTTCGGACAACAGAAAATGTCATCCAAAACATCAGTTATGTGGAAAACAACATAATGAAAACTACTTATGAGAATATTACAAAGTCAACATCAACTGGGACAGAACTTGTTTTGAAAGACAAATTTTTCAATAAGATTGATCTTACCACATCGGTTAACTTGTTCTACTACAAACTTGATGGATTTAGCTATTTACCCCAGGGAGCTGCTTCTCTGGTAACCGGAAAAATGCAGGATAATTTTACATGGAACATACAAATGATTGCCAACATAGCCTTACCTAAATCTTACACCCTGCAATTAAATGGCGACTATAATGCCAGACAGTTGGTTGCCCAGGGCCACGAGAAAGCCAGTTACTCATTGGATGCAGGACTCCGAAAATCGTTTGATAAATTTAGTATAAGCCTTAGTGCCGAAGATTTATTTAATTCCCGAAAATGGAGTACAGTAACCAATGGCGCAGGCTTTAAACAAGTATCGCAAAGCTGGTGGGGAGGCCGGCAATTTGGAGCAACACTAACTTATAACTTTGGAGATAATATGTCATCTCATAATCAAGAACGTGAAGATGAACCTGGTTTTTCTAACCGGGGCAAAGGTCAGCCCAACAGAATGCGGATGAACCGTTAAATGTGTTCGACTTTTGCCAGGTAGAATAAAGACAAAGAATCCAGAGCTTTCTATCTTTCTTCATTCCCTCTAGTCTCTGGGGCAGCGTTTGGATCTTGTTGATAATCAACACACATTAAGTATTCGCAGACTTGTTCGGCTGATGGGATTAATGGCCATTTATCCAAAAAAGAATACATCCGGTTATATAACACAGAGTTACATCATCATAATAAGAAAGAAGTAATAAATCAATTAAGAAAACACTTCCAGTGGTCTTAGGAATGGGTAGTACTTTAGCATTATACTTTGACTATAGATTTTAGTGGTATCGCATAGGATATAATAAATGAAACAATGGTCTATTCTCCTTCCCCAGGGTCCGTAATTGTATTCTTCAAGGAGTGTACCTGATGAATTCATTATACCGGTTATTTAATTAAGGTGATCAGAACAAAGATAATAAATTACGGGTGTTTCATTTCCCACTTTAACAGCTAAAGCAACAGGACCATCAGGTCCGTAGATTAGAATACCGGGCAGCAGTCCGCAACCGGTCCCGAAATTCTAACACCATTCTGGCGTTTTAGAATTTCGAGCCTGCCTGCCGGTAGGCAGGGATCCTCGAATCGAAGATTCGGGACAGTCTACAGTCCGCAATGTTAGCTGGTTGATTGGTTAATTAGTAGGAATTTAATACTATTTAAACTCATTCTGAACTTTTCTAAACTTTTTGAGAGCTTAATTCTTTGGCTGACCTTTAGCCTTTTGCCGTTCGCCCTGAGACTGTCGAAGGGTTCGCCGTTCGTCTCTATTCATTAGTCAGTCCCCAAATCATAATCTTCCCTGTATGATGCCAGGTGCCGGTTGATCTTTTCGACATACATATCCTTGATTGTGATCATAATACCGGTCTCATTTACATTCCCGAAGCTTTCATTGTGAATAGTCCCAAATGTTCTCATGGTTGGCGAAAGATTCATATAGGCGTTTATCAAAGGAGGGATTGTCTCACCTATCTTCCTTACTTCCTGGGACAGTATTTTATAGTCATCCCTGTAATTGTCGGCGGTAAGGATTTTTATCATCAGTTCCCGGTCTATATCAAGCGAGATATCTTTTTTGGGAACAACCAGCCTGTCGGGATCGCTGAAATGCTTTTTCATGAAATAAATAATCATGTTTCGTGCATGATTATTGAAATGAGGATACATGGTAACTTTCCCAAACAGATATCTGATATTGGGATTTTCTATTACTATAGCACCGAGGCCGTCCCAGAGATTGTCGAGTGCAAACAGGCTTTTTCTTCCCTTTGCCTTTGACTGGTAATCCGGTTGTACGAATGATCTTCCCAGTTCCATAAGGTTGGGAAGAAACTCTCTGGTAAATTTATCGGAAAAAAAGAAATAGCTGAATGATGCCATATCGGAAGGGTCGGCTTTCCTTATACTGTTATCATGGATGAAGAACCTGTAACCTCCTATTATTTCTTTATTTTCAGGATCCCATACTATCAGTTGCTGATGCGGAGATTCTTCCGACAGATCATATTCGTCAATATCCATTTCCTTTCCTGTACCTCCGCCGGCTCCCCTGAAAGTCAGCTCTCTGAGCCTGCCGACCTCATGCATCAGTTTGGGAGAGTCGTGGCTTGTAAAAACATATACTTCATTATTGGCATTATTCGTCTTCCTTAAAAGTTTATCTTCAGTCAGCTCCTTCTCGATCTCATGTACAGACAGAGGATTAACAATTTTTTTCATCTTTTCAGTTTCCCTTATAACTTTGGACTGTTTAAATAAAACGGGCGAAAATTTGAAGCAAAATTAATAAAATAATTGATTAACTAATTATCCCGGCAAGCTCATAAGATTTTCCTTTTATCCATTCGGCCCACTCATCAGGTGATCTTGTCCTGTCGAATGTTTGCCAGGGAATTTTTTCACCAAATACAATATGCAACTCCTTGCCTTTTTGCTGAAACATTTCATCAGGCAGATAAAGCATCTCTATATTTATTTTCAGACCTATTGCTTTTCTTAAATTGGAAAGATTGTAAAACCAGTTGGAATTCCGGCCGGAGAAATATACGGGAACAATATCACGTTTGTGTCTGATGGCTTTTGTAAGAAAGTTTTTGTGCCACTTCAGGTCTTTTATCTTACCTTTTTTCTTACGCGAACACAGACCGGCAGGAAAATAAAGTACCTGTGTGTCGGAAGCAAAGGCCTCTTCAATCTGCCTTGCTGCTTCCCTGGTCTGACTGCCATGCTTGTTAACAGGGAGGAAGATACCTGACATATTTTTTATGTTTAGCAGGATATCATTAACCGGGAACTTAATACTTTCATAGTATTTTGACAGCTCAGTCATGAAAACAAGCCCGTCAAGTCCCCCGAGCGGATGGTTAGAGGCAAAGATATACCTTCCGTCTCTTCCGGGTATATTCTGACTGTTATGTACATTATAACTGATCCCCAGGTATACCAGCCCTGCTTTTACCAGTTCAATATCATTGAGATGGCCGAATTCTGACATAAACTCATTGATCTCATCCTCATGAATCACTCTTTTCAGGTACCTGATGATAAAGCCGGGTATCAGCCTGGCTAAGCCGGGATTCTTGTCTCTGAATATTTCTTTTATATCTATCCGGCTGGTACCTGTTTCATTATCGTCTGCCATTATAGCCCTTTCAAATGGTGAACAATATTTTGCGGTGCAAATTTAATTAAAAAATAACTCGATAGACCCCGTTGCATTCATAAAACATACCTGTTGGGAAATCCTTTGCAATCGTGGTATTATAATCATGTGTTTTAAAAGTTATTAACAAAGTGTAAAAAAATGGAGTAAAGTGGGTTAAAGTGGGGATTTTTTATTATTTTTACCATCAAACTGCTATAAATATATGGCCATATTCATAGGTGATCACAGTTGCAAGGTAGATAGCAAGGGGAGGCTTATATTCCCTTCTGCCCTTAAGAGACAGATGAAATCTGCTTCTGATGATCGTTTTGTGGTCAGAAGAGACATATTTGAAAAATGCCTTGTATTGTTCACTGCTGAGGATTGGGAGGGGCAAATGGATAAGATCAGGAAGAGAATAAATCCATATAACCGGGAGCATAATATGTTTCTAAGGAATTTTTTTAAAGGTACGGCAGAGTTGGTCCTTGACAGCAGTAACCGGATTTTAGTTCCCCGCCGTCTTCTGGAAGCAGTAGGAATAGAAAGGGAGGTGATCCTTGCAGGACAGGACGGAAGGATAGAAATATGGGCTGCCGAAAAATATGACAGGATAGATATACCCGTGGATGAGTTTGCTGATCTTGCGGAAAGATTGATGGGAAGTAAATTACCAGAAGAGGAAGAATAATGATGTACCATGTCCCTGCATTGCTGAATGAATGTATTGACGGGTTGAACATTCAGCCCGGCGGGATTTATGTCGATGTTACATTCGGGGGAGGAGGTCATTCAAGAGAGATACTGAAGCGTCTGGACAAGGGGAAGCTTATAGCTTTCGACCAGGATGAGGACGCAGAAAGGAATAAACCGGTTGACGACCGGTTTCTGTTTATTAATCAGAATTTTCGTTTCCTGAAAAATAATCTTCTATATCATGGTATTAAGTCATTAGACGGGCTTATTGCAGACCTGGGAGTATCTTTTTACCAGTTTGATAATCCCGGCAGAGGTTTTTCATACAGGTTCGATTCTGCCCTCGATATGCGTATGAGCAGGTCGGCATCAACGACTGCTGCGGATATAGTAAATAAGTATTCCAAAGCGCAGTTAGAAAGGCTGCTGGCTGATTATGGAGAATTCAGGAATGCTGCTTCGATTGCTTCGGCAATTACTGATTACAGGAATGAGAAACCGGTAGAAAGCACTTCCGACCTGATCGACTCGGTTAGAGCTTTCATCCCGGCAGGGTCGGAAAATAAATTTATGTCGCGATTGTTTCAGGCTTTCAGGATAGAAGTGAACAGAGAGATGGAATTCCTTCAGGAAATGCTTGAGCAGGCTTGTGAGATGCTTGTGCCCGGAGGGCGTATTGCAGTAATAACATATCATTCTATTGAAGACAGAAAAGTCAAGAATTATTTCAGGACCGGAAACTTTGACGGAAAGGAAAACAAGGATTTCTATGGAAATATGATTAGCCCTTTCAGGCAGATCAACAGAAGGGTTATCAGGGCATCGGCACCGGAAATTGAAAAGAATAAGCGGGCACGTAGTGCAAAACTGAGAATTGCAGAAAAGGTATGAAAAAGGAAGAGGGAAGGAATATAAACAAAAACGGCTCTGCCAAAGGTGAAGGCTTTGTTAAAAGCCTTATCAGCGGTTCATTATTCAGCGAGAAGATAATACTCGGCAATCTTCCCTTTATATTGTTCCTGACTGTGGTGGGCGCCTTATATATAGCCAACAGGTTTCATGCCGAAAAGATAATAAGGCAAAGTGATATTCTAAAGGAAGAAGTCAGGGAACTAAGGTCTGAAGCAATAGCAACAACTTCCGAGTTGATGTATATAAGCAGGCAATCACAGGTAACACGCCTGGTTAACCAGCGCGGTTTGCAACTGAAAGAATTAAAGGAGCCACCGTATAAACTGATGATTAGTACAAAATAATGGCTTTACGCGATGAAATAATATGGCGCAGCGGTGTAGTGTATATAGCTATAATTATTATAGCTGCAGGCATTCTGGCTCGAATAATAATTATTCAGTTTGTACAGGGTAACGAATGGGCTGAATTAGGGGAGGAATATATTTATAAAACAGATATTGTGCCTGCAAACAGAGGAGATATACTGGCTGATGACGGAAGGTTGCTGGCGAGCTCCGTACCGTATTATTCTGTTTATATAGATACCCGCAGTACCGGAATGGATCAAAAGACATGGGATCAGGGTATTGACGGCCTGTGTGACGGCCTTTCAAAAACAATAGGTTTAAAGTCAGCCGCCTCATGGAAAAGAGATCTTGTAAATGCCAGAAGGAATAATGAGAGATTCTATCTTATTAAAAGGCAGGTTAGCCATAATACCCTTAAAGAGCTTAAGAAGCTTCCCGTATTTGAAAATGGCAGGTATAAAGGAGGTTTTATAGCGGAACCTGAAAATATAAGGATAAGGCCTCAGCTAAGGCTCGCAAGCAGGACGATCGGACGCCTTACCAAAGGAAGCTCCGGCAATGTATTAGGACTGGAGGGAGCGTTTGATAATGAGTTAACAGGTGTAAACGGGACAGTACTTAAACAAAGGCTTACCGGCGGAGCCTGGATGCCTGTTAATAATGAAAACTCTATAGAGCCAAGGGATGGTCATGATATTCTTACTACAATTAATATTGATATTCAGGATGTAGCTGAATCTGCTCTTGAAAAACAACTGACAAAGCATAATGCTCATCATGGTGTGGCAGTGCTCATGGAAGTAAAGACAGGAGATATCAAGGCAATAGTCAACATGGAGCAGGGAGAAGACGGTAATTATCATGAGTCATATAATTATGCTGTTGGAGAAAGCACGGAGCCGGGTTCTACTTTTAAACTGGCTTCTTTTATTGCTGCACTTGAAGATGGTTTTATAGAACTGGATGATACTATTGATACAGGAGATGGGAAGGTCAGGTACTATGACAAGACAATAAGAGATACAAAGGAACAGGGGTATGGCAGGATAAGCGTTAAGGAAGTTTTTGAAAAATCTTCAAATGTCGGAACAGCAAAAATCATTTATGAGAATTACAAAAGCAGGCCTGGCGATTTTGTCGACAGGTTATACCGTATGGGCCTGAATGAAAAACTTGGCATTGATATACGGGGTGAAGGAATGCCTTTGATACGTTATCCCGGCGATAAATACTGGTCAGGAATTTCATTGCCTATGATGTCGCATGGTTATGAGGTGCAGCTTACTCCTTTACAGATACTTACTTTTTATAACGCAGTTGCAAATGACGGAAGGATGATTAAACCCCGTATAGTTAAAGAAGTCAGATATCATGGTGAAACTATACGTACAATTAATTCGGAGGTACTGAATCCTTCAATATGTTCGAAGTCGACCATACAAAAAGCAAAAATTCTTCTGGAAGGCGTTGTCAGGAATGGCACTGCAAAAAATCTGGATAACGATACCTATGCCATTGCAGGAAAAACAGGTACCGCACAGATTGCAAATGATAAATACGGATATAAGCACGGAGGGAAGGTTTCCTATCAGGCATCATTTGTAGGGTATTTCCCGGCTGACCAACCGGTATATTCATGTATAGTTATAGTCAATGCCCCATCTAATTTTGTTTATTACGGCAACCTGGTTGCCGGACCTGTATTCAAGGAAATAGCCGATAAAGTATATGCTACGAAATTTTACAGGGAGGCAAAGGATGACCGGGGAGAGAGCCTTCCGAAGGTAAAAAACGGATATGAGAACGATGCCGATTATTTGCTGGCTGAGCTTGGGTTCGGCAATTTATTAAAAGGTGATCATGGATGGGTAAGGTATTCTGTAAAGGGAGATACAATAATGCGACGGGAAATAGAAATGATTGAAAACCTGGTGCCTGATGTAACAGGTATGGGCCTGAGTGATGCATTATATCTTCTTGAAAATTCGGGGTTAAAGGTAACGGTAAGTGGCAGGGGAAGGGTTGTAAGGCAATCATTGCGTCCCGGAACCAGGGTGGTCCCCGGAGCAAAGCTTAACATTGAACTGAGAAACTGATGGTTAAAATTGCGGAAATATTATCAGGGCTTGAATATACATGTTCCTCCGATGCGTGGGACGTTCCGGTAGAAGGAATATGCTTTGATTCGAGGAAGGCCGGGGAAAATTATGTTTTCGTGGCAGTCAGGGGAACAATGACAGATGGGCACAAATATATTGATGAGGTAACAGATAAAGGCGTTAGCGCTGTTATCTGCGAGAAGATACCTGAATCCCACGATAAGGATATCTGCTGGATTAAGGTCAGTGACTCTGCGTATGCCCTTTCCGTTTGTGCCTCAAATTTTTATATGAATCCGTCGGGAAAACTGACCCTCGTTGGTATCACAGGGACTAACGGTAAAACCACAACAGCAAGCCTTTTGTACAGGTTATTTACCGCACTGGGGTATAAATCCGGGTTACTTTCTACTGTTGCAAATTATGTTGCAGGTAAGGAATACCCTGCCACCCTGACTACACCTGACCCGGTAGAAGCAAACAGGCTTTTACGGGAAATGGTCGATGCAGGCTGTGAGTATGCCTTTATGGAGGTAAGCTCTCATGCTGTTATTCAGCAAAGAACAGCAGGCATGGAATTCCGGATGGGGATTTTTACAAACATCACCCATGATCACCTTGATTTCCATGGAACATTTGATAATTATCTGAAAGCAAAAAAGAGATTTTTTGACCTGTTACCAAAGAGCTCTATAGCACTTGCAAATGCTGATGACCGTAATGCCGGAATAATGCTGCAAAACTGTATGGCTGCCAGGTACACTTATTCACTAAGGACTATGGCTGATTACAACTGCAGGATACTGGAGCATGGATTCGACGGTATGAATATCCGTTTTGGCAATGATGAAGTCTGGACAACTTTCATCGGTGAATTTAATGCATATAATTTGCTTGCAGTGTCGGCGGCAGCTCAGCTTCTGGGGCAGGAAAGGATTGAAATACTGAAGATTATCAGCACGCTTAAACCTGTTCCCGGCAGATTCGAAGTAATAAGATCCGAAACGGGAACAACAGCCATTGTTGATTATGCTCATACTCCGGATGCACTTGAGAATGTACTGTCATCTATTAACCGTATTCGTCAGGCAGGGAACAGGATTATTACTGTTGTAGGAGCCGGCGGCGACCGCGACACTACCAAGAGGCCTGTAATGGCAAAGATAAGCGTTGAGAACAGCGACAGGGTGATATTTACATCTGACAATCCCCGGACTGAGGACCCTGAGATAATTCTGGATGATATGATAAAAGGCGTACCGGCGGAGATGAGATCAAGAATACTCAGGATCACTGACAGGAGGGAAGCAATACGCACGGCTGTTATGATAGCAGGTCAGGAAGATATCATACTTGTTGCGGGTAAGGGTCACGAGACTTATCAGGAGATCAAAGGAAAACGATATCATTTCGATGACAGGGAAGAATTAAGGAGAGTATTTATGTCGGCAAACTAAATTATATATATGTTATATTACCTGTTCAGATATTTGGAGTCATTAAACGTTCCCGGGGCCGGAATGTTTGAATATATATCTTTCCGCTCGGCTGCTGCGGTAATAACATCATTGATTATTTCATTACTTATCGGGAAGAAAATTATTAATTACCTCCGTAAGAAACAGGTAGGAGAGGTTGTGCGTGATCTGGGCCTTGAAGGCCAGTACCGTAAAGAAGGAACTCCTTCTATGGGCGGACTGATAATTATTGCTTCAATAATAATTCCGACACTGCTGTTTGCCAGGCTTGAGAATATTTATATAATACTGATGCTTGTCACTACTTTATGGCTGGGTTTAATAGGCTTTATTGATGATTATATAAAGATATTCAGGAAGAACAAGAAAGGTCTTGCCGGGAAGTTTAAGATATTAGGACAGCTGATACTTGGAGCCGTTGTCGGCATTACCCTTATGTTTAGCGATCAGGCCGTTGTCAGGGAGATTGCAGCAGTTGAAGATATCGGTGTTACAGAGACTTCCGAATATCTTCAGGCTGCAAATGTTGACCAGAAAGGTAATTACGTTACAAATGATATCAAATGTACAAAGACGACAATCCCGTTTGTAAAAAACAATGAATTTGATTATACCTGGCTGGTCCCGTTTATAAAGAAAGATAACAGGCAGACTGCCGGCTGGATAGTATTTATCCTGGTAACAATGTTCATTGTGATAGCTGTATCCAATGGAGCAAATCTGACAGACGGGCTCGATGGTCTCGCTACCGGGACCTCATCAATAATAGGAGTGACACTGGGAGTGCTGGCTTATGTTTCGGGCAATATCATTTATGCCGACTACCTGAACATAATGTACATACCTTATACAGGTGAACTTGTAATATTTGCCTCGGCATTCATAGGTGCTACTATAGGGTTCCTTTGGTATAATTCATATCCCGCCCAGGTTTTTATGGGTGATACGGGTAGTCTGACTTTGGGTGGAATAATAGCGGTTTTTGCAATAGTAATACGTAAAGAGTTGATTATACCTATCCTGTGCGGGATCTTTCTGGCCGAAAGCATCTCGGTAATGATACAGGTAGGCTGGTTCAAGCGAACAAGAAGAAAAACAGGAACAGGTAAACGTGTCTTGCTGATGGCCCCGCTACATCATCATTACCAGATGAAGGGATTCCCTGAAGCAAAGATTGTTACGAGGTTCTGGATTGTAGCTGTGATGCTGGCTGTCTTAAGTGTTGTAACCCTTAAAATAAGGTAGTTGAAAGAAAAAGTTGTCATACTGGGCGCAGGAGAAAGTGGTACGGGATCAGCGATCCTGGCTAAGCAGAAAGGATATGATGTATTTGTTTCTGATAACGGATTTATTAAAGACAGATACAGGAACGAGCTTGATGAAAAAAGAATAAGCTATGAAGAGGGTAAGCATAGCATGAATATCCTGCTTCAGGCTGATATGGTAATAAAAAGCCCCGGAATACCCGATTCGTCACAGGTTATAAAAGCGATTGCCGCCAGGAAGATCAGAATAGTGTCGGAGATTGAGTTTGCCGGGCCTTTTACCGGAGCAAAGAAAATATGTATTACAGGGAGTAATGGAAAAACCACTACTACCAACCTTGTTTATGAGATACTGAAGAGAGCGGGTTTAAAAGTAGCCCTTGCAGGGAATGTGGGCCGTTCTTTTGCAAGGCAGGTGGCAGAAAACGGATATGATTTCTATGTTATCGAGTTAAGCAGCTTCCAACTGGACGGCATGTATGATTTCAAGGCTGATATAGCCATTATGATGAATATCACACCCGATCATCTCGACAGGTATGAAAATGACTTCAGCAAATATATCGACTCGAAATTCAGAATAATGAACAACCAGTCTGCAGACGATTATTTTATTTACTGGGCTGATGATCCTGTTATAGCCGGAGAGCTGTCAGCACGTTCTCCGGATGTTCAGTTGCTTCCGTTTTCAGACACAAAGGAGAGTGGTATGACTGCTTTTATAGATAATGATATTCTGACCCTATCCATTTATAACAAAACCGAAGAAATTATGACTATTCATGACCTGGCATTAAAAGGCCGCCATAACACTTATAACTCTATGGCTGCCGCAATAGCTGGTAAGATACTTAATATCAGAAAGGAACTGATAAGGGAATGCCTTTCTGATTTTCAGGGTGTCGAACACCGGCTTGAAACAGTAATATCCGTACATGGAATAAACTTTATTAATGACTCAAAGGCAACCAATGTAAATTCTTCATGGTATGCCCTGGAATGCATGACAGGAAAGATTGTATGGATAGCAGGAGGGATTGACAAAGGTAATGATTATACCGAGCTGAATGATCTTGTCAGGCAGAAAGTCAAGGCTATTGTATGTCTTGGTAAGGACAATACAAAGATAATGGATTCATTTAAAGATATTATACCGACTATTGTTGAAACAGCATCGATGACCGAGGCAGTCAAGTCGGCTTATTACCTTGCTTCAAAAGGTGACAGTGTGTTGCTTTCACCTGCATGTGCCAGTTTTGATCTTTTTGATAATTATGAGGATCGCGGGAGACAGTTCAAGGAGGCGGTCAGAAATCTTTAAACAGGAATAGAATGAAATCAGTGTTCGGAGGATTATTTAAAGGCGACAGAGTAGTATGGGGGCTGATAGTGGCCTTCATGATCTACTCATTGCTTGCTGTTTACAGTTCCTCCGTAAGCGTTGCATTCTCAAGGCATGGAGGTGATACTACTTTCTTCCTGAAATCGCAGGCAATGATGTTGGTCTTTTGTCTTTTTATAATAACAGTTACTCATCACCTGCCTTACAGAATTTATTCATCACTGGCAGGCTTTATCCTTTTTGTGGCTGTAATATTGCTTATTCTTACCTTACTGTTCCCTGTAAGGATAAATGAAGCGTCAAGGTGGATAATGATTCCCGGAACCGGTTTTATGATTCAGACATCAGATCTGGCAAAAGTTGCCATAGTGATTTATCTCGCACGAATGTTATCACAGAACCAGAATAATCTCGGTGATTTTAAGCTGATGACAAGAGTCATGATAGTCCCTGTGGCTTTGGTATGTGCCCTGATAATGCCGGAGAACCTGTCCACTGCGGTAATGATCTTCGGTATGACGCTGTTAATATTGTTCATTGGCAGAATACCCCTGAAATATATTTTTGCCTGGCTGGGGCTGGCGCTGGCAGCAGTAATTCTGTTTGCCCTGTTGCTCGATCTTGTAACCGAAAAAAACAGGGTGTCGGTGTGGAAAGACAGGATAGAGAATTTTGTGAAAGGGGAAAATGACAGTGATGGCGATTACCAGGCCAACCAGGCTAAGATAGCCATAGCAACCGGAGGCCTTATTGGCAAGGCTCCCGGCAACAGCGTTCAGCGAAATATGCTGCCGCAGTCAAATTCCGATTTTATTTTTGCAATAATAATTGAAGAGTACGGGCTTCTTTTCGGTGCATTGCCCATATTACTTATTTACCTGATCTTATTGTTCAGGGGAATAGCTATTGCGAGGAAATGTGAAACTGCTTTCCCTGCTTTTCTTGTCCTCGGTTTAACAGTGATGCTTGTTATCCAGGCTATTGTTAACATGGCAGTAGCGGTGGGACTGTTTCCCGTTACCGGGCAGACCCTGCCTATGATAAGCTGGGGAAGGACCTCAATGGTCGTTTCCAGTTTTTCACTGGGGGCAATACTGGGAGTAAGTCGTGTACTGAGGGCAAAAAATACAGAAGGGGATGAGCAATACAGGGAAGAAGAAGACCCGGGCGACGGATTAATTTATGAGGCAGCCGATGAATAAACGGATTATTATAAGCGGAGGAGGTACGGGAGGTCATATCTTTCCGGCTATTTCAATTGCCAATGCACTTAAAAGGATTGACAAAGAAGTTGATATACTATTTGTAGGTGCACTGGGAAGAATTGAAATGAGCAAGGTGCCGCAGGCCGGATACAGGATAACCGGGTTGCCGGTGGCAGGTTTCGTACGTAAGCTGAGCCTGAAAAATATTTCAGTAATATTCAGGCTTTTTATAAGCATGAGAAAAGCCTCGTCAATAATATCTTCTTTTAAACCTGATGTGGTGGTGGGAGTAGGAGGCTACGCGAGCGGGCCTGTGCTCAGGGTTGCAGGCAGAAAAAGGATCCCGACGCTGATACAGGAACAGAATAGTTATGCGGGCTTAACAAACAAACTGCTTGCCAGAAAAGCAAAAGTCATTTGTGTAGCCTACGAGGGAATGGATAAATATTTTCCGGCAGATAAGATATTGCTTACAGGGAACCCTATACGTAAAGATTTATTTCAACTGAAGGATAAGAGAGAGGCTGCACTTGAGCATTTCGGACTGGATGGCAAACTGGTAACAGTACTGGTGCTTGGAGGTTCGGGTGGAAGCCGTACAATAAATGAGAGTATTGCAGCAGGACTGGGGATGTTCGGTGAACATAATATCCAGGTAGTATGGCAAACAGGCAAATTCTATTATGAAAGGATGAACAGGATACATACGGAATCGGGGAACAACAGGGTTAAGGTATATGATTTCATAAACAGGATGGATCTGGCATATTCTGTTGCGGATATAATAGTATCAAGAGCCGGTGCAGGAACAATATCTGAACTTTGTGTTGTGGGCAAACCGGTAATACTGATACCGTCTCCGAATGTGGCGGAAGACCATCAGACGAAAAATGCAAAGGCTCTCGAAGAGAAGGCTGCTGCCTTAATGATAAGGGATGATAAATCGGTATCAGACCTTGCAGCTAATATAATATTATTGATAGAAGATAAGGATAAAAGAGAGAAACTATCGGAGAATATCTCGTCAATGGCTATATGCGATTCAGATGAGAAAATTGCAAATGAAATACTGAAGCTTGCGGTATGATTGATTTCGGTAAAATATCGTGTATCTATTTTGTTGGTATCGGCGGTATAGGCATGAGCGCCATGGCACGCTATTTTGCAGCGAGCGGTTTAAGTATTGGAGGCTATGACAGAACAGAAAGTACATTGACAAAAATACTTGGTGAAGAAGGTATGAAGGTTATGTACATTGATGATCCGGGGAATATCCCTTCCGAATTCCTGAACCCTGATACCACAGTGGTTGTATATACGCCGGCTGTTCCTTCCTCAAACAAAATTCTGACCTTTTTCAGGGAGAAAGGATATGAGTTGAAAAAAAGATCCGAGATGCTTGGGATAATATCAGGTAACAGCCGTACTATTGCTATAGCGGGAACCCATGGTAAAACATCTGTGACAACCATTACCGCACACCTGCTTAAGCAATCTCATATTGATTGCTTAGCCTTTTTGGGCGGAATATCAAAAAATTACATGACAAATATGTTAGCCGGCACAGGAAACCTGATAGTTATGGAGGCTGACGAATATGACAGGTCCTTTCATAAGCTTAAGCCGGCAGTAGCTTTGATAACTTCGCTTGATGCCGATCACCTCGATGTTTACGGAAGTCATGAAAACATGATAAAAGCATATGAGGAGTTTGCTTCCAAAATTATTGAAGGCGGTACAATAGTACTTAATGAAAAGATAGCCGGGGTAATTAATATACCGGATGGTATCAATAAATACACTTATGGTTTTAGCGATTCTTCCGATTTTTATGCAGGAGAAAAAAGAATTGAAAAAGGAGCTTACAAGTTTAATATATATACCCCTGACAGCACCATTTGTGACCTGAGTTTGCTGGTTCCGGGAAGAATGAATATTGAAAATTCTGTAGGAGCTGTTGCACTTGCGCATCTTTCAGGTATGAAGGAGACGGATATCAGAAAAGCCCTTGAAATATATAAAGGGGTTGAACGGAGGTTCGATGTGAGACTCAATACTGAAAGAGTAGTATATATTGATGACTATGCACATCATCCTGCCGAACTTGATTATTGTATTGGCTCGGTCAGGGAATTATATCCTGGAAAGAGCATAACAGGTGTTTTTCAGCCTCATCTTTATTCGAGAACAAGAGATCATGCCAAAGCATTTGCATCTTCACTTGATAAACTGGACAGGCTTATATTGTTACCTGTTTACCCTGCCAGGGAAGATCCTGTAGAAGGTGTCGATTCGGGAATAATTTTTAAAAGAATGGATCTCGATCGTAAAGAACTGGCGGAAAAGGCCGAAGTGCCGGATCTTATCCGGCATGATACAAACGATATTATACTGACCATGGGCGCAGGTGATATAGACAGGCTTGTAAAGCCTATAGAAGAAATTTTGAATAAAAGGATATGAAAAAAGTGCTGGGACAGATATGGTGGTTCCCCTTGCTGGTATATATGGTGTTTATGCCATCTTTTATGTCGGAAAAGGTATATAAGGAGAACTGCAAAGAGATAAAAATCTCGATAATTGATTCCCAAACATGTGGATTTGTTACCGGCGGGATGCTTCTTACGGTACTGCAAGACAGTGATCTTGAGATACTCGGTACCGGATTAAACAGTATTGACCTGGAAAACATAGAGAATAAATTATTTTCTGTCCGTGAGCTTAAATCAGTTGAAGTATATAAAACAGCCGATGGTATTGTACATATTGATGCCGACCAGAGAGATCCCCTTATCAGGGTAATCACCGGGTATGGCAACAACTATTATATAGACGGGGAAGGAGAGGTAATTCCTTATAGCAGATCATATACCCCCCGGTTACCTGTTCTGTCAGGTAATATTGAGATTCCGGACAGTTGTATAATGGGTAAAAGCATTCTTCTTCTTGATGACGGAACAGCAATAAAGAAGGCTTTTTATCTGGTAAAGTATATCATGAATGATGAATTCTGGAAAAGACAGGTTGAGCAAATCTGGATTAACGGAAAAGGTGAATATGAGATTGTTCCCAGAGTCGGAGATCATATAATAAAATTCGGTTACCCTGACAGTTACGAATGGAAACTGAAAGTTCTCGGGACCTTTTACAGGGAGACACTTGCAGAAGCAGGATGGGATCTGTATGATGAGATTGATATTCGTTTCAAAGGACAATTAATATGCAGAAGAAATTAATAATCTACAGTTTAACAACCATATATTGAGTTAGTTATGAACAACGAACAGTATGTAGCAGCAATCGACATCGGTACAACGAAGATAGTAGCCATTGTCGGGAAAATGAATAAGAACGGTAAGCTCGAAATCCTGGGGCTCAGCAAAGCTCCGTCGAACGGGGTTAAAAGGGGCGTTGTGCTGAATATTGAGGAGACCGTCAGTGCAATTGAAAGCACGGTAGCCGATGTTCAGCAAAGATCAGGAATAGTGTTTACCGATGTTTTCGTGGGTATAGCCGGGCAGCATATTAAGAGTATGAAAAGCAGGGGCTATATAAACCGCGATTCCGTTGATGATGAAATAACCAAGGATGATGTATTCAATCTTACCCAGGATATGCATAAGATACCTATTGAGATCGGGGAAGAGATAATACATGTCATCCCCCAGAATTTTATTGTGGATAATGAGACGGGGGTTAAGAATCCGATCGGGATGTGCGGAAAAAGGCTTGAAGCTAATTTTCATATAGTAATAGGTCAGGTGGCTTCAGCTAAGAATATAGAGAAATGTATTCGCAAATCGGGTCTTAATGTCAAGGATCTCATCCTTGAGCCACTTGCTTCATCCGACGCTGTCCTTACTGAGGACGAAAAGGAGGCGGGAGTTGTACTGGTGGATATCGGCGGGGGAACAACAGATGTAGCTGTATATTATGATAATATAATAAGGCATACCGCAGTCATACCGTTTGGAGGCAATGTAGTTACAAGGGATATCAAGGAAGGTTGCTCTATTCTGCAGAGATATGCTGAACAACTTAAGGTTCAGTATGGTTCGGCACTGGGTGATATTGCTCCTGAAGACAAGGTAGTTTCTGTTCCGGGTATAAGCGGAAGGGACCCGAAGGAAATATCATTCAAGAGCCTGGCATATATCATACAGTCGAGAATGGAGGAAATAATAGATGCTGTGAATTTCGAAATACAATCATCGGGTTATGCCGACAAGATCTCTGCCGGCGTAGTTCTTACAGGAGGAGGCGCTATGTTAAAACACCTGCCACAGCTTGTGAAGTTCAAGACTGCTATGGATGTAAGGATAGGCCTACCGAATGAACACCTTGCCGGTAACTCCAGGGAGGAGATAAATCAGCCTATGTTTTCTACAGGCGTTGGCTTGATAATGAGGGGGATAGAGTATCTTAAGACATACAGGAGCAGCTTTAATGCCGGTGAAAAGAGCAGTATGACGGAAGAACAGGAGAAGATATTTGAAAGACAGGAGTATGAAGCAACAGAAAAAATATCTGACACAGAAGCAAAACCGAGCTGGGCTGAGAAATTCAAAAAAAGCCTTAGCCGTATGTTTGAGACTGAAGACCAGGATATAAGTTAACTATGAAAACAGGTATACCTATCAAATGATTAACCTTAAAGATTTTAGCCATGTCTGATGATTTAATGAATTTTGACCTTCCCGTTGAAAGATCTTCGATAATTAAAGTGCTTGGGATTGGCGGGGGAGGTAATAACGCAGTTAACCATATGTACAATGAGGGCATTACTGATGTGAATTTTGTCGTTTGTAATACTGATGCACAGGCATTAGATGAAAGCAGGATACCTTTGAAAGTACAGATAGGAGAAGACCTTACCGAAGGCAGGGGAGCAGGAAGTAAACCCGATATAGGCCGGAAGGCAGCAGAAGAAAATATCAATCAGGTACTTGAGGCTCTGGGAGGAAATACAAGAATGGTGTTTATTACAACAGGGATGGGAGGAGGCACAGGCACAGGGGCCGCTCCCGTTATAGCAAAGGCCTGCAAAGACGCGGGGCTGCTGACTATTGCAGTCGTCACAATACCATTTAAATCGGAGGGCAAGATCAGGATACAGAATGCTGTTCAGGGAATAAACGAATTGAAGGACCATGTCGATTCTCTTCTTATTATAAATAATGAAAAGCTGAGGGAGATTTTCGGCGATCAGCCGGTGTCGACAGCTTTTGCCAAGGCCGATGATGTTCTTACTATTGCAGTAAAAGGCATAGCTGAAATTATTACTGTTCCCGGGTATATTAATGTTGATTTTGCAGATGTTGAAACGGTAATGCGTGATTCCGGCGCTGCCGTTATGGGTACAGGCTCATCAGACGGAGAAGACAGGGCGATAAAAGCAATAGAGGAAGCAATATCATCCCCCTTGCTCAATTCAAATGATATACGTGGTGCCAGAAGCATTCTGCTGAATATAAAAACAGGTATGGGAGATCATGAGCTAACCATGGATGAGCTTGGTGAAATAACGGATTATATATATGATGTGGCTTCAAATGATGCTTTGATAATAAGGGGACTTACCAAAGACGAAAGCCTGGATGACAGGATAAGTGTAACTGTTATTGCCACAGGCTTTGAACCAAATTCGGTGCTGGAACCATACAGGACAAACCAGAAAACGGAAAAAATAAGCCTGGAAACCGGACAGGTAAACACAGGTACTCCTGATCCGGTAAAGAAAGAAACAGGCACAATGCATGTTAAAACGAAAAAAGCCGGGGTTCTTGACGATTATGAAAATGATATTCAGAGAAGACTGGAGTTCGATGTGGTTGAGAAAGCTGTTGAGGCAAACAGCAATATAAAAGGAGGCGACGGTACCCTGAGGAAGATCAAACATATGCAGAACATACTTAAGAACGAGGGACTTTCGAACAAAACCATGAAGGATAATATTGATGAGTTCGAAGATGTGCCGGCATTTGTGAGGAAAAAGATAAAGATAGATGACGAGAAGAAAAATGACAACTCGGAAATCTCAAAATATACTCTTTCGGATGAGGATGACGAACTTTCCCTGAGAGACGATAACGCATATCTTAATGATAATATCGACTGATATTTTATGATTGACAATAAACTGCAGACACACGGGGGCCGTCGCAAAAGTGTGAAACACTGTGGCCACCGTGGTTAAAACTTTTTCTCTTATAGTATTACACTTTTGAGACAGCCCCTTTTTCATGACTTTTTATTTATCTTTGATCACCATGAACAGGGTGACAATATGCATCGTACTATTACTGATAAGCCTGAACAGCTATGGGCAGAAGCAGGTTAATACCAGGGCTGAAGCCGATTCAGTGCCACATAAGACAATGCAATATAAACTGGATGCTTACTATTCGGAGATAATAGAGATACCACTGGATACCCTGATAAATACTTTTCACAGATATAAGAAAACAGAACATATTACACCTTTCATACAGGGCCTTGGTAATTACGGTCTTGCCTGTGTCGAAACAGACTTTACAGCCAGACAGACCGATCCTGAGTTTTTTATATACCGGCATCTGAGAAATTATATGCATCATGCTGCTAACAAGACATATATTGACACCCAGGTGCCTTTTACCGAATTGAGATGGACCTTTGGGGGTAAGAAAAAAAAGGCGGAACAGACTTTGGGTGTGAGGCATTCCCAGAATGTAAACCACCTTCTTAATGTAGGGCTGGATCTTGATATCATTTACAGCCTGGGGCAGTATATGTATCAAAAATCGGAAGACAGGTCGTTTACCCTGCATGGATCCTACCTTGGTGACAAATACAAGGCATTTGCATCATGGAGCATAAATAACCTGAAGGCTTATGAGAACGGAGGGGTAACTGATCCTGGTACTCTCAGCGAATATGATGATCCCAGGAATGTGCCTGTGAATCTTGGCGACCTCAGTGAGGCGAAGAGCGAGATTAAGAATATGAACTTCCAGGTTATTCAGAAATATACATTTGGAGGAAAGCAGAAAACGCCAAATGACAGTACTGGCATGATAAAAACTAAAGGCCCCGGCAGTACTGTATCACATATATTCGAATATGAAAAAGGAAGAAGATTATATCTTGATAATTACCCGGCCTCCGGTTTTTATGATTCGATATATATTGACGATGGCAGTACATATGACTCATTGTATACCAGAATATTGAAAAATACCCTGCGTTTCGATTTCTTTACTTCCGAAGAAGCAAAATTCCGCCTGGGTATCGGACTCGGAGTGACAAATGAAATAAACCTGTTTTCACAGATAATACCAACATTTGACAGCCAGGAGGTGACGGCAGATACACTCAGTAAAACAGGAAGCTCCAATGCTATTATAGGAAGCTTGTTTAACAGGATAGGGGATAAATTCGGCTGGGCTGCCAGGGGGAAACTGTATTTTACCGGTTTACGGGCAGGTGATTTTACCCTGGAAGGAAATATAACAAAAGTCTTTGGGGAAGGAAAAAAGAAATCAGAACTGACAGCGAGAGGCAGCATGCGAAATACGGGCCCTTCATGGTGGATGAATAACTGGGGTAGTAATCATTATTACTGGTCTAATGATTTCGGAAGCGAATTCAGGATAACTGCAGGCGGCTTATATGATTATCCCGGGATAAAGCTGAATGCAAGTATAGACTATTCACTTATAACAAACATCTTTTATTTTGATGCCAAAGCCTTACCGGCACAATACAAGGAGGCAGTATCTGTTCTTACAGCGAGGATTAACAAGGATTTTCATTTCTGGAAATTCCGGTCCGATAATTCTGTGCTTCTTCAGAAAAGCAGCCATACTGACATTATCGACCTTCCGCTAATATGCGCCAGGACGGCCTTCTATTTTGATCATGAGTTTTATTTTTCAGTTACAGGCGGCAGGCTGCAAACGCAACTGGGCTTTGAAGCTGAATATAATACGGCATACTATAGCTCTGCATATATGCCTGCAACAGGTGTTTTCTATAATCAGAGAGAGACAAAGACAGGTAATTATCCTGTTATAAATGTGTTTGCCAATATAAAACTCAAAAGGACCAGGATCTTTGTCGGTTTCGATCATGTAAATTACGGGCTCATGGGATATGATTACTTTGTAAGTCCTTATTATCCAATGAATATACGGATGTTTAAATATGGAATAGGATGGACATTTTATAATTAATAGGTATATTTGTACCGTATTTTAGCCAGACTAAGCATTGATGTAGAACGAAATGTTTTATTTTGATAGCCAGGGTATATTTCATTGTACTATTTTTTTCACTGTTGTTTTTTTCCTGTGATTCCGGTCGTGCTCCTAACGAAGGTAGTCAGACAATATACCGCGATCTGGATCAGATAAGGGAGCGGGGTAAACTTGTTGCACTGACCGATTATAATTCAATAAGTTATTTTATATACAGGGGAGAACCTATGGGCTTTCAGTTTGAGTTATTACAGTATTTTGCCGATTATCTGCAGATTGAACTTGAATTAATTACAGAGAACGATCTGGGCCGGTCATTTGATATGCTCAACGACGGAAGGATTGACCTTATGGCCCTTAATCTCACTATAAACAATGAAAGAAAAGATAAGGTCGGTTTTTCTCATCCCATAGGCGAGACCAGGCAGGTTTTGGTGCAGAAAAGGCCGGACGGCTGGAGAAAGATGACAATGGATGAGATAAACAAAATCATGATACGAAACGTGCTGGATCTGACGGGTAAGACCGTATATGTCCAGACAGGATCGTCTTATGCACAGCGCATGAAGAATCTTGAAGACGAAACAGGAGATACAATACATATAGTAGAGGTGCCGATGGAAGTAGAAGAGCTTATTACCCTGGTGGCAGACGGAGAGATAAGATACACTGTTTCCGATGAAAATATAGCTTTGGTTAACAGGACATATTACCCTGATATTGACCTTGAAACGCCGGTCAGCTTCGAACAGAATCTTGCCTGGGCCGTGCGTAAAAACGGTTCGGAAAACCTCCTGAAAGAACTTAATAAGTGGATAGATTCATTCAAAGGATCGGATAGTTATGCCTTGCTTTATGCAAAATATTTCAGAAATTCCCGTTCGAGGCAGATTGTAAGGTCTGATTACTATAGCATCAGCAGTGGAAATATATCACGCTGGGATAATTATTTAAAGATGTACAGCGATTCCATTTCATGGGACTGGCGCTTACTGGCCTCACTGGTTCTCCAGGAGTCGCGTTTTGATCCTGATGCCGAGTCATGGGCAGGGGCTTATGGTCTGATGCAGCTAATGCCTTCCACAGGAGAGCAATTCGGAATAGATATTTTTTCAAGCCCTGAAAACAATATCAGGGCAGGAATAAAATATATACAGTGGCTGCAAAATATCTTCGAAGATAAAGTACCGGATAAAGATGAGAGGATAAAGTTTGTTCTTGCTGCATATAATGTTGGACCGGGTCATGTTCTGGATGCCCGTGCCCTTGCTCGTAAGAACGGGAGAGACCCTGATATCTGGGACGATAATGTGGCGTATTACCTGTTAAAAAAATCAGATCCGAAGTATTACCATGATCCCGTTGTGGAACATGGTTTCTGCCGTGGGGAAGAACCGTATAATTATGTTATTGAAGTACTTGACCGTTACGATCATTATCTCAATTTTGTAAGCATGAATTAGTTTTGTCTGTATAGTATAATGATAAATGGAACAGAGAGATTACATATTAAGAGAGATTGAAAAGATCTCAGTTGTTATTATGGCAATTCTTGGCAGGTTCAGGATGATCAATTCAAAAAGGCAGTTTGAGCAGGAAAGATCTATGATCGATTCGGATCTTGAGGAATCGGCAGGGATCACTCTGAATGATATCCTGGCTTTTTCAGGGGATGAGCTTATTGCTTTTCTTGACAGTAACCAGGGGTTTGATCCCGGTAATATGGAATTGTTTGCAGACCTGCTGATAGCTTTTGCAGATAACACAGATGAAGAAGAAAATACCGATCTGTTGAAAAAGGCGGTTATAATACTGGAGCATACCGACAGTAAGACAAGAACTTTCTCAATGGAACGTTCGTCAAAAATAGCAGGTTTAAAAAAGATGTTAAACCGTTAAGACGACCGGTCCCTGTTGTGTGCTTCGGCATCCGTTAACAGGTATTGTCCTCTGCATGATCCCTGACTTATTTCCTGAATTTTCTCACAAATTCTTCCACTTCCTTTACTCCGCCCTGGTACACGAGGTACCCGTTATAAGGCTCCCTTTCGGTAATCTCATCATTGACAGGAGTCAGCATTAATTCCCTGACCTTTTCAGGATCGTCTGTCTGACCAAGGGCCCAGCCCAGTTTAACCCATGCCACTTCAGGCAGCATATTGCCCAGGGGGACAACGCCCTTGGCCATCATATCCCTGCCTGTTTCGTATACCATCATATGCACATAGCCCCAGATGGTTTGAAGGGTCATAAAAACCAGCACACCCTTTTGCTGTGCTCTTTCCAGTGCAGGATACAGTTCACGGTTAACATGGCCCAGACCGGTACCTACAATTATAATTCCCTTGTAACCCATATCAACAAGACTGTCTAATACTTCCGGCCTCATATGAGGATAATAATACAGCATGGTTACTTTCTCATTGAAGTAGGGTAATATTTTAACCTTTTTGTCTTTGCGTCGCGGATTATAGTCTTTTTTAATATGATCGATCCGGTCTCTTCTCACTGTCGCAACAGGAGTGTCACCGATAGTTCTGAAAGTCGACCTGTAAGAACTATGCATTTTTCTGACCCGTGTCCCGCGGTGAAGGAAGCCATATTCGTCTGAAGTCGGCCCGAACATGCATACAAGTACCTCCGCGATATCGCCGTGGCCGGCAGCATATGATGCATGAATAAGATTAAGGGCGGCATCGGATGAAGGTCTGTCAGACGATCGTTGGGAGCCAACAAGGATAACAGGTATTGGCAGGTTCTGTACCATAAAGGAAAGGGCCGCAGCCGTATGATGCAGGGTGTCGGTACCATGGCCTATTATTATGCCATAGGCTCCGTTTTCAATCTCTTTGCCTATAGCCCTGGCGAGTGTAACGTATTGTTCTGGACCCATGTTCTCACTGAATACAGCAAAGAGTTTTTCCGTATTAATATTACAGATGTCGGCAAGTTCGGGCACTGCTCCGTACAGTTCGCCCGGGGAGAATGCCGGGATCACTGCACCGGTCCGGTAATCGAGCCTTGAGGCTATAGTCCCTCCCGTACCAAAAAGCTTCACCGTCGGCTTATCCTTGGAGTACGGAAATTCTTTCTCAGGGATCTTATAGTTTGCCTTCTGGTACCCGGTTTCTTTCATCGCAGTTATTGTGGCGATATTTATACCGATATTATAACCGGTATCAATTTTTAAAACCAGATGCATATCATCATCATTTTCCGATCTGGGAAGTACAGTTCCCCTGAATACACCCCTGGTAGTTTCAATGTAGGCCTGACCCCATACCCTGACATTATATTTCTTAAGGGTTGCAAGTGCATGCCCCCTGTATCCCTGGAATATCTGATCAGTCATCAGCCTCTGTTATTTGTTCTATTTTTTTTCTTAAATCACTAAATCTGATATTACCCGTTGCCTGTTTTCTCACCTGCCCCATTAACCAGTTGACAGCATTCCCGGGATTATCCGACAGACGGTTTTCAACGAATTTCTCATACAGAAAATCAACAGGAGCCAGCACCTCCTGTATACCCCTTTTTTTATAGTTTAAGACTGTAAGGATCGATTCGTGTCTCATTTTAGGATGTTCGTACAGAACCTTAAGCATAGGTCCTGCAATCTCAAGTTGCAAGCCCTTTGAATTAATGAAACTGAACAGTTTATATATTATTTCGTGATCAAAATTATTATGAGCTTTCTTTTTGCCTTCTATATGCTTTAGCCTGTGACCCAGGAATATACCTATTGCTCTGGGCTCAAATCCGAAATCATCCGATATTGATAATATGAGAGGATACAGGTTTTTACTCAGTATATATTTAAATGTATCCTCCGGAATACCCCATTCTTTCATTTTTTTGATCCTGTCAGATACAAATTCGGGCAGCTTTGACTGGATCTTCTTTATTTTATCATCATCCAGCGGTATTGGGGCAGAGTCTGTATCAGGGTACATCCTGTTTTTACCGGGTAATACTCTTTCGAACATAGTTGTACCGTCGGGAAAAGATTTTCTGGTTTCATTAGGAACTCCCGAAAGAGCCAGTTGTATCCTTTCCTCAACCGTTTCCAGAGCTGTAGGTATATCTTCTTCGGGGCCCCATATTATAAGCAACGCGTCCTCTTCTCCGGCTGCTATAAAGGATGAAAGATCTTTCCACTGTTTTGAATCCAGCACAGGATCGAACTCCTCGGAGTGTATCATATTCGGTTTTTCTATACATGCTATTACTTTCAGCCTGTCGCTTATCTCGTCTGCAAATATTTTTCCCGGTTGTGTAAAATGGGATAGAATAGAATGGCAGGACGGAAGCCTTACAGCATAAACCTCCATTTTGTTGTCCAGGGCTTTTTTAACGGGGTCTGATAACAATCCGGTATCATTATGAGTAATTTTCCTGTAATCAATTTTCCAGCTTCCCGGGTCTTTGATTCTTTCTTTGAGTATTTTACGGATATGAAGCAGGGCGTATTGTCTGAAGGCTTCATTATGTGACAGCAACGGAATCCATTTGTTATGAGCCACCCCTTTTATCTCAACCCTGCTTCCTCCTTCACAGCTGACATTAACATCTTCCCTGCCAGATCCTATCCCTGTTCTGACCTTTCCTGTGCTTCTGTTTAAAAATCTTATATATTCTGCTGCTTCAGCAAGTTCCCACGGAGTAACCATATCAGGGTAAGTAACCGTTTCCACCAGAGGCATTCCCAGACGGTCGGTTTTGAAAATCCTCGTATGTTTTATATCTGATATTTCCCTGCATGAGTCTTCTTCAATGCTTAATTGCAGCAGCCTGACTTTTTTGTTGCTTAGCTCTATTTCTCCTTCGACCCCGAGGATTGCAGTTCTCTGGAAACCGGTCGGTATGCTGCCGTCAAGGTATTGTTTGCGGGTTATATGTACCTCTCCTACTATATTAAGCTTACATAATAAAGAGATTTCCAGCGCAATATCAAGCGCTTCCCTGTCGATAGGAAAAGGAGGAGTATCATCAACCTCATATGTACAGGCATTTTCATTATTTATCCTGTATATAACTTCTTTCCTGGTCTTGAACTCCATTAGTGCAGTCCCGTCATATTCTCCAAGCTCACTCAGGGTTGGCCTCATATGCCTGATCACTTCGGCATCATAATTATCATTGTCATGGTATATACCACCGGGACACCGGCAAAACAGCTTGCTCTTTGTGTCAAGTTGCTGATGTACCTCGAGACCCGATTTAAAACCTATCCTTTTGTAATCCTTTTCACTTGCTTTTCGCAGGCTTACATAACCTATCAGTTTACGGGTGCCTTCATAATTTTTTTTCGGACTGAATCGTTTCATTACCTATAATAAAAATCTGCCCAATTTATGCAAGAAACGGCAGATATCAAATTAGCGCGGAGTCATTGCCGGGAAGGACGTTTAATAAAATAAATATACCCGGCTTGAATTTATTTAAAATGACATATTAATATTAATACATATAAAAAATATCAAACAGAAAAAGGAATAAAAAAAAATAAGGAAAATTTCATTTTTTTCAGAATAGCCTGTGATTATGCCCGATTTTAGAACTATTTCTGATGTCAGTCGAATTTTATTGCCTTTACCGGGCTTATTGCAGCTACAAGTCTTGAAGGTATTAATAGCATAATAAGAATAATGATTATTGTGCCCAGATTAATGGTAATGAACTGCATGGTATCAAAATGTATCGGAACTGTGGTCAGGTAATAGGAAGAAGGATCAAGACTGATTAGTTCAAAGTGTTTTTGCACAAAAGCCATGGCATAACCGGTTATATTGCCCCAGATCAGCCCTGATGCTATAATATATGCAGCCTGATTTAGAAATATCTTACGTATCAGCCTGTTATCTGCCCCGAGTGCCTTAAGGATACCAATCATATTTGTTTTCTCAAGGATCAGGATCAGCAGGCCCGATATCATGGTAAAGGCAGCTACCAGAAGCATAAGCACGATAATTATTATAACATTGGTATCCTGAAAATTAATCCAGTCGAGTATCTGGGGATATTTTATCCTGAGGTTTGTGACTTTAAGCTTTTCCTGGCCTTCAAGGAACTTATATCCTATTGCATCTCTGACAATAAAGGTCATAAGCTCCATATCGTTAAAATTGTTAATGAAAATTTCAAAACCGCTTACCTTGTCCGATTCCCAGTCATTCAACCTTCTTATATGATTAATATCGCCAAAGATGTATATCCTGTCCATTTCCTCAACGCTGGTTTCATAAATACCTTCAACGGTAAACCTTCTCATTCTGGGCGGGTCCTGTACAAAATACATTGCAAAGCTGTCTCCGGGGTCAAGGTTTAACAAGCCGGATACAGTCTTTGAGATTATAACCCCGTCGGATCTCGTACTGTCATTAAGATCAAGGATGTTCCCTCTTACAATATTTTCTCTGAAAAAAGACCAGTCATAATCCGGGCCTACTCCTTTAAGTACCACACCCTGTATATTCTCATCAGTTTTAATAATGCCTGCCTTTGTGGCGAAAACATTAATACTCCTGAAGCCTTTATACCTGTCCAGCTTTGATACGAATTCCTGGTTTGCTGAGACAGGAGCAGTCTCAAATGAGTAGTTGGAGTCGAAATTCAATACCTGGATATGCCCGCTGAAGCCTGCAATTTTATTCCTTATCTCGTTTTTGAATCCCGTCAGGATAGCAATAGCAAGTATCATTACGGCAATGCTCAATGCAATACCTGTAATTACTATTCTGTTAACAGGCCTGGAGAAAGACACACCTTTTCTCCTTTCCCTTATAAGACGCCTTGATATGAACAGTCCTGTTTTCAATATTCTTTAGTCTGGCTTCAAAATTAATAATTAATATAAAAAGACTGCAGTCGGCAGTCCACAGTCTTCAGACAGTCTGCAACCTGCAACCGGCAGTCCACAATGTTAATTAGTTTATTTGTTAAAGCGTTGAATCGTTTAAAGTTGTCTTAGTATGGCATCGCCCCGTTACTTTTTCCGTTGACCGTTAGCCGTTAGTTTTTTGTCTCATTTTTGAGCCTTTAAGTCTTTTATTTATCCTTCAACCGTTAAAAATGATATTTTTGAAGTAAAATCAAAACAAAGAGGACATGAAAATTCAGCATATGAAACATCTTGTTTTTATTTCTTTCCTGGCGATTGCCTCATATGCATGCCATTCACAACATGATGTTCTCCCCGGGGCCTTCCGTTTTGACGGATATGAGGCTCTTATTGAAGGTAAGAGAACAGGCCTGGTCTGTAATCATACAAGCATGGTAGGAGATGTTCATCTTGTTGACACCTTATTGTCAAGGGGGGCCGTAATAACGAAGATTTTCGCTCCCGAGCACGGATTCCGGGGAACAGGTAAAGCAGGTGCGGAAATACAGGATGAAAGGCATCCTGTTTACCGGACAGAGATAGTCAGTCTTTACGGGGAAAAGCGGAAGCCTGCTGCAGAAGATTTGAAAGATATAGACATAATGCTATTTGATATACAGGATGTCGGGGCGAGGTTTTATACTTATATATCTACATTACAGTATGTTATGGAGGCATGTGCCAGGAGCGGGATAAGCCTGTTGGTGCTGGACAGGCCTAATCCTAACGGTTTTTATGTGGACGGGCCTATTCTTGATACATCCTATGCTTCATTTGTAGGCATGACACCAATACCTTTGGTTCATGGAATGACCATAGGCGAATATGCATTAATGCTTAACGGAGAGGGTTGGCTTGAAGGCGGCCTTCAATGTGACCTGCAGGTAATAAAATGTGAAAATTATACCCATAATTATTTTTATCATCTCCCTGTCAGTCCTTCTCCAAACCTGCCGGATATGAATTCGGTCTATCTTTATCCCAGCCTGTGCCTGTTTGAAGGAACGGTATTAAGTTGCGGCAGAGGAACCGATACTCCCTTCCAGCTTTTCGGTCATCCTGATATGCCAGACAGGGGCTTCAGCTATACCCCCGGGCCTAATGAAGGATCGTCCGATCCCCCGTTTAACGGGGAGTTATGTTATGGTACCGATCTGCGAATGGCTATGGACAGGGGCATTGTGCCAGCCCCATACCTGCAGATAGGTTGGATAATAGACGCATATAACGATTTCCCTGACAAGGATAATTTTTTCACATCGTACATTAATCTGCTGACCGGCGGCAAAATATTCATGGAGCAGGTTACCTCGGGAATGACGGAGGATGAAATAAGAAGGAGTTGGCAGGAAGATCTGGATGCATTCAGGAGAATAAGGGAGAAATATCTGCTATATGACTGATACGAAAAATTATTTTTTACTTTAAATAAATGATTAACAAACCTCTTTGTACAGTTATGAGAGCTTTACTTATTTTTTTTATGTAAAACTGAAATAAAAGACCAAATCGGTATATACTCAAAGATTGATATAATTGTAGATGAAGATGAGTTTGATATATTGAAATTTTCTCAGTTTTTTTCCGATCCGGAGCTTATAAAGCTGGAACCCAAAGACCGGTCTTCTCTGATAGGTAATGTTGATAATATAGAAATAATAAATGGCAATATTTTTATCAGGTCAGGATCAAATTTATACTGGTTTGATGAATCGGGTAATCTGAAGAATCAGATAAATCTCTTGGGAGCAGGCCCCGGCCAGTGTACTTATCCTGTAGGGTTGAACGTAAATTTCCCCGGGAGGGAACTCAGTGTGCTTGCGAATGATAAAAAATCAATAATAACCTATTCATTTGAGGGTTCTTTCACAAGTGACATTAGATTACCGGTATATGGACATGATTTTAAATTATGTAATAATGGAGATATTTTATTATTTATAGGCGGTGAACCATTTGTCCCTGGCTATAATGATCGAAATGACCTGATTATAAGATTTGACAGTGCCGGTAGATATATTGATGGTTACCTGAATAAGGATGTTATTCATCAATCCAATTGTAATAATCTGGGGATAAATGATTTTTACAGATCATGGGATGGCTCGTTATATTACAAGTTCCCATTATTCGATACCGTATATAAATTTACGGATCATTCCCATCTATACCTGTTAGTCTTTTGTCGTCTGCCCTGAGCCTGTCCTGAACCCGTCGAAGGGCTAATCGAAGGGTTTGTCGTTAGTCCCGCTCAACTCAGACCGTCCTGCCGGGATATATTTCCAAAGCATGTGAAAGGGCTTCCATAGCATTTTTGAGATCATCGATCTTCAAAACATAAGCTATCCTGACTTCGTTTTTCCCAAGTCCCGGAGTTGAATAGAATCCGGAAGCAGGGGCCAGCATTACAGTCTGGTTCTTGTATTCAAAGCTTTCCAGTAACCATTGAGAGAACTTATCGGTATCGTCAACAGGCAGTCTGACAGTACTGTAAAATGCACCTTTAGGTTTGGGACAGTATACCCCGGACATTTTATTCAAGGCATCAACCATAAAATCACGTCGTGCAATATATTCGTTGTATACATCCCTGAAATATTCCCCGGGCGTTTCAAGAGAGGCTTCGCCTGCTATCTGCCCCAGTCCGGGAGGGCTCAGCCTGGCCTGTGCAAACTTCAGTGCCGTATTCAGGACTTCCCTGTTCTTAGTTACCAGTGCGCCTATTCTTACTCCGCATTCGCTGTAACGTTTTGAAACGGAATCCATAAGAATAACATTGTTCTCTGTTCCCTTCAGGTGCATTGCTGAAAAATGCTTTTCACCGTCATAGCAGAATTCCCTGTATACTTCATCGGAAAAGAGGAAAAGGTCATGCTTTAGAATAATTTCCCTTAACTGCTGCAGTTCTTTTTCGGTATAGAGATAACCTGTAGGGTTATTAGGATTACATATTATTATTCCTTTTGTTCTGACTCCGATCTTTTTTTCAATCTCGCTGACGGGCGGCAATGCAAAATCTTCTTCTATTCTGGAAGTTACAGGTGTTATTTTTACTCCTGCCATCCTGGCGAAGCCGTTATAATTGGCATAAAACGGTTCCGGTGCAATAATTTCGTCCCCCGGATCAAGGCAACTCATAAATGCAAATAATACAGCTTCTGAGCCACCTGTTGTTATTATTATCTCTGTATGATCGATATTAATATCAAGATTACGGTAATATTCTGCCAGTTTTCTCCGGTATGATTCGTTACCTGCAGAATGGCTGTAAACAATAGTTTCTTCCTTCATATTCTTCAACGCATCAAGGGCAACCTTTGGCGTTGGTATGTCAGGCTGGCCTATATTGAGATGATAAACAATACGACCTTTCCGTTTGGCTTCTTCAGCATACGGGACAAGCTTCCTTATTGGCGAAGCCGGCATTGATTTTCCTTTTTCCGAAATGTTTGGCATATCTGATAATGATTATTTGGGTACAACAATGCAAAGATAAATTTTCAGTAATTAAAATATATGATTTATAACACTAAATTGGAATACTGGAGTAATGGAATACTGAAACGATGGAACAATGAGTCCACTCCGAAAAGTGGTTTTTGACGATTTTGTTGTTTATATCTTACTGAATATCAATATGTATTTTTCTTAAATTATTGAATAAAGGCTTTTCGGAGGGGGCTCAACAATGGAATACTCGAGGCTTGGGAGAAAGTGACGAACTCGCGAGCAGCATGTGATTGTGGTTAGTGGGGGCGAGCAATGCTGGAATGCCTGATCATATTTACTGAATGTTACAAATTGAAATATAGTGGGGGCCGTTGCATGCAACGGCCCTAATCCCTTTTACTTTTTTCTTCTTTTTACTTTACAGTATTCACTGTTTACTGTTTCACCGTTAGCCACTGTGCCACACCGTGTACACCGTGGTTAAAATAAACCATTTGTTTAAAAGTTAAACCGTTAAATCGTTTAACCGGGACAAAAAAGCTGTTCCTTTCAACAATTACACCTTTTGCCGTTGGTCGTTCGTCATTCGTCGTTTTTCCTAATCCCTGATTCCTTTTTCCTTAAAGGCTGGCGCGGATCTCTCTTGCTGGCGCGGATCTCCAGATCCGTGCCTCACTATTCATTATTCACTATTCACTATTCACTTATAATGTTTATTTTTGCACTTCATAAACAGACAGACAGAGATGGATATACCTTCTAAATATAACCCGGGAAGTACTGAGGAAAAATGGTACGGATACTGGATGGAAGAGAATTTTTTCAGCAGCAGGCCGGATGAACGTGAGCCGTATGTTATTACCATTCCTCCTCCGAATGTCACCGGTGTTCTTCATATGGGCCATATGCTCAATAATACCCTGCAGGATGTCCTTGTAAGGAGGCAGAGGATGCTGGGGAAGAATGTATGCTGGGTTCCGGGCACCGATCATGCTTCAATAGCTACGGAAGCAAAAGTTGTTGCAAAACTAAGGGAGGAAGGTATTAACAAGAATGATCTGGAGAGACAGGAGTTTCTTCAACATGCCTGGCAATGGACAGAAAAGCATGGGGGTATTATTCTTGAGCAGCTTAAGAGACTCGGGGCTTCCTGCGACTGGGACCGTACTCTTTTTACAATGGATGACAAAAGATACAGTTCGGTAATTAAGGTGTTTGTAGATCTGTATCGCAAAGGTCTTATATACAGAGGTGTAAGGATGGTGAACTGGGATCCGGATGCAAAGACTGCCGTATCGGATGAAGAGGTCTTATATACTGAGGAAGAATCAAAATTGTATTATGTAAGGTATAAACTAACAGATTCTGATGACCATATTACTGTTGCTACAACAAGACCTGAAACCATTCTTGGCGATACTGCCGTTTGTGTGAATCCTGCCGATACAAGATACCTGTACCTCAAAGGGAAAAAGGTTATTGTACCTATGGTTGACAGGGTGGTTCCGGTTATATTTGATGAGTATGTAGACATGGAGTTCGGAACGGGCTGCCTTAAGATTACGCCTGCTCATGATATTAATGATTATGAGATAGGTGTAAAGCACGGACTTGACTTAATAGATATTTTTAATGACGACGGGACACTCAGTAAGGAAGCCGGTTTGTTCATTGGCTCCGACAGGTTTGAGGCGAGGGAGTTAGCCGCCCGGATGCTGAAAGAGTCGGGAGACCTTGAGAAAGTAGAGAATTACAGGAACAAGATAGGAAGGTCGGAGCGCACACATTCTGTTATAGAACCAAAACTGTCGATGCAATGGTTCCTTAAGATGAAAGAGATTTCAAAGCCGGCACTCGAAGCTGTGACCGGGTCAGAAATAAACATATATCCTCCCAAATTCAAGAATGTTTACAGGCATTGGATGGAGAATGTTCGGGACTGGTGTATCAGCAGACAGCTTTGGTGGGGGCATCGCATTCCTGCATGGTATTATGATAATTCGGGTTTTGTAGTTGCTGAAAGCATTGAGGAAGCTCTTGGTATGGCAAAAAGAGAAACCGGTAATAACAGTCTGACAAAGGATGATCTGAAACAGGACGAAGATGTTCTTGATACCTGGTTTTCCTCATGGCTGTGGCCCATAACCTGTTTTAACGGGATAATGGAACCGGATAATGAAGATATCAGATACTATTATCCGACAAATGTTTTGGTGACGGCTCCGGAAATACTTTTTTTCTGGGTGGCCAGGATGATTATTGCCGGTTATGAATACAGGGGAGAGAAACCTTTCGATGATGTTTATCTGACAGGAATAGTAAGAGATAAGGAAAGAAGGAAAATGTCCAAATCATTAGGTAATTCACCTGAACCTTTACGTCTTATAGATAAATACGGGGCTGACGGGGTACGCGTGGGAATGCTTCTCTGTTCCCCTGCAGGTAATGACCTGTTATATGATGACAGCCTGCCGGAGCAGGGTAGAAATTTTGCCAATAAGATATGGAATGCATTCAGACTGGTGAAAAGCTGGAATGTGGAAGAAAATGAGCAGCCTGCCTGGTCGGCCGAAGCCGCTGCATGGTTTGGTAACAGGCTGGATAGCGCAATACGTGAGTATAACAGGGCTTTCGATAAGTACAGGATATCAGATGCGCTTATGATTGTATATCGTTTGTTCTGGGATGACTTTGCCAGTTGGTATCTTGAGGCCATAAAACCGGATTATAAAATGCCTGTAGATCAGCTCACATACAGGAAAACACTGGATTATTTTGACCGGCTTATGAGACTCATTCATCCTTTTATGCCTTTTATAACGGAAGAGATATGGCAGAAACTGGAGCCGAGAGAGAAGGGAAACAGCATCATGATATCTGAAATGCCTCAGGCAGGCAAAGTTGATAATATTATTCTTAAAGAATTTGAACATGCCAGATTGCTGGTAAGTATGATCAGGAATATCAGGAAGGATAAAAACATACCCAACAAAGATAGCCTGGATTTAATGGTAAGCGACAGGAATACGAAAGGTGCGGAATCTTTGTGCAGCATGGTCAGGAGACTTGGGAATATAGGCGCAATTGAAATAACAGACAGTAAACCTGGTGATGCCGTCAGTTTTATGATAGGAACGTCCGGGTACTATATACTTCTCGGAGATGCATTGGACATAGAAGAAGAGCTAAAAAAGCTGAAGACCGAACTGGAGTATAATAAGGGATTCCTGAAGTCTGTAATGAAAAAACTGGATAACAGTAGTTTTATTGAGAATGCTCCGGTCAGTATAGTTGATATTGAAAAGAAAAAGAGATCTGATACTGAACGTAAAATACAAGCCCTCACTGAACGTATTGAAGAGTTGTCAAAAAAGTAAACAGGAAAGTCTATGGAGTTAACTTCCTTACGAAGTAATTCTCATCGACCTGAATAAATTCCCAGTTATTGTTCAGAACTATATGCCATCCGTCACCGCTGATGTGTTGTTTTGCCATTTCAACATTTTTTGCAGGCACCCGTAGGAATTTAAGGTTTGGTGAAACAAGGCATCCACCCTCCTCTACTGCCAGCTTACCCCAGTTGTCGGATACCCTTAAAGTCTGGTAAATGATACCGAATGTATCAACAGGATCCGTGTCTTCGGCTTCAAATGCGAAATTAGGGCTTTCAAGCTCAATAAGCACGATAGGTTTTTCCATGAACTGGGCTGTCCTGCGTCTCAGTCCTTCCCTCAATTGTTCTTCTCTTTCCTTTTCTTCTTCTTTAACCAGGTCGATGTCATAATTGAATGCCAGGCTACCCGATATGTCGCGGCAGATATCGGGCAGAGTAATATCATATATTTCCCTGAGGGCTTCTCCCAGGTCAAAGCTTCTGTCGTTAATGCCTGAAAAATCAAATCCTGCTTCGTTCAGCAGGTAAGCATAGAGGCTTCCGTGTACATATCCGTAGGAGAAAGAGTAAGACCGGTAATCATAAATACGGTTATAACTTTCAAGTATTTTATTTAATAATTCTTCATGGGAAGAATTACCAAGTATCATATATGTGAATGATGCCAGGCCTTCATAGTTTTCAAATTTATTTTCCTCGTTAATATACTTGGGGTATATTTCTCTTCTGGCTGATCTGAACACCAGGGCATCCCTTATTGCCTGACTTCTCGTTTCTCCATCGGACCTGATAGCCCTCTCAAGGGCTTTCCATTCCATTTTAAGCCAGAAACGTGCCGTGCGTTCGCTCATATGACTTGTATTGTAATCGGGTGTGTCAATGCCTTTTCTTATCTGGTAACAATGAAACAAGCCATGCAGGCATCGGGTGGTTATCGTGTAAAAATCTTCTTCCTCGGGTATAGGAGAGATCGCATACAGTGTTCCTCCGTACATTTTTGCATAGGTGATGACCTCTTCCCTGGGAAATGTGCCTGTAAATATGCCGTCTTTAGGCTTCAGCAAACCTTCCCTGTCCTGAGTGTTCGAATATAGTCTGCGGGTGTGTGTATCAATGAAGAGAATGGGCCCGAAAAGGTTCTCTCCCCATAATTTTCCATTATCCAGGGTACATAATTTTTCAACTTCTGAAAAGTAATATTTGGCTTTATCCACAGTAAAATAGCCTATCCCCTCTTCCTCTACACACCCCGGAAGAATAAGCAGCAATAACGTAACCATGTATTTCCAACTCTTCACGGATACTTTTCTTTGGTCTTCAAAAATAATAAAAATCTGAAACGGAGAGAACTAAAGAGCTAATAATTAAATATAAAATGTTTTTAGCCGTTATGAATATATGTTTGAACAGACCTTTCAAATCTTTATATTTGCAGCCCTTAAGTACCCAAAAAAACATAGAATGGTTAATAATGATATTCTGATGAACCCGAATGAGCTGGTTCAGTTTCTAAAAAAACCGGCCGGATATTTTACCAGAGCCGATATTATCAGGTTTATTGAGGCCAAGAGAATAGAAATGATTAATTTCAGGTATGTTGCTGAAGACGGGAAGCTGAAAACCCTGAATTTTGTTCTGTCAGGCAGGGAACATCTTGAAACACTCCTTTCAGAAGGAGAAAGGGTTGACGGCTCCAGCCTGTTCTCATTTGTAGGTGCCGGTTCCAGTGATCTTTATGTTATACCCAGATATCGTACTGCTTTTGTAAATCCCTTTACTGAAAAGCCGGTACTTGATATCCTGTGCTCTTTTTATGATTATGAAGGTAAACCTCTCGATAGCTCACCTGAGAATATCCTGAAAAAATCATATATGCGCTTTAAAGAAATGACAGGTATGGAAATAAAAGCTCTGGGAGAACTGGAGTATTATGTGAAATCAATTGCAGACGATCTGTATCCAATGATTGACCAGAAAGGTTATCATCAGTCTATGCCTTTTGCAAAATTTGAGGATCTCAGGATCGAGGCACTTAATCTTTGTGCCAGGGCAGGTTGCAGGATTAAGTATGGTCACTCGGAGGTTGGGGGCTTCGCCAGCGAAGGAGAGAATTATGAGCAGCATGAGATAGAGTTTCTTCCTGCCGAACCTGATTTCGCTGTTGAGCAAATGATCATAGCAAAGTGGATACTCAGGATGCTTGGGTATGAATATGGGGTGGAAATTAGTTTTGCGCCTAAGATATACCTGGGGAAAGCAGGAAGCGGGCTTCATATTCATATGCTGCTTGAGAAGGATGGTAAAAATATTATGATTGATAACGGAAAGATAAGTACTGTTGCAAGGAGAATGATAGCGGGTATCCTTGATCTTTCTCCTTCGCTGACGGCTTTTGGAAATACAATACCAACATCTTATCTGAGACTTGTCCCTCATCAGGAGGCCCCTACAAAAATATGCTGGGGAGACCGTAACAGATCGGTACTTGTCAGAGTTCCCCTGGGCTGGTCCGGAACGGGTAATATGATAAAAGATGCCAACCCGGCTGATACTTCGGAAACAGTAAAATCGGACAGCAGGCAGACCATTGAATTCAGGGCGCCTGACGGATCGGCTGATATATACCTGCTGATGGCAGGGTTGGTAACAGCCGTTAGTCATGGTCTTGATATGGACAAAGGTCTTGAATATGCTGACAGCCTTTATGTTTCGGGAAACCTGTTTGCCAGGGAGAACAAGGCTTTCAGAGAAAAGCTTAAATCCCTGCCAGCTTCATGCTGGGAATCGGCGGCGGGCCTTGAAAAACAAAGGGAGTATTATGAGAAGGACAATGTTTTTCCGAAAGGCCTTATTGATAGTATCACGGCACAGTTAAGATCATATGATGATAAGGATTTGAGCGATAGATTATATGGTAAAAAGGAAGAACTGGCTAAGCTTGTGGAAAAATATCTTCACTGCAGCTAATGATGGTTCCTGGAGTTTAGGTTTGCCGTTTTTATGCTCGCATTTAGTTCAAAACCTATAAGCAAGGTAATTGAATTAAAGTAAAGCCATAAAAGGATTACAAGTATCGTTCCCATTGAGCCGTATAACTTATTGTACTGATCAAAGTTATTAACATAGGCTGAAAAGCCTAATGAAGTTAATATGAATAACATGGTGGCCATTGTCGAACCTGCTGATATAAACCTGAACCTGGCTTTGCGGGAGGGAGCCAGATAATACAGAAAAGAAATGGCTAAGAAAAGTAATCCGATAATAACAATCCATTTGATCACCATAAACAAGTAATAGACAAAACTGATTTCGATAATATTACTGCTGACAAGCTTTTCTGCCGCTGCCTTTCCGAAGATTAGTAGAATAGTCGATACGGTGATCAGTAATCCTATAATAAAAAAAAGAAAAAACGCAATTTTTCTCTGGGCTATCCAACTCCTGGTTTCAAAATTATGATCTGATACGACAAAAGCATTTATAAGTGCATGTATCCCGTTTGTTGACATAATAGCTGAGGCAAAAAACATAAATATCAGGAAAACATTACTCCTGTTGGTTACGGCATCCCGGATATTCTGCTCAAGGAAGGTATATGCACGTTCAGGTGTAATGCTTTCAATCAATACTATTATCTCTTCCTGAAACCCTTTAACAGGAATATAGGGAATGAGAGTGAAAAGCAGGATAGTTGCCGGCACAAGACTGAGCAGAAGGTTGAAAGCTATGGAAGAAGCCCTTGTTACCAGGGCTCCTTTTCGGAAGCCTCTGATAAAGAATACGAAAACATCATAGATCGGGACACGGTCAAAACCCGGAAGGACAAGCTGCTTGAGCTTATCCAGTATTCTTTTGCCAATTTTGTCTTTGCTGATCCATTTCATATTGCTTTAAGACTGATATCCATACTTTTTATATGATGAGTAAGGGCGCCTACTGAAATATAATCCACTCCGCAGGCAGCATATGATCTGATAGTATCAAGAGTAATTCCTCCCGAAGATTCTGTTTCATACCGGCCGTTAATCATCTTTACTGCCTTTTGCGTGTCGCGAACACTGAAATTGTCAAGCATTATCCTGTCAATCATACCCTGCTCAAGTATTACTGAAAGCTCACTGAAATTTCTTGCCTCAATAACAATTTTAAGCTTCTTATTCTTTTCTTGCAGATAGTCGTTGGCTTTTAATATGGCATTTTTAATCCCACCCGAGAAGTCAATATGATTATCTTTAAGCATTATCATGTCATAAAGACCCATCCTGTGGTTTACACCACCACCAAGCCTGACGGCTTCCTTCTCAAATATTCTGAATCCTGGAGTTGTTTTTCTCGTGTCAAGTATCCTGGTATCGTATCCTTTAATGGCATCGACATATTTACGTGTTGTGGTAGCTATGCCGCTCATACGTTGTAATATGTTGAGTACCAGGCGTTCAGCCTTTAGCATGCTTTGAACCGGTCCTGCAATTTCAAAACCTGTATCTCCTTTATTTACAGGACTACCGTCGGGAATACAATTGCTGACAATAATATTTTTATCAATACGTCTGAAAACCAGCCCGGATATTTCAATTCCTGCTATAATGCCTTTTTCTTTTATTATCAGCTTTGCCTTACCGCTAGCATCAGGAGGTATACATGACAGGGAACTGTGGTCTCCGTCTCCAAAGTCTTCTTCCAGAGCCAGCTCTATAAGCTTACTTATTGCCTCCCGTGTCATCCTTTTCTATTCTGAGCTGATGGATAAGTGGTTTTGAATCAATATTTTTGATAAGAAAGTAAACTCTGAAATTACCTTTCTTTGTTTTGAGGCTACCAATGGCATAAGACGATTCTGATCTGCCTCCCTTGTGCTTGATAATAAAATCCACCGTAGGGTATTCCCGGAAAAACTCCTTGAGTATTGTTACTGCTATATTCTTTGGGTAAAAGTCATCCTTGTCCAGCAGTACAAGCTCGACAGTTTTATTAAGGTAACCTGATAGTACATCGATATTACCAGCTTTGAAGGCCAGCGTTACTTCATCAGGGATATCGGCTGACTGACCTGAACAATAGTTGAAGGCTGACACAAAAAAACAAAACACTATGGTCGTTATTATTCTCATGAAGCTCATCAATAATTATGGTACTAAGGCAAAAATAGGAGAAAATAATTAAAAACAGGAAGAAATAAGTATATATTAACCACGGGTTGAAAAAAGCAAGAATAAGACAAACCCTTCGACGGGTTCAGGGCAGGCGACAAACGACGAACGGCAAAAGTTGGCAGTCCCTTTGCTGGGGCGGATCTCTCTCCGTCCGCCAAAGCTTCAGCGCAGGCGGAAGATCCGTGCCTAATCCCTAATACCTTCTATTTACTATCAGTCCATCATTCCATCATTTCAGTACTCCAGTATTCCATTGTTCCAGTATTCCGTTAGTCTTTAGTCTTTTGTCGTTGTTATTAATTTCATTAAATATTAGTAAGTTTAATGCTTCCATTTATAAGAATACAGATAATGAAATTAACTATTATACAGGTTGGCAAGACGGAAGAGAAATACCTGAGGGATGGCTTATCGGAATATTATTCCAGGATAAGAAAGTATGTGCCGCTTGAAGTTGTCACTGTAGCTCAGGCCGGGAATAAACGGAATAAACCGGTGCAACTGATAAAAACTGAGGAGGCAGCAGTTATAGAAAAAAATTTCAGGGGAGGGGATATAATAGTAATGCTGGATGAAAAGGGGGAACAACTAAGGTCAAGGGATTTTGCCGCTTATCTGCAGAAAAATATGAATACCGGGCCCAAACGAATACTGTTTATAATCGGAGGGCCATGGGGACTGGATGAAAACATTAAACAAAAGGCCGATACAATATTAGCCGTTTCGTCAATGACCTTCAGCCATCAGTTGGTACGGTTATTGTTTGCAGAGCAGCTATACAGGGCATTAACCATAATCAGAGGTATTCCATATCATAATGACTGAATAACGAAACCGTATAAATGAAATCAAAGATCACAAACCGAAGGCTGCTTATTTTTATCGGGTCAGCCCTTGTTCTGGCAATAATATCAGATTTTATATCGGAGAGTGAGCTGAAGTACAGATTTGAGGCAAGGTCATTTGAAAATAAACTGCACCATGCATGGAAGGAAGGCCGGGATTGCATGGCTTATCTGGCGGATAATGATACTATGTTCAGTAATTATATTGATGCAGAGAGCCGTATCAAAGGTGAAACCTTCAGTCTTTTCAGATATACCAATGGCAAACTGTCGGCCTGGACTGATAACAGTTATGATCTTCCTGATAGTTTTACGGAGTCTATGTTCCGTGATAATTTGCTGTATCTGTCAAATCGCTGGGTGATAGCGCATAAGCTGAAGAAAGATGATGATATATATATATGTCTGATTGATCTGTACCGGGATTACAGCCTGCAGAATGAATATCTTCAGAATGGTTTTAATCCTCAGTTTGAGTTGCCTGTCAATACGGTTCTTAGCACTGACGAAAACAAAGGGTACCCTGTGTATGATATTGACGGATCATACCTGTTTTCTCTTGTTTTTGATAAAGAAGGCAATTTCCTGACGGTACTGTCTGTTATCCCGGTTGCATCGTGGGTGTTTTTCTCATTACTGTTTCTTTTGCTGGTCGACAGAATGGCGTCGTGGTTGAAGAAAAAGGGGTTTAAATATATTGCCTTTTTCAGTTCACTACAGGCTGTTATAATCTTTTATCTGGTTTTTATTATGCTTGACGGGCCGGGTATCTTCACAAGAATGGACCTGTTTGCCTCTTTCAGATTTGAACTGGGGCCCCTGGTGCCTTCGCCTGGCCATTTAATGGTGTTAAGTGTCCTGTTCCTTTTTGTATGCATAGAATTTTACAGGTATTTCCCGGCAATTTCGTGCACCGGCTATAACTATTTTAAGGAAACAACTCTTTTATCTGTTTTTTTCTCTGTTGCAGCATTAGTATTTTATATATACAGCAGTCTGCTTAAAACATTGATATTAGATTCAAATATTCATTTTCACATACATGAAATACTTGATATAGATATCTTTACTGTTTTTACTTTTCTCTCCTCCGCTATGATATTCGCAGGAGCCGGAATATACCTGCTAAAGGTGGTGAGGTTTTGTGAAGGTTTATCAATGAAGAAAATATTACCGGCATTGTTAATACCAGCTATTCTGTTATATATTCCCGGTATTGTTACCGGAGATAAAATACCTTTACATTCTGTTGCTTTTATTCTTACAGGCTTTCAGGCATGGTTTTTCAGGCTCAACAGATCAAGACTGATAAACATAGCGGTTTCATTTGCCATTATAGCGGCTGCATATTCAACTTTCCTGATTCCCAGGTTTACATGGGCAAAAGAGAGTGAAAAACTGAAGGTTATTTCTGTAAATTTCAGTAATGTCAATGATATATACGGAGAGTCATTACTTATTGAACTCTGGCCAGACATAAAGGACGACAGCACTCTCAGGATGATGATGGAACATGACTTTATGGACTCTGAACAGGTAACAGCGGTATATTCTTACCTTGATGAGGAGTATTTTGCAGGATACTGGGATAACTATGAAAAGGTATACACGATATGCGGGGATGATTCGCCACTGTATTTTGAGTCGGATACAGGCCGGGTGGAAAATTGTTTTGAATTTTTCAGGAACAGGGCCGAGACTATGGGCGTTACGCTTACTGATAGTAACCTGTTGTTTCTTGATAACAAATCAGGCAGGCCGTTTTATCTTGGATGCCTGTATTATGATAAACCCGACGGAGGACGGAATGGTTTGTTTATTGAACTTATAAACCTGGTCAGATATACGGAATCGGGTTACCCCGAGTTACTTATTGATAAAAGGTTTAATAAACAGGCCAATACCGAAGGTTACCCGGTAGGTAAGTATGTTAATGATTCACTTGTCTTTCAGACAGGCGATTATCCTTTTGACAACCATCTTTCGATTCCCGTACCTGAGAGCCAGGGTTTTCATGAGGTGAAGGATGATGATATAGAATATTTTGTTTATGCTGATAACGATGTTACTGTAACAATAGCAAGATCGCATCTCGATTTTATGGACATTGTGGTTACATTCGCCTACCTGTTTATTACTTTTTTTATATTATACCTTCTTATAGTATGGTTAATGAGACCGCCTGAGAATCTCCTTTCGGGCAGACTGAATTTTACACAGAAGCTACAGGTGGCGTTTGTCGGTATGTTGCTGGGATCTATGGTGGCTATAGGTACTGTTGTGGTTATACTCAGCATCAAACAGTACAGGGTAAAACACTATGAGAATATTGAAGAGAAGCTTGGCTCGGTATATATCGAACTGGATCATAAGCTTTCTCAACTCGACAGCCTTGACCGGGAATGGAGTACTGAAGATTACCCTGATCTTGATGCCCTGCTCGTAAAGTTCTCCAATGTGTTTAAGACTGATATAAATTTGTATAATACAGATGGCAGGCTGATGGCAACATCAAGAAGGGAAGTATTTGAAAGAGGGCTGAAGAGCGAGAGAATGAGTTTCGGGGCGCTAACCAGACTGAAAGAAATAGGGGAGTCGCAGGTAATTCATAATGAAAGAATAGGAAGACTGGAATATCTATCAGCCTATATGCCTTTCCTGAACCACAGGAATGAGGTGATGGTTTACCTTAACCTGCCGTATTTCAATATGCAAAGCAGGATAAGCGAAGAAACATCGAACCTCATTGTCACAATGATAAATTTTTCGATGATACTATTGGTTATATCTCTCGGCATTGCAGTATTTATTTCCGTGAGAATAACAAATCCTTTAAGAATGTTACAACAGGGGCTCGCTTCAGTAAGACTTGAAGAAAAGAGTAAGCCTCTTGAATACAAGGGGCATGATGAGATTTCCGAACTGGTAAAGCAATATAATAATATGCTTGATGAACTGCAGAACAGTGCAGTTAAACTGGCCCGTTCGGAGAGAGAGGATGCATGGAGGGAAATGGCCAAACAAATAGCTCATGAGATAAAAAACCCCCTTACTCCTATGAAACTCAATGTACAACAGTTATACAGAAAGTATATTGACAGGCCTGAGGATTTCGGAGATACACTTAAAAGCTTTATGCAAAACCAGATAGAGCAAATAGACAATCTTTCTTCAATAGCCACGGAGTTTTCCAGTTTCGCCAGGATGCCTAAAGCAAGCCCCAGGGAGACCGATCTTGTAGGTCATATAAGCGCGGTTGCCGAATTATACAGCGATATTAAAAATATCAGCCTGAATATCAATCTTAACGGTTTGAAGGAAGTAAAGGTGTATGCTGATAAAGAGCAGATACATAGCATGTTGTCAAATCTGTTCAGAAATGCTGTTCAGGCAATCCCGGGGGCTGAGGAAGGAAGAATAGACATAAGCCTGTCGGTACTTGACGGAAAAGCATTGATCAGTATCCGGGATAATGGTGTTGGAATACCTGAAAAACTAAGGGAAAAACTGTTTATGCCTAATTTTACAACAAAATCTTCAGGCATGGGACTGGGACTTGCTATTGTAAAAAGGATTGTAGAGACGGCAAATGGAAATATCTGGTTTGAATCGGAACAGGGAAAGGGAACGATCTTTTTTATTGAATATCCTTTGCTGTCTTACAGCAGATAAAGGAAAAAGCGTTAGAGGCTGAGAATATGTTCTGTGTTAAGCGTTTCAGGTTTCAGGTTCCATGTTCCAGGTTTTGATAACTGAAAAACTATGAACTAGCACAACCCCAATATACCAATTAACATTGTAGACAGAAGGCTACCCATTACTCCATTATTTGCCGTTCGTCGTTAGCCGTTTGTCTCTGTTATCTTCAATGGTACTAAAAATATTAAACTGTTTAGATCGATACAGGTAGTTTTGGTTTTTATAATCTAGGATTTTTCAAATTTATGAACCAGCTATCTGCTAATTTATGGTTAAAGAAAACTTTATTAAATAGGGATTTCCATCCTGCTTATTAAAACTATTATTATCAGTAGCATTGGAGAGGCTCAAAAATTCTCTCATGTTACTTTCTTCAACAACAGCAATGAATGAGTCATTATCAATAGCTTTTATAATACACCTGGGTAAAAGACCTGATTGAAACAAAATTTGTGAATATAATCCGATCTTCATCTCTTTGGAATAAATAAAAAATTGATAATCGTCTTTTGTAAAAAAAGAGAACGAGATATAATCTTTTGTTTCATGAAGATCGTCAATTAATCCTATTCTGTTTCCCAGTTTTATTTCATTACTGATATCAATATTATTTTCTAAATCTTGTGGAGTTATTCCTTTTTTCCCCAGGTCAATAGTATACTCAATTTTGAATTTACAGTCATAGTATGAATATATATTATTATCATAAGTGCCTAGAAATAGTACCCTTTTATCTAAACAAATAGGAGAATACAGAGATCTGTGAATATATGATTTAGGTATAATCCTAAATTTTTCTATAACATCAGAAAACATATTTGTATAAAGTAAATAATCATAATTTGTAGCAGCATTAATATCATTAGCTTGAGTTAAATCCGGAGATTGAGAAAAAACCAAAACAGTGTCATCTCCGACAAAAGCAAAACTACGAATAGGAATTAAATCAAGATTTTCATTCGATAAATAGTTTAAGTCTTTGTCAAATCTGTTTAGATTAAAAGTTCTTTGATCAAATACTATAACCTTTTGATGATACCGATCCAGATAAAAATCGTATGGATTAATCATTTCTCCAGGGCCTCTGCCCCTTGCAGTTTTAGCAATATACCTGCCCTGAAGATCAAAGAGGAATAATGATTTTGCGTAGTATCTATCTAAAATATATATTCTGTTTCCGGAATACTCTAAATGACAAATATTACCAATTATTGAGCTATCGTTATATTCTAATTTTATTATTGATTCTATACTTATTTTTGCATTTGAATAATAATGGTTGTTATCTGTATTTAGCGTTATAACCTGTGCCTCTTTTGATGAATTACTACAACTGCATATGCAAGAGAGTATTGGAATAAGAAGTAACAGAAATAGTATGTTTTTCATTAAAAATGTTTTATGGGAAAATATTTATTAGTATGTTAATGAGCTTATTAAAATTTAAAATAAATATACCACTAGTGTCCCATTAAAATAGGGACGTTATTAAAAATTAAATAAATTTGGCTTATTAAGCTTAAATCGTTCTTTGTCATTTTGAAATTTAGTTCTATCGAATAAATCTCGAAGATTAGTTTTATCTGTTAATGATATACTCAGGATCTGCAGAACCTCATATGTACTTCTGTCAAGTTGCATGTCTTTTTGGACGATTGCCACCAAACAGTAAGTACACATGGTAACGTAAATTTGAATCCGAACAGCATTTTCAGTAGTTCCCCAGAATTTTTTGATTTTCAGATGTTGCTTCAGCCATTTGAAGAAAAGCTCGACTTGCCAGCGGTTTTTGTAAAGTTCGGCAGCTTGAAGTGCAGAAATGTGCATAGCATTGGTTAAGAATATGAGTTCACGCTTTTGTTCTTCATCCCAATATCTGACCAATCTAAGATGTTCTGGATAGTATTGTTTAGGATAAAATCCTGTCAATTCAACAGTTACATCTGAAAGAACGTTCTTGGGCAATCTTCGTTTCCATTTGATTATCTTGTACTGAAGATTCTTCTTTGCTCTGACAACAAAGAAAGCTTCTATTTGATGAATCTTATACAGCATTTTGAAGTGATTATATGCACGATCAAATATGTAATATGATCCTGATTCATAAGGAATTTCTTTCATTGCTGTAGAGTCGTGTACAGAAGCTTCAGTGATATGGAAGAATGCTGGTATCTGCGTCTCCACGTCATATAATGTGTGCACTTTGATTCCACCTTTTTTCCTACGAAACTTCGCCCACCAGAATACGGAAAGGCACAAGTCAATCGTAGTTGAATCAAATGCGTAGACATTACCTTCAAGTTTGAAGATGTCAGAAACTCGTTTCTGCCGGGCTTCGTTTACCAAATAGTAAGCATACTCTTCAAAAATGTGATAGTCTCTATCTTGATTGGCTCTGGCCAGAGATGATTTTGAAACATTCTTGCCCAAACCTAAATGGTAAGATTTGGAGTGATGAGCATCAAGTGCAACAATTAAATCTCTCAGGCTTTCACGATTTGACAGTTGTCCGAACATCAAAGCAAGCATCTGGTTCCAACAGGTGAAATGCTTTACGTATTTGTCACCGCAATACTTGCGAACGATGTAGTTGAACTTATTCCTATCCATGAAGGATACTAATTGAGCGAAAACGTATTTATCCTTATGCATTTACTAATCTCTTTAAGAATAGCGAAAATGCAAATTGAAATCCGTTTAATCGAAAAACGTCTGCAACTAACTAAATTTCAAATATTTCAAAGAACTTTTCTGAATTTTAATGGGACAGTAATCTAAATATACAAAAAATAATTGAAATTGTATACTATTAAGCGAGCTATGAGTCGTTTTTCCTAATCCCTTATCTCAACTATTCACCATTCACTACTCACGCCCTGTGTGTCACCGTATATCACCGTAGTAAAATAAGTTATTTGTTTAACCGGAATACTGGAGTAATGAATCCCCTCCGAAAAGCCTTTATTCAATAATCTAAGAAAAAATTCATATTGATACTTAGTAAGTTATGCGCAACAAAATCGTCAAAACCACTTTTGGAGTGGACTCCCCATTCCATTACTCCACCATTCCAGTCTTCCATTTACAACAAATAAGTTACCATTTCCGTATAAGAGCAATATGAAACAGATACCCTGATTCCACAAAAAATTATTTGCTTGAATAAACATAAGAAATAATTATATTAGCGATATTGAAGAATCAGTTAATGACCAGGCTTCTTTTGAGGAATATATTGATTGCCATGGCTGTTGTCATGCCGTTTTCCGGCGGTTTACTGCTTGGTTCTCCGCAGGAAAATATATCAGGCATTATTAATACCTATGCCCGTGTTAACACTATTGAGGCAGCCGATGCCCTCATCCTGGATGACGTAAGCGGTTTCAGCAATGGCGATACGGTACTGGTAATGCAGATGAAGGGAGTATCTGTCATTAACTCAAATACAGGTGCTTTCGGATCGGAAGATGGCTTTCTGAACGGTACCCACCCTGATCATGGAATAGGCTTTTATGAGTTCATAATTATTGAGCAGGTTGAATCCGGCCCGAAAAGGATAACCTTCAGGAATAACCTTCTTGGTTTCGGTAAATATAATGTTGAGGGATTTATTCAGGTCGTCAGGGTTCCTTCCTATAAGAGTGCTACGGTTACATCCGGACTGAATTGTGCGGCATGGGATAGCGTTACCGGTACAGGTGGAATTCTGGCATTGATCGTGAACAAAAAGCTTGAATTACAGGCTGATATAGATGTTACGGGAAAAGGATTTGCAGGAGGGCCGGTATCAACTATCGATGGAATCCAGGCTCCTTCTCCTGATTATTATTATCCTGAATCGTCACCAGAAGCAGGATGGAAAGGAGAAGGCCTTGCTACTCATATAAACGGTACTGCAGATAAGCTGATGGTTGAAGATTATGCAAAGGGTATCGGAGCTTTGTTTACAGGTGGAGGAGGAGCAACCGGAGAGTTCTCCGGTAGTGGCGGTGGAGCAAACTTTGGTAAAGGTGGCGACGGTACAAAGCAGAGATCCCTTGTGTTTGTCAGTGGTAAAGGCGGATGGAAAGTGGAGGAGGCAGTTGATTTTCCGGACAGGATACTGATGGGAGGCGGCGGCGGTGCCGGCGGTGAAAACGGCGGTACGGCGTCTGGCGGCGGGAATGGAGGAGGAATCATTTTTATACTGACCGATACGATTATAGGTAACGGATATGCCATAAGGGCAAACGGGGATTCACTTACAACTATTGCATCGGGAGATGGTAGTGCCGGCGGTGGCGGCGCAGGAGGATCGGTCGTGCTGTCGGTAAAATCATATGCATTATCAAATATTATAATTGAAGCAGAAGGAGGAACAGGAGGCCATTCATATACGATTTACGGTTCCGGTGGCGGTGGCGGTGGCGGACTTGTATGGATCAGAGGTTCGTCGGCAGCGCCCGAATGTGATATAAGTGTTGCCGGCGGGGCCGGAGGAAGGATCAGCTATCCATCCGGTATATCCCAGGAAGGAGGAGAAAGCGGTATAATAAGGACCGACCTTAACATGTTACTGAACGGTTTTCTTTTTAATTCTATAATATCATCATTTACAGGGACACAGGTTGACTCAATATGCTACGGACAACACCCCCAGACGATCATGGGAACAGAACCGGTGGGAGGAGTACAGCCGTATACATTCAGATGGGAAAAGAAAGGAGATGAAGAGACAGTATGGTCTTTGGTACCGGGATCGGGTAATACACAGAACCTTATCCTGACAGACACGGAAACAGATACTCTTGAGTTCAGGAGGGTGGTTACCGACAATAACGCAACTCCGGTATCGGATACCAGTAAAACAGTTACCATCATTGTGCAACCTCTTATTACAGATAATTTTATCGGTTATGATACAATAATATGCGCCGGTCAGGATCCCGAATTGCTTATACCTGTAAACACCGGTCCCGGAGGTGGAAACGGAAATTATTTTTATGTCTGGATAGACAGCACTACGGTGCATAACTGGCAGTTTGCCCCGGGAACCGGCACTAATGCCGATTATGACCCTCCTGTGCTGACAGAATCGGCATTTTATAAGAGGGTCATAGTATCGGGAAGATGTATCGATACCAGCAATCATGCATTTATAGAAGTTCTTCCTGTAATAAGCAATAATACAATTGCTTCCGATCAGCTTATTTGTACTGATAATCTTTTTGCAGATCTGTCGGGTTCCGACCCTGCCGGTGGCGACGGTTCATATGGTTTTGAATGGATAGGCAGTACGGACCAAAGCATATGGTCGGGAGCAGAAGGCACCAATGACGGTAAAAATTATGATCCTGACGAAAATTCATCTGATTTTCCCGGTGACAAATATTACAGGAGGGTGGTAAGATCGGGTCACCTTGATTGTTGCGTGGATACCTCCGCACAGGTGCTGCTTACAAGATTACCGCTGATAGGGAATAATATTATTCAGACGGATCATACCATATGCGAGGATTCGGTACCTGATCCGCTGACGGGTAACCTGCCTGTTGGCGGAGACGGAGCAAATTATACATACATATGGGAGGATAGTACCAGAACAGGATCATGGAACCTTATTACAGGAGCTGACCAAAAGGACTATTATCCCCCGGCCCTTACGGATACTACATGGTACAGAAGGATCGTTATATCATCAGCATGCGATGATACAAGCAACATAGTGGTTGTTAATGTTAATCCTGCTATACTGAATAACAGCATTCAGACACTCTCGGGAAATACCGATACAACAATATGCTCCGGTCAGGTGCCGCTGGTTATTAAGGGAGAAACACCCTCAGGAGGCGACGGGTCATATTTGTATGAGTGGCAGTACAGTATTGACCAGACGATATGGAATACAGCCCCGGGAATAAATGACCAGGCTGACTATAACCCTCCTGCTTTGACACAGGATACATGGTATCGCAGAGAGGTATTGTCGGGAGAGTGTGCAACATTGAGTAATACAGTTGAAATAAATGTACTGCCTCTGATATCCGGAAATACCATATCCGCCGGTCAGACTGTTTGTTTTAATACCAGGCCTGCGTTGATATCGGGGAATGCTCCTGGAGGAGGTAACGGTGTTTATACCTACCTGTGGGAGTCAAGTACCGATAATGTTAACTGGGCACCGGCAGCCGGGATAAATGACGGGATCGACTATCAGCCGGGCTATCTTACTGAAGAAACCTATTTCAGAAGGAAGGTGTCATCAGGACTGTCAGACTGCTGTGAGGATATAAGTGATATATTGACAATTGGTATTTACCCTTTACCAGAGGGAACCATTACAGCCCTTCAGGATACATCATGCTCGGGTTCACCGGTATCTGTTGAAATGAACCTGACAGGAGCTGCTCCGTGGACTGTGACTTTAAGTGATGGTAAAACGGATCTGGCACCCTTCAATGCTCCCGCCCCTGCTCATACATTTATACACAGCCCTGTTTATACAAGCGATTATTCATTTGTTTCAATTACGGATAATAACGGGTGTGTGGCCGCAAACATGACCGGCAGCAGAAAGGCTGTTGTTTATGAAATACCGGTTGCTGATCCCGGTACTGATGATGAGGTTTGCGGACCCGAATACACCCTGCAGGCAAATCCGAGTGTAGGTACCGGAAGCTGGATCAATTATGACGGAGTAATCGTTTCGGCCGTTGATGTGAGCAGCACATCAAAAACCGTTAATATAGGATCTGATTACGGAACCCAGACCTTCTGGTGGAAAGAACAGAACTGGGAATGCGTGGATTCCGCCTCAGTGGATATCACCTTCTGGGAGGCTCCCGAACTTCCGTTCGCAGGAGAGGATAAACAGCTTAAACCTTTCGAGTTCAGTTCTATTCTCGAAGCTGATGAACCTTTTGTGGGTACGGGTACATGGTCGGTAATACAGAGTTCCGGCAACCCTGTTTTTGATGATATTAACTATGCAGGAGCTACGGTGAGCGATCTTTCATATGGTGAAAATATTCTTGAATGGACGGTGGTGAACGGCGTTTGTCCTGCGGTGTCCGATCAGGTTTCCCTGAGTGTTGCCACCATACTGATACCGGATGGTTTTTCCCCGAACGGGGATCAATATAACCAGACTTTTCTTATTGAAGGACTGGAATTTACGGAAAATGAACTGATTATTACCAATATTTCGGGGGCAGTGGTTTACAGAGCAACAAATTATAATAATGACTGGGCGGGATTGAACCTTGACGGTAATCCTTTACCGGACGGAACATATTATTATTATCTTACCATCAAGTCGCCGGGAAGTGAGAGGTTAAGTGGTTTTGTCGTTATTAAGAGGTAGATGAGGAAATTAATATTTATAGCGTTTTCTTTATTATTGTCAGTGCCATTCGCATCAGGTCAGAACTATCCTGTCTACAGTCAGTACCTGATGGACGGCCTTGTCATTAATCCTGCATATACGGGAACAAGGGAGGCTTTAAGTGCATCAATTCTGATAAGACGTAAATTAATGGATTTTGAAGGCGCTCCCCTTATGGGTACTTTTTCTATTCACTCACCTATGAAGAACGATCGCGTAGCGCTTGGGCTGATGTCCCATTACCAGACGTACGGAAAAACAACAAAGGCAAGCGTATTCGGAAGTTATGCTTTTCATATTAAAACAGAAAGGGGGAGATGGTCGCTCGGACTTAAAGCCGGTGTTGATATGGTCAATAATAATTATTCCAGTATAACTACAATTGATCCTGATCCGGCTTTTACAGAAGCTGTTTCGTCATATACCCTTCCTAATGTAGGATTTGGTGTTTATTATAATTCCGATGTATTTTTTGCTGGAGTGGCTCTGCCTGAAATGTTGAGTTACGAGGAAAACAGCAGCAGAAACGGATTTGTGTTGGGATTTGATTATAAGAATTATTATCTGATGGCAACGACAGGGGGACTAATAAGCTTTAGCGATGCTTTTCGGTTCAAGCCTTCTGCTCTTGTAAGATATTCAATAAACAATCCCTTAATGGTTGATCTGAATGGTAATTTTATCATTTCCGATTTTTTATGGCTTGGAGCTTCGTGGAGACTGGGTGAAGAAGTTCTGGTTGCCATGGTGGAATTTCAGTTAAATCAGATGCTGAAGCTTGGTTACGCATATGAATATAATCTTGGTAATTTGAGCACATTTGTAGGAGGGACGCATGAAGTGGCCCTGAGGTTTGATTTCGGTAAGACGGTTAGTGCATCAAATCCGAGGTATTTTTAAAATAATGAAATTAAGAAAAGAGGTCATATCGGTAATCCTGATGATTTTGTCTGTTCCATTGTTACAGGCACAACAAGATGATATGATTAAGATCGGGAAGCTGTCCCTTAACTCGGGACAATACAATGAGATGACACCCATTCCTTTTCAGGGCGGACTCGTGTTTTGCTCGGACAGGAGAGTGTCCGGAATAGTAAATAATAAAACTTTTGATAACGACAGGGTTTATAATATCTTTTTTGCGGAGCGGAAAGATACGATGGATTACGACAAAACAAGGATATTTTCCAGGGATCTCCAGACAATATTCAATCAGGGTCCTTTTTGTTTCAGTCCTGACGGGAAGAAGATATACTATACCGGCGATGTTGAAACAGGCCGCAGGGCTCTGAAGCCCGGATTTGAAAACAGGAGCGGGATCTTTATTTCGGAAAAGACCACCGAAGGCTGGTCGGGACCGGTACCGTTTGAGCATAATGACCCTCTCTGGAATCTGGGACATCCATATATCAGCAACGATGGTCAGTTCCTGTTTTTATCATCGGATATTCCCGGAGGACAGGGAGGCTCTGATATTTATATGTGCAGATGGGAAAACGGAAGATGGTCCAGCCCTGAGAACCTGGGCCCTGAAGTGAACAGCCCGCGTTCGGAATTGTATCCATTCTTCAGTAAAACAGGAGAACTGTATTTTGCATCCGACAGGCAGGGAGGACATGGAGGCCTTGACCTGTACAGCTCAAGAATGAGCCGGGAAGGCTGGTCATCACCGGTTCTTTTACCGGAGCCTATAAATTCACCTGCCGACGATTTCAGCTTTGTAAGGGAGCAGGATGGAGGGAACGGATATTTTGCTTCAAACAGGGACAGAACAGATGATATCTTTATGTTTACATCACTGATAATAAGAAAGGACAATTGTGGCGAAATGGTATACGACACATATTGCTATGAGTTCCTGGAAGAGAATGCATCAAAATTTGATTCACTGCCATTTGAACACGAATGGGATTTCGATGACGGGACAAAAGCGACGGGAACCAGAGCTGAACATTGTTTCAGAGAGCCTGGCACATATCTTGTAAAGCTTAATGTGATAGATAAAATAACCGGCGAAGTACAGTATAGTGAGCAGACCTACCTGCTTGAGATAAAAAAGACAGAACAGGCTTTCTTTAAAGCCCCCGACACTTGCTATGTGGGCGATGCGGTTCAACTGGATGCCTCGCAGACGTACCTGCCGGGATGGGATATCTCAGAGTATTACTGGAATTTTGATGATGGTTCTGCAGGCAAGGGCGCTATTATTGAAAAGGCATATATGACCAGCGGAAAATATAATATACAACTTATAATAAGCGCTAATACTGGCGATAATGGTAATGTGCAGCAGACATGCGTATCGAAATATATAGTGGTGAAGGAAAGGTGATATTACATATTTATGCTATTTTTGAACTCATTATGAGGCTTGTGAATAAGATAAAAAAATCATTACTTCCGGTATTTTTACTGGCATTAACGTTATCGCTTCCGGCACAGCCGGTTCCTGCAAGTGATGAAAATATTCCGTACCTCATGACATTTGGCAGAGAGGGAGAGACATCCTGGGGTGATGATGATTTTTCACAGACTTTTTTCTTTAAAATACCCAGAACATATTCACAACCTTTTTATATTCAGGTATATGATCCCGATGTCGGAGGCGAGGTGGATGAGATAAACGGTGTATGGGACACACGTGTGTCTTATTCCGTATACGGAGGTGACCAGGCATGGAGTAATCCCGATGCCCAGGGCGTTCAGCCCACAGGTAATTATAAAAGCGGCACCTTGCTGGCATCAAGAGTATTCGGAATGGATAACAGGTATGATGATAAATGGTATACTTTCGGACCTTTTAACCCTACGGAGGGTGAGTTCAGGGAAGAATTTGACGGGTATATTTTTAAAGTAATATGCGAAGGGATATCGGGAGATGACGGCAATCTTTACAGGTATTTTTTAAGTACCGACCCTGTAGAGCATACTGAGATTGAGGACGGAAATGCCTTTACATATGAATATTCATTCAGAATGTGGAATAATTCGGATAATGTTTCTCATATATATCCTTTCATCGATACGGCCACAATATTTGTTAAGCAGGTTAACTTCGACTGGGATGGAGACGGTTATATCAGGGTCGTTTCGAGGGTGCGAAGGGGATTGCTGGCTACTATATCCAACGAAGATAACTGGGCCGAAAGTAAAATAAAAATTGATGAGGAAGAGATAAATTCATCGCTGGACTTTCAGTTTATAAAGAAAAAATCACCATTGGTACCCAATAATAATGTGGTTATCTCGGTCGAAAACCAGTATGGTGAATACCTCGAATTTTTTACTGTTCCGATCGGAGGCGTGCCGGTTTATAATCCTAAAATAAGTGTAAAAAGAATAGAAAAATAAGTTTTTGATGGTCCGGAACTCACTGTTTAAAAATACGATAATCCTGGTTTTATTATCGTTATTATCTCTTATATCCAGGTCACAGACCTACCAGTTCAAGAATTACGGAGAGAACGAAGGTCTGCCTAACCGTTTTGTCTATACTATTAATCAGGATAACAACGGTTTCATATGGCTGGGAACAGGGAAAGGTCTTTGCAGGTTCGACGGATTTGAGTATTATATGTCGTATGTTTCGGATACTCTTGAAACTATTTTTCCTGTTTCTTCATATGAAACAAAAGCCGGGACAATCTATTTCGGATTTAATGACGGAACCGTTCATTATACGGATCATGGCGATCTGATTCAGATACAGGGTGTTGATGCTGTCCGTATTAATGATATTATTGAGAGGGAAGATTCAACTATATATATAGTAACACAAAGCAAGGGACTTTACCGTTATGACCCCTCTGCTCCGGAAAACCTGACTCATATAGATAATCCTACCGGCGAATTCCTGTACTGTGCGGCATTTGTGCAGGGAGACAGAATAGCCCTGGGCAATCAGAATGGTATTGCCCTATGCGGAATAGAGGGAGACAGGCTGGAATTAATTGCTGATGCGGAGGAATTATACTACTACAAAGTACAGGATATTAAACAAAGTATTAATCCCGTATTATTTTATCTGGCAACTGAAGATAACGGTATCTATATTGCCGACTTCAGTAATGACAGTATCGGCCTTGACAGAATTAGTGAGGATGAGGTATTCAATAGTTTAAGAGTACAGTCTGTCATGGCAGATAAGCCGGGTTTGATATGGATATCAACCTTTGGTAATGGACTCTTTAAAGCCGAGACAGACAGCCTGACGGCAAAAGTCAGGTCTTTTGAGGTGCTTGATAATAATTCAGGGCTTGCCGGCGATGATATAAAAACAAGCTATAAAGACTATTGGGGAAATATCTGGATCGGTCATTTCGGGAATGGAGTATCTGTCCTTAGCTCTGTTGCCTATAAATTCCATAAACCGGGTAACGGGAAATCCGACAATAATATTATTTATGTAAGTGAATATGGTAAATATGTTTTTGCGGGTACTGTCTCCGGTTTTTATCTTTATGACCTTTCAAAGGAATCAGTTGTCAGCTACACTGATCTCAGCCATTCTCTGTATGGGGCTATGATTTCGGATTTCTATCTTTATGACGATGGCTCAATGCTTATAGGGACAGAAGGGCAGGGCGTTTACAGGCGTAGCAGACAGGGAAGGACTGAACTTTTTTTCAGGTCAGGTAACAATCTTGAGAATTATATTTCCGATATTATTGAAGAATCGGGATTTATCTGGCTGGCCACCAGAAGTGGGGTGATAATCATTGATAAGCAAACAGGAGGGAGCAAAAGGTACACTACGTCCGAAAAGTTGCCTCATAATAATATTAATCAGCTTGTCCCCGACGGGAAGGGAGATGTCCTGGTAGCCACACAAAGCAACAGGCTTTTTTATCTCAATCCGGAAGATGGTGTTATCTCAGGCAAATCGGTTATACATGGCGGTCTCAGAATTGATTTCCAGTCGCTTGGCAGGGATTATCGCGGAAGGATATGGGGCGCAACCAGTACACAGGGGATCTATTGTTTCGAGAACGACTCGGTATGGAATATAAACGCCGGGAGCGGCCTGCATTCCAATTACTGTTACAGCCTGCTTTGTGATAGTAAAAATAATATCTGGATTGGACATCAGGGCGCTTTTTCCGTGTATAACCAGGAAATGGATATTATAAGGACATTTGAAGGTATCTTTACTGCCGGTGCCTATTGTAATGATAATGCTATTTGTGAAATTTCCGGGGGTTATATATTGATAGGAACAACCGAAGGATTTATGGTATACGACCCGTCAAAGGATAAGGCAAAGCTATACCCTCCAAAGACAAATATTATTTCCGTCATGATCAATGACGAGAGAATGCCGCTAAAAAGTGTATATAATCTGCCATACAGCCCAAGGTATGACATCAGGGTTGATTTTGTAGGCCTTAATTATTCGGATCCTGAAAAGGTTTATTACAGTTACAGCCTGGAGAATTATGATACAAAGTGGTCGGACCCAACGTATAGCAGACATATTACATACAGGCTTAGCAGTGGTAATTACCGTTTTAACGTGTTAGCTTACAGCTATGACGGGATATCGGATAACCAGATAAAAAGCTTCGTTGTAAATATAAGAAAGCCATTCTGGGGAACATGGTTGTTTATGTCAGGATCAGCTGTTATACTGGTACTGGCAGTGGTTATTATCATTAAAATAAGGGAAAAAGCACAGGCAAAGGTCCAGAGATACCTTGAGAATGAACTTGCCGAAAGGACAAAGGAAGTCATAAGGCAGAAGGAAGAGATCGAATTTAAGAACAGGGAGATCACCGATAGTATTAATTATGCGCAACGTATACAGGCCAGCCTGCTGCCTCCGGTAATGAGGCTTAATGAAAAATTCAAGGGAGCTTTTGTTTTTTACAGGCCCAGGGATATAGTAAGTGGTGATTTTTACTGGTTCGATAAGGTAAGCGAAGGCAAGATAATTATAGTATGTGCCGATTCGACGGGACATGGTGTGCCAGGCGCCTTTATGTCGATGATAGGGTCTGCACTCCTTCAGGAGATAGTAAACCGGAAAGAAATAACCCGTCCGTCGGAAATATTGCGTACACTTGATAAGGAAATAAATACCACCTTAAACCAGACAGGCGATGATACGTCGAATGACGGGATGGACATGGTTGTATGTGAATATGACCCTGAAACACGTTTGCTGAGATTTGCTTCAGCATTGAGGCCTGTCGTACTTATTATGGACGGAGAACAGTATTATATAAGGGGAAATAAAAATTCGGTAGGTGGTGAGAACCTGGAGGAAAAATATTTTGACGATCAGGAATATTATTTAAAGGAGAACGATATTGTTTATATTTTTTCCGACGGTTATCCCGACCAGTTCGGAGGCCCCGACGGCAAGAAACTAAAGATAGTAAGGCTTCGCAGACTTATAGATGATATAAAGCATCTGGAAATGGAAGAGCAATATCAGAAGCTTACTGAGTTTTTTGATGAATGGAGGGGTAAGCTGGAACAAATAGACGATGTATTGCTGATGGCCTTTAAGGTATAACAATCCTTATTCAGGAAAATAGGTACCGTTCAATGCGAAAGGGATCTCACACGTGCTTTCCAGATTACTTTCATTACCTGCCCTGTCTGTAATGTAGAATTCATACATAATGGTGTCAGACAGATTAGATATATTATAAAAGAGAGTGATCTGTATTGTCCCCTGTAATGTTTTGTTCTGTCCTTCCCTCTCGATATATGGTATGCGAAAGTTACCCGGTTTGCTTATTTCAGATGTGTCAGCTTCGACAAATACTCCATCGAGTTTTCTGTAAAGAGTAAAGAACAGATTCACGGTATCTGCATCTCCTTCGCCCGGCTGCTTCAGTCCTATATCCCCGTCACCGTCCTCAAAATAAAATTCGAGTATCCCGCTTTTCCCTACATCTCCAAGATCCGGATGAATAGAGTCTTTTAAGGTAAACTGCCTGAATTCAATCCTTGGCTCGGGCGGAAGAGTACGGATCTTTTCGCAACAGTTGAATAAAAGAGCCAGCAGAACTACAAATAATATGCCCGGCAATAACTTTCTCATATGAAGCAGTTATCAAAAATTACACCAAAATAGCTATTTTTTCCTGAAAAAGACTTTCATGGGTACACCTGTAAATTCGAATTTCTCCCTTAACCTGTTCTCTATAAATCTTTTGTAGGGTTCCCTGATATACCGGGGATGATTGCAAAAGAGGGCAAAAGAAGGATAGTGTGTCGGCAACTGGCTGATATATTTAATCTTAATGAATTTACCCTTAACTGAAGGAGGAGGATTACTGTTAATAAGCGGCAGAAGGAAATTATTAAGCGCAGAAGTACTAATTTTCCTTGTCCTGTTATGATAAACCATCATGGCCTCTTCCAGAACATTATGTATGCGCTGCTTGTTAATAACTGAAATGAACAGGACAGGGTAATCTGTAAAAGGGGATGTTTTTTCCCTGATCTTCATTTCAAATTTTCTGGCAGAATTGGAGTCTTTTTCGATCAGATCCCATTTATTGACAAGTAAAACGAGCCCTTTATTATTTTCAAGGATGATACTCATTATACTCAGGTCCTGTGATTCAATCCCCTGGACGGCATCGATCATCAACAGGCATACATCTGAGTTCTCAATGGCCCTTACAGACCGGAGAGTGCTGTAAAATTCAACGTCTTCCTTAACTTTTGCTTTTTTCCTCAGGCCTGCAGTATCTATTAGCAGGAAGTCCTGTTTGAATTTTCTGTACCTTATAAATATAGAGTCTCTTGTTGTTCCGGCAACCGGGGTGACTATATTCCTCTCTTCTCCGGTAAGGCTGTTGAGCAGGGATGATTTCCCTACATTCGGTCTGCCTATAACGGATATCCTGGGAAGGTTGATCTCTTCCCCTTTATCATCATCGGGCAGTTTGCTGACAATGCTGTCTAACAGATCGCCGGTACCGGCGCCGTTTACGGAGGATACAGGGAAATATTCTCCCAGTCCCAGTTTGTAAAATTCTGCAGCATCAAGCAGTCTTGAGTTATTATCAACCTTGTTTACTACAAGGAGTATGTCTTTTAACGATTTTCTTAACATTGAGGCTACTGACATATCAAGATCTGTAAGTCCCGACTCGACATCAACCATAAAAACGATCAATGCAGCTTCCTCAATCGCTACTTCAACCTGCCGGTTTATCTCACTTTCAAAGATGTCGTCAGAATTATTTACATAACCGCCGGTATCGATCACGGAAAATACCTTTCCGTTCCATGTTACCCTGCCGTAATGCCTGTCGCGCGTGACGCCGCTTACCTCATCAACAATGGCTTCCTTTGATTCTGTGAGCCTGTTGAAAAGAGTTGATTTGCCTACGTTTGGTCTTCCGACTATTGCTACAATATTACTCATCTTACAAATTTCAGTAACCGAATTTCTTTAATGTGCCCGGCTTGTTGCGCCAGTCTTTTGTTACTTTTACAAAAAGTTCGAGGAACACTTTTCTGCCAATAAATTCTTCTATATCCTTTCTTGCCTCGGTACCTGTCTTTTTCAGCATCTTACCCTGGTGACCGATAATTATACCTTTCTGACTCTCCCTTGCTACATGTATCAGGGCCCTGATATATACCGGGTTTACATCTTCTTTGTAGCTTTCGATCTCTATTTCAACTGAATAAGGTATTTCTTTCTGGTAATTCCTGAGGATCTTCTCCCGTATGATCTCAGTGACAAAGAAGCGTTCATGCCTGTTGGTAAGCTGATCCTTTGGAAAATATTCAGGGCCTTCGGGCATCTTGTCCAGTATCATATTAAAAAGGTTCCCGGTATTAAATTTTTCTGTTGCTGAAACTGGTATTATCTCAGCATCCGGCATAATACCTTTCCATTTTTCCATCATCTCTTCAATCTCTTCCTGGTTGCTGAGGTCAATTTTATTTATAACCAGCATAACGGGTGATTTGGAATTGATTATTTTGTTTAGCATATCCTTGTTTTTGTCAGCCTTTTCTTTCACATCCGTTACATAAATTATCAGATCAGCATCGCTAATAGCAGTCCGGACTGATTTCATCATTGCCTCCTGCAGTTTATAGGCGGGGTTTATTATTCCGGGTGTATCCGAAAATACCACCTGGAAGTTGTCACCGCTTACTATGCCCAGTATCCTGTGTCTGGTGGTCTGTGACTTCGAAGTAATAATAGACAGTTTTTCCCCCACGAGTGCATTCATCAGAGTTGATTTTCCCACATTCGGGTTGCCAAGTATATTAACAAAACCTGATTTATGAGCCATATTAACAGTTTTATGATCTTTTCAGGATACTTATTTCCTTGTTTGTCAGAAATCTCCATTTGCCCCGGGGAAGATTCTTCTTGGTCAGTCCTGCGAAATATACCCTGTCGAGCTTTTTTACCCTGTAACCAAGTGTTTCGAACATCCTCCTGATAATTCTGTTCTGTCCTGAGTGTATCTCTATTCCAACCTGTGTTTTGTCTTCCGGATCGGGATAAGCGACAGCATCGGCTGATACCATTTCTCCTATGTCTACTCCTTCGGTCATCCTGATCATATCATTTTTTGTAAGAGGCCTGTTCAGGAATGCATGATAGATCTTCTTTTGTTTATGTGAAGGATGTGTAAGTTTTTTTGTCAGATCACCGTCATTGGTCATTAATAACAGACCGGTAGTGTCTTTGTCAAGACGGCCAACAGGATATACCCTTTCGTTGCATGCATTTTTTATAAGTTCGGTTACAAGCTTATCGGCATGGGGGTCATCTAAGGTGCTCACATAACCTGCGGGCTTATTAATAAGGATATAGATCTTCTTTTCCGATTTTAAAGGCTTGCCTTTATACCTGACTATGTCACCCTCGGCTATTTTTGTTCCCATATCGGTTATAACCACACCGTTGACACTGATCTCTCCTTTTTCAATCAGCAGGTCGGCATCCCTTCTGCTGCATATGCCACAGTTGGCAATATACTTATTCAGCCTGATCATCTCCTTGCTTACGGGATTCTTTTCCTTCCTGTTTTTATACCTGTAGTTCATTACTTTATTATTTCGGAGGCAAAGGTAAGATTATTTGTTGGAATACCGGACAGTCCGCAGTCCGCAGTCCACAATGTTAATTGGTATTGGTGTATTTGTGTAAAGGTTGATTTGCAAATGGCGAAGAGCAAAGTGCACAGAGCGTAGAGCAATCTTCGATACTAAGAAGAAGGAACTGCTGACTATTAACTGAATAACTGATATTTTTTCTTGCTATGCGCTTTGCACCAGGCTCTTTGTTAATTAAAAATTTATTGCCGACTGAGGATTATGGCCTGAAGAGTATTTGTTAATTGGTTTATTAGTTAATTGGTTAATTGGTTAATTGGTTAATTGGTTAATTAGGAGGTATTTAAACTTATCTTTCAACTTTTTAGAACCCTTTTGTCTCCTTTCTATCTGGTTCTTCGCTAAATTTGCCCACCGGGCAAATTATTAACGTTCAGCCCTGTCTTTCGTCTTTCGTCTTGTTTTTTATCAGGAGTAATTATAAAATTGTATAAAAAATAAAGAATATGACTTTAATAAAATCAATTTCAGGAATAAGGGGCACGATTGGAGGTAAGCCCGGACAGGGACTTAATCCTGACGATATAGTAAAATATACAGCTGCTTTTGGTAAGTGGATCTCGGGTAAAAGGGGAAAAAGCAAGGTAATTTTGGGAAGGGATGCAAGGGTTACAGGTGAGAGGATAAGTATGCTTGTTGAGGGAACCCTCACAGCTATGGGTATAGATGTGATTGATCTTGGTCTGGCTACAACTCCTACAGTAGAGATAGCAGTAACAGGAGAGAAAGCCGACGGTGGTATTATCCTGACAGCAAGCCATAACCCCGCACAGTGGAATGCCCTGAAGCTTTTAAATGCCAGTGGGGAGTTTATAAGTGCGTCCGACGGACAGCTTATTCTCGATCTGGCTGAAAAAGGAAATTACAGTTATGCCGGATTTGAATCTGCAGGAAAAGTAACCAGGAAGGAGGGATACCCTGATATACATATCGATATGATACTTAGCCTTCCGGAGGTTAACACTGAGCAGATAAGGAAAAGGGAATTTACTGTTGTGATCGATTGTGTGAATTCGGTCGGAGGATTGGTTTTGCCAGACCTCCTTAAGAAACTGGGTGTTAAGAATGTAATTGAATTGTATACAGAACCGACCGGGTTATTTCCTCACAACCCCGAGCCATTGCCTTCAAACCTTGCTGATCTGTCTGATGCAGTTGTCAGGAACAAGGCAGATGTGGGTTTTGTCGTTGATCCTGATGTCGACAGGCTTGCTATAGTATCGGAGGATGGAACATGTTTCAATGAAGAATATACGCTTGTGGCCTGTGCCGACTATATACTTTCAGGGAAAAAGGGGAATACGGTAAGTAATATGTCATCCAGCAGGGCATTGAAGGAAGTGTCTCATAAATATGGTTGTGAATGGTATCCGTCGGCAGTAGGTGAAGTAAATGTGGTACGCAGGATGAAGGATACGGCTGCAGTAATTGGGGGAGAAGGTAACGGAGGGATAATCTATCCGCCTCTCCACTATGGCCGGGACGCTTTGGTTGGAATAGCCCTGTTCCTGTCATTACTGGCTGAAAGGGGAAAACCATGTTCTGTGCTAAGAGCTTCATACCCTGAATATATAATATCCAAAAACCGTATAGAGCTCCGGGAAGGAGACGATCCGGATAAAATACTGTCATTTCTGGAAGAAAAGTTCAGGCATGATGTGGTCAGTACGGAGGACGGATTATTAATAGAAAAAGATAAGGGGTGGATACATATAAGAAAATCAAATACCGAGCCTGTGCTTCGAATATATTCGGAAGGGAAGACCATAAAAGAGTCTGAAGGCCTGGCACGGGAAATTATAAAAATTGTTAAAATTTGAACCTCCCGTTGTTTGTTTTTGTATTTCCGGAATAAAAACTCAAAATGATTTGTCAACTTATATAACAGAACAAAATCAAAGTTCTTATTGTTAATTATTGTTAAATAGGCATTTAATAAAAATCTTTAGAAAAACACAGCATATTTTTTAATAATTTCGGACACGAAAAAATTGATATGTTCAAACAGGAAAAATAATGAAGAAGACATTAATTATCTCGGGTATAGTAGTTGCAGTTGCAATAATTGGTCTGATTATTTTCAATAAGGCAACCAGTAAAGATGAGTTTTCACTTCTCTTTGCTGAAGCGAATAAAGGAAATTTTGAGATCCTCGTTTCTACTACCGGTGAGTTACAGGCTGAGAATTCAACTGAAATAAAGGGCCCCGAGGCACTGGGTGGCAGAAGGATGCGATTCAGGAATATTACTATTCAGGATCTTATACCTGAGGGCACAGTGGTACAGAAAGGTGATTATGTTGCCACTCTTGACCGTTCTGAGGCTGATAACACACTTAAAGATGAGATGGATGAGCTCGAACAGATGGAGACTGATTATGAGATGAAAAAGCTGGATACAACTATTACTCTTGGGGATTTGAGAGATGAACTCATGAACCTTAAATTTAACATGGAAGAAGCTGAAATAACACTTGAGCAATCAAAATATGAACCTCCTACCACTATCCGTCAGAGCAGGATAAATCTGGATAAGGCAACCCGGGCATATGAGCAGGCTGTAAAAAACTATGACCTTAAGGTACAACAGGCAGATGCAGATATAAGGGAGGTTCACCTTGAACTTGAGAAACAAAGGGAAACAGTAAATGAAATGCAGATACTGCTTGAGCAGTTTACAGTAATAGCCCCTGCTTCAGGCATGATAATTTATGACAGGGAGTGGGATGGCACAAAGCGAAAAGTGGGGTCGTCTATAAGCCCTTTCGACCCTGTCGTGGCAACACTGCCTGACCTTTCCTCAATGATATCCAAGACTTATGTTAATGAGATTGATATAAGCAAGGTAAATGCGGATCAGCCTGTAAGGATAAGCGTTGATGCGTTCCCGGATAAGAAATATACGGGTAAAGTTATTAGTGTTGCCAACATAGGAGAACAGTTACCCAATACCGATGCCAAGGTATTTGAGGTTATAATAAAGCTGGATGAGGTTGAATCGATCCTTCGTCCTTCTATGACCACAGGCAACCAGATAATAACAAAAACCTTTCAGGATGTTATCTCAATACCCCTGGAATGTGTCTATGCAACAGAAGACAGTGTGCCGTATGCCTATCACAGGAATGGAACAAGGCAGGTTGTGGTTCTGGGTGAATCGAATGAGAATGAGGTTATAGTTGAACAGGGGATAGAGGAAGGTGATCTGTTATACCTTAGTATACCGGAAGAACCTGAGAATTTCAGGTTGGTAGGTGAAGAACTGATAGAAGTTATTCGTGAAAAAGAAAGGCTTAAACTGGAAAAAGAGGAAAGAAGGGAGCGTGAAATACAGGCACGTAATCAAAGAGGTTCAGATCGTATGCAAATGCCTGAAAACATGAGAGAACAACTTATGAATATGAGCGATGAGGAAAGGGAACAATTCGGAAATGCGATGCAACAGAAAAGAAGTGGTCAGGATCAGGGAATGAGACCCCAGGGTCAGCCGGGAGGACAAGGCAATACAGGAGCAAGGGAACAGATGGGCAACCTGTAGGCTTACCTGTGCTGTAGGTTTAACTTTTATCAATTAAAAGATATGATCAAAAGGTATTTTCATGATGTTATTATTGCATTTGAAGCAATACTGGCAAACAAGTTAAAATCCGTTTTAACTGCATTAGGTATAATATTTGGTGTCGCTGCAGTAATAAGTATGCTGGCAATAGGAAAGGGGGCGCAGCAGGAAATCCTGGAGCAGATAAAGATGGTAGGGGTGAATAATATTCTTATCAGCCCTGTTATCCAGTCAGGTGAATTATCAAGTGAAGAAGGAGAGAAACAGCAGAACAAGTTCAGCCGGGGACTGACTCTTTTTGATGTTGATGCTATTGAGAAAATACTCCCTTCCGTAAAAAGGATCAGTCCGGAAATATCCTTCAATTCAACTGTGATTATGAACGGACTGACTTATCCTGCCAAACTGGTAGGTGTAAGGAATGATTATTTTGATCTGTATAACCTGCCTCTTAATAATGGAACTTTTTTTAATGATTACCAGGAAGAACATGGGATACAGGTCTGTATCATAGGCGCAAATATCAGGGCCAAATTCTTTAGTAAGGTCGACCCGGTAGGTCAGTATATTAAGTTTGACGGAGTATGGCTTAAGGTGATAGGCGTGCTGGAAAGAACAAATGTCAATCTTACCGGATTTGAAGAGACAGGGGTGAATGTATATAATGATAATATTTATATTCCTGTAAAAACGATGCTTTTAAGATATCAGAACAGGGAGTTGCTGACTAAAAAACTGGCTACCGAAGCATCATCACATGTTATGGCCATGGGTCACGGAAGAATGATGAGCAGAACGGTTTCTTCAGGAGGTTCTGACCCTAATCAGTCATCGTCAACAAATTATAACCAGCTTGACAAGATAGTCGTACAGGTGAAGGAAACGGAACAACTTAATCCTTCTACGGAAGTCCTGAGCCGTATGATGCTGAGACGTCATTCAGATGTAAAGGATTTTGAGATCACTGTGCCGGAACTTCTTCTGAAACAACAGCAGAGAACAAAGGATATATTTAATATAGTACTCGGCGCAATTGCCAGTATCTCACTTGTAGTAGGCGGAATAGGAATCATGAATATTATGTTCGCATCGGTCATGGAACGTATCAAGGAAATAGGTACAAGAATGGCAATAGGTGCAAAAAAGATGGATATAGTGGTGCAATTCCTTTCAGAAGCCATACTGATAAGTGTTACAGGCGGCTTTATAGGTGTTTTTATAGGTGTTGTACTTGCCAAACTGATAAATGAGATCGCAGGTATCCTTACTATTGTATCGCCCTTCTCAGTAATAGTAGCATTTGGCGTCTCCGCGGCTGTAGGAGTTATTTTCGGATATTCGCCGGCCAAAAGAGCAGCGGAAAAGGATCCTATAGAGTCACTCAGGTACGAATAAATAATCAATCAACAATATGAAGCGTTTTTTCAATTATTTTATAATAGCTCTCTTTGTTTTATCAACAGTTAACGGATATTCACAGGAGCAGAAACGGCTGACACTGGATGAAGTTATTGAAATAGCCGAAGACCAATCGTTATCAGCAATACTGGCAAAACATATGTTCAGGGCCAGTTACTGGCAATACAGGACTTTTAAGGCGGAATACCTCCCTTCCCTTACATTAACCGGAACATTGCCCGAATATAACAGGATATATGAGAAGGAGTATAACTCCCAAACAGAGACTGAATATTATGTTGAGAAAAATTCAAATAGTGTTCAGGGACAGTTATCCCTGAGTCAGAATGTAGGCTTTACGGGAGGAAGCATTTCGCTTCAGTCCGATTTCCGGCGCTTTGATGTTCTTGGTACCGACGGATCAACACAATATATATCAACACCTGTCAGCATAAACTATAACCAGCCGCTTTTCAGGTTTAACGAGCTGAAATGGCAGAAGGAAATAGAACCTATGAGATATGAGGAGGCCAAGAAAGAATATATATTCCAGGTTGAAGAAGTGCATCTGAACGCGGTAAGAAGATTTTTTCAGTTAGCCCTGGCACAGATCAATATGGAAATAGCCAATATGAACTATGCCAATGCCGATACTCTGTATCAGCTTGCCAATGGAAGGTATAACCTCGGTACAATAGCCGAAAATGAGCTGCTTCAGATGGAACTGTCATTCCTTAATGCCGAGACATCAAAAAATGAGGCTTTAAATAACCTGAACGACATGAAACAGAGGCTTTCATCTTTCCTTGGTTATACGGAGAGTGTGGAAATAGAACTTGTTATACCTAATGATATTCCTGCATTTGAGGTCAGAGGCGAGGACGTACTTGATAAAGCACTGGCAAATAACCCCGATATGCTTACCTACCAGATACAGTTGCTGGAAGCAAAAATGGGTGTTGCAGAAGCAAAGGCCGAGAAAGGACTGAATGCCAATATGAATGTAAGCTTCGGTTTGCAGGGCCAGAATGATAATGTTCCTGCGGCTTACCAGTCCCTGGAAGATCAACAAAGAGTTAGTATCAGTTTTACTGTCCCTATTATGGACTGGGGACTCAGGAGGGGCCGGTATCGTATGGCACAATCGTCGGAAGAGGTGACAAAGACCCAGGTTCAGCAGTCAATGATTGATTTTGAACAGCAGTTATATCTCGATGTTGCCCAGTTCAACCTTCAGGATGATCAGGTCAGGATAGCTGCCAAATCCGATACGGTGGCCATGAAGATGTACGAGGTGACAAAGCAACGGTTTCTTATAGGTAATGTTGATGTTCTTGACTTAAATAATGCCGATACAAAAAAAGATGAAAATCGCAGGGGCTATATACAGGCACTTCAGAATTACTGGACCTATTATTATAATATCAGAAGCCTGACACTCTTTGACTTCGAAGCGATGAAACCTATCGAGGCCAATTTCGAATCTCTTATCGAATAAGAGCTTTTATAACTCTCAGGGCTAATTCTTTTCGGAAAAAATTAATATCTTTGCCCGTCCGTTAAACGGCGTATGAGATTATATTGATTATTTGGAAAAGATAAAAAGACTTACAAATGCAAAACAAAGGAGCTGTTCTGTTTTTAGCTGTAGCATTAACATTGGTGACAATATACCAGCTTTCATTTACTGTTGCCTCCTATAATGTTAAACAACACGCCAGGGAATATGCCGATGGAGACCTTGTTAAGGAAGTAGCATATCTCGATTCAGTATCAAGTCTTTCAAAGGATGAATGGAGATTCCTGGGAAATACTTTCAAGGAAGTACAGTCAAAGGAGATCAACCTTGGCCTTGACCTCAAAGGAGGGATGAATGTTATACTTGAAGTATCAGTGGAGGAGATAATACGTGCCCTGTCAAATTATAATACCGATGAAGTCTTTAACCAGGCTCTGGCGATGGCAAAAGAAAAGCAGAAGGAAAGCCAGAGGAACTTCATAGACCTCTTTGGTGAATCATTCGAAGAACTTGACCCGAATGCAAACCTTGCTGCAATTTTCGGGACTATCGAACTGAGGGATAAGGTTAATTTCAATTCAACCAACGAGGAAGTGCTGAGTATGCTGAGAGAAGAATCAAGCGGCGCCATTGATAATGCATTTAATATATTGAGAAGCAGAATAGACAGGTTCGGCGTTTCACAACCTAATATATCAAGGCTTGAAGGAGCAGGGAGAATTCTTGTTGAACTGCCGGGTGTGAAAGATCCCCAAAGGGTAAGGGAATTATTACAGGGAACGGCAAAGCTGGAGTTCTGGGAAACATATGAGAATCCTGAGGTGATAGGATACCTCATGCAGGCAAATGAATTGCTCGCTTCACTGAAGTCGGATATGGCTGCACTGGAAAGTGCCGGAGAGAATGAGACCGCTTCAGGAAGCGAAGAAGTAAATACGGCAGACGATCTTGCTCAGACAAAATCCGTGCAGGATACAACGGGAGAAGAGACCTTGCTTGAAATGCTTGGCAGCGATACAACAGAGACTACCGAAGCAGACAGCCGTGAAGCATGGAACCTTCAGAATCCCCTGTTTGCCGTGCTGAACCCTATGGTAACCAGAGACGGGCAGCCATTGCCAAGGTCAGCAATAGGATATTCACATTTCATGGATACAGCCGAAGTAATGGATTACCTTAATATGCCGCAGATACGATCGCTGTTTCCAAGGGATATAAGGTTTTACTGGGCAGCCAACCCGGTGAGAGGAGATGAAAGTGAGACGTTATTTGAACTGCATGCAATAAAGGTTACGACAAGAGACGGAAGGCCTCCTCTGGACGGAGATGTTATTACCTCGGCCAGGGTGTCATACGGACAGACAGGCTCTGCTCCAAAGGTTGATATGTCTATGAATGCCGAAGGCTCACGTACCTGGGCGAGACTGACAGGCTCCAATATAGGAAGGTGTATTGCTGTAGTACTCGACGGTTATGTGCGTTCAGCCCCTACGGTATCGACCGAGATCAAGGGAGGCTCATCTGAAATAACAGGTATGGAGGATATCGAAGAAGCGGAAGACCTGGCAAACATCTTAAAATCAGGTAAATTGCCGGCACCGGCACATATAATTAACGATACTGTTGTCGGTCCGTCACTGGGAAGGGAAGCTATCACCGCCGGACTGAATTCCTTCATAATAGCATTTGTGGTAGTAATGCTTTATATGATATTCTATTACAGCCGCCGTGCCGGCCTGGTAGCCGATATTGCCCTGCTGCTGAATATGTTTTTCATAGTGGGAATATTAGCTTCGCTTGGAGCAGTACTGACCTTGCCGGGGATAGCCGGTATAGTACTGACTATTGGTATGTCGGTTGATGCTAATGTGCTGATATACGACAGGATAAAGGAGGAGATACGTGCAGGAAAAGGGATTAAGCTGGCTATTGCCGACGGCTATAAAAATGCCCGCTCGGCTATTATAGACGCTAATATAACGACACTGCTTACAGGTATTGTGCTGTACATCTTCGGGAGCGGCCCTATAAAAGGATTTGCAACAACTCTTGTAATAGGTATTATTACGTCATTCTTTACGGCTGTATTTATTACAAGACTGATATATGATTCATTCCTGAAAAATAATATGAGGCTTACCTTTGCCACAAAAATGACAGAGAATGCATTCAATAATATGAAAATTAATTTCATAGGACAAAGAAAAATATTCTATGTAGTTTCCGGGCTGGTAATACTGGCCGGTGTAGTATCGTTGGTTACAAAAGGCCTTAACCCGGGTATTGATTTTACCGGCGGACGTTCTTATGTAATTCGTTTTGATCAGCCTGTTTCAACCCTGGAAGTTGCCGACAGACTCGGCGAAGTATATGGCGAAAATCCCATGGTTGTAATATACGGGAATGAGGACCAGGTAAAGATAACCACCAAGTATAAGATTGATGAGCCTGATGCAGAGAGCGAAGTCGAAACACTTCTCTACCAGGGATTGAAACCGATGTTGCCTGAAGGAATAGACGAGGGTGAATTTCTCGAAAATTACAGGGAAAGCAGTCAGACAGTAGGCCCTACTATAGCCCTCGATATAATGATTAAAGCTTTTTATGCAGTAGGCTTTTCACTGCTGATAATATTCCTGTATATCCTTTTGAGGTTCAGAAACTGGCAGTTTGGACTGGGAGCCCTCACGGCACTGGTACACGACGTGCTTATTGTGCTTGGAATATTTTCAATATTTTATGGGATCCTTCCTTTTTCACTCGAGATTGATCAGGCATTCATAGCGGCAATACTGACAGTGGTAGGGTATTCAATTAACGATACAGTGGTTGTGTTCGACCGTATCAGGGAATATCTCGGTTTATATCGTAAGAGAGAACGTAAAGAGATACTGAACCTTGCACTTAATAGTACTATAAGCCGTACATTCAGTACGTCGCTGAGTACATTTGTCGTTCTGCTGTCAATATTTATTTTCGGCGGTGAAGTGATCAGGGGATTCACCTTTGCCTTACTGATTGGCGTTGTAGTCGGTACATATTCCTCCCTGTTTGTAGCAACACCGGTTGTGTATGATACAATCAAAAAGGCGGAAACAGACAGGATTCTCAGGGGCAAAAAAACAGGCTGATAAGCATTTTCTAAGGCTTTCAAAAATGCTGAAGCAGGTTGTTGATCTGTCCGGAGTGACAGATTAATAACGAACATACGAACCTTAACAGGTGTTACGTATTTGTTTTGCAATTGTATATTTCTTGCTAAATTTGTACAATTAAGAAGGTCTGAATATGACAGTTCATTTATTCATCAGCGGTCAGGAAATATTCATTATTATGGTGGTGGCCCTGGTATTATTCGGCGCTAATAAGATCCCGGAGATTGCCAAAGGACTGGGCAAAGGCATGAGGGAATTCAGGAAAGCGACCGATGATATCAAGAAAGAGTTCGATGAAAGCACAAAAGAGATGCAGAACGATATCAGGGATGTGACAGATACTATAAACAAGAATATGAAAGACTGATGAAGAGCATTTCTGCCAAAATAAATTATTCCAAATGACATTTTTGACACTTGTTGCCGGTCTGGTTTTATTGCTGGTAAGCGGTGAATTCCTTGTCCGCGGAGGTGTCAGCCTGGCCGGGCATTTTAAAATATCCAGACTGGTGGTGGGATTGACAGTAGTCTCATTAGGTACATCATCCCCTGAGTTGGTCGTGAGCCTGGATGCCGCAATATCCGGCCATCCTGATATATCAGTAGGTAATGTTATAGGAAGTAATATCTCTAATATTGCACTGGTTCTGGCACTTACAATATTAATTACCCCCTATTTCGTCAATACCAGGTCAATTGTTCGCGACTGGATAATAATGATGGCAGTATCGGTATTGTTTGTATTATTTATGCTGGATATGAAACTGTCCAGGATGGAAGGAATAATCCTGTTCATGTTATTAATTGCTTATATCTGGCTTTCAATACGCAGGTCGAGGAAGGATATGAAAAGCGGAAACGGTAATTACCCTCCGGCCAGATTTGCATTGCCTGTGGCCATTGTCATTATTATCGTATCCTGTCTCGGGCTGGTGCTGGGTGCTGACCTGCTGGTGAAAGGGGCCAGTAGTATTGCCAGGATGCTGGGTGTAAGTGAAAGGATAATATCTGTTTCTGTAGTTGCTCTTGGAACGAGCCTTCCTGAACTTGCTACCTCAGCTGTGGCTGCGGCCAGAAAAGAGAATGATATTTCCATCGGCAATATCCTCGGATCCAATATATTTAATATCCTGGCAATTCTCGGAATAACTGCAGGCATAAGCCCTTTCAGTATAAATGACCCTGATTTCAATTTCGATATAATCTGGATGCTCGCAATATCATTTCTGATCTTTATACTTATTTTACCCCTTAAAGGATCGATGCTCAGAAGGTGGAAGGGAATATTGCTTATGTTTTCTTATTTAACTTATATTTATATTTTGTTTTTTGCAGGATAACCCACTTACCAATAACAACAGGTATGATCAAGGCAGTGGATATAACAAAATCGTATGGTGATCTGAAAGTGCTGAAGGGAGTAAACCTGGAGATCGGAAAGAGTGAGATTGTTACTATAGTAGGGCCCAGCGGAGCAGGAAAAACAACTCTCCTCCAGATTCTTGGAACCCTTGATAATGCCGACACAGGGACAATCATTTATAATAATGTTTTAATTAACAGTCTTAATCAGAAGCAACTGTCGAGATTCAGGAATGAGCAGATCGGATTTGTTTTTCAGTTTCATCAGCTCCTGCCTGAGTTTACTGCCCTGGAGAACGTGTGTATACCTGCCTATATAGGCGGCAGATCAAAACAGGAGGCCGAAACAAGAGCCATAGAACTGCTTTCGTTCCTTGGAATGGAGGGTCGCCTTGATCATAAACCTTCCGAGCTTAGCGGAGGTGAGCAACAAAGAGTTGCTGTGGCAAGAGCCCTTATTAATGACCCGGAAGTTATCCTTGCTGATGAACCGTCGGGAAATCTTGATTCTGAAAATAAAGAGGAACTGCATAAGCTTTTTTTTGACCTCAGGGACGAGTTCGGACAAACGATCGTGATCGTGACACATGACAGGGAATTATCAGGTATATCCGACAGGAAGATAGAAATAAAAGACGGCATTATAATAAATGGCTGATTCCTGGAGAGAGAAGTTCTCATATGATGAGATGAAGGAATTCCTTGAACTTAAGTTCGAACAATTCAATAACCCTTCCTTTATTGATGATGATCCCATATCTGTCCCACACAGATATAACCGTAAACAGGATATAGAGATCTCCGCTTTCCTTACAGCTTCCATTGCCTGGGGCAGAAGAGACCTTATTATCGGCTCTGCCTTAAAACTGATGGAATTAATGGGTAACAGCCCCTGGGATTTTATCCTGAATGCAGATGAAAGCAGTATTAAAGAAGCAGGAAGTTTCTATTACCGTACATTTAACGGCACCGACTGTATGACCTTTATGGCAGGGCTGAGGAAAATATACTCCGAATATAATACTATGGAAGATATCCTTGTAAAAAGCCTTGAAGAAGGCAGAAACTGGAAGGAAGCTATAACTGAACTGAGAAAGGCGTTTTTTAGTATACCGCACAGCAGAAGGACCCTGAAGCATTTTGCAGATATTTCGGGAGGCGCAGCAGGTAAAAGGCTTAATATGTTCCTCAGATGGATGGTAAGGGACGATGGTCGTGGCGTTGATTTTGGTATATGGAAAAGGATAGACACGTCGGTCCTCTATATACCGCTTGATCTCCATACAGGTAATACCTCACGGAAGCTTGGCTTACTGTCGCGTAAACAGAATGACTGGAAGGCAGTGGAGGAATTAACCTCGGTATTGAGGTCTTTTGACCCGCTCGACCCGGTAAGGTATGATTTTTCTCTGTTCGGACTGGGAATAATCGAGAAATTCTGATTATGGATTATTTTGAATTCAAGCAATTCCGGGTTTGCCAGGAGCATGCAGCCTTTAAAGTTGGTACTGACGGTGTATTGCTCGGAGCATGGTCGGATATTTCTTCAGCCCGTAGAATACTTGATATAGGAACGGGAACAGGTCTTATAGCGCTTATGCTCGCTCAGCGATCCGGTTCGGAAACGGAAATAACAGCGCTGGAACCGGATAAAGAATCTTACTTCGAGGCTGCTCATAATGCGGGTATAAGTCCGTGGAAGAAAAGGATAAATATTATAAACAAGAGAGTACAGGATTTTATTCCCGGTGAAATGTTTGACATGGTAATCAGTAATCCTCCGTTTTTCAGGAACTCACTATGCAGCAGGGACGAGCGTGTTTCCAGAGCAAGGCATGATTCTGACCTGAATTCGACAGACCTGATCAGATCTGTAAACAGACTGACAGGTCCGCATGGAAGGTTCTGCCTGATCCTTCCTTATGCCGAAGCGGCAATGTTTATTGCTGAAGCCTCCGGTTATGGATTATACTGCAATAAGGTGCTTAAAATCAAACCCGTACCTTCTTCGCCCGTTAAAAGGATGTTGATGGAATTCGGAAAAGAGAAGGAAGAGTTCCGTCAGTCATTTATCACAATCGAGAAAGGCAGAAGGCATGAGTATACAGAGTCGTATAAAAGACTTACCGGAGATTTTTACCCTGCTTTCTAAAATATCAGTTCAGAATCGGGCAAATCATATTTTTCCCCGGTACGGATACCCAATTCTTCCAGACGGTTTAATACAGGAATATAAATATCTTTTTCCACCGGCCTGTAAACGCCTTTCATCTTTATAGCACCGTTAAGGATCAGTCTGACTGCCACTGCAGCCGGCAGCGCTACTGTCCGTGAAATGGAGGTGTCATTAAGAGGCGATCCGTAATCTATTAACTGTGAGCTTATTATTTCCGGACTATGATCCGGGTAGCTAACCTTGAATATGTGCTTAAGGACTACCATATCCCTTTCATCATTTCCAAGCATCATCTTTTGCATCATCAGACTGTTTATTACTGCGAAAGGGCTTGTCATGGATGATGGTATCTGCTGATCGCTGAAAAGACCGAGCCAGCTAAACGTTTTTAACACCGGTGAGTCATCTCCCAGATTAAGATGATCGGCAAGAAGTATGCTTACAGGCTTATCACCGGCTTTGATTCTTGATCTTATCAGGTCCTCATATGTTTTCCCTGAAAGATCTTCTGCTTCTTTGCTCAGAAGTCCGAGCGTTTTTATCACGTCTATTGACTCACACCAGCCATTAAACCTGAAAGTGCCCCTGAACATTGTCTTAATATCATCCAGTCCGTAAATATCGATATAACTGATTGAGTCGCGGTTCGGGTATATCACCAGGTTGCCAATGCCGTTAATATAATAGCTGAATGTATTTTTGAAAATATCTTCATGTTTTACTTCGATGATCTCTCCGTTGTTGAGGTATTTTGCCCCGTTAAGACTGGCAAGCAGCACTCCCTCAGGGCTCCATGTAAATTTATAGCCTAAAGGATTATCAGCATTTTCCGGAGCAGGCAAAGCTCCGCATATAGACCAGAATTTTTCTATTTTACCCCCTTTATCCTTCACGGTATCTATTATTCTCATGGCCGACATATGATCTATCCCTGGGTCAAGGCCGATCTCATTAAGTATTATTATTCCGGCCTCCCTGGCTTTTTCATCCAGAGCCTTCATCTCCTGACTTACGTATGAAGTGGTCACCATATGTTTCCTGTATTCGATACAGACAGATGCAACACCGGTGTGAAACCTGTAGGGAAGCAGACTGACCACGATATCGGACTCTTTGACCATAGACTTAAGCATTTCCCTGTCATCAGCCTCCCAGTCAACTACTTCACCATTGGGATTGTCTTGTATTATCATCAGGGCGTTATCACATGTATTACATGCGACTTTTACCTTACAGTTATTTTTAAGCAGGTAATTAATCAACGGTTTCGAAACCATGCCTGCGCCCAGTACCAGTACATTGTTCATGAGAAATAAGTATAGATTTTTATTATGAGCCTCAATATACTTATTTGTATCTGCATCATCAATGACAGATGATACTTTTTTACAGGTTTTCTTTTGTGCATATACTGGTATCAACATGACGGATATGTATTTCATCCTTTTTTCTTAACAATCGTTCAGGAGCCCTTTCATTAACCCGCCTATCATTGTATATTTGCAATACCTGCAGTATGTTGAAAATGAATGTAGAGCTATAATGACGGGATCCGGAAAATACGTTGAGACACCTCTGATGAAGCAATATTACACTATCAAGGAAAAACATCCTGATGCAATACTGTTGTTCAGGGTAGGTGATTTCTATGAGACCTTCGGGGAGGATGCTATACGCTCATCTGAGATTCTCGGAATAACACTCACCCGGAGGGCAAACGGAGCAGCTTCATGGGTGGAACTGGCAGGTTTTCCCTATCATGCCCTCGATAATTACCTTCCAAAGCTTGTAAGAGCCGGACAAAGGGTCGCCATATGTGAACAACTGGAAGATCCGAAGCTTGCAAAGAAGATTGTGAAAAGAGGGATAACGGAGTTGGTAACGCCGGGAGTCTCGCTTAACGATAATGTTCTGGAAAACAAAGAGAATAATTTTCTTGCTGCTGTGCATATACATAAGTCGATATGCGGACTGGCCCTGCTTGACATTTCAACGGGAGAGTTTCTTATAGCAGAAGGTTCACATACTTACGTTGATCAGTTGCTAAGTAATTTTTCTCCTAAAGAAGTACTGTTCGAGAAAGGGAAAACCGATGATTACAGGCAGAAGTTCGGTTCGCGCTTTTATAATTACAAGCTTGACGACTGGATATTCAGGATTGACGCCGCAAACGACAGGCTGCTGAAGCATTTCGGTACAAAGTCGCTTAAGGGCTTCGGTATACACGGGATGGATTATGCCATTATTGCCGCAGGAGCAATATTGTATTACCTCGATATAACACAACATGAGAAGATAGGACATATTACTTCTCTTTCAAGGATTGAAGAGGACAGGTATGTCTGGCTTGACAGGTTCACTATACGAAACCTGGAGCTGTTTACTTCCCCTTATCAGGGGGCGCGTACACTGATAGATATAATAGACAGGACTACAAGCCCTATGGGCGGACGTTTACTTAAAAAATGGATCTCTCTTCCTCTAAAGGATATTGAACCGGTGAAAGCCAGACACGATGTGGTTGAATACCTGGTAAACGACCGTGAATTACGGGATGATCTTATTAAAGAGATAAAACAGATAGGAGACCTTGAAAGGATCGTCTCAAAAATTGCCACGGGAAGAATTAACCCCAGGGAGGTTGTACAACTCAAAAGAGCTCTCCTTGCCCTGGGGCCGGTAAAGGATAAATGTACTGTTGCATCATGCGAATCGCTTAATACGCTGGCTTCCGGGCTCCTGTTGTGTGAAGAGGTGGTGGAAAGGATTGATGAGGCTGTTAATGATGACCCGCCCATGCTCATAAGCAAAGGAAATGTGATCTCTGAAGGCCTGTCCGGAGAACTGGATGAGCTCAGGAATATCTTATATTCCGGTAAAGACTATCTTGTACAACTTCAGGAGAGGGAAATAAAGAAAACGGGGATTCCCAGTCTTAAGGTTGGGTTTAATAATGTTTTCGGTTATTATATTGAGGTCAGAAATACACATAAGGCAAAAGTGCCTGACGAATGGATCAGGAAGCAGACACTGGTAAGCGCCGAGAGGTATATTACTGAAGAACTCAAGGAATATGAGAATAAGATACTGGGAGCCGAAGAAAAGATACTGGATCTTGAACAAAAGCTGTATAGTGAGATAATAAATTACCTGGCAGGATTTATTAACAGGATACAGGGAAATGCCTCTGTTATTGCACAGCTCGACTGTTTGTTGTCTTTTGCAATGGTCTCAGCCGACAATAATTATGTTAAACCCGAGATCGACGAATCATACCTTATTGATATTAAAGACGGTCGCCATCCGGTAATAGAACGGCAACTGCCTGCTGATGAGTCATACATACCTAATGATGTTTACCTCGACAATGAGGAGCAACAGGTAATAATACTGACAGGGCCGAATATGTCGGGGAAATCAGCCCTTTTAAGACAAACGGCCATTATCGTGCTGCTGGCTCAGTCAGGTTGTTTTGTGCCTGCTTCATCTGCCAGGATAGGACTGGTGGATAAGATATTTACACGTGTGGGAGCTTCCGACAATATCAGTCTCGGAGAATCAACCTTTATGGTCGAAATGAACGAAGCCGCAAGCATCCTTAATAATATATCGGAACGCAGCCTTATTTTACTTGATGAGATAGGGCGCGGAACATCGACATACGACGGGATATCGATTGCATGGGCAATGGTTGAATATATCCATGAACATAAGGCAAAGGCCAAGACCCTCTTCGCCACGCATTATCACGAACTGAATGAGATGGAAAACTCCTTTAAAAGGGTCAGAAACTATAATGTCTCGATTAAAGAACTGGATGATAAGGTGATATTTTTGCGTAAGCTGAAAAGGGGAGGGAGTGAGCATAGCTTTGGTATCCATGTCGCACGCATGGCCGGAATGCCTCTCAGTGTTGTCAGGAGAGCCGAAGAGGTAATGAGCCAGATGGAAGAAGGAGGCGGAGAGAGCAATATATCCAAGCCAATAGGTGATCTGGGCAGTAAAAGGGAAGGGATGCAATTGAGCTTCTACCAGCTTGACGATCCGGTGCTGAAACAAATACGTGACGAACTGATAGATCTTGATGTGAATAACCTTACACCTGTTGAGGCACTTAATAAGCTTTATAATATACAGAAACTGATAAGAAAATAATTTTACGGGTACTACTCTATGGTTTTCTGGTTGTGAGAGTTCACGAACAGGATAGTTCCAAGTTCATCATAACCTGAAAAAACATCATCATCATGTTTCAGTGATTCCCCCCTGAAACCTATGATAGTCAGTGCAGCATCCCGGGACCTGTCATTTATAACATCCTTATGATTAACATCCGGCTCGTCGATTATTATCTCAATATTTTTTTCAGTTATGGGGAGCCTTCCTTCGGTAATCAGCTTTTTATTGTTTTCCAGAATATCATAGTATTGTTCTTTTTTACAGATATCGAAGATCTTGATATGTGCTTTCTTCCAGTCGGGATGCCCTGAGATGATAAAACTCAGCAGGATCATCAGGTTGGCGTTATACTCATCTGTCGATTTAACCCATACATGTATGCCTTCTTTGAAAACCATTTTCTTTTTTGAACTGGCCAGTATGCAAACATCAAAATCACCTGCATTCACCAGTGCATGGTTTTCCATTATTTCATTCAGCTCTTCCGGGTTTTCTTTGCTGTATTCAAAGATTACCATATTATTCTCCATTCCCGATACGCCAGGAAGTTGTATAGCCTGTGCAATGGCAGAGGTATACGACGGAGATATAAGTGTATCTATATAGACATGGTTCTCAATATTGTCGAAACTTTTTACAAGGGTTTTCAGTGTCTCCTGAGCATCGGCATGCGCTTTTTTGGAATAATAACCTTCGATACGATGCAGGTATGTGCCGAAGCCGTACCTGAACGATATCCAGTTCAGGAGCCTGAATGCTGTGTCCCTTTCAAATGAATTTTTTGTGATGCATATAGCACTTGGTCTCCACTCCTGATTAACCTTTTTTGTCGCATTCTTCTGCAGATAAACCTGAAGATTCCTGTTTAACTGGAAAATGGCATTTGCAAAGATCGATTGCAGTCCCTGCCTTTCCCTGTGATAATAATTGATATATGCATATAACAGGATCATTACTATAATGGCAACCAGGGCATATGTGGAGTTGATCTTGAACATTACCCATACCGATATTACAAATCCGGTTAAAGAGAGGAACCATTTTGATTTGAAAGACGGCCTGTATGAAGGACTGGCCCCAAAATGATTGAGGAAGGAGATCAGGCATAATGTGCCATAGGTCACCATAAAAAACATTGATATGATGCCTGCAACAACGTTTACATCCCCAAGGGCGACAAAGATCATTGCAATAATAACTGTAACTACCGAGGCATTAACAGGTTCCTGGTCTTTTTTTCTCCCTTTTGTCAGCCAGCGGTTGACCCTGGAAGAAGGGAAGGACTCATCGGTAGCAAGAGCTTGCAGGGTGCGTGGCGCTACCATTACCGAGCCCAGGGCGGAAGATATTGTTGAAGCGGCAAGGCCAAGAGGTACTATGAATGATCCTCCTATAGCTATTTTGCCCATTATCAGTTGATTATTGAGAAGATCTTCCACACTGGCCGATGAAGCAAGCTTGTATACCACGAAAAAATATATTATCATGCCCGTTACAGTCGCAACAGTGGTCCCCAGTGGTATTGATTTTGAAGGTTTTCTCAGATCCCCCGACAAGCCCACTCCGGCAGTCATGCCTGTGAAAGCAGGAAAAATTATGGCAAATACAACAAAAAAACTATCCTTGTTCCTGAATGTTGCGGAGTCCAGTGAATAAGCAAGCTCAGCAGAATGTTCTGTTGTGCCTAGAAAAAACATGACCAGTGATACAGCGAGGATGGCAACTACTACATATAAAGCTTTTACACCCAGGTTGGCCCCTTTCCTGAGGATCAGTATTGCCAGAATTGTCATTGCCGGTATTGAGATGACCTGCCGGGGAAGAGTGATGTCGTATTTTTCCTTAATAAAGTTGAAGAAAAACTCGAATGATTCTGTAAATGCTATTACATAAAAAGCCACACTTATGGCCTGTGACATGAACAGCGCAATACCTATTGTCGCACCTATGTTCAGTCCGAACGATCTGCTTATTATAAAGTATTCACCGCCTCCTTCAACTCTTTTATTGGTAGCTATTTCAGATATTGCAAGAGCTGTAGGAACAGTAACCATATGCCCCAGGAGTATTATCAGTATTACCCCCCAGAAACCAAGTGTACCGACCGCGTAACCGAATCTCAGGAATAATATGGCCCCCAGTATTGTTGAGATAGCAGTAAAAAACACCGGGGCAGTCCCGAATCCTTTTTTCTTTTGTGCCATATTACCTGTGTAATTTTGTTACTAAGCTATATACTTTTACTAATTTATTATATACGGCAGTGAAATAATTTTGCACTTTCTTGTGAACACGTATGTTTGCCATCAGGCCGGTATGTTTACGTATAGGATAATTATTTTTGGATAATTTAAAAAAGTATTATTTTTGCAGTCACATTTGCGGGAATAGCTCAGTTGGTAGAGCACGACCTTGCCAAGGTCGGGGTCGCGGATTCGAGTTCCGTTTCCCGCTCATCAGTCAGAAAGGCAGCGATTTATCGCTGCCTTTCTGATTTCCGGGATTTCCGCAGGGAGCTTGCTCCCGGAAGGAGTACCCGGAAATCAGAAATAGCCGGTATGGCGGCTTCTGATTGATGAAAGCATCCCGCCGGGAGGCAAGGATCCGCCGAACGGAGAGAGGCAATTCCGTTTCGTTCCTTCCGGGATTTCCGCAGGGAGCTTGCTCCCGGAAGGAGTACCCGGAAATCAGAAATAGCCGGTATGGCGGCTTCTGATTGATGAAAGCATCCCGCCGGGAGGCAAGGATCCGCCGAACGGAGAGAGGCAATTCCGTTTCGTTCCTTCCGGGATTTCCGCAGGGAGCTTGCTCCCGGAAGGAGTACCCGGAAATCAGAAATAGCCGGTATGGCGGCTTCTGACTGATGAAAGCATCCCGCCGGGAGGCAAGGATCCGCCGAACGGAGAGAGGCAATTCCGTTTCGTTCCTTCCGGGATTTCCGCAGGGAGCTTGCTCCCGGAAGGAGTACCCGGAAATCAGAAATAGCCGGTATGGCGGCTTCTGACTGATGAAAGCCTCCCGCCGGGAGGCAAGGATCCGCCGAACGGAGAGAGGCAATTCCGTTTCGTTCCTTCCGGGATTTCCGCAGGGAGCTTGCTCCCGGAAGGAGTACCCGGAAATCAGAAATAGCCGGTATGGCGGCTTCTGATTGATGAAAGCCTCCCGCCGGGAGGCAAGGATCCGCCGAACGGAGAGAGGCAATTCCGTTTCGTTCCTTCCGGGATCTCCGCAGGGAGCTTGCTCCCGGAAGGAGTACCCGGAAATCAGAAATAGCCGGCATGGCGGCTTCTGATTGATGAAAGCCTCCCGCCGGGAGGCAAGGATCCGCCGAACGGAGAGAGGCAATTCCGTTTCGTTCCTTCCGGGATTTCCGCAGGGAGCTTGCTCCCGGAAGGAGTACCCGGAAATCAGAAATAGCCGGCATGGCGGCTTCTGATTGATGAAAGCATCCCGCCGGGAGGCAAGGATCCGCCGAACGGAGAGAGGCAATTCCGTTTCGTTCCTTCCGGGATCTCCGCAGGGAGCTTGCTCCCGGAAGGAGTACCCGGAAATCAGAAATAGCCGGTATGGCGGCTTCTGACTGATGAAAACATCCCGCCGGGAGGCAAGGATCCGCCGAACGGAGAGAGGCAATTCCGGGTTTTTGGTTTTTTCCGGTATAAATCGTTAAAAATAAAACCCCCTGTAATAAAACAGGAGGCTTTATGTACCCGGAGCGGGACTTGAACCCGCACAGCCTGTACGGCCATTGGATTTTAAGTCCAACGTGTCTACCAATTCCACCATCCGGGCAACAAAACGGTTTGGCCGTGCAAAATTAGTAAAATATTTGAAATGACAGTTTAATTATTCCAGGGTCCTGGTTCTTCACCCGTCACCCGGTAAGGAGTATGCATTCAGGACCCTTTAATTGATTCTCTTTTGTTACTATACAAATAATCAGGTTTTTTAACTTTCTAACCAATTTTATTGGTTGGTTATAATAAAATTAATCTGTAAATTGTAGTACAACCAACTGTGTTTATACTTTTAAATTTATCCTCAGGCATAATATTAATAATTAACAACTTACAGATCATGAAACCAAAAACCAGGGTTTTTAGTACAGGCAAATTTGTGCTATTTTTTCTTATCTCAGGGTTATTTCCGGTTAGCCTGGCTGCTCAGGCTGTCATGACTAATTTAAGAGTCAACACTTCAGATTATACTGAAGTTCAACTTGATGGTGCCGGCAAACTTCATGCTTTTTACGGTAGCAATGTATATGCAATCTGGCAGGGCAAGACCTCCGGTACTGAAAGTGATATATATTTTGCCGGCTCAGCAGACGGAGGGCAGTCTTTCTCAGCAGAGGCTAAAATATATACGGGAGAGGTAACGGCTTTACATGTATGGCCATCATTAGCAGTTTCGCAGAATGGAAACATTTATATTGCCTGGGTCGCTGTTACTGACGACGAGGGCAGCGAAAAGTACAATATATGGTTTACAAGGTCGGTTGACGGAGGCAGTACCTTTTCTGATCCTCTGGTACTAACCGCCGGGGGGAGCTGTGTGCTGCCCGCCATTGCTGCATATGGACAATATGTCTATATTTTATATGTCGATGCTTCAAATTACCCTCAAGCCGATTATTATTTTTTGAGATCGGATGATAATGGAGACTCCTTCGGGAGTGCTGTACAGGCGAACGATTTACCATGTGCCGGGACAGTAAAGTTCGAAGGGCTTACTAATATTACAACAGACGGTTCAGGTAATTTGTACATGGTCTGGGTAGACGGAAGACGGTCTGAAGGTAACGGTGATATCTTTATTTCCAAATCGACTGATAACGGGGTGAGTTTCAGTGCCGATGTAATGGTAAACGATGTTAATGAAAGCAGGGCGAATTCTGTGCAATATTTACCTTCAGTTGCTGCCGATGCATCCAATGTCTATGTGAGTTTTACTGATATGAGCCTCGGGGATGAGTGGACGGATAACAGGGTATATATTGCAAAATCTGTAGACGGAGGTTCTTCTTTTTCTACGGAATCTTTGTTTAACGGTCATAATTATACGGCAAAGTATCATGATCTGACAATAAGCCCTGACGGATCTCTGCTTGCAGCTGTGTGTACCTTCATCGAACCTAACTGGGGAGTATGGCTGTACAGGTCGGCTGACGGAGGAACTTCATATTCAAGCCCTCTGGCTCTCAGCGATGTATTGGATAAGAATTATAGTGATGTGCGTATTATTTCAAAAACAGACCAGGAGATACAGGCCTTATGGAAAGATGACCGCGAAGGGGCAGATGATAATAATATATACTTTACAAAGACAGATCTGAGTCTTGGCAGGACATTCCTTGAACTGGAAGACAGTTACAGCATATATCCCAATCCTGCTACAGGGAAATTTACAATTATCATCCCCTATGAGTGTGATGAGTCTGAAATTTCCATTTATAACTTTGCAGGACTGCAGGTTTACAAAAAAAGATTCGGTAACACCTCTAAGATTGATATTCAGGCCGACATTCCTCCGGGGAATTATTTTGTAAAGGTTAATACGTCACACGGATCACAAACGCTGAAGCTGGTTAAAAAGTAAAACTGTAAAACTGAATAACCATATCTGTAAAACAGGAATAACTACCATTTCATCTTACGGGTCCCCATTCAACCAGGACATCACTGTCAAAGATGACATATGACCTGGTATATATCCATCTTTCCTGTACCTCTGAGCCTTTTATGATCCTGTCGACCCTCAGAGGCTTACCCCAACTGTCATATACCATATCGTTACTCATGCCCTTCCATATCTTATGTTCACAGACAGCTGTACCTGTTTTTGACCCATACTTGTTAATAAGCATTTCTTTCCTGTCTACAGGTTGTTGCTGCATGTTTTCACCGGTCTGTTCACCCACTCTCAGCACCTGACCTTCGGTATCCCTGAGTGTTGCCTTGTCTGTCTGTATCCATCCTTCCGAATTGCCGTAGATCACTTTAAGGTAATCGTCTTCGACAACAAGCACATCAAGTGTGGTATCTGCTTTGATATAAGCTATTACTGTACTGCTGTTGCCCTTGTCACCGTAAAGCCTTGCTACCGATTTTGTTGTTGCCTGGTAATATTGTGCCGATATATTAATACTAATAAGAAGTATAATAACCGGTAGGAATAAGAATTTTAATATTTTGTTGCCTGTCATAATAATTACTTTTTATAAGAGGTTCGATCTTTACCTGTAGGGGATTACCCCCTGAGATAGTGCAAAAACTATACCATGAGAGAAACAAGACAAAAGACGAAAGGGAAAAGGGACAAGGGATTAGTCTTCAGTCCACAATCCTCAGTCTTCAATTAATTTTTAATTGACAAAGAGCCTGGCGCAAAGCGCATAGCAAGAAAAAATATCAGTTATTCAGTTAATAGTCAGCAGTTCCTTCTTCTTAGTATCGAAGATTGCTCTACGCTCTGTGCGCTATGCCCTTTGCCTTTTGCAAATAAACCAATTAACATTGGAGACTGAAGATTGCAGACTGCCGACTATTAATCATTCCATCATTCCAGTACTTCATTATTCCATTGTTCCAGTACTCCATTATTCCACCATTTTCTTATATTGTATTATCTTTGCGCGCCAGATATTTTTAAATAATTTTAAATACCGGAAAAATGACAGCTGAAAATCTTAAACAATTTGAGACAAGCGAGAATCTGCAGAAGATGGTATTGAACATCATGTATACAATGAGGGAGAAGTACAACAAATATCCGGAATACAAGACCATCATGATGAACCTTACCACGGTTTCCAAAGAGCTTAATGCTATAAGGATCAAGGAGATCACTGGTGAGATCGAGACGCCCGAACCCGAGAAGTAGACTACAGTTTTCTTATCAGCATAAGGCCATCCCTGGCAGGCATTATGATTTGCTCGGTGCGGGGATCGTCCCGTACTGTTTCGTTAAAACGGCGTATGCCGTCAGTCATGGGGTCACTTCTGGAATGATCAATCACCTTACCGTCCCACAGAACATTATCAGCTATTATATAGCCTTCCCTGTTTAATATTTCTACGGATTTTTCGTAGTATTCAGTGTATTGCCTTTTATCTCCGTCGATGAATACAAGATCAAATGTAAGGCCCAGAGAGCTCATTATTTCCAGAGCATTGCCGGTATGCAGTATAATACTCTCCTGCAGCTTCGCCTTTCTGACGTATTCCCTGCTGATATCGGCCAGTTCGTCGTTTATATCTATGCTGTGTATTTTCCCGTTATCTGGCAGACCCCTTGCAATACTTATTGCCGAGTAACCTGTATAAGTGCCGATCTCGAGCACCAGGTGCGGTTTGATCATCCGGGTTATCATTTCCAGGAACTTACCCTGTATATGTCCCGAAACCATATGGGGATTCAGTACGGAAGTATATGTTTTTCTGTATAATTCTTCCAGAACAGAATCTTCCGGCGTGCTTATATCGAGTATGTATTTTTCAGTATCTATATTCATTATCCGGTATAAATCAGGGTAGAAAGCTTTTCTTCTGCAAATATTTCATTGGCTGTTTCCATCAGCCCCGATGCTGTTAGTCCTTCAATTCTTTTATACAGGTTTTCGATAGATTCCATCCTGTCGAAAAGGAGAGTGTTTTTACCCATTGCAAGCATCAGGTTCTCGTGGTTTTCCCTGGCCCGTGCTATGTTTCCCTGTATCTGCTTTTTTGCCTTATGTAGCTGGTTTTTGCCCAGTTTTTTTTCGCGCAGCAGTTTCAGTTCTTTCAGGGCAATATTCATGCTTTTGTCCCGGTTTTTATAGTCGGTCCCGAAGTAGATCATGAAAACACCGTTATCGTAGTAGGGAATATAGCTGGATTCGACATTATATGCGAAGCCGTTTTTCTCGCGGAGAGACATGTTAAGCCTTGAATTAAGGCCCTGTCCGCCGAGTATATTGTTCAGCAGGTAGAGCGACAGCCTGCGGTTATCTTTTACATTATAGGCAAGGTTCCCTATAATGATATGATCCTGCCAGGTATTCTTGATGATTTCTTTATTAAGGGGTTTGTAGTCAGTGAATGATTCTCTTTTTTTGCTGATCTTTTTTATGGGAGCCTGGCTGAAGTATTTGGTTATAAGGTAAATAAGTTGCTTTTCGTTAATATTGCCGGTGGAGCAGACCACCATATCAGCCGGATCATAATTATTCTGGATGAAGCCCGATATCATTTCCCTGTCAAATGACCGTACAGATTTTTCGGTACCAAGTATAGGACGCCCCAGGGGAGAGCCGGCGAATATCATATCTTCAAAATCATCGAAGATCAGTTCGGAGGGACTGTCCTTATACGAATTTATTTCTTCAATAATTACTTCTTTTTCCTTTTTGATCTCTTTGTCCGGAAATACTGAATTAAAGACAATATCGCTTAAGATATCGAAAGCCTTGTTATAGTCCTGCCTCAGGAATGAGGCATAAACAGCTGTTTCCTCCTTGGTCGTATATGCGTTGAGTTCACCGCCCCGGTCTTCCAGGCTGCTGAGTATATGGTAAGTTTTTCTTTTGGATGTTCCTTTAAAGAACATATGTTCAATGAAGTGGGCCATCCCGTGTTCGTTTTCCGTTTCATCGCGCGACCCGGTATTTATTATTATGCCTGCATGGGCTATCATGTTAGGGATCCGTTTGTGAACAAGGCGGATACCATTGGGAAGAGTATGGTGTAATAAATTCATATATAAAGAAATATGGATGCAAATTTAGCATTTGGAAAGCAAATCCTGAAAAAAGATAAATTTATATTTTGCCATAATGCAAATGCAGATTATATTTGCTGTCCAAAATGATGGTGCCATAGCTCAGTTGGTAGAGCACAGGACTGAAAATCCTGGTGTCCCTGGTTCAATTCCAGGTGGCACCACACTCAGGAAAATCCCGCTAAAGGCGGGATTTTTGCATTCAGGGCTTCACTTTGATTAAGCTGGCTTATAAGAAAAGTGAAGCCTTGAATGCATTAAAAGCCTGAAAGGCTTTTCCTGAGGGTGGTTTTTTCTAAAGAACAACACGGAATCACGGTCATGAGCGAAGCAAATGACCGTAATTCCATTCCCTTAGCCTTTCGCCTTTTGACCGTTAGTCTTTCGTCCCATCTGACTTTATAAACCCGTTTTTCCTGCTTCCTTCGTCCCGGTTTGCAGACTCTCAAACACAGAAGATATTATCAGACTGATAAATTCATTATATTTATAATCTTAATCATCAGGATATGAGTGAAGAAAAAGATATAAGGTGGGAACAGCGATTTTCCAATTATAATAAAGCATTAAAAAAACTTTCGGAAGCTGTTGAATATATTGAAAAATATCCGGAAGGGAATGATGATAAACATGATAGCGCAAAAGAAGTCCTTGAAGAAATTGTAAAAGAAGGGCTTATTCAACGGTTTGAATATACCTGGGAGATGGCATGGAATGTAATGAGAGATTATGCATTGTATCAGGGAAATTCGGGAATAGGAGGATCACGCGATGCTATACGGTACGCTTTTTCTTTGGATCTCATTTCTGACGGTGATATATGGATGGATATGATTCAGAGTCGTATTAAAACGATACATACATATAATGAGGAAACGGCCCGGGGGATTTATCTGAAGATCATTAATGAATACCATGCTGCATTTTTGGAATTTCAAAAAGTAATGGAGGGTAAGCAAAGCGGGAATCAGTAAAATTAATTTGATGAAGAAAGATGTATGGGCTGAAAGATATACATATTAAGAAAATACTATCTGTATTTGTCAGATACAAGGCAATAGATAAAGCCATACTTTACGGCTCACGAGCTAAGGGGACCCATCACAACAGTTCTGATATTGACCTGAGCCTGGTGGGCAATGATCTGGACCTTAATATACTTATGCGGGTTGAAAATGAGCTTGATGATATCCTTTTACCTTATAAGATAGATCTTTCAATATATAATAAGATTGAAAACCCTGATTTGATTGAACATATAAACAGGGTTGGCATTGTTTTTTACAGAAAGGAAGATACGCTGCATAGTGCGGCCGGATGATCCCGACGGCCTGTTCAATTTTCATTTGATTTAGTTGTTTATTTATAATCCCATTGCTCCGGTACTCTATTATTCCATCGATCCATCATTGCTCGCCCCCGCTAACCACAATCACCATCCACTCGCGAGTTCGTCACCTTCGCATGCCTCCGGCAAACTCAGGTTCCTCGGTTCCATTATTCCAACGTTCCATCCCGTTCGTCGCTTGTCCTGAGCCTGCCGAAGGGTTCGCCGTGTGTCTCCACCATTCCAGTATTCCATCCGTTAGTCTTTCGTCTTTTGTCTTTCGCCGTTTATATTCCATTGATCTATAGCATTTACGGATAAATTTTCATAAATTTATATGTCTAATACCGGTCATGTTTGAAAAACCTTCCATATCATCCGGTAGCTTTTGCCCTCAGTGCAGAACTTCGTTTAGCACTGCGTTATGCTTAATTTGAAAAAGATGAAACAAATATTTTTAATAATATCACTTTTATGTTGTAGTTATTTCGTCTTTTCTACAGATAATAATTTTCCAATGGGACAAGAGGCTGATTCCTCATATACTAGAATGAAGGTTTCAGAATCAGACACAATTCTTATTCATTTTACTTCAAATGGCTCAGAGAATATTAAAGAAGATAAAATAAAAAAGTATTTAGATTACATAATTCAAATATCAACAATTGCTGCACTTTTGCTTGGTGTTATATTTGGATACCCCGCTATACTTAGAAAACTCCAAGAAGAACATATAAAAGAACTCATAAAAAAAACTCAGGAGACCAATAATTTAATAAAAAGAAAAAGCATTGAAATAATTAATAAATATTCGACAAGAGCCTATAAAGATGTATTAATTACAAAAAATGACATTCAAGACATATTTAATGAAATAATGAGACTCAATGAGGAAAGTGTTGATGCTTCAAAGGAAGTCAATACTTTAACATTTTTGTTAAAAACAACATTTCAAGGTATATTAAGATATTATAACCCTAAAACGAATGAAGTTATTTATTCTTCTGAAATATTTAAATTTTATTTATCCATTTTAAGTGAAATAGTCTTTTTTACGACCAAAGTTGTAAATCTGCCAAAGAGAGTAAGTACCTCAAAAATTAAACGTATTAATAAAAAACTTGATAAATTCTTAAACCAAAATACTTTCAAAAAATATAAATATTTTGAACAAGGACTGGATTATTCAAGTTGTAATGCGGTTGTATTCTCTTTTTATGTAAATGTAAATTCAAGTGCGAATCATATTTTTTATAGGGCTGCTTATAATATTATTAAAAATCCCGCTCCAATAATGAGAATGCTTTTTTTGGAAAAATTTTATGTTCCTCCAATACTAAAAAAAGAAAAGGACTTATTATTATTTAAAGATTACATATTACATCTTATTGGTTATAAAATATATGATTATAAAAGTGAAAAGGAAGAGAAAAAAATTGTAAAGTGCTATTATGCAAACATAAGTGACACTTTTGCCTGGACTCATAACTTAAAGTTGGAAGATTTGAAAAATACTTTTAAAGACAATTACTTAACTAATGACAATAGAGAAATTGAGTTGAAAATTAATTCTCTTAAAGAGTATAACCCAGAATGTATTTTAATTGAATTAGACTATAGTTTTTTAAATCAACTTTTTATAAAAAACAGGGGATTAATTAAAAAGAAAATGATTCAAGAAAAAAGAAAAACTAAGTAGCGCTAAACCAAATTGCTTTCGTAACTTTATGATAATAAACAGCTTTACCTGGGCATCGAGCCCAAACGTGTCAGAACATGGACGCTAAACGCAATTTGGTCCCGCCCTTGCGGGCTTTACTTCCGCTAAGAGCAAGCTCTTGCGGAATCGCCCTCAGTGCGGAACTTCGTTTAGCGCTGCATTAGCGTGCATTAAAAAGCCTTTAGGCATATTATTTGTGCGAAATGAGATAAAGACCAACCAAATGAAAGCTTTTAAAAGAATCTCACTTTACGTACCTCTATTGTTTGTACTACTTACATTTTCATGTGAAGAATCAAAAGTAAACTATTCAGGTTTACCAATCGACACTGAGATTCTTGGCAATTGGCATCGAAGCTATTCAGTTGTTGATAATCAGATGGGAATTACTGTCTACACAGATAGTATTGAATTCTCCTCAAGTAATCTTGGTGACCTAAGCATTTATAAGTTTACAGCTTTTGAAACAAAAAGTAGTTTCCAATTCTATACAGAAGAGAACAAAATCTACATATTATTCAATGATAGTGATAAGGAAGAAATCTGGCCCTATTATATTAGAAATGATAGTCTTATAATATCAGAAAGGTTACCATTCAAAAGATAGAAATGAAAAACGCACGCTAACAATGCGGTCATATTTAATGCCGCTGTTTCTGCACCCAAGACACTGTAGATTTGAAAAGAAAAACCAATATAAATAACCAAAGACACGAAAAGCGGCACTAAATATACCGCTGACCGTCAGACTGTGCAAAAACTCACTGTTTTGTTGATAACCAATTCATCAGACATTTAATCTATGATCATACTTTAAGTATCTTGTATTCAACAAATAAACACTGTAATGCAACACAAACAGGGAGAAAACAGGAACCAAATGCTAATGTTCTGCCTGGAGAATGCAATAGCTGCCGATTCATTTGTTCGTGTGGTTGATGCTTTTGTTGATATAGTTGACCTTGACAGCTTTGGTTTTTCTCATGTTAAATGTCAGGAGCAAGGACGACCAGCTTATCATCCTGCAATTTTATTGAAGCTATATCTGTACGGATACAGGTACGGGATACGGTCATCCAGAAAACTTGAGAGAGAGGCTCAAACCAATATCGAAGCCATGTGGCTGCTCACGGGACTGAGACCCAAATATAAGACCATTGCTAACTTCAGAAAAGAAAATGCAAAAGCATTCAGGGAGATATTCCGGCGATTCGTTTGCCTGCTTAAGGAATGGGATCTTGTAGAAGGTGAAAACGTGGCAATTGATTCTTTCAAAATAAGAGGGAGCAATTCGTTAAAGAATAATTTCAATGAAGCAAAACTGAAAAGGCACATTGAATATATTGACAAACAGATCAGTGAATATGAAGAACTGCTGGATGCCAATGACAATGAGCAGGATAAGAAAGACATTGAAAAGAAACTTACAGAACGCAGGCTTAAGAGATCAGAGTATCAAAATATACAAGCGGACCTGATCGAAAGCGGACAGGAACAGATATCAACAACAGACCCTGATTCAAAAGCCGTTGTACTACACAGGAAAGTAGTGAATGTTGGTTATAATATACAGGCCGCATCAGATTCAAAGCACAAAATGATGCTGGAATATGACACAGGAGATGTGAATGATTCCCATGCACTGGCACCGGTGGCGGTAAGTACAAAAGAACTTCTTAAAGTTGATACTATGACAGTACTTGCCGATAAGGGGTATCACACAGGCGAGCAATTGAAAGAATGCAGCTTACATAATATTATTACATACGTCTCTCCAAAGAAGCCATCAACAAAAGATGCAGGATTATATCCTGTCAGTAGTTTTACCTATGATAAAAAGAATGATTTTTATACCTGTCCCGGAGGAAGCATTATGAAGACCAACGGACGTTGGCATAATCACAGTGACAGAAAGAATAAGAAGAAATCTGCATATCGGTTTAAGAGATATACTACGCCTGGCTGCAGGAACTGCAAAAACAGAAGCCTATGTACAGGGAGTAAAACAAACGGAAGGTATATTGACCGAAGTGAATATGCTGATATCATTGAAGCCAATGCACAAAGAGTGAATGACAATCCTGATTATTACAGATTACGACAACAAATAACGGAGCATATGTTCGGCACAATGAAACGGCAACAAGGCTTCACATATACCCTTGTAAGAACCAGGGAGAAAGTCATGGGTGAAGTCGGACTTATGTTTACCGGGTATAATATCTGCCGTTGTATCTCAATTATGGGAGCACAAAAGCTGATCAGACTCCTCAGGGAGTACTGTTTTTTTACAATTTCAGATCTGAGACGCTTTATAAGCCTCGCTTTAAAGGATTATTTCCCGTCAAATAAGGCTATTCTCTTTTTGTGCCATCTAAAATTAGTTGCTTCAAATCCGCTGACAAACAGTAGAAATTGATAAATTTATGTGATAAAACAGTATTTGCACAGACTCACGTTCAGGCACATTCAGCTAAAGCTGAACTTTTGTCTGCCCGTTGCTTCGCAACTCCTGCATCCAAAAGAAATGTGCCTGAATGCAGCGCTAAACCAAATTGCTTTCGTAACTTTATGATAATAAACAGCTTTACCTGGGCTTCGAGCCTAAACGTGTCAGAATCCCGAGAATTCGGGACTAAACGCAATTTGGTCCCGCCCTTGCGGGCTTTACAGTCTGCTCGAGCAAGCTCGGCAGCCTCCGCCCTCAGTGCGGAACTTCGTTTAGCGCTGCATTACCGGTCATGCTAAAAGACGACAGTGCAAACCATTAAACGATAAAGAAAATGAAGAGACAAGCCAACCCTTCAGCAAAATCAAAAGAGCTGCAACCCTTCCCACAAGCCAACACAGTTGCAGCACATTTGCTTTTGCCCCAATTCACAATGACCTTTTCAAAAATTAAACTGACATGGAAAAAATAAATGTAGCACGAGAAATAAAAGAGTTAAAAACCCATCTTGCATACTCTAAAAATGTTGGATTCTTTTTCGGTGCAGGCACTTCTTGTGCTTTAAACATTCCAAATGTTGAGCAATTAACAAATAGCATTGATGCAGAATTGACGGGTGATTTCAAAACGCACTTTGACTTAATCAAAAATGATGTAGCAACATCCATTGCACCTAGGACATCGAACATTGAAGACATTCTAAATCAAATCAGACGAATACGGGAACTAACAGCGGAAACAGCTGGTAAATCTTATGTTGGCGTAAGCGGTGAAGCGGCAAAAAAACTTGACAAAGAAATCTGCTCAAAAATTTACGACCTCATTTTAGAAAAGGAGAAAGTTGCAGACCTTGAAACAACAAAGAATTTTTTTGCATGGTTGAGTATTCTTAATCGAGAGTTTTCAAAAGAAGTTTTCACGACTAACTACGACTTGATTATTGAGAAATCTTTGGAGTCAAGTCAAATACCATACTTTGACGGATTTGTTGGAGCATACGAACCATTCTTTTGGCAAGAGAGCATTGATAAACTTGTTGGTAAGGAGGACTTGACAAAAAACTGGGTTCGTTTATGGAAAATACACGGCTCATTAAGTTGGTTTTGGAAAGAAGATGTAAAAACAAAGTCGCCTAAGATTGTTAGAATTGGAAAAGTTGAAAAGATTGAGGATGAGGAAGACGAGTTAGTAATTTATCCGTCAAAGGAAAAATATGATTCTTCAAAAAAGCAACCATTCGTTGCATACTTTGACAGATTAAAGAACTATCTGCTAAACGGAGAACTGCTTTTCATTTTTACTGGTTACTCCTTTTCTGACCAACACATAAATGAAATTATTTTTAACTGTTTACGACAAAACAACCGCTTGTCTGCTTTGGTATTTTTCTTCAAAGACGAAGAAGTTGAGAGTTTACACAAACTTACTTCTTCCTACATGAATCTAAATGTATTTGGACCGAAGAAGGCAATTATAAATGGTAATTTAGGCGAGTGGGAGTTTTCTGAGTTGGCTGATTTCAAAAAGGACAAAAAGCAATTTGACCATTTTTGGAGTGAAGCAGATAGTAAACTCACTTTGGGTGATTTTAAAGCACTTGTAAATTTTCTGATTACAAACTCTGGTAAAAAGGAAGCAATTGAATCAATCGTAAAATGACAACCGACATTACATATTTAGGCAAAATCATTCGTGTTGATTCAGGCACAGTTGAAGTTGAAGTCTCAAATGATATTCCTTCTGCTGCCCCTATCATCAATGGAAGATTATACAAGATTGGACAGATAGGCACATTCATAAAAATACCTGTCGGAAACATTGCAATTTACGGTATTGTGTCTTCTGTAAGCAATACTCCAAGCAAAGCAGATGAAACTTCGATTAAATATAATTTCGGTTCAAGGTTTCTATCTGTTCAACTTATAGGAGAAAAAATTGGCGATGATGATTTTGAAAAAGGAATTGGAACTTACCCAACTATCAACGATGAAGTTCACTTAGTAATTGAGAAAGACCTGTTTGATATTTATGGGAAACGTGATGAAGGTTCAATTGAAATTGGCAAACACTCTTCATCAGAGAACCTTTCAGTTTATGCAAACCTTCACAAGTTGGTTTTGAGGCATTGTGCAATTCTTGGTTCAACAGGCAGCGGCAAATCAAATACGACAGTCAGTATTCTTAAAGCAATTATTGACAATTTCGTTGGTTCACGAGTAATTTTAGTTGACCCACATGGAGAATATGCATCAGCTTTTCCTGATGCAAAAGTTTTCAAAATAAATGATGTGGATAATCCACTTTTCATTCCTTTTTGGTTAATGAACTTTGATGAGTTAGCTTATTTCCTTGTCGGTGCAAGTCCGAAAGATGACCAAAGAACAGAATACAGACGCTTAAGAGAATTCATTACTGAATTCAAAAAGAAAAACAACTTACTTTTGGCGGGAGTTGTAAATAAAGATTTTATCACAGCAGATTCTCCAATTCCCTTTAACATCAAAGAGCTTTGGTGGGAAATGAATTGGTGGCTTAATGCAACTTTCAGCACTGCTATTAAAGACGACCAAACAAAAGCAACAGCACAGCAAACGAATGTAGGTGACTTTGAGAATCTGGTTGGAGCAACATTCACTCCTTATCCACCAAACAACCAATCACCATACAAATCAAAACATGTTGAGTTTTTTCCTTACGAGAAAAAAATTCTTTCAAGAATTAGAGATAGCCGATTTGATTTCCTTTTTAATCCAGGGAATTTCAAAGGCAAATCAGGGACAAAAGATTTAAACAATCTTCTCAATGAATGGATTGGTAGTGCAAGTAAACTTGCAATTTTAGATTTAAGTGGAGTTCCTTTTGAAGTGCTTGACATTACAGTTGGTTTGATTACACGGTTTGTTTATGACAGTATGTTTTGGGGAAGAAGTGAATCATACACAGGAAAACAAAGACCGCTTTTGCTTGCGTATGAGGAAGCACACACTTACCTTAATAAAAATGACAACAGTAATTACTCCAAGCAAGCGGTTGAACAAGTTTTTAAAGAAGGACGAAAGTTTGGTTTAGGTGCTTTGGTAATTTCACAAAGACCTTCTGAAATTTCTGAAACTATTTTAGCACAAGTTGGAACTTATATTGCTTTGCGACTTACTAACTCAGGCGACCAATCTATTGTGAAGTCTTCTGCACCTGACAACCTAAACAGTTTAATTGACTTACTTCCAGCTCTGCGTACAGGCGAAGCAATAGTGGTTGGTGAAGCAATCAAAATTCCATCAAGGGTGAGAATCAAACTCAATAATCCAAGACCAACAAGTGACGACCCGGAATTGGTTGAAGCATGGAAGAAAGCCCATCCAGAAGGTGCGGACAATTATAAAACAGTAGTAACAAGAATCCGACAACAAAAATTTTAAATAATGAATAGAGATAGCGTTCAGTCAAGCATGATAGCCAGCCTAGGTTACGAAGCAGACACTTCAACTTTGGAAGTTGAATTTAATAGCGGAGCAGTATGGCAATACTATGATGTGCCCGAAAGTATATACTACGACATGATGAATTCAGGTTCGCTAGGAAAATTCTTTCATTCAAACATTAAAGGACAGTATCGTGAGTCACAAGTTGGATAAAAACTCAAACAATATGAACGAAATTATTTGCCCAAATTGTAAAAAAGCATTTAAAGTTGATGAAGCAGGCTTTGCTGACATTGTCAAACAAGTTCGTGACCACCAATTTGAAGAAGAATTGCAAAATCGACTAAATCTTGCAGACAAAGAAAAAGAAAGTGCAGTAAAATTAGCTGAAGCAAATATTAGAAATTCTTTGCATGAACAACTTGTAAAAAAAGATAAAGAACTCGCAGAACTTAAAGCTCAAAGTGAGTTAACGCTATCTGAGAAGCTAAATAAAAAAGAAGCTGAAATATCACAGCTATCGGCAAAAATTGAAAATGTTGAAGTTGAAAAAAAACTTGCAGTGAACGAGGCTGTTCAAAAAGTTGAAAAAGAACGAGACAACTTGGCAAATGATATAAAGACTAAAGAATTAGAAAAACAAAATCTTGAAAATTCTTTAAAGCAACAATTTTCCATCGAATTGCAAAATAAGGATGCAATTATCAAATATAAAGACGATGAGATTGCTCGTGTTAAAGATATGAAGCTAAAGCTTTCTACTAAAATGCTAGGTGAATCTCTTGAACAACATTGTGAGACAGAGTTTAACAAACTTCGAGCAACAGCTTTTCAAAATTCTTATTTTGAAAAAGACAACGATTCAAGTGGTGGAAATAAAGGAGATTATATTTATAAAGAAACTGATGATGCAGGAAATGAAATCATTTCAATTATGTTCGAAATGAAAAACGAAAATGATGAAACTGCTACTAAAAAAAGAAACGAGGATTTTTTTGCGAAACTTGACAAAGACCGTAAAGAAAAAAACTGTGAGTATGCGGTTTTGGTTTCGTTTTTGGAATCGGAAAACGAGTTCTATAATACTGGAATAGTTGATGTTTCTCATAAGTTCGAGAAAATGTATGTAGTACGTCCTCAATTTTTTATACCAATTATTACACTTCTTCGTAATGCAGCAATGAATTCCTTGAAATACAAAGCAGAACTGAATTTAATGAGAAATCAAAATATTGATATTACCAATTTTGAAGAAAAGATTGACGCGTTTAGAAAAGGGTTTGCATATAATTATGATTTAGCTAGTCGAAAATTTACTACAGCTATTGAGGAAATAGATAAGACCATTAGTCATTTGAATAAAACCAAAGAGGCTTTGTTATCTTCCGAAAACAACTTACGATTAGCCAACAATAAGGCGGATGATTTGACAATTAAAAAATTAACACATGGAAACCCTACGATGAAAGCAAAGTTTGATGGACTTTCGGATAATACTGAATAAACAAATAATTAAAAGACAATAGCCACCACATTTGGTAGCACATTTGCAAAACCGCACAATCCAACTCTCATGCAAAGTTTTGCAAAAGAGCAACCAAGCCAACGCACGAAGACAGAAAAACAAATGGGAAAGTAATTACAAAAACAAAGCACGAACCGGTAACACGCGGTATAAAACATTTGGGTTTAAGTGGTTATTCGAGCATTCTGCCACGCATCAAGTTCGGTGTATCTTGCCAAAAATTAGTCCGCAATCCCCAACGATTTCATACCGCCACCGTTCAGGCACATTCAGCTAAAGCTGAACTTTTGTCTGCCCGTCCCGAGGATTCCTCGGGACTCCTGCATCCAAAAGAAATGTGCCTGAATGCAGCGCTAAACCAAATTGCTTTTGTAACTTTATGATAATAAACAGCTTTACCTGGGCTTCGAGCCAAAACGTGTCAGAATCCCGAGAATTCGGGACTAAACGCAATTTGATCCCGCCCTTGCGGGCTTTACAGTCTGCTCGAGCAAGCTCGGCAGCCTTCGCCCTCAGTGCGGAACTTCGTTTAGCGCAGCGTTATGTGGCATTATAAAAAACCGCCAGTATTAGAGATTTATGCAAAATGAGAAAAACGATACGAAAAAGGAATATCTCAAAAGGATAAATAATGTAATCAGTTACATTGAGAAAAACCTTGACAAAGACCTTAATTTGGATGATTTATCTCAAAAGGCATTCTTTTCATCGTTTCATTTTCACAGGATTTTTTCAGCGATTGTCGGGGAGACCTTGAATTCATTGATTATCCGAAAAAGGGTTGAAAGAATTGCGTCAATTATTGCCGTTGGCACAGATAAAACCTTAATTGATTTAGCATATAAATACGGATTTGATAATGCAAGTTCTTTTTCAAGGACGTTCAAAAAGTTTTATGGGATTAGCCCTACTGAATTCAAAAAAAATGGGATAGTTAAAAACAGCAAGATTGGTAAAGACATGGTTTCGGATGAGCAATACATTTGCAGCATTAATAACATTTTAAATTGGATGAATATGAATGCGCAAATAGAAGTTAAAGAATTGCCCGAAATCAAATTGGCAGGCATTATGCACATTGGCAAACCCGAAAAAATTGCCAACACCTATGAAAGGCTTTTCAAATGGGCTTACTCCAAAGGGATAACAAATTCCCCAGATTTTAAGGCAATAACAATTTATCATGACAATCCCAGAATAACCGAAACATCAAAAGTACGACAGAGTGCATGTGTTACGATAAATGGAGATTTTTCGATAGATGGAGAAATTAGTAAATTGACTATTCAAAAAGGTAGATTTGCTATAGGACATTTTGAAATTTCACCTGTCCAATTTCAAAAAGCGTGGGAAAGCATGTGTGTTTGGGTTGTAGAAAGCGGATATGCTTTCAGAGATGGCGACTATTTTGAGATTTATCACAACGATTACAAAACACACCCCGAACAAAAATTCATTGTTGAAATTTGTATCCCGATTGAAACAGGAAAAGGCAAGAATATTCATGTCGATAAAACTGAAAAGACATTAAACGAGTACAAAAAGGATTATAAACTGCAGATTGAGATAGGCAATATTCCCAAAGCTTATAAAGGATTGATGGGCTTTATGAAGAATTTGAGAACCTACTTTATAAATAATTATACAGTTGATTATGTTATAGGTAGCCTCTATTCAGGCGACATGTCAATTACCTATTTTCCCTTTACGCCCAAAACTTTAAAAGAGCAAAAACTGAAAATAGCAATCGTTTTTAATCACCAAAAGGTGCGATTTGAGATATGGTTGGCTGGACAGAATAAACAAATACAAAAAAAATACTGGGAGATTTTCAAAGGTAGTGATTGGAACAAGTATCATATTCCATCAACAATAGATGATGGTTTTTCAATCGTGGACAATGTTCTGATTGAAAATCCTAATTTTGATAATTTGGAGATTCTGACAGAACAAATTGAAACAAGGGCAATGGAATTTATAAAAGAGATTAAGAAAGTGCTTGAATGACAAACAAATAACGCCGCATAACAATGGTAACTGTTGCACAACCTCTGATTTCTGAGGATATTATAGAAACAGTGTCTATTTGACCTGATTATGCATATCTTATTTCACTGGGCTTTATTATTGCTGAAAACGCCTCTATTACGGTCAAAACAATTTCTTTTAAGCTCAATATTACAGCATTATATGCTTTTACACAGAGTGATAAGACCTTTACAGACCTTTTGCCGGTACTATGCTTAAGTAATTTTTTTAAATTATAGGCAACCGCTGCCATTATCATTACTTTATTAGCAGACTCAATACCCCGGGTGTTAATTTTACGCATACCGGTAAAATTGATCAAGGTTCCGAATACCGGTTCAACTGTGCTTTGCCAGTCCTTTTTATAATATCTGCCTTCTTTGCTATTAGCCCGTTCCAGAGCTCTGTCATAGTAATCCTTGTATAAGGTTATCCTTATACGCTTCTCATGTGATTTTCCTATACATCGTGATGCCACCGGGCAGCCCTTGCAATCAGCCCTTGTAGTAAGATAGTGTTTCTCAGGATGATTCTTCTGGTATTTTATTTTCCTGAATGTGGCATACTTACCCTGACTGCACCTCCAACGGTCTTCTTCCGGTTCATATATAAAACCTTTTCGTATACCCTCATACTGACCATGAACAGGAATATAACCTGTTATACCATTATTTTCCAGATATTTGTAGTTCTCCCCACTACTAAAACCAGTATCTGCAAGAATGGTATCCATTCTTAATCCATGACACCTGAGCCTCCTTTGAGTCTGCCTGCTTATGTCAATAGTATTCAGACTGTCCTTTCTGTCAGCATGGTTTGCCCTCATGTGAGTAATTACATGATTAGCCGTATCAACACTCATGGAACTCATATAATACATTTGACGGGGCTTGCCCGGCTTAACTGCTACTCTTGCATCAGGATCAACCGGTGAATAATGTGTTTTATTGCTAAGATACCTTGCTCTTGAATCTTGTGAGCCCAATGGACCGTCCTTCTTATCCCTGAACCATTTCTGGTGGGTATCAAGGTCCTTTAACTGTCGATCGCTGGAATCAATACTCCTCTGCTGCCCGGTACTCCTGTCTTTATTCGCTTTTCGCTGAGGAGAACGATGATCATCATCATTCTCCTCTTTTATCTTATTTATATGATCCTTAAGACTCCCCGGAGCTTGCTTTATCTCCAAACTGTCAAGTGACGCGTTGGCCTTTATATAGGCAGAATCTATGGCTTGTGTATGTCCTGATACAAGCCCACTTTCAATACACATACCCAGAACTCTGTCAAAAACTTCTTCAAATATTGCATCAGGTAACAAATTCCGGGTCCGGCTGATTGTTGAATGCCAGGGCAAACTCTCGTCTATATCATAATCAATAAAATACAATAGATCAAGTCTCATTCCTACATGTTCTATTAATTGCCTGTCTGAAACAATATTCTCCAGATAACCTATAAGCATTAACCGGAAGAAAACTGTAGGATCCAGTGATTTCTGGCCTTCAGTACCGTAATACGGTCTGGCCATACTCCTTATAAACTCTAAATCAAGTATTTGTTTTAAACGCCGGTAGAAATTGTCTTCAGGAACCCGGCTTGATAGAGAAAATGATACAAATAACTTTTCCTGATAATCCTTCTTCCCAAGCATCTGTTTTATTTTCAAGTTAAAAAACTCTCATTCTCAGATCAATTAATTAAATTTATAGTTATTAACAATTATTGTAAGTTGTGCAACAAGCACAATGTATAAAAATAATAGCCAAGGTAGTAGTAAATTCAAGGGTTGTAGCCCGCTTCAACTTACTTGTACCTTGACAGAGAAGTGCCACGCAGTCGGCTACTATTCTTATAATCAACGTTCAGGCACATTGGCTTCGCCGAGCTCGGCCCGGAACCGGGCCTCGGTTCAGCTAAAGCTGACCAAAATCCCTTCCCCCGAATTCTCGGGGTCCCGGTCTTTTGGAAAATGTGCCTGAATGAAGCGCTAAACCAAATTGCTTTCGTAACTTTATGATAGTAAACAGCTTTACCTGGGCTTCGAGCCTAAACGTGCCTAAACGCAATTTGGTCCCGCCCTTGCGGGCTTTACAGTCTGCTCGAGCAAGCCCGGCAGCCTTCGCCCTCAGTGCGGAACTTCGTTTAGCGCTGCATTGGGCACAATTAAAACCGACTACTGACATAGGGTTGACACAAGACATGATATATTTGTGTATTAATTATTAAAACGAACTGTTTATGAAAAACAATCAAATCTGTCAAAGTTGCGGAATGCCTCTTGACAAAGACCCGAATAAAGGGGGAACAAATGCAGACAAAAGCATAAGTGATAAATATTGTAGCTTTTGCTTTAAAGATGGAAAATTCTTGGACGAAGGGATAAGCCTACAAGAAAAGATTGAAAAAAATATTCAGATTGCTGTTTCAAGAATGAATATCCCCGAAAGTAAGGCGAGAGAGATGGCTGAAGATTTATTACCAAACCTTGAAAGATGGAAATTTTAAATCAACTATCTTCAAAACAAGGCGATAAGACTGAGAAATCAAATAGGATTGTTGCTAAAAAATGTATCGAGGCCCCTGATTTGCTAAAAGATATTGCAACAGGATTTTTAAGTGCTGACAAAAAATTGCAGTCCGATTGTATCGAAGTGTTTACAATGGTTTCAGAAAACCATCCCAATTTGATAGTTCCATTCGCTGATAAGATTTTACCGTTATTAAACAATAAGGTGACTAAGACAAGATGGGAAGCTGTACATACAATTTCGTTTATCGCTGATAAAATTCCTGAGATTATTTTCTCAATTCTACCTGATTTGCAAGAATTGATTGAAAAAGATAAAAGCACCATTGTGCGAGATTACACCATTGATACAGTAGCAAATTTTTCAAGATTTGACAAGGACTCATCGGAAAAAGCATTTGGGATTTTAAAAATGGCTTTGGATTTATGGGATGAGAAACACGCAAAACAGGTATTTAAAGGATTTAGTAATATTCTAGATAATCAGCCATCATATAAGACAGAGATTAGTAGGATTGTGAAACCTTTCCTTGATGCTAGAAAGAATGTAGTGATTAAAGAGGCAAAGAAAATTATTAAACGGATTGAAAAACAAGAATAACTGTGCCCAACATTTTGTATAAGTAATGGCAGGTAAAGTGCTAAATATCAAGGTTTATAGCCCGTTCAAACGACTTAGCGGTTTGACAGGAAACTACCACGTCCCGAATGCTCGGGACCACTACTTATATAATTTACCATTGTGTGGCATTTGGCGAGACGTTGTAACTGATAAACTAATCGTTGATTAAATTGAAAAACAACCAATAATATGAAAAGACTAATTCTGACAAAAATAATCCTATTGATTTCAGTTTATGTGAGTTTTGGTAACACTTGGGAAACTATCAATGAGAAAACTTGGATTTCAAACAGGGATTTCCCAACAAGTCAATACGTATTTTATGAAACCTCAAATGGATTAAAGAAAGCTATCTTCCAGATTAACGGAAGTGGTCGTTGTGCGGTTCTTTCATTGATTTATGATGTTGAAATTGTCGCCGACACAATAAGACTAAAAAACGAGTTGACACTTGATAGTTTAAATGTAAAAAAAGGGAATAGCGAAAAACGGACTTTGATACTAATACTAAAGGACGCTTCTACAATAACATCTACCGACTTGACCTATGATTTCACGAAAAGATTTGAAGATGCTCGGATTTGTAACTGGATTGAAACTTATAGTGGCAATGTGATAATCCCGATTCAAGATTTAAAAGCGATACCAATCGGAGTTAATCAAATTTATGGTAAGGACTCATTTAACCTTGGCCCGAATCCTAAGAACTGTGGAATAGACAACAAACCTGAATTGACTGATAAAGAACCAGAATCAGAAACCTTATCAAACAAGGCTTGCCGGAATGGCTTGCCATCAAATGGGGATTAACCCGTAAAGGTGGCTGGCATGTAGTGCAAAGTCCCATACTCCAAACTACGTTGACGAATGACCGCTTACAAAAGCGAGGTTTTCTTCCAACCGCAAACATTTACGAACGTTTCAGCCATGTTTAGCGAACCGCCGTATACCGGCCGGTACGTACGGTGGTGTGAGGGGGTGGAGATACGATATATTTCGTATCTTGCTCTACTCGATTGTGTGTAATGTAGGCAGACCGAGAAACTGACAACATGATTAAAAATATCTTAAATAAACCATACCCAATACTTCTTAACAAATGGAAACTTACGATTTATGTAAGCTTATTCATTTCCTTCTTTTTGAGTGTATTTCAACCATTCGGATTACAATTCGTTAAAATTGATAATAAGACGATTATCTTGATTGGCTACGGAATGGTGACTTTGCTGATTTTACTCGTTGATTTATTCCTAATTCCACTAGTTTTTAGAAAGAGTTTTCATGAGGAAAATTGGACTGTATGGAAACAAATAGGATGGTTAACATTTATAATTCTTACGATAAGTATCGGCAATTATGTTTATTCGATTATTTTTTCAATCTTTCAATGGGTTGGCTTGCGTGGGTTTTTAATATTCATTTTGTTTACATTACCCATAGCGATAATCCCGATAATTGTAATAACATTTATAACGCAGAATATCTACCTGAAAAGAAACCTCAAATTATCAGCTCAAATTAATGAAGGCATAAAAGAAAAAGTTTCTGATAATGATAATTCTGTATTGATTAGCTTCAAATCAGGTCTTCAAAATTATAGTTTTCCTTTTAGTTCAATTCTTTTTTTAGAATCGGAAGGAAACTATGTGCAGATTTATTACATAGAAAATGAGCAAATAAAAACTCAACTGATTCGTAATACACTAAAAAATATCAGCACCGAAATACACGAAAAGAAATTGTTTAAATGCCATCGGGCATTTATGGTTAACATCAACAATGTTGAAAAAGTTAAGGGTAATTCGCATGGAATTTCGATAACATTGAAACAAATCAGTAAACAGATTCCTGTTTCAAGGAGTAACACAAAAGCATTTACTGAACTTTTTGATTCAACGAGGACATAGCCCGATTATCACAGAATTGGTTTGTAATCACAATTACTATACCGATTATCACAAATTTTGGTTGTATATCCCAATTTTATTGTAATCCATATAGTTAAAACTATTCTTGCGCCAACAATTTTAGTTTAACTATCAAAAATATTATTATGAAAAAGAAAATTTGGATTGCAATTGTGGCAATAGTATTAGCTTTAGTAGGCGGTGTTTTAGAGTTGACCAATGGAGATATGATGGGTGCAGGTGATTTTGCTCTTGATTATTTTGCGGCAGGTGATTTTGCTTGCGGAGTATTTGCAGCAGGAAAATTTTCGGTTGGTATTTTTTCAATCGGAATCTTTTCTGTTGGAATCTTTTCGTTAGGCATATTTAATATTGGGGTCTATGCCTTAGGATTTTTTCTTATTGGATGGAAGAAAAAATATCCGAAATGGAATTCGGAAGCAATGCCAACTGCTTAGTATGAAAAGAGTTGTTATTTTATTATTTTCTCTGGCTATTTCCATTGGGGTATATAGCCAGAGAAAGATTACAGGAACGGTTCAAAGTTCAGACAATGAACCTCTGGCTTATGTCAATGTTGGGTTTATTGGGACAACTATTGGAACAATAAGTGATGAATATGGTAATTTTGAATTATCTTATAAAACAGGTTCAATTTCTGTTACTGATTCATTAAGGTTTTCAATGATTGGTTATTATCCCCAAACAATTCCGATTGACAACCTTGATTCAAAAATTGAAATATTGTTACGGAGGCAAGTTTTTGAACTTGAAGAAGTAGAAGTGCTTCCGATGGACTAAAACAAAAGAGGATTGGTCAGTTAAATACTTCGGTTTTGAATATGGGATGTAATTTCTCGTTATCAGACTATGCGAATCAGAATATCGGGTCAGAGATTGGAAAAAAGTTTATCATAACTAAAAATTCATTAGTCGATTCACTGCGTTTCTTTGTACTTCACAATAATTATGATACCGTTGGATTTAGGATTAATATTTATTCTGTAAAAGCTAATAGACCCCATATTAATCTTTTGACCCAAGATGTTATTTGTGAAATAAATGAAAAAGCAACAGGCTGGATAGTAATAGATTTGACTCCTTACAAAATAAAGGTTAAGTATAATATAATAGTTTCGTTGCAATGGATATATAAATCAGAAAGCGGAAATGTTTTGTCCTTACCAATTTCAATGCCGACACCTCATACGCATTATTATAAATATGGATGTCAAAATAATTGGAAACGCTTTAAATCAATGGCAACAAGGATGAATCTGGATATAAGGAATTAAACACTACACACAACACGCAATATACGTAAGCCGGGGATAGTGGGTAAATTAAACTTTTGTACATTTACTCAAAATTGTAACGGTTTGATAAGTTGGAGTTTTGAAATCCCGACCTCCGCATATTGCCACCGTTGGGCGTAATGCAAAATGACTGCTAACAAGATAACATATCGTGAATTTGAACCTGATTTAAGGTTAAAGGATTACATAAAATCCTACTGGTATTTTAATATTCGGACTAATTCTATAAAACCGTTTGATATTCTGCCTGATGGATATTTTGATTTATTAGTAGTCATTAAGGAAAATCGGATAGTTAGCACCCGATTAACTGGAATTTGGAGCAAATCGATTTCGATAAGCTACTCCGAGAACACAGAAGTATTTGGGATTCGTTTTAAACCTCTATCAATTGGTGGATTATTCAAATTCAACATAAAAGAAACACTCGATGATTCTCAGAATGTACTGCTGAGAGATTTCGATTTAAACGAACAAATCTTAATTGATAGCTTAAATGGATTTCCTGAAATTCTTGTAAATCATTTAGACAAGCAGTTTTTACAACTTATTCCAAATAATATATCTGACAGGCGTTTAAAAAAGTGTTTTGAGCTAATTGATACTTCAGTTGGAAATATTACAGTTGACGAAATTTCCAAAACTATCGGATTGAGTTCACGACAACTACACAGATTGGTAAACAATATGATAGGAATTGGAATTAAAGATTATTCAAAAATTGTCCGATTCAAAAAGAGTTTACGAAATGTAAAACACAACAAATCGGATTATTTTCGTTATTACGACCAATCTCATTACATTAGAGAAATAAAACAATTCACTGGAATGACACCTGAAAAACTGGACTTAAACAATAATGACCGATTTATACAATATTATGATTTTGACCGAATGTAGCTTTGTCGAATAATCATTTAAATTAAAAATTATGGAATTAAGTAACATTCGACTATTAGTCAACGATTTCGACAAATGTTTTAAGTTTTACTCTGAGCAACTTGGTTTAAAAGTAACTTGGGGCAAAATTGGCGGAGATTATGCCAGCTTTGATATTGGATTAAAATCAAGTGAAATGGGATTATCAATTTTTAAATCCGATTTAATGGCAAATGCAATTGGAAATTCTGAAAAATCATTGCCAGTTGATAACCGAGAGAAAATAGCTATAATCTTGAAAGTTGATAGTGTTGATGAAACTTTTAAAGAGTTGTCAGATAAAGGAGTTGAATTTATCAACGAACCAACCGATATGACTGGTTGGGGAATGAGAGCCGTTCATTTTCGTGACCCTGAAAACAATCTAATTGAAATATGGTCTGAACTTGCAAAAGAAAAGTGGGACAAAGATTTACAAGATGAATCCAAAGAATTTAAACAGTAAATAAAGCACATACGCCCAACAATGTATATACAAAATAGGCGGGATAGTAGTAAATTCAACAGTTGTAACCCGCTTCAACTTCATCTCGATTTGATAGGTTCGAAGCCCGCAATCGCCTACTTGCCATATACTTTAACGTGTGCGCCCGGCATGGGCATTAACTATAGGGTGCAAATCCCGATCAGGCAGAGGTAAACTGAACTGCTAGCAAGAGGCAAGTGTTGCATCGTGAGGTGCCGCATGAAGGAAGCCTGACTGCAAAATCCTGTACTGATGAACAAGAATCGTATATTAAGGCGGGTGTTTGTTGAGGATGAGATGGCACGTCACATCGAAGTCCACATTCTTTACCACATAGCAGACTACGTAGATGCGACAGGGATAGGATGAAAGTTAATGTCATTACCCGGGGAGATCTCATCAACCACGCGATGGTTATGAAGAGAAGTCAGCAGAAGTCATAGTAGTTTTCGGGAAAATGAGCCGAACCTAAAGCAATAGCCATGGGAAATTCGGAGTACTCACGGGAGAATGAAGGGCTGAACGTTAAACGCTTGGACTTGTATTCCAATTCATCGGATGTGTTAATGGTAGTATCCTGGCATTCGAAGGCATTGATTCTGGGAAAAGCAGCAAGGGGAATAGTAAATGTTAGAGAGAATTGTAAGTAACGATAATATGAAATCAGCCTACGACCGGGTGATCGGAAACAAAGGCTGTGCAGGAGTTGACGGGATGGAAGTTTCTGAATTGAAACCATACCTGAAAGCACACTGGTCTATTATCAAGACTTCAATTCTGGATGGGACTTATCGACCACAACCAGTAAAAGGAGTCGAGATCGATAAGCCCAAAGGATGGAAACGCTTACTTGGTATACCAACGGTTCTGGACCGTTTAATTCAACAAGCTATTCAGCAGGTATTAAATGAAATCTTTGATCCTGAATTTTCGGTATTCAGTTATGGATTCCGAAAAGGGAAGAGTGCTCATCACGCAATCAAACGGGCATTGGAATATGCCAATACCGGATCGCGTTATGTAGTAGACATTGACTTATCAAAATTCTTTGATAGGGTAAGCCATGATTACTTAATGAGTTTATTGGCAAAAGATGTCCACGACAAAACCCTGCTTAGCTTGATAAGAAGATATTTACAAACAGGGATTTTACTCGATGGATTAACATCAAAACGGACAGAGGGAACACCCCAGGGAAGTCCGTTAAGTCCTTTGTTGTCGAATATTTTACTAAATGAACCGGACAAGGAATTGGAAAAGAGGAATCACCGTTTTGTACGGTATGCAGATGATTGTGCGCCAGGAACGCGAACAGTGGCCATTCTGTTCAGCGGAGCTGCACACAAGATGAGGGATGGCCCCTCGGAGCCGGTGTTCAGGCACAGGCTCCAAACCACCTTGTGCTGCATCAATTAAGAGTTGATGTGGTGAGCGACAAGGAAAAGGTTCCAATTAAGGGATCAGGTAAGTATTAAGGAGATGAACGCAAGTGAACTACTGAAGAAGTGTCGAAAGCGTAGGAATGATGTCAAAACCAAGGGGTAGTCGTTAACCTGGGATAAGCATGAGGGATACCTGATTACTGCTTATGTGGCATCCGGCATGGAGGTGGCATGAACTTAATACAGGCTTGTGTGCGGAACTTGGGAACCTGTCGTCCTGATGCTAAGGGAGAAATTCAAATGGAAGAACCATGAGAATAAGAGTACCAATGCAGGGCACAGGGGCGGAACAACCTGTAGTAATGAAGAAACTTCTGTAATGGAAGTGGAGTGAAGGGGTTGTATTGTCTTGTTTCATGAATGAGTCAACTAAAGAGATTTAGGAGGAACTTAATGAGTAAAACGAAACCGTTTAGTATTTCAAAGGAAGTTGTCTGGGAAGCCTATAAAAAGGTGAGAGCGAACAAAGGTTCTGCTGGTGTAGATGATGTATCTATTGAAGAATTTAAAAAGGATTTGAGAAACAATCTTTACAAATTATGGAACAGGATGTCATCAGGGAGTTATTTCCCACCACCGGTGAAATTGGTAGAAATTGGGAAAAGAGATGGAGGAGTTCGTCCACCGGGCATACCCACGGCGGGAGATAGAGCAGCACAAATGGCAGTAAAGATCGTGCTGGAACCATTAATTGAGCCTTATTTTCATCCGGACTCCTATGGGTACCGTCCTGGGAAGTCAGCACTAGATGCAGTTGGAAAAGCGAGAGAAAGATGTTGGCGGTATAACTGGGTGTTGGATGTGGATATTAAAGGCTTCTTTGACAGTCTGAGACATGATCTGCTAATGCGGGCACTGCAAAGGCACACGGATAACAAGTGGGTTTTACTGTACGTTGAGCGCTGGTTGAAAGCGCCGATGCAAACCAGAGAAGGCGAACTTGTAAGCCGGGATAAGGGTACGCCACAAGGAGGTGTTATAAGCCCACTTCTGGCAAACCTTTATTTACACTATTGCATGGATGAATGGCTGAGGATTAACAATCTCCAGAATCCATTTGAAAGGTATGCAGACGATAGTGTGGTGCATTGCAGGACAGAGAAAGAAGCACAGGCACTGAGAGATGCATTAGAGAAGAGGTTTTCGGATTGTGGATTAGAATTACATCCGGGAAAGACGAAAATTGTTTACTGTAAGGACGATGACAGAAAAGGGAATTACCCGATCACGAAATTTGATTTTCTGGGATATACCTTTCGTAGTCGCAGGTCAAAGAATCGTTGGGGTAAGTACTTTGTCAACTTCCTGCCAGCAGTTAGCAATCGGGCAAAGAAAGAGATGCGTCAGGTATTACGTAGTTGGAAGATACATTTGCGGAGTGATAAAACACTCCTGGATATATCACGCATGATAAATCCAATGCTTAGAGGTTGGATCAACTACTATGGTAGATACTACAAACCAGAACTGTACTGTGTCTTCCAGCATCTGAATCGTATTTTAGCAAGGTGGGCTACAAGGAAATACAAAAGGCTTAGAGGCCACAAAAGAAGAGCGATGTTTTGGTTGGGTAAAATTGCGAACCGAGAACCTTTGCTCTTCTACCATTGGAAATGGGGCATTAAGCCTGCGGCTGGACAATAGGAGCCGGATGAGCTGAGAGGTTCAAGTCCGGTTCTGTGAGCAGCTCGGGGGGAAGTTCCCCGGGCTGACTCGACTTAGTATCTATGTCAAGACAAAACGATCAGCCAAGCGGGTTATGAAATCCATTAGCAGATTCGTAGAAGACAAGTTAAAACTTAAAATCAACAAAGAGAAAAGCGCTGTTCGTTATGTGTGGCATATGGAACTATTGGGTTATGGCATCTATAGAATGCGAAGCCAAAAGTTTGGATTAAAGGTAACAGAAAGCAACTGGGAAAAGTTCATAAGGAACTGCAAAGCAATAACAAAGAAAAGTCACCCTTTTTCTTATGATGAAAGGGTAGCAAAACTAAAAGATTATTGCAGAGGTTGGATTGGTTATTTCCGCTATGCAAATATCAAAACAAGATTAATAGGATTAGACCGTCTTTTGGGTAGTCGCCTACGATATTGTATTTGGAAAAGTTGGAAACGGATAAGAACCAGAATCAGAAACCTTATCAAACTAGGCTTGCCGGAATGGCTTGCCATCAAATGGGGATTAACCCGTAAAGGTGGCTGGCATGTAGTGCAAAGTCCCATACTCCAAACTACGTTGACGAATGACCGCTTACAAAAGCGAGGTTTTCTTCCAACCGCAAACATTTACGAACGTTTCAGCCATGTTTAGCGAACCGCCGTATACCGGCCGGTACGTACGGTGGTGTGAGGGGGTGGAGATACGATATATTTCGTATCTTGTTATACTCGATTGGGTTTAATTGAAAATAAACACGAATTCATATGAAAACATTTAGATTATTGATATTAACACTAATAAGTTCATTTACATTATTATCATGTAATGGACAAAATAACCAGTTGCCAAAACCAAAAGGTAAATATTTGGTAGGTGTGGATCACCTGAGCTTTACTGATAAATCAAGAAAAGAACTATTTGATAATACTAAAAGTACCAACCGTAATATAACAGTTAAAGTTTGGTATCCTGCTGACGAAAAAACAGACTATAGTCCATATTTAGAGAATGTTGACTTTGCAATTAACAATTTCAATTTTCCAGAAAATTTTAGAAATTTATTAACAAACTCATGCAAAAGAGTGCCAATTTCAAATGTAGAAAAAACATATCCAGTCTTAATCTTCTCGCATGGTTGGGGAGAACATTTCTCTCAGAATACAATACTTATGGAAGAATTGTCAAGTCATGGATATGTTGTCTTTAGCCTAGGACATGATTTTGAATCAAAATTTTCGTTCTACCCTGATGGACAAGTTGTTGCTATGGACAGCAACAGCGAAAGATTCATTAAGATAATGAACGAACAACAGAATCCTGAAGCAATGGAGGTTTATAACGAAATGTTTAATAAAAACTCAGATAATGAACGTCTTAACATATTTGTAAAAACCAGTAATCTAATGCCAACATTACTAAAGGAAAGTCCAAAATATTGGGCTGAGGATTTCGAGTTTTTTATAAATAACTTGACTGAAATTAATAACTCGAATACAATCTTAAAGGCAAGACTTAACCTAGATCAGATTGGAATTTTTGGCATGTCTATGGGAGGCATTGCTGCAAATGAAGTATGCATTCGAAATAGTAAGGTTAAAGCAGGGGTTAACATTGATGGTGGAATTTATGGTTTGGCAATTGACACTTTGATAAATACTCCTTATTTATTCATCAATAGCCAAAGATATTTAGGATATGGAAATCTGTTTGTAAATAAGTCCAATAAAGATTGTTATTCCGTAGCAGTTAGGAATTCTGACCACTATAATTTTACAGATTACGCACTTTATCCAACGCAAATAAATATAATGGTTGGAACTGTAGATGCTGCGATCCCTATTGAGTTTATGAATGCAATGATATTAGCATTTTTTGACAAGTATTTATTAGGAAAAACCAATCGAGACTTGCAGGAAATCTCTTCAAGATATGATGTTGAATTTGTATCGAATATAAGGAACAACTAAACCCAACGCTGCGCTAAACCAAATTGCTTTCGTAACTTTATGATAATAAACAGCTTTATCCGGGCATCGAGCCAAAACGTGCCTAAACGCAATTTGGCTCCGCCCTTGCGGGCTTTACTTCCGCTAAGAGCAAGCTCTTGTGGAATCGCCCTCAGTGCGGAACTTCGTTTAGCGCAGCGTTAGCCGTCACCTTAAAAAACGGTAGTGCATAAAATAAACAATATAAAACAGAGATAATGAAGTCACCGAAACATATACAACATCAACCAATCGTATCAGTTAACGATTATGATAAAATAGACGCTTTATATGCAAATCATACAGATGTAAAAGCCCTTTCTATTGGAAAGGCACAATATGATAACAATCAAATTTCACTTAAAGTCTGGCGACATACTGATGAGAAATGGAGTCGTCAAAGTGAAGAATTGCCAATTCACCGTAATTTGGATTTATCAATTCTATTTCTTGCTTCGATATCAGTTGATGAATCTGCTCATTACCCTAAAAGTAATTTGAGAGAAGAAATAGACATTCCAAAGGATGTTAAAAATAAAGGATTATTACAAAGACAATAAAGCCTTTAACAATGTCTGAAAAAGCAGAATTACAAATGTACACAAGTGGAGATGAAGCTCGTGAATTTATTCTTGTGCTGAATAATACCGGCCATACTAATTTAAATCTTATTCGTGATGAGATAATGAAAATTCTTGAGGGGAAAGAATATCGTATTCAACCTAATTTGTTAGTTTCAACATCAGTTGCCGGTTATATTGTATAAAAGAAACAAAAATGGATAATTAAAAACTAAGATTATAAAGTAACAAAATAGGAATAGTTATGAAAACTAAACTAATATTACTTTTTCTCATTATTGGTATTTGGGGGTTCTTAAAAACAGATGCAAAACCGTCTGCCGATGATTTATATTCAAGACTAAAAAAACTAAAAGGTATTTATGTAAAAAAGCTTGAACCGCTTCCGGGATTTAAAGAAGGATATGAAATTGCATTTGCTCAACCGGTGGATCATAAAAATCCTAATGGTGCAAAATTTATGCAGCGGATATTTGTATCTCACCGTGATTATTCAAAACTTGTTGTATTGGAAACAGATGGATATGGTGTGCCCTGGCATAAGGAAAGAGAGGTTGCAAAAATATTAAACGCTAACCAGATACTTGTTGAACACCGGTATTTTGAATCGTCAAAACCAAAACCACTCGATTGGAAATACCTTACATCCTGGCAGGCAGCTTCGGATCATCATAGGATTGTCGAAATATTTAAAAAGATATATCCGGGAAAGTGGATATCATCAGGAAGAAGCAAAGGGGGCATGGCTGCCCTGTTTCACAGAGCTTTTTACCCGGATGATGTAAATGCAACATTAACTTATGTTTCTCCAATTATGATCGGGCCTACAGATCCAAGAATTGAGAAATTTCTAAATTCGGTAGGAGATGAAGAAAGCCATAATAGAATTCAGCAATTCCAAAGAACTTGTCTGGAACATAAAAATGAAATACTGCCACTCTTAAAATCATTTTCAGAAAATCAAAAACTTACATACTCATACAGTTTTGAAGATGTGTTTGTGCAAGCTGTTTTGGAATTTCCATATTCATTTTGGTCAGGGAATCACAAGATTGAGCAAATTCCTAACCAAGATGCAACTGTAAATGATATATTCAATTTTCTTAATAAGGTTAACTCCTTTTTAAGTCTGAGTACGGCTCAAATAAAATCTAATGCTGCATTATATTACCAGCAATATACCGAACTCGGATATTTTGACTATCAGCGCCATCATTTGTCGGATCTTGTAGATTATGCAGGGGAACCTTGTTTTTTATTTTATGTCCCGAAAGATGCTCAAAATGCTATTTTTAGCAAAGAGGCTATGGTTCAGGTGTCAGAGTTTCTAAAAAATGAGGGCAATAATATAATTTACCTCTATGGTGAATTTGATATATGGACATCATGTGCCGTTGAATTAGCCGGAAAAACAAACGCAATCAAACTTATACTCAAGGATAAAGCACATCAATTTAATATTGAGGATTTTCCCGTCGATGAAAAACAATTAATCTATGAAGCTTTAGAGGATTGGCTTCAAGTGAAAATTATTAATTAAAGATAAAACTATGAGGGTAATACATATTATTTCTTTTGTGTCAGCAGTTTTCGTTATTACTTCCTGTAGGCCGCAAAATAATGAAAACAACAATTCGGGTATAAAACAAACCAAACCAGTAGAAAAGCAAGCGGCAGATCAAAAAGAAGCAAAGTCAAATTATTTAGGTGAGGTACCTCCGGGCTTAAGTCCGAAAATATTTGCTCCCGGGATTGTTTCCACCAAAGATAATTTTGAGTTTAAAATCGCTTTTACACCCGATGGGAAAGAAATCTATTTTACCCAAGGTGTAGGAATGGGTAGTGAAATACGTCAAATTTTGTTTACCCGACAAACTGATAGCGGATGGACAAATCCGAAAGCAACATCTTTTTGTGGAAGTTATATGGATGAATATCCGGCAATATCTTTAGATGGAAAGAAACTCTTTTTTAATTCAAACCGGCCTTTACCGGTTTCCTGGAATAAAAGATCGGCAAGTTACATTTTTAACTTGTGGGTTACAGAAAGGGAAAATGAAAATTGGGGAGAACCATATCCAATTAATACTGAAGCAAATAAAGGATATTGTATAAATTATATTGATAAGAGCGGAGCTATTTACTTTAATTCATCTAAATATAAGCACATTGCAAAATCGACCTTCGAGAAAGGGAAATACTCAGAACCAATAGAATTAGATACACAAATAAAATCAACCGAATGCTTTTTTGCACAAGACAACAGTTATGTAATATTTTCTTCAGACAGTCCGGGATTTGGCAAACTTGACCTTTTTGTAAGTTTTATCAGTGAAGACGGAGTTTGGAGTAAACCAATAAATCTTGGCAAAAGAATAAACACTTCTCAATCAGAATCTGCGCCGGTGATATCTCCGGATGGTAAATATTTTTTTTTCAATCGTGGTGGAGATATTTACTGGGTAGATGCCGGTTTTATTGAGAAATATAAACTGGAAGAATTGAAATAAATGAATAATTCCATGAAATCAAAGAACTACGAAAACTGTTTAAAAAATATAGAATCACAATATGAAAAACTCAACAGTTCTTTTGAAAAAAAGATGATGTCACAAAACCCTTCTGAATATTGCAAAATATACTATTCTTTCAATCCTTATAAAAAAGTAGAAGCAGATTCACTGTATATCGAATGTTGGTGTAGATATTCTCAGCGTAGTGATATTGATTTAAGGTTTATAAAGGGGAAATTGAAAAATAAAAGGCGAACGGCTAACAAAATACAAAATAGGCGTGATGGTAGTAAATTCAAGGCTTGTAGCCCGCTTCAAATTTGTAACGGTTTGATAAGTTTGAAGCCCGCAATCGCCTACTATTCTTACACTAACCGTTGGCGGTCAAACGGTACGATATAGGGACATCCTTTACAAAGTTATAGGGACATAGTTTACACTTTTTAAAGTTGTAATTTGATTAAAAAATCAGATTACTATGCCTTGGAAAGACACAACAGCTATGGAACAAAAAGTTGAATTTATTTGTGAATGGAATACTGGAAGGTATACCATCACGGAATTATGTCAAGCCTTCGAAATCTCACGTCCTACGGCCTACAGACTAATTCGCAACTATGAAAATTTTGGAATAGAAGGACTGCTGGAAAAGTCCAAAGCACCAAGAAGTCACCCAAACAAGACGAAAAAAGAAATTGAGGATAAAGTTGTAGAACTCAAAGGAGAATACAAGCATTGGGGAGCCAAAAAGCTACATAAGCTATTATATAACGATTTTGATGCATCTGAAATCCCAACCATTTTAACTGTTCACAATATTTTACTTAGAAATGGATTAGTATGCCCTCAGAAGCGTTTAAGGAGAGTTAAACCCATACATCCTATCTATGACCCCAAAGAGTGCAACGAGGTCTGGAGTGTTGATTATAAAGGTAAATTTTTGATGGGCAATAAGAAGTACTGTCACGCTTTAACAATAGCTGATTCAAAGAGCAGGTATTTGTTTACAGCAAAAGGTCATTATAGTGAAAAGTTTAAACCCGTAAAAGAAGAGTTTACCAGGGTATTTAGAAAGTATGGTATGCCCAAACAGATACATACGGACAATGGTGCCCCATTTGGTGCAGTAGCAGCTATTCAACGCTTTACAAGGCTGTCCTATTGGTTCATTGATTTAGGAATATTGCCGGTGTATTCGGACCCGGCACATCCTGAACAGAATGGCAGGCATGAGCGGATGCATCGCGACCTAAAGGCTTCATGTGCCTCACCTTCAAGCTTTGATTTAAAATCTCAGCAATGCAAACTGAATAGCTTTGTAAGGGAATATAATCAGGTTCGGCCACATGAAGCCTTAGGCATGGAAACACCAGCCAAGATACATAAACGTTCAGACAGACTTTTCCCAGAGCGAATAAGATCTTGGGACTACCCAAGTAACATGAAGGTTCTCAAAGTAACTAAAAATGGTTCGATACGCTGGGGAGCTTATTGGTGGGTTTATATATCTGCTAGTCTGATGGATAAACATATTGGGACAGAGGAGGTTGGAAACGGTATTTGGAAAGTGTTTTACAGAAACGTATTTTTAGGTTACTTTAACGAAAAAGATATTAGAGACAAAGAAAAACCAATAAGGCTAAGCACTAATTTAGTGTAAAGCATGTGACTATAACTTTGTAACATGTGCTTTAACAAACATTGGGAAAAACACACGAACACAATGAGAAAAATTGATAATAAATTTATAGATAGAATGACAAAAGGTGATTTATTGCCTTTATTAAACTATATCAAATCTGATGATGAATTGCGTTTAGAAGTCAGACAGAAAGGTGATGCATTTGTTTATTATCGAAAAGGAAAAGCTTTAGAAATTAAGAAATTGAAAGTTGACCCAAAATATGGCAATGTTCCACCCACAAAATTAGCAGTTACTAATCCGAAAGAGTATTTTAAACAAATAAAACAGTCAATTGACAATTGGCTCAATGACAATAAACAGAGAGCCGAATTTGACACACAACAGAATATTGCAAAATTTAATCAAGACAATATTAGCAGGTATGTTATTCTTGATATGGAATATGCCTTTGAGCAAAATCAAATAGAAAAAAAAGACCGGGAAAAACGTGGTGTATTTGATTTATTAGGCATTGAAAGAGAGACTAATAAAATAGTCTTTTTTGAGGTAAAAAAAGGAATGGGCGCAACTAAAGGAAAATCAGGAATAGATGAGCATATAAGTGATTTTGAAAATTACCTTTTCGGAAAAAATTCCGACACATTTAGACTAAATCTAATTCAAGACGTTAAAAATATTATTGATGATAAGACGGAATTAGGTATCCTAATAGGTTTAAATTTCTCTGATTCTTACAGTCAACAAGCCCCTGAATTAGTCTTCGTTTTTCATCCTGACAATGATTCGCAAATTCAGAATTTTTCAAAAGAACTTGGAAATCGACATAAACTAATAGTTGTAAACGATAGCAATTACAAACTCCAATGAAAATTTCTATCCATCGAGGTATTGACCAAATTGGTGGTTGTATAACTGAAATTGCAATTGAGAAGTCCCGAATTTTTATAGACTTGGGACAAAATTTGCCAGATGGTGATGGTAATGTAAATGATGATTTTGTCAATTTGGAGGCAGTCAGAGAAATTACTGAAGATTTTGAGTTACACTTTACAACTAAATGCAACCTTATAGTTTTTATGTTTTCATTAATTTAATTCACCTATTAAAAGGGCATTTATGTCGAACAGGATTTATCTTGAAAAAATATTCCATAAACATTATACACCATTATGTAATTATGCAGCAAAAATAATTAATGATGTTGTTGCTGCAGAGGATATTGTGCAAAGTTTATTTATACAACTATATGAAAAAGACAAATTAGCCAATATAGAAAATATTGAGCGCTATCTGCTTCGTAGTACCAAATTTAAATGTATTGACCACTTGCGTATCCTGGAAAAAACCAGGAATACACCATTACACGAAAATATTGATATTTTCTATACTGACAGACATGAAATTACCGAGGAAGATATTGAGCCTCTTTTCCACTATTATGCTGCCAAGTTGCCTCCAAAAACACAAGAAGTTTTTTTATTAAGCAGAGAAAGTAAACTTACCTATAAAGAAATTGCAGCGGAACTGAACATATCAGTTAAAACTGTTGAAAATCAAATGAGCAGGGCAATTCGTAAAATGAAAGACTTGCTTAAAGGCAATCCATTACTCCTATTATATTTATAGTTTCGTAAAAAAAAATTAACCAGTAGGGGTGCATTAAAATTTTTTCGACATATGGTTGAAATTAAAATTTTAATGATGGAAAATATATATCAAATACTTAAGAAACATTTTCTTCAACAAACCTCGGAAAGCGAAGAAAAGCAGATTGAAAAGTTTATAAATGACAATCCGCAAGAATATAAAATGCTATACCATTTATGGTGGAGCAATACCGATATAGAACTTAAAGATTTTGATTCAAATAGAGCATGGGAAAAAGTACTCGGGCAAGTAAAACAAAATCAAGTAAAAACAATACCAATCTATACAAAACTGAAAAGAATTTCAGCTGCCGCAGCTATTTTAATTGCTGTCTCGCTTTCAGTTTTTTATATAAGCAAAAGAATTACAGATAATGAAGTAATTGTTCAAACAGACAAGATTAACAAAAGTGATGTAATTATTTTAAGTGATGGATCGAAAATATGGTTAAACAAAAATGCAAAGTTTAGTTACCCTGAAAAGTTTAATAGGAAAATTTGTAAAGTAAGCCTAACAGGCGAAGCATTTTTTGAAATTGCCAGAAATCCGGAAAAGCCATTTATTATAGAAACTGAACACTCTGAAATTACAGTTTTAGGGACTTCATTCAATGTAAATACTGATACAATCCAAACAAAAGTTGCAGTTACTACAGGGAAAGTGAATGTAAAATCGGTTTATAGCAGTTTAAGCATAAATATTGCACCAAATTATGCAGCTACTGTTACCCAAAATAATATTGAAAAAACTGAAAATTCGAATCCAAATTATATTTCATGGAAAACCGGGAAATTTATATTTGAAGATACCCCAATACAAGAAATAATAACTGATTTAAATTCTTTTTATGAAAAACAAATAATTATAAAAAATCAACAAGTCAAATGTCAATTCTCGGCCAGCTTTGATCAAGCTGACTTAGCAGACATTATTGAAATTTTAGAATTGACCTGCAATATTAAAATCATTGAAAATGAATATGGATATGAAATTTATTAGATTTAGGTGTATCGGAATAATGATCATCTTATCAGTTTTTACTTTAAAGGCCTTCTCACAAGAAAATATTTTAAACAAGAAAATAAGCATTGATTTTAAAAATATTATAATAAAAGAAGCTTTAACAAAAATTGAAAAACAAAGTAGTATCGAATTTGCATACAGCGATTTGGATCAATTAAACCTAAAGGTTAATGGAAGTTTTCAAAATAAAACCATTAAAGAAATCTTAGATAATTTACTTAAAAACACCTCGTTAGAGTATAAAGTAATTGGAGGAAAAATTGCCATTTATAAATCCAAAAACTCAAATTCGAAACAAACAGTTCATGGTTATATATATGACAAAACTTCCGGTGAGGTTTTGATTGGTGCAACAGTTTATGACAATACTAGTTATAAAGGAACTATTAGCAATCAATTTGGCTTTTTTTCCCTTACAATGCCTTCGGGCGAATATTTGTTAAAAATATCATTCCTTGGTTATTATTCACAGGAACTTTTTTTTGCTGATGATGCTATAGTTACAGTTTTTTTAGAGCCTGAAACAAAAACAATGGAAGAAGTTGTAATCAAAGCTGATAAGGATGATGATTTTGTTACATTTTCATCAATGGGTATAGCTAAAGTTGCGGCAAAAAATATTCAATCTATCCCTTCATTAGCTGGTGAGGCAGACATGCTTAAAGCCATAACATTACTACCAGGTGTAAAACAAGGTACTGATGGTTCAGCAGGTTTTTATGTTAGAGGTGGTGGCTCAGATCAAAACTTAATCCTGCTTGATGGAGTTCCCCTTTATAATCCTTTTCATCTGTGGGGTTATTTATCAACATTTAGTGCAGATGCCATTAATAATGTTGAAATAATAAAAGGTGCATTTCCTGCCAGATATGGAGGCCGGCTTTCATCAGTTGTTGATGTTTCAATGAACGATGGCAATAATCAGGATTGGGATAAAAGGGTCTCAATAGGTTTGCTTTCCAGCAAGGCCTCATTAAGTGGCCCAATAAAAAAAGATACAAGTGCAATATTTTTATCTGTACGGAGAACCTATTTGGATTTATTATTGGTTCCGGCATATGCAATGCTTAAAAATTTGGACAATTCAAAAACATGCACTGGTTACAACTTTACAGATGTGAATTTTAAAGCAAATTATAGGTTTTCAAATAAAAACCGGATGTATTTAAGCGCATATTGGAGCAGGGATATATTATACAATACCAGCATTGAAGGAGGATCACACGCCATATATAAAGATAAAACGAAACACAATGAGGGTTGGGGTAATGGAATTGTTGCCCTTCGGTGGAACCACTTGTTTTCTGATAAACTTTTTTCAAATTCAACTGCATATTATACGGGCTATAACTATTATTTTCTTGACAAAAACGAAGTTGATAGCGAGGATCAATCAGTGGTAAAAGATTTAGTTAGTATTGATAAGGAGTATTCAAGAATACATGATTTTTGTTTAAAGCAGGATTATCAGTACATAATTAGTAATAAGCAGAGCCTAAGGTTTGGCCTAGGTGGGATAACTCATTTTTTCCAACCTAATGTGAAGTATTTTTATTATGAATCCGATGAAGGTGAAAAGGAATCCCAGGACAATGCAAATAACATTGATGCACAAGAGTTGTACCTCTATATTGAGGATGATCTGGAAGTAAACTCATTCCTTAGAATGAACGGTGGCTTATATGCAACAAGTTTTTTTGTTGGTGGAGAAAACTATACCTCTCTTCAACCCAGGTTTAGTATTAGGGTTCAACTATTAAAAAAACTGTCAATTAAAGGTGGATACTCACAAATGGCGCAGTTTTTACATTTGTTGGCTGAATCAAGTTTAACCCAATCTTCTGATTTGTGGGTGCCTGCAACCCAATACATAAAGCCTCAAAAGGCTGAATTGTTTTCGCTTGGATTGGCATGGTTCCCAAAAAGAAAGTACCAATTGGAAGTTGAGGGCTATTACAAAAAAATGAAAAATATTATTCGATATAAAAATGGTTATCAATTTATGGACCCTGATGTATCATGGGAACAAAAAGTTGCTGTGGGAGAAGGAGAATCGTATGGGACAGAAATTCTGCTAAGGAAAAATAAGGGGAATTTAACTGGGTGGATTGGGTACACGCTTTCATGGACAAATCGTATTTTTAGTGAAATTAACAATGGAGAAGCTTTCCCATACAAGTTTGACAGAAGACATGACATTTCCTTTACAAGTACTTATAGTATTTCAGAAAAATGGAATATTAATCTTAACTGGGTCTACTCTACAGGAATGAGAATTTCTACACCTACAGCATCTTATATAAATCCGTATTACAATGGACATACTTATAATTGGATAGAATTTGTGACTCCCAATGATGTTGATGCCACATTTCGGACTACAGGCAGGACAGATGGATTTGGCGCGGTTAACAATTATAAATTGCCCGACTATCACCGTTTAGACATAACAGCAACTTGGAAGAAACTTACCAAAAGAAACAATGAAAGGGAGTTAGTCTTTGGTTTGACTAATGTATACAACAGGTATAATCCAACTTACTATATTCCTATGGCTACTGAGGAATTAAATAATGAAAGTAAAAAATTCAAATTCGAAACCATTACTATGTTCCCCTTAATGCCCACCTTTACTTATACTTTAAAATTTTAATAAGAATCATAAAAGTCTATATAATGAATAACATATATACAAAAGCATTGATCATAATTATAATACTAACCCATACATCTTGTTATAAGGAATTAATAATTGATATTGAAAATGGAACCGATAAAATTGTTGTGAATGGTTTAATAAACAACATGGATACACTATCGGTTACTATTACAAGTAGTTTTGCCCCTGATGGTATTGTTCAGGTTGATGAGTTGGAGAATGCTAGTGTTTCTATTTTTAAAAATGATGTTTTTATTGAGAACTTAGTGTATAATAAGTCTGCAAATGATATTGTAGGAAAGTATAGTGCCAACTTTATCCCTGAAATTAATCAGGAGTATAAAATTTCAGTAAACGATCCTGTTTTGGGTGAATCTAAAGCTAATACAACAATTCCCAAACCAGCTGAAATATCAGAGTATGAAGCCAAACTTGTTAAATGGGGAGGTGACTTTAATTTTCCACGGAGGTATCGATACAGTTTCAAGATCAATGATCCTAAAACTAAAAATTATTATTTTCTGCGGTTTTATATGAAAATCTACCTGAAGGAAAAGGGAATTGAGAGCAACGAGGTGCTTTCGTACATGAATGGTGATGTTTTGAGCAGCAGTATTCCAGACCAGGAAAAATATGTTTATGGGGGGCTATTATTCTCTGATGAAGGCTTTAACGGAACAAACCATACTATTTCTGGAACGGCAACCTTACAGGATACATCCTTTATTTGCAATGCGGTAGATTATTGGATGATAGGAGAAGGAGATATCGATTGTTCTGACTATGGCAAATATGTTATTATGGATATTAATAAACTGTATTTGCATCTTGAAGTTTTATCAGAAGAAACTTATTGGTTTTATAAAAGTCATGCAAAAATCATCAGAAATGTTAAGGATCCCTCTGATCTTAGATATAAAGAACATGGGCCTGTTTTTAGCAATGTTGATAATGGATATGGAATATTTGGTGGATTAAGTAAAGAAATTCAATATGTTACTTTAAATGGGTATGATGATATTGAAGAATAACTTTCGGTCAACCCACCTTCATCCAAAAAACTTTATATTTGTTTTTGATTTATGAAAGAATAGATAATTACAAAATCTACTACTTAAATTAGTGACTTCAGTCCTATAATAAAAGACAAGAAAAGAATTAGAAAAGAGAAATTGATTAATATAATACACTACCCACAACAAATGTATATACAAAATAGGCAGAACAGAAGTAAATTCAAGGTCGGTAGCCCGTTTCAAATTTGTAACGGTTTGTGATAAGTTTGATGCCCGCAATCGCCCTCAGTGCGAACTTAGCGAAGCGGTCTCACGAACGAAAGTGAGTAAACTCCGTTTAGCGCTTCGTTGTGCAAAATTGCAAAAAAACCATTGTGCTAAAAATAATCATCAAAAAAAAGTTTCCCTCAATGAAACTTATTCAGTATATTTGCGGATAAGTATATGAAAGTACATTTGATTAAAAAACAGTCGATTGAGGATTATATCCTAAAAAATGCCAAGGGACGTGTGTCTTTTGAGATTTGGTTGTCGATTATAAAACGAGTTGATTGGAACGAACCGAATGAGATTATTTTGACTTTTAATAGTGCAGATATTCTTGGCAAAGGTTCTGACAGAGTGGTGTTTAATATTGGTGGCAATAATTTTAGGTTGATTTGTAAATATCACTTTGGTAATACGAGAGTTCATTTGTTTATTAAGTGGATTGGCACTCATGCAGAGTACACAAAACTTTGCAACGAGGGAAAACAGTACGAGATTGATGTTTATTAATTGTAATTAGAAAGAAAATGGAAACATTAAAATATAAAGTAATAAAAGATGCAGAGCAATACAAAGAATACTGCGACATCTTAGAAGAATTGATTCTTAATGATAATAAATCAACTACAGACGAGATTGAATTGCTTACTCTTTTGATAGAGAAGTGGGATAATGATCATAATACATTTAACGATTCTGACCCGATTGAGCTTCTTAAAGGCATGATGGAAGAGCATGATTTAAGAGCAAAAGATTTAGTTGAAATATTGAATCTGTCAAAAGGAACAATTTCTAAAATTCTAAATTATCATAAAGGACTTTCAAAAGACACGATACGGAAACTCTCGGACTATTTTATGTTATCTCAGGAAGCATTTAACAGACCATACAAATTGACTCATGAAGTAAATAGACATTTTCGGAATGCAAGTCTGATGAATACGAGAAAGAATATGATTGAGGCGTAACAAGTAACATAAACAGGGAGAAAACAGGAACCAAATGCTAATGTTCAGCCTGTAGAATGCAATAGCCGATGATTCATTTGTCCGTGTGGTTGACGCCTTTGTTGATGTTATTGACCTTGACAGCTTTGGATTTGATCATGTAAAATGTGAAGAACAAGGGAGGCCTCCTCCGTTATTGCAAAATAAATCAATACAATTATTATGATCAGATAAAAATTGGAATTAAATTCATTAAACAATCATAGCAAACAATTTAATCTTAAAATGTATGATAAACAGATTTCTTATTGCAATCTCAATTCTCCTGATTTCAGATAGTATTTTTGGACAAGCAGAGTTTTATTTGGATTTGTCAGGAACGTACCCTTTCATACCAAAAATGGAAAAAGTTGATGAATCAATTTTCACTGATATTTTTGGAAATCCTTCGACGATTAAAGTTACAGAGGATTATAAGGTTAAACCTGGATTTAGTGCTGAAGTAGGTTTTAATAAAAAAATCATCCATAGAATTTCAATAAATTCAGGAATTGGATTGTCATTTTATCAATACAGTATAAACAGACAATGAAAAGATACATTTCAATAATAGTAATAATTCTAACTCTTTGTGTTTCTTGTAAATACAGAGCCAACTCAAACGGCACAGAGAACTCTTTGGAAAACAGACTTGAATCATATATTGACGAGTGTAATAAAAACGGACTTTCAGCAAGCGTTTTAGTCTCCAAAGATGGAGATATACTCTACTCTGGTGGAGTTGGACTAAGAAACAAAACTGAGAAACTTCCTGTAACTGAAGAAACCATTTTCACAACGGGTTCATTAACAAAACAGTTTACAGCAACCGCTATTCTAAAATTACAAGAAGAAGATAAATTATCGGTAAACGATTCTATTTACAATTTTTTTGAAAATGTGCCGAAAGACAAACAAAATATTACTATTCATCAGTTACTGACACACACATCAGGAATAGTGGGAAATCTGGGTTACGGAGTGGATTTCGTTCCCATCTCAAAAGAGAAGTTTTTAAGCGAAGTTTATAATTCACCATTAGATTTTGAACCGGGAAAACAATTTAGTTATTCCAACGTGGGTTACAGTATTTTAGCTATGATAATTGAAAAAGTTGCGCAAACAGATTATGAGACCTATTTGCAGGAACATCTTTTTCAAAAAGCAGGTATGAAACATACTGGTTATCTTTTCCCCAAATGGGATACAACTCAAATTGCCCACGGCTATAAATGTGGAGAAGATTGGGGAACTCACCTCATAAAATGGAAGGCAGATTCAAATCAAATATCATGGCATTTAAAAGGAAATGGGGGAATACTTTCCAATCCTTCTGATTTGTATAAATGGTACATTGCTTTAAAAGAAAATAAAATTATTTCCAAAAAATCATTTGAGCAACTTACTTTTCCCCACGTAAAAGAAAATGAATCAGGAGATTCACACTATGCATACGGATGGACAATAATGAATAGTGATAGAAATACGAAAATTATTGCACACAATGGCTCAAATGGTGTTTTTTATGCCGATTTCCTACAACTGCCAGAAGAAAACACTGTAATCATATATATGACCAATGAATTAAGATACGATACTCAAATTGTAGCATGGGAAATAGAGCAATTACTTTTTAATGAAGACTACACACCCATTGTACCCAAAATGAATAGTATAAAACATGGTAGTACCGATATTGCAAATAAACAACTTGAAATCATACATCAGTTTGTAGAACTAATTTTGACCGAAGATGAGAACATTGATGATTTCATCAACGAATATGTCGCTAGTAAAGAAAGAGAACGAAGATTCAAAATGTGGATTAAGGACATGCAGAAAGAGTTTTTGGGATATCGATTGAAACATATTTTAGAATATGGGGATATGAGCTACGATATTGTTTTGGAATCGAAAGATGGAAAAGTTGTCGATTTAGCCCCATGTTTTGACCTGCAATTCAATGAAAGTAACCAAATTGTTGCTTTTGGATGGTAAATCAAAAACTGCCAATAATAATATATAAAAATAATAGCCGAGTCAGTAGTATATTCAAGGCTTGTATCCCGCTTCAACTTCATCTCGGTTTGACAGGAAAGTAGTACGCAGTCGACTACTATTCTTATACTAAACGTTCAGGCACATTCAGCTAAAGCTGACCAAAATCCCTATGTGCTACGCACTCCCGGTCTTTTGGAAAATGTGCCTGAATGCAGCGCTAAACCAAATTGCTTTTGTAACTTTATGATAATAAACAGCTTTACCTGGGCTTCGAGCCTAAACGTGTCAGAACATGGTCGCTAAACGCAATTTGATCCCGCCCTTGCGGGCTTTACAGTCTGCTCGAGCAAGCTCGGCAGCCTTCGCCCTCAGTGCGGAACTCCGTTTAGCGCTGCATTAGCACCACCGGATAACCTTAGGCATAGATTCATGATATTTTTATACATATTGAATTTTAAATGTAAAGAATTTTGGATTTTCTTTATAAAAGACCATATCTTTGTATAGATTTTTAAAAATACTTTACAAATGGATACTTGGGGATTAACAGAACTACCACTAAACGTTGATTTAGAAACTAAGAAAGTTCTAAAAGCATTACCAGCAGCACATGCTGCATTAGCTGAATTAAAAGGAATTGCATCAACAATCCCCAATCAAAATATCCTGATTAATACACTTGGATTACAAGAAGCAAAAGACAGTTCGGCGATTGAGAATATAATTACAACACACGATGATTTGTATAAATCTGAATTGAATTTTGATGCGTTTAAATCATTGCAGGCTAAAGAAGTACAGAACTATATTTCAGCATTAAAAAAAGGATTTGAGTTAATCACAAAAACTGGATTGCTGACTAATAAAAGTATCTTACAGATACAAGAAGTATTAGAGGACAATAAAGCTGGATTTAGAAAATTACCAGGAACTGCATTGAAAAATGCGACAACTGGAGATACTATTTATATTCCACCACAGGATTATGAGGAAATTATTCGATTGATGGCAAACCTTGAACGATATATTAATGATTCGGAAATTCAAGATTGCGACCCTTTGATAAAAATGGCTATAATACATTTTCAGTTTGAAAGTATTCATCCCTTTTATGACGGGAACGGCAGAACTGGTAGGATAATAAATATACTATACTTGATTTTAGAGAAACTGCAATCATTACCAATTCTTTATCTGAGCAATTACATAATTAAAAACAAACCTGATTATTATCGTTATTTACAAAAAGTCAGAGACGAAAATTTATGGGAAGATTGGGTATTGTTCATGATTAAAGGAGTTGAGCAGACTTCAAAGGAAACAATTGAACTTATTCTAAAAATTAAGGAATTAATGCTTGACTATAAACATCGACTTCGTGATAATTATAAATTTTACAGTCAGGATTTACTCAATAATTTATTTAAACATCCTTACACAAAGATTGAATTTGTAGTAAATGATTTGGGAGTTTCCAGACTGACAGCAGCAAACTATCTGAATAAATTGGCTAAAGATAGTATGTTGCGTAAAGATAAATTAGGAACTGGAAACTATTATATTAACGAAAAATTATTTGACTTATTGACAAAAAGATAGAATGCACAGGCGGTAATAAATAGGACTCTGAGCGGCCTGCAAGGCCCAGCGAGGAGTACATGTTGAACTACACCAGCCTGCCAGATTACCCCTCGGTTTTTATATGTACTTAATGAGGTTTTTTTACAGGATTTTTACTGTTTTTGCTTGCGTCTGCGTATACTTTTCCCGGCCACAATAAAACATGGAAGCCTGGGATTAAAAAGCGGACTGAACTTTGATCTGATCGGGCAGCTTTCCGAAATGAAGCACGAAAAGTGCTATACGGCGAATGTAGTTTTGTAAGGTGCTCTTACTCTGCCCGCGTAAGGTAACCTGTTGTTCTATCTTACGAACAACATTTTCAAACTCAGGAACAAGCGCAATAGCCTGTTCCTCAATAGTAAAACCCGATTTCTTTCTCATAATCTGAAATTTTAGTTGTGAATAATTTCGAAGTATAGGAAGAATCGGGTACTTTTAATATGACTATCCGCGAAGGCGGATTTAGTTCAACAATGTGTATAGTGCATAAGGATTTCACAGGTAAGCGGGCAGTATCTCCCGCATCAATTTTGGTTGGTAACTTGATAGGTTTGAAGCCCGCAATCCTTTACGTCACAATACACTCATTATGTGTCAGCTAAAAGAGACCGCCTGAATTCAATAACTCAAAAAGGGAATAATATAATGAAAGAATTAACAACTAAATATTTCATTGATAGAAAAAAAATGGAGAAAGTTGCATATTCTCGCGCAAAACGGACACTCATTCTTGCGGAAAGCGGACACGGATTCCTGCGGAAAGCGGACAGCAATTCTTGTTGAAAACGGACACGGATTCCTGCGGAAAGCGGACAGCCGCCCCTTTTGAAAGCGGACGGTGATTCTTGCTGAAAACGGACACTTTCATACACATCATTCATTTTCCACGGGATATCGGTATCTCTGTTGGCTTTATTAACCAACAAGAGAATACAGATGCCAAGAAAAAGGACCAACGTGGAAAAGATAAGAGAGATATTACGACTTAGTCAGGAATTACGATTTAGCATCCGGCAGATTGCAGAGGCCACCCAGGTCAGCAAAACCAGTGTTGGGGAGTACCTGGCAGAATATAAGCGTTCCGGGTTAACCTACCAGGATGTTTTGGAAATGAACGACATAGAACTTACAGAAGTCTTTGAAAAGCGAAATAAGATAGTCAATCCGCTTTATGAAGAATTATCCAATGAATTCCCTTATTATGAAAAAGAGCTTGCCCGGGTTGGCGTAACGCTCTATTTGCTTTGGGAGGAATACAAGGAAGGTAACCCTGAAGGGTTTAGTTACTCCAGGTTCTGTCATCATTATCGCATGTGGGAGAGCAAGCTGAAAGCGGGAATGCATATAGAGCACAAAGCCGGAGATCTGACATATGCAGATTTTACAGGCAAAAAGATGCATTATGTTGATCCGGATACAGGAGAGGTCAAACCGGCAGAAATATTTATTACGATACTTGGTGCCAGTCAGTTGATTTATGTGGAAGGAGTAAAAAGTCAGAAGCTTGAAGACTGGATCTGGGCCAATGAGAATGCCTGGCGTTATTATGGAGGTGTCACCCGGGGGATATGCCCGGATAATTTGAAGTCAGCTGTTCACAAGGCATGTAATTATGAACCCTTATTAAATGAGACTTATGATGATCTTGCCCGGCATTATGGTACAGTTGTTCTTCCTACCCGTCCTTTAAAACCAAAGGATAAATCTTTGGTTGAAAATGCGGTACGCATTGTCTATCAACGCATTTTTGCTAAGCTAAGAAACCAGACGTTCTTTTCCCTGGGAGAGTTAAATGAAGCTATCCGGGAAGAGCTTGAAGAGATAAATAACGCTCCGTTCCAGCGCCGGGATATTAGTCGAAGAGAGTTATTTAATGAAATAGAAAAGAATGAATTGCGACCACTACCCAAAGAGCGATATGAGATCCGTCGTTACCAGGTGTCTAAAGTTGAATTTCACCACCATGTTTACCTAAGAGAGGACAAGCATTATTACAGCGTGCCCTATCAATATACCGGACAGAAGGTCAAAACCATTTACACGAACAGGAATGTTGAGATATACAAGGATAGTGTTCGTATCGCGCTTCATAAAAGAGACCGCAGGCCTTATGGTTATACAACAGAGAAAGGTCATATGCCTGCAGAACATCAGTTTGTTGATGGTTGGAATACAGATCGTTTTGTAAAATGGGCCAAAAAGATGGGCGGTTCCGTAGAGATTTTTATAGGACTCCTGTTGGACAGCAAAGAACATCCTCAGCAAGCATTTAAATCTTGCATGGGAGTATTGAACCTAAGTAAAGGGTATAAACCGGAAGATCTGGAAATAGTATGCAGCAGGGCTGTTGAGTACAACTGTATCTCATTCAAGTTTATCAAGAACTGCCTGAAAAATAACACTCACAAAACAGAACAGGAAAACCAAATAGAAATAAAACTTCCTTTTCATCATAACATACGAGGAAAAGAGAATTACAAATAATAAATTTAATAGCAGAAAATTATGAATCAAACAGCAACAATGCAGAAACTTGAGGAGATGCGACTGAGCGGGTTCTCAAGAGTCTATCGGAAAATGCAGGAATCAGGAATGAGTAAAGATTTTACCATAGATGAAGTTATTGCTCATCTTGTCCAGGCAGAATGGGATGATCGATATAATCGACGACTGGATCGACTAATAAAAAACGCCAGGTTCCGCTACCAGGCGAGCATGGAACAAATAGATTACATCGCTAAAAGAAAACTGGATAAAGTACAGATGCTGCGTTTATCGTCCTGTGAATGGATCAAAAGAAAACAAAGCATCATCATATCCGGATACACAGGACTGGGTAAAAGCTTTTTGGCTTCTGCTTTGGGTCATCAGGCCTGTCAGCAGGGATATAAAGTATATTACCGTAACTGCTCAAAACTGTTCGATCAACTAAAAATGGCTAAGGCAGATGGCAGTTATATAAGCGAAATAAACAGGATAGAGAAACTGGACCTGTTGATCCTTGATGACTTCGGGCTTAAACCATTAGATAACAACCAGAGGCTGTTCTTGCTTGAGTTACTCGAAGACCGGCATGGTAAAAGGTCAACGATAATTACATCACAGCTTCCGGTTAAAAGCTGGTATGATGTTATTGGAGAACCTACGATCGCTGACGCGATCCTTGATAGATTAGTGCATAGTTCTCATAGAATAGAGCTCGATGGAGACTCGTTAAGAGAGAAATATAAAAATGATTAATTTTAGAAAATAATAAACGAAAATGAACGATGTGAAAAGTGTCCGTTTTCGTCGGGATCAGGTGTCCGTTTTGAACGGGAACAACTGTCCGCTTTCAGCGGGATTTAGTGTCCGAAATCGCAGGAATATGCAGAAAGTGGCTCGAAACCAATTTTGAGACAGAAGATGATATTTGGTTGGAATATCCAGTAAAGAAAACTAATAATAAACAGAATAGACTAAAACAATTTATAACTTAGAGCCAATTAAAGTTTGTAAAACCAAAATTTAACTAATACAATCACCAGCATGACTGGAAATCGTTCACTAAGAAAGGATAATTGTAAAAACATGCGTCATAACGGCTAACCCGCCGTTGCCGGCCACTATGCTGCTGACTGTTACCTGCAATTTTAACAGAACAACTAACAAAAAGATAAATAATGATGAAAATAACAGCATTTCTTACTTTATTGCTCCTGTCAACGACAGTTTTACCTGGTCAGGAGATTAATTTCGGATTTAAAGATTCTATTTACTCGACAGCATTAAATGAAAACAGGAAGATCATAGTTAAGCTTCCTGAAGGATATGATGAATCAAATAAGTCTTATCCTGTCATTTATCGACTTGACGGAGACATAGCCTTATATTCGGAGACTATTGGAATAATCAACCGGTTAGCCTACATCGACGAGTTAATACCCGAAATGATTGTAGTTATGATTGAAAATACAGATAGAAACAGGGATATGATGCCTGCAAAAACAGGCTTTTTTGACTCAAAGCCTGGTGCTGGAAATTTCAAAAAATTCATTGATGATGAATTAATTCCACATATCAATAACTCTTACAGGACAACAGGTGAAAAAATATTATGTGGACAATCTTTGAGTGCAATTTTCACACTGTATTACTTCTTGACAAGTACCGATTCCTTCGATTCGTATATCGTATGTAGTGGTGCATTTCTTGATTGCGAAGATTATTTCAATAGTTTAACGACTGACTTTTTAAAGGCCAAACAAGATAAAACAACAAAAGTATTTTTAACACACGGACTAAAAGATTTTCTTGACCCGGATGGAATTAACAAAAAACAACTGTCAGATTTTAGCCAAAAGATTAAATCCGGGGAGAATGTTGTTTGCGAATTGAAAGTTTATGAAGATGAAGGACACGTTCCGTTTCAAAGTTTATATCACGGATTAAGATTTATATATTCATCGGACAAATGAAAAAAAGAAATATAATTATAATCCTTATTTTTTTGAGTACATCTCTATGTTTTGGACAAGAAAGCAATAATAATGTTTCAAAAGAATGGCAAATTGAAGTCGGGTATCAAAATTTCAGGATGCTTGATAAAAATGCATCACCTTTAATTTATGTGTCCAATAACGGTTGCCTTGATTTTCGGTTTCAAAAAAGAACATCCCAAAAAATATGGAGCATCGGAACTTCTCTATCTGTGGGTAATAACCAATCGAAACGTTTTGGACAAAGAAGGGCTGTTGTTGACGGGCACACTTCAATCACCGGAGATGCTGATTCATCGGTTTATGTGATTAATCCTGCAATTTCTTTTGTTGAGGCAGGATTAGCTTATTCTTATTTTTGGAAATTGAATACTAACAAGCTGAATGTTTTTATTGGAGGACAGGTAAAGGAAAATTTTTATTACAGTGGGCTTGGAGCAGACACCTGGTTTTTTAATCAACTGAGTATTTTACCAGTTTGTCGTTTGATTATATTTGACGAACAAAAATCGAAAATCGAGACAGAAATAGCCGTTCCAGTATTTTCATATCTCGTTCGTCAGCCTTATACCTTAGACCCCAGTTTGCCTGTAGACAGTTATTTTTGGGCATATCTGAAAACAGGTTCTCATGTCTCTTCGCTAAATGATTTACAAAAAATAAATTTCAGATTGAATTATTTTCACCAAATTTCTGAAAGAAAAACGGTTGGATTATCGTATAAATTTATGTGGATGAACTATGGCAACATCTCTGACCGCAATCTTAAAGCTTATTCAAATAGTTTATCTGTAACTTATATATTTTGAAAATGATTATAATGAAAAAACTATATATTTTGCTTTTTGTATTTTTATTTTTGTCGTGCGATAAATTACTACTTGACAATGAAATACAAAATAATCCTGTAAATAATTTTGAAAACCTTTGGAACGAGTATGATGCCAAATACGGATTATTTTTAGTAAAAAATATTGATTGGGATTCTGTTTATTCCGTTTATCGTCCGCAAATTAACGAGAACAGCACCCACGAAGAATTGTATTCTGTTCTTACACAGATGTTGGCTTTACTTAACGATAATCACGTTGCTCTTGTCCCTACCACGGATTCGGGATTACCTTATTTCCAATCTGGAATTTTGGGGAAAATGGATCCTATCAACGATTTTGATTTGGAAATACTGAAAGCCAGTTATTTTACCGAAACAAAATTTGAAGACCCGTTTTTTACTTATGGTATTTTACCTGATAATATAGGATATATTCACATTGAAGGATTTAGCGATATGCCAGGAAATCTTAAAAAACCTTTGAATAATATTTTATCAGAACTGCAAGATACAAAAGCTATTATTATAGATGCGAGAGGTGGTTATGGAGGAGAAGACCTTGCCGGACAATATATTGCCGGGTGTTTTGCAAGCGAAAAAGTTCTTTATATGAGAACTCGAATAAAATCAGGTCCGGGTGAGAACGATTTCACTGAATTTGAAAATTGGGAAATAAAACCCGAAGGAGATTTTCAATATACCAATCCGGTTGTTGTTTTAACACACCGCTTTACGATTAGTGCCAGAGAAACATTTTGCCTTGCGATGAAAGTTTTGTCACAAGTTACATTTGTTGGCGACACTACATCGGGAGCGTTCTCAAACCAAATAAATCGCGAATTGCCTAACGGATGGGGATATTCCATAAGCATTGGCGAATGGTTAGATGCCAACGGAACAAGTTACGAAGGGAAAGGATTAGCCCCCGATATTGTAATTCAAAATAAACGTCAGGATATACTAAACGGTAAAGATGAAGCACTTGAAAAAGCAATAGAGATATTAAATTAAAATAATGATGCAATATAATAACTAAGCATTCCGGCTGCATCTCGTGCCAAACGTAATTGGCTTTGCCGGGCTACGCTTCGCTCCGGTTTGATCCCCCCTTGCGGAATTGTCCTCAGCGCGAACTTAGTAAAGCAATCTCACGAAAGTGGGTGAAATTCGTTTAGCGCAGCGTTATGGGCAGCTTGTTTACATACTATGGTAGAATTCGATTTTAAAAATATTTTCACTAGTGTCCCGTTAAAAATGATTGTTACTGAACAAGTTAGGGATATCACCAATTGGGACCGAAGTTGAAGATTTGCTAAAGAGTTCATTTATAGGCACTTTCTCAAAAGGAGTAATGCCGCATATTTGAGAGAATGAGTACAATAACTGATCTTTATATGTTACCATTCTGAATGGTTCAGGAAAGTGCTTGCTCGAAAAATAACCGGCGCTTTAAGTCATGACCTGTACAAATTATTCAGTCTCGCGTTTGGAAAAACAATTATTCTGGGTTTTGTATTATCAGTGCCGGTATCTTATCTGATATCCTCAAACTGGCTTGAAAATTTTGCCTACAAAATTGAATTAAGCTGGATAATATGGCTTATAGCAGGTATGGTTATTTTATTATTAAGCCTGATAACATTGATTGTATCTATGCATCCGGTTATCCGGTTATATCCGGTACGTTTTCTTTATTCGGAGTGATACTAAACATACTACATGTGCATCGCCCTGACGGTGAGAGCTTTTGATAATGCTTAACTGAACCGGTATCTTCATGGCATATCAGGCAGTTTCAAATATAAACATGAATCTTTAATATTTTGATTGAATATTATTCGTTCAAAAGGCCTGATATTTTATAAAATTTTATTAATATCGACGTTTTTTATATGATTAATACAAAACAAGGTCGCATTTTTTAATAAAGACAGCTGGGTTCAGAAGTGAATTGCCAGAGTTATAATTGCTTAATTATTTATAAATGATTTGGAACGAACATATAGAGACGGCAGACAGGGAGAGGCTGAGACATCTTCAAAGCGGTCGTTTGGCACAGATGATAGAACGCATATATTATAATGTGCCTTTTTACAGGAAAAAATTACAGGAAAAAGGAATAGAGCCCGGCGATATAAAATCGGCGGAGCAGTTGAAAGACCTGCCTTTTACAACAAAGGACGACCTTAGGGATAATTATCCCTTTGGTTTATTTGCTGTATCTCAAAATGAGGTTGTCCGTTTGCATGCTTCCAGCGGGACAACGGGTAAGCCGACAGTTGTAGGGTATACGAGAAAGGATATTCAAACATGGAGCGAGGTGGTAGCGCGTTCACTATCGATGGCGGGTGTCGGGAAAAATGATATTATCCAGGTTGCTTACGGTTACGGTTTGTTTACGGGAGGACTGGGTGTTCACTACGGCGCAGAAAAGGTTGGCGCTTCAGTAATACCAATATCAGGGGGAAATACTAAAAAGCAGATAAAGTTAATGGTAGACTTTGGTTCTACTGCAATAGCCTGTACGCCATCATATGCGGCATTCCTGGGTGAAAGCCTTCCCAGGGAAGGGCTCAGTACAAAAGATATAAGGCTGAAAGCCGGGATTTTCGGAGCAGAGCCATGGACGCCGGAGCTCAGGAAGCAGGTTGAGACCTTACTTAACCTGAAAGCCTATGATATCTATGGTTTGAGTGAAGTAATTGGTCCGGGTGTGTCAATGGAATGTGAATGCCAGAACGGTATGCATATATATGAAGATCATTTTATCCCTGAAATTATTGATCCCGACACGCTTGAGGTTTTACCTTACGGAGAAACCGGAGAGCTTGTATTTACTACAATTACCAAAGAGGCTATGCCTCTGCTGCGCTACCGTACGCGCGACCTTACGCGTTTGCACACAGAGAAATGTTCATGCGGACGAACCCTGTTACGTATGGAAAAATGTCTGGGAAGGAGTGATGACATGCTGATAATAAGGGGGGTGAATGTTTTTCCGTCACAGATCGAATCTGTGCTGCTTGAGATGAGTGAAACAAGTCCGCACTATCAACTGATAGTAGAGCGCGAAAATAACCTTGACACCTTATCGATTGATGTGGAAATAAACGGACAGTTCTGGTCTGACGCAATCAGAGATCTTGAAAACCTGAAAAAACGTATCCATAACAATATATCAAGTATTATAGGTATCAATGCCAGGATCAACCTGGTAGAACCTCAGACAATAACCCGTTCAGAGGGTAAAGCCCAGAGGGTTATTGATAAGCGTAAATAAAAACCGGGTTGCCATGATTATTAAACAATTATCAGTATTTCTTGAAGACAGGATAGGCAGGTTAACCGAAATGACAGGTATACTTGCCGCCAATAATATCAATTTATCAGCCTTTAGTGTTGCAGAGGCCGTCGATTACGGTATAGTGAGATTTATAGCAGACAAGCCCGAACTGGCTTTGAAAGTTTTAAAGGAAAATCATTTTTCGGTTAATACCACAGATGTTGTAGGAATGGTGGTCCCCCATGTCCCGGGGGGACTGAATAAAGCTTTACAGATATTGTCTGATAATTCTATTACTGTTGACTATATGTATGCCTTTGCTCTTAACAACGAAGCTTCTGTAATAATACGTTCACCCTCAAATGATGATGTAATAAGGGTATTGCAGGAGAATAAAATGACTCTGCTGAAGGCAAGTGATATTTACAGGATTTAAAAGGTTGAGAAAGTTGAGATAAACGGCTAACCTTTCGACAAGCTTCAGGGCAGGCGACGAAAGACAAAAGACAGAAGGAAAAAGTCGGATTTCCCTTTCTGGCGCGGATCCCCAGATCCGTGCCTAATTCCTTCTTACTACTTATTTTTTTCTTATCTCACCTCTCTGTCTTCTGGCCTAATCCCTAATCCCCAGTCCCTAATCCCTTTTATTTACTATCATTGCTCGCCCCCACCGACCACAATCACTATCCTCTCGCGAGATCGAAGCTTTCTCCCGAAGCATCAGGTTCCTCGGTTCCTCCATTCCAGTATTCCAGTATTTTATTAAATTTGGACTGTAACTTATCTATTTAAAGATGAAAGAGATTATTATAAAAAGGAATTCGGGAGCAGTTAAGCTAATATGTCTGTTTTTTTTCGTAGCGGGTCTTTATGCCTGTACCGGAACAGACAGGGATGAGAATGGTCGCACTGTTACTGATTTCAACTTCGGCTGGAAGTTTCACAAGGGTGATATCCCTGAAGCATATAATCCCGGCTTTGATGATTCAGACTGGCTGACGATCGATTTGCCGCATGACTGGTCAATAGAAGGCCCTTTTTCATCTGACCTGGCAAGCTGCACCGGATATTTACCCGGTGGAACGGGATGGTACCGTAAGACTTTCAATATGCCCCGCGATATGCAGGATAGAATGATATATATTTATTTTGACGGGGTATATAAAAACAGTGAAGTATGGATCAATGGTAATTACCTGGGTAAGCGACCCAACGGATATATCTCATTTCAGTATGATATGACCCCGTATATAAGGTTCGGCAGTGAAAATGTGATATCGGTTAAGGTTGATCATATGGATTATGCCGATTCCAGGTGGTATACAGGCTCCGGGATTTACCGTGACGTGAAACTCATTGCATGCTCCCCGGTACATATAAAACAATGGGGAATTTTTGCTTCTACCCCCATAGTAACAAAGAACAGGGCAGTGGTTGATATTGATGTGAACATAATTAATGAATCCGGCGAAAAGGAGGATATAACGCTTGAAAATTTTCTTCTTTTTAAAGGAGACACAGCGGGGAAAGCCATAAGCCGGGTAATTATTACTGCCGGTGATGAGGCAACTGTAGAACAACAGATAGAATTGAGTAATCCGCAGCTTTGGGATATAGAAAACCCATCTCTGTACCGGCTTGCCAGCATAGTAAAATGCGGAGACGAGATACTTGACAACTGTAATACAAATATAGGTATCAGGAAATTTGCTTTTGATCCGGATAAGGGTTTTTCACTTAACGGCAAACCATTAAAGATAAAAGGCGTTTGTCTTCATCATGAAGCAGGCTGTCTTGGTGCTGCTGTACCTGATAAGGTTTGGAAAAGGAGACTTGACATACTAAAGGAGATGGGTTGTAATGCAATTCGTACAAGCCATAATCCTCCTTCTTCTTCTTTCCTTGATATGTGTGATAAAACAGGCTTTCTGGTCAATAATGAGACCTTTGACGAATGGGAGCTTCCCAAGCGTAAGTGGATAAAGGGATGGAATGAAGGAAACCCGGGACTGGATGGCAGTGCGTCTTTTTTCAGCGAATGGCATACAAAGGATCTGGAAGATCATATCAGAAGGGACCGTAATCATCCTTCAGTCATAATGTGGAGTATAGGGAATGAGATCGACTATCCGACAGATCCGTATACTCATATCTCCCTTAATAGTAAAGACAATCCCTTAAAATGGGCCAGGCATAAGCCCGGACTGCCTGATGGCAACAGATTGGGTGAGATAGCAGAAGAACTTGCCGGTATAGTTAAGAAATATGATGACACAAGACCTGTAACAGCAGGACTGGCATCGGTAGTAATGTCCGATGCAACAGGTTATTCAGGTGCACTTGATATAGCAGGGTATAATTACCAGGAATACAGGTATGATGACGATCATAAGAAGTACCCGGGAAGGATTATGTACGGAAGCGAAACGGGAATGTCGCCGGCTTCATGGTATGCGGTAAAGGAAAATGATTATATATCCGGACAGTTTGTCTGGACAGGAATTGATTATCTGGGTGAGGCAGGACGGTATCCTTTCAGAAGCAATACTTCGGGCGCTATTGATATGGCAGGCAACAGGAAAGCAGAGTTTTATTACAGACAGAGCATATGGACGCAGGAGCCTATGGTCTATATCGCCACTTCTCCCGTTGAATACCCGCAAAATGTTTTATCCGGCTGGAACAGGAAGATGATTTATCCTGTGTGGAATGGCAGGGAGGATCAGGTACTGTATGTATATGCCTTTACAAACTGCAGGGAAGTGGAATTGTTTCTTAATAACAGGTCGCTTGGAAGAAAACAGCGTTCTGATAATGCGTCAGGGATAATAACCTGGGAGGTCCCTTTTAAAAAAGGGATATTAAAAGCCTCCGGAATAGTAAACGGAACAGAAAAGGCAGTCTGTATAATTGAAACTCCCGGAAAGGCAGGCATGCTGTCGGCAGAAGCCGATAACAATGTGTTGAAAGCCGGCGGGAAGGATATAGCTCATATAGGGATCAGTATTACAGATGATAATAACATACCGGTATCTGACGATGACAGGGAGATACTCGTAGAGATAGACGGACCTGCCAGGTTGCTGGGAATGGAAGACTCCAATCCGCAGAATACGGAAGACTACAAAGACAACAGGCAGAGCTCTTTTCACGGGAAACTTTTGTTGTATATCCAGACTCTTGATACAACAGGAAAAGTGAGGGTTAGAGCTACATCCCCGGGTCTTGATCCTGTTGATATAGAGTTATATATAAAATAATATTTATCTAATAAAAAGCACAGACAGAATTGTATAAAGAAAACAATCACTGAAGCCATTCACATGCTTATTCTTACATCGTTCCGTGTCTGTTAAGTTAAAGTTTGTTAATAAATTAACAAAACAATGTTTTTAATTTACCTGGCTGGTACGGATTCCGATTTTTTTATAAATTAGTGTAATGTATACAATTATAGTGTTTTTATTATAAAAAATTAAAGATAAATACCGTTTATGAAAAAAATTAAGCTAAATCATGGGGTTTTAACGATTCTGGTATCGTTAGCAACAGCCCTTTCATTTTCAGGTATAAGCCTGAAAGCACAAGACCTGACTGATTCCTATACAAGGTATCCGGATTATCAGTCATTAACCGGTGACAAAGTATTACATGGTTATTTCAGACCAGGATGGGTTGGGAATACTTCTGTTTTCTGGTATAGCGTGAAGACCGAAGAAGGCGACAGGTTCTATCTTGTTGATCCTGTTAAAAGAAGTAAAAAGGAAGCTTTTGACATTACAAGGCTTACCGGCAGATTGTCCGGGTTATCGGGGAAGGAAATTCCTCCTGTTTCTGAAAGTATTTCAGACCTGGAGTTTTCTAATGACCTTAAAGAAATAATGTTTGTGTGTGACGGATTCAACTGGAGTTGTGACCTCAGCTCATATAGTATAGAAAAAGGTGAACCATACAAAAGGAGGGAGATGCCCCCATGGTCGATGGAAAGGAGAAACGAACTGGTTAACAGGCCTGTCGAATCACCCGACGGAAAGTATGAAGCCTTTGTGCGGGATTACAATCTGTTTGTAAGGGAAAAAGACGACGGCAATCTGAGGCAGATAAGCTGTGACGGAGGCCTGGGTCTTTATTATTCGTCATATATAATCTGGTCGCCGGATTCGAAGAAGATCATGTCATGCCTTATTAATCCTACTGAAGAGCATCTGGTGCATTATATTGAGTCGTCACCTGACGATCAGTTGCAGCCAAAGCATACAAGCATTCATTATTTCAAGCCCGGTGATGCAATAAGGCAGTACTATCCCCGTATTTTTGACCTTACTACCGGAGAAATGATCGCGGAATGTGACAATATGGTCCCAAATCAGTATTCACTTGAGAGATTCAGTTGGAGGGAAGACAGCAGGGCTTTGACTTTCGAATATAATAAGAGGGGGCATCAGGTGTACCAGGTAATAGAAATGGATGCTGTCAGTGGTAAGTCCAGGGTGTTGATAAATGAAACCTCGCCGACATTCATTGATTATAGCAGCAAGAGATACAGGTATGATCTGAATGATGGTAAAGAGATAATATGGGCTTCAGAGAGAGACGGATGGAATCATCTGTACCTGTATGACGGAATAACGGGAAAGGTAAAAACCCAGATAACAAGCGGAGAATGGGTTGTCAGGAGAGTTATTGATGTAGACGCGAAAAACGGTACCATACTATTCCTGGGAAGCGGCAGGGAAGAGGGAGACCCCTATCTCATGCATCTATACAGTATCGGGCTTGACGGTAAAAATTTAAAGCATCTTACCGCAGGGGACGGAAACCACAGGATCAACCTTTCTCCTGATAAGAAATATTTCGTGGATTCATGGTCAAGGGTAGATATGCCTCCGGTAACAGCTTTACGTGAAACAAAAACAGGTAAACAACTTATGTTACTTGAGGAGGCTGATATAAGCCGGCTTTTGGCTACGGGATGGACCATGCCTGAAGTATTTAAATCTAAAGGACGGGACGGACAAACGGATATCTGGGGTATGATACTCAAACCATCGAATTTCGATCCGTCAAAAAAATATCCTGTGATAGAGTATATTTATGCAGGGCCTCACGGAAGCCATGTGCCGAAGGATTTCAGTCATTATTATAACAGATGCAGGCAAAGTCTGACAGAGTTGGGTTTTATTATTGTGATGATAGATGGTATGGGGACATCAAGCCGCAGTAAGGCATTTCATGATGTATGCTGGAAGAACATTAAGGATGCAGGGTTCCCTGACAGAATTTTATGGATGAAAGATGCGGCTTCATCACATCCATTTATGGATATCAGTAAAGTGGGTATCTATGGTAAGTCGGCAGGAGGTCAGAATTCCATGGCAGCATTGTTGTTCCACCCTGAATTCTATAAGGTGGCCGTTTCCGTATGTGGTTGTCATGATAACCGAATGGATAAGATATGGTGGAATGAACAATGGATGGGCTGGCCTGTAGGCAGGGAATATTCCGAGAGCTCTAACGTGGATAATGCTTACAGGTTACAGGGCGATTTGTTTCTTATCGTAGGGGAGATGGATCAGAATGTTGACCCATCCTCAACTTACCAGGTGGTTGATGCACTTATTAAAGCAAATAAGGATTTCGATTTTCTTATTCTGCCCGGTAAAGGACATGAGTGGGGCGGTCAGTACGGCGAAAGAAGAATATGCGATTATTTTATCAGGAATATACCGGGAGGAAACCCTCCTCCGATGAACAAGGAAGATTTCGGACGCAGACTTATTGATACGGATATAGATATAGACAGATAACAGTTTTTACGGCTTACTACTAACGACAAACGGATTGACCCTTTCGTCGTTAGTAGTAAGCCTTTTGTTTTATATTAAGTCTGTTACCAAATTTGTTCTATGATAGGATTAATGGCCTGTCTGTATTAGCTTATGTCCTTATCTGTAAATTTCAGCTTGTGAGTATACTTAGCTTAAAGAACCATGGGTTTATATGCAACAAAGTGAGTAGATGTCACTTCAGACTATTACGTAACTCTTATGATATTAAGCCGTATTCCAAAAGTATTCGTATATTTGTTAAAATTTCTGATTTGAGAATAGCGCTATTAAAAATTTATTTCACTTTTTATTAACCCCGGCACTTTTTTTTAATCCTAAATTTTAAAGTAATCATAATACAGGGTTTTGTATAATTACCAGCATTGATCAGGTGAATAGTGTGCGATATCAATTGCCTGAACGACATTGCTGTTATGTAAAGATTGAAAACCTGTATTATGTCCATAATTAATTAATAACAAACAAAATGAACATTTATGTAGGTAACCTTGATTTCAAGGTAAATGAAGATGATCTAAAAAGAGTATTCGAAGAATATGGAAATGTCATCTCAGCAAAAATTATTTCTGATAAATTCAGTGGTAGAAGCAAGGGCTTCGGATTTGTCGAAATGGATGATGAGTCGGCGGCAAAGGAAGCTATCAATGACCTTAATGGTTCGGTTCTGGAAAAAAGGGAAATTGTTGTTAATGAGGCAAAACCCAGAAAAACAAATTATTAATATATAATTTGGATTATATGTTAAAAGGAAAAGTTAAGTGGTATGATGAAACCATGGGATTAGGTGCATAAAAGAGTCCATAGTTAAGGCTGTATCGGATCAGACAAGAGTCGTGCACCTCCCTGTGAACAGGATGGCTGTGCTAAATAAGATCAGGAAGGCAATCCCATATCCGGAACATATACATGAAAGAAAACCGACAAATGAAATAATTGCCGGTTTTCTTTCAGAAGAATTACTGAAATTGTAATACTTAGTAAAAAATGTTTTATGAGTAGGACACAGGAATCGTACAGGAAAAAAAATCTGAGACAGAAGAAAGACAAGAAAAGGAAAGAAAAGGAAGAGAAAAGGCAGGCCAGAAAGGACAGCGGAAAAAGGAGCGGACTTGAAGAAATGATCGCTTATGTTGATGAAAATGGTGTCATTAGATCGACCCCTCCTGAAAAAACGAAGGAAGAGGAAATTAATCCGGAAGATATAGAGATTTGATATAGAATATATTTTTTGTCATTCGGACAGAATACTTTGTATTATACTTTTTTATTAAAAAACTGATCTTCTTTTAAGTATTTCCAAATTAGTCTTATAACTCTTATTTCCATCCTTATATAGGGTATTCATGGAAATTTTGAAATATCAAACTCTTTTCATAGAAAAATGAAGAGTTGCAGGTATTGAAATCAATATGTTTTTTTGTTTTGGTCTGCCTTAGCTAACGCTTCGGCTGACACGAATGAAGGGTTAATCCCTGGGCTTTAGTCCCGTTTATTTATACTGAATGGTGGTTACATATATTTAGTACTCCGGGCAGAAGCATTTGTGCCTAATGAATATTTTATGATGATCTTGTTCCCATTCCTGTTCCGGGACAGGTAATTGTATATTATTAAACGGTTTTTATTTTCCGGCTATCTGTCTTTAAATATCAGACTTGTATTATTTGTAGATTATTTTTTAATTATAGTATATTTGCATATGAAACATTGTTGATATATAATTAACATATTTTATTTATTATATGAATGAGATAAAATTAGGTACTCTGATAAGGGATCTAAGGATACGTCAGAACCGTACCATTCAGGAAATATCAGACAAATGCAACCTGTCAAAGAGTATGATTTCCAAAATAGAGACAAATAAAGTTTTTCCTTCTGTTGCCACACTGATTAAGCTTGCTGATGCTCTCGGAACAAAGGTTTCATCTTTACTGGAAAAGAATGGCAATTACGGGTCTATCCTTATTAGTTCAAGTACTTCCGGGCAGGAGACGGTACTGACAGAAAGAGGATACAATATTTATCCGTTTGCTTCCGAATGTCATAATAAAAAGATGCAGCCTTTTCTGTTTGTGGTGAATAAGGGTGAAGTGAAGGAACATCATTTATCTCATGAGGGAGAGGAATTTATTTATGTTCTGGAAGGATCAATGAAATTTCAGGTTGGAGGAGTGGAGTATCATATGAGCAAGGGAGATGCACTTTATTTCAATGCCCTTGAAACTCACCAGGTAATTCCTGTAAGTGATACTGTAAAATATATTGACGTTTTCGTTTAAAAGAATATATATGGAAGATTTTAGCAAGAAAACGCTGGGCATAATACATGCTGCTCTTATTTCATCAAGAAGTGTCGAACCTTTTCAGAGAAGAAATAGAAAAGGCTTCACCTGAGCATGGAATAAAAGAAGGAGAGATAGAGGTCATCTTTTATGACCAGGGAATGATAGGTACCGAGAGGCAACTGCTCGACAGAACACTTGATTACCTGTTGTTTGTGGTGCTTGCAGTAATGTCGCTTACAATGGCGGCAAATGTGTTCTGCAGGTTTATTCTGAACTTTTCAATATACTGGGCCGATGAACTGGTACAGGTGTTAATGGTCTGGCTGACATTTCTCGGAGCAGCTGTTGCCGTCCGTGAAAATGCCCACTATGTTTTCGATTATCTTTCAAGGCGATTAAAGGGGAAGGCGCTTCTCATACTAATGCTTTTCAGTAAGGCAATAGGCCTGACAGCAATCATACTGCTTCTTATTTACAGCGGCAAGGTCACTTTGGGGATACGTAGCTGGATCATGCCTGCACTGGAGGTGAGCCGTGCAATAGTGTATGGGGCATGCCCTGCCGGTTGTGCTTTTATGCTTATATATGGCATCAGGGATTTTTTGCAAACAATAAAGTATAGATCATGATATTAATACTGGTAGTAGTATTTGTTATACTCCTTTTTCTTAATGTGCCAATTGCTTATTGCATGTTACTTTCGTCACTTGCTGCCCTGGTATATATCGGCATAGATCCTCTTATGATAGCTCTTGAAACATCACGGGCATTACCCTCTTTAATGAACTGATATTTGGCATATATCAGAAAGACTTCCGTTCGCCGTTGTTATCTTCGGGAGTGATACTGTAGCAAAACAGGAAGACTAAAAAACAAACTCTTTGTATTCACCTTCATATACTATTTCTTTATTTATTTCCTCCGGTAATAGCAATAACCTGTATACTTTATGCACCGGTTCTACTGATCCTTTGGGAGCCACCGGTTCTATAACCAGTTTCTTATCACTGTCATCCCATATGAAATGTGTGAGTCTGTACCCGCCTTTCAGATAGTCATTGCTTATTCCATCGTCCTCATAAAGAGTATAATCTCCATTATTTCCTGTATAGATCCTTAATGTTGTGGGTTCATCTACATTTTCATCAACATATTGCCTTACCGGGTCAAAGGGAATAATGGCTCCAGCCCTGACATATATGGGCATTATAGAAAGATCAATTTTTCTTGTTATATTCTGACCACCATCATAAGCACTGTTGGTAAACCAGTCGTACCATTTACCTTCCGGAAGGTAGATATCCCATTCGGTTACCCCATCTTTGAAAACAGGAGCTATAAGCAGATCCCTTCCCCACAGGTATTGTTTCCCGTTTCCAATGGCTGTTTTATCGTCAGGATAATGCAGCCACATGGCCCTCATAAATGGCATTCCCGTCTCACGTGCTTCCCATGCCAGTGTATAATTATATGGTAACAACTGGTACCGTAGTTCATCATATTGTCTGCAAACAGGTTCGACAGCCGGATTATTGAGATTGGAAACAAGCGGCTCGCTGCCTCTGTTTTCCAGTGGTCCGAGTTCACTCAAACCCCAGCCCCAGGGGAGAGAAGTCCACCACGTCCTCCCGTGTGAACGGAAGGAAGGACAGAAAGCGCCGAATTGAAACCATCTTGCATACATTTCCCCCGTGTAATTCTCATCGGGGTAAAAACCGCCTATATCAGAGCCCCAGTATGGCGACAAGCTTAAAGAATGGTTAATACCGACCGCTACCTGACCTTCCAGTGTCTTCCACGACGATTGGGTATCCCCTGACCATACCCAGCCACCCCATTGTGCTATTCCCAGGTATCCGTTTCTGTGCAGGCTCCATGGACGTACATCAGGTGTAGTTGAGATTGGCCCCTGGTAATATAGCTGATGTCTTTTTATACGCTCATGAAGGTTAAACCAGTCGCCTTCATCAGGCCACCATGCATCAATCCCCGCATTTACCAGCCCTGTATGCTGTTTCCAGTAATTGAGAATATGAGACTCATCAAGTATTTCGTCTTTTTCCGGAGGAATATTACCATGCAGTGTCGGTAACTTATCCCTGTCCCATGGTACTATATGAACAGAAACTTTTACTTCAAGACCATGAAGGTCATTGATTACTTCAGAAGGTTCACGCTTAAATACTTCAGGATTAAAATCGAAAGACGGCTGCTTTGTATTCCATCCTCTGGGACAGAATCCTGTCCCCAGGTAAATAACAGCGTCAACAGGAATTTCTTTTTCCCGGAAAGTCTTTACTATTTCTATCATCTGGTCTTCATCCTCCAGTGTCCTGTGCGATTGCATGTATCCCATCGACCATTTCGGAGGCATGACGGCTTTCCCGCTCAGGTCGGCCACATCTTTCATTAAATCGGATGGTTTTCCGGCATCAAAGACAAAAATATCATAAACACCCGGTATCTCATATTCGGCAGGGGGCATACCTTTCCCTGTATTTCCCTGCTGGCTTCCCTGTGTTTGCGTTACATATTCCTCATTAAGTAAAACCCTTGGGATAAATGATCCATGCTCTTTTTCGCTCATATCAACCTGTGCCCAGGGTGTGGCCACAAATATTCCCCATCCTTTTGTTCCGGCAAGCAAGGCAACAGGATTGCGGGAGCCATAAGCATTTGATTGCCAGCGCGGCTCCATCTTGTGCAGCCTTCCCCTGCGGTCAAATTCTATTTCATCTTCCTGCCATCCCTCACCCATTCTGGGACCGCCTTCACCCATCCCAAGTACCGGATAATCGTCAAGTTGAAAGATAACGTTACCATTATCAGTAAATTCCAGTTCCTGTATGAGATTTCCTTCTTTATCCTTAACATTAACACGTAGAGGATTATTACTAACCTCAACTACCAGCGATCCGATAGTCTTTCTTATTGGCTTACCTGTTTTGCTTATGCTTATTTTAGCTTTTTTATATTCTCTTTCCTCCAGCGCAGGTGTATATGGAAACTCCTGTTCATAACCTTCAGGAGTTATTGTGATCCTGATACTGTGCTCGCCTGCTTCCCTGATATTAAGATTCACTTCCTGATCTAATATTTTGAGCTTATCGTATGAACAGGAGATGAAGAATGTGGAAGAGAGAATCAAAATTACGGCAAAACTGTAAATCTGTTTGAATGAGGTTTTCATAGTTACTGGTTTAATGCTAATGTAGAATTCTGAGATGTAATATAAAATATTAATTCAACAAAGTTGATAAAAAGTAATCAGATATGAATTAAGTATCAAATATATGAAATATTTTTCAAATTGGATTTATTAATTATGAATGTTTAAAAATGTTTTAACGGGTAATATATAACTAGTTAAAACCCTGTATGAAATAATGAAACATAGTTGAATTAATTAAATATACTGCTTCGGTTTAGTGTTGTTTATGTCCTGGAGAATAAAGCTTAATCATGATCTTTACCCCGGCTTTTTATTACCGTTATCATCATCCTTTCAGGTTTTCCCAGGACTGCATTAAAAAAATTGTCAGTCAATTTCCACAAAAAGAAAGGGAAGGCTGACAGAATTGTATTTAGTCTCAGCCTGTTAATATATTTATTACTGAAGGTTTTTATATCGTATTGATAATCCCGGTCCGGGATATATGTAACGATATTTTTTATATTGAAAGAGTGAAGATGTGCATTTCTGGGTGTTGGCTTGTTGCAATGCACACACAGGTAGTATTCGATTTTTTCATTATTAGGTACTGTAATTATTAGCTTCCCTCCGGGCCGGAGTATATGCAAAAGGCATTCCACTGCCTTTGCAGGGTCAGCCAGATGTTCCAGAACCTGTGACAACACAATGCAATCGACCGAATTGTCTTTAAGCGGGATATTATAAATATCTGCTATAAGGGCTGCATGGTCAGGGTGGTCTGTTTTATTTAGTACCTTCAGCGGGTTTGTTTCAGACAGGTCCATCGAAATAACTTTCTTTCCTGTTTTCACCATTGTTTCCGCAACCCATCCTTTCCCGCATCCGGCATCAAGAATGATTTTATAATCGTTACTGATTTCCCTGCTTATGGTTTCCCTTGTTCTCTTTAGTTCTGAACGTGATGAAGAGGGTTCGGATTTTTCCGAATAGTCAAAAATCTGAGCATCAGCCTTATAATGTTTCCTGTAATCGAAGACTGAATTGTGTTTCCTGTGAAGGTCTGTATTTCCTGTCTCAATCTCAGCACTGTTTACAAACTCAGGGATACCGTTAACAATTCTGAACTTACGGCCTGACCTGGTACTGACAAGACAATTTTCCTTCTCATTTAAAACAAGGGAATCGCCAGATTCAGGATCTGTCAGTAGCGGGAATATGAAACTCTTGCTGTCCATTTTTATTAAAATTATTAAAAAAGAGTTTTCGGCAAGGGCTTAACGGTTGAATAATTGATCTAAGTTATGATATACCTTTCGTTTCATTTTTTCAGTTTGTTTCGGGTTTAAGCATTTGAGTTAGTCCTTTATCTTCCTGACAGGAATTCCCTGAATTCTTCATAGCTTGTGGAGATCTTTAGCGCCATACTTTTATCGCTGAAGCCTTTGAAATGTTCAGGAATTGTAACATTTTTCCCGATATTATCCGGAAGAACCTCAAGAAATTTTACAGGATGTGCTGTAGCCAGAAAAAAGCCTTTTCTGCCTGACTTTTCAAGAGCCAGGTAGCCTGTAGCGCTGTGAGGATCCAGTATGTAGCCTGTTTTGTAATATACCTTTTCTATGCATTTTTTTATATCCTTATCAACAAATTCAAAGGCGCTTACCATTCCGGTGATATTCTCCCGGCTACCTCCCATATGTCTCATTCTTTCAAAGTTGGACGGATCACCCACATCCATGGCATTGCATATTGTCGGTACTGATTCCTTTGGATTATATATACCCGTTTGCAAATAGACCGGAACTGTATTATTTATGGTTGATGCAGCAATTATTTTTTCTATAGGAGTTCCTGTTTTTATTGCAAGCATACCGGCAGTGAGGTTACCATAATTACCACTTGGGACCGAACAGACGGGTTGTACCCCGGGATTGGTCTCTGACCACTTCAGTTGTGCCCATGTATAATAAAAAGACTGGGGAAGCCATCTTCCGATGTTTATAGAATTGGCGGATGTCAGCTTCATTCTCTGCCGGAGGTCCCTGTCTGCAAAAGCCCTCTTAACCAGTCTTTGGCAATCGTCAAAATTCCCTTGCACTGCCAGACAGGTTATATTATTCCCCAGGCTTGTGAACTGCTTTTTCTGGAATTCGCTGACTTTCCCGTCAGGATAAAGCACGATTACCTCAATATTACTTATCCTGTGAAAGCCTGAAGCGACTGCTCCGCCGGTATCTCCGGATGTAGCTACGAGGACTGTAATTTTTTCTTTCTTATCATTTAGTTCAGCTATCAGTCTTGCCATGAATCTGGCCCCGAAATCCTTAAAGGCCAGTGTTGGTCCGTGGAACAACTCCAGTACACTGATTTTCCCGTTTAGTTGAAGAAGCGGTACTTCGAAGTCAAATGTTTTTTTTACTATATCTTCTGTAACCGGTTGATCAAAGTCCTCATCGAGGTATGGTTTAGCAAGATTGTATGCCAGCATATGGAATTTCCCTTCAGCGGCTTCTGACAAAGCGCCGGTGTATATTTCCGGGTATTTTTCAGGCATGAATAAGCCCCCGTCAGGTGCTAGCCCTTCCTTGAGGGCTTTACTGAGTGTAAAGGTACCTGAACCATTCCTGCTGCTGATGAATTTCATAGTTCGTGTACTCCTTTTTTGCTAATAGGCGAGATAAACAATTCGGATTTGAGATTATTTTTTTTAAATACAGTGATCATTGCAGTTCCTGCTTCCCGGGCTGTGCCCGGGTCTGTAGCAAGAGCAAATACCGACGGGCCTGAACCTGAGATGCTGCAGCCTATTGCTCCTGCACCCACGGCAGCTTTTTTTACTTTATCGAATTCCGGGATAAGGTTTTTACGTCTGGGTTCGGCGATTACGTCTACCATAGACCTGCCAATAAGATCAAAATTACCGAGAATTAATCCGGCAACCAACCCGGCAGCATTTCCTGTCTGGATAACTGTTTTTTTCAACGAATTGGATTTTCTGAGCAATGCCCTTCCATCAGAGGTCTTTATAGTAATTTCGGGTAAAATGACGGTGCAATAGAGTGTTTCAGGGAAAGGGATTTCAATTATATCGAGAGGTTTGTATGATCTTATCAGAGTAAATCCACCAAGCATGCACGGGGAAATATTATCGGCATGACCCGTCCCCGTAGCCAGTTTCTCCCCTTCCAGGGCATATCTTACAAGTTCTTTTTTCAGCAGGGGACTGCCCAGTAAACTGTTAAAACCATAGGCAGCTGCCACTGAGCTTGCAGCCGATGATCCAAGTCCGCTTCCGGGTTTGATTTTTGACAGGAAGGTAATATTAACACCTACATCTACACCAAGCTCTTTTTGGAGAGATTTTATTACGGGGAAAATGACATTCTCTTCAGGCTTTGTCGGGATTTTAACACCGCTGAGATCCTTAATGACAAAGCCGGAATCATCGCGGAGTTCCATTTCAATTATGTCTCCTGTTTTTTCAATGGCGAAGCCCATAATATCAAATCCGCTTCCAACATTTGATACTGTTGCTGGAGCAAACACTCTTATTTTTTTGTCTGTAATTTTAACCATGCAATTATCCTGTTAGGGGCTGATACTTTTCAGGTTTTCAGAGAATTATATCGGGCTTAAGGACTGTTTCTTCTATTTTCCCGTCTTTAAGTTCGACATAATATGCCATACTGTTATTATCAGTGGCAACTACCTTGCTTATCTCTTTGTCGATAAATAATATTCCGGCGTTATTATCCACGGCATAACCTGGCTTTAACTTTCCCGATTTAATAAGATTATGGTAGTTTGGTCTCCGTTCTGTTTCGGCATCATAATGCGGTGAATGAGATCCTTCAAGGAAACCAAGACATTCAATCTTTGTCAGTTCTACAGGCCTGGAATCGGTAGTGCCTTCCTCAAACCAGCATAATGACCCGGCGCTTCCCCCTGAGAGAATTATTCCTTTTTCCCATGCTTTGTGCAGTACCTTATCAATGCCCTGTGCTTTCCATATAGCCAGCATATTAAGAGTATTCCCGCCACCTACAATTATACCGTCCATTGATAACAGTATGTCTTCCCACGATTCCTTCATATAATAACTTGATATGAACATGTTTTGTACATAGGGATGAACATCAAGGCCCGCACATAGCTGGTACCAGTATAATGCCACCCTGGGGTCATCTGCAGCAGCCGTGGGAAGGAAACATAGCCTGGGTTTAACTTTGCCGGTAAGGCCGGCAAGGTAAGAGAGAAAGGCCTTGCTCATTCCTCCGCCTGATATCAGTATCTTTTTTCTGTTATCGGCAGGTTTGTTAGCTTTACTTTCAGCAACAGAAATATCACTCAGGCTAAGGCTCAGGGCGCTGAGGCTGCTTTTTGTTATGAATTCGCGTCTTTTCAATTTATTATACTTCGGTTACAATTATTTTCCGGCTTATATGTTTATCCGGGGATGTCCGGGCATACAGGGAAGGCTGCAAAAATAGAAATTGTAACTCTTTTTTTCAAAATTATGAAAATAAAATATGATAGCATTAATACAGGCTTTCAGGCATAATAACAAATTACCCTATTCCTTTTGTTTGCCGCTTTTCAGTTTAATTACAATAACTCCGTTTGAACCCCTTGCCCCGTACATATTTGCTGAAGCTCCCTTAAGTACTGATACAGACTCTACATTGGCAGGGACTATATGAGATACGGAATTTACAGGAGTACCGTCAACCACAAATAAGGGTTCGTTGCTTGATTGTAATGACCCGGGGCCGCGTATTGTTATGCTTTTGCCGGCTACGGTTACACCGGGTAATTCACCTTTTATCATCTCGTAGATATCATTGTAGTAATTCTCTTCACCCCTTTTTGCCTTAACTATCCCTATACTGGAGGTCAGTTTGTCTGCCTGACTCTTGTAATAGCCCATGTCCACTTCTTCACGGGCTGATGATACCGTCTCCGGGTTATCAGTGCCCTGGGGTTCCGGGAGGATGATATTCAGATCGTTCATTCCTGTTATACCTGCCTCGGCAAAACGCTCATCAATTGTATAAATAGCAAGTTTTTCAGAACTTTCCGGAATTTTGATCCTGAATTTTCCATTCGTCCTTGTTCTGGCATCGACAATTTCACCGTCGATAAAAATAAATGCATTCGCAACCGGTTTGTTATCTGCAGTTTTAACAAAGCCTTTCAATACTATTTCTTTCTTCTCCTTTTTTTCCTGGGCTGAAGCGGCCTGTGTAACAAACAGGAGAAACGGTGCTATGAAAATTATTGTCCATTTCATATCTTTAACAATATTGGATAATTCAAAGATATCAAATTTATATCAAAAATCAGCTCTAATGCCTTAATAAACAAATATTAAGTGTGAATCTAAGACTATAAAATAAAATGTAATTAAAATATGTAACCTTAGCCCTGTATCAGGGTTATTATTAATAAAAACAGTACTGAATCTGGATGAGAATGCAATAATGATGGATGTCGTCGATGGCAATATCGACCGGTTCGGAATATTATATGAAAGATATAAGATTCCTGTCTATGGTTATTTCTTTAAGCTTACATCGGGCGACAGGCAGGCAAGTGAAGATCTTTCACATAATGTATTTCTTAAAGCTCTGAAATATAAACATAGTTTCAGGGGTACAGGCTCTTTTGCCAAATGGCTGTTTAGTATAGCTCATAATGTCGGGATGGATTATTTGAGAAAACTGAAATATAAAAGTGCCAATGAGATAAATCCTGATGTGAATAGTGAAAGTAATGATGGATATGAGCAGATGGAGAGTAAGGAGCGTAATGTTATCCTTCGGACTGCAATGGAGATGTTGAGCCCGCAGGACAGGGAAATTCTTGTTTTGGCCAAAATGCTGGAAATGAAATACAGTGAGATCGCAGATATAAAGGGATGTAGTGAGAATGCAATAAAAACAAGAATATGCAGGGCCCTGAGAAAATTAAAGGATATCTATTTGGAATTTGAGCAATATAATTATGAAAGACAGGGAAAAAACTGAAGAAAAATTCAGGCAGTTATTGAAAGGGAGGAAGGAAATTAGTAATGATGAAACAGAAGACCTCAGAAAGGTATACCATGAATTGCTAAATGAAAAACTGCCTGAACCACCTGACAGTCTGGATGAGCGGGTTTATTCACTCCTCGATGAATCATCCCGGAAAGCGAAAAGGAAACCGGCATGGATACAATATGTTTTATCCGATAAGGAATCCTTAAGGGTAATGAGCAGGGTGGCTGCAGGGATTATCCTTTTTATATCCGGCTGGATAGGAGCAGGTCTGGCAGGATCAAAACAGGGCAGTGATAAGCAGATTGTCGAGCTTACAAGAGAAGTTGCAGGACTCAGACAATCACTGGTACTTACAATGCTAACGCAGGACTCTCCTTCGGAAAGGATAAAAGCAGTAAATATGGCAGGCGATATGAATGAGATAGATATTACTGTTATTACCGGCATGTTAAGTGTTCTGAACAATGATCCGAATGATAATGTCAGACTGGTTGCTCTGGAAGCTTTATTATCATATACTGATTATCCTGAAGTCAGGGAAGGATTGATCAGATCAATAAGCATACAGAAGTCACCACTGATACAGTACAGACTGGCTGAGATTATGCAATCGCTTGAGGAAAAACGGTCTGTTCCTGAATTCAGAAAAATACTTACTGACCTGACCCTTGATTTTAGTGTCAGACGAAGGATAAATGAAACAATTGAGATACTATTATGAACACAGGATTATACAGGGGCTTATTAAGGCCGGTGTTAATAAATATACTGTTGTTAATCAGTTACACCGCTTATTCTCAAACAGACGAACTGGTAATTGAACTCTATGATAACATGGATTACGGCAGCCTGCAATTTGATAATCCAAAGGGTTCCGTAAAGGTTACGGGATATAATGGCAACACTGTTATTGTAACCGGCACTGCCAGAAATAAAGGAACAATGAATGATAATACGGATTCCTATAAAAGGATATCCCAGCCCGGTTTTTCGCTTACGGCAGAATTGAAGGATAATAACATAATACTGTTTACCGAGTCTTTTGATAATGCGGTAGACTTTGATATACAGGTTCCCTCTTCCATGTCGCTGAGAATAAGCTGCCATGATGACGGAGAAATATTAATTTACAGGGTAAACGGCGAGATCGATCTTAAAACGGAATACGGTGATATTCTTGCCGGAAATATTTCAGGATCTTCCGTAATAAACAGTGCTTATGGTAATATAAAGATTGCTTTCAGTAAGCTGGACCCGGATAATACATGTATGTATACTACCTTTGACGGAAACATTGAACTTATTTTTCCTGGGGAAGCGAAGGCCAGCCTTAAAATGAGAAGCCCGGGAGGAGAGATATTGTCAAAACTTAATCTGCAGACACATAAACAGGATACAAAACTTCAGTTAGAAAGGAATACAGCTAAGTATCTGCTTGATAGCTGGATTACGGCTGAATTGAATGGCGGCGGCACAGAGATCATTATTAGCAGCCATTCAGGAAAAATCATACTTAATGACAGAAAAGATGTAACCTTTCAATACTGAAGAGGTTTTTATTTTAAAATATTAAAAACCAATTGCTATGAAAAATATAAGCCTTGTTTTGTTTTCTTTCATTTTACTCACGCCTGCATTCGGGCAGGAAGATATATTGAAGGGTACCTGGAGAATAGAGAATAAAAATGGAGAACCGCACCTGTCCCTTAATAAAGGTAACAACGGCAAGGGATGGAATTATGGCAATTCCATTGACCTTGACCGGCTTGAAGGGTATAAGACAGGAAGCAATATAGTATTTTTCCTAAGGAACGAGGCCGGAGAGATAAGATTTATCGGTGATGTCAGTGACAGTTCGGCAAAGGGTTCTTATGAATGTTCTTTTAACAAGTCCTATATGTCTGCTATGGATGATATGGGATATAACGACTTTAATGAAGATGAATACCTGTTGTTTTTATTAAATGATTTCAGGATAGAAACCCTTAAAGATTTTTATTCCCTGGGATATAAAAATATTCCATCCGACAAGATAGTGGCAATGGTCGCACTCGGAATAACTCCCGGATTTATAAGGGAGATACAGAATGAAGGATATGATAAAATAAGAATACAGCAGATAATATCCTTCAAAGCCCTTGGTATTGATGCCAATCGTATAAAAGAAATGAAACAATCGTTTGGCCGGGGAATAAGGATAGAAGATATAATATCATTTACTGCCATGGGTATAGATGGGGAATATATCCGTATGATGGAAAGTACCGGCCTTGATCTCAAGCCAGGCCAGCTTTTGTCATTGAAGGCTATGAATGTTACTCCTGAATATATCGAAGAGATCAGAAATGCAGGTTTTGACAATATAGATGCCGAGACACTGGTCTCTCTGAAATCGCAGGGAGTAGATGCAGATTTTATTAATGAGTGCAGGGATATGGGATTTGAAAAGCTGGATTTAGGTGACCTTATTAAATTAAAAGTGTTTAACCTTAGTAAGTCATATATCGATATGATAAGAAATGCCGGGTATAATGACACCGGCCTTGAACATATTTTACAATTCAGGATAATGGATATTGATAAGGATTTCATAAAGAAAGCGAGGGAGTTCAACAACGGCGTCCTCCCCGATCCGGAGAGCCTTATTATGTTAAAGGCAGCCATGAATAAACCTTCAGGCAAATAATAATATTATCCGAATGATTGTTTGAGAGCGGAACGGTTACTTCCGCTCTCAATTTTTTCAATAATACAATTATTGTTTCCCTGCTATTTCTCTGAGCTCATTAAGATACTAACCTGTACCTGCAGGTCATATATTATTTTTTCCAGGTCACTTATTCTACTGTTTTCTTCCTTTAATTCCTCAATTTGTTTTTGTTGCTCTTTTATCGCCTTAAGTAAAAGAGCAGTAAGCGGCGCATACTGCATAGAATAGTGGTCATTCTGATAATTTACTACTTCCGGGATTATATCTTTTGCTTCCTGTGCAATAAAACCCATCTCCAGACCTTCGTTCTGCCTTTCAGTATCTTCCCACTCAAAATTGACACCTCTTAATTGTAAGACTTTGTTCAAGGCGTTTTCTATGGTCGATATATTTTTTTCTGACGAACATCGCTATCGTTGTACCATGAAAAATCATCACCGGCAGGTCCGTTTACGTACAAAACCCTGTTGTTCAAATTATCTGAGCTATTACCGTTAACAACCATCCTGTTGTATTGATATGTGCGCCTGCTGAAGTACCTATCATTACGTTATAAAGGACAGAGAATTGACCGGAGCCTGCTGATGAGCCGATAAAAGTATTATGTTCACCTGTCGTAAGTGAATAACCCGCGTTTGTTCCTATTAATACGTTACTTTTTCCTGTCGTGTTTGATTTTTCACTTTCATAACCGATAAACATATTTTTTTCTCCTCCTGTATTGGAGCTTCCTGCATTATATCCAATAAAAGAATTGTATAAACCGGTAGTATTGGATCCGGAGTTATGTCCGAGAGTTTAGTAGTGCCTAATGCCATCAGCCCAAGCAAAGACATCGATAGAAGTACTGTTTTTTTTATGGTTGGTTTTGATAATAGTAGTTAAATACGCTACTATCAAAATTAAAATAATTTTGGTTTTTGAACCGATAAAAGAATTACGCTTTCAAATAATTTTGATGAAAATATTAAAACAGGTGATGAAAGAAAGTAAAAGGACTAATTACCGGCAGTTGCATTTCATATGACCGAAAATTACAGAATAATGAAGAATTTCCTAAATTTGGAGAATTAACTATAAATAATAAAGCATGAAACTGATAAAACTATCAATCATTATGTTTGCATTGGTGCTGACATACTCATGTAAACATGAAGTAAAAGAAGAATACACGATGAAAAAAGAAGCATTTGGAGAACTTAAGGGGAAAGAAGTTGTGCTGATAAGCCTTAAGAATACTCAGGGTAATACGGTTAAACTCACCAATTACGGTGCAACACTTGTCTGGCTGGAAGTACCTGACAAGCAGGGTAACAGGGACAATATCACTTTCGGTTACGAAACCCTGGAAGGATACCTTAACGGGGATCCCTATTTCGGATCGGTTGTAGGACGTTATGCAAACAGGATAGCTGAAGGCAGATTTACACTGGATGGAGCAGAATATCAGCTTGCCATAAATAATGAGCCGAATGCCTTGCACGGAGGACCCGGCGGCTGGCATAGTGTAGTGTGGAATTTTGAAATTATTGAAAAAGAAGGAGAAGAACCGTCAGTCCGGTTTACTTACATAAGCCCGGATATGGAAGAAGGTTATCCCGGTGAGGTAAAAGCAGAGGTATTATATAAGTGGACTGATGAGAACGAGTTAATACTTGAATATAAATGCACTACCGATAAAAGGACTGTACTGAATATTACTAATCATGCTTATTACAACCTTCATGGAGCAGGCGTGGGCGACATCCTTGATCATGAACTTATGATTGCTGCAGAAAGCTTTACTCCCGTTGATGAGAACCTCATTCCAACAGGCGAACTGAGACCCGTAGAAGGAACACCGTTTGATTTCACTACAGCTCATACTGTAGGCTCAAGGATAAATGATGAATATGATCAGTTGAAACTCGGACTTGGGTATGATCATAATTTTGTCCTGGGCAATACGACTGAACCGGATGCAGTCGTATATGATCCTGAATCAGGTCGTGTTATGGAAATGACAACAGACCAGCCGGGAGTGCAGTTCTATTGCGGGAATTTTCTGGACGGAACGCAAAAAGGGCATGGTGGTAAGATATATAATTACAGGAGCGGACTGTGCCTGGAAACCCAGCATTTCCCTGACAGCCCTAATCAGCCGGAATTTCCGTCAACTGTGCTTGACCCGGATAAACCGTTTACATCAAAAACAGTATATAGATTTTCAGTGAGATAGAGTCCGGATTTCCGGCGGCCAGTTTTTATAATAAGGGACTAAAGATACTGCGAAGGGCTTTAGGCAATGATAAATATGAAATAATGAGATGAAGAATATTCTGATCTGTGTATTTCTATTCTGTCTGACCGGTCTTGTTACGGCACAGGAAAAATATTTATATCCTTTTCGTAACCCTGATCTTTCATTTGAAGAACGTGTTAACGATCTTGTTTCAAAGATGACAATACAGGAAAAGGCTGACCAGCTATTGTATAATGCTCCGGCAATCCCACGACTTGGAATACCTGAATATAACTGGTGGAATGAGGCATTGCATGGCGTTGCCAGGTCCGGATGGGCCACGGTCTTTCCTCAATCAATAACTATGGCTGCTTCATGGGACGAAGATCTGATGTTCGGGGTGGCATGTATTATTTCAGATGAGGCAAGGGCAAAATACCACGATTATCAGAGGAGAGGGATGAGAGGTATTTACCAGGGGCTGACGTTCTGGTCTCCTAATATAAATATTTTCAGGGATCCGCGATGGGGGCGCGGACATGAGACCTATGGAGAAGATCCGTATCTGACAGGAAGGATGGGGCTACAGTTTGTTTCAGGCATGCAGGGTGATCATCCCCGTTATCTTAAAACCGTAGCTACGGCAAAGCATTATGCGGTTCATTCCGGGCCGGAACCATTAAGACATGAGTTTGACGCAAGAGTCAGCGATGTTGATTTGAGAGAAACGTACCTGCCGGCTTTTAAAACACTGGTTGTGGATGGTCATGTTGAATCTGTAATGGGAGCATATAATATGTTCAGAGGACAACCTTGCTGTGCAAACGATGATCTTTTTGAAATACTCAGAGATGAATGGGGTTTTGACGGTTATGTGGTCTCAGATTGTTGGGCATTAATGGATTTTTATAATTTCCAGGCTTATGCCGAAAGTCCTGCAGAATCAGCTGCTATAGCCCTTAAAAAAGGTACCGATCTGAATTGCGGAATAACGTTCGGACATCTTATGGAAGCAATTGAAAAGGAGCTTATAACAGAAGATGATATAGACAGGGCTGTAAGAAGGATCATGATGGCAAGATTCAGGCTGGGACTGTTCGACCCTGATACATTGGTTCCATTTTCAAATATTCCGCCTGATGTCAATTGCAGTGATTATCATAATACAATAGCCAGAAAGGCAGCAAGGGAATCGATCGTTCTTCTGAAAAACGACGGAACACTTCCTTTGAAAAGAGATCTGAAGACCATAGCAGTAATAGGCCCGAACGCTGATAATTTTGAGGCTCTTACAGGGAACTATAATGGTATCCCCGAAAATCCGGTAACTGTGCTTAAAGGTATATACAATAAGAAAGGGGCTTCAACTAAAATATTATATGAAGAAGGTTGCCCGATTGCCGAAGGGCTTAATAACCTGAAGCCTGTCCCTTCGGATTATCTGTTCACAGAAGACGGACGTCAGGGAGTAGTGGCGGAATACTATGATAACCCGGAGTTTGAAGGGGAGCCTGTTTTTACACGTATTGATGACAGGATTGATTTCTACTGGGAATCATACAGCCCCCACCCGGATATACCGTATGATAACTGGTCGGTGAAATGGACCGGTTTTCTCAGACCTCCGCTAAGCGGAGAATATTCAATAGGTAGCTGGGGTTTTTCAAGTTACAGAATATATGTAAATGGGGAGGAATTCTTAAGTTCGAGCGACAGCCATCATGCCTTTCACAAGGAGAAGGGTATACCCCTTGATGTTGGTGAAGAATATAAGATCGAGGTTTTTTACAGGAATTACTCAGGAGACGCCGACATAAAACTACTGTGGTCCCCTCCCCGTGATAACATGATCGGAGATGCTGTAAATGCGGCTGTGAAAGCCGATGCCGTTGTGCTTGTCCTGGGCCTTTCGCAAAGGCTTGAAGGAGAGGAAATGTCAATAGATATTGACGGATTTAAAGGAGGTGACCGTACGCACCTGAAGTTGCCGGCAGGCCAGAGATTGTTGTTTGATAAAATCCGTATGGCAGGAAAACCTCTTATTGTAGTACTTATGAACGGGAGCGCTTTATCGGTTAATGAGATCGATGAAAAGGCGAATGCTGTACTTCTTGCAGGGTACCCCGGACAGGAAGGAGGCAATGCTGTGGCTGATGTGCTTTTCGGAGACTACTGCCCTGCAGGCAGATTGCCTGTAACATGGTACAAGTCTGTCGAACAGTTACCCCCGTTCGAAGACTATAATATGGAGGGAAGGACCTACAGGTATTTCAGAGGCGAGCCTCTTTATCCTTTTGGATACGGATTAAGCTATACCAGTTTCAGCTACAGTGATCTTATATTGCCTGAAAAACTGGATATTAATAAACCGGTAAAGGTGGAGGTAAAGGTCAGGAATACAGGACTGATTGAGGGGGAAGAGGTTGTACAATTATATGTGAGCGACGAAAAGGGATCGACACCCCGGCCTGTAAGGGAACTGAAAGGTTTCAGGCGGATAAAGCTGGCTGCCGGAGAGGAAAAGAAAATAGTATTTGAATTGAACCGGGAAGATTTTTCAATGATAAACGACCGGGGTGAAAGAGTTATTGAACCAGGTTGGTTTACAATAAGTATAGGAGGGAAGCAACCGGGTTTTACCGGCCGCCTGGATCCCGGATTTACCGACACACTTGAAGGCCGGATTCAGTATGAATCCAGATAAGTTAAAGTGTAGTTTGACAAGTGCTTGAACAAACCTGCCTTATACAATGTTATCCCTTTGTGAAACCTATTGATATTTATTATGAAAAAGATATTATTTATTTCTCTTCTTATATCTTCCGTTTTGTCCGCCAGTGCCCAGAAAACATCAATATATGATTATACCGTGAAGACAATTGACGGTAAGGACTTCAGTTTTGCCGCTCTCAGTGGTAAAAAGGTTTTAATTGTTAATACAGCCTCAAAATGCGGCTTTACGCCTCAATATGAAGATCTCCAGAAATTATGGCTTCAGTATGGAGGTGACGATTTTGTGATAGTAGGCTTTCCTTCAAACGACTTTATGAATCAGGAGCCTGGCTCGGATGAGGAAATAAAGACATTCTGCACAGAGAACTATGGCGTTACCTTTCCGATGATGTCAAAAATATCAGTTAAGGGAGATAATATGCATCCGTTGTATAAGTGGCTGACGTCTAAAGATATGAATGGAGTGGAGGATTCGAAGGTGCAATGGAATTTTCAGAAATACCTGGTAGATGAGAACGGAAAACTTGCAAAAGTTATAAAACCAAAAGTAAAGCCTTTTGATAAGGATATAATTGACTGGTTAAATAAGAAATAATACCGGTCACCCATTCTCAACTCATTCAAAAAACTTTTTTAACATTTTATAACTTTTTCTGTTTGCCGTTTGCCTTTATTCCTCCCCTCTGAATGACTTTTTCTCTGACCACCGAAGATTTATCTATGGTGGCGCTAAATTTGCCTACCGGGCAAATTATTAACGTCAGATTCTGATATTTGCCTTTTAATCAGCTTGTTATTAATCATATTGTATAACAGGAATAAGAATCATTTGCAGACCTTTCTGATAATCTTATTTAGATTGATGCTAAATATAGTGGTAAAAAAGAATGATTTTTATCATTGTATGGTATTTATTTCAGATTTTTTCTTAAATTGTGTTTCTATTGTTAAGTGTACCAATTACAATTATATTTTTATTAAGGTCTTTACTGGAAACCAATAGCTGTTTATAGATAGGACAATAAGTGTATTGATTACATTAAATTGAAATATTAAAATATTAGAAAATGGACAATTAAGTGTAAAAACAACATTAATAATAATTAATATTTATCAGTATAATCCGAATAAGTATAAACTAATTCAAACTAAACCTTTTAATATGAAACCCGAATTTTTAAACAGATTCAGAAATCTTTTTCTGTTATTTCTTTTTTTACCGGCAGTGCTGTACGGTCAGCAAAGGGAAGTGACAGGAACGGTTACTGATGAGAAAGGGGAAACATTGCCCGGCGTTACGGTAATGGTTCCCGGTACTTCCCGAGGCACATCGACTGACATGGACGGTACTTACAGAATATCGGTATCCCCAGGAGAAGAACTGACATTCTCCTTTGTAGGTATGAGACCGGAGACTGTGATTGTTCAGGATCAGTTAGTGATAAATATTACTCTCACATCAACTGTTTCTGAACTTGATGAAGTTGTTGTCGTTGGTTATGGTATTCAGAAAAAGGAAACAATGGCAGGAGCTGTGTCGCAGGTTAGCGGGGATAAATTAATGGATGTAAAGATGGGAGGCAGCCTTGAAAATACCCTTCAGGGGAATCTGCCTGGTCTCATTGTTGTGATGCAGGACCCAACCCCCGGAGAAGAGGCTAACTCTATTACGATGCAGATAAGGAGTGGAGCCTCCATGGAGAATAATAATCCGTTGATTTTGGTTGACGGAGTAGAGCGTTCGTTTTCGAACCTCGATCCCAATGAGATAGCTTCCGTATCTATACTGAAAGATGCGTCGGCAACTGCTGTTTATGGAGTAAAGGGCGCCAACGGCGTTATCATTGTTAATACCAAAAGGGGAAGGAAAGGCGCTGTTCAGCTTGACTTTTCGGCAATGACATCAATAAAAAGCCCGACACGTCTGCCTGATTATATGAATGCTTATGAGACAATGCTTTTGAGGAATGAGGCTTATAAGAATGACGGTCAGTGGAGCATGTTGATATCCGATGAGGAACTTGAACATTACAGAACACATGATTCGCCTTACCTGTATCCTGATTTTGACTGGATGGATTTTTATTTTACTTCGGCGGTAGACAATAATTACAACCTCAATGCAAGGGGAGGGAATGATTTTGTCAAATACTTTGTATCGGTAGGTTATCTCTCCGAAGGTGATGTGTATGATGTCGGCAATGTATTTCCTTATAAGTATGATAAGAAAAACGCCGCATACTGGCATAAAAGATATACTTTCAGAAATAACCTGGATTTTGACCTTACAGAAACAACGGAACTTACCGTTAATCTGGGAGGTAATCTTAAAGTCTGGAATAAGCCTGAAGATGATTATACTCAGGAAACATGGTTCGAATCGGTTACTACTATGCCTTACTATCCGGAAGAAGCTCTTGATCAGTTCCCGGATGACCTGATACCTTATAATCAGGACGGGATCAGGCCTTTTATAAGACCCGAACAGGGACAGGTGCGCTTGATGTGGACAGGCGGGAGAGGGTTTCACCGGTTCAAAAGTAATGAGGTCACTTCCGATGTTAATCTTAAACAAAAGCTTGACTTTATTACTGAGGGATTATCAGCTTCTGCCCGGTATTCATATACCGGTAACGTTCAGCACAGACAGGTGTTTTTTCTGAGTGATTATATGTGTTATTACCTTAATCCTGCCGACTCAACATGGACCAGGTATGATTATAATGGTAATGTGAATTTTGAAAAACCTCAGCCAAAGCTGGATGTTTCCGGAGAAGAGTTACTCATGAGTTCCAACGAGAGTCATTATTTCAGCGGACAGATTGATTATAATCACAGTTTTGGAAGTCATAATGTATCGGCCACAGGTATTTTCAACAGGAGGAAAAGTCAGTACTCATATTATAACGGGACTGACAGATTAACTCATGTCGTATTCCCTTCATATGAAGAAAACTGGGTCGGAAGGGTCATGTATAATTATAATGAGAAATATCTTTTTGAGTCAAGCCTGGCATATACCGGATCTGAGAAATTTGCTCCCGGTCTGCGTTTCGGACTGTTTCCTTCCGTTTCACTTGGATGGGTTATTTCCGAGGAAGGATTTTTCAGACAGTCTGTTCCGTGGGTTAACTTCTTTAAATTAAGAGGATCATGGGGGAAGGTCGGTAGCGATACAGGTATTGACAGGTGGCTGTATATATCGGAATTTTCCGCGGCAGACGACTATATAGGTTTCGGTAATCCTATGATCTATTATCCTACTATCAGCGAAGGAGCAATCCCTGTCAGCAATGCAACATGGGAGGAGGCAATAAAGAGGAATATTGGTATTGATATGGGCTTTTTCAAGAATCTTATTACACTGACTTTTGAAATATATGATGAATCAAGAGTAGGTATTTTACAGGACAGACGTTCTGTTCCCTCATGGGTTGGTGTAAGCGCAATACAGGGTAATCTGGGAGAGACCAAGGCTCATGGCCTTGAGCTTGATATGGGCATTAACAAGACTTTCCTCAATGGTATGTTCTTCAGGCTGCATGGAATTCTCAATGCCAACGAGAGCAGGGTTGTATTTTATGATGAGTCGTCGAGTGTTCCCGAGAACCTGAAAGCTGAAGGTAAGCCTGTTGGCCTGGCTCAGAGAATGGAGTATTATACTCCTACTATGGGTATCCAGGATCTGGGATATTACCAGGATTTTGAAGAGCTGTTTATGTATCCTATGGCGGCAGGTACAGGCCCTATAGTCGGAGATTTTAAATACCTGGATTATAATGGGGACGGTACGGTTAACAGTCAGGATATGGTTGTTTCCACTCATCCTTTTGTCCCTGAACTGACATGGAGCACAAGCCTGGAAGTGGGATATAAAAATTTGTCTTTAAGAGCTGACCTGTACGGAATAAGTTCTGCTCAATTTCCTATGCGTCAGGGAGGTATGTTCTATCTTTATCCTTTCACACAAAACAAGGACAATGCACTTGAGATACATTCCGATCACTGGACACCCGATAATACGGATGCCCGTTATCCTGCCGTTCATTCAATGGCCACTAACCAGTATAATTACCAGATAAACAGCTTCTGTATTATGGAAGCAAAATATACACGGCTAAGAAATATATCCCTTAATTACAGGCTTGAGGATAGCAGGGTACTTGATCTTATTGGAGTGGAGTCAGCTAATTTTTTGATCTCCGGGACAAATTTGATTACATGGACCCCCTTCTGGCTTGGAGGTGATCCCGAGGGTTTTAACCTGGGTGTTGATTTCGGCGCTTACCCTATGATGAAGCGTTTTAATTTTGAAATAAGGTTAACCTTCTAATCCTAAAAAAGAATTAACTATGAAAAAGATAGTATATATATTGATAAGCCTTATGCTGATGCTTTTTATCCAGGGATGCGAGAAATACCTGGATAAAGCACCTGATTCGACAGGCATGACGGCTGATAATGTTTTTTCCAATTATCTTAATTTCAGGCAGTTTGAGGACAGGATGTACAAGAATATGCTTGATGCTCTCAATCAGTATGACTATACCCAGATAGCAGCTCTTTGCGATGAAGGTTATAATACATCATCGGACTGGGAAACTATGTACATAGCGCAGGCCGGCGACTGGCTCAGATCATATGATACAGGTCAGGCTTTGCAGTTTTATGGGGTATGGGATGCATGGGAAAGCATACGAATAGCGAATTTATCTCTTGAAAATATTTCCATGCTTGAAGGAAATGCCAGCCAGGAACAGATAAATCAATTGAAAGGACAGGCACATTTTATGAGAGCATGGTATTATTACAATTTTCTTATCAGGCATGGGGGTATGCCTTATCTTACAAAGGCCCTGCAGAGCACAGACAACTTTGCTTTACCAAGGTTATCGTATCATGAAACTGCTATGAATATTGTTGCCGATTGCGATACGGCAACCAGCTTATTGCCATTGGAGTGGGGCTCGGCAAATATCGGCCGTCCGACCAGGGGCGCAGCAATGGCGCTAAAGGCATCCACACTACTTTTTGATGCCAGTCCACTGAATAATACCTCAGATGACGTTCAGAGATGGACTGACGCGGCCGAAGCTGCCTGGGATGTTATTGACATGGCACGTTCAACAGGTGTTTACAGCCTCGTGGAATCGAAAGGGACGGATCAGGTTACATATGATACACCGGGAGGAATACAGTCTATCGAATATCCCAGCGGTTACGACAGCATATTTATGTATACCGCAGTTAACGAGGAGATAATATGGGAAAATTACTCGATGGTAGACAATGGAGGCACACATAATCCGTTTACTGTAGCCAGTCTTTCCTCTCCAAGCATAATACAGGGATTCAGCCCCTCGCAGAATATTGTGGAAATGTATGAAACAACTAACGGGCTTGATATTGACGACGATCCTGCATATGACCCTCAGGATCCATGGATAGACAGGGACCCCAGGTTTTACCATTCCATATTGTTTAACCAGGAAAAGTGGACAAGTAATGATACAATATTCCTGGAATTATGGGAGGGAGGCAGAGAACGCCTGAATGAATACCATTACTGCAAAACAGGCTATCTTGCCCGTAAATACTGGAACAGGAATGTTGATTCATGGTCGGGTAATCCTGCTCCTTATACTCACAGCATATTTTTCAGGTATGCTGAAATGTTGCTTATATATGCTGAAGCTGCAAATGAGGTAGGTGGGCCGGATTATATATTGTCAGGTGCAGATATTTCAGCAGAGGAAGCTGTTAATCTGGTAAGAGCAAGAGTAAATATGCCTGGTGTTCACTCATCATATCTCGGAAGCAAGGATTCTTTCAGGGAGAGGATAAAAAACGAGAGGGCTGTTGAACTGTATCTCGAAGGCAAACGGTTTTTTGATCTGGTACGATGGGGTGATGCACATAAGATGGAATATAAAGCTATCTATGGTGTATCATTCACGGAAAGCGCATCCCAGCCTACAGGTTATATTATAGCCCGTACGACAGACCCGGTTTATACTCTCACCTTTGATCAGAAACACTACAGATGGCCAATACCCACCGGGGATGCTTTAATGTTTGAAGAGTTTAAACAGAACCCGGGATGGTAGCAAGCAGATCGTTATAAAATGCTAATATCTGAAAAATAAAACGTTATGAATAATATATTAAAAAACCTGTTGATCTTTATAGTAATACTGGCTTTAGCGGGATTGAACCATCTGTATGCCCAGCAGGAGCAGGCAACTACAGTAACAAGTAAGGTGCTTGACGAAGCAGGTGAACCGCTCCCGGATATTACTGTTAAGTCATTTAATCTTAAAAATAAGGTATTGACTGATATCAATGGAGAATTTTTCATCGAAATAACTGTTACCGAACAAGACAGGCTTATTGTTTCGGAACAGGGTTATGATCTTAATGTTCTTACTATTATGCCCGGAGAGGCAGTCCCCGAAGAGATAATACTTGTTAAATCGAGGCATGTTGACCCGGGGAATAAAGTCGCACTTCCCTATGCCACTTTGAAGGGCGCAAATACAGTAGGTGCGGTAAGTGTAATAAGCGGGGAAGAGCTTGAATCATATCCGTGTGATAATATACTGGAAGCATTGGCGGGCAGAATACCCGGACTGACTATAACTCAGAATGATTATATGCCCGGACAGGAGCTTGTTTATGCCTCGGTAAGAGGAGTGGGCGCTTCTGTATATATAGACGGTATTACCAGGGATGTTACAGGCTTAAGCGCGTCCGAAATTGATAAGATTGAGGTCTTTAAAGATCTGTCGGGCCGGACTGCTCTTGGTTTGTCAGGAGCCGGTCCTGTAATATGGATTACCACTAAGGCCGGTGAGCCGTTTAACAGAAAAGTTACTGCATCAGTTGAATATGGATTCCGTAATCCGGCCAGCCTGCCGTCATATCTTAATGCTTATGATTATGCTACTCTTTATAATGAGGCCCTGACCAATGACGGCCTGTCCATACAGTACACACAGGAAGAACTGAATGCATACAATAACCATTCGGACCCTGATCATTATCCTGATATAGATTACTATGATCACTATCTGAGGAATGTTGCTCCTTTTGCGAGAGGTAATATTAACTTTCAGGGAGGAGATGACCGTGTCAGGTATTTTTCGTCTTTTACATATTTGAGCACTGAAGGACTGGAATCGTTGGGTGAGGCAATCAATAATGACAGGTATAAAATACATGGCAATGTTGATATCCGGCTAAACGATTTTATGAAGCTGGGGGTTAATATATCAGGATCGTATAATGCTCAACGTTTTCCAAATGAAGGGGACGGTGCCGGTGTCTATAATATTTTTAATACTATTTCATCATATCCCGCTAATGCCCATCCCATTTATTATGGTGATAAGCTTATAATAAGCGATGATTACCCTTCAAATATTACCAATGAGCTTATGTACTCGGGATATGCAGAAGGACAGATTCTGAATACACAAAACTCAGCTGTTTTTTCAATTGATCTTGGACGTATAATAGAGGGGCTGAGCCTCGATACAAGAGCATCATTTGATATAATGAATAATGTCATTCAGAATAAGGGCGGAACGGCAGCATTATACAGGCTTGAAAGTTACGGCTCAGGTGATACCGCGATATTGATCGTGCCTGAGGAGAATGACGTAACAGTATTCGTAGGTAATAATTATATGACACGGCGTACTGAAGGCATGACTTCGTTAAACTATAACAGAGAGGCCGGCAATCACTTGTTAAGTGTAAATGCGGTTTACTATATGGGACTGCAGGAGGAAAGGGTTTCGGATGAAGACTACCAGCCCGACAAACTTCAGGATATTGCTTTGAGGGCAAATTATAGTTATGCAGGAAAATATGTACTTCAGGCCGACCTCTCGTATACAGGGAGCATGAGAATGCCTGAAGGAGAACGATTTTCATTATTCCCTGCAATCGGCGCTGCATGGATACTAAGTAATGAGAATTTTCTTAACGGTAATAATATGATTGATTACCTTAAACTCCATACTTCGTTTGGTATAATGGGTGTAGGGAATTATAGCCTGAACGGCTATAATCCATATTACCTTTACAAAACACTGTGGAGTTATGTAGATACCTGGACTCCTGGCATTCCCGGTAATTACGGATCTGATGTTAACATATATAATATACTACAAAAGGAGTCCACAGATTTTAAACTGCCAAAGAAAAGATATTTCAGTGCAGGATTACAGGGACAATTGCTTGGTAAATCAGTCCAGTTTGAATTGAGCTATTTTAATGAGTACAACTATGATAAGATATCCAACAGGGCATATACCATACCTTCAATAATCGGTACGGAATTTCTACCCGCTACAAACTATGGAGAGGATGTCAGATGGGGACTTGACGGAATGATACAGTATTCCGGGAAAACAGGCGATTTCGGTTATTCTGCCGGAATTAATGCTATGTATTTAAGAGGCAAATATCTTATTGTAGATGAATCGGCTGCTCTTGAAGATTACCGAAAGCGTGCAGGAAAGGATATGGATTTGTATTGGCTGTATAATGATGAAGGCTTGTATCAGAGTGATACCGAAATAAGCTCAAGAGGAGTAACACAGTCATGGGGGGATGTTCAGGCAGGTGATATACGTTATGAAGATAAAAATACTGACGGTCTTGTTGATGAAAGGGATATATATGCTCCCGGCGCACATGCTCCAAGAGTACATTACGGAGCCAATATAAGCCTGTCATATAAGGGCATACGCCTGTTTGTCTCCGGCCAGGGGGTTGCTGACGGTGAAGTATTATTGTCCTCACCAAATTACTTTCAGATAAGTGGGACAAACCAGAGCTACTCCGGACTGATGCTTGATCGTTATCCCCTTACAAACGATTATCCCAGGCTTACAACAGTTTCGCAAAATAATGCACAAAGCTCAACGTACTGGTTAAGGAGTGCAGCTTATTTCAAGATAAAAAATGCGGAATTAAGCTACAGGATACCGGCAAGCGTGTCACATCGTTTGTTTATGACTGACTTCCGGATATTTATACGCGCAACAAACCTGTTTACTTTTTCAGGACTAAAAGAGTATGATGTTGATCCTGAAAATATTTACGCGGGTATAACCGGATACCCGGTATTCAAAACCTATACTGCCGGTTTGTCATTAAGTTTTTAATCAATTAGTGAAATTATGAAACGAATAATTTTAATATGTTTGACAACATTAATAGTAGCAGCAGGTTGTGAATATCTTGAGCCCAGGCCTATACAGCATTTAAGTACTGACGAATTACTTAGTTCGGCTGATTACGGCGAAGGATTGCTTACTGCTGCATATAGTAATCTGAATGCATCCTACGATATCAATTCGGAATACTATACTGATAATGCAGTCCCCTCATCTGCAGGATCCAATATACTGGCACTCGGGGGATGGACCCTTGAGACAAATCCTGTTGGAGACTGGGATTTGTGGTATACCTCAATAAGCTATTGCAATCACTATCTCGAGATGGGATCAGACCTGGTGTATAGTGTATCAAATCCAACTTTGAATGCAACACTTAAAAGAAACAGAAGAGCGGAAGCATTCTTCCTGAGAGCATGGTATCACTGGAAACTCTTACAGACCTATGGAGGCTATGCTAGTGGTGAGTCGGAAGCTCTAGGTATTCCTGTTATTACGAAAACACTTGACAGAAGTGACAACCTCGACCTTCCAAGGGATACTTATGACGATGTAGTGGCTCAGATAGTTGAAGACCTTGACTCGGCTATTGCTGTTTTGCCGTTGACATATGGAGGATCTGTACTTACTGATAATATCACAAACAGAGGTCGTGCTTCAGCTTTGGCTGCTATGGCACTCAAAGCCCGTGTGTATCTTTATGCTGCAAGTCCTGCTTACGGGCCATCGACACAAGCACAGTGGGAAATGGCTGCTCAGGCAGCTTATGAAGCAATAGATGCTTCAGGAGGCCTTACAGACCTTATTCCGTATGGTGAGTTTAATAACTTCAGCAGTTTTGATAATATATGGATACAACCACCATTTTCTTCAAATTCCCTGGAGGTAAGCTATTATCCTCCATCGCTTTATGGTAATGGTGTATGCAATCCTTCACAGAATCTTGTGGAGGCATTCCCTGCTGCTGATGGCTATCCTGTAGATGAGAGTGCTATTTATGATCCTGATGATCCTTACAGGAACAGGGATCCCCGTTTAGAACGTTTCATATTTTATAACGGCGACAATTTTAATGAGACTTTCATAAGAACATATGAAGGAGGGGCTGATGCTCCCGGCGGACTTAAAAAGGAAGGAACCCGTACAGGTTATTATTTGAAGAAGCTGTTAAGTCATAATGTGAGTCTTACCCCCGGTGATGTAACCAGCGATAATAAGTTTTATGTGTTCCTTGGCAGAACAGAGCTTTACCTTAATTTTGCTGAGGCTGCCAACGAGGCATATGGCCCTACAGATGCTACATTTGGTTTCTCCGCCGCTGATGCCTTGTTTAAAGTGAGGGAAAAAGCAGGAATTGACTCAGATGACAAGACAGATGGATCCCAGGATTCCTATCTTGAAGATGTAGCCGCATCCGGAAAGGATGATTTCCGTGAGCTTGTGCATAATGAAAGAAGAATTGAACTATGCTTTGAAGGATTCAGGTTCTGGGACATCAGACGGCTGAATCAGGAACTGAACCATACTGTTAAGGGAATAGTTGGCTCCTATGGAACAACAATGTCAGGCTTAATACCTGAAAATATAGCTATTGGATCAACCCCTGCTACTGATTTTGTTTCTGGTTGGGAGGACTTAAATGGGATTAACAATGGTTCAATAAGTGGAAGTAAGTATGGAAACTGGGATAGTGCTGATGAATGGAGATATGTGGAGTACGGTGACTTCCCTTCTTACATGAAAGTTCCCGGTTCAGACAATATATATGAAGTAAGTCAGTCTGCTGTTTATTACTGGTCAGATGGCGGTGGTGTTTTATATCCTGATAGTATTTATTTGGAAGTGTTTGATTTGGATCTGGATGAATGGGTTGAAGTTTGGCATGACTGGGATGGTGCTGATAGTGAATGGAACATTGCAACATTCACGCCCGTTACTACTAATAAAATAAGGCTAAACTTTAAGAGTAACACACAATCGTGTGGAATTAGAGAGTGGCAGGTTTTTGGCGTTCCTGTCGGGGAAGGATTCAGCTACGTTGTTGAAGATGTTGAAAATCATTCATTCCAGGACTATATGAGATATGTGCCGCTACCATATTCGCAGACGCTGATAATGGATAACCTGAAACAAAACAGCGGGTGGTAAAAAATATCAAAATGAATAATATTAAAAGACATATTATGAAAAATACAGTTATTATCATAATTCTGCTTGGTTTTCTGCTTTCAGGTTGTTATGATGAATTCAGAAATGACTATCCATATACAACAGTTGCCTTTTCTACTGCCATGGGAGGTTTATCAACAACGGGTGAGCTTGGCAGAACCGTTGTGATGGGAGCAGGACTGGAAATGCAGTTCGGAGTATACATTGCCGGCCTTCTGGAAAACGATAAGGAATGGTGGGCTGACTATATTGTTGATGCTTCATTACTTAATGGCACATCATATGATCTTATGCCGGAAAATTATTATACGCTGAGTAACGATAACAGAATAACAATACCTTCCGGAGAATATGTAGGCAAGATAACAGTAACACTTGATTCGGCAGCTTTTGTTAATGATTCAAGGGCTACAGGCTATAACCTTGCAATACCTATCAGGCTGACTGATACCAATGCCGATTCACTCCTTAGTAGCCAGAGTACAAAAATCCTGGTTATAAAATACATAAATGTATATGACGGTTATTACGACCAGACCGGCACATACGAGACCACCAGCTCTGCTGAAGGACTGATTAACCAGGGATCAATAAGCAACGTGATAAAAGCTACAACGCTGGCTCTTGATTCGGTTGTCGCAAACGGTATGATATATATAGGAGCCAATTTCCAGGTTAAGTATAACGTAAACAGCGACAATACTGTATACATGGAGAAAATGCCTGTTGAACCTCCTGTTCCCATAAACCTGGCAGGCATGGCTACCGGCCTTACTACTGATTATGTCAGTTCATGGGAAGATATAGAGGCTATACGTGATGGCCATGACCCCGAAAGTTCATCCGATAAAACAGGAGGTGCTTTCGGTAACTGGGACAGCGCGGATGACTGGGGATGGATAGAATATTCATGGGATGACTTCTACTATATCAGCCAGTCGGATGTATACTGGTGGACAGATGGCGGAGGCATACAGATACCTGATGAAAGCTATCTTGAATACTGGGATACTGAAACCGAACAGTGGGAAACTGTACCTAATCATAGCGGTTTTGGTATTGAAGCCGACCAGTATAATATTACAACTTTTGATGAGGTTCTGACAAAAAGGATACGAATAAATTTTATTGATCACGCCGAATCATGCGGTATACTCGAATGGAAAGTATGGGGCTATATGGCGGCTGTTACCCCCGAACAGGCATTAATATCATCGGTTACTCCTGCCGGTGATTGTACCTTCAACCACTCTGCAAATTCATATAACCTTAATTATAGAATAGATTACGAAGGACAGGATTATTATACAATTGTCAATACTGAGCTTGTCTGGAGAAACAGAGTGAGGGATGGTGTTAATGAATGGAGGAGATAAATTTGGTTTTTAAGGTAAATTATGAGAGAAGACTGCCCGCGGGCAGTCTTTCTTTAATTTGAAAACCTGCATTGATACCTCCGGATATATTGATTCAGGTTATCGTGTGATAAACTTATATATAAATGTTTCTGACATAAAGTTTTATATTATATTAAAAGAAAAGTCACTGATTATGAAAAAATTTTATTGCTTTTTTTTAAACCGTATCATTAGTGTCCGATTAAATTTATATAACGTTCTTTGAAATCCTTAGTATATCTGGCTTGTAGAGCTTTTTTGATGCGTGACGATTTGAATTGAAATATGTGGATTTAGCTTTGTAAAAAGCTACAATTCATGAATCAAGGTAAATATGTCTTTGCACAACTTACAAATTTTTTACCACAACGTGTATTTGATCGCCTAGTTAACAAATACAGTGGGAATAAGCATGTTAGACACTTCACTTGTTGGAATCAGCTCCTCAGTATGATCTTCGGTCAGTTGACTGGAAGAGACAGCCTCAGAGACCTGATGATAAGTATCGAACCTCATAAACCAAAATATTATCATCTTGGATTTGGTAAGGGTACTTCGAGATCCAATTTTGCCAATGCCAATGAGAAACGTGATTGCAGAATCTATGAAGAGTATGCTTTCTATCTGATTGATATGGCAAGAAAATCTTCCACTGTGGATCAGGATTTTCAACTGAGCTTTGATGGAAATATATATGCCTTCGATTCTACAACTATTGATTTGTGCCTAAGTGTATTCTGGTGGGCCAAATTCCGTACAACAAAGGGTGGGATCAAACTTCATACTCTATATGATGTTAAAACCTCTATTCCTACATTTATCCATGTATCTACCGCTTCAGTACATGATGTAAATGCCTTGGATCTACTATATTATGAACCAGAAGGTTATTACATCCTTGATCGGGGATATGTAGATTACAAACGGCTTTTTAGAATACACCAGAGTGCTGCTTTCTTCGTGGTCAGAGCGAAAGACAATCTTCAATTCAGAAGAATGTACTCCAACAAAGTCAATAAGGACAACGGAGTATTACTCGACCAGATCGGCAAATTAACTGGATTTTATGTCTCAAAAGATTATCCGGAAAAACTTCGATATATCAAATTTTACGACGAAGAAACGGATAATGATCTCGAATTTTTATCCAACAGCTTTGATATAAGTGCAGAGGAAATTGCTCAACTTTACAAATATCGATGGAAGGTGGAACTATTTTTCAAGTGGATAAAACAACACCTGAAGGTTAAATCATTTTGGGGAACGACCCTGAATGCAGTGAAAATCCAAGTCTATTCGGCAATAATTGCATACTGCCTGGTAGCGTTGGTTCGTAACAAATTGAAAGTTGACCGTTCAACCTACGAAATATTGCAAATATTGAGTATTTCTCTACTAGACAAAACGCCTCTAAATGAGCTGCTTACAAATCAGAATTACAAAGATGTCAAAGAACTATATGATAAACAACTGAAAATCAGTTGGTATTAATCGGACACTAATGAAACCGTATTACAAATTGTAAAGGGACACTATTGCTTATGGCGCTTTTTTTTATAATGACATCTGCCTTGTATTCCCACCTTAGCATTTCTGATGATATACCACAATACCTGTTCAGCGATTTTGCAGAAGGAGTGGTTGTGAAAAAAGGCGGTGAAAGAGTGGTCAGCAAAATGAATTATAATATTGTTACCGAAGAAATGATATTTATTCGTGATAATAAGTTTCTGGCGCTGGGAAACCTGCCTTCAGTCGACACAGTCTATCTTAATGATATGGTTTTTATTCCCTTTGACAATGTGTTTTATGAACTTGCTGTACAGGGGACAGTTAAACTCTATGTTCAGTTTCACGGAACAGTGAGAGTTGAAGGAGAGGATATAGGATACGGAATAAGTTCAAAAACCAGCCATGTAACAACTCTTTCATCATTAACCGATAAGGGCGCATTGTATAATATGGACCTGCCTGAAAACATTGAAGTGTCACGAAAAATAACTTTCCATATCGAAAAAGAAGGAGGAAAAAAGGAAAGGATTGTTAGCAAAAGAGCTTTTCTTAAGACCTTTAAAGAAAGAAGAGAAGAGCTTAATACTTTTATTGATATGAATAAAATTAACTTCTCCGACTATAATGATGTGGTAAAGCTTGTTGAGTTCCTGAATTCTGATAATGCAGAGTAAGCTTTATATTATTTGTTATTTGGATATATTCTAAATTATATGTCTCGTTCAGTTTTTAAATGATTGAGACTTTGTTATGTTTTGTTTTTTTTATAGTTTGAACTTTTATTTTTAAGTGTAAAAATTACAATTAATATGAGAATAAAAATTTGCATCTGTTTTTTATTGATAAGTATCTGTGGTTTAAACTTAAAGTCTCAGGGTGTTGAGGCTGATAAATTTGTTCTGAGTAATAAAAATATTGCAGTTACTATAAATTCTCAGGGAATAGAATCAGTCACCAGCCCCCGGGATAGTTATAATGCAGATGTTGTTGCATCACTATGGCGCAGGCCCGAATTAACATACAGAATACTTGACGGCGATTGGCTTGCTATGTTTAACGAGGCAGTAGATATAGAGGCTGACAGCGATTCTTCGGTTGTTATTACCGATTATCAGCCGGGAATGCCGCAGAAAATGGAAACACGGTACAGCCTTAATGAGAAAGGATTTGATATGGATATTACCGTTCAGTCAATGATGAAGTGGTCCTTTACCATAGGTGATATGTTTCTGTCTTTTCCTGAACGATGGGAGCGGGATGGAAATCCCGAAAGCATTTTTGAAAGAAGCTACCTGAAACGTGACTATATTTCCGGGAACGGATCGTTTTTATTTTTTACAAGACCTTCGGGGCAGCCTCCGTTCCTTATGATTTTACCAAAGGCAAATACCGGTTTTGAGTATGAAGACGGGCGTAATTATTATATTCATTCATATTTATCAGGAAACAGAACACGCGGCACATGGCGTCAGGAACATTCTTCATGTGTAGTTGGCCCTGCAGGGAGCAGTAACGATATTGTAAAATATGGCTTCAGGTTCAGATGGGCGAATAGTTGGGATGAGATGAGGCAGATACTTTATGAGGAGAATTTATTCGATATAAGAGTAGTTCCGGGAATGTCGGTGCCGGATGATCTGACAGCACAGTTTTTACTCCATACAAAGAACAGGATTGATTCTATAACATCAGAATTTCCGGATGAAACAGTAATTACATACATAGGTGAAAACCTGCCTGACCATTTTGTATATGAAGTCGATTTTGACAGGCTTGGAGAAAATATGCTTACAGTTCATTACGGCAATGGCAAAAAAACATATCTTGAATTCTTTTCAACCGAACCTGTTGAAACTCTTATAAATAAACGGGCATCATTTATTGTAAACAGGCAGCAGCACAGGGATCCCTCTAAATGGTATAACGGGCTGTTTTCCGTATATGACATGAAAAATTCAGTATTAAGGAGTCCGGATGATACTGACGGATTTGATTATTGGTGGGGTTATGTCCTGACATGTGATGATCCGGCTTTATGCAAAGCTCCGTATGTAGCTGCCAAGAACGTATATTTTCCTGTAGACGAAGAAATTGAGGCAGTTGAATATTATCTTGAAAATTTTGTGTGGGATAAGCTTCAGAGGACAGATAAGGATGACCCGTACCCTTATGGTATTTATGGCGTTCCAAACTGGAAAGTAGCCAGAGATATTGATGCCAGGGCCGGAATGAGAAGCAGGCAACTTGACAGGATGCAGGTTTGGCGTTCCTATGATTATCCGCATATGTTTATGCTTTATTATCATATGTACCAGATAGCAAAGATGTATCCCTCTAAAGTAAATTATCTTGATGCCGAAGGATACCTCGAAAGGGCATTTATGACAGCCAGGGCGTTTTTCTTATATCCTTACGAGATATGGGGCGAATATTACAAAGCATACGAAATAGGCTGTTATAACGAACTTGTTATAGAAGACATTATTGCAGCTCTGGAAGATAATGGACGGCAGGATGATGCTGACTGGCTAAGGGGGGAATATGAGAAGAAAGTAAAATTTTTCGTATACGATAATAAGTATCCGTACAGTTCGGAGTATTCGTTCGACCGTACGGCTTTCGAGTCGTCATATGCCTTTGCCAAATACGGTGCGGTTAATAAAATGGAGCCTGACACTAACCTGTGGTATGATAAGATCAGAAAGGTATGGTACTCGCATCCATCGGTCAGTAAGAAAGATGCACTCGATTTTATGGAAAGGCAATTATATGCCGGGCTTACAGTACGAGGCTGGCTCGAGACCAAATATTATCAGCTTGGTGCTGACGGAGGCATGAGCTATATGGCAAAAATGGGAGGATGGTCAATCCTTGATTATGGGAAATACTTCGCTGATGATTCTTACGGCTGGTTACAACTGGGATATGCTTCCTATCTGAGCTCATGGTCTCTTATGAATACAGGCACTGAAGAATCGGATTATGGATTCTGGTCTCCCGGAAAAGAAAATGACGGAGCTATGGGCTGGGCTTTTATGAGTTCAAAACATGGGAGAGCATGGATAAGAAAAGAATATGACAGGGGCGCATGGATGTATGACGGTGAGGCCGACCTTGGTAACGGCGCAGGAATACGAATAGCCGAGACCATCCTGACGAACGATCCCTTATTCGGAGATATTGCTTATGGCGGTATCCTGACAAAAGACAGGAGATCTTATTATGTAATTCCCAGGGACGGATTAAGGGTCAGGTTTTCTGTAGTAACAGATGAATCGGTTGTAAGCCTTGGGCTTGACAGAGACGGATTTAAAAATAATGAAAAGATTAAAGTAAGCAGGGATCTGAGAAAAATAAGCTGCAGTATAGAAAACCGGACCGGAGATAGTCATAAAACAGGATTCTCTGTGTATGCATCTCCAGGTAGTAAATTGAGATTGAAAGTTGATGGAAAGGAAGTGAAAATGTCAGAAAAGGACAATGTGTATTCGACTGATATTGTCATTGATAAACCGGCTCATTCATTAGAACTTGAACTATCAGAAAAATAGTCTTAATGATTATTCTGATAAAAACGAAACAAACGGCTATCACAGTATTAAACCGACATAAAACACCTTAAATTTATATTAATAGGATGAATAACATAATAAGATCAGGGATCATTTATACGGCAATGATATTATGCTGCAGCTATTGCATTGCCCAGAATAATATACTGTCCGATTGCGATATTGAATGGAGATGTCTGGGGCCTGCTCATTTCGGAGGCAGGGTTACATGCGTAACAGGTATCCCCGGAGACCATGGCTGCTTTGCTGAAAGAAAGGACTGATATTAAAAATAAGAATAAAATAATTGAAGAAATTAAGATACTACAAGCTACTATTATCCCTCCTGAGATGTCCCCTGACGGACATAACTTACTCCAACGCATGAACTGGCTTATAAGCCAGGTAGGTGAAAATTCGGGTGCGCCTACGCAGGCACAGTGGAAATGGATCAATATATTATCGGAAGAGGCGGGCAATACTCTGACTCAGTGGAAAGTATTGAAAGATAGGATTATCAGGGAAAATTAATTTTTATTGCGGAACTGAAGATAAGATATCTTTATTTATTCAACTACCGGCAGCCATTTAATATTTACTTGTATTTCTGTAAGATACCTTAATAAATGTTAAGATGATATATAAATATGTTAATTTAACATATTAAATTCCTTATTCCCCTTTCTTATAGAAAATATATTAGCTTTAGATTTAGCGAATCTTCAATATTTGTTGAGATATTGTTGATGAAAACAGGAAACCAAAAACCTCTGAATTATTTTATTAACTGGATCAAAATCGGAGTTTATTTAATTATTAAAAATGTAATTACTATGACGTAGTAGAATACGTGTATATTAATAATTTATCCTAATCTAAAACCAAATTACAAAACATGAAGTTAAGAAAAATTCTTGCAAAGTACCTTATGACGGTGTTTGCAATGGTGTTTACAGTGACTACACTGTGTGCACAGGATTTAGTTACCGGTACTGTAACTTCTTCTTCCGAAGGAGAAGGCCCTTTACCAGGGGTTTCGGTTGTTCTGAAAGGAACAACTATCGGTACGGTGACAGATGCCAACGGCCAGTATTCGATTACTGTTCCTGACAGAGAGGGAACGCTGGTATTTACATTTGTCGGTTATATTGACAAAGAGGTCCAGATTAACGGACGTTCAGTGGTAAATACCGTTATTGATCCTTCTCTTGAGGAAGTAGGAGAAGTCGTTGTTACTGCTCTTGGTATCAGAAGCGAAAAGAAAGCTCTTGGCTATGCAACAGCACAGGTTGAGTCGGAAGCTATCTCAGCCGTAAAAACCCAGGATTTTACATCTGCATTGGCCGGGAAAATCCCTGGAATGACAATCCAGAGAACATCAAGTCAGGCAGGATCTGGTTCAAGAGTTGTTCTAAGGGGGGGCTCCTCAATCAGTTACAGCACCAACCAACCTTTATATGTAGTAAATGGTGTTATTTTTGATGCGGATAACAGAAGTGTTTCATCCGGACTAAATGACATTGACCCTAACTCAATTGAGAATATCAGTGTATTGAAAGGTGCGGCTGCATCAGCACTTTATGGAAGCAAGGCTGCAAATGGTGTTATCCTTATTACTACCAAATCAGGTAAGTTCGGGGAAAGACCAACAGTGACATTTTCTCATACTTCCAGCTTCGAAAAGATATGGGAGATCCCTTTGCAGGAAATATGGGCACAGGGAACCTATGAGAATGGAGCTTATACATATATTGACGGCGAGACCCGGTTTACTTCAACAAGCTGGGGCCCGAGGATATCTGACCTTCCGGGAGTTGATTATTACGACAGGTGGCAGGTTTTTGAAACCGGGTATACGGGGGAAACAAGCCTGAGCTTTAATGGCGGGAGCGACAGGGCTTCCTATTTTGTTGCTGTTTCTAATACTAATAATAATGGTGTTGTAAAGAAGCTTGGTTTCGACAGAACATCAATTACTGCCAATACAAACTTCAAATTTACCGAGAAGCTTACTGTTGCAACTAATATTATGTATTCTACCTCTTTGGGTATGAGGTTGGAAGAGAGTAATAACAATGGTTCGTTCATGAATACTTTGCTTGCATCTCCACCTTCATGGAACCCTTATCCTATATATGACGATACCGGGTGGCTGCGTCTTTATCGTGGTGGCGGACGTAATCCTTACCTGTGGACGCTTGATAATACAGGACGCAAATATGGCCGCGAGAGATTCGTCGGTAGTCTGTCGGTTGAATATGAGATACTGCCAACGTTGACGTTCCGTACAGTGTCAGGTATAAGTAATACATCTGCAGATACAGAAAGTTATAAGGACTACGGAGCATATGCCGATACTCCGGGATATTTTGATTATGATATGGATATTTCAAGAGATCTTGAGTCAACAGAAATGCTTACCTATGACAACAGGTTCGGTGATTTTTCCGTTACCGCCATGGTCGGACACAATATTGTACAAAATGTCTGGAAGGGCACAGAATTCGATGGTGACGGTATTTTGATCCCAGGAATATTTAATAGAAACAATGTCTCTACATACATTGCAGATATCGACAGGGGAATGTACAGGTCATGGTCATTGTTCGGAGAGGGAAGAGTCGGTTATAAGAGTATGTTATATTATACGTTCTCAGGCAGGAATGACTGGGTTTCGAGTTTGTCAAATGATTTTCCCTATTCAAGTCACAGTTTAGGTTTTATCTTCACTGAACTAATGGATGAAAATCCTGTCCTTAATTTTGGAAAATTCAGGGCCAGCTACGGTAAGGTCGGAGGACCTCCAAGGGCATACGCAACAGAGGTGACTCTGGAGGCTGCACGTTCTGATGGTGTCGGATGGCCTTTCCTCGGGCAAACAAGTTACCTGCCCGGTGACGAATTTCCGAACCCTGAACTCACCAACGAGTTCAAGCATGAGATGGAATTCGGATTAGACCTCAGGCTGTTTAATAACAGGCTCGGGATTGATGCAGCCTATTATCACAACTGGAGCGAGAACCAGATTATCAGAGAGCAACTGCTGAGTTCGACAGGTTATTCATCAGGTATTATAAATATCGGTGGCATTACACATAAAGGAGTTGAACTGAGTATAACCGGAACACCTGTTAAGACTTCTGATTTTTCATGGGATATCTTATTGACCTGGTCAAAAGATAACAGTATGGTGGATAAGCTTGGAACGAACGATGAACCTGTGAGCCTGGGTTCCTCAGGGTATGCAATTGTAGGTGAACCTTTTCCGGTAATATACGGAAATGTATTCCTGAAAACAGATGATGGAAGACTGGTTCTTAATGATGAACCTGGCCTGGATCAGAGTGATAGCAGGTCAATATATGCTGCCCCGATACTTGATACAAGAGGACGCCAGATTATAGGCAAGATTGCTGCGGATTGGCTTGGCGGATTTAGAAATACTTTCAGGTATAAAGGATTTAGCCTCATTACACAGTTAGATGTGAAAAAGGGTGGTCTTGTTGTGAACTATGACGATCACTACCTTACCTATTATGGTATGGCAAAGCACCAGGAAGACAGACCTGACGACAATAAAATCGTTTTTGAAGGAGTAATGGGCTATCTGAACTCTGACGGAGAGGTTGTTATAACCGAGGAAACAAACACCGAATGGACATGGTATGACAGATACTACAAAGGAGTATGTCAGTCAGTTGATGAAGAGAATGTTCAGCCTGCAGGATATATTAAGCTGAGAGAACTTGTTTTTTCATATGATCTTCCGGTTAATATTGCTGAAAAAGTGTTTATGAAAGGCCTCAAGGTATCATTTATAGGCAGGAACCTCTGGAGAAAATTCGACGATGGCTTCTATGGACCTGATCCTGAAACTAATACCAATGATAATATTAATAATGGAAGCGCATGGTTCAACTATAGCTTCCCGTCTCTTAAAACATATGCGGTATCAGTTACAGCAACATTTTAAAACGTAGAAAAATGAAAAAATTATTAATTTATATTTTTATAGTATTATCAGTATCCCTGCTGACTACTAGTTGCGAAGAATGGCTGGATATTGATAAGGACCCGGATGAAATTACATCAGGGCCGGATATTAATGAGAACACCTATCTCATTGGAGTAGAATCAGAGTGGTGTGACCTGTCTGTTGAACAATTCCGCTGGTGGAACCAGATGATAAGCTGGGTGCTCTGGTACGCTTCTGACGGTACCCAGGGTTATGAAGAAAGATTCGAGATTGGAGTTGATCAGGGATCAGATGTATGGAATTCCTATAGCCGCGGATTGAAACACGCCATAGCCTTATATGATATGGCTGAAGAAAACGGGAATGTGAGATACCAGGGTATAGCTGCAGTTATCGCGGCATGGCACTGGTTCTATATCGCGGATTCATATGATGAGGCTCCTCTGGCTGAGGCAATGCAGGGGAAAGAAAATATACATCCCAGACTGCAACCGCTTACCGATCTTTATGCTCATGCAAATAGCTTGCTGGATGAAGCAGTTACATTGTTGAGTGCTTCTGATCCCGGAGAAATGGAGCCAACGGCTTCCAATGACTATATGGGAGGGGCCAACTGGGATAATTGGATAAAACTGGCATACTCCCTGAAAGCGAGACAGGCTATGAGACTAATATATCATCCAAGTACTGATCCTGTTACCCAGGCCGATCTTGTTTTGCAGTACCTGCAGAATGGAATGACAGAATCATCTGATATAATAGAGTGGGTACATGATTCAGATATTAATAACTGGAGCTGGGCCTACCAGGACTGGGATTATGATTATTCGGCTGCGGGATTCACTCCTACAAACTGGATCATGGACCTTATGAATGGTTTGAATGATCCAAGAAGGTATGTATTCTTCTCTGAAGCCGAAGCAGGTGGTTTCAAAGGACATAAAAGTGGTATTGCCTCTACGTCGGGTGACCGGCCAAGTCGCTATGTTGATACCTATATTACAAAAGAATATAGTGATAAGATCATGATGCATTATGAGTGTATGTTCCTTAAGGCTGAGGCCTATGCACTTAAGAGTGACTGGCCTAATGCCCAGACTGCACTCAATGAAGCTGTGACTGCCGATATGCTCTATCATGGAATCCCCCAGGACAGCATAGATGCTTACCTGGCTCAACCGGCTCTCGTAGTGCCTTCTAATGTTGAGGACGCACAAAAGCTTATCATTACTGAAAAGTACCTTTCAAATGTCTTTGAAACTCTGGAATCATATTATGATTTTATCAGAACCGGATATCCCGAATTTGATTTCGGATATGCAATTTCTGATGTAATTAATACTAATACTTACCCAAGAAGATATTATTATCCTCAGGATGAGTCTGAGAAAAATCCTAATGTTCCAGCCCTGACATCAACGGAAATATTTACCTATGGTGCATCATGGGATACAAAGGATTTTTCATGGAGGTAACACTGTAATAGAATAATAAAAGCTATAAAAAAGGGTGTCTCAAGACACCCTTTTTGTATATAATCCGCAATTCTGTAATGCGAAACCGGGCTAAAATAATGACAAGGATGAATGACAAACTCTTTCTTTTTATTCAGCTTGTCTTAATTTATAAGATGAACAAATTCTTAATTACCGGGATTTATGCCTGAATTTTTATACCGGCAGATGAAATAAGCGTTATCTTATTTCTTTTTCCGGTTTTTATGAGTTATGATATATTTTTAATAAATTCATTTGATTGTCTGGGATATATGAAGTTTTTCAAGTATAGAATATATGGAATATTGTCATATTTATGTTAATAAATAATTATTAAGACGTTAAAATAGTATATATATTCGATCCTGTTTTTCTTTTTTTGTATTATATTTTAGTATTATTTTAGTGTAGTTCTTACAATTATTTTTTCTATGATTTTATTTATTGTGCCAATATGAAATAAATCCCTTAATATTATTAAGAAATATCAATATATTTTTTAATAATATAAGTGTAAAAATGACGTTTTATTTACTTTTAATTTTTACATATTCCTAAACTAAAAATCAAATTTAACAAACCATGAATTTAAAGAAATGGATTTCAAAGCAATTGGTTTCAATGCTGGTACTCGTTTTCATTGGAGGTGTCGCTATGGCGCAGACAGTGGTAAGAGGAACAGTAACATCTTCAGAAGAAGGTGGCGGACCAATTCCGGGTGTAACGGTAGTTGTTAAAGGTACAACACATGGGACAACCACAGATGTCGACGGATCCTATTCCATTGAGGTATCCGATCTGAGCGGGACTCTAATCTTCAGCTTTATCGGGTTCATGGAGCAGGAAGTACCTATAAACGGCAGAACGACAGTTGATGTTGTTTTACAGCCATCTCTTGAAGAAGTAGGCGAGGTTGTTGTTACTGCACTGGGTATTAAGAGAGAAAGAAAGGCTCTCGGATATTCCGTTGGAGAAGTCGGAAATGAAGAACTTGTCAATGCACAGGAAACTAATGTTATTGCAGCCCTGTCAGGCAAAGTTGCAGGTGTTCAGATCAACACATCTTCCAGTATGTCCGGTAGCGCATCAAAGATCACTATCAGGGGTAATTCTTCTCTTCTTTATAGTAATCAGCCTCTTTTCATTGTAGACGGAATACCTTTTGATAATAGTGAAACAGGTGCAGAGGACTACAGTCCTGGTTCTTCTACAGGTATTGACCTTGATCCTGCCAATATTGAGAATATTTCAATATTAAAAGGAGCTGCAGCTTCAGCATTATATGGATCAAGAGCTGCTAACGGTGTTGTTTTGGTTACCACAAAAAGCGGTAAATTTAATAGCGCACCTACTATAAAGGTATCTCATAAATCAACTTTTTCAAAGATATATGAAACACCTCTCCAGGAAGAATGGGCTATGGGACTTTATGATTCCGGTACCGGTGAATATAAGTATTATGACACTGAATTGGGTCAGTATACATCCTCAAGCTGGGGACCCAGAATATCTGACCTTGTAGCCTCGGGTGAAGCCACAAAATATGACAGGTGGAGCTATTTTAAGACCGGCTATATGGCCGATAATAGTTTTAGTATTTCAGGAGGTAGCGACAGAATCTCATATTACGGAGCTGTTAATAACACAACAGAAAATGGTGTTTTAGATCCGATTAAACTATCCCGTACAAGCTTTACAACTAATTTGTCAGCACAGGTAACCAAAAGGTTGCAGGCTACTATTACATTGAATTATACTCATACCAATAATGAAAGGCTTATTGAAGGCTGGAGTTCTGAAACTTCATTCATGAACTCATTCCTGGCAAGTCCGTGGACATGGAATCCTGAACCGATATATGATGAAACAGGAAGACAGCGTATATACAGAGGATCAGGACGTAATAATTACCTTTGGCTTGAGGATAATACAAGAAACATTGTAGTAAGAGAAAGGTTTAAACCTGTTTTCAATCTTGACTATGAGATACTTGAAGGACTGAAGCTGTCAGGTAGGGTCGGTATTGATTTTTATAGCCAGCAACATCAGTACTATATGAACCTGGGTTCAATATCCTATGGTACTATTACAGGTAATTTTAACCAGTCAACTACCGATTATATGGCATTTAACTCTGATGTGATCCTTAACTATACCAAAGAATTCGGTAAGATTAAGACTGATTTTATGATAGGTCATAATATCCAGACATATAATACGACAGAGGAAGGCATTAACGGAGCTGATTTTGTTATTCCCGGATGGTACAATATTTATAACTGTGCAACGCAAACCCCTTCCAGTAATATTTATAATAAACGCTCATACAGCGGATACGGCCAGGCAATGATTTCATATGATAATATGCTTTATTATACTTTTACCGGTCGTAACGACTGGTCTTCTACTCTTCCTGTAGAAAACAATTCATATTTTTATTCCTCCAACAGTTTGGGATTTATTTTTTCGGAACTGATGGAAGTACCTTCTATTGATTATGGGAAGTTAAGGGTATCATATGCTAAAGTTGGTAACGATTCTCCTGCTTATGCTATTAATACTGTTTATAATGTAGCTTCTGCTTTTGGTGGCGACGGTATTGCCAGTATGGTATTTCCGTATAATGGTATTAGCAGTTTCCTTGAGACAACTGCTGCAGGAAATATGGGTTTAAGAAATGAGGAAACAAATGAATTTGAAATAGGTCTTGAACTTAAATTTTTCAACAACAGGTTAGGTTTTGAAGGAGCTTATTATAATAAGGTAAGTATTGATCAGATCCTTCCTGCAAACCTTCCTATTACTTCCGGTTATGAAACCGTCCTTATGAATGTTGGTAAGATCTCAAACAACGGTATAGAACTTTCATTAACAGGTACTCCGGTTAAAACTCCGGATTTCAGCTGGGATATTACTATGAACTGGTATAAGAATTCTAGTATGGTCGACAAAATTGCCGACGATGTTTCATACGTGGATATTGGTGGAAATCAGGCAATTATTGAAGGTGAGTCTTATGGAGTTTTTTACGGTACATCTTATGTACGTGATGAAAACGGCAACAAGGTTGTTGATGATGATCCTTTAAGTGATACTTATGGATATTACCTTATTGACTATGGTAATAGTATAATAGGGAAATCCGAACCTGATTTTGCCGGCGGTATGAGAAATACATTCAACTATAAGAATTTGAGCCTTACTGCTTTCCTCGATTATCGTATTGGTAGTGTGGTTAGTAGTGGTACTGATTATTATTTACTGTATTACGGTATGGCAAAAAGACAGGAAGACAGACCGGAAGATAATAAGATAGTACATGAAGGCGTGATGGGCCACTATGATACAAATGGTGATCTTGTTATTTCCGGTACAAACACTATAGAGTCTGAATACCAGAAAGGATGGCAATATTATTACAGTTATGTAACTGAAGAATCGATGCAGTCCGGAGACTTCCTTAAATTACGTGAAGTATCTCTTACATATAATATGCCTAAGAGTATTTATAAGAATATTAGCTGGATCCAGAATATCAGCCTGACAGCATCAGGAAGAAATCTTTTGAGAATATATGCAAAGGATTTTTCCGGAGCCAATCCTGAACTCAACCAAACCGGTACAGACAATGCTCAGGGATGGTATACATTTATGATGCCTGATACGAGATCATATTCTATCGGTATATCATTGACATTTAAATAATGGAAAATATAAAATACTGAAAAATGAAGAGTTTATATAAATATTTAATAATATTGGGAGTTATCGCGATGGTCTTTACTTCCTGTGAGGATTTTCTTGCAGTAAATGAGGACCCCGATAAGCCTGACACAGATAAGCTTGTTGAAGCAACTGTACTTCCCGGCCTTGAAGGTAGATGGGCATATAATGGTATTGCACACAGGGGCATAGACGCTTTTTATCACATGGTACAATGGGTCAGGGTAGGTGCTGAACCAACAGGACTATGGGGTAATGATATCCGTCCTGACAATTCCGGCAGTGCATGGTATTTGTTTACCGATGTTCAGAAGCATGCAGTTATTTTAGAAGATCTGGCTGTTGAAAGCGGCAATGAACATTATCAGGGTATTGCACAGGTAATAAAAGCCTGGGGATGGGCTACGCTGACAGATTATTTTGGTGATATTCCAATGACCGAGGCATTTCAGTATCCCGAAAACGTTAGTCCTGCATATGACAGTCAGGAAACAGTATATACTGAAGTGTTCCGTTTGCTTGATGCAGCTATTGCCAATTTGCAGACAACCATGGATCCTGATGCAGATGCTGTCGGCTCTGATGACATTATATACAGAGGTGATATAGAAAGCTGGGTAAAACTTGCTTACTCACTTAAAGCACGTTATAGCATAAGACTCTGTTATGCACCAGGACATACGACTACTGCACAGGCCGATGCTGCTCTGACTGCTTTGTCTAATGGAATGGCTTCAAGCGCAGATGATGCTAATTTCGTTCATTATACAGGAACAGGTTACAGGAGTGCATATTATGAGCATGGCCCGGGATGGACCGATGTTCAGAGATTAACCCCAAGCTCATTTGTTGTAGATACAATGAAAGCTACCAATGATCCAAGGGTGCCTGTATATTTTGATCTTGATGCTAATGACGAATATACAGGATGGGTGTCAGGGACATATGTTCTTGTTGAAGGTTATTATCCAAGTTTTATCTCTAATGGTTATGTAGGCCCTACTTATCCTGAAACCATAATGAATTATGTGGAATGTAAATTTCTTGAAGCCGAAGCATATGCTTTGAAAGAGGATTATGTTAATGCACAGGCAGCATGGGAAGATGCTATTACATCAAATATGACTGGTCTTGGAATTGAGCAGGCAGATATTGATACTTATATTGCACAGTTTACTTTCCCTACAGATGTTGAATCTGCTCAGGCTTTCATTATGATGCAGAAGTATGTTGCTAACTTCACCAAGAATAGCGAAATGTATTTTGACTTTGTACGTACAGGATACCCTGCTATCCATTTTAAGGACTACAATGTGGCTGCTATCTCGGATGTAACTACTCCTCACAAGTGGCCATATCCTACTGATGAACAGGAACGTAATGTTAATTGCCCGGATCAGGGTAATAGCTATGATGCATTGACTGAAAAAGTCTGGTGGGATAATAAATAGCGCTTTTTATACAAGTAAATAAAATGGTTTATAAAAAACGCGGATCATCTGATCCGCGTTTTTTATTTACTTCCTGCCCCTGTATGCCGGTTAGCTTTCAGGATCGTTCAGCCTGGCAGAAACAATATCTCTTCCGCTTAAGAATCTCCCGGGTATTCTGAAAATCATTTTCAGTCTGTTTGTATATGAAATAACAGTTCCGTTTTTCTCATTTGCGATTATCCTGTCAGTAAGGTAGGATGCTACAGGTTCCACCTCATCGGCCATGAGGTTATATACCCTTTTTAAACGTGGTGCATTGTCAGATCCTGATCTCAGAGGTTCAAGAAGCATATCGGTAAGGACCATCCCGGGAAGCAGCAATCCGATCCTGATAGTTTTTTCTTTCTGTATTTCCCTGGCAAAAGCCATGGTAAAATACTGTACCGCCCTTTTTGAAGTCCCGTACGGACTCAAGCCCCTGATCATCCTTCCCCTGCTTCCCAAACCACCCATATTATAAATAGAACCATTTCCCTGTTTTTTCATCATGTTAAAAACAAGGTGGCTTGCATACATCATTCCCTTGATATTTATGTCTATAACTTTTATAAACTCATCAGGGTTAAGCTTGTGGAAGTCAAGCTGTCTGTGGCTGATGCCGGCGTTATTTATCCAGATATCTATATTCCCGAATATCTTGGTTGAAAAATCCCATAGGTTTTTCAACTCATCTTTTTTACTCACATCACAGACAACAGCCCTGAATTTCCCGGATGGCCGGCGTTCATTAAGTAATGAGGCCGCTTTCATAACAGACCTGTCGGTCGTTCCGCAGAAGGTTGTATTATAACCCCTGTTAAGGAACTCCCTGACAAGGCCGAAACCTATTCCCCTAGTACCTCCTGTGATTACCACATGATTCATTTACCTTCAGTGCATTTTTTTTATAAATTAATACATTTTATTATCAAAAGGCAAGGGACAGAGAATAAATGATAAAGTAAAATGATCAAATACCAGATAAGATATGACTATTAAACTTCTGAATAAAAAATCTGTTATACCTTTAGAGACCGAATAAATCAACAAACAGAAAGTAAGATGAAATCAGACATTGAAATTGCCCAGGCAGCTAAGATGAAACCTGTTTCTGAAATAGCAAAACAGATGGGAATTGATGAGAATGATCTTGAACTGTATGGTAAATATAAAGCCAAACTGCCTGTTAAGCTTATAGATGAGGAGAAGATAAAACAATCGAGACTGATACTTGTTACCGCAATTACTCCAACACCTGCAGGAGAAGGTAAAACAACCACTTCAATAGGGCTGTCTCAGGCATTGAACAGGATAAATAAGAGTTCCACCGTTGTATTGCGGGAACCCTCTCTGGGCCCGGTTTTTGGTATAAAAGGAGGTGCTGCCGGGGGCGGTTATGCCCAGGTTGTCCCGATGGAAGATATTAATCTGCATTTCACGGGTGATATTGCAGCCGTTGAAAAAGCAAATAATCTCCTTGCCGCCCTGGTTGACAATAACCTTCAACAGAAAAAATCCACTCCGGATATAGACCCGCGAACCGTTGAATGGAAGAGAGTTATTGATATGAATGACAGAGCACTCAGGGATATTGTAATAGGTCTTGGCGGTATAACCCAGGGTGTTCCCAGGGAAACGGGTTTTAATATTGCAGCAGCATCTGAGGTAATGGCAATTCTATGTATGGCTAACGGTCTGGAAGATCTTAAAAGAAGGCTTGGAAATATTTTTATCGGGTATACCTATTCCGGCGAACCTGTATTTGCACGTGACCTGAATGCCCAGGGTGCAATGGCTGTCTTACTAAAAGATGCAATTAAGCCAAATCTTGTACAAACACTTGAAGGGACACCGGCACTGATACATGGAGGCCCTTTTGCCAATATTGCCCAGGGTACCAACAGTATACTTGCAACTAAAATGGGATTATCCCATAGTAATTATGTTGTTACTGAAGCAGGCTTTGCCAGTGATCTCGGGGCCGAGAAATTTTTCGATATAAAATGCCGTATGGGTGGGTTGGTTCCAAGGGCAGTTGTTATAGTGGCTACTGTCAGAGCTCTCAAATATCATGGAGGTGCAGATACGAAAAAACTTAATGAAGAAAACCTTCAGGCTCTTAAAGATGGAATTGAGAACCTGGATAAACATATCGAAAATATACAAATGTTCGGATTTAAACCTGTCGTGGCAGTCAATAAATTCTCGTCCGATACGGATGAAGAAACAGAAATGATTATGGAGCATTGCAAAAGCATGGGAGTGGAAGTGTCTCTTAACGATTCATGGGCCAGGGGTGGCGAAGGTGCTATTGACCTGGCTGAAAAAGTCGTAAAGGCAGCTGATGATCCGGAAGCAAAGTACAAGACCCTGTATGACCTTTCTTCATGCTATGAAAAAAAGATCGAGACTATAGCAGTGAATATGTATGGTGCCGACGGTGTGGAATATTCTTTAAAGGCACGTAACCAGATTAAAGCAATTAAAGAACTGGATCTGGCTGATATGCCGGTATGTATAGCCAAAACACAAAAATCTCTCTCGGACGATGCCAAGCTTAAGGGAAGGCCCAGAGGATTCAAAATATATGTAAAAGAAGTTGAGCTTTCATCCGGAGCAGGATTCATTGTCCCTATAGCCGGATCAATAATGAGAATGCCGGGGCTGCCTTCCAGACCTTCATCCGAGAATATAGATATCGATAAGGACGGTAATATAACAGGTCTTTTTTGAAATGGGTTTTGGCCGGATAATCAGGGCTGACCAACTTTTAGTATATAGTCATTAAATAACGCGGAGATTCCTTATGGAACAGCCTGGATTAAGATCGGATTTCACTGCTGCAATCCTTGCAGGTGGAAGTAATACCAGATTTTCAGGCAGGACCAAAGCCAATATTGTTATCGATGGAAAACCTATAATAGAAAGGACAATAAATATACTGCAGGGTATTTTTGATGATCTGATCATTATTACAAATAAGCCGGATGAGTTCAGCAAGTATAATCATGTCAGGTTAGCCGGCGACATTTATCCGGGTGTGGGGCCTTTAGGAGGTTTACATTCGGCTCTTGTCAATACTCATAGCAATGCAGTATTCCTTGTGGCCAGCGATATGCCTGCTCTCAATGCAGATATGATCATGCATATAAAAAGCAGTTTTCTGAGTATGGATTGTGAGGCATTAATACCAGGGTATAACGGATATATCGAACCTTTACATGCTATATATAAAAGAGATATCCTGGAGAGACTGGATAACTTTATCAGGGCATCGTCTGATTATTCAGTCAGGGAATTTTTGAGACTGGTTGATGATAAATACATTTTAATTGATAATATCAGTCTCAGGGATAATCCGTTTTTAAATATAAATACTCCGGAAGATTTGCAGAAATGGTTTTAGTCGTATATCTTAAAACATGTTTTTCAGATGGTTTGTAACCTGTAATAAAGAAGTGGGCAAAAGGGATGAGGGAACAATATCATATTCTCAGGTTGAATTATTGTTATAATAATAAAAAAGCGTTAAACATAATGAAAATCTATCAACTGCTATTTATTGCTGCGATTGTATTATTCACATCCTGCAGGGATTATTCACGGTATGAAGGGGTGGATTATGAAGAAAAAAATCCGCGTGATTGGGAAAATCCAGGATTGTTAAGCCTGAACAACGAGCCTGCACATGCAACACTTTTTAGCTTCCCTGACGAGGAGACTGCTCTTAGCCTGACGGGAAACGAAAGTCCCAGGTACATGAGCCTTGACGGAAAATGGAAATTTAACTGGGTAAAAACACCGGAAGAAAGACCATACTGGTTTTTTAAAGATGATTATGATACAAGGGACTGGGATGAAATAAATGTTCCTTCCAACTGGGAAATGGAAGGATACGGTATTCCTGTATATGTAAATGCAGGTTATCCTTTTAAAAAGGATCCGCCGCGGATAGATCATAGCTGGAATCCCGTGGGGTCTTACAAGACATGGTTTAAGGTACCGCCGGGATGGAAAGGGATGGATGTATTTATCCGGCTCGGGGCAGTTAGTTCCGCCTTCTATCTATGGGTTAACGAACAGCCTGTGGGTTATAGTCAGGGCAGTAAAACACCGACCGAATTTAATATTACCGGTTATCTTAAAAATGGAAAGAACAGTATAGCTGTTGAGGTCTATAAGTGGTGTGACGGTAGTTACCTGGAGGACCAGGATTTCTGGAGGCTTGCAGGTATACAACGATCTGTATACCTCCAGGCGAGACCAAAGACCAGGATATCCGATTATTTTATTAAAGCAGGACTTGACGATTCGTATGAGAAAGGAGATTTACAACTGGATGTTGATCTGATATTTCCGGAGACAGATGGCATATCTTCTTTAGAGGTTGAGTATAAATTATTGTGGAATAGCGAGATAGTCGTTAGCGAAAGCAAAGAAGTAACAAGCGGGGAAGATACAACAGTAAACTTCCGGGCAGTTATTGAAGATGTAAATACCTGGAGTGCAGAGAAACCCGGTCTTTATAAGATGGTAGTTAACCTGTCTGATGATCAGGGGAACATCCTCGAGAGCCTGAGCACTAATACAGGTTTCAGAAGAGTGGAAATAAAAGACTCAAAGCTATTCGTAAACGGTAAGTATATATATCTCAAAGGCGTTGACCTTCATGAGCATCACGATGTAAAAGGGCATGTTACCGACAGGGAAACAATGATGAAGGACATTAAGATGATGAAGAGCCATAATATAAATGCTGTCAGAACATCTCATTATCCGCAGCCGGAACTGTGGTACGATCTATGTGATATTTACGGTTTGTACCTTATAGATGAGGCAAATATAGAATCCCATGGTATGGGGTATAACAAAGATATCACACTGGCAGATAAACCGGAATGGGCTGCGGCGCACCTTGACAGAACAGTCAGAATGGTTGAAAGGGATAAGAATCATCCCTCGGTTATTATATGGTCACTTGGAAATGAAGCAGGCGATGGCAAGAATTTCGTTGATGATTATAACTGGATTAAAAACAGGGATAACACACGTCCTGTCCAGTATGAAAGAGCAGAGAAAAGTACAAATACTCCTGAACATCATACAGATATATGGTGTCCTATGTATGCGACTACGGATTATCTTGAACAATATGCTGCGAATAAGGAGAGTTACCGTCCGCTGATACTCTGTGAATATGCACATGCAATGGGTAACAGCGTTGGCAACCTTCAGGATTACTGGGATGTGATTGAAAAATACCCCATTTTACAGGGCGGATTTATTTGGGACTGGGTTGATCAGGGTTTTCTAAAAAGAAATGAAGAAGGGGAAGAGTACTGGGCTTATGGTGGTGATTTCGGGACAGAGGGTACTCCGAGCGATGGCAATTTCTGTATTAACGGACTCGTATGGCCTGACAGGACAGCGCATCCGGCATTGGAGGAAGTTAAAAAAGTGTACCAGTATGCAGAATTCGGGTTTGAGGATTATAGCAGAGGGATAGTTAAGATGAGTAACAAATATTCATTTACTGACTTTAAGGAATTTATACTCAGATGGACTCTTATGGTTAACGGAAAGGATATGCAGTCGGGTGAAATAACTGATATTGAATTGCTCCCGGGAGAAAGAGGACTGATAACAGTCCCTTACGACCTGAGCGGAACGGGTAATAATGATGAGATATTCCTTAATATATTTCTTGTGGGAAAGCATGACCGTCCATTATTGCCGGCGGGCCATATATATGCAAGCGAACAACTTGAGATAAATATTCCTGAAATGAAGATAGCTGACGAAAGGGAAAAGACTCAGGTCTTATTTAATGATAATGGTGAATTGGTTATTATCACGGGGAAAGGTTTCAGCCTCGATTTCGACAGGAAAACAGGAATAATTGTTTCATGGAAAATAGCTGACAGAGAGATAATAAAAAAAGGACTGGTACCTGATTTCTGGAGACCGTTAACAGATAATGATTATGGTAACCACCTCGGGAGAATAGCCGGAGTATGGAAGAACGCCGGTGTAAATGCAGAACTGTCATCATTCGGGATAGAGGAGCTTGAAGACGGTTCATTGCTTGTTAAAACCGGTTATCTGATACCTGATGATGAAGGTAATGAACTGGCTACGGAAAGTATTGATTACAGGATTTACGGATCGGGAGAAATTAACGTTAATGTTGAATTCAGGAAGAAGGACGAAAAATTGCCTGAACTACCGCGTATGGGACTGCAGATGAATATAGGGAAAGAATATGATAACCTTAAATGGTACGGACGCGGACCTCATCATAATTATTCTGACAGAAAAACCTCTGCTTTTATCGGTATATACCAGGGCAAGGTGTCAGATCAATATGTGCCTTATATCCGTCCTCAGGAGAATGGATATAAGACGGATACAAGATGGTTTAGTCTTACTGATGATGAAGGTAAGGGCATATTGGTAGCAGGCAGGCCAACAATATGCTTCAGCGCTTTACATAATCTTCATTCTGATTTTGCTTCACCGGGCAGGTTATCTATGTACAGGCCTGATGCAGGTAAGGTAAATACACATACTACCGATGTAGAACCAGGAGACCTGGTAGCTGTTAATATTGATCTCGGACAGTCAGGCGTGGGAGGTGATAATTCCTGGGGTGCGCGCCCTCATGATCAGTACAGACTGTTGGAGGATAAATATTCTTTTTCGTTCAGTATGTATCCGGTCAGAAAATAAATTTTGTATGATTTGTTAAGGATATTAAAACTTTTTACATACATTTGTCACCGAAAATGAAACGAAATAATATAAATATAAGAAATTGGTGGTGGCTCATATCTTTTACAATACCCTTGTAAGGATTTGAGATTACTATAAGATATTTAAGGCTCATCGTTCTTACGATGGGCCTTTTTTTTAACATAATAATTATAATAAATGTGTGAAATAACTACTGTTTCGGAAATGATGCTTGCTGATACACTGACGCCTGTCAGTGCTTATCTGAAGCTGAGAGATCTTTTTCCCCGGTCAATACTTCTTGAAAGTACTGACTTTCATCATCTGGAGAATTGTTTCTCTTTTATCTGCCTTAAGCCGGTTGCAGGATTTATTGTCCTTAATGATGAAATTCATTTTGTAAAGGAAAACAAGACACTGAAAAAGATACCTGTCGATGAAAATGTCGATGTTCAGTCAGAATTGCAGAAATATATATCCTCCTTTGTCTTTAACGGAGTACAGGAATCTTCAAATGGTTTTTTCGGGCATATCGGATATAATGCAGTCAGGTATTTTGAATCGGTCAATCTTAAAAAGGGATCAGGTAAAACAGGATACCCCGATTTAAGATTCAACCTGTACAGATATGTGATAGTATTTAATCACCTGAAAAATGAACTTAAGATCCTTGAAAACCTGCAGGACGGAGAAGAGCCAACTATTTATGAGCTTAAGTCCGTATTATATAACAACAAAACAGGTGTTTACGGGTTTTCATGTCTTGACAATGAAAAGTCAAACATGACTGATGATGAGTATATGGCGCTCGTGACAAAGGCTAAAAAGCATTGTATGAGGGGAGATGTATTCCAACTGGTGATCTCAAGATCTTATTCAAGATCTTTCAGGGGCGATGATTTTAACGTTTACAGAAGACTTCGTTCACTTAACCCTTCTCCGTATCTTTTTTATTTTGACTATGGTGATTATAAGATATTCGGCTCGTCCCCGGAGTCACAGATAGTCATAAAAGACGGTAAAGCATATATCAATCCTATTGCGGGAACATTCGGGCGTACCGGTGATGATGAAAAAGATAAGGAATTGTCACTAAGACTATCGGAAGATCCGAAAGAGAATGCAGAACATGTAATGCTGGTTGATCTTGCAAGAAACGACCTGAGCAGGAACACTTCGGGAGTTAAGGTCGAGAGCTATAAGGAAATTCATTTTTACTCACATGTAATACATATAGTATCAAAAGTATCGGGTAAAATAAAAGATAAAAGCACATTCCTTAAAACAATAACAGACTCTTTTCCTGCAGGGACTTTAACCGGGGCTCCAAAATTCAAAGCAATGGAGCTTATTGATATGTATGAACCGTCAAACAGGGGATATTACGGGGGGTGTATAGGGTTTATAAGTCCGGCAGGCGAAGCAAATCTGGCAATAACAATCCGTTCATTCCTGAGCCGCAATAATGTTTTACATTATCAGGCAGGTGCAGGGATAGTAAGCAGTTCAGTGGAAGAAAAAGAGCTGAATGAAGTAAATCATAAACTCGGGGCACTAAAAAAAGCAGTGGAAATGGCTGCGGATAAATTTTAAAGAAAAATGAAAATAGCAGTAATTGATAACTACGATTCCTTCACCTATAACCTTGTACATCTGATCGATTCTATCAATAACAGGCAGACCGATGTATACAGGAATGATAAGGTTGATCCTGAGATGCTTGCACAATATAACGGCCTTGTCTTGTCTCCGGGACCTGGAATTCCTGATGAAGCAGGCCTTCTGAAAGAAATTATTCATCTCTATGCCGGGAAAATGTCAATTTTCGGAGTATGTCTCGGAATGCAGGCAATTGCTGAAGTATTCGGAGCTTCGCTAATAAATCTGGAACGGGTATATCATGGTGTCGACAGCGAAATAGTAAGAGATGAAAAAGTTCACAGGATATTTGAGGAGATCCCACAGAAATTTATGGCCGGCAGGTACCATTCGTGGATAGTAGCAAAGGAAAGCCTTCCTCCGTCAATGGAGGTGATCGCCCGTGATAGTAATGGAGATATTATGGGCCTGTCTCATAAAGAATTTGATATATGCGGAGTTCAGTTCCATCCCGAGTCTGTTCTTACCCCAATGGGGGCCAGAATAATGTCAAACTGGATCGGACTTGAATATAAACCTGATAAAGAGTAGCGAGAGCATTAACCTATTTTGACTTTAATGAATATTTAACAAACATGAAAGATATATTAAATCATCTTTTTCAACACAAGGTATTATCAAGACAGGATTCCAGGGATATCCTTGTTAATCTGGCAAACGGAAAATATAATAAGTCGCAGATGACAGCATTTCTGACAGTGTTTCAATTGAGGAATATTACTGTTGACGAACTTCAGGGATTCAGGGATGCAATGCTTGAACTGGCTCTCAGGATCGATCTTAACAGTGAATTTAACTGTATAGATTTATGTGGGACAGGAGGCGATGGGAAAAATACTATCAACATTTCAACCCTGGCCTCATTTGTAGTGGCAGGCGCAGGTGAGAAAGTCGCCAAACATGGGAATTACGGCCTGACCTCAACCTGCGGATCATCTAATGTAATGGAATATTTCGGGTATAAGTTCAGTACTGACAGGGATACTCTGTTAAGGCATCTTGATAAGGCCAATATATGCTTTTTGCATGCCCCTTTGTTTCACCCTGCCATGAAAAATATTGCGCCTGTGCGAAAAGAACTGTCAATTAAAACATTCTTTAATATGTTGGGTCCTATGGTAAATCCTGTGTCTCCAAAAAATCAGCTTATAGGCGTTTTTAATCTTGAACTGGCCAGAATATATAATTACATATACCAGCAGACAGATAAGAACTATGCAATAGTAAACGGGCTTGACGGTTATGATGAAATATCTCTTACAGGAGAGTTTAAATTGCTTTCTGGAACAACTGAAACCATAGAAAAACCTGAGTATTTCGGGTTTGACAGTATTGAGCACAATGCAGTAGCAGGAGCCGGAACAATCCGGGACTCAGCAATTATATTTGAAAAAATACTGAAAGGAGAGGGAGAGAAAGATCAGAACAATGTTGTTGTTGCAAATTCTGCTGTTGCCCTGAATGTAATGTATCCTGAAAAAAATATAGACGAATGTGTAGAAATAGCGCGGCGATCATTATTAAACGGAGATGCCTGTAACTGCTTTAATAAATTATTGAGCGACACGAAATGAGCATACTTGAAGAAATCATAGCAAATAAAAAGAAAGAGATAGAGAGCCGGCGGGCGATCATCCCTTTTGAAGAGTTGATAAATAAAGATAAGAAGAGGAAGACTATATCTATGGTAAATGCCCTTTCCGTCAAAGGCAGCAGTGGAATAATAGCTGAGTTTAAAACCATGTCGCCTTCAAAGGGAATAATAAGCAGGGAAGCGGATGTTGAAACAGTAACCCTTAAGTATGTTAATGCAGGAGTTGCAGGTCTGTCTGTGCTTACTGATACCAAATACTTCGGGGGCAGTTTTGATAACCTGAAAAGAACCAGGGCAATAAATAATTGTCCTGTACTGCAGAAAGATTTTATTATTGATGAGTACCAGATTGCGGAGGCATATCTGAACGGGGCTGATGTTGTGTTGCTTATTGCAGCAGCGCTTGACAGAGAAAGGGCCGGAAGGCTGGCTGGATTTGCAAAGGAATACGAAATGGAAGTCATTCTCGAGATACATTCCGGAAATGAGATTGACATGCTGAGCAAAGATGTTGATATCGTTGGTGTCAATAACAGAGATCTGAAAACCTTTGAAACAAATGTGAATAACTCTCTTTCACTGATTAAAGATATACCTGCCGGCTTTCTTAAGATATCCGAAAGTGGTATTTATGATGCGTTAACCATAATGAGATTAAAAGAAGCCGGTTTTTCAGGTTTCCTGATAGGAGAGCACTTTATGAAAGAACATGACCCGGGTGAAGCCTGCGGAAAGCTTATAAAACAGTTGAACAAAGCAGAGAAAACACAATAATAATGAAGTTGAAAATTTGCGGTTTAAGAGACAGATCAAATATTGAAAGTATATCGAAGCTAATGCCAGATTATCTGGGTTTCATATTTTTTAAGGTTTCACAGAGATATGCAGGTGATGTTCTTTTGCCTGATCATTTGAGTGGTATCTGCAATACTATCAGTAAAGTAGGCGTATTTGTAGATGAGGACAGGGAAAAAGTTGCAGAAACGGTGAATGCTTATGATTTGGATATGGTACAGCTACATGGAAATGAGCCTGCTGAATATTGCCTGTGGCTTAAAAAGCAGAATATAGCTGTCATAAAGGCTTTTTTTGTTGATATGAAAAGTGATTTTAAGATGATTGCAAAGTACATTGAGGTTTGCGATTATTTTCTTTTTGATAACAGGGGAAGCACTGGCGGAGGTAGCGGAAAAAAGTTTGACTGGAACCTGCTTAAAAGATACGGTTATAATAAGCAATATTTTCTTAGCGGAGGCATTGGCCCCTCTGATATAGATGAGATAATACAGGTTAATGATGAGAACCTGCATGCAATCGATATTAATTCGAAATTTGAGATAGTGCCAGGCTTAAAAGATATCGATTTAGTTACTGAATTTATTAATAAACTGAAAACAAATTAAATGATAAAGGCGGAAGTTGATAATAATGGATATTTCGGGGATTTCGGGGGGGCATTTATCCCTGAAATGTTATACAATAATATAAATGAACTGAAAAATAATTACCTGGATATACTTAACAGCAGGGATTTTCAGGAGGAGTATACATCTCTTTTAAAGGAATATGTCGGTCGTCCGACGCCGCTTTACTATGCCAAAAGATTATCGGAACATTTTAATACCAGTATTTATCTTAAGCGTGAGGACCTTAACCATACAGGTTCGCATAAGATCAATAATACCATAGGTCAGATAATCCTGGCAGGCCGGCTTGGTAAAAAAAGGATTATTGCAGAAACCGGTGCCGGTCAGCATGGGGTTGCAACAGCTACCGTATGTGCTCTTAAAGGTCTTGAATGTGTTGTTTATATGGGGGCCACAGATGTTGAAAGACAGTCGCGTAATGTAACCATAATGAAAATGCTGGGGGCCGGTGTAGTACCGGTTGAGTCAGGGAATAAAACTCTTAAGGATGCAACAAATGAAGCTCTGCGTGATTGGATAAGTAACCCTGAATCAACACATTATATTCTTGGCTCGGTTGTAGGCCCTCATCCTTTCCCCGATATGGTATCAAGGTTTCAATCGGTAATATCGCGGGAAATGAAAACACAGCTTATGGATAAGACCGGCAGGGAATATCCTGATTTTATTCTTGCATGCGTTGGAGGAGGGAGTAATGCAGCAGGTGCATTTTATCATTATATTGAGGATGACAGAGTGAAGCTTGTAGGAGCGGAAGGAGGAGGGCTCGGACTGGATACAGATAAGACTTCCGCATCATTAAACAAGGGAAGAGTTGGCGTACTCCATGCATGTAAATCATTATTACTGCAGACTGATGACGGACAAATTATTGAACCATATTCGATATCAGCCGGACTTGACTATCCCGGAGTGGGACCGCTTCATTCATATCTGCATACAAGTGGCAGGGCAAAATATTACAGTATAAATGACAGTGAAGCTCTCGAAGCTGCTAAAATGCTGACAAGGCTCGAAGGTATCATACCTGCACTGGAATCTGCACATGCAATAGCTTTACTGGATAAGATAAAGGCAGGCAGGGGAGACAATGTTGTAATTAATCTTTCCGGAAGGGGAGACAAAGATATTGAAACGTATATGAAAATATTTGGATATGAATAGGATCACTTTATTGTTTGAAAAAAAGAAAGGAAATATACTGTCACTTTATTTTACTGCAGGTTATCCTGAGAAAAACAGTACAGGTAATATCATTAAAGCCATTGAAAAGAGTGATGCTGATATGATGGAAATAGGCATTCCTTTTTCCGATCCTGTTGCCGATGGAAAAACCATACAAAACAGTAGCAGTATTGCCATTAAGAATGGAATGAATATGGAATTGCTGTTTGGCCAGCTTGAGGAAGTAAAAGGGATAATATCAAAACCTGTTTTACTCATGGGCTATTTTAACCCGGTGATGCAATATGGTGTGGAAAGGTTTTGTGAACATTGCAACAGATGCGGAATTGATGGTGTAATAATACCCGATCTTCCTCTTGTTGAATATCAGAAGTACAGAGATGTTATTAGCGGGAATAACCTGTCGTTTATTATGCTTGTGACACCCGGTACTACGGAGGAAAGACTTAATATCATAGCTGGGGAATCGAATGGTTTCGTTTATGCTGTTTCATCATATAGTACAACAGGAAGTATGGTTAAAGCAGCAATAAATAAGGAATATATCAGAAAGGTTGAAAAAATATGCAAATTACCTGTACTTACAGGGTTTGGTATCCATGATAATAAGTCTTTCAAAGAAATTTGCAGCATAAGTGCAGGCGGGATAATAGGTTCGGCATTCATAAGGGAGCTTGCTGACTCAGATAATATTGAAAAGACCGTGATTGATTTTGCAGACCAAATACGTGGTAAATAAGCCTTGTTATATATTAGTTCCTCTATTGCGCTGCAATATTACCATTGAAGATAACAGAGACAAACGGCGAAAGACAAACCCTATCCGTTAGTCTTTAGTCGTTTGTCTTTCGTCTGTCTTATAATCAGCTCCTATAATCCTTGATTTATATCTCTTAGCGTTTTTACCAGTCTGATAAACTCTCCACGGTATCCTTCTTCATCCGCTCCCTTTGAATCAGATGCTGTTTCAATCACCGATTCCAGGCTTGCGTTTCCTTTATAGCCGGAATCCCGAAGTATCATGCCAAATGCCGCTACCGAAGCCGAGAACCTCAGGTTTTCAGATGCTTTGCCGAATGCAACCACGTTTTTGCCGAACGGGATATCTAGAAGCAGGCTTTTATCTTCCCCGGGTTTCTTGTACCTTATTTTAACAGTAAGATACTCATTATTACTTCCTTCTTGTATCAGAGGTCTGTCAGACTGATATTTCAAAGGATCAACAGAAGGTGTTTCTTCCTCTGAGCCTGCAGGTACAAGCTCATAAAGTGCCGTTACTGTATGACCGGAACCCATTTCTCCGGCATCTTTTTTATCATCATTGAAATCCTCTTCATTAAGGAGCCGGTTTTCATAGCCTATCAGCCTGTATGACTTTATCCTTGCAGGATTGAACTCGATTTGCAGCTTAACATCCTTTGCTATTGTGAACAATGTCCCTCCGAATTCGCTGACAAGCACTTTCCTGGCTTCCTGAATATTATCAATATAAGCATAGTTGCCGTTTCCCCTGTCAGCTATTATTTCCATTTTGTCATCTTTATAATTATCCATACCGAATCCGAGAACAGTAATAAATATACCTTCATCCCTCTTTTTTTCAATTAATCTTTCCATTTCGGCATTACTGGATATTCCGACATTAAAATCTCCGTCGGTTGCCAGAATGATCCTGTTATTGCCTTCTTTTACATAGTTTTCCGATGCAAGCTTATATGCGAGTATCAAACCCTGTCCGCCTGCTGTGGAGCCTCCTGCACTGAGCCTGTCTATTGCCTGTAATATTTCTTCCTTTCTGTTTCCTCCTGTAGGCTCCAGCACTACTCCGGCTGCGCCGGCATATACTACTATCGATACCCTGTCTTCCGGTCTTAATTCATTAACCAGCAGTCTGAAAGCTGATTTCAGCAATGGCAATTTATCAGGACTGTTCATCGAGCCTGAAACGTCGAGCAGAAAGACCAGGTTTGACGGAGGCAGGTTTTCCCTGTCAATACTCTCCCCTTTCAAACCGATGTGCATCAGATAATGATCATTGTTCCATGGACATCCGGCTATTTCTGTAAAAACTGAGAAAGGATGTTCATCCCCGGGCTCAGGATAACCATAATTGAAATAGTTGATCATCTCTTCTATCCTGACGGCATCAACAGGCGGTTTCTGTCCATGGTTTATGAATCTTCTGACATTTGAATATGAGGCACGGTCAACATCTATAGAGAATGTTGAAAGCGGATTGTGCAGCACATCCTTATAACCGTTCTCATGGATTGTCGAATATCCTTCGGTATTGAAGTTGCCGTTATACCATCCTGACTGGTCATATGCAGCCATAACTCCTCCTGCCATACGGTATGTGGCAGAACTTTTCCTGTGAGGCAGTGCAACACCGGTAACTGGCAGTCTTTGATCGCTATCCATAACTTTTTTATCAGGAATAACCTGCTCTTTTTCAATGTTGTTAACCGGATTCATTGAAATATTAATAACCGTCCGGTTACTGATCTTTTCAAAAACGGTTTCATATCCTTTCCTTGAAAAAACAAGATATTTTGTTTTCACGGATATTTTTATTGAGTAATAACCGTTGATATCTGTTTCTGCTACTTCACTGCTGTTATTGTCTTTTACTTTTACACCCTGAAACGGCTGTCCTGTTTCATCAGTTACCTTACCTGTTATTATTACTGATCCTGAAAAACCTGTAGTAAATAAAGAGAGGGTCAATAGTGCGAAAATTGTTGATATTGTCTTCATGATTGTGCGTTTTTAGTTTTACTTCTGTTATCAGGATGCAGGTATAACGAAAATTCCATAAAATTTTTGGCACATTTTTAGTATCATTATTGCTGAATAAAGAAGTAGTCATCGTAAGATACATATATACATGGCATTACGCCTGAGAACAGAGAGAAATGAGAGCCGGACAGATAAGGAATTGCTCGATGAGTATATTGCATCAGGTGTTCCCGATATCCTTGGAATACTGTATGGAAGATATATTTATCTTGTATATGGCGTATGCCTTAAGTATTTTAAAAACAGAGAACACTCACAGGATGCTGTGATGGATATATTTGAAAAAGTATTAGCAGTATTGAGGACACATAAGGTAATTAACTTTAAGAGCTGGTTATATGTTCTTACCAAGAATTATTGCCTGATGGAATTGAGATCTTCGGATAAGATAAGGAGAGAGACCGTTAATATTGACAATCATGAGTATCTTTTTATGGAAAATGTGGCAGAACTGCATCCTATAGACAGAAAAGATGATAATATAGATAAAATTCTGGAATTGTGTATAGAAAAGCTTAAAGAGGAACAAAAGGAATGTATAAGATTGTTTTATTATGATAATAAGTGTTACAGGGAAATTGCCAGGAAGATGGATATTGATGAGAAGAAAGTAAAATCTCTTTTGCAAAATGCAAAGAGGAATTTAAGGATATGTATAGACGGAAAATATGAAGGACAGGAAGGAAGTTACTGAAAGGCGTCTTGATGAGATAAAGCGCTATCTGAAGGATGAAATGAACCCCTCCGAACGGAATGAGTTCGAGAGGAAGCTTCAGTCCGACCCGTTTCTTGCCGAAGCAGTAGAAGGTTATTCCCTTATGGATCCTGACCTTATTAATACCGATATAAAACAAATAAAAAGAAGTCTTAAAGGTACCAGGCGGCAAAGCACTCTGATTTACAGGGTAGCTGCCGCAATTATCATACTTATAGCTGTTTCGTCTGTTCTGTTGGTAAAGAACCTCAGGCGACCTGAAATCCAAATGGCGGAAACGGTGTTAAGCCCGGGGGACGGGGATACGGCTCTTGAGATTCCGGACAAAGATATGTTGAGAGAGGAACAGGTTATAACAGAAAATCTTAAGATTGGGAAGCAGGCGAGAAAAGAGATGCCCGAATTGAAAAAAGGAGCAGGCATAACAAGCAGATCACCTGATACATTAAAGGAAATTCCGGCTATACCAGAAGCGCAGGCTGCAATGAAGAAAGCATCTGGAATAAGCAGGGTAACAGGTATGCCTGTAGCCATTCGTGATTCGTCAGGAAGAGCAAGGCCTGTGACAGGCATGGAAAAATATATTGAGTACCTTGCAGAGAACCATGTTTATCCTGTTTCACAGGATAAGACGGGCGATGCAGTGGTAGAAATGGAAATTATCATAGCTGATGACGGATCAATCGATAAGATAAAGATCCTTAAGAGCCCTGGCAAAGCATTTGCTGATGAGGCCAGGCGATTGATAAATGAAGGGCCTGCCTGGCTGCCCGCAATAAAAAACAGTGAAACTGTGCGGGATACAGTTATATTGGATATTCTTTTTAAGAAGCAGGATTAGCGGGCAGGCCTTACACCTGTTTTTATTCACTATCCATTCCTGTATACCGGTTCTTTAGGTTTGGCTGGAAAGGTTTTTACATAATTTTACTATTCCTAATTAAAATCCATTAATGGGGCCTTATTTATTTTTTCCATTTACAGGGTTGGCGTCAAGAACAAACATACCTCTGCCGTGTGTTGCAATAATAATCATGTTGTCACGAGGATGTATCTGTAGATCATGGACATATGCGAACGGGAGGTCTGCCGGGACACAAAGATTTATCCTGTTATTCCAAAATTTTACAAAAAGGTCCTGTACCGATTCTTCGATTATAAATTTACTTGAAGTGAATCTGTGCCCATAATTAATCAGAACAGGATAATACTCATTGAACAGATATTTAAATGATTTTTCATTTCCCTTCTTAAAAGAAACCCAATGATTAATACTATTATTTTCAGGATTAATAATATTCATTGAATAATGATCTTATACGCTAACTTAAAAAGAATAATATATTAATACCATAGCCATATGTTATATGATTATTATTATACGCCTGCCAGGACACATCTGTCTGGCTGGTCATATTATTCAGCATGATTGAACATTCTCGGCTTTTTATAAAAGGACAATTTTTTAAATGTTATCTATCCCTGGTTTATTTATTTTACGATATTTCAATCAGTATTTGGGTGCACAGATCGCACAGATCCGACACAAAATATTTTTACTTATTGAACCATGTTCGTTTGTCCTTTCAGAATGAACTTGTCGTACAGCAGGAGCAACAGGCTGGCTCCCACGGCTATTCCTGAAAAGAGTATCCAGACATTACCAGGGTGGAAGGTGTTCCACAGGTACTGCGTAAGCTGTGTGCCATCCATTCCAAACAATTCCTGTGCTCTCTCAAAATATTGTGTCTGACTGAACTGTTCTGAGATAGGTTGTATTGTAAATCCTTTTTGTTCAACAGCCTTGCTTAGAAGGTAATATTTATCGGCCAGTATTTCGAATGGTTTACCTGATACCCATCCGGCGAGAAAATGACCTATGGCAATAGCCAGGAATACCGTACCCATATACAGGGCTTTCTTGTCAGGGGGAGCTATACGGCCTACATATTCGTTAAACTTAGGAGATGACGCCATCTCTCCAATACTGAAGATGAGCATACCTGCTATCATTATCCACGGATTCTGAGTTATGAACATGAGAAGTAATCCTATACCAAGGATCAAAATGCCGGTCATCATCGACTGTAACGGACGGTAACGCATGCTTACCGACGACACCCACATCTGGAACACAATTATAAAGAAGGCATCCAGACTTGTAATTGTGGGGGCTGTAATGGTTCCTTCCGCCAGTCCGAACAAAGCCCCTATCCTGTCCATGTCTACCCAATGTTCGAGAAATACGGGGAATGAATAATATAGCTGGTTGAAGGCAGTCCAGAATAAGCCCATGATAACAAGGAAGAGTACGTATTTCCAGTTTTTTAGGGTTATCCATATATTGGTGAAAGCGATGCCGATATTCTTAATGAATTTTTCCTTAACAGGCTCCCTGTCAGGCTCCCTGAAGAAGAAAAATACGAAGATATAGTTTATGGCAATGGTAATAATAGACATCAGGAATACAAGGTTCCAGTCAATTTTATAAATAAAACCGGCAATGAAAGGGCCGATAAATCCTCCGACATTAACCATAACGTAGAAAATACCAAAACCTACAGAAGCAGTTTCGTCATTAGTAGTCTTGGCTATCATTCCTGATATGATCGGTTTAAAAAGAGCTCCGGCAATAGCAAGGAATATATAAGCGGCAAAAACCAGTCCGTATGAATCGAAAGTACCAACCATAAAATAGCCTGCAACATAAGCTGTAAAGGATAGGATGAGCATTTTCTTATAACCTATCCTGTCGGATATAGCTCCTGTTATAACGGGCAGAAAATACAATAACATCGAACCCGTCCCAATGATAGCGCCTTTCTGTACCTGTGTAAAACCCAGCGCTCCTGTGTCTTTAGAAAGAGTAAGGTAAAGGGCAAAAGTATTATAGAATCCATACCAGGCCCATCTTTCGAACAGTTCCATAATATTGGAAATCCAGAAAACACGTGGGAATTTCTTAAGTACAACACCAAGCTTACTCATAATTATACGGTTTTAATAGAATTCGTAAATATAAAGTTTTAGAAACAAAATAATTATGCTAAAAGGAATATTTGTCTTGTAATAAAAGATAAGTCCACAATCCACAGTCCACAATCCACAGGCCACAGGCCGCAATGTTAATTGGTTTATTGGTTAAATGGTTGACCTGTTAAGTCGTTGAGTTAGTTGACTAAACAATTCTTTTACACTTTTTTCTTACAATACTAAGTCCAATACACCAATACACCAATTAATGAATTAACATTTGAAGACTGTGGACTGGAATAACAGTCATTCCGTTAGTCTTTAGTCTTTTGCCTTTTGTCTTCATAAAAATATGCCTCTTTCCTGTCTGCATCATCCCATGTAATAATTTTTTTGTCACGATTGATCCAGTAGAAATTGATCAGGGCAAAATCGCCGGCACACATCGTAGTATGCATGAAAAGGCTGCAGAGAATACTCCAGCTCCATAGTGGTGAATGAATAATAACTATCAGACAGATTAATAAAGCGCTTATTATAACGAATGGTGTTAAGGCTACAATAATGAAAAGTACCGGGCCAACAGGGAACATATGGCTTGTAACATAGAAGTAATACTGGTTCCAGTCGGCGCCAATACGTATGTTCCTGGCACCACCGAAGAAATAGGGTATAATGTGAAGAAATTCGTGCGGGATAGCCAGTATAAGAGGTATTAAGATAATACCTATGGAACTATGCATTAATATTGTCAGAAAAGAATAATTATCCGAAAGAGCAATTCTGAAATCAGCCATCCATATTATTATGGCCAACAGAAATGACCAGGCCGATATCACAGGGAAAGTATGTTTTTTGATATATTCAAAAACAAAAGGTATCATTTCATCATATGATAAGGTGCGCAGGTGACAGAAGCGGTCACTTTTTACAATGTCCCGGACTTTTGTTTTCATGATTATGTAAAGGTATTTATACAATTGAATAATTACAATATGCTGCTGGCTACCAGCGTTTAAAAACGGTGACGTTGTCAGGGATACTGTAAAACCGGATAATGTCTTTAAAAAACAGGATCAGATAAACGGTTTTTTCATTGTTTCTATTCTACTACCCATTCCTGTAAGCCGCAAGCACATTTCTTTTGTCTTTTTACAACCATTTTCAACGAAGTGGTTTTTACCGGCTCAAAACGTACTTCATTATATCTCCGTTCTTCAGTGCCGTATTCATCCAGGTTATTAACAGGCTGCCATTCTTTATTATCATTGAGATATAACAGCTCCCATGATTCGGGAGGACGGCAACATGTCCAGGGTTGATCGTCGTACCATATAATCATGGTAAATGGCCTGTCATACCAGTATACTTTGACAGAAGATACGGTTTCAGGTTTATTAAAAACATATTGAACCCAGCCTGTTGTATCTTTTAATGGCCATTTGTAATAGCCACATACCGGATTACACTGGAGATTTGAAACAAAACGCTGGTCATTTATGCTTTTAATAGTGACAGTATCATAGGAGGATAACACTTTGCTTGTTGCTGCAATAGTAGGTGACGGATCACGATGAGGTATGATAGCCCATTCTTTACAGGGTATCCATACGATCATCTCTGACGGTCCCCTGTTGGCCCACAGGTAATAAGGTATCGCCCTTACTTCCTGTTCATTCATTATGGGTTTATCATTACCCTGTTGTTCTCTGAAACTGTACCCTGTAGTATTAAGTACATATGTCCCGTCAAGCAGGTTATCTTCTTTTTCTATACTGAAGGATGCTTCCGGTTTGATCATTATATTCTGAACATGGCCTTCTTTATTGTCCTGTCCCTCCAGACAGTATACGACAGGGCCTCTCTGAAGGGCCATTCTTCCCCTGTCAGCCACTACATTATTGTCGGCATATATTTTCATGACATCCATCGGAAGCTCCAGTTTGATTTCATCACCTGCAGACCATCTTCTTTCAAAGACCGCATAACCGTTTTCTTTATAATATTTTACAGGTTTCCCGTTAAGGCTTATCTTAACGTTATCTTTATGCTCGTTTTCATAATAATAAAGGCCGGAAGGGAGAGGTTGTTTTTCTGCCCATCCGGGAATCCTTACCCTGACAGTGAATTTCCTGTTTTTTAACGGATCAACCTTTATAATTATTTCTCCATCCCATGGATAGCCGGTTTCCTGCGATATCTCAACAGCTCCGTTTTTCAGATCCACCTTACTGCTGCTACCGATAAAGAGGTTTACATACAGGTCATTCTCTTTATATGCGTAGATAAAACCCGGTATTTGTGGCATAAATCGTACAATGTTGGTAAGACAGCATGGGACACCATAGAATGAAGCCCTCTGGTATTCTCCGTTTGAAGCAAGTGGATTGGGATAGAAGAAACGGTCCCCGCTAATAGAAACACCGTCAAGGAGGCTGTTATAAAGAACCCTTTCAAGTACATCAATATATGCAGCATCACCTTTTAGCCTGAACATACGGTCATTCCATAAGATGTCGGCTATTGAGGCACATGTCTCATTATAAGCTATTTCATTGGGAAGTTGGTAACGTTTGCCGAAAGCCTCATCATAATCGTATGATCCTGTGCCTCCGGTTATATATATTTTTGATCTTACCATGCTTTTCCATATGGTGTCGATAGCCCTGGCGTATCCCCTGTCTCCTGTTAATGCTACAATATCTGTTACTCCGGAATAAAGATATAGCGCACGCACGGCATGACCGATTGGTTCTGTCTGGTCTGTTACTTTCTTATTCGATACCCCATATTCAGTCCCGTCAGGGCCCCTGGAATCGATAAAGAATTTTGAAAGTTCAAGATATTCCTTTTTACCTGTAGCGCGGTACAATTTCACCAAAGCCAGCTCTATTTCAGGGTGGAATGGGTAAGCTACAAGTTTGTCAGGCCCGAAAACAGACAATAGTAGTTGTGCATTTTTTTCAGCCATATCAAGCATGTCTTTTTTACCCGTTGCCTCATAATGAGCCACGGCAGCCTCAAACATATGCCCGGAAAAATACAGTTTATGACTACCGCCCGTTTCACCGAAATCCTCGCCCAGCCAGCGTAGTGAGTCCGGCATGGGTGTCCTGTTTGGTTTTGCCCCGGGGAACAACAGGTCGCCGTCGGGTTGCTGCGATTCCCTGACTATCTGAATAAGCTTATTTGCCATTGATTCCAGTTGAGGACTATCATCAGTCATCATATAATAGGATATACCCTCAAGTACTTTATAGAGACTCGATCCTCCCAGTCCGCCTTTATCCTCTAACTGTCCCAAAACAAAGGGAAGTGTAACATTCAGGTTTCGTTCTATCTTGTGATTCCAGAAAGCATCCTTCATTTCTACTTCCGTAAAGTGTACGGGATGAATGGGATAATCCCTTTTTTCAGGTTGCCTGCTGCTTGTCATAACAGCAACAGGAATAAGTACCATAATAAAATTAATAATGTTTCTTTTCATGTCTTTTAGCGTTTAATTCAGGTGCAGAATTGTCTATTCAACTTTTTCGATTGCCCTTTTAGTATGAACTTTATCATATAGCAGCAGGAATAAACTGGCTGCTACAGCAATCTGTGAACATTATCCGGATATTACCAGGTTTGCTCATAATACAGTTGTATAATAGAACCCATAAATATAGGGCTTTAGAGACAAAATAATTATGCTAAAAAGAATATTTGTCTTGTAATAAAAAATAAGTCGGCAGTCCACAATTCACAGTCCGCAATGTTAATTGGTGTATAGCGTTAAACGTTCCGGGTTAAGCGTTCCGGGTTCCCTTGTCCCTTTTGCTGGTGCGGACGGAAAGAGATGGTTTAATACCATTTATTATTAATTTTGTCATGAAATGTACAGGCAACTGATTTATATTATATTATTTTCTGTTTTTATAGTACCGGTCAGAGGACAGGATACTGTTAAAAATAAAAAGGATAGCCTGCCTGACAGGTTCTACCTGCTGGAAAATGTTATGCGGGAAGGAGAGACCTTGCCGGAAGTTGAGATTGATGAGGTTAAGGTGGTCAGAAAGATGGGTGTCAGGGGACGGTTCAGATGGTGGAAATACCGCAGGCTTGTATATAATGTAAAGAAAGTATACCCTTATTCTATTGTGGTAAGGGAGACATTTGCAGAAATAAACGACACGCTTCGGCTGATAGAAGATGATAAGGAAAGAAGAAAATTCCTGAGAGAATTTGAAACTGATCTTTTTGGCAAGTATGAAGACGATATAAAGCATATGACCATAACCCAGGGAAAGATACTTATCAAGTTAATAGACAGGGAAACACAGAATACTTCCTATGATCTTATAAAGGAATACAGCGGATCCGTATCAGCCGTCTTCTGGCAGGGCCTGGCGCGTTTGTTCGGGTCTAACCTTAAGGCGGAATATGATCCGGATGATGAAGATTACCTGATAGAAAAAGTTATTTACGAGATAGAGAACGGGAGGCTGTAAAGGCACTAAAGGCTATAGAGGCTTTAAAGGCTAAAGGGGCTTTTTAGCCGGAATTATTTTATTTCTTGATTAATTCAATAATTGCTTTTATCACGTTATCTGCGCCGTTGTATATATCGGAGATGTCCGAATCAATCATATAACAGGGATTGGTAACTATCCTGTTTGAATTGTCCACAACTATCTCTCCGGGTCCTGTTTCAATATGAATGGCGCCAAGTTTTTCGATATCGGAGGCAGTGCCTGCATCTTTCCCTATTGTAACATCAATACCGTCGAAGACTCCGGCAAGTAAAACGGGCGAGATACATAAGGCTCCTATCGGTTTGCCTGCTTTATATGTCGATACAAGTGCATCTTCAACCTGCCTGTTAACCGAAAAATCAGCTCCGTCAAAAGCATATGTGCACAGGTTCTTGGCTACACCGAACCCTCCCGGCAATATCAGCGCATCATAGTCATCTGCCTTGTAGGCGGTTAGAGCCTTTATATTACCCCTTGCTATACGCGCCGACTCGACAAGGACATTTCTTTTTTCATTGGTTTCTTCACCTGTAAGGTGATTAATAACATGAGACTGTGGAATATCTGGTGCGAATATGTCATATGTAGCTTCATTTCTTACGATGGCAAGCATGGTCATTGTTGATTCGTGGATCTCGGCTCCGTCATAGACCCCGCATCCTGATAGTATTATTGCAAATTTCATTTGATTTTGAACTTTGGTTTCCATAAAAATATGAAATTTTAATAACAAAGACGAACGGTTAGCCTCCAGTCGGCAATCTGCAGCCCACAGTCTTCAGTCGCAAGGTTTATTTGTTGAGCTGTTAAGTTGTTTATGTCTCGTTACTTATAACCTTCGCTGGCGCGGATCTCTCCCCGTCCGCCAAAGCTTCATCGTAGGCGGAAGATCCGTGCCTATCACTCACCATTCTCTATTATTCCATTACTCCATCGTTCCATTGTTCCAGTATTCCATCCTTCCTTTAGAAGGTAACAAACATCAATACCGGATTATCATTTTCAGAAAGCCTGTTTGCAAGTTCTTCAAGTTGTTCTTTCCTGTAAGCATACTTAGGGGTACTGTTCCTGAAATTTTCACTGGCAATATGTTCTTTGAGCTCTTTTGCTGAGACTATCATTATCATGGTTGAATCGTTTACTGTTTTTACAGGAAAAAACCTTGGACCGCCATCAATATCGTTATAGATGCCTGAAGTATACAGAGGATTATCCGTGTCGGTAGGTTTACAAAAAATCAGTTCGTTCTTGTTTTTATCAAATATACCAAGACAATCTGTTATATTTGTTATAACCGGGTTCCCTCCCTGAGATGTTGATTGTTTGGGTGTAAGCCTTTTTGCGGGGAAACGATTGTCATAATTAACTTTCAGAAACAGATAATTTTCAGTTTCAAAGATGTCTTCAACGGCAATAAAATCATTCATCTTCTGAAAATATTCGTAAAAGTTACTCCTTACCGTTTCTGGCATTTTCAGGTTTCCCATATCAAATGAATAACGGGGAGAAAGTTTATAATTTTCATCGAGAGAAAATAGAGTATCGGTAAATTGTTCCTTGAAAGAAAGAGTTCCGGCAAACTCATATACCTGTGTTGAGCCTCCGTTTATTCTTGAACCTTTGATTTCCAGTATGTCATGATTGGTAAATGACTGTTTGATTTCCCCTTGCATATTAACTAGCATTGCTTTTGTTTCCGTTTGTCCGTCATCATTAGTTATGTGGCCGAAGATCAGCGAGTCGTCAACAATATCCCAAGGTTCGAGTAGATGTTTTCCGCCAAAGGACAGGGCTTTAGGGTATTTATTTTCAAAGTCTCCGTCTGTATTAAACACGAATAAGTCATACGTACTGCTGAAATATATTTTATTTCCAACAATAGAGAGGTTCTCAACAGACTGGTATTCTTCAGGTCCTCGTCCTCCGTGGCCAAATCTCCTGATAAATTTCCCTGACCTGTCGAACAGTACCAGAGACAATTTCCTGTCGGAAGTCAGGATATGCTCCTCAGAAATGTCAAAATTCAGGTAGTCTCCAAGTACGAGTTCAGGATTTGTTTCAAGAGGAATGTATTTAATTTCATCTGCAAACCGGCTTAGATTGATCTGTTTCATGTTATTAATATTACCTGCAATATCAATATTCCTGATTACCTGTTTCTGTGATTGATCATTGTTGCAGGCGACAAATATTATTACTAATAAGAAAGGTGTAATAATTTTTAAGTATTTCATTTGAATATTTTTTAACCCGTATATGGATAATGTTTCCGGCAAGATGAACGCATATAGTGCTAAAACAAGTATAAATTTTCTTTTATGCCTCAATATTGCCTTTAAAGATAACAAAAACGAACAGCTAACCCTTCGACAGGCCCTTCGATGGGCTCAGGACAAGCGACGAACGGCAAAAGACGAAAGACTAAAGACAAAAGGAAAAAGTCTACAGTCTACAGTCCGCAGTCGGCAAATGTTAATTGGTATATTTGTTAGTTGGTTGATTGGTATATTCGTTTTATTTGAGTTGTGTTAGTTCATAGCTTTTTAGTTATTCAGTTAACAGTAATTCATTATCTCATCTCTCTGTCTTCTGTCTAATTCCTGATCCCTAATCCCCAGTCCCTTTTGTTGGTGCGGATCTCTCTCCGTCCGCCGCCTCCGTCGGCCATAGGTTGACTTCGGCGACCGGAGGCCGAAGCTTCAGCGCAGGCGGAAGATCCGTGCCTGTTCATATCTGTTAACCACTCACCCATATAAATTCATTCTAAACTCATTCTTTCTCAACCTTGTAAACTATTTTCCCTTTAGTCTTTTGTCGTTAGCCTTTTGTCTTTATTGGTATAGGAATGATTAATTAACAGGCATTTAATACTATATAAACTCATTTTAAACTCATTCTCAACTTTCTCAACCTTGTAAACTATTTTCTCTTTAGTCTTTTGTTTTTATATTCACCATGTCATTAAATTTGTTATATGATAGTATATAAAAGTAAGGCATAATGAAACGTATTTTTATAGCTATTGATATAAAGAATAAGAAAGCTTTAACAACACTGGTTAATTCATATAAGGAACAACTTAAGGCTGAGAAGATAAGATGGGTTAACATGTCAAACATACATCTGACCCTTGCTTTTCTGGGTGATAAGGATAAAAAGGAGATAGTTAAGACAGAGGAGCTGATGTTTGAGACCGCAGGTAAATTTACCCCTTTTGAAATAGAATTTTCCAGAACAGGGGTGTTCAGGGATATCAGGCATCCCAGGGTTATATGGCTGGGTTTGACTGCGCCCGCTACCATGTTCGAACTCAGGAAATATATGTGTGACCGGCTCCGGGAGCATGGCCTTTACAGTGATAGCAAACCATTTAAGCCTCATATAACACTGGGAAGGATGAATTATATAACTGATACCGGACGACTTTCCGGAATACTGGAACCGGACAGGGCGGGCAGCCTGCCCTCTCAACACGTTGACGAACTTGTTTTATATGAAAGTATTCTTAAGCCTGGCGGGCCTGAATATCATGTCATTGCAAGGGCCGGGCTTAAACGCCTTTCCCGCTGAAAATGGTAATCGTCGTATAGATAATGATTTTCAGATCGACATATAATGACATATTGTCCAGGTAGATAAGATCGTAATCAAGTCTTTCTATCATTTGTTCTACGCTTGAGGCGTATCCGAATTTTACCTGTCCCCATGATGTTATTCCTGGCTTTATCCTGAGTAATAGTTTATATCGTGGAGCTTCACTGATAATCTTATCGAGATAATACTTTCTTTCTGGTCTGGGCCCGACAATAGCCAGATCTCCCTTCAGTACATTTATAAAATTAGGTATTTCATCCAGCCTGTGCCTCCTCATGAACTTTCCGATCCTGGTTACACGTTTATCATCCTGTGAAGACAGAAGGGGCCCATTGGGCTCCGCATCATCTGACATCGATCTGAACTTATATAAGATAAAAGGCTTGCCGTGCTGGCCTATTCGTTCCTGCCTGTAAATAACCGGACCTTTGCCTGATAACTTAATTAGTATAGCCAGTGTGGCGGATACCGGAAGGAGTATAATAAATGCTGCAGCAGAGAAAAAATAATCACTTAGTTGTTTGATATTTCTCTCCCAGGCAGGGAGCGGGTCAGGATTAAGAAGGATCAGAGGCGTACCGAATATGGCGCTGGTTCTTATCCTGCCCAGCAGAATATCATGGATGCCTGGTATTGCCTTTACAATCAGACTATGATTATTAAGCATATTAAGGATTCTTCCGATAATATCATTTTCACCCGGCTCTATTGCAATGATAACTTCTTCCGCACCCGTTTCATTTACTATCCTGTTGAGATCCTCAAGAGTACCCAACTCCGGAAGGTAATTTGCCAGTTCGTCGCCTCCTTCACCGCTTACAGTAATATATCCCGTAAACCGGTTGCCGGTTGATTTTTTCTGGCTCAGTATTTTCTTATAAATATCTGTTGCACGTCCGTTACCGCCTATGATGATCGTATTGAAACCAAGCTTACCCTTATGTACCTTAAGTACTGTTGATGTTGTTATGATAAACCTTGGTATATATGACAGGGTAAATTGCAGCAGGAAGAGCATGGAAAAGGAAAGGTAATAATTTGTGTATTTGCTTATTACATCATCAAGGATGAGGGCGAAAAAGAGTAGTATGCTTCCTGTAAGGGATATTATAAGTGTCTGTCCCAGATCTGTAAGACGTGATTTCCTTTGAGTATCTTTATAAAAGCCGGATATATAATGTAATATGAACCAAAACAAAGGAATGATAATCAGTCCTGTATATAACCTGTTGTCAGGAGAGATCGGCAGGCCGGGACCAAATAGTTTCTTCTCGATAACTATCTTCCTGAAAAAAAAGAATACAGTCCATGCCAGAGCCGAGGTGAAAATATCGGATGTAATATACAGGATTCTGAGACTTGTCTTATTCATCTGTATGCCGGTTGTGACAATAAATAAAACTACCGGGTGCCATAATTATTATCATGTTTTATTAATCGGTTAAATATACGAGTATACCCTGATTATTCATGGAAGAATTATTGCTTTTATTATTTTTGTCAGGCATTAACGTTTAATAATGGTATCATATCAGGATTCATTCCTTGCGAAAGGGAAAAGGCAAAAATTAATTGACAGTCTGAGGGAAAAGGGCATCAGGGATGAAAACGTCCTGGAAGCAATGAACAAGGTTCCCAGACATGTATTCATGGACAATGCTTTTTTGCATCATGCATACCAGGATAAAGCATTTCCAATATCCTCGGGACAAACGATATCGCAGCCGTATACAGTGGCTTTTCAGACCGAACTGCTCAATATCAGAAAGCGGGACAAGGTACTTGAGATAGGTACGGGTTCAGGCTACCAGGCTGCCATACTGATTGAAATGGGAGCAAGGGTATATACCATAGAAAGGCACAGGGAATTGTTTAACAAAGCCCAGAAAACATTATCAAGACTTGGCTATAATGCACATTTTTTTCATGGGGACGGACATCAGGGCAAACCGCAATACGGGCCTTATAATGCAATACTTATAACTGCAGCGACAGAAGATATCCCGTCTGGGCTTATAGAGCAGCTTAAACCCGGCGGCTGTCTTGTAGCTCCGGTTGGAGGACAGCATAATCAGGTTATGACACGTGTCTGTAAGGATGAGAACGGCGAAATTACTGAAACAAACCATGGTTTGTTCATGTTTGTACCGATGTTGAAAGGTACTGTAAATGATAAATGAATACTATATGAAGATAAACCGTTTTGTGTTTTCGCCAATAAGGGTAAATACATACCTGATATCAGATGAGAATGGTGATTGTGCCATTATTGACTGCGGATGTTACGATGAAACCGAATTTAGTGAATTAAAGAAATTCATTTCAGAAAACAGGCTTAATCCGGTAAAATTACTTAACACTCATTTGCATCTTGATCATATTTTCGGCAACCGGTTTGTTAATAGCGAATACGGATTAAAGACTCATGCCAACAGAAATGAAGAAGAGAACCTTAATTCAGCGGTGACGACTGCAGGCCTGTTTGGACTCAGCATGCCTGAGCCGCCCGGAATAGGTAAATATATTGAAGCCGGTGATATTATTGAGATAGGAAATATTAAGCTTGAATGTATACCTGTGCCGGGACATACGAGAGGAAGTATAGCTTTTTATTGTGAGGATGAGCAGTTTGTTTTTTCAGGTGACGCATTGTTTGCCGGTAGTATAGGGAGAACTGATTTGCCCGGGGGCGACCATACGACACTGATAAACAGTATCAGAAACAATCTTTTCTGTCTGCCTGAAAATACAACAGTCTTTCCCGGTCACGGCCCCTCTTCTACAATAGGAGCCGAAAGTGAAAATAATCCTTTTTTAACTTAATACATAAGTATTATCTTTAGGATTCCTGAAATTTGAGATTCCGGAGTATATTGATTTACTAACCCGATTGAACTGGTAATAAATAAATAAGTTATAAATATGGCATTTGATAAATTTGTAAACAGACATATTGGGCCACGTGATGCGGAAGTTTCCCGTATGCTTGAAACCGTTGGCACCGATTCGTTGGAAGGACTGATAAGGGAAACCGTTCCTTCATCTATTATGCTGGAAAAACCGCTTGATCTTCCTGATGGTATGAGTGAGTATGAATATCTGGAACGGATCAGGGCAATAGGCTCAATGAATAAACAGTACCGTTCGTTTATCGGTATGGGTTATTACAGGACAGCTTCACCCTCTGTTATTATCAGAAACGTGCTGGAAAATCCGGGATGGTATACATCCTATACCCCTTATCAGGCCGAGATATCACAGGGAAGACTGGAGGCGCTTCTTAATTATCAGACAATGGTCAGCGAGCTGACAGGTGTTGAGATTGCCAATGCTTCTCTTCTGGATGAAGCCACAGCAGGAGCGGAGGCTATGATCATGATGTATAATGCACGATCCAGGGCTGCTGTAAAGGAGGGGGTGAATAGACTGTTCATTGACGAGAAGATCTTTCCGCAGACTCTTGATGTTGTAATCACAAGAGCTGAACCATTAGGTATTGAACTGGTGATGGGTGATTTCAGGGAACAGGTTATCGATTCTTCCTTCTTTGGCATAATCCTGCAATACCCCTCCGCTGATGGTGATATAAGAGATTATAGTAGTTTTGTTGAGAAAACACATGATGCCGGTGCCCTGGTCGCAGTGGCATCAGACCTGATGAGCCTTGTCCTTATAACTCCCCCGGGAGAATGGGGGGCAGACATAGTATTCGGTTCTAACCAGCGCTTTGGAATTCCTCTGGGATATGGTGGCCCGCATGCCGGCTTTTTTGCTGCACGCGAATCATTAAAACGCAGTATGCCAGGAAGGATTATAGGTGTGTCTGTTGACATGAACGGCAAGCCTGCTCTCAGGATGGCCCTGCAGACAAGAGAACAGCATATAAAAAGGGAAAGGGCTACTTCAAATATTTGTACAGCCCAGGCTTTGCTTGCTAATATGAGCGGCATGTATGCCCAGTATCACGGACCGGAAGGACTGAAAAAAATAGCATCGTATATACACAGTTGTACCTGTGCTTTGAAACAAACACTGGATAGTCTCGGATATAATATAGCCAATGATCAGTTTTTTGATACTCTTGACATAAGACTACCCGAAGGGGTTGACCCAGAAAAGGTTAAAGAATCAGCACTGAAGAAAAAGATCAATCTCAATTTCTTTTACAGAGATAAAGTGATGCTTAGCCTTGATGAAGTGACCACACTGGATGAAATAAACGATCTGATAGAGGTGTTTGCCGAAGCCGCCGGCAGGAAGGCAGAAAAACTGAATGATATCAGTGATAAAACCTGCATCGGCAGTAAGTTCCTCAGGAACTCCGGATTCCTTGCCCAGGAGGCATTCAACAGGTATCATAGCGAAACAGCTATGATGAGGTATCTGAAAATGCTGGAAGGAAGGGATATTTCTCTTAACTATAGTATGATACCTCTGGGTTCCTGTACTATGAAACTGAATCCGGCAACTTCCATGTTCCCTCTCAGCTGGCCTGAATTCGGGAATATACATCCTTTTGTGCCTGAAGATCAGGCTGAAGGCTATCATGTTATAATGGAAGAGCTTGGCTCGGCTTTGAAAAAGATCACAGGGTTTGATGCAGTTACATTCCAACCTAACTCAGGCGCTGCAGGCGAATACGCCGGACTTACGGTAATACGGCAATATCACCTGAACAGGGGTGAAGGTCACAGGAATATTGTCCTTATCCCTTCTTCTGCTCATGGCACAAACCCTGCAAGCGCTGTTATGGCAGGGATGGAAGTAGTGGTTGTGGACTGTGACGAGAATGGTAATGTTGATGTTGAAGACCTGGAAAGAAAAGCTGTTGATCATAAAGCAAGGCTTGCAGCGTTTATGATAACCTATCCTTCGACACATGGCGTGTTCGAGGAAGCTATTGTTGAGATGACAAAGATAATACACCAAAATGGCGGTCAGGTATACATGGATGGAGCTAATATGAATGCGATGGTGGGATTATCGAATCCTGCCAGGATAGGAGCCGATGTATGCCATCTTAACCTTCATAAGACATTTGCTATACCACATGGAGGAGGAGGACCGGGTGTAGGGCCCATATGCGTTGCTTCTCACTTGTCTGAGTTCCTGCCCTCACATCCTGTTATTGCCACAGGAGGGGAGAACGGATCGACAGCAGTGGCTGCAGCACCCTTCGGCTCAGCGCATATACTTACAATTTCACATGCCTATATTTCTATGCTAGGCGAGGAAGGACTTACAAAATCAACTAAAATGGCTATCCTGAATGCTAATTACCTGGCATCAGCAATAAAAGAACATTTTGACGTGCTTTACAAAGGGAAGAATGGAAGGGTAGCACATGAGATGATAGTTGATTGCAGGAAATTCAAAAATGAAGCGGGAATAACCGAGGAAGATATTGCCAAGCGACTGATGGATTACGGATTTCATGCGCCCACACTCTCTTTCCCTGTACATGGCACACTGATGGTTGAACCAACAGAAAGTGAGCCTCTTAATGAACTGGATCGTTTTGTGGAGGCGATGAGATCAATATGGAATGAGATCATGGAGGTGAAAAACGGAGATGCTGATAAAGAAGATAATGTGCTTCATAATTCTCCGCATACAGCCGCTATGCTGATATCAGATGACTGGAATCATAAATACAGCAGGAAGAAAGCAGCATATCCGGTTGACAGACTGGCAGATAATAAATTCTGGCCTTTGGTGGGGAGAATAGACAACGGGTATGGCGACAGGAACCTTGTATGTACCTGCGACCCTATAGACTCTTACAGGTACTGAGATAACCTTATTTCCTGGTTTTTATTGCATCCTCGATAAGCAGGGAATAGAGTTCTCCGGGTATAATTCCGTATTCCTTCATTTGTTTGGGGACTATACTTTCTTCTGTGATGCCGGGGATTGTATTGACCTCAATAAATACCGGAGTCTGGTTTACCACAATGAAATCAACCCTTACAAGTCCCTTGCAGTCAAGAAAGGATGCTATTTCGGAACTGGCTTTTTGTATTGCCTTTGTTATATGTTCAGGGAAGCGGGCGGGAGTAATCTCATCTGCCCGGGAAGGATCATATTTGGCTTCGAAATCAAAAAACTCATTCTTACTTACTATTTCTGTAACAGGCAGTACAATGTTTTTTTCTGATGTTCTGACCACTCCGCATGCTACTTCTGTTCCATCCATGTACTCTTCAACTAAAACCTGAGGACCTTCAGTCAGCGCCAGCCTGATAGCAGGTAATATTTCATCTGTGGACTTAACCTTACTTACTCCGAAGCTGGATCCGCTTTCATTAGGTTTAATGAACATCGGAAGGCCGATCTCCTTCACGAGGGTGCCGGGATCAGGAATATTGTTGCTGTCAAATAATATCCATTTCGCCATGTTTATCCCATAATTGCCAAGAAAGGATTTACAGGCGTTTTTATTGAATGTAATTGCTGATGTATAGGCGCTGCATCCGGTATAGGGGATATTCATCAGATCGAAATAACCCTGTAACAATCCGTTTTCACCGGGAGTCCCGTGGATAGCGATAAAAACAGCGTCGAATCTTATTTCTCTGTCATGAAGCTCAATGCTGAAGTTGTTCCTGTCAATCCTGAAGGCCTGTCCCGAGTTGCTTTCCCAGTACCAGTCGGTGCCTTTTATCATGATAAGGTAGGTTTCATACATGCCTTCCAACGCCCTTTTTACTGCCTGAGCGCTTTTTACTGATATATCAAATTCGGAAGAGTTACCTCCTGTAACAATTGCAATGGTCTTCATTACTGTACCTGTGATTTATTTTGATCCAAATATAAGAAATCCCTGGCTTATGGATAGAATGACAGATTGACAGGTAAGAAAGGGATCAGGGATTAGGGATTAGGGATCAGGGATCAGGGATTAGGAAAAACAACTATATAATCCTTTTGTCCTTCGTCGTTGGTTAAATTTAAACCATTTCCCTGCCTGCAATATAACCGCGCCATTTTTCCAGGAGCTGCGCCATGTCATCAGGCATATCCGACTCAAACTCCATTCGCGTTCCTGTTACCGGATGGTTAAATGAGAGATATTTTGCATGCAAGGCCTGCCTCGGTAATATATTGAAGCAATTTCTGATGAATTGCTGGTATTTTGTAAAAGTGGTTCCCCGTAATATTTTGTCCCCTCCATAATCCCGGTCATTGAACAGAGGATGACCTATATGACTCATATGCACTCTTATCTGATGAGTCCTCCCTGTTTCAAGCTCACATTCTATAAGTGACACATACGAAAGATCTTCAAGTAATCTGAAATGAGTAATTGCAGGTTTGCCTTCACTGGAATCGGGGAATACATGCATTATCTTACGGTTGCGGGGGCTTCTGCCGATATTACCTTCTATTGTCCCTTTATTTCCGGGATTACCCCATACCAGCGCAGTATATCTTCTCCCTGTACTATGTTCATAGAATTGTTTTCCCAGTTTGTTAAGGGCATATTCGGTTTTTGCTACAACAAGAAGACCTGAAGTATTTTTGTCTATCCGGTGTACCAGGCCAGGCCGTATCTCACCGCTATTGAACATGGGCAGATCACTGAAATGGTACAAAAGGGCATTAACAAGGGTGCCGTTATAGTTTCCGAAGCCGGGATGTACAACCATCCCCGCTTCCTTATTTACTACAAGCAGATCATCGTCTTCGAATACTATATTAAGGCGAATCTCTTCAGGTAATATCTCTGTTTCATGTGGAGGGTGCGTAAGCAGTATCTGTATCACATCACCGGGTTTGACCTTATAACTCGGCTTTACCGGCTCGTTGTTAACCACAATATTTCCTGCAATGGCTGCGCTCTGAATACGTGTACGCGAGGCATTTTCAATCCGGTTAACGAGGAATTTATCTATTCTTAATGGTTTTTGTCCCGGATCTGTTTCAATACGGTAATGTTCGAACAGTTCATTATTATCAATGTTTTCAGGAACAGCATTCATTACCGTTTAATATTTAATAAACCTGTTGTATCCCAGATCAGAACTGCCTGATCTGGCCTTAATAAAGTATATCCCGGGCTGAAGCGCTGATACATCGATTGTTTCCGTATACTCACGCGAGATAATCAAACGTCCGCTACTGTCGAAGATATCAAGAGTACAATCACCGGGCTTATACTCTGACTCACGGATTTCAATATTCAGGATCAATGAAGCCGGGTTCGGCCAGATATGCAGTATTTTTGCCTGATCCCGGGTTATTATATCAATCCCTGAGACTGCAGTTTTTTCCCCGGTTACAGGTCTTATCATCAGACTTCCTGATACCTCCGACTCTTGCCATGATCCGTTAATATAATAATGTCTTTTACCATGGTGAGGTGTATTCATATCCAGGCTTGCATTAAGAAATGTTTCCGTTCTTTGGACCCATCCCACATGAAAATATCCTTCAACCGGAAGCGGATCGTTCAGATCATATCTGATAAAACCGTTAATGCTTTCACCCGGATCCACCATTTCTTCCTGTTCAAGCAGAAGGTCTCCCGGTATTCCGTTATTATCGTTCCATACCGCCAGGTCAAAATACCTCCGGTTCGAAGATTCATAGCTATCATTAAATGCGATAAATACCGCCCTGAGAGTATCCTTTAAGAATGTTCTGAACCTGGTTGCTGCCATTGCGTTTGACGCTCCCTGTCCGTTTATACCATAACCGCTTTCGGCTGAACCGTCATCATAAGAGAAATAGTTACTGAATACTTGGTAATAATCAATTGTGTCATTAATCTTTCGGTCAAACTCATCGGTTGTCAGTATCGATCTTATCCTGAATAATGCAGAATCGGTAAATGATGAATTAAAGGTATATATAAGATTAGCGTCATAAGATATCCACTCTCCGGGATCTATATTTGTTGCACCGGCAGAAAAGCTGTGAACGTCAGCATCTTCGTATATATCGGTAATAATAAAACTACGTGTAACATTCCGGATCACCTTGTCGTTATTTCTGTAATTAATTTTTACAGATGATCCCATTTCCGATAAGAAAATCTGTCTGAATTGATTCCATGGCATTGATTCGTAGGTGTTTAATACGGATCGTATTGGCGAAGTAAAGGTGACATCCTCAGCTATGGTATCTGCCGGGTCTCTGTTTCTATCCAGGTAAATATAGTCGATATTCCACTGGTCGGCATTACCTGCCATTGCAGGATCGCTCAATGTTGAACTCAAACTGGCATAATTGATAAATCTGAATCTGAATCCTTTTTTCAGATAATCAGGATCTTCTATTTTAATTATCACAGGTTTAAAGTTATGAACCACAGTTCCTTCTGCTTTCCAGACGCTTTTCCAGATATCACCTGTGACGGAATAAAATTGTAATACAAGACTGTCTTTAATCTCAGGAGGGTCGCCTGTTCCCTGTGGCTGGTAAAAAAAACTAAGGTATATATTTTCAGCAGGATCCAGTTCCATGTTGAGAGGCACAGACGTAAGCCTGTCGGCTTCGAATTGATAAGTTTCGGCTTCTTCATACAGGAGACCCATATTATTAAGGGCGTCAAAAGTAGCAACACCCTGACTGACAGGGTTCAGGCAAAAGGTGTTGTTAACAAAGACATCATTGTCAGTCCATCTGGTTTCCTGTGGCCAGGGTCCTTCATCAGTAAAATCTTCGAAAAAGGGCAGGTCCAGTGTGTCCGGGGGATTTAATGATTTTGTACTTGCCTTTTGTTCGTACTTTTTATTTATTTCAGGATTTATGATCAGGCCTGTTACTATTTCCTGGCTGTATCCCTTAAATATACAAGCGATAAATAGAAATCCGGCAAGATGTATCCTGCGAAAAATCATCAGGTATTATATTAGTTTATCATTTCCGGCATCACAAGGAGCGTGTCGGTTAAATTTATCATTGTTGAATCAACGGGTAGTTTAGCTGAGTCTGTTGTCATCCAGACATAGATGGCAGAACCCAGTTGGAGAGTTGATCCTTCAGAATATTTGGGATTTTGCTTAAAAACAAAAGCAATTGTGCTGTCTTCGGCAGTAATAATGGTGTTGTCAAAGGTAAAGGTTCCGATATTTAATGAAGCTGCGAGTATTCTTTCCCTTGCTTTATCAATGTTTAATCCTGTGAGATCAGGCACCTGTGTTCTTATGTTACTGAGCCCTTTGCCAAGTACCAGGTCGATGACCGAGCCTTTCTGGATTGAGTCGCCCGGTTCTACAGACTTCCCGTGATATAGCTGTTCGAGTACATAATCGACAGCAAGGTCCGGCTTATAATTAAGTTTGCCTATCTCAAGGCCGGAGCTCTCTATAAGTGCCAGAGCCTGCCGCTTAGAGAGTTCAAGAAGGTTGGGCATCTCTACCATTTCCGGGTTATAAGCATTAATCGTTACCACTATTCTTCTGTTCTTTTTTACTTCAAAGCCGGGGACAGGATTCTGCTCAACCACACAGCCTCTTGCAGCTATATTGGTATATACCGAATCTATTACCTGAAATCTCATTTTATTGCGCTTTACGGTTTTCTCTGCTTCCTCAACGCTTAAACCAAAGAGGTCGGGAACAGATCGTTTTTGTCCGTGCCTGGTAAAAATACTGAGCCACAGTAAAGTAAGGAAAACAATAACTATGCCTGTGGCTATTGCCAGTCCGAGGTTTTTAAAGAAATCCTTGCTGATAAGGAATTTTTTCAGGCTCATAATTCAGGTTTATTTAAATAGTAACGTTTCGGCAAAGATAAAATTATATAAAGATTGTTTAATCATCCCGAAACCTAAGATTCGGTATTTCATAGTTAAAGTGTTTGAATTGTATATATCACCACTCTTTAACAACCTTGTAAACCGTGTCTCTTTCAACCGGACGAAAACCTGCATCAGTAATGAGTTTACATATATCTTCCGTCGTCATTGACGGATTCTGATCTTTCGCACCGGCCATTGAGTATATCTTTGTAGTATCATCTATGGTCCCGTCAACATCATCAACTCCAAATGAAAGTGCAATCTGAGTCGACCCCTTACCCAGCGCCGGCCAGTAAGCCTTAATATGTGGAAAGTTATCAAGAAAGAGACGGGATACGGCATAATTCTTCATGTCTTCGAGGATGTTTACTTCACCGTAATGCTGCATCCTGTTGTTTTCCATCCTGAATTTAAGAGGTATGAATGAATTAAAGCCGCCTGTTTTATCCTGCAGACTGCGGAGCCGGTCCATATGATCTATCCTGTGCTCGTATGTTTCCATATGTCCGTATAAAATGGTAGCATTCGAAGGTAACCCTGCCTTATGTGCTTCTTCATGTATCTTCAGCCACATATCTGAAGATGATTTATCCCCGCAGATTATTGACCTGATTTTTTCATCGAATATTTCGGCTCCTCCTCCCGGAATTGACCCCAGCCCGCATTTTTTGAGTTTTAGCAGACCGTCCCTGATGCTCAAACCGGATTTTGCAATAATATAGTCGAGTTCGATTGCTGAAAATGCTTTTATGTGCAATTCCGGCCTGTGCTTTTTTATCATTTCAAGTATACGGCAATAGTATTCTATATTGTGTCCGGGATGCACACCTCCTACGATATGTACTTCAGTTACCGGTTTGTTATCAAAATTTCTGACTATATCAAGTATTTCTTCCGGACTGTAATTCCATGCTTCAGGACTGTCTGCCGGTTTTCTGTACGAACAGAATTCACAATTGTGTATACAGATATTTGTAGGCTCGATGTGAAAATTACGGTTAAAATACACTTTGTTCCCGTTCTTCTTTTTTCTCACCATATCAGCCATATAACCCAGTAGCCCCAGGTTGCCGGAGTTATATAGCATAAGTCCTTCTTCAGGACTGATCCTTGTTTCTTCCCTTATCTTTTTATATATAGTCTTAAGTTCAGATGGAATATTTTCTGTCATGACGAGTTTTTAAATATGGAAGGTAAAGTTAATAAGGTTTATAATGAAAATGAATTCGATATCCGGTATTATCCTTTATATACCATAAGATACTATTAATACAGGCTTTGATTTTTAAACAAAAAAAAGTGCCTGGCAATTGCAAAGCACTTTAGTTGTAAGGTGTGAGGTTAAATATTACCTTTTATGTTTTGGTTCGTCTGAAACAGTAAGTTTCTTTCTTCTTTTGGCGCGACGCCTTGCCAGAACTTTCTTCCCGTTAACCGTTGACATCCTTTCCCTGAATCCGTGTTTGTTAGCTCTTTTTCTTCTTGAAGGCTGAAATGTTCTTTTCATCTTATTATAGCTTTCTAAAAACTTTCTATTTTGATCGAGGTGCAAAATTAATCATATTTTTTGAATAACAAAAAGAATAATATGCAGTTTATGATGGAACACTGGAACACTGGAGTGCTGGGGTGATGGTAAATAGAAGGAAATAAGAATTAGGGATTAGATTAAGAAATGACAAGTGACATCTGTCTGGCAGTCTCCAGTCCACAAGTTAATTTGTATATTGGTGTATTGGTATATTGGGTTGAACTGAAAAACTTATTTAAACTCATTCTCAACTTTCTCAACCTTTTAAACCCTTCCGCCTTCCGCCTTTTGTCTTTAGCCTTTTGTCGTTTGTCGTTTTTCAGACGCCGGCATATATACAATTTTTTTTTCGCTGAAGTACTCTTCTTCGAAATATTCATTCAGATTAAGTATAATGCAGCGTGGAAATTTTATGAGCTCGTCTTTCAGGTCTCCTCCTTTCAAAATTATCAGACCGTTTGGCATGTTATTGAATGATTGTCTGCTGATTTTCCCGGAGGTCCACTTAAAAAGAGCTTCAAATGGAGCAACTGCACGGCTGACAACAAAATCGACCTCTCCTGGCATGTCTTCAATCCTGTTCCATGCTGTTGAAACGTTAACAAGACCCAACCTGTTTTTTATATCGTCAACTGCATTGATCTTTTTTCTGACTGAATCTGCCAGTATGAAATTACATTCGGGAAATACTATTGCAAGAGGTATTCCCGGGAATCCTCCCCCGGTGCCTGCATCGAGGACGTTTGTTCCGGCTTTAAAGCTTATAAAACGGCTTATGGCGAGTGAATGTATGATATGATGAAGGGTAAAATTATCCATATCTTTTCTGGAGATAAGATTAAGCCTGGTATTCCAGTCGGAGTAGAGCCTGTTAAGGCTTTCAAGCATTATCAACTGTTTATCTGTCAGACAGGTAAAATACTTTTTTAACAGCTTGTTCACTATATATTATCGGTCTTGTTAAGGATATTGTATAACAGTTCCTTTGCCCTGAATATCTGGGCTTTTACTGTACCTAGCGGAAGTTTCAGCTCATTAGCTATTTCCTCATAGGAATATTCCTTGAAATATCTTAGTTCAATAAGTTGCCTGTATTTGGGTTTGAGTTGATTGACAACATTGGTGAGATGTTTGATTTTTTGTTTTTTCATCATTTCCTCTTCAGGCCCCGGCATATCCGACTGAAGATTTGACGCCGGGTCATCCTGCTCATCCTGTTGTTCAATGGCTGTCGGCACCGATTTCTTTTTTCTTATAAAATCAATACAGTTGTTGGTGGCTATTCTGAACAGCCAGGTACTGAATGCATAGGTCGGGGTGTAAAGATGAATATTCTTGAATGCCTTACCGAACGCTTCTATAGTCAGATCATCAGCATCAGACGGATTATTGACCATTTTTAACAGCATGTAATATATTGAATCGCGATACCTGTTCATCAGTTCGGCAAAAGCTTTTTCATCGCCTTCGACTGCCAGGTTTACCATGCGCAGATCATATTGAGCTTTTTCTGAGAAATCAGGGTTTATTTCCATTCGTAATACTGATGTCTGTTAAAGGCAACGTTAGATAAAAAGAAAACATTCAGAAAAGGTGAAAAAATGTCAAACAATAACGAAAATACTAATAAATCCGTTTCCTTCAAATTCTTTTGTCCCAGTCCCAGTATTAGCAGTTTGCTTAAGATAACCACCGGTGCGGCTATTACAGCAAATATAAATAATCCGGGATTAAGTAATAAAACAACAGTCAGAGCATAAAATATCAGTCTGGAAACAGGCTCGGCAATCAGTAGCAGCTTTGTTATGCCCCGGTAGCGCGGGGCAGTAGACATATGCCTGGTTTTTTGTTTTATAAATTCTTTCCATGAGGAAGAAGGTACTGAGCGTGTAAATGACTCGGTTGCCAGGTTAACACGAGTGTTGTTTTTATTTGCCAGCTGATTTACGAACAGGTCATCATCTCCCGACTGCAGGTTCAGATGAGCTCCGAACCCTTTATTGTTCATAAAAGCCGACTTTCTGTAAGCCAGGTTTCTTCCTACTCCCATATACGGAAGTCCTGCCATTGCCATACCTGTATACTGTATCGCTATGAAGCTTGTATCATACCTGATATATTTGTTGAGTAATCCTTTTTCCTGGAGGTATCCGCCGTATCCGAGAGCAAAATCTGTTTTTTTGACAAAAGTAGATGCAAGCTGTGATATCCAGTTTGCAGAGACGGGCTGACAGTCTGCATCAGTAAGCAGAAGCAGATCGTTTTTTGCAGCCTTGATGCCCAGGAAAAGAGCCATCTTTTTACTGTGACGCAGACTTGATTCCTTATGTATAGTTGTTATTTTAAGATTATCATATTCAGAGGAAAGGCATTTAAGAATGTCTTCACTGTCATCATCGGAACAGTCATTAACGACTATTACTTCGTAATCATGATAATCCTGTTCAAGTACTGAGGGAAGAAAGGTTTTCAGATTATTAGCCTCATCCCGTGCACATATAATAACCGAGACAGGTTCAGCTTTCCTTTTGCGTATCCGGTGTTTGTAAAAGGCAGAACGGGAATAAAACAGAAAATAATACAATAACTGCACTAATGCAGACAGTCCGAATACTGCCAGTAATATTGTCTCCTTTAATATTAAATGAAGCTCAGGCATATTATTCTTTTTTCTGCGGCAATATTAATAAGTTTGCCGAATCCAAACAATAATATAATGATTATTGCAAAGGATATTTTTATGCTAATTTTCAAAGACAGAATCTTAGCATTACTTTTGTTCAATAAAAATAGTAGTATCCGGAAGTGTTTGAGGTACGGAATAGATGTAAAGACTCGGCTGCGAGAACGGGAATTCTCACAACCGCGCACGGAACAGTAAAGACTCCCGTATTCATGCCTGTGGGTACAGGAGGTACTGTTAAGGGTGTTATGCAGAGAGACCTGAAGCATGAAGTAAATGCAGGAATAATTCTGGGTAATACTTATCATCTGTACCTCAGGCCCGGAACAGAAATAATAATGAAGGCAGGCGGACTTCACAGGTTCATGAACTGGGACAGGGCGATTCTCACTGACAGCGGGGGTTACCAGGTTTTTTCATTGTCAGAGAACAGAAAACTCTCAGATATGGGAGCTCATTTCAAATCGCATATTGACGGTTCCTTACATACCTTTACGCCTGAGTCGGTAATTGATATCCAAAGGATTATAGGAGCTGATATAATAATGGCTCTTGATGAATGCACCCCTTACCCATGTGACTATGAATATGCAGTCAGATCAATGGAACTTACCCACAGATGGCTTACGAGGGCTGTAAATCATTTTGCAAATACCGAACCTGCATATGGTCATGAGCAGGTTTTGTTTCCGATTGTGCAGGGTTCAGTATACAAAGATCTGCGAAAGCAATCTGCAGAGTATATTGCCTCTGCCGGTATGCCTGGAAATGCCATTGGAGGACTTTCAGTAGGAGAACCTGCTGAAATTATGTATGAGATGATAGGACTGGTAAACGAAATACTGCCTGAAGAAAAACCGCGTTATCTTATGGGTGTGGGAACACCTGTAAATATACTTGAAGCCATAGACCTGGGAATTGATATGTTTGACTGTGTAATGCCAACACGTAACGGCCGTAACGGTATGTTGTTTACAGCAGAAGGGGTTATTAATATAAAGAACAGGAAATGGGCTGATGATTATTCTCCCCTTGATGTGAATAGCTCATCAGAAGTAAGCAGGACTTATTCAAAGGCTTATCTGCGTCATTTGATCATCTCAGGAGAATTGCTGGGAGCACAGATAGCAAGCATACATAATCTGGCCTTTTATTTGTGGCTTGTTGCTGAGGCAGGAAGGCATATAGAAAAGGGTGATTTTAAAAACTGGAAAACAGAAATGGTAAGATCCCTTGCCCGAAGGATATGATTAAGATTGAAAAGAAGACACTGGATGTATATATAATCAAGAAATTCCTTGGAACTTTCTTCCTTGCACTGGTGCTTATAATGGGAGTGGCCATAATATTTGACTTCTCAGAGAAAATAGACGATTTTCTTGAGAAGGAAGCGCCTCTGAGGGCTATTATATTTGATTATTATCTGAACTTTGTTCCTTATTTCGCAACTCTTTTTGCCCCTTTATTTACGTTTATTTCTGTCATCTTCTTTACATCAAAGATGGCATATAACACTGAAATTATTGCCATACTTAGCAACGGAGTAAGCTTCAGGCGTATGATGCTCCCGTATTTTTATTCCTCGCTTGTGATTGCTATTATAACATTTTTGCTGACAAATTATGTCATACCGCACTCCAGCAAAGAGAGGATCAGCTTTGAAGAGAGATACTACAGAGGCCGGTCGGGTCAGACTTACGAAAGAAATATACACAGGCAGGTCTATCCCAATGTCTATGCCTTTATGGAGACTTACCGTTCTGCTGCGCAGATCGGCACAGAGTTCAGTCTTGAAAAATTCAACGATAAGGGTGAGCTTGAGTCAAAGCTTTCGGCTACACATGTGAAGTGGGATTCAACAATTAATAAATGGAGCGCCAGGTTTTATGTCATACGCGAGATAGTTGACGGAGAGGAACGTATAAGGACAGGAAGGAGAATAGATACTGCACTTACCATTACCCCTGAGGATTTTGAGAGAGGGGATAATTTTGTTGTAACCATGAACCTTCCGGAACTTAACAAGTATATAGATTTACTTAAGTTACAAGGCTCCGAAGAAGTGAAACTATGTCTGAATGAGAAGCATAAAAGAATTGCAAATCCTTTTTCTGTCTTTATTCTTACACTTATCGGCGTGTCTCTTTCATCCAGGAAAGTAAGAGGGGGAATCGGAATGCAGATAGGATTCGGACTGGCACTCAGTTTTTCTTATATTTTCTTTATGCAGTTTGCAACACAATTCAGCCTGAAAGGTAGCCTTGATCCTATGCTGGCTATGTGGCTTCCTAATATTGTTTATCTGAGTATTGCATTCCTTTTGTACAGACAAGCCCCTAAATAAAAACAGTCGAAAAATATATTTTAGTAAATATTTGATATTGTATTATATATGGAGATAAAACTGATAATTAATATATCATATTCGAAAAAAAACTGATGTATGTTCTTTATTTATTCATCCTAATTTATTAATGTTGCATGCTTAAAACAGTAGAATATTTGGGTTAATATGTTAGTTCGCGGTTGTCCGATACAATATTATTTGAAATGATAATAAAGGCTAACCCCCCGACAAGCTCGGGGGCAGGCGACAAACGACGAACGGTAAATCAGGGGCACATCCGTTTGTCTTTGGTCTGTCTTATAATCATCCTGTTACTAAATTTGTTATATATATAAAATTAATAAATACAAATACTTATGCCAATTAACCAGAAGATTCAGGAACTTAAAGAAAGGAGAGAAAAAATTCTTCAGGGGGGAGGAGATAAGGCCATACAGAAGCAAAAGGCAATGGGGAAGGGAACAGCAAGGGAAAGGATAATGATACTCCTGGATGAAGGCTCCTTCAGCGAATATGATATGTTCGTGGAACACGAAGCTCGTGATTTTGATATGGATAAAAAAAGCCTCCCCAGCGACGGGGTGATAATAGGAACAGGCACCATAGAAGGAGCTCCCATAGCGATATTTGCCCAGGACTTTACTGTGGCAGGAGGATCGCTGGGTGCAATGCACTCGAGGAAGATAACAAAAATAATGGATCATGCACTGAAAATGAGAATTCCGCTGATAGGGATCAATGATTCGGGTGGTGCAAGGATCCAGGAGGGTGTTAACTCGCTTGCAGGCTATGGAGAGATTTTTTACAGGAACACACTTTCAAGCGGTGTTATACCTCAGATATCAGTGATCCTGGGACCATGCGCAGGAGGAGCGGTATACTCACCTGCACTGACTGATTTTGTATTTGTTGTACAAAATATTTCCAAGATGTTCATTACGGGCCCCGAGGTAATTAAAACTGTTCTGGGAGAAGAAATATCAATGGAGGATCTGGGAGGAGCAAGGGTACACAGCGAAATTACAGGTAATGCTCATTTTTATTCCGAGAGTGAGGATGAGTGTTTTGCCAAGATAAAGGAACTGGTTAGCTATATACCCTGGAATAACAGTCAGAAAGCCAAAACAATGGAGCCTGAAGAACCTGGCGGGGAGTGCAAAATAGAGAATATAGTACCAGATGATCCTACTTTACCTTATGATGTAAAACATGTTATACGTTCGGTAACTGACAGATCGGAGTTTTTTGAAATACAGCGCCACTGGGCAAAAAATATGGTAATAGGATTCGGGAGAATAAACGGTGCTACCGTAGGCTTTGTTGCAAATCAGCCGCTTGAGATGGCCGGTGTCCTGGATGTTGATTCATCCGACAAGGCTGCAAGGTTCATTCGTTATTGTGACGCCTTTAATATTCCTATCGTAACATTCGTGGATCTTCCCGGTTACCTGCCGGGTGCAGATCAGGAGCATGCCGGAGTAATACGCCATGGGGCAAAAGTACTTTATGCATATAGTGAAGCTACCGTGCCGAAAATAACAGTGATCATGCGGAAGGCTTACGGCGGTGGATACATAGCAATGGGCTCAAGACATCTCAGGGCAGATTTCGTATTTGCATGGCCGGGGGCTGAGATTGCAGTAATGGGGCCTGAAGGAGCAGCTAATATCATATTCAGGAAGGAAATACTTAATTCTGAAGATCCTGAAGCAACGAGGAAGGCTAAAGTGGAAGAATACAAGGAGAAATTTGCAAACCCGTATGTGGCTGCTGCCAGAGGTTATGTTGATGCCGTGATCGAACCACAGGAGACAAGGAAACTTCTTATACATGCGATAGAAGTATCCGCTAACAAGAGTGTGTCACTACCTGACAAGAAGCATGGAATACCTCCGTTTTAAATGAGGGCGCAACAATAAAACCGTACCAATGAAAAAGGAAGAAAGGAAACTGGAAGAACTAAATATAAACCACTCGGTATATTTAACCAGGCTGAGTGAAAGATACAAAAATGCCTTGCCTTATCAACCTCCTGATAAGACTAAGCTGGTTAGTTTTATCCCGGGGACAGTGATCGAATTATTTGTAAAGGAAGGAGATATTGTGAAGAAAGGGGCTGAAATACTTGTCCTTGAAGCCATGAAAATGAAGAACAGGATTAAGAGCCCTTTTAATGGCTCCGTTAATAAGGTCAATATCTCTGTAAATGAAAAAGTATCAAAGGGAAAGATCCTTGTAGAGATCAAACCGGATAAATAATTTTATTACAAACTGCCTGACCAGGTCCAGTATTTGCGTAAAAGGCCGTATCCGGGTTTCTCCCGGAATATCCCATAGACAGATGAACCGCTTCCGCTCATCGAGCAATATGCAGCTCCTGCAGAATATAATTCCTTTATCAGTTCATCTATCAGAGGATGTTTTTTTATAATGGCTTCCTGAAAGTCGTTTTTTATTATGTCCTTCCATTCTTCAGGAGGCTCCTTTACTATATCTGTCAGATTATAAGCAGGCCCGGAGGGTTTAATAATTCTGTATGCTTCAGCCGTGCTTATATGTATACCGGGGTGTACCAGAAAAATATAGTATCCTTCAAGGCTTACATTCACCTGACTTACGATTTCTCCCCTTCCTGTTACTATTGCCGGTTTGTTATCTATGAAAAAAGCACAATCGCTGCCTATCTTTAATGATAACCTGGTCAGCTCCGAGCTACCGGCTTCAAGCCTGAAATACCTGCAGACTGACCTGAGCATGAATGCAGCGTCGGATGATCCTCCACCCAGGCCTGATCCGGCAGGAATAGCCTTGTGCAAATGTATCCTGAGAGGCGGTACCGTGTACTCTGTCCTTAACAGATCGAGAGCCCTGATAACAAGATTTTCATTCATTTTGCAGTCTGCAGGAAAGCCTGAAACAGTAAGTTCGTCGGTATCCTTTTCCGGCGATTGTATAACAAATTCCAGGATATCGCGTACGCCCACAGGATAGAAGAGAGACTCTATATTATGATATCCGTCATCCCGCTTTCCTGTAATATTCAACCCTATATTGATCTTGGCATTAGGGAAAGTTGTCATTATTGGCCTGTTGAATTTTGATACAAAATACAAAAAAAATCAGTTGAAAAGGCGCCTGAAAGACAAAAGACTAACGACGAAAGGCTAAAGACAAAAGGAAAAAGTCTACAGTCTTCAGTCCACAGTCGGCAAATGTTGATTGATAGCGTTAAGCGTTCCGCGTTCCATGTTCCCTTGTCCCTTTTGTTGGTGCGGATCTACCTTGCTGGCGCGGATCTCCAGATCCGTGCCTTCTCATCCATCTCTCATCTCTATTCACCATTCACTTTTTCACCGTGTGCCACCGTGATCCTCCGTGTCCACTGTGGTGAAATATATTATTTGTTTAAAAGTTGAGAAAGTTGAGAATGAGTTTAATGAGACGAAAGACTAACGACGAAAGACGAAAGGTTATTCAGGTTCTCCATCGTTAACGAATACACCAATACAAATTAATATTTCTGACGAATATTGCTCTGGTCCCTTTGCGCTTTGCAAATCAACATTGCGGACTGAGGACTGCCGATTGCCGACTACTCAGCATTCCATCATTCCATCATTCCATCATTCCATCATTCCATCTTTATTTCAACAAGATATCAACATAAACATGTTTGTAATATTTGGTGTTTATTACTGGGCCTAAGCTATGTATTTCCTACCTTTGATCCAGTCAGGTACGATACGGATGCCTGCGTTTAATTAAATGATAAACAAACACATATGGCTGAGCAGAAAGCCAGAACAAGAACTCTGATAAGTAACTTCCCTGATCTGGGCAGAGTGCCTCCCCAGGCTATTGATATGGAAGAGGCTGTGCTGGGGGCAATAATGCTTGAGAAGGAAGCAATTATTACTGTTCTGGATATTCTTAAACCTGAAAGCTTCTACAAGGACGTTCATCAGAAGATATATCAGGCCATTCTGTCTCTTAACAACAGAGAGTTGCCTGTCGACCTTTATACAGTTACAGAGGAGCTCAGGGCAACAGATGAGCTGGAAGATGTTGGCGGACCGGTATATCTTACCCAACTCACATCGAAAGTAGTTTCTGCTGCGCATGTTGAGTTCCATGCTAAAATAGTTGCACAGAAATTCATACAGAGAGAACTGATACGGGTGACATCTGAAATACAGGGGAAAGCTTTTGATGATTCAAATGATATTAATGAATTACTTGATTTTTCAGAGAATGAATTGTTTCAGATTGCTGAGGGTAATATCAAGAAGGAAGTAGCTCCCCTGAACCTGGTACTTAAAGAGGCTGTACATGAGATTGAGGAAGCGAGCAAAAGAGAAGATGCTCTCGTAGGTGTACCTTCAGGATTTACAAAGCTTGACAGGCTTACATCAGGATGGCAGAAATCAGACCTTATAATAGTTGCCGCCCGGCCTTCAATGGGTAAAACTGCATTCGCTTTGACCATGGCAAGAAATATGGCGGTGGATCATAAGAAGTCGGTAGCCGTATTTTCACTCGAAATGTCGGCTGTTCAGCTGGTTAACAGACTTATAGTTGCCGAAACAGAGTTGCCGTCCAACAGGATAAAGAACGGAAGATTAAAGGAAGATGAGTGGAGGCAACTGGAAGCAAAGATAAAGACACTTGAAGATGCCAGTATCTATATTGACGATACACCGGCAATATCTGTATTCGAGCTAAGGGCCAAGTGCCGGCGTTTGTCGGCACAGCATAAGCTTGATATAGCTATAGTTGATTACCTTCAGCTTATGTCAGGCCCAAAAGATACAGGCAGCCGGGAGCAGGAGGTGTCAAATATTTCACGTTCACTGAAAAGTATTTCAAAAGAACTGAATGTCCCCATTATTGCACTCAGTCAGCTCAACAGGTCGGTAGAAGTAAGAGGTGGAAATAAAAGACCGCAGTTATCTGATCTGAGAGAATCGGGAGCAATCGAGCAGGATGCCGATATGGTCCTGTTCATCCACAGACCCGAAAAATACGGATTTACAACTCTTGAAAATGATATGCCCTCAAAAGGTATCGCGGAAATAATACTGGCAAAAAACAGGAATGGTCCTGTAGATGATGTCATGTTGAGATTCCGGGAGGAAAGGGCGCAGTTCGTCGATATCGATGATCTTGATTATGATACCATGAGTAGTGCCCGAAGTATTGCGGATTCATTTACTGTTGGCTCAAAGATGAATGATGATATACCGGGCAGGGATCAGGGCATCGGATTTGAAAACGCATCCGATGATGAGTTTCCATAATGAAAACTGATAAAACAGGGAGGATTTTATTAATATGCCCGAAAGCATTATTTATTTTTTTGCCGGACTTGCAGCAGGAATTGTACTGATGCTGATCCTCAGTTACCTGAGGAAGAAGTCTCTGTCTTCGTCGGAAGAGTTACATATCAATGATCTTAAGCAGACAATCGCTGAAAACAAGAATGAACTCAATATACGCGAGGAAGAGATACGTAAACTGACGGGTATGGTAGCTTCAAAGGAGGCAAATATACTGTCGCTGGGAGAAAAGCTTGCAGAGCAGAAAAAAGAGCTGGAGAAAATGCAGGAGCAGATGAAAAAGGAATTCAGGTTGCTGGCTGATGAAATACTTGAAGAGAAGAGCAGGAGGTTTACCCGGGAGAATGCAGAAAAACTTGATAACATACTGAGACCGTTTAATGATAACCTGAAGGATTTCAGGGATAAGGTGGAAAAGACCAGACTGGAAAGCAGTAAGGACAGGGAATCGCTTATGACTAAGATCGCTGATCTCGAAAAACTGAATACCAGGATAAGTGACGAAGCGAACGCTTTGACCAGGGCGCTTAAGGGAGATTCAAAAGCCAGGGGAAACTGGGGTGAAATGATACTCGAAAGTATACTGGAAAAATCGGGTCTGGTAAAGAACAGGGAATTTCTTGTACAGGAGTCATATTCAACTGAGGAGGGAGGAAGATTACAGCCTGATGTGATTGTAAAATACCCGGGTAACAGGAGTATCATTATCGATTCGAAAGTATCACTGATAGGTTATGAGCAATATGTAAATGCCGAAACGGATGAAGAAAGGGATAAAGCAGTAAAAGCTCATTTGCAATCTGTCAGGGCTCACCTTAATAAGCTTTCTGCCAAGGATTACCAGGATGAGTATAAACTGGAGACAGTTGATTTCGTGATGATGTTTATGCCCGTCGAACCGGCATACTTCCTTGCTTTACAGTCGGATAACAGACTATGGTCAGATTCGTACGAGAAGAGGGTTTTAATGATAAGCCCTACAAACCTTATTGCAGCACTTAAAATGATTGAGAGTATATGGAAGCAGGAATATCAAAGCAGGAATGTCATGGAAATTGCCCGCCAGGGTGGCGCCCTGTATGACGATTTCGTACTATTGCTCGAGCGGCTTGAGAAACTTGGAAAGAAGCTTAATGAAACACAAAGGCAGTATGACGATACGGTTATGAAACTAACAGGGAGGGGTAATCTTATAAGCAGGGTAGGCTCTCTCAGGGAGCTGGGAATAAAGGCCCGCAAAGAAATGCCCGATACATTCAGGGACGACCAGTTGCAGGATAATAACGGAGCAGCTAATTAAAAATGAATGTAAACCTCAATCCTGCCGATTTATAATTCAGATCTTCAAAACCTGCAAATATACCTACCTTACCAACAAGGAATATTTCACTCAGACTGTATCCCAACTCATAATAATGACCGGTAGAAGGGCTGTACAGGTAGGCAATGCTCAGATTCTCCCTCATAAGGCTGTTGCTTATAAGAGGTAGTAATTTTATAAGAAGATAAGGTGTGGTATACCTGAAATGAGCTTCTATATAATATTCGGGGGTAGCCATAGAATAGTAGTCGGGCAACATAAACACATCCTGATGGTTTCTTATCAGGAAAGGCAATGATTGCGTATTGAAATGGATAAAGTCCTGAAACTGGAGTTTGTCATTGTTCAGAAAACCTCCTGCCCTTACCCTCCATGAATATTCACTGAAGGCTCCGATCGATTTTGATTTATTGGCTTCAAACTGTATATGGTCAAAATGATTGACCATGTTGCCGGGGTTAATGTTTATCCCATGATCGTAATAGATCTTAAAGGTAGGATAGTCAGATCCGGCCGAAGATTTTTTACCGTTATTGATCCTGTATTTTTGTTTTGGGATATATGATATTACTGCTGAAAACTGGTGATGGATATGATCAGTCAGAAGATACGCAGCATTTTCGTCACCGGCAGCACCCAGATAATCATTAAGAGGGATGTTATCTGTATAATTTTTTTCTTTATGAAAGAATGAAAATTCTGTATTATTATTAAGCAACCTCCTGTCGTCGTAATTATATTCCCATTCGATATAGAATCCATTGAAATATTCGGTTCTCTGCCTTAAAGTAAAATACCTGCTATCGTATAATTTCATGTAGTTATTCTTGAAAAGCAGAGATGTTACCATGTTTATAAAGGGGCTTATTCCTGCAGAACTGGTGAAATCCTTACTCCCTCTTCCTCCCCAGAATATAATTCTTGATTGCCTCATATGATCGTAGGTGATCAGCCCGCTTGTCTTCCAGTCAAGACTTTCCCTGGAGAAGTTCCATACCAGTTCGGGAGTAATATTAAATGTCATCCCTTTTCCCCTGGCAAATAAATAGTTAAAGTCAATGCCATATTTAAAACCATCTACCGGATTAAAACTAAAATGATCGGGGTCAATTAATCCTCCTGTCCTGAAACGGCTGTGTATCTTGTTTTTATGCCAGGTTTCTCCGAATAGTATATCATTTATAACAGACTTGAACTGACTCTTTGGCACCTTTCCCTGCCCTGTTGTATCTTTTGAAGAAGATGCTTCCCTGAGCCTTGTCTCCAGCCTCAGACTATCGCTTACTCTTACAGATTTTTTCTCTTCTTCGGAAAGAGGGATGGGACGGATTTCATTCCAGTACTCACTACTCTTCTTCCCTGCGTCGTCTTCCACGGTAGAGCTTGTGGTTTTCTTTATCTCAAGGTCTTCTTTACCTTCTTCTTTTTTATCAGTTTCTTTTTCCATCAGCCTGGACAGCTTTGACATATCCCTGTTACTTAATTCTTTTTTCTGCAGCAATTCTTCAATCTGCTGCTGTGTTTTTGTATTCTCGCGTTGTTCTTCAAGTAATAGCTGTCCGGCTGTGGGATTAAGATTCAGGTCTTCCGGTTTCGGCAGGTCATTATTCGGCTCGACACTGGTATAGGTAACAGCCGAACCGTATGTTCCGCCGGCGTCAATACCGATCGCTGTAACCTTTACGTCGAAGTTATGGCTTACAGGCATCCATATATCATCCTGGACAGGTGTATATACCTGTTTAATATTTATCGAGCCTGCAAGATTCTCGTTTGTCAGGTCCAGACTATGGATACACCAGAGGTCCTCGATTATATAGATTGTACCTTCAAAAACCTGTTGGCTTTTCCTTCTCGGAATAACTTTTATCTTATTGACAATATAAGGACCCTGTGGTGTTGATCCTTCGTAGCTGAATTTGTAATAGGCCATTGCATTTGGGGACAGCGGGGATATTGCTATGTCTGCCAGAACCGGCTGATAAAAACTGGCTCTTACCACATCCATGGGGGATATGTCTGACTGTCTGGTATCCGGAAATGTGCTCTGCTGGGCTATGACAGTCTGGTTATATATATCAGGTGCTTCAAACTCTATTTTATTCATTGACTCTATAAGATAACTGTCGCCTTCCCTGACCTCAATATCATTGGCTTTTATGTTTCGCGCCACAACCTTTGGGATCTTGTTAATAACCACACTGCCTTTTATATATATATCGGCTTCGTAATGTTTTATCCTGTTGAGGTGATACGATGCCATTCCAATAGCCTTTCTCATAATACCATATGCAGGGTCTTCGCCGGTTGCCGTTACCCTTACTTCCGGTATCTGATAGTACTGGATACTCAGCCTGATATTAATTTCCTTATCTGATGTGCCCACTTCTACTATTTTTGTTTCAGGAGAGTATCCGAGACTCTGAAAGAATACGGTATACTTTCCGGGCTTTAATCTTATCTCATATTCCCCTTTGATATTTGCTGTTGTTCCATGCCTGAGTTCGTTAATGTATACTGTAGCGAAGCTTACAGGCTCGCCCTCCGTATTTGTTATTATACCTTTAATATTTTGAGCATTCGAACAGAAAGCTACAGAAAGGAAAGTATATATTATTATCAGTATTTTCTTCATAAGTCGTTTTTATATATAACGAATTAACAGCACAAAGTTTTCAGGAGACCAGGGTAAAAACATATTTTCCCCGGTTATTCACCGTTTGTCGGTTTTACCTGCTACAATAACTACAAACTCTCCTTTAATATCCGTATTGTTAAGCTTTTCGGAAATCTCACCCAGGGTGCCCCTTATGTTTTCCTCATGTATCTTTGTCAGTTCCCTTGATACCGAGGCTTTCCTGTCGGTACCGAATGTTTCTGCCAACTGTTCAATAAGCTTGAGTATCCTGTAGGGAGATTCGTAAAAGATCATTGTCCTTACTTCATTTTCCAGGTCCCTTATCCTTTTCATCCTTCCTTTTTTATGAGGGAGGAAACCTTCGAAACAAAATCTGTCGCATGGAAGGCCTGAGTTTACAAGGGCGGGAATGAATGCTGTTGCCCCCGGTAAGGTCTCTATCTCAATATTATTTTCTATACAGGTTCTGACGAGCAGGAATCCGGGGTCTGATATACCGGGAGTACCTGCGTCTGTGATCAATGCCACGTTTCTTCCCGATATGATTTGTTCGCATATTTTTATTGATTCTTTATGTTCGTTGAATTTATGGTATGAAGTAAGCGGAGTACTGATATTGTAATGCTTCAGCAGTATCCCTGATTTACGGGTATCTTCTGCAAGGATAAGACCGGCTTCCTTCAATAGCTCAATAGCTCTCAGGGTGATATCTTTCAGATTACCTACCGGGGTGGGAATGATGAATAATCTGCCCATATTATTTTGCTGATAATTTTCTTTCGACCAGTTCAAGAAGCTGAAGCGCCGGTTCTGAACCTGACTGTTCAGGCGCTGCCTCCTTCAATATGTCAGCTGCCTCATCCTTGCTTGTAACTTCATTCAGCATCTGAACCGTCTGCCTGTACCTGCCCTCATCACCATCGAACAATTCTCTGATAAAGAAAAACCTGTCATTCACTCCTATGGATTTATTCAGATCGGTAACAGGCAGTGTGCGGGTTTTCCCTTCTGTTTTCTTGCTGTCTCCCACCTTTTCATTAATCCGGCCTGACAGGTGAGCAAACTTATCAGCCAGGATCTTATCACTTTTTTTTATTTCTTCATATGCCGGTCTTTTTTTCTCCTCTGAGATCTCTTCCCGTATCAGTTCGGCGGACTTCTGGCTTGATATTGTGTCACTTTCTTTGTCAGCAGGGTTTTCGGCTATCTCAATGCTTATATCAGCTTTTTCAGGTTCGTCAACAGTAAGATCACTGACTTTAAGATTATCTTGTCTTACAGTCTTTTGCTCAATAATGATATTACTTATCAACCTGATCATATCTTCTGCGCTTTTGCATTTAGATCTGGCAAGTTCAATCTGTAGCTCAGGAAAATCCGGTTTGTTCCTGAGATCGTCAATCAGTTCTCCGGCCTCCTTAATATCATTCAGGATAATATTTAAAGCAGTTTTCAGATCCATTAAATTGATTTTATTTAAAGTCATTTTTCTTTACCTTGCAAAGGTAATTAATAATTATCTTGACAGAAATTATCCTGGTTTCTTAAATATTTGTGTTAGATGCATTTTCTTGAAAATTCTGTTGACCATATAAATAAACGGGGATCAATAGAGGTTATTGCGGGGTCGATGTTCTCAGGCAAGACAGAAGAGCTGATACGAAGACTTAAAAGGGCAAAGATTGCAGGCCTGAAAGTTGAAATATATAAACCTTCGGTCGACACACGATATTCAGATACTTTTGTTGTTTCGCATGATGAGCGTTCTATTACCTCAACGCCGGTTGATAATGCATCCATGATACTACTCCTTTCGGCAGGCGTTGATGTAGTTGGTATCGACGAGGCGCAATTCTTTGACGAAGGACTGGCAGATGTTTGTAATGAACTTGCAGACCGGGGCGTAAGGGTAATAGTAGCCGGTCTGGATATGGATTACAACAGGGAGCCGTTCGGTCCGGTGCCTGCTATAATGTCTGTAGCCGAATATGTTTCAAAAGTTCATGCCATTTGTGTTGAATGCGGTAACCTCGCGCAGTATTCATTCAGGATGACCGATAATAAATCGAGGGTACTCCTGGGAGAAAAGGATATTTATAAACCTCTTTGCAGGGATTGCTATAATAAATTCAGAGAACAGGAGGAAGAGAGTTGAAGACAGATCTCAGGAAAGTGGCCGAAATAGCCGGGTCGGAGCTGAAAGGTAATTCATCAATTGAGATAAAGGAATTACTGATTGACAGCAGGAAGATACCTAAATTTCCTGATGGTACGCTTTTTATTGCCCTTAACGGAGAAAAGAATGACGGGCATAATTATATCCCGGACATGTATGAATCGGGAGTGAGAGCTTTTATGGTGACAAAAGGTTGTTTCAGGGAGGCATATGAAAAGTTTCCCGGCGCCGGATTCGTTGTTACTGAAGACAGTCTGGCTGCATTACAAAAAATTGCTGCCTGGAAAAGGGGGAATTTTAAGGGAAAAGTAATATCGGTTACCGGGAGTAACGGCAAAACTATAATAAAGGAATGGCTTTCCGATATACTCGGAAAACATGAAAGCCTGTACAGAAGCCCCGGTAGCTATAATTCACAGGTGGGAGTGCCGCTTTCGGTCTGGGGCCTTGAAAACAATTACAGTACGGCAATAATAGAAGCCGGTATGTCAAGACCCGGAGAGATAAGCAGACTGGAGAAGATAATAAAGCCGGAGATTGGAATTTTTACTCATATCGGCGAAGCTCACCAGGAAAACTTTGACAGCATCAGCCGGAAAGTATGTGAAAAGCTGGAATTGTTCCGGGATTCGCAGGTTATTATATATCCTTCCGATGAAAAGGAAATTCACGATAATATTATCAGGGATGAACATCTTTCCTGTAAACGGCTATTTACCTGGTCCCGTTATAATGAGAAAGCTGACGTTATTATTGATCATGATCCCGGGAATGAAAAGGGCCGGCTTCTCAACATCGGCTTTGGTGATTTGAGATTCTCATGTATTATTCCTTTTATTGACAGGGCTTCGCTTGATAATATGTCAACAGTTATAACTACCCTGCTGTACCTTGGACTTGATCCTGAGTCAATAGCTGATGGTATAAGAAACCTTGAACCGGTGGCCATGCGCATGGAGCAGAAGGAAGGTATTAATAATTGTCTGCTCCTCGAAGATATATATAACTCCGACCCGGGTTCACTTAAGATAGCGCTCGATCATATTAAAGGGATCTCTGATAAGCGACTTACGCTAATTCTGTCCGACTTTATTCAAAGCAGCAGGAACCTTGAACAACTATACAAACAGGTAGCGGAGATCATAAGGAAGGCTGGTGTAAACAGGCTTATTGCCGTGGGACCGGGAATAAGCAGATACAGTGACTTTTTTAAACTGGCTGACAAAAAGTTTTATGCAGGCACGGAAGACTTCATAAATTCTTTTTCTTCTGACGATTTCAGTAATGAAGCAATATTATTAAAAGGAGCCAGAATGTTCGGGTTCGAGCGTATCGGCAGGTTGCTGGAACTGAAAACACACCAGACACAGCTTGTGATAAACCTAAATAAGGTGCTTACAAATCTTAATACCTTCAGGACATACCTCGACAGGAACACAAGGATTATGGCTATGGTCAAAGCTTTTGCGTACGGAGCAGGCCCCATGGAGATATCCGAATGGCTTGCTTATAACGGGGTCGATTTTCTGGCAGTTGCATATCCTGACGAGGGCTTTAGTCTCAGGAAGAACGGGATTAACAAAAGGATAATGGTAATGAACCCCGACAGGTATGCCTTCGGTCAGATGATAGAGTATGATCTCGAACCTGAAATATACAGTCCCGATATACTTAATCATTTTATCACAGAAGCTAAAAAGTACGGACTGAATGATTATCCGGTACATATAAAGATCGATACCGGAATGCACAGACTCGGCTTTATGGAACAGGATATTGATCAGATGGCTGCAGTACTGAATACAACAGCTCAGGTCGGGATTGCTTCTGTTTTTTCACACCTGGCTGCAGCATACGACCCTGCATTTGATGAGTTTACACATGAACAGGTCAGGACCTTTACAAGAATCTGCGACAGGATCGGAAAGTTAACAGGTAGTTCTTTTCTCAGGCATATATTAAATTCGGCGGGCATAATAAGATTTCCGGAATACAGATTTGATATGGTGAGGCTGGGAATAGGACTGCATGGAGTCTCAGAAGTTGAAACAGATGGTTTAATGCCGGCCTCGTCCTTTTATACACATATCTCGCAGGTTAAAAGAATAGGAAAAGGGGAGGGCATAAGCTATGGTCTCATGGATGTATCTGATGAGGAAAGGAAGATTGCCATACTTCCCATCGGCTATGCTGACGGACTCAGAAGATCTATGGGTGCCGGCAGAGGCAGGGTTTATGCTGACGGTCATTTCCTGCCAATCACAGGAAATATCTGTATGGATATGTGCATGATTGATATAAGCGGCACTGACCTGAAAGCAGGGGATAAAGTTGAAATATTCGGGGATAATATAAGTATAAAAGAAATAGCAGAAATATGTGGTACAATACCCTATGAAATACTTACAGGAATACCCGCCAGGGTTAAAAGAATATTTCTGTATGAATAGCTAGCCCAGAGTACTTATTCTTTCAAGCTTTCTTGAATCGAGGATTTTAATTTTTCTTCCGTCAATTGCAATAACATTCTCGGAAGCAAAGGTTGAAAGTGTCCTGATAGCATTTGATGTTGTCATATTTGACAGATTGGCTATATCTTCCCTTGACAGGTATGCCTTTATTGTTTTACCGTCACTTTCATATCCATAGGTTTCTTTCAGAACGAGTAGCGATTCGGCCAGCCTGCCTCTTATATGCTTCTGGGTCAGTGAAACAGTCCTGCTGTTTGAAAATCCCAGCTCCTGCGATAATATTTTTATTATTTTGATCGACAACTCCTGACTTTCCTTAACCAGATTTAAAAACGAGTCTTTCTCAATAATACAAATCGTAGAGTCTTCAATTGCAATTGCCGAAGCAGAATATGGAGCCCCTGCAAGCAAAGCCCTGAAGCCTAGGAGGCCAGACGATTTTACCATCCTGAGTATTTGTTCGCGTCCGCCTACTCCTTCCTTGAATATCTTAACCTTACCGGTGGCAAGACTTATCAGTCCCGGTGGTTTTTCTCCTTCTTTAAAAATGATCTCACCTTTACGGTAATGAGCATACGAATGGTTTTGAACCAGTGTTTCCCTTTCGGAAAATTTGAGGCTCTTGAAAATCGAGCCCGGACTTTCAATGCAACTCTCGATGTATTGATTTTTGTATAGTGCTGTCTTCATTTAAGCATATGTTACATAACATATGCAAAAATAATAAAAGTAGGACACAAAAACTAAATTAACATTTTTTAACACATTCATTAACAGTATGTTGTAAAGTTCACGAATACAGAAATTTACTTATTATGTTGTAAAACATGCATGCTTCAAAGGATATGATTCCTGTCATATTTTAGGTGCTTGTAAGCTTATTTGTAATTAGTCTAAATAATGATTAGTAATCTGCCACCAGCGGCATTCGTCTTCCCATACCGAAAGCCTTGCTTGATATTCTTAAAACAGGAGGGGACTGGTATCGTTTATATTCATTGTTATTGATAAGCTGGACTACTGAATTCACCAATCCGGAATTAATACCGGTACCTGTAATACCGGACAGGGGCTTTTGCAGTTCAATATACTGGTACAGTATTGAATCGAGCACTTTGTAATCGGGCAGTGAATCGGAATCTTTCTGCCCCGGTCTGAGTTCAGCGGAAGGTTCTTTATTAATTATATTCACCGGAATAATTTCCTTTAGCCTGTTTATATAGCCTGCAAGCTTGTAGATATCTGTTTTATAAACATCGCCCAGTACGGATATGCTTCCTGCCATGTCTCCGTAAAGAGTTCCGTATCCCACGGCAGCTTCGCTTTTATTGGATGTATTAAGCAATATATTACCGAATTTATTCGATACGGCCATAAGAAAGAGGCTTCTCAGTCTGGCCTGTATGTTTTCCTCTGTCACATCTTCCGTCTTACCTGTCATAATTCCTGCCAGTGATTGCTTTATGGTATGATAAGCTTTTTCAATATTTACAATATCATAACTGACTCCCAGGTTTTCACTTAGTTTTATTGCATCATCAACAGAATGACTGCTCGAGTACATTGAGGGCATAAGCAGTGCACGTACTCTTGAGGGGCCGAGAGCATCAGCTGCGATGCAGAGGCATACTGCTGAATCTATTCCCCCGGAAAGGCCAAGGACAGCATCACCGAAATTCATTTTGCTGAAATAATCACTGATTCCCATTACCAGTCCGGAGTATATCATTTCTATACGGTTAGTATTTATTTCCGTATGGCAGGTCATATCTGCGATCTCTTCAAGCTTGTAGCTGGCAGTATGTTCCCTGAACGAGGGGAACATACTTATAATATTACCACCGGGGCCTACAACCAGGGAGTTTCCTTCAAAGATAATGTCGGTATTTGCTCCGACCTGATTTACCATTACCAAAGGTATCTTATATCTGGCTGCTTTACCTGTGAATATTTTTAACTTCTCCTCCATCCTGTTATGGGCAAAGGGAGAGGCAGAAATATTAACTATAAGATCTGGCTTTTGCCTGGCAAGTTCATCCATCGGCGATATTGAGTACATTTTTGAACTGCTGAATTCGTTTTCAAAACCCTGCTCGTCCCACAGGTCTTCGCAAATTGTGACAGCCAGTCTTATACCGTCAAGATCAATTACCCTGAAATCGGTAGAGGGCTCAAAATACCTGTACTCATCAAAAATATCATATGTAGGAAGCAGACTCTTATATATGATATCGTGAACAATCCCGTTCCTGAGTATATACGCAGCATTGTACAGTTTTTTCCCGCTTGGGTTCCTGTTTATTGCCGGGGCACCTATTATAGCCGTAATACCCCTGCATTCGGAAGCGATAAGATCGATATATTTATTGCATTTGTCTATGAAAGTGCTGTATTCAAGCAGGTCATGAGGAGGATAGCCTGTCAGCGAGAGCTCGGAGAACACTATCAGGTCCGACCTGTCTCTTTTTGCCCTGGAGATATTGTCCAGGATGATACTGCTGTTTTTTTCAAAATTGCCGATATGATAGTTTAATTGTGCAAGTGTAATCTTCATTGCAGACTGCTTAAAAGTTTAATCCTAATCTGAATCTGACCATACGGTGCCTTACCTTATCCTCCGGTTGCCCCTCATAGTCTTTTGTAACATCCAGGAAGTTATCCTCATAAACCAGTCCGGCAACAATAGCAGTTGAGCCTCCGAGCGAATATTCCATCCCGGCAGCCACGAAATATCCTAGGTTGAATATTTTGAGTTCTTCAGTAATATTTTCGTTATCAATATTTTGTGAAGGGATATTGCATTTGCCGCCAATCACTGCCTTTGGATTCATCCCTACGTTGGAGAAAAATGTCATATAACCGATCTGGTTGGTCTTCAGTTTTATACCAATGGGAACAGAGAGATATTGTATCCTGTATACTATATTCTCACCTGCATTCAGAACGGTTTCGGAATTCTTCAGCCTTATATCTATAGTATCTGCATAGTTTAACCTTCCCGATGCATTTATGATATTTATACCGGTAGAGAATGCATAGTTTTTCGCGAAATATGTGTCAAAAGACAAGCCAAAGGCAAAACCGGGTCTTGCACCGTCATTTAAGGTAGATCTTGTATCAGAAGAGAACCAGCTTATAAGAGGCTCTGTATATAATCCCAGTTGAATATTCTGTGATGATAATGTATTGCTTAACAATGGCAAAAAAACAACTGTTGCGATCAGTCGTATAAATATTGTTTTATTTTTTATTTTGCTCATATTATGATATTTGCTATTAAGGCAGATTATTATTAATAAAGCGAATTAAAAATTCAAATATACAATTATACAAATATATCAGTTTAGTCCCGTTTAAGTAAATATTTCATGAACGACGAAAGACAAAAGGAAAAAGTCGGCAGTCCACAGTCCCTTTTGCTGGCGCGGATCTCTCTCCGTCCGCCAAAGCTTCAGCACAGGCGGAAGATCCGTGCCTAATCCCTGATTCCCAGTTCCTAATCCCTTCTCGTTTTGTCACTCGTCACTCGTCACTCGTCACCTGTTCACTTATTCACTATTCACTATTCACTAACCTAATGTCGTGTATTCATCTTACGTATATTTTCCTTTATTTCCTCAGCTTCTTCCGAAAGAAGGAAATTTTTGGTCACTTCGGGCAGGAAATCCAGATATTTATCCAACTCGTTATTTTTTATTGCTTCTCTTATCACAGAAGCACTTATATAATGTGATTCATTGTCAGCCACACTTTTTATCCTTTCCGTTTCAATTAGTTTTATCCCTTTTTCAGGCAGCAGTTTTTTCATTGCCTTATTATATGCTGCTGTTGTATTACAGTAATTCTCAGTTCCCACATAACGTTTGTTTATTCCGAGAACAGGAACAATATATTTGCGGAAAATTTCTATATCCAGTTCACACTGCCCTGCAATACGTTCCTCCTCACCTGTCCCCTTAAGGAAATAGGAGGGAAATGTTTTACCGGAAACAATATAATCACCGCCGGGTATCATAATTACATTATTGAGGTGAGAGATACCTTTACTTATGATTTCCCATCGTTTTTCGAAAGGAAAAACAGACAGATCTTCCTGCACTACAAAAAGGTATACCCATTCATTTTCCCCGGAAGCTTTTTCAATGAGATATTTGTGCCCGTTTGTAAAAGGATTGCAGTTAACTACAATTGAAGCAATATCGTTTGTCCTCGCTGTTTGCTTATATACGGCAAGGTCATTTTGAAAATCGGTTATTGTTTTTGTTCCGAATTCCAGTAACGAATAATAAGGAGGAGCAGAGGCAATATGTTTAAATCCCAGTCCGCCAAAAACAACTTTGTTTTCCGGTTTGGTATATACAAATACTGTACGGTATTCAGGCACAATAAGACCTGTAAGATGTGATATGATTTTTGAAAAGGCGGAAGTGTCCCGGTATTTCTTTGTTACAGCCACATATTTAAGTACATTTTTTTGGGATGACCCTGTACCTATTATATCTCCCTTAAGGTTGTACAGTATGATTGTATAGTCTACGCTTTCAGGTTCAAAATCAAAATCCATCCCACTAAGAAAGCTTTTGACCAGTTTTATGTCATAAGGATTTTGACGATCAATAATTTCTTCTCTGTAATCGGTGTTTTCAATAATCATTGTTGTAAGGTTCGGATCATTATTTTATTAGAATATATTACAGATCAATCCCTTGTTTTGTTATCCTTTAATCTTAAATAAGAGGTCTGTTCATAACGGCTCATTAATTATATAATAAACAAATAATGTAACAGCCAGCAGATCTGCTGATCCGCCCGGAGAGATATTATGACTTAAGCAGTAACCGGTCAGGGCTTTAAATAAAGGATTATCTCTGATGTTTCCTTCACCGGTATCAATATTACGTGCAGCCTCCTTCAGATTGTCCAGAACACTGATGTCCGATCTGTAAAGTATATTTGTGTCGTTGTTTACCGACATTATTTTTACCAGAACACGCAGCAGTTTATCCTGGATTTCTTCCTGACTGCTTTTGTTTATCCCTTCGTTGAACAGATCATTCAATAAAGGTATCGACACCTCAAAGACTGTTGGCAGCCCTGCTTCTGTCTCCCTTCGTATTCCCCCGGCATATTCTTTCCCATACTTACCGAAGCATATTTCTCCGTGTGATATATTCCTGTTGAAGCCATTACACAGTTCTTTTTTTACAACATCCCGGTTAAGCATCTTTAGTACTGTACGGAAAAGATTGATATCGAACGTCTTTTCTTTCTTAATAACATGAGCCGCGGCAAACAATGAAAATCCCATAAGAAAAATGATCCCTTTCTGGGTGTTTATACCATTGCTTGCCCTGAACATTGCCTGTTCCATTTTAAGACCGGTGGTTCTTAAATCATGCAGTGTATCCCTGTTTACTGTTCCATCCCATTCATATCCTTTTGCTGCAATTCCTTCAAAGAACGTGCTTATTGCAGAAGAGGAATTAATAAACGTCAGATAGTCCATATCGGTATGCGATCCCCGGCTTTCGGGGCACACAAGGCCCGGTTTTCCGGGAAGTGATATCTCGGTAAGGATAGCCCTGCCTGCCAGTTCGGAAAGTTTATGACATACGGTTGCTTTTCTTTCCGATTCGATATAGCTCCCGATTTTTTTTACCACATACGATTTTAGTTCTTCGTATGTGTGTTTCTTTTCCCGCATACATACGACGGCCGGTTTGTCATCACATAAAAAGCATGTTTTCCTTTTTCCTGACGAAACGGGTTTATGATCCGGGGCAAACAGGTCTACATCAACCAGCCGGCCCAGACTGTGCTTTTCTTCAAAGGCTTCCAGGTCATTTTTTACTGATTGCAGGCTACAGTCCTGTATCATGACAGGGAAAAAACATATATCACCTGCTTCATCATGACAGACAGTAATCTTATCGGTATATACGGCAATACGACAGGCAAGCAGATAATTATGCAATTCTTCCTTCAGCAGGAAGAAAGCTTTTCTGATTGAATTACCGGATTTGGGATATCCCGGTATATTAAGGTTAAGGCTCACAGTTGCATAACCCTCTGTGGCATATTCCTGCCTGATCGACTGCCTTTGATCTTTTGATTCCAGTATTCCTGTAAGCATTTATTCTTTTATCTGACGAATTACATCAATAATAGTCCCGTCACGGTATTCAATTACAGCAACAATACGGTCGGTATATTCAACCTGTCTGGCTTCGCCGCAAATAGTTCTCACTTCTTCCTCAAGGCTTTCTATTGTTTTTACAGGAAGGTTGGTGTCTCTGAGCCTCTCCATCAGGTCCTCACGTAATGGATTAATACATATTCCCCGTTCTGTGACAAGTACGTCAACTGTTTCGCCGGGAGTGACAATATTGTTTATCTTTTTCTTGACAATAGGTATACGTCCCCTGAAAGACGGGCATACTATAACAGTCATAAGCGCTCCTGCGGCGGTATCGGGGTGTCCGCCCGAAGCTCCCCGTATATTCCCTTCCGATCCGGTGATAACATTCACGTTAAAGCTGGTGTCTATCTCAAGAGCGCCGAGTACAACAACATCAAGCTTATTGGTAACGCATCCGCTGTTATATGGATTGGCATAAAAGCCTGCAGGTATTTCTATATGATTCGGATTGTTCAACAGGGACGAACTTACTGCTGCATCGAAGCTCTGGACATCAAATATTGCCCTGAACAGGCCTTCTTCCAGCATGTCGACACCATATGAGGTTATCCCTCCCAGCAAGAAGCTTCCCCTGATGCCTTTTTTTTTCATTTCGGACCGGATAAACTTGGCGACGGCTAAGGATGCTCCTCCTGCACCAACCTGGAATGACAATCCGTTCCTGAAATATTCCGAATTAATAATTACTTCGGAGGCTAATTTGGCAATACGTAAATCAAGTGGTGATTTGGTTATGCGGGTTGTTCCGGAAGCAATCTTATCGGGGTCACCTATGGAATCCACCCTGACTACATAATCAACAAAATTTTGTGTAACAGACGGCGGTATGCAGGGATAATCAACCAGATTGTCGGTAACTACTATTACATATTTGGCATATCTGGCATCTATAGCTGCATATCCCAGCGAGCCAAATGCACTTGGACCGTGAGCGCCGGTGGCATTGCCTTCTTCATCGGCAGCCGAGGCGGCAATGAAGGCTATGTCAATATTTATTCTTCCTGTATGGACATCTCTTACCCGGCCTCCGTGGGAATGAATGACTGCCGGTCTTTTGAGGTGGCCGCGTGATATCGCTTTCCCCAGCTCTCCCCGTATACCTGAGGAAAAAATACCTGTTATTGTACCGTCTTTTATCAGCGGTACTATATCATCGTGTGCTGATGTGAGAGAAGATGAAGCCAGTGTGATATCTTTGATACCCATTGAAGCCAGGGTATTAACCACCGGGACAAGCACACCGTCGCCACTCCTCAGATGATGATGAAATGAAATGATCATTCCGTCATGCGGATTGCATTCAAGGATGGTTTCTTTAATGCTTCCCTTAATTTTGTTTTTATGTGGCAGACCTGCTTTATTTGGCGGAGGTATGGTTGGTTCGTCCATCCATCCTTTTTTTAATTTCTCAAATGAGCCGTTATATGACTGCAGCTTTCCTATTCCTTCAATATATTCAGGAATATCTATTCCAAGTTTATTTTTTTCTGTCATATTATTTATGATTGGAAGTTTTCAGGATCAATACCGGCTGTTTGCAGAATACGCTTTGCTCTTTCCATTACCGGGGCATCAACCATTTTGCCGTCAATGGCAAAAACGCCAAGCCCTTCTTTTTTTGCTTTTACCCAGCCGTTATATATCCTGAATGCATAGCGTATTTCTTCTTCGCCCGGCATAAAGATCTCGTTTACTATGTCTATTTGTCTCGGATTTATCACGGCCTTACCTGTAAAACCGATTTTTTTAGCATATTCCGTTTCTTTCCTTAAGCCTTCCTCGTCGTCGATATCGGTAAATACCGTGTCAATAACATCAATACGGTTAGCTTTGGCAGCCATTACTATTTGTTTTCTTGCATAGTCAATACCCGCATTATCAATGGTTTTTGCAATACCCATGTCGGCGGTCAGATCCTGTCCTCCAATTGTAATAGTATCAACACGTTCTGAAAAAGAAGCAATCTGATAAACATTCTGAACGCCGACAGCCGTTTCTATCATAGCATGTATTTTCATCTTATCGTGAGGCAAATTATGTTTGTTTTCTATGTCTTCAATAATTTCGATAAGTGCCGCTAAGTCTTCAACAGTATCTGTTTTTGGAAAACGTATGGCATCGGGTTGCAAAGGAACGATTTCTTCAAGGTCGGCTCTGCCAAAAGGTGTGTTTATATGATTGACACGAACCGATACTTCACAATTATAGTAATCTGTATTTTGGATCATATATCTGACCAGTATTCTGGCGGCATCTTTCTGGTTAAGGGCCACTGCATCTTCCAGGTCAAGGAGGACACAATCGGCTCCGTATACACCTCCGTTCTGCAGCATAGCCGGGTTATTACCCGGTATATACAACATACTTCTGCGCTTTCTTTCTTTATTCATATCCGGTAATTTAATATATTATTGTAATGCCCCTTCCTGTATATTAAGCGCTCTCTTTACGGCTGTTTCTACTCTTGCTTTTATTGTCGCGTCAAGAGCTCCTTTGTCTGTTGCAATTATCTTCAGGTCTTCTATTTCGTACCTGTCGAGTATTTCATTGATTGTTTTCATAATAGAGTCACCATATTCCAGTATTACATTGGAACTGAGCTTTATTTCACGCCCTGTCCCTTCACCGGCAGGTTCAATAAGTATCATTATATCACTTGATTCCAGCGTTCCTGCCTGGGCTCTTTGAATTAGTTTCATGATTGTTTAAATTAATTGACCTGATAAGCATTATCTGTCTGTCAGATTATGATTTTATCAGATTGATTGTAATATGGTATTGAATATTCTGCTTGGTCGCATGGCATTATTTGTCAATCCGGGATCAGGTTTATAATACCCGCCTATGTCAACAGTCTGTCCCTGCGCATTATTAAGTTCATCAAGTATTTTATTCTCATTATCAGTCAGTTTTTCCGCGACGGTTTTAAAACCGGCTTTCATGTCTTTATCCTTATTTTGCTCAGCCAGAGCCTGAGCCCAGTACATGGCAAGATAGAAATGGCTTCCCCTGTTATCTGTCTCACCACATTTACGTGAAGGAGACCTGTCGTTTTCGAGATACCTCTCAGTGGCTTTATCAAGTGTATGTGCCAGTATAGTTGCCTTTTCATTACCTGTATTGCTACCTATATATTCCAGTGATGCTGTGAGAGCCAGAAATTCACCGAGTGAATCCCATCTGAGATGACCCTCTTCGATGAACTGTTGAACATGCCTGGGAGCCGACCCCCCTGCGCCTGTTTCAAACAGGCCGCCGCCATTCATCAGCGGGACTATAGAAAGCATTTTTGCGCTTGTACCTACTTCCAGTATAGGGAACAGGTCGGTTAGATAATCACGCAGCACGTTACCGGTAACGGAAATAGTGTCTTTTCCTTCTTTAAGTCTGTTGCATGAAAAACGGCATGCTTCGGCAGGTGACATGATATGTATTTCCAGCCCTTCTGTATTGTGGCCTGCCAGATATTTATTTACCTTCTTAATGATCTCGGCATCGTGGGCTCTTTTTTCATCAAGCCAGAACACGGCAGGTGCTCCTGTTGCCTTTGCTCTTTTAACAGCAAGGCTTACCCAGTCCTGAGCAGGAAGGTCCTTTACCTGGCACATCCTCCAAATATCGCCTTTCCCGACTTTATGCTCTAAAAGTACCTCGCCTGATTCGGCAACAACACGTACTGTCCCGTCGTCATTACATTTGAATGTTTTGTCGTGAGATCCGTATTCTTCGGCTTTCTGTGCCATCAATCCGACATTCTGTACGGTTCCCATAGTTGCAGGATCAAATGCCCCGTTCTTTTTACAAAAATCAATTACTTCCTGGTAAACACCCGCGTAACTACTGTCGGGTATTACGGCTTTGGTATCATAAGCTTTACCATCAGGTCCCCACATTTTACCCGAGTTGCGTATCATGACGGGCATCGAGGCATCAATAATTACATCGCTTGGAACATGCAGATTGGTAATACCTTTTTCAGAGTTGACCATAGCCAGCCCCGGCCTCTTTTTATAACATTCTTCTATACCTGCTTCTATCTCTGCTTTTTGGTTTTCCGGTAAACTGCTTATTTTGCTATAAAGATCCCCAAGGCCATTATCGGGATCAACGCCCAGTTCCCTGAAAACAGTAGCATATTTTTCGAATACCTCATTAAAGAAAACAGACACAAATTGTCCGAAGATAACCGGGTCGGAGACTTTCATCATAGAGGCTTTAAGGTGCACGGAGAATAAAAGGTCCCGTTCCTTTGCGTCACTTATTTGTTCGTCAATAAATCTGCGTAAGGCTTTTCTGCTCATTATGGAAGCATCAATAATCTCACCTTCAATAACAGCGTGATTTTCTTTTAGTATAGTGATATTCCCTTTGTTGTCAATCATCTCTATCCTTAGTTTGCCTGCCGTTTCATAAGTTATTGTGACAGATTTTTCGGTTGAATAAAAATCGCCGCTTTTCATACTTGCAACGTGTGATCCGGAGGATGCATGCCATGCTCCCATTGAATGGGGATTCTTTTTTGCATAGTTTTTTACAGCGCCGGGAGCCCGCCTGTCGGAATTACCTTCCCTAAGGACAGGATTGACAGCACTTCCCTTGATCTTATCATATCTGAGCCTGACAGATCTTTCCTTTTCATTTTGAGGCTCTGCCGGATAACCGGGAAGTTTATATCCCTTCAGTTGTAATTCTTTTATCGCAGCTGTAAGCTGTGGTACTGAAGCGCTGATGTTTGGCAGTTTAATTATGTTTGCTTCAGGTTTTTTTGTTAAGTCTCCCAGTTCTGCCAGATCATCAGGCATTCGTTGTTCTTCCGTTAAATATTCGGGAAATGCGGCAATAATCCTGCCGGCCAGTGAAATATCCCTGGTTTCTATCTCAATGCCTGAATTAGCTGTGAATGCTTTAATTACAGGAAGCAGTGAATATGTTGCCAGGGCAGGGGCCTCGTCTACTTTTGTATAAATTATTTTTGATGTGTGTTGAGTCATCTCGTTTGAGTTTTATATCTGATGGGTTATTAATAATGTCATTAAGGTATTTTCTGAATGTTACCGGTTCATGACCGTTTAGAGGTCTCTCCTGCGGTATACGGAACTGTTTTTTTGTTTGTCGAACCGGTGATACGAATACACTTCATTTTCACTGTTTTTAATATATTGCTCATAATATCCGAAGTATTCATCAGGCTCAGGTATTTTGCCTGTAATTGATATTATTGAAGCTATCTCGGCAGACCCGAGATAGACCTGTGCCCCGTTACCCATACGGTTGTCAAAGTTTCTTGTTGAGGTTGAGAATACAACAGAATTGTCGGGTACTCTTAACTGATTGCCCATGCACAATGAGCATCCCGGGATCTCGATCCGTGCTCCTGTTTTTCCAAAGTTCGCAAAACAGGATTCTTCCTTTAACACAGATGCATCCATCCTTGTGGGAGGAGCAAGATATGTTCTTACACCGGGATTGAACTTTTTGTCCTCCCATATCCTGGCTGCGGCCCTGAAATGGCCTATATTTGTCATGCATGATCCTATAAATACATCCTGTATCTGAGTGCCTGCCACTTCGGATAATAACCTGACATCATCAGGATCATTTGGGCAGCAAACCATCGGCTCCTTTATTACGTCGAGGTCTATTTCAATAATATCATCGTAGCCTGCGTTTTTATCAGCTCTCAGTAATGTGGGTTTTTTAAGCCATTTTTCAGCCTCTGATATTCTGTTTTCCAGTGTGTCCTGGTCGGAATAGCCGTCTTCAATCATTGACCGCATAAGCGCTATATTGGACTTAACAAAAGAGACAACCGAATTTTCAGACAGATTAAAACAGGCAGCTGCCGCACTGCGTTCGGCTGAAGCATCGGTGATTTCGAAAGCCTGCTCTGCCGTTATGTCTTCAAGTCCCTCAAATTCGAGTATTCTGCCATTAAAAATGTTGATCTTATTCTTCTTGGGAACAGTTAGCTTGCCCTGTCTGACAGCTACATAGGGAATAGCATTCACGATATCTCTTATTGTGATCCCTGCCTGTAGTTTGCCGGAGAACCTTACAAGGACAGACCCGGGCATATTAAGAGGCATAAAACCCAGGGCTCCGGCAAATGCAACCAGTCCTGATCCGGCAGGGAATGATATTCCTAGAGGAAAGCGGGTATGCGAATCTCCTCCTGTACCTACCGTATCGGGTATTAACATCCTGTTCAGCCATGAGTGTATCACACCGTCACCCTGCCGTAAGGCCACTCCCTTACGCGATGTTATAAACCCGGGCATCGTTTTGTGCATTCTGATGTCGGCAGGTTTAGGATAAGCTGCTGTATGACAAAACGATTGCATAAACAGGGGAGTCTGAAACCGAAGGCAGGCCAGCTCGGTCAGTTCGTCGGCCGTCATTGGCCCTGTTGTATCCTGTGATCCTACGGTCGTCATTTTAGGCTCGCATGCCGTACCCGGTAAAACACCGTCTGTTCCGCACGCTTTGCCTACCATTTTTTGTGCTAATGTATATGGCTGGCCGGCTTTGGGTACCGGATTTGCATTGCGTGTGAAAATATTGTCTTCAGGCATGCCCAAAGCTTCCCTGGCTTTACGGGTAAGCGAACGACCCGTGATCAGGTTTATCCTGCCGCCTGCCCTGAATTCATCTTCCAGTGTATCAGGAGATAATTTAAAACTTGATATAAGCCTGCCCGATTCATCTTTAATCTTTCCTTCCCCGGTATAAATTGTTATGATGTCACCGTTATTGATTTCAGACACATCAGTTATTATCGGTAAACTGCCGGAATCTTCTGCTGTATTGAAAAAAATAGGGGCTATTGAACCGCCTATGATTATTGCATTATTCCTTTTATTTGGAATATATGGTATGTCTTCCCCTATATGCCATAGCAATGAATTACAGGCTGATTTTCTTGATGATCCGGTTCCAATGACATCTCCTGCAAAAGCCACCTTATATCCTTCTTCCCTCCATCCTGCTATTGTTTCGATGCCGCCGGGAAACTTTGATTTTCCCATTGACATAGCATGCAGCGGAATGTCGGGCCGGCTCCATGCTTCGGAAGCAGGAGAGAAATCATCGGTGTTGATTTCTCCTTCAACCTTAAAGACCTTTACTTTAATGACTTCCGGTAATTTCCCCTTTTTTATAAACCATTCAGCCTCTGCCCACGATTTCAGTAATGATTTTGCTGTGACATGATTTTGTGACAGCCGGACAATCTGATCGAATGCGTCATACACAAGACTTATCCCTGAAAGTGCTTTTATCGCATTGTCGGCCAGATCATCTGATTTGAGGGCATTTATCAGAGGTTGGACATTATAACCTCCAACCATGGTGCCGAGGATTTCAACAGCGTCTTTTTTTGAAATCAAAGGACTGCTCAGATCAGCCCTGATGATATTATCAAGGAAGCCGGCTTTTACCTTTGCTGATTCTGTAACACCGGGTGAAATGCGGTTTTTAAACAGGTGAATTAATAATTCCTGTTTGCCCCCGGGAGGATCCTGGAGTAATTCACAAAGGCAGGCACATTGCTCCGGGTCAAGCGGTAAAGCCGGTATCCCCAGCTTTTTTCTTTCCTGCTCATGCTTCGAGTAATTTTCAAAGAAATTCTTTTTATTCATCTGTTTGTAATATAATTTTCAGGTTGTTAAACACAATAACTGAGTTATTAAGATCGTCTGTAAAATGTTGATTCAAAATATGTTTTGTTTCTCTGTCTGTTATTTATCCTGTTAACTAATTGTAATCTTATTTTAATTTTTGCCTTACATAATAAAAGCGTATTCATCATGGGAGAATACGCTTTCTATATATTCAACTGCAGAAATCTGAAGCTGTAATAATCCCAGTACATGGGATCATCTTAATATACTCTTTGATTTTTTGTTCGCCGAGCCTGTACAAAATGTCATAGTACCTGTTTGTACAGCGGTATTGCCCGGACCTGTACTGACTATTTTTTACAATACCTTTAAGTACAATTTTACGAAGCAAAGTAAAATGCTAAATGATTTAAAACCAAAGAATTCTGGCAATATTTAGTAATGATTTTTATCATTGTTTTTTTTATCTGACTGGTTAACAGATGCTGATGTTATACAACATGCCTGTTATAAAGGGTAATCTGTAACGAAATACTTCAAATAAGATTGAAAAAGTGAATTACTTAAAGATATATTTCAAGAAACATGAAAATAATATTAACAAACAACAGTTATTCTAATATTTTTGTACATATAAAGAAAACAAGAGATATAATGAGACGGTCTGTTTATTTCATCCTGCATGTGTCCTTATTAATATTAGCGGTGTCCTGTGTTGACAATCACTATAAGATTAAGACAAGGCCGGATATTCCGGAACCTGAGATACAAAGGCTGGAGAAAGACCTTTTTATGACCGATCCGGCATTCCTTCCCGGTATTAAGGATAGTCTTTTATCAAAGTACGGCAATTTCATACAGTTATTTGCATATGTTATCGGTGCAGGCGATCTGGCTGACAGTATGTCATTTGACAATATGGTTTCCTTTGTTACGGATCGTGATAATTATGATGTGTTCAGAGCTGTTAATGAGAAATATCCTGATATGGATTTCTATGAAAAAGAATTCAGAAAGGCCTGGGCAAATTATAATTATTATTTTCCCGATTCATGTATCCCTGCCATGTACACCTTCATTTCCGGTTTTAATAACAGTTTAATAGTAGGTGATTCGGTACTGGGAATAGGGCTGGACAGGTATCTGGGCCCGGAGTCAGGTTATTATAGTGAGATGGGCATATACAGGTACCTTAGTTACAAAATGTCTTCATGGAAGTTGGTTCCTGATGCCATGTACGGGTGGGCATCAGCGTGTTGTCCTTATAGTGGGGATATCTCTTCAGACGACCTCTTATCGAGAATGCTTTATGAGGGGAAATTACTTTATTTTACAAAGTGTATGCTATATGATTATCCTGATTCGGTATTATTTGGGTTTACGGCCGACCAGGTACGCTTTTGCGAAGATAATGAATCTCAGATGTGGCAGTATATTATTGAGCATGATTTGCTATATAGCACCGACCTTATGATTATAAGAAAGATGACCGGCGAGGCTCCCTTTACAGCTTATTTTACTTCCGAGTCACCTGGCCGTGCTGCTGTGTGGGTCGGCTTCAGGATAGTTGAATCCTATATGAGGAACAAACCGGATGTTGAACTGTACGAACTGATGAGGGAAGAAAATTACAGGAAAATTCTTGAAGAGGCGCGGTATAACCCGTCAAAATAAAAGGGACTGTATTCGTAATTTATGCAGCCCCTTTATTTAGCTTTTTGACAACTTGCTTTTACTCGGGATGAATAGCTTCAACCGGGCATACATCTGCGCATGATCCGCAATCAGTACAAATTTCAGGATCGATAACATAGATATCACCTTCAGAGATAGCTTCAACAGGACACTCATCTATACAGGTTCCGCAAGCAGTACAATCATCAGAAATTACGTAAGCCATTTTAATTATTTTTAATTTTAAATTCGTGTGAATTACGCTACAAAATTATCTATATTTTTTAATTACAAAAGAAATATAGAATTTTTTGGGCAAGGTTTCGGTTCGGTCATATTAATAACCTTCTGCAAACCTTACTGCCAGGTAGCATATAGTTCTTATTCCTGTGATCATTGCCTTCTCATCTATTGTGAAAGAGGGAGTATGTAAACCGTGCATTCCTTCTTTGTCGCTTCTAATTCCCAGCCGGTAGAAGACAGTAGGAAATTCACGGGAATAGAATGCAAAGTCTTCGGAGCTCATTCTCTTATCAAGCAACCTGATATTTTCCTTCCCGTTTATCATGCCGGCCAGTTCGACGGATTTCATCGTATATTCTTCGCTATTGATCAGAACGGGATAGCCGTCGGGAAGGTCAGTGTCTGTTTCAACACCGAATTCTTTACGGATACTGTCACATTCATCCGACACCATTTTTTTCAGCTGCGTTCTCAGGTTTTCATCAAAGGTTCTTATAGTACCCTGTATGTTTACAACGGAGGGTATGATATTTGTCGCGCCATCGGCAATAAACCTTCCTATAGCAAGAACAGCTTCCTTATCTTTAATAAGCCCGGGAGCTTTTTCTTTTAGCCTCGTCACCAGGGTACTCCCGGCGAGAACCTGATCGGTGCTGTGTCCCGGCAGTGCGGCATGACCGCCCAGTCCTTTTATATTAATATGTATCTCATCGCTGGAGGCCATGTATATACCACCTCTAAAACCCAGTAGTCCTGTTTCAAAGTCCGGTAATATATGCTGTGCAATAATGAGATTGATATTCATTTTCCTGAAAGCTTCTTCTTTCATCAGAAGACTTGCTCCTCCCGGCGCCAGTTCTTCCCCGGGCTGGAAGATGAATACAATCCTGCCCTGTATGTGAGGACGCAGGGCATTCAGTAGTTTAGCCGAGGCCATCAACATTGCTGTATGGGCGTCATGTCCGCATGCGTGCATGACCCCCCTGTTCCTGCTCTCAAATTCGAGTCCCGACTTTTCTTCAATTGGCAGTGCATCCAGTTCCGATCTGAGAGCAATTGTTTTTCCGTTTCCCTGTTGCCCCTCTATCCAGGCTATAATGCCTGTCCCGCCTACTTTATCAATATAATCAATGCTGTTTTTATCAAGGAATTCGCAAATATATTTTGACGTATTATATTCTCTGAACGATAGTTCCGGATACATATGAATATGTCTTCTTATCTTAACAGCTTCATTAATTATCTCCCGGGCGCCTTTTTTAATAAGCTCTGCAATACTATTCATAAATTCAATTGATAATATTAAAAATCGAGACTGAAAGAAAGGTAAAACCTCCTGGGCAGAATAATTGAGTTTTCGACACCCCATGCCCAGTCGGCCCTGACAAAATATCCGAAAAGGTTTGCCCTCAGTCCGAATCCGAATCCGCCTACAATGGGATCCCTGTTTGTTTCCAGTATAACCTTTACCGTACCGGTCTGAATGGTTTCCGTATCCCAACTGTTATCGCTCGACCATGGGCTGGGGCCCGACCATGCTGTTCCTATATCGCCGAATGCCACAACCTGAAAGTCATTAAGTATTTTCGATTTCAATGGTCTGCCTGCAATATACCTGATAACAGGCCATCTTATTTCACTGTTTATCAGTGCAAAGTTATTTCCGTTCCTTATATTCTGACTGAAGCCTCTCATATTGGTGGCCAGCGCCTGGAAACCATAATTGGCTGCCGGATTAACAGATATTGATTCATCAAACATTGTTGTATTAGGGGTCAGAAAACCAAGCCAGTTGTCCACGCCGCCGAGGTAATAAACCAGCTTTGTCGGGCCGAATGATGAACTGGCAGCAAACCTGTTGGCCCATATAAGGTCACGGTGTATTCTCAGATAGTGTCTGAAGTCAGCTCCCACCACAAACATATCCGATTTGTTTCTTTGTATATCCCTGTAATATTCGCCGAATATTTTAAATCTTGTTCCGAAATAGATATTTGTTCCCCTGCTACGTGTGTTATCATATACTATCTGAGTTTTAAGGCCTGCCCAGTTACGGTAAATGGGCTCACTATTAAGTGTTTGAATGTCAGTGGCAAGTGCTACGTATCTGTCGTTTCTGTAGCTAACTGTACCCTTAACTGCCAGAACAGATGTCAGAGGCCTGGTGAGTGTAAAATACAGGTTATGGCTGTGAATTTTGAAATATGCAGTATCATTGGAACTGCTCATAGCCTGCCGGTGAAAAACAAACTGTTTATCGAATTTACCTTTCAGGCTTTCCACACTGACAAGATATTCGTTACTGTCGAAATTACCTGCAAACCTGAAGCCTCCGGTTATTTTGTAGTCTTCGAAAAGGTCGACGGCTCCTATCTGTGTAAGCATATTGAACCCCGGGTTGAAATAAGGGGCCCCTCCGCTGTAGGCCTGGTACGACTGGTTTAAAAAGCTAAAATCTATCTGGTTGGCAATATAATTATTATAGAATGAAGTCTCGTATATCCTTATAGACGGAAATTCAAACTTGCCGGTATCCAGTTCAATATCCATGTATTCTTTACGCCATTGCTGTTCGTAATAATTCTCTTTCTCCTTTTCAAAAATGTAGAAGTTAATATCAATTGGTTCATCGGTGGCGTAATACTCATAAAGGGGTTTTGTAAGAGTATCTCTTCTTTTTCTGTCTTCTTCAATAAGCCTTTTCTTTAGTTGTTCTATGCTGTCGGTCTGGTGTAACAACAGGTTTTTTTCTTCCCTTAACTGACTGATAACCAGTTTATTTTCGGATATAGGTTTCTGATTACCGGTTGATCCTGAATACAGGCTGTATCTCCCGTCATTATATTTTATTTCTGCAACAGAATTCCCTGATAAATCATGTTTGAGGATATTCCTGTTATAGTTTGTTACCGGGCTCGAACTCAGAAAATACCTGTAGTGTGTTGTTGTGTCTATATAACTTATGGTACTGTCAAACCTGGCAAGGTACTTATTGAGGGTTCCATTCATATCACCAATATAATACAGCTCTCTCATACTTTTTGTTGCAGGCTGCAACCGTTCAATATATTTCCCTTCCGACAGTCTTACGGCAACTTTATTCCCCTTGTCCGGTTCATAAGTGAAAAGGTCATATGTAAGTGATGTTTTGGCTAACGGATCAAAAGGAAGGTTAAGGGTATCGTTCAGCCTGTTGGAGCTGAATATTATCTGATTGTCTGCTCCTTTGACATACCTGGGGTTCAGGTCATCGGCAACATCCCTGGTGATCTGTTCGTTTGTCCCGGAAGCTATAGTATGTATATAAATATCGGTAAGCCCGTTCTTAACGGCCGACATAACCAGCCGGTTGCCGTTAGGGGAGTAGTCAAAGTCCAGCACTTTATCAAAATAGAGCAGATTCCTGCTCTCTGTCTTTCCACTGGTCATCTGATGAAAGTATATTCTCAGATCACCCTTTTCCTCGTTGATAAACGTAAGTATACGACCACCCGGATGCCATCCCAGAACCGGATAGGTGATATCTGTTACCTGTTCGAACCGGGGTTCGATCGAAATGATTTTTTCTTTTTTACCTGTTTCCGTATCATATACCCATATATTTTTTTTACCCCAGTTATATGTTATATAGGCTACATACCTTTCATCAGGACTGATACTTACATCCTGTATTATCTTTCTCTTTTTTGTTTCATGGATCGTTTGCGCGGGATTATCAGTCGGATCTTCATTCTCCAGGTTCTGATAATAATTCCTGTAATAGCCATACCATTCTTTCTGCAGATCCTTAAGTTTCATACCCAGTACATACATTAATCCGTCTTCAACGTTTTTATAGATCTTTGTAAGGTAAATAATATTGGGGATAATGGGATCTCCGTATGTTTTTGCGATATATCTCCAGAATGACTGGCCTGCAATCACAGCATCATCGTACTCAAGGAAATTCAGCTTTTTATACCTGCCTGATAATATTCCGTCCCTGAGCCTGTTGTCTGTTTCATAGTCCCATCCGAAAGCTATATAGTTTATCAGTCCCTTTATGTACCAGTCAGGAAGCTCTATCTCGGAAGAGCCGGAAACCCTGTCTTTCCTGTCAGCGTCGTAGAGCATTTCATTTATCATAACCTCGGTTACGGATGCAGCTATCTGTCTGTCATAATCCTCGTGATTCCCCTCGTAATAGAGCATCACCTTGTTCTTAATAGTCCTGTTGAATCCGCCTATATTGTAATCATCCTGCCCTGTTACAAGCCCTATATTTGTCTGTTTTTGTTCAGCCCTGAGATTATAGGTTATGAGTATAAGCCTTTTTTCAAGGAAATAGTCAAAATAATCCTCTATTTCAGAGATTTTTTTCTGTGCTGTGCTGGCTGTATATTGAGCCAGTTCGCGACCATATTCATTAAAATATACATCAAGATAATCGAACCGGTAATATGACCAGTAAAAATCATAATACTGCAGCCTGTTTTTTCCGAATGTCATCTGAAGACCGTTATAAAACTGGCCCTCAGCAGCTAATGCTGTTAAAAAAAGGACAGTAGTCAGAATGATATGTCTGATCTTATAAATCAAGTGCACTTTCGATTTAGTGAAAAATGGCTTCAAATTTTATTCCAAAAGACTCTCAAATAGCAAAGCTAATATAATATGTTATCAATAAATAGCGAAAAAGCTCAAACTTTATTAATTTTGCTTTGGTATTGGGATGCAAAATTCTACTTGCTGAATAAACAGTAAATGCAACTATTTGTTTTTATTTTGTGTCTTAATAGCTAAGTAGTTAAACCCGGATAAATTTCACAGAGATGAAAAGGATACAATTTATTTTGCTGTTTCTGTCTACTGCAATACTGGCTATGGCTCAGCCTAATGGTGCCGGTATAAAGTTTAATGAGACGACTCATGACTTTGGGAAGTTTAAAGAAGAAGCCGGAAAGCAGACCTGCAAATTCGAATTTGAAAATACAGGAACGTCCGATCTTCTTATCAGCCGTGTTGTGGCATCCTGCGGATGTACAACACCCGAGTGGACAAAACATCCTGTAAAACCAGGAGAGAAAGGCTATGTGGAAGTAACATATGATCCCAGGAACAGACCCAACAGGTTTAAGAAAACCGTTACGGTATATACAAACACTAACCCGGCAGTCAATGTATTGATTATTGAAGGAGATGTAATCCCAAGAGAGCTTACTGTTGAAGAGGTATACAGGTTCGACGCGGGTGGTGTGAGGTTTAAAAGCAATCACCTGGCATTTACTGATATCGAAAGAGGGAAGAAGAAAATAAAGGTTATGGAAATTATCAATACATCTGATAAAACGGTAACTGTCGGTTTTGAAAGGGTTCCGGACAATATATCACTAAAGGCTAAACCTGAGACACTCAAACCGGGTGAAAAAGGTATAGTCGAAGGTACCTATGACGCCGCTAATGTCGACGACTGGGGATATATCAACCATCTTATCAGAGTCGTTCTGAACGGGGAGACAAAGAACAATATTCATTTTGTTGTCTCTGCAAACCTTGTAGAGGATTTCAGTAGCTGGACAAAAGAACAACTTGAAAATGCTCCTGTCTTTGATATTGAAACCACCCGTTATGATTTCGGAGAGATTAACCAGATGGAAAAAGCCGATGTTGAGTTCAGTTTCAGGAATTCAGGCAAGAGCGATCTTATCATCCGCAAGGTGAGATCTTCCTGCGGATGTACTACAGTGACTCCTGCGAATACGACAATTAAGCCCGGTGAGTCAAGTACGATAAAGGCTGTTTTTGATGCCGGAGCGCGCAAAGGTAAACAGCATAAGGTGATCACGGTTATCACTAATGACCCCCAAAAGAGCCAGGTAAGCCTTGTTGTCAGCGGCACAGTACTTGAGAAAAAGTAGCCGTTTAGATGCAGGATAATAATAAGAGAAAACGTGGCAAAACTGCCTTATCAGTTAACAAAGGCATAGCACAGCCACCCGTCGTAAATCCCGAACTGGCCTGGAAGATACGGAGGAGAAGAAAAATATATACCGCTGATGAATATGTAGAAGGGATACTTAGCGGGAATATTACTATATTAAGCCAGGCAATAACCCTTGTTGAAAGCAACAAACAGGAACATTTTGACCTGGCACAGGAGATAATAGAGTCATGTTTGCCCTATAGTGAAAATTCTATCAGGATAGGTATAACAGGCGTGCCTGGAGCCGGTAAAAGCACATTCATAGAGACACTGGGTAAAAAGGTCACAGCATTAAACCGTAAACTGGCTGTTCTGGCAATAGACCCCAGCAGTGAAAAATCACATGGCAGTATACTTGGTGATAAAACAAGAATGGAATCGCTTGCTTCAGATTCCCATGCCTTTATTCGCCCTTCACCTTCTGCCGGATCATTGGGAGGAGTAGCAAGAAAAACACGGGAATCGATAATATTATGCGAAGCAGCCGGCTTCGATACTGTCTTTGTCGAAACGGTAGGTGTGGGACAGTCGGAAACAATGGTGCATTCAATGGTCGATTTTTTCCTTCTGCTTATGATTTCAGGCGCAGGGGATGAACTGCAGGGAATCAAACGCGGTATAATGGAAATGGCCGATGCCATTATTATAAACAAAGCCGACGGAAATAATATTCATAAAGCTGAAATGACCAGGGCTGAATTTCAGAATGCATTATCGTTATTCCCTCCGAACAAATCGGGATGGAAGCCCAGGGTGCTTACATGCAGCTCCCTGGAGATAAGAGGTATAAATGAGATATGGGATACTGTTATCGAACAGATTGATCTCACAAAAGCTAACGGGTGTTTTACTGAAAGAAGAAAAAGCCAGTCGGTAGTGCGTATGCACGATACAATTATTGAACATCTCAAATCGGATTTTTATAATGATCCTGAAATAAAAAATATGCTGTCAGTTATAGAAGAAGATTTGTTGAAAGGTAAGATAACATCATATTCGGCAGCCTCGGAGATGCTGCATAAATACTTCGGGGAAAGGAGATAATAATTTTTTTTTGTTTTCTTTGTAACTAAGGTGTAAGGTTTTTACTTATGCCTTTCATCAGTTTGTTGTTTGATATATTATGTGATAGTATAAAACATACATGAAAATCAAACATTTATTTTTATGTAAAAAAATTAGGTATATGAAAAATTTTATCATTTTTACTCTTGCAATAGCTTTATTAGCCTCATGTTCATCCCAGCCGCAATATACTGTGAAAGGAGAATTGTCAGGTATCGATAATGGCATGGTATACCTCCAGAAAAGGGAATCAGGAGGATTTGTGAAAATAGACTCTGCTGCTGTTGAGAACGGCAGCTTCGTTATTAACGGGGGAGCCGTTGACTATCCGGGATTATATTATATGTCTGTAGAAGGTAAGAGGGGATATCTTAACCTGTTCCTGGAGAATAGCATTATAAATATCTCAGGACATGCCGACAGCCTTTATTATGCTGAGATTGAAGGCTCGGTGTCCCATGATGAATATGAAAAATATAATGACGGCTTACAGCCATTTAATGATAAGAACAGAAGCCTCTACGAACAAACTATGGCAGCCCGTCAGGCAGGCGATGATGAGAAAGCTGCTGAACTGGATGCCGAGCGTAATGCACTTTTCGATGATATTAATGAATATACATTTAATTTTATCAGGTCTAATCCGTCTTCATATGCAACACCGATTATTTTACGTTCGGTGTCATATGGTATGAGCGGTGACGAGATTGAATCGTATGTTGAGAATCTGGATCCCAAATTGCATGAAACACAAACTATAGTAGAGCTAAAAGAAAGAATAGAAAAACTAAAGAGCGTTGCTATAGGCCAGATTGCCCCTGACTTTACCCAGAAAGACCCTGATGGAAATCCTATAAGCCTTTCAGGATTACTGGGACCAAAACTTCTTCTGGTTGATTTCTGGGCTGCCTGGTGCGGACCATGCAGGGGAGAAAATCCGAACGTAGTGGCAGTTTACCGGGAATTCCATGACAAGGGATTTGATGTGCTGGGAGTATCGCTCGACAGAAAAAAGGAAGACTGGCTCAAAGCTATCAAAGATGATAATCTTACATGGACACATGTTTCTGACCTTCAATACTGGAATAACGAGGCAGCACAGTTGTATGCCGTGAATGCCATACCGGCTAATTTCCTTCTCGATTCCGAAGGCAGGATACTCGCCACTAATATAAGGGGAGAAGAACTGAGAGAAAAAGTTGCTGAAATATTAGGGGATTAGTCTACGATTATGAGACATAATATCACTGTATAATAAAGACAAAAGGCGGAAGGCAGGAGTCGAGAGGCAGATGGCAAAAGTCGGCAGTCGGCAATCCACAGTCTTCAGTTAATTTGGTATATTAATCGTTTAATCGGGTTTCTCCAATTCCTCTTTTCAACAATTACACCTTTCAACGATTCAACCTTTTGTCTAATCCCTTGTCCCCTTTGCTGGCACGGATCTCCAGATTCGTGCTATTAACTTTATTCTCACCGTGTGTCGCCGTGTTACTACTCAGTGTCCACCGTAGTGAAGTAGGTTTTTCAGTTAGGGGTTACTCAGTCCTTTAGTTGTAAACTAGGAACTAGGGATCAGAAAAATAGTTCATAGCTCTACAAATAAACTAATATACCAATTAACAGAGGACTGAAGACTGAGGACTGAAGACTTTTGTCGTTTGTCTTGTTTCTTACAAAGAACTGAATATCTTTGTTTATACATTGAACCTGATGACTATATTTATATCCTGATCTGCTTAAAACCTGAAACACTATGAAAAATATTGCTTTAAATCTTATTGTATGTATATTATTTCTCCTGCAGACTAATCTGACTGCACAGAAGAAAGCGCTTTCTCATAACGATATAGAGTCATGGAACAGAATAACGGAAAGGGTTATTTCTGATGACGGGAAACTGATAGCCTATAAAGCAGAACCGTGGAGAGGTGATTCAAAAATATTCCTGTTTGACAGGGAAGGAGAAAAAATATTTGAGTATGAAGGCGGCACCGGCGTCAAAATAACTGATGATTCCGGGTTTATGATATTTACAATAAAACCGTCATATGACCTTATTCGTCAGTTGAAGCTTAAGAAGACAAAGGAAGACGACATGCCCGGTGATATTCTTGGCATATATGATATTGGTTCGGGTAAACTCGATTCAATAAAAGAATTAAAGAACTATAAGATACCTGAAGAAAGTCAGACGTCCATAGCTTATCAGCTTGAGCCGGAGAAGAAAGAGGTAAGCGCTGAAAAAGAAGAGGGCGAAAATGAGCAGGACAAAATAAAGGAAGAGTCGGCTAAGAACGGATCTGTTCTTTATCTCAGGAATCTGGCATCAGGAGATATTGTAACCTGGCCCTTCGTAACAGAATATTATTTTGCCGAAAAAACCGGGAAAATGGTCTTTGTTTCAACAGGTGATGATAAGGAATTTGGAGCAGGTATCTATTTATATGATATCTCTGGTAATGAGCTTGTCAGTATAATGACCGGCAGTAAGGAATACGGAAAGATCACTCTTACTGAGAATGGCAACATGATTGCATTTCTGGCAGAAGATACTGAAAACAAGGATGCCGGGTACTCCCTGTACCTGTGGTCAGGGAAGAAAACTGATGAGATAGCCGGGAATAAAAGCAGCGCAATACCTGAAGGATGGGAAATAAGTAAAAACGGAAGCATTTCATTCTCCGGCAACGAAAAAAGGATTTTTTTCGGAACAGCGCCCGTGAGACCTGAGCGCGACAGCACCATACCTGAGGACGAATATCCGGGCGTCGATATCTGGCATGGCAGCGAAGGAACATTGCATACGGTACAGGTTATTAATAAAGACCGGGACCTTAAAAAGACATATAAGTCATTATATAACGTGGATAATGGAAAGATTATACAGATAGAGACGCCCGATATACCTGAATCGAGATTGCTTGATGAGGGTAATTCCGGTTTTGTTTTGCTGCTGTCGGGTAAGCCATACGAATTACAATCGATGTGGGAAGGAAGCCCTGATCACTATGATATATACCTCCTTGACCTTATTACCGGAGAGAAGAAAATGATCAAAAGGGATATAAGGGCCGGTATTCAGGAATCACCTGCAGGTAAATATATACTTTGGTTTAATTACCTTGATTATTCTTATTATTCGTATAATGTTGAATCAGGCAGGGAATACAGGATAACCAGGCCCGAAGTCATAAGAGCAGAGAATGAGCTGAATGATATGCCTAACTATACATACCCTTACGGACCGGCGGGATGGCTTGAAGACGATGAGGCAGTATTTATTAATGACAGGTATGATATCTGGAAGGTTGATCCTGAAAACAGATCGGAACCGGTAAACATGACTGTGAACGGGAGAAGGGAAAAGATTACTTACAGGCTTATTCATTTCGACAGAGAGGAGGACTTTCTTGTTGAGAAAGATATTCAGTATCTGACAGGCAGTAATGAGAAGACAAGAGAGTCGGGTTATTATAAGTGGGGGCTTAGGAAAGCATCAGTGCCTGAAATACTTCTTGGAGGGGAATTTGAGCTTTCAAGGCCTGAAAAAGCTAAGGATGCAACTACAGTAGTTTTTACGAAGGAGACTTTTAACATGTTTCCCGACCTTCTTGTTTCGGACCTTACCTTTCGTAATACAGTAAAAATAAGCGACGCTAATCCGCAGCAGGATGATTTTTTGTGGGGCACAGCCGAGCTATATGAGTGGACATCACTGGACGGGCAAAAGATGGAAGGGCTTCTGTTCAAGCCTGAAAATTTTGACCCTGAAAGGGAATATCCTGTGATAGTTAATTTCTATGAAAGATCGTCCGGTGAGCTTTATGAACACAGGATACCGGAATTGCACAGGTCTACAATTGATTATCATTATTATACCAGCAATGGTTATATAGTGTTCAATCCCGATGTGTATTACCGTGACGGATACCCGGGTGAGAGCGCTTATAACTGTGTTATGCCAGGTATTACAGCTCTTATTGACGAGGGCTTTGTCTATCCTGACAGGATAGGAGCACAGGGACATAGCTGGGGCGGCTACCAGGTTGCATACCTTGCTACAAGGACAGGTTTGTTTGCTGCCATAGAATCGGGAGCGCCGGTGGTAAACATGTTCAGCGCCTACGGTGGTATCCGCTGGTGGAGCGGGCTGAACAGGTCGTTTCAGTATGAGCATACCCAGAGCAGGATTGGGGCCAGTATATGGGAAGAGCCACTCAGGTATTTTGAAAATTCACCTTTGTTTACCATGGATAAGGTTACCACTCCGATACTGATCATGCATAATGATCAGGATGGTCATGTACCATGGTACCAGGGTATAGAGTTTTTCATTGCCCTCAGGAGGCTTCAGAAACCCGTATGGATGCTTAACTATTCCGGTGAGCCTCACTGGCCTCAGAAGCTGCAGAATAAGAAGGATTTTCAGATACGTATGGCCCAGTTTTTCGCGCATTACCTCAAAGGCGATCCCATGCCCCGATGGATGAAAGAGGGAATCCCCGCAACAGAGAAGGACTATAATCTGGGATACGAACTTGTAAAAGATTAATTTCTGATCTCTTCTGCGGTCTCTTCCAGAATAAATCCGGTCCCACGTATGGTCCTTAGCTCGAGGCCCGGATCAGGAGCAAGATATTTCCTTATCCTGCTGATAAAAACATCCATGCTCCGGCCCAGGAAATAGTCGTCTTCACCCCATACTTCATTAAGTATGTCGTCGCGGCGCAGTATGTTATCCTTATTTGCCATAAGGTAACGCAATAACTGCGCTTCTTTTAGGGTCAGCTTTTCTTTCCTTCCCTTACATTGCAGTTCCAGAGAATTGAATTTAAGGGTTGTTGAAGAGATGGTATATTCGTCATTTACAGTGGAATAAACCCTTTTAAGGATATTATTTAACCTTAAAATAAGCACCTCGGGGTCAAACGGTTTGGTGATATAGTCGTCGGCTCCCATTTTCAGGCCTTTCACTATATCGTCCTTAAGAGTTTTTGCCGTCAGAAATACAAAAGGTACGTCCGGATCCTTCTGCCTGATTTTCTCCGCGAGGGAGAAACCGTCCATCTCAGGCATCATTACATCCAGTACACAGATATCAGGCCTGTCCTGGTTAAACATTGTCCAGGCATCTTTTCCATTGCGGGCCAGAATAACCTCAAACCCGCTTATAGAGACATACTGACTCAGGATATTCCCGAAATCAATATCGTCTTCTGCTATTAAAACTTTCATGGCTCTGGTTAGATATTTTTCGGTATATTTATTATAAAGACGCTTCCTTTGTTCTTTTTGCTGCTTACCTCAACTGATCCGCTATGCGCTTCTGCTATTTTTTTTACATAATAAAGACCCAGCCCAAGGCCTTTTGTCTGGTGAATATTCCCGGTACTGACACGGTAGAACTTATCGAAAATATTTTTTTGCTCACTCTTACTTATGCCTATCCCGTGATCAGCAACTTTCAGGATGATATTACCGTTATCGCTGAAAGCTTCAACACTTACCTCAGGTATGTTTGCGGAATATTTTATTGCATTGCTGAGCAGGTTGTTGACCATCGTAGTAAAATACAAAACATCAATGTCAGCCATAGCTCCGTCAAGGTCATATTTTTCTGTGAAAATACATTCTTTGCCGCAACCGTTCCTGAAATTATCCCCTATCTCTCTAAGCAGGTCTTCCACGTCTGTCTCCTTCATGTTAACCTGAAACTGTGTTCTCTCCCACATACTGATCTCAAGTATCAGGTTGATGAGCTCGTTAAGGTGAACCGATTGTTTCCCTATCAGGTTGGCTGTTTCTTTTATTTTTTCCTTGTTATCAATCACCGCCTCATGCTTAAGTGTTTTCCCGGCGACAGTAATGGTAGACAAAGGTGTTTTCAACTCATGGGTCATATTATTAATGAAGTCGGTCTTAAGACCCGACAATCTTTTTTCCTCCAGGTAGTTCCTCATTGTCCCGATAAAGATCACAACGATTATAATAAAGCTTAACAAGCTTAGTATTAATGTAAGGCTTAGTTCATGGAGAATGATCTTTTCCTTGTTTGCAATATCTATATAATAGTCGAATGAGATCATATAATTATTTCCCTCACTGTTAAACGTGTAAACCAGTATACTATTGTCCGACTGCTGTCTCTTTAACTCGCTGATCGGAGCCTTATAAACGGTAATGTTTTTATTTATGTCGATAAGATCTATATAATTGACATAGATAACGGGCTTTATCTTGTTCTCAAGCCCCAGCTTATCGTAGTACTTACTCAGATATTCTGATAGTAACTGGTCTTCGGACAATATTTCCGTGAAATTTTCCCTTATATCTCCGGCCAGCAGGGCAGAATCCTCCGGATTTGTAAGGACAACAGCTTTTTGCTTATATATTAATGAAATATCATCAATGATAAAATAAGCTTTTTTAAACCCGTTATATGAGTCAAAAAGAGCCATCTCCTGTATTGCTTCCTTGGATACGGAACGGTACCTCAGAGAAAAGACCTCGTCCTTTTGCTTCCATACCTGCCTGACAATATAGAGCTGTGCCAGAATGAATACGGCAAGTGCAATAAAAACAGGAATAAGGGTTTTAATATTCTTCATGGCCGGATTTTTCAAACAGACCAAATATAACTATTTATAAGACAGTTCAGAAGCCTTTAACCCTACTTTAACCCGTTGTTAACAATACATGGATATTTTTGTTTCTAAATTTGAATTATGAATAATAATAAAAATCAGCTATCATGAGAAAAAAGGTTACCATATTAATGATTGTCTCTGTCCTGATGTTTGTATTGACTGCTTCAGCATATGCCCAGTCCAGGGAGGAAGAAGAGAAGAAAAAGCAACAAATGGTTGGAGAGCAGAAAGCACTCGAGGAAAAGCAGAAAGCACTCGAGGAAAAAGTGAGGGTTGAGATCCGTACCGATGATGTGGCGCGTGCAGTAAGAGAAGCCAGGGATGCATATTCGGAGTCATGGACTGTTCATGACCCTGTAATACTCTCAACAGGTTCAGGCATGGATAATATTTATTTTTACGGAGGTTCTTCTGTCTCAAGCAGTCTGGAATATACCAGGACTGTCAAGGAGACCAGCTTTACAAAGGATTATGAGTTTGCTGTGGAAGAGGGTTCAAATAGGGCATCCATCAAAGTGAGCGGCACATGTAAGGAAGGCGAGATACGGATAAAAATATCCATGCCATCGGGTAAGACTTATACTGAAGTCCTTATAGATGAGTATGGTTCCGTTAACTGGTCAAAGACGTTCAGTATTGATGAAGAGAACAGCAGCAGTGTGGGAGACTGGAAATTTGAGGTTACGGCATCAAACGCCACAGGCAATTTCAGGCTCTCGTTGAGGAGCTATTAATTATATATTTTACCTGACACGTTTTGAGAGGCCCCGGAAGGGGCCTTTTTTAATGAGACAGACTAACGGCTAACGACAAAAGACAAAAGACGAAAGGGTTCAAAAGGTTGAGAATAAGTTGAGAATAAGTTTAAAATGAGTTTAGATAGTATTAAATACCTACTAATTAATCGTCCCTTTTCCCTTTGCTGGCGCGGATCTCCAGATCCGTGCTTTCTTTTCTCTTACCAATACACCAATATACAAATTAACATTGTGGACTGCGTACTGTGGATTGCCGGCTGGACTGCGCCCTATGCGCTATGCTAATTTAACCCCATCCTTCTTCATTAATCCATTACTCCATTAATGAATCCCCTCCGAAAAGCCCTTATTCAATAATTAAAGCAAAAATACATATTGATATTCAGTAAGATATAAGCAACAAAATCGTCAAAAACCACTTTTCGGAGCGGACTCATTGTTCCATTACCCCATTACCCCATTACTCCAGTGTTCCATTGTTCCATTACTCCATTATTCCATTGTTCCATTAATCTAGTGCTTCATCGTTCCGGTAAGCCTGACTATCATGAGGATAGGATTATCATTTTCGTTCAATTCATCCAGCATGTCTGAAAACTCTGTTTTCTTTTGCGGATTAAGAGCATGTTTCCGGGAAAGTTCATCTCGGGAATCTTTGTTGATCAGATCAAGGGGCAGGACGGGCATATAAACCGTGCTGTCATTAACAGTTCCGGAAGGCCAGAAATCCTTGCCTCCGTCAATGTCATTTATTATACGTCCGGGATCATTATTTGTATCAAGAAGCAATTTCCCGGCACCTTCAGCCCGGTTATATATCATATTGTACTGGAATTCTTCCTGGTATTCAGTGCTGGAAATAAACAACGAGCCTGAAGCTTCGAACACGGAGCAGAACCTGTAATCCTTACTTTTTTTAAAGAATTCTTCGAATAATCCTGAAGATGCCACTTCAGCTCTGTATTCCTGGGGTAGCTTATATCGCCCCAGATCAATAAGATATTCCGGCTTAATTGAATCGCCTGTAACATGATAGACAGTATCATTATGCATTGACTTGAACAAGATCTCATCGTTATAAAAATAAAAAGGCACAAATAAATGATATGATACAGTTACTACTCCGCCGGTTTTGTTTTCCCATTTATAATGATTGTGTACAACATCAAGGGTATCACCTGACAGATTCAGCAGCGCAAACATATAATCCTCATATCCGTATGCACAGTTGTCAAAATATACCAGACGATCCCCGGGAATGGCTTTTATATTCAATACATCCTCAACAGGAACAGACCTTATCATATCTCCGTCGTATGAAAAGTAATATAGCTTGCGTGCCCAGTTTGTCTGGACTACCAGTTCCTTTTTATTATCGAGGACCGACATTATTCTTATAAGGCCTATTTCTCCAGGCCCCCTGCCGGGTTTGCCAATCTGTTTTATGAATTTGCCTTTTCTGTCAAACTGGAGAATATACTTCGAGTTATCAACAAAGATATAATCATCGGTAAAATGATAATCGGCTCTGGGGTGGAGCAGGCAGCTCTCATTTGTTTCAAGCCTGACATATTCAATATCATCCGTAATCTCACTGAGATTGACGGATGAGGTATTATTCAATATTGATTCGTAATCAACAACAAAGAAATTATCCCGGTTATACCCGGATATCTTTTGTTCAGTGTCCCTGTTGCAGGAAAGTACAACGGCGCATAATAATAAAAAGACAGTTCTGTTCATGGCTGCAGTTTAAGGCTGATTGATTTTTCCGGTTTCAAGATAATCATAATAGTAATTATTACAATGTCTTTATTAACAGGAGAATAATTAAAAATAATTGTTGAAGGGTTAAATCGTTTAACTGTTTATTCGGCAGAATCCTTTTTTCGTTCGCCGTTAATTCTGAGCAAATCGAAGAATTAATCCTTTTCTATTCATTTTTTATGTTATAAAAGCAGATGACATTTTAAGATTTTTTTTCCTGGTTTTTATAAATTTATAAATAGTTTGACAATCAATTCGGTATGGGAGCTACATTTAAATCAAAACAGAATATTGCTGATGAGTATGGGATTTGTGTCCGTACATTAAACAAGCTGCTTGAAGAAAACAACATCATTGTCAGAAAAGGAAACATAACGCCTAAAGAACAGAAGAGAATCTATGAAGCGCTGGGAGTGCCGCCACATTTAAAAGGGAAATAAAAATTCTGGCTGTTCACTTTACTTGCCAATATTGCTATGCTATTTTTCATGTTTATGTAGTATTATGTAGATAAGTGCAGAAGAATGTAGCTTTTGGAGTTGACTCAATCTTTTTATTTGACGATATTTAGCATAGTCGATTTTTTAAAACTGTTGTTTTGATTATAGCTATAAGTTTTTTAATGGATATGGCATAGCTGATTTTTAATAATATATTGATATGATTATTGAAATATGGGAGAAGAAAGAAACAGGAAGTTTACACCAGTTTAAAATGACTCCCGGCTTCGTCAACCAAAACACTGCGCAAGCAGTGCAAAGACAACCCCCTTCTCCCGAAAAAGAAAGGAGGTAATGTGACAAAGATAAAATATTAATTCAAATATGGATTTGAAATCCATTCTTGTTCTTGTGAAATGATATATCAAGAAAGCTTAATAATGTAGAAATCATTAAATTGTGAAAAAGCATGAATAAAAAAATATTTTAAAGGGGATGGCATTTTGTATACTGTTTGCTGGTTTGTTATTTTTTTGTAATATAATTTTAATATTAATCATTTAAGTGTTTTCAGAATGTATGTACGATATAAGTTTAAAGAAGTAACACAAACTGGTGTAAACCTAATACAACAAAAAAAAATTGTAAGGTTTATATTTAATTTTTTAGTTAGGGTTAAATTATGGGTGGCTATCTTTTTATTAATTATTATTTCTTCATGCAATGATTCGAATTTTAGTGTTAGTAATGATATATATGATTTCAGAGAATTTACGACTGTAGATAGTATTACATTAACAAATTTTGTTGAATACACGCCCGCCTCATTTTATTTTATTGATTCAGTATTAATCATTTTTAATATAGGTTTAGGGGATTCTTTCTTTTATACTTATAATTTTAATTCAAATAGTTTTTCTGAAGGATTTTTGCCAAAGGGAAGGGGCCCAAATGAATCGATTGGTGCTTGGTGGGCTGGGATCTATAAAAAACAACTTTGGGTATTTGATCTTACGATGCGAAAAATATTGATTTATGATTTAAAGGATATAGTTTCAGAAGAACCAAAAATTCCATTAGAAATGATTTCTTTTACAAATCAATACTATAGAATGGACTTTATCTCTGATTCAATCATCTGGATTGTTGGAGATGAAAATACAGACACAAAAATTTCAGAAGTTGATTTATATTCAGAGGAGATTATTAGGGAATTAGGCGTATTTCCTGATATACAGAATGATATACCTCTTTCTGCTTTTAAGGATGCATTTACTTCCTATATTTATGTTAGACCACCGGGAGATAAGGCTGTGCTTCCATACAGATACACAGATGTTATTGAGATTTTTGATATTAGTAATGGCGACAGTAAAGCTATTATGGGACCATATAGTTTTAATCCTGTATTTGAAGTTGGGAGAAATCCAGATCATTTTTACATGTCTAAAACAAAAGAGTCAAGGAAAGCATTTATTTCAGGTGTGGTAACTGAAAAATATATTTACCTTTTATTTTCAGGACACTATAGAAATGAAGAGTATTGGAACAGAGGAAGGTACATATTTATATATGATTGGAATGGAAATCCCATTAGAAATCTGGTTCTTGACAGATATATTAATATGTTTGGCATAACTGATAACGATAGCGTTCTATACTCTTACGATAACAAAACCGGTTATATTGTTAAAGCTTATCTTTTTCAATAAAATGAGAATCAGAATCCATATAGATATATAAATCAGTAGTTTTTATCAGTTTAGCGTTAGCCTGTTCATGTCAAACCATGGAAGAAAGAAATACGATTAGAGATATTAGATCATTAGTTGAGTCAAATATTAAAAGTTCATTAAATCTACCTGAAAATCTTATTTCATACAGTCCTTTTAATAATTATTCTATGGATAGTAGTGGTATTTTTAATTCTCCTTTTATAATATATTCTAGTATTAATACTTCTTGTGGAACATGTATAATGGATATTGAGTTATGGATTACACGATTCAACTTTTCAACAAATTCATTTCACCACAGTGTACGCAGTGTGACATGGGTCACGCTGTGGGACAGTGAGTAGTAAAGAAGATGGCTAACCCAATATACTAATACACGAATCAACATTGTGGACTGGAGATTGTCGACTGCGGACTTTTATCTAACTCATGTTAAAAATTGGATATCCAGCCTTGCGGGTAATTTACTGCCGATTGGGAATTGCGGACTGTGGACTGCCAATTGCCGACTGGATTGTCTTTCCCATCGTTACGGTATTCCCGCAGTTTATTTCATCAATCAATTCTTCCTTTCTTCCTTTTTTTGTATCTTTCATATTGTTTTTCAACCGATGTCTGTGCAGACGGATCTTCATGTGATTTATGGCTTTTGGAAAGACATTTATTGATAGTATCTTAGATAGTATTTTTTATGATCCGATAAAACCAACTTTATGAAATATTCTTTTCCCGGAGTGGCAGTATTATTGTTTATTGTCTTACTTTCTTCATGTAAGACACAGGAAGAAAATAACCTTGAGGAGATGGCCAGACGGTCATCAGTAAGGGATGCCGTTGTGGTATCGACCGTAGAGCTTAAAAGATCAATCTTCTATCATGAACTGGTCTCAAATGGTAAAGTATATGCAAAAAGTATCGCAAATGTTCCTTTCAGGGTAGAAGGCACTATTGAGAAAATACATGTAAAGAACGGAGACCTGATAATGAAAGGTCAGCTCCTGGCCGAGTTGGAGGATTTTAACTATCGTATACAATATGAAAAAGCAAAACAACAGCTTGAAAAGGCTATGATCGAATTCAAGGATGATCTTATCACTTTCCATGGAACTACAGATACCTGTGACCTGAGCGAAGAGATGAAAAGAATGAGCAAGATCAGGAGCGGTATGATGGATGCGGAAACAGGCCTGCGCGAAGCAGAATATAACCTGAGACATACAAGGATCTACGCCCCGATAGACGGAGCTGTGGCAAACCTGGAGGCCAAGGAATGGAATCCGTCCGGTATTTATACCGACGGCCTGTGCAAGATCATAGATAATACGGTTATCGAGGTGGAATTTCCTGTACTGGAATCGGAATACGGATTCATTGATGAGGGTATGCCGGTAAATATCATTCCTTTTATAAGTGACGGTAATGAATATACAGGACATATAACAAAGATCAATCCTATGGTCGATGAGAACGGCATGGTGAAGATCAGGGCCGAGCTTATGAACGGAGGACGCCTCCTTGAAGGGATGAACGTGAAAATACTGATACGCAAGCCGGTTGAAAACCGTCTTGTGATACCCAAGGAGGCTCTTGTTATACGTCAGGGCCGTGATGTGGTGTTTGTTCGTGAAGACAGCCTGGCGATATGGAAGTATGTCACGACCGAATTTGAGAACTCAGACTCTTTCTCTGTCTCCGAGGGCCTTGAGGAAGGGGACCTGGTGATATACAAGGGAAATGTTAACCTTGCCCATGAAACCGTAGTTACCGAAGAAGACAAGTGAAAAACGGATCACATAAAAAGGCCTTTTCTTCATTCACGATAAATATAATTTTTGTATTACTGATCATTATAGGTATTGCCGTTATACCTGTACTGTCTCTTCAGCTCAATCCGACCCGTTATTTGCCTGAGATGACCGTTTCATGGTCATGGCCCCTGGCTCCTTCAAGGGTCATCGAGCAGGAGGTAACATCTGTGCTGGAAGGAGTAGTATCGACAGTGCCGGGAGTACAGAAGATTACTTCCTCCACACAAAACGGATCGGGTTATATACGAATTGAATTCGACGGGAAAACAGACCTGCAGGAGAAAAGATTTGAAGTGGCATCATTGCTGAGGGACGCCAGACATAAGCTGCCGCCTGAAATATCATATCCCATTGTAAGGATGTCCATGCCTGACAACGATACTGGTACCGATATCCTTGTTTACCAGATAAACGGTACAGCCAGTCCGTCTTATATTCAAAAGATGGCTGAGGAGAAGATTAAATCCAGACTGGCTGTAGTTGAGGGAGTGTACGATATTAATGTGTACGGAGCCAGTAATCTTGAATGGGAACTGGTATATGATCAGGATATGATACAGACATATGGCTTGTCGGCATATACAATAAGACAGGCGATAAGTGATTACCTCCTGGAAGAAGAGCTTGGATCGGCACTTGAGGCAGATATCTATGGTAATGAAATAAGAACATATCTGACCTTAAAGGGTAATAACGGGAACCATGTTAACTGGTCGGATATTCCTGTAGCTAAATGTGACAGCAGGGTAGTTCACCTCGGAGATATAGCAACAGTAAGGCTACTGGAGCAGGATGCAAGAACGTATTACAGGATAAACGGCCTGAATACCATCAATATGGTGATAAGTGCGGAAAAAAACGTGAATAATATAAAGGTTGCCGATGATGTAAAAAAAGTGATGGAGACCGTTTCTGCAACATTACCACCCGGATACAGTACCAGGATCAGCTATGACGCAACAATAACACTGAAAGAGGAACTGACAAAGATACTGTATCGTACGATTGCTTCGGTAATACTGCTGTTGCTGTTTGTTTTCATAATAAGCAGGGAGATGCGTTACCTGGCAATAATAACGATAAGCCTGATAGCCAATCTGGCGGTAGCCCTTATATTTTATTATCTGCTGAAACTTGAGCTGCACCTTTATTCGCTTGCAGGAATAACAGTATCCTTCGGTATTATCATTGACAATACCATTGTGATGACCGATCATATGAGGCATCATAAGAACAAGCTGGTTTTTCTGGCTATTATGGCTGCGACACTAACCACTGTCGGGGCGCTGTCTGTAATATTTTTCCTTGATGAAGAATCAAAGGTCAAACTGGCTGACTTTGCTGCCGTTGTTATTGTAAATCTTATAGTATCCCTGGCTGTAGCGCTGTTCTTTATCCCCTCATTACTTGATAAGATACCCTTGCCTGTAAGAAAGACCGCGAAGATCATAAGACGTAAAAGGATCACAGTGCGTATAAGCTCGTTTTATTCGGGATATATTAAACTCGGTATAAAATACAGGGCTGTTTTGATCATTATAGCAATACTGGCTTTCGGGCTTCCTTTATTCCTTATCCCGGAAAAATTACCGGTTGAGGAAGATATATCATATTATGGCTCTCCTGTTCAGGAAAAGGAGCTGACCCCTTTCCAGGAATTTTATAATAAGACGATAGGAGCCAAAAAGTTTAACCAGGATATACGCCCGGTGATCGAAAAGATTTTTGGTGGCAGCCTTCGGCTGTTTGCCGATAAGATATCATCCTCATTCGGCTATTACTATTACGGTAGTGGTGATGATGAGGTACGCACCACCCTGAATGTGAGGATAGGGAGAAGCCAGGAAGGACTGACAATAGAGCATCTCAATGATATATGTAAAAGAGTGGAAAACATGCTGGCAGCTTATGACGAGATTGAAATGTTTACCACGAGTATATATGATGAGGAGACAGCTAACATGACCATTACCTTCGATCCTGAGATAGAAAACGGCATATTTCCGTATATACTCAAGATCAGAATAGAAGACTTTATGATGGGCATCGGCTCATACCATGTTACGGTATCGGGAGTAGGCAGAGCCTTTTCAAACCAGGTGGGGAGTGATTATATAAGCGGGCAGTGGACAGTAGTCCTTAAAGGATATAATTATGACGAGCTTATGGGATATGCCGAAGACCTTAAGGCAAGACTGCTTGAGCACCCCCGTATACAGGAAGTATATATCATGGGTAGCGGGGAGCGCTACTACAATAAGAAGGTAACACGAAACAGGCTGAACCTTGATGCAGCCTTCCTGGCAAATAATAATTCGGACCTGACCTTTGCATTTTCCGAGATACGAAAGTATTCCAGGGCGGGAAACCCTTCACTATACCCCTATGTGAATGACTTTATGGCGCCTATGACCATACAGGCACGGCAAAGCGATGAATACGATTACTGGACAGTCCTGAACAGCCCTGTGATAACACCCGGTGGTGTTTATGTAAAGCTCAGGGATTTTTCCGATATCAGGAAGGATGTCACCGATAATATTATAACAAGGGAAGATCAGCAGTATATAATGATGGTGATGTATGATTTTATAGGTAATTATGAGCTTGGAAGAATCATACTTGACAGGAACATTAAGGAAACAAAAGCGATCCTGCCTCTGGGTTATTCAGCAGACAGGTCAGGTTACAGGTATTCGTGGGGAGAGCAGGAGAGTAATTTCTACCTGATATTTCTGGTGATACTTATTATATATTTTATATGTGCCATATTACTTGAATCACTGGCACAGCCACTGGTGGTTATCAGCCTTATCCCTTTCTCATTTATCGGAGTGTTCCTGACCTTTCATGTCTTCAGTATACGCCCTGACGAAGGAGTACTGGCTGCTATGCTTTTACTTGCCGGACTGGTGGTTAACTCGGCATTGTATATAGTAAACGATTATAATAACTTTAAAAAGAAAAGAAATGTACTGACAAAACTAAAATTGTATATCAAGGCATATAATGCCAAAGTTATACCTATTTTCCTGACTATATTGTCGACTATTATAGGACTGTCGCCTTTTCTTCTGGCAGGTAAGGATGAACGGTTCTGGTTTTCCCTGGCTGCCGGTACTATTGGAGGGTTGATATTCAGTATAATAGGCTTGGTGTTCTTTCTTCCGGTGTTTATGAATTGTCGCCCTGAACAAACTACGGGCAGCAAATGAAGAATGGAATATTGGAATGATGGAATATTGGAATGATGGAATGATGGAACCGAGCAATGCTGGAGTAATGGATTTGGTATTACAAGAGAAGAAGTGTCAAAGAATTTTTTTGCTATGCGCTTTGCGCCATGCTCTGTGCTTTTTCAATAAACAGTTTTGAGTCTTAACAACTTAACAACTTAACGATTCAACGATTAAACGATTCAACATTATTAAATGGTAAAATTCCTAATACACCGACCTGTAGCAGTAATAATGAGCTTTGTGGCCATTATTATGCTGGGCGTTGTTTCATCGGGACGGCTGCCGGTGTCGTTAATGCCTGATATTGATATACCCGAAATAACCGTAGCTGTTTCGCGCCCTGATAACTCGGCAAGGGAAATAGAGAATACGACAGTCAGCATTCTCAGGCGTAACCTGCTGCAGGTGCCGGGACTGGATGATATAGAATCCGAGTCGCGTAACGGCAGCGCACTTATCCTGCTTAAATTCGAATATGGCACCGATATCGACCTGGCATTCATGGAAGTGAATGAAAAGATTGACGGCAGTATGAACTATCTCCCGGCAGATATGGAAAGACCGAGGATCATTAAAGCCAGCGCTACGGATATACCTGTTTTTCTGCTTAACCTGAGCCTTTCAGGCGAGCAGTATGCTGAAGAACAATTCAATCAGTTAAGCAAATTTTCCGAAACGGTAATTAAAAAGAGGATAGAGCAGTTGCCTGAGGTGGCGATAGCCGACCTGACAGGACAGATAAAGGAAGAGATATATATCGAGCCTGATATTGAAAAGGCCGGAAGCATGGGTCTAAGCGAAGATGATATCCGTAATGCCATTGAAAGGAATAACCTTAATATCGGTAGCTTGCTGGTCAGGGATGGTAAATACCTTTATAACCTGGAGTTTAGCTCATATCTGAAAACAGTTGACGATGTGGCTGATATATACCTGAGGGCGGGCGATAAGCTTGTTCAGCTTAAGGATGTGGCAAAGGTAGGGCTCAGACAAAGCCGGCTGACAGGAATGTATCTGAACGGGGATAAACGTTCGGTATCACTTGCCATAATTAAGAAGGCGACAGCCAGGATGTCAGATCTTGAAGAGAACCTCAACGAACTGGTAAAGATTTTTACGGATGATTATCCTGAGATAGAATTCGGGATATCCCAGGACCAGACAAGAATACTTGATTTCTCAATGTCGAACCTTAAGTTGAGCCTCCTGGTTGGCGGGTCGATAGCTTTCCTTGTAATGTTTTTTTTCCTTCGCGACGGGCGCTCGCCATGGCTGATAGGCCTCAGTATACCTGCATCAGTGCTTATTAGTATATTATTCTTCCACCTTGTGGGCCTTTCGATAAATATCATTTCTCTTTCAGGACTTATCCTCGGGGTAGGTATGATGATAGACAATTCAATAATAGTAACCGATAATATAACACAGTACATGAACAGGGGCCTGCCGGTTTCCGAAGCGTGCATAAAGGGTACCAATGAGGTTATACGTCCGTTATTATCGTCAATACTTACTACATGTGCCGTGTTTATTCCTCTTATTTTTCTCAGCGGAATAGCAGGGGCCCTGTTCTATGACCAGGCCGTTGCGATATCAATAGGCCTGTTCGTCTCTTTTGCCGTTTCCATTATGCTTCTTCCCACATTGTTCAGGCAGTTTTATAAGAATAAGAAGGAAGGAGCACTCACAAGATTTGTGAAAAGAATATCCATAAAAAACATGGAAGGGAAATATGAAGGAGGGATGAAATTATTCTTCAGATACAAGCATTCAGTGCTTATACTCTTTTTATTATTGATACTGGTTAGTATATTCCTTTTTTCGACCATGGAAAAAGAGCGGTTGCCGGCAGTAAAACAGGACGAGATGCTTGTCGTTATCGACTGGAACGAGAATATTGATGTTAATGAAAATGCTGCAAGGGTACTGGAAATTATTTCATCATGCAGCGATATGATCCTGCAGTCAAATAATTTTGTCGGAGAACAGGATTTTGTATTTAACCGCGATTATGACCAGACATATACACAGTCAAAAATATACCTTAAGGCTGACAGGTATCAGACTTATAATGTTCTTAAAGAGTGGATTGACAGTTATGTTTCGGAGGCGTGGCCCGGGGCGTCGCTGAATATTATGCCACAGGAAAATGTCTTTGAGAAGATATTCTCGGCTACTGAAGCCAGTCTTGTTGTCCATCTCAGCCTGTTGTCGGAAGACAGGGTTCCTTCGCTTGATAAAGCCGAAAGGGTGAGGGCAGCTCTTAATGACAGGTGGCCCGGGTCAATGATAACCGCGCCGCCTACGGGCGAAAAGGTTCTTGTAACTGTTGACCGGGAGAAGCTTTTGTTGTATGATGTAAATCCTCAGGTTTTATACAACAGGCTTAAGACTGCTTTCAACAGCAACCAGGCAGGCGAGTTGAGAGCCTCGCACGAGATATTACCTATTGTGCTTGCCGAAGACCGTCAATATATAAATAATATTATTACCGGTAGTTTTGTAAGGAACACCAGAGGAGAAGAGGTGCCTGTACGAAACCTTGTGAAGGTTGAAAGAGAACATGGGTATAAATATATCAAAGGAGATATGTTTGGCGAATACGTACCCCTGAACATGAATATAGAAACCAAATCGCCCGAAAGACTGACTGCTGAGATAAGGTCTGTTGTAACTCAGGAGAACGATATCAGCGTGCGTTTTTCAGGCTCTGTTATTTCAGGACAGCAGATATTTCGCGAGATGATATTTATTATCCTTATTTCTGTATTACTGCTTTATTTTATCCTTGCTTCTCAGTTCGAATCGCTTAAACTGCCTTTCGTAGTACTGCTGGAGATACCGATAGACATCGCAGGGGCATTACTGCTGTTATGGATATTTGGAGGTACAATAAACCTGATGTCAATGATCGGAATTATAGTAATGGCGGGTATAATAATAAACGATTCTATCCTGAAAATAGATACGATCAATTACCTGCGGCGTTCGGGGATGGGACTGAAAGAGGCAATATATGAGGGAGGTGCAAGACGTCTTAAACCTATAATCATGACCAGCCTTACGACCATACTGGCTATGATGCCATTCCTGTTCGGGACAGATATAGGATCGGAACTACAGAAACCTCTTGCCCTTACTGTTATAGGAGGTATGAGCCTGGGAACTGTCGTGAGCTTATACTTTATCCCGCTGGCGTACTGGTACCTTTACAGAAAACAGGAGAAGGTTATTGAAAAGGATTGAGAAACTGGTTTAAAGGAATTGTTGAAGGGTGTAACTGATAAACGGAGCATAATGTAAGCACAAAGTCAGTAGATTTAATTTTATTAAAAAAATGAGCGTGAACAAAATATTACGAAATCAGTTTAATGTTCTGTTTATTATATATATACTGCTTGCATCATGTTCTAATCCTAAAGATGAAGGGTTGATTGATTTATGCCCGCCTGACCGTAATCAGGATACACTAATTCAATTGTCCTCTTTACTTAAAGAATATAATCTAGTACCGCTTGAAACAAAGTCTGAATGCCTGATAAGCCAGGTATCAAAAGTGGTAAGAAGAGATGACAGATTATATATTTCCTCTGAAGAGAAAGATCTTTTTGTATTCGGAAAAACCGGAAAATTTATAATGAAGGTTGGAATAAGAGGTCAGGGACCGGAAGAATATCAGGGTGTTTATGATTTTGATATAAACAATTCCTGTAATTCAATATACATACTTGATTTTAAGATGATACATGTATATAGCTTAGAAGATGGTACTTACCTTAGATCAATCCCTCTTTCTGTTGTTGCAAACAAGTTTAAAATAATTAATGATAAAAGTATTATCTTACATACTTCTCCGGAAAAGGAAGCCTTAACCATAATTGATCATAACGGGTCTGTGCTTAAGTCGTTTTTACCTTCATCTCAATGTAACTGGCTTATTACATCCATCCCATTTGCTGTAAATCCAAAGGGTAATATAATTTTCCAGCAGGGGCCGACAAATGATATTGTTATTTACGATATTAATAAGGGTGACTGTAAACATGCAATTTTTACCAAAGGAAAGAAAACCATTAGTGCAGATGATTTTGAGATAATGAATCAGAAATATGACTTTGGAGCATATGAAAGGCTTGTTGAATTTGAGGTTATATCAGCTGTTAAGTTTTTGGAAGATTATATAATGACAGTCTACTCATATCAGACAGAGGGATTTTTTAGTATATATAACAAGAATGATTCGGAGTGTTGTACTTACGGGTTGACGTTAAACAAACCTCTTTATGACGATATATGTTTTGTCAGTCCTGCATATCTGAGAACCTGTGTGAGAGGAGAGAGTGATGATAATTCAATAATTACTTATGTAAATGCTTCTGACTTTCGGAAAGGGATTAATAATGTTAACAGCCCGGATATTAATACTAAAAATACAGCGAATAAAGAAAAATATCTGCGTGTATTTGAATCGTTGGATGATAGCAGTAATCCTGTTATAGCAGAACTGTTTTTTTAAGGTGTGGGCTTTTTACCGGATTAGTTGATTTAAGTATAATCTTTTGGGTGACAGACTTAAATAAATACATATGAAACGTTGCTCTGAGTATTTAATAAGGTGGTACAAAAATGAATTTGTATTGCAGAATTGCACCAAATGTGTCGTAACTTGATATATGATAATCCGTGATTGCGCGATACAATATTATTCTTCAATGATAACAAAGGCTCAGGACAGGCAACAAAAGGAAAAAGGTTTTATTGTTTGTTGAGTTGTTTATTCGTTAAGTTGTTAAGGTTAATTAGTTAATTTGTAGAATTGTGGGTTGTTCTTCCCTTTGGAAGCACATTGCTATGCGCTTAGCGCTATGCTCTACTCAAACATACAAACCCTCATGCTGAACAAAATATCATGATATTTGTGAAAATGGACAGGAATGGTTTCTTTTGTTATTCAATTGAGCCGGCCTCATGAAGCGAATAAATTCAATCGTGTCAAAGCTGATAGGCTACTTCCTTTTATTAAATATTTTAACGGTAATAATAGGTGGTTCATATTCCTATTTCAGGTTTAAGGATGCACTGGTTAAGAGGACATTTAATCAGCTTACCTCTGTCAGGATTGAGAAGAAATACAGGATAGAAAGGTTTTTTGATGAGCGGTTAAGGGATATCAGTATGGTATCGGAATCGGAAGATGTAATGAATATTCTGGGCTATGCCGGAAATGCCCTTGTTAGCGATGACTTAAAGAAAACACTTATTAATGAGGAGTATAAAAAATTCCTGAAGAAACATTTCAATTCAGGTAATTACTATACAAGGTTTTATGCTGTAAGCCCCGACAGCAATGCTGTCATAATCAGTATGAAACAATCTGATACGGTAGAGACTTATTTTAAACCGGTTAATGAATTGCCTGTCAAAAACCTCTGTCAGAAAATAGCATTGACCGGTAATACGTATCTTGAAGATTATAAGCTTGATACAAGTGCAAATGTGCCCGCTGTTTATATTGGCTCCCCGGTAAAATATCATTCGGGAGAAAAATACGGTATGGTGGCTATGGAGATTAATGTTGATGCCATAAACAGTATTATGTATGAGAATAATCCGCATAATGGCCTTGGAGAATCAGGCGAATCGTATCTTGTAGGAAGCGACTTCCTTATGAGAAGCACCTCCCGCTTTCAGAATAATTCTGTATTCAGAACAGAAGTGCGTTCAGAGGCGGCTGTCATGGCCTTTCAGGGAATTACAGGTACAAGTTTCGTTAAGGACTACAGGGATATTTCGGTTTTAAGCTCCTACAGTAAAGTTGATATCCCGGACCTGGATTGGGCCATACTGGTCGAGATCGATGAAAAAGAAGCAATGATACCTGTGCATTCGATGGGTTTGAATATATTGTACCTGGCAACCCTGATGATGTTATTATTATTTGCCATTGTATATATCATTGCAAGAAGAATTAGCTTACCGATAATAAAGCTTAAAGCCGCTGCAAATAAAATTACAGAGGGTAACTATGATGTAAGAGTAGAAAATATAAAAAGCAGGGATGAACTGGCAAGCCTTGTAACGGCATTTAATGAGATGTCTGCTAAAATCAAGGAACAAACCGGGAATCTTCAGCTTGAGAGAAACATGAGACTCAGTTCCATGATTGACGGACAGGAACTGGAAAGGCTCAGGCTTTCAAGAGAACTGCATGATGGCCTGGCTCAGTCAATACTTGCAATTAAAATGCGTCTCGAACGAAAGGATGATATCGATCCTGAAAGGTCAGTAAAGCTGATGGAAGAGGTTCAGGTGCTTATTGCTAACGTTATAGACGAGATCAGAAGGATATCGGATGATCTTATGCCTGCCGAGCTCGATCAACTGGGATTGATTGAAACCCTGAGAAACCTTTGCAGGGAAGTCACTGAGAATTCGGGCATAGAGATCGTTTTCAAAAGCAACTACCACGGTGAAACACTGAGAAATGAAAAAATTAACACATATCTTTACAGGATAAGCCAGGAAGCTATAAATAATATAATAAAACATTCTGAAGCAGAAAATGCAATACTGGAATTCAGAAGGGATGATAAATTTATTTATCTGAATATTTCAGATAAGGGAAAAGGATTTGAGTACAATAATGAAATGCATTTTTGTGGTAACGGAATATCAAACATTAAAGAAAGAGTATTACTACTCAACGGTGAAGTTAAGATTATTTCAGAAATCAATGCAGGGACATATATTTCAATAAAAGTACCTATAGATAATAATGGATAAGATCAGAATAGTTCTTTTGGATGATCACCGTATGTTCAGGGATGGAGTTAAACATGTCCTTTCCGATGAAGAAAATATTGAGATTATCGGCGAGGTGGGGAACGGACGGGATCTGTATGATCTGCTGGAACAGAAAAGGCCGGATATAATAATTACAGATATCTCATTACCTGATATTTCCGGGATTGATATTACATCTGATATAACAAGCCGCTATGATGATATAAAAATTCTTATACTGTCAATGCATACCAGGGAAGAATTCATTGTTAAGGCTCTGAGTGCAGGTGCCAGCGGATACCTGCCGAAAGAGACCAGTATTAAAGAATTGCTTGAAGCAATAAAGGTAATAAGTGAAGGGGGCAGGTATTATAACAGGGACATCTCGGATACGATCATTAACTCTGTTATAATGAAAATGAAGACAGACGAAAAGACAGAGAGCATACCAAGTCTGACTAAACGGGAGAGAGAGATAGTGACATTGGTGGTTGAAGGATTGACAAATAAGGAAATAGCTGCCCGTCTTTTTATAAGCATACGCACAGTGGATTCACATAAGACTAATATACTTCAGAAACTCAAGCTTAAATCCTCGGTCGAGCTTGTGAAATACGCCATAAAAAACAAACTGGTTAAGATCGATCTGACTTGATTAGTTATTAGTTCCTCTATTGCGCTGCAATATTACCATTGAAGATAACAGAGACAAACCCTTCGACAAGCTTTAGGGCTAACGACCAAAGACGAACGGCAAATCAGGAATATATCCGTTAGCCTTTAGTCGTTTGTCTTTGGTCTGTCTTATAATCAGCTTGTTCCCGATTTTGTTATATGATAGGTATATTTACCTATAAGAGATAGAAAAATTCCCCACTCAATTAGCAGAATAATTACTGATTGCCGGCAGAATATGCTGTCTGTACATTTATGTTCTGATTGTTACGGACTCATATAGATAAGTTTTAACGGTCAGCAGAGGATGAATATTAAACGGGTAATTCAATATTTTTTGTATAAAATATATCACTTATGAATAAAGTAACCAGATTTTTAGCCATTATCATGTTATTCATTATTGCCGGAAATAACCTGTTCGGGCAGGATGAAGAAAAAGAAAGTCCCTTTAGTATTGGGGTTGACCTGTACAGCAGATATATCTGGCGTGGAATTAACCTCGGAGGATCATCCCCGAGTATTCAGCCGTATGTCGAGATAGGATTCGGCACTGATGATCATGCTTTTGCTTTTGGTGCCTGGGGAGCATACTCCCTGAGCGGTGCTCAGACCGGTCAGGAAGCCGATCTTTATTTATCATATACGGTAAAAGAGATGTTCACCCTGACAGTGACTGATTATTTCTTCCCTGATGAGACTCTTGACAGCTATAAGTATTTTAATTACAGAACCGACTGGGAAGAGATAGATGCTGGTGCGGATCAGACAGGTCATGTTATTGAGGCCTCTCTTGGTTTTAACGGAACAGAGTCTTTCCCCGTCAGTGTGTTGTTTGCCATGAATGTATGGGGGGCTGATGCAAGGAAGTATGAAGAACAGGGAGGCGCAATGGTCCCTGTTGATAAGATAGTCATGTCTAAATATCTTGAGATAGGCTATTCGGCTGATATCAGGGGAACCGGCATGGATGTTTTCGCCGGATTTTCTCTTGATAATCCCGGTACTGATATTGGTGAACCTGCCGGGTTTTACGGACAGGAGAGCGCAGGGCTGATTAACCTTGGACTGACAGTATCACACGAACTGCAGATAAGCGACAGGTTTAATCTGCCCGTATCAGGCTCATTAATAACTAACCCTGAAGCCGGGAATATTTTCATAATATTCGGAGTTTCATTCTAATCGTCATTATAATAACTAAACTTAAATCTTATAATTATGTTTGACACCGGATCAACAACTTTTATGATTCTATGTACCAGCCTGGTGATGCTTATGACCCCGGGCCTGGCATTTTTTTACGGAGGCCTGGCCAGCAAGAGGAATATACTTGGTATAATGGTACAGACGTTCGTATCTCTGGGGATAACAACAATAATGTGGGTCATTATTGGTTATTCTCTGTGCTTCAGCGGCGGAGAGGGCAGCTTTATAGGTAATCTGGACCTGGCTTTCCTGAAAGGGATGTCATTTGACCAGGCTTTCAGCAACGGGAAATACCCTGTTTATATTTTTGTTGCTTACCAGATGATGTTTGCCATTATTACTCCTGCGCTTATAACAGGTGCATTTGTTAACAGAGTAACATTCAAGGCTTATCTTATATTCTTGATCCTGTGGCAGATATTTGTATATTACCCGTTTGTACATATGGTCTGGGGTGGCGGATTACTAGCCGAGTGGGGTGTTGTGGACTTTGCCGGCGGTATTGTGGTACATACCTCAGCAGGCTTTGCTGCTCTGGCATCTGTCTTTTATGTTGGCAAAAGGCGCGACACCAACTCTCCTCCCAACAGCATACCTCTGGTTGCCATCGGTACGGGATTACTGTGGTTCGGGTGGTACGGGTTTAATGCCGGAAGTGAGTTAGATGCCGATGCAATATCAACTCTGGCTTTCCTGAATACTGATGTTGCTGCCTCATTTGCTGCAATAACATGGTTGGTAATAGAATGGATAAAAGAAGGCCAGCCAAAATTTGTAGGACTGCTTACCGGAGCCGTTGCGGGCCTTGCAACAATAACACCGGCAGCAGGATTTGTTCCTCTCTGGGCAGCTATAATAATCGGTATAGCAGCAGGCGGATTATGTTATCTTGCCGTACAAATGAAAAACAGGCTTGGATGGGATGATGCACTTGATGTATGGGGTGTACACGGCATAGGTGGTATGATAGGGACTATACTACTTGGTGTCTTCGCATTTTCACATATCAACGGACAGAGCGGCCTGATTGAGGGTAATGCCGGCTTTTTCCTCAAAGAGCTTATTTCGGTTTTGGGAGCAGCAGTATATGCGTTTGCTTTTACCTACCTGATGCTTTGGGTTATCAATCTGATTACCCCTGTCAGAACAACCGAACAGGAAGAAGAAATAGGCATTGATCAGGCGCTTCACGGTGAAGTAGCCTATGATGCAGGTGCTTTGTAAACACGATTAATGACAAACGATGAACGACAAACGGTTACTTATTCTTTCGCCGTTTGTCGTTTGCCGTTAGTCTCATTCTGAACTTACTTTCAACTTTTTTAACTTTCAGGAGTTAGTTCGACCCTGAAGTATATCCTCCTTTCACACTTTCAACACGTACGGTAAACCTGCTGCCTTCTTTAACAATCCATCTTACGGTTACCTCTCCTTTACCCGGTATATTTTCAACTTCGATACGTTCGGGATTACGAACCTGTTCTTCGCATACATTATTGTCCCTGTCAAGTACTAACATACCTGCAACAACCTCTCCGCCGTCAAGATAAATATAATCAGGAGGGTCTATTTTATATCTTATGTTTTGCCCTGAATGGGTAGGCATCATTCTCAGGTTTGCCACAGTAGCTGTTACCTGTTTAAGCGAACCCTGCAGATCTTCTACCTTAATATCCCTTACCACGAGTTTGGGTGTCTGGGAGGCATGATAGAGGCAGAAGGCAGTGTTACGGTGGGCGTCAGACTCCAGCAGGAAACCGGGGTGTATCCTTCCGAAATTTTTGTTAAAACCTCCTATCTCTACTTTGCCGTAAACGGGATGATCGTATTCCTTCCAGGGTATAAAGGCATCTTCAAAAAGCAGGAACTTATCGAACTTATAATTGTCCATGTCGTCGTTATGGAACATAAGGTGGCTGGTCCACAGCTCGTTCGAGTATACAAAAGTACCCATGAATCCGTACCACCAGTCAATTTCACCACCATAAACTGTATACATGTCCTTCCAGATAGTGAGTAAACGGTATCCCGGTATTATTGTCTCACCCATCTTCCCTATGGTATTTATCACCTGTTCATCTTCCCTGGTATATACTTCCGATCCGCCGTTCTCAATAGACGGCCCCCTTAAGATCATCCCTCCGGAATTATGATATGACTGTGCCCCGGTGATATTGCGGTGTTTAAGGGCAAAATCGCGTACAGCCCTGTTCTCAGGGAAGCTGAACGGATATTTATCGGCACCACGCTGAACATAATCCGGTTCCCAGCTATAGCCCCAGTCACGATTAGGGTCATAACTGCCCTGCCTGTCTTCATTGACTTCCCCGTCGCCATCATTATCTATGCCTTCATAACCAAGCATTTCGTATTCACCGGCTTCTCCATCAGCTACCTGTATCATCTGCCTCGGGTCGGCCGGGTCTTCCCTGAAATTCCCATAAGGATTTTTACGGCGCATCATAGATATGATGCCGTCATTATTTATATCGTCGAAACCATCCTCATCGACCAGGCCGTCACGGTCATCATCCCTTGGCACCATTCCTGAACGGGGAGAACTGCCGGTATTGGCTTCATGCATGAAATTTTCCCTGGCATCGGGATTGATAGTAGGGATAATATAGAAGACCTTGTCATCAAGCAACTCCCTGATAAAATCATTTTCATCATACATCTCCGCCAGGTACCAGGCAGCATATAAGGCCATTTCCGTTCCCTGTATTTCATTCGAGTGTATATTACCGTCGATATAATAGCCCGGTTTATGACCGGGGTCCTGATTTTTATGGTTGGTTATTATTAGTGTAATAAGATCACGTCCTTCATAAGATTTACCTGCGGATTCAACCTTAACAAGATCAGGATAGGCTTTGGCAAGCCTGCCTGCAAGGTCTTTTATCCCTGAATATGTAAGATATTTGTTCCAACTGACCTGAACTTTGGGATTGGCAGGTGTTCCTGCAGCCTTGAAAAACCTTTCGTCCTCCTGTGCCTTCAATGGCAGGGTTAGCAGGAGTGAAGATATAATGATTACTAAGCTTCTTATACTATACATGTCTGATATTTTTTTGTTTTACCTGAGTGTAAAATTTATCTCGTCTATCCCGCAGTTAACGGCTCCGGCTGATATCGTAAACTCTCCCTTACCCCTGATAAGCCATCTGTATTCGCGCGATTCATCTCCCCTGAGTCTGTCATCTATAATGATCTTTTTTCCGCCGGACAGGCTGAATTCGGAGCCCGACTTTAACTCTACTCTCATTTTTCTCATCCATTTAACCATCTCTCCCATCTGGCTTGTGGTTGCAAATACTCCTTTATTATGAAGGGTTACTGTTACCCTGAACAGGTCTTTGTCGAGTTTTTCAGTTTTCAGATCCAGTAATTCAGGTTCGGGATGCAAGGAGGCTGCATCAATAAGAAACTGATAATTAGATTCAATGATCTCTTCGAGTTTATTTTCCGGAGGATTATATAATGCGAAAGGTCTGATTCCTCCTACCTCCACTGTTTTACCGGGGAAGTCGGGATGATCGATTTTCTGCCAGTCGATAAATACATCATCATCAGTATTTTCGGAAGCATATTTCAGAAATGCTGCTTCTGCTGATACTCCTTTCTCCGGTTCAATCCACCAACCCGGCGTTGAGTAGCTGTATCTTCCGTAATGGTAATATGCCCATTCCATAAAATTACCGGGTTCGCGTTCGAATCCGGGGGATCCGCTGTAACCTGTATGTTCAAGGTATTTCCCCGACAAAAGAGTATTAAGGTCGCTGTCTTCAGGGAAAATGCTTGTGACCTTTCTTGATCTCCTCCGCCACTGTTGCGGGTCAGGCTGTACCTGTACCTCTTGCTGAGATTGCCTTGAGGGCTTAAGTGCCTGTCCCAGATTATCCTGCGGACCAAAAGAGAAAACTGCGAAAATGTTAAAATGTTCATACAGGAAGTCGGCAAGCGCCATTGTCTCATTTTCAGAAACAGCATTTATGCCGGCATTCCTTCCGAATTCTTTATATCCGAAGCTGAAATTATTATTGAAATTCACACCACCCTGACCATCTTCATTGTAACTACCGTCCTTATCATTATCTGTCCCTTCGCTGTAAAGGTACCATGATCCTGTTTCTCCTTTTGCAGGATCGGCTTTTCTCATTAGCCGTTCATCACCAGGATCAGTAATATAGTCACCGGTAGGATCCTTAATCCTCATCATGGTAATATATCCGTCATTATTCAGATCTTCACAATGATCTTCATCTACCCTGAAATCACGGTCATTGTCGGTAGGGTTTGAATTAACCGTTCTTTCATAAACAGGTTTTGAAAAGAAAGCGGATGCTGCATCTGGATTGGCATCCGGGATAACATAGAATGTTACCTTTTCCAGAAGCCGGTTTATTTCTTCATTGCCTGAATTCCCGAGCAATTTGCCGGCGAATCCGAGACTGATTTCCCTTCCGGCAAGATACCTCCCGTCTGTTCCGCCTATAATTGCAATGGCAGGTTTACTTCCTGTTTCTCCTGTTCCTATTGTCAGAACTTTAATCTCTTTTCCGGAATAAGTTTTTCCTATAGTCTCAAGACTACTGATACCCGGAAATTCCTTGTTCAATTTTTCGAGATCCGAGTTTATTTCTCCCGGGCTCTGGTATTTAGCCTGTCCCAGGCTGATAGCTGACCCTGCGAATAGCATTAACAGGGCCGGTACAAGTGATTTAAGAGTTATTTTCATAGGGATACTGTTTGTTTTAACCTGATGGTAATTTAATAAGTTAATCTCAAAGATAAATTTTTTAGGGTCAGGTAATTAGGGATTTTAAGATAAATTAACATTCTAAATGTTCATTTTTGTCCTTTCAGGCGGTTGAAGTTTTCGACGTAGACAGGTGATTCATATGAAGGATCGAAGGTTTTGTTAGCGTGAAACCTGCCTGTAGCACTATCGAGGTAACCTTTTATATAATGCGGGTCGAGAGTATAGATAAATTCATCGTTATCACTGAGAGAGGGAATAGTAATACTTATTAATTCCTCAAAGCTGATATCTGATTTTTCGGCGAGGTAGTTGTATTTCCTAAACAGGCTTTTGTCTATTTCAAGAACTATAGTGAATTTACCGTATTCTTTCCTCTCAACAAGGAAATAGTTTATTTCGACACTGTCAGACGGATTTATTCTGTCGGATGAGTATGTAAGCTGTTCCTCGAACCTGAATCCTTCCTTCATGATTTTTACTGCTGTTTCCTCATGCCTGGTATTATGCAGGAACAGTATCTTATCAGTATCGTTTGATACAACAGATACCAGGATATCTCCTACGGAACTCATCTTTATCATATCAGCGAAAATAGACAATCCAAATGGAAAATTGACAATCCAAATGTAACTTATCCGATATTTATTTACAACACTTGATTAATTGTATTGTTATAATATTTATATGTTAAATTTGCTTATTAAACCAACAGGAATGAAACGTATATCGATAATACTGGTAAGCCTGATAATGATATCCGGTTGTACCGGGTCAAAGGAACATACCGGCAGGGAGGTGATAACTGTAAGCATTGAACCTTTCAGGTTTTTTGTGTCGGCCGTCGCAGGCAAAGACTATGAGATAAATGTAATAGTACCGCCCGGTGCAAGCCCCGCTACCTATGAACCTTCACCGGCCGTCATAAAATCGGTAAGCGACTCAAAAATGATGATTATTGACGGTTACCTTGGGTTTGAGATGGCCTGGATGGACAGAATACTCGGCCTTAATAAGGATATCAGCCTGCTGCAGCTCGCCGGATCACAGGATCTTATTTCTGCGGGGAGTCACAGGCATGGTGATATAACTCATTATACAGGTGTCGATCCTCATTTCTGGATATCTCCTGCGCGTGCAAAACTAATAGCTTCCGATATCAGAAATTTCCTGATTGAGAACATGCCCGGGGATTCCGTATTGTTTAATAATAATTATCTGAAGCTTGACAGTCTGATTACGGAAACAGACAGGTATGTCAGGGAAATATTACCCGATAGCCTCAATCTCTCTTTTATGATATTTCACCCTTCTCTCTCTTACTTCGCGCTTGATTACGGACTGGAACAGATAGCTGTGGAGGCAGAAGGCAAGGAACCTTCTCCTTCGGAACTGAAGAAATTCATTGATACGGGCAGGGAGAAGAACATAAGGGCTGTTTTTGTTCAAAGGGAGTTTGACAGGAAAAATGCCGAAACAATTGCAAAAGAGATCGGCGCCATAACTGTTGTTATTGATCCGCTTAGTAATGACTGGGTTGGAGCAGTCAGGGAAATAGCGGAAAGGATTGCAGGAACAAAATAAGTATGCTTATATGTCCATATTAATAGAACTGAAGAAAGTAAATGCATTATATAACGGGAAACGTGTTCTCGAGAATGTTAATCTGCAGATCAGAGAAGGCGATTTTATAGGTGTGATCGGGCCAAACGGGGGCGGTAAGACCACACTTCTGAAAATAATTCTCGGATTGGTAAAACCGGAATCGGGGGAAATCATTTTCAATTATAATAAAATTAAGAAAAAAGAGATCGGATACCTGCCTCAGATAGCTGAGGGAGACAGTAATTTTCCTGTCTCAGTCAGGGATGTTGTTCTTTCAGGATTGATGATAGTGAAGGGCAGCAGTGCAAGGATGAGCCGTGAAGACAGGGACAGGGCAGATAAGGTGCTCGATGAGCTTGGGATATTGCACCTTGCCGGCAGGTCGCTTAGTAACCTTTCGGGGGGCGAATTACAGAGGGTTTACCTGTGCAGGGCACTGATAGGATCGCCAGGATTATTACTCCTGGATGAGCCTGGCAACTTTGTCGATACAAGCTTTGAACAGGGATTCTATGATAAGCTTAAAGAGCTGAATAAATCAGTTACAATAATGATGGTGTCGCATGATGTCGGTACCATTTCGGCTTTTGTCAAGAGCTTTGCCTGTGTGAACCGGAGACTGCATTTTCATGATTCAGGCAGGATAACTACCGAGCAGCTTAAATTATATGATTGCCCCATTCAGTTGATTGCTCACGGAGATGTTCCTCATACAGTATTAAAAACGCATTAATATGCTGGAATCCTTTTTTGAATATGATTTCCTTACAAGAAGTATCCTGGCCATACTTTTTGGTAGTATTACGGCAGGTATAGCCGGTTCATATATCGTTTCCAGAAAAATGGTCTTTCTTTCAGGGGGTATAACACATTCCAGCTTCGGAGGCATAGGACTCGCGTATTTTATAGGAATAAATCCGGTACTCGGCGCAGCCCTGTTCGGTGTATTATCGGCCCTGGGGATACAATACCTTGCATCCAGGCAAAAGGTGAGCGAGGATTCTGCAATAGGGTTTCTATGGGCCTTTGGTATGGCTGTGGGAATTATTTTTGTATACCTTACACCTGGATATACGCCTGATCTCATGTCCTATCTTTTTGGCAGTATCCTTACAATACACTCTGCCGACCTGATAGCGCTGGCAATCCTGTCGGTGATTATTCTGGCGTTTTTCTTAAGATACTATCGCCTGATACTTTACATTGCTTTCGATGAAGGATACGCCAGAACATTCTCATCAAAGGTCGATATATTCAAATATCTTTTAATAGTACTGGTATCGCTTGTGATAGTATTAAATATACGCATTGCAGGTGTAGTGCTGGTATTGTCGCTTTTAACGATACCGCCGAATATTGCACTGCTTTTTACAAAAAAATTCAATAAGGTGATCGTAATTTCCGTGGTAACGGGTTTTCTGGGGATGCTGTCAGGACTGATAGCTTCATGGTATCTTAATATCCCTACGGGTGCAACGGTAATATTTACTCTTGTGTTGTTATGGATAGTATGCAGGCTGATAAAGATAAAAGGAAGAATGGAATGATGGAAGAATGGAATAATGGAAGAATGGAACAATGGAATGATGGAATGATGGAATGATGGAATGATGGAATGATGGAATGATGGAACGATGGAACAATGGAACAATGGAACAATGGAACAATGGAACAATGGAATACAACTTTCCAGTACTCCAGTACTCCAGTACTCCAGTACTCCAGTACTCCAGTACTCCAGTACTCCAATCCTCCATCATTCCAGTACTCCAGTACTCCAGTACTCCAGTACTCCAGTATTCCAGTACTCCAATCCTCCATCATTCCAGTAAAGAAGAATATTTAACAAGTAAAAACATATTATGAAATACGATGTAATAGTTATAGGCTCCGGACCAGGAGGTTATGTAGCAGCGATAAGGGCTGCTCAGCTTAAGATGAATGTTGCAGTTATTGAAAAGGCAGAAACCGGGGGTATTTGCCTGAACTGGGGTTGCATTCCTACCAAATCGCTTCTGAAGAGTGCTAAGGTTTTTGATCTGGTCAGACATGCTGCCGATTATGGAGTGATGGTTGAAGGCGGGGCAAAAGCCGATCTTCCAGGGATGGTTGAGAGGAGCAGGTCGGTTGCCGACGGTATGAGTAAGGGCATTCAGTTTCTTTTAAGAAAGAATAAGATTGAGCTTATTAAGGGCTTCGGCAGACTTAAGGCTAAAGGTGTGGTGGAGGTTGAAACTGCAGAGGGATTAAAAGAGTTTGAGGCCGGTCATATTATTCTTGCTACAGGAGCACGGTCACGTGAACTGCCTGGCATAAAGATTGACGGAAAGAAAATAATCGGATACCGCGAGGCCCTGATGCTGAAAGAACAGCCTGAATCTATAATAGTTATGGGATCAGGTGCAATAGGGAGCGAGTTTGCACATTTCTATAACTCGATAGGGACAAAAGTTACATTGGTTGAATTCCTTCCGGCAGTTGTCCCTAATGAAGACGCTGAGGTCTCGAAACAGCTTGAACGCTCGTTTAAAAAAGCCGGTATTAAGGTTCTTACGGGATCCAGTGTGGAATCCGTTGATATAAAGGGTAATAAATGTGTTGCCAGTGTAAAGACCAGGAAGGGAATGGAAGAGATTGAGGCAGATATAGTACTTTCGGCAGTAGGCGTGTCATCCAATATTGAAGGCATCGGTCTGGAGGAGGCAGGTGTAAAAACCGAAAAAGGAAAGATCATAGTTGATGAATTCTACAGGACTGATGTGGAAGGCGTTTATGCAATAGGCGATATTGTTCACGGTCCTGCACTTGCGCATGTGGCCTCGGCTGAAGGAATAATATGTGTTGAGAAAATTGCAGGTCAGTCTGTTAAGCCGCTTGACTATAATAATATTCCTGCCTGTACATATACAATGCCAGAAGTGGCATCCGTAGGATTTACAGAAGAGAAAGCAAGGGAGAACGGTTATGAGATCAGAGTGGGCAAATTCCCGTACACTGCAAGCGGAAAGGCTTCAGCAGAAGGAGCAAAGGACGGATTCGTGAAGCTGATATTCGATGCGAAATACGGCGAATTGCTGGGAGCGCATATGATAGGCGCAGGAGTGACGGAGATGATAGCAGAGATAGTAGTAGCCCGCAGGCTTGAGACCACAGGCCATGAGATAATGAAATCAGTTCATCCTCATCCTACTATGTCAGAGGCAATAATGGAGGCTGCCGCTGCAGCTTATGACGAGGTAATACATTTGTAGAGGCATTAAAGGCTGAAAGAAGTTGAAAAGTGGACTCATTATTCCAATATTCCATTATTCCAATATTCCATTATTCCAATATTCCAATATTCCAATATTCCATTATTCCATTATTCCATTATTCCATTATTCCGGGATTACTTTAGTCAGCACGCAACCTAAACGGCTGCTTATTCATCTATATTTTTGGTGGAAGTGTAGCAGGTACGTTTTCCGGTTCTGATAATTTATTTTTATATTTATACTCCTAAAGCGAGAATAAATTGCCGGAACTGAAAAAAATAATCAGAGGCTGCCTGACCGGTAACAAGCGTGATCAGGAATTGCTTTACAGGAGGTACGCTGCGAAGCTTTATGGCGTAAGCCTGCAATATTCAGGTTCCTATGAAGAGGCACAGGATGTTTTGCAGGAAAGTTTCATAAAGATATTTACAAACCTGCATACTTTCAGCGGAAATGGTTCTTTTGAAGGATGGATAAGGCGTATCGTAGTTAATACAGCGTTGGAAAAACACCGTAACAGGTATTATCTGAACAAGGTTGATGAGGCGGGATACGGTAATGATTCTCTGCCTGAACTGGTAGCTGACGAAGTGGCAACAATGGAATCTGAAGATTTGCTGAACCTTATTATGGAATTGCCACCGCATTACAGGATGGTTTTTAACCTGTATGCACTGGAAGGATATTCACATAAGGAGATTGCAAAGATGCTCAGTATATCTGAAGGCACGTCCAAGTCAAACCTGTCAAGAGCAAGAGGCATACTTCAAAAGAAAGTTGAAATACAACTTGGTATAAAGAAACGGATGAATGGTTAAGAGCAGTTCACATATTGATGTTTTATTCAGGGACGGATTAAAGACAACAGAAATACTTCCCCCGGAATCGGTATGGGAAAATATCGAGCCTTTTATCAAAAAAAGAAGAAACAAGGGCATTTTAATAAGGCTGGCAGCAGGCATAGCCTTGCTGACATCTCTTGGCGCAATGGCTTATTATATTACCTCAACTGTCTTAAATATTAACCCGGACCAACAGGCTCAGTCATCCGGGAATTTCCTTTCAACCCTTTTTGATGCTTCACTGATCAATATTGTGGTTGATGATCAAAAATACGAAAAGGGAATACAGGACGGTTTATATACAGCGCAGGTTGCAAAAAGAGAAATAGACGATAATTTTATTCTTAATGACTCACCTGCCGGAGTGTTTGTAAGCCAAACAGTTAATCTTTCAGACAGGGTTGATGATAATTCACTCAGATATTCTCATCCTCCAAATGAAGTCAGAACAGGCAGGAGCCCTTCCGTGGTACTGGTATCTGAGATGATCACTGTAGAGCATGTCGGCAGGGGCAAAGTAGATAAAAGATGGGAGATGGAAGCTAAGGTATCTCCGACATATCTCTCTCCGAACCTTAAAGCGGCCAATGTCGCATTGAGCCAGGTTCCCGGAAATGAAAATGCCGTTTTATCCTATACAGGGGGGCTTACTGTCGGCTACAGAATGAGTAACAGGCTAAGCATACAGACCGGACTTTATTATTCATCACTGGGCCGCCAGGTTAATGGCGTTAATTCATATTCAGGTTTCCGTCCATTTGCAGGGACAAAAGGCGGAACACTTTTTGGCGTTATAACCAGTTCAGGTACTGTTAATTCAACCAATAACAATATATATCTTGCCGATGCGTCAGGCGACAGGATTGACAGCTATTATAGTGTAGATAACTTCGATCCGGTGAAATCTGATCTTACCCCGTTCGGGAACCAGATCAGACAGAATTTTGAATACCTTGAAATTCCCGTATTATTAAAATATAAGGTGATTGACAGAAAAGTGGATTTCAATATACTTGGAGGTATGGCCTATAACTTCCTGGTAGGTAATCAGGCCTGGGCTGTAAGCGAGAATGGAGCAAAAGTACTTATCGGCTCTACCGAAGGGGTCGATAATCTTCTGCTGTCCAGTTCACTTGGTATGAGCATGGAATATAATCTCAATGAAAGATTTTCTTTTAACCTTGAACCGCAGGTAAGATATTTTCTTAATACGGGAGGAGACCTGGGCTCAGGAAATCCGTATACATTTGGCATTTTCTCCGGAATGCAGTTCAGATTCTGAAAAACATACAGCTAAAACTTTTCTCCTTTTACGACGTGTATGCAAAAACATTAACTTTGCATTCTGTTAAATGTATATCCTCTGAAGAGTTATACATATACCCGGATATGATTACTGATGTTATTATGATAAAAGGATGATATATGACTAATAAACTGATTCTGAGAATTCTTGCGGGAATAGGTGCGGCAACAATGGTTATTCTGTTTATAGGACTGATACAGGACAGGGATCAGGTATTTGATAATAAGGATTATAATGAACGGCAGGATGTTCAGCGTGTAATATCATTTAACTTACCCGATTCGTTATATTTTGCAGGTGAAAGAGTGCCGCTTGAAAATTTTGATACCCGTGAAAGCCTTGACAGGGAACTGAACTCCAATGCTTATTTTCATTCTTCTACCTTACTTTTATTAAAAAGATCTCACAGGTATTTTCCGGTTATAGAACCTATACTTGAAAAGTATTCTGTCCCTGATGATTTTAAATATCTTGCTGTAGCTGAGAGTAACCTCTCAAATGCTGTTTCCCCCGCAGGGGCAACAGGCTTCTGGCAGTTTATGAAGCCTACAGGCAGGGAATACGGGCTTGAAATAGATAATGAGGTGGATGAGAGATATCACCTTGAAAAATCAACTGAAGCAGCCTGTAAATATTTTCTGAAATCATTTGAGAAATACGGAAACTGGACCATGGTCGCAGCTTCATATAACAGGGGATCAAACGGGGTTGACCGTCTTATTGATATACAGGACCAGAACAATTATTATGATCTCCTTCTTCCTGAAGAAACATCAAGATATCTGTTCAGGATACTTTCATTTAAAACAATATTCAGCGAACCGGTAAAGTACGGTTTTGATATTCCTGAAGAACACCTGTACCCCCCGGTAGATTACACGGAAGTTAAGGTAGATACGGCAGTAAGCAGTTTTGCCGCCTTCGCTGCGTTTTTCGGGACTAATTATAAAATTCTGAAGTCATTTAATCCCTGGCTGAGGCAACCATACCTGAAGAATAATCCGGGCAAGACATATATGATAAAAATACCTGCCGAAGGAGCACGTACAGGAGCCTACGAAAAATGACGAAGAATAAGGACAGAATATATGAAGACTATATAACGGTTAATGGCGCCAGAGTACATAACCTTAAAAATATTGATGTTACTATCCCAAGGGATAAGCTGGTTGTGATAACAGGATTAAGCGGCAGTGGAAAATCATCACTGGCTTTTGATACTATTTACGCCGAGGGGCAGAGAAGATACCTCGAAACCTTTTCTGCTTATGCAAGACAATTCATCGGGGGGATGGAACGACCTGATGTCGACAAGATCACAGGACTCAGCCCGGTAATTTCCATTGAGCAGAAAACGACAAATAAGAACCCGAGGTCTACAGTAGGGACAATAACAGAAATATATGATTACCTGAGACTGTTGTATGCAAGGGCAGCAGACGCTTATTCCTATATGACCGGTGAGAAAATGGTCAGATATACCGATGACCGGATAATAGAACTCATAAAAGAAAAATACGGATCAGAGAAGGTCTTTTTTCTGGCTCCTGTGATTAAGGGCAGAAAGGGACACTATAAGGAACTATTCGAACAGCTCAGAAGAAAGGGATTCCTGAATGTAAGGATTAACGGTGAGATACGTGAACTGGAACAGGGGATGAAACTTGACCGCTATAAAAATCATTATATTGAGGTTCTTGTTGATAAACTGATACCCTCGAAGGTGAATGACAAACGACTCCGGGAGTCAGTACTGTTCTCTCTTGATCAGGGCGAGGGAGTAATGATGGTCCTGGACAAAGTTGACGGTGAACCGGTATATTTCAGCAGGTATCTTATGTGTCCGACCACAGGTATATCATATAATGAACCTGCACCGCATACCTTTTCTTTTAATTCTCCCCAGGGAGCATGCCCTGTGTGTAACGGACTGGGTGTGGTCAGTGAAGTGGATGTAAAAAGGATAATACCCGACAGGAACCTTAGTATCAGGAAAGGAGGTATAGAGCCTTTGGGTAAGTACAGGAATATGTGGATATTCTGGCAACTGGAGGCAATTGCCGAAAAATACGGTTTCAGCCTGGATACCCCGGTCAGGGAAATACCCGGCGAAGCCATGAATACCATACTGTATGGCTCTGATGAGGTATTGAAGTTATCCAATACCCCTTTGGGCTTGACATCTAACTACTTTATGACTTTTGAGGGAGTAATTAATTATGTTGGCAATCAGGAATCTATAAACGGAAACAGGGAGGCTAACCGTACAAAAACCAGTTATATATATTATAAAACCTGCCCTGAATGTAACGGAAGCAGGCTGAAAAAGGAAGCACTGTATTTCAGAATAGGTGATAAAAATATAGGAGAGCTGGCTTCTATGGATATAAGGGAACTTGCATCCTTTATTGAGACCCTTGGAAACAAACTGAATGAGAGACAGAAGAAAATTGCCGGAGAGATACTGAAAGAAATAAGATCCCGTATTGGCTTTCTCCTTAATGTCGGGCTGGACTATCTTTCCCTTAACAGAGGGGCGGCGACATTATCAGGAGGAGAAAGCCAGAGAATAAGACTGGCTACACAGATCGGCTCACGCCTTGTTAATGTACTATATATACTTGATGAACCTAGTATAGGCCTGCACCAGAAAGATAACAGACGCCTGATATCTTCGCTTAAACAATTGAGAGATAGCGGGAACTCTGTGATAGTAGTGGAACATGACCGTGAGATGGTAATGTCGGCTGATCATATTGTAGATATGGGACCTAAAGCCGGAAGAAACGGAGGATCACTGGTGGCCGAAGGCAGCCCGGAACAAATAAGCAGGTCAGAATCACTTACAGGCCTGTACCTTTCAGGTAAGAAAAGCATTGAGATCCCGCAAAAAAGAAGGACAGGGAATGGAAAGATTCTTAAAATAACAGGAGCCAGAGGTCATAACCTGAAAAATGTTAACCTCTCTTTTCCTCTCGGTACTTTTATCTGCGTTACAGGTGTTTCGGGAAGCGGAAAGTCATCACTCATTAATCAGACATTGCACCCGGCTCTGTCTTCTATACTGCACAGGTCGGAGAAACCGGCCCTGCCGTATGACAGGATTGAAGGCATAGAAAATATAGATAAGGTAATAGAAGTAGACCAGAATCCTATCGGCAGAACACCAAGGTCGAACCCTGCTACATATACTGGAGTCTTTACCGATATAAGGAAACTGTTCGAGCAGACAACCGAATCAAAAATCAGGGGATTTAAAGCAAGCAGGTTCTCATTCAATGTAAAAGGAGGCAGGTGTGAAGGCTGCCAGGGAGCCGGACTTAAGACCATTGAAATGAATTTCCTTCCTGATGTGCATGTACTGTGCACTGAATGTAATGGGAAAAGATATAACCGGGAAACACTTGAAGTTAAGTATAAAGGACGCTCAATCAGCGATGTTCTTGATATGACTATTAATTCCTCTGTCAAAATGTTCGAGAATATACCATCCATTTATAAGAAACTTAAGACCCTGCAGGATGTCGGACTGGGCTATATAAGACTGGGACAACCCTCAACAACCCTGTCCGGAGGAGAATCTCAACGGGTAAAACTGGCTTCTGAACTGGCCAGAAAGGATACAGGCAGGACACTTTATATCCTGGATGAGCCTACAACAGGCCTGCATTTTGAAGACGTCAGGGTTCTTCTCTGTGTACTTAACAGGCTTATTGACAGAGGTAATACTGTTATGGTGATAGAACATAATATGGACGTTATCAAAGTAGCGGATTATATTATTGATATGGGTAAGGAAGGTGGCAGGAACGGAGGTGAAATAATCTTTTCGGGAACACCGGAAGAACTGGTAAGACACAGGGGAAGCTATACAGGGAAGTATCTTGCCAGGGAACTGAAGAATGGTGAAGTACAGTAAAACAGTAAAGTAGTAAGTAGAAGACACAGAAACCGGGTACTGAGAGAAGAAAGAACTGTTAACTGCAAAACTGAACAACTGAATAACTAATGTAGAGCAGATACATTAAGATTTTATTTATTATTTTTATCCATTATGGAAAAACAAGTAGACCTCGTACAGGAGGCTTTCAAAAACAAGACATGGAATGAGATCCATTCAATGGACTCATGGAGAGTATTAAAAATAATATCAGAGTTTGTTGAAGGATTTGAAAAACTGGCAAGGATAGGCCCTTGTGTGTCACTCTTCGGTTCGGCCCGCACAAAACCTGACAGTAAATATTACCAACTGGCTGAAGAGATAGCATACAAGCTAACCAATATGGGCTATGGAGTTATAACAGGCGGCGGACCGGGTATAATGGAAGCAGCAAACAAAGGAGCTTCAAGGGGAAAAGGACGTTCGGTGGGAATAAATATTGACCTTCCTTTCGAACAAAAGGCAAATGATTATATTGATGCCGATAAGCTTATCACATTCGATCATTTTTTTGTCAGGAAAGTGATGTTCATGAAATATGCCCAGGGATTTATTGTATTACCGGGAGGATTCGGGACCTTCGATGAGCTGTTTGAAGCAATAACCCTGATCCAGACAAAAAAAATCGGAAAGTTCCCGATAATAATGGTAGGAAGTGATTACTGGAAAGGACTTGTAGACTGGATAAAACAAACCATGCTTGAAAAAGAAGCTAATATATCGCCTGAAGATCTTGACCTTTTTAGTATAACGGACACAGCCGAAGGGGCTGTGGAACTGATAGACTCTTTCTATACCAGGTATCTGCTAAGTCCGAACTTTTAAGTAATATTTACGGGATGAGATACTTATTTCTTATAGTGCTGACCGTATTGCTGGGAGTTAATACCAGCGGACAGGAAGGTATGGTAAGGATAATTACGCAACCGGAATGGCCTCCCGGCAAATATGTCCCTGTAAGAATTGAGGTTAAAAATACCGGTATGGACGGTTTTGCCAGGCTTTATCAGGACCTGCCTCAGGGATTCGATATAAGAAAGGGAAATACAGCCGGCGCCGATTTTTACCTGGAAAATAACCAGGTGAATTTTGTCTGGGTCAGTATTCCTGAAACAGATATTATTACGGTGAGCTATCTGGCCAAAGCTGACGAATCACTTACGGGATCATTCAGGATGGCTGCCAGAATTGATTATATTATTAACGGTGATGAAAGAAGGACAGAAGAGACAGAACCCGTATTAATACTGCTCGATAGGAATGCAGATGTTGAAGAGGTGCTCAGTATATCAGGATCCGGTCCGGAAGAGCCCTTTGTAAATCAATCGGTCAAACATGATACAATTACAGTAAAGGATCATGTCGCTGAAGTCGAATTCAGGGTGCAGGTAGCCATTTCTTCCGAGCATTTAAGTAAGGAAGAACTTGAGAATCGTATAAATTGTAAATTGAGATACAGGATAAAAATACTCAGGACGGGGAATATGTTTAAATATCAGTCAGGGGTCTTTAATAAATATGATGAGGCATCCGTGTATCTGAACGAGCTTAAGGAATGTGGTGTGAATGATGCTTTTATTGTGGCATTCAGGGGAGAAGAACAGATACCCGTTGAGCTTGCACGAACACTTTCCGAATGATCATATTTTCATTTTTCTATCTATTTCTCTTTTGGCATCTTTCTTTTTCAGCACTTCTCTTTTGTCATATTCTTTTTTGCCCCGGGCAAGTGCTATTTCAGCTTTCGCCAGACCTCTCTCGTTTATAAATAATTTTGTCATTATGATAGTAAGCCCGCTTTCCTTTATCTTTCGTTCCAGTTTTCTTAATTCTTTCCTGTGAAGTAAAAGTTTCCTTTCCCTGCCTGGTTCGTGATTATTTATATTACCCCAGTAATACTCCGGGATATTCATACCCCTGACATACAATTCACCGTTCCTGAACCTGCAGTATGAGTCGACAAGACTGGCTTTACCTTCTCTTATGGATTTTATCTCAGTACCGGTAAGCTTAATACCTGTGATGAAAGTATCAATAAAGAAGTAATCATGGGATGCCTTCTTATTCCTTATCATTATTTTATTGTTGTCCTTTTTCATATACTTCCGGCAAAAGCAAAATATATACCTTCGAGCAGTGAGCGGGTTATCCAGCTTATTGTCAGGTAAGATATCATTACAGTAAGCAAAGCTATAATAAAGTATCTTAATAAGCTTTTCCCGGCAAGGTTTTCAATAGTATTAAGACCGGAGTACATTATATATGCTCCGTAAAATCCCAGGATGTTAAGGATTGACAGGTCGGGAAGGAATCTTGTTACCAGTACGGTGAGGTACAGCGGACTCAATGAATAGACTATAAGCTTGAAATTAAATGAATAATCCTTTTTACTTACAAATGCAACGGACAACTCATTCAGAATCCATGAGGATATAAGTACTGTAAGGTAGAAACATAAGAACTGCTTAAGCGCCAGGATAATGGGATATAGAACCGATAATCCGCTCGGGTTATATATCAGTGAGCCTGCAAAGGCCGACAGGGATATCAGGATAAGTAAAGGCATAAGAAATGAGATGTGCACTGTACCGGTTGATCTGTTTTCCCTTTTTATTATTTCCCATGCTTTTACAGGATTGACAATTATATGTTTCAGCCTGTGGGCAAGCATCTGCAGGTCGATCATCATAATATGAGTTTTTTTCAAAGCAGTAAAATTAACTATTTTTAGGCAAACATTAGCAGACTATGCCGGCAGGGATATATGATATAATAGTAATTACCGGACCAACAGCATCGGGGAAAACAGGCTTTGCTGCAATGCTTGCTTCAAAAACAGGAGGGGAAGTTATCAGTGCTGATTCGCGTCAGGTATACCGCAGGATGGATATCGGTACAGGAAAGGATTATAATGATTATATGGTTGAGGGTAAAAGAATACCATTTCATATGATAGATATTGTTGATCCGGGTTACAGGTATAATGTATTTGAATATCAGCGTGATTTCCTCGATGTATACCGTAATCTTAAAAAAAGAAATATTTTACCCGTTGTATGCGGTGGTTCCGGAATGTATCTTGACAGTATCATAAGCGGTTATAAACTTATCAGAGTGCCTGTAAACCAGCAATTGAGGGGTGAACTTGCTGATAAATCACTTCAGGAGTTAACTCAAATATTAGGCACGTACAGGACCTTGCATAACAAGACTGATACGGATAACAGGAAAAGGGCAATAAGAGCAATTGAAATAGAAGAATATTATCTTAAGCAGGGAGAAGATACAGAAGATTTTCCACAGATAAAGCCTCTTATTCTGGGGATCAGGTTTGAAAGGGAAGAGAGAAGGAGGCGGATAAGCTCAAGGCTCGGATCAAGACTTGATTCAGGCATGATTGAAGAGGTCAGGTCATTACTGAAAAGCGGGGTGACAGAGGATGATCTTGTCTATTACGGATTAGAATACAGGCATATTACTTATTATTTGAACGGCAGGCTAAGCTATGAAGAAATGAAAAAAGGCCTTGAAACGGCTATTCACAGGTTTGCAAAAAGACAGATGACCTGGTTCAGGAGAATGGAACGCAGAGGGATTAAGATCCACTGGATAGACGGCGAACTCGATGATGAAAGAAAGCTGGATTATGTAAAATCGTTGATTCGTTAAGTTGTTAATTTGTTAAGGTATTATAGCCGTTCGCCGTTTGTCCTTCGTCTTTCGTCATTTTTTCATTTCAGATAGGTGTCCAGCCATTCAAAAAATTCCCTTTGCCATATCACAGCATTCTGTGGCTTTGTCACAAAATGTGTTTCATCATGAAAAAATAATAACCTGCTTGGAACCCCGTTAAGCTGTGCTGCCGTGAAGGCTTCCATGCTCTGTGTGTAAGGTATGCGGTAATCATGTTCCCCGACGATTATCAGAATGGGGGCTGTCCATTTATCAACATTCAGATGGGGCGAATATTTATAACCGGGAGGAACGGGATTTTCCCAGTACGGTCCTCCTAAATCTTTATTAGGGAACCATAATTCCTCTGTAGATCCGTACCAGCTTTCAAGATTGAACATACCGCAATGAGATATAAGCGCCTTGAATCTGCCTTCATGTATTCCGGCAAGGTAATACACCGAATATCCGCCGTAGCTTGCTCCTACGGCACCCAGTCTGTCCTTGTCGACGAAAGGCTCATCTGCCATATAATCAATGGCATCAAGGTAGTCCTGCATATTCTTTCCTCCGTAATCGCCTGATATTTGCTCCCTCCATTCGGATCCGAAACCGGAGTTACCGCGTCTGTTTGGTGCGACGACAATATAACCGTTTGCAGCCATCATCTGGTAATTCCACCTGTATGACCAGCTTTGTCCCAGCGGTCCCTGCGGACCTCCTTTACAATACAGAAGAGCAGGGTATTTCTGTGACGGATCAAAACCGGGAGGATAAATTACCCACATCTGCAGGTCCTTTCCGTCTTTTGTCTTTATGTACCTTTCCTCTGTTTCCCCCATAGCAATATGATCAAGAATATGTTTATTCACAGAGGTGATGAGATTCATCTCACCTGTTTCAGTACTTATAGCGCCTATTTCAGAGGGCATTGACATGGACTGTACGCCTGCAAAGACCGTTTTTTCAGACACACTTACCGGGCTGAAATCAAATTTTCCTTTACTTACCTGATCAATGGCGCCCGAATTAATATTTATTTTAAATATCTGTGTGGTTCCGCAGTATGGGCTTGAAAAATATATTTCGGCTGCATCATCTGTCCAGATAATATTTTCGACATTATAGTCCCAGCCTTTTGACGGCCATGATAATGATTTGTCTGAGAGGTCATAAATAAAAAGTCTTTCGAGGTCGGACTCATAGCCATCTTCTTCCTGGCTTTGCCATGCAAGCTTTGTTCCATCGGGAGAGAAAACAGGATAGTGGTCAAATCCTTTATTACTTTCACTGATATTAACAGTCTTTTCATTATCAAGATCATAAAGAAAAATATCGGTATTGGTACTGACAGCATATTCCTTCCCCCTGAGTCTTTTACATGTATAGGCAATCATTTTGCCATCCGGTCTCCAGCATATTCCTTCCGGATATTCAAATTTTTCTCCTTCCGTGATATCTTTTTCATCCGATACGGTTTCACCGTCAAACGATGCTATGAAAATATGGTTGTAAGAATAATTATGCCAGTGGTCCCAGTGCCTGAACATCAGGTCGTCTATTATTCTCATGTCGGACAGGGGCATGTTATGTTTTTCACTGGCTGTCTGATCCAGCTTTATCATGCGGGTGAAATATATTTTATCACCTTTGGGCGAAACAGAATAGTCTCCGAAGTTCTCCAGATTATCTATTTTTTTCTTTTTTGATCCGTCCGGATCCATAAGCCAGAGGTTTCCTCCTGAAGTATATGCAATCTTTTCCCCGTCCATGATCCATGAGGGAGAATAGCCCCCTTTATCAGTCAGTTGAACGGGGTTTCCGCCATTTGCAGGAACAGAAAAGATGTTTGTACGTCTTGCTTCATCAGCAAGGTTGTAATCGGTAAGAGTAAACAGTATTGTTTTACCGTCAGGAGAGGGGCATATGGCGCCCATTCTTCTGAATTTCCACAATATCTCAGGACTCATCAGCCCTGTCTCTTTTTCCTGTTCGGTTAGCTGAGTGTCAAAGGCAGGTTCCTTATTTTCCATGCCGGACCGGCAGGAAAAAACCATCATCATCACTGTAAGTGATACTGCAATCACATGAATACGGTTCATATCTTATTTTTTGGGTTTAAGTGCTTCCGTTATTTTGCCGCTCAGCTCATCCAGCAGTTCAGGGTTGTCATTTAATATTTGTTTGACTGCCTCTCTTCCCTGTCCCAGCTTGGTATCCCCATAGCTGAACCATGATCCGCTCTTCCCGATTATATTAAGATCAATACCCATATCTATGATCTCTCCTGTACGGCTTATTCCCTCACCATACATTATGTCAAATTCGGCTTTTTTGAATGGTGGTGCAAGTTTATTTTTTACCACTTTGACCCTTGTTCTGCTGCCAATCACATCTTCACCTTCCTTTATCTGGCTTATTCGCCGTATGTCGAGCCGTACCGAAGCGTAAAACTTAAGAGCATTACCGCCTGTCGTTGTTTCAGGGTTACCGAACATTACTCCTATCTTTTCCCTGAGTTGGTTTATAAATATACAGCAGGTATGAGTCTTACTGATGTTCGCAGTAAGTTTGCGCAGCGCCTGCGACATGAGCCTGGCCTGAAGGCCCATTTTAGAGTCCCCCATTTCTCCCTCTATTTCTGCTTTAGGCGTTAATGCGGCAACTGAATCGATAACAACAATATCCAGTGCGCCTGACCTGATAAGATGATCGGCTACTTCCAGCGCCTGTTCTCCGTTGTCAGGTTGTGAGATCAGCAGGTTTTCTATATCGACGTCAAGCTTTTCTGCATAGAAACGGTCGAATGCATGTTCAGCATCAACAATTGCTGCAATCCCTCCTTTTTTCTGAGCTTCGGCAATAGCGTGTATTGCCAGGGTCGTTTTTCCTGAAGCTTCAGGTCCGTATATCTCGATAACCCTCCCCCGGGGAAGCCCTCCTATGCCAAGAGCAATATCAAGTCCCAAAGAACCGGTATTTATAACCGGCACATCCAGAATGGGCTGGTCGCCGAGTTTCATTATGGTTCCCTTACCAAAATCTTTTTCAATCTTACCCATGGTGATCTCCAGGGCCTTGAGTTTTTCCTTGTTGGTATCTTTCTTTTCGTTACTCATACTATATAGTTAGCTGGTTGGTTATTATAGGTATAATTTAAATATCTGATCAGTATGTTGTTTGGTATCTACCTTTTTAATGATTTTTTCTATATTCCCTTCCTCATCTATAATAAACGTGGTACGCAAAACACCCATAAAGGCTTTCCCGTACATTTTTTTCTCCCCCCAGGCTCCGTAATCCGAAAGGATTTTTTTATCCGTGTCTGAGATCAAAGGAAAAGGAAGATTATGCCTGCCTGCAAAATTAATATGCGATTTATCCGAATCAGGGCTTACTCCTACAACTGCAAAACCTTTATCAAGCAGTTCCGTATAATTATCCCTCAGATTACACGCTTCATCTGTGCAGCCTGGCGTATTGTCTTTCGGGTAGAAGTACAACACAAGCTTTTTGCCCTTAAAATCATCAAGCTTTACATGGTTCCCGTTTTGATCTGTTCCAGTAAAAAAAGGGGCTTTTTGCCCTTCCTTAAGTTCTGTCATAATACTATTATATTTTTATATTAAACGTAAATTTACGAAGTTTGAATTGTTTATAGAAACAAAACACTCAATTGTTATTAACAACAATTATGGAGACCGGAAAGTTGAATATCAGGCTGGGTAAATTTCTTGTATTGCCGGGGGCATTACTTTGTTTTTTTTGTGTCATGGGGCTGGCCCAGGAACAACAGACAGATCCTGACAGAAATCTGGCAGCAAAAGCATTCAGCCAGGGGGATTACACTACTGCATTGAATCATTATTCCTTACTGGCACACAGGTTCAGCGCCGATCCTGTTTATGGTTATTACACGGGTGCATGTATGGTTGAATTAAGTCAGGATCCGGAAAAAGCGAGAGATATTCTTGAAAAAGCCATCAGGAACTCCTCGTCCATCAAACCTGTTCCGTACAAGGTCTGGTATTATCTTGGCCGGGCCTGTCAGATGGACGCTGACTTTAAAGCAGCCATTGATGCATATAATACTTTCCGGGAGACAGCAAGGAAGAAAGAAACAAAGGATCTTGAGATAGAGGAGCTTATTTCAGAATGCCAGGCAAAAACAGGAGCCTTAACAGTGCCTGAACTATCTCCGGAAAAGGAAAAAGAACCGGACCATGTAATTGACAGTACAATATTAGTAAAGGATACTATTAACTATAATACTATACCTGATCCGGTTATTATAGAGGTTGCAGAAGATGAAATTGCTGACAGCCTTGTGAATGTTGCTGAAAATACTGATGATAACAGGGAGGATAAATATTACATGACTGCCAGAGAGGCTCTGGAATATCAGTTTATGGCTGATTCGGTACTTAGGATGGCAGACAGGTACAGGGCAACTCTTGATATGCTGTCGGGAAATGACAGAGAAACTGTTCGTTCCAAAATATTATCTCTTGAACAAGCGGGCTTTGAATATCAGGCGATGGCTGACACCAGATACAGGGAAGCTTCGGTTCTGGCAGCCGGAAGGTATGATAACAGGCCTGTTCCTGTTTTAAAAGAGATTAAGGCAGATGACGGACCGGACCATAAAAAACAGCCGGCAAATAAGGCAGATCGACCTGATACAATAATTATACGGACTGATACTATCGCAGAGGACACAATAACAAAACCTGTAACAAAACCTGTTCTCGGGTGGTTCAGCGAGGAATATAAAGAAGAGGAGGAAATTCCTGTTAACCCTGATTTACCTGAAGGATTGATATACAGGATACAGGTTGCCGCCTTCAGAAATCCGAAAGAATCAGGTTTTTTTAAAGGACTGGGTCCTGTTTCTGTCTACAGGGCAGAAGGATCGGATATCAATTTTTACTATATCGGCCTGTTCAGATCGGGGGAAGATGCAAACAAAGCTCTTATCAAAGTGAGACAAAAAGGTTTTGGCGATGCATTTATTCTGGCGCTGATGGATGGAGTGAGAGTGAGCATTGAAAAAGCCTCTGACCTGGAAAACATTTGGAAGGATATAAGCCTGTTTGATACAGATACTGTCATAAACAGTGAAAAGGAGGAACAGGCGGACCCGCCGACATTGCTTTACAGGGTGGAAGCCCTGAGAAGCAGTAAGAAGGCTGATGATGAATATGAAAAGCTTATTGAAAGACTGGCCGATAAGAAGGCTTATGATATTTTTGAGACAGACGGTAAGGAGTATGTGTATTTAATAGGAAAATTTCTTACTTTTGAAAGTGCTGCAGCTTATGCAGACCTGCTATTCAGGAATGGGATAAAGGGAGCTAAGGTTGTGTCATATTTGGGGAAGAAAGAGATCCCGCTGGAAAAAGCTAAAGAACTTTTTGAACTATATTTTGATAAGTAAATCTCAGCGTCAGGGCCCGTACATATTTATTCAGGATGAAAGAAAAGCCGTTATCGCATAAAAGAATAATAAAAGGAGAAAACAGGTATACCCTTATATTATACAATGACGACTATAATACATTTGAACATGTAATAGAATCACTTGTTGAGATTTGTGGCCATGACCCCGTTCAGGCAGAACAGTGCGCAATTATAGCTCATCATAAGGGCAGTTGCGAAGTAAAGTCAGGTATGAAGAAAATATTATTGTCGATGAGAGCTAATATGAATGACAGGAATCTTACATGTGAAGTAAAATAAGTGAAATGGAATCTCTGGGTATTGTTATTTTTCTCGTTATACTGGGCATATTGCTTTTCCTGGTTGAATTCCTGATAGTACCGGGAATTACAGTTGCAGGCATTGGAGGTGCAGTTAGTATTGTAACAGGAGTGGTGCTGGCTTTTTACTATGAAGGCCCGAAGGCAGGCATTATAGTGCTGATATCAACAGCAGCGCTGATAGCTGTTTCTGTGGTGTTTATGCTGAAAGCAGGAACATGGAAGCGCCTGATGCTCGATAAGGCTATTGACGGGAAGGTCGATTTTGTAAGAAGGGAAGAAGGAAAAATAAAGGCAGGAGACAAAGGCAGGACAATAACAAGGCTGAATCCCATGGGTAAGGTAATGGTCGGAGAAGAATTTTACGAGGCAAAAGCACTTGATAAACTGATCGATCAGAATACGGATGTTGAGATTGTAAAAATCGAAAGTAATAAAATTATTGTGAAACCATTAAACTCTAAATAATATGAATCCTGTAACAATGTATATTGTAATTATTGTCGGTGTAATTATTCTTTTATGGCTGTTGCTTTACCTGATACCAATAGGACTATGGTTTCAGGCACTGGTGTCGGGAGTAAGGATATCTCTTTTGCAGCTGATCTTCATGAGATGGCGTAAGGTTCCGCCTTCGGTAATAGTGGCGGCTATGATTGAAGGAGATAAAGCCGGAATTAAACTGAACAGAGATGATCTGGAAGCACATTTTCTGGCCGGAGGACGTGTGGCACAGGTTGTGCACGCCCTGGTTTCGGCGGCTAAAGCAAATATTGATCTTCCCTTTAATATGGCTACGGCTATAGACCTTGCAGGAAGAGATGTGTTTGAAGCAGTTCAAATGTCGGTAAACCCCAAGGTTATTGATACTCCTCCTGTAACAGCCGTGGCAAAAGACGGAATACAGCTTATCGCAAAGGCAAGGGTTACAGTAAGGGCAAATATCAGACAACTGGTGGGTGGCGCAGGAGAAGACACAGTTCTGGCCAGAGTGGGAGAGGGCATAGTGTCTTCAATAGGCTCATCCGATAATCATAAAAAAGTGCTTGAGAACCCTGACTTTATTTCGAAGGTAGTCCTTGAAAAAGGCCTTGATGCAGGTACTGCTTTTGAGATACTATCTATCGATATAGCCGATATCGATATCGGTAAAAACATAGGCGCGGTATTGCAGATCGATCAGGCAAACGCAGATAAGAATATTGCCCAGGCTAAGGCAGAGGAGAGAAGAGCTATGGCTGTAGCGTTTGAACAGGAGATGAAGGCAAAGGCACAGGAGGCCAGGGCTAAGGTTATTGAAGCTGAAGTTGAAGTGCCGCTGGCTATCGCAGGTGCATTCAAGTCAGGTAACCTAGGTATTATGGATTACTACAGGTATAAAAATATCGAGGCCGATACAAACATGAGAGACTCGCTCTCAAAACCTGGTGAAAAGAAGAAATAAACGGAATTGATAAAGTTAAGAATAAGTGTGAGAGAAGAAATTGCTACTTTTCTTCTCTCATATTTTTAAATATTAAGAGCTTTTTTTTAAATCCCTGATGGATTGTAGCTCCTGACGCTTTCTTTCTTTTTGGTTTTCAGTTTGATGTGATATTCGCTGTTATCACTTCCCTCTGCCCATACTATCCTGTTGAACCCCTTGACAGGATCAAGTTCTTTTGTGAAAATTGTTTCACCTGCAGTATTCTCAATTGTGATCACAGGCATATGTCTTGAGCCTTGTTTTGGCTCTTCCCTTAAATAATAATATATATTCAGCCCTTCGTCAGGCTCGGGTGCGATAAAATTGTATTCAGCCGGTTCGAAAACAGAATCTGCCGATAGTCCGCTTTCCAGGTAAACAGGGTCGAAAAGCAGATGTTCTTCCTTCAGGCTGTCTACGGTCAAACCTGTCAGATATGCTATATTATCCTGTATCCACAGACCCCTGCCGTAAGTTCCCAGTATGAGGCTGTTTTCTCTTTTGTGTATTTCAATATCTTCAATTGCCACATAGGGCATGTCTCCATGCATCCTTGTCCATGATTCTCCCCCGTCAATTGAAACAAACAGTCCGTTATGTGCGCCTGCAAATAACAGGTCCGGATTATCGTGATGCTCTGCAAGACCTTTAACTATAACCTCTTCCTGCAGGTTGCATCCGATATCTTTCCATGTCTTTCCGTAATCGTCGGAGACATACAGGTAAGGTGAGAGTACATTCGCTTCGTAAAATCTCCCGAATGCAGTATAGATTCTTCCCTCCTTATGAGAGGATGGCATCACCCTGGTAATAAACCTGTCGGCAGGAGCAGGAAGGTTTTCAGACAGGTTCTCCCATGTCTCACCGTCATTTAACGTGACGTAAATATTGCCGTCATCAGTACCGGCATAAATCAATCCTTTTCTTAGAGGCGACTCGGCAAGTGTTGTTATCGTACAATAAGGCTTGAGTACCGGCTTCTGACCAATCACGAGAATAGTGTCAAGCTTCAGGTTTTTGCTTAGATCAGGGCTTACTTCTTTCCATGACTTACCCCGGTTTGTGCTTTTCAGTATTTTTTGCGCGCCTATATATAATGAGTGAGGTGAATGCCGGGAAACAAAAAACGGAGTGTTCCAGTTAAACCTGTATTCTTCGTCTTTTGATTCCGGTCTGGGTCTTATTCTTGTTCTCTCTCCGGTCCGGCGGTCAAGCCTTACAATATTTCCGTATTGTGATTCACCGTATACTATTTCCTGTTCTTCCGGTTCATTTGCAGAATAGAATCCGTCTCCACCGGATACATTTATTATATCGGAATTGGAAACAGGCCTTCCGTTAGCTGATCTTGAAGGGCCTCCCCATACTCCGTTATCCTGTAATCCTCCGTAAATACGGTAGGGAGTGCTGTTGTCAGTACTAATATCGTAATACTGTCCGATAGGCAGGTTGCCTGCAAATACCCATTTATCACCACCATCGGTAGTAAAATACAGTCCTCCGTCGTTCCCAAGCAACCTGTGAGCCGTGTTATCCGGGTTGATCCATAATACATGGTGGTCAACATGTACTCCTTCCATTCTTACAGGGCTGAATGTCTTTCCGCCGTCGAACGATTCCTGTACCCATACGCCCATAACCCAGAGGTGATTTTCATCGGTAGGGTCTACATAGATCCTTCCGTACCAGTATGATGTACTGACCTTGTTATTAATATTTTTCCATGTTTGTCCTTTGTCTTCCGATCTGAAGAGCCCGAGTGAATCGTGTTCGTAACATGCATATATTATCTCCGGATCCGAAGGAGCTATGGCAATTGCTATTCTTCCTGATTTACCTTCAGGTAAACCATCTTCAACCTTATTCCAGGTACTGCCTGTATCGTCCGATCTGTACAGACCGCTGTTGGGCCCTTGTCTTACATGCGCCCATGCATTTCTCATTTGTTCCCATGCCGAGGCAAAGACTGTCTTACCGTCAGGATGTATCGCGATATCCCCTATACCGGTATTGTTATTGATGAAAAGAACCTTTTCCCATGTCATCCCTCCATCGGTTGTCCTGAAAACTCCTCTATCCTCGTCCGCACCCCATCTTCCTCCTGTCGCGCCGGCAAATACTGTATTATCATCCTGGGGGTGAATGACAACTTTTGAAAAATGACGGCATTTTTCCAGTCCCATATTATTCCATGTCAGACCGCCGTCGACAGACCTGTAAATACCGTCACCAACCGTGGAAGGGCTTTGTTCTCCCGAAGCCTCGCCTGTACCGGCCCAGAGCAGATCGGGATTATTCGACGATATATCCATATCACCGATTGATATACTACTGCCTGCCAGGTCAAATACAGGGATCCAGTTTAAGCATGCGTCGGATGATTTGAAAATACCTCCTGTTGAAGGGCTTACAAATATTATCGAATCATTTGCGGGATGGACAATAATTTCTGATATTCTCCCGCCATAGGCCCCCGGACCTGCCTTTCTCCACTCAATATTATTGAACATTTCGCTGCTCAGACCTGTGATATCACTGGATTTTTTGCTACATGAAGCCAGGCCGGCAAGAATTAAAATCAGAGTTAAAACCCTGAAGAGACAATGTGTTTTCATTATAATACTATTTTGGTTTTGAGATTTTTTGAGGCTTCATATTTTTAACAACATAAATTTATTAATTTTTTTAAGTGTAACTAGTACATTAAATATTTTTATTTATATTTGTTTAATTATCTTTAGAGATAGAGATTTAAGTCTGTTCCTTTCTGATAATTGGGTTAATCATACTATGATTAAAAGGGTATGGCAAAGGTAGAAGGCTTTTCTTTTATTGTACATAACAAATTTAACGAAAATGACATTAGTTGACTGGATTGTACTTGGACTTTTTTGTCTTGTTTTAATCGGTGTCATAATCTGGGTTGTAAGGAAGAAGGATGAAACTTCGTCTGACTACTTCCTGGCAGGTCGTGACGCTACATGGTTGGCAATAGGAGCATCGATATTTGCTTCTAATATTGGATCTGAACATCTTGTCGGCCTGGCCGGAACGGGTGCTTCAAGCGGTATGGCTATGGCACACTGGGAGATACATGCCTGGGTAATACTTATTTTAGGCTGGCTCTTCGTACCTTTCTACGCAAGGAGCGGTGTGTTTACAATGCCCGAGTTTCTTGAAAAAAGATATAACCCACAGTCACGTTCTGTTTTATCAATTATTTCACTTGTAAGCTATGTGCTTACTAAGGTGGCCGTTACGGTTTATGCCGGAGGTGTTGTATTTAAGCAGGTGTTTGGAATAGAGTCGATGTTTGGTATTGATTTTTTCTGGATAAGTGCTATAGGCCTTGTCGTATTGACGGGTCTTTATACTGTTTTTGGGGGTATGAAGGCTGTTTTGGCGACATCTGTAATACAAACACCCGTTTTGTTGATAGGTTCTGTTGTGATACTTATTATGGGACTTATCAAGCTTGGCGGATGGAATGAGATGATGGAGATATGCCGTGCTGTTCCCGTCAATGATTTCGGGGATGACATGACATCGTTGGTAAGGTCGGCAAAGGATCCTTCTTTCCCATGGACAGGTGTCTTGCTGGGATCGGCGATAATAGGGTTCTGGTACTGGTGTACCGATCAGTATATTGTACAGCGTGTGCTTTCGGGAAGGGATCAGACACAGGCAAGAAGAGGTACTATTTTTGGTGCATATCTTAAACTCACCCCTGTGTTTATTTTTATGATACCGGGTATGATAGCATTTGCAATGAACGAAAAGGGAATGATCAATCTCTCCAGTTCAGATGCTGCTTTCCCTACACTGATAACCGAGCTGCTGCCAATAGGTTTTAAAGGCATAGTAGTAGGAGGTATACTTGCTGCACTTATGAGTTCGTTATCATCATTGTTCAATTCATCAGCTACCTTGTTTACTGTAGACTTTTATAAGAAGTACCATAAGGATGCTTCAGAGAAAAAGCTTGTAAGGGTGGGCAGGATAGCTACTGTTGTTGTGGTAATACTTGGCATATTATGGATCCCTGTGATGAGGGGGCTGGGTAATGTGCTTTATCAGTACCTGCAGGAGGTCCAGTCAATGCTTGCACCTGGTATAGCAGCCGTGTTCCTGCTTGGTATAATTTCCAAAAAGACCACTCCCGCTGCAGGTCTTACAGGCCTGTTGGTAGGCTTTGTCCTGGGTATGGTCAAGCTTGGATTCAAGATATTTGAAGGTGGTGTCACACCTGGTACATTTATATATAAATTATTTGTTGAAACAAATGTTTATCATTATGAGATAGCTCTGTTCTTCCTGGTTATAGCAATAATGATAATTGTAAGTTCATTTACCAAGAGGAAAGATACCCTTTCGATACAGGGCCTTTATCTGGGTTCGGCCACTCCGGAGCAGCGCGCCATTACAAAGGCAAGCTACAGCAACTGGGATCTTATTAATTCGGCAATAGTAATAGCAATAGTAATAGCATTTTATGCATATTTCTGGTAGACTAAATTTAATTTAATGGAAATTTATAAAAATTCTGAAATCTGGTTTGTCACTGGCAGCCAGCACCTATACGGTGAGGAAACGCTAAAACAAGTTAAAGAAGACTCTGAAGTAATAACCCGTTACCTGGATCAATCGGAGAATATCCCTGTAAAGGTTTTATTTAAACCGGTAATGACATCTGCTGATGCAATTACCGGATTGTGTTCCGAAGCTAACCACGATGATAATTGTGTAGGGCTGATAACATGGATGCATACTTTTTCGCCTGCCAAGATGTGGCTTAATGGCTTGAAAGTGCTTACAAAACCTTTATTGCATTTTCATACTCAATTCAACAGGGATATTCCATGGAATGATATAGACATGGATTTTATGAATCTTAACCAGTCTGCGCATGGAGGCAGGGAGTTCGGATTCGGTGTTTCACGTCTAAGGATAGACAGAAAAGTTGTAACAGGCCACTGGCAAGACAGCAAATGTATAGAAGAAATAGCAATATGGGCGCGTGCTGCCGTTGCTTATGCCGATACGAAAAGCATGAAAATTGCACGGTTCGGTGATAACATGAGGGATGTGGCAGTCACTGAAGGGGATAAGGTTTCGGCACAGATAAATATGAATTACTCTGTACATGGTTACGGAGTTGGTGATCTGGTTAAGAAATGCAATGATATATCCGAAAAGGAAATAAACGGTCTGCTTGAGCAGTATGCCGAATCTTACGTGATAAAGGATAAAAGTATCCTGGAGTCGGATTTCCTGAAGGATTCTGCAAAGATAGAGATCGGTCTCAGAAGATTCATTTATGAGGGAGGCTTTAAGGCCTTTACAACAACATTTGAAGATCTTCACGGGCTGCCTCAGTTGCCCGGACTCGCTGTACAGAGACTTATGTATGAAGGTATAGGATTCGGGGCCGAGGGTGACTGGAAAACATCTGCACTCGTCAGGTCGATGAAAGTAATGTCATACGGACTCAAGGGGGGGACTTCGTTCATGGAAGATTATACATATCATTTAGAACCCGGGAAAAATGCAGTGCTGGGAGCTCATATGCTTGAGGTATGCCCGGGAATAAGCGGTGAAAAACCCAGACTGGAAATTCATCCCCTGTCAATAGGAGGGAAGGACGATCCTGCAAGACTTGTTTTTAAAGCAGGCCCGGGTAAGGGCGTTACTGCTTCAATAATAGATATGGGTAACCGGTTCAGAATGCTTATTAACCCTGTTAATGTTATCACCTGTCCGGATATGCCAAAGCTGCCTGTAGCAAGTGTATTATGGGAGCCTGCTCCTGACCTTAAAACTGCTGCTACCGCATGGATACTGGCAGGAGGGGCGCATCATACAGGTTTTTCAAATGCTATTGACAAACGTTACCTGCATGATTTTGCACTTATGCTGGGTATTGAGACAGTCGATATTGACGAAGGGACCGATATTGAAAGATTAAGGAATGAGCTAAGATGGAATGAAATATATTTTCATTTTGCAAAAGGAATTGTTTAATTAGTATTGATAATATTATCCGGTTTGTTTGACCGGCTTAACCTAACCCTTTTAAACATGACTAATTACTATTCAGTTCTTGAAAAAAACCTTGTAGCTGTTGATTGTGTGATTTTTGGCTATGATATTATTGACAAAGAACTGAAACTGCTTCTTATTAAACGTAATTTTGAACCTGAAGTAGGGAAATGGTCACTCCCCGGAGGTTTTGTGAAACAAAACGAAAGTGTAAACGAAGCGGCATGCCGCGTACTGCATCAACTGACAGGGCTCAAAGACGTGTATATGGAGCAATCGTATGCATGGGGTGATGTTAGCAGGGATTTAGGGGGACGAGTTATAACAATATCACATTTTGCCTTGATAAATACCTATGAGCTTGACCCGGTAATGATTGATAACAGCGCTGCACACTGGCGGGCTATTTCAAGATTGCCGGAGCTTATCTTTGATCATCAGAAAATTGTAGAGATGGCACATAAAGAACTTATTGACAGAATAAAGGTTAAGCCTGTGGGATTTGAATTACTGCCTGAAAAGTTTACCCTTGTCCAGTTACAGGATCTTTACGAAGCTATTTATCAGAGAAAGATCGATAAAAGGAATTTCAGGAAGAAAATAATATCTATGAACCTTCTGGAGAAACTTGATGAGAAAGAAAAAGAGACATCTAAGAAAGGAGCTTATTATTACAGGTTCATACCTGCCAGATACGAAGATTTCAGGAGGCAGGGCTTCTACTTTAACCTTGATGTACAGTAAGTAATGGAGTTTTACAGATAAAACCAAACCTGCCTGTAAGGTAATAGTCCGTGATTGAGCGAACGATAATAAATAACTAAAACAAACCCTTCGGCAGGCTCAGGGCAGGCGACGAACGACTAAAGTTTAAAAAGGTTTAAAAAAGTTGAAAGTGGGTTGAGAATGAGTTTAAATGATAACAGGTACAGGTGGCTAATGTATTGGAATGATGGGATCGACCGGCCGACCTTAAAGACTCAACGGCTTAACAACTTAACGAATAAACAGGACTTATTCTGTCTTTTGTCTTATAATAAGCTTGTTGTCGAATTTGTTACATGATAGGAATAATTATTTAAACATAACCCTATGCTCGGTAAGTTGAAAGAAGAAGTCCTCAAAGCTAATATTGACCTTAAAAAATCAGGTCTTGTAATTCATACATGGGGAAATGTGAGCGGTATTGACCGTGAGAATAATCTTATTGTAATCAAACCTTCAGGAGTAGATTATTCTGAGATGAAGGCCGTCGACATGGTTGTGGTCGATATGGACGGCAATGTTGTTGAAGGTGATCTTAATCCTTCATCTGACACCCCGACCCATCTGGAGATATACAGGAATTTTCCATGTGCCGGGGGTATTGTTCATACACATTCTACAGTAGCCACTGCATGGGCACAGGCCGGAAGACCCATACCGGCGATGGGAACCACTCATGCCGATTATTTTTATGGTGATATACCATGTACCAGGAAATTGAGACCTGAAGAGATAGAGACTGATTATGAATTAAACACAGGAAGGGTTATCGTTGAAACCTTCAGAAATATTGATGCTCATGCAATACCGGCTGTCATTGTAAATGACCATGGACCTTTTGCATGGGGTAAAGACCCTGCTGAAGCAGTATATAATGCAATAGTTCTTGAGGAAGTGGCTAAAATGGCCCTTATGACACATAGTATTGCCGGTAACGACGCGGTAGATCAATACCTGCTTGATAAACACTATATGAGAAAACACGGCCGGGATGCTTATTACGGACAAAAGAAAGAAACTGATCATGAGTAAGTATGTTATTGGAATTGACTTTGGTACACTATCGGGACGGTCAGTCCTGATAAACGTAGAGAATGGTAATGAGGTGGCAACCGATGTACTTGATTACCCGCATGGAGTAATGGATGCTGAACTCCCCGATGGTACAAAACTGGGTGTTGACTGGGCCTTGCAACATCCTGATGATTATATTGAGGTATTGAAAACGACAGTGCCTTCTATTATCAGGATATCAGGTGTTAGTCCTGATGATATCATAGGCGTTGGTATTGATTTTACAGCCTGTACGGTAATGCCGGTGAAGAGTGATGGCACACCTCTTTGTAAACTGGACAGGTTCTCATCTGAACCGAATGCATGGATCAAGTTGTGGAAGCACCATGCGGCGCAACCTGAGGCAAATAAGCTTAATGAAACAGCAGAGAAACAGGGTCAGGACTTTTTGAAAAGATACGGAGGTAAGATATCCTCCGAATGGCTTGTACCAAAGGTGTGGCAGACCCTGAATGAGGCACCCGAAGTATACCATGAAGCTGACAGGTTCATAGAAGCTGCCGACTGGGTAGTATGGCAATTGACAGGCAATGAAAAAAGAAATACATGTACAGCAGGCTATAAAGCTATATGGCATAAACATGACGGTTACCCTGATGAAGACTTTTTTGCATCTCTGGATCCTGAGCTGAAAGACCTGGCCGGTACAAAGCTGTCAGCAGAATTATTCCCGGTTGGAACCAAGGCTGGTGAGATAACAGCAGAGATTGCTAAGCTAACAGGATTAAGAGAAGGAACCGCTGTTGCCGTTGCAAATGTCGATGCTCATGTATCAGTGCCTGCAGTTGGTATCACAGATCCGGGGAAGATGCTTATGATAATGGGTACTTCCACCTGTCATATGGTGCTTGGTGAAAATGAAAGGACAGTTCCGGGAATGTGCGGTGTTGTAGAAGATGGTATCATAGAAGGCTATCTGGGTTACGAGGCAGGTCAGTCATGTGTGGGTGATCATTTCCAGTGGTTCGTGGAAAAAGCTACTCCGCCGGAATACTTCAGGGAAGCAGAAGAAAAAGGGATTGACATACATGAAGTATTGACCGAAAAAGCCCGTCAGCTTAAACCGGGTGAAAGCGGTCTGCTGGCACTTGACTGGTGGAATGGCAACAGGTCGGTACTGGTAGATGTCGATCTTACCGGTTTGATACTGGGAATGACACTCCTGACAAAACCCGAAGAAATATACCTTGCCCTTATTGAGGCAACTGCTTATGGAACAAGGATGATAATAGATACGTTCCATGAAAACGGTGTTCCGGTAAATGAACTCTATGCCGCCGGAGGTATTGCTGAAAAAAATCCGTTCATTATGCAAATTTATGCTGATGTAACAAACAGAGAGATAAGAATATCAGGCTCACCCCAGACACCTGCCCTTGGTTCCGGAATGTTCGGTGCAGTTGCGGCAGGCAGCGAAAGAGGTGGTTATGATAATATTGTTGAGGCTGCCAAAGTAATGAGCAAGCTTAAGGATGTGGTCTATAAACCTATACCACAGAATGTAAAGGTTTATGATACACTATACGGTGAGTATAAGATACTCCATGATTATTTCGGAAGGGGAGAGAATAATGTGATGAAGAGACTTAAGGAAATAAAAAAGAAGACAAGATAATATGTACAGGTATATTGCCGGGTTAACAGGTTTGATAATCATATCTTTAGCCGGGTGTAAGAACAGTACTTCCGAAAGTAATTCTTATTACCCGGTTAGTCCCGTTAATTTTACTGAAGTAAAGGTAAATGATAATTTCTGGGCTCCCCGTATTGAAATAAACCGCACTGTAACAATCCCTTTTGCTATGCAAAAGAACGAGGAAACAGGCAGGGTCGATAATTTCAGAAAGGCAGCCGGCATGATGGAAGGAGAATATACAGGAAGAAGATTTAACGATACCGATATTTATAAGGTTCTTGAAGGAGTGGCTTACTCCCTCGCTATTCATCCCGACGCTGAACTTGAGGCTCAGGCAGACAGCCTGATAGCAATTGTCGCCGCTGCCCAGGAAGAAGACGGCTACCTCACTGCAGGACGAACAGCAGATCCTGATAATCCTGCTCCGGGACTCGGAAGAGAAAGATGGATACATCTGCAGGGTAGCCATGAGTTATATAATTCTGGACACCTTTTTGAAGCCGCAGTGGCTTATTACGATGCAACCGGAAAAACAAATTTTCTTGATATAGCAGTGAAGAATGCTGATCTGCTGGTAAATACTTTTGGACCTGACAAAAGGCACGATGCTCCCGGTCATCAGGTCGTAGAGATGGGCCTTGCAAAACTTTACAGAGCTACGGGCAATGAGAAGTACCTGGAACTGGCTAAGTTTTTTCTTGACCAGAGGGGACAGCCTCATGCCAGGGAACCATACCCGGAAGACTCTCCTTTTGCAATTTATAACGGAGATTTCTATATGCAGGACCATAAACCTGTTAAGGAACAGTCGGAAGCATGGGGACATGCAGTCAGGGCAACCTATATGTACGCAGGAATGGCTGACGTGGCAGCTATGACAGGAGATACAGACTATAAAGAGGCTATAGACAGAATATGGAATAACGTGGTAAGCAAAAAGATATATCTTACCGGAGGAGTAGGCTCAAGACATTCCAGCGAAGCATTTGGTGAAGATTATGAGCTGCCTAATGCATCAGCCTATAATGAAACATGCGCGGCAATAGGAAATGCGTTCTGGAATCACAGGATGTTTTTGTCTACCGGAAGAGCAGAATATATTGATGTACTGGAAAGAACAATGTATAACGGACTGGTTTCCGGTGTAAGCATAAGCGGGAACAGGTTCTTCTATCCCAATCCTCTTGAATCGGAAGGAGGATATGAAAGGAGCCCCTGGTTCGAGGTGTCATGTTGCCCGGGTAATATAGTTCGTTTCCTTCCTTCGGTACCCGGATATATATATGCAAAACAGGGAGATAAATTCTTTGTTAATCTTTATGTTCAGAGTGAGGTGCAGACAGAAGTTAATGGAAAAGATTTCAGATTAAACCAGGTCAGTAATTATCCATGGAACGGAGATGTAGATATAACGGTTTATCCGGGGAAGAAACGTGATATGACCATTATGCTGAGAATACCGGGCTGGGCATATAGCAAACCCATTCCGTCCGATCTTTATTATTTCGAAGATCCGGGAGATGTGGAATGGTCGGTCAGGATAAACGGAAGAGAACATAAGGGAATAATTACCAATGGATATGTAGCAATAAAAAGAGAGTGGAAAGACGGTGATATTATTAACCTGAGCTTACCTATGGAGATACACAGGGTTAGGGCAAATGAAAACGTAGAACCGGACAGGGGAAAGGTTGCTTTGCAGAGGGGCCCGATAGTATGGTGTATTGAGGGTATTGATAATCCTCAGGGTGTGTTTAACACTGTTATCCCTCAATCATCTGAACTGGAATTCAGGTCTGGCGCTGATTTACCATATAAGAACGGAATTATCGAAGGCATGGTAAAAGATATTGATGGAAATGATGTCAGGCTGACAGCTGTTCCCTATGCTTACTGGGCAAACAGGGGGGCAGGTGAAATGGTTGTATGGATGAATACCAGATGACAATACTCTATATATGTATGCAAAAAAAGTACTATGTATCCTGACAATAATCACGGTTCTCTCCGGCTGTTATGACAGATCAGCAGAGGAGACCGGTACAGGTTACCCCATACAACCGGTACCTTTTACACAGGTTAAGGTTACTGATGATTTCTGGGCACCCAGAATAAAGATCAACCATGATATAACAATACCCATTGCTATTGAGCAATCGACAATAACGGGCAGGATCCGTAATTTCGAGATTGCCGGGGGAATGGAAGAAGGACAGTTCTGTTCATCATACCCCTTTGATGACTCGGATGTCTTCAAGATCATTGAGGGAGCAAGCTACAGTCTTCAGACGTTTTACGATCCTGAACTGGAAGCTGAACTTGATACCCTGATCCGTAAGATAGGTGCAGCACAGGAAGAAGACGGATATCTGTATACCTATCGTACTATTATGGGTGATGATTCTCATCCATGGATAGGTAAAAGATGGGAAAAAACACATTTGCTGAGCCATGAACTGTACAATCTGGGTCATATGTATGAGGCTGCCGTGGCACATTTCCGGGCAACGGGCAGGAGGGATTTCCTGGATATTGCAATTAAATCGGCAGATCTGGTTAGCAGGGAGATCGGATGGGGGAAGATAGAGACCTATCCCGGGCACCAGGAAATAGAAATAGGCCTGGTAAAGCTGTTTCTTGTAACCGGAGAGAAGAAATACCTTGACCAGGCAAAATTTTTTCTTGATGTCAGGGGACCCGGAGGGGAGGAATATTCCCAGTCACATATGAAAGTTGCAGACCAGAGAGAGGCTTCAGGACATGCGGTAAGGGCCTGTTATATGTATTCAGGGATGGCTGATGTTGCAGCTCTTACGGGTGATACGTCATATATCAATGCCATAAATAATATCTGGAATGATATAGTATACCGGAAAATGTATATAACCGGAGGTATAGGAGCAAGCGGTGGTAATGAAGGATTCGGCGAACCGTTTTACCTTCCCAATAGCACGGCATACTGCGAAACATGCGCATCTGTTGCAAATGTTTTCTGGAATCACAGGATGTTTCTGCATCATGGTGAATCAAAATATTATGATGTACTTGAAAGGACCTTGTATAATGCTCTTCTGTCAGGGGTGAGCCTCAGCGGTGACAGGTTCTTTTATCCGAATGTACTTGAATCGGCCGGTCAGCACAAGAGACAGGCATGGTTCGGTTGTGCCTGCTGTCCGTCAAATATAAGCAGGTTTATACCTTCGGTCCCCGGGTATGTCTATGCTGTGAATGATAATGATATATATATAAATCTTTATCTTGGTAATACTGCAACCATCGGGTTAGACGGGAACAATATACAGATTATACAAAAAACCGGCTATCCGTGGGATGGCCAGGTAGAAATCACTGTTAATCCGGAGACAAATAAAAAATTTTTTGTAAAATTAAGAATACCTGGCTGGGCCGGGAATCAGGCTATTCCGGGCGACCTGTACAGCTTTATGGATTTGACAGAGGAGAAACCACAACTAAGTGTTAACGGGAAACAACTGGAAGCAGATATTAATAAAGGCTATGCTGAGATAAACAGGAGATGGAAGAAGGGAGATGTGATTAGTCTTACCCTGCCTATGCCTGTAAGAAAGGTTGTGGCTGATAACAGGGTTGAAGCTGGCAGGAACATGTTTGCGCTGCAGAGAGGTCCTCTGGTTTATTGTGCCGAATGGGCAGATAATGAAGGGGAGGTGCTTAACCTCGTTTTTAACCCGGAGGCTGAAATAAAGACTGATTTCGTAAAGGAAATGTTAAACGGGACGGTATGCCTGAGTATGCAGGCTATCCGTAAGGGAAAAGAAGCTGATGATGAAAGAATGCTGGGAGAAAGTTATGAGGCCGTTTTTATACCATACCATCTCTGGAACAACAGGGGACCGGGAGAAATGAAGGTATGGCTGGAGGAGCAAAGCCCCGGGCATGAGCAATAAACCGGGTAAAATAAATTAACTTTGCCCCGTACCCAAGCAGAGAGTTATGATCTTGAACCAGGAAGAAACAGACAGCAAAAGCGGAAAACTGTTAAAGAAGCTGGCTTCTACAGAGGAGGCCCTTATTTCTACGGAAAAACAATTTAAGTTCCTTTTTGATTTCAGTAGTGATGAAATATTTCTGACAGATCTGGAAGGTAATTTTATTGAGGTTAATCAAAGGGCCTGCGAGAGCCTGGGCTATACAAGGGACGAACTGCTTAAAATGAAGTTTACCGATATTAAGACACCAAGGTATAAGCATATGGTGGCTCAGAATATCAGGATAATTATCAAACAGGGAAAATATACACACGAATCGGAGCATCTTACAAAGACAGGCCAGCTTATCCCTGTTGAAATGAACAACAGGATAATAAATTATAATGACAGAAAAGTAATAATATGTGTTTCCAGGAATATTGCCGAAAGAAAGGCAATGGAACAAAAAATGCTGAGCGCGATAATTGAAACCGAAGAAAGAGAACGCAAAAGGTTTGCTGCCGATCTGCATGATGAACTGGGCCCTGTACTGTCGACAATCAAACTGTATACGGACATTCTCAAGAAGGATGAGTTTCACCATATAAGCAGAGAGGAGGTACTTAGAAATATTGATGAATTGTCAGATCTGGCAATAAGAACAGCAAAGGAGATATCTGCAAAAATAACGCCTAATGTGCTTCATGATTTCGGACTGGCAGCAGCCGTGCAGGAATTCTGTAAGTTTATAAATGAAACAGGTGTAATAAAGATTAGTGTAAAATCAGATAATTATAATATCAGAACCAGGAGTCTGGTGGAGACGGTTTTGTATCAGTCGGCCAAAGAATTAGTAAACAATACTGTAAAGCATGCTTTTGCAGAGAACATAACCATAGAACTTAAAAACACTGAAAGTCAGATAATATTATATTATAAAGACGACGGAATAGGCTTCGATTATAAGAAGCAACTTGAATTGAATATAGGACTTGGACTGAACAATATAATTAACAAGGTAAGAACGATTAAAGGGAACTGTGATTTTCACAGTAATACGGAAGAGGGATTGATCGTTGTAATAACCGTTAAAATTGAAAAGGAGTAATCTCGATGGAAATTATCAGGGTTCTTATAGCTGATGATCATGTAATTTTCAGAAAAGGACTGACTGCCATTTTAAATGAAATAACAAGCGTTAAAGTTGTTGCCGAAGCTTCAACAGGTTGTGAAGTGATCGAATGTCTTAAATCCGGCGCTGTCGATGTAGTCCTTATGGATATAAAAATGCCCGGCATGGACGGTATAGAAGCGACTAAAAAAATTAGTGAAAAATATCCGGATGTTTGCGTAATTGCATTAACAATGCATGAAGAAATAGGATATTTTAACAGGATGCTGGAAGCCGGAGCAAAAGGCTTTTTATTGAAAAAGACAAACCAGGATCAGCTTAAAGAAGCAATAAATGCGGTTTGCAGGGGAGAAAATTACTTTGCTGAAGAATTTGCCATGAGTGTTCAGGGAACAGCACGACAGAAAACAACTCAGCTTATAAACCTTACAGACAGGGAAAGAGAGGTTCTTGAATTTATCTGTAAAGGTTATTCAAATTATGAAATATCAAAAAAACTCGGCCTCAGTCATCGTACTATAGACGGTCATCGATCCAGATTGTTTGAGAAAACAGGTGCAAAGAACGCTCCTAATCTTGTTATGTTCGCAATAAAAAACGGTTTGGTCAAACCCTGAAGAATTATATTTATCATAGCCTGCTGTTAAAATGCTTTTTTAAAGCGTAAAATCCCATTATATGAGAACCTCTTATCAGGTAAAAATACCTGTCCGGTATTTTTTTTTATGATTTATTTATTTTTTATCATCCTGATACTTAATGTTATAGTAGAAATATCTGAAAATAATTTTACTGTTAATTAATTAACAGTAAAATTTGTAATGTTAATATAATCAACATATTATATAAAGACAATCAGGTGTTTATACCTGATCCTTGCTTGCGTATTCCCCTCTAAAAACACCGGGCCCGGTTAATGATATTTGTATTGACAGAGTTATAGACAGAAACACGAACAAAAAATTTACTATCATGGAAACAAAAAAGAAAATCTTACTGGTTGACGACGATGTCGATGTAATAGCAATAGTTGAAACTATCCTTGAAAACGAGGGCTTTGAAGTTATTACTGCCCTTAACAAGACGGAAGGATTAAGGAAGGCACAGGAGGAAAAACCTGACATGGCCATTCTTGATGTTATGATGACAACTCATTTTGAGGGTTTTGAACTTGCAGATACGCTGGTGAACGGAGCTGAATTTAAGGACATGCCGGTTATGATGCAGACCTCCATAGAGATATTCGAATCGAACGATGATGATGTAATGAAATTTGCACGTTACTATCGTGAAAAAATGAACTCTAATGAAATGGATGTTCTTTTGATCCAGGACTATAAAACAGGTAAGGCAGGAGTTGACTATCGTGATACGGAAGGTAAAATACACTGGTTGCCAGTGGATGGATTTATCAGAAAACCTGTGAATGCAAAGTCATTACTTGAAAGTGTAAGAAGAGTATTGAATTAAGAGGGTTTTATTGTATGACTTTTATGAAGCACATGGTTTCAATTAACTGATATAAGAAATGAACAGGGGAACAGAAGATATAATAACTAAGTACGAAGGAGCCGGCAGGGACAGTCTTATTCCGATGTTGCAGGATATACAGGAGCATGAGGGTTGGCTGTCGGAAGAATCTCTTAAAAGAGTGGGTGCCCATCTGAACATGCCGGTAAGCAAAGTATATGGTGTGGCAACGTTTTATAATCAATTCAGGTTTCAGCCTAAAGGACGTTTTCATATACAGGTTTGCAGGGGAACTGCCTGCCATGTTCTCGGATCGTCAACTGTCCTGGAGGAGTTGAAGAAATATCTGAAGATTGATGTTGACGAAACAACAAGTGACGGCCTTTTTAGCCTTGAAGTTGTTGCATGTATCGGGACCTGTGGATTGTCTCCTGTAGTAAATATTAACGGGAATTTTCATGCAAGGGTAAGCCCGGAATCCATAAAGGAAATACTTGAGAACTACAGGAAACAGGCAAATTATTGAGAATGGTTAAAGAAATGAATGATAACAGGAATTTTTTAATATCTGAAGTTTTGTCGCCTGGCTTGAAGGGCGGATCTTCAGAAGAGACAGAAGCAAAGCTTGGCATTTTAAGGAATGAACATATTGACAAACCTGTAATATTTGTAGGATCCGGAACATGCGGATTAGGGGCAGGAGCAGACAGGACAATAGAGGCAGTCAGGACATTTCTTGCAACAAATGAAATAGATGCGGATATAATCGAAACCGGATGTATAGGCTTATGCTCCTCAGAGCCGATAATGGATATTCAGTTACCCGGAAGAAACAGGATATCATTTGAGAAGGTAACTCATGAAAAAGTTGAGGCTATACTGTCAAAGGTAGTGACAGATAATGAGTTGCCGGATAATGATATGTTGGGTCAGTTTGATATTCCCGGTAATAATCCATGGCCTGATGTAAGATACATATCAGAACATCCTTTTTTCAAACCACAGAACAGGCTTGTATTAAAAAACTGTGGGATAAGGAATCCTGTCAGCATTGAGGAGTATATAGCATCCGGTGGCTATAAGAGTTTTATCAGCGCGATAAAAGACTATACGCCTGATGAGGTATGTAAGAAGATTGAAGTCAGCGGGCTTAGAGGAAGAGGGGGAGGAGGTTTCCCGACAGGCCGTAAATGGAGGTTCGCACGTGAGAAAGAAAGCGATCAGAAATATCTCGTGTGTAATGCCGATGAAGGTGACCCGGGAGCATTCATGGACAGGGCTGTGATTGAAGGAGATCCACACAGGCTGATAGAAGGTATGGCTATTGCAGCTTACGCGATAGGCGCAACAAAATCGTATATCTATATAAGAGCCGAGTATCCTCTTGCCTTAAAAAGACTGAATATTGCTCTTGAGCAGGCAAGAGATTATGGTTTGCTGGGAAACGATATTTTCGGGACGGGAACAGATTTCGATATAAAAGTAAAAGTGGGTGCAGGTGCATTTGTCTGTGGCGAAGAAACTGCTCTTATCCACAGTATTGAGGGTAAAAGGGGAATGCCCCGGCTGCGACCTCCGTTCCCGGCAGTTGAAGGTTTATTCGGCAAGCCGACTATTATTAATAATGTTGAAACACTGTCTAATATACCGGCCATAATAGAAAAAGGGGAAGACTGGTTTGCTTCGATAGGAACGGAGAAAAGCAAGGGGACAAAGGTGTTTGCTCTTTCAGGCAAGGTAAGGCTTACCGGGTTGGTTGAGATACCAATGGGTACAAGTATACGTAATATAATATTTGATATTGCCGGAGGAATAAGGGGAGGCAAGAAATTCAAGGCAGTACAGATCGGCGGTCCTTCAGGAGGCTGTATAACCGAAAGTAACCTGGATATACCTGTTGATTACGATTCTCTGATCAAAGCAGGTGCAATGATGGGATCGGGAGGACTGGTTGTTATGGATGAAGATACCTGTATGGTTGATGTTGCCAAATTCTTTATGGATTTTATACAGCGCGAGAGCTGCGGCAAATGTATACCCTGCCGCGAAGGAACCAGAAGGATGCTTGAAATACTTGAGGATATTACACAGAAACCAAAGAACGGGAATGAACATTATGCTCTGAGAAGGTTTAAAGGGGTCTCACAACTTGAAAAACTGGGAAAGGTAATTAAGGAAACATCTCTGTGCGGACTGGGTCAGACAGCGCCTAATCCTGTGCTTAGTACTATTAAATGGTTCAGGGAGGAATATGAAGAGCATATCTTCGAAAGGGAATGCAGGGCAGGCGTATGTACTAATCTCAGGACTTATGCTATTGATGTTGATAAGTGTACCGGATGTATGGCCTGTGCCAAAAAATGTCCTGTAAATGCAATAGTGGGAAGCAGGAAGACTCCTCATTTTATTGTCGAGGAGAAATGTATCTCCTGCGGAGCGTGCCAGGAGACATGTAAGTTTGGTGCAATAAGCTATAGTTAGCCATAAAAAATACTGAAATACTATAATGATGACTGTTACAATAAACGTAAACGGAAAAAATATAAAGGCAGGAGAAGGGGAAACCGTCCTGAACGTCTTGAATGAAAATGGGATTAAGGTACCTACTCTCTGCCATCTGAAGAATATGTTCCCTACAGGGAACTGCCGTATGTGTGTGGTGGAACATAAGAACAGCAACAAATTAATTACTTCCTGCTCGGCCATTGTGGAGGATGGTATGGAGATACTGACCCACTCACCAAGGGTAACCGAAGCCAGAAAGGTTATTATTGAACTGTTACTGTCTAATCACCCTGACGATTGCCTCTATTGCGTGAGAAACGGTAATTGTGAGTTGCAGGGGCTTTCACAGGAATTATGTGTTACTGAAAGAAGAATACGCGGCAAAAAGAATAAGCTGCCGATAGACATGTCAAGTGTGAGTATAGTCAGGGATCCTGAAAAATGTATACTGTGCGAACGCTGTATAAGGGTGTGCGAAGAAGTAATGGGTGTTGCATGCATCGATCTGAGCAGGAGAGGCTCTTCCTCACTGGTGTCAACGGCATTCAATAAAGGGATGAATGTTTCCAGTTGTGTCAACTGCGGGCAATGCATTATGGTATGCCCTACAGGAGCACTGATAGAACAAAATCATTTTCCCGGTATCAGGGAGGCGCTGACAGATACTGAAAAGACTGTTGTAGTGCAATATGCCCCTGCAATATCGGTTTCGATAGCCGAAGAGCTGGGAATGAAACCGGGGAGGGATATTGCCGGCCTGATGAATGCAGCCCTGAGGAAAATAGGGTTTGACTATGTTTTTGATACCTCTTTTGCTGCCGATCTGACAATAATGGAGGAATCAGGAGAATTGATCAAAAGGATCAGCGAAGGAGGAACACTGCCGTTAATAACCAGTTGCTGCCCTGCCTGGGTTAAATATGCTGAGGAATTCGTTCCTGAGCTGCTTCCTAATATTTCTTCCTGTAAATCGCCTCAACAGATGGCAGGGGCAATAATAAAAAGTTATTTTGCTGAGAGTATGGGACTGAAGAGAGAAAATATATTTTCTGTCTCGATAATGCCATGCACAGCAAAGAAATTTGAGGCACAGAGGGAAGAGATGACACACCAGGGCATAAGCGATGTGGATGCTGTGCTGACTACCAGGGAATTCGTCAGACTTATCAGGCTCTTCGGGATCAATATTCATGACCTTGAGCCGGAGACAGCCGATAACCCTATGGGAATGAGATCGTCTGCCGGAAAGATATTCGGGAACACAGGCGGTGTTGCCGAAGCAGCCATAAGAACAGCATACTACAAGCTTACGGGAAATGAACTGACTAAGTTCATGATACCTGAAGTAAGAGGATTAAAGGGGAGAAAGGAAACAAGGATTAAGATAGGCGATCTGGAGGTAGGCGTTGCTGTTGTGAACGGACTGGCCAATGCCAGAGAGCTTCTGGATGAGGTAATGTCTGGCAGGAAGGATATTCATTTCATAGAGGTAATGGCATGCCCCGGAGGATGTGTGGGCGGTGGCGGACAACCTGTAAACCTTGATGAGAAAGCATTGATGGAAAGGGCAAAATCATTGTACAGGATAGATGAAACAGAGTCTCTGAAAGTATCGCATAAGAATCCTGATGTTATAAATCTTTATAAGAATTTTCTGGGGGAACCGCTTGGCCACCGGTCTCATGAATTATTACATACATGTTATAGTGAAAGAGAAGTAATTAAATAAAGATACGATGGCTTTATTTACAGAAAAGGACCCGCTAGTATATACAGTGAAGAATCTCTGTAAAGTGTGCTATACATGCGTCAGGGAATGTCCTGCCAAAGCAATAAAGATCATTAACGGACAGGCTGAGGTTATTCCTGAAAGATGTATTGCATGTGGCAATTGCGTAAAAGTATGCAGCCAGAAAGCAAAAGTATACCGTAAGTCAAAAGATTCGGTATATGCATTGCTCAAAGGCCCCGATCCGGTTACAGCCTGTATTGCTCCGAGCTTTCCTGCCGAGTTTGTCGAAATTGACGACTACAGGATACTCGCGGGAATGTTGAGAAAACTGGGTTTTGAAAGCATCCTGGAAGTAGCATTCGGGGCCGACCTTGTTGCAGACGAATATCTGAAAATTTTCGATGATCATCACTCATCCCCTCAGATAACATCCGATTGCCCGGCAGTAGTTAACTATATAGAACATTATCACCCTGACCTGGTGAAATATCTGGCTCCTGTTGCTTCTCCTGCAATGGCTGCGGCACAGGTAGTCAGAAAAAAATCAGGTGTGGATTCGAAAATAGTTTTTATAGGCCCCTGTATAGCCAAGAAAGCCGAATCGGATTACTTTAACGATGTGCTTACCTTTGTCGAACTCAGGGAAATGTTTGAAGAGAACGGAATTACAAAGGATAATACCGAAGCCTCAACATTTGACCCTCCTTTTTCAGGAAAGGGAGCAATGTTTCCTGTTAACCACGGATTGATCAAAACAGTAAACAAGACTGAAGGATTCGGAAAGGGCGAGGTAATTACTGCCGAAGGAAAGCCTTATTTCATACAGGCAATAAAGGATTTTAAAGCCGGAATACTTAAAGGACAGCACCTCGAATTATTATGTTGTGACGGGTGTATACAGGGTTCCGGAATGTCAAGGGCAGCCAGCTTGTATTCAAGAAAGAAGAAAGTCAGCGAATATGTTACTGATAAACTTGGCAGGCTTGATAATGATGAATGGAGAAGAGAAATTGAGAAATACAGTGATATCAACCTTTCCAGGGAATTCACAATATACGACCAGAGAATAGAAGACCCGCTTGAAAGCGAAGTAGCGAAGGTCCTTGTGTCGATGGGAAGAAAGAGCGATTCAGATATGCTGAATTGCGGAGCATGCGGTTATGAATCATGCAGGGAACATGCTATAGCTGTTGTCGAAGGCCTGGCTGAAACAGAGATGTGTCTGCCATATGCTATCGAAAAACTGCATAAATTCATTAATGATCTGAATATTACAAACAGGAAGCTGGCTGATACCAAACAGGCATTAAAACAATCCGAGAAACTTGCCAGTATGGGACAGGTATCTGCCGGTATTGCACACGAACTGAATAACCCGCTGGGTATAATAACGCTATACAGCAGCATACTGAAAGAAGAGGAAGGGAAGGACGGGCAATTGTACAAGGATATCTCTATGATTGATGAACAGGCCAGAAGATGCCAGAAGATTGTGGGAGGCTTACTTAATTTTGCCAGGAAAAACCAGGTTAAGCTTGAGGAATGTAATATTATTGAGTTTGTCACTGAGAGCTTCAAATCCCTGATAGTACCGGATAATATAAATATTGAATTTGATCATAAGGTGAATTATCCTTATGTGATGATCGATAAGGATCAGATGATGCAGGTGCTGACAAATATTTTCAGGAATGCAATAGAGGCAATGCCTGAAGGCGGGACTCTGGGGGTGCAGCTTGATCAGGCTAACAGAGAGTTGAAGTTTACTATTACTGATACAGGTATAGGCATATCTGAGAAGGATGTTGAAAAAATATTTACTCCTTTCTTTACAACAAAGGAGGCAGGAAAAGGCACGGGGCTCGGACTGCCCCTGGCATACGGTATTATAAAAATGCATAAGGGAAAGATTAATGTTGTATCAAATGACAATCCGGATAACGGCAGTACAGGGACTAAGTTCACTATAATAATACCTGATAATGCAAATACGGATAAAAGGAATATAAAAAAATAAAAACAGGTGGTTATGAATAAAGAAAATAAGTTGGTTTTGATTGTGGATGATGATATAGATTATCTGGAGCAGATGAATTTCCAGGTTAAAAGCTTCGGCTTTGACACTATCACGGCAGGGAATGAGAACGAATGCATCGAGGCTATTAATTCCAGAAAACCTGACCTGGCGATATTCGACCTGATGATGAACAATGATGACAGTGGCTTTATTCTGTCATACAAGCTGAAGAAACTCTATCCGGATGTGCCTGTGATGATAGTGACATCAGCCACAGCAGTGACGGGTATAAATTTTGAGTCGGAGAGTGAGACAGAGAGAAGATGGATAAAGGCAGACAGGTTTCTGGCAAAGGGTATTCGCCCGGATCAGCTTCACAGGGAAATAAATAAGCTGCTGAAGATTTGATATAAGTATTATTACAGGGATAAAAACAGGATTATACAGGTTAAAAAGAATTAAAAATGGAAACACTGAACTTACTGGTTGTAGATGATGAATCAGGGATCAGGACAGGGATAGAAAGAGCACTTAAGGATTTTACGGTAAGCTTCCCGTTCTGTGATGACGATTTTAATTTTAAAATAATCAATGCCGGGACAGGTGAAGAGGCTATACAATTGCTGGAATCGGAAAAGATGGATATTCTGTTACTCGATAATAAGCTCCCCGGTATTGAAGGAGTGGAAGTGCTGGAGTACATCAATAATAACAGAATTGACACTGCTGTAATGATGATCACATCATATGCATCAATAGATCTTGCTATAAGAGCGACAAACAGCGGGGCATTTAACTTCATCCCTAAACCTTTTTCATCACAGGATCTTAAGTCGGCCGTGGAAAGTGTTACCAAGCATCTCTTTCTGAAAAGGATGACCCTGAAGATGAAAGACGAGGCAAAACAGGTACGCTTTAAATTCCTGTCGGTTCTTTCACATGAACTAAAATCTCCTATTAATGCTATAGAAGGATACCTGAGAATGATGAAGGATAAACAGGCGGGCGAAGATATTTCTTCTTATGAACATATGATTGAACGGTCGCTTACAAGAATCGATTCAATGAGAGGACTGATAATGGATATGCTTGATCTGACAAGGATTGAATCGGGATCAAAGAAAAGGCATCTCTCCGTAATTAATATAATAGATATTGCAAAAATGGCAGCCGATTCTGTTTATCCTCTTGCCATACAGAAAAATGTAACAATAAGCACCGACTTTCCTGACAAGCTTGATATGAAAGTTGACTCCGGTGAAATAGAGATCATCTTTAATAACCTCTTGTCAAATGCCGTAAAATATAACAGGGATAAGGGTAAGGTAATATTTTCAATAAAGAAGAAAGATAACAAAGCTGTTATTACTGTTCAGGATACTGGAATTGGTATGACAGCAGAGGAACAGGCTGTCCTGTTCAGGGAATTTACCAGGATCAAGACTGACAAGACAAGAAATATTTCCGGCTCGGGACTTGGATTATCAATAATGAAAAAGATACTGGACCTCTATAACGGAACAGTATCTGTTACAAGCAAACCGGATAAGGGTTCTGTTTTTACTGTGGAACTTCCATTAAGCTGAAGTCTTACTTTATATAGAACTCTATCATTTCCCTCAGGGCTGTCTCGCAGACTTTGCAATAGCGTTCTGCTTCATTGCTTTTCATACGGCAATCGAGCTGAGACCGGTAAATGCCTTTGGCTGAATATCCGGCTCCTTCGAAAAGACCAATCTTGTCTTTATATTCTTCAGTTGCCGGTGTAGGTACGGGAGTATCTTTATCGATCAGGTCCTTCCACTTGCTTTCAAAATCGACCAAAGTAGTAATATTGGCTTCCCAGGGTTCAACATCATAATGATAGAATTCTTCATATGCTACATCTGAAGTATAATATTCATCGGCAAGCCCGGCAAAACCATGCCCGAACTCATGCGGAAAAACCACGGAAGAAAGCGGATGATCAGCGGTTGATCCCGAATAATAGTTGTATACACCTCCGCCCCCGTATCTTGTGCTGTTAATAAGGACAATGATATTATCATAAGGAACTACTGCAGCATAATCTCTGACTGATTTGATATCCGATGTGGTAAGATACCTGTCAAGATCAAATGTATAATAACTGCTGTTAAGGGCTGTTTTCCGGTATATACCTTCACCTGGTATGTCGGTGCCTGATTCTTCCGAAACAGCATCTACTGCCCATATATTGATATGGTCCTTATATTCCTTAAAGGGTGAATAGCTGAACAGAGCATCAGCCATCCGTGCAACATCACCGTAAAATTTATCCGCTTCATTCTTTGTATATCCTTCGGCTATAAATACCAGGTCAACAGCTTCATGATGATCATAACTGCCTGATATTTTTTTGTAACCGGCTTTTATTACAGGTTCCTTTCCGATAAAATAATCTTCAGGGTCAATACTGGTTTCATAAATTATGTCAAGGCTGCCGTCCTGCATGTATTTTTTCAGAATAAACTTCACTTCCTTTTTCGGGAAGGGAAAGGTAGCAACTTCATAATAACTTCGTTGTATCTTCTTTGCTTCGGCAGTTGTCTGCCATTCCTGGAACAGTGAACAATAGCCCCTCGAATAGATAAGTATACCTGATTCAATATCATATATCTCATATCTGAAGTTGCCATAGTTGAAAGGGTCGGTCAGGTTAGTCAGTGATCCTCCGTAATAAGGTTCTTCCTTCATCCCCAGAGGGTAAGCAATTGTGGTTTCATAGTCTCCGGCCAGCATAAAATCGAAGCGGAGTGTTTTATCAAGAAAATAGTCATCGAATTTTACCTGCCCTGAGACTGACAGGCTGATGGTAATAATTAATAATGATAATACTTTTCTCATTGTTACTGGTATATAATGTCAGAATATTTTAATAGATATTTTTATTTCATGATAGTACTTATTCTGTTATCGAGAGCAGCCTGGTCAGTTGTAAAGGATGCAAGGCCGGCCAGGTTGAGTAAGGTGTCGGGTGCTATACGGCCTGAGTTCAGTTTTTCAAGCCATGCTTCCCTTACAGGTATTTTCCCATCGTCAGATATCCTTTTTTGTTCGTCTTCGCCGAGTGCAGGGAACATATCCTCAAAGCCCTCGTTACGCATGATGTCCTCGAGCTCTTTTCCGGATGATGGAATACTTTGTCCCAGTTTTGCAGCAAGAGAAGACAGTTCACTGTCTACTTCCCAGAATTTTGATATATTTTCACTATTACTGTCAATTGTCAGCCCGTGTTCATAATTCTCATTCAGCCTGGAGCGGAAAGCTCCCGGAAGCTCCCGGTAGCCTGATACAGCTATTGCCGGCGGTATGGTGAAGACATCCGTGCCTGCCAGTGACTCCAGCTGGTCATGATGCCTGATGCTGGCGGCAATAAGCTTCGTATTAGTACCCAGTTCGGAACGGATGCTGCTTATATGCCTCTGCGTTTCCATAACTGTTTTTTCACCTATGCCGTTACCGCTACCGATATTATTATCTTTAACATAAGCACCGATACGGCCCAGGAAGACGTTAAGGTAATCAGGTCTGGAAATATTTGCGGCCATAACATTATGCCTTGCACTGAAACCCAGTGTGAAATTGATCTTCACACCTCTTTCCTTCAGTAATCTTGCTCCTATCAGCCCTTCTGCCGTATATGGAACCTTGATAATGAACTTTTCCGGGCATATATCCCGGTACCTCAAGCCATAATATACTATATCGTCAATATTATGAGCCGTGGCCGTGTGCAGTTCCACACTGACATAGCCGCCGAATATTTCAGTAAGCCTTAGTCCGTGCCTTGCATTCAGGATGAATGCTGTTTCCATTATTTTTTTATCCTCCGGTAGAGAGCCAAGTATTTCAAGCGCCGAAGGAATAAAACTGTCATATATGCCTTTTTGTATTACTTTGTTTATCAAAGTGTTGTTGGTCGTCAGAGCTTCCATGTCCCCGCTCCATACTTCAAGTGCTTCATCAATATCCCCTGTATCGAGCCATATGGTAGTTCCGCAGTCATGAAGGTTGGTCCAGAACCTGTCGCGGGGCCTGTCCGTTTTTTCTTCCTTTATACCATTTTGAATAAATTCCCTGATCTTCTCCTCAAGATTCATCATCATTTTATTGTTTGATTGTTAATAATCTGAAATCATCGCCTGTGGGATTCTGGAATACTTTTAGTCCGAATTCGGGCACTACAGCCAGCAGATGATCAAATATATCGGCCTGTATTGCTTCGTAATTAGCCCATTCCTGGTCATTGCTGAATACATATATTTCGATAGGAAGACCTTTTTCCGATACCGGCAACTGCCTGACCAGGAAGGTCATGTTATTATGTATTTTAGGATGCTGCCGGAGGTATGCACTGACATAAACCCTGAAGGTGCCGACATTTGTCATCCTCCTCCCGTTAACGAGCACACTGTCGTCGATACTGTTCTTTTCATTGAATTCAAAGAGCTCTTTCTCCTTGGTTTCTATATATTCTTTGAGAATTTGTATCTTTTTCAGTTTTTCAATCTGGTCTTTATCCAGAAAATGGACGCTTCTTATATCTATATATACAGACCTTTTTATCCTTCTGCCGCCTGATTCTTCCATACCTGACCAGTTCTGGAACGATTCCTGAACAAGAGCATAGGTCGGTACGGTTATTATCGTTTTATCAAAATTCTGGATTTTTACAGTATTAAGGGTGATATCCGTTACTGTTCCGTCCGTTCCCCTGGAGGGGATGGTAATCCAGTCACCGACCCTGAGCATTTTATTGGCCGAGAGCTGCACACTGGCAACAAGACCCAGGATCGTGTCCTTGAACACGAGCATTATTACTGCCGCCATCGCCCCGAGGCCAGCTACCAGTTTTGATACATCCGTTTCAAATATCACCGAGATAGCTATCAGGGCTGCAACTATAGCTATGAATATATTAAGTAACTGGATATATCCTTTTATATACCTGTGCTTTGAAATAGGCAGAGTCTCATATATACTATGCCATGCATTTACAAAGGCAAACAGGAACAAAACTCCGGCAATGATCATATACAGGTAAGTCAGCTTTTGTACAAACTCAAGCCATCCCGGGTATGACTCGAGGGCCCATCCGGCCATAAGGTATATAACTATAGCAGGTGCGAAATGCGAAAGTCTTGTAAATACCTTATTGTCAAAGAATATATCATCCCATTTGAATTTTGTCTTTCTGACTATGTTTGCTACGATCCTGTTTAATAAGAACCTGGCAACTATATATGAGAACCAACTCAGGAAAGCAACGAGAGCCACTGTAATGATCGTCTCCAGAAATATTGATAATTTTACGCTGAGGCCCAGGTTCCGGAACATCTCTCTCAAAAAAACTGCAAGATCAAAATCACCAAACATAATTTATCAGGTCTGTATTTTAGCCCAAAAATAGGCAATAAAATCGTAATATTTTAATAGAGAAAACACTCGCGACACCTGTTCTCTACTTAATTTTCAGTACTACCTCCCTTGTTTTTCCCGTATCTATTATTGTCGCTCCCCTTTCTGTTTTTAATCCTTCAGGGATATGATAAACCCCTTTGTCTTTCCCTGCCGTCTGATCAAACCTTAGTCTTGCCACCTGTGCTGAGGGATCTGCCTCTTCCAACCTGATCTTAACCGATCCGTCTTCCTCGTTATATGAGACAGTCTCAAATCTGCCGGCATCCAGTGTCAGCCACAGACCTGCAGGTGCTATAAAGACTTTTGACCCTGACGATGAGGTAGGCATAAGAATTATGTTATCCCCGTCCTTACGGATATTGCCTCCGAATGAGACCCAGCCGAATTCATCATGTTTAACAAGGTAGGATGAATTATTTACAACGTAACCGAAAAAACCTGTCCCGTAATCACCTGAAAGATGATCAATCCTTAGTGTGGAGGGATAAGCATGGAATGCTGCCGGCCCGAACCCTTCGGGTGTAATATTGGAAAGGGCTCCCATCATTCCTGCATAACCGACACGTAAAAGGTAAAAATCATCAGGGTGTTCCCTGTATTCATATAGCACGGGGATTGCATTTAAAGGCGAACCGTAATGGTGTAGCTGCCTTTCAACGCGCTTCAGCTTGCCTGCATACTGGAAGTCCCAGTAACGCCTGGCGCTTCCGTTATATCCCCAGTGAGGTACCGCCGGCATATAAGCCAGTATGGCATTGAGTGTTACTCCGGCCTTTTCATCATATCCGAAATATTTTGACCATATATAGACTTCCTCCTGTCCGGTTGAATCCCAGGGCATTTCACTTCCAAACGGGTATTTAAGTGATTTCCACAGATCGGCCCGTTCCCTCATCTTTTCTTCAAGTAAACCTGCCATATCGTTCATCCCTTCACGCTGCAGGTCGAGTAATATGAGGAAGAATATCGTTCCTTCCATCTGCCCGAACTGTGCATAATAAGGGGCCTGTTCAACCATAGCCATAGCTGTATGGAATGCTTTTCCCAGATACCAGTCCCATTGATTTTCGTTAACGAGACCTGTATGATTTCTCGAGAGCTGGTACATTACCCACCAGGCTGAAGCCACATGAGGGTAATTATATGATCTTACCGTCGATTTTGCTTCTTCAGGCGACCAGGCCGACCAACCGCCGTAGCCGATATCATTATTGTATGTCCCTTCAGGCATATTGCCCGGATCATAATAGAACATGCTTTTTCTTACACCGTATTTTCTGTCTCCCCCGCTGTATTGTATTCCACCCCAGAGAGTATTATGTACAAAGAGCTTCATCTTTTCAAGCTCATCCCTGTCGGGTTGAATAAGCTGTTTCATCATTGCTGCAAGCCATGACCCGGCTCCTCCTTCATCGCTCAGGCCTGCAATCCACGACCTGGAGTCCTCTTTTACCTGTTGCATTGTCCCGTAATCATAACTTATCACGGACATATTACGTCCAAACGGATCATCCGGATCTTCGACCCATTGTTCCGTTGTCAGAAAATTGCCAATATCATCCACTACTTCCGTCTCAGGTTTTATAACCTTGTAATGAATAGTCTGGATAAGGCCGTCTTCATAACAGACAGTCAGCCTGGCGCGTCCCCACCTGGCAGGAGTGACACTGTAATCTTCCCAGCCTTCGGGTGTTGAGCCTGTTTTATTCACCAGCAGGGAGCCACCGGGACTAACATCTACGGAACGTACTTTGCTGTTGTACCTGAGGAGCAGCCTTGCTTCCGTATCCATTGGCAGCACGTAACCGGGAAGGCCCACCGCAACAGGCCTGTTATGTTGTATCAGTGTGTTTTCTATTTCTCTTATTGAGGGAGACAATACAAACCTGAGCCCGTATTCCTTCGTGTCACCGGGATTCATCCTTACGGAGCCTGGCTGATTCCATGGCTCGGCCTCACTCCATTCATTCTCAGCATATGCTTTCGAATGAGCCATCCATTCATAGAAACCTTCGAATGTGATCCCGCGGGGTGTCCTGTCGTCATTAAGCGGATTATAAGCTTCAAACGGAGTATCACCCCAGGGCAGTACAAGCAGCACCGGTCCGTGTCCGTGCAGCCTTGTAACCTGAAGATAGCCTGCATCCTGTCCTATATAAGGATCATGGAAGGTACAGTGAGCATGAGCTTCGTCAAGATGTTTTTCATGAAGTATATTGTTGAATACCATAGGTATGCCAAGGGCTCCCAACTCAAGTGGCCGGTCTGTGTTATTGATAATCCTGAATCTCAGGATCAGTTCATCATTTTCTTTTTCCCAGTACCTTTCAATTTGCAGAGGGATATCCTCGGCAAAGGTGCCTGTGATATCAGCTGCAGCAATAATGTTTTTATTATCCGGTATGGTAAGGGCCCTGACAGGTTTTCTGTCACTGGCGCTGGAATAGTCAGTCCATTTACTTTCCTCTATTTCCCTTACCCTTAGCGTCAGGTCACCCAGATGGTAAAGGCTGTTCCCCTTTCTTGTTTCCAGCCATTCGGAAGGTGTATAATCAAAATCTGCCGTGCCCTTCGGTTCCAGGGCGGCAATAGTCTGAGAGGCCTTAACCAGCTTTATGTCAAATGCCTGTGTTTCTGCTTTAATAAATCCATCCTTAAGCCCCAGGGTGCCTTTCTCTTTGGCAATATCTTCCCAGCCCTGGGCATTTATTATTAAAGTGGTCAATCCCAGTACCAGGAATATAACTCCCAGCTTACGGGTAATCATTATTAACGCTTGTGTTGCCATAACATATTCAGGTTATAGTTTATAGAAGTGTAATATATACATTTATTTAGAAACAGGCAAATAAAATTCGACCCGGATTCCCGGATCTCCGGCGGGCAGGGGAGGTGGCAGGCAGATTGTCATCTTGGAATCAATCCCATCACTAAACAGGGTCAAAACATTTTTGTTTAAATTATTTTCTATAGTATATGCTTGTGCATTGGCAGAAATTTGGCTCTTCTGCAAGCTGAAGTTCCTGTGTGTCAGAGCCTGCAAATATGCGTTGGTATTTGTTGCACGATCTTTTTCAGCATGAAGCACAACGTTTTGGCACGGTGTCCGGATAAAGCTGTTTACTATCATAAAGTTACGAAAGTAATTTGGCTTAGCTGTCAGACGCAGTCATTTCATCACGGTTTTTCAATATAAGACTCCATCATTACCGTTTCATTCAGCGGTTTGCGTTCTCTTTCATGACGACCGGGATCTAAAAATCCTTTCTTCGGATACCCTAATATGAGCAAAGCTGTCGGTTGGATATATTCCGGCAATTGAAATTCTTTTCTTATTACACCGGGATCGAACAGTCCGACCATTACACTGCCAATACCCTTTTCTCTGGCGGCAAGCATCATATGGTCCGTTACGATCCCTATATCCAGGTCCCCTGAACATTTATTATCATACGGTCTGACTAGTGCATCCCTTTCATCTCTGCAAATTATTAGTACGCACCGGGAACCAAATGTTTTACAGGCCTTCCGGACTTTTTTTATATTTTCTTCTTTACGGACTACAATGATTCGTTGCGGTTGTTTATTACAAGCCGATGGAGCTACCCGGCCCGCCTCAAGTATATATTCAAGTTTTTCTTTTTCAACAGGTTCACTACTGTATGAGCGTATTGAACATCTTTCCTTTGCCAGTTCCAAAAAATTCATCATTTATTATTATCTATGTTGTAGCCGGTACAGTCCTTCTCTGTTATTTGATATTCTTTTTAATACAAAATAACAATGGCACCATTTTAACCGATGCTATAAAACAATGTAAAAATAGTCTCTGCTCTACCTTTTGGGTAATGTTGCAGGGTGTTTTTACTCAGTTATTCTTACTTTTTCGATATCTTCAACAGGTAACCAGTCATCCATATTTCCATATTCTGACCTGTCTATTTTAAACGGTTTTAGTTCTTCAAAATCTCTTATTGTTATAAGAACCAAATATCTTTTGCCTGCAAATCTTTTTTCAAGTCCTTTGTCTAAGAATAGCTTGTCTTGATTCTGTGCTACAATCTCAATTGACTGTTCTTTTGTTAATTTCCCGGAATTAACTACCCTCTCAACTATGGCTTTACCTTTTACAAGACCGTCACCTTTATTTTCAATAAAATACAGGACATCAGATTTATTTACTCGTCCATAAGGTAGTTTTCGACCCATCGCTCCACGGATGATCATTGTTTTCTTTCCGGTTTTCAGGTTTATAAGCTCTTTTGCCCTATAGTCAAGATAAACTACATTATCCATATAATAACCTTTATTTATTGTTTAAAATATCATTTACTGTTTCGATAGGAATCCCACTTTTTTCTGAGATCTGCTCCCAGGAAAGCCCGTTATTGTTCATGTTCAACTTTTTGAAGGTTGACTCTCCCTGTCCATCCGATTTTCTAATTGGATATTTTAATTAACTTTTTAACATATATTTTGTCTTTTGACCGGATCCTGAGATAGTATGAGCCTGATGGCAGATCCGAACACTGATCTATTATGATATTGGATGAATAATTCCCTGTTTTCTGGTTATATACTGAATTTCCGGATTGATCTAAGATGGTAATTTCATCTATGGGCAGATTATTATTCATCCGTATATTTATGATACTGGAGAAAGGATTAGGATAGATTACTATGTCATTAATATTAACCTGGTTAATATCAGTAGAGACGGCCCAATCCGCTTGTATGGTATAGGCAACACCATTTAATACGTCAAGATTGCCTGTGTACTCATAATATTCACTATGATTCAGAGATGTAACGGTGGTCTCACACTCAACACTGATGTAGTATTTGCCGGCGTTTAGGTCATCTATTATAAGACTCTTATTAGCTCCTTCACTTTTGTCCTTAAAAAGGGCATTACTGTTAAAAGCAAATTCATCCCGGTTTACATACACAGATAGATCATAATTATCATCTCCTGTTATCTTTACAGTTAGTTTCCAGGTACCCTCGGGAATATCAACAGTGAAATGATGATATTGCTTATCACCTATTTTAGTATAGGCCGGATTATTGTCTCCGGTTGATAAGTCCATAATACGTTTTTCACCATTATTTAATTCGCCCTTAATCTTGATTTCCCCATTTCCGTCTATTGCATATTGAAAAATCGCTGACATAAGATCTAATCTTTCTCCGCTTGTTATTCCTTCGGGATGAGAACCAATGACAACCAGCCTGCCACTCTCCTGATCATTCAGATCCTTATATGCCCAGACACTTACTTTGTTATGCATCAGATCTGAGGCAGGATAATCGTATCTGGCCAGGATCTCAGTGCCTTCAGGCATTTTGGGTTCATAGCCAAAGCAACCGCCATTATGATAGACATTGCTCACATAATGATCTTCTCCAAAATCATAATATTGAAGAAGAGGAGAATTATCAGGAATCACATGTCCTGTATAAATTTTTTTCTGACTGGTCTTTAATGCGTAACCAGGCCAGATATGGTAATATTCTTCTTTTAGATCTTCGCTATCGGTAAAGTTTAATGAGCAGATAAAAGCACCTGCACAGGAGCCGGAATAACTCCCTCCATTCCTGAAAAATGTTCTGACAATATTTCTGCCGGGTTCACCTAATGATCTGCCATGACTGGTTGCCGAGCCACCGTTTGTATATAACAGTTTGTACCGGGGTTCTCCATCAGGGTACAGTAGTACACCGTTATCATCGTGCATATTTGAAATTATCACCGAAGACTGGATAGTCTTATTATCTGTCGCTATATATTCCATGGATAAACCGAGATTATCAGCAGCAGGTAGTGTAGTCCTGCTGGTAAGGTTCACTCCTCCGTCCATAAATATCTCTTTATAATAACCTTCATCTCTTGTTTGACAATAGGCATGGAAAGTAAACGATAGAAATAATGCTAATAATAAATTAATAAGAAATATTTTATTAAAATACTGGTTTCTGTTTTTATTAAGAATAAACCTGGGCTTTGATTTTAAGTACTGCATCTGAATTAATGGGGTTACTATTTTAAAACGTATTAAATTATATCAAATATAAAATTATTAAGTCTCTGTCCTTCAGCTATAAACATGTTAATGTTTTCTCCAGACCTAATAAATTTAAAATTACAATTATTATTTACAAAATGATCATTATCCGGTATCATTAATACTCTTGAATAAAGGCTTTTCGGAGTGGACTCAATAATGGAATGGTGGAATGGTGGAGTATTGGAATGATGAATAACTGAAGAACCTGAATAAACTCATTCTCAACTTTTATAAACTTTTCTCAACCCTTTAGCCTCCTGCCCTGAGACCCTGCCGAAGGGTTTGTCTTTGGCCCGGTGCCCTGGTAAATCTGTTTATTATCATAAAGTTATGATAGTAATTTGGTTTGGTGTCAGCCATTTGTGCATTCTACAATTCAATATATATATTTCCTAATAACGAGTAATTAAATAATCGATACGGAATCCAGGGTATTTTATTAAACTTAAAATTCACCCAACTTTGAATCCCGACATTTAGCCGTTTATTTATCTTAATCATAACACCTCCTGAATATGATGGTGATAACAACCCAATCGAAACAGATGGTCTTATCCGAAAAGTATTTGGTGCTAAATATCCAATATGAGTTGGGACTTTTATATAATTATATTTTTCACCATCAGTATCCTCAAGCTGGGAATATAAAAATCCAGTTTTAAAATATACTTTCTCATTTGTTCTCGGCATCCAGAAATGAGCAATAACACCGCTTTGGAGATAGTATTTATCTTTTATGTCATCAATATTTTCAAAATTCATAACCCCATCAACAACCTCCAGATTCACTTTTAGAAATGGCTGTTTTTTTTCATAAATGATACATTTTTCGCCTTCGCAAACTGCATTATGATAGTCTTCCGCTAATTTAATCAAGTTTTGATGTTTTGGTTCTCTTAAAGATTGTATACGAGATTGAAATTCAGGGGCGTCTTGCATATAATAACTTAGTATTCCGATATGTTTTTTGGATTCATATAATACTTGTTTATCATCAACGTATTTAATCCCTTCTTCATATGGAATTTCGGTCAATATTATATCTTCCTTATCAAGATAATAATGGTTTCCAATATCATCTCGCATGTAATATATATTGACTTTCCCTTTAATTAAGTACTCAAGAAATACTTTTCTGTGATTTATTTCTCTGGACACAAAATATTTACTATCGATAAATCTGAATGCAGTAATATCATTTGGAGAATATTCATTTATTGTATTTTCAGGATCCTTAAACTTACAAATGGAACTCATCAATAAATCACCCCGATAATCAATCTGCCCGTATAAAGTATCACCTGAATTATTGATAATATATCCCGGCCTAAAATCAGTTTGGGCATGAAGTATTCCTGTCGAAAAGATTAATCCTAATAGAAGTAGTCTGTTTATTTTCATGTATTTATTCTGTTATATATTCTGGCACGTTCTGGCCCGATGAGCGGTTAAATCTGTTTATTATCATAAAGTTACGATAGTAATTTGGTTTGACGCTGCCGTTAATTGTTTTGAAATCTTACTAATTTATTCTTTAATATGCCTTTCCCATATCCACTCCATTTATCAATAATTTTACCTTTCTTATCAAAAATAAAGAATTAGAGTAAGGTTAATTAAGTTTTTCATGTCTCTATTCTTAGGTTTTATTAATTGGTTGTCCATAATTAATGGCACATAATATATATAATGTAACAGATGTTACTGTAATTCTAAACAATCCCTGCAGCCGGATATGATCCCGGTATTTCATCCCTTATATTGCGATATGCAAATTACATAATTAGGGGATATGAGGCAATTAATTTTTAAGGAAGAAAGGTTTAAAAGGTTGAGAAAGTTTAGAATAAGTTGAGAATGAGTTTAATGAGACGAACAATAAAAGGCGAAAGACTAAAGACAAAAGACGAACGGATATTCCTATCTACGGTCGGCAAGTCCGCAGTCTACAATGTTAATTGGTATATTAGTGTATTGGTATATTGGTATATTGGTATATTGAATAATTCATCACCTCCTAATCCCTTGTTCCTAGTCCCTAATCCCTTGTTACTGTTCCGCGTTCTGTGTTCCATGTTCCGGGTTTCAGGTTGCATTCTGATTTTTTTTTGGCTCTCTCGTTTTATAATGCATTTAACGCCTGCCGGCGTTAGGCTCCGGGTTCAGTGTTTTATTCCGTTTGTAATACATTCCTGCTATTCCTGTAGATCCTTTTTAAGGTAAATCATATCAACAAGTTGTATGTCGCCCTCGAAAATAGGGTGGTCATAATTGTCTGTAAAAAAATTCTTTACCCGATATGACTTTTCAAATCCACAACTTTCATAAAACGACAAGATTGCCGGCGTTTCGCCTGTCCCGACAAGCATTGTTTTGTAGTCGTTTTTGTAGAAATAAAAAATGAAATTTATCAATGCTCTACCGTATCCTTTGCCTTGATATTTCTCGTATGTTGCTATGTTTTTCAACTCGCAGGTTTCGCTGTTTACCGGCACTACAACGCAAACACTTTTCAAATCATCGTCATATACAGCAAACAAGTCTCCGCCCGGCAAATACCTGTCAATCATATTTTCCTGCTCGTCTGCCAACAACAATAAGTCAAGGAACTGTTTCTTATTTTCGATAATTTTTTCTATTCTCACCATATCTCTGTTGTTACCTAATTTGTCAGGTTTTATTTTTTTTTGTCGTATCACCCTGCATTACATGCGGCCAGAATGCTTAGTTATTAGGTGGAGTTTTTATTTATCAATAATATTCCTAAAGAAATCTGTTATTTCATTTTTGATATTTTCATTCATTTTATGTCCAATGCCAGTATATGTCTTAAATGTGGCATTGACATTATATGTCTGATATATTTTTTGACAATTATTCCATCTTTTAGGCATCATCTCTTTACCAAGTAATTTATAGATTATTTTTCGTTCAGAATCATTATAACTATCATCAAATTGAGCAGCGTCATTATCATCGATCTCCCCCATATAAATAAATTGTGGAATTTTAATAAAATCATTTGCCTGGAATTCTTTATGAAATAGAGTTTTGAAATCAAAGGTGCCAATTGGATATAATAGTCTTTCATTTTTAATATGGTCAGTTGGCAGCATTAATATTCCATTTATTCCTCCAATTGCATAACCTTTAATAATTTCCGGATGGATCAGTGCAAATCTATTAACAAATGTTCCGGATGCAGAGAAACCTGTTAAAAATACTTTTTCATCCACTTTGATTCCAAAAGTCTTTAGTTTTTCTTTTGCATCATTTATCATTGCAATTAACTGTAAATCCAATCTTTTTATATCTCCTTTTGCAATTGCAGCAGTTCTGTTAAAAGCATGAGTATAAGTTTTCCAGTCACTAAGTGGTCTGGGAAAAACAGGAACTAAAAGGGGGGTGCCAAGTTTTCCTGACACATAATTACCGGTATAAAACTTATTTGATGCAACATTTCTCGCATCATCTTCATGAATTTGTAATGTGTCATTTGGGAACCCAGTATTGTTTGGTTCAATTAATAAAGTTGTTTCATTTTCAAAAAAAGCCGAGGATGGAATAAAAATAAAGTATGGGAAATTGAATCCTTCCGCCGCATTAGATTCCACTCTTATTAAAGTGTCTTTTGAAAATGTTATATTTTCATTTTCTGTACTATTAGCTAATGCATAAACATTAGATAGCATCACTATTAAAATAATTATCAATTTTTTCATGTTCAAATATGATAGTGATTGATTCTTTCTATAAAGAAAGTATAAATGGTTTAAGAATTATCATTTTCCCTGAACTATATTCAAGCTTCTTTGGTAGAAACCATCCTAATGAAAAATATTATGTAATAAGATGTAGAGACGCCATGCATGGCGTCTCAGTGAAAGTTGTTTATTATCATAAAGTTACGAAAGCAATTTGGTTTGTTTGCAACAGTATTAGCTCAGAAAATCAAAGTATATTATTAATATCCTGTCTTCCGATAATTGCCATTATTTCAACTATATCATTATTTAATCTGTAATAAATGCTGTCAGAGCCGCAGACACAACGTCTATATCCTTTTTTAATATAATCTACTGATTCAAATGCAAATGGTCTTTGGGCAATAATGTCAAAATATTCAAAAAACGTATCAAAATATTTTTCGGCTTGAGAAATTCCAAACTTTTCAACTCCATAATGATGAATTCGTATCAAATCTTCTTTAGCCTCATTACTTAATCTGTATTTAGCCATTAAGCAAAGACTTTGATTGTTTCAGAATTTGTTCTTTAGTGTCGTTTGTAAATCCACTTTTTTCAGATTTATCCAGTTTTGCTCTGATCCAGTCAATTTGAACCTGCTGTTTTCTTGCCTGTCTGATCAAATCATTGACGAGTTCACTTTTGCTGGAATATTCCTGGTTATCCACTTGTGCTTTTAACCACTCATCATTTGGTTTCGTAAATGATATACTTTGTCTTGCCATACTATTACGTTTTGATGCTAATTTACATCAAATATGAATCATTCGCAAATATTCCCATATTGTTGCTAACGCAGCTCTAACGAAGTTTACTCACTTTCGCTTGTGAGATCGCTTCACCAGATTCGCACTGAGGGAGAAGGTTGCAGCTTGCCCGGGCAGACGACGAAAGGTTATTCCAGTCCCTAATCCCTTGTTACTGTTCCGCGTTCTGCGTTTCAGGTTCAGTGTTAGCCCTTCTTCTTCGCTCTCCGGACTCCGGAGGACGGGGTATTCCTTGCCTGACGGCATTCAGGCCCTGCATTACATGCGGCCAGGATGCTTAGTTATTAGGCTGCGTTTTTTTTGTTCTTTTAATATTATGAAAAATATCTCTCTTAGAACTTCTTTCTTCTTCAATATCGTAGTCATCCTGTAGCCCGAGCCAGAATTTAGGCGAGTTGCCAAAATACAGGCTAAGCCTGAGTGCTGTATTTGCAGTTATTCTCCTTTTACCCTTCAGTATTTGCGAAACTCTGGTTTGTGGAATATCCAAATCTTTCGCTAACTTATATGCCGATATCTCAAGAGGAATTAGAAATTCTTCGAGCAAAATCTCTCCTGGATGTATGTTTGGTAATTGTGTCATATCATAGTTATTTATGGTAATCAATAATCTGTACCTGTTCTGCATTGTTATTGTTCCATATGAAAATAATTCTCCATTGGTTATTAATTCTAATACTGTGGAAACCTTTCAAATTTCCTTTCAGTTTTTCAAGTCTGTTCGAAGGAGGTACACGCAGATCTGCAACATCTTGTGAATTGTTAAGCATCCTGAGTTTTCTTCTTCCAATCTGCTGAATCTCTATGGGGATCTTTCTTATAGATTCTCCATTCCAGATTTTCTCAGTATTCTTATCGCCAAAACTAATTATCATATAGTAACGAATAACGATACTAACGTCAAAGGTAAGCATTGTGTATTTAACATACAAGCTACGGAGCAGAAAGTTTTATGCTGCATTCAGGCACATTTCCCCAAAGACCCCCGAGAACTCTGGGGGCAGGGATTTTGGTCAGCTTTAGCTGAACCGAGGCCCGGTTCCGGGCCGAGCTCGGCGAAGCCAATGTGCTCGACATTTTGTGTATATGTATACATACATTTTTACTATATCTCCTGTTTTTACTACATATACACCCCCGGCACCAGAGTATACACTTATTCTTCTGTGCTTATTAATATTCCTGTTAAACTTATCTTTTCGCTTATTGTCTTCAACATAGATATAATGTAACAGATGTTACTATAATTTTAAGAAATCCCTGCTGCCGGATATGATCCCGGTATTTCATCCCATTTATATTGCAATATGCAAATTGCATAATTAGGGGATAGCAGGCAATTATTTTTAAGGCAGAGAAGTTTAAAAGGTTGAGAAAGTTTAGAATAAGTTTAATGGGACTAAGGACAAAAGACAAAAGGTTATTCCAGTCTACGGTCTACAGTCGGCAAGTCCGCAGTCTACAATGTTAATTGGTATATTAGTGTATTGGTATATTGGTATATTGGTATATTGAATAATTCATCACCTCCTAATCCCTTGTTCCTAGTCCCTAATCCCTGGTTACTGTTCCGCGTTCCGTGTTTCAGATTCCATGTTTCCACGTCTGATTTTTTTTGGTACTCTCGTTTTATAATGTATTTAACATCATTTCTTAAGGTTGGTTACCGACTCCGGAGGACGGGGCGTTTTGTGTTTCCCGTGTTTTCGCTATTTCATACAATATAATCCCCGAGGCAACGGAGACATTCAGTGACCCTATGGTGCCGGCCATTGGTATTGACAGGTGTATGTCTGAAAATTCAACGATCTCCGGACTGATACCTCTGTCTTCAGAGCCCATAACCAGTACACAGGGTCCTGCAAGCTTGTCAAAGCCGATTTTATCATCGCCTTTCTCCGAGGCGCTGATGATCCTGAGTCCGGAGTTCTTAAGGTATTCGAGGGTTTTCATAAAGCTTTTGACTCTTGCTACAGGGATCTTATTCAACGCTCCTGCTGATGTCTTGACTGCTTCCGCGTTTATTCTTGCTGCTCCCTTTTCGGGTATTATTATGCAGTCGACACCGAAACATTCGGCGCTTCTTGCAATAGCTCCGAAATTACGGACATCCGATATATTATTAAGAGCAAGGATGAAAGGATCCCTTCCTTCTTCGAAAATGCCGGGAAGCAATATGTTGATATCATGGTATTCAATTGCAGACAGTAATGCAATAACTCCCTGGTGTGTTTTTTGTATGATCCTGTTGAGTTTTTCGACCGGAACAAACTGATAAGGGATGGAATATTTTTTCACTTCTTTCATCAGTTCGAAATACAATGCTCCTTTCAGTCCGTTCTTTACCAGGAGCCTGTCTATGGTTTTACCCGATTCAATAGCTTCAATAACCGGTCTGAGTCCGTATATAAAGTCAGTATCTTTTTTCATGCGTATAAAATCATTGTATTGTATTTGAGTGCCGGTTTACTGTTACCGGAACAGAAACCTTCCTTACCTTTGTTATGGTTTTATGCCGTTCGGTATTATCAGTGCATAGGATAGCCATTTTACTTTAATTTAAATTCCCGTGGGATTATCAAGACGGAAAACCATACCTGAAAGCCAGGTTCTGACAGCCACATCCCAGTATGTTGTAACACTTTCACTTCTTATGAGGGCATAGTCATTTGCAGAGAAAGGATTTTCCCTTTTCCTGAAGTTGAAATAGAGATAATCATCATTAACCCTGTATCTTGCTCCCCATCCGCTCTTTACCTGTCTTTCCAGGTATCCCCACCGTTCTCCTTCAACTGTTTTATACACTTTGTCAGGAGGTCCGTATATAATATAGATCATTCCCCTGTCAGTCCTCCATCCTTCTTTGTGTGAGGTAAAGAAGTAATTAGCATAAAGTACCCTGTTATAATATATTCTTATCAGTTCCCTTGAGCGCTCTATATTACCCGTAATATTAAACCAGAACTCATCCAGGGCCATTTTTTTATTCTCACTGTTTTTCATTTCCTCTATTTCCTCTTTGTTGATAAGGTATATGAGAGGATCGATCATTGTTTCAGGTTCACTCACTCCGGGAAATTCATTTCCGAAATTAAAGAAAGTATAACCGTCCATGAGATTCCTGTCGGTTCCGCACATGAATATCCCGCGGTTAGGGAACATTACCGGCAATGTGTCGGAATATGCCAGTGTTATTATCCCGTCAGGTTTGGTATTAAGGCTTTTCTCCGGGATGAGCATTGACGGTGGAACGGGGCTGTCTTCATCGGGTTTGAAATGCCTGATGAACAGACTGTCGGCATCATACCTGTACAGCAGGTTGACAAATTCGTTCGGTCTCAGAACGGAGTTGAAGATTTCAATCTTATTAAAGTGTCCCTGTACCTTGAAGTTGTTGCTGCTTTGTTGTGATGTCTTGTCGAAAGGGAGGTGTGTTTGTATTTTCGTGTTCCTTATAAGATCACGTATAACCAGCTCTGCTTCATATTTCGAACCGAAGGGTGCATTCATTGGTATCGAATAGGTATACTGTCTGTTGCCCTGTTCTTTTCTTATTGTGATATTATAGAATCCCGTATCAACGGCTACACGGCCCTGCGACATATTGAAAAGCCTGTATATTAATACAAGTGATGCCTTTGGCACACCTTCGGGATTAGCTTCGCTGAAAAACAAGTCGTTATTGAAGAACTTAACAGTCAGGTTGCTTATATCATCGCTGCTGTTATATACCTGGTAACGTGGATGAATGGGATTCTTCAGGGGATTATACAGATATGAAAGGTCTTTGGTGTCGTTTATTACCCTGACCGGAGAACATGATGCGAGGAACAGCATACTTATGAGGATAAATACTATATTATTGTTCTTTCCCATTTCATATCTGTATTTGTTAAAAATAGCAAACTTAATCCTATTATTTTCTTTTCCAGTCAAATCTGAGCCTGCACAGCTCCCTGTTGTCATTTTTCCTTATTACCGAATGCAGGAATTTATTCTCATCTAGTTCCGAAACGGAAATTGCTATTTCATCGCCGGATACGGATTCTGACAAGTAATTAATTTCTGCAGTCTCTAATTTTGCATTCATTATAAAATCGAGCGGATAAGTATCAACGGTCCATTTTACATAGTTAGCATTGTTCACATGCATATTAATATCCAGATCGGAGTATTTTACCGGGAACACCTGAGATGTATAGGACGGCTTTTCAATACCTTGTATTTTGACAGGGTTTCTTCCGGTTGATGAGTCGTAGTTCAGACTTTCTTTCATGTATGTCAGATACCTGTCAGGTCTTACGGGCCTTCTGTTTTTTATGTTTAACATCAGCCAGCATGATGAAGCTGTGCCATATATTTTGCCGGAAAGACCGTATATCTCAAAATCTCTCAGTGCAAACAGCTTATCAATACCCCTCGGCCATGTTTTGACCAGGATATCCTCTTCCCATGATGGCATCGAATCGATCCTGACCAGTATACGCGACAGCACCCAGAACATATTATTCCCTTCAAGTTGTTCTGTTCCAAGGCCGAGCAATGAGGCATGACAGGCAGCCGCATCCTGTAGATAGTTAAAAAGTCCGGGGATGCTCAGGCTGCCGGAGGTATCTGTTTCATACGTGTTTACCCTGAATTGCTTCTCAAATACCATCTCAGCCATCATACCTGGAATTTTCGATGTAATTCTGGATATCCGTTGACGCTTTCTCCCACCTGCTCATTTCTTTTTTTATCTTCTTATTAAGGATCTCATACTGATCATAGAGACCATGATCGGAAATTTCTGACCGGCTCATTTTATTCTCCATGCTGTCTTTTTCTGTTTCAAGCTTTTCAATTGTCTCTTCAATCTCTTCAAGTATTCTTCTTTTTTTTCTCAGGTCTTTTTCAAACTCTTTTTTTCTAAGGTATTGCTCCTTATTTGCCGACACTGTTCCTGTTCCGTTTTTATCCGGAGTTTGTTCTTTTGCCTCAATAGCCCTCAGATCTTCAATATCTTTTGCTTTCAGAAAATCATATACTCCTCCGGTATATTCCTTTATTTTTTTGTTTCCGAACTCATATATTTTCCCCGCCAGTCCGTCAAGAAAATCCCTGTCATGTGATACAACAATTAATGTGCCATCGTACTCCTGTAATGCCGCTTTAAGTATATCTTTGGATCGCATGTCAAGATGGTTGGTCGGCTCGTCCAGTATCAGCAGGTTATATGGCTCCAGCAGCAGTTTGACCATGGCGAGGCGCGATCTCTCACCTCCCGACAGCACTTTGACCTTTTTATCAATATCTTCTCCCCTGAATAGAAAAGCTCCCAGTATATCCCTGATTTTTGTCCTGATCTCGCCCCTGGCACAATTGTCTATGGTTTCGAAGACTGTAAGCGATTCATCAAGCAATTCATCCTGGTTTTGTGCAAAATATCCTGTATTGAGGTTATGGCCTTTTTTAAGCTGACCACTGAAGTTTGTTTCGTCCATGATTATTCTGGCAAAAGTGGTTTTTCCTTCACCATTACGCCCCACAAATGCCACCTTCTCTTTTCTTTCTATCATGAAATCGACATTTTTCAATACCTCATTGTTCCCATAACTCTTTGATATGCCTGCAGCTTCTATTACAATTGTCCCTGACCTTGGCGCCGGAGCAAACCTGACTGATATTGATGAGTTATCCTCTTCATCAATTTCTATCCTCTCCAGTTTTTCAAGCTTTTTTATTCTCGACTGCACCTGTACGGCTTTGGTACTCTTGTATCTGAACCTTTCTATGAATTTCTCGCTATCCTCTATCATCTTCTGCTGGTTTCTCCATGCTGCCATCTGGTTATCTCTTCTTTCCTTTCTGAGCGTGAGGTACCGGGAATAAGGTACTTTATAGTCGCTGATTTTACCCAGGGTAAGTTCCAGCGTCCTGTTGGTAACATTATCCAGGAAAGCCTTGTCGTGTGATACAACAATTACGGACCCTGGATAGTTCCGGAGATATGATTCGAGCCATTGTATTGACATTATATCGAGATGGTTCGTGGGCTCGTCAAGTAACATGACGGATGGTTTGGCCAGCAGCACTTTTGCCAGTTCGATACGCATTCGCCACCCTCCGCTTAACTGTCTGCTCTGCATGCCGAACTGTTCCCGCTCAAAGCCCAGTCCTGTCAACGCCTGTTCTGCCTCGGCCTTGTACCTGTTACCTCCCAGTATGAGGAATTTTTCCTGCAGCTCGTTTAATGAATCACACAGACCCAGGTACTCATCCGAATCATAGTCCTGTCGTTTTTCAATCAGACGGGTTATTTCACCTATTCTTTTTTCTATTGACCTTTGTTCACTGAATGACTCCAGCGTTTCTTCCATAATGCTGGTATGATCGGTTACCGTCATCTGCTGAGGAAGGTACCCTGTGGTCGTTCCCGGCGATTGTGATAGTGTGCCTGACGAGGGTTTCATTATACCGTGTATAATTTTCATCAGGGTGGTCTTCCCTGCGCCATTCTTACCTGTCAGTCCTATCCTGTCTTTCGGGTTAACGTAAAAAGAGACACCGGAGAACAATTCGAATCCCCCGAAGGCCATGCTTATATTATCAACTGTTATCACCGGATGCCTTTTAAAGATGATTTGCAAAGATAACAAAGTATATCTTCAGTTTGCCTGTACCGTGACCACCATCACCCCGTTTTTTCCTGTAATTAATATATTTGCAGTATATTTATAGTTTTAAGACAAATGATTGTCGGTAAATGAATAAGGAAAGGGGAGATTATAGTTCAGTCCTGTTTACACAGGCAATGGATGAACACCTGTCGAGCCTGCGATATGCCAGTATGATCCAGCGTGCGCTGATGCCTGATACCTCATTCCTTTCAGGAATAATAAAAGATCATTTCGTAATATATCTTCCCAAGGACTATGTCAGCGGCGATTTTTATTATGCCTACCAGAATGCAGGTTACACTATTATAGCAGCGGGTGATTGTACCGGACATGGTGTCCCGGGAGCATTATTATCAATACTCGGTATTAGTTTTCTGAATGAGATATTACAGGTCAGGGTCGTACCCAGGGCTAACAGGATACTTAACAGGATGAGAGAGAAGATAATGGATGCCCTTGACCAGAGAGGACAGGAGTATGAACAAAAAGACAGTATTGATATAGCTCTTTGTGTATATGAACCTTTCAGGTCGGTACTTCAGTATGCCGGCGCAAACAGGCCGTTGATAATGGTCAGTAATGGTGAACTCAGGGAGATTAAACCTGATAAGATGCCGATTGGAGTAGCTCCTCTTGAGGAAGTCTCATTTACCAATCACCGTATTGAAGTTAATGAAGGAGACCGTTTTTATATGTTTTCCGATGGATACCCGGATCAGTTCGGGGAGGAGTCGAACAAGAAATTCAAGTCCAGAAATTTCAGGGACCTTATCGGCTATGTATCGGACTGGAGTATGGACAGACAGAAAACACATATAGAGAATACCTTTCAGGAATGGAAAGGCAAATCCGTACAGGTGGATGATGTGCTGGTGGTTGGTTTCGAAATATAATCATTATGAGATTAAAAGCTTTCCGTATAGAAAATTTCAGGTCAATTGTGGATACCGGGATGCAACCAATATCCCCGGATAATATAACATGTCTTATCGGACAGAATGAGTCGGGTAAGACATCAATACTCGAAGGGCTAAATGTTTTTTCCGGTGGTGTGATAAATGAGGATGTGCTGAGAAGCGACCTTTCCCTGCCGCGTGTAACCTGCGAATTTGAAGTAAGCCAGGGCTTTCTTGACGACAGATTGAGACCGGTAAATGAGAAATTTGACAAGCTTGCGGGCTCTCTCAGAACTGTTACCCTGGTACGCTCATGGAAGGCTGATCTGAAATCACAGATTGAGATTGGCGGAGAACTGCTTAAATATATAGAAGATAAGGAAAAGAAAAGAAGAACGGAACTGGACAGAACAGAAAAAAAAATCAGGGAATTCTGTACCAGGCTAAGAGACATGAAGGATAAGGAGAAAGAGCTGAGCATGAAAAAAGATGAACTGCAGCTCAGGATTGATGAGCATCCCGGCAGACCGGGAGGACTCAAGTTTTTCAGAAAAAAAGCCACTGTTGAACCCGGGGAGAATGCTAATCTTAGCCATCTCAGAGAAAGTGCTGATGAGGTATCTGCCGGATTGGAAAAGGTTGACTCTTTTTTCAGGGAAAGCCCTGTTCTTATCAGGTCTGCCGAAAAATGGTCGGAGACTGAAACCAGGCTTAATGAAGTCAATATTACTCTGGAAAAGATATCTGCACGACTGGAAGAAAGGCACCAGACCATGACATTACTTTCAGGACCTTCTATAACAGATCTGTCCGGGGGTGAATGGGAGAAAGTGTTGAATGAATATTCGGATGCACTTGCAGAAAAGGAAAGACTGGAGGAACAGCGTGATACGGAGATCATTTATTTCGGCTATGTTATGGAAGGAGCGGATGAGGAAATGGCAGGGCAGAGGATACGTGAAGCTACTGAGGAGAGAAAGCGTGAATACAACTCCCGTGAGCTTGGGGAATTGCTTATTGATGACTGTCCGCATTTTGAGATTTTTGAGGATTTCGGGAGCCTGCTTCCAAACCGTATAGATATGGAAGACATAATAACGGATAACAGGAATGTGGAAGGATACAAGGCGGCAAGGAATTTTCTGACCATAGCCGAACTGGACTATTCATTTTTTCAGCAGCCCTCCTCAAGGATACTAAAGCAAAAAATAGAAAACCTTAATTCTAAACTTACACTCGATTTTCAGGATTTCTGGCAGCAATACGTCGGGAGGCATAATAAGATAAGGATTAATTTTGAACTCGACCATTATAATACAAGTCATGGCGAGAAAGCCGGCAAGCCTTATCTTGAGTTCTGGGTCAAGGATGAGGGCGAACGGCTATACCCCAAACAGCGAAGCAGAGGCGTACGCTGGTTCCTGTCTTTTTATCTGGAACTGATGGCCGCTTCCAAGAAAGATAAAAAGCAGTTGATACTACTGGTTGATGAACCGGGTGTAAGCCTGCATGCCAGGGCACAGGAAGATGTGCTGAAGGTTTTTGAAGATATAAAGGACAATATCCAGGTTATCTATACGACACACTCACCGCATCTGGTCGATATTAACAAACTGCACAGGGTACTGGCCGTGCAGAGAGATGATGTAGCCAACCACAGGTCGGCAACAGTAATCCTCGACGCTGCCCGTCTGGGTGATGCATCACCCGACACACTGTCGCCGCTTCAGAGTATAATGGGTAATCCTGTAGGAAACCAGGAGTTCTCGGTAGATAAATACAATATTATTGTTAATAATGTAGGTACCTTTTATATGATGAGCGCCGCTGTAAAGCTGACAGGTTATAAGGGTAAGATACACTTTATCCCTTCAACAGACTCATCGTCAATACCACTTATGTGTAACATACTTATGGGATGGGGTATGAGCTTTGCCGTCATTTTGTTTCATAACGATGCTGAGATAGAGATAGCCAGACAGCTTGAAAAGATGGTGTTCACAGACAAGCCGGGAGAGAACGAGAACATAGTAATCATGCCTGAAGAATTTACCAATGCAGAAGACCTGCTGTCCACACTTGACTTCAAGAACCTTATACTGAAAACCCGGGAAGGGATAACGATATCTAATTCGGAACATGTAAGTGAGAATGACCTTCCTCGTAACTTTCTGCTGAGTAAGTTTTTGAGTGATGTTAATTCCGGCAGGATAAACAGGGAAAACCTTGATGAGGAATCGAAGGAAAACCTGATGCTGCTGATCAATATACTTCAGAGATTCAAACATACATAGCTGAAAAACAATTCTGATTATTAGATTGTATATACTAAAAATACCGGACTATTAACCGATTGATAGCCATAGGAGATATTCATGGTTGCCTGGATAGCTTCAGACAACTGGTTACGGGAACGCTCCGTCTGGAAAAGACGGACAGACTGGTCCTGTTAGGCGATTATATAGACAGAGGACCGGACAGTAAGGGTGTTATCGACTTCATCATGCAGCTTGTGTCGGACAAATATGAGATTACAGCGCTCATGGGGAATCATGAAGACATGATGCTTAATGCATCAAAAAGCCCACTCGATAATTATAGCTGGATGATTAACGGAGGTTATGAAACTTTAAAGAATTTTGGATCTGATTCGGCAAAAAATATTGATCGGGTATATATTGATTTTATTGCCTCGTTACCAAAATATATTGCCATAGGTGATTTTATATTTGTACATGGCGGATTTAATGACGAAGCTGAAGATCCTTTTTCTGATGAATATAGTATGTTGTGGGAGAGACGGTTCGAGTATAAGTCACCTGTATTTAAAGGAAAAATAGTAGTTCATGGCCATCGCCCGCACCCTCTGACTGAATTAACTGAACAGTTGGAGCATCATCCTGAGGTTATTAATATTGATACAGGTTGTGTATACGGCAGAGAAAGAGGACTGGGTGATCTTACAGCTATTGACCTGTATTCAATGAAGCTGTATTCGGTAAGAAATGATTGATGAAACGACTGGAATAATGGAAGACTGGAATAATGGAATAATGGAGTACTGAAATGATGGAATACTGGAGTAATGGAATACTGGAATGATGGAACGGTGAATAGCTGCATAGCTGCATAACCAACACCTAATAATAAATAGTTTAATGTAACGGCTCAACAACTTAACAACTCAACGAATAAACAAACCTTTTACATCTCTTTGGTCGACTGCCGGCTGTAGACTGTAGACTATTTGTCATACGCTAATCGTTTTCCTTATTTTGATTGTTTATAGCCTTCCTGATCTCTTCCAGGTCTACATATCCGTCGGCAGTATCAAGCCATATCTTTCCATTATCTTCAACAAATCCGAATACGCCATATATGGTCTTAAGAACAGACTCGTCAACCTTCTTTATCATCCTGACATTATACAATGCAGAGTATTCTTCCACCCTGCCTGCATCTTTCGAGTAGAATAAAAGATCAACCTGTGCCCATTCCTTATCCGGGCTTACATCCATAAGCGTTATGCTCAATTGCACATCATCCGTAAGATCCCTGTATTCCTTAAGCTTTGTCTTGTCTGCAAGGACAATTTTTTTCCTTTGGTCGGTATCGATATATATGATACCGGCATCCGTATCCTCATCCTCATATACATCCAGTATCTTTTCATCGTTCCTCAACCCGCCGGTATTTACAGTTTTGTTTTCTACAGGCGGTTTAACCGGATTATATGATAGCTCAGACAGGCAATTGTCAGCCCATTCTGATCCCTTAAACACATCATCTATCTCCAGTTTTACAAAGAAACTGAACCGGGGTGTCATGTCACAACTGCTGCACATTTTTTTTCTTTGTTCGATCTCATCCCTGAAATCTTCGCTGAATACCACTAACAGGGAATCCCTGTCATTAACTGAACTTTTTGCATCAAACGGCATTTTGATAACCTGCTCATCCATAATATCTTCCAGGATAATGTTTTCAGGGCCTGCTATATTTTTTATCCTGTATAAAGAGGCTATCTCCGTTTCATCTCCTTCCAGGAAAAAGCCTCCGAGCAGACTTATCTTTATACTTCTCGGCCGGCTGTTCATATTAAATAGCCGTTCCGATTTCTGGTAACCGTTCCTGATCATTATTTCTCCGGGAAAATCTTCCCCGGTACCGAATATTACATATTCTCCCTTTCCCTGACCGGCAACACCTTCAACCCATGCAGTACTGAGATCATTGTCAAACAGGTTGTGCCCGCCGTATTTGCCAGTGCCTTCAAAGGGATCGACAGGATCCAGTTCAGAGCTCACAATGAAATGCCTGATCTTCCCGTTAATAAACATAGTACGGAAAGCCATCCTCGTCCAGCTTTCGGGTCCTGTTTGTATTAATACTTCCTGGCTGCCAGGCAATTTTTCTTCATGTATAACAGCAGTTGCTGCACTCCGGTTAAGGATGAAGATGAATGTCAGCGCCAGAGATACGGTTAATAAATTTCTGGAGTTCATTCTGTAAAAGGTTAAGTGGTTTATTTTAAGTAATAAATGTACATAAACCGGACCAGAATAACCAGACTGCAGTTATGAAATTGTAATTTGACTGATAGTATACTGTTTTTCTTCGCAATTGGATTATATTTCTTAACTTGAAATGCAGTGTTTCAGTAACTATAAGGTTATGGGAACAGCACCTTTGATGTTTCTGAGATACCAGCAGATTGACCAGTACTAAAAGAGACCTTATGAAAACACGTACACAAAAGATCAGACTGGGCTTGTTCATTTTTATAGGCAGTATGATACTGATTGTTCTGGTAGTGTTTTTTGCCGCGAACAATTTATTCGAGAAGTCCGATACCTATTTCGTTTCATATCATGATGTATCGGTCAGCGGTCTGGAGGCAGGCAGTCCTGTAAATTATCTGGGTATTAAAATTGGTTCAATATCAAATATTTTTATTGATCCGCAGGATATTAATTCCATTATTGTTGAGCTGTCCCTTCAACCCGGGACACCAATTAAAAAAGACAGCTATGCTGATATTATCACTATGGGTATTACCGGTCTGAAATCTATAGAGATACGCGGAGGAAGCAATGAGGCTGAGTTTTTGAAAAGGGGAGAGTTTTTACGGGAGGGAAGTTCGGCATCACAGGAGATTACAGGAAAGGCGGGTATTATAGCAGAAAAAGCCGAAAGAGTAATAAATAATCTTCAGATGTTCACCGATCCGGATAATCTTTCCAAATTCTCAGATGCTGCAGCAAATATTAATGCACTTGCTTCACAGCTCAACATGACAATATTGATGATCGATACCCTCATTAAGGAAAACAGGGATGAGGTAAGAGAAACCATTGTTACCGCCGGCATGGTCGTGGAAAGACTCGATTCGTCAGGCGTAATACTCAATGAGGCAATATTAAGTATTAACAATATAATACAGAGCGACACTATAAAACAGATAGTAGGGAATGCCCATGATATTTCGAGTCACCTTAAAGAGACGGATCTTAAAATGTTTATTTCAAGGCTGGCGGAGGTTACACAACAAACCCATCAGTTGCTTTACAGAATAGACCGGGAGATGGATGTAAACAGCAAGGAACTTACAGAGAGTGTTCGTTCTTTGAGGATCACACTTTCAAACCTGGAGGAAACATCAAATAAAATAAATTCGGACCCGTCAATACTATTAAGAGGCCTGGGAGATAAGAACATTCCTGACAGAAGACTAAAAAAACAATAACGACCTGATACGATAATTGAATGACCTTAAACAAAATTTTTCGCTGATGAGATCGAATCTAATAATCATAGGCAGCATCTTTTTCCTGTTTTCTTCATGTATGTCGGAGAAGACAGTTATCAGGAAATATTATACGATAGAGCTCCCTGCTCAGGATGATACTCCCGGTTATGATACATTATACCGTATTCATGGCAGCTGCGAGATAAGTCAGATAAGCATAGATCCTGTGTATGAGACCAGGCAGATTGCCAACAGGAGCAGATCCAATGAAATAACGTATTATATGTATCACCAGTGGGCTGTAAGACCGGCAGAGGCTGTCAGGGATATGATTTACGAGTTCATAGCCGCTGAAGGAATATTCGGGGATATTTCTATGCGTTATACCCTGACTGTCCCTGATTACAGGCTCGAAACAAATATCAGGGACCTTGAGGTTATAGAAACGGCAAAATCATTTTCCGCTCATCTGAATATCGTATTTAACCTGGTGGATAACAAGACGGACAGCATTATTATAACTCATAAAGCTGACAGAACGGAAGCAGTCGGGCAGAATAGTATGAATCTCTTTGCTGCAGAGATCAGCAAAATGCTATACGATGAATTAAAAGCTTTCGGACAGCTTCTTAAAGATAGAAATGAGCTTTTCAATACAGATTAATACTACACTGAATTATAAAGGCATTTTTTATGACTGGATCTGCTGATGGAAATATTTTATACAGGCTGGAAGGTAATACGTTGTATTTTACAGGCAGGCTTACAGTATCGGAATTGAATAATGTATTGCCTGTAATAGAGAAAGATATTGAAAAATGCGGGAACGAGCCGGTGATCTTCGACCTGGAAGGGCTGAGTTTCGTTGATACGGCTGGTATTACCGTATTATATTACCTGCATGATAAGCTTGGTGAAAGAGGAATTACAGTAAGAATAGAGGGTGCTGACAAACAGGTAAGGAAGAAGCTCGAATTATTCAGGCCGGATACGGATAGTCCTGTACAGGCAGATACAAAGACCGGATTGTTTGAATCGATAGGCTCGAAGGTATATTTATTTTTTAATGAATATGTTTCAGGCTTTTTTCAACTGGCTGCCGACATTACATACTGGTCGGTACTCGACTTATTCATGAGGAAAACGCGAAGAAAAGGTGAATTTGCAAATCAGGCTGTCCTCATAGGTGTGAATGCAGTACTTATTGTGGCTGCAATGTCTTTTATAATAGGTCTTGTCCTTGCTCTTCAATCGGCTGCACAGCTTCGTTCCTTCGGAGCAAACATCTATATCGCAGACCTTACTGTTATAGCTATGATGAGTGAAATGGGCCCCCTGATCACGGCTATCATGGTCGCCGGGAGGAGCGGTTCATCCATAGCTGCCGAGATCGCAACAATGAAGGTCACCAGTGAAACGGACGCCCTGCGTACAATGGGCCTCAATCCGTTACGCTTTGTTGTAGTACCGAAGATGCATGGTGCTGTCGTTACACTGCCTTTTTTAACGATAATAGCAGATGTGTTTGGAATAGCAGGCGGTATGGTAATTGCCGTCAGTTACCTGGATATATCTCCTCCGGTTTTTATTCACAGGATGCAGAATGTATTATATATGAAAGATATAATATTCGGTATTATCAAGAGTGTCGTTTTTGCTTATCTTATTGTTATAACCGGTAGCTATTTCGGCTTCAGGGTGAAAAGAGGAGCCGAAGGTGTGGGAAAGGTAACAACGGTGGCCGTGGTCGTTTCAATATCCCTTGTAATAATTGCCGACAGTATCATGGGCCTGATATTTTATTAGTAAACCGACAGACCTGACAAATGAATAGAGAGAGTGTAATTGAAGTAAATAATCTTTATGCTGAAATAAACGGTAAGGTCATCTTACAGGATATCAGTTTCAGGGTCTTTAAAGGAGATATAACTGTAATATTAGGTAGCAGCGGCTCAGGCAAAACAACCCTGATGAAACAAATGCTTGGCCTTTATACAGGTGCCGCGGGAACAGTCTCGGTAATGGGACAGGATCCGTTCAGCCTCGAAGAGGAACACGAAAGAATGTTTTACTCCGGGATAGGGGTCCTGTACCAGAACGGCGCTTTACTGAATTCACTTACTATCGGTGAAAATATTGCCCTGCCTCTTGAGCAGCATACCGACCTGCCGCATGCGATCATCGAAGACATGGTCCGCCTGAAGCTCAGACTCGTCAGGCTTCAGGGCACATATAACCTGTATCCTTCCGAATTAAGCGGTGGGATGCTAAAAAGGGCGGCGCTTGCGCGTGCAATTATTATGGATCCTCCTTTATTGTTCTGTGACGAGCCCGGTGCGGGACTGGATCCTGTAACACTGGCCTCTCTTGATGAGCTGATAGTAAATCTGAAAGAGCTTCTTGATATCTCTTTGGTGATAATTACACACGAAGTATCGAGTATTCTGAGAATTGCCGACAGGATTGTTTTTATCGAGAATGGCTCGAAGATTTTTGAAGGCTCTTTGACCGAAGCCCTTGGTTCCGATAATGAGGTAATTACCGGTTTCTTTAACAAAGGAAGAGGTGAATAAACGGAGATCAGGAATGCTGGAGATCAGGAATACTGGAGTAATGGAATGATGGAATACAGGAAGCCTGAAAACCCATTTAAACTCATTCTTAACTTTCTCAACCTTTATGAACTTTCCTCAACCCTTTTGTCGCCTGCCCTTAGCTTTCCGTTTGTCTTTCGTCTTTTGCCGTTCGCCTCCGTTATCTTTTTTATTCATTTTTCTTCATTATTAATTCATTTTTCGTATATTATACATTGATTTTGTAACTGTTACGATCTGAACCTATGGCTGCCCGTGAGAAAACAAGCAAAGTGTATCCGGGACAAAGGAATCTTCTGGAAAATTTACCGGGAGTTGTATATTCCTGCAATAACGACTCATCATGGACTATGAATTTTATCAGTGATAACATTTTACTGTTATCAGGATACCCTGCCTCTGATTTTCTAGGCAATAAGGTCAGAAGCTACAGTTCGATCATTCATAAGAGTGATCGAAAACATGTATGGGACTCTATTCAGAAAGCAATAGAGAACAGGGAAAGATTCACCGTTGAGTACAGGATAAATACCAGGAAAGGAAAAATAAAATGGGTATGGGAAAAAGGTATTGGTTCATACAAAGGGGACGATTTGATTAAACTGGAAGGATTTATAGAAGATATTACCGACAGGAAAAAAATAGAAGATGCACTCAGGGTAAATGAAAGAAAATTCAGGTTAATAGCTGATAATTCAATAGACTGTATCTGGCAGTTAGACAGGAGTCTGCGTTTTACTTACCTGAGCCCTTCTCTTTATGACATTACAGGATACAGGCCGGAAGAATGGATAGGAACAAAGCTGATGGAGCATACCACATGGATGGAATACATGAAGATGTCAAGGATGGCCCTGAAGATGATAGTGAAATATAAAACCTTCACATGGGTAACTTTTGAATCCAGGATGTTTAATAAGAAAGGGGAATTAATACCTGTTGAGATTGTAGGCAAGCCCTTGATCATTAATGATAAACTGGCCGGATTGCAGGGATCTACAAGGGATATACGAAACAGGACCGAAGCTGAATCCCGTTTGATACAAAGCCAGAATAAGTTTATGAATTTCATTCAGTTTATGCCTGTGGCTATATGTAATTACAACAAGGACACCGGGGAGATACTCTACATGAACGAAAAGTTTTACGAAATTTTCGGATATGATAAGGATGATATATCAACTTGGGATGAATGGTGGCAGAAAGCATATCCCGATCCGCAATACAGAAAGACTGTAGCCGCTAACTGGAGTAGAATACTTGATAAGTTTGAAAAATCAGGATCAGAAATAAGTCGGGACGAATACAATGTTACATGTAAGAACGGTGAAGTAAAGACTGTTTTAATAGGAGGACTTACCCTGGATAATGAGTTTATTGCTATTTTACAGAATATAACGCAACAAAAAAAAGCTGAGACGGAACTTATCGATCTGAAAAACAGCCTGCAGAAAAAAGTCAAAGAACAGACAAGCGAGCTAAAAAAACGAATTGAAGAACTGGAGCGTTTTAATGAGGCGACAATAGAAAGAGAGTTTCGGATGAGAGAACTGATCGATCAGATTGAAGAACTTAAAAAGAAGAAATGAGATAGTGAAAAGCAGGATAGAAATTCAGGTATATGGTGCAGATAAAAATGCAAAAGAGGAGATAACGAAAGTTATAAAGGAGCACTATCCGGATGCGGGTATATTATTTGGAAGTCACGATTTTGATAATGAAGGCGATCCGGTGGATCAGGAATCGGGTGTTATGAGGTTCGGTATTGACAATGCGGCAATCGGTGTATTCCAGATTGATGAAGAGGGTGTACTAAGATATGTGAATAATTATGCGGCTGCCAAACTCGGATATGATATTGAAGAACTTACAGGAATGTCAATATTCGATATAGACCCTCAGTTTAATCCTGAGGTTTTCAGGAAACACAGGGAAGAAGCGAGGGCTGAGAGTGTCAAGACTTTTATTTCAAGGCACAGGAGGAAAGACGGATCAGAATTTCCCGTTGAGGTGACAACAGATTATTTCCGGTTCAGAGGCAAGCTGTATTCGTTCTCTTTTGCAAGAGATATAACGGACCGCGTAGAAGCAGAAGAAGCATTGCGTGCAAGTGAGGAAAAGTTTCGTTCTCTGGTCGAACAGGCAGCTGAGATGATCTTTCTTCATGACATGAACGGGAAAATACTTAATGTCAATAAGGCTGCAGTGGAAAGTACCGGATACAGCAGGAATGAACTGCAGAATATGACGGTTTTTGATATTGATCCCGACGCAACGGACAGGGGCGATATGATGAGATACTGGCATTCGATAAAAACGGGTGATCCTGCCATTGTTTATGAAGGTACTCACAGGAAAAAAGACGGAACTGCATATCATGCTGAAATTGCCATATCAAAAGTTGTATTCCTCGACAAAGAGTATATCCTCGCACTGGCTAAAAATATTTCTAAGAGGAAAGAATATGAAGAGGAACTGCACCGGCTGAAAGAAAGCCTTCAGAAAGAAGTTAAGAAAAAAACAAGGGAGTTGAAGGAAAGAATAAACGAACTTGAACGGTTCAGGGATGCTACAATCAACAGGGAGCTGAGAATAAAAGAGCTTAGGGATGAAATAGGTTTATTAAAGAGACAATTGAGTGATGGACAAAAATAAGATCATCTTTCCCGTATTACTTACAGTATTATTTGCCTGTTGTACTACTGCGGCCAATGCTGTTCATGATTCTGTTACCGTTAAGCATAAATACTGGCAGGATAGTATTACTATAGCGTCAGAACCGGATTATCCTCCTCAATGTTTTGTCGGCGAGGACGGCAAACCGGCGGGCTTTGCAATTGATATATTTATGGCGGCAGCAGAGGCTGCAGGATTAAAGGTGGACCAGAAGATTGGCATATGGGATATTATTAAGAATGATCTGGCTGAAGGAAGAATTGATGCTCTTCCTTTTGTAGGAAGAACCCCGGAAAGGGAAGATATTTTTGATTTTACAATTCCATATCTCTCACTTCACGGAGCGGTGTTTATACGGAAAAGAACAAAGGATATTTACACACTGGATGACCTCAGGGATAAAGAAGTAGTTGTAATGAAAGGTGATAATGCAGAAGAGTTTGTCAGACGCTATAATATTTCAGACAATATTTATACCACCAATACGTACGAGGAGGCATTCAGAAATCTTGCACGCGGTGAATATGACGCGGTGATCACCCAGCGTATTACAGGAATAGAACTCCTCGATGAACTGGGTATAAAATCGGTCAGACCGCTTGATATCCATCTTCCCCGTTTTCGTCAGGATTTTTGTTTTGCCGTGAAGGAAGGTGATACAGAACTCCTTAACCGACTGAATGAAGGACTGTCTGTAATAATTGCCAGCGATATTTACAACGAAATAAGGATAAAATGGTTCGGGCCTGAAATAAAGGAGATAATATCAGCTAGGGATATCATAAGTATAACTTTATATGTTTTTATCCCTTTACTGATTATTTTTTCTCTTGCAACGATCTGGTTTCTGCGAATGGAAGTAAAAAGACGGACCCGGAGGCTGGACATGGAGATTACCGGCCATAAGAATACTGCAGAATTACTCAGAAAGCGTAATACTCTGCTAAATGAAATGGAAAAAGTATCAAAAACAGGAGGATGGGAATATGATATTGAATCGGCTACGACTACCTGGACTGAGGGAGTATACAATATTTTTGCCCTGTCAGGTGATGACTTCGATCCGTCGGATTTCAGTAAAGATCTGTCCTTCTATGATAAAAAGTATCAGAAAACACTTGAAAACGCATTTAAAAATATCCTGGAAACAGGAGCTCCTTATGATCTTGAACTTAAACTCACTACATCCCGGGGAGAAAAGAAGTGGGTCAGAACAATGGGGATGGCAGAGGTAGAGGACGGTGAGGTTAAACGCGTATTCGGTAATATTATTGATATAACGGAGTCAAAACGGATAAATGAAGAACTGAGAAGTATAACTGACGAACTGGAGAAAAAAGTAGCAGAACGGACTGCAGAATTAAGGGAGAAAGTGGAAAAACTCGACAAGAGTCAGAAGGCAATGTTGTATATGGTTGAGGACCTTAATAATGTTACGGCCGATCTTAAGGAAGAACGCCGTAAGCTTGAAGCCTCAAACAAAGAACTGGAGGCCTTCAGCTATTCTGTTTCTCATGATCTTCGTGCTCCTTTGAGATCAATAAACGGTTTTGCACGTTTTCTTCTGGAGGATTATTCTGCCTTACTTGACGACGAAGGTCAGCGTTTGCTGAAAATAATAATGCAGAGTGCCAGAAAAATGGATGCGCTGATAAATGATATGCTTAATCTTTCCCGCATATCAAGGGCGGAATTGAATAAAACCGATGTTAATATGAATGACATGGTCAGATCGATGTTCTTTGAGGTCGCTACCAAAGAAGAAGAAGAAGATTTTACAGTTGTTATTGATGAAATGCCGCATTCGGAATGCGATGTATCCCTTCTGAAGCAGGTATGGCAAAACCTGATCGGCAATGCATTAAAATACAGTTCAAAATCAAACAATAAAGAGATCAGGATATGGGCTGAAACAACAGATGGCTATATCTGGTATTTTGTGAAAGATCATGGTGCAGGCTTTGATATGAAATACAGGGATAAGCTTTTTGGCGTATTTCAGCGCTTACACAAGGAAACGGAATTTGAAGGTACGGGCGTGGGACTTGCTATTGTCCAGAGGATTATAAGCAAACATGGAGGCAGGGTTGATGCCACCGGCGAACCGGAGAAAGGTGCAACTTTCAGTTTTTCCTTACCTGTCAGGTGATTAAAATATTCTTAAAAATAAAAATATGCAAAATTTGAATGAAGTTGAAATTCTCATTGTTGAGGACAATATTAATGATGCTGAAATGGCGCTCAGAGCGCTGAAACAAAACAACCTGGCTAATAATGTTCTTGTGGTTGGTGACGGAGAGGAAGCGCTGGATTTTATTTTTGCCCGTGGTCAGTTCAGGGTAAAGGCAAAAAAAGCCAGACCTAAAATCATACTGCTTGATCTTAAACTGCCGAAGGTGGACGGCCTGGAAGTGTTGAGAGAGGTAAAAAGCAGACCTGAGACAAAAATAATCCCTGTAATTGTACTGACATCTTCCAAAGAAGAGAAAGATATGATTGAGAGTTACATGCTGGGAGTTAACAGCTATATTGTAAAACCCGTTGATTTTGATAAATTTGTGGAGGCAATAAGAAACCTTGGCCTTTACTGGCTGCTTTTGAATCAACAACCATGACCCTTTTTAGCCTATCGGATTTTTGAGAGACTGTAAGGAGAGTTTGTGTTTTAATTGTTTCTTAAATAAATATGGAGCATGGAGACGGAAGGAAAAAGTATAAAGATTATTTTTGTTGAAGACTTACCGGCTGATGTGGAAATAGCCAGACGGGTGATAAGCAAAGAGAAAATTGTTTATACCTATAAAGTTGTTGATAATGAGTTTGATTTAAAAATGTCGCTGACCGATTTCAGGCCTGATCTGATCATCTCGGATTATTCGATGCCTTCTTTTGATGGTATGTCTGCCCTTAATATTGTAAGATCAAATGATAAAAATATACCTTTTATAATTCTTACAGGTTCAATGAACGAGGAAACAGCTGTTGCATGTATGAAAGCAGGCGCTAATGATTATGTGATCAAAGAACATATCAACCGGCTTCCCTTTGCCATAACAGAAGCAATGCAGAATAAAGAAGCCAGGATAGAAAGGGACAGAATAGAAAAACAATTGCGTGAAAGCGAGGAAAAATTCAGGGGTATCTTTCAGAATCATTCGGCTATCAAGCTTATTTTTGATCCTGATACCGGGGGAATTGCAGAAGCTAACCAGGCAGCCGCTGATTTCTATGGCTGGTCGGTAGCTGAGCTTGAAAATATGAATATTTCCGAGATAAATACTTTGCCACCTGATGAGCACAGGAATATTACATCTGGTATCGGAGATCCCGGAAGAACCCATTTTGAGTTCAGGCACAGGAAGGCTGACGGCTCGCTATGCTTTGTGGAAACATTCAGTAGTAAGATCAGGATAGGGGAAAAAGATTATGTTCATGCTGTGATACATGATGTTTCTGAAAGGAGGGAAGCTGAGAAACAACTGAAACTACTTAGCAGATCGGTCGAACAGAGCCGTATAAGCATAATCATTACTGATAAGAAAGGTATCATAGAATACGTCAATCCTTTTTTCTTAAAGGTTACCGGATACAGCCTCGGGGAGTCAATTGGTGAAAATCCGTCATTCCTGAAATCCGGACATCAATCCGAAAAATTCTATAAAAACCTTTGGGACACTATATTAAGTGGCAGGGACTGGAACGGGGAATTGTTAAATAAAAAGAAAGACGGATCATTGTACTGGGAAAATGCTGTTATCTCTCCAATTGTAGATACGAACAACGAGATAACTCATTTCATTGCCGTTAAGGAGGATATAACTGAAAAGAAACAAATGATACAGGACCTGGTTAAGGCAAAGGAAAAAGCTGAAGAGAGTGACAGACTGAAGTCAGCCTTTCTTGCAAATATGAGTCACGAGATACGTACCCCTATGAATGGCATACTGGGATTCCTTGACCTCTTGCAGAACCCCGAGCTTACTAGCGAGCAAAGGGATCAGTATATGAATATTGTAAGGGAAAGCAGCGACAGACTACTAAATACCATACAGGACCTGATTGAAATATCAAAAATCGAATCGGGAATTACAGAGGTCAAAAAATCTGACGTGAAGCTGATAGAATTATTTAATTATATACAGCGTTTCTTTGAACCGGAAGCATCGAAAAAAGGACTGTCATTCAGTGTGTCGGGACAGTCGGTTAATGACACCGATAGTATCTATACAGATAAATACAAGCTTGAGTCTGTTATTGTTAATCTGATTAAAAATGCTATTAAATTTACAGTAAACGGCTTTGTGGAAGTTGCCTATAGCATATCCCCCGGTGAAGATATGCTTCATATTTCCGTAAAAGACAGCGGCCAGGGTATACCGGAAGACAGAAAGCAGGCTATCTTTAACCGCTTTGAACAAGGCGATCTCAATATAACAAGGCCTTACGAAGGATCGGGGCTGGGACTTTCAATTGTGAAAGCCTATGTTGAAATGCTGGAGGGAAGAATTACTATAGAATCAGAAACAGACAAGGGCAGTACGTTCATTATTGACATCCCTTTCAATAAGAGCTATACTTCACCGGAACGGGAAATCAGTAAAAAAAGCTCTCATCCGGAGAATACGGATAATCAGGACCGGTTGATCCTTGTGGTTGAAGATGATGAGGCCAGTCAGGCCTATCTTAAGAGAATACTTGGAACATCAGGTTTTAGAACCTTGTCTGCAGAAAACGGGGAAGAAGCTGTGAAACTTGTAAAGGATAACCCCGGTATTGATCTTGTTCTGATGGATATTAAGCTTCCTGTTATGAACGGATACGATGCAACGCGACAAATCAAGATTATTAACAGAGATATACCTGTTATTGCTCAGACGGCATATGCTTTTTATGATGATGAACAAAAAGCATTCGATGCAGGCTGCATCGATTATATTGTCAAACCGATAAAACAGGAAGAACTTTTGAGTATTATTGGTAAGTACCTGTAATTGTTTACCTGCTAAAATAAACTCAGTTGCTGTTCGTCAGTTATGTTTCTGTCCTTTTTTTCAAAATCTGTAAGTTGCAGATACTCCTTATCAAATTCATCAAGAAAGCGTGAAGGCATCATTTCGTTTTCCCGGCCATAGTATCTTCTTTTCCCGGAACGTATGATCTGAAGTTCTTCTTTTGCACGTGTCATTGCTACATAAAACAATCTTCGCTCTTCTTCAATATCGGTGTCCTCTCTGACGACAGGAGATACCCCTTCCTCAGCCCCGGCAATAAATACCACAGGAAACTCCAGACCTTTTGCAGCATGAAAAGTCATCAAGCTCACTCCTCCGCTTTTTATTCTTCCTGCATCGGTATAGGGCGATAATATGTTTTTTTGCAAATATTCGCCGGGGTGCTTATCTGACTCAGCCGCCAGCTTAATGATCATCTCTCTTTTGATCTGTTGTTGTTCGGATAATTCTGATTCGGGAATGAAGAAATCCAGTAGCTGTTGTATCGTATCCTTAAGGCTGCCCTTTTCAAAACCGGCATACAGACTATTGTACAGACTTATCCATTGTTTCCATCTTTTATCCTGAAAGAAGCTTTCCGGGTCAGCTTCATTTGCGGAATATTGCTTCAGCAGTTCCTGTTTATGACTTTTGTTTAGCCCGAGAAGCCTTTCTGCCAGGTCCGAAAAAGCTATCACATTGCTTTTGTTCTGTATCAGTTGAAGGGCATAGGAAATAATATTAAAAGGAGCTTCAGACAGAAAAGAAGTGCCGTCGCTCAATAAAACCGGAATGCCCTTTTGTTTTAACCGTCTGACAATTTCATCCCCGATATAATGTGTACGGTACAGAACAGCCATATCTGAAAAGGCATAATTATAATCCGATTTTGTTTGCCCTGTGCTCAGATAGTCTACCCCGCCAACATAATCAATGATACTGTCGGCTATATAAGATGCTTCCTGTCTGGAGTCTTCAGCTATGAAATATTTAATACGCATATCTGTATTTTTTACAGACTCAGGGTTAACCTTCGCTCTGTACCGGTTATGAGAGATAAGCATATTTCCGGCGTCTAATATTTTTTTTGGGGTACGGTAATTCTTTCGAAGAAAGACTTCCGTTGCGTTAAGATCCTCCTTTGCCCTGTAAAACAACCTTATATCCGATCCCCTGAATCCGTATATCGACTGGTTAGGGTCACCGATAGCAAAGACCTGCTTATTCTTTGAGATGAGTTTAATGAATTCATACTGAGCAGGGTTGATATCCTGAAACTCATCAACAGCCAGAACCCTGTAGTTTGCAGTAATATTACCGGAACCGGATTTTAACTGAGAGTTAAGCTCCTTAATGATAGCTGACAGGTCAACTGCATTATTTTCAGACAGGTATCTGTCGTATGTTTCAAAATAAGACAATAATTCCTTTTCTTCCGGTAGCAGGTATGCTTCATTATATTCCTCATATGCACGTGACAGCCTGCCTGTATTTATGCCTTCGGATTCATTAAAAAGCATCTTTAACAAGCTTATCCTGTTATTTTTATCATATATAATTGTTGTTTCAGGTTTTATTTCTTTCAGAAACCTGTATGCTATAGCATGAAAAGTACCTATCAGTATTCCGTCAGCCTTTTCCCCTATCTGTTTTTGCAGCCTGTCCCGCAATTCATCGGCCGCTTTGTTGGTAAAGGTAATAGCTATTATTTCATCCGGATCAATTCCTTTTTGTTCAATCTGATGAGCTATATGATGGATCAGAGTGCTTGTCTTGCCGGTACCTGGTCCTGCAGTTACAATTATATTACCTTCATGCCTGATAGCGCTCAATTGTTCTTCATTCGGTTTAAGTACCCCGTTTTCTTCTTTCACCACACGGGTAATCTGTTTCGGCGATTCGTATACTGGTTTTCTTTTTGTTTTATTTCCAACCGGCAGTTCGCCGAAGATATCCGCCTGTCCCGTTATGCGGGCTGTCTCACCCGGACTAAAAATCGAGATGACACCATATTCCCCGTCATATCCTGCCTGAGGTTTTACTTCGTGTCCGCGAAGCCGTCGTATAGCCTCGGCAAGCAATTCACCTGATTTTGATCTTATTTCTTCGACAGGGATAGTATGCAGAAGATCGAACTCATTACCGAAAGACGAAATGATTTGTGTAAAGGTTTGCTGCACTTTCTTTGCAGCAGGTGTTGTCCCCGTGAAGCCGGCAATGATCTCGGGCAGCGGGATGATATATTCAAATTCGGGTGAGTCTTGTGGCTTCAGCGGGTCATTCCTGTCAGCCAGCTCTTCCACCCTGTGTAATACACCAATGGTCAAAGGCTTTCCGCATACCGGGCAAATATTGTTGTGTCTCAGGCTTTCCTGAGGCTCCATGCTGATATTACATTTTCTGTGGCCATCCAGATGGTATTTCCCTTCTTCAGGGAAAAATTCATAGGTACCTGAGAACCCCCTTTTTGTTTTCAGAGCTTTGAACATATCATAATATGACAGTTCGGTATCAAAAATATTGGCTTCTCTTCCCAGTTTCTGTGGCGAATGGGCATCAGAATTGGATATCAGTGCATATTTGTCAAGGGACGATAATTTCCAGTTCATCAGGGGATCGGAAGACAAGCCCGTTTCCAGGGCAAAGATATGGCTTGAAAGATCGCGGAAACACTCTTCTATACTATCGTACCCTGCTTTGGAACCGAGGGAGGAAAACCACGGCGTCCATACGTGAGCAGGTACCAGATGCGCATCTTCCGATGTTTCAAGGACGATCTCCAGCAGGTCTCTTGACGGTAGCCCCAGTATAGGCCTGCCATCGGAAGCCAGGTTACCTATCTCAGCAAGCCTGGCGTTGATCCTTTTGGCTGTATCAAAGTCCGGTGCAGTAACCACATTATGGTTTTTCCTTACTCTGTCTCCATATTTATATATGGATGAGATTTCTGTGCTGAGACAAAAAAATATATCGATATCCTTCGGTTTGATATTCGGAAGTCCCTGTTCTTTCGGCGGGTTTTTCAGGCGAAGTAAACCGTTTCCTGCAGGCTCCAGCTTTTCTTCCATTTCCTGTATCCATAAAGGATGCGTAAAATCACCCGTCCCGATCACATTGATCCCTTTTATCCTGGCCCACTGATAAAGTGACTCGAGGTTGAGGTTTTTGCTTGTAGCCCTTGAGTAATGAGAGTGAATATGAAAGTCAGCAATGTACCGCATAACAGATGATCCTGATAAAAGATCAAAGCTAAAAACAAGTGATCCGAAATAAAATTAATGCCGGGTATTATTTTAAACAAGATATAAACCTCTTTCTTCCATTTACCTGCTTATGCAAATTAATATAACCTCTAGGTACATTTTATTTATGTTAGGATGTAATTTGCTATTTATAAAGCAGCCTGTTGAATTATTACTGCTTTGTTTACTGTGACAATGATGCATTAAGATACAACGGGGAAGCCGGTATGGCTAGCATATGCTTTAGCATAGGATAACAATATATTTAAAGAGAATATAAATATTTTTATAGAAATAAACAGGTAAGTTTATTAAATTGCATGTTTCTTTTTTTTAAGTAAAATTTTGTTGAATATAAAAGTGTTAAATATTAATTTGTAAATCGTATAATAATGAGAAGCCTAAAAGCTATTGTCCTTATTTTATTATCTGTTTGTTTTTCTGTTCAATCATATTCCCAGGGTAGTATTTCTATTCATTTCGGGCCATCAGTCCCATTATCGGATTTTGCCTCTGATGATATAGATGACGAGGATGCAGGCGGCGCTGCTGTGGGTCTGAATATCGGCCTGCAATGTATATATCCGTTATTTGATAACGGTTTAGGCTTATTCTGTGGAATTGACTTTAACTATAACGGATTAGCAAATGATGTGAAAGACGATGTTGAGGATTACTACGAAGCTTTAGGAATAACTGATCCGGATTTTAAGTTTTATAAATATATAAACGTGCCTGTAAGTGCCGGATTGAACTATTCCTATCAGGATGGGAATATACTGGTGTTTGCAAATGCAGGACCTGCATTGAATTTTCTAAAGATTACAGACATGGAAATTAAGGCTTTAGGACAAAAGGTGACAACTGAGATGGATTTAGCCAGAAACATAGGTTACAGAATCGGGGGAGGTATTATGATTAACGAAAATACATATATATCAGTAGATTATTTGAGTTTGGGAGAGCATGATATTAAGGGTCAGATCACTTCTGTCGGTTACTCTGAAGATATTGAAAGTGTAGGCAAGGTCGATTTATTAACTTTGACTTTGGGTTTCGGATTTTAAGTTTTAAATAAATCAATTCGTATGAAAAAAAATGCATTAATACTTATTATTATTCTATTTGCTTCATTTCACGTACTGGGCCAGACAGACCGGGATTTGATAAAATATGAAAAAGCATTTGGAGGATACAGGTATACACTAAGTGGGAGGCCGGTTAGTATTATGCAGGTATCTGATATAATAGGAAATAACCCGGAAACAACAGTGTATTTAAAAAAGGCGAAAACAAATTATTATACATCGATGGTGTTTAATTATGCCGGAGGTTTTATGGTGGGCTGGCCAATTGGAACAGCAATTGGTGGGGGAGAACCTGAGTGGGGATTGGCTGCAATTGGCGGAGGTCTCATTCTGTTTGGGATCACATTCAATAACGCTGCAAATAGAAATACTATTAAAGCAATTGATTTATATAATAGCTGGAAAATGAATAATGGAACAAGAGTATATTCTATGTCCTTTGGATTAAATTCCAGTGGTATCGGATTATCTCTTAAATTTTGAATTATACCTAATTAAATATTTCAGGACATCCGGTACGCCTGATTCTAAAATAAAATAATTATGGAATACAGATTATTAGGCCGTTCAGGGCTTAAAGTGTCATCAATCACTCTGGGTACTATGACATTTGGCGGCCTGGGTGATTTTGCCAGGGTAGGTAATGCAGATACAAATCTTGCACGCAGAATTATTGATCTCTGTCTCGACCATGGGGTTAACCTTATTGACACTGCCAATATATATTCTATGGGATTATCCGAAGAGATCATCGGCGAGGTGTTAAACGGCAAAAGGCCTGGCAATATGATGATATCTTCCAAAGCCAGAATGCCTGTTGGTACCGGCATTAATGAAGAAGGATTTTCACGTTATCATCTTATCCAGGAATGCGAAAAAAGTCTGAAACGATTACGTACTGATGTAATAGATATTTATTATATGCATGAGTGGGATGGACTGACCCCTTTGGAAGAAATGCTTGAAGCACTGGACACACTGGTAAAGCAGGGAAAGATCCGGTATACCGGCGCTTCCAATTTTTCAGGCTGGCATACCATGAAAGCTTTAAGTACAAGTAAAGAGAACGGTTACCAGCGTTTTGTGACGCAGCAGATCCATTATTCTCTTGAGGCTCGTGAAGCAGAGTATGAGCTGCTTCCGGTAGGTGTGGATCAGGGCCTCGGAGCGCTGATATGGAGCCCGCTGGCAGGCGGCCTGTTATCAGGTAAGTACTCCAAAGATACAATGAAGCAGGCAGGCACCCGTTCTGCCGAAGGATGGAATGAACCGCCAATAAGAGACTGGAACAGGCTCTGGAATATTGTAGATGCGTTGAAGGATATTGCAGTGCAAAAAGACCTGCCTGTCGCTCAGGTTGCCCTTGCCTGGACACTTACGCGCCCCGGTGTCAGTTCCGTTGTAATAGGAGGGCGGACACCGGAGCAGATAGAGATCAATATTAAAGCCAGTGAGGTAAATCTTACAAAAGAAGAAATACAACAGCTAAATGAAATTTCTAAGATACCATTGTTATATCCTTACTGGCACCAGGCAAACTTTGCAAGAAACCGTTTGAGCGAAGCCGATGAGGTACTACTTTCAGATCATTTAACTGATTGAGAATTTTCAATTATAGTATATCTGTTTACGAAAGGTGAAGTAAAGGACGCGTACCTTGGTTGCTATAACCAACTCATCGCGGTTAAGGCCTGAATCACGAATAGCCTGTCCGGTCATCTTTTCACTGAGCCCTTCACTGTAAACATTGGCTGTGTCGATGAAATTAATTCCGGCATCAACTGCCTGACGAACCAGTTTGTTCACTTCATCCTGCGGAAGCGTACCAATGGCAGTCCACATTCCTCTGCCGCCAAAGGTCATTGTCCCCAAACATAATTCAGACACTTTGAGCCCGGTATTTCCTAAAAGATTGTACTTCATAATGAATCTGTTTTATTGAGGTTAATTAATATCTAATGTATGACATGTTTGCTACAAACTATAACAATGCAAATACTGATTTACGAAAATTTGTTCTTCTGTAAATATAATATTCATTAAATACAGTTTTTGTTCATTTGCTCCTTTCCCTGGTTAGTTATTCTAATAATACCGTCAGTAACAATAATGTTAAACCAAAGTTCTGTTAGGTATTTTAGAGTAACTAATCCGGAAAAGTTTTGTAAATTTAGCAAGGCAATACCATAAATAAACACCCGATATGAAGAAGACATTTTTTGTCTGTGCCCTGTTTTTGCTATCAATATTCTCTGCATTTACACAACAACAAAATAAAAACAGTTTAAACGAAAGGTGTTTTGGAGGCGAACCTTCCATGCAATTTTTACTGAAAGCCGGCATAAATTACCCTGTTGAATCAAAGAAGAACGAAGTAATAGGGACTTCTTTATCCTCAATAGAGATCAGCCCTTCAGGAAGTATTGTGAATATTTCTATAATTAATCCGGTTGATGCACCCATTGATAGTGCTGTTACTTCTGCATTAAAAAGCACAGCAGACAATTGGCGCCCTGACTCTACTATTACATTAATGAGGTTTTTTATTTTCAAATAGTATTTATTATTTTATCCTCCTATGATATTATGACGGCATACAGCCCGATCCATCATCCTGGTTTCATGAACCCAATAATCATTAGTACAATCTCGCCGGACATGATTGAAACAAATTTTTCGATGGATCCATCCCTGGCTGCAGAATATCAGGAATTAATCGAAAAGAATGACTACGCCACCAGCCTTGAGATAATAAATAAGCTTATTAAAAGAGACCCCCTGAATCCTGAACTATATCAGGCGCGTTTATTTTTGTATAAAAAACTTGGCTTAAATGAGAATGTTATTAGTGAGTTGAATCTCATGAGCAGTTTTGCATATGGATTGTCTCTTTATGATCTCATATCAAAATATTATGATAGAAGTAGTAACGAAATTCCGAAAGAAGAATATACAAAACTCTTTAATCCTGAACAGCAAAAAAGAGATGCATATGCTCAGGTAGATGAATGCCAAACTGCGCTCCTCGTGATCTTATTGGGGGGACTTAAAAGACAAAAAGGCCTCCTTTCAGTCGGTTTTTATTGTCAGTCAGTCATTTTCAAAAATAAGTTTTTGACATTCCTTCCTTCCAATAAAAAAATCTGACATTTCTGTCAGGGCTTTTTGTCATCTGTCGGGGTAGTAGGATGAAACCGGCTACACTTTATCATTTTCCTATTTTGCTTTATAAGTCTTTGTTTACGTTGCCTATTGCATACAGGGGGTAAACATTCACCAATCCTATTTTTCCGAAATTTTCCAAAGATGTCCTGACTCCCGATTTAGATTTTTTTAACTCCATAAACCGGTACAAGCTTTGCATTGCCCCCCTTGTACCAGCTTTTACTTCAACAGGAAGTATCCCTCCCCGGCCAGAAATCACATAATCGACTTCCGCCTGCGCCCCTTTTTTTAGCCTCAGCCAATAGTAAAGTTCCCTGCGTTCGTAAGGGCTTCCATTTTTTAATAGCTCTAATCCAACAAATACTTCCGACATTGAACCTTTATTTACCAAATCAGTTTCCGATGAAAGTAAAACCATTTTCATATCAAAATCAAGTAACCGTTCCAATAATCCGGTATCTATGAACAAGAATTTCCTGAATTTTGGGTTTACTTCTGCCCCCAAAGGAAGATCATTCGCGGCTGTATGGGTAACCGGGACAATGAGCCCTGCCATGGTCAGTAAATCCAACGCTTCTTTAATTTTGGTAGATTCCACATCTCCTGTTACCTGTGAATAAACAAACTTGCTTCCTGACTGAAGGGCTACCGACCGGAGTGTTTGTTGCAGGATAAGCGGGGATATCCTTTTTTTATACTTTGCGAAGTCATCAGTATAGGTTTGTAAAATATCATTCTGGACCAGCCGGCACTGAAGGTAATCGTTCTTCTCAATCCAGGTGCTTACGGATTCGGGCATTCCTCCCACCAACAGGAAAGTGCGTAAAAGGTCTGTCAATTTATTGTGTGTCGGCAAAGAAAGCGGCTTTTCCGCCGAGGCGTTATTCTTTTCCTCCACGAGCCCCTCTAATCCTTGGGCATGGAGAAATTCATCAAAAGAAAAAGGATACAAAAACAGTGAACGAATCCGCCCAACCCCGAAAGAAGGGATCTCCTGCAGGGCAAATTCGAGCAAAGATCCTGCCGCCACAACATGGAGTTCCCGGTATTCTTCATAAAAAAAACGTAAGGAAGCAATAGCAGGCAAACAGGCTTGTATCTCGTCAAAGAATAAAAGCGTTTTACCGACAATAACCGGAATACCAGATATTGCAGAAAGTTTTGTACAGATGTCTTTGGGGTTTATTGTCCCTGTAAAGAGGTCGGCAATATCGGATTGGCGTTCAAAATTTACTTCCAGAAAATATTCGAATGTATGCCCCAAGTTACGTATTGCAGATGATTTTCCCACCTGCCGCGCTCCCCGCAGTAACAAAGGTTTATGCCTTGCATCGTCCTTCCATTCATTCAAATAGCGGTCAATGCTCCTTGTAAAATATATATTTCCGTTTTGTAACATATCTCTACCTCATTTCTATTTGTATTATGCCAGCATACAAGTCTTTCACCGAAAAGAACCATCGTAAAAATAACATTTTATCGTAAAATCCATATCGTAAAAATAATACTTTTATGTAAAAGTACTATCATAAAAGTACTATTTTGTAATAACGGCAACTTTGCATTATCAATACACAAGGGAATAAAATAGAAACAACACAGCGGCATAAAATAGTAAGAGTGCAAAATATTATCGAACAAAATTCAGTGATATGGTTGCAAATAGAACCTCATATACTTATACTTTCCAGAGATGAAACAAGTCGTACTGTTCATAGAATTTTTTGCTCTGCACCTTATTACACGCATATACATTTTAAAAAATCAAAGGCAATAATGTATAGTTTATTCACTTTTTCAAAGGCAATTTAAAATTCATCCTTAAATCTGCACCGGCTAAACAGTTTATTTACCTTTAATATGCAATACAAATCCTTGTATTGTGTGTTTGGGATTAACATGAAAGAGCAGTTGTTGAACTGCTCTTTTCTTATAAATTTCAGCAAATTGACTCTAAGATAAATATCTTAACCTTAATGAATTAGATAATATTTTACATTATTCCTTCATCCGCCATGGAAACATAAGATTCACAAGTAAAAATAATATGGTACAGCACCGGCAGTTCAAGTAATTTCCCAATTTCAACTATTTTCTTTGTCAGTTTCTTATCAGCATCACTTGCTATCAAGTTTCCTGATGGGTGGTTGTGCATTAAAATTAACGATGATGCATTACTCTTTAATGCAGTTTGAAAAATCAACTTTGCATCAACTACTACCCCTGATAAACCTCCCGGATGATTTGCCTTTTGTATTAGAAACAGAAAATAAAGCTTTTCATTTTTTTAAAGACCTTCCGGTTTCTGAAAAAAAAGGATTATAAGCTTGTTTATGATTTCAGGGTAAAAAATACAGCCGGGATTTTTAAACGATATAAATTTTTTGAGAGTGAAAATTTCAGGTGGTGCCGGTTTGTCCGGTTTGTTTGTAATCATTGATGATTTAATAATCATTACTGATATATATTCAGTTGGGTCAACCACGAAAAAATTGAAATCGGGCGTTGAAAAGTTCCCCGTACCTACCTGGCTTTTAGCAGCCGTATCACTCATATCTTTTCCATCAGAAATACCCCTGATTTTCATCAGAAAATGCACAACAGGAATGTCTTGTACTCCTGTAACCTGCAAGGTTTGTTTTACTTTTTCGGGCGATGCTTTTATCCATACTTCATAAAATTCGTTAAAAGAATAATCGGGCAATAAATCATCTATTTTTTGTTCATTTTGCGAGTGATGTTCTTTTACAGGCCAAAAAAGTGATATAAAAGAAATTGCTGAGCCACTAAGTAAAACAAAAGCCCCAATAGTGCTATTAAATACAAACAAAAAAGCCAACGGTTGAACGAGTGAAATCAATCCGACAACCATAAGGATTACCTCTATCCAGAAAAAATAGGACGGAGCATAAAAGTGTGCATAATGTGTCAGGCGAAACATAATCATCAATGCAATTATTATGCAAGCCAACCCGGTATTAATAATTGAATGTCCATAAATTTGCATATTCCTGCGATTTCGGACACTAAATCCCGCTGAAAGCGGACAGTTGTTCCCGTTCAAAACGGACACCTGATCCCGACGAAAACGGACACTTTTCACATCGTTCATTTTCGTTTATTATTTTCTAAAATTAATCATTTTTATATTTCTCTCTTAACGAGTCTCCATCGAGCTCTATTCTATGAGAACTATGCACTAATCTATCAAGGATCGCGTCAGCGATCGTAGGTTCTCCAATAACATCATACCAGCTTTTAACCGGAAGCTGTGATGTAATTATCGTTGACCTTTTACCATGCCGGTCTTCGAGTAACTCAAGCAAGAACAGCCTCTGGTTGTTATCTAATGGTTTAAGCCCGAAGTCATCAAGGATCAACAGGTCCAGTTTCTCTATCCTGTTTATTTCGCTTATATAACTGCCATCTGCCTTAGCCATTTTTAGTTGATCGAACAGTTTTGAGCAGTTACGGTAATATACTTTATATCCCTGCTGACAGGCCTGATGACCCAAAGCAGAAGCCAAAAAGCTTTTACCCAGTCCTGTGTATCCGGATATGATGATGCTTTGTTTTCTTTTGATCCATTCACAGGACGATAAACGCAGCATCTGTACTTTATCCAGTTTTCTTTTAGCGATGTAATCTATTTGTTCCATGCTCGCCTGGTAGCGGAACCTGGCGTTTTTTATTAGTCGATCCAGTCGTCGATTATATCGATCATCCCATTCTGCCTGGACAAGATGAGCAATAACTTCATCTATGGTAAAATCTTTACTCATTCCTGATTCCTGCATTTTCCGATAGACTCTTGAGAACCCGCTCAGTCGCATCTCCTCAAGTTTCTGCATTGTTGCTGTTTGATTCATAATTTTCTGCTATTAAATTTATTATTTGTAATTCTCTTTTCCTCGTATGTTATGATGAAAAGGAAGTTTTATTTCTATTTGGTTTTCCTGTTCTGTTTTGTGAGTGTTATTTTTCAGGCAGTTCTTGATAAACTTGAATGAGATACAGTTGTACTCAACAGCCCTGCTGCATACTATTTCCAGATCTTCCGGTTTATACCCTTTACTTAGGTTCAATACTCCCATGCAAGATTTAAATGCTTGCTGAGGATGTTCTTTGCTGTCCAACAGGAGTCCTATAAAAATCTCTACGGAACCGCCCATCTTTTTGGCCCATTTTACAAAACGATCTGTATTCCAACCATCAACAAACTGATGTTCTGCAGGCATATGACCTTTCTCTGTTGTATAACCATAAGGCCTGCGGTCTCTTTTATGAAGCGCGATACGAACACTATCCTTGTATATCTCAACATTCCTGTTCGTGTAAATGGTTTTGACCTTCTGTCCGGTATATTGATAGGGCACGCTGTAATAATGCTTGTCCTCTCTTAGGTAAACATGGTGGTGAAATTCAACTTTAGACACCTGGTAACGACGGATCTCATATCGCTCTTTGGGTAGTGGTCGCAATTCATTCTTTTCTATTTCATTAAATAACTCTCTTCGACTAATATCCCGGCGCTGGAACGGAGCGTTATTTATCTCTTCAAGCTCTTCCCGGATAGCTTCATTTAACTCTCCCAGGGAAAAGAACGTCTGGTTTCTTAGCTTAGCAAAAATGCGTTGATAGACAATGCGTACCGCATTTTCAACCAAAGATTTATCCTTTGGTTTTAAAGGACGGGTAGGAAGAACAACTGTACCATAATGCCGGGCAAGATCATCATAAGTCTCATTTAATAAGGGTTCATAATTACATGCCTTGTGAACAGCTGACTTCAAATTATCCGGGCATATCCCCCGGGTGACACCTCCATAATAACGCCAGGCATTCTCATTGGCCCAGATCCAGTCTTCAAGCTTCTGACTTTTTACTCCTTCCACATAAATCAACTGACTGGCACCAAGTATCGTAATAAATATTTCTGCCGGTTTGACCTCTCCTGTATCCGGATCAACATAATGCATCTTTTTGCCTGTAAAATCTGCATATGTCAGATCTCCGGCTTTGTGCTCTATATGCATTCCCGCTTTCAGCTTGCTCTCCCACATGCGATAATGATGACAGAACCTGGAGTAACTAAACCCTTCAGGGTTACCTTCCTTGTATTCCTCCCAAAGCAAATAGAGCGTTACGCCAACCCGGGCAAGCTCTTTTTCATAATAAGGGAATTCATTGGATAATTCTTCATAAAGCGGATTGACTATCTTATTTCGCTTTTCAAAGACTTCTGTAAGTTCTATGTCGTTCATTTCCAAAACATCCTGGTAGGTTAACCCGGAACGCTTATATTCTGCCAGGTACTCCCCAACACTGGTTTTGCTGACCTGGGTGGCCTCTGCAATCTGCCGGATGCTAAATCGTAATTCCTGACTAAGTCGTAATATCTCTCTTATCTTTTCCACGTTGGTCCTTTTTCTTGGCATCTGTATTCTCTTGTTGGTTAATAAAGCCAACAGAGATACCGATATCCCGTGGAAAATGAATGATGTGTATGAAAGTGTCCGTTTTCAGCAAGAATCACCGTCCGCTTTCAAAAGGGGCGGCTGTCCGCTTTCCGCAGGAATCCGTGTCCGTTTTCAACAAGAATTGCTGTCCGCTTTCCGCAGGAATCCGTGTCCGCTTTCCGCAAGAATGAGTGTCCGTTTTGCGCGAGAATATGCATAAATTTGGTATTTATATTTGTAAAGTTTTATGCTTATAATAATAGTTAGTTATAGTAGTCTTTGAAATGCAAATTACCGCCTTGCTTTAAAGTTATAATATTCATCTTCAATGAGTTTTTATTAATTAAATCCAACTAACACAGAGGAAATTATCAATTAAGTTCATTTTGTACTGAACTTATCATACCTTTGTGCAAAGGTAAAATTTTCCAGATTATGATGAATGAATATATTGAAACTGTAGGATTGTTTTATGAACGTTTCGGATTATCAAGAATGTCAGGACGGATTCTTGGCTATCTTATGTCATCTCCCGAAGAATCAGTAAGCTTTGAGGATATAAGGGCACGGTTGCATGCAAGTAAAGGTTCTATTAGCGGCAATATTAACTTTCTTCTTGCCCAGAAAATTATAAATCGTACGATGAAACCAGGAGACCGTAAAACGTATTATTGCTTTTCTGCCAAATCGGTTTACCATGTGTTTGACCAAAAAGTACAATCAATAACTGAAATGAAAAAACTGCTGATACGTGCGAACGAAATTAACAATAACCCTTTACTTGATAAACATAAACAGATTTGTGAGACTATTGACTTTTATAATTTCCTGGAAAGTGAACTTCCAAAGCTAAAAGAAAAGTGGGAACATCAAAAAAAACACGAAAATGAAAAATAAACTAAAAGTTGCTGCAATACAGGTAAATCAAAATATTGCCAATCGGGATAATTTGTTCTTACATACCGAAAACTTGATAAAAGAGGCAGTTGGTAAAAGTGTTGAATTGATTGTACTTCCTGAACTATTTTCAACCGGTTATATTCCAAATTATGATTTATGGGAGAAAATGCTGACAGAAGGTAAAAGTAGCTTGAAATGGATTGAAGGCATATCAAAAAAGTATGGAATATATATTGGTATGGGGCACGTGGAAATAATCGACGGGGAGGTTCTTAATACGTATGTTTTATCAAATCCTCAAGGTGAAATAGAAGGACGTGGTATCAAAGAAAATAGTGAAGCTTATATTTTCAAAAGAGGAAATGGGAATCATTTGATTCATTCCGGTTTGGGTTTGATCAGTGTAGGTATTTGTGCCGATAATCATTTCTGTAACATCATAATTCAAATTCGGGATGAAAAACCTGTTTTACACCTGATGCCTCATGCATGGTCAACACCTATGGAGACAAATAAAACGAAAAAAAATTCTGACTTTAAAAAAATAAAAAAAGATATTAATGAGTTTCCTGTTACCATTACAAAAGCCATGGGAGTACCAGCTGTCTTTGTTAATCAACTGGGCGAGATGTCTCAAATGAAAGGGATACTTGGCAGACTAATGTCGCCAAAAAAATTCAAACTTCAAGGGCATTCTAAAATCATTGACAGTAATGGCAATATTCTTGCATCTATTAATGATGAAGAGGGATACATTATCGCTGAAGTGGAGTTAAAAACGGCTACACAAAAAAACGAAATCCCAAACTACAATGGTTGGACGCATGATGGTTCTAAACTACTTCGTAAAATCATTATTCCATTGGATTTATATTTTGGTAAAAGAAAATATGAAAGAAAAATGAGAATATTGAGAAAAGATATAAATGAACAATCTGTTAAACAAATATAAGATCACTGTAACAAACTAAATTAGAATGAACTTTTTGCCTCTGAGCAATGCAGTTATCCTGTTTCCAGTAGTGCTTTGAGTTCTGATAATCCTTCTAATCTTCCTTAAGTCGAGCTCTCTGTCCTTACTAAATTCTTTTTCTAAATCAAGGGTGTCTTTATGAAGACTTCTGATCGAATCACTCAATGCAATTAATGCAAGTAAAATTGCTAAACTTGAGCCTATCAAGAATTCTTCCATCCTAGATTGAAAATTGTTTGTAAGCTTTGACCATCATATAGATTCGATTGACTTAATCAAATTTAAACAAATAATTTATTATAAGTCAAATATTTTTTTCTGCACTGTATGTGATTTACATACTGGTATTTACATTTATCACAATCAATTTATCCATAAACTTGTATTTCATATTCCTTCAATATTCTTAAAGAGTTCTAGTGTCATGTCAATGATTAAAAGTCGGATAAAGACGCTTAAGCTTTATCCTGGCATCGCCTGAATCAAATCTCCAGTTGATTGTAGCATTCATATTGTTGCGGGCTTCTTGCCAGGCACTTGCTTGTTCTGCAACCTCAGCAATAGTTGCAATTCTTCTATCCAGGCATTGCCCCATTAGGACATTTAATTCAATTTCAGCCATATTCAACCAACTTCCATGTTTAGGAGTATAAACAAACTCAAACCTGTCCCATAACTTTTTAGCCTCATTTGGCTCGAAAGTTTCGTATAACGAACCAGGTTTATGTGTGCCAAGATTATCCATTACCAAGGTGATTTTTTCGGCATTTTCATAGAGTTGTGCAATTTCAGATAAATATTTAGCCCAATCCTTTTTTGTTTTTGTCTCTGTAATCTTAACATAGCGACAGCCTCTAAGTGGCTCATTGGCCATGAAGATATTGCATACGCCATTCCTGCAATATTCGTAATCGTATTTTTTTTCATATCCTGGCTTCATATTTATTGGCTGTTTTATTTCCCCAATAAGTTGCTTCGGTGATTCGTCCATGCAAACAACTGGGAACTTTGGGTCATATGGCCTTTTGTACACCTCAAGTACCTTTTCCATATTTGCCACAAAATCACCATTTTGCAGGGGAGGAATTACCCACCCCTTTTTCTTCCACGGCTTTAACTCGTTTTTTTAAAACTCTTCGCACTGTTTCATGTGATATTTTACTTATGTATTCAAGCTCAACAACTTTATCTGCCAACATCCTTAATGACCAACGGGCAAACCCTTTGGGTGGTTCACTGCAACTCAGGGCAATTAAATGAGCTTCCAACTCGCCGTCTACTTTTTTATTATATACCCTTTCTCCTTTATGACCTTCCAAGGCAATTTCCAATCCTTCTTCCACAAAACGCTTTTTGACCCTATCTATTTTTTTCATGCTTGTTTTAAGAACTCCGCATATGGCCTCGTTTGTAGATTTCCCGGATTGGTGCCTTCCCTCATCACAGTTTAATAATATTAATGCATTCAGCACCTTTTGTGATTTGTGTGAGCCTTTTGAGGCTATGCCTGATAGTGTCTCTCGTTCTTCTTTTGTTAAGGTTACTATATACTTTTTCATAGCAATTTTTTGCTAAGTTACAAAATATATACGACATTATAAAGTTGACATGACACTAGTTGCATTTTGATTATGCAATGAATTGGGTTCTCTGGTTTCATGAAACTTCATAAGTTTGTATGAGTTTTCAACGTCAACAAAGCTTAGAAGATAATAACTTGTGGGGAATATGTGGGGAAAAATTGACAATAAAAAAAGCCAATCAATTGATTATTAACTGACTGGCTCTCAGACTGGTCGGGGTAGTAGGATTCGAACCTACGACCCCCTGCTCCCAAAGCAGGTGCGCTAACCGGACTGCGCTATACCCCGAAAATTATTCTCCTGTGCAAATCTAATAACTCTTTCCCTATTTTTTAACTTCTTTAAAAGTTGCTCAGTTTTAAAAGCTTCCCCTCTTGTCTCATAAGCCTTCCAGTATTTCAAAGTCCATGGTCTCCATGATCTGGTGGAAGTTACTCTCCCTGCATTATGTCTTTTTACCCTGTTCTCCAGATCGCTGGTCTGGCCTATATAGTGCCTGTTATCTTTATCTGATTCAAGTATATATACGTAAAACATATTCTTAAACCTGGTGCGCTAATCCCGAAAAACACATTCCGCCGTAAGGCGGATTGATGTTTTTCGAGGATCCTCGAAAATCAGATTTCGCTTTGCGAAAGCTGATTTATCGGGACCGGACTGCGCTATACCCCGAAAATTATTCTCCTGTGCAAATCTAATAACTCTTTCCCTATTTTTAAACTTCTTTAAAAGTTGCTCAGTTTTAAAAGCTTCCCCTCTTGTCTCATAAGCCTTCCAGTATTTCAAAGTCCATGGTCTCCATGATCTGGTGGAAGTTACTCTCCCTGCATTATGTTTTTTTACCCTGTTCTCCAGATCGCTGGTCTGGCCTATATAGTGCCTGTTATCTTTATCTGATTCAAGTATATATACGTAAAACATATTCTTAAACCTGGTACGCTAATCCCGAAAAACACATTCCGCCGTAAGGCGGATTGATGTTTTTCGAGGATCCTCGAAAATCAGATTTCGCTTTGCGAAAGCTGATTTATCGGGACCGGACTGCGCTATACCCCGCTCTGCCCACCGTAGCTTTAGCGAAGGTGGGCTCTCTCCAGCAACTTTCTGTATGGACAAACCATTAATCAGCTTCTGTTAGAGCCTTTAGACGCTGCAAAAATATAAAACCATTTTGGTTTTGCAATGTGTAACCAATAATAATGCAAAACAGCAGTGTAATCTGATGACAGGATAACCCGGCTAAACAGACCCGGCAGACTTGCAGAATATTATTTACGGAAGTATAATGCCTGTAATATATTTTTCTGATCTTATTATGCTGGTATAAATACTTATTTCTTGAATATCTTGAGATTCCGTAATGATTTTATTTTGAATATAATATAGCATTTAGTATAAGTGTTATATAACATATTTTATTTTCTGAAATTCGTCTCGGTTTTTCTTAAATTGTAATAAGAATCCAATTTTGTTTGAGAGGTTAATCTATTGTTAGACAAATGATTTTCGTCAAAGTTACTTGCCTGAAGCCTTAAGAAAATGAAGTCAAAAAAGCTTACATGCATGAGCCCGGTAATTCTCTTATTTATATTCTTTTTACCGGAGTCCTATGCCCAGGACTATGATATGAAATTCGGGCAGATACCTATGGAAGAACTGGCAATGTTAACATATGAAAGAGACACCAGCGCCAGCGCCGTTATATTGGGTGAATTTGGGGATATCACATTCAGATATGATGAGAGTGACAACATGTTTAAAATTAATTTTGAACGACATACCCGAATAAAGATACTTAAGGTAGGCGGGTATGACTGGGCCGATCATGAAATAAGGCTTTATCATTCTCTTAATCTGAAAGAGACAGTTGGCAGGATAAGGGCTGCTACATATAACCTTGAAGGAGAAAAGATTGTTAAATCCAAATTAAATAAAAATGCTGTTTTCGTGGATCAGGTAAGTGACAACTGGCGATATGTTAAGTTTACCATGCCTGATGTAAAGGTAGGTTCTGTAATAGAATATACTTATATAGTCGAATCCGAATATTTAGTAAATTTTCCTGAGTGGAGATTTCAGTATAGTATTCCTGTTGCCTGGAGTGAGCTCAATGTGAAAATTCCTGAATATTTTGATTATAAACAGATCATGTCGGATTATGAGTCTGTTTACATTAGCAATCATGAGACGGGCCATGACAGAATTTCTGTATCCAGTAAAAGCAAATCTTCCGGGGTCCGGAATATGGAACCTACTTCATTTACTACCCAGAATATCGATTTTTCTGTTAATAAATATCGTCATGTTGCCAGGAATATACCTGCATTTTCTAATGAGCCAATGATTACAACTGCAGATAATTACATCTCAAAGATACGTTTTGAACTTCAGTCTGTGCAATTCCCTCGTCAGAAAATAGAGTATTTTACTACTACCTGGGATGCTATTGCTAATAAGCTTATCGATCATGAGGATTTCGGACATGAGCTTATTAAAGAAGCATTTTATATGAATGACTTTATTAAAGAACTGGATAGTAGCGTTGCCGATCCAATGGAAAGGATTGAAAAGATATATGATCATATAAAAAATTATATGAAATGGAATGGTAAATATTCAATATTCGTGACAAGTGAACTAAGAAAAGCTTATAATGATCAGTCAGGAAGTATCGGGGATATTAACCTTCTGTTGACCCTGTTACTGAAAAAAGCAGGGTTCAAAGCTTATCCTGTTGTGCTAAGCACAAGGAGTAACGGGATAATAAATACACACTTTCCTCAACTGACACAATTCAACTATGTTATTTGTATGGTAGTAGAGGATAATAACAGATACCTGCTCGATGCGTCTGATAAGTTTTGTACTTTTAATCTGCTTCCTCAAAAATGTCTTAATGGCATGGGCCTTTATATCAGTGAAGAATCAACCGGCTGGGTAGAACTTAATCCTACAAGTATTTATGATTATGAGACAAACCTGACACTTGATATGACATCTGATGCAGGTTTTAGCGGGAAACTGCAAAATACACGAAAAGATTATGCTGCATATTATCTGAGGAGAGCAATAGATGAGGAAAATGACAGTGATGAATTTGTAAAAAAAATACAGGACAGTAACCCCGGGCTCGAAATTGTTGAATACAATTATTCTAATCTGAGTGATGTGGATTTACCTGTGAATGAGGATTATACTATAAATATTGAGGATTTCGCTATTGTTGCCGGTGATATGATATATTTCAATCCAATGTTTTTTGAGCATATGCAATCCAATCCTTTCAAGCTGGAAGACAGGAAGTATCCGATTGATTATTCCTATCCGAGATGTGAAAAGTATACATTGTCCCTAAAAATACCTGAAGACTATGATATAGTTGAAATGCCGGCAAAAGAGACTCTCTCAATGAGAGACGGATCTGCAACATACCTGTATGATATACAGTTTAATGAAGGCAGTCTGACGCTTGAGTCAGAGTTAAAGATAAATAAAAGCATATTTGTCTTTAACGAATATGCTGAATTGAAACAATTTTATACAGATATTGTCAAAGCGCAATCACAACAAGTAGTATTAGAGAAATCCGTTTCACTTCCTGAGTTATGAAAATAAAGATTACTTTATGTGTGCTTCTGGTTTTACTTACTGCATTTGGCGGTGTAAGCAATAATGAATACACGGTAGCCGAAATTCCGGAGGAACTGTTGGAAGGTGCGCTGGCAATAGTCAGATATTCGAAAAGAACTTTCAGGGTAAATTCAGAATCTTCTGCAAGCTTATCAGTGAAGAAGGCAATTACAATTTTAAGTGATAAAGCAGATGAATATGCTATTGTTAACCTTGTATATGATAAGTTTAACGTAATAGGTAATCTAAGTGTCAGACTTTATGATAAAGACGGCAAACTGATAAGAAAGGTCAGAAACCAGGAAATTGAGGATTACAGCTCGTTCGACGGGTATTCTGTTTTTGCTGATAACAGACAGAAATATTATAAGCCGAATGTTGCATCCTACCCTTATACTATTGAATATGAGTATGATTACATATATAAAGGCTTGTTGCAGTACCCTGCATGGCAACCTGTTAACAGATACGATCTTGCAGTTCAGAAATCTGAGTACGAAATAATCACGCCTTCTGATTTTAAGATCAGATTATTTGAATCTAATCTATACGATGAAGGAATAAGGTATACGAAGGATGAGTTAAATTATTATTGCTGGCAGGTATCAGATATCAGAGCAATTGAAGATGAGGCTTTCAATCCCTATCTGTTTGAATTTACTCCGGTGGTATATGCAGCCCCGAATGTTTTCGAGATAAGCGGTTACAAAGGAAATATGGAAACATGGAGCGGATTCGGGAGCTGGATTTTCAAATTGATGGAGGACAGGGATAATTTATCATCTGAAACCTTGGAGATACTTAAAAAGCTTGAAGCTGAATCAGTGGATCAGACGGATCTGATCAGAAAGGTGTATGAGTTTGTTCAGAAAAATACAAGATACGTGAGCATCCAGCTTGGTATAGGTAGCTGGCAACCAATGTCGGCGACTGAGGTGGAAAATACCGGCTATGGCGATTGTAAGGCTCTTACAAATTACACATATGCGCTGCTGAAAGCTTTGGGCATTAAATCATATTATTCTATTGTCAGGGCCGGAGAGTCAGTTCCTGATATAAATAAAGACTTCGTCAGTAACCAGTCGAATCATGTTATATTATGTGTGCCGCAAATGAACGATACCATCTGGCTTGAATGTACAAGCCAGACATCACCTTTTGGATATATTGGCAGTTTTACGTCCGATCGTTATGCTTTATTAGTAAAAGATGACGGAGGCATACTTGTGAGGACCAGAAAATATAAGCAATCTGAGAACCTTCAGGTCATTAATGCTATCGTTGATATTAAGTCAGGAGAAGAAAGCTATGCCGATATCGAGATTGTCTGTTCCGGGCTGCAATATGAAACCTTTTCTCATCTTTTACATAAATCGCCGGATGATATCGCAAAATGGATATATAACAATACAGAAATAAATAATATTGATCTGAACAGTTATGATATTGCACAGAAGGGATCAGTAGATCCTGAAATAAGATTGAAGGAGGAATTGCGGATTCAACATTATACCGCGGAAACAGGCGAAAGATTGTTCCTCCCAATGAACCTGCTTAACAGGATTGATTATGTGCCACCTCGTATTAAGGATAGAAAGACCAGTGTCGTTAGAAGATATCCTTATATTGATTTCGATACGATAAAATATATTATTCCTGATGATTATATGATCGAGGCATTACCGAAAGACTTAAAATATGAAACGGTCTTTGGTGATTATATAGCAACATTTAATGTTGATGATGATACAATAATATATACCAGAAAAGTTGTAATGAATGAAGGGATCTTTGAACCTTCAGAATATGATGTCTTACGTAATTTTTGCAGGGATATTTCAAAGGCAGATAATGCAAAAGCTGTACTGGTGAGAACGGATGATTAATGGAGTTGATCCTTCTTAAGCCTGTCATACACCTCCGTTTCTAATTTACTTGTAATTAATTATTCCGGATTTTTTATGTTTGTTGCGTATTTGTATTGATTAAATATAAATATGCTTAATAATTGTTATATTTGCATCGTGGAAATTTTAAAATATATATTAAAAGATCATAATAACAGGAAATATTCTATTTCTGTCCTGCGTGATTGGTTTTCCACTTCCACTTCTTCAGTTATTATGGCAGTAACCTCTGGTTCTGCATCCACGACCTCTACCGGGACTCCCTTTTAGGGAGTAATTTAATCATATCGCCATAAGTGGATTATCATCCAAAACTGTAAAGCAGTCAGCTAACTGATGTCAAATCTTTAATTAATTATAAATGAAAGTTATGAAGTTCGGGGGTACATCCCTCGCAGGACCAGATCCGGTTAAACAGGTTTTTAATATAATAAACAAACAATTATCTGAAAATAAAATACTTGTCGTAGTATCAGCTATGGCCGGCGTGACAGATGGTCTTCTGCTATCGGCAGAATCGGCAAGAGACGGGAACAAGGATTATGAAACAATTATTGAGGAAATAAAGAACAGGCATATTGAGACTGCCAACTCATTGCTTAATGATATAGTATTGACAGACACTATTACTGCGATCAATGACAGATTCAGCATGGTCCTTGAGAACCTTCATGGCATATATCTTCTCAGAGAACTGTCCCCCGGGTCAAAAGATAAAATACTTGGTGCCGGTGAATATCTGTCTGCACATATACTGAAGTTTTTTTTTCAGGTAAGGGGAGTGAAGGCAGATCTTATTGATTCCGCAGATTTCATTACCGGTGAAAACAGAAACGGGTCAGTCAAAATAGATTATGATAAAACATATGCGCGTATTGCATCGCTGAAACTTCATAATTTAATTATTGCTCCCGGTTTTGTAGCTTCGGGTTCCGACGGGAAGTGTATTACCCTGGGCAGAGGAGGCTCGGACTATTCCGCGGCATTATTTGCGGCCGGATTAGATACGGAAAGTCTTGAAATATGGACAGATGTGGATGGCATCTTTACTGCAGACCCCGGAATGGTGCCTTCTTCATACCTGATTAGTCGCCTGTCTTACCAGGAAGCTCTTGAATTATCTCATTTCGGGGCTAAAATAATTTATCCCTTAACCATACACCCTGTATTTTCAAAAAAAATACCTGTTAATATCAGAAATACATTCAACCCCGAAGGAGAAGGAACAATAATATCATCAAGGGTACAAAGAGATGAGAGTATTATCAAAGGCCTTTCTTCTGTTTCTGATATATCTCTGATATTAGTCTCCGGTAGCGGAATGGTGGGAGTGTCGGGAATATCATCCAGGTTGTTTTCTTCCCTGGCAAAAAAGTATCTTAATGTAATCCTTATTACTCAGGCTTCTTCGGAGCATTCTATCTGTATCGCGGTAAATACTGAAGTCGCATCACAGGCAGTTAAAGCTATAAAAGAGGAGTTCAGTTATGAGCTGTCTGTAAATAAAATAAACAGGATCGACAGGGAAGATGGGTTCTCAATAGTATCGATTGTTGGCGAAAAAATGATAAAAACGGTCGGTATCAGCGGTAAAGCCCTGGGCGCTTTAGGCAAAAACGGTATTAATATCCATGCTATTTCTCAGGGATCATCTGAGCTTAATATATCCCTGGTAATAAAAAAGGAACTTACCCGCAAATCACTGAATATTCTTCATGAAGAGTTTTTTCTGTCATCATACAAAACAGTCAACCTTTACATTGCAGGCACCGGGAATGTAGGCAGTAAACTGCTGCAGATGATAGAAAAGCAGGAGGAGTACCTGAAAAAAAAGAAAGGGGTCAGACTGGTTGTCAAGGGTATAACCAACAGCAGGAAAATGATTTTTAATGATGAGGGGATCTCATTACATGACTGGAAAGACCATATGGAGTCAGGCGAAAAAGCTGACATAAAAAGGTTTGCGGAAAAGATAATAACCAATAATTTCAGGAACAGTATTTTTATAGATAATACGGCAAATGATCAGGTAAGCGGAACTTACGGTACACTTATTTCATCATCTGTCAGCATCGTTACATGCAACAAGATAGCCGCTTCTTCGGAATATTCCTGTTATTCGAAACTAAAAGAGTCGGCACGAAAAAAGAATATACAGTTTTTATTCGAGAGCAATGTCGGGGCCGGATTGCCTGTGATCAATACCATCAATAACCTAAAAAATTCAGGTGACGATATTCTGAAAATAGAGGGAGTCCTTTCGGGAAGCGTGAATTTTATTCTCAACCGTTTTTTGGACGGGAGAAGCATAAGGGAATCTGTTGAAGAGGCTATGCAAAAAGGGTTTACCGAGCCTGATCCCAGGATAGATCTGTCAGGCACCGATATCGGAAGAAAAATCCTGATCCTGGCGAGGGAAGCCGGATATAATCTTGAACCCGGGGATGTTTCTGTAAAAAGGTTTTTACCTGAATCTTGTTTCAATACACCTGGTATTCCTGAATTCATTGCTGAACTTGATCAGGCTGAAAAGGACCTTACAGAACTAAGGCAAAAGGCAAACGAAGGAAATAAAAAGCTGAGGTTTATTGCAAGATTCAGTGACCCTCTTGCTGTTGTTAACCTTGAAGAGGTTGATTCAAAAAACCCTTTTTATAATGTTGAGGACACTGACAATATGATTGTCCTTTATACCAGGTGGTATAACAGCCAGCCCCTGGTTATCAAAGGGGCAGGAGCAGGCGCAGAGCTTACCTCTTCAGGAATAATGTCCGATATTATGCAGATCACGGGAAACGGATTCACAAACTGATGTTTATCTGTATTTGAAACAAAACAATTTACTGTTCTGGTTGTTTGATTAGAAATTGTTAACAGTGCGGTTAAATGCCAGTAATCCATTCAGAGATAGATACCGGATCAGATGAGTTCAAAGTCAATTACCGGAATAACAGGAAGCTGTATGACGAGATAAGAAGGTTAAGATGGGATATATTATACAAAAGGGATAATGCAGTCATAAGGAAGCATAAACAGCGTGGAAAGTTACTGGCGATCGAAAGAATAGAAGCCCTGACTGATAAAGGCGCCAGGTTCCTGGAGTTCAAGGCTGGCTACGGTACGACAATGCTTACAGGATTTGCTCACATCACAGGCTATAAAGTAGGGATAATAGCAAATAATGGTATTATATATTCAGAGACAGCTTTAAAAACCACTCATTTTATTGAGCTGTGCTGCTCCAGAAACATACCTCTGGTGTTCCTCCAGAATATTTCCGGCTTTATGGTAGGAAAGGAGTATGAACACGGTGGCATAGCCAAAGACGGGGCCAAAATGATCCATGCAGTGGCAACGGCTAATGTGCCCAGGTTTACTGTAATCATTGGAAATTCATCAGGCGCAGGGAACTATGCCATGGCCGGCAGGGCATATGACCCTAACCTTCTCTTTATATGGCCAAATTCCAGAATATCGGTTATGGGAGCCCGGCAGGCTTCTGAGGTACTGATTAGTATTAAGAAGACAGGAAAGCAGTCCGGCTCAAACGTAAGCAGCGATACTGCAGTGATGAAGCAGAAGATCATGGAGAATTATGAAAATGAAAGCTCACCGGTATACAGTACTTCAAGGTTGTGGGATGATGGGATAATTGACCCTGCCGACACGCGTGATATTCTGGCAATGGGTATATCCATGTCACTGAATAAACCCTTTCCGGAACCGAAAACAGGAGTATACAGGATGTAAAAACAGACAGTCATTAGATGGTTCAGACAGAGATAAATGATGATATAGCAGTTATATGGTTAAACAGGCCGGAGTCAAGAAATGCCGTTAACTCTGAAATGATTGATGAATTGCTCCGTGCGATGAGAGAAATAGAAGGCCGTCAGGATATTAAAATGATATTGTTAAAAGGTAAAGGGCGATCCTTTTGCGCCGGGGCAGATATTAACTGGATGCAACGGTCGGGCCGGTCAGGCAGACGGGTAAACTACCTGCAGAGCAGAAAACTGGCTTCCGTTTTTCATGAGTTCTACATGTCGGATAAGGTGATTATCAGCATAGTACACGGACATGCCTATGGCGGCGCTCTTGGGTTTCTGGCTGTCAGCGATGTTGTTTTTTCTTTGGAAGATACCCTGTTCAGTCTTCCCGAGATCAGGCTGGGTTTGTTGCCAGCGGTTATCAGTCCCTACCTGCTGACACGTATAAGTGAGAAGGGGCTTAAATACCGGGTTTTTACAGCATCTGAATTCGGCGCTGCTGAAGCAAAGGAAATGGGACTGGTGGATTTTGTTTGTGCGGATATTGATGATCTGGGAAAGCAGGTCGGTAATATGACAGGTATGATATCCTCCGTTTCGGCGTATACTCTGGCTGAGGGAAAGAGACTGTTCAGAAAATATAACAGGAATATTGTCAACAGAGGGAACATAAAGTATGGTATTGATGTTATAACAAGGTTAAAGAGTGCCGGTACTCCGTCATTACGGTAGTAATATATCCGGAAACAAGAATAGTTGATTACTTATGACTGAATTATATAGCAGGCATCCCCTGGTTCGGGAAAGACATAACAGATTAAGAAAGAAGATCAGGGAATTTGCTGAGAATGAAATAAAGCCGGTAGCAATAGAGCTGGACAGGAAAGGTAAGTTCTCTCAACGGATGACTAAAAGGCTGGGTGAGATGGGCCTGTTCGGGATCACCCTGCCGGAGGGGGTGTTTATTTCCTCGGATTTACAGGTAACCTTTCAGAGACAAGGCAATATTTTACTGAATCAGGTTTCGGCTTCTTAAGTTTTGATAAATGTCAGAAATAAACTTCCGACTTTATATTTGACAGGTTAACACCTTTTTTCCGTAATATATCATAAACACTATATATCATATTGCTGTTCCCGCATATATAGTAAAGATGGTTATCATCAATATCCATTTTCTCAAGACATGACGTTATCCTTCCTGAAGTATACAGGTCTTCTTCACCTGAAGTACATAGAATATACCTGCCGGCAGCATAATCGTTCATGTCATATGCCTCATCCGAAAACCTTACCCCGTGAAGCAGGGTGTAGTCAATCCCGGGATATGAAAGGATGAAACTGTGAAAAGGCGCTATTCCTGTGCCTGAAGCTATAAACACATATTTTTTGTTATATATCTCTTCTCTGTTGAGTGTCATATACCCAAAGGGGCCGTCGACTTCCAGCATTTGTCCCGGTCTGCAGTTTCTTAGCTGTACTGAAACGTTCCCGTTTGTAACCTCCCTGATCAATACATCAACGTATTCATCATTCTCTCCGCTGTATATGGAATATTCACGATGATTAAGAGAGCCTTCAATACCGACAGAGATATATTGTCCTGGCATAAAATTCAGATTTTCCTTCTCAAAACTCAGTATATATGTGTTATCAGTCAGATGCCTTATTCCCTTGATTCTTCTTTTCATATCTTCTTCTGCAAACTTTTATGAGATTTACCTGTATACCGGTTTTTGATCACCAGTCATTTTACAGGTATGGATTTTAAACAATCTTCAGACTTCAATTGTTCATCACCTGTACCAAAACCGGGGTTATGAGTATAATTACAGATAAGAACCGTCTGCCACGATGGATGAAAGTCCCTCTGCCTCACGGATCCGCTCGTTCGGTCATCATATCATTCAGAGCGGCATGTCAGGGTATGAATATTAGTAAAACAATCATTTAAAATATATTATTATGGCTTCAAATATATCATTCTGGGTTAAGTCCCTGAGAGTTATCCCCCAGGTCTCGAAAGATGAATGGCTTACTCTTGACACTATTTCCAGGTGGCTGGTGGCAACGCGTTCCGCTGTTTTTATAATGACCGCTATCTCTTCTGTTCTGGGAGGGATCCTTGCATATTATTATACAGGCGCTTTTGACTTTGTTAACTTTTTATTATGCCTGGCAGGTCTTGTTTTTGCACATGCCGCAAACAACCTTATCAACGACCTTGTTGATTTCAATAAAGGCATTGACAGGGATAACTATTACCGAACCCTTTACGGTCCTCAGATAATAGAAAGAGGCTATACGTCGGTAAAGACTTTCTACCTGTATATAGCTGTTACCCTTTTTCTGGCCCTGGCCTGCGGAACAGCGCTTTTATTCAGGGGAGGAACAACGGTTTTGTATTTCATGATTGCCGGTATCTTTTTTCTTGTGTTTTATACCTGGCCTTTGAAATATATCGGACTTGGTGAGCTTACTGTTGTTTTTGTCTGGGGTCCGTTAATGATAGGTGGTGCATTTTATGTCGTATCCGGAGGACAATGGAACTGGGATGTTGTTTTTCTTAGCCTCGTATATGCGATAGGGCCTACCAGCGTTATATTCGGTAAACATATAGATAAGCTCGATAAGGACAAAGAAAAAAGAGTGCATACACTTCCTGTAATAATCGGTGAGCGAACTGCCCGGTATACCGTTTTGGTTGTATGGTTATTACAGTACATAGCTACCGGTATACTCGTGCTGGAAAATATCCTGGGCTATGCCATGTTGCTTGTATTGTTGGCCATACCCTCATTTATAAAGACAGCCGGTGTGTTTTTCAGCCCTAAGCCTGCTGACAGGCCTAAAAAAGGAGCTGTTACATGGCCTCTGTACTTTGCTTCATATGCCTTTGTGTATAACCGTAGATTCAGCCTTTTGTTTCTGACGGGAGTAATTTTGAGCCTGGTGCAGGAAAGGGTCTTTTAGCCGGAGGGGTCTCAACATACCCTGTGCGCTGACCTTACCGGATGTATGCTAAATAAGATCAATCCCATACTTTTGTATCCTGCGGTAGAGTGCGTTCCATTCAATGTTAAGAAGTCTTGATGCTTCGGCTTTGTTATAATTGCTTTTTTGCAGAGCCCTTATAATTGTCTGCTTTTCAATCTCTCCCAGATCATAGGTGTTCGCCGTAATGTCCTCATTCATTGAAATGTTATCACCGGCGAAGGTAAAGTGTCCTGGCAACAGCTCAGTTTCTTTGCACATTATAACTGCCCTTTCTATGATATTCTTCAATTCCCTGATGTTCCCGGGGTAATTATACCTGTTAAGCAACTCAAGAGACCCCGGATTAATAGATTCGATATTTTTTCCCATCTTTTTGGATAATATACCGAGGAAGTGTTCAGCCATAGCCGCTATATCCTGTTTCCTTTCGCGCAGGGGGGGAAGATGAATAATGAATGTACTTAGCCTGTGAAAGAGGTCGGTACGGAAGTTTTTACTTCCTGTCAGTTCTTCAATTGTTTTGTTGGTAGCAACTATTATTCTTATATCGAAGGATTGATTTTGTTGTGTGCCTACCCTGGTAAATGTTCTTTCCTCCAGTACACGAAGTAGTTTGACCTGCAATCCCATTCCCATTTCGCCTATCTCATCCAGGAAAAGTGTTCCTTTGTTTGCAGTCTCAAACCAACCGGCTTTATCGGAGATAGCACCTGTAAAGCTTCCTTTTTTGTGTCCGAAAAATTCACTTTCAAACAGCGATTCAGGTATAGCCGACATGTTTAGTGCCCCGAACATCTCATTTGAACGGTCGCTCATTCTGTGAATACCTCTTGCCACCAGTTCCTTGCCCGTACCGCTTTCGCCAATAATAAGGACTGAAGTATCAGGAGTTTTTGCAACCATTTCCATCTGCTGCTTGACCTCTTTAATGGAAGGGGATTCACCTATAATTTCAGCTCCCAGTTCTCTGTTAACTTCTTCCTGAAGGCGTGTGCTTTTTATCTTTTCGGCTTTCAGGTTACGGTTCAGCTCGGCATGTTTTCGTGTGCGTTCAATAGCCATCCACAGATCGGCAGCGGAGAAGGGTTTCCTGAAATAATCGGCAGCGCCCTTACGTAAGGCTTCTATTACGGTATCCATAACCCCTGCATTGCTTATCATGATCACTTCAATATTGGGGTATTCCTTTTTCACCTTCTCAAGCACCTTCAGTCCATCCATCTCAGGCAGCTTATAGTCACATATTATATATTTGATCTTTTCATTCTTCAGGACTTTGAAGCCTGATGAAGGCAACTCGACGGCAAAAACATTATATCTTTCGCTCAGGATGGAGCCCGAAAGTTTCCTGTAGACCGGGTCGTCGTCTATTATCAGGATACTTTCTTTTTCAATGTTTTGTTCCATTTCCTTGATTCTTATATTTTGTTATTCCCGGATAACAAAGATAAGCCTTCTTAGAGAGATGTAACCACTACGAGGTCAGTTTAGTGATATGCGCGGATCCGGCAGTTGAATACAGTGGTATTTATTCTTCCTGCTTTTCATCTGTAGCCATTTCCCTTACTATTTTGGTGACGGATCTGAAATCTATCTTACCCGTACCCATCATCGGAAGCTCTTCGATCATTACAAATTCCTTCGGTAATTCAATATTTGAGAGCTCACCGGACAGCTTTTTAAGAATATCCTTTTTATTTATTTCCCTTGTAATGGCTGCGACAATAGCTGAGCCTTTCAGTTCATCCTCTACATCCACTACACAACAGGATATATCCTCCGGCAGTATTTTTTCAAGTACGTCTTCTATTTTGACCAGGGAGATCATCTCTCCTCCGATCTTGACAAACCTTTTAAACCGGCCTGCATGCCAGAGATAGCCGTCCTCATCAATTCTGCCCATATCCCCGGTATCATACCAGCCGTTTTTAAAGACAGCCTCATTGGATTCGGGATCATTATAATAACCCTTCATCACTATATCGCCTTTGACCAGTATCTTGCCGGTTTCATCAGGACCGCATTCTTTACCTGTATCAATATTCTCAATCCTGACCTGTACTCCCGGAATAATTTTGCCTATACTACCGGGCTTGTTAAACTCATGTGTATTTGTGGAAATAACAGGCGATGTTTCGCTGGTCCCATAACCTTCAAGCAGAGTAACTCCGTGCTTTTTTTTCCACCCCTCACGTAATGCATCCGGACATTTGTCAGCCCCGGCTACCATTATCCTTAACGATTTGAAATCACCCGGTTCTGATTTTTGCAGGTAACCCCAGTAGAAGGTTGGTGTTCCTACAATAACGGTAGGCCTCTCCTCACGCGCAATATTGGATATAGTCTGAAAATCAAGCGGGTTTGCATAAGTTATCATCGTCATACCCTTCAATATTGGCGTCCAGAGGTTAACGGTAAGTCCGAATATATGGAAAAATACAAGAGTGGCAAACATTATATCAGTTTCGAGCAGCCCCAGATGTTTATCGTAGCCAACTATATCGGATATTATATTCTTATGCGTAAGCTGAACCGCTTTCGGATCTTTTTCGCTTCCACTGGTAAATAATATGGCTGCAGTATCATTCTCATCTGTCGCGGGCAGGCCCTTAAGGATCACGGATGCAGGAAGCTTTGACCTTAATGCAGCCCTGAGCTTGTCTCCGGTAGTGACACTTTTCATGATATCTTCTATCAGGATCATCCCATCCATAACCGGACAGTCTATTTTATCAAGCAGGGCCCTGGAGGCTATTATAGTTCTGAAATTGCATTTTTCACGGGAATGTTTTACATTAGCTTCAGCCCCGGTCGAATAGTTAATGTAAACAGGGATTCGTCCGCTCATCAGGGCAGCCAGCGAAGCCAGGGTGCATCCGGCAGAAGCAGGTATCATGATACCTATAAAACCCTTGTCGTATTTATTGAATTTAGAAGCAAGTATCAATGATACTATTAATGCTTTTGAATAAGTAACATTTGTATTGGTCGCCTTGTCAATAATAGCAAGCTTCTTTGAAAGTCTTTTTGCATTCCTGACGAAACTGTGATGAAGTAACATATTTTAAAGAATTAATTAATATTTTGCCCCAAAATGTTTGCCAATATAAATAAATAATTTTATTGAGACTTAGTAGAAATATATTTTCGAATACCAAAATCTCAATGACCGGTATGGCCATTCAAATATACACTAAATCATGAGAAAAGCAATTGATGGTTTTCGACTGTATTGAAAACATGATCTTGTTTCAGATTGTCCGGTACTTATTTTTTGAACTTGCCGGGTATTCCTTTTATTCACCGGATGATTATGCCAGTCTGAAAAACAAAAAACCAAAATATTAATGTATTTAATTTTTACAGACGGAATACTTGCATAAATAAATAAAAAGCGCAATTTTTGCAGTCAAATATAAGTATTTGTATATTATTAATTATAATATTAAATCAGAAAAAGATGCACTATAAAATACTGTCCTTCGAAAATAACAATAATAATTCGGTTGGCTTATTCCGGTGAGGATGGTATTTAAAGGAAATAAGGAACCGTTCTCATAAAGGGAACGGTTCTTTTTTTAATATTAAAACTGTAAACATGGATGACAGAATGAGTCTTGAGAATCTTTCAGGGATAAAAGATGCGGAATCCTCCCCATCGGTTGAAGAATTATTCTCAGTTATACGGAATGCGGTAAGTAACGGGATCATAGAGGCTGACGAATTTAAGGCTTCAGGGATAGACTTTGATGAGATGAGGGAAGATATAGTTATTGAATCGGGTGAAAAGGAAAAGGAAATTATCAGGCGTAATTTCCCGGAAAAACAAAATGGTTATCTGGCTGTGCCGAGGATAGTTGACTAGCAAGACAGATGAATGGTGAATGGTGAATGGTGAATGGTGAATAGTGAATGGTGAGAGATGAGAAATGAGAAATGAGAAATGAGGGGTATGGTAGAGACTGTTATAAGCTTTTATTCAATCTCAGCTCGATCTGAAAAAAGCACTAATTATCATAAGATGAGCATTATACGGATTATTGATAAATAATATGGGATCAGATATATTAAGTATACACAGGGCATTGCTGAATGGTGAATACACCTGCAGGGAACTGGTACAGGAAAGGATTGACATGCTGTCGGACGACAGGCACAATACCTCAAACAGGGTACTTGTGAACAGTGCTTATGCAATGGCTGAGGCTGTTGACAGGAAGATCGCTGATAAGGAAGTGACAGGAATTCTGGAAGGTATACCTTTTGGTATTAAGGATGTATTACTTCTTCAGGGTGTGGAAGCAACCGGAAGCTCCAAATTTCTCAAAAGTTATATCGCACCTTATACGGGGACAGCTATACAAAAACTTCTTGATGCAGGCGCTATACCCATTGTTAAAGAGAATTGTGACAGCTTTGGACATGGCAGTACCAATGAAAATTCATATTTCGGACCTGCTGTAAATGCACGGGACGATAACAGGGTAGCCGGTGGATCCAGCGGCGGGTCTTCAGTTAATGTTGCCCTGGGTCATACTGTCTTTTCAATAGGAGGCGATACAGGAGGATCGATAAGGCAACCTGCAGGCTATAACGGCGTATTCGGACTGAAACCAACCTATGGCAGGGTGTCGAGATATGGCCTGATGGCATATGCTTCGTCAACAGACTGTGTAGGCCCTATAGCCCGGAGCCCTCAGGATATTAGGATCATCCTCAATACCATAAGCGGAAAAGACAGCAGGGACCTGACTACAAGGGAATCGACAGATGTTCCTGAATCTGTCTTTGATGCTGACAAAAGCCTTAAGGGATTAAAGGTAGGAGTATTCAGAAATTTTATTGAGAACGGCAGCCTGGATAATTCAATAAAAACCGGCTTCACAGGGCTCCTGGATAAATTGGATGATGCAGGTGTGGAAATCAATGAACTGGATTTTTTTGATTCCGACCTTCTGGTATCTGCATATTATATACTTGCAATGGCTGAAACGGCATCTAACCTTGCACGTCTGGACGGAACATCTTACGGAGAAAGGGAAGACGGGGATGATCTGAGGAGCAGCTCTCTGCTATCCCGGTCGGTTAATCTGTCGGAAGAGACTAAACGGAGGATCATAGGAGGCAACCAGGTACTGTCCTCCGGTTACTCGGAGCAGATCTACAGTAATGCACTTGCCCTGCGTGCCATGTTCAGCAACAAGTTCGATGAATTATTCGGGATGACAGACCTGATCATTTCCCCCGTATCCCCTGCTCCACCACCGGTAATAGGAGAGAGCAGTGATCCCCTGCAGATGTACCTTTCCGATATGTATACCGTTGGTTTCAGTCTGGGAGGACTTCCTACTCTTACTGCTCCTTTGGGAACCGCGACAGGAATACAGATCACATCAGATAAATGGAGGGAAGAAAGTATTCTCAGATTTGCATATCAATTATATACCGGAATACAATGAGAAGAGATAAGATATACAGCATGCTGGAACAATCAGGGATAGAGATTGTAATCGGGATTGAAACACATATCAGACTGAACACAAAAACCAAGCTTTTTTGTTCATGTCCAAATACCGAGTCTCCCCGGCCAAATAGTAATATTTGTCCGGTTTGCACGGGACAAATGGGGGTATTACCCGCTTTGAACAAGGAAGCTGTCAGAAAAGCAGTATACCTTGGAAAGGCTGTCGATTCATCTATGAGTAATAACATTACAGGATGGGACCGTAAACATTATGAATATCCCGATCTGCCCAAGAATTTTCAGTTAAGCCAGTTTCATAAGCCTGTAATTCCTGACGGCAAAGTAGAATGCTTCAGGGAAGACGGCACCAGTTTTACTGTTGAACTGGCGCAGGCGCACCTGGAGGAGGACGCTGCTAAAATGATCCATCGTGGTAAAAAGTCGCTGGTTGATTTTAATAAATCAGGTGTCCCGTTAATAGAGGTGGTTACAAAGCCATGCATACACAGAATAGAGGATGCTTCTTTTTATGCCCAGTATCTTCAGAGAATTGCACAGAACCTGGGAATCTCAGGAGCTAATCCTGAAAAGGGTGAGTTTAAAAGCGATGTCAGTATATCTCTCAGAAAGAAAGGGTCGGATGACCTTAATCCCCGAACCGAGATAAAGAACCTTAACTCTTTCAGGTTTATGACCGATGCACTGGAAGAAGAGATAGATAAGCAATACAGATACTATACCGATAAGGGAGAGTTTAAATCCGATCAGGTAACTGTCCTGTATGATGAGGAACTGAAAGAGACCAGGACAATGAGGAAAAAGGAATATGCCGATGACTACCGTTTTTCTGTCGAGCCGGATATTCCCCGGGTTGATATCTCAGGACTTATTGAAGGTATATCTGTCGACAGGGAATTATTGCCCTTCTCGGTTGAGTCGACCCTGGTAAGGGGAGGTGTCCGCCCACAGGATGCCAAGTTTTTCACTTTCGATATTGCACGGTCGCGGTTGTTCAATACTATCAATGATTCGCTGGGGGATCCTCTTTTTGTAGCCAGGGCTCTGACCAATAGCCTTAAAGCTGATGATTACGGGCTGATAGACGACGTTAAGCCTTTTATAGATGTCTTTACTCTTTTAAAGGAACAAAAGGTAACTGCCCCGTTGGGGAGAAAGGCAATAAGCTTACTGGTAAAAGATGCCGGTTTTGATTACAATGATTTTTTCAGGATTAACTCAATATCCGAAGATGAACTTAAGGAATGCATTACCAGGGTAATAAAGGAGAATAAGAAGACAGCGGATGAAATAACAGGCGGTAATACAGGGAAAGCAGGTATACTTGTTGGTAAGGTCAGGAATGAACTGGGCGATTCAGTGCCGGGGAAGGAAGTTAAGGAATTAATATTAAAGATGTTATCGCCAGGTAGTAATGGAGGCTCAGAAAAAAATTCCGTTATACAGAAATTATCTGAAAAGATTGTATCAGGATCCGGAATAAAGGCAGGAATACCGGATAACGGAGTATACAGGACTCACAGGATAGCTGAGCTCTCCGAAGAAGATCTGTATAAGCAGGTAACGCTGGCAGGATGGATATCAAGCGTTCGCGATCATGGCAAGCTTGTTTTTATCGACCTGAGAGATTCCGATAATGAAATATTCCAGGTAAGACTGGACCAGTTATTTTTCGGTGAGCTTGATGAATATGCAAAGCTCAGTCCCGAATCTGTGATCATGGTTTCAGGCGAGATTATTATCAGGAGCGAAGATGACTTTAATCCGGGTATAAGGACAGGAAGACTGGAACTGAATGCAGGGATGATAAGGGTGCTTAACCATTCGGGAATATTACCTTTTGAGATAAGGAGCGCACATAAGTCGTCCGAGAATGTCAGGTTCAGACATAAATACCTTGACCTTAGGAATGAGCATATAAGAAGGCCTGTGGTAAACCGGTACAGGGTTATTAAGACTACTCGTGATCTGCTTGATACAAAAAGATTTATTGAGATAGAAACGCCAATATTAACATCAGGAACAGACGAGGGGGCCAGGGAGTTTATAGTCCCGAGCAGGAGATTCCCCGGTAAGTTTTACACTCTTCCCCAGGCTCCCCAGCAATTCAAGCAACTGCTTATGGTTGGTGGAATAGAAAGATACTTCCAGATTGCAAGATGTTTCCGTGATGAGGATTCAAGGGGCGACAGACAACCCGAGTTTACTCAGTTGGATATTGAGATGGCTTTTGTGTCACGTGATGATATTATTGGCATAAACACATGGTTGTTTAATGAAATAGTTGAACGTATCTATGACAGGGAATGGAAATTAAACCCTTTTATTGTTCTTAGCTATGCCGATGCTATTGAGAAATACGGAACAGACAGTCCTGACCTCAGGTTTGGTCTTGAGATGTCGGATATTACAGAGATCGTTAAAGATACGTCATTCAATGTTTTTTCCGATCCGGTAAACAAGGGGGGGATAGTGAAATGTCTGAAGGTTGACAGGGGATGCACTAAGAAGAGAATAACAAAGGGTTATATTGAACAACTGACACAGTTGGCAGTCAGAGAGGGACTGGGAGGCCTTGCTTATATCATTGTATCCGGTGATGAGCTCAGGTCGCCTATCATTAAATATCTCGGAGAAGATATTGCCCGTAGGATCATCGGAAAAATGCAGGCTGCCGATGGTGATATCGTTTTTTTCTCGGCTGCTGATAAGAAGATATGTAACAGGACTCTTAGCGCGGTAAGGAACAAACTTGGCAGTGACCTTGGTCTTAAGGATCCTAATATGCTTCAGCCGGTATGGGTAGTGGATTTCCCTCTTTTTGAAAGGACAGATGAAGGATCATGGACTTTCTCTCATAATCCTTTTTCAATGCCTGTAATTAAGGATATAGAAAGACATCTGGCAGGTGATAGTCCGGGTACTATCACATCGCAGCAGTATGATCTTATACTTAACGGCTATGAGATAGGAGGAGGATCGGTCAGGGCCCACAGGGCTGATATTCTTGAGGCGACATACCGGATAATGGGATATGATCAAGGCAGTATACGGAAAAGCATAGGTCACATGCTTGATGCTTTTCGTCGCGGAGCCCCACCGCACGGCGGTATTGCCTGGGGAATAGACAGGCTTATGATGATACTCGAAAGAAAGCCTTCGATAAGAGATGTGATAGCATTTCCAAAGACAGGTACAGGGGAAGATCTTTTGTTCGGTAGTCCATCGGAGTTATCCGCCGATAAGATCAGTGAGGCAAATATAAGAATGCTGTCGGACGAGTATGCAGCTCACATTAAATAGCTTTGTTTTATTTGTATTCTTTTTCTATTTTTGTTGCGCTAAAATAAGCAGTAGGCTGCTTTACCGGAGAGATGGGTGAGTGGCTGAAACCACTGGTTTGCTAAACCAGCGTACTCTTAACGGGGTACCGGGGGTTCGAATCCCCCTCTCTCCGCCACAATATTTATAAATCCGCAACAAGCGGATTTTGGAGAACTCCTGTTTATCCCGACCGTAAAATCATCCATCAGGCTAATAATTTGTGGGTTTAAAAATGCTGAAAATTTAAGTCTGCAATGGATTATTAGTCTTTAGATTACATGCTTTATAGTTAATTATGTACCTGAACCCCTCTTGTTGAGAAGGACAACCCTTGCTGTCCATAGGTTGAGATCATTACAGCTTCGAATAACGGAGGGTTTTCAGGATTATTCACAGCCCAGTCGAATAAGAAGTTTGCTCCCGAGCCTCCTTCTTTGTCTGATTCGGCAATAATTATTTCAACAGTTTCCATCGGCTTCAGATAGACCGGATGATCCAGGTATTCCCTTATTTTATCACCCTGAGTATTGTAATAATCGGCTTTCAGTATATAGACGGAATCATTTGTTGAGATGTTGCGGATACTCACTGTAATTGTGAGGTCAAAGGTATGATTGTCATATCTGTGGTAAATATGTGAATAAGCAGGTAAATATGACCTTCCCTGAATAAGATCATCAAAGTCTGTGACTGCTGTTTTTCTCTCGACCCAGTCTGTTTTATTCACATGGGTTTCTTCTTTTTCTCCCTGGCATGAAGGAAGAAGTGATATCATGAATAATATGTAAAAGATCCTTTTCATTTCACAGGTTATTGTTTATTTCTTACTATTCATTACATTAATATTCAATATCCGGAGGTACATCTTTCGATATATTCACTAATATTTTCATATCATTCAAACCTATCTGTCCTTTATAAATATTTTTTTCTTTATTCAACTGGTTTACCATGCTATGCAGATCAACAGGGTCTGCCTTCGTTACTTTTTCAACAGTGTCAATTCCCAGGTCGTAGAGCATTACGGCAAAAGTTGTACCTACCCATCTTATTCTGGATAAGTCGGTCAGCTTTGTAAGCTTCAGAATATCGTTATCCCCAATGCCCGTTTCAGTGGCAAGCTCTTTTCTTTTTGCAGCGCTGGTCACCCTGTCAAACAGGTTAACCGTGTTTTTAATTCCCGCTTTTTCCAGTTTTGAAACTGTCTCTTTTGAAACTCCGGGGAATTCACTGATCCTGTTAGGTTTAGGAAGCATGCTGTTTAATTCTCTGAGTAAGATTATAAGGTAATCGCCTGACAAACAATCAACTTTTTGTAATTCGGCGAGCTTATCCTTTTTCTTGAGGATCATAATCAGATCTTTAATATTGTTAATCCCTTTTTCTTTAAAGTATCCGAATCGCTCGTCCGGTCTTTCTTTTAGGATCATTCTGCTGGGTGGTAAGTAAGCTGATATTAGCTTATCCTTATAATTGTCGATTGTAATTTTTTCAAGATCGATATAGTACCCCATTTTTGCTTGTTTTTTACAAAAAAATATTACCATTAAAGATAACAGGACAAACGATAAACGACAAATTTTTCAACTTATAAGCAAAGGATCTATTTCACCACTGTGTACAGGGTGACATACGGGGAAAAGTGAGTGGAGAGAAGTGAATTTTCAACTCTTTGTTTTACTTTGTACTTTTGCAGCACAGATATAATAATATGGGAAGAAGAAAGAAACCCTTGCTTGAGAATGTGGAGATCACAGCCATAGGTGCTGAGGGTAAGGCCATAGGAAAGGTGAATGACATGGTCGTATTTGTGCCAATGCTTGTGCCTGGCGATATTGTCGATATACAGGTTACGCGTAAGCGTAAGAGCTATATGGAAGGCTACGTGGTGAGACAGCACAAATATTCGGAAATGAGACGGGAAGCCCTGTGCAGCCATTTCGGTGTATGCGGAGGCTGCAAATGGCAACACCTTCCTTATGAAAAACAGCTTGAGTTCAAGCGTCAGCAGGTAACAGATAATTTTAAACGAATAGGAAAATTTTCATTTCCGGAAGTAAACACTATAATTGGATCCGGTGATGAATATTATTACCGTAATAAACTGGAGTATACCTTTTCCAACAGGCGTTGGCTGACCGCTGACGAAATAGAATCAGCCCCTGAGGTTGAAAACAGAGACGCCCTCGGATTCCACATCCCCGGCATGTTTGACAAGGTGGTGAATATTGACAAATGTTATCTTCAGGAAGACATCTCAAATAAGATCAGAAACAGTATAAGGGATTATGCTCTTGAAAATAAACTGGATTTTTACGATTCAAAGGAACACAAGGGCTTCCTGAGGACACTGGTAATAAGGATATCGACCTCGGGGGAGATAATGGTGATCCTGAACCTGGGTTATGATGATAAGGAAAAAATGGAAAAACTGCTCGGTTTTATCAGGAATTCCTTTCCGTCTGTTACTTCTTTGATGTATGTCATAAATGGTAAGTTAAACGATACTTTTAATGATCTGGATGTTGTGATGTTTTCAGGCAGGGACCATATAACCGAAAAGATGGGCAATCTGCGCTTCAGGATCGGCCCGAAGTCTTTTTTCCAGACAAATACCCGGCAGGCGGAAAAACTGTATTCTGTTGTCTCGGACCTTGCCGGGCTTAAGGGAGAAGAGACTGTTTATGACCTGTACACCGGCACCGGGACAATTGCCAATTTTGTAGCAGGAAAATGCAGAAAGGTCATAGGACTTGAATATGTTACTGAAGCCATTGAAGATGCAAAGATAAATTCAGGGCTCAACGCCATAACGAACACAGTATTTATAAGCGGGGATATAAAGGAATTACTGAATACGGAGTTTATGGCTTTTCATGGCCGTCCTGATGTGATAATAACAGACCCGCCAAGGGCAGGGATGCATGAATCGGTTGTAAGGACAATCCTGGATGCCGGAGCTGAAAAAATCGTTTATGTGAGCTGTAATCCGGCGACCCAGGCAAGGGATATTACCTTGCTGGCTGAAAGATATGAAATAGTATCGGTGCAGCCGGTAGATATGTTTCCTCAGACCCATCATGTGGAGAATGTAGCTTTGCTGAGGCTAACGGCGAACGACTAAAGGCAAACGGCTATTCCAGTCTGCAGTCCGCAGTCTACAGTCCACAGTCCGCAATTAATTGGTGTACTTGTATTTGCATAGCGCAAAGCAATTTAAGGAGACTGGTATAACTGAAAAACTTTATTCTCTCATTCTCTTCATGTATTTCCTGCTTATCTTCTCGCCGGGGTGCTCTTTTGTAAAGCTGACCCAGTACTGGTTTATTGTTCCTTTTATATCCCTGTGAAGCACAAGCAGCCCAATCAGGTTAGGTATTGTCATGAGGGCTATGGTTATATATGACAGTGACCATATTATAGTGGTATCGGTAAAGGATGCTATAAAGAACATTACAACATAGATGATCCTGTAATATATTACCGAATTGGAGCCTATCAGGTAAGTAAGTGCCCTGTCGCCGTAATATGACCATGATATGGCTGTTGAGAAGGCAAAAAGAAGCAGCCCGATGGATACTATATACTGGCCCCACGGACCGAAAAATCCCTTTTCAAATGCTTTTGCCGTCAGTGGAGCACTATGCATGAGCGACTTACCTTCTATAACCAGCTCTTCGGACGATTCCTTAGCAAAAAGGCCTTTTATCTTTTCTCCGAATCCCGGCTTATCAGTATCGTCAATAATCAGTTTGCCGTCTGCTATATTAAGTGTTCCGCTGTAAGGCTTTTCACCTTTCAGGAACCTGTAATCTTCCGCAAGCGATTCGGCATGCAGCAGAGTGATATCAGGAGTCGTTAATATTCCTTCTCTGACATCTATTGTCCCGTTGTAAAGGTCGAGTTTTGGGAGCTTTTTATTTTTACTGATATGATTGTTCAGTATTTTAATCCCTTTCTCTGTTTTGTCGGTATAGGTGCCTGCGACAAACTCCATATCCGCATTCTGAAACTGATTCATGTGTTTCTTGTCCCATACGCCCGAAGAAAGTAATACCAGTCCGGTAAGCGTACAGATACATATTGTATCAATAAACGGTTCAAGGATAGCAACCATTCCTTCGGAAACGGGCTCAGGCGCTTTTGCTGCCGAGTGGGCTATAGGCGCCGAACCCTGTCCTGCTTCGTTTGAGAACAGTCCCCTGTTAACACCCCTGTTTATTGTCCATGACAATGAAGCTCCAAGGAAACCTCCTGTGGCAGCAGTACCTGTGAACGCATCACCGAATATGGCCCCCAGTGAAGGGAGTATCTGATCATAGTTTTTTAAGATAACAGCAAGGGCTCCTATAAGATAAATAAGCGCCATAGCAGGGACCAGCGTTGATGTTACTTTTGCTATTCTTTTAATACCGCCTATAATTACAAGACCAAGAAGTATGGCAAGTATGAATCCTGTTATTATATGGTTTATCCCGAAGGTGGCAAATACAGAGTTGGAAATACTATTGATCTGGGGAAGGCTACCCGTACCGAAGGAGCTCAGTACAGTTGCCACGGCAAAAAAACCACCCATTACCGCACCAACCTTTAATACCTTTCCGCCTGGTAATTTAAAATTGAGCTTTTTCTTCATGTAATACATCGGTCCGCCCGATACTGTTCCGTCAGGCAGTATATCCCTGAATTTATGCGATATCGACACCTCAACAAACTTGGTACACATACCTATCATTGCCGTAACCAGCATCCAGAAGAGAGCAGCAGGGCCTCCCAGGTGTATGGCAAGCGCTACACCTGCAATATTACCTGTTCCTACCGTACCTGAAAGAGCAGTGGTTAACGCCTGGAAGTGGCTTGTGTCGCCTACATCATGGCTGTGGTCGTATTTGCCCTTTACGATTCTGATGGCATGTTTAAAATATTTTATCTGGGGAAATCCCAGGTAGAGGGTAAAGAAGATGCCTGTGCCCAGAAGAAGAAATACAAACCATGGATGTCCGCCGATATAACCGTCGAGCTTGATGAGAAAGTCGTTTATTGCCTGCATAATGTGGATTAAGGTTTTTTGATTCCAACAAATGTAATAATAATTGGTAAAGATGAAACAGGCCGAAATATGCTGTGGAATAGGGAAAAGATGTCTATTATAGGTTAAGTTGTTGATTTGTTAAAGTTAAGTTGAGAATAAGTTTAATGAGACAAATGGCGAACGACGAACGGCAAAAGGCAGTAGGCAAAAGTCGGTCCCGAAATTCTAACGCCATTCTGGCGTTTTAGAATTTCGAGGATCCTCGAATCGAAGATTCGGGACAGTCTTCAATCCACAGTCGGCAATGGTATATTGGTTAATGGGTGAATAACTGAATTCTGAATAAAAGGGATTAGGGCCGTTGCATGCAACGGCCCCACTATATTTCAATTTGTAACATTCATAAATATGATCAGGTATTCCAGTATTGCTCGCCCCCACCAGCCACAATCACTATCCCCTCGCGAGCTTACAGTACTCGTATGCTTCCAGCATACTCGCACTGTTCGGTTCCAGTGCTCCAGCCTTCCTGTCGTTTTTATTGTGAAAAAAATAACAAAATTGTTTTTCAATAAACAATTAATATATATATTTGCATACAGGTAAATATATAAACATCTAGATATAAAGATATAATACCTATGGCTAACCGCAGGGAATTTATAAAGATAGCAGGTATGGGGCTGGGAGGACTGGCATTAATCAATCCTGCTATTAAAGCATTTGCCAATACTTTTTATCAGGAGGGTAGTAGCCTGCTTGAGGGCAGCCTGACCAGGACGCCTACATATTGCGAGGTATGTTTCTGGAAGTGCGCCGGCTGGGTGTCGAAGGACAAGGATGGCAGGATATGGAAGATAACCGGCAATGATAATGACCAGCACAGCAACGGTCGCTTTTGTCCCAGGGGAACCGGTGGTGTCGGTATGTATTATGATGAAGACAGGCTGAAGACACCACTTATAAGAACCATGGAGAGAGGCAGCCAGGTGTTCAGGGAAGCAAGCTGGGATGAAGCCCTGGACTATATTGCCGGCAAAATGAAGAGTATAGGTGATAAGTACGGCAGGGAATGCACTGCGCTTCTTACACACGGATCAGGAGGGAAGTATCTCGGCACCTTGCTAAAGGCTTATGGATCAAACAGTATAGCAGCTCCTTCATATGCGCAATGCCGCGGACCAAGGGAAGTCGCGTTTCAGATGACCTTCGGAGAGGGTGTGCAGAGCCCTGAAAGGACCGACATAAGGGACACTAACTGCCTTGTGCTTATAGGTTCTCATTTAGGAGAGAACATGCATAACGGACAGGTGCAGGAGATGTCGGATGCTATTGACAGGGGGGGCGTTGTCATAACTGTTGACCCCCGTTACAGCACTGCTGCAAGCAAGTCAAAATACTGGCTGCCGATAAAACCGGCAACGGATATTGCATTATTAATGGCCTGGATACATGTTTTGATATATGAGGAATGGTATGATAAGGAATATGTGGAGAAATATACCTATGGTTTTGAGTATCTTAAGGAGCATGTAAGGAATATGACCCCTGAATGGGCTTATGGCATTACTACAATAGAACCTGATCTTATAAGGAAAACAGCCAGGGAGATGGCAGAGGCTTCACCTGCCACCATAGTGCATCCCGGAAGACATGTTACATGGTATGGTGATGATACACAAAGGGAAAGGGCAATAGCTATCCTTAATGCACTATTAGGCTCATGGGGCAGGAGGGGAGGATTTTATATGCCTGAAGCGGTGGAAGTACCGGAGTGGCCGCATCCTCCTTTTCCCGAGATCAAAAGAAGCTGGAAGGATGCTTTTCCCGACCAGTATAATCTTGCTTATGAGACACTGGCGTCAGGCATATGCGACGCTACCATTCCGACAATAAGCAAGGCATGTAATTTTAAGACATGGATTGTGAACGGCACCAATCTGCTGAAGACCATACCTGATCAGAAAAAGGTGATAGAAGCTATAAACGAGCTGGAATTGCTTGTTGTGATTGATACAATGCCTATGGAGATCACGGGATGGGCTGATGTTGTCCTGCCGGAATGTACATACCTCGAGCGGTATGACAGTCTCAGGAACAGTCCTCACCGTAAGCCTGCGATAGCACTTAGAATGCCTGCTTCCGAGCCGATGTACGATTCAAAACCTGCTTACTGGATAGCTAAGGAACTTGCAAAAAGACTTGGTCTCGGCGATTATTTCAGTTGGAACAGTATGGAGGAAATGCTTGACTGGCAGTTGAAGGAACTTGGCAGCTCGCTGGAAGAGATGAAGAAGATAGGAGTAAAGACATTCGAACGTTCTTATCCTGATCTGTATTTTGAAAAGGGAGAAGATGTCGAGTTCTATACCAATACCGGTAAGATCGAGCTTTACAGTACTGCCCTTGCTGCCGAGGGTTTTGATCCTATGCCTGTGTACACTCCCCATCCTGAGCCGCCTGAGGGTTTTTACCGTCTTATTTACGGCCGGGCGCCTTCACATACCTTCAGCCGGACAAGTAATAATGTAAACCTGACGGATATAATGGATGAGAACACTGTATGGGTTAATCCCAGGATCGCTTCATACTGGGGTCTGAAAAACGGACAGGAGGTTTATCTCGAGAACCAGGATGGGATACGTTCGACATTCGCTGTGAAAGTGAGGGTGACGGAGAGGATACGCTGGGATTCGGTATATATTGTACATGGCTTTGGACATAATAATAAGAAACTACGCAGAGCATACGGTAAAGGAGCCAGTGATGCCGAGCTTATAACAAATGTCATGACAGACCCTGTTATGGGAGGAACCGGTATGAGAGGAAATTTTGTAACATTTAAGTTTGAACCTGCTTATAACGAAGTAGTATCATGAGATATGCAATGGCCGTTGACACGAAAAAATGCGTAGGCTGCAGCGACTGTGTTGTGGCCTGTCAGATCGAGAATAATGTTCCGCACGGCTATGCCAGGGAATGGGTCGTCGAACTGGTTGAGGGCACGTACCCTAATCTGGAACTGGAGCTTCGTTCGGAGAGATGTAATCATTGTGAAAACGCACCCTGCGTAAGGTGTTGCCCTACAGGCGCCAGTCATATTGTTGAGGGAGGAATAGTACTGGTCGACCATAAAAAATGTATAGGATGCGGAGCATGTATAACATCCTGCCCTTATGATGCGAGATACTCCCATCCGGATGGTTATGTCGACAAATGTACGTTCTGTGAGCACAGGGTTAAGAACGGGGAGGATCCGGCCTGTGTAGCTGTTTGTCCTACAAAGTGCCTTTATTTCGGTGATCTGGATGATCCGCGGAGCGATGTGTCAGCTGTTATCCGGAACAGGAAATACAAGACACTGATACCTGAAGCAGGAACCAATCCGCAGATATATTTCTTAACATAAAGGAATAATTAAGATGAGAGAAGAATTAATAATAAGTGGCAGAATGAACCCCGGTATAGATCCGGTGTTGCATATCTGGCACTGGCAGATCCCCCTGTATCTGTTCCTTGGAGGACTTGCTGCCGGGGTCTTGTTTTTTGCAGCGCTTTATACTATTCTGGGCAAACAGGATAAATTTGCAGGTGCGGTAAGATATGCACCCTTCATAGCTCCTGTGGCGCTGGTCCTCGGGCTTCTTGCCCTGTTCTTTGATCTTAAGCACCAGGCCTATTTCTGGAGGTTGTATACGACTATTAAGCTGCAGTCACCTATGTCATGGGGAGCATGGACGCTTATGGCCATAACTCCGCTGTCGTTTATATGGGCAGCTCTGAATATAAGGCTGATATTCCCGAAATGGGACTGGAGGTTTAAGTGGCTAAAGGATTTTGAGGTATTCTGCAATAAGAATATAAAAGCTATTTCATGGTTGATTCTTGTATTATCGGTTATCCTGGGTATCTATACCGGTATATTGTTTTCGGCATTCAATGCCAGACCACTTTGGAATACGTCAATATTAGGGCCTCTTTTTCTGACATCAGGCCTTTCGACCGGAGCAGCCGTGATAATCTTATTCGCCAGATCGCATGAAGAAAGGCTTTTCTTCTCCAGGGTCGATCTGGTACTTATTGTTGTTGAATTATTTTTTATTACACATATGTTTATGGGTTTCCTTGCAAGCACACAGGTACAGATAGATGCGGCTTCACTATTCCTGGGAGGTCCCTATACCGCACAGTTCTGGGTACTGGTTGTTCTGCTCGGATTGCTCATACCTGCCCTCCTGGAAGCGCTTGAACTGGCCAGGTTCAGAATACCTGCCATTGTTCCTGCAACACTTGTTCTCTTCGGAGGTATAATGTTAAGATTTATAGTTGCCAATGCCGGTCAGGTAAGCCGCTGGTTGTATTAATACTTATAAAAAATGAATACACAAAAAACAAACAGGAAGACAAAGTATATTAATCCTTATCTGGGTGGTGTACTCCTCGGCCTGGTACTTATTGCCGCTAATTTTATCAGTGGCAGGGGACTGGGTGCTTCGGGAGCCGTCAAATCAACCGTTGTAACCGTTGTTGATGCTGTGGCTCCTTCACATGTAGAGAATACGGCTTTCTATAAGGAGTATTACGAATCACATCCGAAACCAATGAAGTCGTGGCTCGTTTTTCAGGTTCTGGGTGTTATAACGGGAGGTTTCCTGTCAGGAGCGCTGGCAGGAAGACTCAGGCTGAAGGTAGAGCACAGTCCGAAAATAACATCAAGGCGCAGATTGGTTTTTGCACTAACCGGAGGTATCCTTTTTGGCCTGGGATCACAAATTGGACGTGGATGTACAAGCGGATCGGCACTTAGCGGTATGGCGGTATTCTCCTTCGGAGGGATCATCACTATGCTGGCTATTTTCGGATCAGCATATGCATTCGCATGGTTCTTCCGTAAGAACTGGATATGACAAAAGACAAAAGACAAAAGGAAAAAGACAAAAGACGTTAATAATTTGACTGGGGAGCAGAAAGTGTAGAGGAAAATTGAAGTAGTATATAACTTACAAATTTAATATCATGGGTCCATTAATAGTAAACGAAATAATATCACCGGATACTAATTTGCTTATGGCTTTCATTATTGGTATAGGCTTTGGTTGGATACTTGAAAGCAGCGGATTTTCTTCGAGCAGAAAACTGGCAGGATTGTTTTACGGTTATGACACTGTTGTTCTCAAAGTGTTTTTTACTGCCGGTATAACAGCCATGACAGGCTTGCTTTTTATGAGCTTGTTCGGCTGGATTGACCTCGACCTCGTATATATTAATCCTACTTATCTCACTTCTGCAATAGTTGGTGGCATCATAATGGGACTGGGTTTTATAACAGGAGGATTTTGTCCGGGTACGAGTATGTGTGCCGCAGCCATAGGGAAAATAGATGCTATGGTATTTGTCGGAGGGCTTTTCATTGGAGTGTTTCTTTTTGCAGAAGGATATCCTTTGCTGGAGGGGCTTTATCTTGACGGTTTTAAAGGTAACCTGAAGATAAGCGAGGTACTGAATGTAAGCGATGGAATAATGGCTCTTCTGTTTATTGTAATGGCAGTAGTGGTGTTCCGTATAGCAGAGTGGGCCGAGAAAAAATATGCACAACCTGAATATTAGTAAAAATATATTGATCATGAATGCAAGAGTATTAATAAGTATTATCTTCCTTAGCCTTGGACTTATTATGGCAGCTATTCCAAATAATAAGACACTGCAGTTTAAAGTCTCGGCTAATGAGATGCTTGAGGAATTCAAGGGGCGCGCACAGTTTATCAGCCCTGATGAAATAGCCGGCATGATTATCAGTGAGGATCCGTCACTGCAGCTTATCGACCTCAGAACAGGTGAAGAGTATCAGGAATTTCATCTCCCCGGTTCATTTAACATACCTTTTTCCGATCTTCTTAATGAGGAATACAGGTTTATCATTGATCAGGACCTGAAGATCAATGTATTTTATTCGAACGGATCGCTTACTGCAAATGAGGCATGGATGATAACAAGGCAGTTAGGCTATCGTAATAACTATGTTCTCGAAGGAGGCTTGAATTACTGGGCGGAAACGATCATGAATCCTGAAAAGCCGGCTGTTACCAGCGCAAATGAGGAGATAGCCAGATATAATTTCAGAAAAGGTGCTGGCACAGCTCTTGGAGGAACTGTAATTGAATCAGGCAATACAAGCCCGGCTGTTGTCCTGCCGGAAATATCAAAGAGACCCGCCAAGAAAAGGGCGCAGGGAGGCTGCTGACAAACGTAAAGAGATCATTTACAGGGCTAAAGAACAGTCGTTTCTTCAGGATAAATCTTAAAGAATAAACTTTGAATTTCTATTGGCTGATATTTTGTTTATCTTTATCATGCCATATCAATTAATATGACTGTTACTTAAAATCTAAGAATATGAAAAGAGCCCTGATCCTTTTTTTCTTATTTTTCTATTGTCTGGCAGTCCCGGCCCAGGTCATTTTCTATGAACCTTTGAGCGAAAGGATCACAGGATATGATATGGATGTCGAACTTGACCCTGAAGCCAAAACAATATCAGGATCAATGGAAGCTTACTGGGTTAATAATTCAGATCACAGTGTCCCTGATGTGCAGATGCATATGTACCTTAATGCTTTCAGGAGTAATAAAACCACTTTCTATAGTGAAAATCACGGCAGCCCAGGTATCAGGAAAGAAGATTACGGGTGGATAGAGATCAATAATATTATTAACCGGAAAGGCGCTGACCTTAAGAAATATATGAAGTATATCCAGCCGGACGATGGAAACCCGTATGATAAGACAGTGCTGCAATTGTTACTTCCGGAACCTGTTGCTCCCGGCGACACGGCATTCTTCTATATTGATTTTATATCAAAACTGCCTTCATCTATCAGGAGAACAGGATTTAGTGATGATTTTTTCTTTGTTGCCCAGTGGTTTCCCAAATTCGGAGTATACGAAAAGAAAGGTATGAGAATGGCAGAAGAGGACGGCTGGAACTGTCACCAGTTTCACTCCAGCTCTGAGTTTTATTCAAATCATAGCATATATAAAGTAAGGATCAAGGTCCCTGAAAAATTCGTCGTGGGCAGCGGCGGTCAGATGATAAGCGAAGAAGTGAACGACGAGGGTTACAAGATCATACATTACCGTGCCGAAGATATTGTGGATTTTGCATGGACTGCCTGGCCCGGATATAAAGAGCATGAAGATCAGTGGGAGCATGTAAAGATACGTTTCTTATATCCGCCCGGCAGGGAAGACCAGGTAGAAAGACAGATAACAGCAGTTAAGAACGCACTTGAGTATTTTGATGAAAGGGTAGGACCTTTCCCCTGGCCCCACCTGACTTTTGTCGATCCGCCTACCAAAGGTTCAGGTGCCGGTGGTATGGAATATACTACTATTTTTACTTCCTCCAGCATGCCTAACATTCCTGACTATATACATATGCCGGAAATGGTCACAATTCATGAATTCGGGCATGCTTATTTCATGGGAATACTGGCAACGAATGAATTTGAAGAACCATGGATGGATGAGGGAATAAACTCATACTGGGAAGCCAGGATACTGGATCATTACTATGGCCCCGGCAAAGGGATGGTAAGCCATAGCAGATTCTATTTATCAGATACTGAAATGCAGAGGATAGGATATGTCCATGCTGCGAACAGGATGGTGTCGGATAACACCCCGTTCTCATGGGAATACCCGCACGGCTCTTACAGTATGTTATCATACCAGAAAGCGTCAACCTTGCTTCTTACCCTCCAGGGGATTATCGGCGAGGAGACAATGGATGAGATTTTCAGAGAGTATTACAGGGAATGGGCTTTCGGGCATCCTGCAACAATGGATTTTATTAATGTTGCCAACAGGGTGGTAAGGGAGATGCATGGTGATAAATACGGTGAGGACCTGAACTGGTTTTTTGACCAGACTCTTTTCGGCACCGGTATATGCGATTATAAGCTGGCAGGGATATCAAATTATAAGGACAGGTCGTTCAGAGGTATGGAAAAGACGGACACTGCAGGTATGGTAGTACTCAGGGATGATACCTCGGGAGACAGTCTTTATACTTCTGTGGTAAGGATCGAACGGCTGGGCGAGGTCCGGTTGCCTGTAGAAGTACTGGTACGTTTTGAGGATGGTACCGAAGTCAGGGAGTTCTGGCATGGTAACGGCAGATACAGGGATTTTGAATACTCGGGATACACGAAGGTTGTTGAAGCAGTAATTGACCCTGAATACAAAATAACAATGGATGTCAATTATATTAATAATTCATATACTATCAAACCTGATAAGGTGCCCCAGAAGAGAATATTAAGAAAACTGGCAACTCTTATGCAGTTTTTTACTCAGATTATTTCATTATAAAAATCAGGTACTATGAAATTTATCAAAGCAGTAACCTCCGGAACAACCAGAGCCTTGCGTTCATTGAAAGCTCTACTGATAATCTGGCTTCTTACTTTCTCGTTTCTCGCAGTATTTCTTACGCCACTGAAATCATTTGTTAATACGGCACTTGGAAATACAGCCTCGACAAACCTTCTGAATAATGGATTCAATATAAGTTTTTTTACCGATCTGGGACAGTCGTTTAATCCTATGATGTCGGCAATAAGCGGAGGTGTACTCATCTTATTGCTGTTGTTTTTCTTTCTTTATATTTTTATGTACGGGGGCCTGTTTGATTCATTACTTGAAAACAGGTTATCATATAAACCCGGAGAATTCTTCAGGGCATCGGCAAGATATTTCCTTTCATATACAGCAGTGGTACTGATCAGTATACTGATCATACTCTTTGTAATGTTTCTTGTTATAGGTTTACCTCTTATTATACAAGACCGGGGATCGGAAGAAAGCCTGATAAGACTGATGAAGATTCTTAGAATAGTAGCTATACTTATACTTCCTGTCTTCCTCCTTGTTGCTGATTATGCCAGGGTTTGGCTCGCAGCAAATGATCAAAAGAAAGTTTTCAAAGCTCTTGGTTATGGCTTTAAGGCTACTTTCAGGTCTTTTTTAGGATCATATTTTTTCATGCTTCTTATGGTAATTATCCAGGCTCTTTTTACTGTGCTGGTGGTAGATATACTTGCGGCATATACACCTGATAGCGGAGGAGGAATGTTCCTGTTATTCATGCTTTCGCAATTATTGTTCCTTATCAGGATATTCCTGAGAGCTGTAAGATACGGAGGTATCGCTGCCTTGTATCAGTTATAGAGTTATAAGCACAGTCGGCAGTCCACAGTCCACAGTCGGTAATTGGTATATTAGTTAATTAGTTAATTAGTTAATTAGCAGGCATTTAATACTATTTAAACTCATTCTCAACTTCATTCAACGCTGAACCGCTCAACGTGGAACTTGAAACCTGGAACCTGGAATGCTGAACACCAAATTATAGGTATTTATACTGCATACAAAATAGGTTTTAATATTCTTTTTCGTGATATTTTATCAGGGTAGCTTTGGTTGACATTTTTTAGTTAAGGGTAATAAATTATATCACATGGAGAGCCTCTTTAATATGTTAAAGGAGGACGTTAGATTTGAAGAAGCGTTCAATGCCTGTATGAACTGCGGAGTGTGTACGGCTATTTGTCCGGCTGCCGAGTTTTATAATTATGATCCGAGGAAAATAGTTGATATGGTTCAGACACGTGACAATAGTGTCATACTTGAACTGTTAAAGAGTGAAACAATATGGTATTGCGGTCAGTGCATGTCCTGCAAGACAAGATGCCCCAGGGGGAATACGCCGGGTTCGATAATAATGGTACTGAGGCAACTTTCACAGAAGCTGGGTTATTTTACAGAATCGGAGAAAGGAAGGCAACAGTTTGCCGTAAAAAGAACGGCCGGCGATAATATATTGAATTACGGCTATTGTGTCCCTGCATATGCTGTTGTTCCTGAGAAACACCCTGAACAGGGACCGGTATGGGAACATATTTATAATAATCTGGAACATGTAATAGCCCGTTTTGGAGGTGAACTGAATGGTAGTGAAGGACCTCTGAGGGGATTCAGCCCTGAGGTGATGCAGGAGCTCAGAGATATTTTTAATATTACCGGGGGACAGGATCTTTTTGATGCAATAGAGAAGTATTCTGAGAAGAAAGCTGCCGAGATGGGGCTTGAGTATGCCCCTGAAGGAACAGATTGTGAATATTTTAACTATGTATATACCTATGACAGCGGATGTCATTTTTGTGATAGTTTATTAGAGGAAGAATATGAAACAGGAAGGCAAGAAAAGGATATGGAAGGAATTTCAGAAGGAGATTCCTGATGACCATTTTTTCTTTGTCAGGTCATGTATCAGGCAGAGTTTTTTCCCGGGGTCGGAGCAGTTTTTAATAAAGATGCTCAGGGAAGATCTCGGTAAGGATATATTTGAAGATCCCAGGCATACCACATGTACCGGTATCGGCTATCATGGCGATGTTGTTCCGTTTGATACCATACAGGCTGTTGTAGCCAGACATTTTGCCCTGGCAACCGAATATGGTTACAGGGATATACTGATATCATGTGTGACATCATTTGGCATATATGAAGAGATAATAGAGACATGGAGGCATTTCCCCGAGACACTGGAAAAGACAAGGGAAAATCTGTATAAGGCTACCAAAAGGGAATTTGAAGTGCCACGTTCAATAATTCATACCAGCGATGCTGTATATAAGTTTCGGGATGAAATAGCTTCCAGGGCAAAGTACCGCCTTGTGGATCACGTTACCGGCGAACCGGTAAAAGGAGTTGAACATATTGGATGCCATTATTCAAAAATGTTCCCGAAATATGGAGTGGGGGGCGCTGAATTTCCCCACACACTGGTAGGTATGATAGAATCGTGGGGTGGTGAGGTTATTGATTACCCCGAGCGCAGGCATTGTTGCGGATTTGGCTTCCGCCAGTATCTGGTGCAGGCCAACAGAGGTTATTCCATGTCAAATTCAAAGAAGAAATTCGAATCCATGGAACCATATCATCCTCAGTTTGTGCTGGCCAACTGTCCCGGTTGTACTATGTTCATGGATAAGTGGCAGTATACCATTAAGGAACAGGAAGGGAAGACATATGGGGTTAACGGTCTGGGGATACCTGTGCTGACCTATGAGGAACTTGCCGGTATAGTTATGGGATATGATCCATGGGACCTGGGGATGCAGTACCATATGGTACAGTCGGAACCTCTTCTTGATAAGATAGGTATTCCTTATGATAAAGAGCGTAAATATCTGGACAAAGACGGCAGTAAGTTAAAAGCGCCCGAGAATATGATCAATGCATGAGATGAAAGAGAAACATGTTGTAATTATTGGTGCCGGCGCCGCAGGCTGCGAAGCAGCCGGACAACTCGCCGGAGAAGGATACAGGGTGAGCCTTGTGGAAAAAGAAGACAATCCGGGGGGGAAGTTAAATAACTGGTACCAGTTGTTTCCCGACAGACGTAAGGGAAGTGAGGTCAGGGATTACCTTAAGGGCAGGATAAATAATCCGCTTATCAGCCTTAGGGTGAATACCGGTATAGAAGGTATTGTAAAAGAACGGGATCAGTATGTTGTTACATCCACTCAAGGGACTCTTCCTCCGGCTGATGCCCTGCTCGTTGCTACCGGGTTTGACCTTTTCCGCGCCGAAAGGAAGGAAGAATACGGATACGGTATATATAATGATGTGATAACATCTGTTGAGCTGGAAGAAAAATTTCATTCGGGCTCTGTTATTACATCAAAAGGGGTTCCTCCCAAACGGGTCGGTATTGTTCATTGCGTCGGATCGAGGGACGAGAAGGTCGGAAATTTTCATTGCTCCAAAGTATGCTGCGTTACTGCTGTAAAGCAGGCAATTGAGATAAAGGAGATGTTACCCTCGACAGAAGTATTTTGTTTTTATATGGATATGAGAATGTTCGGTCCGTATTATGAGGAACTGTACAGGGAAGCACAGGAACAATGGGGTGTCGGTTTTATCAGGGGTAAGGTCTCGGAGGCGAGTGAGAATATAGAAGGCAGGCTGATCATTAAGGTAGAAGATACGCTCGCAGGCAGACCTATGAAAATGCAGGTTGATTTGCTGGTACTGATGATAGGTATTGAAAATTCACAATCGGGAAAGAAGATTGCCTCGGAACTGGGACTCAATACGGGAGTAAATGGATTTTTCAGTGTTAAGGACAATCATTATGGTAATAACCGTAGCAATAAGGAAGGTGTCTTTTATGCAGGTACCTGTACGGCAGCTATGAATATTACGGATACTATCTCTCATGCACGTGCTGCAGCAGTTGAGATCAGCGATTATCTAAAAAACAGGAGATTAACAGAGGTAATATGAAAAATTTCGGTTTTTCATCAATTAAGCCAAGGGTTATTGATTATGACCGGAACGACAAGTCTGTTTCGGAATATATACTGAACAATGAACCTACGTTTTCGCTGTGCATTGCATGCGGAGGATGCGCTGCCACATGCTCGGCAGCTAACTTTACCGATATGAGTCTCAGAAAACTGAATATACTGGTTAAGAGAGGAGAGAATGATGAGGTAAGGAAAATGTTGAACAGATGTATGTTATGCGGCAAATGTACTCTCGTATGCCCTCGTGGCGTAAATACCAGGAATGTTATTTTCCTTATGCAGAAAGCATTTAATAAAATGGATAATTATGCAATTTGATCCTTTTGTCATACCATTTAACATTGGACTGTACTTTATAATTATTTACTTCGTATTTACATGTATAGTGTGGTTCAGGGATTTGTCCAAAGCCGATAAACTAAGGCTGCAAAGAGGATTCTTCGGAACACCGTTCATACAGAGTATAAAGGAGATATTCATGGAGAGCCTTATTCACAGGAAGATAATGAAAGTGAACCCTGTGCTCGGATACATGCATATGAGCCTTGCTTTCGGCTGGTTCCTGCTTATACTGTTTGGAACGATTGAGGCTGATCTTTTCGGTGTAAGACATCTTAATCCTCCCTATAAAGCTATATTTTTCAGATTCTTTAACCCTGAACACGGGGCTGAAGGATTCGCGAGAGCATATTCATTTTTTATGGACTTCCTGCTGGCTTTCATATTGTCGGGCTTAATGATAGCTATAATCAAAAGATTCTGGTCTCGTATAGTAGGAATGAAGAAAACAACCAGGCTTAAGACTCTGGATAAGATAGCACTTGCCTCGCTGTGGCTTATCTTTCCGAGCCGGCTACTGGCCGAAAGTTTTACCTGTGGCAGTGCCGGATCAGGCAGTTTTCTGACAGGCTCACTCGGTTCTTTCTTTGCCGGGTTTTTGCCGGTTTCCGAATTGTCATCCCCTTTCTGGTGGCTCTATTCGCTTTCACTGGGTGTGTTTTTTATTCTGTTGCCGCGTACAAGGTACATGCATATACCATCCGAGCTGTTTCTTATTTTCCTTCGAAATTCGGGAGTAAGAACAGGTGATCAGTACGGTTCATATGCCGAAGCACAGGTTTACAGTTGTTCGTCATGCGGCATCTGTCTTGATAGATGCCAACTGAGCAGCTCGGCCGGGATCAATAATGTTCAGTCAGCCTATTTTGTGAAAGGATTAAAGCGAAATGATGATGTATATGATATTTCCCTGAATTGTCTGATGTGCGGAAGATGCGAGGCTGTTTGCCCGGTGGGAATAGAGCTTGGTGCTTTAAGGATGATCCAGAGAAGGGCAGGGGAAGCTCCGGAAGATATGAAAGCGATATGGACAGGCTATTTGCGGGAACGCAACCAGAATATCAGTTACCGGTCAGATAATTACAGGAATCCTTTTAGTTACCTGAGACCGCAAACGATCGATCAGGGCCCGGAGGTATTGTACTTTGCCGGTTGTATGACTCATCTGAGTCCCGGAATAGTCTCCTCAATGGAGAAAATATTTAAGGCAGCAGGCGTGAATTACATGTTTATGGACAGGGAAGGATCAGTCTGTTGTGGCAGACCTCTTATGCTGGCAGGAAAAAACAGGGAGGCCAGAGAACTTATTCAGAATAATTCATCAGTTATATGGGGATCGGGAGCCAGGATACTGGTAACCTCCTGTCCAATATGCCTTAAGGTGTTTAAGGAAAGTTATCATCTGGATATAGAAATACTTCATCATACACAGTATATAAACAGAATGCTGGAAGAGAAACGACTGAATGTCAGATTCTCTGATAAGACTGTTGTATACCACGACCCATGCGAACTTGGAAGAGGACTCGGTATTTATGAGGAACCCAGGAATGTCTTAAATAGTGTTGCAAGGTACAGAAAAGGTGCATACGAAAAAGAAAACGCATTATGCTGCGGAGGAAGCCTGGGTAATATAAAACTGGACAGCCGTAAGAGAACAGCTATAGCATCAGATGTATTGGCGGAAATTGCTGCTCCCGGAGCTGATTATTTCGTTACCTCCTGTCCAATGTGTAAAAAAACATTCAGCAAAGCCATGGATGCCGGCTCTCCTGTAATCGTGGATATAGCCGAATTAGTGGCGAAATCAATCAGATACTTAAATGCAGAAAAGAAACAGAATAAACTGCATCGCAACGAAGCCAGGTGTACAGAAGCAAAATAAATAATACTCTTTGATAAAAATCATATTTTTTCAGGTTATCTTTGTACAGGTATGATTTTTGCAGTACTGAAAAATAATAAATCAGAATTGAATTATTTGTGCGCATGAGGAGAATGAGTATTATTCTGTTGATTTTGTTGGTTATTGCAGCAGGCGGTTGCGGAAACCGTAACGAAGTTAATACAAGCGATCAGGTTACAACAAGCATTCAGGAAAAAGAAGACGGTACCATAATACTGAATATCAATGAAGCTTATCTTTTGCAGGATAGCCTGCATCCGGATATGAACACGGCGGAGTGGTCTTTTAATGTTCAGCACAGGGGAAGGTATGAGCTGTGGCTCACTAGTTTTACAAAAGATACTATGGACCTGAGATATGAATCACCCGTTATTGTTAACTTTTGTGATAAACGTATAAAAGCCAAGCCTATAGGTAATGAAATAATCCTTGATACTCCGGGGACAGGTGATTTTTACTACAGGGCCGATTCAAAACTTGGATCCGTATATATTGATAAACCGGGTGATTACAATATTCAGGTTGTTAGCGATAAGGTAAGACCCGCCAGGAACTATCTCGACCGGAAGGATGCTTCACATACACAGCTCAGGAGCCTTGTCTTAAAACCCATGACCGAATGAACAGAGTATTTAAACCGGTAACTATTTTGTATTCTTTTCAATCCATTTCCTTGCGTTTATAAACGCTTTGATCCATGGAGTAACTTCATCTTCTTTTCTGCCTTCCGGATACCAGGCACACTGCCATGGCATGAATGATCTTTCGAGGTGCGGCATTATCGCCAGATGCCTGCCGTCGGCTGAACATATGGCTGCTGCATCATATTCGGAACCGTTAGGGTTAGCCGGATAGGTACTGTGATGATATTTTACCGGTATGTTATAGGCCGATTCGTCGTAAGGAAGATCAAAGCGTCCTTCCCCATGAGCAACCCATATGCCGAGTTGCATGCCTTCCATATCTTTCAGCATTACCGAATTGCTTTCAAGTATATCGACGCCGAGAAATGCCGATTCAAACTTGCCTGATCTGTTATTTAGTAACGAGGGTTTTATCTCATGCTCAGGGTAAATAAGGTTAAGCTCGGCCATCAACTGGCATCCGTTGCATACGCCCAGACTGAGAGTGTCTTTTCTTTTATAGAAATTCTCAAGAGACATTCTTGCTTTTTCATTATACATAAAGGCGCCTGCCCAACCCTTTGCCGATCCGAGAACATCAGAGTTTGAAAATCCACCGACAAATACTATGAAGCTTATATCCTCAAGATTTTCCCTGCCGCTTATGAGGTCTGTCATATGAACGTCCCTGACATCAAAACCTGCCAGGTATAATGCATATGCCATCTCCCTGTCGCCGTTAACTCCCTTCTCCCTTATTATCGCAGCTTTGGTTCCGGATTGGGGACGCCGGCCATGACTGATACCAAGACTATCAAGATCGCCATCGAATTCTTTCATATCATAAACAAGTCCGTGATTATGAAAGTTCTCGAATTTTTCCATAGCCAGGTCCCTGCCGCATTGCTTACTGTCAAAAAGGTATGAGGTGCGGAACCAGAGCTTTCTCATCTCTTCGATGTTGAAAATATATTCTTTTTTGCCGTGGCTGATCAGTACCAGTCTTTTTGCGACGGGTTTTCCTATTGAATAATAAGAGATATCATTTTCAAGAAGTATTTCGGCAATCTCATCCTCATCATCGACCTGAATGATGATACCCGGATTTTCACTGAACAATAGTTTTATTATATCTTCTTCATTGATGGCTTCCAGGTTAATACTCATGCCTCCCTCAGTACCTGCAAAACACATCTCCAGCAGGCTTGTTATCATACCGCCGGCAGATATGTCATGCCCGGCAAGGATCTTACCGGCTTTTATAAGATCCTGTATGGTATTGAATACTTTGACGAAATATTCCGGATCCTTAACGGTAGGCGTTGATGTCCCTATGCTGTTCCTTACCTGTGCAAAACTGCTTCCTCCGGGACGGTATGAATCGCGGCTCATATCAATATAAAGGAGACTGGTATCTGAGTCTGCAACCATTACAGGCTCTATGATCTTTCTGACATCTGTAACTTCTGCCGAGGCTGAAATAATTACAGTACCGGGGGAATATACTATACCGTCCTTATACTTCTGTGTCATTGAAAGGCTGTCTTTGCCTGTGGGGATGTTAATACCCAGACTTATGGCAAAATCACTGGCTGCCTTCACGGCTTCATACAGTCTGGCATCTTCTCCGTGATTCCTGCAGGGCCACATCCAGTTAGCCGAAAGAGATACCGATAATATACCATTTTTTAACGGAGCCCATATAATATTTGTCAGTGCTTCGGCTATCGACAGGACAGATCCGTGTGCAGGATTTATCAGGGCAGCGACCGGGGCATGGCCTATGGATGTGGCATAACCTGCTATTCCTCTGTAATCAAGTGCGATAGCTCCCAGATTATTAAGGGGCAGCTGCAGTTCGCCTGCGCATTGTTGTTTAGCTATACGTCCTGTAACTGAACGGTCGACCTTATTGGTAAGCCAGTCCTTGCAGGCAACCTCTTCAATTTGCATTACCTGTTCAAGGTAATACTGAATTTTTTCAGGTTCATACTCAATATCATGATAAGACAGTTCTGCCGTTTCATCTGTCATAATGGTCTGCGGCGGATCACCAAAGAAGGAAGCAAGCTGCAGGTCGATAGGTTTCTCTCCTGTCGCGGTATTCTCAAAGGTGAACTGATGGTCTCCTGTTACCTCGCCGATAACATATACCGGTGCACGCTCCCTTTCAGCTATTCTTATCAGTTTATCAATATCTTTCTTTTTTATAACCAGACCCATTCTTTCCTGCGATTCATTGCCTATTATCTCTTTTGCTGAGAGGGTGGGATCACCTACAGGCAACCTGCTTATGTCAATCTTCCCACCTGTTGCCTCTACCAGTTCGGAAAGACAGTTCAGATGTCCTCCGGCGCCATGGTCGTGGAGGGATACAACAGGGTTAATATCGTCTTCTGCAAGGGCACGCAATGCATTGTATACTCTTTTTTGCATTTCAGGGTTGGCTCTCTGTACTGCGTTCAGTTCAATAGCGCTGTCATATTCTCCCGTATCAACACTGGAAACAGCTCCTCCTCCCATTCCTATTCGGTAATTATCTCCTCCGAGCATTACTATCAGGTCTCCTTTTTCGGGGACATCTTTTTCGCTGTCTTTCATCTTAGCAAGACCAATACCTCCTGCCAGCATCACAACCTTGTCGTAGCCCAGTCTTTTCATTTTTTCGCTATGCTCAAAGGTGAGCAAAGAACCGCAGATAAGAGGCTGACCGAACTTATTGCCGAAATCACTTGCCCCGTTTGAGGCTTTGATGAGGATATCCTCAGGGCTTTGATAGAGCCAGTCCCTTGGTTTAAGGGGTTTCTCCCAGTCGCGTCCGTCTGCCGTTCTGGGATATGATGTCATGTAGACAGCCGTACCTGCAATGGGGAATGCGCCTTTACCGCCTGCAATCCTGTCACGTATCTCTCCTCCGGTACCGGTTGAAGCGCCGTTGAAAGGCTCGACTGTTGTCGGGAAGTTATGTGTTTCGGCCTTCAGGGATAATACCGATTTGATTTCCCTTACAGAAAAGTAATCAGGAATATCCTGGTTCATGGGAGCAAACAGTTCGACCACCGGTCCCCGTGCAAAAGAGCAGTTATCCTTATAGGCCGATACGATGGTGTTCCTGTTTGTTTGTGTGGTTTTCTTTATGAGGTTGAAGAGAGTAGATTCTTTTTCGACACCGTCAATAATAAAACGTCCGTTAAATATTTTATGACGGCAGTGTTCGGAGTTGACCTGGGAGAAACCGAATACCTCACTGTCGGTTAGTTTTCTTCCCAGGGCACTGCTTAAATCTTCGAGATATTCTATTTCTTTTTCACTAAGCGCCAGGCCTTCGGATTTATTATATTCTGCAATATTTCCTATTTCAATAATCGGCTCAGGTACATGGTCTGTATGAAATATCTCCTGGTCCAGCCCTCTGTATAACCGCTGAAGCATAGGATCGTAGCTGCTCTCAGACCCTTCTGTATTGAAGAATTCTTCTATTCTGCGTATGCCCTTGAGACCCATGTTCTGAGTTATTTCTACGGCATTTGTGCTCCAGGGAGTGATCATTTCTTTTCGCGGACCAATGAAGTATCCATCAATTTTTTTGTTAAGCGATTTTTCATGCGACCCGAACAGCCAGTTTAGTTTTTTCGAATCCTGGGCTGATAAATCTGATTTGCTTTCAACTGCTATTATCCTGTCGGTTACTGGAAAGAAATGAATCATTTATTTAGTTTAATTATTTGAAAATAAATAGATTAATAAAAATATTATATATCATTACGGTATATGGCAAATATAATACTTTATGGAATAATGGAACGATGGAATGGTGGAATACTGGAATGGTGTAATGGTGGAACCTGAGGCTTCGGGAGGAGGTGACGAGTTCGCGAGGGGATAGTGATTGTGGCTGGTTGGGGCGAGCAATGATGGAATGATGGATATACAGTCCACAGTCCACAGCCGGCAGTCTACTATGTTAATTGGTGTATTAGTTAATTTGTTAATTAGTAGGTATTTAATACTATTTAAACTCATTCTCAACTTTTTAAACCCTTTTTCCTCCCCCTTTATCTGGCTCTTCCTCTGACCACCGAAGATTTATCGGAGGTGGTACTAAATTTGCCCACCGGGCAAATTATTAATGCTCAGCCCTGTCGTTAGCCGCTCATCGCTTCTTTGAACCCGCTGCGTATGAGCAGTGCATCTATTGAGGGTTCCTTGCCCCTGAACTTTTTATACAGGGTCATTGGCTCTTCCGTTTCCCCTTTTTCCAGTATGTTAATCCTGAACGAATCGGCTGTTTCCCTGTCAAATATTCCTTTTTCCCTGAACAGGCTGAAAGCATCGGCATCCAGCACTTCAGACCATTTATATCCATAATAACCGGCTGCATATCCGCCCGAAAAAAGATGTCCGAATGAGCAACTGATATTTGTTCCTTCGGTCTTTTGTAATAATTCCGTCTTTTTCATCGATTGTCTTTCAAACTGATCGATATCATCATCAAATTTTCTTTCAAGGCTGTGCAGGGCCATATCAAGGAACCCGAAGCCAAGCTGCCTGTTGCATGCATACCCTTCATTAAATACCATTGACTCCCTGATTTTAATAATATATTCTTCCGGTATTTTTTCGCCTGTTTTATAGTGTAGGGCCCAGGTATCGAGCCATTCTTTCTCGAAGGCCCAGTTTTCCATTATTTGAGAGGGAAGCTCTACGAAATCCCTTGCTACATTGGTGCCTGAGAGGCTCCTGTAGTTGCATCTTGTAAGCATCCCGTGAAGGGCATGCCCGAATTCGTGCATGAGTGTTGTGAGTTCGGTATGTGTGAGAAGGGCAGGCCTGGTGGATGAGGGCTTGCTGAAATTGGTAACCACTGATATGACAGGTCTCGATTCATAGTTTTTATACCTGAACTGGTCACGGTATGCTGTCATCCATGCTCCGCCGCTTTTCCCTTTCCTGGGGTAATAATCAAGATATAATACTGCAAGATGTTCATTATTCATATCCCTTACTTCAAAAGCCCTGACATCTTTATGGTATAAAGGCAGATCCGGCCTGTGTTCGAAGGACAAGCCGTATAATATGCCTGCCAGACCGAAAACAGCCTTTTCAACCCTTTCAAGCATGAAATAAGGTCTTAACAGTTCATCATCGATCATAAACTTTTGCTTTTTAAGCTTTTCCGAGTAGTAGGCCCAGTCCCAGCTTTCAAGCCCCGGGTCAGATCCATTGTCTTTTGCAAAAGACCTTACATCTTCAATATCTTTCAGTGCATACTTATGTGACTCGGCAAGTAATTCATTAAGAAAGTCCGTTACTTTAGCAGGGCTGTTTAACATTCTGTCGGCTAATATGTATTCTGCGTAATTATTAAACTCCAGAAGGTTTGATTTTTCTCTTCTCAGGTTGACTATCTTCCGGACAATATCCCGATTATCATTTTTCTTCTTCCCGAAAGCTCTTGTCGAATATGCCATATACATCTTTTCCCTCAGTTCCCTTCTTGCCGAATATTGCATAAAAGGGATATAGCTTGGGAAATGAAGTGTAAAGACCCAGCCTTCCCTGCCGCTGTTTTTTGCTTCTTCCGCTGCGGCTTCAATCACTCCCTCAGGTAACCCTTCAAGATCCTTCCTGTCTTTTATATGAAGGAAAAAAGCATTTGTTTCCTCAAGTACATTTTCTTCAAACTGCAGGCTTAATTTAGCCAGGTCTTCGTTTATCTTTCTGAACCTTTCTCTTTTTTCTTCTTTAAGCCCTGCCCCTCCCTTAATGAAATGCCGGTATGTTTTTTCCTGAAGCATTTTTTGTTCGGTACTCAGGTTGATTCCCTGATCGTCGGAACATACATGTTTTACCCGTTCAAATAAAGCCCTGTTAAGGGTAACATCATTTGAAAATTTAGACAGGAGAGGTGATACTTCCTGTGCTGCAACCTGCATCTCCCTGTTTGTTTCGGCGCTGTTAAGGTTGAAAAGTATTGAAGATATCTCATCGAGCTTAAGCCCTGACATGTCGAGCGCCTGTATAGTGTTTTCAAAAGTCGGTGTATCTGGATTACCGGCTATCTCATCGACCTCCTTTTCTGCTTCTCTGATGGCAGCTATTATAGCAGGTTTGAAATGCTCAGCTCTTATCTGTTCAAAAGGCGGGAGCTTGAAAGGCGTTTCCCATTTTTCGAGAAGTGGGTTTTTCATAGTTTTTTTAGTTATAACATCCGGAAAGGCTTCCGGTTTAAACTGCAAAAATAAATTATTAAATGGATATGACGGCAACGCTGATTTTTTTAATCAAAGGGAGACACGTTGCATGCAACGTGCCTATAACGTTCCCAATTTAAATTATCCCGTGAACATAATCAGGAACCCCTGACCCAAGGGGGTATATAATTGGATACCGGCACCACAGATTCCTTATCTGCCGACCCCGTTAGGGGTCGTATAATTATTATACGACTGCTCTGCAGTCGGGAGATGGAGGTGTGTGAGCATCACGTCTACAAATATTTGACACCTACGGTGTTAACGCAGACAGAACAGTATATCCGTAATATTACCATTCCGAAGTAATAACCATAATCACGAATCCCCAGCATGTATATTACATTTTTTATGTTGCAATTTCGAGACATATTTTTCAATTTTACCTTAGAAATAACACGGCAAATCGGGTGGTTCACGTGTGATTACATGTGTGAAGATTATTGCCGGATCCGTATTCCTGCTATCAATATACGATAAATCAGAAAAAGAAACGATCTCTGACAAAGAACTCGATATACTGCTTAAACTACAGGGCTATAAAACAAAACCCAGCGCAATGGCTGGGTTTGTTATTGATTGCCACAATTTATCTATGTCAACCTAATACATTATTATAAAGACATTTAATCTGTATTCAAACAAGTTTCCAACTCTTGTCTCAGTAGTTTAATAGTATCCTTGCAAGCCAATAACTCTTTATGCTTCGTTTCTAAGTGTCTTTCCATCTCAATATGCATTGCCTCACATTGAGATAATATTTGTTTGTTTTCCGTGATTTTACTCATAGAAAATAATATAAGAAAGAGTATTAGAATGGAGATCAATACGATTCTGACTGATTTCTTGATGATTTTTGAATTCATTTCTTCTTATCTTTATTAAACTCATATAACATATATCCTTCACGAAATAAGTCTGATGGTGATGTAACAGTGGGTGGACTATTTTTTCCCAATTGCATTATTCCATCAAAAACTTTTGTGGTAACTCGCATTACCTCACTATATGATATTTTCTCCATAACCGTTTTGGTCGGGTAATATTTTCTAAGTGCTTCATATCTATTCTTACTTGCATAAGGAGCACTTCTGACAGTAATTTCAGCCCACTCACTTATATCCTTCTGAGTGTCTCCAACTTTCTCGGCACTTTCAGCATATATTTTACCTCCTTCCTCTGAAAAAAAAAATCACATCAGTCATCGCATTCCCTTCTTCATCTACATAAGTTCCTGGCTCAGGGGGTATCCAATAGACTGTCCACCTGCAGATGTATTTTCAGTACTATAATTTTCTTCAACAGATTTCTTTGCTTGCTCTGTTGATCCTTCATGCCGATAGATTTTATCATCACCATCGTCACACGCTGCTACAACATTGCCATCTTCGTCTATATGGGTTGATGGCACCATCCCTGTAGGATCATTGAACTTGATTGGGTTATCAAAAGTAAATGAATATGGTGACTATGAACTCATAGATTCACCCATGGGATCCATAACATTCCACCTGGCTATCTGCGGATCATAATATCTCGCACCATACGAGTACCAGTCCAGTCCCAGTTCGTCTTGTATTTCTTTCCCGTTGTATAGGTAATTGTTTTCGCCTGATACATTTACCTGGGTTCTGAACTTCATACCAAAGGGATAATAGTCGGTTGCCTGTATAAGCTTTTCTGCTCTTGTAGGAGCAGGCGTGAAAACGACCCTTACATTACCAAGATGGTCCCTGAGATAATAGTTGTACTGGTAATCTTCCGTTGACCTGCTGACATACCCCTCTTCATTATGAATAATATCCAGCACTAATGTGTCGTTATACTCAAAGCCATTGAAATAATACCTGCAAACAAATACAGTATCATCTTCAATTACCCGCTGTTTTAACTTCGTTCCCATTGCATCATAGTAATAGATCACAGTATCGCCTGTACTATTCACAATTGTGTCAGGTAAATTTAAAAAATTATATCGTTCTTCGTTGACGTTAAAAAAATTAATTGATTCTGTCAGGACGATGTATGCAACATCCCTAACCATTTCGATGGATTATCACAGATATATTGTCGTATACGATTATATTCTTCATAATTACGGATCACACGGTCATAATAACGCGGCTGCCAGGCAAAACACGGATCAATCAAATGTGCATGTTTTGTAACGGCAGATTTATATGACCTGATAATGGCGGATAATGATTCCTTGCGGGGGGATATTTTTCCCATTGCATGGTAACCTGTGTTACAATCACGTAGGGACGTTGCATGCAACATCCCTACGTTCCCAATTTGAATTATACCGTGAACATGATCAGGCATTATTATACAGGCATTCGTTTGAACACCGGAAAAATGATCCGGTATTTCATTCCAGAATTTATCTGCCAGACGACCGATACCGGATAAATGCATTTCACAATCAATAACATTACCAAAATAATAAACCCGGTTTTTTGTGCATATCGTTACGAAATACAAACCATCGTTACAATAATCCCACCCAGGGCGACGTATTGACCTACGGTATTTACCTTTATATTTTTGTGACATCTGCAGCAAGAAGGGTTATTCCGAAAATAAAGATACATCAATTTTCAAAATTATTCCATCCTGATGCGTTGATAGCAAAGAAAAAAATGAAAGACACTCTTTCAAGTGCTATTGATCTGGCGTCTTAGCGGTAATTATTATCTGGACTGATTATAAATTTACGATTTTTTCATTTTTTTCTTGTACCTTATAGTACACATTTGTGACCTATATGACACATCTAAAAACCCGGCGCAGATGGCCGGGTTTCAATATTTTCTAAGTATCTATTATCTTGACGTGACAATAGGTTATTAAAGCAATAAATTTTTTGATAAGACTAATAATCACTAGGATTAATTAATATTTGATAAAAACTTTCCCCTTCTATTATTAGACATTGATGATTATTCACAGGCAGACCCATTTCAATTGGCACTGGCAACAATTCATTTTTTGGTAGGGCTGATTCTACATACGAAATATTTCCAACTAATGACCATGAATCATTCAATGTAGTTGTTTTACTTCTTATGAGCTTTTCTCCTCCCTTCCGTTCAACTATACTTATCGCTTTGAAATAGATCGTATCTTCCTTAATGGAATAAGTACCTTTTATTGACACAATACGGTTTAACTCACTATATTCATTTACATTAAATATAAACCCACCATCCTCAAAAAATACATAATTATCCAGATATGCTGATCCTATTTCATAACTTTTAGCTTGCCAGACTCCTTCCAATACTTTTCTATCAATTTTATTCTGTGCTGTACAAGATACATGCAGGGTTATTAACCCTAACCATAAAACATAAACTATTTTCATAAGTAACTATTTATACTTAATCATAAAATATTGTACGCTTTTTTGCTGCTCTTTGGTAAATGTACTACCTAAAGAAACAAAACCGGACCACTTCTTAGTTCCAACATTTGCAACAACACCAGTAGCTTTATTATTGCCAACAGTCAGTGTAGCTAAATGCCCTGACTTTTTTAAGTCTGGATTCTTCCATGCAGCTATAACCAAATGTCCTTTACTTGCCTTTTTAAACGCTGTACTTTTATTAACTGTAGTAAAATTTGAGTTCCCTTCCATTTTTCCTATCATAGGATTTGCTTTTATTATAGGCATCCCAATATTTGCATCTTCCATGTAGTTCATTGCCTTAAACCCAGACTCAACTGCATTTAATATATTTCTAGTAGCTCTATTGCAATATGTTGCCCCATTTTCATCTTGCTGAAGACTTTCATTAGTCAAATTCATTTCTTGTTGAGCTTCTACAACTGAGGTCACGTTAACATTATTTTCTCCCCCTTGGGTTTCATCAAATTCTTTAAATTCATAATGTCTGTCAACCCCTTCTCCTTGAGCTTTAAAAACAGCGTTAGATCCATCATCAACATGTTTAATTAAATTTTCATCTTCATCCAAGAAGTCTGTTGGCACCATACCAGTAGGATCAATAAAGATGATCGGATTATTAAAAGTAAATGAATATGGCGACCAGGCGTTCATAGATTCACCCATGGGGTCCTGTGTCATAAATCGCCCAATGACAGGATCATAGAACCTGGTATGGAAGTCGTAGGTTTCCCAACCCATCTCATCCTGGAGTTCTTTACCGTTGAACAGGTATTTGTTTTCGCCTGATACATATACCTGGGTACTGTACTTCATACCAAAGGGATAATAATCGGTTGCCTGTATCAGCTTCTCTGCCCTTGTAGAGGCAGGAGTGAAAACAACCCTCACATTACCAAGATGGTCCCTGAGATAATAGTTGTACTGGTAATCTTCCGTTGACCTGCTGACATACCCCTCTTCATTATGAATAATATCCAGCACTAATGTGTCATTATACTCAAAGCCATTGAAATAATACCTGCAAACAAATACAGTATCATCTTCAATTACCCGCTGTTTTAACTTCGTTCCCATTGCATCATAGTAATAGATCACAGTATCGCCTGTACTATTCACAATTGTGTCAGGTAAATTTAAAAAATTATATCGTTCTTCGTTGACGTTAAAAAAATTAATTGATTCTGTCAGGACGATGTATGCAACATCCCTAACCATTTCGATGGATTATCACAGATATATTGTCGTATACGATTATATTCTTCATAATTACGGATCACACGGTCATAATAACGCGGCTGCCAGGCAAAACACGAATCAATCAAATGTGCATGTTTTGTAACGGCAGATTTATATGACCTGATAATGGCGGATAATGATCCCTTGCGGGGGGATATTTTTCCCATTGCATGGTAACCTGTGTTACAATCACGTAGGGACGTTGCATGCAACATCCCTACGTTCCCAATTTGAATTATACCGTGAACATGATCAGGCATTATTATACAGGCATCCGTTTGAACACCGGAAAAATGATCCGGTATTTCATTCCAGAATTTATCTGCCAGACGACCGATACCGGATAAATGCATTTCACAATCAATAACATTACCAAAATAATAAACCCGGTTTTTTGTGCATATCGTTACGAAATACAAACCATCGTTACAATAATCCCACCCAGGGCGACGTATTGACCTACGGTATTTACCTTTATATTTTTGTGACATCTGCAGCAAGAAGGGTTATTCCGAAAATAAAGATACATCAATTTTCAAAATTATTCCATCCTGATGCGTTGATAGCAAAGAAAAAAATGAAAGACACTCTTTCAAGTGCTATTGATCTGGCGTCTTAGCGGTAATTATTATCTGGACTGATTATAAATTTACGATTTTTTCAATTTTTTTTCTTGTACCTTATAGTACACATTTGTGACCTATATGACACATCTAAAAACCTGGCGCGATGGCCGGGTGTTAGCTTGTTAATAGACTAAAGAAAATACTATTTTACATTTCGGAAGTAGTTTCTGCAATCGTGCTTCTTCCGATGGATTCATAATATTGTCATCAAGGAATAGCACCTTAAGATTAGTTAATTCTCCTATTTCTTCTGGTAGAACTTTTATCGGATTACTTCCAAGCCATAACCTCTCAAGAGATTTGCATTTGCCTATTTCTTTCGGAACTTCAGCTATATTATTGTTCGAAAGGTTTAACTCCTTTAGATCCCGTAATTGCAAAACAATTTCTGGAAATTCATCAATATTATTACTGCTTAAATTGAGATACCTAAGGTTGTTTAATTCTAAGATTTCATTAGAACATTCCTCTAGCCTTTGTCCTGAAAGATCTAAATTATATACATTCTCACTATTTCTTAACGCTTTTTTGAGCCTCCTGTACTTTTTTGATTCTTGATCAGAACAATGTAATGAGAACAAGAGGATTAGGGCTATTGCAGGTATTCTAAACATATCTACTCTTTATTTACTATTTAGTTTCATAAGATATGTAGGAGGACTATATCTCAATTTCATTGCTCTATACGCCTTATTCGTTTGAGGATTTGTATGCCAGCTTTTTGCTGCCCTGTAGTAGTTACTTAATGGTGATTGACCTTGGAAGTACTTAACTCCAAAGCTTTGCACTATCCTATCAGTCCCTTTTGCAAGTCCTCTTCCTAAGTCGTTCATAACAACACCTACTATCGTTTTACCTTCTGCCTCAATATCTCCCAATGCTGGATAATTATTCATATCTATTCCTGATGCTTTTGAATGATGATCATACTGTGCTGCATGAACGAACTCTTCCACAATGGCATACTTAAAGTTTGACGCAACATCCTGGGGAGAGGCTCCAGCCTCTTCATAGGCATGTATATTTAGATTCAATGTGCCACCAGGATCATATGATATTAAAGGGATAGTACTCTTAACTCCTTCTTCATCAACATCAGTTATCGACACATTAATATTACCCTTAAAGGCAAATGGTTGACCATCAGTAGAATTCTCAGTAGTATTTACAGTGTAAATTGTCTCCGATCTCTTTACCTGTCTCAATGCCTTCCGAAAAGTTTTAGACGTTCTCTTGGAATCCCGAAGATGACTCTTAATTATCTTCTTATCTTCTTTAGAAACCTCAGACCAATCAATTTTCGTTCCATCTGGGTCTATAAAGATTATGGGGTTGTTTGCGACATAGTTATATGGGCTCAACCTTATATACTTTTCCGCTAGCGGATCTTGTACATTCCACCTTGCAATTTGCGGGTCGTAAAACCTTGCGCCGTAATCATACCAATTATTTTTCAAAGAACCCAGAACTTAACTAATTCATTCTTGGCAATAAAATTTAGCCATTAATTTGCTTGAATATAGTAGATATATAGCTACCCATAAAATAGTTAGCAAAACAATACTAAGAATTAATATTTTATAATTAGCACCAAAGTTATCTTCAATAATTCTATTTATTTCAAAACACTCCAATAACCATAATACTGGAATGACTTTTAAAAAAAACTTTCTGTAATTAGGTTTCCTAAAAATCAATCCCCAGGATAAAATTATTATAGTAATAGATAAAATCAAATATAGAAACCACGTAATAATATTCACTAAAGGTGGAACAATATTTACTTTATTATTCAATATTTCAAAGGGAGTTTGCTCGGAATTAGATAACCAAGTAATTTTATCATAACTACTGCTGAAGTAAAAAATGAATATGCCTATAACAAAAATTGGGTTTATTACTTTTGCCAGCTTGTTTTTTCCAATATCTTTCTTATAATTAGTCCTAATCCCAAAAGAGTAACCTATAATTATTATTGATGCTAATAAAATTTTCGTGTACATCTGTAATAGTTTTAACGGATGGTGTGCCTATTTCTTTTCCTCCTTATCCTTATCATCTACTTTCTCATTTTCATTTTTATTCTCTTCCATATTAGTTTTTTTATCCTCTGAATTAATGTTCTTATCTGACTTATCTATATTTTGATCTTCTTGTTGATTATCCTCAGTTTGATTTAATTCTTTAGCAACTTCTGGAATAATATTTTTTAAAAGAGAGGTAAATATTTTTATCAATGCATTGTATTTACCGTGAGGTTCCTCAGGAGAGGTTTCACCAGTTGAGAGAAACCAAGCAGTTGCTCCAGATGCAATAGCACCAGCTAGATTGGGGTATTTTGTAGAAATAAATAATCCAATCTCATCTGATAATCCTAATAGCAATAAGGATTCTTTTGCTCCCTCAGCCACGGCCGCACTTGTGCCAAGTATAGCTCCACCTGAAAATAAAGTTAGCCCAACTCCCGATATACTAGCTAGGTCAGCAGCCAATTTATCATTAGACCTATACTTATTTTGATGTTCCCAGAATCTTACGATTGATGGAGTCCCAGGACCTTTCCCATTTATATCAACATAACGTATCGGATTATTCGCAGCATAGACATAAGGACTCTGAACATGGAATGTTTCAGCTTTCGGGTCAATGGTATAAAAACGAGCTACCACCGGGTCATAGAACCTTGCTCCGTAATCTTACCAATCAATTCCCATTTCATCCTGGAGTTCTTTCCCGTTGTAGAGGTAATTGTATGCACTGAGCGCCGTTTTACACTCTATATTATATCCTTGCGCACTTCTCAAAACAGGCTTTCTTTTTTATAGACATCGCTTTCTCAAAGGTAACTTTTTTATCTTCATTTGAAGGGTTTTTCAATTGAAAAAATGATGATTATGATCCTGGTTTTTCTTTTTCAATAAATGGCTTTAACCAGACTTCACCTTAAACACCGGCTTAGGCATCCAAAGAAAGCCGGGGCTGGCAGATGCAAGGCCCCGAAGGGTTCATTTCAGCCTTGCAGTGCGGGGATTGACGACGAATACCGCTTTCCCGGCATTTGTGCAGGGACTGTGTTAGCTGGTGGGGGGACGTGAGGTTAATATTTGAGTTTATCAGGATTCTGTCTGTTATCCCAAAATGTCAGTAAAACGATTTCCTTTTTTTGGGTTTTTACCTTGTAAAATAAACTATTGTGCCTGGTTACAAATCCTTTTCTGACATTCTTCCTTTTTGTAGATTCAATAAAAGCCTGAGGTTGTTCCCTGATGACCTTAAGCACTTCTTCTGTCTTATCAATGTAGCTTTTTACTTCATTAATGCCCCAGTTTTCATGAAGGTAGTCCAGTATTTTATAATAGTCCCTTTTTGCTTGAGCAGACCAGGTTATTTTCATCTTACAAGCCGTATTTTTGTCGAACCTCTTTCATAACATCTTCATGAGGTGTTACTTCTCCGCGATCGGCTTCTCCTATTCCTGCATCAATGGCTTGCTGAACAGATACCGGTAGTTCATCCCACCAGTCCGTTTCTTTCTCCTGCTTAAGCAATTGGCTAACCTTTTCCAGTAATTTTGGACGGTCTGTATTTAATATCATCTGGACTAGTTCCAGTTTCTTAGCTTGAAGGTCCATAAGATTCATTATTTGTTCTATTACAAAGTTACGGATTAATATTTATATCAAGATCACCCCAGGGGATGGTATTTGTCAATGGCTTCCTGCAGTTCTTTTAGTCCTGTCTGCCGGTATTTTTCTGTGCTGCTGATCTTCTTATGCCCGGCGAAGGCCTGTACTGCTCTCAGGTCTTTTCCCTCACTCAGAAGATTGGCTATTACGCTCTGGCGTATTGTTGTAGCGTTAAGGTTCCTTTCCGGGAACAGGGGTTTAAAGGTCTCTACAAGATAGTTTATCCCTTCACCGTTATCCGGTGTGCCTCTTAAGGTCAGGATAAGCGGTTCCGTTTCCGGTTTCGTTTTTAAAAGCCGCGGCCTTACCTGGTGGATGTACTTGTAAAAGATCATCACCTGCCGGGCTTTCAGTTTTAGTTTCCTGGCCTGTGATACCGGAGTAGATCTGATATAGATCTCTCCTGCTTCAAGGTCGATGTCCCGCAGCCTGAGCCGTGTTATCTCTCCTATCCTCAGTCCCTGGTAGATAAGAAGGCTGATAACCGCTTTGTTCCTGAGGTCCGCCAGGGGGTAGCGTTCCTTTCTTTGCATCAGCTTTTCCATTTCATTTGAAGTAAAAAGATCCTGAAGCTGTATATCCGGGCTTTTTGCATCTCTTAGTCTCAGGTAGCGGCAGGGATGGTCCTGTCTTTGCCCGGTATCGATAAGATAAAAATACCAGGCTTTTATCCCGTATAGTGTCCTTCTGATAGTGTTGGTGTTATGGTACTCTCTCCTGAGATGGGACACATAGTCCATTACTTCCCTGTAGTTAGCTTCTTCCGCTCTCTCTTTTCCCATCCACTCTATGTAATGGTTTATATCAAAAAGGTAGATCTTTACTGTAGATACGCTGTGCCTTTCGAGAAGGTAAGTTTTCAGATCCTCTGTTATTTGTCTTCTGTCATTTATCATTGTTATCACTTATGCTTTTGTTTACCCTGGTATAGATCTGTGTGGTCTCAAGATAGGAGTGGCCTAAAAAGTCTCTTACCTGTTCTACTCCCAGTCCGATTTCCAGAAGATGAGTCGCTATCGAGTGACGGAGGCTGTGAAGTGTTATCCTGTGGGGATCTTTTATCCCGGCATCTCTTACTATTCTTCTCAGGGCACGCCACAGTACACTGCCGCTTAATCTTTCTCCCCAGCGGTTTAACATAAAGGCCTGCTGCTTTTGTTTGTGTGGGTTTTTGCTCTTTCTCAGTCTTTGTGGCCGTTCGTAGTGATAGTATGCTTTAAGATCTGCAGCGACTTTCTCTGCCACCGGGACCACTCTTCTTCTTTTTCCTTTACCTGATCTTACGTACAGTAGTTTATTGCTAAAGTCCAGGTCTTTTACGTTAAGGTCTTGTCCTTCACTCTTTCTCAGGCCGCAGCCATAAAACAGGTTTATTATAGAGCGGTCAAAGTAATCGCCGCAGCCTTCATAAAGGCTCTGTATCTCTTTTCTTGTCAACACTTCTCTTTCCTTATGCCTGGGCTTTGGAAAGCGAAGCATGCTAAGTGGGTTTGCATCTATTCTTCCTTCTGCCTGGAGCCAGTTCATTAGGATTCTAATGGCCCAGATATGGGTTGATATCATGCTTTCGCTCAGTGTTCCCTCTCTTCTGCTGTTCGGCCTTTCCTTAAGGTAGTGGTAGTACTCTCTTATATCCCGGGGGCTTACCTTCTGTATATCGCCAATGTTATTTCTCTCCAGGTAATAAAAAAACTCTCTTACCAGTGATGGAAGGGACCTTGCTGTTATTTCATCATAGCCAAGTCTTTCAAGATATCGGGTATAATCTTTCTGTAGTTCCCTGTAGTAGCTGCTTTCAAGTATCAAATGCTTCATAGATGGTCATAATAAAGTGTCTTTTATTCTATAGGGGGGCCTGGCATTTTCTTTGGGTCACGGGTCGCCAGCGGTAAGTCCGGTGACTGTCAGGGTTTTAAGTGACCCAAACGCTTTGGGTCGCCACGGGTCACCAGGTGTAATTATCGTGTTTATCAGCATCTTAAGTGACCCGTAAAATCTGGCTTATCATGGGTCGCCAGGTTTTTATTATGATCTTTATTACTTGTTTTTGCTTCTTTTTGCCTGTTCATGTCTTTTATTACCTGTATTTGTACTTTCCTGTCTGTTTTTTCCTTTTAAGTCTCTGCCGGGATCAGTTCAAGCTGCGTGAGCTGGCCTTCGAGGTGGCGTTTTAGTTTGCTCCGGATCCTTGTGATATCGTCCCAATAGACTATCCTGTACCGGTAGCCCCGGTTAATGTGTCCCCCGCTGACGGATATGTATTCCAGGCTGATAAGGTCATAGATATATCTCTGCAACTGGCTCTTGCTAACGTTTAATGCCTGGCGCAGTTCTCGCTGGCTGAAGGTGTAGGTATCGCTGTGTTCCCCGGCCGTGGCTTTTACGTAGTCTTTCAGTCTTTCATAGAACTGCCTCAGGCTGCCGTCCAGTTCGTCTATTTTCAGCAGGATGCTCTCGAACATGATATCGGCGGCTATCTGCATGTCTTCTTTCCTGGTGATCAGCCTGCCTCTTTTGTCTTTCTCTCTCTTGTACTGGTGCAAAATGGTTACCTGCTTTACGAAGCTTTGATATAGTTCGTTCAGGCGTCTTATCTTATGGGCCTGCTGTGGAAGGTGTACCTTATCGGCGTAGGGATTGATTACGGGGCAGGGTTTTAGCAGTCTTATGCAGTGTTGCAGCAGCGTGGCCGTTTCTTTTTCTTCTCTCGCGTCTACCTGGCCCGCGGCCTTTTTGTTCTGGTAGCGGACGACTCTTTCGGTCTGCTCCATGGTTTCATCCACGGCTATTATAAAACAGCGGCTCATGTTGTCCTCGTAGATCTCTCCCCTGGTAGTGCAGGCCAGGGAGGCTATAGGGCCGTAGACTACTTTTTCGTAGGATCTCAGGTTGCCTCTTTCATCCTGGCCGGTGGTGCTTGTTGACAGCATCTCGCGGCTCTGCAGTTCTCTGAAAGCCAGTTGGGCTTCTTCTTTCATCCCGTCAAGGTCTTCAAGGCAGATCAGCTTATTCTGAAGGTCATAGGCCCCGTAGTTATAAAAGCTGCTGTCGGTTACCCTGGTAAAGCGTTTAACGTCTTCCGCGGGCATCAGCCGGCTGATCTTTTCCAAAAGGTGGGTCTTGCCGCTGCCCGTGGAGCCTTGTATCAGCGCATGCAGCGTGTCGGGCATCTTGTAACTGCTGGCTATGATAAACAAAAACAGGCGGTTGGTATCTTCTCCTGTTACACCGGACTGGCCGATCAGCCTGTTCAGCCTTGCTGTCAGATCAGGACTTTCAAGCAAAGCACGGCAGCGCTTTATCATCACGGGGTCTGCTTTTACCTGTGGCCGCTGGTCTTTTTCTCCTGCCTGCAGGCTGTCACGGTAATTTTCCAACAGGTCAGTAAGCCGGTGGAGGTCCTTTTCTATCAGGTCGGCTCTTTCGTCTAATTTCTCTCCAGCCTCTCTTGATAGCTTTTCTGTCTGACGGTTCTCGTAAAGATCGGTCTTATTGCGGTATTTTTGATATGGGCCTGATCCCTTAAGGCTTTCTATTACTATGCTTACTTTCATGCTGTCCATATCGTTTCTTAAGCCTCCCTTTATGCTGTAGCGGGCTGTGTGACCGGTGTATCTCAGGTTATATGGGTTGGTCGCATCGAGCTCTGTGGAAGTGGCCGGCCGGTCCTTTTCTGCCGGTTCCGGTGCTACCTGTTCCTTTTTTATTTCACTTGAAGTGTTTTCAGTTGAAGAAAATAGTGTCTGCCGGGTTTCCATCAGGTGCGTAAAGATCTCTTTGTCATGGGCCAGGTAAAGGCTGTTGATATCATGGCCCTCAGGGGTTTTTATCCTGGTGATCTTTACCTTTGGTCTCAGCTCGTGTAAGGATTCTGAGTGTTTTCTCACGGCCTGTTCCCCGGCGTCGTCCCCGTCAAAAAACAGTATGATCTCCCGAAGCTCTTTCAGTTCTTCTATCGCCGCTTTATGTTCCTGTGTAAAGCCGTTGGTACCATAAAGACTGAGGATCTCGTAGTCTCTTATCTGTTCTTCCAGTCTTTCAAGTGTGGCGGCGTCTATTATAGCTTCAGTTAAGATAAGTTTCCTGGTTCCCGGTTTCGGGTAACCGGGGTATAGCCCCTGGCGGTCTTTCAGGTAGTAGTGACGGCCGGTTGTGTCATTGCCACCGTTACTCTCTAAAATGCTTCTAAAGTAAAGGCCGGTTACATGGTTTTGCTTATCTCTTAGTGCAAAGCAGATGCAGTTCTTGCCAAAGACCTGGTGCAGTCCCTTGCCGATGGGTTTCAGAAGGCCGTATTTTATAAAGCTGTTTAGTAATTGTGCACTCAGCTTGTTATTGTGATGATACTGGCCACTATTAAAGCCTATGTCCTGGATATCCGGGTCAAGGCCCCTTTCTATTGCGTACTGCCGGCCGGCCTGACCACGGTACATGCCGTTGCGGAAAGAGTGGTAGATCTTTGTCAGCACCGCTGTCCTGGTAAGCTCCGCCGCCGTGCTTTTAAAGGTTGTCACCACTCCAAGCATCTCTTTAGCTTTCATGATCGCCTGGTGCTTGGTGATTTTTTCGTATTTCATGATAAAGTCGATCTGGTCACCGCTGCCGGCCGAGCAGTTTGAACTGAAGCAGGTCCAGGTACCGGTTTCGGGGTAGATCTGCATGCTCGGGGTCTTGTCGTCGTGGAAGGGGCAGTGAAGGCGATGGTTCCTGTCCGGGGTAAGGTTGTAACGGGTCAATACCGTCTCTATCTTAAGCCTGCGTTTGATTTCCTGGATCTCCATTGTTGATAAGTTTTGTATATGCAAAGTTGCATACAATATTAGCAAGTGTTCTTATAAAAGCAAAATATGAACTATTCATATTATCAACAATTGCTTATGTTTCGTTGTTAATAGCCTGCAAACATGCTATATTTACCATAGTTATGAAGCACCAATAATTATAAGCAAAAATGGAGTTTAAAGATCGTATTAAGCAGGCCAGAGTAAAGAAAGGATTATCACAAAGTCAATTGGCTAATGCTATAGGTGTGCACGTTACCAATATTTCAAGATATGAAAGGGGTGAGAACAGGCCGACTTCGGATGTTCTGACACGATTGGCAAACGAGTTGGACGTTACTGCAGACTATCTAATGGATGGTTCAATGGACGATAAGGCTCAAAGCAGTATTTCTGATAAGGAACTGCTGAGCCAGTTCCAAAAGCTCTCTAAAATGGATAATCAGAGTAAAGCGATCGTGAAAGAGCTTATTGAGGCCTTCCTGCTTAAGACTGATTTAAAAGAAAGGATTATTTCATCATGAAGAACTCACATTTATGGATCTTCGGGATTCTGACAGTAATTGTAATTGCTATGGTTTATAACCAGCAAAAGCAACAGAAGGTTATACTCGCTATGTCTGATGCTCTTTATAAAGTAGGGGAAGACACAAACGAGTACAGGAGTGAGACCAGGGCTTTGCTTTCGACTATTATGCAGGTAGCCGACCAGGCAGAGCTACCAGAACCGGAGCAGCGAAAACGAGTTGGATTTGAGTATCCTAATCAAGCTTAAAACAAAACCCGGCGCGATGACCGGGTTTGTTGTTTAATTTTCTATAAGGATACCTAGACACAATCATAATTCACTCCATCAATAAAGTCAAATCCGCAAAGATTCGTAACTATTCTTGTTATGTACCCAGTTTCATTTATTACATATTTAGCTGAATATCCGCCAGCTGCATCAGAGCCATTGATATAAACAAAAATAAGATCTCTTTCATTAGTGTAATACACCTCCGTATTTTCAAGATTCACATTAAAAATATCGTTAAAAAAATCATTCGATACTTTAATGGTTTTTTGATCAACTTTAATAATAAATTCTGATAGCTCTGTACTTGGCATATTTCCATCTATCCCAAATGCCATATGGCCATCAATAATATTCTTTGCTTTAATATAATCAACTTCCCCATTGCTCTTATAAATTGTATCTATCAAATCAAAAGAATGCACCTTCTTATCAAAAATACTTGATGTTATTATTACTTCATATTGTTTATATCCGAACTTCACTAAAGTATCTCCATGCTCTATAGTATTGAATTTATTTAACAGATGACGAGAACAGATATAAATTGTATCTCTAGGGTCATTTAGATTCGAAAGCAATTCTTCATAAAAGGGTATATCTTTAACAAATCTGATTTCACTATCCTTGCTTAGCTCTTTAAAACCAACTTCTTCAGTTTGTAAAGTATCCATTAAATTTACATCCTTTGATTCTTGTGAAGTTTTCGTATTTTTTGATTGACAGCTGCATATCATGAGCAAAGCAACCAATAATATACTTAAAAACTTATTCATTCTCATAGTTTAATAAGTTTCTTATAAAATTCCGCCAATAATCAAGCTCATTTGTTGGTACTTGATAGGTTACATTTACTTCAACAAAATTGTTTTCACTTGGGCCTTCTACTTTTTGAAGGTCGGGGACAACCTTTAATTGCCCTCCAACTTCTTCTGCATCATTTTCCATTAGCCCATCAGTTATTGCTTTCATATCTGCAATATCATCATCATACATACGTATGCATCCATTTGTTGGCTGTAACGGTTCATCAGGCTCTTGTTTCCAGTCATTTTCTCCCTGTCTTCCCCCATGCGCCCTAAATAAGTCACGATCACTTTCTTCGGCTTCTCCAGATTCAGGATTAATTATTAATCTTGCATTGGGACCATATGAGGCAACAGAGCCGCCAGTCATCCACATATTCTCATCCGGAATGTCATAAACTCCCGTGGGAGTATCTCCATTTGTTGTCATTCTATCTCTATGTTGCCCAGTTACCCTTACATTATATCTTGCAACTTCATTCCCATTTCTATCTGTTACAACAGCGACTCCATACCCATATTGCTCCCTATTGTTATAAACATGTACGGTAATATCCCACATTCCATTAGGATCAATCCTAAGTATCGGATTATTCCTAACATAATTATAAGGAGACCATGAAAGGTAATCTTCTGCAACCGGATCTTGACTGTGCCATCTTCCTATTTGCGGGTCGTAAAATCTTTCACCGAACGCATACCAGTCTATTCCCAGTTCGTCTTGCAGTTCTTTCCCGTTGAACAGGTAATTGTATGCACTGAGCGCCGTTTTACACTCTATATTATATCCTTGCGTACTTTTCAAAACAGGCTTTCTTTTTTATAGACATCGCTTTCTCAAAGGTAACTTTTTTATCTTCATTTGAAGGATTTTTCAATTGAAAAAATGATGATTATGATCCTGGTTTTTCTTTTTCAATAAATGGCTTTAACCAGACTTCACCTTAAACACCGGCTTAGGCATATAAAAAAGCCGGGGCTGGCAGATGCAAGGCCCCGAAGGGTTCATTTCAGCCTTGCAGTGCGGGGATTGACGGCTTATCTTGCCTGAGCTGGTGTTTAAGTAACCTGGTACGGGATGTAATGTATAGGTTAAAGCCGGGAAAACAGCCTTGAGCGTGCTGTCGGGGCGGAGGGTGCAATAAACGAAGTGGGTTGCGCCCGTAGCGAAGATCGCTCGCCGACAGCGAGTGCGACCGAGGCCGTGGCCCGGAAGGTGACGAAGGAACCACAGGGACACGTGGTGCATGCACTGAAGGCTTTGGCGGTTTTTTTGTTCTGTTGCAGATCTTTTACTTTAACTGACTCTCTCTTTACAAAAAAAGTGACAAAGCTGAACCGAGGGAGCCAGCCGGCGAGCAAAAACACTGGCAGCGGTTGGATGTGGCCATGATGTGGAGTTTACGGAACATGATGGACGCAGACAAAGGAGCTGCCGTGACAACTGATTGAGGAGCACAAAAACATGACAGGCTGCGGAGCGTTAGCGGAGCACCCGAAGGGCGTTCACAGCTCTTTTTTTGACCTTTGAAGATCTCTGCTACTTCAAAAAATGTGCTGTGACGGCCTGGCATGATTTTTTGTTCGACGATTGAAGGCGGAACACCTGTTTCCCGGCCTGGTGCGGTGGGTAATGGCCCGTGGGATGGCCGGGGGATTAAATGATGAGATTGTTCATTAAATAAAAAAGCCCCTCGTTCCAGGGGCCGTGATTGTTGTTCCTGTTTTTATTCTTTTCCCGGTTCCGGACGGATAACGATCTTTTTTTTCGAGGTATGTACTGTTACCCTGCTTTCTTTTTTAAAACCGAGATCTTCAAGCCACCTGCCTCTTAATATCAGTTCGGGAACTATGCTCGTACTAAACTGGTTGTTACGGTATTTGGATTGGATTTTAAGGCTTCTTGCGTCCGGTCGTTTGACGACATTCTTTTTATTTGATTCCATTTGTACTTGTTTTTGGAGATTTTAAAAGCTCCCGCTTAGGTCTCTCCGTGTTCACAAGTAACACATACAGTCGTTTCCTACTGCTAACCATACGGGAGCCGTATTTTTGAACTTTGTTTAAAGCTCTTGTGATTTGGAGAATAAAATTAAGATTTTTAGTTTGTTTCCTATGGGCTCTTGTTTCTAATTTCTTTCATCGTGTTGTTTGTTATCCCAGTGGATGGTACTTGTCTATGGCTTTTCGGAGTTCTTTAAGGCCGCTCTGCCGGTATTTCTCCGTGCTGCTGATCTTCTTATGCCCGGAGAAGGCCTGTACCACTCTCAGGTCTTTTCCTTCATTTAAAAGGTTGGCTATCACGCTCTGCCTTATCGTCGTGGCGTTAAGGTTTCTTCCAGGGAACAGGGGTTTAAAGGTCTCTACAAGATAGTTTATCCCTTCACCGTTATCCGGTGTGCCTCTTAAGGTCAGGATAAGCGGTTCCGTTTCCGGTTTCGCTTTTAAAAGCCGCGGCCTCACCTGGTGGATGTACTTGTAAAAGATCATTACCTGCCGGGCTTTCAGCTTTAGTTTCCTGGCCTGTGATACCGGAGTAGATCTGATATAGATCTCTCCTGCCTCCAGATCGATATCCTGCAGCCTGAGGCGTATTATCTCTCCTGTCCTCAGGCCCTGGTAGATAAGAAGACTGATAACCGCTTTGTTCCTGAGCTCCGCCATCGGGTAACGCTCCTGTCTTTGCATCAGTTTTTCTAATTCATTTGAAGTAAACAGGTCCTGTAGCTGTATGTCCTGGTTTCTCGCGTCTCTTAACCTCAGGTAGCGGCAGGGATGGTCCTGCCTTCGTCCGGTATCGATAAGATAAAAATACCAGGCTTTTATCCCGTACAGTGTCCTTCTGATAGTGTTGGTGTTATGGTACTCTCTCCTGAGATGGGACACATAGTCCATTACTTCCCGGTAGTTAGCTCTTTCCGCTCTCTCTTTTCCCATCCACTCTATGTAATGGTTTATATCAAAAAGGTAGGTCTTTACCGTTGATGGGCTGTGCCTTTCAAGAAGGTAGTTTTCCAGGTCTTTGCCCGTGTCGTTATTTGTCATTGTTTTTTATGTTTTCGCTGTTTACCCTGGTATAGATCTGCGTGGTCTCAAGATAGGAGTGGCCTAAAAAGTCTCTTACCTGTTCTACTCCCAGCCCACTTTCCAAAAGGTGGGTGGCTATCGAGTGACGAAGGCTGTGAAGGGTTATCCTGTGGGGATCTTTTATACCGGCATCTCTGACTATGCGGTGAAGGGCCCGCCACAGTACGCTTCCTTTTATTCTTTCTCCCCTTATGTTAAGCAGAAAGGCCTGCTGTTTTTCTTTTTGCGTACTCTTGTTTTTTCTTAGCCTCTGTGACCTTTCATAGTAATAGTAGGCTTTAAGGTCTGATGTCACTTTCTCCGCCATCGGTACCACTCTTCTTCTTTTTCCTTTGCCTGATCTTACATACAGTAGTTTATTACTAAAGTCTATGTCTTTCACGTTAAGGTCCTGTCCCTCGCTCTTTCTGAGCCCGCAGCCGTAAAAAAGGCTTATAACGCAGCGGTCAAAGTAATCGCCGCAGCCTTCATAAAGGCTCTGTATTTCTTTTCTTGTCAGTACTTCTCTTTCCTTGTGCCGGGGTTTTGGAAAGCGCAGCATGCTCATGGGGTTTGTTTCTATCCTTCCTTCCGCCTGCAGCCAGCTCATAAGTATCCTGATGGCCCAGGTATGGGTTGTTATCATGCTCTCACTCAGTGTCCCCGCCCGTTTGCTGTTAGGCCTTTCTTTAAGGTAGCGGTAGTACTCTTTTATATCTTTCGGGCTTACCTTTTTTATATCATAAATGTTGTTTCTCTCCAGGTAATAAAAGAACTCTCTTACCTGTGACGGCAGTGACCTGGTTGTCTTTTCGTCATAGCCAAGTCTTTCAAGGTGCAGGGCATACTCTTTCTGTAGTTCCCTGTAGTAGCTGCTTTCAAGTACCAGGTGTTTCATCTTATCTTCATAATAATTGTATCTTTTTTTACATGGGGGCCTGGCATTTTCTTTGGGTCACGGGTCGCCAGCCGTAAGTCCGGTGACTATCAGGGTTTTAAGTGACCCAAAAGCTCTGGGGCGCCACGGGCCGCCAGGTGTAATTATCGTGTTTATCAGCATCTTAAGTGACCCGTAAAATCTGGCTTATTATGGGTCGCCAGGTTTTTATTATGCTCTTTATTACTTGTTTTTGCTTCTTTTTGCCTGTTCATTCCTTTTCCTGCTTGTTTTTGTCCTTTCCTGTCCCTTCCTGCCTGTTTGTCCTTTAGTTCTCTACAGGGATCAGTTCAAGCTGTGACAACTGTCCTTCAAGATGGCGTCTGAGCATGCCCCGTATCCTCGTGATATCGTCCCAGTAGATGATCTTGTACCGGTAGCCCCTGTTGATATGTCCCCCGCTGATGGATATGTATTCAAGGCTGGTAAGGTCATAGATATATCTTTGCAACTGGCTCTTGCTAACGTTTAATGCCTGGCGCAGTTCTCGCTGGCTGAAGGTGTAGGTATCGCTGTGTTCCCCGGCCGTGGCTTTTACGTAGTCTTTCAGTCTTTCATAGAACTGCCTCAGGCTGCCGTCCAGTTCGTCTATTTTCAGCAGGATGCTCTCGAACATGATATCGGCAGCTATCTGCATGTCTTCTTTTCTGGTGATCAGCCTGCCTCTTTTGTCTTTCTCTCTCTTGTACTGGTGCAAAATGGTTACCTGCTTTACGAAGCTTTGATATAGTTCGTTCAGGCGTCTTATCTTATGGGCCTGCTGTGGAAGGTGTACCTTATCTGCGTAGGGATTGATTACGGGGCAGGGTTTTAGCAGTCTTATGCAGTGTTGCAGCAGCGTGGCCGTTTCTTTTTCTTCTCTCGCGTCTACCTGGCCCGCGGCCTTTTTGTTCTGGTAGCGGACGACTCTTTCGGTCTGCTCCATGGTTTCATCCACGGCTATTATAAAACAGCGGCTCATGTTGTCCTCGTAGATCTCTCCCCTGGTAGTGCAGGCCAGGGAGGCTATAGGGCCGTAGACTACTTTTTCGTAGGATCTCAGGTTGCCTCTTTCGTCCTGGCCGGTGGTGCTTGTTGACAGCATCTCGCGGCTCTGCAGTTCTCTGAAAGCCAGTTGGGCTTCTTCTTTCATCCCGTCAAGGTCTTCAAGGCAGATAAGCTTGTTCTGAAGGTCATAGGCCCCGTAGTTATAAAAGCTGCTGTCGGTTACCCTGGTAAAGCGTTTAACGTCTTCCCCGGGCATCAGCCGGCTGATCTTTTCCAGAAGGTGGGTCTTGCCGCTGCCCGTGGAGCCTTGTATCAGTGCATGCAGCGTGTCGGGCATCTTGTAGCTGCTGGCTATGATAAAAAGGAATAAGCGGTTGGTCTCTTCTCCTGTTACCCCGGACCGGCCGATCAGCCTGTTCAGCCTTGCTGTCAGGCCGGGGCTTTCCAAAAGACTGCGGCAGCGCTTTATCATACCGGGATCTGTTTTTACTTGTTGCCTCTGGCCTTTTCCTCCTGCCTGAAGGCTGTCCCGGTAGTTTTCCAGCAGGTCGGTTAGCCGGTGAAGGTCTTTTTCTATCAGGTCGGCTCTCTCGTCTAATTTCTCTCCAGCCTCTCTTGATAGCTTTTCTGTCTGCCGGTTCTCGTAAAGGTCTGTCTTATTACGGTATTTCTGGTATGGGCCCGATCCTTTAAGGCTTTCTATTACTATGCTCACTTTCATGCTGTCCATATCGTTTCTTAAGCCTCCTTTTATGCTGTAGCGGGCCATATGACCGGTGTATCTCAGGTTATAGGGGTTAGATGTATCAAGCTCTGTGGATGCAGCCGGCCTGGCTTTCTCTGCCGGTTCTATTTGTTCCTGGTCCTTTTTTATTTCACTTGAAGTGTTTTCAGTTGAAGAAAATAGTGTCTGCCGGGTTTCCATCAGGTGGGTAAAGATCTCTTTGTCATGGGCAAGGTACAGGCTGTTGATATCATGGCCCGCGGGCGTGTTTATCCCGGTGATCTTTACTCCCGGTTTCAGCTCGTGTAATGTTTCAGAGTGTTTTCTGATGGCCTGTTCCCCGGCTTCGTCCCCGTCAAAAAACAGTATGATCTCCCGCAGCTCTTTCAGCTCTTCTATCGCCGCTTTATGTTCCCGGGTAAAGCCGTTGGTGCCATAGAGACTGAGGATCTCGTAGTCTCTTACCTGGTCTTCCAGTCTTGCGAGCGTGGCGGCGTCTATTATGGCTTCGGTAAGGATAAGTTTTCTGGTTCCAGGTTTCGGGTAACCGGGGTATAGTCCCTGGCGGTCTTTTAGGTAGTAGTGCCTGCCTACCGTGGAAGGTTTGCCGGTTGTGTCACTGTTTCCGTTACTATCTAAAACGCTTCTGAAGTAAAGCCCTGTTACATGGTTTTCCTTATCCCTTAGAGCGAAGCAGATACAGTTCTTGCCGAAGACATGGTGAAGCCCATTGCCGATGGGTTTTAGCAGGCCGTATTTTATAAAGCTGCTTAGTAATTGTTCGCTCAGCTTGTTGTTATGGTGGTACTGGCCGCTGTTAAAGCCTATGTCCTGGACATCCGGGTCAAGGCCCCTTTCTGTCGCGTACTGCCTGCCGGCCTGACCACGGTGCATGCCGTTACGGAAAGAGTGGTAGATCTTTGTAAGTACTGCTGTCCTGGATAGCTGAGCTGCAGAGCTTTTAAAGGTCGTGACCTCGCCCAGCATTTCTTTTGCTTTTATAATGGCCTGGTGCTTAGTGATTTTTTCGTATTTCATGATAAAATCTATCTGGTCACCGCTACCGGCTGAGCAGTTTGAGCTGAAGCAGGTCCAGGTGCCGGTTTCGGGATAGATCTGCATGCTGGGGGTTTTGTCGTCATGGAAGGGGCAGCGCATCCGGTTATTCCTGTCCGGGGTAAGGTTGTAACGGGTCAGAACCGTCTCTATCTTAAGCCTGCGTTTGATTTCCTGGATCTCCATTGTTGATAATTATTTGTATGCGTATGCGCACAAAATAAAACAATAACGCAAGAATATACCATTATCAATGCGCATGACTTATGAACAACCGCAAGAAAATACCTCCTAAAACGTGCGTTATTAGTATATTTGTAGTGTTGATAAAAATAATATGCATAATGGAACTGGGTGATAGATTAAAGCAATTAAGACTGCAAAAGGGACTTTCCAAGAGTGACCTGGCAAAGGAGATCGGTGTTCACTATTCACAAATAGGAAGATATGAGGATAAAGGGGCCAGGCCTTCTGCCGATATCCTGGCTAAACTGGCCAATGTCCTGGAGGTTTCATCGGACTACCTGATGAACGGGACCAGTGATGACCTGGCTGAAAGCTCTCTTACTGATAAAGAGCTACTAAACCAGTTCAAAATTATTGAGAAGATGCCGGATGATAAAAAGTCTGTCGTTAAGGAGTTCCTGGATGCATTTATTACTAAAGACAAGCTCAGACAGTTAGCTGTATAGATAAGTTACTATTAAGCATTTGAGATGACAGGAGGATATCCAATACATACATTTACTCCCGAAAAGCCAGAACTTGTAATAAGTTTCAATACAGGTATGAAGCTGACTATCTCTAAGTTTATCAGCAATAACGATTTTGACTTTAAGACTTTGTCATTGATTGTGTTTCAGGTACTGATAAAGAACAAAAAGCCTTTTGTCAGATCATTTGCCAGCCTGATCTCAGCCACTCAAAAAGATTTTCATGTTCTGGAGTTCAAATTACCATTCCGGATTGAGGAACCTGGGACAGTTCACATCAAAATAATAGATAAAAGCTATGAGTTCGATTATTCAATATCAATGGCTTATGATATAGAACCACTCTAAGTTTATAAAGTATCACTAAAAATAAAGCCCGGTTACTGCCGGGCTTTATTTTTGGAGATATAACTAATTTCACTTTGTATACCTAGTTGTATCAGTATTTAGGAGGACTACCTTTTCACCATCTATCTTATATAAGCAGCTAATAGAGTCTGTCGTTATAATCGCCCTTTTATTCTCATTATCATAACCATCAACAAAAGATTCAAGAGTTGTCTGTAAATATTTATTGTCTTCGACTAAGACACTTCTCATGGATATTTCACCTCCTGGGTATGATTCATATTTCGAGAACTCAATAACATTTCGTATTTCAAAATCATCATCAAAAACAACTAGATATAATGTATAAACTGTTGTATTTAATTTAGTTACTCTTATGATTGATGCGCTCACAAAACTTTTCTCCTCATTTACGGAGTAAAAATACAATTCATCGGAACCATCTTCTATTCGCAAATAATCTGATAAGTAGCTTGTATAATAGTCAGTATCTATAAGGTTTATCTTATTTGAAGATATTAACTCATTAACTCCTATCTGCTTTACATCAAGATTCTGAGATGTAGTGCTTGCTGCTTTCTCCTTAAATCTTAGAAAAGATTCTGAATAAGCAACTTTCTTATCCTGCTCATTGTTATTCTCCTGTTTTGGAGCGCACCCAGCCAGAAGGACAATTGAAATTATAATAAATATTCTATTCATTGCTATTCCTTTAAGTCATTTGAAAGCTCTTCAATAAGGCTGCTTAAAACACGGGCCAAATCATCTGTTTTAACTTGCTTCTTCGTCGAGCCACCATCAGTTACGACATTGACACTAATGGTCGATTCACTTTTGTAAGTATCTCCTTTGGCTCTACCAACTCCAACAAATTCCATTTCATAATCGGACCCCGCCCATAGAGTACCTGAAGAATTTGTAGAATACTTATTATGGATACTTTTACCACCTCCGTTTCTTGTTGATTGCGCAACAGAGATATTTCCATCTTCATCAATGTCTGTTGCAACACCTGTATGATAAAATGTATTTCCATCTTTGTCGGTTCCCTTCCAGAACATAAAGTCACCCTTTCTAACATTTTTCACATCTGTGCTCCATTCTCCCTTTTCCTGATAGTACTTCCTTTGATGCCAAGTAGACCGACCTGGGTCGTACCCATCTGTAAGTGCAACTTCTCTTGCAAACTCAGAGCAATCAACATACTTATCTTTATAAGCATCTGATCCTAATACCTGTTTATAGGTTCTTGTGTCTACTTCTGCACGATGCAGAGCATAAAACACCCTATCCTCTGGGCCCATACCAAATAGATCGATATACCTAATTGGATTGTTCCCAGCATAAAGGAATGGGCTTTGGAAAGAGTAATCCTGAGCCAATGGATCTATAGTATGAAATCTCCCAATCACCGGATCATAATACCTTGCACCATATGCATATACGTCCCACCCCATCTCGTCTTGCAGTTCTTTACCATTGAACAGGTATTTGTTTTCGCCTGATACATATACCTGGGTACTGTACTTCATACCAAAGGGATAATAATCGGTTGCCTGTATCAGCTTCTCTGCCCTTGTAGAGGCAGGAGTGAAAACAACCCTCACATTACCAAGATGGTCCCTGAGATAATAGTTGTACTGGTAATCTTCCGTTGACCTGCTGACATACCCCTCTTCATTATGAATAATATCCAGCACTAATGTGTCATTATACTCAAAGCCATTGAAATAATACCTGCCTGTAGTATCACTATCAATAACTATCTGTCTTAGCTTTGTCCCCATTGCATCATAATAATAGATAACAGTATCGCCGGTACTATTCACAATTGTGTCAGGTAAATTTAAAAAATTATATGATATTTCAAAAATACCTTTGTTTAAATCAGATACCATATTGCCATTATTATCATAAGTATAATCGGTAGCATTGCTTATATCTGAGAATCCATCCGCGTCATAACTATCGTCAACAATGTTTATAAGCCTGTTCGACAACCCGGAAGATGCATATTCATATGACAGGTTATCAATAACCGAACCTAAGCTATCCGTCCGCATAAGACCGGTAATGTTACCGTTCAGGTCATAATCCATATCATATTCCCTGAACTTATCTGACGATACTATTGTTTCTCCTTCACCGTAATATGCCAGGTTGAACCTGTTCAGTCCGTCGTATTCAAAACTATATGCGCTTTTAAGAAAATGTGTCCCGCTGGTAGTATCAGGCCTGTTCCATATCATACCTGCAATATTCCCGTTATACTGCTCCTGTGAGCCGGTAAGAGCGCTCAGGCTGCTTACATCATTATAGAGCAGAGTCATACCAAACATATTATCCGTTCCCAGGTCATCAGGGTCATTAACAGATGTGAGCCAGCCTCTTATATTGTACTTATAGTCCAGTACCTGTCCCCGGCTTATCTCTTCTGCATGAAGGCTCTTTGTCTTTAACTCTCCTATTGCATTATACCCGAGCTCAGCTATTGTAACCTTTCCGTTATTGTCCCCTTCAACCTGCTGTTCTGTCCTGGTGAGCCTGCCCATATGGTCATAGGTATAATACTTGTTTACAGCTTCGGAGCTTATTGTTTGTTCTCCATCCATTATTACCTGTTTCTGCCTTAATGCAAGGACCTTACCTGTAAAATCATAATCAGTGCTTACTGTTTCTGTCAGGGTAAAATCCGGCTGCGCCCCATCATCCCAGTCGCTGGTACTGATACTCTGCAAAAGCCTGTACCTGTTGTCATAATAGTTGGTTGTGGTAATATAGTTTCCGGTATTAAGTATTTTGACTTTAGTCCCTGTTACCAGTCCAAGAGCATTATCGAAATAATTCACATTCCCTTCATCATCGGAGTACCCTGATATACCGTTATCAGTATCAAATGATATAGTATCCGGGAAGTTATAATCATCATAATAAGTAGCCGTGAGATACTCTATCTCCGAGTTATATATAAATGTATTGCCTGAGTGCGGAAAAGAAGTATCGGTATAACCAAGAGTTATTATTTCACCTATATCCTTTTCAACATAATATAACAGAGATGTGCCGTCATAGGCATTATCAACAGTATCCTGCATAACAGGTTGGGAATAAACATGGTCGGCTGTAAGAATACCCGTTATTACAGGCCTGTTCAGATGGTCATATTTGGTAAACATCCATTTTTTCAGGTCATTATGGTTTATATCCTCTCTTAGATTACCATCCTGTGTCAGTACAAGCCGGTCTCTCTTATCATAAACCATATAAACCGGTTCAGATCCCGGGAGTTGCTTTTCTATCATCCGTTTCCTTGCATCATACCGGTAATAGTAACAGAGGTTTTTAATGATATTATCGTCTTTATCAAGAGGGAATGTTACAGTGCTACCCGTTTTGACTATCTCATAAGCCGCTGCCGGCGTAATAACATACCTCAGCAGGCCATAAATATCATACACATAATAGGTCTCTACTTTCTCAGGGGTGGGTCCTACATATGTCCTTTTCAGGATAACCTGTCCCTGTTTATCCCTGTACTCCTCCGTGGTGTTTATATTACCTGATGTCCAGTTCTCATTTTTTGTGACCGTTTTGTATAGCTCGCCTTCGTCATAATACTTATCTTCCGGCAGGTCAAGGGCCAGGTCATCCCCTGAAATATAAAATTTAAGTACATCATTTTCCTGATTGGCTCCCCAGTCATACTTTACTGTATGCCCGCTGCCGGGTATAGAAACATTTTCGGGCTGCCATGAAGCACCTGGCGATCCCTGCTCCAGCACCCTGCTCAATGGTGATGCTTCAAAGACGGTTTCGGCAAACGGATTAGGATCATCTGTCACATCATTCTCTGCATCATTATAAAAATCATATTGCTTGCTCCCTGCCCCGTATGTGCTCCCTATGGCCGTAGACTGGTATGCTCCCAGGTTATCCGTGTATGATTCATAGGAGAGGTACAATATTGCTTCCCTTCCGTAATCGTCATATACTACCGGTTGAATGATATCCATTACAGAGGGGCTTGCCGAGACCGATATATTCTGAAGAGGCCTGCCAAGACCGTCAAAATAACTCACCTGATTTATTATACAGTCTGTGTTCCTGTCAAATATATCCTCGTCAGTTATCTCTATTTGTGGAATAACAGTATGGATATAGTTCTCGTCTGTATCAGGGTTAAGATACTTATTGAAATTATGTGAAGCATAAGACGGGCTTAAAAAATAGCTTGCCATACCATCCACTTCGCAGCTAAGAGTATCACCTATTGTAAGATCAATTTCAGACCGTGTGATGTTAAGCACAGGTTTTGTTTCTCCTGGTATTGATATATCGTTTTTCTTCCACTGATAAGAATATTCATCACTTGATTCATAGAACCGGATATCACGGACATAGGTAACCTGGGTATTTTCTCCATTATAGTTGATCAGTCCTCCCACCCTGTAATAAGCACATCCGTCATCACCCCAGCCCTCATATGTGTTCTGTATGCCAACTTTAGGATTACTGGTATAGGTTACCCATTGTCCTGTTTCAGGCCTTACAGAACCTCTTGTAGCAGAATAATCGTATGCGCCCCCGAATCCGCTCAGGACTGATTTGGTATATGTCAGCCTGATCCCTCCCCAGTAAAAAGCCTTGTCCTGATCGTTTTCCCTGTATACATCCACTGACATCTTGTAGCTCCTTCTATTATGAATAGCTATATCATTACTGCTTTTCAGGTACATTGTAACATATCCCGTACATTTCCATGCATGCATCTCATCATCCCATTCAGCCGAGCCCGGGCCCCCGAAATCGAACAAGCTGCCATCGGTCCAGTCGAACTCATGGCTGGCAAAAACATGAGCTTCAAGCTCTCCTTTGCTGTTGATGTGTATTCCCCCGGACTCATCAACAATGTATGGTGGAAGCTCAAATGACACTGAAACAGTGTCGCTGGCAGTCTGGAAGGAACAATCGCCGTTAACCAGGCACCTTACAAAAATGAGGCTGCTATCCGATACGCTTGTCGTATAATTCAATGTCGGTGAATCAGATGACGGAATGTTATCCCATGGACCATACGCAGTAAAAGACTCCTGCCACTGGTAAGATATCCCTGATTCCGATACAGTGAAGTTAGCCTGGTTGCCGGGGATAACCTTTTGATTATAAGGCTGGGTCTGGATTGAAGGCGGTTGTTTTGTAGTAATTGTTTTTGAAACGGCACCTGACGGGCCACAGGTTCCTTCAGCACGTACATAATAGGTTGTAGCTGATCCGGGAGAAACCGGGTATGTGGGCCCTGTATGAACAGAGCTGCCACTGGTACTGCCTATGTACCATTTCCATGAAGCCCCCGTACCTAATGATCCCCCGACAACTTCAAGTGTTGTTGCTGTATTAGGACAAATAATATCACCTGCTGTGGATGTAATGGATGTCGGCGCCTCTGACTCTATATTTATGGTTTTTGAAACACTACCGGTCGTTGGCCCGCAACCCCCTTCTGCCCTTACGTAATATGTTGTAGCTGCTGTATGATTAACATTAACAGTTCTGCCGGTTGTTGAAGCGAATGGCGTTCCCGATGTAGAGTTCTTATACCACTTCCATCTTGCCCCTCCGCTATTGCTTAATGAACCTCCGTTTACCGTCAGGCTGACCGATTCTCCGGATTCAGCGCAGGAAACTGCTGTTATAGAGGTCGGGTCAGTAGAGTAGGTGTAAACATTTATAGTTTTTGAAACGGCACCTGACGGGCCACAGGTTCCTTCAGCACGTACATAATAGGTTGTAGCTGATCCGGGAGAAACCGGGTATGTGGCCCCTGTATGAACAGAGCTGCCACTGGTACTGCCTATGTACCATTTCCATGAAGCCCCCGTACCTAATGATCCCCCGACAACTTCAAGTGTTGTTGCTGTATTAGGACAAATAATATCACCTGCTGTGGATGTAATGGATGTCGGCGCCTCTGACTCTATATTTATGGTTTTTGAAACACTACCGGTCGTTGGCCCGCAACCCCCTTCTGCCCTTACGTAATATGTTGTAGTTGCTGTATGATTAACATTAACAGTTCTGCCGGTTGTTGAAGCGAATGGCGTTCCCGATGTAGAGTTCTTATACCACTTCCATCTTGCCCCTCCGCTATTGCTTAATGAACCTCCGTTTACCGTCAGGCTGACCGATTCTCCGGATTCAGCGCAGGAAACTGCTGTTATAGAGGTCGGGTCAGTAGAGTAGGTGTAAACATTTATAGTTTTTGATACACAGTCCGTAGTATTACATTCTCCGTCAGCCCTTACATAATATGTTGTGGTTGTGTTTGGATAAACATCAATATATGGGCCTGTCCCAGCAGGGGTGCCCCCACAGCTGCCTGAATACCATTTCCAGGAAGCATCTTCCCCCAATGACCCTCCTACAACTGTAAGTCTGACAAGACCCCCCGGGCAAATATTATTTCTTGAATCACTTATACTTGTAGCTCTTACTGATTTTTCCTTTACACTTACTGTTGCAGTATTGGAATACCCCCTGCAATTTCGTGAATCAATTGCCACCCTCCTGTAATATGTTGTCTGAGTGTGCTGCTGGGGGGGATATAAATATAATTCCCAGGGGTCTTGTGTTTGTGCTGTATTCCATGTTAGGTTATCATAGGATGATTCCCACTCGTATCTAAGATAGCCGGTACCCCCGGAAGGCGAAGACTGATTTGCTATTATTCCTGCATACCCATCTTCACATATCTCCTGGTTCCCGTTTATCCTCCCTCCGTTTATTAAGGAATTAACTGTTATAGTAAGCCTGTTTGAATATTCCGTAGCTCCGGAACAGGTTACTCTGCGCCTGTAATATCTTGTTGATGTAAGATTGCCCGGAGTATAAGTAAGTGATGTTTCACCTGAAATGTTATAGTATGTGCTTCCATTAGTTGAATACTGCCACTGGTAGGAATAAGCGCCTGAGCAGTTGCCTCCTGATGCTGCGCTTGTGCTTGAAAAGGTCCCGGGAGAAGTCCCGTAACAAACAAAGGTTTTGTTCGTGCTTATGGTCCCTGCTATTAAAGGGGGATAGCCCTCTGCCTGTGATACATCAAAGAAACCACGGGCCTGACCGTTTAGCCTGACATATATCCTGGCATTTCTTGCAGCTCCTGTATTTGAACTGCAGACAATTGACCCTGCTCCTCCGCTGCAATATACATTTATCCAGGCAGGCACATTACTGTAAGTGACGGTGCACATGCCCATAATACCTATTTCTATCTCCTCTGACCCTCCTGCAGATGGAAAATTAAAACTTGAGGGATAGATATAATCAAGCTCACAGTACTGGGCATCGGTACGGGCCGAAACAGAGATTATTACCAGTAAAGCTAAAAGTAACCGGGGAAACAATTTATTATAAGTCATGGTGGTAGTTTTTAATCTTTCATTTCAAATAGATAATAGGGAAATACAGGTTACTGTTCCTGATCTGCATAATGATACCTGTATGCCTTCAGGATATTGCGATCGTTGTCTTTTATGTATTTCAACCTCCCGAAAGAATCGTACTCATAGTAAGTAGTAAGACCGTTGGGATCCGTTTCGGAGGTCATCCCTGTTAGCGGATCGTAAGTATATGTCTTAATATTTGCTTTTTCAGGATAAAAACATAGATCATCTATCTGTCCGGTAAGATTAATAGTATAGGAACCATCAGTAACATTTACTATCAACTTATTATAGATCCAATCCGGGTTCTCTTTTATTCTATAAGTCAGACAATAATATCCATTTGTCAAATTGCTGAATTCATGTGTAAATGCTGTTTCACGACTATATTTCCCGGTCCAACTATCATTAATCTCACTATTGCCATCAGTGTTCTCAAATGAATTAAAATAACAATCTTTATACTCCGCATTCTCAATAACAGCAACGATCTTTTTATTGGAATATCCATATAAATATGTTTTTTTAATCCCATCACGCAGCGTCAGCTCAATTATATTTCCTTCAGAATTATAGTTTATCCCAGTTATTTCATTATAATAATCCGTATCATAAATAAAATTGCCACTTCCATTAATAAGCGATTCATTAAACGGAGATTGATTATTTATACCTAGCTTAAACCGAGAGGCTGGTAATATTTTACCATTATAATTATTATATTCTATTAAAGCTCCTTCCGAAACAGTTTCTGTTGGATCTCCGTTTGGCTTAATTGTTTTATACTCTTCAATTACATAATTATGCATATAATAGTCATCACTTTTCATGTCAGTAACAGCACTTGCATATAAATCAGTGGTGCCTGTACTGTAATCTAAAGGATATTTCCTGTATATTGTTTTTTCGTCACCTTTACTATCTGTCGTTACTATCCGGGTAACCTGCTGATGTTCCGGATTATCATACAAATATTCTTCACTGGTCACAAAAGGATTATCTCCCTGCTGAAAATATTTATAACTAATTTTAGAAGCGAGGTAATGCCATGCAGAAGTCACCTTGTAGGAATCACAATTATAATCAGCCAGGTCAGTAAAATATACACCACCAGGAATACAACCTGTTCCCTTTATCTTTGCTATTCCTCTCCATGCATATTCTGCTTTGAATCCCCTGATTACTTTTCGATTTATTGAACTTGAAAGATTACTATATATTAATGTGTCTTTGCTAACTAACTGATCATCTGAATTATATGCTAGTTTTTCAGTCATATGCCCTCTTTTCCATTCAGAAGATTCAATTAGTGGGCTTGAGAAAAAATAGCTACATCTGTCATTATAATAATAAGGAGAAGTGTACTTATATACAGTTCGTCCATTTTCCCCGCTCACTCCTTCAAGCACCTCAACTTCCCTGTATCCTACCATATTCCCGTTTGACTGTCCCGGGTATATATTCGAGGAATATAATTTAACATAAGGTGTCGCTTCTACAGTTGGATAATGATAATAAGAACCAACTGCAGGATCGTAATAATAATTAATATACGTATAATATTTTGGCATAAATGATAGTACGCCACTTGAATGAAGTGTGTCAGATTGTAAATGATAGTTGAATTTTTTATAGATAATTTTGCCATCCTCAGTCTTCGGATCCATTTTATAAGACTTAATCCTTAACCCGGATGCCAGATTTGAGCTATAACTTAACGTATCACGGATTGATATAACTTCATCTTCCCACTCTATTCTTAATTTGCCATACATGCCTGAAAATCTGGCTTCAGCTTCAAGTATATATTCCCCGGCGGACAGATAATGCGTAGATACAACTCCTTCCTCTATAAAACATGACCCTACTTGTAAGCCATCTCTAAATGACTTAGTCCATATTTCAGTACCTTCAGAATTCTTTATTTTTAAAACCGTATGAAACTCTGGTCCAATTGTACTTGAAAAGCGATAGTAAATATCCGGGTATTGCCCTTTGGAAATGTAAATAGTATCAATAGTAGGAGCACCAGCCTGCCATGATTCATCACATTCATCAGAACCTACCTCAACATATGAAGTATCCGTAACTGTCTCAATATTAACTATCCCGGCATTGGCCCCAATATAATAATAATCATTTGCTTCAAAACTAAAGTTTTCTTCACCACCTGTTGGATATTTTATTTTTTTTAGTGTGCATGCTTCAATAAAAGATGTATCCGGTTCTCTGTTAGTTCCCTGGTAAGTACCACTTCCTATTGTTGTAGTCGGAATATTATAAGTTAAGTTATCATTAGATGAAGCACCATTATAATATCCCCAGTGGTCTTTCTGTTTTGAAAATCTATGTGGTAATTCAATGTCAGAATATGTAAAAATATAAGGTGGAAGAGAAATATTTTTATTTCTTTCATTAATACTATCTAATCTAAGTCGTAAATTATAGCAAGACCCACCTCCATTATCAAAGTAAGAATAATAAAATTTTACTTCTTTAATTGTATCATTATAATGTTTATCTATTATATAAATTTCATCAAGTTGGTTTCGTGTCACAAAATCACTTCTGGTTGTATTAGCTTTAAATTCAATTAGGCAATTATCTGATTCTATTCCACTTAACCTGTATCCACTAACGGAGTATTCCAATTTCAATTCTTTTGCACAAATTGTTTGGCTGCCATCTTGTAAATAAGAATTAGTCAGAAAGTTCCACATAACAGAATATGACGGCGCCAGATTGTAAGTATATGGTTTCCAGGCATATGTAAAATTTATTGTCTGGTCCTTATTCGGGTCATAAATTTTTGTCAGATACCATGTCGAATTATGAGGTTGATGTATTTCAGGTATTGGATTACCTGCAGTATAGGTTTTTGACTCTATCCTGTCAAAATATGTACTGTCTCCAAATGTATAAATAATACCATCAGGAGTAACAATTTCCCAGGAAATAATATTACCTGAAGAAATAGTAGGAGTTATTTTTATTTTTTCTGTAGGAATAACAATAATGCCTCCGTTCCCATCAAAGCAAAACTTGCCACGGTAACCAAGGAAATTATAATAAAAAATATCAGGTTCCGTATCAATTAATCCTCGTGCAACATCTTCCAGAAAATCGTCGTCAGGTAAATAATTATAAAAATTAATTAAGCTCTCAGGTTGAAAATTTCCATCATCAAAAGCAGCTGAATAATAATACCCGTTTGGCGATTCATCTGATAAACCAATAACGGTTCTTGATATCATCCCTCCGGCATTTAAAGACCAACCCAGTCCAACCCATGACGCAATCTCGTCTACCTTTATCCCTCCTGCATGATAAGATAAATAAACCGGAACATTTAATGATTTTTCTTCTATATTGAAAATAGGAACTGTTATATCAGGAATACCTGTATAATAAGAAACAGGAATATCTTCATATTTGATTAAATTCATGGCTTCCGGGGTTGGAGGCAGGGCTAATGCTCCTTCATAAAATTGAGCTCTGCTTTTATTTGCCGGGAGTAATATTAGTAAGAGTAATATTACTATTCTTAATAAGAAAAATGTATTTTTTAGTGGTTGCCTGGTTAGATTATTCATAGCGATTGGTTTTATATTTCTCTACCTCATTAATTTCTTTATGAAAATATATTTATCATTTATCCCGGGATAAGGATTTTATAGAACTATATATAGACTTCAGGAGTGTTGTTGCTTGTGCAAGTGCAATATAAACAGATGATTAACAGATCAAAAAAATATAAATATTTATGCCTGACTCTTTTTAAAGCATTTCGGGATTAACTATATAACCCCAAAGACTTATAATAATGAAAAACATATGCGTATAGCTTTTATGACTCTCTGTTTCCCGTTTACGATCTTTGAGCAGGAAACAATGAAAGTGTCACTGATTGACACAAAGAACCTAAGTAATAAGTGTTAAGAGTCAAGCGATTGTGGCCGGTGGGGGCGAGCAATGATGGAACAGTGGAATACTGGAATACTGGAACAATTAATAACCTGAAGGGAGGTATGTTTAATTAAGTTTGTCGTTAGTCATTAAAACTCATTCTCAACTTTCTCAACCTTTTAAGTTTCTCACTGTTCACTATTTACTTTTTTTCCCGTGTGTCACCGTGATACATCGTGTACACTGCAGTGAAAATAAATTATTCGTTTAAAAGTTAAACCGTTAAATCGTTTAACCGGGACAAAAAGGCTACTCCTTTCAACAATTACACTCTTCAACGATTCAACCTTCCGCCTAGTCCCTGATCCCCAGTCTCTAATATCTATGTGTTCAGCGTTTAACGTTTTAGCGTTCAGCGCTTAGTGCTTTACTCTAAGCTCTAAGCGTTAAGCACTTAGCTTAGCCTCTACAGCCTTTTTATAAAAAATGTTATGTTTACATGAAAAAAAGTTCTTATATTAATGGTCTGATATATAGTTGATAAAGCTGGTGATATTTGTTGTTATGAATGATAATGTTAGGTTAATGAGCAAGATAGAAGAACTTGAAAAAGCCGGGCATAAGCTTCAGCAGGATAATATGGATTTGAAGTCCAGGCTTGAAGAGACAGGACAGTACCTCAACAGGTATAAACTGTTGGCGGAATATGCTCATGACTGGGAGATGTGGATCAAACCCGACGGTAATTTCGAATATGTCTCTCCTTCCTGTCAGAATATTACAGGCTATGCTGCGGGAGAGCTGATAAACAATCCCGGATTGCTGGACGATATAATTTACCCGGCCGACCTGGAGGAATTCAGAAAGTTTTTATCAGACACACTTGGCTTTGTTGATATCCGGCAGTCGCTTAACTTCAGGATACTTACCCGTACCAAACAGATAAGATGGTGCGAGATCAACTGCAGGGCAGTATACAATAACCGCGGTAAGTATCTGGGTCAAATAGCTTCGGTAAATGATGTTACAAGGCTGATGCAGGCACTGGGTGAAGTTAAGGACCTCTCGGACGGAAAAGCGAGCGATGCAAGAATACGAGATAGGTATAAAAGGGAGATAGAGGACAAGGACAGGGAGCTTGTAAGCCAGCTTCTGGTAATGTCGAATAAAAATGAGACACTGCAATATATAAAAACAAACCTGACGGCATATATTAAGAACTGCGATGAAAAAGATAAGCCTATGTTCGGAAAAATGGTCGACCATATAAACAGTACTCTTCTATCAACCGATAACTGGGATAATTTTATGCTTCATTTTGAAAAAATACACCCGGGTTTTTTCAACAGGCTGAGAGCTAAATTTCCTTCTCTTACAACAAAGGACCTCAGGTTATGCAGTTACCTGAGATTGCAACTTGCAACCAAAGAGATCGCAGGACTGATGAATATCACACCGCAAAGTGCCGAGATCAGCAGGGTCAGACTTAGGAAGAAACTCAGACTGAGCAGAAATGACAGACTAACAGAGTTTATAGCCGGAATATAAAGTTAGGTTTTTCTCTAAAATTATCAGAGTAATGATATGTTATATGTATATATTAATATGCAATAAAACAGTAATATAATATATAATATGTTAGGTATTTATATTTTGTTGTTATGTTTTTATTAGGTTGTGTATTGTTGACTATCCGGTTTATTGACTTATTTTTGCAGGCAAAGAAAATGTAATGTAATGCAAAAACCTGCTTCGACCGGAATCAAATACAGAAAATTATCCAGTGAGGAAACAGGGCAGTTGATTATGCAGGGATGCAACTCGGATAACTGGGAGCTTATTGAAGTAGCTCCGGGCTTCAGGGCTGACAATATAAAGAACTCGCACTTTTCCGGATATAATAAACTGGGGTCATTTGGCAGTGAAGTACACCTCTACGGGGGAGTGGTATTAAAGACCGGGATATATAACTCATGGTTAAATAATTGTGTTGTGGAAGATAATGCGCTGATACATAATATCGGCAGTTATATTTCCAATTATCATATTGAGAAGGATGTGATAATCCATAATGTGGATATTATGGCAGTAGAGGAAAGCACTTCTTTCGGGAACGGTATACGTGTTGCCTGTATAAGTGAAGAAGGAGGCAGGGAGGTTATCATCTTTGATCATCTGACAACGCATCTTGCCTATATCCTCAGTATGTATCGTCACAGGAAGAAACTGGTAAAAGAAATAGAAGGACTGATAAGCGATTATGTTGAATATATCTCCGATAATACAGGCAGGGTAAGCAAGGGAGCAACCATTCTCAATTGTGGTAGCATCAGGAATGTTAAAATAGGACGGGCTGCGCGTCTGGAGGGAGTTCAGAAGCTCTTTAACGGAAGCATCAACAGTTCTTACGAAGACCCTGTACATATCGGTGAAGGAGTTATCATGGATGATTTTATCGTTTGCTCAGGCTCAGAGATAAATGATGCCACGATCATTTCCAGGTGTTTCATAGGGCAGGGTTGTATACTGAGCAAGCATTATTCTGCCGTTGACTCCCTGTTCTTTGCCAACTGTCAGGGTTTTCATGGTGAAGCCTGTTCGATCTTTGCAGGCCCTTATACTGTAACACATCATAAATCGACTCTTCTGATTGCCGGGTTATTTTCATTCCTGAATGCAGGGAGCGGATCAAATCAGAGTAACCATCTTTACAAACTCGGCCCTATACACCAGGGCGTTGTTGAACGCGGAGTGAAGACCACAAGCGACTCATACCTGTTATGGCCAAGCCACGTGGGGGCTTTCTCCCTGATTATGGGCAGGCATTACAAGCATTCCGATACTTCGCTTTTCCCGTTCTCTTATCTTATAGAAAGGAATGATGAGAGCATACTTGTACCGGCAGTTAATCTCAAAAGCATAGGTACTATAAGGGATTCGAAAAAATGGCCCAGGCGTGACAGAAGAAAAGGACATAATAAACTTGACCAGATCAATTTTAACCTGCTTAGCCCTTATACTGTACAGAAGATGATATCGGGAAGGGAGATACTGCTTAACCTGAAGAAAACATCGGTGGAAGATGCCGGAATGTATACATGGCAGCGGATGAAGATCAGAAAAGATGCACTTGAGAAGGGTATAAATATGTACGAACTTGCTATTTATAAATTTCTCGGTAATTCCCTTATTACCCGACTGCATCAGCAACAGTTCGATAGTATGGACGGACTGAGAAAAGCCCTGGAAAAGGATACCCCGGTCGGATCGGGAAGATGGATCGATCTTTCGGGCTTGATATGCCCGGCTGATGCGTTGGAAAAAATACTTAAACTAATAGAAAACAAAAGGATTACTACTATCGAGGAGATAAATTCACATTTTATCTCAATTCATAATAACTATTATAACTATGAATGGACCTGGGCATATGATGCCTTTGAATCATTTACGGGAAAGAAGATAACAGACTACAGCAAGGGGGAACTGACAGGTATTATTGATATGTGGCTGGATGCTGTTCTCAAAATAGATGAATATCTGTATAATGATGCAAATAATGAATTTTCATTGCTGAAGCGGACAGGTTTTGGTATTGACGGGGAGGAAAGTGATAAGGAACTTGATTTTGAATCCGTACGCGGTGAATTTGAGACCAACCAGATGGTCATTTCCATAAGGGAACATATGGAGAATAAGAAAAAGCTGAGAGAAGAGATAATATCAGGATTAGAAAAAGTAAAAGTTTAGTAAAATGTGTGGAATAATAGGATATACAGGAAAAAGACAGGTGAAAGATATACTGATTGACGGTTTGCAGAAACTTGAATACAGGGGTTACGACAGTGCAGGTATAGCTATACATAATGGAAGCCTCAGGGTTATTAAGAGCCCCGGCAAGGTAAGCAAACTGGTAGAATTACTGCCGGCTAATCTGGATTCCACAACAGGTATTGCCCATACAAGATGGGCTACGCATGGCGAGCCCACTGAGATAAACGCCCACCCGCATACCTCATCGTCCGGCAAGCTGGTACTTGTGCATAACGGTATAATAGAAAATGCATCTCATATTGAATCGCATCTGAAAGACAAGGGTTATTCCTTTATAAGCGATACGGATACTGAAGTATTGCTGAACCTTATTGATTATGAATATGATCGTTTTGATAATGACCTGTTAAAAGCCCTGGTAAGAACATTTGAAAAGGTTGAAGGAAGCTATGCCTTGGCTATTGTCGAACGCGACAGGCCGGGGAGGATAACCATATGCCGCAAAGACAGTCCCCTTATCATGGGAATAGACGACACCGGTTATTATGTTGCATCTGATATATATGCTGTTTCTGATTATACCGACAGGTTCATCTTCCCTGATAATAACGACATTATTATTGCCGACCAGACTACAGGTATATTATCCTACGACGGATCGGGAAATGAAAAAGAACCTGTGATAAAAAACTTTACGGCCAGGAAAAAAAGCCCTGACCTTTCCGGGTTTAATCATTTTATGCTCAAGGAGATCTATGAACAACCACAGATTATTACGGAAATGGTTGCCAACGATCTTATCATTAACGGAAAAACATCTTCCGGCGAATCACTAAGCTCAATATTACCGCATATCAGGCGTGTTACTATTCTTGGCTGCGGTACTTCCTGGCATGCCGGCCTTATAGGAAGATATCTTATTGAGAAGCATGTTCGCATACCGGTTAATGCTGAATATGCTTCCGAATACCGGTACAGGGATCCGGTAATAGAGAAAGATGATCTGGTAATTTCAATATCCCAGTCGGGAGAGACTGCTGATACCATAGCAGGCAACAAACTGGCAAGGGAGGCGGGTGCGTATACCATGTCATTGCTTAATGTGAGAAATTCAACACTGGACAGGGAAACCGATTTTCAGATATACCTGGAAGCCGGTGATGAAATAGGCGTTGCATCGACAAAAGCTTATACGGCACAGATAGTACAGTTATCAAGGCTTACTGCTTTACTCGCGGGGATAAGGGGTAACGGTATTAAAGCCGGTGAGATGGATGAAGCCCTTCTGCTTGTCCCCGAAGCTATGAGAGCAGTGCTTAATAATACCGGCATCATCTCAGAACTTGCTTCAAAATATGCATTAAGTAATAATTTCCTGTTCCTGGGGAGAGGCCTTAATTTTCCTACCGCACTGGAAGGTGCGCTGAAACTTAAGGAGATAAGTTATATTCATGCCGAAGGTTATCCGGGGGCAGAGATGAAACACGGACCTATTGCACTGATAGATTATAATTTCCCGACAATGGTTGTGCTGACCGACAGGGAAAGCAGGCCTAAAATGATGTCAAACATCAAGGAGATAAAAGCCAGGCAGGGAAAGGTCATTGCAATAGTCCCCGATGATGATAACAGCGCCGATGAGCTCGTCGATGATATAATAAGAGTGCCTCAGGTTCCTGATATTGTAACACCGTTGCTGTCGGTTGTCCCTTTGCAATTGTTCGCTTATTATATGGCACTGCTCAGAGGCTGTAATGTCGATCAGCCACGAAACCTGGCAAAAAGTGTAACCGTGGAATAAAAGAGGCAAAAGGCAGGAGACGAAAGGGTTGAGAAAAGTTTATAAAAGTTTAGAATGGGTTTAAATAGTATTAAATACCTACTAATTAACAAATTAACTAATACACCAATTAACATAGTAGACTGCCGACTGAAGACTGCCGACTGAAGACTGCCGACTGAAGACTGCCGACTGAAGACTGCCGACTGAAGACTGCCGACTGAAGACTGCCGACTGAAGACTGCCGACTGAAGACTGCCGACTGAAGACTGCCGACTGAAGACTGCCGACTGAAGACTGCCGACTGAAGACTGCGTCCTAGAACGGCAGATCGTCCATTTCTTCATTTTCAGGAGGTATATCGTCGAGAAGAGGAGGAGGGATATCATCATCAGGTGTTGCTCCTTTATCTGCCTTTTCAACTCTCCATGCATCCAGATTGGTAAAGTAGCTCACTTTACCGTCTCTTTCCCACTTATTACCCTTGATATTGAATGATACTTTAATATTCTCATTGAGGAAGCTCTCATCGATGATATCGGTCCTGTCACGGACACACTGGAATTTTATATAATCCACGAATTCCCGGCCTGAGCTTCCTGAGTCCGTAACTTCCAGCACGAATTCTCTTTTTCTGAAACTCTCTCCCTTTTGCTGAACCGGGCCAACATCAATTATTTTTCCTGATAATTCAAACGGCATTTTTTATTCCTCTTTGATAATAATTTTTTCGATACTGTCTCCCTGGTTAATATCATCTATTGCTTCAATCCCTTTCCTTATTTTTCCAAAGCATGTATGTTTCCTGTCAAGGTGGGCTGTATTTTTTTTGTTAAGGCATATGAAAAACTGCGATCCTCCTGTATCCCTGCCGGCATGAGCCATTGACAGCACTCCGCGGTCGTGGTACTGCCTGTCGCCATCAAGCTCGCATTTAATTGTATAACCGGGTCCTCCGGTACCAAGCCTGGGGTCTGTCATATCAATTGAGTATGGGCATCCTCCCTGGACTACAAAGTCAGGGATCACACGGTGAAAAGCAAGGCCGTCATAAAAACCATTACCGGCCAGTGTGACAAAATTATCTACCGTACCTGGTGCATCATCTTCATACAGATCGACTTCCAGTATACCTTTTGATGTATATATTTCAGCAATCATTAATCTATTTTTTTACTATGTCAAGCAGTTCAACTTCAAAAATAAGTGTTGAGAATGGTTTGATTGTCTGCCCTGCACCCCTGCTGCCATAGCCCAGGTCATAAGGAACATAGAACATGAATTTCGAACCTACGGGCATAAGCTGCAAACCTTCGGACCAGCCTTTTATCAGAGCGTTTGTTCTGAACTGGGCCGGCTCATCCTTGTCATATGAACTGTCAAAAACCGTACCGTCGATGAGCTTGCCTGTATAATGTACCAGTACAGTATCTTTAGACCCCGGTTTAGGACCGTCACCCATTTTCAGTACCTTGTACTGCAGTCCCGATTCAGTCATTATTACCCCTTCTTCCTTACTGTTGTTGTCTAAAAAGGCTTCATTTTCAGTAAGATAGTCTTTGAATTGTTCTTCAATAGCTTTTTCCTGGCGCTCCTGCATGACCATCATTATATATCCGCTTGCAGCCACATCAATAAAGATCGAATTACCCTCTTCCGCATCCTTCATCCCTTTGGCCATGAACAAGGGATCGACTTCAAGGTTATTGTTTTTCTTAAGGTTATGGTAAATATCCACGCCCAGTGCATAAGACAGTGAATCGTCCTGTGTCCTGGGCTTCAGGTTACTTACTCCGTTGTTTGAGCAGGCGCCTGCCATCACTCCGAATGCAACAATCAGTATCAAAGCATTGAGTCTCATTTACTTTTGTTTTTTTGGTTAAAACTTGTGCTAAGATAATACTTTCTGTTTTTATTAAGAGTTAAAGAAATGTGAAAATTATTCATGCTGATTTTACTGCCCTGGTTATCTGTTTTTTTCCCGGCGGTCCGGGAAGGTGTTCAACTTTGAAACCCAGGGATATCAGATCCCTCTTTAACTGTCCTTTAGCTGAATAAGTAACCAGTATTCCACCCTCCTGAATTAAGGAAGCCATAAGCTTCAATATGTCAAATGACCACAATTCAGGTTGTTTTTCCGGGCCAAATGCATCAAAATATATTATATCAAATTTTCTTTCAGGAACGAAATCCATAATATCGGTTTCGATCTTCATAAGACTGAATGTTCCTGTAAGCCTGCACGTGACTCCCCATCTGCAACTGTGTATGAGCTTAAAATATTCCCGGTTGTCTGCTGCCACATAGCTGCCGTAATTAAGCCTTGAATACAACTCTTCCGGAAGAGGGTACTTATCCACAGCAACATATTCGACTACGCGCTTGTCGCTGATCGATTCACAAAGGGTCAGTAATGCATTCAGTCCTGTTCCGAAACCCATTTCAAAGATACTGACCGGATTTGCTGCGCTTGTTTTATATCCTGATTCGATAAATATATGCTTTGATTCCCGGAGGGCTCCGAACTTTGAATGATAATGCTCATCAAGCCCGGATACATATAGTGTATCGGATCCGTCATCAGTTGTAACAATTTTTAGCATTACAATACAATATTATTTGTCATTAAGGTTATCATGTTTTATCATGCAATGATTATGCTTTTTTTGTGAATGTACTAATTATGTACAATATTCATTCCGGGGAAATGATCATATAATTCCGAAAGCAGTAAATAATAATCCTTTTCAAGGTCAATAAGCCTGTCTTTTGATTCATAATAAGCAAACAGCTCGGTAAAATACTCTATAATAGTAATTTCTCCTTCTTCCAGTGCCTTGTACAGATTTCTTTCAGGGTCATATTTTTTTAATCTTTCCCTTAGTGTCTCCAGCCTGTCTCTTACGGAGAGGTATTTGTTATACTTACTTCTTATCTCATTTTCAACAATCATCATCGTATTATCATATTTTACAGCGTACAATTCCTTTTTTGCTTTTGCTGCTTCTACCTTGCCTTTATTTTTCCACAGTGGTAGCGTCATCCCTATTGTAGGACCGGTATACTGAGTGGCGGCTACTATTTCGGAGGCAAACCCCAGTTTCAGTTCCGGCAGGCGCCCTGACAACGCAAGATTAATATTATCCTGTGTTATCTCAAGCTGTTTGTCAGCTATGCCGAAGACAGGGAATACATCTCTTTTTTCTGCAAGGAGATGTTCGATATCAGGGTCTTTAAATAGCGGGTAATCAGCGCTATCCAATATAGCAGCATTATTATTACTGATAAGGTTAAGGTAAGATCCGGTCATATCTCTTTCCGCACGGTATTCCTGCAGCTTGTTTTCCATACCTGTAACAGACAACCTGGCTTTATTGTATTCAATAATTGTTGCCTCACCCTGATCAATCAGCTTTTTACAGGAACGTTCTATATTCTGCAGATGTTCCAGCCTTTCACTGCAAATATTGATTTTTTTTTCCAGCGCTATGTACTCAATAGCTTTCGACCGGGCTTCCTGGAGAAGAATAAGGGTGGAATAATCATATTCCAGAACAGCCTCTTCATACTCATTCTTCTTCAGTTTTCTGGTCCTTGTATAAGTGGAGGGGAAATCAAAAGACTGCGATACTGACCATGTGATCTTTTCTCCGGCGGTTGAAGGTATACCCGGGAAATACCCGATACTGACCTCAGGATCAGGCGGTGTATTACCGGTCCGGTATTCTGCTTCTTTGGATACGAGCTGTTTCTTTCCCGCAATAATGCCGGGATGGCACTCCTTTACGGTCAGGATAAACTGTTCGACATCCTGTGGAAATAATTCATAAGTAACAAAAAATAATATGAACATAAGTATTAGTTTATTCATCTTTTTCTTTTTTGGAATATATTAGAAAATACACTGAAGGGATAACATATATATTAAGTAGTGTTGATGACAGTAAACCGCCGAGTATTACTACAGCCATCGGGCTTTGTATCTCGTTTCCCGGTTTATCGCCTCCCACAGCCAGAGGTATCAGGGCAAGGGCTGCAGTCAGGGCTGTCATCATTATAGGGTTCAGCCTGTCGGATGAGCCCTGTATTATTTTTCCCTTCAGACCTTTAACCTTCCCTGACAGCGCTTCGTAACGTGAAATCAGAAGCAGCCCGTTGCGTGTGGCAACGCCAAACAGGGTAATAAATCCTATTATAGTAGGAATACTGATAACAGGGGTTGTAAACCATATTGCAAAAACACCCCCTATGAGTGCCAGAGGCAGATTAAGCAGGATGATGGCTGCCAGTTTTGAATTCCGGAATTCCTGGTATAATATCATGAATACAAGCAGGATGGCAAGGATGGAAGTAAAGAGAAGCCGGCGCGAAGCCCTCCCGGCACTTTCAAACAGGCCCCCGTATTCAATGCTGTAATTATCAGGAAGCGTAACATGTTCATCTATCCTGTCTTTAATATCTTTTACCACACTGCCTACATCCCTGCCTGCAACATTTACAGATACCACTATCTTACGTTGTACATTTTCCCTGTTTATAATATTCGGACCTGAAAGGGATTCTATGTCTGCCACAAAAGAGAGCGGTACTTTTTTACCGTCTTCTGTATCTATCATGGCATTTTTTATGGACGATATATTATTTCGTGATTCTTCATTATATCTCAATACAAGAGGGAAGCGTTTTTCCTCTTCAAAGACGTCCGACATGGTTTTGCCGTTCAGCGCGGTGCTAACGAAATCCGTGAAAGTGTTTACCGGTATTCCGTATCTTGCCAGCATATCCCTTTTTGCCATTATGCGTATCTGGGGGGATTCCACCTGTTGCTCAACGCTGATGTCTCCTATACCGGTTATATTGCTTATTTCTGATTTTATATAATTTGCAACATTATAAAGACTGTTAAGGTCGTTGCCGAATATTTTTATGGCAATATTAGCGCTTGTTCCGGAGAGCATATGATCCATCCTGTGAGTTATAGGCTGTCCCACTTCCACATTTACTCCCGGCAGTTCATTCAGGACTGCTCTCAGAGCAGCCAGAAATTCTTCCCTGCTCCGGCTCTTTAGTGTAAAGGGGATATCCAGTTCCGATACATTTTCCGCAAATGAATGTTCTGCCATTTCAGCTCTTCCCGTTTTCCTGGAAAGAGATGTTATTTCCGGCATTGAAAGCAGCATTCTTTCTGCTTCTGCTGCCAGCTTTGATGATTCCTCAAGCGATATTCCCGGTTTTGCGGTCAGGTTTACAGACAGAGCCCCTTCATTGAAGGGAGGGAGAAAAGTACTTCCGAAGCCTGTCGTAAGCAAGAGGGCAGCGCCAAGAAGTATTGCAGCTATTGTTATAACGGCTTTATTTCTGGAGAGGCTGTAACGAAGTGTCTTTCTGTATAAGCCTGTAAGGTTTCTTTCCATCCATGAACCTTTTGCTCTTTTGACCAGTCTTTTCTCATTATTCAGAAGGTAGCTGCATAGAACGGGTGTAATAGTAATTGCTACCAGAAGAGAAGCCATTAGCGATACGATGAATGAGATACCCAGCGGTTTGAGCATTCTTCCTTCCATCCCTTCAAGAAAGAACAGAGGGATGAATGTTATTATTATTATTACGGTGGCATTTAATATCGAAGGCCTTATCTCGGTGGATGCATCATAAATGACTTCCATAACAGGCCTTTTTTTATCCCTGTCTGCCACGGCGTTCTTTCGCAGTTGCTTATATACATTTTCAACATCTATAATTGCATCATCGACAAGAGAGCCTATGGCTATGGCCATGCCGCCCAGGCTCATCGTATTTATTGTATATCCCATCAGCCTGAGGGCAAGGATCGAGGATAATAATGACAGGGGAATGGCAATAAGGGATATTAAAGTCGTTCGTGCATTAAGCAGGAAGATGAACAGGATTATTACCACAAAGAATCCTCCTTCTATCAGAGCTTTCAGTACATTCCTGACAGAGATATTAATAAAATCGGCCTGATTATATATATCACTGTGTATTCTTATATCACCCGGGGCGGCTGCTTCTATTTCAACAATTGTATTCCGTATTTCTTTTGTGATTTTCACCGTATTTATTCCGGGTTGTTTAACAATATTCAGTAATACTGCATTACGGGCATTATAGGATCCTGTTCCTATTACCGGCGAATGCCCCGTTTTTATCTCTGCCACGTCTTTAAGCCTTACAGGCATACCGTTATGGGTCTTTATGACAGCATTACCCATCTCATCAATATTACTGGTACGTGCTATTCCCCTTATATTGTACATATTACCGTACTCATTTATGAAGCCTCCTGACGAATTCTGGTTAAGCCCTGTGCAGGCCGATTCTGCTTCGTTCATGCTCACATCATAAAATCTCATTTTAAAAGGATCGACCAGTACCTGGTACTCCTTGTATTCGCCTCCGATAATTGTTACCTGGGCAATACCGGGTATTGACAAAAGCCTGGGTCGCAGGTTCCATTCCGCAAATGTCCTGAGATCCATACTGTTTACTGAATCCGAATCAAGAGCAAGTATCATCATTTCCCCCAGCAGTGACGACTGTGGGGCAAGTACTGGTTTACCCGCAGATTGCGGCAGTTCGCTGCTAACCTGTATCATTCTTTCTGTCACTGTCTGGCGTGCATGATATATATCTGTCTTCCAGTCAAACTCAACCCATACTATAGAGAGGCCCATGGAGGAGCTTGATCTCACCCTCCTTATGCCTGTTGAACCGTTAACGGCCGTTTCGACAGGGAAGGTTACCAGTCTTTCTACTTCTTCAGGTGCCATGCCGGGGGCTTCAGTCATTACCACCACAGTAGGCGCAGTCAGCTCGGGAAAAACATCGATGTCCATGTTATTTGCTACATAGAGGCCCGATAGTAATAGCAGGATTGCAGAGATCAGTATGGTGATCCTGTTCCTGAGCGAGAAATATATTATTTTGTTCAGCATAATGTACTGTTTTAGTGGTTATGTCCGTGAGAGCCGGGTATGCCTGTCGACTGCATGGATAATTTAACGCGGTAGGTTCCGCCTGTTACTATCCGGTCACCTGCTCCGATCCCTTTGAGCACATGCGTTACCTTTCCGTTACTGTAACCCGTTTCAATGAATATTTTTTCATATTCCCCGTGGTCATTTTCCCTGAAGACATATATATTGCCGAATTCCTCCATAAGCGCAGTATTCGGTATGGTGATTGCTCCTTTTATTGTATCGCCGATGAGCCACACATCCGCAAATGTTCCCGGGATAAGCTTATCACTATAATCTATACTGAAAAACAGTGGTATATAGAATGAGTTTTCACCGGTGCTTTTTCCGTAAGAGATAATATCTCCGTTCATTTCATCAGTTGAGAATATCTCAGGGCTGTAGCCTGTTGTGAAGTTTGCAGCTGTGATATTATCCATGATGCCAGGTGCAGTGGGAGGGATATCTGCTTTAAGCACCATGTTATGTTCAGTTATGACAGAGGCAAGCCTTTCACCTGTATTTACCATTTGTCCTTCTCTGATAAAAAGGTCCTTTATATAGCCTGATACAGGTGATGAGATCATATTGCCGTTCCCGCTTATAGTCTTTTTGTAATTATCATACTCAGCTTTTGTCTCTTCATATAACTGCCTGTATTGAAGATAATGCGGCTGAGTTATAAGCTTATCTGATATAAGCCTGGCTGCTCTCTCGTAATTCTCCCTGGCTGCCAGGTAAGCCGATTCGGTTTTGGAGAAATCTACTCCGGTATTATAATCAGTCATATTCTGACCTGATATGAAGAACAGCGACTGCCCGTTAACAACTTCGACACCGGGATATAATAGATGACCTGTAAAGCTTACTATCCCGTTTGAAGCAGCAGAAATAATAACCTCATCCTTATTACCGGTCAGTACCTGACCACTGGTTTTATAAATAAAACTAAAAATTCCGGGCTCAACAGTTGTAATCTCTGTGTGTTCGCCCGTATTTTCATGGTCGTGTTTAAGATCGCTGGCATGAGCGCTATGTTCGTGACCCCCTTCTTCATGACCTGTCTCTGTGGCATTGTCTCCAGATTCAGTATTTAAGCCGGTTTTGCAGGACATGGGTAATACCAAAAAAGCGGATATAATTATTGTAATAAATAATTTCATTGTTAAAGGTTTGATTTATATACAAGAATACTGATCAACCTTTTCAGGTTGGACCAGACTTAAACAGAATATGTTATCAATGTGATTTTCAGGCAGAAGGAGGCGCCCTTAAAGGCATAAGGTCATATTCAGACATCAGGAGTATGCCATGGACGGGAAAACAGTTCCTTATCTTTTTTACAGAGAGAACGGGTATATACAGACAGGACGACTCATTTATGAAGATATGACTCAGGCCCGGAACATCTGTGAATACTGTTTTAAAATGACAGATAAGTCCCTCCTTGTGAATATCATGATTAATGTTTTTGAACTCTTTAACACTATGATCCTCTCCACTATAAGAATAATTGTCCGTATGGTCAGGGTGGCAAATATTATGACAGGTACAGGCTTGTATATCATGATGGTTATGAGGGATCAACCCGTGGAGGAAAATAACCGACCATGCTAACAGGAGAATACTTGCCTTTATCTTAATACCCCTTCTCAATTAATGATTTTTATACAAATCTAAAAAAAATGACGGAAACAATTTATACTCTTTTATATAATTAAGCCGGAATGCTGCAGTTACCGGCATATAATCAGGAACACATTTATGGATACTCTTATTTTTTATACATTTGCCAGATATATTTAAATCATTTGTAAAATATGGCAACGGACATTAATTTAAGGGCAGCCGACAATATCAGGGTATTATCCATGGCAATGGTGGAAAATGCAAAATCCGGTCATCCCGGAGGAGCGATGGGTGGCGCAGATTTCATTCATATTCTTTTTTCCGAATATCTGAGGTTTGATCCTGACCAGCCGGGATGGATACACAGGGACAGGTTTTTCCTCGATCCGGGTCATATGTCGCCTATGCTATATTCCGTTTTGTATCTTTGCGGACTGTACTCAGCAGATGATATAAGGAATTTCAGGCAGTGGGGCAGTGTTACACCGGGTCATCCGGAAGCCGATCCGGTAATGGGTATTGAGAATACTTCCGGTCCTCTCGGACAGGGACATACCAATGCAGCAGGTGCAGCTATAGCAGAGCGTTTTCTCGTTGATCGTTTCGGAGAGTGGATGGCTCATACCATATATACATATATTTCCGACGGCGGGATACAGGAAGAGATATCGCAGGGAACAGGCAGAATAGCGGGCCACCTCGGACTGGGCAACCTTATAATGTTTTATGACAGCAATGATATACAGTTATCAACCGGAACGGATGTAGTCAGTTCGGAAGATACAGCATCCAAATACAGGTCGTGGGGATGGCATGTGACTGAGATTAACGGGCACGATCATGATCAGATACGTAAGGCTTTTGATGAGTCTTTGAGAGAAAAGAGCCGTCCGAGCCTTATCATTGGGAAGACTATTATGGGGAAAGGGCTGGTTGATGATGAGGGAAGACCATTTGAGGGGAAGACATCCACGCATGGTCAACCTGTTAGCAAAGCGGGCGCTTCATTTGAAAAGTCCCTGGAAAATCTTGGGGGGGATATAAATGATCCTTTCATGATTTTCAATGATGTAAAAGATATGTATGATGGTATTCTTGATGAAAAAAGAAGACAGGTTAAGCTATTCAGGGATGAGGAAGATAAATGGTCATCACGTAATAAGGATCTGGCAGCTAAGCTTGAAACGTTTTTTTCAGGTAAGATACCCGGAATAGACTTCAGTGAAATTCAGCAGAAAGAAGGCGCGGCCACCAGGGCTGCTTCATCTGCGGTATTATCTTTCCTTGCCGATAAGGTTGATAATATGATAGTGTCATCAGCCGACCTTGCAAATTCGGATAAAACAGACGGATACCTGAAAAAAACCGGGGTGATGAGTAAAGGTGACTTCAGCGGTAAGTTCCTTCAGGCAGGTGTCTCCGAACTTACAATGGCTGCATTAATGAACGGCATGGCATTGCACGGGGGGGTTATTCCTGCATGCGGTACCTTTTTTGTCTTTTCCGATTATATGAAACCTGCTGTAAGGCTGGCAGCGCTTATGGGGCTGCCTGTAAAATATATATGGACTCATGATGCTTTCAGGGTGGGAGAGGATGGTCCCACACATCAGCCTGTTGAACATGAAGCACAGATAAGATTACTGGAACACCTTAAGAATCACAAGGGAGAAAGCAGTATGCTGGTATTGCGCCCTGCCGATGCTGACGAGACGACTGTATGCTGGAAGATGGCTCTTGAAAATACAGGTTCGCCGACAGCCCTTATTTTATCCAGACAGGATATTCCCCGTCTTCCTTCTGCAGGGAACAGGTACGGCGCTGCCGGCGCTGCCGGGCACGGAGCATATATAGTTGCCGATACTCCTGGCAGACCTGATGTCGTTCTGCTTGCCAGCGGTTCTGAAGTGAGTACACTGGTTGAGGGAGCTGAATTGCTTAAGAAGAGGGATAATATCAATGCCAGGATTGTTTCTGTTCCTTCCGAAGGCCTGTTCAGGCGTCAACCCGGGGAGTACAGGGAAGCTGTCCTGCCTCCGGGCATCCCACGGTTCGGCCTTACTGCAGGATTACCTGTAACGCTTAAAGGACTGACGGGCGACAACGGGCAGGTCTGGGGCCTGGAGCATTTCGGTTATTCGGCCCCCTATGAGGTGCTCGATGAAAAGTTCGGCTTTACAGCAGAAAATGTATATCAGCAGGTTAAGAATATGTTATGTTTTTTTAATATATAATTAATAATTGTCTGCTGAAAATTTTGTTAAGTTTGTAGCAATAAATGTAACACTGGCTGGTTTATTACGTACAACAATATGTTTAAACAACACCGTAAAAGAAATTTCCTAACCATTTAAAATACAATTATGATGAAAAAATTTATCTATTTATTCCTGTCGTTTGGCCTTCTTATGCTTGGCTGTACCGATGACCTGCAGAAGGATATTGACGACCTGAAAGATAAGGTTGCCAACCTGGAAGCTACTGATCTTGCAAGCATGGAATTTCAGGGCAGCAACCTGGTTGTTACCTATGGCGATGGCAGTACATCTACCGTAACTGTTCCGTCTGACGTAATACCTAACCGCGTGGTTGATTTTGAGATAGATAACGCAACAGGCGTGATAACGGTTACTTTCTCGGATGGTACGACTAAACAGTATACAGTGCTGAGCAACGGGAGTACAACCTATCTTTCCGGAACACTGACAGGTGACTATGGAATTGCCTCAATGACTGTAGGCGATGTTACACTTGCTAACCTGAGCTATGACGACCAGAACCGTATGGTACAGGCACTTATTAATCTTCCTGACGGGTACGGTAATGTGATAAATATTATGGACCTGCAAAATAATTATGCTGATGAAACCCCTATGGCAATAGCTATTGAAAAATCAATGCATGCTGATTTCGATTATTCTACTGTAGAATCTTATTCCTATACATGGGAATATCTGGATACTTACGAGGGTAGTTATTATGTTGAAGAAGATGCTGAAGAAACGGGAATGTATACTTATTATTCCTATTATGGCATGTCAGGTTCGCAGTATATGTATTATGCTTATCCCAAATCATGGTTTGAGCCTGAAGATGAGGTTGAATACGGATATCCTTACTATCACAGGGTGGCAGATGAAGACAGCCTGTTTTATAAGTCTTATAGTTATCAGTGGATTACTGTTGATACCGAATACGGACGGGTATATTATAATAGCCAGAAGATCAGAATAACTGATGTATATGAAGCCGGTGAAATAATGGATACTGCACGGACAAAGCTGACCCTGAGAGATGATGATCTGATCGAAAAGGTTGAATTACTTGACTGGAATGGGGAAGTTGGAGGATATATCGAGCTCACATATGACGGCGATGACCTTGTAACGCTGGCAGATATTTATGATCTGTATGATCCGACTAAGGGTGATGGAATAGATCCTGATACTGCACATTATGCACAGGTACAGTTTATCTATACTGATAATCTGCTTACAAAGCTTAATTTTGCTTACCTTAATCCAGAGGATGAAACAGTTGAAGAGTTGATCGAACTGGTGGAAATTGTATATGATGAGGTTGGTAATCCGACAGAGATATGGGCAATACCGGGATACAGCGATGATGAAGAATATATTGTCTCAGTCGACGGATCAGGAAGGGTGAGCATTGATATCAGAGAAGATGAAATGATCAAGTTTGTTGAGATTGAATATGATTACACATTACCTAACTTCTTCGGCGAATCGCTGGAAAGCCTGATCCCTGAGTTGAAAGGACTGAAGATAAAGAATGCCCCTGTAAGATTAGTACATTCGGGTTTCTTCAATTTTGTCAATATGGAATATTCCGATTATAACCAGGGCGGTTATCCTGCTAAGGTAAAGATGGAAGCTTATATCGGGTCAATGTTATACAGAAAGTCTTCAGGACCTGATCTTGGGTTTATAACAACACCTATTGGAACAGAAATGCTTCTTGAATACACACTTTTTGAATAAAGAGCATATATTATATAAGGAAAACCGGGTGCATAGCGCCCGGTTTTTTTATACTTTTATCTCATGCAATTAAGGAGCATTATAGCATTTGTCTTGTTTTTGCCGGGGATGGTTATAAGCGCCCAGACAGAACTGAAGGGGAGGGTGACGGATTCCGAAAGTGGCCTGCCGGTATATGATGCCAGCATTCAGTTTCAGTCTAATAGCTCCGTTTTCAGCATAACAGACAGCACAGGCAGCTTTACGGTTACAGTATCTGCCCTGCCCTGCACTCTTGTCATCAGACATTTGTCATATGAGCTTTTGCTATATCCTGTTACTTCTGACAGTGTGCTGCCATTGCAGCCCGTTCTTGTCCCTGCCAGCCAGGCGATAAGTGAAGTGAAAGTCACAGCGCCTGTTAATACCAGCAGGGATAATGAACTTCAGAAGATCAGCCTTCGCAGCGGAGATATTGAAAAGATGACCATCGGTTTCGGGGAAGCGGATATTGTACGGAGCCTGCAGGCCCTTCCCGGAATAAGTAAGAGCAGTGAAGTAAATGCCTCTCTTAACGTACGGGGCACAGGGCACGGAAATAACCGTATCAGCTTCGATGGGCAGGACCTGTATAACAGTTATCACCTTCTGGGGATAGCTCCTATGTTCAATCCGGATATTGTTGAGAGTACGATCCTGCAGAAAAGCGGCTTTAATGCCGGACTGGGCAATGCCCTGTCCTCATTCCTGCAGGTGGAAAGCAGAAAACCCGATATGTACGGGGAAAGATACTCAGCTTCATTATGTAATCTGTCGGCCAAAATGCTTTATGAAGGTCCTCTGGTCGAAGGAAGATTATCACTGCTTGCCTCAGCGAGGTATTCTTTCTTTGATATGGTGTCAGACATATATGAGCATCTGCATGGAGATAAGGAAGGTTTTATCCCCTTGCCCGAATACCATCTGTATGACCTGTTCCTTAAATTACATCTGGAGATGAAGAATGACTGGAAGGCAGATCTTACTTTATTTAACACATCCGATCGCTTTACATATAATATAGAAAGTCTTGACCTGAAAACTGACTGGAAAAACAGTCTGGTTTCATTTAACATGACAAAGACAATTGATCTGACTGACCTGATCAGGATACATTCAGGTATTTCTTCCTATGACTTCGACGGATCGTATAATCCGTCATGGACAATTATGAGGCAGAATGACCTTGTTAGCTGGGATAATCTTGTCGCTTACTCACACAGACCGCAGGAAGGCATTGCCTGGGATGCCGGCTTTTTCAGCACAGCGGGATATTATTATATAAAAAGCAGTGAAAAATATATGTCAGGGACACTGCGGTCTTTGTCTACAGTCGATTATACTATGCTTTCAGGTATTTATGGTAATATGAGAATACCCGTTACCGGTGCCGTTGAGCTTGAGGGAGGTATGCGTATATCACATTTTTATCATGAAACAGGTATGCTCAGATTGTCGCCACGTTTTCAGATAAGTGCTGCTGCAGGTTTTCTGGATCTGAATATAAGCTACGACAGGACATGGCAGTTTTCGCACCTCATAAGCCCTCTTGGCTTTAATATGCCTGCCGATCTGTGGTATCCTGCCGGAGCTAATATACCACCACAACGATCAGATCAGCTTGCTTTGCATCTGCACCGCGACTGGTGGTCTGTGCTTGTAACAGACATAGGCCTGTTTTATAAAGAGCTTGGAGGACTGGGCGAACTGGCTACAGGAACGGAAATGATAGCCTTTAGTCCTGAAGAGGCACTTGTATTCGGGACGGGCAGTTCGTACGGATTTGAGGCTGCAGTAAAGGCTCATTTGTCTTTTTTGGATGCAGGACTTTATTATACCCGGTCATATAGCCGCAGATACTTTGAACAGATCAACGGGGGAGAGCCGTTCTCCCCGCCGTATGACCTTCCTCACCAGGTAGATATAGACCTGACGGGAACTGTTGGCCATTCATGGTCATGGACTCTTACATGGTTCTGGGCCAGCGGTCAGGTCACAACAATGCCGACAGGCTATGCCTTCCTGACCCACGGATCAGAAGCAATGCCTTATCCTGTTTATACGGAGAGGTATAATTTCCGTATGCCACCGGCACACAGGATGGATCTAAGCCTGATGTATACTGTGAAAAAGAAACGTAGAGAGACAAAACTGGCATTCGGAGTATATAATATTTATCATAACAGCAATCCTTATTACCTGTATTTTACTATTGAAGAGCTTGCAGAAGGAGGAATGGAAGTAATACCCCGTAAAATGTCTATCTTTCCCTTTACTCCATTCGCCAGTATAAAAATAACTTTTGAATGAAAGAAGGTATTAAATATATAACTGCTCTGCTTATGATAATGCTCACATCATGCGAGCTTAATAAGAACCTGGATATTGAACTTCCCGAAGGAGAGCCAGTAACGGTTATAGAGGCCTACCTTGTCGACGGAGAACCATATCAGTTGCTTCTTTTCAATAGTAATACACTGACTGAACCTGTACGCATTAACCTTATCTGGAATGCCAGGGCATACATTATTCAGGGTGACGACAGCCTGAAGCTAAGGAACATAACAAAATTCGACCCTGAGACTTTCTTTATGTACAATTATCTGCACGACAGCCTTGTAAGCAAGGATGTTCCCGGATATAAACTGTATATTGAAGTACCGGATGCACTACCTGTAACAGCTGTAAGCAGGCCTGTGGGTGATGTAAAAATAGAAGATATTGATTATTCTGACGGAAATATAGTCATAACAACACGGAACAGTGATGATCCGTTGAATAATTATTATCTGCTGAGAATGTATGAATATAAGACCGGGATTACAAAGGATATACATCAGCTTGAGGTTGACATGCATGATGAACCCTCGGGCCCGGTAAATATAACATACCCTTTATCATTTGTAGAGAGCGACTCTGTGCATTTTGACTTGTACCGGATCGATTCGGCTGCATACAGCTACCAGAGGAGTATCTCCAACGCACTGGGTGCCAACAGGGACCCGTTTACGACTCCGTCACCTTTCATGGGGAACCTTCAGAATGCCTGGGGCATATTCACATGTGTAAGCAGGGATGGCCGGACGGAGATATTTAATAACGACTAACGACAAACGACTAAAGACGAAAGGCTAAGCTCTGTGCGCTATGCGCTTTGCTCATTTGCTACTAAATAACTAATCAACCAATATCTAATTAACATTGTGGACTGCCGACTGGCGACTGAAGACTATTTGCTTTGCTCAGTTCAAACCTTATAGCTTCTTAGCCTCTATAGCCTTTATAGCCTCTAATTCTAGTGCTGGTCAGCCCTGTTCCACCATATCAGTGTTCCTGCCACGCCTGCGAGGAAAGTAACAATAAGTATAATATAACTTATCATTGTTAGCTGCATGCCTTCAACACCTTCAGGAGCAGTGAATACACCCGGTATTGACCATGGGAAAAAGGGGCCCCATCCTGACAGTGCTACAAACTGTGAAATGATAAGCGTAATGATGATAAATGCTATGGGCGCTATTACTCCTCTGCCGTAAACTGCAAAAAAGGCTACCGGCGGGATAAGCATCATTGAAAGCAGCGCAGCCGGAGTGAATTTTCCCAGGTTTGACAGTGCAGATGATGTTGACCAGTCGCTCATACCGGCCATATATCCAGCTAGTAAACCTGTTATATACAACACTATACACAAAAGGACGCACCATAATATTATTATTATGAACTTGGCCAGTATAACCGATGTAAGCGATACCGGAAGCGCCAGAATGTCTTTCAGGGTGTTATCGGTATATTCACGCCCAAAGGTCCATGCAGTGATAAAGCCGAATCCGATATATCCGATGATGGCTATGACCTGGTTGTACAGCTCCAGATAACCATTGAAGTCAGCTTTCCCGAACATGGTGGCCTTTACGCCTACCAGTCCCAGCTTTTCAGCCGTCTCCGGGTGTGAGGCCAGGTAAACCATTAAACTCATCATAACTGATATGAATATAAAAAAGATGATGGTTATGCTGAATATCCTTGATCTGCGGATCTTAAGCAGTTCTGTTATAAGAGCTATTCGAAGATTATCCATTATTCTGTTTCTTTATTTCCGATTGTCCTTAAGAAGTAGGTTTCCAGGTTTTCTTCACTGACATACATACCTGATGGAGGATTGTTATTATTTACCAGTAAGGTAACAATTGATCCGGGGTCATTGATTGCTGACAGGTCCCTGATCTTAACTGATTTATTATCTGCTTCGATATCATTATATCCGTTTTTTCTGAGCAGGTCAATGGCGTCCTCAGTATTTTTTATCTCCAGAAACAGGTGTTTGTTTTTAATACCGTTCAGGCCGGCCCTGTCAAGCTCCCGTATCATTCTGCCATGGTGAATTATCCCTATTCTGTCGGCAAGGACAGAGACTTCACTTAAGATATGACTGGAAAGAAAAATGGTAACGCCATGGTTTTTTGCCAGATCGATAAATAACTCCCTTATACTGAATATCCCGGCCGGATCAAGACCGCTGGTGGGTTCGTCCAGTATCAGAATTTCAGGTTTGTGTATAAGAGCTTTTGCCAACCCCAGCCTTTGCTTGTTTCCCTGCGACAACTGTTTTGCTTTCCTGTTACGGTAAGGCCCTAGCTCAAGCATGTCTATAATCCTGTCAGTTGCCTTGCCGTTTTTCAGGAGACGCAATCTCCTTATTATTTCAAGGTTCTCATATACAGTAAGGTTCGGATATGAGTAGGGGATTTCGACCATATGTCCTGTTTTTTCCCATAAAGCGTGGTTGTTCCGGCTTACTCTGTTCCCTGTGATCCATGCAGATCCGGAAGATGGCCCGATCATACCCAGCAACATTCGTATTGTTGTTGTTTTACCGGCCCCGTTAAGGCCTAACAACACATATATCTCATTTTTCCCTACATGCAGGTTAAGGTCCTGCACCGCTTTTACATCGCGGTACTGTTTGAATAATTTTCTGGTTTCTATTATTGATTCCATTTGCTTAGGCCTGATAAGGCGAATTTCAGATAATATTACCGGTCATAAGGTAACCGGGTTTTTAATATTCTCATATATCGTGTCAAAGATGTTTTTCAGATCGTTCACATAGGTACTCTTCCTGTCATTATTCAGGAAGCGTATAAAAACACCGTCTGTGCTGGACAGGAAAAGGTCGGCTATCTGCCTGTCGTCTGACAGAGATGATATCTCTTTCAACGACCTGGCGTTCTTTATTACGTTTTTCCATATCCTGACTTCATCCTTGTACATCGACAGCTCAAGCTCAAGAAAATCCGGGAATCTGCTGACAGCCTCAAACAGGATAAAGAAAAAGTTGTAACTGGCATTTTCCTCACCCGACTCTCTGAACAGTTCTTCTATTTTCCGGAATGATTTGTCTTTAATATCAAGGTACTGATTGTAAAAAATGTACAGAGAGTTGTGATCGAACGTTTTGTAATCTGTATGACCCATGGTGAAGAACATGGATGTTATCTCCCTGAAGAGATCTTCTTTACTCCTGAAGTAGTGATAAAAAGCGCCTTTGGATAATCCCGTTGCCTCAACAATATCTCTCATCGTAACATCCCTGTATGACTTCCTTAGGAACAGCATCAGGGATTTTTTTATGATATTTTCTTTTGTCTTATTCATAAACCGACCGTTCGGTATGTAAAATTATATTTTTTTTCAGAACAGACCAAATTAATTTGTCAAAAACCCTTCGACTCTCTAAAGAAAAGCGACAAACCCTTCGACGGGCTCAGGACAGGCTCAGGGCAGGAGACTAAAAACGAAAATCTAAGCTCTGTGCGCTATGCGCTTTGCTCATTTACTACTAATTAACGAATTAACAAATTAACAAATTAACAAATTAACTTATTGCGGACTGCCGACTATTTGCTTTGCTCTTTACTCAGTTCAAACCTTATAGCCTTTATTGCCTTTTATGACCGGTTTTATTATCTTTAACGCTTCCTTGAAGAGTAATGACTTAAACTGTTCCTGTTGTACCTATGAAATTTCTGATAAAGACCCGGACCTTACGGATCAGCCTGCCCTGCAATTCTGTTTCCGGATCTAAGTTGTTTATGCCGGATAACGGGATAAATTATATTCCGGGATGAAGGTTGTTGATGTTAAAGACTTTGAGTCTTTTTCTTCTTTTTTCAGGGGCAGGGCGGGTAATCGACGTGCTGATACTGTCATGCGCCTGCTGGGTATTGACAGGATAAACCGGTTATATGATCTTTTTGGGAAATTTACCGGGCCTGCCTTTACATCACGACTGCTTGATGAGCTTGGTGTTAACTATGTCGTTGGAAATGCCGAAAGGCTCGGATCTCTTCCTGAGGGCGCCTTTATAACCATCTCCAATCATCCCTACGGAGGACTTGACGGGATAATGACCATTGACCTTATGGCAGGTATTCGTCATGAATACAGGTTTATGGTCAACGAGATCCTGTCCCGGATAAAGACACTGGAAAGAAATTTTATTTCGGTAACACCTACCGGCAATAAGAAAGAGGGCATTACAGGGACAAGTATCAGGGGTATACGTGAGACGCTGGAGCATTTGGGTGACGGGCACCCCCTCGGCTTTTTCCCTTCAGGAGCGGTTTCCGATTTCAGTCTGAGAGACTTTCGTGTGAGAGACCGCCGATGGCAGGAGAGCATCCTTCACGTGATACATGCTGCAAAGGTACCGGTACTTCCTATTCGTTTTTTTGATAAGAATTCTGCATTCTTCTATTTTCTGGGACTTATCAACTGGAGGGTACGTTTGCTGAGGCTACCTTATGAAGTTTTAAATAAGAAGGGGCAGAGGCCCTGTATAGGTATCGGTACCCTGATATCCGTTGAGGAAATATCTCATTTTGCAAACCCTGAAACGCTGGGGGCTTTTCTCAGAAAGACCGTATATGAAATGCCTGTGCCGGCTGAGTTTATTCCGGGGGGGAATATCGGCCTAAGCAAAAAAACGACAGAATAATATTAAAATACTATTATGCATAAAAAAGGTTTTAATAAAGGTAGACATAACGACATAATCAAATCTGTCTTCACCGACAGACCCAGGACCAATCTGCTTAAGAAGCAGGAACAGATAGTTATCTCGTGGCTCGTTCAGCGCATACCACAGTCTGTTACTTCCAATATGCTTACAGGATTCGGCTTTTTCGGGAATATGATTGTATCCGGAAGCTTTATACTGGCTGCATATTTTAACAGGGTTTACCTTTTATTCGGGCTGCTGGGTTTCTTAATAAGCTGGTTAGGTGATTCGCTTGACGGCAGGCTTGCCTATTACCGCAACAGGCCGAGAAAGAATTACGGGTTCAGTCTTGATATAACAATAGACTGGCTAAGCATAATTCTGATCGGTCTCGGATATATTATTTATGCTGAAGGTGTATGGAAACTTTTCGGTTATGGCTTTGTGGTTATGTATGGCTGGGAAATGATAATTGTACTGATAAGGTTCAAGATCACAGGGCAATATTCCATTGATTCGGGTCTTGTGGGTCCTACTGAAGCCAGGATAGCTATCGGACTTGTCATGATTGCCGAGGTAATACTGCCCGGTTCCATGGTATATTCGGCAGGTTTTGTGGTTATAGTGCTCTTTCTGATCAATATTATCGATACCAGTAAGCTGCTGCGTGTAGCTGAAAAGATCGATGATGAGGAGAAGAAGCAGGCTGAGGTCAGCAAATAAACAACAGGGTATCATCATCAAAGTCAAACATGCCATATTCGAGCAGAGCCGGCGGTGCTGCCGCATATCCCGTCTTTCTGTCCAGTGCCCTGCCGTTTACCAGGATGATCAGCTTACCGGCATTTTCTTCATCTTCATATTCCCTGCCTGTTATTACACTGCCTTTCTGAATCAACTTTTTTAATTTATCCTGGCTCCACCTGTCATACGGACTTATAGTGCGGAGTATATTCTGGCTTATCCTCCTGCCTCCTATTTGCCATACCCTCTGTTTCAGTTCAGGGTATTTTTTCAATGCAGCATCCAGTTCCTTCGACGGAAGCCAGAATGTTGTGACAGGCGACTCTGCTATTACATCGGCTGTTCTTTCGTGTCCTGTCAGACCGGCTATCTCGCCGATAAACTGTCCCCGGTTCATAATATCAACATCTTTGTTATCGATAGATATTCTGACTGTCCCCCGGGCAATAAAGAACAGACCGTTATTTGTTGTTCCTTCTTTAATAAACCTTTCACCTACCGAAAATATGCGGGTCTGGAATCTGGGTATTATTTCTTCGGGGCATTCTGAAGGAATATCTCTGAAGAGGGCAGAGTCGTGCAGCAGGTTTTCGGCTTCAGGCATGTCAATAACCGGCGGTGAATCCATAAGTTTTTTCATCCGTTGTTCTATCTCCCCGATCATCCTCTGGGCTTCATCGTTTTCCAGTCTCCCGTTTTTCTGCATTTTTTCTACCGTGTATCTTTCATAGTTTAGCAGTGTTCTTATTGCCTGCCGGGTGGCTACCGCCGTATATATCTCGGGATAGTTTTTTCTAAGGTTCCTGAGAAATGTCTGTCCGAGCATTCTGTTTTCAGTGATCTCTTCTTCCAGCAGGGCCAGTATTTTTTCGTCGTCTTCCTTTTTACCTATGCTCTCTACCTTAAGTCCCCGTACCATTTGCTCCACGAGCTTCAGGTTGTCATCCTGTGCCCTGACAAAAGCACGGGCGCTGTCATATGAGACGGATATTTTTTCAAAGAAATGTCTTCTTGATAATTTTGACAGGAAGGGTATCTTTTGTATCAGATCCAGCCACCGTGGTGTTTTCCAGCTTTCCTCAAGATCTTTTCTCTGCGACAATGGTATTAGTCCGCTTTCGTCAATGATTTTCTGTATAGTGTCTGATAATCCCATTACGGCTGTGGGTCCCAGCAGGCCGTCCTTGAACTGATGCCAGTAGCTGCTTTTTTCCTTTTCCAGCACACGGCGGCGGTATTCAGCTATAGTGTCAATCTCCAGGTTGTCGAGTTCGGAGTCCTCCACTTTTTCAGGCAGGTATTCCTCTACTGCTTTCCAGTTAGCCCTGCTCAGGTATCTGTCCGATTTTGATTTTTCAATGGCATTCAGCGAACTGTTAAAAAGGAACTTACGGGCATTTATACGAATAAGCTGTTTTGCAGGGCTCACTTTTGTAATACCCAACTTACGTACAAGCCATCCTATAGTTGTAGCATTGATAAGAAGAGTAAGTGTCACAAGGCCGGCTGTCAGGAACAGGAACTGTCCGCGTATACCGGCCGGGATGCGTTCATCGCCTGCCACTATCAAGGCAAGGGCCAGTCCGACAGCGCCTCTTAGCGCCCCGTACCAAAGAACTACAGCGTCTTTGAACGGCAGACCGTAACCTGCCCTTTTCATCACCGGGTAGAAGATCAATATTACTATTGCTCTTACTATATGCACTCCTGCATACAGGATAAGCAGCACCAGTATATTTTTACCTGTTATTGTTGTCTGTTGTGCTATTACAACACCTACGATAATGAAAATAAGTGTATTGGCTATGAAAGCAAACAGTTCCCAGAATTCGTGGAGAAATTTTTCTACTTCGGGACTTATGCGTGTTTTCCCTACTCCACCCATTGCCAGACCAAGGGTTACAAGTCCCAATACACCCGATACATGCAAAAAATGTTCACATATAAAAAAGGTGATATAGGCAGCCACTACTATAACACTTATCTCAACCAGCGCATCGTTAAACACTTTTCTCACCCACCAGATAGATATACTGCCTACAATAAGTCCTGTTGCTATTCCTCCCAGGGCTACTTTCAGAAATTCAATGACCGGCGAAGTTCCCGATGCTTCTCCTGTAACGGCAGCAAGGAATACCATGAACAGTACAATTGCAGTGCCATCGTTAAGCATTGATTCACCTTCTATGAGTGTTCCCAGTTTTTTCCCGGCGCCAAGCTCTTTCAGCAGAGCAACAACAGCTACAGGGTCTGTAGCGCTGGCAACAGCGCCGAACATCATTGCAACGGGCCATCCCCAGCCATGTAAACCAAGTCCCAGCCGGTCGATACCAATTACTATGGCAGCAGTAAGGCACATGGCTATTATTATGCCCGGTATAGCCAGCAGTGATGAGTTGACGGCTGTTTTTTTGAAAGTGTGGACATCCATGGCAAAGGCTGCCTCGAAGATCAACGTTGGAAGGAAGACATACAGTATAAGGTGCGGATCAATATGTCCGGCCCAGGATACTGCATGGTTGATAAACCCAAAGCTTTCAAACCATCCCAATCTGGCTGCGGCGCCTGTTATCAGGCCTATTATCAGGAGCCAGACAGTAAAGGGCAGGGGGGTCTTTCTCAGCAGATGGCGTGTTGCAGCACCAATGAGGAGAGCAAAAATGATGAAGAAAAGCGGTGACATGTCCGTGCCGTGTCCGTTATCACTCCCGTTTACTTCTTTGTCATGTTCCTGTTCAATAGAAAGAATATGCGGATTGTAGAACGGAATGTCAGCATATTGATAAATAATATATTTACCCGGTATGTAACTGATTATTTTATTGCTACAGGCAGCATCTGAAATCGAATTGGGAAAAAGAAAGAACAATACGGAAAGCAGGACGGTAAGTTTCATGTTATGAGTATATTATTATTCATGGATCAGGGCAACCTGATGGAGACAAGGCACCTCCTTAACAATACTTACATATATTGTATCTGATTTATATCCCGTTTTGCTTGTTATTATTTCTACCCATTGCGCTAACCCTTCATCATATATATCAATATTAACTGTGCATTCGCCATTCAGATTGGTTATAGCCTGTGAATTATTTACCACGTCAACTGTAGCTCCTGCAACCGGGTTACCTGTTGAACTGTCCCAAACCTCAGATTCTATTGTAAAGGATATGGCGCTTGACGGGGGTGTCATCTTAAAGTTAAAATAATCCAGTTCGGCATCCGATATATTACGTTCCTTATAACGGTTGAGAAAATCTTCTTTTTCGGCGGAAACCATTATACTGCCGGGACGCTGTAGTTCCATTATATAATAACCGTCTGCATTTGAATATGTGTTGTTGCCGGTTGCCGAGATCTTTACATCAGTCAGGGGACTATCATCATCCCAATGGGTAACCCTGCCGCCGATACCTGTTTTTCCTTCTTCGAGAGCCAGGAAGTGAATATTTGCAATGTCACCTCCCTCAACCGCTACCGGGTAATTATCCGGGACTATATTCCAGCCTGAAGCTGATATGGATAGAATATATATCCCGTCTTCGACATTTTCAATATTAAATGTCCCGTCATCGCCGCTCGCAGTTGTGGTTATTGTATTTCCGTACTGGTCCTCAAAAGTGAGTGTGGCACCGCTGATTGCCACACCGCCAGCAGAAGTTACAGAACCGCCAAGGTTATATCCTGATAGTTCAAGGGTGAAATTAACGTCATATTCATTCAGACTTTCAATATTAACACTCTGGCTTGCATCTTCATATCCGTCAAGAGAGGCAGTCAATGCATGATAGCCAACGGGAACCAATAATTCATACTCCCCATTACTGCCAGTTACGGTATAGCTACTTCCGTCTCCATATGTGATTGTTGCACCTTCTAAAAAAGCACCGGTTTCATTCTGAACGTTTCCTGATACCGTCCCATAATTCAGACCACTGCTACCATCAGTCATCTCTACAAGGTAAAATGTGCATTCCCCGCTGCTCACCGAAACCTCCTGCTCCGCATCTGATTTTTCCTGTATGTATACTTCTATCTTACTTGCGTTGTTCAGTCCGGCAAAACCCTGGGTTTGAGTATTAACTCCGAAATAGCCATAAGGATCGGAATACAACTGCCCTATTATACCCTGTTGTTCCTTAACGATAATCAGGGCGCCCTGAACAGGAGATCTGTTTATTTCGTCAATAACAACGCCTGTAAGAGCTCCCGTTCCCACTGTAAACAGCCATTCCTGTCTTTCATCACCCCAGTCAATCTCAGCAAGCATATGGTTTCCATCGTAACGGTTCACTTTGAATGACCTTTCGCTGCTACGGTCATCGGCAGTAATGTCGAATTTTTGAAGGCCATCCTCCGTATGCCAGTTTATATGGCCTTCAAATGAATTGTCATTTCCCTCATTTACCGTACAATATTCCCCTGCACTACCTATATATATCGTTACATAATTAAATGGGGACCATGAATTTTCACCCAACTGGTGTTCCAGTCTCGATTGAAGTACCATTCCATGGTATATTGAAGGCAGAGGGCTCACAGGGATCTCTTCTTCCTCACAAGAAACAGTAAGAAGAGTTAAAAGGATTAAAGCTATGCTGGTTTGTCTCATCACAGGTTAATTTTGGATTAGCAGGTTGGTGGTTTTGGTTAAACATTTATAAAGGTAATAAAAATGAAGTTTTTTCCGTCTTATTAACCTGTCATTTTTCTGTTTACGGGATGCTCCCGTTTTCGGCGGTATTTGTATTATTCCCGGGTAAGACCCATATTTCATTCACGCCAAAAGATCTTATATCCTCAAGAAGATTATCTGTTTCTTCACTGTCTTTAAAGCCTTTAATCCTTACTTTATAATAGTCATCTGTCCTGAGCATAAAAATTTCTTTTTTCCCGCTGAAGTGGTCGGTAAGTTTTTTGTACAGTATCCTTGCATATTTCTCATTTCTGAAAGCGCCTGACTGTATTGTTATTTCGGGCGATGACAGGGTAAACTCTATACCGGATACTATATCACCTTCCACGCTTTCGTTGATGGTAAAGGCTGCTTTGTTGACCGTGACAGTATAGCCGAGGTCTTTTAGCTGAAGACTGTCGGTACAGGCAATATAATTTCCCGGTTCAAGGCCCAGGATGCTGAAATACCCGTCTGATTCGGATATGGTTTCCCATACTTTTCTGCCTTCGGAATCATATATGTTCACTAAAATCCTTCCTAATCCTGTTGTAACGCCATCTTTGGAAAACCCTACCATCCCGTTTACTTCTCCTACAGGTGTCACGGGTATCTCAATAATCTTAAACTGATTTGGATCGATCATTACCCTGTAGGTTTTGTTTTCCAGCCGCCATGCTATGTTTTCAAAGTATGCATCCGAAAGTTCAAGATTATAATATGTAAACGGTTCAAGCCCGGTGATCCTTATGATGGGATCTTTGTCGCTGTAAGTTGTCCGTCCGCCGCTTACTCTCGCATTAAGATTTTCAGCATAGGGCTCGTCACTGTCAAAGACGCCGTTATGATTGATATCTACAAAAGGTACAAGGCTTATCCCGCCTCTGGACATGTTTGATATATAACTGCTTATAACCCTGTTATTCCCGCTTCCGAAAGCAAGGCTCCCGCTTGCTCCCTGTGAAGATGAAAGTCCGGTGTTACTGGCTCTTGCCGAGGTGTTGATCTGGGCAAACGGGAGATTATATTTAAATATGAAATTTACACTGCAGATATTAGCTGCAACATTATCTTCATAAGAGAGAGATACATAGCTGTTGTTTCCGAATCTCCTTTCTATTTCTGCTTTGTAAAGGATAGGCCTTCTGTCCGTAAGGTTGAACTGTGCCGAGGGTCTTATTGAGTAGCCATTTCGCGTTCTGTATGAGAGAGTCACCTGGGTGCTTAAATACAGTGGCCTGTCATTGAGCCAGTTTGCATACGCCGACAGGTTGAAATTAAATTGTTTATAGTATGCCGAAAGGAGTGTTTCGGTCATATTGTACCTGAAGTTTGGATATACATTTTGTTTGTATGCCAGTTTCGTGTACCCGGATATCCTTCCTGCGCTGAAAGGTGTTGAAAGAGTAACCTTTTTTTCTTCGAGGTAATTATATAAGACTGCTTTTTGCCCCTTTCTGTATCTTGTATAATCTATTTCAATTGAAGTGGATGAATTTAAGTAAAAGTTCAGTAAAGCCTTTGTCCTTACGCCGTGAGCATATTCACCTTTGAACATAAGCGATCCGGCGGGCATAAACGAGATGTTGACAAAGGGTATATATTTATTTCCGTTTATTGATGACAGATACTCGATACCTGCTCCTGCAGTAAATATTCTGTTAATACCGTAATATCCTTCGGCCCTTCCCATTGCCGAAGCATTACCGTCCTGAAGAAAGCCGCCTGTTAACCTGTACTCGAATTTTTTTGCCGGAATAAAATTATAAGGAAGGTTTATTGATTTTGTTTCAGATCTTTCTTCTCCTGCAGGTCCGTAAAACCTTAGCTCTATATTATTGAATCCGTAAGAAAGGGGTATACTGAAGCTGAACATACCTGACGCATCCGATCTTGTGAAATCCGTCAATACATCGTTGATATACAGTTCAACGAGCCATCCCGGCTCGGTAAAATCCGTAATCTCATATGTTCCGTAAGACTTTCGTACTGTGGTGGGTGAATTGCTTATTGTTGTCCCTGCAACGGGATAATATACCGATGATATAGTCTGTGTGTTGATCTTACCTGCCGAAACCTGCTTTAATAGCTGCCTGTCGTTATTGACCCATTTCCAGTTATACTGCTGCATTCTCTTATCCAGCTTAAAGCGGCTGGAATAGTTTATATATACATTTGCTTCTCCTCCCAGCAGCTCTGCTCCCAGACCGATGCCGGCTCTGTGTTCCGGCTCCGAACCTGACACTTGCGATGATTGCAGCGACCAGTCGAGCATACCTAATTTTAACATATGTACCTCGCGCTGTAAAACAGTATCAGCCTGCTGCTCCTGCTGATACCTGTTAATATTTTTTCTGATTTTTTCAAGTCTTTGTTCCTTGATGACCGGTAATTCGAATCCTGGCTTGATCAATATGGTGAGACTTCTGAAACTAAACTCCATTTCAAGCCCGAATAGCTCTCCGAACATGGATATGTCCATATATATAAGTCCCATATGCATTATAAGCTTTTTACTTATACCTGTTTTATCCTTGCCTACTGTGGCAAGGCCCTTGTCATAATTTATTGAGTACCTGTTATCTTCCGTTCTGATAAAACCTTCCAGTACCCTGCCCTTCATTACAGTGTTACATTGTATCTTTAGCGTATTGAAAACCGGTTCAACGGGGAGAAATACACGACCGTCAGGAGTGTAGATGGCATCTGAATTGAAATTGCCGAAGCGCTCCACGCGCATCACAAGGGAAATGACCTCATATTCCGGTTCTTCCTGCCGGGCTGAAGCTTCATACGGTCTGAACAGGCATACGCCTGCAAGCATGATAAACAGTAATATTTTTTTAATGACAGAGTGCATTTAATGACTGTTTTTTCCCTTGACCAGATACATTCTTCCCTGCCGGAGATGCTTTTTATTGCTGGTTAAAAGTGATATAGAAATTACCGGTATAATAACCGCCGGGATTAGCCTGATTGTTTTCAACATACAGCTTTCCTCCTACGCGTAGTTGTGTGACAAAGCTGCAGTCGGTATTTACCTGGAACGATGTTCCGCTTACTCCTTTTTCAGTCGGCCCTATTTCCATCAGCAGTGTGCCTCCGTTACTTCCCGTAAGTACTGTTGTTGAGGGATATGTTATTATTACAGAACGCCCCTGGCACAGATTGACCTCAAATATAGCAGCCTGGTGTGAGGGAGCTGACGATAACAATACTATCTGTCCTGTTGCCGTTCTGTTACCCTGCCAGTCGACAGTAACCGTTCCTCCGGGCCCTGACAGTGATTCCAGACTGAACGAACCGAAGCTGAGAGCCTGGGTTGCATTGATACTTATCTCCCTCGGCGGAAGACCCGGTTGAGAGAATGCTATGCCGCCTGTTGTCAACAATATTACAAGTACCGGGATGGGCAGTTTTTTTAGTAATAACATTCTAATTATTTTTTAATTCAAGTTCTTTCTCTGAATAAAGCTTGTATCCCTTGTCCTTCGGACTGGTGAACCTTACCCTGATCTTTCCCTCATCCGGGTTTATCTCCGTATCATTGCCGATCTTAACAGAGAAGTGCCTGCGGTCAATGCCTGTATATATTGCCACACCTCTCATAGAGCCAATCTCCACGGCTTTACCCCTGGAAGGAATATATTCTGCCAGGATATCGCCATAAACAGAAATATTACCATCCCTGTTTATAGTAAGATCAAGTGTCATACCATCGTCATCTTTCCTTAAATTAAGGTCATTGATGCTGGTAGTGACATTAGTATTTCCATTTCTGATAATTACAGGTATGCTGATGCCGAAAACAGGGGTTATCTGAACGTTCATCATCTCATCGCCGGCTTCTGAGGTATTGCTCAGCGGGTTTATCTCTTTTTCGGCCCTGAAGTACAGATGCGACCTGTACTCTCCGTCCTGCATGCCCGTTTTGCGTCGTAGCTGCATCCGTATAACCTGAGCTTCCCGGGGAGCCAGTTTGATCCTCCTGGGGAAGATCCTGAGGTATTCATCCGCAAACATTTCATCGCCCTGGCTGTTTTCTATTAATTCGAAATTACCTTCCTCAGTCATCCTGTACTGAAGGAATGATACCGAATAGACGGTGGAGTCCTCGCCAATATTGACCAGGTTTATTTCCTCTATTTGTTTATTGCCTTCAAATATTACCCTTACAGGAGTAACAAGCAGGTCTCCCTGGGCGGATAATATATTGCTTAAAAGAGCTGAGACGGTAATTACCATTATATATTTAAGACTTTTCATCGATTTCAGGATATTATAACCGGGACAGGTAACATTATGATACCTGCCCCGGATTTTGTTAAACAGAAATATATTAATTGTAAGCTACAGTAACATCAAAAGAACCTGTGTACATACCTGTCATCTGGCTCTGCTTGACATTAAGAGTGCCGCCTATTGTAAATGAGTCTTCTCCTTTATCAGAGAGCGTTCCTGTAAGCCCGTCCGAAGCTGCTGAAGTAGTCCGGGCAAGGACCTTGTCAATAGTCATTGTTGCTTTACCTCCCGGGAGGCTGACGGTTATTGTATTCGGAAGAGTGATGGCATAGGTTGTGTTAACGGCGCCTTTTACATCAAAAGCAGCGTTGCTGGCCAGAGGAGCCTGTGCCGACAGGTTTACACCGCCGGTTTGCGTCCTTACACCATCAGTAGACAGAATACATGTTCCTGCCTGCCCGCTGAGTGCCGCCATGGTTCCGAAATGCAGAGGAGATGTTTCCTCAATCAATATAGGAGTTACGATATTGGCAGCGGCAGATGTTGTTCCTGTTGCCTGTCCCATTACAGTTGCTGATAAACCTGTTATCAGTACTGCTGCTATTAAAAGAATTTGCTTTTTCATTTTTATTTTTGTGTTTGTTAATAAATAATAATTTATAGTTTTCATTTTTTATTGATATCAGTTTGTTATAGCTATGATCTTTTTTCTTAACGTCCCATAGGGTGTGTCCAAAACAACCAGCATGACCTTATTGCCCCTTTTTGCAGGTATAATATTCAATGTTCCACCCTCTACATGCATTCTGGTTATTATTCTTCCTGACATATCTGCCACCAGCAGTTCTCCTCCTTTATCAAGCATAGTCATGTCGACTGCGATATTCCCCATACTGTTATAAATGGAAGCCGGGATATTACCGTTTCTGAGATAATCGCCGGTAAAATGGATGATAAACCTTCCGGGATCATCATTCTGTGATGAGGTGAAAAGGTATTTGTTTTCACTGAGAAGGTTATGAAATGTATTCAACTGCCTGTCTTCAAGAACAAGAGTATTGAAATTAAAACTATCAAAAACGGCTTCCAGGGTAAAGCAACCTGAAGTCCCGGGCTCGAATGCCAGCGCTACCGAAGGATTACCGGTGGTGTCGGTGAGGTACTGCATGCTCATTTTTGCATCTGTGGAATTTATGTACAGACTGGGAGCCGTATTGTCCGGACTGAATAATTTTTGCGCTCCTTCTCTGTCAGTATAGTACCCGAAGTTCATTATGACCTCATCCGATCCTTTTCCTTCTTCGGAGCTGACCCTGATCCTTATTGCATCGTTATTCCCTGCTGTTCCGCTCTTAAACCATGCTGTATTTACATCAGTTGCTCTGGCATTATTATTAACCGACAAGGTTCCGCCTCTGTTTGTTTTTACGAAGAATCCCTGCATTGGCGCTATATACCTTCCGACGCCATTGGTTCCCTCGCCTGATGCTGAGTTAACAACCCCGTAATTATTAACTTCCGGGTTCCATATCCACATATTGTAACCTGAGCCGCATTTTTTAAGATCATTACGGTCCCAGCCTGAATCCGATTGCCAGTCAATAACTGAAGGATAAGGGTTACCGGCCAGGTTGAAGCCTTTGTTTGTTTCATCATCTCCATCAGAGCTGATGTTTATAGTGTATTCACCATTATTCAAGATTCCACGGAACTCTTTTTCTGCATCCTCTTCCTGAAGGGAATAGAGATATCCCCTTGCCGGCATAAAATAGTTACCTGGGTTTAGTTTGTTCCAGTTAAGAGTCTCCGAAGCCGACAGGTAATATATCCAGCAACTGCTTTCTTCATCCCACAGGTAGAGATCATAGCCGGTGCCGTTCCCGTATGTTCCTGAAGGCGTCCATTCGCCTTCTACAACTTGTTCTTCAACAGGCGATGATATAAAATGCCATGCACCTTCCGCACCGCTTACCGTTATTATGAAAGTAGCCGGCACATCGTCCGAATTATGTATAAGGCCTGCCGATGAATTATTGTCCGACACCAGTATCAGACCGTCATATCCTTCTTCGTTGGTCATTTGTCCGTATACTTCAAGGCTGGCGTTGCTTTCAATTGTCAGTGAGGCTCCTTCGCTAATGGTGACAGATGCCGCGGAAGCATGAGTGTCTGTAATAACGGGCTGATATCTTGACGGTTTGATAACTGCTCCGGTTTCTGCTCCGGGAATATTTCCAGTCCAGTTGGCTGCATTATTCCAGTTGGTCCTGTCATGCGGGGCTCCGCCGACCCATATTGAAGACCTTGTTATGGTCAGGTCGGTCCCGTTATCCCTGATCTCTACATTGTACCATGTAAACAGGCTTATTACCCGTATCCTGTACCCTGTACCTAAATCCGCATCTGAAGGTATGGCAGAGCTGATAACTCCGTCTTCATTGCTGAACAGGTAACCTATTGTTGAAGGTGAATCGAAGGAACCTTCCGGATCCGAGAGCTGGGCAATAAAAATATTATAAGACGGAAATTTTCCTTTGATGGTATAAGGCACATCGACCTGGCTGCCGGGAGAGAGAACCGATTCACTTATTTTGCCTGTTTTGATCCTCATCTTTTTGTTATTCTGGCCTGATAGCTCTTTCTCCATAAATACAAAAAGAACCAGTATCATTGCAATAGCCGCAATATACCCGGACTTACCCTTTTTAGTGATATTATGGAATACAACTGCCATTTTTTACTCTTTTTTATTCGCCTGGTTGTCAGTTCTGATCTTATACTTCAAAAGACCGGGGCTTTCATACCATTAACTGTTTTATACCGGCCGTAATATTTCAATATCGGGGCCAAAAATATTAAATGACAGATAATGAGGTGATTAATCTGGAAGTATATATTCAGATGAATATATTTCTGCTCGTAAATGAGCAGGTTTTATTTGAATATGAAGAGTATGCCGCAGATCAGTTGCCTGTGTTGGTGCTGCCGTTGCCTTCTTTCAGCGGGAGGAATATCCGTACATCTGTCCCTTCACCGGGTTCACTTATTATTTCCAGCCTTCCATTGTTTTTATGTACAAAGTCCTTGATAATAAAGGAACCCAGGCCGCTACCTGATTCATTGTCGGTTCCCGGACTTGTATGATGTTCGTTCCTGGTAAATACCTTATCAATAATATCCCGGCTTATGCCTACTCCATTATCTTTTATACTTATCCTGGCTTTGTCCGATTCAATAGCCCCTTCAATATTTATATGACCTCCGGCGGGTGTGAATTTAATAGAATTCAGGATAACATTCCTGAAGACAGCGCCCATTGTTATATCGTCAAAACAGGCTGTAAGATCATCTTCAATATTTATATTAACGGAGATATTTTTATTCTCAGTATTCCCGGATAGTAATTCGGCAGATTCGTTTATCAATGACTTAAGATCGCTTTTGCCGGGCATAAAGGGAATAACCCCTGTTTTCAGTTTGGTCCAGTACAAAAGGTTATCTAGCAACATACTGGTCTCATTTGTCGATTTTTCCAGGTGAGAAAGTATTTCCCTGAAATCGTCTGAGTCCGGGCTTATATAGCCCTCATTAAGTGCAGATATTGAGATACTTATACTTGACAATGGCGATTTGATGTCGTGAGCGATTACAGAGTACAGTATATCCCTGTTCCTGTTTGCTTCGATCAGTTTTTTTCTGGCATCTGCAAGGTCGACATGGTTTTTTACCCTCAGTATCATTTCCTCACGGTTAAAGGGTTTTGTTATATAGTCCACTCCACCTGCTTTAAATCCTTCGGCAAGGTCTTCAGGCTGATTTTTTGCTGTTAGAAAGACCACCGGTATATCGGCCAGCTTATCATTTTTCTTTAGTATTCTGCAAAGCTCAATGCCGTCCATTCCCGGCATCATAATATCGAGCAGGATCAGGTCGGGAATCATACGGTCAAGCTGTTTCAGGGCCGACCGGGCATCTTGCGCCAGGCTGATAAGATATCCTTCATCCTTAAGTATTGTAGCAGATATCTCAAGGTTATTAATATTATCGTCTACAATAAGAATATATTTTTTCTGATCATTCATATCCTGATATTATTTTTCATACCCCAGCGCTTTCCCAAGCTTATAAAGTGTCTGAATGAAGTAATCCCTTGATTCTCTCATCACCTGTTCATTTTTCTTAAGGGTATCCCTGACGAGCTTCAGGTGTACATGAGTATTTACCCTGGCAAGCAGTTCAGCCTCATGGAACGGTTTGGTTATATAATCAATGCCTCCTATCTCAAATCCTTTTACAATATCATCAGTTTCATTAAGAGCAGTGAGAAATATTACGGGAATATCCCTTGTTTTTTCATTTCCTTTTATTTTGTGGCATACTTCAAAACCATCCATTCCGGGCATCATTATATCGAGCAGGACAAGGTCGATCTTATTTTTTTCGAGGATGTTTAATGCTCCTTCCCCGTCTGTGGCAAGGGCTATTTTGTACTTCTTTTTTCTGAGATAGTTGCTTACCACACTCAGGTTTGTCTCGCTATCGTCAACAATAAGAATATAGACCTCTTCATCCATGCTAGATATTTATTTGGTATAAAAAAATTCTTCTCGTTATACGGGGGAATTCATTAATTGTTTCCCTTAGTGCTTCCAGGTCAACATTTTCAAGGTCCGTCATTATTCTGTCGGCATAGGACTCAAGATAACTGAATTTATATTTTTCTGAAATAAGCTTCAGTTTTGTTGAGAATTCTTCTATCCTGAACAGCACTAACTGGTCTTTTATATCCTCCCACAGGGGGATCAGCGATGACCGGATCTCCTTTTTTATTTCGGGAAGTGCCTTAATAATATGACCGGGAAATTCTTCTTCTTTTGCAGTACCGGTTTTTTTTGTTGCTTTTTTACCTTCATCAATGATGCTGTGTTTAAGATAATTCCTTAGCACCGTAAGAAGCTCATACTGCTTAACCGGTTTCATCAGTATATCGGCGAAATGACCTGTGTCTTTGATCTTTTCCGTACTGAAGACCGAAGCGGTGAAGGCTATTAGCGGAATATCTGACAGTTGTTTTTTTGATTTTACCCTTTCTGCCATCTGGTAACCGTCTATGCCCGGCATACGCAGGTCCAGCAGTATGAGGTCAGGTCTCAGATGCTCCAGTATTTCCATTGCTATTTCGGCGTTTTTTGCTGAGGTAACCCTTATATTGGTAGGTGTCAGCATAGTCTCAATAATTTCAATGTTTGACTTAATATCATCGACAACAAGTATTTCCGCTTTTTCGAACCTGATCCTGCTGCCCGTACTTATCTGCTCCTTCCTGGCCGGTTCGTCATCACCTGCAATAATGCCCGGTAATATAACCCTGAAGACAGAGCCTTTTCCTTCCTTACTGTCAACGCTTATCCTGCCGTTCATTTTTTCGACAAGCCTTTTTGATATTGCCAGACCGAGCCCCACGCCGCCGAACATCCTGTTTGACTGTCCTGACTGTTGCTCGAATGCTTCAAAAATCTTTTCCTGCTGTTCTCCGGGGATACCTATTCCGGTGTCTTCAACTTCAATTGTTAATGTGCCGTGTTTATTCTCAGCCGGTTTATATATTATCGATGTTTTTACATAGCCCTCATGAGTGAATTTAATAGCATTGCCAACAAGGTTGAACAATACCTGTTTTATCCTTATCTCATCGAGCATAAGCTTTGAAGGCAGCTTTTCAAAAGAATTCTTTATCTCTATTCCCTTTAACGATGCTTTTTCACTGAACATCATATTTATTTCGTTGAGGATGTTCGTCAGGTCGACAGGCTGTTCCACTATAAGCATCTTCCCTGCCTCGATCTTTGACAGGTCGAGTATGTCGTTCAGTAATGCCAGGAGAAGGTTGCCGCTGCTAAGTATCGACTTTATCATCTTCCTGTGCTGTGAGTTTTCAAGCTTGTTATACAGTACTTCACTGAACCCGAGGATAGCATTCATGGGAGTTCTTATCTCATGACTCATATTGGCAAGGAATTCGCTCTTTGCTCTGTTGGCATCCTGTGCCCTGTCGCGTTCTTCTATTATGGATTGTTCCATCACCTTTCTTTCATAGGCGTTGGCTATTATACCCGATATTGTTTTCAGAAGTTCTATTTCCGACCTGTCCCATTTCTTATATCTCACACATTCGTCAAAGCCTGTAAAACCGAAAAAGGAGCCTTTTACATAGAGAGGAAACACTATTATTGACTTGGTGCCCTGAGGTTCGAGTAGCCCTCTCAGATCGGCCGGCAACCTTGAGATGTTCTCCGAATAAACCATTCCTTTTTCAAAGAGCAGTTTTTTCCATGACGGGATTATCTCATAAGGTATTCTCTGCAACACTTCGATATGTGGTTTTATATCCTTGTTACACCATTCATATGTGTTATTTGTTACCAGACCGTCGGCGGAGTCTTCAAATATGTATGTTCTGCTTACGCCTGTATGCAGCCCTATATTTTTCAATATGGTATTGATCCTTGTGCTGAAATCTTCAAGAGAATTTAATTCGAGAGCTATTTCGCTCAGTAACTCCTGCTGCCTGTAATTTTTTTGTATCTCGGTAATGTCGGTTATGAAGCCTATCAGTCCTGCATATTCCCTGTTTTTTTTAAGATAGTTGGCATATATCATAGCCGGGAAGCTGCTCCCGTCTTTTTTCATGACCCTAAGTTCAACGGGATTGACCTTTCCGCTGTGAGGCTTGTCTTCTATAAGCTTCCTGAAAAGCTTACGGTCATCCCTGTGAATGGTATTAAGTATATTGAAGCCTTTACTTATGTCATCTTCCGAAATACCTATCTTGTCCATGGTAAAATTGTTGGTATAGGTTACTATACCATTCATGTCCGTTTCAAACATCATTTCGGGCAGTAACTCCTGTTTGACCCTGTATCTGTTTTCGCTTTCCCTCAGTTGCTCATGGATTATACAGGCTGTTCCTGCAACCGCAAGCTTCCTGTTTACTCCATCAAGTTTTTCCAGGTCTTCCCTGTCAATGACTTTACCGTCGGTTATAAACAATATCAGTCCGAAGTTTTCAAGCTCCATAATATGGTAAAACTGATCGCTGCTATACCGGTCTATCAACGGGAGTTTTTGTTTGAAATCAGTCCATTCCCGGGCAGTGAAGCCGGCAGGCACAAGTTTTTCCATCTTTCTGAAATCTTCTTTTACTATTATTGCGTAGGGTATGGAAAAGATCATCTCTGTCTGATAACCGTTACCTGAAGGGTAAACCCTGCATACAATGCCGGTTGAGCATTTCAGCATTTTTACGTATGCCCCCAGGGCTATCTTAAGCATTTCATAAAGCTGGAGACTGGTCCCTATTTTAAGAGCTGTTTCGTATAATGCTTTGTCGGTTATATCTTTTTTAGCCATAGTATTTCTTAATTAGTTATCTCTGTAGTACAACAGATGCCGTCATTTCATTGCTTTGACCCTTAGCTGTTTAGCGTTTAACGTTTAGTGTTCCGCGTTCCATGTTTCAGGTTTCAGGTTTGACCTTTGACCTTTCATGAATAAGGTTGACACGAAGTTTGGTTTACTGAACTTTTTGTTAATAACATAATTTCCTCAATCTAAACTCATTCTCAACCTATTTTCAGCCTTTCGTCTTATTAAACTCAATCTCAACTTTTTAAACTCTTTTCCCTCCCCTCTGTCTGGCTCTTCCTCTGACCACCGAAGATTTATCGGAGGTGGTACTAAATTTGCCCACCGGGCAAATTATTAACGTCTACCTGTCGTTTGTCGTTTCATGTATCCGGACTAATTTACGTAAACGGCTCATAAAAGTTTTAAAACATGGTGATTTTAGCATTTCCGCGGTACATGACCATTGACATGAAACATCACGGGAGCGATCAGCTATCTCTGCATTTAAATACATTTTATCTATCTTCGTGGCCTAAAACAGGAATTTATGGAATTTGTATTACCAGGGGGAATAAAAGGACTGATATTTGATCTTGATGGCACACTGGCCGATTCAATGCCTTATCATATGAAATCATGGCAGGAGGCCTGCAGGTCTTTTGGCCTGGATATGAGCAGTGAGTTTCTCCGCTCATTAACAGGGACGCCGGGAAAGAAGATTGCAAGAGCCCTGGTTGAAAAGTATTCGAAAGAGAATAGTATTGATCCTTTCGATATAGCTGCCAGGAAGAAAGAAATATTCAGTGGTGTGCAGCACCTTGTAAAAGAGATACGGCCGGTTGCAGACATAGCCAGGAGGTATCATGGTAAGTTACCTATGGCTGTAGGTACAGGGGGGCCCGGGGAAAGCGCAGTGCGAACCCTTGAGGTGATAGGGATGAAAGACCTTTTTGATGTAATAGTCACGGCCGATGATGTTGAAAACTATAAACCGCATCCCGAGACGTTCCTTAAGTGTGCGGAGAAGATGGACCTTACTCCCGGGGAGATTCTTGTATTTGAGGACGGCGATCTGGGGATAAAGGCAGCAGAAGAAGCAGGGATGAAGGTGGTGGATGTGAGAGGCTGGTATGAAAATACATGGTAGGCAGGCTTCCAAAGGTCAATGGAAGTTGATATAAGCTGAGTTTAATGTGACTAAGGACAAAAGACCAAAGACGAACGGTTATTCCAGTTGGTAATGGGTATGTTAAAGGTTGATTTGGAGTACTAAATACTTACAAATTAACAAATATACCAATTAACCAATTAACATTGCGGACTGGCGACTGAAGACTGGCGACTATTTGCTTTGCTCTTAGCTCATTTCAAACCTTAAAGACTCTATCGCTTTACCGCCTTTAGAGCCTCTACCGCCTCTTCACTAAGTAATTTCCTTCAAGGTACATTTCCTTGCTCAGCGGTTTGAAATCCTTTGAGTCGGCTATTACTTCATAGTCGATACCTTTAACCAGTTGTGGTTCTACAGGTGCCGATTTAATACCCAGGATATGATCGATGGTTGCTTTAAGTAACGTTTCGTTTTCATCACCAAAAGGCTGCAGGTCAATAAAGCCTTCATCGGCTTCAACATCAACAGGAAGTCCGTTAATGAAATCTGATTCGTTATCGGCATTAGCCAGTTTAAGGACAATAGGCTGCATGGCCCACTTGTGGTTCGGGTTTACATTGCCCTGCGAATCCCAGTCCTTGACTGTAACAGACCCGACATATTTGCCTGCTGAGTTGGTGCCTATGACGGTTATATCAATATAGGGGAATAATCCGTTGATAACCAGCTCGCTTGCCGAGGCAGTGTGTTCGGTTGTTATCACATAAAGCTTATTAAGCCCCATGCTGGATATTGGTGTTTCAACTGTCTCAGTCGTTGCTTCTATCTTGTTTGCAAAATAATAGTTTAAAGCATCCGCACCTTCACTTGCTATCCAGTAGGAATTATATTTATCGTTCCAGACTGATTTGCTGAATAGCTTTGTTGTCTCTGTGCTGTATATCATGCTGGCAAGGTAAATGGCTGTCTGTATCGAGCCGCCACCGTTATACCTCAGGTCGAGAATAAGGCTCTGTGCCCCTTCCGAAATGAAATTCGAGAAGGCCTCATTGAGCTGAATATCAAAATCAGATGTAAATGCATTATACACAAGATAGGCTGTCGGAACACCACCTACATCGAACACATCATAGTAGAGAACGGGGTTTTCCTGAAGTACTACAGCAACCATAACAGGCGTGGTTTCCGTCTCATATATGGTGTTATTAATTATTACAGCTTTGGTGAGGTAGTAGTTTTCGGGGTTTAATAAAATATCATAATAATTATCTACTGTCAGTTGCTGCCCGTTCACTTTGGTAAAAAGGTCGCCACGCTGCAGACCTGCACCTTCGGCAGGAGAGTCAGGCAGGACATATCTTACATAACCGAAAATATCGTTTGAGCCGGAAATCCGGACCAGCCCGAAATCGTAACCCATTGATTTGGATATGCCTGCAAAAGAGTTCTCCAACGCCACATAATCATCAACTATCCATGACCATTTATCAACGGTTCCGTATTCGTATAACAGATCATAGAACAGGCTTTCAAAATCAGTCCCGAAGCCATTAAGGTACTCATAATATGCATCGGTGTCATCAAAGTAGCCGGAGCCCAGTTTATCCACGTCATCATACCACAGGTAAACATCCTTCAATCCCTCGTATATGAATCTGCTTATTTCATCAGGTGTTTCTACATTGGGTCCGTCTCTTGGTACGTCTTTTTCACATGATCCAAGTATCAGTATAAGAAGGAGCAAAACAAGTGCGGGTGTTTTATATAATGCTTTCATTACAAATGTTTTTGACAATCACAATATTATTTATTCCTCCTTCGCGTTCTGCCTGGGCCTCCGGTCGCGACAGACGGGAAAGAATGGTTTAATACCATTTATTTATGGTAAGGTAAAAATACAAAAATTATGCCTATGTTTATATTATTTTAATAATATTTGGTAAAGAATAAGATACGGATTTTTTTTTATTCTTTCCTGTATAAATAAACGGTTTTGCATACTATTTGTTTTGTATTGATTAAGTTCGGTAAATTAATTTGATATCATTTATTATGAAGTTATATCGTTTTTTATCACTGATTATACTTGTCACGGCAATGAACGGATGTGCGGTTTTACTTCACAACGATCATGAATTGTTTTCAATAACCGATCTGTATTACCAGTCGTGGATGACAGAAGGTCAGGAAAAGGGTACCGGTATTTACGCGGAACTAAGGGATGTTGACAGGGATATAGAGTTTACAAAACTGGTATTCAGGGGAATAGAAGTAGATATTAGTATGACTGAGAAGGGGAGTAAGGTTTTTTTGAAAGCAACGGTAAATACAGGCCCGTCATTGATTGAAAACTATGACTATGAAGTTACCGGCCAGCCTGATATGTTAAGGTACCGGTACAGGGGAAAGGAATATGAATATCCGCTTAAAAGTATAAGAAGGGAACAGACAAAATTTAACGGTAAGAAATAGTCCGTGTCAGAAGCATATTGCCCTGACTGCTATACTGTCTGTATCTTCAATATCGATCATGGAGTTGATCAGTCTTAATTCCCTGAACTTCTTTAAACTGCCGGGTGTGATTTCTCTTTCCTGTATTATCCCTTCATTAAGAAGGTATTCTCTTTTGGTCCCGCGTGTTATGTACGATGAAGGGGTATACCATATCCCGTCACTGCCTCTTACAATTATGTTCGCGTATGATGTATCTGTAATTTTACCGTCTTTTACCATCAGGATATCATCACATTCGTATTTTTGTTCAAGCAGTTTATCTATTGGTCTGCGATTTATGTATTTATAGCTGTATTCCAGTCCGTTGGCTTCCACAAGCCTGAGAGTCCTTGTCCTTTTTATTTCATAATGGAAGAAATCGATGTTCCTGATATGATCGTCATATTCGATCCTGCATCTGAAAAAACCTTTCTTTGCATAGGCAGGTAATATTATAATATCCCGCAGATCAATGGAAGGACCTGTATTAAACAATTCCTTCCTCGTTTTATTAAACCGTGCGGAATGATAATCAATATTGAATACCTCACCGTCTTTTACTTTTATTGTCTCAACCAACAGGGACATAAATTCTGCTTTTTATACCAGGTATTCTTTTTCAGGCCGGATCAGTTATGTTATATCTTCCCCCAATTTTATAAACATATCCCGTTTCATTCTGTTCAATGAGATTGACCGGCCTGTCATTATTTCCCACTCCGAAGAGATATTATCCTTAATAAAGTAATTGTTTTTTCATGCTTTTATTTAACATTCTTTAAAACTTCCTCTTATGATTTAATTTCTTTCGGATATGATTCTTTCCTATATTTGCTGCAATTCGGACCTCATATTAATGAATATATTCAGAAAACACCGGAAGATCATTCTCATTCTCATTTTGCCTGTGCTTTTGTTTTATATTTCAAATTCACTGATAAACAGTCATAATCATATTATAAGGGGATATTTGTATTCTCATTCTCATCCCTTCGACAGGCACAGTGATAATAGAAATGTTCCGTTTCACTCACATACCGAAAGTGAGCTTTTGTTGCTCGATATGCTGAGTAACGCCGAATTTATTATTGTCATGATCCTGGTTTTTGCCGGTATACTGACAAGAAAGATGATCAGGCTTTTTCCGGCTGAATATGAAATATCATTAAGCCCTTTCCTTGTTCTTATTTCCCCGAGGGGACCTCCACGGTTTATGCTTACAACCACATACATAGCCTTTTAAGTAGTATGGCTTTACCATAACTGTGCTATATGTACACAGGATAAAGTTTAGGTAAAAGTAATTAAGTATAAAACCACTAACCACCAATATGAAATCATTTATATCCTTTATCTCTCTTTTATTCATATTTATATGTGTAACAGCACAGGAAAAAACAATACCCGACACGACAGACACAGGTGATCTGCTCAGGCGACTGGAAAGACTTGAGAAAGAGATCTCCGGTAAGAAGAAGGAAGATGAACTGGCAAAGCTGATGGAAGAAGCTGAAATGTTATCGGATAAGGAGAAGACCGAAAAGGTTGACATCTCCAAAAAGTTTCACAGCGGAGTAAGGCAGCAGCAGGGGCTAAACCCGAACATCAGTGTTCTGGGCGACTTTTTCGGGTCGGTATCTGATGTTGATAATAGCAATATTTCGGAGCCGGGCGACAGAACACATGGTTCAAACGGCTTGTTCATGAGGAGCCTGGAGATGTCTTTTGTCGCTCCACTTGACCCTTTTGCGCGTGGTAAAGCCTTCCTTGATATAACAGAAGACGGGGTTTCCATAGAAGAAGCATATATGGAGATACTGAACCTTCCTCTTAACATGTCGCTGAAAGGAGGGATTTTTTTCCCGGAGTTCGGGCTGCTGAACAGGCATCATACTCATGCACTCCCCCAGTTTGACAGGCCCAGGGCGGCTGTCAACTATTTCGGGCTTGATGGCTTTAACGGTATGGGAGCTGCAGTTAATATACTGCTGCCCAGAATACTGTTTGCTGATGCCAGCTCATTCGATTTTTCTGTTGTTAATATAAATGATAACCTGAGCTACTATTCCGGTAAAAGCGTAAACATGGCTTATACAGCACACTGGAAGAATTATTATGACCTGTCGGAATCGTCTTATTTCGAATATACCTTTAGTGCGATAGCAGGTAAAAACGTTGGCGTTACAGATAATAATAACTACGTGGGAAGCCTTGGACTGCATTATAAATGGCAGCCACCGGGTACTGCAAAATATAAGTCGTTCGACTGGATGACAGAATTATATTACGGTTTCAGGGAGACAGCCGGGGGCATAGTCAGGAGCAAGGGTTTTTATTCGCTCGTACACCGGAAACTTAATACCCGGTTCTGGGTAGGCGGCAGGATAGGATACAGCGAGATGCCGTATGATAACAGCCAGTACGAATGGGATTATACTGTAAACCTTGATTTCTGGCAGAGTGAATTTGTATTCTACAGGATACAGTATCAGTATAATTCGAGGGACATAGCATGGTTGCCGGAAGTAACAGGGTCATACCCTTCAAACCATACCATCGTACTGCAGTTCTCATGGGCAATGGGGCCACATAAACATGAAGCATATTAACGGTAAAAATAACATACAATGAAACGCAAGACAAAGAAACATATGAATTATAAGCTTATCGTCCTTTTGACTGTTTGCATGTGGCTACCGGCGCTGGTAACCAACGGACAGATAAGGATCGTTTGCTCTTTTTCGGATTACGCCTCTATAGCCTCTGAGATTGCAGGCGATAAGGCTGTGGTCGAAATGATCACAAGCGGAGAATCAGATCCTCACTTTATACCACCCAAGCCCAGCTATGCCATGATGCTTAACAAGGCAGATATATGGATCACTACCGGTATGGACCTTGAACAATGGTCGGCTACACTTATTGACAAGGCGAAGAATAAAAATATCATGGACGGGGCTGTTGGCTTTATTGCAGTATCTGACGGTATCGATATACTCGATAAGCCGCTGAAAGCCGACAGGAGCGAAGGCGATGTACACCTGATGGGGAACCCGCATATTAATACAAGTCCTCTTAACTGGAAGATCATTGCACGTAATATCACGATCGGTCTTATAAAAGTAGACCCCGAGAATGCCGGATATTATGAAAAAAACCGTGATAATTTTACCGACAGGATCGACAGGGCTCTTTTCGGAGATGAACTTGTTGATATGTTCGGGGGAGAAACATTGTCGAGGCTGCTTCATAACCATACCCTGTTCAGCTTTCTCGAAAAGGAATATGAAGGCAAAAAACTCGTTGACCTTCTGGGCGGATGGCTGAAGGAAGCATTGCCGTTCAGGGGAAGCAGGATCATTGCATACCATAAGAACTGGGCTTATTTTTCGGATATCTTCGGACTTGAGATAGCCGGATTTATCGAACCCAAGCCCGGAATACCCCCTTCAGCCAGGCATGTCGAATATATGGTGAACCTAATTAAGGAACAGGATATTAAGGTAATGCTGGTAGCCAGCTACTTTGAGAAGAAGTCACCGGGTATGATAGAGGACAGGACGGGCATAAAGGCTGTCTATCTCCCCTTGTTTGTCAATAAGAGCCTGGACATAAATAATAATTTCGAGCTGATGGATTACTGGATCAGTGAGATAAATAAGAGTATCTGATACTATGGGGACATTACTATTCCTTGCACCGCCCGTTGTAGCGTGTATAATACTGTCAGGCCTGCTGAGTTATTTCGGTAATCATATTCTGTCAAGGGGAATAATATTTATTGACATAGCTGTAGCTCAGATTGCAGCGCTGGGTACCATGATAGGTATACTGATGGGATTTGCCGAAAACTCGGTAAACACGCAACTTGTATCCTATGTTTTTACGATACTGGTACTTGCTCTTTTTTCCTTTATGAGAGTAAGGAAGCAGGTCCTTCCCCAGGAGGCCATAATAGGTATATTCTATTGCATAGCGTTGGGTATGGCATTATTACTGGCTGAAAAGATACCGGGAGGATCGAACTATATAACGAAGACAATAACAGGTAATGTTTTGTGGGTCACATGGAAAAGCGTCCTGAACTGTCTGCTTGTATTCGTTCCGATAGTTATTGTAAACCTTTTGTTCGGAAAGAAAATACTCTCTGTAACGGATGGGCATATGACAGAAGATTCGATACGGTCGGCCAGGCTTTACGACCTGGTGTTTTATGTTACATTCGGTATTGTAATAGTAAAATCGGTTCCGGTAATGGGCATATTCCTGGTTTTTATACTGCTGATAGGCCCTGCTTCCATAAGCAGGATCTTTGTGAGCTCATGGAAGGGCAGGCTGATATGGAGCTGGGTTATAGGCGCTGTGAGTTCAATGGCCGGTATATATATATCATATTTACTGAATATATCCAACGGGCCTGCTATAGTTAGCCTGATAGGTATCGGTACATACATTATCGCATTTGTAAAGCTTTATTACGGGAAAAAGGACAAAACTGTTATTTCTGCTAATTAAACCTGGATAAGAAAATGTTATATCTTGATTTTATATTACTGCCATTGCTCGGCTGCCTGGTCATAGCAATGATAAACGTGTATTTTGGTATTCATGTAATAAAAAGGGGGATAATATTCATAGATATAGCCCTGGCTTCGATAGCAGCCCTGGGTTCTGCTGTGGGGATGGTGCTGTTTGAAAAAGGACATGCCGGTCATGATGAAGGGACTGAGTTACTGCCATACCTGTTCTCGCTTGGCTTTATCTCTTTAGCCTCTTTTGTTTTTACTCACCTGCGCCACAGAAAAATACCGGTGCCACTGGAAGCGCTCATAGGAATAGCATATGCAGTAGCCACAACACTTACGGTGATCATACTTGATAAGGGAGCAGGAGGTGACGTGCATGTTCATGATATGCTGATCGGTACTATATTGTGGATAACAGGGCCACAGCTAATAAGGCTTGCTGCAATAGTGCTTGCCGTCGGACTGTTCCATTATATTTTCAGGTCGAAGTTTATGATGCTTACCGAATCGTTTCATGATCATAATAATGTTATGAGGCATCAGAGACTGTGGGACTTCCTGTTTTATTTTTCTTTTGGCCTTGTTGTGGTTGAGGCTGTTAGTATTTCAGGGATATTAACTGTTTTTGCTTTCCTGATATTACCGGCTTCTTTATCTGTGGTCGTGAGTGATAAAATGCCGGTGAAGCTTATTACAGGCTGGCTGGCTGCTATTGTTGCATCTTTTGCAGGTTTACTGTTTTCAATGAAGCTGGATGTACCCAGTGCTCCCGTTATCATTACATTGCTGGGTATAATACTGCTGCTGGGTTATCTGTGGTATAAGATGAAAGGCGGTAAAGGTATTAAAAGCGCTAAAGGAGGTTGAGGCTATAGAGGCTGTAAGGTTTGAAATTAGTTAAGCAAATAGCGCACAGAGCAGTCTACAATCGGCAGTCCACAATCGGCAGTCCACAGTCGGCAGTCCACAGTCGGCAGTCCACAGTCAGAAATGTTAATTGGTTTATTAGTTAATTAGTAGGTGCTTAATGCTATTTAAACCCATTCTTTTATAAACTTTTTCCCCTCCCCTCTGTCTGGCTCTTCCTCTGACCACCGAAGATTTATCGAAGGTGGTACTAAATTTGCCCACCGGGCAAATTATTAACGTCTACCTGTCGGCAGACAGGCTCAGCCCTGTCGTTTGTCTTTTGTCTTTTGTCGCCTGCCCTGAGCCCGTCGAAGGGTTGAGTATAAAAAAAGCGGAGATACTGTTCCCCGCTTTTCTGCTTATGTTAATACCGTTTTATTGCTAGAACAGGTTATAGCTCAGTTTTACAGAGAATGTGATCCCAGGTTCCAGTTTTGTGAAATACTGATCGGTAGGGTTAAATGATTTAAACACGGATTCTTTCTTGTCATTCAGCAGGTTGCTTATCTTGAAGCTTATTTTTGTTCTTTCTTTTGTCCCCAGTTTCTTGCTGGTAGTGAAGTTAAGACTATGGAACGGCAGCATGTAGATATCAGGTCTGTCGGCTATCCCCACATACTGTAATGTAGTACCCTGAACATTGTAGTACAGCCCTGCTTCAAATCCCTTGCCGAAGCCTTGTTCTCCACCGTCATATGATATGCCGGCATTAATAATATACGGAGCCTGACCGGCCATTTCACGTTCATTATCTACTTTCTCCCCTGTACGTGCATTCTCAATGCGTGAGAGGTACTCCGTTGTGCTGAGCTCTATTCTGGACTTTGTTACGGACATATTGGATATCACATTTATATTATCCAGAACACCTGATATTATGCCCATATTTTGCCTTACCTCAAACTCAAGGCCCATGACTCTTCCGTCGCCTACATTACGCGGCTGGAATGCGCCGGTATAGGTTGCATACTGTACTATTTCTATAGGATCGATGAATTTTTTGTAAAAGGCGCTGACAGATACCATTTGTCCGAGGCCATGATAAAACTCCCATCTGAGGTCGAAATTATGGATGTATGAGCTTCTCAGGTCTCCATCCCAGTAAGTACGTCCGAGAACACCATCCTTATCATCAAACATACCTCCTATATAGGTACGTCCGCTCAGAGGATCGGCTATCTCGGCAAACGACATCTCTTTAAATGAAGGGCGTGCTGTGGTCCTTGCATAGGCAATACGCAGATTCTGTCCTTCCCCGAGAGCATAAACCATATTTATTGAGGGAAAGAAGTCAAGGTAATCCATTACCTTATCATTGTCAAGCACATTATATCCCTGCTGATCCTGTCCTGTATAGGACTGTGTATATTTTTCAGCCCTCAGGCCTAAGATTGTTTTGAAATTTCTGAAAGGAACCAGCTCGGTTGTGACATAAGCGGCAGCATTATGGGCATAGGAATTGAACTTATTAGCATTTTCAGGAACAAAATGAGCCTCATATGTTGTACCGTGAATATAGTCGGTTCCGTTATAGGGCCATAAATTTTCCGGGAGGAAAAGCTCGTCAGGATCGCCGGTAAGAGGAATACCCCTTACGTTAATTGCATATTTGCGTATAATGAAATCCCTTTCCTTATATGTATATCCTCCTCCGAAACCGAGCTTTGCTTCTTCGCCGGCAAACCGGATTTTTTTTGTGATATGCAAAACGCCTGATATATTTTCCTCGGACAGGTCCCTCCATATTCTTTCAGGAAAACCTCCTTCTGTATTTATTTCATACACTCCACCTTCGCTGATGTATCTTATGAAGCGGGCATCCGGATCACTGATCCTTGACAGGGTAGGAGATATTTTCCAGACTATGTCAAGTCCGGCTCCCGGGAGAGTATGCTTACCGTCGAGAAGTATATTGGTAAGTGAGCGCTCATTGTACTCCAGGTTTTGTTGTGCTGCGGAGAAATCGGAACCCTGATCAGACCCTTCAAAATCGAAAATACCGGCTTTAGAGATGCCGTTCTGCATATGTATAATATTAAGCCTGACCTTTGACTTCTGTGTTTTTATGGCAATCCCTGCAAGACCGCTCATAAGGACACTGTTGGAACCATAGTCGCCGACCTGGTATTCACGTACTTCCATCTCGGTAATATCCGGGTCGGAGGAAAGGCCATAGCGGCCGTATTCGGCATTTTTGTAATATTCTGTGTTGTTGTTGTATGAGAATCCTATATTATAACCTAGAGTTACCTTATTGAGGGGTATCTGGTTACCAAATGAAGCGCCGAGATTGTAATCCATAAGGCTGTTTTGCCTTATCGCGGCCATAGTAGGATTGAAGCCTTCAAGTATGCTTCTGTAGCGTGCTGCTGCATCACCTGTAGGATTACCAAGCACCTCCACAAATGAAGGAATATTTTCTGTTGCCGGTATATCCCTTGAGCCGTCGTCAAAACCCAGGAAATCGGTTGATCCGCCCTTGTATGTTACATAATTACTGTTAAAATGGTAATCGGGGTTATATGCGCCCCCTATAAAGACAGATCCCTTTTTTTGCTGCGGGAAGTCAATAATACTGATATCGATAACACCGCCGGTGAAATCCGCAGGCATATCTGCCCTGAACGATTTATATACCATAATATTATCAATAATATTTGTTGGGAAAATATCAAGTTGCATGGTATTCCTGTCCGGATCGAGACCCGGTATGTCCATCCCGTTCAGGATGGTTTTTGTATAACGGTCTCCCAGACCCCTGACGTATACATATTTTCCACCTTCGACCGAGACACCCGTTACCCTCTTCATAGATGAAGCGGCATCAGAGTCCCCCATCTTTTTGAAGTTGACAGATGATATACCGTCCATCACGGTGGCCGATTTCATTTTAAGAGTCATAAGAGCGTTTTCGGTATTACGGCTCATCTCAGCCGTTACTGTTACCTCTGATAATTCAACTGTTGAGGGCGACATTATGAGGTTGTCGAGTAGTGTTACCTCGCCGGCGGTCACCTTTATTTGTTCGACGGCAAGTGGTTCATAACCTACGAATGATAAACTGAGATTGTAGGTCCCCGGAGAAATACTCAGATTAAACTTTCCATCGAGGTCGGTAAATGTTCCCGTACTTGTCCCTTCGGCAGCTACTGTCACCATGATCATTGCCTCGCCGGTCGACTGATCGAAAACAGAACCTCTGATAATACCATCCTGTGCATTCAGCCCTGTAAATATCAATGAAAATAAGAATGCAACTATTATTCGGAGATTGTTCATATTATGTTTTATTGGTTTAAATTTTTTAATATCAAAACTCGCAATGTCATTCACTGCGAGTTTTGAGTATTATTATTATTGTATGAGATTCTTAGAATTCATCCAGTGCTCCGGCAACTGCTGCCCATGACCATCCTGCGAACTTGGATTTGTCTGCACCAACTGTATTTGCGCCTGCAGCAACTTCAGTTACAACTGCGTCAACACCGTCTTTGAAGAAATCAGACAATGAAGTACCTGATGGAATTGTGGCTTCAAAGTTTGTGAATGTACAGGTATGATAATCCGGATTTGAATCAAAGTCCTGTGTCCTTACTTTTCCCTCGTCATCGACCATGGTCATAAGTACTTTGTTCATCCCTACGAAATAAATACCATCCATGTCAACATATGAGTCCTCGATAGTATTTTTATCATCAAGGTCAGCAAGTCCTTCGGTGTACCATCTTTCAGTGTCGGTTGAGTCGGCAGTGTAAGCAGTAACATTTCTGATGATATGCTTGGCTACCATTGTTCCTTCCGGTCCGTCGAGTTCAAAACACTCATCACCCGGGTGTATGATAATAGCGTTGTCAAGTATTCCGCCCCATGACTGGTCAGTGTCGATTGCGTCATCACCGGTGTTCCATACTATTACATCTGAAACATTAACTTTGCCTCCGAACCATTCTATACCATCGTCCTGGTTGGATACTATTTCTATATGATCGATAGTTGTTCCTGATCCTACGCCACCGAGTGTCAGACCGTTGATCTCATTACCTTCGCCTATGTTGGCTCCGCCATGACGTATTGAGACATACTGTATGGTACCTGAGTTATCATTTTCTTCAGTCCCGCCGTAAAGACCGTTTGCGTCTGAAGGAGGAATACCTTCGATCTGCACTGAGGGAGCGTCAGCAGAGATAGGAGCTTTACCAAGGATCAGTAATCCACCCCAGAGACCGTTTGTTGTCGGGTCCATGTTAGGACTGGCTATTTCGCCTGGAAGGATCTGGTCGGCGATAGAAGTGAAGATGATAGGAGCACCGGCACTACCTTCTGCCATCAGCTTACCGCCGCGGGCAATCATAAGGGCTTTTGCATTTGATCCTGATCCTTCACGTGCTTTAATAACTGTACCTTCTTCTATAGTAAGAGTTGCGCCGTCAAGAACAGTAATACGACCGTCGAGAATATATATGGTATCGGAATACCATGTCATGTCGGAATCTATGTTAACATTTATATCCTTTGAGGGAAATGCTTTAACATTGAGTACGGCTGTTGCCATACCTGATTTCGAATTTTCGTCAGTAATAGTAAGCTGTAAAGAGCCTGCGCCTATAGTACGCGAAGCAGTGAAAGTAACCACGACATCACCTGATGTAGCTCCTGCCGAAGGTTCTGTTTTTATTACTGCCGTTCCGTTGGTTGCTGTGACGGAAGAAGAAGCATAACCGCCTTCGGAAGAAAATGAAAAAGTAAGGTCTACCGGTTCGATAACCTGAACGTCGGTGCTTTCAGGAGCGGTAACCTCGGGAGCACCTTCTTCATATACCGTTATAACACCTGTTGCGTCTGCGGTCTGATCCTGCTCGTCATAAATATTGAGAGTAACAGAACCGGCTCCTGATACCGTACCTGCAGTAAAGGTAACAACAATGCTGCCGGAAGTTGCACCGCCGGTACCGTCTGTTTTAACCGTTGCAGTACCGTTTGTGGCAGATACTGATGATGACTTGAAACCACCATCGGCGGTATAACTAAACGTAAGGTCGGCAGAAGTACCTGTTTCTATTGTCTGACTGCCTGGAGCAGACAGAGTAGGAGGTGCGTAGTCCTTCTCACAACCTGTAACAACTGCCAGAATAGCGGCAAACGTAATAATAAGAAATTTTTTCATGCTTGTGTTTTAATTATTTGATTATTAATCATTTTTCATGAATTTCACCTTGCAAATATAGAGGGGCCATATATCAGTAAGGTTAAAGAACAATTAATGTTCGGTTACAAAAAAATGAGGGAAAGTAACAGTTTTGTAACAGCGACTTGCAGATGAAAGAATAACTGCAGATGTAGCGGTCAGGGAAGAGGGATTAGTCTTCAGTCTACAGTCCTCAGTCGGCAATTAATTTTTAATTGATTAGTTGAAACCGGTTAAACGATTAAACAACTCAACTTAACCTTAACGACCTCACCCAATTAAATCATCATTGCTAACTGTAGGCTGGAGATTGAAGATTATTTGCTTTGCTCTTTGCGCTATGCGCTTAGCTATTTTTAATACCGTTTGTCGTTTGTCTTTGGCCGTTAGCCGTTCTTCAGGTGTTCTACCGAATCAAGGATCACAGTCTTTAAGTTGCCGTGGGCATCCGATTCAAAGATACTGACGCTTGTGTTTTTCAGGCTGTCGGCAGCATTTATTCCGGAAGGAGGAACGCCGGTTATTATTGCAGTCATTATTTTTCCAATAAATCCGTGAGTCACCAGCAGGATATTGTCGCTTTTATGTCGGGAGGATAATGATTTTATTGTTTCGGCTGCGCGGAGGTACACATCCCGGAATGATTCGCCCGTTTCCGGCTCCGGGCATGTAGCATGGGGATCATTTTTATCCCAGCCGCAATCCTTTCTTTTCATCCCCTGGAACTCGCCGAAATATCTTTCCCTCAGACTTTGGGTATATTCGACAGGCGTATCGGGATGGTATCTGTCTATGATCTGGGTTGTGGCAGCGGCTCTGCCCAGATCGCTTGAATAGATCTTATCCAGTTTTTCATTTTTTAGTCTTTCAGCCAGTGCCTGAGCCTGTAATATTCCTTCTTCGGATAATGTCCCGTCGATATGGCCTTGTAGAATACCAGCCTTGTTTTCGATAGTTTCGCCGTGTCTTGTCAGGATGAGTCTCATTATGAACTGATAACCTGGATTTGAATAAGAGATACAAAAATAAGGAAGAAAAGAGATTAATACCATGATAATTATTAGAAGAATTATTTTTGCAATAAACTGTTAATGGTTATTTTTGCGGGGCTTAAGGTCCACCTTCGTCCCGATATCTCGGGGCTACGGTGGACGGAGCGGGATGTAGCGCAGTCAGGCTAGCGCACTACGTTCGGGACGTAGGGGTCGGGAGTTCGAATCTCCCCATCCCGACAAAAGCAAAAAGCCTGGTACGCAGTACCGGGCTTTAATATTTTAAGACCAGCAAAGCTTGCTTAAGCTGGTCTTAAAATATTAAAACCCGAAAAATCCGAAGGATTTTCAGGCTTTTATGCTTTTGTTACACCCCCCCAGGAGATCACGAGGAACGCAGCCCGCCTTCGCTGTAAGCTATGGTCTTACTTACTTATAAATGGTAGGAATCTAAGAGTCAAGATAGATCCAACTAAAGTCAAATAAAATCTGGAAATCCTTGAATTTTACTCTAACAGACCTTGGATTTTTTGGTCTTTACAACACGTATAAGATTGAAGGCTTACTGTTAATTCTTATAAATAGCTTTGATGTAAGTTATTAAATAGCTAATTTTAATATGAAATAGAAGTTTTATATTTATGCAATATCTTTTGGCTAGGTGGGTGTCGAAGATGTTTCATTGTCATTTATTAAAATAGATTAACCATTTAAGAAGTAATTCATACAATAATAATGTGGAAGCACGATTCTGTAAAGCTTTTAATAAAGGAAAATAACAACCAAGACCCGATCAAAATAGTCAAATCATTGGCTAGAAATCTTGTTCTTGATGCGTTTTCGCAAGGCTGGAAGGGACCACCCTTTAGCCCAATTGAACTTGCTAGAATTTTACAGTTGGAGATTATGCCAAATGAAGACATTTACGATGCAAGATTATTACCAAAAAAGGGAAAGCCAAAGATAGAATATAATCCTAATCAAAGACTCACAAGAATAAACTTTTCAGTAGCTCATGAGATCGGGCATATTTTATTTTCTGACTGCAACTTAACTATTAGAAACCGAGAAAAGAAGCTAGAATCTAATTTTGACGAATTAGAGTATTTATGTGATATCATTGCTTCAGAAATACTTCTCCCATACGCTGAATTTACAAATGAGGCAAACTCCGTTCCATTGAATTTAGAAAGTCTTTTACATATTTCTGATAAATACCAAGCTTCTCTAACTTCTGTATTTCTCAGATTTTGTGAGGTAGTAAATAAATCTTGTGCTGTACTAATTTCCACTCTGGATGAAAAAAGTGTTCTTACTATTAATTATTACAAGAATTCTAATCTATCTTCCCTTAAAATACCTTCTGACTATGTAATTCCGAAAAATTCTTCAGTTTATGAATGTGTAAACCCTGGATGGACATCCCATAAAAAAGAAGAATGGGAAATAATGGATGGTAAATTATACCATGTATATTCAATTGGGTTAGCTCCAATAAGGAATTCAAATAAAAAAAGAATTGGGGTATTCCTTGTTCCAGAATATTACAATGACAACCCTAAAGATCAAATTTATACTGTATATGGTGACGCAACAGAACCAAGGGGTGATGGAATAAAGATTATTGGACAAGTGGTAAATACTTATGCTGGTCTAGGATCAGGTTTTGGCAAAGCAATGAAAAAGAAGTGGCCAATAACCCAGAAAGTACTTTTAAATTGGAAAAAAGATAAAGACACATTTGAACTTGGCAACTCAAGATTAATTGAGTTAGAAGAAGGGCTGTTTGTATTTCAAATGATTGCTCAAAAAGGTCTTTATGCCACTGAAAAGAATCCTATACCACTCAGATATAGAGCATTGAGGAAGTGTTTGATTGAATTGGCAGTGTTGTCGAAATCTTTGAATGCATCGGTCCATCTTCCATTAATAGGAGCAGGACAGGCAGGAGGATCATGGGAAATTATTGAAGGTATGATGTATAATGAGCTAATATTAAATAATGTTCCTACAACGATCTATATTCTGCCTGGATCTAAATTCGCTGTGGCAAGAAGATCTTCATTAACTAGGTTTAACGAAATGTCAATCTATGAATCATAACAGGATTATAGTACTTCTTTCTGGTGAGATAGCTTCAGGAAAAACAACTTTAGCAAAACAACTTGAAAAGAAATTCAACTTTAAACTTTTTAAATCACGAGATGCAATAATAAACTCTATAAGGAAGAGCGGTAACAATGATCGATCTACATTGCAAAAGGTTGGCGATGATTTGGATAAAAAAACTAACGGGGATTGGCTTGTAGCTTATTTTCAAAAAGAAATATTTGATGCTCAACGAATTGTTATCGATTCAGTTCGAATACTTAAACAAATCAATTCATTTCGAAAAGCTTATGGTTACCAGAATGTATATCACGTCCATGTACATGCTTCTCCTGGTACTTTAGAGAAGAGATATTTTGAAAGAAATGATATTGATGATCTTAACGACATAACTGAGATTAATAAATACAAACAATATAAGGAAAATATCACCGAGAAGAATATTAAAGGTCTTATACAAGAAGCAGATCTTGTACTAGATACTGAAAATGTTAATTCATCTGATAGTCTCACCAGAACTGCAAGTTTTCTTAGAATCTTGCCTTCAACTTTTAACAAAAATGTTGATGTTATAATTGGCGGGCAATTTGGTTCTGAAGGAAAAGGTCAAATTGCAGGATATCTAGCCCCTAATTATGACTGCTTAGTAAGAGTTGGTGGCCCGAATGCCGGCCATAAAGTCCCCAACTCACCAACAACAGATACTTTTCATATTTTACCTTCAGGGACTAGACGTGCACCAAATGCTAAGATTATTATTGGGCCAGGTGCAGTCATTTCAAAGGATGCACTACTTCAGAAAATAAATAAACTAGGATTAGAACCAGGAAGATTAGTCATAGACGAAAATGCTACTATAATAACAGATGAAGACATAAAGCTAGAAAATAGAAACAGAATTGGTTCAACAAAACAGGGTGTTGGAGGAGCTACTGCGAATAATATTCTTAGAAGATTGAAACTTGATGATTCACAAAAAGCTAAGAATTGTAACGAGCTAAAACAATTAATTGGTCATGCTCACGAAGAGTTTGAAGATTTATTTGCTAAAGGCAAAAAGATATTATTGGAAGGTACACAAGGGACATTCCTTAGTCTTCACCACGGGTTTTATCCATTCGTCACATCAAGAGACACTACAGCAAGTGGATGTCTTGCAGAAGCTGGAATCTCTCCTTTGCGGGTAAGGAAAATAGTAATGGTTACAAGGCGATACCCGATAAGAGTAGAGAGTCCACACAATAGCACCTCAGGACCATTCACACGTTCAGAATATAGAGATTATTTAAACAATAAGAATCTCATTTCTGAGTCTGAAATTGATTTTGAAACAATAAAAAAAAGATCTTCTCACAAAGAAGATCTTAAGGAACTTGAGAAAACTTCTACCACTGATAAATATCGCAGGGTTGCTGAGTTTAGTTGGCCTTTATTTCGTGAAGCCGTCGAAATAAATTCACCTACAGATATAGCCTTAACATTTGCAGATTATATTGAGTACAAAAACAGATACTGCCGTAGATATGACCAATTAACCGAAGGAACAAAAAGATTTATTGAGGAACTTGAAAGGTGTTCTGGCGCAAATGCAAGCCTAATAGCAATAGGATTTGAATATAGAGCTATTATTGATAGAAGAAATTGGTTATAATTATACTATTATGACAAGAGAAAAATTTATAGAGAAAAGACCTTACATGTATCACCTTACAAGTATGGAAAATTTTGAGAATATCAAAAATGAACGAAAGCTATTTTCAGCAACGCATTTAATCAATTTGTCAGATAAAACTTCAGAGAAGAAAACAGAGCTTATTAGCTCAAAACGAAATTGTGCAATTACAATCTCTGCCAATGGAACAAATGTAAATATTCGTGATCAACAACCAATATCAATAAAGGCTTTAGGTAAGTGTTTAACAGATAATATGACTGTGGAAGAGTATATTCAGTTGTTAAATAGTAGAGTGTTTTTTTGGCCAACAAAAGATCGTTTGGGTAGGCATTACAAACGGTATCGTGAAGAAGATATAGTTATATTAAGAGTTTCAACTCAAGATCTTTTTGATCATAACTGCATATTCCTGCGATTTCGGACACTAAATCCCGCTGAAAGCGGACAGTTGTTCCCGTTCAAAACGGACACCTGATCCCGACGAAAACGGACACTTTTCACATCGTTCATTTTCGTTTATTATTTTCTAAAATTAATCATTTTTATATTTCTCTCTTAACGAGTCTCCATCGAGCTCTATTCTATGAGAACTATGCACTAATCTATCAAGGATCGCGTCAGCGATCGTAGGTTCTCCAATAACATCATACCAGCTTTTAACCGGAAGCTGTGATGTAATTATCGTTGACCTTTTACCATGCCGGTCTTCGAGTAACTCAAGCAAGAACAGCCTCTGGTTGTTATCTAATGGTTTAAGCCCGAAGTCATCAAGGATCAACAGGTCCAGTTTCTCTATCCTGTTTATTTCGCTTATATAACTGCCATCTGCCTTAGCCATTTTTAGTTGATCGAACAGTTTTGAGCAGTTACGGTAATATACTTTATATCCCTGCTGACAGGCCTGATGACCCAAAGCAGAAGCCAAAAAGCTTTTACCCAGTCCTGTGTATCCGGATATGATGATGCTTTGTTTTCTTTTGATCCATTCACAGGACGATAAACGCAGCATCTGTACTTTATCCAGTTTTCTTTTAGCGATGTAATCTATTTGTTCCATGCTCGCCTGGTAGCGGAACCTGGCGTTTTTTATTAGTCGATCCAGTCGTCGATTATATCGATCATCCCATTCTGCCTGGACAAGATGAGCAATAACTTCATCTATGGTAAAATCTTTACTCATTCCTGATTCCTGCATTTTCCGATAGACTCTTGAGAACCCGCTCAGTCGCATCTCCTCAAGTTTCTGCATTGTTGCTGTTTGATTCATAATTTTCTGCTATTAAATTTATTATTTGTAATTCTCTTTTCCTCGTATGTTATGATGAAAAGGAAGTTTTATTTCTATTTGGTTTTCCTGTTCTGTTTTGTGAGTGTTATTTTTCAGGCAGTTCTTGATAAACTTGAATGAGATACAGTTGTACTCAACAGCCCTGCTGCATACTATTTCCAGATCTTCCGGTTTATACCCTTTACTTAGGTTCAATACTCCCATGCAAGATTTAAATGCTTGCTGAGGATGTTCTTTGCTGTCCAACAGGAGTCCTATAAAAATCTCTACGGAACCGCCCATCTTTTTGGCCCATTTTACAAAACGATCTGTATTCCAACCATCAACAAACTGATGTTCTGCAGGCATATGACCTTTCTCTGTTGTATAACCATAAGGCCTGCGGTCTCTTTTATGAAGCGCGATACGAACACTATCCTTGTATATCTCAACATTCCTGTTCGTGTAAATGGTTTTGACCTTCTGTCCGGTATATTGATAGGGCACGCTGTAATAATGCTTGTCCTCTCTTAGGTAAACATGGTGGTGAAATTCAACTTTAGACACCTGGTAACGACGGATCTCATATCGCTCTTTGGGTAGTGGTCGCAATTCATTCTTTTCTATTTCATTAAATAACTCTCTTCGACTAATATCCCGGCGCTGGAACGGAGCGTTATTTATCTCTTCAAGCTCTTCCCGGATAGCTTCATTTAACTCTCCCAGGGAAAAGAACGTCTGGTTTCTTAGCTTAGCAAAAATGCGTTGATAGACAATGCGTACCGCATTTTCAACCAAAGATTTATCCTTTGGTTTTAAAGGACGGGTAGGAAGAACAACTGTACCATAATGCCGGGCAAGATCATCATAAGTCTCATTTAATAAGGGTTCATAATTACATGCCTTGTGAACAGCTGACTTCAAATTATCCGGGCATATCCCCCGGGTGACACCTCCATAATAACGCCAGGCATTCTCATTGGCCCAGATCCAGTCTTCAAGCTTCTGACTTTTTACTCCTTCCACATAAATCAACTGACTGGCACCAAGTATCGTAATAAATATTTCTGCCGGTTTGACCTCTCCTGTATCCGGATCAACATAATGCATCTTTTTGCCTGTAAAATCTGCATATGTCAGATCTCCGGCTTTGTGCTCTATATGCATTCCCGCTTTCAGCTTGCTCTCCCACATGCGATAATGATGACAGAACCTGGAGTAACTAAACCCTTCAGGGTTACCTTCCTTGTATTCCTCCCAAAGCAAATAGAGCGTTACGCCAACCCGGGCAAGCTCTTTTTCATAATAAGGGAATTCATTGGATAATTCTTCATAAAGCGGATTGACTATCTTATTTCGCTTTTCAAAGACTTCTGTAAGTTCTATGTCGTTCATTTCCAAAACATCCTGGTAGGTTAACCCGGAACGCTTATATTCTGCCAGGTACTCCCCAACACTGGTTTTGCTGACCTGGGTGGCCTCTGCAATCTGCCGGATGCTAAATCGTAATTCCTGACTAAGTCGTAATATCTCTCTTATCTTTTCCACGTTGGTCCTTTTTCTTGGCATCTGTATTCTCTTGTTGGTTAATAAAGCCAACAGAGATACCGATATCCCGTGGAAAATGAATGATGTGTATGAAAGTGTCCGTTTTCAGCAAGAATCACCGTCCGCTTTCAAAAGGGGCGGCTGTCCGCTTTCCGCAGGAATCCGTGTCCGTTTTCAACAAGAATTGCTGTCCGCTTTCCGCAGGAATCCGTGTCCGCTTTCCGCAAGAATGAGTGTCCGTTTTGCGCGAGAATATGCACATAACGCAATGATAGAACTTTCAAAGTTAAACTCAGGTGCAACTAGATCCCATCATCTATTGAGAAAAGCACCTCCTAGAGGTCCAAACACTTTTGTTGAATTTGACAAGTATGATGGAATTATTAGTAAGATTGCAGAGGTGACTATTCCGGAAGTGTGTAACCTGCCAGCAGAAATTCAAACTAGTGATTCGCCTGAAGGTGAATGGAAGAATTATTCTTTAACTGAATAAACCCAGTTTTCTATCAATCCCCTCAATTTTTTTATACTCACTGTCTAACCTCGGATAGGTATCATTGTATTTAGATACTATTTCACTTAATTCCTCATAATGAACATTACTTTTTGCAACAAGAAAGAACACAATATTCATATCTGATAGATAGGTTACATAAGGATTAAAATTACTAACCAACTGAACTAATCTTTCTTTTATATACAAATCTCGCCTTACTCTAGGGAAGTGCTGGTAAATCATAATTATAGTGTTCTCTCCAATGGACGAATAGATACTTTCTACTTCACTAAAAAGTACATGCTTTTCATTATTATGTTTGACTTCTAAACCATTGTCAGGGTCAAAAAATACAAGTGATGAGTCTTGAATCTGAGATGTTAGGTCTCTGAAATATGCCTGTCTGTTTTTATGATAAAATAGTTCTGGTACAATATAATTATCAATCTTAAACTTATTAAAATATTCTTCCATTACGGCTACCCTGCGATCATTTAATCTTTTATCTCTTAAAAAGGAAATCAAGTCGTTATTTAGATAACCAGCAATAGCCCTTTTATAATTTGTAATATTACCTTCACTTGAGCTATCATCCTCAGTTAATAAAGGAATAAAATAAAGATTGTTTAGAAAAGAGATATTAGTAATTAGGTATTGTATCAAGTCATATTTAAATAAATCTCTAATATCTCCAAAGTATTGATTTTTCATTTTCGCAATTAAACCCACAAAGTTATAATTACAATTACTATCTCTAAATGATTAGAATAAATAATCATATTCTACTCAACGTAGAATAATTGAAATAGAACACTAGTCAACTGCGTAAGTAGATATTATTCTATGCCTGATTATCCCTTTGTTGAAATCTGGCTGATGATGCCTGCCTATGGTTCTCCATTACTGAAAAAGAATCATCCTCCCGCAATGTCTTGGCGTTTCCGCTTGAGTCCCTGGTTGATATATCCGGTTGACAAACAGACAATCTGACCCATCCAGATCCCATGTTGACGATTTATATCAATTTATTGGAAACTAATCTCATTAAGCTTACTTAAAATGCCTGGCTAATTCTGCTGGCTCGGCTTTGATACAATTTCGTTGGTATGAGTCTGACACAATTCCGCTGGCGCGAGTCCCAGTCATTTCGCTGGCGCGAGTCTCCAGACTCGTGCCATCTTCAGAAGGAACAGCCGTAACCTCCTTGGATCAAAGAGTCATTAACAGGTGCGACCTGTTCCGTCTGTTTACGACCGGTTAAGGACGATTACAGATGATCCCGGACAATCAGACAAGACGATACAGAGTAAAGGAACCTGCATGTTCTTCGGTAGTAAGTATTTCTATGCCATTGTATTTTCATTAAAACCGGCTTTGATTTCCATTAGCCTCCGGCCCCGGATGGAATACTGGAACAGTGGAATGATGGAATGATGGAATGATGGAATGCTGGAAGAATGGAATATTGGAGTACTGTGAGCTCGCGAGGAGATAGTGATTGTGGCTGGTGGGGGCGAGCAATACTGGAACGATGACTGAAGACTCAACAAATCAACGATTTAAAGACTTAACCAATTAAATCACCATTGCGGACTGCGGATTATCCTGCAGGAACTATTCATAACAGGCAGAACCATAATCAATCGCCTTTAAGTATTTTCACTGGATTTATCTGACCACTTCTTCTGGCAAGGAAGCCAATTGTAAGACAGGTGATCACTACTACCAATAGAAGTGAAAAACCATAGGTAAAGGCAGATATCTTAACACCGTATGCAAATTGCTGTAACCATCTTTTTGTTAAGTAGAATGCTACCGGGGCTGCAACAACAAATGATATAATAATCCACTTCAGGTATTTTAACAATATCATTCTGATAATCCGGGAAACTGATGATGCCATAACCTTCCTTATAGCAATTTCCTTTTTCCTGAGTTCAAGGTTATATATAGCCATGCCAAGAAGTCCAAGGCAGGAAATCATTATACTGATAATTGTAAAATACAGTATGATCTTTCCGGTTCGGAATTCGACACTATAAATTTTATCTGCTTCATCATCAAGAAAAGAATAATAGAACGGCATCCCCGGATAGTTATCATTCTGTACATCTTCCAGAAAACCTAATAAACCCTGAAGATCTGTATTATTATGCTTAATGTACATATGACGATAAAAAGGTCTGTATATTTTCATAACCAATGGTCCTGTCTCTTCTTTTACAGGGCGTATGTTAAAGTCTTTTACTACACCAATTATATTTCCGGTTTTAATATGATCCGGTAAATGAGGATGTAAAAATCTTATATTCCGGCCAACTGCCTTTTCAACCCCCATTAACTTCCGGGCCGACTCATTTATTATATATGCCGTAGAATCGTCACTAGCATACTCTTCTGAAAATGATCTGCCATCAGCCATCTCAATTCCCATTGCTTCAATAAAATCAAAATCGACCATATTGTATCTTACACCTATGCGATCTTCTATCGGAGTATCATCCCATACAAAGCTCACTGCTGAAGTAAGATTAAATGGCAGGTCATATGAAGCACTTACATATATAACAGAAGGATGTGACATAATCCTTTCTCTCAACATGTCATACTTATCAATCATATCCCCGTGAAAAGGGAGCAGGATTATATTATCCTTATTTATTCCCATATCTTTTTTATGTATAAAATTTACCTGCCGGTTAATTGTGACTGCACTAATAATAAGCGCAATTGAAATTGAAAACTGGAGAATAATAAGCATGTTCAGTAATCTGTTATTTCCTTTTGATCCGGGAGAAGAGCTTATTGCCACGACGGGTTTGGAGGATGACATAACGAAAGCAGGGTATATGCCAGACAATATAGCGGCAAAAAGATATATTACAACAAGTCCCACAATCAGAGAGGGCTCATTATAATGCATTTCCAGTTGCTTAAGGGTGAGGTCATTGAATACAGGCCTGATTAGCTCAACTATTATTAGAGCAAGAACCATTGAAGCAAAAGAAAACACAAATGATTCTCCTAAAAACTGTGTGATTATTTGTGAACGGGTGGCGCCATTCATTTTACGCAGTCCGATCTCCTTTGATCTTTTAACATACCTGGCAGTGCTCAGGTTCATATAATTTATACATGCCAGGATGAGTATAACCAGGGCTATCCCTGAGAAGAGATAAACGTAGATAATCCTGTCTGGCAAACCATCTTTATACAGATATACGTTCTTAAATTCCTGAAGGATCATTCGTGCACTACTTTCAGGATTTCTCTCTTTGTATATACCTTCAACTTTCTCCCGGAACTTTTCGCTTGAGCTGCCCGGTGTCAACATTAAATATGTTGGCCCGGCGTAAGACCAGTCATCGTTAAGGCGGTATTCATCCACATGAAGTATACTGGCCAGCATAGTGAAATCAAATATGGAATTTTTTGGAGGGTCTTTAATTATGCCACTAACATATAGCTCTAGCTCTTTATTTAAAGTTAGTGTTTTCCCTATAGGGTTTTTATCTCCGAAATATTTTAAAGCAGCTGACTCTGTAAGGATGATAGTACTTCTTGTCAGTAATGATTCATCAAAGTTACCGGATACCAGTGGAAAACTGAACATTCTGAAAAACCCGGGATCAACCAAATGAATTTTTTCGTCCATGTCTTTAACCTCATTGCTTTCAACCAGGGCCGGATACTGCCAGTAACGGGTATATTCCTCAACTTCAGGATGTCTCTCTTTTAAGGTGGGTGCGAGAGGGAAGGGTGTTACAGACATTGAGTTATGCTGCGTCCTGTTCCACACTGTCAGGACATTGTATATCCTGTCTTTGTTTTTATGAAATTTATCATAACTGATCTCATCAGTAACCCATAAAAAAAACAGGATAACACAGGCAATACCTGTGGCGAGCCCTGATATATTTATTATTACAAAACTTTTATTACGGAAAAGATTCTTGATTGCTGTATTAAAATAATTACGGATCACAGGTCTGTTTATTTGTTATTATACTCAGGAATTACCAGTTAATTACCGGGCTTTTTGAAAGCAATAAGCCGCCCTTTCTTCTTCCCTGCATTTATTTAGGAAATTGCCATATGATAACCACCCATTCTTATACTCAGGAAACAGGATAGTCAGAAATTCAAAAAAAGCACCTGCATACTCAGGCTTGTCTCCTGCTGCATAATTATTAGCTACCATAAGAAGTTCAAATTTTAAATATGGCTCTCTTATTTGGCTCCCATAGGCATAAAATCCACATTCATTATCATAAAACTTCCATTTATAATTAAGCTTTTGAGCCTTTGCTTTAGCAGACATAAGATTTTGCTCATCAATCAGACCTTTTGACCAGGCTTCCATTACTGACATTATTTCACTTACCTCATCTTTGTAAATCTCATCTTTTAGATTAAATGATTGACTATGTGTATCATTGTCTAGAATGTACTCCAATACTTTATCTCTACCTGAGAAAAAATCAGTTGAACCTGAAACTACAGGTATCTGAGGAGGGAACATATAATTTTTTTCAGCAGGGAGATCCAGAAAAAATTCCATGTATGAGACATGAAACTCAAATTTTCCACCCGGAACCTGTCCGAGTTGTAAGGCAGTTGACCATAAATGCAATGGACCACCCATGGGCTCGCCTATAAAGACTGCATTTGTATAGGTTTTTAGCTGTGATACCAGAATTATTGCAGCACTAAATGTTTGCCTTCCAATAATGACAGAGAACTCCTTTGTTTTCAGTATTTCCTCCCGTTTGATAAGCTCCTTAACGAATCCCGTTATAAGAGGCCCATTACCCCCGGTGTTAAAACGCAGGTCAAGAATAAATGATTCTATATCATTTGCATTCTTATCAAAATATCTCCAGAATTCATTCTGAAAATCTGAAAAGCTCTTATCAGGAGAATCAATAAGTTGATTAATCTGCATGTAAATATGCTTTTTATCTTCAGGGTAAGTGAATCTGAAGTTTTCATAATCTTCGTAAAAAGGATACAGATACTGTGGAATATCAGTATCAAAAGGTGATATATACTTATAAGCACCGGGACCTTTAAATGATCTCTTAAACCATGTCGTATTGCTTGACGCTTCGATTGTATTAATTAAAATGTCTTCAGTTTGTCCTTCATCAGTCTGTATCTTCAAACGGACCGTATCGGTTGACTGGACAATTCCTAAACCCTTTAGATAGCCTGTATTTGATAGGTACATCGGAAGAAAGTTCATTCTCCCGAAATTATTGTCGGAAGGAATAATTTTATTTAAGCCTGACTCAACTTCATTTACCGGAATACCATTAATTTCAATCAGCTTCGAACCTATAAGGGACTTGTATTTTTCAAGGGTTGAAATAATGTATATGCCATCTTCAAAGACATACGAACGCAAGGGAAGAAACTTGTTTGTATTAAAATTATCTACCGGATATATTTGTGTGTGCCCGTCTCTTAATGACGCAACCACTTTCATTATCGCTATTAAACACTCTTCATCTGATGAGGCCCCGGCAATAGCTTCTTTCTGTTTTTCAACGATCTTTTCAAAATCACTCCTGCTGATCCTGTAGAATGGGTTTGGATGATACTTTAAGATATTACCAACAACAAAATCAAAGTCTTTTTGCCATGTATTAATATCAATATTCTGAGAATAAATATGATTGTTGAGTATAAGGAGCAGGCTAAACAAAATAATGCATTTATTGTATTTCATAGCAAAGTCAGTTTCTTTTTGAAAGAAATTAATTATTTGAAAAACTGTCCGCTTTCCCAGTTATATAATGATGACAGACTTGCAAGAACTTCAAGATATAATCTGTCACCAATATTACCATTAGCAGCTATTACGGCACCCTGCCCTTTCTCCGGGATAGCAAATACCAAAAAGACAGTACCAGGCGAATTATGACCATGATGCAGAAACGCCAGGGAGGCCCCGGATGTATCTAAGAATACGCCTAATCCCATTTCCAGAGATAATCCTCCCAAAGCTTCCGGCGGAACCTGAGCTTCGCTTTTAAACATCTGTAAAGCAGTTTTCTGGGATATAATTTTTTCAGATTTCCCAGTATATGCTTTCATTAATTCAATAAGGATTTTGGACATATCGGAAGGTGTAGTACAAAATCCGCCCATTGCCCGGGGCATTTCTTGTTCCGGGCTGCCAACCGTTTTGTCTGTTTTATGAGGATAAGCCTCCTCTTTCTGCCATTTCTTCTTTAAAGGATAGTTAAAGGTGCTCGAATTCATATGTAAAGGCCTGAAGATTACTTTATCTGCAATGTCATTTAATGACTGTCTGAAAGTATCTTCAAGGATAAGTTGAATAACAGCATAGCCAATATTTGAATATGACCAGTGGTCACCGGCCTTAAATTCGGGGATCGCCGCAGCATTTTTAGCAGGATATTCTCCTTTTATGTACTGCGCCAGCGTGGGAGGTGCAGCGTTTTCATCTCTCAGCGTACCGGAATAGGAGGGCAGGCCTGATGTGTGCGATAATAAGTGTCGCAGTGTAACCTTGTTTTCCTTTGTGTATTCATTATCAGGGATCTTCCATGACTGCAGATAAGTATTGACATCAGCGTCCAGGTCAAATATACCCTCCTCAACATAATGCAGGACTATTATTGCTGTAATAAACTTTGAAACCGAAGCAGCCTGAAAAATTGATTTTTCAGTCACAGTTCCGGGGGAATCATTTCTTAAAACCCCGTAAGCCCTGGCCCATTCCAGTTTATTATTGTTTATTACTGCAATACTGAGGCCGGGAATATTATACTCGTCCATCCTTTCTGACAGAGGGGCAGATTCATCAGTCTGAACAATTCCCCGGGCAGTAAAGGCAAATTTAAAGATATCGTTCTCCAGAGTTTTGATATTGGCTTGAACTACAGGACTATAGTCTTCCTGTGCAAAACTACAGGAATAGAGAATTACAAATATTAGTACAGATATACACTCCAGTTTTAGTTTGGCTTTCATTCTTAATATTTTTTAGTTTGATATGAAGATTGAGCTTTTGTCTGTTGCTTTTTCTTTTGAATAAGTACTATTATCAGAAAGATGAGCTGCACTAAAACAGAATCATATTGCATTCATTTTGCTTTCAATTCAATAATTTAAAATTGATCTGCTACATTATCGAGGAAAATGTAAGAGAGAGGAAGACCGGTATTGATGCATCATTCTACCTCCCGGTCAGTTTGATAATTCAGTGTTCTGAAAATGTCTCTTTGTAGATAATCTCATCATCCCTGCTTTTGAGAGATAAACTTTCAATCCGGCCTGAACCAAGAAAGGATATATTAAATCCGTATAAGGTATTAATGTCCGTTGTATATGTTAGCTTATATATCTCCAGGGTATCTTTCAGTATGGTTACCTCTTTATTATTATTTGAAAAAGTAATATTCTGCCAGTTGTATACATTGCATGCAAGCTGACTTAAGTCTGTAGTATTACCTTTCAAATAGGTATCCCCGAACCTCAGATCATTGTCGCGTGCAAAATCCTCTCCGCCAAACCCTGCATAGGCTACATCTTCATCAATAAGTAGTCCGATATGAAACTGAGGATAAGGGTAATTAAAAATGCTGTCAGATTTAAGTCTTATCTCGAATATAAAATTATTAGCATCAATATTGAAGGCATTGCTTACAAAATAGTATTGTGTAAATAAACTGCCGTCAATTTTTATTTTATTCTTTCTGTAAAAGGATTCATCAACACCTAAATACCCATTCTGTCTTATCATTTCTTCAGCTAAAATCTTCCTGATGGCAGGTTTGTCATCCTGATCATAACTAATAATATATGAATTCCAGCCGGAGGTCCTAAGTAATACCTCCGTGGTATCGCAAGCCCTGTTCCCATACCAGAGTACAGGTTGATAAAACCCGGGAAAAATATATCTGTAATTCAGCCCTTTCAGCATGTCAACCGGAAGTTTCATATCTGTACGTGAGTTGGGCTGAAAATAAATCTCCTCTGATTTTATGCCCTTTGATTTTACAGGAAAGTATATAGTCGCAGGAATGCTATCAATTATACGACTGGAATCAGAGAAAGACAACTCAACAGTTTTTAATAATGGCGATACTATTATAACTATCAGAATAACCAGCACAGCCAGTGAAAAAAACACAGTTTTTCTCCACTGCCATTTTACAGATTTTATTGGCGGATGAACTTCCTTCTCCTCAGTCTCTGTTGAAATCCTGAAATCATGATAGTTCTTATATCCTGCGAATATGGCAAGAGCGTCAAGGGTGCTTGTATGAGGAGTATAACTATGGTATTTAATCCAAATCCTTCTTATGGTTGACAGGCTTAATAATATCCCACTTGCCTGATGTATCTGGTCTATAAGATTCAGAAAATCCCTTTGTTTCCATTCTGAAGAATCTCCCAACCCGGCTATATCCTCAATTTTAGCCTTTAATTTATTTAACAGTTCTATCTCTTTAGCCTTCATAAACAGAAAAAACAATTGAGAAAAGGGGCTTATGTGCTACAATTTATAGAAGTCAGAAACCAAAGTTATTAAAAAATATTCTTTTTCACCTATGCAAGGCCATTGGTTCCGTCGCATGCATAATCAAGTATCTCCGGATGAATATTATGGTTGTTAAGACACTCAGAATTCCGATGAATACAAATATTTGCTTTAATGCTTGTTTTTTTGTTGCATATGTAAATTCCGTTTAAAGAAAAAGATGTTATTATTAGAGTTAATAAGTTTACCTAACCTGAAAAAGCATATAGATTATTTGTTTGTTCTTAGTTTGGGTGGATGCCTGTCACCATCACTATCCAACCAGAAAAATTCAATTACCTTTCCCGTCTCATCCCGGGTAAACTGTATTCTGTATTTTGATTCCTTCTGTTCTTTATACTTAAAGAGGTCATCCCCCATTGGAGCCAGTTCCTGTCTGACGCCATCACTACTTTGAATATACAGTTTTCCACATTCAATTGTAAATTGAATATTTTGGTATCTGCCAGTATAATCTGTCAGCGACGCCTCGGATAAATCCACAGGATGAAGATCAACCTCGCATCCTGAGAGAGCCCACTCCAGTTTATATCTTTTCAGAGTGTCCTTTTCAGATCCCAGTAACTTTCTGCATGCTGTAAGATAAGCAGTATTATATGCCTTATCCGATGATACCGGAATATCCGGGATGATACCATCAATATAATTTGTTTTAGAATATGGATTAATCTCTTGTGTATACGGAACCTTCATGTTGATTGCCAGTTCGGGAAAACTCATGTATTTAACTCCGTGTACTCCACCCCTGGTTGTATCACCAATAATTACAGCTTTCCCTAATTGCTGTAGCGCATACGCCAGGACCTCAGCTGAAGAATACGAATAATCACTTAACAATATATATACAGGAATGTCAGTCATGCGCTTCCCAGGCACCCAATTTAGTGTCCATACCTGATATGTTTTGTTTTCTTTCCGGATATAATAATCTGTTAGGTGAGTGCTTTTATCAAAAAAGTAACTACTGATGAAAGTAGCCATATCCTCATCACCTCCGCCATTCAGGCGAAGATCGATAATCAGAGCATCGGAATTTGCCACAAAATTCATTGCAGCAATGGCTGTGGGCCCGGCAGTGCTGGGATCATTAAAGGAAGTGAGTTCAATATAAGCAATATTAGCTGGTAAGATTTCCACTTTATGGAACCCAAAATTATCGTCAGCGGAACCCAGTTTTTCTTCTGCCAGTAAGTCCTCCGGGATCTTTTCATAGGGTGATATTCGAATATGATAGTCCTTTGAAATACTTCGCATGTCTTTAGTTACCTGATTAGTAAATTCAGCTATACCGGTAATTTGCAGGTACTCGTCTTTTTTGAGTTTTTTAGTGATATACCCGGTTATTTCTTTTGCAACTTTCGGCAGAGGATAGTATTCGGTAAAAATCCGTGAAATTCTATCTATTATTAATATTTGCTGTTCAGCACTTAACGGGATATCCTTATCCTGTTTAATTTTTTGCGGGAAAGCATTATTTGTTGAAAAGGAAGTCACCAACAGAATTAGCAAAGGCAGCCTGATCATACTTGCTGCCTTAATAATTTTATATTCACGCATTACTTCTCAGGTTATTAATTAATAGACGTAATTAAAAAACCATAGTTGTACTCAATTAAATATATTTTCATGTCAAATACCTGTTATTTCAGACAATATCGGTCAATCTCCCCGCAACAGTAAGGCTTTTTGTTTTTATACTTACACTCACTGTTTTCTATAATAATGGTGGATATACAGCCGGGGATTGATACAGATCAGGGGAAATCCGTTTTTTATTTATCAAAAATTCAGGTAATATTGGTATACCAATAAACCGGTTAAAATATGGATAATATAATTGATATAGTAAAAGAACAACGCATATTTTTTAATAGTGGAAAAACCCTGGATGTCAAATTCCGGATTGAACAATTGAATAAGCTCAAAAAGGCAGTTAAGTCAAATGAAGGAGCAATACTATCAGCTTTGAAAAAGGATTTGGGAAAGCCATCTTTTGAAGCTTACTCCACTGAAATAATGCAAATTCTTAATGAGATAAATTATACCTGTAAACATCTTAAAAAGTGGACAGGACCGAAAAAGGTTAAAACACCTCTTGAATTATTACCCGGCAAAAGCATAATTCGCCGGCATCCTTTCGGTGTAGTTCTCAATATTGCACCCTGGAATTATCCGTTTCAGATATGCCTGGCGCCACTTGTTTCAATACTTGCAGCCGGTAATTGTGCAGTAATAAAACCCTCAGAGCTTGCACCTCATTCTTCAAGATCAATTGCAAAGCTTATTAATAATATTTTCCCTCCTGAATATTGCAGAGTGATAGAAGGAGGAGTTGAAGAGGCCCGGGAGTTATTGTCTCAGAAATGGGATTTTATTGCCTTTACAGGCAGTACCGGGGTTGGCAGGATAGTAGCACAGTCGGCTGCAAATAATCTGACTCCGGTGCTTCTGGAATTAGGTGGTAAGAGTCCATGTATTGTACATAAGGATGCCAATATAAAAATAGCTGCCCGTCGTATTGCCTGGGGGAAATTCTTAAATGCCGGACAGACATGCATAGCTGTTGATTATATTGTTGCTGAAAAAAGTATAGTAAAAGAATTGATAAATGAAATAATCCTGAGCTTGAAAAGTTTTTACTCCGACAATATTAAAGAGAGCCCTGATTTATGCCGTATAATTAATAGAAAACACTTTGAAAGGCTAAACTCTTTTTTGGTAAATAACGATAAAATAATTTTCGGAGGCAGCACAGATAGCAACTCATTATTTATTGAGCCTACACTTATCTATAAGACTGAGTGGCCGGATGAAATAATGGAGGAAGAAATATTCGGTCCGCTATTACCTGTTATCGAGTATGAAGATATAGGCAGTGTGATTGAAATATTAAAAGCAAAAGAAAGACCATTGGCTCTCTATTTGTTCACAAAAAATAAGCCTTTACAGAACAGGGTTGTTGAATCGTTAAATTTCGGAGGCGGATGTATAAATGCCACTATAATGCATAACGCAAGTACATTTCTTCCTTTCGGCGGAGTCGGTAATAGTGGTATTGGCAGATATAACGGCAAATCGGGTTTTGATACATTCTCATATCAGAAAAGTATCTTTTATAAGCCTGGTTCAATTGACCCTAAATTACCATACCCTCCTTATAAACAAAAGATTAATCTGCTCAGGAAGATAAGTTGATTTCCTGTGCGTCAAAGCAAAGAGCATAGAAAAAGGGAAAAGAAATAAAAAAACCACCCCCCGCTGAATACCTCCGGTATTTCAGCGTACCCCTCCTTTTTAAAGGAGGGGAAACGTATGAATGCAGTATTCCCTGTCCTGGAATAATAATTGATGATTTCAAAATTGTTCAAAAATCCCATTAGGGATTGCATTTTATAAGCAAAAAACTATTTTAAACTCTGTTATCCCATCCTTTCCTGTTTGCAGCGAGAATCTGCAGTTATTATTTACAAGGATCTCCCTGACAAGGGTGAGGCCAATACCCTGACCATTCTTTTTTGTAGTAAAAAAAGGAGTGAAGAGCTTTTCCTTTACCTCAGGAGGAATAGGTTTGCCGTTATTTTCAATGATGAGGGAAGAAGGTTCCGAATTGATGATTACATTGATATTCCCATCAAAGTCAATGGCCTGCATAGCATTTTTTATAATATTTATCAGCACAAGCTCAAGTTGCTGAGGATCAAAAGAAACGATATGGTTAGTATTATCATTGTCAATGATCTTTGCACGGATATTCATGTTTTGCATATCTGTCTGGAAATAGATCAGTATTCTTTTTACTATCTCCTTAAGGTTGCATTGTTGAATATCCGGCGGAGGTATACGTACTACCTCGGTAAATCTTTTGGTAAAGCCGTTCAGGTTTTCTATTCTTTCTTTAGCTACTTCAAGGGCATTAACAAAGTCGTTGGTATCAGTTAGCTCTGAGCTTTGCAGATATTGTGTTGTACTGTCTATAATAGAGCTTACAGAACCCAGGCTGTTATTTACTTCATGTGATATCATGCGTATGACTTTCTCAAATGCCTGCTTCTCTGCCTGAAGCAGCTCTCTGCTTAATTCCTCTATTAAGAAGAAGGTTCGCTTTACCCCCCTGTCAAGGAATACCGATCTGTAACATTTGAACTTGTCTATTCCGTTTACCTTAACAACATTTGCAGAGCTCTCTTTTAATTTTTCCAGTTCCCTGTTCCAGGGTGGGGGAAGAGATCCGATACTGATTTTAGTGTTTTTTGGATCAATATTGATCATCCTCAGGGCGGCTTCATTGACCGTATCAATCCCGTTTTTAGTGTCAAGGATGATTATTCCTGCAGGTGATGCAGCAATCAGTTCTTTCAGAAAAAAATGTGTTTCGGTAGCTTTGATCCTTTCAAGTCTCAACTGATCGATCATCTTGTTATAAACCTCAATCAACCTGTCGGGTTCAGCCTGGCCTACAGGAAGGAATTTTATACTGAAATCCTTATCAGCGATCGATTCAATACCGGAATTGAGCAACCTGTAAGGTCTTATTATGGATTTATAAAAAACGATAAAGAGAACAGAAGATATTATAACAATTACTTCTCCGATCAAAAAGATATATTTATTATAATTATATAACAATGCTGTTAAGACAGAGAAAGCAACAAGTGCAAGCGAAGCAAACAATATATATTTTGTTTTCAGCCTCAATCTACATCCTTTTGATTTGATGTTATTCCGTATTTTTCCATACGCCTGTAAAGTGCACCCCTGCTAAGCCCCAAAGATCTGGCAACTTTCGATATATTGCCATTGAACTTTTCTATTGTCTTCAGTATCATCTCTTTTTCTATCTCCTCCAGTGTCATATTGCCTGGATCCGGCAGTATATCGTTTGATGTTTGTGAGGGAACGTATTCCATGGCCTTTTGGAAATCATGAATTTCAAGTCCGGTCTTTCCTGACACAAGCCATGTCCTTTCAATCAGGTTCTTTATTTCACGTACATTTCCGGGGAACCGCATGTTTTCAAGCCATCTGATCGTTTCTTTAGAGACGGATATCGTTTTATTACCGTAAACCGACGCCAGTTCATTCAGAAAATGATTTACCAGCAATGGAATGTCACAGCTTCGTTCCCTTAAAGGAGGGATATTTATTGTAATAAGATTAATCCTGTAAAAGAGGTCCTCCCTGAAGGTCCCTTTTTCCACCATTCCGGGGAGGTCCCTGTTAGTTGCACATATAACTCTCACGTCCAGCTTTTTTGTCAGGCTGTCTCCCAGTACCTGGTAAGTTTTATCCTGTAGCACCCTTAGCAGCTTGACCTGCGAGTTGAGATCCAGATCGCCGATCTCATCCAGGAAGATGGTACCTTTGTCTGCTATTTCAAATCTTCCATGTCTGTCGCTGTGTGCATCGGTGAATGAACCTTTTTTATGACCGAACATTTCGCTTTCAAACAGGCTTGCCGGTATTCCGCCCAGATTGACTTTCACAAAAGGATTATCTTTTCTACTGCTGTTTTTATGAAGGGCTTCGGCGATCAGTTCCTTCCCGGTCCCGCTCTCGCCAAGGATGAGCACAGGGGCATCTGTTTTGGCTACCCGGCCTACAGTCTCAAGTATCCTGATCATTTTGGAACTGTTGCCGATAATATTTAAAAAATCATAATGCCTGTCAAGTTCTTTCCTTTTCAGATCTTTTCGCGGATGATAGTCTTTATTTAGCTCAATCGCCGTACTGATGGATTGCAGAAGTGCTTTATTATCCCATGGTTTCGTTATAAAGTCGAAGGCCCCTTTTTTTATTCCTTCAACAGCCAGAGAGATGGATCCCCATGCTGTGATAAGCAGAACGGGAACCTTTGGTAAAAGTTCTTTCAGTCTGATCAGAAAGTCCATCCCTTCCCTGCCGCTCGTATTATTGCTGAAATTCAGGTCGAGGATTATCAGTTCCGGATTATGATTTTCAAGTAAAGCAAGAGCTTCTTCCGGATCACCGGCACCGGCATACTGATAGCCCGACTGCTTCATCAGGAGTCCGATGGATGTTTGTACGGATTTATCATCATCAATTATCAATATCATTCCTGACTTCCTGTTTGATAGGTTGAATCCATAAAATTAATAAAAACATAAAAAGAGAAAGCCTTATTCAGACTTACCTGTTAAACTATTTCTAATTAACCTGAAGACCATCGAAGAGATGAATTATACGGTTGGTCTTTTGTGCCAGCCGTTCGTCATGTGTAACCATTATCACAGTAGTATTTTCATTTTTATTCAGATTTTCTAGGGTTTCCATGATCTCAAGGCCCATTTTACTGTCCAGGTTACCTGTTGGCTCATCGGCCAGTATTATATCGGGCTGACCGATAATGGCCCTTGCTATTGCAACCCGTTGTTTCTGACCTCCTGACAACTGACCCGGATAATGCCTTGTTCGTGCCGATAGCCCTACCTTTGCAAGCGCTTCAAGTGCTTTTTCTTTGCGCTCCCTGCCGGAAACACCTTTTCTGTAAAGCAGTGGTAGCTCGACATTATCCAGAACAGGCAGGTCATTGATCAGGTGGAAGCTCTGGAAGATAAAGCCCAGCTTGTGATTTCTGAAGGCAGCCAGTTTTTTATCAGTCCAGCCCTCGATAATGTTATTATCGATTGTTATCGATCCTTTTGTAGGAATATCGAGCAGGCCGATCATATTAAGAAGTGTACTTTTCCCGCAACCCGAGGGACCCATTACGGAAATAAACTCTCCTTTTTTTATTGAAAGATTGATCTTACTGAGGGCTACGGTTTCGATCTCTTCTGTTTGATAGATTTTCTCAATGTCTTTTAATGTAATCATTATTCAGTTATTTAAATATTTTATATTTAACCTCTGAACCGGAATCCTGAACCGGAACAGTATAATTTTATTCTTCGTGCAATGCAACTGCAGGTTCTGTCTTTGCCGTTTTAAACGCCGGGATAAGGCTACACATGGTAGCCAGGATATATATTATAAATGCGGAACTTAAGATTGAAGTTATTAATATTTCCGGTTCAACCGGGTAAAGATTCAGTAAGGGGATCTGTATGAAAATTAAGGTGCCGATAATTATACCGACGGATGCCCATGAGAGCATTTCACGGATTATTTGTAAAAATATCCTGCCTGAATTAGCGCCGACAGCCCGACGCAACCCGATTTCCGCCTTACGCAGGCTTATATTATACCATAGTACTCCGAATAATCCAAGCAGGACGATCAACAGGACAAACAGGAAGACGGTGAACACGGCAACCAGGGGACCCCATATTTTGCGGATATATTTTATACGCTCAGTTTCCAGTGATACTATTTCTATTTCGAAATCAGGGAATTTACTGGAAATAGTCCGGGCAAGGTCGTTTACCTGGCCGGTAGTAGTGCCTGGCCTGACCCTGAAAAAATCTGTTTGCTTTTTGCCCCATGAACTGATCCATATGTTAGGGAAGTAATTCATTGCAAAAATAATATCAACAGGCTCTGAGAATTCTCCCTTATACTTATAATGATCGATGACGCCTATAATATGCATCCGGCTGACATCATCCAATTGAATATACTTGCCAGTAGCGTTCCCTCCCTTAAAAAGTTTCTGCTCAAGTGATTTATTGATCACTACAGGATAATAATCGGGCCTGTCATCCTGCTTCTCAAACCATCTTCCCGAGACCATGTTAAGACTGAATACTTTATCCATATCCGGGCCGGCCTCGCTAAGATGTACTTTATCAGCCAGAATATCATTATAATCTTCTTTATGACCAAACTTTGTATAGCCCTCATGATATGGCTCATTGCCTCTGAATTCACCGTAATATTCAACAAAAGCATTTGTTTTTACCATTTCAAGAATGTCATCGTTAGACTTCCTCTCGCCGAAACTGTACAATATTCTGTCATATTGGACGGCAGATACCTGGTAAACATTATTATAATCAAAACCCAGCGGATAAGTATTGTTTTTCCTGAACTTAAAAACAAATACGGATATTGCAACCAGCGCAATGAATGTCAGCGCAAACTCGGCTGCCAGAAGCATCTTTAATCTTTTGCCTTTCCATATCATGAAATCAAAATACTGAAAAGAGTCATACTGATGCAGGGCGTCAATAATTTTCATACGGCTCATTCTCAGCGCCGGAAGGTATCCCGTAACAAGACCGAATAGGATCCAGAGAAGAAGAATTAAAAGTATACTTCTGAAATCCAGACCCATCTGTAATCCGGGTATAATATTACTGTTGTTTATTATAATGAAGAACAAAAGGGATAAGAGAAGTCCCATGATTCCACTGAAGATCGTTATGCTCAGGTTCTCAAAAAGAAATTGTCCTGACAGGATTCTTTTATTTCCTCCGAATGATTTTCTGACACCTATTTCGGAAGATCGTTCGTTGATCCTGCTGATATGAATGTATAAAAGGTTAATTGATGGTAACAGGATAAAAAAGAAAAAGATAACTAAATAGGTTATGTAAATGATCTTATCTTTATTGATATTGATGGAAAACAATACCTGGAATATGTCCCTGATAGTTTTATTAATTGAATCCGTGCCCAGTTCTCCGTCTATTTCAGTTAGCCCTTCGTAAGCTCCCAGTTGAAAATTGTCTATCATATTATCGAATTCCTCTTTTATCTGCGGGAAATTATCTTTAGATCCTGCCAGCAAAAAACAGTGTACAGCTGCTCCCATTATGTCGTTTTCAGAATAATTTTCGGAGCTGCTGACCGGGAGATATACATTGGCATGCGTCCAGCGCCTGGTGACATCGACATTCTTCACAACACCTGTTATACGGTAATTTCTCCGGAAGAATTTTACAGTCTTTCCAATGGCCTCATCCTCACCAAAAATCAGTTCCCTGGTATACTCATCGATTACTGCAAACAATTGTGAATCTTCTACATCTGTAGCATTATAAGCCTTACCTTCTGTAAATTTGAAATCAGCAATATCCCAGAATTCCCCATCCGTGTAAACGACCTTGAGTTTTGTCTTTTCGTTTCCCAGGTAAAGATTGAAATACTCTCCGGAAGATGCTACTCCTATTTTCTCAGGTGACTTCATCTTTTTCACGTGGTTTTTTACAAAATCATAGCTCGGCATACCACTCATATTACCTGACAAGCCGACCTTCCTTTCTATGGACCATTTTAATTCCTTTATAAACAACACGCGGTCAAAGTTTGATTGTGGTGAGTCGTATCTTGAAATATGGGAGATTGTAGAGATTATGATCATCAGGAACATTAATGGTATGGCTATACCTAAAATGGTAATAACGGAGAAGATCTTCTTCCTTTTGAGGATCGTTATGGTAATTTTAAGATAGTTTTTAATCATTGTAATTCTTTTTATGATGTCAACAGTGACTTCCTCTTTTATTCCTCGTGCAATGCAACTGCAGGTTGTATCCTGGTGGCCCGTGAGCCTGGTAACAGGGCGCAGATTATAACAAGCGCGTATATTATTAACGCCGCCGCTACAATAGCGATAATATAAACCAGGGTGTCCATGTTGAACAGGTTCAGCAGCGGAAACTGGATGGCTACAATTATTCCCGGAACTATTGCTATGGTGGCTAATAGCAGCACCTCTTTAAGGAATTGCCTGTATATATGCCCTTTGTTTGCTCCAGCAGCCATACGCAGGCCGATCTCGGATTTACGCTGGCTTATATTATACCAAAGTACTCCGAAAAGGCCGAACAATACATTAAGGAAGAGAGCTGTAATTACCAGAAGGATAGTAATAAAAGGCAGCCATGTATTACGGATATATTTTTGTCTGGTCTCTTCCATTGAGAACATCTTTAGATGACATCCCGGATAATTTCTTCTTACTTCCTTAATCAGATCTGACTCGAATGAGGCCGGTCTTCCGGCATTACATTTAATATAATAGCTTTCATTACAATATGTCCCGCCCATAGATATCAATATTTCATACGGTAAATCAGGTTCCTGTACCTTACGGATGAAGACAGTAAGATCAGGTTTTGTATAATCTCCTTTATGTTTGATATTATCTGAGATGCCGACAATAATGCATTGCTGACCACAATATTCAACAATTTTTCCGAGAGCATTGGAATTACCGAATAACCTTTCTTTCAGATTTGCCGTGAGCACAACAGGACGGTTCTTTGAGGCGTTGTCTTCTTTGTTGAACCAACGGCCTTTGATTATATTCAGATCCAAAACCTCCGCTATTTCATCAGAGGCAAGTATCTGGTTTACTTCCAATGCAGGGATTGCCTTTCCGTTTCCTTTGAAAGGTTGGGACGGAGCCATAAACCCCTTGGCAAAGAAGTAACTGCTCATACATCTTCCAAGTTCTTTAACACCCGGGTATGTTCGTATAAATTCCATAATCTCCATGGGATCAACCTCCGATTCCCGTGGTAAGTCCATTTCAATCCTGTAAAGATCTCTGTATTCAAAGCCAAGAGGATACCTTGTATTACGAATTTCTCTTACTATAAAAGAAAGGATAAAGAAGAACGCGATAAATGAAAAGAATAACTCTATTACAAGCATAATTCTTTTTTGTTTTCCTTTCAATAAGCCTTTCAGAACATATGACTTTATATTTTTTGAATCTGAACCTGATAATGAATCAGTTATAGCTTTTTTTGCCATGCTTATGGAAGGCATCAGACCGGAAAGGAGCCCCAGGATGAAAATAGCCAGCAGGCTTATGCCTACAGCCTTGAAATTCAATCTTAAATAAATACCCGATAAAACATCTGCCTTGTTAAAAATGATAATGATCAGGCCTGACAGTATGATTGAAAGTATGCCACCGGCAAGAATCAAAACAATGTTTTCAAACAAAAACTGCCGGCTTAATTTTCTTTTTGTAGCTCCGAATGTTTTACGAACACCAATCTCTGACATGCGCTCATAAACACGGTTGATATTTATATTTACCAGGTTTATGGCAGGCAGGATTATAAAGAAGAAAAACAAGAGGGCTCCCGAGAGATATAATGGTTTTTTAACATTTCCGTAAAAATGCATGAAGGCCAGAGCAAGGTCTTCAATACGTTTTATGTAATTGTCTTGTACAAATTTTGCTTCAATACGATTCAGATTCCCCCAGCCTTCAAAGGAGAATGTTTTTAGCTTTTGCGTAAATTCCTCATTGAGCCTGTTCAGGTCACTTGTATTATTAATTCTGGCAAGTACCATAGAAGGGTTGGCATACTTATAATCTGATAAATAATCTTCGGAGCAAGAATATGGAATATAGATATTCGCCATTAGCCTGTTCATAGTTATATCGACGTTTTTTACTACTCCACATATTTTGTATGATATGCCTTTTATTTCAATATTCTCGCCGACCGTATTTGTGATGCCGAAAAGCTTATTACTGGTCTTCTCATCAATTACCGCCAGTCTTTCGGCCTGTTCAAATTCCAGATTATTAAAGGAACGTCCGTGTATGAAATTGAAGTCGGTTATTTCCCAGAATCCGCTGTCTGAATATTTAATAATTACCTCATTCGGCTTATAGTTCAGATAAATAATATCGTCGGGTCCCGGAATGAATTTATTTGAAATAACTGCAACCGATTGCGGTATATTAAGGGTTTTAACGTATTTATTTATGAATGAGAGTGTTGGAGGGTGTCCTGTCCTCTGGTTCATCTCTCCGTTATCCTTAATCTCTTTTAAGACAACATCCTCCAGGAAAACAACATTCCTGAAATTTGATTTGGGAGGAATATAATTGTTCAGATGAACCAGGAAAGATGAGATAAGAACGATAAAGCATACCGGGATAACAATCCCTAATATTGTTACGAAAGTGTAGAGTCTCTTTCGTTTCAGTACTTTCCAGGTTATCAGGAGGTAATTTTTTAGCATGGTGCTTTAATTTATTTTCAGTTGTTCGTTGTTTTCAAAATCATAAAGAGTAAGTATCCTTATCGTATAATAGGTAAGCCAGTAGTCCTTCAGGGCAGTGATATAATCCTGTTTTGCCCGGTCCTTTTCTTCAAGGGCGATGTTATATTCGGTAAGACTGATATCTTCGGCAATATATCTTTGACGTGCTATTTCAAATCTTTCGGCGGCAGTCCGGTCGGCTTCACGGGTGTATTCAATAAGGTCTGTCAGCACCCGGAAATATTCGATCCCGGAAATTATCTGATCCCTCATGTTTATTTCATCCTGCCGGACAGTATATTCAACCAGTTTCATATTTGCGCTTGCTGTTTCACGTTTGGCTTTTGCTCTTCCCCAGTCCAGTATAGGTATGCTGAGGCCTAAATTGACGGATCTCATCGGCCGGGGATTATTATAGATATCCTGTAATGCAACAGCTGCGTTTGTTGTTCCGTAGCTAATGATCAGATCAGCATTCAGGCCGCTTTCCCGTTTTGCCTTTTCTGCTTCCCGTCTTGCTTCCAGTATTGAGCGTTTAAATTCCACTGAACGCCGGCTGTTTTCCATTGCTTTTTCAATAGCAAGCGAATCATTGATAGGAAAAGCAGAAATGTTTTCCGGCAGCGACAGGGTAGAAGTGGCGATATCCTGAATACCGGTAAATGAACTTAAGGCAAGCCGGGCGCTTTCCATTGAAAGATTTGCCTTGGAGCTTGATTTACGGGCTGATACATATCCGTATTTCAACTGCAGCAATTCGTTTTTCGATATCAGTCCCCTGTTGAACTTATCCTGTCCCAGTTGGTAAAGGGAACCGGCGTTTTTAAGATTTGTTTCAGCTATACCGTGATTTATCTGTGCGAGAAGAAGATCGAAATATCTGAATGTTGTGTTATAGGCTATCGTTTCAAGATCTTCCAGGTATTCTTTCAATGATTCCTCATATTTAAGGGGTTCTATACGATTCATCCACTTAAGTTCATTGAAGGAAAAGAGCGGCTGCTGAAATCCCACATAAAAAGGAGAGCCGCTGTAAGCTAATGAGTTATTATTAAAGTCATCGACACGATTGAGATCAGTGCTCAGAAAAAGCTTGCCGCCGGTAAGGCCTATATTCTGTTCAAGAGAGATATTAAGCTGGCTCTGACTTCTGTTTACGTTTTGGTATATAATACTTCCGTCTTCCTGTAAAACAGGGATATTATTGTTTTGAAAGGATGGCAATGTAGAGTTCAGTACCAGTTGCGGTTTAAAATTCGATTTGTAAGTTTTCCACTGCCAGTATTTATTCTCTTTTGAAGTTTTGTTCTTCATTGCTTCCGGGGAGTAGTTCTGTGCGTAATTAATAACCTGTTGCAGATCATATTGCTGGGCATACAATGAATTAACAGAAAAGAACAGGACTATTATGATCAGCATGCTGCCCGGTATGTCAGTCTTTTTAATTCTTGGTTTATAGCTGCTTTCGGGTTTCATTAATTCTTATTTTTTGTTTTTACAGCCAGCTTTTCATACTTTTCATAATCATACATATCCGAGATCACCACTTCTTCTCCTGCACTCAGTCCGTTGATAATCTCAACATTATTGAAATTGCTCAGCCCGAATTCAACTTCTCTTCTGTATAAGAAGCCATCCTTTGAAACAAAGACATTTTGTTTTACAGCTCCCCGGTAGAAAGGCCCGTTGGGAACCATAACAACATTTTTTTTAAATGAAGTAATTACAAAGAGATCTACCTTCAGATTAGGCCTTAACAAAGGATGGTTCTTTTCTCCCAGTCTTACTTTGAACTGGATTGTATTTGATTCTACCGAAGGAGATATGCCTGCGATCTGACCGGTTATTTCCGTCTCTTCATCAAACCGGACCAGTACCTGTCCGCCGCCGGAAAGTTTTGAAGCATGCATCTCCGATATTACTCCTTCTATCCGGAAACTCTCGATATCGGCAATTTTTACCAGTTCATCCCCGGCCCCGACGCTTTTCCCTATCTCACTGTTTATCCAGGTTATTACACCTTTTTTATCTGCTGTGATTGAAGAACTATTAAGTTTTTCCTGTAATTCCTCAACGTTTCTCTGGCCAATACTTATTTCATAGTTAAGCCCGTACAGATCGGTTTCCATAGACTTTTCCTGGTTTATAATTGTCTCTTCAATCTGTTGGAGTTCTATTGTTGCTATCTTAAGGTTGAGTCTTGCTTTTTCTACCTTTTCTTTTGTCCCGCCCCCGATATCGTTCAGGTATTCCTCTTCTTTCAGCTCTGTCTCCATACTTTCGACCTGCAGTTTCTTTATCTGGTGTCTGGTTTTGAGATCAATAAGGTTTCTTTCAAACTGAAGCTTCAGTTTATTGACATTATTTTTTTTCACCTCCAGTTCATCTTTCATCTTTTCCAGGGATATGGATGCACTCCTGGTATCCAGCAGCAAAATGGTATCGCCGGAATTTACTTCATCTCCGGTACTGTGATCTATCCTGATAATCTTTGAAACAATGGGGCTTGAGATGATCTCCTCAAATTCAGGTACTACCGTTCCTGAGGCAGTTACGGTAGCCCGGATATTTCCTGTCACGGCCTGTTCGGTATCAAACTCTCCTATGGAGATTGATGGTTTTATCAATTGTCGAAGTACGATTATCAGAATAATAAATACTAAGAAAGTAATTACCGATCGTGCAATTACTTTTCGTTTGCGTTTCTTTTTGACCGATTCGGATACTGCCCTGTCCATATAATTAGCATTTTACAGATTTTTCCAAAGAATATGCCATTGTCTGTACCGTACTAGTATTCTGATATATACAACATTTATGCCTATTGAAAATATGTCCGGGAATGACCATCTTGTCCATTAAGGGACAGGGTGCGTTGTGTTGTGTCTGACGCGATTCTGCTGGCGCGAGTCTCCGGACTCATGCCATTTTCATTTCATCGGGCTCAAAGGCTTCGTATAATGTCAGCCTTTAGAAAATTTTTACATGATAAAAAAAATATAGAGTAAAAATTTCATTTTATTATCAATATTTGATATTTTTATGAAAATTTTACTTCAGGTGAGAATTGTGAGAAACTATAACTACATACTGAATTGGGTTGAAAAACAACAATCCCTGGGAAAATATGTCTTTAGCCTGGACCAGATAAAGAAGGACTTTTCCAATGTTTCAGAGCAAGCACTTTATCTTGCTTTAACACGATTATCTGCCAAGGGTCGTGTTCTGTCTGTTTATAAAAGCTTTTACATAATTGTTCCCCCTGAATATGCATCACGGGGACTTTTACCTCCAATGCTTTTCATCGATAGTCTGATGAACTTTGTTAACAAGCCATATTATGTAGGCTTGTTAAGCGCTGCTGCATTACATGGGGCAGCTCACCAGCAGCCCCAGGAGTTTTTTGTTGTAACCAATTCAAAACAAATGACAACAACAAAGAAAGGGCTTAAAATTAACTACATAACAAAAAATATGATTCCGGAAAATCTTCTGGAAAAAAGAAAAACTGAATCCGGGTATGTGAATGTATCCAGTCCGGAGCTAACAGCTGCCGATTTAATTTATTACAACAATCGTATAGGAGGCATTAATCGTGCTTCATCTGTGTTGAATGAACTTGCTGATGTTATGAAACCTGAACAGATTACCACAGAATTGGTAAACGTTCTCACTATACCCACCATACAACGTTTGGGATATATTTTAGACATTATTTTAGAAGAAAAAGACCTGGCAGGTAAGCTATATGCAGAATCACAAAAATTAAAAAAAGATTTTTTCAGGCAACCGTTGAAGTCTGGTGAAGTAAAAACCGGATTTCCAGCCGACAGCCGATGGAAAATAATTATTAATACTGATATTGATATAGACGAATGATACCAGCCAACGAAATAAAAGCATGGAGTAATGTTGTTCCATGGATAACCGATGAACAAATAGAACAGGATCTGATTATATGTCGCTCCCTGATTGAAATTTTTTCCGATGATTTTCTTTCAAAAAACCTTGTTTTCAGGGGAGGGACCGCCTTACATAAATTATACCTGCATCCTCAGCCACGGTATTCCGAAGATATTGATCTGGTACAGAAAAATGCAGGACCAATAAAGGAGATATTAGATCATTTGCGCCAATGCTTATCGTTTCTTGGTGAGCCTGTCGTAAAACAAAAAGCAAATAACAATACGCTAATTTTTCGTTTCAATTCTGAAAGTGTAACCCCAGTGCCACTAAGACTAAAAATTGAAATTAACTGCCGTGAACATTTCTCTGTGTTAGGCTATGTAACAAAGGAATTAAATGTAAATACCGGTTGGTTCAAAGGTGCCAGCAACATACAAACCTACCGGATTGAAGAAATGACAGGGACAAAATTTCGTGCTCTTTACCAGCGCAAAAAAGGGCGTGATTTATATGATTTATACAAGGCCAGCACTTTAGTAAATCTGAACATAGATAATGTTATAACTTGTTACAATGAGTACATGAAATCTGTAGTTGGCAATCCTCCGACTAAAAAACAATATCTGCAGAATATGAAACTTAAAATGATAAACGCTGAATTTTTAGGCGATACCCAATCATTATTACGCCCTGATGAGAAATATAATCCTGATACGGCCTGGGAACTGATAAAAACGGAACTGATAGAAAAAATCTGAGTAAAAGGCTGGTTATTACTTTTGAATAGTGATAGGCATAATTATCTTTCACTTGCTTAAGATATTCTTAGACATTGAGTGATGCACCGCTGTTTTTCGGGAAATTATATTCTATTATACTTAGTCCATTTTGCCGTTCCACTATTAGATACTGATTTTAATACTGGAATAATGGATGTATTTTTAACTTATATATTAAGGAAAGCTTTTACAAGTATTTTAGGTGTCATTCCGGTAGATTAATCCAAATTGGGATTATGATAACGATGGTCTTACAGTTGGTTTCGTAGAAACCTTTATAAACGGAATAGCAGGAGGATAATAACTATAAAAACAGCAGTTAAGGAGACAAAATAAAGGGCAAATTGATTTACATATGTGACACTGTTATTTCGATAAATCGAAGACCTTATTACCTTTTAAATTATAAACCAGGCCAAAATAATATCCCCACGAATAAGATGGGGTATAGGGGACTCCGGTATCTTTCAAATCATAAATACCATTTTCTTTATATCCCGATGTTAGTTTATTTGTTTGTCCGTAAACAAAGCCAACACTTAGCCCTATACGCTGCTCTTTTCCGAAAATTCCTGATAAACCAGCCATAAAATGCGGGCTGAGATTTTCTTTGTTTATTGGAAGCATCATGCCAAATGATAATCCCGGATTAAATGTCGATCCACACCTGTAAATTAAATTTACGGTAGTCCCTACTGACATGTTTCCAAAATCTTTATTATCCATGAGTATCTGCTTATAAATACTACTCGTATTATTTAAAGTATCTAAAATCATAAGAGTATCTTTGAGTCTGTATCTGTCATTAGTGTATAATGATACAAAGATGCCTGCCGAATAATCAATTTTTATACCATGCCTGATATAGATATCATAACTTACGTTATCTGTAAAAACAGGTTTCTTATCCTTATCTAAAGTTCCGTATTCAATATTGTACCTGATTAAATCAATATTTTTCCCTGTAACACTTACTGGCAAGGTTGTAATTTTATTATCCTGGAATTTTGAAAGCATCTTAAGATTTTGATGTATACTGTCTATCCTTTTCTGCATTTCTTCATTCAATCTTGTAATATGAATGTCATTTGTACTGAAGTAAGGATTGTAATTTGGTATTTTATTAAAGAAACATTCGATTTTTTGATTTATATTATAGTAATCGGGGCAACTGGTTAATGACACTTTATTTAGATACAAGCTAATTTCTTCATCAAGTTTTATAATTGTTTCCATTATGGTATCCCCATTAGTTTTTCTAGTATCTTCGGAAGGGATAGGTGTGTCTGTGCTAATAGTTTCCGGCAAAGTCTGATTAAGGTTGACAGGTTCATTATTGATCTTGTAGGCGTCTCTCAAAGGATTGATATTTTCAATTTCAAAATTCAGTAACTCGGACTGTTTGATAAATAATTTTTTTCTGGGTTTCTTATCTGTACTTCTAATGCTGATAGTTTTGTCACAGTTATTCAGTACAATTGTTGTATTGTTAAAGGGGCTTTTCGAATGCAATGAGCTCTTATCCGGTATAATATCATCCCCTGATTTACATATAGTTTTACGTATAGTCAAAATTCCTATTTTCACTCCATCATAAATTATCCTGAATTTTTTTTCTTTTTTCTTTAGTAGAATTTCACATATTTTATCAGGCTTAATTTTCAAGACACCGTTACGTCTTTTGATTGTAATGCAGGATGAATCTAAGGTTTCATTATTGAATGTAAAAATAAATTTTAAATTTTTGCAATCTAAAATGGCTTCCAAGTCTTCTTTATCTAAAACGTACGAATATTTGCCATATTTTAACAGGCTGTCTAATTCAATTTTGATAGTATCAGGTTCTGATTGATTATTATTAGTATTCGTACTATTCTGTCCAAAAGATACAGAAGTATTAATTGATATTATAGTAATTAATAATAACTTCATCACAGTCAGGTTCTTAGTTTAATGAAAGTTATGAAAAAATCATATATGAGTCAAATTTAAATGAGCCTGTCGAAAGGCCCGCATAGTTGCAATATGAAGAGAAAAGGAAAGTCCAGAAGTCTTTTATATGGAATTCATGTTATACTTGCAAATTTGCTTCTTTTGAAATCGAATGCACAGGAACAGAGGCAGAATTAATGTACGGCTTTAAAATTAACGCGCGGCTTTAAAATTAACATGCGGCTTTAATAAATATTTTGTAAATTTGATGTAAATATTATACGATTGTAATTATGGTAAGAATTAAATATGATGTGAAGTTAGAAAATTCGAACAATCCCCGGGTTGAGTCAATGTTTGATACGCTACTAATAGAATACAAAACTGATGTAAGTGATGTACGTGTCCTTCAATCGGCAATCATGACACTGGCAAAATCATTAACTTTGAATAAAAGCCATTCAGCGATACTTATTCTTGACGAGCCGAGAATCAGTGAAATACGATTACTTGAAGAATGGGAAAGTTGGCAAACCTTATTTCAATCTTCTATAATAACCAGGTTACATATAATCGTTTTTTCTAAGGATTCAATAGTCAGAATTTATGGGGAGCTGACTCCTAAGGAGATTGAATTGTTAGGATTAATCCGCAATGATCAAAAGGAAAAATACTATGATCAACGATTAAAGAAACCAGATTCTTTCTATGAATTATTAAAAGTTCTGCTAATCCATTGGTTTAGGGGAACAGGCCCTCTGCAAAAGAACCAGTTAAAAGCCCAGACAGGATTTTCCTTCCCAACAATATCAAGGGCTCTTAAAAAATTGGAAGCCCATTTGATACGACAATCCTCAGGTAGCGTTCAGCTTAAATCGTTTCCAGGTGATGACTGGCTAAGGTTGATAACATCTATAGATAAAGTGAGGTCGCCACAATGCTTTTTTGCTAAAAATCCCAGACCTAATGAATACATTATCGAAAGGATCAAGGAAACAGCTATTAATGATATTGCTTTTGGTGGTATAGTAGGGGCCTCGCATATTTTTCCTGATATCGACCTGATTGGTGTTCATCGGATCGATTTATGTTTACATAATTGGAAACCGAACGATATAGATAGTTTTATTCGTGAACTAGATCCGGGATTAAAAAAAGTAGATTCAGTCCATGGACCACAGGTTGTAATACACAACCTGATTCGCCCTGTTCCTTTCTTTATAAAATACGAAAGTTTATCAGTTGCAGATGAAGTTGAATGTTTACTTGATTTGTATGAGGCAAATATGCAATCACAAGCAAACGAATTTTATGAACATTTAATTAATCGAATTGATATATGAATCTTATTAAACCGCGTGAAGTATTAATAAAAGTTGTTGATGCGATTCCAGAGGATTGCCGGGGAAATATTATAGTTATTGGGAGTCTTGCTGCAGCCTATGCATTCTTTGGGAGAAATAACAGGATAGCTGTTCGGACAAAGGATATTGACTGCTTGCTTAGGCCATTCGAAGTAGCAACTGAAAAGTGTGAAATAATTACACGGAAGTTATTGCAAGCAGGATGGAATCACCGTTATATGGGTAGATTTAAAGGCCCCGGGACTGCAGAAACTCCGGAAAAAGATCTTCCAGCAGTAAGACTCTACCCTCCAGATGTTGATCCGGAGGGAGGAAATCCTTGGTTTATTGAATTTCTTACTGAGCCTAAATCAACGAAAGAAAAGGGAAGAAAATGGACAAGAATGATTATCGAAAATGATCATTATGTTTTGCCATCATTCCGTTTTCTGTCTATTGCAACTTTCTCTCCGGAAATAATTGAAGATTTGGATATTTATTATGCACAACCTCAAATGATGGTGCTAGCCAATCTGCTTGAACACCCTGAAATTAAACCGGACATAATGAGTTCAAAATTTGGGAATAGGGAAATCAAGAGAAGTAACAAAGACCTTGGCCGGGTCTTAGCGATTGGATATCTGGCACAGAGTGATGGTTTAAACGATTTTCGAAGTTGGGGACATGAATGGTTTGAGGCACTAAAATATTGCTTTCCTGATGAATGGATGAACATTGCACATGATGTAAGAAAAGGCTTGATAAAACTTATAGCCAGTGATCAAGACATGAATGAGGCTTATCACACATGTGTCTATGGTTTATTATCTTCCTATGGGGTTGAAGAGGAGGAATTGAAAGAAGTTGGAGAACGTATTTTGGGAGAGGCTGTAAAAGAATTGGAAAGGCTAGTGGATGATAATTATTAATACCGGTAAAGATGGTTTTTACAGAATTGCCAAAAGGGTATCAATACAGAGTTAATGGAATACAGGAATGATGAAGCCATAAACGACTCAACAACTTAACATCTCAACGAATAAACAAACTTCAAATGGCTAACGACAAAAAGGTTGAAAAAAGTTGAATGAGTAAATTACGGCTAAGCCATATTCGCCCTGCCATATTAATTGTTTTGTCTTATTTCTTCTTTATCCGGGCAAAAAAGCAATACCTTTGCTATATCTCGTTGGGGGTGTCTTAAAAATTACAGGCTGAGATCAAACCCCGGGAACCTGAGATGTATAATAACAGCGGAGGGAAACGAGGGTTGTATTTGACATTTATTTTATAAGAACAAAGATACAGGCCGTCTCGTGATTTCGCGGGGCGGTTTTTTATTTTAAATAATATTGATAATGAGCGAAAACAGGAAAAGCGGTTTCGACGAATATGCATCAAAGTACGATGCCTGGTTTATGAAAAATACTAATGTGCTGTATTCCGAAGTAAAACTGGTAGCGTATTTTCTTAACGGTTCAGAGGATATTTTTTCAGTAGGATGTGGTAGCGGCCTTTTCGAGATGATCCTGGAAAAGGACTTTGGCATATCCGTCAAAGACGGACTGGAACCTTCGGAAGGAATGTCTGAAATTGCACGTAAGCGTGGGATGAACGTTGAAATAACAACCATAGAACAGGCTGATCTGGGAAAAGAAAAATATGATACCATATTGTTTAACGGTACTCCCGGTTATATTACCGATTTACAGTCTGCCTTTGATAAAGCATATACGGCGCTTCGTCCGGGTGGAAAAATAGTAGCTATTGATATTCCGAAGGAAAGTTCTTATGCCTTGCTATACAATCTGGCAAAGGCGGTTGGTACATGGGAGCACCCTTTGCTTGAAGCTGTCCACCCTGATGATCCGTATCCCATAGAATTTGTTAAAATAGCCAATTGGAGAACCACTGCCGAAAAGGTCGAAATGTTGAAGAAATCAGGCTTCTCGGGTTTTAAATACGCGCAAACCCTTACCCGTCACCCGGTATATTCCAACAGCGCGGCGGAAGAACCGGTCGATGGGTATGACCGTGGGGATTATGTGGCTATCTGTGCAAGGAAATAAGTTTTAGTGCAATTGATAAATTAGAAATATTATGATAAACGTAAAGTCTATTTCAGCCGATTTGTCGGCATTAAGAAACAATAGTCCTTTGGTGCACAACATTACCAATTTTGTAGTAATGAACAACACTGCCAATGCATTGCTGGCCATTGGCGCTTCGCCTGTTATGGCACATGCTGTTGAAGAGGTAGCTGATATGGCAGGCATTGCCTCTGCACTGGTTATTAATATCGGAACCTTAAACCCTGAGTGGGTCGATGGAATGATCAAGGCAGGGATTAGTGCCACAGACAAAAGAATACCTGTGATCTTCGACCCTGTCGGTGTTGGCGCCACGCCTTACCGTAATGAGGTGGCTGTACAGATCATTGAGAAATGCAGGCCCACGATTATACGTGGAAATGCTTCTGAGATAATGGCTTTGGTAAGGGAGAACGTGACAACAAAAGGAGTTGACAGTACTGTCTCTGCCAATGCTGCTCTGGATGCAGCCAAAAATCTGGCTAATGAAACAGGGGCTGTGGTGGTGGTCAGCGGGGCTGAGGATTTTATTACTGACGGGAAACAGGTTATTTCCATAACAAACGGCTCACCACTGATGCCTAAAGTTACAGGTATGGGATGCACGGCTTCGGCTATTTTAGGCGCTTTTGCCGCAGTGAATAAAAATACTTTGCTTGCCGCGGCTCATGGAATGGCAGTGATGAGTATTTGTGGTGAGATTGCTGCAAAAAAGTCTGATGGCCCGGGTAGCCTGCAAATGCATTTTATTGATACGTTATATAACCTTACAGATAAAGATATTGCTGATGTTTTTATTGCTTAAATATGTGAAATGAAATCATTTGATCTAAGCCTGTACCTGGTAACTGACCGTGACCTGTCGTTTGGCCGTTCGCTGGAGTTTATTGTGGGAGAGGCGGTTAAAGGCGGTGTTACTATGGTCCAGTTACGTGAGAAAGATTGTAACTCTCTGGAGTTTTATGAACTGGGCCTTCGGCTTAAAGCATTGTTAATGCCCCGGAATATTCCTCTTATTATTAATGACAGGCTTGACATTGCGCTGGCTGTCGATGCCGACGGCCTGCATATAGGGCAGAGAGATTTGCCATGTGATGTTGCCCGGCGTCTTATAGGAAAAGATAAGATACTGGGTCTGTCGGTTGAGACCATGGAGCAGGCGGAGGAATCCAATAACCTGGATATTGATTACATCGGTATTTCCCCGGTTTTTGCCACGCCAACAAAGACAGATACGTTTAACCCATTCGGGCTGGAAGGGGTAAAAGCGGTAAGCTCTGTTGCCCGTCATCCTAATGTGGCAATTGGCGGTATTAACATTGATAATGCAGCACAGATCATGGCTCATGGCGCAAACGGTATTGCAGTGGTTTCTGCTATTTCATCGGCTGAAGACCCATGCTCTGCTGCCAGATTGTTGAAAAGAGAAATTAAAAAAAGAAACAGATGAGATGGAGCGGAGCCGGTACGGCAATGCTATTGTTTGCGATTAATTACAGAGCTATAACTGGTATAAGCACAGTCATTTTGTTTTCTTTGTATTAAACAAAACGACACAATAATAATGGAACTAAAAGAGATAGGTGAATTTGGATTTATCGAGCGTTTTGCTCATGGTTTTAATTCCCTCTTGTCAAAGAATGTATTAGGTATTGGCGACGATTGTGCTATCTTGCCTATGGATAAAACATCTGATTTGCTGATTACCACAGATATGCTTATCGAGGATATTCATTTTCTCCGGGATAAAATAACGGCATGGCAATTAGGCTATAAATCGGTGGCAGTAAACCTTAGCGACCTGGCTGCAATGGGAGGGGCGCCGTTGGGAACGTTCCTGTCTGTTGCTGTTCCCCCGGGGATTGACGTGGAGTACCTCGATGATTTTATGAGAGGCTATCATGCTGTTTCTGATAAATATGCAACGCCGCTTTACGGGGGCGACACGACCAGATCGGCAAACCATTTGGCTATTAACGTGTGTGCCGTTGGTAAATGCCCGAAGGGAAAAGCAAGATTACGCCGCGATGCACAAAGTGGCGACTTAATATGCGTTACAGGATGTTTGGGCGATTCGGCAGGTGGTTTGCAGGCCATTTTAAATAAGGTGGAGACTTCTGTTGATGTTAGGTACTTAATACAGCGGCATAACTTGCCGGAGCCCCGGATAAGTGAAGGACAGGCCTTGCTTGGTTTTTCAGGCGTTAATGCCATGATGGACATTTCGGATGGCATCGCTTCCGATCTGGTACATATTTTAAAGGCTTCAGAAAAGACAGCCTGCGTTGATCTGGAAAAATTGCCTTTATCGGAGCCGCTGAAACGGGTTAGTGATCTGCAAAACTGGGATGCGAAGGAGATGGCAGCCAGTGGCGGTGAAGATTACGAATTACTTTTTACCCTTGTCCCCGGCAAGCTGAGTGAGCTACAGCAATTATTTAGCAGCCGGTTTGGGAAGGCAGTTTATCCTATTGGTGAAGTTGAAGAAGGGGAGCCTGTAATTCAATGGTACAAAAACGGGCAAAAAGTTGTTTTTTCAAAAGGGGGATTTAATCATTTTCAGAAATAAAAACAAAAAATGAACTATAAACGCGTATTAAGCATAGCAGGAAGCGATCCCAGCGGAGGTGCCGGCATTCAGGCAGATCTAAAGACCATATCGGCATGCGGCTGCTTTGCAACAACAGCCATAACTGCTGTCGTGGATGAAAATACAGTAGGTGTTTTCGGTGTTCACCCGGTGCCTGTTAATTTTGTGAAAGGACAGATAAGATCGGTGCTGGACGATATTGGCACTGATGCTATAAAAATAGGGATGCTGCATTCTTCGGAACTGATCCGGGCAGTAAAGGAAAGCATACTTTCATATAATATTAGTAACATAGTCCTGGATCCGGTAATGGTATCCACGTCGGGCGATAGACTCTTGCAGGACGAGGCCGTTTCAACCCTTAAAAACGAACTGATCCCCATAACACGGGTAATTACGCCTAATGTTCCTGAGGCCGAGATCCTTTCCGGGAGGAAGATTTCGCGGCAGGCTGATCTGCCTCTGGTGGTTAAAGAATTGTCCTGTGACGGAACCGTGTCTGTTTTGCTGAAGGCCGGTCATTTGGATGAAGACGAGCTGGCAGATGTTTTCTACAATGCCGGGACCGATGAGATCATTGAGCTTCGTTCGCAACGGGTATCCACCAAAAATACGCACGGAACAGGCTGTACTTTTTCTTCGGCAGTAGCTTCATTCCTCGCACAACAATTGCCGCTGAACGAGGCTGTCCGGAGTGCTAAAGATTATATCAACGGGGCAATTATTGCCGGCTCAGCCTATGAAACAGGCAAAGGTCACGGGCCGGTTCATCATTTTTATCAATTCTGGAAATAATGAGAGTTACGTCACAAGGTGATTTTACGCGGGAATTATGGGAAGCAACTGTTCCTGTTTTTCAGCAGATAATAAACTGCCGGTTTATTTCAGGTCTGGCTGATGCTTCGCTTTCACGGGAATGCTTTGCTCACTATTTATCGCAGGATGTGCTTTATCTGCGGCAGGATAATGAGGCACTGACATTAATGTCAGAAAGGGCTACTGAAGAAACGGAAAAGGATTTTTTCCGGCAACTGGCAATAGATGGCATTGCTGTTGAACAAGCCATGCAAAGTGAGTATATGGCTTATTTTGGCATTAGTGAGGCTAAAGAACAGTCGCCGGTTTTTGGTGAATACGGAAATTTTTTACTCAACAATGCGCGGGAAGCACCGTATCCGGTTGCATTGGCGGCCCTGTTGCCTTGCTTTTGGTTGTATGGCGAAGTCGGACAATATGTGGTGACGCATCAGGTTGTTGGTAACCCGTATCAAAAATTTATCGATACTTATACAGGTGAAGCTTACGACAGGGTTACCGTACGTTTTATCCAACTGTTGGAAAAATATGGACAACAGGTGTCAGAACCTGTAAGAAGGGAAATGAATAAAGCTTTTCTCCGAAGCGCCCGGTTTGAATATATGGTTTTTGAGGAAGCCGGGAAATCAGCTTATCAATGATGGAACCATAAACGGCTCAATGACTTAACATCTCAACTAATAAACGAACACTCATACGGCGAAAGGCAAAAGACAAAAGACGAAAGACGAAAGGCAAAAGAGGGCCGAGCCTGTCTGCCGACAGGTAGACGTTAATAATTTGCCCGGTGGGCAAATTTAGTGCCACCTCCGATAAATCTTCGGTGGTCAGAGGAAGAGCCAGACAGAGGGGAGGTAAAAGGGTTGGAAGGAGTTTAGAAAAGTTTAAAATGAGTTTAAAAGAGAGTTATAACTTAGCGACTTAACCTTAATAAAACCATTTCATCATAGTATACACGGTGTGGCACGTGAAAATAGTTAATAGTGAGACAGCCTCAGCAAAGGGTCGAACCCTTCGACAAGTCAACCTATGGCCGATGGAAGCGACGGACGAGAAGGTGCGGTTTAATACCCTTTATTACAGGTTCGTTACAAATTTCCCTGACTAATTGAATTCATAAAGAAACTGTTTCAGGGGAATATGCTTTATTCCCTCATGACTTGCACCTGAATATTCATCCATGGTGATAACGTATTTGGGATAATTATCTTTAATTGCTTTAAGGTTACCGAATTCCCTTTCCATAGTCTGATCACCGGTAATTCGTAATGCAGCCTGAATATAAATTTTTTCAGCATTCCGTTCGGCAATAAAGTCAACTTTCTTGTCGCTTTGCTTTCCTATCAATACTGAATATCCTATAGTTTTCAGATGTAAAAAAATGACATTTTCGATGATCTGCCCCATGTCAAAAGGTGAAAAACCGGCAATAGCATTCCGGATCCCTATATCATTAAAGTAGTATTTCTCACCTATCTCAAATATTTTTTTCCCTTGAATATCAGATCTTTTTACAACTGAAATAAGCATAGCGGCAGAAAGGTAATTCAAATAGTTTAGCACAGCATTTATCGAAATTGATATATTTTGCGATTTTAGAAATTTTACAATATTCCTAGCTGAGATAATATTCCCGACTTCATTGGCAAGGTATCTAACCAGACGTACCAAAAAATCAACATTTCTTACATGGAACCGTGAGACAACATCACGAAATAAAATAGATTGGTTGATATTTTTCAGGTAATCAAATACAGTATCATCATTAAGTTCCAGATGAATCAGATAAGGAAGACCGCCAAATTTCAGATACTTATCAATGCTATCTGATGAGTTTTTTAATTTATGGAAATTTAAGAATTCAGGATAGCTTAATGTGTAAACAGGGATTTCTATATACCTGCCTCCTAAAAGAGTGCCTAATTCACCGGATAACAGATTTGCATTACTTCCAGTACAATAAATATCATAGTTCCCTTCTGCAAGCAGGCTCCTTAATGTTTTCTCGAAACCGGGAATCACTTGTATCTCGTCTATCATCAGAAAATTTAGTTCACCGGCTTTTGACCTGGATTTTACATATTCGTAAAGCTTACTGTGCTCTGTTAAAAATTCAAAATCTGCAAGTTCCAGATTGATATAAATAATGTTCGCGTTTGGGTAATGTTCTTTAATACTATCCATTGTTTGAAATAATAAGTAACTTTTCCCAGCTCTTCGTTGTCCTGTAAGTACCTTTATTATTTCTTTCCCAATATATCTGTCAATCTGCTTTTTATATATCTCCCTGGTTATATATGGCTTCATGATTTGTTGTGTATGAATGACGTCTATGCAAATATACTTCTTTTTGTCATTTATAAAAAACATATTTTGTAAATATGACTCTTTTGTCACATATAGATAGATACAGGCGGCAAAAGACAAACGGCAAAAGGCAAAAGGCAAAAAAGGGCCGAGCCTGTCTGCCGACAGGTAGACGTTAATAATTTGCCCACCGGGCAAATTTAGTAGCACCTCCGATAAATCTTCGGTGGTCAGAGGAAGAGCCAGACAGAGGGGAGCAAAAGGGTTGAAAGGAGTTGAGAAAAGTCTATAAAAGTTGAGAATGAGTTGAGAAGAGAGTTATAGCTTAGCAACTTAACCTTAACAAAGCCATTTCACTACAGTGTACACGGTGTGGTACGGAGAAAATAGCTAATAGTGAGAGGGAATAGGCACGGATCTTCCGCCTATGCTGAAGCTTCGGCGGACGGAGAGAGATCCGCGCTAGCAAAGGGGACAAGCCCTTCGACAAGCTTCAATAAGCCTTCCTTTAGCTGAGCAGTGTTTCCTGGTAATGTGTTTTACTTTTTTTGAGTAAAAAATAAGTTAAAAGAAGATAAAGAGCCGTAAAAACTTAAAAAAAATTGTATGGCTGAAAAAATCTCATGAAATTTGTTTATAATCTGATCCGATATCTTATGAAGGTAGAATTCTCACCACAAGACAGACCGCAGGATTGGCTACAGGCATTTGCTGATGAATTTGGAATGGAAATAACAGATAATGCTTTTGAAATTCCGGCTAATATTGGGAAAGGGTTTGTTAAGCATTACTATTTTTTTGAAGGATTTACATTAACATATATAAAATTTCTGCTTTTTGAAGATTTGAAATTTATCCGGCATTCGGCTGAAAACGCTCAATTGTTTCCTATTATGTTTTTCGGACAGGATACACCAATGGAACAAGATATTGATGAGCAAAAGAAACATGTTGGCTTTCATACTTCAAACGGTATTTTTATGCCGTCGCCCCAAATAGGCTCGAGTTGGAATTTGCAGAAAGGTAAAGATGGTTTTCATATTACCATTACTATTGATAAGGATTGGTTTTTACAAAGCTCAAATAGAATTGATAAAACTTATTTAAGCAATTTGTTGAAATCCGATAAGCCCTTTTATTTATTTGAATCGATGAATCCGGCTGTCAGAAACATTATTTTATCTATACACAAACTGATTAACACCGATGATAATCTGCAAATCTTAAAATTACATCAAAAAACTATTGAGCTTTTTAATCTTTTTGTCGAAAAAATTGAACAACGAACTTTAAAAGAAGATGTGTCGGGCATAAATGCTTATGATATTGATGAAATTTTTAAGATCAGAAGACAATTACTGGAAAATCTCACCAATATACCTTCTCTCAAAGAGTTGTCATTACAAGCAGGTATGAGTATAAGTAAAATGCAGAAATGCTTTCAACAGATGTTCGGGAAAAGCATTTTTCAATATGCACTATCCGAAAAAATGAGCCTCGCCAAACAATTACTCGATACAAAAAAATATTCCGTTTCCGAAGTGGGCTATGAACTTGGCTATTCCAATCTGAGCCATTTCTCTAAAGCATTTAATAAAGAATTTAAAATAAATCCCAAAACCTATCTTTTAAACAACCATCCATAGAGTTTTTTATGCTTAAAGCTTAGCTTAGAATTATCTTGTAAAAGAAAAATCATTTTTGCCTAAGACTTTTCAGGGGTAATAATATGTATTATGTGGTTATTTTATCCTTTGATAGTTATGTATTCTTGCTGATGCTAAATGAATATCAGCAGAAACATGAAATGCTTAGTGATAAAAAGTTTAAAGAGATGACTGAATCTCAGAGAATAAAAATTAAAAGATGAATACATATCAGAAAACAAGTTTTAAGGCAGCGGTTTTATCATTGTCGTTACTCACAATTATGTCAGGGGCAGGTGTTGCTCCCGGTATTCATAAAATAGCCGAAGCTTTTCCCGGTACTTCCGAAACAGTGATTAAACTGATAATATCATTTCCTCCTTTGTTTATGATTTTTGCGGCATTGTTAAGCGGAATATTGGGACAATTTATCAAACATAAAATACTTATTGTCTCAGGATTAGTATTGTTCGTTATTGGCGGAGTTGGTGCCGGATATATGAATACTATTTCCATGATATTAATATTCAGAGCAATATTGGGAATAGGCACCGGGCTTATTCTTCCTTTTTCTACCGGCTTGATTGCTGCCTGTTTTGACGGGGACACAAAAACCAAAATGATGGGATATTCATCGGCAACCAATAGCCTCGGGGCAATTATCGGCAATATTCTGGCCGGTGTATTGGCTGTTATTAGTTGGCGCTACATGTTTTTTATTTATTTATTAGGGGCATTAGTGCTGTTGTTTGTACTGGTTTTTTTAAAAGACCTGCCTTCCCGGGAGAAGGAACAAGTATCAAAAGAAAAACTCCCGAAAAAGGTATATCTGTATAGTTTTTATGCATTTCTTACCATGATGGTTTTTTACCTTATTGTAACCAACCTGTCGTTTTTTGTTGATGCCCGCCAAATGGGTTCAACAAAAACCCTTGGAATTCTTTTTGCAATAAGTTCGTTTGCAATGCTTATCGGAGGAATAATGCTTTCTGCCTTTTTGCGATTAAAGAGGTTTTTCATTTTTTTTGTCCTTGGATTGATTGCCGTAGGTCTATCCGGAATGGCAAAGACCAATGATTTAACGATGCTTTTTTTATCGGTGATTAGTGCCGGATTAGGTTTAGGATTATTTTTCCCGTATTTATTGAATTGCATCTCTCAGGATATTTCACAATCATTATCAGTAAAAGCTATGTCAATAGGTATGGCATGTGCCTGGTTCGGACAGTTTGTTTCGCCATTATTTTTTGGAGGCATTGCAGGACTTGTCGGCTTAAGCATTGAAAATATATTTTTGATAATTGCAGGAGTTACACTGATGATTGGAATAATTTCTTTTTTATTTTCGAAGAAAAAATAAACCATTGGATATGAATGAGAAACAATTAAATATTGGTTACAAAATATCATTCCACAGCATTAAATTCATGCATGATGGAGTATTGATAAGATCTCTGGTGAAACCTGATAAAGTATTGACAGGTCTTGGATTAAAAAAGGATGATGTGGTGTTTGAACCTGGTTGCGGCCCCGGCTTTTTCACTGTCGGAGCGGCACAGGTGGCAGGCGACAAGGGACATGTGTTTTCTTACGATGTAAATCCATATGCGATCAGGTATCTGAGAAAAAAACTAAACAGGAAAGGGCTAAATAATGTTACTGCCGAAGTGTGTAACGCATCAGACTCAAACCTTCCTGATGAGTCAGTCGATTTCGCTTTTATTACGGGTATTCCACGTGCTGTCGGCGGATTCAACAAGCTAATGGAAGAAATTTCACGAACCCTGAAACCCGGCGGCATATTTGCTTATCGTAGTCATGGCAGGGGGAAAACCGGGTTTACATCAAAAGAATTGGAATTATGGCAATTAGTTCCTGTTCCGGAGAAGGACAGTAACGGGTTTAAAATATTCAGAAAGATATGAGAACGACCTTTAAACATATTAACTTAGAGAAATAGGGATCAGGGATTAGTTCCTCTATGTGCTGCAATATTACTAATAAAGATAACAGAGACAAACGGCAAACGACCAAAGACGAATGGTAAATCCGGAATATATCCGTTAGCCTTTAGTCGTTAGTCTTTCTTGTAATCAGCTTGTTAGTGGTTTTGTTATATGACAGGGATCAGAAAATATAGTCCATGGCTTTACAAATCAACGAATTAACTTTTTAACAAATTAACTTAGGAATAGGCCTGGCATGTGAAATGTCAGAAGAATGGGTTTTATTGAGGTACAGGGCAGAGAAGGTTAAGGTTCAAATTGTTTATTATCCCCGGATTTATATAGCAGGACGTTAACCTCCTGTGTCGTAACCAGGCATCCGTACCGCATTGATTCCAGTGTGGGACGGATAGTCTCAAAGAAATCCATGATCTTTTTTTCTTCATCCACGATCTGGATAAGCGCCGGTATCTTTTCGGTCACTTCCCAGAATTTATACGAATGGATGACCGAACTGGCTCCAAACCCCAGCATGCCTTTCAGTACAGTTGCTCCTGCCAGTCCTGCCTCTTTGGCTTTAAAAACGATGTGCTCATATAAGAGATTATGATCTGCTTTATCCGTGGAACTTATAAAAATACGTAGCAATAATGCTTTTGAATTATTTTCCATATCAGATAAGTTTTATGAGTAAACGACCAAAAAATACAGCAAGTAACCCGAGAAAAAAGCTCAGCGTCGAATAAACAGCCAGACTGAAGAATTCCTTGTTTTGCAATAATATAAAAGCGTCGTTGGAAAGCGAGGAGAAGGTAGTAAACCCTCCACAAAACCCTACGGTAAGGAAGAGCCTCCATTCAGGGGACATAAAATTGCCCTTCTCTGAAATCCCGAAAATAATTCCGATTAGCAGACTGCCAATAATATTTACGCAAAAAGTACCCCAGGGAAAAACAGATACATGAGAAATCTGGATGTACCGGGAAAACAGAAAGCGGGTACCCGAACCTAAAAATCCTCCAATACCGGCAATTAAAAAAGACTTTACCATAAACACAATTATTTTATTTTGTAATTACAGGTAGAAGTCATTATCCTTTTAAAGGCGGTTAACGGCAGACCTCATTGCCGGGACAAAAGTAATTATAATACTGGAATATTGGAATGCTGGGGTATTGGAATGCTGGGGTGAATAGTCCGCAGTCGGGACAGTCTGCAGTCAGCAATCCACAGTCCACAATGTTAATTGATTTGTTTATTTGTTAAGCTGTTAAGTTGTTAAGATCATTGTGGGGCCGTTGCATGCAACGGCCCTAACCGTATGCCGCCTGTACTGAGCTTGCCCTGAGTCTGTCGAAGGGCTTGTCGAAGGGTTAGTCTTTTGTCTTTTCCCGTTTTAACTCGTCCAGTTCGTTTTGCATCCTGTAAACCATGGCTGATAGTTTTCCGATGTGCATCTCATCAGGCTCAGGCAATGAAAAGCTGATATAACCCAGAGCTTTCCATACCTCAGAGACTGCATCCATCTGCACCGTGTAAGGCTCATATTCAGGATTGTCTGATTTCAGCAGTAATGTACCGTCATCATTATTGAACAGTCGTTTATACACTACTCCGTCATCCCGGGTAACCAACACGTAGGCCTTGCCATCTTTAATATCGTTCCAGCTCTGCAGGTATTCACATATAATATATGAACCTGCCGGTACAGGCTCCATGCTGTTCCCGTTTATCTGGAATGCCCTGTATGTTCTCTCTCTGGCAATCTCCGGAAAAGGTAAGCTGAACCTGGGCAATGTATCGATGAAATCAGGGTCGGCATAACCATTCATATAACCAGCCGAGGCCTTAACAGGTACCAGGGTTATAAGCTCATGATTATCACGGTCGACAATGGTGGTTATCACACGTAAGCCTTTGCCGGTGATATCAATAGTGCGGTCAATGCCGGATTCCTCTTTGCCGGAGCTTAAATCGGTGTTCACCAGATCGTCAATGGTAACATCAAAATAATGGGATAGTGTTCGCAGTAAGGGTATCCTGGGAATGGCCCGGCCTTCTTCGTATGACCCTATCATGGCCCGGTTAATGCCTATCTTGTCAGCAAGCTGATCCTGTGTCAGGTCTCTTACTTTCCGTAAGTGTTTGATATTTAGTCCTAGGATATTGTCCATATAGTATTTTGCTAAAAATTATATAAATACTAAAAATATTAGTATATTTGATTACTAAATTAGTAAAAGTCCGGAAACATTCCAAAAATGTTTTCGAAGGAGTTAACCTGACATTAATTACGGATATATGAAAAGTGATGTGCTGAAAAAACTTGAGATACTTGCAGGCGCTGCCAAATATGATGTTTCCTGTGCCTCGAGCGGCAGCAACCGTAGCAATACGGCCAATGGAATAGGAAGCGCTTCTCCCTGGGGTATCTGTCATAGTTTTACCGAAGACGGGCGTTGTATTTCACTTCTCAAAATAATGCTGACAAACTATTGCATGTACGATTGTGCATATTGTGTAAACCGCAGGAGCAATGATGTCAGACGAACTGCCTTATCGGTTGATGAGATCACCGAGCTTACCATCTCGTTTTACAGAAGGAATTATATTGAAGGGCTGTTTTTGAGTTCCGGTGTGGTAAAGAGCCCGGACCATACCATGTCGATGCTGACAAGAGTGGCCAGGGAATTGCGGACAGTTCATCGTTACAACGGGTATATTCATTTAAAAAGCATACCCGGGGCAAGCCCTGAGCTTGTACGCGAGGCAGGATTATATGCCGACAGGCTGAGTGTGAACGTTGAGATACCTACGGAAGATAATTTAAAGTCTCTTGCACCTGAAAAAAATTATGCCGGCATATTTACTCCCATGAATTCCATCCATCAGGGCATTCTGGCGAGCAGGGATGAAAAGAAAAAATTCCGTTCGACACCTAAGTTTGTCCCTGCCGGGCAAAGCACACAAATGATCATCGGCGCTACACCCGATACTGATAGCCGGATACTCACTCTTGCTTCAGATCTGTACCGTCAGCAAAAGTTAAAGCGGGTATATTATTCGGGCTATATACCGGTAAATACTAACGACAGCAGGCTTCCTGCCCTGGAAAAGCCTCCGCTGGTAAGGGAAAACAGGTTATACCAGTCAGACTGGCTGATGCGCTTTTATTTTTTCAGGGTAGATGAGATTGTAAATGATAAACATCCTAACCTGGATCTGGAGATAGACCCTAAACTAAGCTATGCTCTTCGTAACCCATGGATGTTTCCCGTTGATATAAATAAGGCACCTTATGAACTTATTCTGAGAGTGCCCGGGATCGGAGTAAAATCCGCCAAACTGATCATTGCTTCGAGACGCTATGGGAAGATCAACTCAGGGCAGTTGAAGAAAATGGGTGTTGTGCTGAAACGGGCGCGCTTTTTTATTACATGCAACGAGCTCGCATCGCCTACCGTCAATGAAATAAAACCTGAGAACCTGAGACAATTATTCACTGGGAAAAACCAGACAAAAAAGAAAGAGAAATATCCCGGACAGTTAAAATTATTTGTTTAATAACTGAGATTATGAATATATGGTCTTTCGACAAATCTTTTGAAGGCTTTCTTACTCTTGTCTTCGACTGTTATGAAATGAAAATATTCCCGGATAAGATACTGAGAGATGATGATACGGAAATTTTTCCTGTGGATCATGATGTTATCAGTGATGAGGTAAAAGCAAAAAGGGTATGGACAGGGCTGCGTAAAAAGATATCGGGCGACAGTTGCCGGTTACTGTTCAGGGCATTCCTTTCTGAAGCAGATGATATTGAACTGCTGATCTTAAATTACATAAGAGAAATATTACAGTCGCCTGTAAATGTCGAGTTGAATTTTGGGAACCCATATGTTCTGGAAATGCTTAAGATCAGCAGAAAGGTAAATCGCGAGGCACAGAGGATACCTATGTTTGTAAGGTTTCAGAAGACCTGCGACGATATTTACTATGCATCCTTTGACCCTCAATATGATGTGTTACCTTTGGTGATACATCATTTTGAAAAAAGATTTGCCGATCAGAAATGGATCATTTATGATACAAGGCGACGTTACGGATTTTATTATGATCTGAAGACCACGACAGAAGTTACTTTTACAGAAAGTATGGTAAACCCTGCGACAGGGGAGATTGACGAAAGCATCATGGACAGGGACGAGCAGCTTTTTCAGGAACTCTGGAAAAGCTATTTCAAATCAATGTGTATAGTGGAAAGGCTTAATCCAAAGCTTCACAGGCAGCTTCTGCCTAAACGGTTCTGGAAATATCTTATTGAAAAACAGGGATAACAGAAAAGACAAAAGACAAAAGACAAAAGACAAAAGACTAACGACTAAAGGTCAATGACTGCACAACTCAACAATTAATTCATTTTACCACAGGCTAACACTGAGTGGCACGGTGACACACGGGGGAAGTGAATAGTGAGTAGTAAAACAGTGAACAGTGGTAAAAGGGATTAGGAATAGCAAATAGTCTTCAGTCCGCAATCCTCAGTCTGCAATATTTATTTTAATTGATTGCTTGACATAGTTTTAACGACTTAACAATTCAACCTTAACAAATTAACATTGTGGACTGCCAGACTGAGAGACATCTAAGGTGACCATTCCAAAACAGCATCAACAGGATTTTCTTTCGACCATTGAATGAAATCAGCGTAATTATTTATGCCGTGCTCTAAAACGGCATGATATATCTGTATTCCCGGAACATCACTTTTCCCGCCTAATTCGTATTTAATCTGCAGGATAGCTTCTTTTGTTTCCGGAGTAAGCTTTTCGATGATTTTGTCTGTTACCTTTTCGACGAACCCGTCGTAAAACGACCCTTTTCTGATATGGATAATGTCCAGTTTCCAGATGCTTTTGTCTTTATCTTCATACAATATATGCCATTCAATACATTCTTCTTTTGTATCCAGAAGGTTCTTGTACTGAATATCCTTAACGGCATTGTTGTCAGCTACCCTTTTCATAAAGGAGAAGCTCCTTTCAACCACCGGCTCACCGCTATACATATGCAGATCAATATCCCGGTGATTCAGCATAAGATTGCTTCTTAAAGAACCTACAATATTTACAATTCCACCAATACTGTGACAATTGTTCACAATATCAAGGTCATTCAGCACCTTCAGTGCCGACTGGCTCATTTGTCGCGATAATTCAGATAGTTCAGATTTTTTCATTTGCAGTTGCGAAGATACAAAAATGATGATGGAATACTTGATCATATTTACTGAATGTTACAAAATCCGGAATATAGTGGAGGCGTTGCATGCAACGCTCCTATCAGACATTCCGTTCGTCGTTTGTCGTTTGTCTTATTATATTAATTATTTTTGTATGGTCATTAATATTCACTATGCGTTTTCAGTATATCAAACCATCAGGATTTTTAGCCAGATATATAAGACATTACTGGGTACTCGAAGCTGATGATTCGGAAGGGGAGATATGCGAAAGGGTTATTCCCACCGGAAATATTGAATGGATGTTCCATTACAGGAACACTTTCGTTGTTAATGGTAAAGAGCCGGCATGTCAGCCCCGGTCGCTTGTCAGCGGTATAACCAGCAACTTCGTGGATGTGTCGACGCGAGGTGAATCCGGTGTTATTGCCGTGACTTTTTATCCGCATGGGGCCGCCAATTTTTTGAAGTTTCCGTTGTCAGAGATTGAGAACGCCAGTATTAATCTCGAAGATATTTTTAATACCACCGGAAAGGAAACAGAAGAACAAATATGCCTTGCCCGTTCACAAGCAGAGAGGATCGCTATTATTGAAAAGTTTTTGCTTCGCTGTTTCAGTCCGGTTAAAAACAACGATTTACTTTTAATAAAAAAGGGAGTGGAACTCATCAATCAATGTAAGGGACAGATCAATACTTCGGAATTGTCGCAAAAGCTTTTTCTTACAAACAAGTCCCTTGAACGTAAATTTTATGCTTTTTTAGGTAAAACACCCAAACAATTTATTCGGATAGTCCGCTTCCAGGGAGTTATTTTAAATTTGTCAAGACCCGGAGATAAGTATTTAACCGGAATGGCTTATGAAAACGGTTATTTTGACCAGGCTCATTTTGTGAAAGATTTTAAGTCCCTGTCTGGTTACACACCAAAAGAATTTTTGGCTCTTGGCCCGTGTAATGCCGATTACTTCGGATAATCATTTTTGTCGGGTTTTTACAATTTTCAGGCTTTCCAACTAAATAGTTTTGCTCTGATATTTAAAAGCAAGACAATGACAGTTGAAATCAAAATCACAAACTTTACAAAGGAATACCCCAATGGGACAAAGGCATTAAGAGGGGTAAATCTCCAAATTGAAAAGGGGAATTTTTTTGCATTATTAGGACCTAATGGTGCAGGAAAATCCACACTTGTCAGGATCCTGGCAACCCTGATCCAAAAGGATTCAGGAGATTTTACCATTGGAGGCATCAACCCGGAAAATGATCCTTCGCAGGTCCGGAAATATATAGGAGTTGCCTTACAGGAAAATGAACTTGACCCAACAGAAACAGTTATATCTCTTTTACGATTTCAGGGGCAATTATTTGGCATGACACGTAACCAGGCACAAATAAGGACCAATGAACTGATTGATCTTTTTCAGCTTAATAAAGAACAAAACAAAAAGGCGGGTATGCTATCGGGAGGCAATAAACGCCGGCTACACTGTGCTTTAGCATTGGTACACAATCCCAAAGTTCTTTTTCTTGATGAACCTACCGTTGGGATGGACCCAGTGGCCCGGCATACTTTCTGGAGCGTTATTTCCGGAATGAACGCCAACGAAAAGGTAACCGTACTGCTTACCACCCAATATCTTGAAGAAGCCGATAAATACGCCACGCAGATGGCTATGATAACAGATGGAAGCCTTCAATACACAGGAAAGGTATCAAAATTTAAGAACATGGTACATCCCGAAAAAGATACCTCATTAGAGAGCAGTTATCTCACATATCTGAAAACAATAACCGACAGCAGAAATGAATAATAAAATGAACACGGCAGCCTGGGTACTAATTAAAAGAGGAATTTTAAAACTGGTCAGACAGCCTTCAGCACCGTTAATGGGATTTGGGATGAGCCTTTTCTTTTTGCTGGTTTATAATGCCGGTATCGGCGGAATAGGCGATATGGATATATTTGGTGAAGGTGGTTACCTCGCTTTTATTTTTCCCATAACCATTATTTCGTTGTCAATGGGTTCTTCAGCAGGTGCCGGGCAAACGCTCAATGCCGATTTGCAATCAGGTTATTTCAGAAGATTATACTTGAGTCCCGCCCCCCGTTGGGTGTTGGTTATTGCCCCGATGTTGGCCGACACGCTGTCTTCCGTCTTGTTTACGGGAATACTGCTGGGAATTGGAGCAATTTTCGGTCTCCCGTTTCAGTTCGGGTTCTTGTCTGTTTTAGGGGTTTTATTGCTGTCAATACTATGGTCCGTAACTCTTTGCGGTTTTTCATCCGGGATCATGCTCCGTACCGGACAACACCAAAGCGCAGCAATTGTCACAAATGCCATTTTCCCTTTATTATTCCTGAGCACCACTTTTTTACCAAGAGAACTTATCAAAGCTAAATGGTTGCTAACAGTTTCATGGGGCAACCCTGTAACCTATTTACTGGAAGCAAATCGCTACCTGTTGGGAGGGACTACTCCCAAAGGTTATTTCTATATAAGCCTGATCATACTTTTGATAACATCCATCCTTTCTGTAGCCTATGCACGAATAAGCGCAGGAAAAATTAAATTTTAACAGATGAGACAGGAAAACATAATTATAAAAAATGCCCATACCAATAACCTGAGAAATATCGATATAGAGATTCCCAAACATAAACTGGTGGTTTTTACCGGAGTATCGGGATCAGGCAAGTCATCATTATTGTTCGATACCATCTACACCGAGGCACAGCGGCAATTGATAGAGACCTTTTCAACCTTTGCCCGTACGCGTATGCCCAAATTGTCGCGTCCCGATGTGGATGATATACTGAATCTTTCAACCTCCATTGTCATCGATCAGAAAAGAATGAGAGGTAATCTGCGGAGCACGGTCGGAACAGCTACCGAGATAAATACTTACCTGCGGTTGCTCTATTCGAGACTGGGTCAGCCTTTCATAGGGCCGTCGTTCTGTTACTCTTTCAATCATCCCGAAGGGATGTGTCCCCATTGTCACGGATTAGGAAAACAAATTAAGGTGGATACCGGCTTGTTTCTGGATAAGGAGAGATCAATCAGGGAAGGCGCGATCACCCACCCACATTACAAAACCGGGAGTTTTTTATGGAAAGAGCTGATTACTATGAATGTAGTGGATCCGGACAAACCGTTGAAGCATTTTACAGAAGAAGAGTTGCATACTTTGCTTTATTCGGAACCCGTTGAAGTGAAAGATTCGAAGCGTAAGCTGGCCTACAATAAAAATTTTGAAGGCATAGCCCGCAAACTGGAGAGAGTGGTTACCGAACGCGCTGATGAGGAAGCTGACGAAAATGTGAAAAATGCCTATTCCAGGTATTTCACATATCAGGATTGTAAGCACTGCGGTGGTTCCCGTCTGAACGACCGGGCAAGAGGTTCAAAGATCAAAGGACTGTCTATAGATGAAGTATGCAGAATGGAGCTATCCGATGTCCATCGGTTTTTATCAGGTATTGACGATGATATATCGGTACCTGTATTGCGAAAAGCTTTTTTTCTGCTGGAGCAATTAACAGATATAGGCGTTGGTTATTTGTCGCTGGAAAGACCGGTAAGCACACTTTCCGGCGGAGAGTCGCAACGTGTAAAAATGTCAAAGCAACTCGACTGTAATCTGATAGATATGCTTTATGTGCTTGATGAACCGACTATCGGGCTGCATCCCCGCGATACCGAGAAACTGCTGTCTGTTTTGTTTCGTCTCAGAGAAAAGGGGAACAGTGTTTTCGTGGTGGAACATGATCCGGATATTATTAAAGCGGCCGAATGGATAGTAGATATAGGTCCGCGGGCAGGGAAATCGGGAGGGATGATCGTGTATAACGGTGAACCCGGCGGGTTGAAAAACACAAAAAGCATCACAGGGAAATATCTATACACAAAAGAAAAACCGCATTATCAAAGAAAACGAACAACTGACTTTTTCGTGATTAAGAATGCTACAGCCAATAACCTGAAAAATGTTTCTGTCAGGATCCCCAAAGGTATGCTGACCTGTATTACCGGTGTAGCCGGAAGCGGTAAGAGCAGCCTGATTCACGAATGTTTTGCCGGACAGCATCCCGAAGCCATTGTAATCGATCAGTCGCCCATCGGAAAATCATCGAGGGCCAACGCAGCTACTTTTATTGGCGTTTTTGATTTAATACGAAAAGAATTTGCCGCCGCAACCGGTACAAGCCCTTCACTTTTCAGCTTTAACTCAAAAGGAGCCTGTCCCAAATGCAACGGGCAGGGACATTTAACGTTCGAACTCCATTTTCTTGATTCAGTAAAGACAGTTTGTGACGAATGCGAAGGTAAACGGTATCATGCGGAAGTTCTTGACCTGAAGTACCAGGGGAAAAATATTGCCGATGTGTTGGATATGACAGTCAACCAGGCAAATGATTTTTTTAGAACTGCAAAAATAAAAACGCATCTGAATGTTTTGAAGCAAGTAGGACTTGGCTATTTGAAGCTGGGACAATCGCTCAGTACTTTGTCAGGAGGAGAATCGCAACGTTTGAAAATTGCAACCGAGTTGAAAAAGGAAGGCAATATTTACATCATGGATGAGCCGACAACCGGACTTCACCTTTCGGATATTGATAATTTTTACCGGATCGTGAAATCGTTGGTGGAACAAGACAATACAGTAATAATTATTGAGCATAACATTGATATTATCAGATATGCTGACTGGATAATCGATATGGGGCCCGAAGGCGGTAAAAATGGTGGAGAGGTATTATTCCAGGGCAGACCTGAAGACCTTGTTAACTGCCCTGATTCTTATACAGGCCGTTTCCTGAAGCTATAAATGAGGGAGGTGAAGAGTACTTCTTATTAATTCCCGGTCAGTTAGTTGTTTATCGTTTATCGTTAGTCTCGTTCACCGTTCAATCTCAACTCATTTTTTGACTGCCTCCGGCCTGGTTTCATATATCCTGTAAAAAAATGATGAAAAACATAAAAAATAATACTACATAAAAGATACTATTAATAAATAGTTTTGTATATTTACAGTGCAATATGTCTTTCTTAGATCTAAAATCAACATGTAATGGATCAAAAACTGCCCATTCTTTTTATTATTACCCTTACAATCTGTCCCATTCTAAGAATGAATAGTGATAATAATATGGAATATAAAGTAGGCCAATTAAGAATAATTGTTTAGGAATTGTTTAGGAATAGTAGCAAGGCAGATTGTGATTCCTGGATATAGTATCTCATGCGATTCCAGGAGAGGCAGACAAGATTAATTGTCTGCCTTTTTTAATGGTGGAATACCGGGCAATTCACAGTCGGCAGTCCCCAGTCCTCAATGTTAATTGGTTTATTAGTTAATTTGTTAATTAGTTAATTAGTTGATTAGTAGAGCCATAGAGTACAAAGCTTAGTCTTTCGTCTTTAGTCGTTTGTCTTTCGTCTCATCTCAACTCATTCTCAACTTCATTCAACTTTTTTCAACCTTTCCCGGCTGAAGGCGGGTAAAAATGAAATTCAGGTTTTTGTGATGCAGAAATAAACTTAATTTAACATTGTTTAATAAAAATATTAATAGTTTGGGTGCTTAAAAATAAAACTATTCCGGATCTTTGAATGTTTTCTTATTGATCCTTTTTACGAACTGATATAAAATCAAAAAATCTGAACATATGAAGCGAAGAGATTTTATCAATACAAGTTTGTTAACGACAGTATTTACCGGCACACTGGCTGCCCCAACCTTGTTGTCAGGATGCAAACCGGGGAATAATGGTTCACAAAAAAAAGCTAAAAATATTATATTTCTGGTGAGCGACGGTATGAGTAACGGTACGCTGAATATGGCTGATCTGTTGCTACAGCGTAAAGAGGGTCATGGAAGTACATGGATAGACCAGTATCGCCGGAACAGGATATCAAGGGCATTTATGGATACAGCTTCGGCAAACTCACTGGTAACCGATTCGGCCGCCGCGAGCTCTTCGTGGGGAGGAGGGAAGAGAGTTAAAAACGGATCCTTAAATGTTAATGCCGACGGTTCTTTTAATAAGCCAATACTTCAAAAATTTAAAGAAGCAGGCAAAGCTGTCGGATGTGTTACCACGGTTCCGATAACACATGCAACGCCCGCAGGCTTTTGTGTAAATATGAAACACAGGAATATGCAGGATAAGATTGCTTCCAAATACCTTGAACTGAAATTCGATGTAATGATGGGTGGCGGACTGGAATATTTTGACGGAACAAAAAGAGAGGATAAACGGGATATCTTCGGTGATTTTGCTTCCGGGGGCTTTCAGGTGGTAAAAAACAAATCTGAAATGAATAATGCCGTGCCGGGAAAGCCTGTGATAGGTGTTTTTTATGAGGATGGATTACCGTATGAACTGGATATGGAGAATGACACGGAACTGAAACAAAGAATACCGGCTTTGTCAGAGATGACACAAAAGGCAATATCTCTTATGTCGGATAATTCAAACGGTTTTGTTTTACAGGTTGAAGGAGGGAAAGTAGACTGGGCTGCACATGCAAATGATACATCCGCTTTACTATATGATCAGATTGAATTCGATAAAGCCGTAAGCATAGCCATCAAGTTTGCAGAGAGCAGGGATGATACTCTGGTTATTATTACGACCGATCACGGTAATTCCAATCCCGGGCTTATCAAATCCTATAATGTCGACCAGATGTTTGATACATTACAGAAGGTAAAACATACAAACGAATGGGTGCTTAACGGCATAAGCAGGAACGATAAACCTTCGCATCTGATTGAACGTTTAAATTATGCACAGGGAATAACCATAACCGGTGAAGAAGCTCAAAGCCTGCTTAAGTTCTATACTTCGTTAGGGAATGACGGGCTTTATAACCCGTATAATCTTCCTTATCGCAGACTCGCCGAGATACAGCAAAACTATACTTCAGTATACTGGTCGGGAATGGATCATTCTGCCGATTTTGTCGAGCTGGCTATGTTCGGCGCAGGAAGCGAAGCGCTGCCTCCGTTTGTTAAAAATATTGATTTACATAATTATATGCTGGCAGCGGCCAGGGTTGAAAGTAATGCCGGAACGATGGGATGAGAAGTCCACAGTCCTCAGTCAGCAATCAACAGTCCATAATGTTAATTTGTGTATTTGTGTATTTGTTAAAGTATGTGCTATTCCTGATACCTGATCTCTATTTCCTGTTCCTTTTCCCGTTAGCCTTTTGTCGTTGGTCCTTCGCCGTATAAATATCCCCGGTTGAAGGGATATCCATGTCTTTAAAAACCCATTTATTTGGGATTGTCCCTTTTTTCGCTTTTCCCTTTTTTTGAGCATTGAAAAGATAATATAAATAAAATGTGGTTAAACCGGCAGGAGTAAGATTTGAATGAGGGTGAAGCCAAATAAAACAAAACAACATATGATCAATATAGCAGTTCTTTACGGTTCTTCTACCGGGAATACAGAATCGGTAGCCAAACAAATAGCTGAAAAAATACATGCCGATATTTTTGATGTGGCAGGGAATCCGGCTGATAAACTGATTAAGTATAATAACATCATACTGGGTACCTCAACTTTAGGTATAGGCGATCTGCAGGACGACTGGGAAGATTTTCTTCCTGTACTTGCCGAAGCCGATCTGACCGGCAAAACAATAGCTTTGTTTGGTCTTGGTGACGGAGAGATGTATTCCGATTCGTTTGTAGACGGCATGGGAATAATATACGAGGCCATAAAGGATAAGGGATGCAAGATTGTAGGGCAGGTAGATACTGCCGGCTACGTCTTTGATGAATCCGGGGCTGTTGTCAACGGTAAGTTTGCCGGACTTCCGCTGGATATGGATAATCAGGACGATCTGACGGACGAACGTATCGACAAATGGGTTGAGCAGATAAAAAATGAATTTAGCTAAAATAGAACCGGATTATTTATTACTGACAGACAATAATTTTCCGGTTACCTGTTTGGGTGAGAAAACCTGTGGCAAAGTGGTGCAAGCTATGTATCATTTATTATGATGAGCAGACTTATAATGTTCATGTCATACCGGAATCCGGTTAAATAAAGAATAATCCTGTCTTTTATGAACACAATGAATTACATATTTATATTGCCGCTTTTATTTATTATTAGCGTTAAAGGGTTTGCCGATGATCCTGAAATATCGGTTTTTGATAAAGAAACACAAAAGCCTGTACCCTATGCCAATGTATGTTTTGAAGGTTTGGAAACATCCGCCAGACATTATGAGATAACATCCATGGAAGGCATTGCAGATAACCCTGTGAGGGAAAAATCTGTGATTGCCATATCGTTTGTAGGATACAAAACGATAATGGATACCATTAAACCGGATGAATCGAAAATGTACTTTATGGAGCAGGACCTGTTTAATATGGAGCAGGTGGTGGTAACCGGTACCCGGACTAGAAAGATGCTGTCAAAAAGCCCTGTTCTAACAAAGGTAGTTAGTGAAACAGAATTACTGGAAGCAGGTGCAGTAACAGCACTGGATGCACTGGAATATTCAATGCCTGGAGTACAGTTCTCTCCCGATGCTCATGGCGATAATCTTCAGATACAGGGACTGGACAATGATTATATACTGGTTTTGGTTGACGGTGAGAGGATGGTCGGGGAAACAAGAGGTAATGTGAATTTCGACCGTTTATGCGCAGAAGAGATCGACCGGATAGAGATAGTAAACGGCGCTTCTTCGGTTCTGTACGGGTCAAACGCTATAGGCGCTGTAATAAATATTATAACCAAAGACAGCAGGCAGGACAAACCTTTTAAAGCAACAATAGCTTCACGCTATTCCGGGTTTAACGAACTCCTTATTTCATCTAACATAGGATTCTCCGGGAAAAAGTTCGATGCAAGGTTTAACGGTTTCAGGAGCAGCACCGACGGGTATGACCTTACTCCTGAGACAGCTTCATCGTATACGGTCGATAAGAATACTGATTACTCGGGGAAGCTCAGACTTACATATCAGCCCAATGAAAAAGTTTTATTACAGACTAAAGGTTCTTATTATCAGCATGAAGTCGTTAATCCTGAGTCAAGCACAAAGTCGACCCATGATTTTAACCGGAACTATTCTCTCAGCGGCAAAGTAAGTATTAGTCCCGCTGATAACCATTCTATAGAATTGCGGTTTAATACCGACATATATAACGCTTTTACAGTATACGAAAAGAGAGATGATGAGAAAGAAAAAGATTCGGACTACAGTTATTCTTCTCTCTTGTTTACAGATGCCTATCTGTTTTTTGAAAAGCTGGAGGTGGTAGCAGGAGTTGAATCAAACTTCGAGAATATTTATTCTCTGGATCTGTTTGGCGAAAACGAAGGGCAAACGAAAAATGCCTATGATATAAATGTACTGCTGCAGGCAGATTATACAGTTCTTAAGAACCTTGAGATAGTTGCAGGGATCAGAAATACCTACCATTCAAACTATGGCATTCACCTTTCTCCCAAGTTATCGTTAATGTATTCGCCCGGAAAATTTAAATTCAGAGGCAATATAGCAAAAGGGTACAAGGCCCCGACATTAAAGGAGCTATATTATAATTTTGATCACCATGGGATGTTTATGATCTATGGTAACTCCGATCTTAAACCCGAAGATGCATTTTATACCTCCCTGTCGGGAGAATATACCAGGAAGACTTTTAATATTTCGGTTACTGCTTATTACAACTCGATAAGAAACAAGATTGAGTCGGTTGACCAGGTAAATTCCTCGACAGACATGCTTGAAAAACATTACCTGAACGTTAGCGAGGCACTTTTAAAAGGTATTGAGTCTTATTTCTCAATATATATTACCGACAACATGGTGACGAAAACAGGTTATGCTTATTCCGATGCATCAGACAGATCGACAGGTTTGCAGTTATACGGCAATAGCAGGCATAGCGGCACTTTTGCTCTTACATATAAGATGCCAAAAGTGAAATATCCTTTTAGTATAAGCCTTAACGGCCGCGCTTCATCCGGCAGGTTATACCATGAAGCCGAAACTGTTACGGATGAAGTAACAGGAGAAGAAAGAACTATTATTACGAGAGATAAGAGCGATCCGTATACAATATGGAAGTTAACATATAACCAGCAATTTAGATTTTCGAAAAATATAAAATGCCAGCTACAGGCTGGAGTAAACAATATCTTCGATTATACCGATTCCGAACACATGGCAGTGGTCGATCCCGGGAGAAGATTTTTTGCAGGTATTAAAATTATTTTTTAACACTTAAATACTTTTTCTTATGAAAAACAAATATTTTTTACTCAATTTTTTTTTACTGGTTTTAATATCCGGTTTTATTATTTCTTGCGAGAAAAAAAATGACGGACCGGCTGCGACAGAAAATAAAACACTTACTCTTTATACAAAAGATTATACCGTCTGGCATTATTTCTCTTTCGAAGCAGACAGTGTTATAGGCACAGGTTCGGCTGATCCGGAAGATACGGACGATGCCGCATGGAAGCAACGTACCGACTGGGATCTTGCCTTTCATTATTATGATGTTCGTACCAACAGTGGCAAGTCCGGCCTTGGCGATGGTGGAATGCTTGAAGCTTCTGAAACAGATTTTTCACTGGTACTTGAAGCGCCTGAATCGGGTTATACAGCTGACGATAACCTGGATATACGTTTGACTCCGGCTATGCCTCCTGTTAAAACAGCTTCTACAGGCAGCTCAGTATGCGACGGTTGGGCCTCATACGACCATGACGAGCATGCATGGATTTTTGCAGAGAAGGTTTTTATTGTGAGAACAGCCGATGGTAAGTATGCAAAGATCTGGTTGAAAAGCTTTTTAGACGATGAAGATGAAAAAGGTACCATTACAATGGATTATGCTTACCAGACAGATGGCAGTACCAGCCTGGAATAAATTTTAACGCTAAATGATTTACAAGGCTGTCCGGAGAAAAAAGCCATTTAACCAGATAATTCTTCATCCTGTGGGTACTGTTTTCTATAACTCTGCACTTCACCTTTTATTTCATCACGTAATTATGCAGAAAATGGATGAAGAGATTTACAGAAATTTCGGACAGCCTTATTTTTTAAAAAGACAGAATGAAAAAAAGGCTGATATTTATTGTTAGTATTTCAGTATTCCTGGTATTAATAATATTCGCATACATAAAATATGCAGCTCCTACACGAATTGCTGTTGTGTCGTTTCCTGATTTTTTGATGGAAAAGATGGAGCGATCCAGTAATAACCGGTTTGTTTCACTTGATAATATAAGTCCTGATAAATTAAAACGAATAGATAAATATAAGCTTATCCTGGTTCGCGGACATGGAGTGCGTATATCGGGAGAACAGCTCGATCAATTAAGTAATGCTTCTGAAAAGGGAAGCAAAATATTTGTCGCAGATATAACGAACCCGGAATATGATGTGACGAATCTGACAGGAGAAGAGCTGGAATATTTTACGGATCTTTTTGAAAATAAATGTACTGCAAATTTTTGCAGCCTTTTTAATTATGCAAGAAAGGAAATAGAAAAAAAGTTGTTTTTTAATAAACCTTATTCCGAAGCTGTTATCTTACCGGATGATTTCTTCTTTCATCAGGATAACGACCAAATATTCGGAACATTAAAGGAATATGAATCATGGTACAGGAAAAGCGGTTTTTATAAAGAAGGAGCACCACGGGTAGCACTGCTTGCAGGTAATATAAACATACAAAATTCAAACCCTGAACATACTGTTAAATTAATACAGGGACTAGAAAAGACAGGATTGAATGTTTATCCTATACGTTCTTTCGGGATCAAAAAAATGCAGTTACTGAAAGACTGCAATCCTGATATGGTGATATTACGACCACATGGAAGGCTGGCTATAGGACAGCAGGATATGGCTGTCAAATGGCTGAAGGAGAAGAATATACCTGTCCTTGCCCCTTTAACTGTTTTCGGTGAATATGACGACTGGTTGAAAAGCCAACAGGGTATGTACGGGGGAATGTTATCTATGAGTGTCGTCATGCCTGAGCTTGATGGAGCTGTAGTTCCATATGCCATTGTCGCTAATTTCAGGGGAGAGACCGGAAACCTGATCTTTGACGCTATCCCAAACCGCGTGGAAGATTTTTGCCATATTACAGCTAACCGCCTGAGATTGCAAAAGAAAAAAAATGCCGAAAAGAAAATAGCTGTCTATTATTTCAAAGGGCCGGGACAAAATTCTCTTGTTGCTTCAAATATGGAAGTTGTCCCTTCTCTTTACAATCTTTTGAAATATTTAAAGGAACAAGGTTATGATGTAGACGGACTGCCTGCTGATGAAGAAGAATTTGAAAACCTGCTGATGAAGAAGGGGCCGGTTTTAGGTACTTATGCATTAGGTGCCTTTGATGAATATCTTAAGAACGGGGAGCCCTGCCTGGTTAATAAAGATAGATATGAACAATGGTGCAGGGAAGCATTCCCCGGTGAGTTATACCGGCAGGTAGTTGAGCAATACGGAGAAGCTCCCGGAAATTATATGAATGTAGAAAAGGACGGAAAAGAATATATTGCCGTTACCCGTGTACAATTTGGAAATGTGTGCCTGTTGCCCCAGCCTTTACCAGGGACAGGCGATAATGCTCAGCAGTTGGTACACGGCGCAAGGACAGCTCCGCCTCATACTTATATTGCCTCATATTTATGGAGCAGGTATGGTTTCCGGGCCGATGCCATTTTTCATTTCGGGACACATGGCAGCCTGGAATTTACTCCCGGCAAGCAGGTTGCCCTTTCATGCTATGACTGGCCTGACCGTTTAATTGGCAATATACCTCATTTCTATATATACACCATCAGCAATATTGGCGAAGGTATCATTGCTAAACGCCGCAGCTATGCAACCCTTATTACTTATCTCACCCCGCCTTTTATGAAAAGCGGTTTGCATGATGAGCTGAATGTCCTGTATCAAAAAATGGACAAATACAACAGTCTTCCTTCAGGACCCGTAAAAGAGCAGTATGCCCATTCGGTAAAACTACTGGCCGAGAGCCAGAATATCCACAGGGCAATAGGTCTTGATTCAACAAAAGAATATTCTCCGGCCGACCTTCATAAATTACATGAATATCTCGAAGAGATTGAAGAGGAAAAAGTCATTTCCGGACTTTACACTATGGGAGTGCCGTATAAAGAAGATAAACTGAGGGAAACGGTATCTCTTATGGCGCTTGATCCGATAGCTTTTGGTCTGGCCGAACTTGATGGTTTAAGAGGAAAAATACAGCCCGGCCGGTATCAGGATATTTTTTATGTATCCAGACATTATCACCCATGGGCACGAAATATTATACAAGAGCTGCTTGACGGGCAACAAGCAGAAGTAATATTGAATTCTGTACTTACATCAGCGGAACGGGAAATGGCGCATACATGGGATGATCAGAACAAAGATACGGATATGATGTCCATGATGAAAGCCAAAGACCATTCAGAAGAGAAAGGCAATATACAGGGAAGGACGATAACTGAAAAAGAAGTAAGGACTGATTCCATTGATAATGATATGATAAACAGACAGAATAAGACCGGTATATCATATAAAAGGGAGGAGCGTTATGCCGGTGCCGTTTTAAAAGTTGAAAACAGTATCAGGTCTGTAAGCAGGTATTACTCCAGTCTGTCGGGGAGTCCTGAGGCTGAATTTTTGTCTGTTGTCAATGCTCTGAACGGGGGCTATACCGAACCTTCACCGGGAGGCGATCCTGTTGTTAATCCTGCAGCGCTGCCTACAGGCAGAAATATGTATTCTGTCAATGCAGAAGCTACGCCGTCGGAAGAGGCATGGATAGTGGGAAAACGTCTGGCAGAATCATTGCTTGAAAAAGAACTGGAAGCCAAAGGTTGTTATCCTCAAAAAATCAGCTTTACCTTGTGGTCAACCAATTTTATTTCTACAGAAGGTGCAACCATAGCCCAGATACTTTATCTGCTTGGTGTTGAGCCTGTACGTGACGGTTTTGGTACTGTGCAAAGTTTAAGATTGATACCTGTTGAAGAATTTAAAAGGCCACGTATAGACGTGGTGGTTCAGACATCCGGGCAGTTAAGGGACCTTGCTGCATCGCGCCTGGCATTGATACATAAAGCTGTTGCTATGGCTGCAGAAGCAGAAGATGCCGATTCGCTTAACTATGTCCGTAAGGGGATCCTCGATGCCGAAAAATATATGCTTTCAAAAGGATTCTCTCCCCTTGATGCACGTAAGTTTTCATATAACCGTGTTTTTGGCGGCATTAACGGCAATTACGGAACAGGTATAATGGGTTTTGTTGAAAAAGGTGATGCCTGGGACGAAGACAGGCAGATAGCAGATAATTATATCCATAATATGGGTGCGACGTATGACGGCAGCGAAGATTGGGGCGCTTTCAGGGAAGGAATCTTTGAGGCTGCCCTGCAGAACACCGAAGTTGTTGTCCAGCCTCGTTCGGGTAATACATGGGGCCCTTTAAGCCTCGATCATGTTTACGAATTTATGGGAGGTCTGAATCTTGCCGTGCGTTCTGTAACAGGGGAAGACCCTTCAGCTTATTTTAACGATTTCAGGAACGTGAATAACCCGCGTATGCAGGAACTGAAAGAAGCTATTGGCGTGGAAACAAATTCTACGGTATTTAATCCTAAATATATCAGGGAAATGTTAGGGGGGAAAGCAGGAGCCATGGAAACTTTTGCCGAGACTTTCAGGAATACTTACGGCTGGAATGTAATGAAGCCGGAAGCTATAGACAATTATATATGGGATACATATTATGATATTTATATTAATGATAAACATAAGCTTGATGTAAGAAAACGCTTTGAAGAGGAAAATCCTTATGCCCTGCAGGAGATGTCGGCAGTGATGCTTGAGACGGCACGCAAGGGATACTGGAAAGCAACGGAAGAGCAACTACAGTCAGTTGCCGGCTTACATGCCGGACTGATAAAAGACCATAAGGCCGGATGCAGCGAATTTGTTTGTGATAATGCAAAGCTGCGCGAATTTATTGCCGGTCAGTTAACTGTCCTACAGGCAGAACAGTATCAGCAGGATATAAAGGAGGCGCGCGAGGTCAGGCTTGAAGAAGGAAAGAAAAATGTTGTGCTTGAAAAAGAAAGGCAAAAAAGTGAGAGCAGGGAAGAAAATGCGGAAGAAGAAACCGGGAATAAAGGTATACTGATTATTTCCGTGCTGTTATTGATGGTTATTACATTTTTTGTGGTAAAGATTAAAAAGAGAAATGCCTGAAGATTTACAATTAAAAAACAGAATTACATCTGTTTGGTTCATTATCCTTCTGGGTTTGATGTACCATGTAGTTTTGCATTTGACGCCCCTTTTTTATGGTATTAACATCACAAAGGCAGCGATTGCTATGCCTTTATCGAAGGTGTTAGCCTTCGGATTAAGTTTTTGTATTCCTGTCTTTGCCATTATAAATGTTCAATATGTAAAAAGAAAAACAGCCGGGATATTCAATATTGTATTTGGCCTTTTGGCAATGATTGTAAATACAGGGCATCTTTCCGAGATAATTATAACAAAAGCAAAGCAGGCTGAACAACTATTTGTACTGATACCTCTATTCCTCGTTTCAATACTCCTGCTATTTGATTCGGTAAAATGGTTTAAAAAACAGTCGTGATGGAAAGCATATTACAGATTATTGTTATTCTTTCGGTTATGAAATTTGCCTGTAAGGCAGTGTTTTACAAAGATTATACGGGGATATTATTTTTTGCTGTTCTCGCGGGTGTTTTTGCCTATCTCATTCATCCTTTTATTATTAAGAATGAAATACGGTTATTTGACAGCATCCTTTCCGAAAAAACGAAAATAACAGGGCTGGCATTAATCGTGACTGCAGAAGCTATTTCCGGGATAATGGCCGGTATTGCTGTATTGCAGAATCTTGCCGCTCCTAAAAAGAAAAAACGGCTTGTCTTTTTCGAACTGTCACCCGGCATTATCATTTTCGGAGCTGTTTTTTATATCGAATTAAAGGCGTTTTACATTTTACCGGGTGCCAGCTTCAGTATGACATCGCTGGCAGTATCGGTAGGCTTATGCCTTATTATCGCCATCATAGCGGTATGCATAAAACGTCTTTTGCCTGAAAGGGTAATGCAGTATGAACTGAATTTTTTTATCAATGCCATGTTGCTGATTGTAGCTGTTGTTCTGAATGCAGGTCTTGCCGATTATAATCGTGGTAATTACAGTACGGATATATCTTTTAGCAATATGATAGTGTTCTTTACCCTGTCTGCAGGTGTAGCTGCAGCAGGATATTTAATACAGAAAATTAATAAAGGAAAACTAAAAAATTTACAGAAGTGGATATAATAACAAACTGGCTTTACTGGCTTACAACAGGTTTATTAGTACCTGTAATAATTTTTTTACTGATATTATTTATAAAAGCCCTGTTGCTGGCAGGAAGTTTTTACGGGAAATACACGGCACGTCTCCGTGCAAATAAGAAGATAAAACAATTACTTGACAGTAAACCGGTACCGGCATTTATCGAAGAGTTTCAAATTGCGGATTTTCCTGACAACCGTTTTGCAGAATACATAGATAAAATGAATGACAAGAATATTACCAAAGCAAAAATGGACATGCTGATTGGTGATTACGAGATACTTGCTGATGCCGAGCTGGGGAAATCGAAAAGCCTGACCAGGCTGGGACCTATGCTGGGATTGATGGGAACATTAATACCTATGGGGCCTGCGCTGGTTGGCCTGTCAAATGGCGATGTGACAACCATGGCCCATAATATGCAGGTTGCATTCTCAACTACGGTAATAGGAGTGTTTATTGGAGCGATAGGCTTTATTACCCTGCAGGTACAGCAACGTTGGTATGCCGATGATTTGAATACCCTGGAATATATAGCAGAATCAAAAAAGGAAAACGGCATGACAGGATATATTAATAATAAACAGGTAAATTATGAAAAAGAGGAGGTTGTTACATACTGACGATGATCATGACCCATTATCGGTACTGACCAATTTGTTTGATGTGGCCATGGTGTTTGCCGTTGCCCTGATGGTGGCTTTGGTAACGCGTTACCAGATGAATGAATTCTTTTCAAAAGATGATTTTACCATGGTTAAGAATCCCGGGACAGAACAGATGGAGATCATCACTAAAAAAGGAGAAAAAATAGAGAAATATAAGCCCTCTGATGATACGGAAAATACAGGCACAAGAGGTAAAAGGGTAGGGGTTGCCTATCAGCTTGAAAACGGACAGATCATTTATGTCCCGGAATAATAATGTGATTTAAATAGTCCTGTTACTTTTTCTTTACGGTTTATTTATTAATTCTTAATTTCTTTGAGTATTAAACATTTATTAACATCTGTGATTATTGGATCATATTATTATTTACTTATTTTGTAATAAGTGAAAACAACATTAAGAAACAGGATAAAAAATATAATAGCCGGAATTCTTCTGGTTATTATGGGGCTTTTTATTGCGAACAATGTTGTTTTTCTGCATACACATATACTGGCCAATGGTGTTGTTATAGTGCACGCGCATCCTTATGATAAAAGTAATGACCCCGGACCATTAAAAAAACACCATCATACAGACGAACAGTATTATCAGATCTCTCATCTGCAATTACTGTTTTTTGTTTCTTTTTTCCTTATTATTGTTTTATTCTTCGAACACATAAGAAAGTATTTTTATACTGCTTTCACCTTTTATCCTGTATTCCATCTTACTTTAAAGGGGAGATCACCCCCGTTTAAACTATTGTTTTCATAACGACCAAACATACACAATCCATTTCATGTTTTACATGGATAATTGTCTTTAGAAGACAATTATAAGAAGTGGATACCGGCTTATTTTTAAGACGGCAAGAATTAATTATTATCAGCAATAGTTTAATTATATAAATTCATGAAAAAAATATTATTTATTATAGTTGCATCTCTGGCAGTAATGAATACAGGGAATGCACAAAAGACAAAGACAGATGCTAATGTTATCGGTCATGTAGAATGTAAGGGCGAACATGTTCCTTTTATTAATATTACTGTTGACGGGACAACAATAGGCACTTTTACCGATGCTACCGGGCATTACCAGTTAATAAACCTGCCCATAGGAGAATTGACTATACGGGTCAGCGGCGTAGGATATAAGAGTGCCGTTCAAAAAGTTACGACAGAGGCAGATATAACGAAAGAGATTAAATTCAAGATAGAAGAAGATGTTTTGAATATCGAAAGTGTTGTAGTAACTGCCGACCGTAACCAGACAAACCGGGCTGAGGCTCCGGTAGTGGTCAATACTATTTCACCGCAACTCCTGACTAATACCCAGTCGGTTAACATTGCTGAAGTGTTGAGCTTTACACCAGGTCTTAGGACTGAAACCAACTGCCAGAATTGTGGTTTTACGCAGTTGCGCATGAATGGAATGGAGGGCCCCTATACACAGATACTTATTAACAGCAGACCGGTGTTTAGTGGTCTGGCCGGTGTTTACGGCCTTGAGTTAATACCATCAAATATGGTAGAACGGATGGAAGTTATAAGAGGAAGCGGCTCGGCATTATTCGGGGGTAACGCTATAGCAGGGACGGTAAATGTTATTACTAAAGAACCCCGGACAAATTCGTTTAATATTGAAGGCCGGATAGGAAGTATTGGTGTTGGAGGAGAAAATACCAATCCGGTAGCAGACGGACAAATGAACCTTAACGCTTCGGTTATTACAGACGACAGAAAAACCGGCGGATACATTTATACTATGTTACGCAACCGTGATGCTTATGATGCCAATGGCGACAGTTTCAGCGAAATGGTTGAAATGAAAAACACAACCTTCGGGTTTAATGTTTTTCATAAGCCGGGGACAAAAAGCAAGATATCGCTGGATGGATACCGAATAGATGAATTCCGCCGTGGAGGAAACAAGCTGGATTACCTTCCTCATGAAGCGGATATTGCCGAACAACTCGAGCATCTTATCTCAGGAGGTAATCTTTCGTACGACGTGTTTACCAATGACAAGTATGATAAATTTACTTCTTATGCATCTGCGCAGCATATTAAGCGTAAATCGTATTACGGTGCGCAACAGGATCCCAATGCGTATGGCGATACCAAAAACCTTACCTCTTCGTTTGGGGCACATTATGTGTTGAATTCTCACTCGTTTCTGTTTGCCCCATCGTCAACCGTCTTTGGAATAGATAATACCAACGATTATTTGTATGATGTTAAGCTGGGTGCCGGCGGAAATGCCAATACCGTGCTTACAAAACAATATGTGAATACATTAGGCTCTTTTATTCAGCATGACTGGAAAACAAGTATTATTAATGTATCTCTTGGACTGCGTTATGATTATTACCGGATAAAAGATAAAGAAGGCGATAGTGGCGATCTGAACAATGGCGTTCTTGTCCCTCGTATTGGATTGATGTACAAACTTACCCCGGATGTCAGGTTTAGGATAGGATATGCCAGGGGGTACCGTGCACCGCAGGTTTTTAATGAGGATCTGCATATAGAGCTGGTAAATGCGACACGGGTTCAAACGTTTAATTCGGAGGATTTAAAACAGGAAACATCAAATGCATTTACAGCATCGATGAATTCGGTTTTTAGTCTGGGAAATACCTACAACGATTTTTTGGCAGAAGGTTTTTATACGGTATTAAAAGATCCTTTTGCCAGTGAATATTATCCGCTCGACGAGGAAGGCGCCTTTGCATATATGCGTGTAAACGCCGACGATGATGCTTATGTTGCCGGTGTAAACCTGGAGTGGAAATCTATTGTTTCCGGAAATATAGAGACACAATTAGGATTTACTATACAAACCAGCCGTTACGAGTCGCCACAGGAATGGGGTGAAGAAGAAACGAGTCTTTCCAAAAAGTTTCTGCGGACGCCTGGTAAATATGGTTATGCTACAATTATCTGGAAGCCTGCTCAGCATTTTGATGTGACTTTTTCCTGCAATTATACCGGTTCAATGGATGTGCCTCATCATGGGCTTGATCCTGCTGATTTCCCGGAAGCAGAAAGACCGGCAGTGCTGGACGCAATTGCTCGTGGTGATGTGATCGAAGGCGAGGTACTAAAGAAAACAGATGGTTTTGTAGTAGCCGACTTGTTGATATCATATGATTTTCATTTTAGCGAGGAGACGGAAATACAATTTTATGCCGGGGTGAAAAATATTTTCAACCAGATGCAAAAAGATCATGACAAAGGTGTTTACCGTGATGCCGGATATCTTTACGGGCCTTCACAATTCAGAACAATAAACTTCGGTGTTAAATTAGGTAATCTATTCTGATTTTATTATTGCTTAACCGGGAATGCTTATTTCCGTATCATGGCTCGAAAGCATAGTAAACGGTGAGTAAAATCCCAATTTATTGGGATTGCCTCAGAGTTTTATATTGACTTGATTTGCATGAACGAACAGTGTTCTCCAAAGCAGGTTCAGAGGTTTTTTATTCCATAATAACCGGCTATAATATAGTCAGGAAGGAAGAGATTATTATAAATGTTAAAAACAGCAATATAAAATATGAATACTTTATCAAGACTTCAGGCCTATATGACCGGCAGAAAAATACTACTGCCGGTTGCATTAGCCGTATCGGCGTTAAGCACGCTGGCAGGCATGGCGCCTTATATTTTAATATGGTTTATAGTACGTGAGTTGTTTACTGACGGGCCGGAATATTCCAGGGCTCTTGTCAGCACTTATGCATGGTGGGCGGCAGGGCTGGCTATTGGCAGTGTCATTCTTTATTTTTGTGCCCTGAGTTTTTCACATCTGGCAGCTTTCAGGGCAGAGGCTAATATGAGACGACGGGCCATGCAAAAGATAGTACGTATGCCGCTGGGTTTTTTCGATAGTAATACCACCGGCCGTATCCGTAAAATTATCGACGATAATGCCAGTGTTACCCATGGCTTCCTTGCTCATCAGATGCCTGATCTGGCAGGGACTATACTGATGCCGCTGATAACCACGGTGCTGATCTTCGTGTTTGACTGGCGACTGGGGCTGGCATGCCTTGTCCCGGTAATCGCTTCCATGTTGATAATGAGTTTTATGATGGGCGGCAGAGGGAAGTATTTTATGAAGAGCTATATGGATTCGCTCGAAGAGATGAACACCGAAGCTGTTGAATATGTACGGGGTGTGCCGGTAGTAAAAGTTTTTCAGCAGACCGTATTTTCCTTTAAGAATTTTTACAACAGTATTATAAAATACAAAAATATGGTGTTTGAATATACCAGGATATGGGAGAAGCCTATGTCGGCTTATACTGTAATTATCAATGGCTTTGTTTTCTTCCTGGTGCCGGCGGCCATCCTGCTCATAGGAATGTCAGGTAATTATGCAGGTGTCATGCTTAACCTGTTCCTGTATATTCTGATCACACCTGTTTTTTCACAAAGCATTATGCGAAGCATGTACCTGAACCAGACTATAGGACAGGCAGGAGAGGCCATCGACCGTCTGGAGAACCTGACATCAGCAGAACCTTTGCCTGCTCCGGTTTTTCCAAAGGCTGTTACAGGGCATGATATTCGTTTTACTAATGTTTCATTCATCTATCCGGGGGCTAAAATGAAAGCTATTGACTGTATGAGTTTTCGTATATCCGAAGGCAAAACAGTGGCACTGGTAGGAGCTTCAGGAAGCGGAAAAACCACTATTGCCCGTCTTGTACCACGTTTTTGGGATGCTGATGAAGGGCAGGTTTCCATTGGAGGTACCAATGTAAAAGATATTGATCCGAAAGAACTGATGAATCATATTTCATTTGTTTTTCAAAATACACGCCTGTTTAAAACAAGCCTGCTGGAGAATATCCGGTACGGTAATCCTTCGGCTTCTGCCGAAGAAGTGGAACGGGCGGTTGATTTGGCGCAATGCCGGGAGATTATCGACAGGCTGCCGGAAGGACTGAATACCAAAATAGGAACAGAAGGAACCTATCTCTCAGGGGGCGAGCAGCAGCGTATTGTCCTGGCACGGGCTATTCTGAAAGATGCACCTGTTATTGTCCTGGATGAGGCAACTGCTTTTGCCGATCCCGAAAATGAATACCTGATACAAGGTGCGCTCAAAAAATTAACCAGGGGTAAGACAGTACTGATGATTGCCCACAGGCTTACCAGCGTACAGGATGCCGATGAAATACTGGTTATTGACAAAGGGAAAATAGCCGAACAGGGTACTCATAGTGAATTAATCGGTAAAGAGGGATTATATACTAAAATGTGGAATGAATATCAACAGTCCGTAAAATGGACTATAGGAAAGGAGGTATATCATGCTTAAGATATTACAGAAAAGGCTGGCTCTTTCGGAAAAGGGAGCAAAAGATTTTTTAAAAGGTGTGTTCTTTACAACACTTCTTGATATAGCACTTATGCTTCCTGCTGTTCTTTTTTTTATATTTCTTAACGATTACCTGCGCCCAGTGTTCGATCCTTCGGTTATGCCTGCTCATGGTATATGGTATTATCTTTTATCGGGCCTTGTCCTTATGGTGATAATGTTCATTGTAGCTATCTTTCAGTATCGAAGTACTTATACAACCATATACGACGAAAGTGCCAACAGGCGTATTTCATTAGCGGAAAAGCTTCGGATACTGCCACTGGCATTTTTCGGAGAGAAGAATCTTTCCGACCTTACATTAACCATAATGGAAGATAATACCGAACTGGAACATACTTTTTCTCATGCCGTGCCTCAACTCATAGCATCCATACTGAGTATTATTTTAATTGCTACCGGTTTGTTTTTTTACAACTGGCAACTGTCACTTGCCTTGTTCTGGGTAGTGCCGCTGGCTGCTGCAATACTTGTTTTTTCCAGGAGAAAGATAAATAAGGAGAATCAGTCCCTTTACCGGAAAAAGCGTGATGTGAGCGAACAAATACAGGAGGGACTGGATACCATACAGGAAATAAAATCATACAACAGGGAAGAATCCTGTATTAATGAATTAAACAATAAGGTCGATTACTATGAAAAACAGTTGATAAAGGGTGAATTGCTGACAGGGGGACTGGTGAATTCGGCACAGAGCATTTTAAAACTGGGACTGGCAAGTGTTGTTATAGTGGGGGCAGGTCTTCTTTCGGCAGGTAGTATCGATTTGTTTATGTATCTTATTTTTTTAGTGATAGCATCCAGTATTTATAACCCGGTAAGCGAGGTGTTTAATAACCTGGCTGCTTTATTTTTTCTTGATGTGCGTATCAACCGTATGAACGAGATACAGGCACTTCCTATACAGAAAGGGGAAACGGATTTCGAACCTGAAAATTACGATATTGTATTTGATAAGGTCGGTTTTTCGTATGAAGAAGGGAAACAGGTTTTAAGTAATGTGTCTTTTATCGCCAGACAAGGCGAAATAACCGCCCTGGTCGGACCTTCGGGAGGAGGAAAAAGTACTTCGGCCAGGCTGGCCGCACGCTTCTGGGATATAGACAAAGGAAGAATCTTACTTGGGGGAAGGGATATCAGTAAAATAGAACCGGAAACACTTTTGAAAAACTATTCCATAGTATTTCAGGATGTAGTGCTGTTCAATACCTCTGTTATGGATAATATACGCGTTGGAAAACGTGATGCCACTGATGATGAGGTGATACGTGTGGCAAGACTGGCACAGTGTGACGAATTTGTCAGTAAAATGCCTAAGGGCTATAATACCATTATAGGTGAGAACGGAGAGACACTATCGGGAGGTGAACGCCAGCGGATATCTATTGCCCGTGCCCTGCTGAAAGATGCTCCTATTGTACTGCTGGATGAAGCAACAGCCTCGCTCGATGTGGAAAATGAAACCAGGATACAGGCGGGAATCTCCGAGCTTGTCAGAAACAAAACAGTATTGATCATAGCTCACAGGATCCGCACTGTAGCTAATACCGATAAGATAGTGGTACTGGCTAACGGTACGGTTTGTGAATGCGGTTCTCCCATGGAGCTGAAAAAGCAGAATGGGGTATTTACTAAGATGATGGAACGGCAAATGGAAAATGTAAACTAAAAAATATTTTATGTTTGAAGAATTTAGTATTGATTCGATATCAGGGATCATCATCGGCCTTATGTCGTTTTTGATAATCGGGATTTTTCATCCTGTAGTTATTAAATCAGAATACCACTGGGGAACCAGGATCTGGCCTCTGTTCCTTATTGGAGGAATAATTTGTTTATTTTTATCTGTCCTTGCTAAGAATATTATTTTATCAGGAGGACTGGGTGTCTGTGGTTTTTCTTTTTTCTGGAGCATAAAAGAGCTTTTTGAACAAAAAGAAAGGGTAGAGAAAGGCTGGTTTCCAAAAAAGGATATATCAAAGACCGATAAGAAAGAGAGGAAATAAGGGAATCCCTTTGATGATAACAGATCGAATGATTGAAAGAATAATATCTGTATAAATAACAGTTAATTAAATTATATCATGGGAAAAGGATTATTACTTACAGCAACGGCGCTGGCATTTTTTATTATTTGTCCACGTATGGCAGGAATGGTACATGTGGTATGTAAATATTCGGAATTGCCTTTGATGAAAACGGCACTTCTGGGCTCGGTGATAGCTATTCCTTTGATCTTATTAATGGTTTGGGTCTTTTCAAAATTCGGTATTACAGGTGCTTTGATCTTTTGTATCCTTACCGATCTGGCCAGTGCATTTATGTTAAAGGGTATCAGTATGAAAGCAAGTATCGATACGATTGTAATAGCTGTATTTGTATTAATAGCTGTGAAAATAGCTCCTTTGATATCGGGTGCAATAATAAAATAATGCCTGAATAATGGATTATTGGAATATTGGAATACTGGAATGATGGAATGATGGAATGATGGAATGATGGAATATTGGAATGATGGAATGATGGAATACTGGAATGATGGAATGATGGAATATTGGAATATTGGAATGATGGAATACTGGAATGATGGTCTGACTGCGGACTGACTGCGGACTGAAGACTGCGGACTGAAGACTGAAGACTGAAGACTGTAGACTGTAGACTGTAGACTGTAGACTATTTGTTATTCATAATCCCTGTTCCTCTTTCCGTTAGTCTTTTGTCTCCTGCCCTGAGCCTGCCGAAGGGTTTGCCTTTGGTCGTTTTTCTAATATAGCTTTGTGTAAAAAGCCGGATTTTCTCATCTTTGCGGATTCTTTTTAGTGTGATGTACAGAACAACATTTCTATTAGTATTTACAGGCATAATATATTCCGGTTTATATGCACAGCAGGATACCATGGTCTACAGGATCGATGATATTGTAGTGAAAGAAAACCGGATACAGTTATCTGCAAGCAAAAAGCCGGGCTCCGTTTTGATAATAGGGAAGGAGTCGATAAGAAGATCTTCTGCAGCAAGCATACCGGATATCCTTAATTTTCAGCCTGGCATAGATATAAGGAGCAGAGGGGCAAACGGCATACAGAGCGATCCCGGAATAAGGGGAAGCACTTTTGATCAGGTTTTGATACTGGTAGACGGTATCAGGATGAATGATCCTCAAACAGGTCACCATTCCCTTAATCTTCCTGTCGATCTTTCGGCAGTCGATCATATTGAGGTTTATAAAGGACCCTCAGCCCGTGTATTCGGACAGGATGCATATGCAGGTGCAATTAATATAATCACAAGCGTTCCGGACAGTAATATCACATCTGTTTCTGCCACAGCCGGTGACTTTGGTCTTGTGGGCTCTAAATTGTCCGGAGCTTTCGGTAGCAGTATGAACAGAAGCTATATCTCGGCCGGCATTGACAGATCATCAGGTTACAGGTATAATACCGATTATTTATTAAGCAATATATTTTTCAGGTCAGACTACCGTGGCAGAGCAGGAGAAATAGGAATTACCGGAGGATTTAGCCTTAGGAATTTCGGGGCTAACGGTTTTTATGCCAGTCCTGAGAATACCGACCAGTATGAGGAGCTCAGAACAGGATTTTCCGCTATAAGCTTTACACCCCGCACAGAGACTTCAGCAGTGAATATCAGGTGCAGGGTATACTGGAGGGGTAATAAGGATGAATATATTTTTATCCGTTCCGATCCGGATTATTACAGGAATATACATTTTAATAATACGCTGGGTGCTGATGTAAATGCAACAGTGCACACCAGTGCCGGGATTACCGGCATAGGTCTGGATGCCCATGCCGCCGGTATAAACAGCAGCAGACTTGGGAATCACTCCAGAACAGGACTGTCTTTGTTTATCGAACAAAATATAATGCTGTTTGATGAAAAACTGACGGTAAGCCCAGGCATACAGCTTAACCATTACTCTGATTTTAAGAACAGTATTCTTCCGGGACTTGATATGAGTCTCGGCATACTCCCTCATCTTATGCTGTTTATCAGTACAGGTTATACTTACAGGGTCCCTTCATTTACAGATCTGTATTACGAAGACCCTGTAAATTCGGCTAATCCGGGATTACAACCCGAATATGCATTTTCAGGTGAGATAGGTTTCAAAACAGTAAAGAAGGAAGGATATCATCTCTGTTTCAGCTTGTTTCAGCGAAAGGGATATGACGTAATTGACAGGGTGAAAGAAGATACTGACGACAAATGGATCCCTCTTAATGTTGAAAGAATAATTAATAATGGTCTGGACATGGATGTAAGCCTGTACCTTTCAGAGCTTTTTGATTTTAGTCTTCGTCCGCTTAATAGCTTCTCATTTGGCTATACTTTTATAAATTCGGAGAATAAGGGTACGGAATATGCATACTCAAGGTATGTGTTTGAGAACCTGAGGCATCAGTTCGTAAGCACTGTCAGGCTCAATTATACCGGAAGATTATCTCAGACGATCAGCTTCAGATATTTTGACAGGTATGGTATGGATAACTACAGTCTTGTTGATACCGGTATATATCTAAGATACAGAAACTGGAATTTTTCTCTTGGTATAAGCAATATATTGAGTACGGAATATGCCGGGGCCAACCTGGTAGTCATGCCCGGAAGGTGGTTCAGCATAGGGATCAGTACTTCAATACAGACGAAAGGCTAACGGATGGAATAATGGAACACTGGAATACTGGAATACTGGAATACTGGAATACTGGAATACTGGAGTACTGGAGTACTGGAGTACTGGAGTACTGGAGTACTGGAGTACTGGAGTACTGGAGTACTGGAGTACTGGAATACTGGAGTACTGGAATACTGGAATACTGGAATACTGGAATACTGGAATACTGGAATACTGGAATACTGGAATACTGGAATACTGGAATACTGGAATACTGGAGTACTGGAGTACTGGAGTACTGGAATACTGGAATACTGGAGTACTGGAATACTGGAATACTGGAACCTGAGGCTTCGGGAGAAGGTGACGAACTCGCGAGTCCCGAATCTGCGATTCGAGGATACCTGCCTACCGGCAGGCAGGCTCGAAAAAACCTTGGCTTTTCGGGACGGATAGTGATTGTGGTCAGTGGGGGCGAGCAATAATGGAATGCCTGATCATATTTAATGAATGTTACAAATTGAAATATAGTGGGGCCGTTGCATGCAACGGCCCTAATCCATTTTACTTTACAGCTATTCACTGTTTACTGTTTCACCGTGAGCCACTGTGCCACACCGTGCCTCCGTGGTGAAATAGATCATTCGTTTAAAAGTTAAACCGTTAAACCGGGACAAAAGCTGTTCCTTTCAACAATTTCCTCTTCAACGATTCAACCTTTCGCCTTCTGCCTTTTTAAGACCTTCCCGTTAGTCTTTTGTCGTTAGCCTTTTGTCGTTTATTGTATAAAAACGAAAAAAACCACGTAAATATTACCACTTAAATGATACTATTTATAAATAGTTTTTTTTATATTTACAACATAATAGTCATTCTTGATTCTTTGAAAAAAATTATTATGATAACAAAGTCAGTATTTGCAATTTTCATTGCTACGCGTGCCTTTAAAGCAATATCTGAATCAAAATCCAACTATCAGGAAAAATTCGGTACAGAAATATTATAAACTGGTTTGCTGACTTTTTTAGCAAACCATAATTACTTAATGATAAGGATTATATCCTTAATATATTTTACATTTTTTAACCTAAAACTTGATCTATGAAAAAACTATCAGTAATATTTGCGCTGTTTGTTTTTGTCGTTTTTACGACTTTAGCCCAGACAGTGCAGATTACGGGTACTGTAACCAGTTCGGAAGATGGTGGTTCTATACCCGGTGTATCTGTGGTAGTCAAGGGAACAACTATTGGCGTTACGACCGATTTTGAAGGGAAGTACTCAATTCATGTTCCTGAAGGCTCAGAGATCCTCGAATTTTCATACGTTGGTATGAAGAAGCAGGATGTTGAGATTGGCGGCAGAAATGTCGTTAATATCGTTCTGGAGCCGGATCTTTTGGAACTGGACGAGGTAGTTGTAACAGCTATCGGCATCAAGAGGGAAACAAAAGCCCTCGGTTATGGAGTTCAGAACGTCAAAAGTGAAGAACTGACCAAAACTGCTAACCAGGAAGTGATTAATTCACTTGTGGGTAAAGTGGCAGGTGTACAGATCACATCCACATCAGGATCGGCAGGTGCCTCTGCCTATATTCAGATAAGGGGTGCTTCATCTATCACCAGAAACAACCAGCCTTTATGGATTGTTGATGGTACTCCCATCTACTCAGGTGGCGGAGGTATGGGTGTTTCCGGCTGGAACCAGTCGGCTCGTACTATCGATATTAACCCTGATGACATCGAGTCAATGACCGTTCTTAAGGGCGGTGCTGCTACAGCCCTCTATGGACTGCAGGCTGCTAACGGTGCAATCCTGATTACTACCAAAAGAGGTAGTGCAAGCAAGAGAATTCATGTAAACGTAAGTTCTTCTGCTACAATTAAAACTCTTAGTGCTATGCCTGGCAGGCAGACTACTTATGCCCAGGGATCGCAGGGTGTGTGGAATGGTCCGCATACCGGAGAGGGAAGCTCCTGGGGCCCTCGTATTGATGAACTGGTATATGATGGATCAGACTATAAATGGGATCCCTATGGAATGCTTATTCCTGCAGAAGGTGCTCCTGCCGGATTACGCCCGGCTCAGTGGTATGATTCCTATGAGTATTTTGACACAGGGACTCAGTTTGCAAACTCGGTAAGTATGACAGGCGGATCAGAAGAGGCCACATTCTACATGAGTATTGGTAACTCAACTGAAGAAGGTGTTGTACCTAACAATACTTTTGATAAAACCACCTTCAAGTTATCAGGAGATGCCAGACTGCATGAAAAGTTCAGTATAAGCGGAAATGTTAACTATGCAAATACTTACGGAAACAGGATCGGTGCAGGTTCTAATGTTTCAGGGGTAATGCTTGGCTTACTGAGAGGTACTACTACATTCGACAACTCTGCAGGTTATATGTTCCCCGACGGAACACAGAGAAACTATCGCGGTGGTGGTGGATATGATAACCCTTACTGGGTATCTAACAATATTGCCTACCAGGATCGTACCAATCGTATGTACGGTAATATTGGCTTCAACTGGGATCCGCTATCATGGATAAATGTAACATACAGGCTTGGAACTGACTGGTATGACAGCCAGACAAAAACATTTTATGCCAAGTATTCCAGGGGCGCAAGCCAGGGTTCTGACAGTGAGTCTCACGGCTTTAATCAACTGATCAACTCCGACCTCATTATTAATATGAACAAGAGCTTTGGTGATGACCTGAATCTAAAAGCCACTCTTGGTCACAATATTTACCAGACAGGTAGCAGGAGTGTTTCTGCCTCTGTTGGAAATCTTGATATTCCCGGATTTTACCAGGTAAGTAACTCGGCTGCTATAAGTGCCAGCGAGGGACGATCGAAGAGAAGGACTGCTGCAATATTCGGTGATGTTGGAGTAGAATGGAAAAGTATGATTTTTGCAAATGTTACACTTCGTAACGAGTGGTCGACTACCCTTCCTGAAGGAGCTAACAGTTTTATGTATCCATCATTCAATGGTAGCTTTATCTTCACAGAGCTACCTGTTTTTAAAGACAGCCCAATTTTGTCATTTGGGAAACTGAGAGCATCCTATGCAATTACTGCTAACGATGCTGCAGCCAGTTCAACCTATACACCTTTCTACAAGTCAGATGCTGGTGACGGATGGTCCAGTGGTATCAGCTTCCCGATGATGGGATATGCAGGATTTACACTGGGTGGAACAGTAGGTAATACAAACATCAAGCCTGAAACACAGACTACCTTCGAAGTAGGTGCCGATCTGAAATTCTTCCTCAACAGGGTTGGGATTGACATATCTTATTTCCGTTCAGTAAATACAGACCTTCTGTTAAGTGTTCCGGTAGCTCCTTCATCCGGATTTGGAAGCTCATACCAGAATGCTGCCGAGATGGAAACTCACGGATGGGAGATTGTACTAAATGCAACACCGGTTACAGGAACATTTACCTGGGACATAATGGTTAACTGGAGTAATCCTTATTCATTTGTTAATAAGCTTGCGCCAGGAGTAGCTGTTGTAAGTCTGGGTGGATTTACTGACCCGTCGGTTCGTGCGGTTGCCGGTCAGCCATATCGCTCCGTTTATGCAACCGTTTTCGAAACTAACGATGATGGTCAGTGGATAATCAACGATGATCCGACTTCCCCTTTATATGGTTTCCCGATTGACGCCGGTGAATCAGGACCCTCAGGTAATATAATGGAAGACTGGAGAGCAGGTATTACAAACAGCTTCTCATTTAAGGGACTTACGGCCAGCTTTCTTATAGACATTAAGAAGGGTGGTTTAATGTATAATGGTACGCGTGCTGCAATGCAGTATTTCGGAACCCATGCATTTACAGAAGATCGTGAGGACGACCAGGGATGGATTGCCGAAGGTGTTAAAGAATCTGATGGTTCACCTAATGATATTGTCGTTAACAGGAACCAGTGGTGGTACTTCTACGGTCCAAACTCAAACTTCTCCGGACCCTCGTCACCATTTGTTGAGCCCAGTGACTGGATTAAGCTGAGGGAACTGACAATAAGTTATTCTGTTCCGGCATCCATACTGGACAGGACCTTTATAAAGGATCTGAATATATTCTTTTCAGGTACTAATCTGTGGTATACAACGCCTTATACGGGTATTGATCCTGAAACCTCATTGACTGGTACAAATAATGGTCAGGGATTTGACTATTTCAATCAGCCTGGTACAAGGAATTATACATTCGGCCTTAAAGTGGCGTTCTAATTATAACTATAAAAAGAGAAAATCATGAAGATGACAATTAAATATCTCAGTGCATTGATACTGACCGTAGTGTTGTTATTCACTTCTTCGTGTGAAAAGTGGATCGACCCGGGAATCAATATTGATCCTGACACACCCTCTGATGTGCCGATGTATCTTCTTTTACCTTCCATACAAGCCAGGTTAGGGTATGTAATGGGAGGCAGAGACGTGGTTGGAACAACAAATATGTGGGTGCAAATTTATCAGGGGAAAGGACGCCAGGCTCTTCTGGAAAGCCAGTACAGGCTTGTTGATGCAGATGTTAACAATATGTGGAGTTCTTTGTACAGCGGTGCTTTAATGGACTGCATGACACTGATGAACAAAGCAGATGAAGAAGAATCCCCGGCATGGAAAGGAGCAGCCCAGGTAATGATGGCTCTTACCCTTAAGATGGGAGTTGACCTGTTTGGTCCTGTACCATATAGCGAAGCCCTGCTGGGTGCTGAAAACTATACTCCTGCTTTTGATGACGAGGCAAGTATTTATACTGCCATAGACGGAATGCTATCAGAAGCTATTACTAATTTAGGTGCAACAAGTCTTGTGCCACTTGCAAGCAATGGCGATATGATCTACGGAGGTAGTACAACAAAATGGATTGCTGCTGCCAACGCAATGAGAGCTAAAATTGCTATAACCGCATCTGAGGTTAATGGCAGTTACGGTTCTGCTAAAACATATGCGCAGGCTGCAATGGCTTCAAATGCCGATAATTTCAGTTGCCCGTTCGATGCAGCGGATCCAACGGCCTATAATCCTATATACCAGTTCGACGATGAAAGAAATGACATTGTAATGTGTTCAACATTCATTGATGCACTGAAAAACGATGGTGACCCGAGGATATCCAAACTCGCATGGAAAGTAGGAGGATCATATGTCGGACTTGCACCCGGACATGGTGGGACAGGAGCTGAGTCACCAATAGGGCCTTTCCTCGGAGGAGTAACTGAAGGCATGGGCAAAGGCGCATCAGTACGATTTGCCACAGCAGCTGAAATGCAATTTATTATTGCAGAGGTTGAGGCGGATGCAGGTAATGTAGTACCAGCTCAAACAGCTCTTAAAGCAGCAGTTGCCCTGTCATTAAGCGAAATGGGCGTAACTGATGCAACATGGAAAACAGCTTATGATACTTATGTTGACGGAATAGTTACAGGTGCTGGTCTGTTAACAGAGGTAATGTACCAGAAATGGATAGCTATGGCTGGTACTTATGAGCCCTATAACGACTGGAGAAGATTAGGGAACGGACATCTGAACCTTGGACTGGCTGTTAATAATGTACTTAGCAATTCTTTTCCCCAGATTTATCCTTATCCAATTTCCGAGAAAGTCTATAATGCAGACAATGTTCCTGCAAGGGCCGATATAAGTGAAAGAGTCTGGTGGGATATTGAAGATAATACACCTGCAAAATAATAAACCTTGAAAAAGTAACTATTATGAAAAAGATTTTATTATTAGTATTTGCATCAGTATTTGTTCTGATATCATGTGAGAAGAATACTGAGAAAGGAGTGGCTATTGATACTTATCCCCTCTATTACTCGGCAACCGGATACAACGGTGACATTAAGAGAGGTGGTACGGGGATGAGTGTTGCAACTATCACCTACACCGAACTTGACAGGGTTATTATTGATCTTACCACCGGTGATGCAATAAGCTCTGTTGACGTATATTCATCTGCCGCTAACGTTGGGGCTACTGTAAGTATCTCCGGCGGCACGGGGCAACTGGATGCATCTCTTGTTGATATGGGAATAGCCTCGGCAGGAAGTAACAACTATATAGGATTTCAGTACGAGTGGGACGGAAATAAAGCTAATGAAACTGCCTCTGTTAGAAATATTTCTCCATGGGATTTTGAAGTGCCCTCAGGTGTTGTTGAAGATGATACCGGGCATGATATAGCCTGGAAAATAATGACTACCAACGCAACAGTTGATGATGTAAGTATATCTCTGAAGGTAAATTCAACAGGCACGCCGGTAGTAAGCAGCGGGCTTCTGCTTGAGGATGATATGCAGATTGTAGGTAGTGATTATGTTTATGGTGATACAATCTATGTTGAAGGCACTGCAACTTCAGGGACTCTGACTGCAACTGTAAGCGATATAATTGTAATTGGAAAGTACAGTTTTGGTACTACAACAACAATCGATCTTACTTCAGCAGATGTTGATCCGTATGACCTCGATAACCTGGAATTTGCAACTGCCGGTCAGCTTGGATTCACAAGCGTTACAGGAAGTACAATAGGTTTCACCGGAAATGGTGCTGAATTTGTTGTTTCAGACGATGCTACTTATGATGAAAATAATGTTGTTGCAATAATGGCAGATTTCGCTGCAGGCGCAAAAGTTACAGTGGTAGCTGACGCTGTTGCAGGCAATATCTTTATATTTAAAACAACAAACGACACTTACGGTATAATGAAAGTTACCGGTCGTGTTGAAAGCTTTGATGGTAGTGAAGATGCATTAACTTTAGAGATAATGACATTATAATACCATAAATATGATTAAAGAAAGAGGCTGTCTTTTATAGAATTACACTTTTGAGACAGCCTCTTTTAAAAATTAATATTTTTGGGCCTGATATTTATGCCCTGAGAAGCTTGTCGAAGGGTCCGCCTTTCTCCGTTTATCGTTTATCAGTCAAATCCTTCCGAAAAGAAATCTTTTACAGATATATCCAGGGCCCTGATTACTTTCATCAGGCTTGAATACCTCAGGTCTTCCCCCTTTTCATACCTGCCGTACTGGGCACGGGGCAGATCATTTACATAGGCAAAATTTTCGTAATTGCTGTAACCCTTCTCCTGCCTTAACTTCCTGATCCGCTTAGCCAGTTTTTTAAGGTCTTCCTCTTTTACTATCTCTTGCCTGTTTTCTTTCATTTTACAAATAAATGAAGAAAACCACAAAAATATTACCACTTTAAAGATACTATATATAAATGGTATATATATACAGGATACTTAAATATATAAGTATCAGGATAGCACAGGGTGAAAATAAAGTGAACAGTGAATAGCTGTAAAGTAAAAAGAAGAAAAAAGTAAAAGGGATTAGGGCCGTTGCATGCAACGGCCCCACTATATTTCAATTTGTAACATTCAGTAAATATGATCAGGCATTCCAATATTGCTCGCCCCCACTAACCACAATCACCATCCGCTCGCGATCAGGTTCCTCGGTTCCAGTACTCCAGTGTTCCAGTACTCCAGTATTCCAATACACCAATTAACTATTTAACTGTTAGCTGTTTAACTGTTAACTGAAGAACAGAATAACCACTGTGACAACACCGTGAAAAACTGTGTGCACAGTGGTTATGCCTTCAAAGAGCAGTATCCTTTATCTCATTACTGTTTAACAGAAAAAGGTATCTTCAGGCTGATGCATATATTTCTTCCCATATTATAGTAGCCCATCTCTTTCAGGGTTGATAAATGGTCAATATATACTGTGTTTAACAGGTTATTTGCCTGAACCGATAGTGAAACCATCTGATTCATCCATTTTATTTCCGTTCCGGCACTTACATTAAGCAGGAAATACCCGTCTGTTTCTGTTTCAAAACGGGCGGGCCTATACTGCTTTGAAGCAAAGACGCCCTCAACCTTAGCAAATGTGTTATTAAGGAATAGTATTTTTTCCTTTTGGTATTTAAGTCCTGTTTTTAGTTTATTATGAGGTATGAAAGGCAGATAGCTGCCGTCATCCTGCGTGCCTTCCAGATAAGAATATGTGGCATTTATGTCTAACCATTTAAATGGAGTTATATCAACATCAAGTTCTCCTCCGTATATTTTAGAATCGGTTTGCGAATATTTATATATATATGCACCGCTGTTAGTAGTATCTCCTGTAGGTGCAAGGAAGATATAATTCCTTATACGGTTGTAAAAAAGCGACAGGTCGGCCATTATATAATCCGAATGATAATGTGTGCTTATATCGGCTTCATAACTACGCTGTGATTTCAAATTGCTGTTACCCCGTTCATATCTTACACCATGCATCCCGTCTTGTGTTAATTCGGCAATATTGGGAGTTCTGTAAGCCGATGCCAGATTGGCACGTAACAGTATTTTTTCGGTCACTCTGTATGTTGCACCAAGAGAAGCGCTTATATTTCCGTAATCGTTATTGACAAGTTCTTCTCCGGCCTCTCCTTTAGTTAATATATTACGGTAGTCATACCTGACGCCTGCCTGGGTTTTCAAATCATTGAAAAATTTATGTTGTATTAATGTAAAAACAGAGAAATCATTTACCCCGGCATCGGGTAATACATGATTAGGTGCTTCATGGTTTTTGTTGGTTTTGTTCGCTCCCTGAAAACCAATAATATAATCAGAGTTATCCTTTGAAGGCAGATAAGTTTTAAGTTCATATGAAAAAGTATTAAGATCCATATCGACCATTTCAAAAGCAGGCGTGGTTTCATCTGTCTGCAGACGTCTGTTGTTCATCTGGTATGATGCATTCATCTCAATTCTGTATTGACCAAGAAATATTGTGTTCCTTGCCGAAATGATATGATTTGTAAGATCCTGATACCAGTATTCATTTTTCCTGCCGTTTTCCGTGACGAGCAATACTGAATTACCAACGCTCATACCCAGTCTGGGCCGGGAGTAGTCATAATATAATTTGAATGTCCCAAATGATTTGTTTATCCCCATAGTGGTTTTTATGCTATATTCATTAAAACGGGTATTCGGGACATAATCACCATTCCCGTCCCTGTAATCGGTATGGGTTTTTACCCCTCCGCGCAGTCCCCAGTAAAAACTTTCGGAACTTCCTTTTATCCCAAAATTACTGACAGGGCCATTTGTGTTTGAATGATATTGTATATTATAGTCGCCTGTTATTCTGCCTACGGGTGCAGGCTTTTCTTTTATCACATTAATAACACCTCCGACGGCATCCGAGCCGTATAGCAAAGATGCCGGTCCTTTAATTACTTCTACACGGTCGATCCCAAGTTCATCGATGATAAAGGGATGATTTTCAGAAAACTGAAAATTTTCCATCTTAATCCCATTATTAAGCATAAGAATATTTGTCATAGAAAGTCCCCTGATAACAGGCTTAGTTACACCTGCTCCTTTGGATATCATGTCAACACCCGGTATCCCGGTAATAGCCTCAATAAAGGAAGGGCTGCCGTCTAACGCTATCTTTTTGGCATCCATCAATTCTATCTTGATGGCATTCTCGTGTTGTGTCGAGTGTGTGCCGCCTGTTACAACGACCTCCTCTGCCTGCAATACCGAAGGCTCCATCTCAATATTCAGTATAAGCCCGGAATCATCCGGGTATACGGTATGAATAACCGTTTTATATCCGACATATGAAAATTGTATTGTCAGTTTGCCATGAGGTATGTTTTTTAATTCATAATATCCCTGTTTATTGCTTAATGTGCCCTTAATATGTTCAGGCAGGTAAATACTTGCATATGGCATTGCTTCGTTTGTCGTTTTATCGGTTATCCTGCCTTTTATACTGTTCTGTGAAGATATTGTTTGTGACAGTAATGCAGTAAGTAATATTATGAAGATATATTTCATTAATCTCATTTGAGTATCTTTTAGCGGTTTGCAAATATGAATTATGAACGGACAGATTATACAGACTTAACTCCGTTCATCATTTTAAAGAATAAATACCCTGTTTACGGGTATATATGACATAGCAGTATTGCCTGAAAGACCGGCAACACCTGCCGGTGAAAGCAAAATCAGTAAGATATATCTGTCAGGCAATACCGGAATACAACAACGGGGGAGCGCGAAGATTAAACGAGTATAATGAAGGGAGGATATACAGTTGACTTTCCTGCAGGAGATAGCAATAAGAAGATAATCCTGGTTTGCGAATGCCGTGATAATCCTTGTTTTCAATAATTTTAACAAACTCATATTTGCATATCGGACATTGCTTATGCTTTCCTTTTACTGTTGGGAAGTCAGAAGAGACAGAGTGAGAGTATTCATGGGGCACATAAAAAAAATGGACTGCCTTTATAACCGGAGGGAACAGGAATATGAGCAACAAGAATATTGCCAGTAACCTTATGGATAGTCCGGTTTTTTTCATTATTAGTCCTTTCTCTTCATATCTTCATCTGATTATATCAGATACATCCGTAAAGATAACAGTTCAAAATTAGACTTGCCTTAATAAAGCTGCAATAGTTATTTATAGTGATTTTAACTCATGAAATATCCTGAGAAAAGGTTATGGAACAATGGGATGATGGAATGGGGGAATGGTGGAATGATGGATTACTGGGATACTGGAACGATGGTAAATAGAAGGGATTAGGGATTAGGGATTAGGGACCAGGGATTGGACAGAAGGCGGAAGGGAAAAGGGTTTGAAAGGTTGAATGAGTTTAAATAGCATTAAATGCCTCCTAATTAACAAATTAACAAATTAACTAATATACCAATTGACATTGTGGACTGCGGATTGAAGACTGCCGACTTTTGCCGTTTGTCCCCTGCCCTGAGCTCGTCGAAGGGTCGTTAGCCGTTCGTCTCATTCTTATTTGTTTGTCCCAGGGCATCAAGTAATGTTTGTTTCAGTTTAGAGTACTGTTCATTGTCGGACTGGCGTTTTTCAAAAGGCAGGGTGAAATTCTCATGTGCAACGATATTTACAGGAGTCCGGCTCATAACCATTATTTCTTCACCAAGCATAAGAGCTTCATCAACGTCGTGACTGACAAAGATGACTGTTCGCCTGTCGGCTTTCCAGATACGGGAAAAAGATCTTATGAGGTTTTGCTTTAATGCTATATCCAGTCCTTTTAAAGGCTCATCCATCAGGATGATATCTGAGGGGCATGCAAATGCTCTTGCTATTGAGACACGCTGACGCATACCACCGCTGAGTTGGGAAGGGTAATAATCGGCAAAACCATCCAGTTCAACAAGCTTGATGAGCCTGTCGCTTTCTTTCTTTTTTTCACCGGCAGGCATATCCCTGTTTATGACAAATTCTATATTTCCCCTGACTGTTTTCCATGGTAACAGACGGGGATCCTGAAATATATATGACATAAGCTTGTCTTCAAACCCTGTGAGGCTGCCACTATCGGGAGAAGTGATATTACCTATGATATTGAGTAATGTAGTCTTTCCGCATCCCGAAGGTCCGAGTATGCATGTTATTATCCCTTCGGCAAAACCCATGCTGAAGTTGCTATAAACAGCGATACCGTTGTATTCCTTATTCAGATTATTTATTCTTAAACTCATAGTTACTTTTTCCAGACTACAATTTTTCTTTCACTCCATCGTATTATCCTTTCGAAACCATAGCTTATCAATACAGCAATTATTGTCCATGCAATTACAGCATCTACCTTTAGAAATGTCTGTTCCGCCTGCATCATTGTTCCTATTCCGTATTCCGGCTGGCTGAGAACTTCGCCTATTATTATCGCCCTCCATCCTATGCCCATGGCGCTTGATGCTCCGCTTATGATAAATGGCATGATAGCCGGTATATACACTTCACGTATTATTCTTCCGCGGCTTGCACGGTAAAATTTTGCCATTTCAACGATATCGGGATCAACGCTTCTGATACCGTCTATCACGTTGGTACAGATAAAGGGAAACATGGTAAGCATAGCAATAAAAACAGGCACGGATCCCGGGTTAAACCATATAAGAGCCAAAAGAATAAGTGCAATGACCGGGACAGAGCGAACGGTTACCAGGAAAGGCCGCAAAAAAGCATCGAATGAAGGGCTGATACCTGCAATAATGCCGAATAACAAGCCAAAGAATGCAGAGATGAAGAAACCCGCAAGTCCCCGTATTATGGTAGTGCCGACAATAATAATAAAACCGGCATCCGAGAATAATCTGAAAACCGCGACAAATGTCTTACCGGGATGAGGCACAACAAAATCGGAATTGAAATATATGGCCAGTACTTTCCATACTGCCAGCATCATAATTACCGATGCAATACTTATATACTGTTTTTTAGTAAAAGAAATTTTCATCCGGTATTTTTCCTCCGATAATATCAGGATTCATTTTATAGAAGATGTCAAGAAATTCTAGTATCTGCGTGTGAATATTGCGGGCAATCACAAAATTTATGTTGGAACGTGGTATTGAATTAGCAGCTACTTCATGATCCGGCAGAATATCATATTTTACTATAAGCACTGCTGCGCTATCGGGATTATTATTAACCCACAGGAACGATCTTTTACAGGCCGAAATGATTTGTGCGGTCATCTGCGGTTCATCCTGCAGTGTGCCTGTTCTTCCGATAAAAGCTGTCTGAGCCATAGGAACACCCTGCAGTCTGTTCCATTCGCTGTTAAGATCCAGTATTGTATGTAATTGTTTGTTCCTGTGCATAGCCATGCTTACCATGGGTTCGGCTATAACCCCAAGCTCTGCCTGTCCGGCAGCAACAGCATTAGCCAGGTCGATATGGGTAGGGAAACTGTAATCGAGTGTTATGTCCTTGTCAGGCATAATACCGTTTTTTTCAAGTAGCTGCCGGAAAACCACGTCAGGAACCATACCCTTAGCCATGACGTTTACTTTTTTATTCCTCAGATCACCCCATTCTTTAATGACTGTGTCCTGCCCGGTCAGGTACAGATTACCCCAGCCTGAGATCGCTATGAGCTTGTAATTCAGTCCTTTGTTGTATGTTATAGCTGCCATGTTCGCAGGGAGAAAAGCAAAATCGGCGTTTCCTTCAATCATCATTTTCCTGACCTGTATCGGTTCATTAAGTATTTCGATTTTTATGTTTTGGCTTCCTGCTGTGTTTATGCTGTCTGTAAATTTTATTATACCCATTGATGAGGGACCCTTAAGGCATGCAATTGTAATAACATTACCGTTACTGTTCCCGGCTTTATCCCGGGTATTATTGCATGCTGCGAAGTAACATGCCAGCAGTACTGTTATTAAAAAGAGCCTTCCCTTCATGATCCGTAATTTTCCACAAAACTATCCAAATTAATGTATTTATGAATCATTTTATTGTTCTTTACTAAAAATCATACCAGTTTTCAGTCCACAGTCCATAGTCTCCAATGTTAATTGGTTTATTAGTTAATTTGTTAATTAGGAGGCATTTAATACTATTTAAACTTATTCTCGACCTTTTAAACCCTTTTCCCTTTCGCCTTTCCCCTTCTGGCTTCTGCCTTCCGTCCAATCCCTAGTTCCTAATCCCTTTTTGTTTATTCACCATTCACCTTTAGCCTTTAGCCTTTTGTCTTTCGTCTTTTGTCGTTTGTCGTTTGTCTTGGACTTTATTTACGTAAATATGACTTTAATCATTGAGCAATATGAAACAAACAGTTAATTTTGTACTGTTAAAGGGTAAACCTGTTTTTTTAACTAAGGTTTAGGGATAAAGATTCCAGCCGAGGTTTTACAGGTTACTTGCCGTCTAATCCAAAGGTATTCTGATGGAAAAGAGAATAGGAACAGCATTAATAAGGATTGAAAGTCGCGAAAACGTTCAGTTACTGAACGATATTATTTCAGATCATTCTAATATTATCATCGGACGCCAGGGTCTGCCTCAGAGCAATGGCCTTAGCATAATATCTCTTGTTCTTGAAGGTACCAATGATCAGATCGGTTCCCTTACAGGCCGTCTGGGCCGTTTAAGCGGAATACAGGTTAAATCAGTACTTTTAAAGAACACGGATAATGAATAAATTATGGTACCTGACTGTGGTATGTACAGTCATTTTTTCAGTTAGCTCTTATGCACAGGAGCAGAGTAACAGGATAATAGTAAAAGATGATTCGGCATCTATAACAAAACGTACATTGCCTGTCGGTGAAATAGTCGTATCAAGTCTCAGGATAAACAGGCAGATAAAAATGCTTCCTGCGCCTATGGCTGTTATCAGTGTTTCCGACTATCAGAAAGAAACGGCTTTGACTATTTCCAATGTTCTCGATAAAGAAGCAGGCATTGCGATGGGTGGTGATGGCATCTGGGCTACAAATATCAATATCAGGGGATTGAGTGAGAACAGGCTTGTTACTCTTATTGATGGCAACAGGGTGGAGACAGCTACAGATCTTACTGCTTCCATGAGTATGATCGATGTAAATGATATCGAGCGGGTGGAAGTAATAAAAGGAGCTATGTCTTCATTGTATGGTTCAGGTGCTATGGGCGGTATAATAAATATTATTACGAAGAACGCCCGTTTTTCAGATAAGCCGTATCTGTCAGGAAATGTTATTTCAGGCTTTTCTTCGGCAAATAAGCTTTTCTCCGAACACGCTGAAATAGGAGCAGGATCGGAAAGGTGGGGTATAAGGCTCAGCGGCAGTTACAGCGATGCCGGTGATATACGCACTCCTGAAGGTACCCTTTTCAACAGCGGATATAAATACAATAATATAGCTGCGGACCTCGGAGTAAAACCTTTCGCTAATCATTTATTAAAAGTACAATATCAGAGATACTGGGCTACAGATGTTGGAATTCCAGGAGGGGATGCATTTCCCGGACCGGCTGAAGCAAGCTATTCGGGAATAGGAAGAGAATTGTTTTCCGCCAGTTATGAAATAAAAGATATAAGCGAAAAATTAAGTTCACTGGAGCTTAGCCTCTTTAGCCAGAACATCGACCGTAACGTTTCGCTGAAACCCAATACAGTTAGCCAAACTCCTTTGCCAAACGGCAACACAAAGCTTACAAGGCCGGAACTCTTTACTCCCGTGGGGAAGCATCTTACAAACGGGATACAGTTGCAAAGCACATGGGAACTGTCAGATAATAATACTCTTATTGCAGGAGTGGATGCATGGAACCGTAAACTGTCAACCGAACGCACCAAATATATTACTGTAGAGGTTATTAATCCCGAAGATCAGATTATTAATACCAGTACTATAATAAGAGGTGAAACTCCTATTCCCAATTCGTCATTTACCAGTTCGGGTGTTTTTGTACAGGATGAGACAAAGATACTGAATGACAGGCTTACCCTTATCGCGGGAGGCAGAATAGACGGAGTATGGATTAATAACGATGAAGGCTACAATGTTGACTATATTATTATTAATGATGTCAGGAATGACTCTCCCGATCATATTATCACTTTTCCCGAAGGTAGTGAGAATAGTATCTCATGGAGCGCAAATGCTGGCTTGTTGTATACCTTACCGGGAAATACAGACATATCCTTAAACCTTGCCCGTTCATTCAGGGCTCCGTCGCTTGAAGAGCGTTTTAAATATATTGATCTGGGGAATTATGTCCGCCTCGGCGATCCTTCACTTAAACCCGAAAGCGGTTATTCGGCCGACATTGGAATAAGAAAATGGAATCAGAACTTTAACCTTCAGGCCGGAGTATTTGTCAATCATATAACGAATATGATTGTTGAGGTGCCGGGTGAATTTATTTTTACAAGCATTACGGGAACATCAGAGACCACAACAGATACCTTACCTGCATTTATCAATTCCAATGTGAGCAAGGCATTATTGTACGGTTTTGACTGTAATTTTGAATATAACTTTTATAATAGCTTCGTATTATACGGTTCGGGATCCTATGTGCGGGGTAAAGATATCAGTGCCGGTGAAAACCTTCCCCTTATTCCACCTTTGAGAGGAAGGTTAGGAATACGTTATACATATCATAGAATGGGCTCGGCAGAATTTACTTTAACAGGCGTGGCAAAACAAACGAGAATTGCCGAAGCTGAAGAGGAAACTGACGGATATATCCGTCTGGATATGGCTGTGAGTACAAATACATTAAAGCTGGGTAAAGCAGGGGTACAGGTTTTTGCCGGTATTGATAATATTACTGATACAAGTTATACAAATCACCTTTCAACAAACAGGGGAAGGATTAGTGTTGAGCCGGGCCGCAATATATTCGTAAGGTTGAAGCTGTCATTTTAAGCTTCTGACATTGCCGACTGTGGATTGAAGACTGCCGACTTTTGCCTACTGCCTTTTGCCGTTCGTCTCATTAAACTCATTCTCAACCTTTTAAACCCTTTCCCGTCCCCTCTGTCTGGCTCCTCCTCTGACCACCGAAGATTTATCGGAGGTGGTACTAAATTTGCCCACCGGGCAAATTATTAACGTCTACCTGTCGGCAGACAGGCTCGGCCCGGTTTGTCTTTCATATTCTTCCGTATGCTTTGGCTATCCTGATTTGATAATTAATATATAATAATCTTATATATAATTTGCAAATATATAAAATAGTTATATATTTGCGATATGATATCAAATGATTTGTTAAAAGGTACCTTAAGGACTATAGTTCTTAAATTACTGGCTGATAACGGCCGGATGTACGGTTATGAGATTACCAGGAAGGTGGAAGAGCTCTCATCAGGTAAAATTATGCTGACATTCGGGGCGCTCTACCCGGTTTTACACAAACTGGAAGCTGACGGACATATTAAGATTGATATTGAATATATCGGGAAAAGAGTCCGGAAGTATTATTCTCTTACAGAAGAAGGACGGTCATGGACAGCACGTAAAGTTGACGAGTTTTTTGATTTTGTGAATACTCTGACTTACGTTCTGAAACCTACTCCCGCCTGATATGAAAGAGACGGTCACTGACTATCACGTTGATCGTATACGGTCCGACATTATCGGTCACGGTCTGACATATGAACCCCTGATTGATGATATAACAGATCATATATGCTGTATGGTTGAAGAAGAGATGCGTTCGGGAAAGTCTTTCGAATTATCTTATTCCGGGATCATTGATATTATAGGTGATAATCAGTTGGGTAAGATACAACATGATACATTATTATTACTGGATAAAAAATTTCAACAAATGAAAAAACTTACATATTTTACAGGATTATCCTCTACGATTATTGTTCTTTTCGGTGCCATATCAAAACATATGCACTGGCCGGGGGCAGGGATAGAGCTTTCGCTGGGACTGCTGCTTATCGTACTTGTTTTTTTGCCGCTTTATTTTATCGTTACCTACAGGGAACAGACAGAAAAGAAGAGTGTGGTATATCCTGTTACAGGATATTTTACAGTTGCTCTCCTGCTTGTTGCCGCAGTATTCAGGATACAGCACTGGCCGGGGGCTGATACGGTAGTAAAGATAGCTTTGGCTGTACTTATAATTGGTTTTTTACCGCTTTATATTGTTAATGCTTTTCAGAAAATTAAAAAAGGGAAGGAGAACCTGCCGTATATTATTATGATACTTGTAGGAGTGGCGATTGTTACCCTGATGTTTAATGTCCGGTATACAAAGGAGGCCATAGATTGTTACAGGGAGGAAGCGATACTAAACCGCGAGAGGATTGCAGAGACAGAGAGGCGCAGCTATGAATTGTTAAAGAAGGCAGGAGAAGAAGGAAGTCCGGCCCTGGCTCAGATAACTGATATTCATAAGGACGCTATTGAACTCCGGACAATGATAGATAATATGCTAAAAGAACTTCTTGCTTCAATTAATGAACCCGGAGCTTCTTTAGAAAATATAAGAAAAACCGATCATGAAGGATCAGGCAGGGAAGTGATAGTAGACAGTGGCTGGGCACGGAAATTTATTACAGCTTCAAGAGAGTATAAAGATATGCTGATGGAAGCCGTGGACGACCCGGTTGTCAGGAACCAGATTGAGGATCATCTTGAGTTTACCGGCAATATATGGCATATGGAATACGGTTTGAATGAAGTTGTTAATGATCCTGTAATAAGACTGTATTTTAAGCACACTGATGCTTCAAAAGGAATTGCACTGAGCGAGTATGTGGCAATAAATTACCTGATGAAAGAATGATCGTCCCGCAGAATTAATATCAATAAGCTTATTTGCATTGTACAGGATAAGTAATTAGCTCGTATTTAGATATAGGAGAAATAAAAAGCTGATGCCCGACTGGATCTTTCCGGCATCAGCTTCTACTAATCCATGAAAATCTAAAACCAAATTACATAATGAATTAATAGTCTGTTATCAATTTTTTACTGTCCAATTCTTTTCACTTCACCCGTATGCTATACATTATGTATTGTCGTCATCATATTCACGGCTGTATCTTCATCTTTAGCTGTGCTAATAATTAATACCGGTGATAATGAATTATTCATGTCAAAAGTATATAATACTCTTTTGCACCTCAGGGAGATATTCTATAATCATATGAAGAAATTCATTTAAAACATGTATTTTTTCTACAACGACAAGGAAAAAAAGGACATATGGATCTTATTCTCATCCCGGCGTGAATTACTGCTGTCCTTTATTGTGATTTAACACGGTAATTAGCTATATTTACTTGTTTATTATTTAGGTTATATTTTTTTATGAGGGTACGGTTTATTGTTTTCCTGATGCTTGTTCAGGTAAGTCCGATTATAAGCCAGGAGGCAAGGTATATTGTTAATAATTACGAATTTTTTGATGATATCAATCTCTATAGTTCAGTCTGGTCGATGGCTGAAGACAGTCTGGGGGTATTATATTTTGGCATGGGCAGTTCCCTGTTGACTTATAACGGGGCGGAATGGCAGGAATATCATAATAACGGCAGAGACATAAGAAATATCTATATTGATCCTGATGGGAAAATATGGTATGGATCTGTAGATGATTTCGGTATGATTATCAGGGATAGAAATGAAGGATACCTGTTTCAATCATACGCATATTTATTACCTGACAGTATTGAAATGAAAGGTGATATATGGAGTATCTGCAGCGGGAAGGAAGGAGTCTTTTTTCAATCCAACAAGTATGTCTACTTATATAATAAGGAGAAGAAGCTCCAGGTTTTCAGGGTTGGTGACAGTTACCACAGGGCATTTTGCCTTGAAGGTAGATATGTGCTGAATGAAGCCGGTTCGGGTTTAAAATACTATAAAGCCGGAACGGGCTTTTCAGAGATGAGAGGCGGTAAATTTTTTAGTGACAAAATATTATCCGGAGCTGTAAATATTTCGAACGACACCATCCTCTTTGCATCCAGGGAAAAAGGTGCCTATAAGTATTCGGTACAAACAGGCATTTCCGTACCTGCCTTCTCTGATAACAGAACCAATACGTTCCTCAGGGACAATAAAGTCTACCACCTGATCTTATTACCTGACAGGACACTGGCATTTGCAACTTTATACGGCGGTACTCTGATATGTGATTTTAATGGTAAAATGCTGAAGGTACTGAACTATGACAGCGGTTTACTGGATAATACACATTATTTTCTGGGATTGTCACATGACGATATTCTATGGATATGTACAGGCAGCAGCGGAATCTCAACATTTGATATAAATTCTCCGTTTTCGTGCTGGGGATACAGTGAAGGCGTTGAAGGGTTGGTTACCAGTATTGAGGGTTATAAGGAAGGCGTACTGGCAGGAGCGCTGGCAGGGCTGTTTTATCTTCCTAAGCCGGGGAGTGATGATTATAAGGTGGAAAAATTACTCAACAGTACCGTTTGGGATATTTGCAGTTTTAGATCACCGGCCGGTGAGGAAATAAAACTGATCAGCTCCCCCGAAGGGTTATACCGGTTAGATGACAGGAGAATAAAAAAGATTTTCGGGAATGATCTGATACAAGAATCCATACGGCTGAATATCGATACCAGTTATATATTATCGGTTGGCCGATCCAATATTTATATATCTGAAATATCTGACGGAGAAATAAAGTATCTGGGAAAATTCCCTGATTTATTGGATGAGTTCAATTCAATAGCACAGGAAGGAAACGATTATATATGGATCAGTACATGGTCGGATAAACTTATCATGATTGACCAGAGAAAAATCCTTCTGGCAATAAAAAAAGGTGATTTTCGCGAACAGATTACAACAGATGTTTTTGACACCGATCAAACTTCAATTGTATTTAATCTGAAAGGGAAAGTAGTATTCTCTGATGTTTCCGGTATCTTATATTATGATTCCATCAGTAACAGCTTTAAAGAATATAATGCATTAGGTCTTGATTTCGGAAATTACAGCAATATTGCCACAGCCAGTACAGACAGGCAGGGTAATATTTGGGTGGGAGGGAATAAGATATTTGTGGATCTTCGCGACGGCACCTATGCTTTGCATGAGCTGCCTTTTCCTAATATCCGTGATATTTATTCCGCTTATGTATTCTATCATGACAATTCGGGAAATACATGGATTGGGGGAAATAAAGGATTGTATATGTTTGAAAACAAAATAATTAAGATCCCTGAGAAGATAAAGAATATTTTTGTCTGCAGGGTGGAAAAAGATGATTTTGAATATTATTCCGGTAAAGATAACTGCGTGTCTGATGAAGACAGCACCCTGATATTTCAGGACGGTAAGGGAATTACCTTTTACTATGCTTTTCCGAATTATAAAGCTCAGGAGCATACAATGTATTCCTATTATCTTGCTGGTTTTTCAGACAGGTGGAGCGATTGGAGTGCAGATCATCATGTCAGCTTCAGTAATCTTGATCCGGGGAATTATACATTCAGGGTAAAAGCAAAAATGAGGGATAACGCTGTCGATTCCCCTGCATGCATAAAGTTTTTTATCAGTAAGCCATGGTACAGTACCTATGTTGCTTTAGCTATCTATATTTCCATAGGCGGCATTATCTTATATTATATAGTAATACTGGTAATAAAACAACGAGTCAGACATAAGCTCAGGCTCGAAAGCCTGATACAAAACAGGTTAAGACAGCAACTGTTATTTGATATTCATAATAAGGCAGCATATGCAGCAACCGTTGAAAGCCGTAATGAGGGAGAGCATGAGAATATAAATGCAGGAAGGGAAACAGATGAGGAGGCTCAGTTTATTGACAGACTTATTGGTACTATTGAAAAACATATTGATGAAAGCGATCTTACTGTTGAAAAGATAGGTAATATATTGGATATGAATCAGACAGCCTTGTACAGGAAGACAAAATCGTACTCAGGTCATTCCGTAAAAGAGCTGGTAATAAAAATCAGAATGAAGAAAGCAGCGGAATTGTTGCTTTCTACCGGTTATTCGGTATCGGAGGTTGCCTATAATGTAGGATTTAACGATCCGGGATATTTTACGAGGTGTTTTCACAGAGAATATGGTCAGTCCCCTAAAATATTCAGGAAGAAAGGGAACCAGGAATAAGTCCACAGTCCACAATGTTAATTGGTATATTAGTTAATTTGTTAATTAGGAGGCATTTAATACCACTTAAACTCATTCTTCTAAACTCACTCTAAACTTTTATAAACCCTTTCGTCTTTTGTCTTTTTTACCTGATTATCAGCCTAATTATTTTTTTATTATCTTGATTATCCTAAAACCTGTATCAATGAAAGCTTTAAAAATTATTCTCTATTCCCTTTTATCCCTTCTTTTCGTGGGGATTATAGCAGGGATTTTTGTTGTCAACAGTATAAGCAACGGGGCCTTGCCTGTCTTTGAAGGCGAACTGGAATTACCAGAGTTATTCTCTGAAGTAGAGGTAATACGCGACGAGAGGGGACTGCCTCATATTTATGCTGATAATGAGCATGACCTGTATATGGCTGTCGGCTTTATAATGGCCCAGGAAAGACTCTGGCAGATGGATCTCATAAGGAGGGCTACAACAGGCAGGCTTTCGGAGATATTCGGAGAGGATTACATCCAGACCGATCTCTTTCTGAGATCTCTCAGGATGACTGAGAAATCACGGATGGTACTGGAGAATGCAGATCCGGCTGTACTGGAGTGCATAGATGCTTTTGTCAGCGGGGTCAACTGTTATATAGAACAAGCCGGGAAGAAACTGCCGCCTGAATTCAGGATACTGGGATACCGGCCTGACATCTGGTCGGCTGAAAATACTGCTAATATAATCGGCTATATGGGTTGGGATCTGGCAAGTGGTAACCTGTCAGGTGATGTGTTTATTTATAAGCTGATAAATGAAACAGGTCTTGACGATGCTTCCGGAATGATACCTTATCTGAACTGGACAGGAGATCCGGTATATCCTGATTTTAAACTGACGGAAAAAGATATTGAAGCCCTGCAGGCCTGCGCAGATGCATTTGACAAAGCCGTGGAACTCGGTATAACACCTTTTCATGGGAGTAATAACTGGGCAGTAAGCGGCGAAAGGTCAGTTACGGGAAAACCTCTGTTCTCCAACGATATGCATCTGGGATTATCAAGCCCCGGTATATGGATACAAATGCATCAGGTGATACCCGGGAAGCTTAATGTTACTGGTGTTGTGGTGCCCGGTGAGCCGTTTGTTGTTGCCGGCCATAACATAGATATAGCATGGGGTATGACCAACCTGATGGTTGATGATGTTGATCTTTATCTCGAAAAGACAAATGAGGAGAAAACCAAGTATATGTTTGACGGAGAATGGCGTGATATTACAACAGTAAAGGAGATAATTAATGTGAAGGGACAGGAACCCAGAGAGATGGAAATAAAATATACTCACAGGGGACCTGTGATATCTGGATTCAGGGAAATAAGCGATGCTGATATCAGCATGCGTTGGTCAGGTAATGATATGAGCAATGAGATAGCAGCTGTTTACTACCTGAACAGGGCTTCAGACTGGGAAAGCTTCAACAGCGCCCTGGCTTTTTTTAATTCCATCAGCCAGAATTTTGTATATGCTGATACTAAAGGCAATATAGGCCTGCATAGCGGAGGCGGCATTGCTATAAGGGAAGGAATGGGAGCATTTGTGCAGCCGGGCGACAGCAGCAAATATGACTGGAAAGGTTATGTGCCGCACGAGATTTTGCCTGGAAGTTATAACCCGGAGAGCGGATATGTTTCATCGGCAAATAACAAGACTGTTTTTCCCTCAGCTTATCCTTACTATATAGGAACTTATTTTTCAATGCCTTACAGGATCAACCGTATAAGGGAAATGCTCGGGGAGAAAGATATCTTTAGCGTGGATGATTTTAAAAATATGATAACCGACAGGCATTCGGATTATGCAAAAAAACTGATACCTCTTCTCCTTATGGCGCTACAGCAGAATGGCGAAATGGATGACCTTGAAAGGGAAATATATGATAATCTTTCGGTATGGGATTACAATATGCCGGCCGATTCTTTTATACCTACTTTTTTCGAATATTTCAGGGACAAGCTGGCTGATAAACTGTTGGAAGATGATATGGGGGACTTTTATAAGGAATTTAGCGGTAATGTCCGCGATTATTACCTGCTTATGATAATTACAGGAGAGCAGGATATGTATATAGACGATACCAGTACCGCCGAAACAGAGGATCTGAATGATATATTGTTGTCTGCTTTCCATGCAACTGTCGAAGAACTTAAAGAAACATATTCGCCCGATACTTCAGGATGGATGTGGGGTGATATTCATCGTTTTACTGCTGTTCACCCCCTTTCTTCAGTTGGTATCCTGGACAGACTGTTCGGATTGAATGAAGGTCCGTACAGGGTAGGGGGAAGTAATCATACGGTATCACCATACTCATATAGTAAGGGGTTTGTAATAAACCACGGAGCTTCGCAGAGACATATATACAATACTGCAAACTGGGATGATTCCTATACTGTTATCCCGACGGGAATTTCTGGCGTGCCGTCTTCTGAATTTTACTGTTCACAGACTGAGACTTACTGCAATGATGAGTTCTTTAAAGACCATTTCAGCAGGGAGGCAGTGGAGGATGCTGCTAAATATTCTTTAATACTGAAACCCGGAACAAAATAATCTATAGATATGAAGGATAAGAGATGGACACTGGAGGGGAAGCTCGCACTTGTAACCGGAGGCACAAAAGGAATAGGAAAGGGTATTGCAGAAGAACTGGTAATGCATGGTGCACGTGTCATTATTACTTCCAGGAGTATTGAAGAAGAAATGCAGGGGAATGATGATATTATTTATTACAGGTCGGATGCATCGGTAAAGGCGGACAGATCTGCATTAGTCGGTTTCGTGGCTGATAAATTTAACAGACTGGATATTCTCATTAATAATGTCGGAACAAATATAAGGAAGCCGACTGTGTCCTATACCGATACGGAGTTGGATTTTTTACTGCAGACAAACCTGATCTCTTCATTCAGCCTTACACGCGACCTGTATCTTTATCTGAAAAAGGCTGAAGAGGCATCGGTGGTAAATATCAGTTCGGTTGGAGGATTGAAACATTTAAGGACAGGGTCGGTATACGGCAGGCGGCAAAAGTGAATAGCACCTTAACTAATTAAATTTTTAACAAATTAACGGAGACTGGAGACTGAGGACTGCCGACTGGAATGACAGTCATTCCGTTCGTCTTTTGTCTTTCGTCGTTAGCCGTTTTTGTCTTATTCTCATCTTTTTTCAGCTTCTGCTAAGCTGAATCCCAGTTTTATGAGCTTGTCTGACAATAATTTGTTTTCACCTTTTACCTTGTAGGCATGAAATTCTCTCCGGTATCTGTATGATGACCTGAGGAGTTCGAATTGATCCGGATTATTTTTAAGTAAGATATTATCATCTTCAACATTGTATGTATGGCTTATTATCTTTGAGACAGCCCTGAAACCGGCACCACTGTATTCATCGGTATTGATAACAGGGTGATCAGGCTGGCGGAGCGGATCAGGTTTCCAGACTTTAAGAGGCAGATCAAAAAAATACGCCAGTTGTCTTACTATGTCCATAGTGGCGTTAGCCTTGCCGTCGGCTGAGTACCCTGCTATATGAGCTGTCCCGATATCAGCGACCGATAGCAACCGGGTATCGATATAAGGTTCATTATTCCAGACATCGAGAACTGTCCCTCTGATATGTGAACTGTTTATCTGTTCAAATAAAGATCTTTCATCTATTACTTTTCCTCTTGATGTATTAATAAGGAAAGAACCCCTTTTCATTGCTGAGAAGAATTGTGTGTTTGCCAGTCTGCAGGTTTTATACGGGCCATCGTAAGTAAGCGGCACATGGAGACTGACAATATCCGATTCATGCAGAAGATCATTTAGTTCCGTAAAAATTTTTTTTCCTTCATCCCTTTCCCGCGGTGGGTCGTTAAGCAGTATTCTGAACCCAAGATGTTCCGCCATCCGGGCAACCTTGCTGCCTGCATTGCCAACGCCGATAACTCCAAGGGTTGTGCCTGAAGGGTCAATATTGTATTTTCCTGCAAGATATATCAGTGACGAGGCAAGGTACTGCATCACCGAGCCTGAGTTACAGCCCGGAGCGCCGGTCACTTCAATGCTGTTTTTCCTGCACCATCCGATGTCGATATGATCTGTGCCGATTGTAGCAGTTCCGATGAACCTTACTTTGCTTCCTTTAAGAAGATCACTGTCGCATTTGGTCCTTGTTCTGATAATCAGGGCGTCAGCATCCTTTACAGTCGCAGCGTCAATATCTTTGCTGTCAGCATATACAATATCCGCCAGGGATTCAAGGACTCCTTTAATGAATGGGATGTTACTGTCAATTATTACCTTCATTGTAAACTCTTATTTTACCATGCCTGCACTGTTTCAAATCGGGATATGAAAACTTACCGAAAATAAGGCTTTCGGAACTTATGTCAAATTTTGTTTCGGGTCTTTTTTACCTTAGATTGATTTTTATAACCGGAAAGATAACAAGCCGGTTTTTGGTTTTAGAATGATTCTAAATTAAAAAAACATGATTTTTCCCAGTTTTTGGGAATTGGAGCTGTTATAATTTTAACAGTTTTAATACAAGCTTAAATTATTAATTAATCTTTTAAACCATTCTGATATGTATCAAACTGATAATCTGGTTAAGGATCTTGTTGAAATACATGGACGGCAGAGAGACAGCCTTATGCCTATTCTTCAGGGTATTGTAGAGAAACATAATTACCTGACGGATGAGGCCATGGTTGAAGTAGCTAAAGAGCTTGATATCTCTGCTGCCGAGGTGTATGGAACAGCTTCGTTCTATTCATTCCTTGACACTGAACCCAGAGGAAAATATGTGATCAGGGTTTGCAAAACCATTACATGCGCCATGAAAGGTAAGCATGAGGTTCTTGAGGCTCTCGAGGACATGCTGAAAATTAAAGTAGGAGAGACTACTTCTAATGGGATGTTCACTCTGCTGGAGACCAATTGTATGGGTTGGTGCCATAAGGCTCCGGCAATGCTCATAAACGACACACCGTATACTGAGCTTAACAGAGAAAAGATCATTAAGATAATTAAGGAATACATGCATAAATAAGAGGACCTGATAATGGAAACAAAGAAGATAAGTAAAGTAGATCTTATATTTGAACACGTTGATCCCCGCGAGGTGCTTACCAAAGTCCATGCAATGACAAAGGATGAAATTATCGAAGAGATTATTGAGTCAGGTCTGAAGGGAAGAGGAGGTGCAGGATTCCCTACAGGGATGAAATGGAAATTCTGCTCGGAAGAAAAGGAAGAGACCAAATATGTGGTTTGTAATGCAGACGAGGGTGAACCCGGAACTTTCAAGGATCGTGAAATTCTCGATCGTGTAGCATATAAGGTATATGCAGGTATGGCTATAGCCGGTAAGGCTATAGGTGCAAAAAAAGGAATTATTTACCTGAGAGGTGAATATAAATTTCTCCTTCCGCAGTTAAGAATAGAACTGGATGGATTTCATAAGATGATAGAAGAAGTAGGCTATGATTTTGAGATTGATTTCAGGCTGGGTAGCGGTGCTTATATATGTGGTGAGGAAAGCGCTCTTTTCGAATCTATAGAAGGAAAAAGGGGAGAGCCGAGGAATAAGCCTCCTTATCCTACAACTTCAGGCCTTTACGGCAAACCGACAACTATTAATAATGTAGAGACACTGGTGAATACCGTAATAATTCTGAAGTATGGCTCGGAAAGCTACAAAAAGATGGGTACCAGATTCTCCACCGGTGCGAAGGTTTTTTCAGTATCAGGCGATACACCTATCCCCGGTATATATGAGCTGGAGCTTGGAATGTCACTTCTTGAGTTTGTTAAGGAGTTTGGAGATGGTGATACCAAAGCAGTTCAGGTTGGAGGAGCTTCAGGATTTTGTGTCCCACGGAAACTGTTTGCCAGCACTGTAATAGGATTTGAAGGTGTTCCTACCGGAGGATCAATGAAACTGTTTAACAGCACTCGCTCAATGTATCATGTTTTACATAATTACCTGGAATTCTTTAATGAAGAATCATGTGGTCAGTGTACACCATGTCGCGTTGGATGTCAGCAACTTCTCAAGGGAGTGGAAAGCGTTAAGAAAGGAGAATCTAAGTCCACATACCTGAGTGAGCTTATTAAACTGGCTGATACCATGAAGATTGCATCCAAATGTGGATTAGGACAGTCGGTAGGTAATGCTTTTAATTCAATAGTTGAGAACTTCAGAGAAGAGATCATCTACTAAAGGAGGAAACTAAAATGAAAAAGAATAAAATGGTAAACCTTAAGATAAATAATCAGTCTGTATCGGTACCTGAAGGTACAACCGTATTGCAGGCTGCCAATGAATTGAATATACATATCCCTACTCTTTGTAACCACGACGATTTATGTGTTGCCGGTAATTGCAGGGTTTGTGTGGTTGAACAGAAAGGTGCGCGCACACTTGTTGCCGCATGTGCACAGCCTGTTGACGAAGGTATGGAGATACAGACCAACTCACTGAAGGTAAGGAATGCACGTAAACATGTTGTAGAGCTTCTGCTGTCGGAACACAGGGCCGATTGTACCAAGTGTTACAGGAATCAGAACTGTGAGCTTCAGACACTGGCGAATGAGTTTTCCTTCGGCGATCATATTTTCCTGGATCTGGTGGGTGAACACGAGCATCTTATTGACAGTACCAGCGCATCAATAATAAAGGATGACAGTAAATGTATACGTTGCCAGCGTTGTGTACGTACCTGCAGCCAGTTGCAGAAAGTATCGGCGATAGCCGTAAGCGGCAAGGGAGCTGAAATGAAGATATCAACATTCCACGACAGGCCTATCAGCCATGTTGTTTGTACAAATTGCGGACAGTGTGTAAACCGTTGTCCGACCGGCGCTCTTACCGAAAAGAATTATATTGATTACGTATGGGATGCTATTTATGATCCTAATAAGCATGTGATGGTACAAACAGCTCCGGCTGTCAGGGTTGCTCTCGGTGAAGACCTTGGTTATGATCCCGGTGAAAGAGTAACAGGTAAGATGGTAACAGCATTAAGACAACTGGGCTTTGATTCGGTACTCGATACGGACTTTACTGCCGACCTTACCATTATGGAAGAAGGAACAGAGCTTCTGACAAGATTGAAAAAAGCATTGGTGGACAAAGACAGTGAGACGGCCCTGCCAATGACAACGTCATGCTCGCCGGGATGGATAAAATTCATTGAGCATAAGTTCCCTGAATACCTTCCTAATGTTTCTACCTGTAAATCACCGCAGCAGATGTTCGGCGCTCTGGCAAAGACTTATTATGCTGAGAAAAAAGGACTGAACGCGGAAGATATAGTTTCTGTTTCAATAATGCCGTGTACAGCAAAGAAATATGAGGCTAACCGTCCTGAGATGAGGGACAGTGGTTATAAAGATGTTGATTTTGTTCTTACTACCAGGGAATTTGCCGTCATGATCAAGCAGGCCGGTATAGATTTCAGAAAACTTGAACCGTCAAAATATGATTCATTAATGGGTGAATCATCAGGTGCTGCAGTAATATTCGGAGCAACAGGCGGTGTGATGGAAGCTGCAATACGTACTGCTTATGAGATTGTTACCGGAAAGCCTGTGCCTTTTGATAATCTTAATATTATCCCAGTGCGTGGGATGGAAGGAGTTAAGGAAGCCTCTCTTAAGATAGAAGGTTGTGTTAAAGAATGGCAGTTCCTTGAAGGAGTTGAACTTAAGGTGGCAATAGCACATGGATTGACAAACGCTGATAAAGTGATGAGAGCGGTGAAGGAAGGTAAGGCAGAATATCATTTTATTGAGATAATGGCATGTCCGGGCGGATGTATTGGAGGCGGAGGCCAGCCAATACCTACCAATATGGCGATCAGACAGAAACGAATAGATGCTATCTATGCGGAAGATATGGGTCTGCCTATCAGGAAGTCACATGAGAATCCTGAAGTAGTGCAGCTTTATAAGGACTTTCTTGAAAAGCCCAATAGCCATAAAGCGCACGAACTTTTGCACACCCATTATGTTGAAAGGGTAAGATATTAGTTTGAGATATCATATTAGTTTGAGATATCATGGGTTATAAAAGATGATTATGGGACTGTCTGAAGGCATTAGCTGAAAGGCAGTCTCTTTCATTTAACAGTTATATGCCTTAACAGATATGATATGATTATAGTGGGCTGAGGTTCTGTTATCCTTTGATCCTTTCAAGAAGCCAGGCCATGTTTTTACCCAGTGTCCTTACTGTATTTATTCCTTCCTCATCCTTCAGCACATCTCCTTTTTCTCTTCCTATACCTATATTCCAGTATGATGACCCCGGGATAATCATTTCATTTATCAGGAAAAAATTATTTATACTACTGAATGCATGCATCGCCCCCGTACGCCTTACTGCAATCACGGCAGCTCCTGCTTTACGCTTAAGAGGATTGCCTGCTGCCCGCAGGGAATAACCCGCTACATCAAGTAAGGCTTTCGTTTCCGGAGTGATATCGGAAAAATATACCGGTGAACCTATAATGATACCATCGGCAGTGATCATTTTTTGAATAACAGAATTGATATATTTATTTTCTATATGGCACAGACCGTCCTTTTCCTTTTTACATTTCATACAGGCTATACAACCATTTACCTTCTTACCTCCCAGTTGTATTAACTCTGTATTTATGCCTTTCTCTTCAAGTACATGCAGTACTTCCCTGAGTAGTATCTCTGTGTTGCCCTTCTTACGAGGGCTTCCGTTGATGGCTATTACTTTCATGTCCGGATATTTATTGTATTATTATGGCATAAGGTCCTCAACAGTAGGAGGAGGTGTATCGTTGTTCTTATTAAGTTCTTTTTTTCTTTTATCGGGAGCATTGCCGTAAAGATCCTCAACCCTGACTTTCCTGTTACCATTGTCATTATTATCAGTCCATACACCGGAGCTCCCCGGAATGTCATCATATTTTGCATTAAAGTAAAGAATAAGGCTGAAAACAGGCAGTAAAGGCATTGTCAATGCATTAGCAAATGAGTTAAGAATGATATAAAGCGGGTTGTGGGTAAAGTTCATTATTCCAGCCGCATTTTCAGGATTAGCTATTGTCTTCAGAAAGCTGCCACCGAAAGGGATCATCACTATTGCTCCCAGTATTAAAGAAATAACTATCAGAAGGACAATAAAAACGGTAACCCAGCCAACATTTCTCCAGAAGTTTTTGTGAGCCAGCCTTACAGTATTGTTGATAGTATCGCCTATTCCATTGTTTTCTATCATCAGAACCGGGGTCATGAATGCTGACATCATTATAATATAGACTGCTGCAAAAAGAGCGCCGATAAATAACAGTATTATGCCGAAGGTGATTGCGAAAACTGCAAATACAGCCAGTATAATATTTAGTACCAGTAAGGGAAGGAAGAATTTCAAAATTGCATCGGTAGCTATTGATATGATATTTGAATCAGGGTCAACCGGCTTTCTTACTATATAGTACTGCAGGATCATTGTAAAGACAAAAGACAGTAGCAATATCAGGGCATAAGGACCTATAAATGAGCCTATGATCTTAAGCATCTCAGCAGGGTCCGTTACATCGTATATTTCAGATAAGTCTATTTTGCCGGTTATATATGTTGTTATAAGTGAGAATACAAAAGCCATCAGGACCAGTTTTCCGAACCATTTCTTATAGAATTCCCAGATAGCGCTAATGGCTGTATCGAGATCAAATTTTTTGTTTAGCGGGTGATTTGAATAGTCTGTCATATTGATATGATATTGTCGTTAATGAATGTAAAGATACATATTTATGTTTAGCTGATCAGTTCAAGAATATCATTTACATCCATTTCCCTGAGGGGATTATTGGAAGTGATGAAAGTTTCAGCCAGCCTGTATTTTTTCTCCTGCAACCTGATTATTTTTTCTTCGATACTTCCTATGGAAATGTATCTTTTTACAAATACGTTTTTATCCTGTCCTATGCGGTGGGCTCTGCTGAGAGCCTGTATCTCAGCAGAAGGATTCCACCATGGGTCCAGTATAAACACATAATCGGCAGCTGTAAGATTAAGGCCTGTTCCTCCGGCCTTAAGTGATATGAGGAATAATTTTGTATCCGGATCCTCCTGAAATTTTTTTACTATCTTTCCTCTGTTGGTACTGGCGCCGGTGAGCATTGAGTAGTTCAGTTTTTTACTGTCGAACTCTCCGGCAAACAGACCAAGATGCCTGACAAATGACGAAAATATCAGAATCTTATGGCCTTCCGATAAAACAGCTTCCGTATCATGCAATATATTGTCAAATTTACCTGAACCTGAATTATAATCAGGGTCGGCCAGCACAGGGTGGTTAGATATTTGCCTCAGCTTCATCAGACCCTGTAATACCAGTATTGCCGACCTTTCCTCACCTTTGTCTTCAACAGAATCCAGTATTGAATTCCTTACTGCTGATTTCTCTTCTTCATATTTCTTTTGCTGATCTTCAGTCATATCACAAAAAACCATGTTTTCCATTACGGGCGGCAGGTCTTTTGTAACCTCATCCTTGGTCCTTCTGAGAATAAACGGCTTTATTATCCTGGAGAGCATCTCTTCCCTGTTTTCCGATCTTTCATTTTCTATTGGTTTTGCAAATTCCCGTCTGAAATAAGCCAGGCTGCCCAGTAATCCGGGATTAACAAAATTAAGCTGTGTCCACAGGTCTGTCAGAGAGTTCTCAACAGGAGTTCCACTCAGTACCAGCTTGTGATCGGACTTTAATCTTGATACCGATTTATAAAGTTGTGAAGCCGGATTCTTGATAATCTGGCTTTCATCAAGTACGATATAGTGAAAATGAAAGCCTGATATTATATCTATATCCTGTCTTATAGTATGATAGCTTGATAATATAATATCATGCTCAGGGAAGTATCTCGTAGTTTTCTTTCTTTGGTTGCCTTTATAACTATAAACATGAAGGGATGGTGTGAACCGTTTTATCTCATTTTCCCAGTTATAGATCAAGGAGGCCGGTACTATCAGCAGTGAAGTCTTTATATTATTATCAGGGGGGAACAGTGTTCCGTTTTCAGGTTCCCTGGCAGTACTGTCTGTCCCGGTCTGGCTATTTATTTCTTTATTGTATTGCAATAAGGCAAGGGTCTGGAGTGTTTTGCCAAGCCCCATATCATCGGCAAGACATCCGCCCAGCTTATTGTTCTGAAGGTAAGCCAGCCATTTCAGGCCTTCAACCTGGTAATCTCTCAGTTCAGCATTCAAACCCTTAGGTAAACAGAGATCAGGTATGTTATCGGGAACGACAAGTTTTTCAAGCGCAGGGCATATTTTACATTCCTCCTCGTTGAATATGGTATTCAGCAGGGAGAAATGTTGTTTATGTAACCGCAATATGTCATTTGCTGTGTTGCCCAGTTCAAAAAGCTCCCTGTAACTGGCAAACCATTCTTCCGGTAGTATGACTACCGATCCGTCATCAAGAATAAATTCCCTGTTGCCTTCCAGTATATTTTTGCGAAACCTGATAAAAGGGATCCCGGCTCCGTTTATATATACTATTGCCTGAAGATCGAACCAGTCATTATCCGTCTCGTAATTGATCTCCAGTTTTAGCGGTTTAAGATTATATATTTTGTCGAGACTTCCGGTAGCAATAACAAATCCTTCCGAGACCAGTTCGTTATATGTCTCATTCAGCCGTTCGACAAGTGAGTATATCTCTTCTTTTCTTTCACCTGATCTGCTCGCTACTGTGAAATTTATATTGTCTTCGCTGAAGAAACCCAGCTTATTCAGTGTACTGATACATGAAAGCTCCCATGCTATGTCTCTTTTTATCTTACTAAAGATGTACCTTTCATTTTCAAAGATCGTATAAGAATTCGCACTATTGTTGTGAAAGAAATCTTTGTCTTTATATCTGAATTTAAGTATAAGGACAGGCAGGTTTAATATGCCCAGTTCCAGTGTAAGAAAGGCGGTTTTTTCAGGCACAACCTCTTTGATCTCAAATCCTGTTGCCTTAACCGTATGATTATTGATAATATTTTTTACAAAGCCCGAGAAATAATTATCAATATGTCTTTCGGGGATTATTATCTCATCCTTCGTCAGGAAAGGCAGTAATTTTTTACCTTCTATCTCATCTATCTGTATGAGTGCACCGTTATATCTGATCAGACAGGGATAATTGGTCAGTATCTCGATATCATGACCGGCCAGGTTCATTTTATTTCCATCGTGTAGTATCTCAAGCTTGTATGAGTTTTTATCTGTATTTTTTTTAAATATAAAGACAGGTATGGTTTTACCATTACTTATTGTGAGCAGATCTTCCCGGTGAAGATTCCCTGAGCCGGTCTTATTCCTGTAAACGGTTATTGAGTTCTTGTTTATTATTTCAAAACAACTGTACAGTTTTCTCTCAATATAGGGCTTAATATATTTCTCAAATCTGTCCTTATCAATTTTTTCAGTAAATTCAACAACGTTACGCTCCCTGGAGAACAACCTGAAAAGATGTCTGTCGGAATAACTATTGATCAGTTCTACAAGCTCGATCTGACTTTCAGTTAGTTCTGTTATGATTCCGGGACTGGCATATGGTGAAAGGCATTCGACAGGGCTGTAATAATCATTACCTTCTTCTTTTTCTATTATCCATGGCATAAAGACGGGGCCCCATAGCCTGTGGTTACTTAATATTATAACAAAGACGCGATCAGATATTTTTTTCAAAATGTTCAAATCTTATAAAAATCTATATCATGCAATAATGGTTAAGATATTACACTTTTCAAAGTAAGTTAAACCACTTTTTTAATTTTAATTTTGCATATAAGTACTATGGAAAGGAAAATACTGCATATCGACATGGATGCTTTTTTTGCCTCTGTTGAGCAGAATGACAGACCCGGTCTGAAAGGAAAACCTGTTGTGGTTGGTTCACCTTCTGACAGAGGTGTTATAGCGGCAGCAAGTTATGAGGCCCGAAAATACGGTGTGAGATCTGCCATGCCAAGTACAACGGCGAAGAGGTTATGCCCGGGGCTTATATTTGTAAAACACAGGATGAGCCGATATAAAGAAGTTTCTGAAGAGGTGTTTGATATATTCCATTCATATACTTCTTATGTTGAAGCCTTGTCGCTTGATGAAGCATTCCTCGATGTCGGTATGCTTGCATCTGATATAGATGAAGCTGCCATAATAGCCGGAAAGATTAAGAGTAAGATACGTAATAAAACCGGATTGACCTGTTCCGCAGGTGTATCCGTTAACAAATTTCTTGCAAAGCTGGCATCGGAAATGGATAAGCCTGACGGATTATATATCATATATCCGTCGGATGTTGATCATCTTATCAGTGAGCTGCCGATAGAGCGTTTTTTCGGGATAGGCAGAGTAACAGCCGATAAGATGCACAGATTTGGTATTCACACCGGGGCCGATCTTAAAAAAGCCGACAGATCGTTTCTTGACAGGAATTTTGGAAAGGCAGGATGCTTTTTTTATGATATAGCCAGGGGGATAGATACCAGGGAAGTAGACCCCGGTAGGATACGCAAATCAATAGGCGCCGAACTGACATTTGAAAAAGATCTCATAACTTCTTTTGAAATAATTGCTGAATTGTACAAGCTTGAAAAGGAACTATGGTCAAGGATACAAAAATATGGAAAGACGGGCCGAACAGTAACAGTAAAGGCAAAATTTGACGATTTCACGCAGATTACAAGAAGTAACACTACTGATATCCTGATAGACAGCTTCGATCTTCTTCATACCGAAACGGTAAAGCTGAGGAACCAGATAGATTTTAAAAGGAAAAAAGTAAGGTTGCTGGGTGTGACCGTTTCCGGACTGGAAGATGAACATCATGATGATGAGCAGCTAAAGATATGGGAATGATATATTGATTATAATATTTCACCACAGGGAAACACTTATTGTTACGGTGTTCCACTGTGGTGAAATAGTTTTTGTCTTGCTCTTTTCAGGCAGGGCTATTCGGATGTCCAGTGTCCGTCCAGCAGATCCTGGTATGTCGGATTATAGCTATTACCTGTTATAACCCAGTCATCAGCCGTGAATGATGAAACGCAATTACTTAAACCCGAGTAATCAACAAGAGCTTCATTGTATTTTATTGTTATTCCTCCCGTGTTGGTTAAAGCAGAGAATCCGTCCAGATTAGTAATTGTTGTATTTGTACGGTAACTATCTGCCGATATTGTCAGTATGCCTTCAACGGTTGTCAGTGAAGGCAACTGGATATCTGAAATATATCCCCTGTACAGTTGGGTTTTTATACTAAAGTCGCCATGTACTTTTTCAAGTGAAGACAGGCTGAAAACGCCCCCGTCTGCGAAACCGGTTTGGACCTCCATAGTCCCGACTTCTTTTAATACAGGTATATCAATTGTCGAGCTGTTTTGTAAATAAAATTTACCCCCAACTTCTTCAAGGTCAGGCAGACTGAATGTTCCTGAGATGTTGGATAAATACAGGCCAAGATCTTCTGTTACCCTGGTGAATCCCATTGTTAAGTCAGTAACATTGCTGTCTGTATTATATCCATATATTGTTACTTTGGTAACTTCTTTGAAACCTGTTATTTCCGCGTTGGAATAATAAAGGTACAGTGTGCCGTCAAATACATCATTGCCCTTAAGAGAGAAAGAGTTATATATATTTCTCAAATCAATGCTTTCCAGTCCGTCGAAACCTGTAACATCTATTTCTTCAATAGAAGTATTCTGACTATCGTTATATATATAAACTGAAGAAACAGAGCTTAAAGAACTAAAGTCTTCAAGATTGACAAATGGAGTCTGGTATATTGTTAATCCGCTAACTGAGACCAGTGAAGATAATCCTGAAAAATTTTCAATAAGATATAAATATCTAAGAGTCAGTTCTTCTCCTACTGTTGTTACAGAATTCAGCCCGTCGAGATCGGCGAGAACAGAAAGACTGCTGAGGTACATATTGCCGTAAACAGTTGTCAGTGATGACATATCCAGGCCTGTAAGTACATTCATATCGGATAGAGATACTTCATCAAGTACTATCTGAAGATTAGGCATGCTAATTGTTTTAACCGAATCCATCCTGGAGATGTCCACGGATGTTGCCATTGTCAGTTCAGGACAGGACAGACTGTTTACAAATGGCCAGTATGAGCAGGTAAGTACGCCTCCTACGTTTTTCAGGACCGGGAATTCAATCTCTGTCATACCTTTATTTTTGCTCGAACCATAGAAGTACAGATCTGAAACGACATTTTCCAGCTTGGGAAAATCGACAGATGCAAGTGAATCGGCATTTGAAATCCTAATGCCGTTGCCGACATCAGTCAGTTCGGGAAACTCAAGTGTTTTGATCCTTTTATTAGATACTGTCAGATCAGACATAATACTGACAAGTGCAGGGAATGATACATCTTCGAGATATTCAAGACTGTTAATATGAACCGATCCTGCTTTTTCAAGATTTTCCAGTCCTGTCAGATCAGTCCCTTTGTAGGTCTGATTTATTATCAGGTCATAGTTTACTATTTTCAGTTCCGACAGGGAAGACAACGATGATATTGAATCTTCTCCCGTTGACATCCCTATTATAAGGTTCCCGTTTATCTCATTAATCTCAAGAGCAGCGAATGCTTCCACGTCGGCTTGCGTAATAAGTGTTACGTCACCATCATTAACCACGTTGGTCCTTTCAACAGAATAATAATAAACATGGGATGTTTTTTCATATGATGTTATTGTAAATGTATATGGTTGATCCCAGTCTGTAACAGCAGAAGGGGAAGGCCTTACGATAGCATTCTCACTTATTGTAATGCTTACTTCAGCACCATCGAGAGACAGGTTGGCAGGAGCTTTTACTATAATGCTGTCTTCAGATATATGGCCATACAGAATAATATCACCCTGTGTCAGTTCAAAAGAAGAAATAAAATTATCATCTCCTGTAAAAATAATCTCATCGCGGCTACAGTTATAGAACAGGACAGCCATAAGCAATAAGACAACGAGCTTTTTTATATTATTATATTTCATGATTTCCATATTTGTAGGTTAAAATTATTCATGTGTCCAGCTTCCGGAGGTCATATCCTCGTATGTCGGGTTATATGCATTGTCAGATACATTCCATTCGAAAGAAGAAAAAGAGGAAATACAATTCTTAAGGCCTTCAAATGAAGCTAAAGCCGACTGATTGGTTATATTAACGCCTGCAACGCTGGTAAGTGCAAGAAAGCCGTCGAGATCATCCATAAGCGTATTGTACCTTGAATAATTGGGATATGACATAATCGTAAGTATCCCTCCTATTGATTCGAGTGATTCAAATAAAGCCGAAGAGAGGCTGGTTGCAGTATATCCTGTAGCGAGTGTAAAATTGCCGCTTACCGATTCAAGGGCAGGGAAGCTCAGGGTCTGAACATATTGTGATAATACCTTCACATCAAAATCACCGTCTATTGTCTTAAGCTTTGGAAATTCCATAGTTTCATCTGTTACCCTGTTAAAATGATTAATAATAAAATCTCCTCCGACTTCTTCAAGGTCGGGAAGGTAGAACCCTGTTTCATTACCGTTTGGCAGATGAAAACCTTTATTTATTTTTTTTATCCCCGCGACATTAACTGAAGTTGAAGTACTCAGATATCCGCCGAATGAAAGGGAGTCGACTGTACTAAAGCCTTCCAGTTCAGGGAATGCTACGATTATTCCACTGGACACTGATTCATACTGGATACATAAAGTGCCATGGAAGTCATCATCTCCGATTATTTTTACTCCTTCTGACAGAGCCGATCTTGCAAGGGTTAACTGTCCCAGATCAAGACCCTGTACATATATCTCAGAAGGTGGGGGAGAATTATAATTATAGAATTTAAGCTCACCTATGCTTGTAAGTGATGAAGGAGCGACAAATGTCTCCATATTAGTTAAGTTATAAATAGTAAAAATTCCCCCCACTGAGGTAAGAGAAGGCAGGCAATCAAGATTCCTGATCTTCAGATATTGTAAATAAAGATCATTAGTAACACTGGTAAGTGCAGACAAGTCAAGATTTTGAAGGCCACTTGTTTCCAGGTCTATGCCTCCTGCCTGCGTTAAGGACGGGAAGCTTAGCTCGGGAATTGATGGTGAATAGATATCAATTATTTCAGTGACTTCATGCAGCAAGGGGCAATGTAACAGCATAAGTGACGGCATGTAGTAGATATGTAATCTTGCTGTACTTTTCAGTTCCGGCAATTTAAGCTTTGTCGCTTCAGGAAAGCGTGCGAAATATAATTCTCCGGCTTCTTCAAGCCATGGTAATGATACCTCAGAAATATCACCTTTCGAATATGCATCGAGTATCTCCAGCCTGCCGCCTGTGTAATGAAGGTTATCGAGAGACAGACTACTCAGGGGGCAGTCTATTGTTGCATCGTTGGAAATACTTGTTAATTCACTAAACTGTACTGATGTAATAACTTCGCTTTTGAGATAAATACCTCCCACTGTTTTAAGTCCGGGGAAAGAGACATCGGACAGTGTTTCGATATAATCTATTCTTATTTCACCGCCGACTGCCTCAAGCTGGTCAAGTCCGGTAAAATCACTTCCCGAATAAGTAGGATTAATGATAACAGAATAGCCTACTGACTTTAACTCAGACAGAGCCGAGAGTGACGTAATAGAATCGGTACCAACGGTACGGCCGATAACAAGATTACCTGCTATCGATGTTTTGCCAAGCTCGCCGAAAGCATCAACTTCGTCCTGGGTTGATAAGACCACTGTCCCTTCGGCATTTATACTGTTTCTGTTTACAGAGTACTGATATAATTTACGGTTACCGTTATAGGAAGTTACTCCGAATAGTATTTCATCATCCCAGTCGGTTATTGTTTCGGGATCGGGATTAATAGATGCATTTTCGCTAATTGAATAGTTGACAGTTGCCCCGTCCAGTGATATGTCATCGGGAATGGTCACAATAAGGCTGTCGCCATAAAATGTAACGTTATATGTATTTCCATCCTTTTCAAGCTTAAAGGAAGTTATATAATTATCCCGTCCGTCAAAGATAGACGGGTCTTCCGTACATCCTGTAAAAATAAGGCATACAGCAAGTATGGCAATTATAGTTTGTTTTAGTACTGACTTTTTCATTATAACAGATTTTTTAGATTTTTAATAAAGATGATAGTCATAAGGTGTTCCGGCTTCGCATGATATCTCGCCGACAGCGCTTCCTTTGCCTATCATTGCAGTATGTACCTTTACAAAATCGATATATTGCAGATCTATCTCACTGCCGTCTGCCTGAATGGCATTTTCTATAAAAAACAGTGAATTATCTGTTACTCCGTCGCCGTAATTATCGACATAACCCCAGTCATAACCGGGAGAGCTTTCTATTTCATCCACCTGCATTGTTGAGGCCAGGCATGTTCCGCATAATGTATACGAATCTTCTTCGATGAACATAGGGAAATAATAATCCTGGGAATGATAACTGTTATAGTCGACAGAGCTTATTCTTCCGAGATTATCTGTCCACAATACATTTTGTTTAGGCTCACCGGGTTTATAATAAGTAATAGCGTATCTCAGTTTTGTTTCTTCTTTACCCGACTCACTTCCTTTCAGTTCATACCATGTGTCGTTTGGCAGTCCGTCGCCGTTTTCATCCTGCATCACCCATACAATGCCGGGCTCAGACCATCCTGCAAAAGCATTTCCCGTAATTTTCAGGTCAGCGCCTTCCGAATTATCAACGCTATGGTCAAATCCTACAATATAGTAACCGCCATAAGCGCCAATCATAGCTACTGCCGGGATGGCATTCAGGTTGTTAAGCACAGATTCCTTTGTTGTCCCTTCCTGGTAATTGATAAACTGTCCGGGGGCAGGTACAAAATCATATACATAATTTATTATTGAGGTACTGTTCTCATCCTTCGCGCGATAATATGTGCCTTCCTCATCCACACATTCTACATTAGCTGTGGTGCTGACTATTGATTCACCATCGGTTACCTTTACAGTAACCTCGTATGTTCCTTTTGCAGAGGGTGTAAAAGTGAAGCATTCACCTGTGGCACTTTGAACAGTGCCATCAACAGACCACTGGAAGCTTGCATTGTCGCTGATATTGCATAATACAGGAGCCATCACCAGACTTTTCCCGTAGCAAACACTAAAACGCCGGATCTCATCTTTATTCGATTCAATCCTGTATCTGCCATTATCGAAGAATATCTCAGGCTCCGGACTTGGTAATACATTAATTGTAATCGCGACCATGTCGGCTCCGTCTTCGTTTTCAACCTTTAATGTCAGGTGATAAATGCCGACTTTGTCCCGGTTAAATACATAAGTGCTTTCTTCCCCGACCAGTTCCCCGTCGGATTTCCATTTATAGGAAGCATCGTCACTGTTCAAAACCGATTCAGGAGAAATTTCGGTATCGGTACCAACGTAAGTGGCAATAACCGTATTAATTGTTATTTCAGGTTCAAGCTTATCGCTGACCGTCACTTTAACCTGATCTTCAGCCGATCCGTTTTCAGCATCTACCCTGAATGTCAGGAAGTATTCGCCTATCCGTTCCGCGTTGAACAGATAAAAAGTATCAGTGGAAACTATATTACCGTCCAACTTCCATGAGTAAAAGGCATCAATAGCATTTGTTACACTAGCTCTTAGCGTATCCTGTTTTCCAACCTTGATACGGTATTCATCCATGGAAAAGCCTATCTCCGGATCCCCGACTTCGACCGGAGGCTCCTTGATACAGGATTGAATGAAAGCTATAGTCAAACCTGCCAACAACAGGATTTTCAGATTTAATAACTTTTTCATATTTGTTTTATTTGATTAAAAATGATTTTGAAAATTATTTATGTGCTTTAGTATCAATTTTTTACAGACCGAGGAGTCTTTCCCTGGTAAAGACAATATGAGCGGGGATATCACCTGTTACTGCCTCCCACTTTTTATTGCCTTCAGCATCGAAGCAGTAAACTGTCCCGGGAGTTAAATAATCACCGGCATCAGTAACAAAGAATTCCCTGGTTTCAGGATTTACAGCAATACCATAAGGCGTTTCGATCATATCTTCCGTACCGTCTTTTATAAAGCTTCTGGATACAACATTTTGAGTCCCGGTATTAAAAAGAGTATAGGATACGGTTGTTGATCCTGTATCATAGTTGAACTCCGTGCTGCATATATATAATGAATCGCCGCACAGAGCAAGGTCACTGGCAGGTATGTTAAGTACATCTGAGACCCTGTCTTTATCAGGGTCAATAACATATATCTTAGACTCCGTATCATAATAGTCTCCCCGTGAGCTAACATATATATTATCATAGTTGTCGATCTCCATACGGTGAAGATTAATACCGGCGATAATCTTGTTTGTCTCGGTGAAGGATTCAAGATCAATTACCGAAACAGTATTATCATAGTCAGGCACCCTGTATCCTCCCGAGTTGGCTACATACAGTTTATTATTATAAATCACCATTTCTTCGGGTTGGTAGCCTACATTACAGGTGTCAATAATCTCATAAGTGGCAGTATCAATTTTAGCGACATAACCGAGCCTGGCATTTGGGTCGATAAGCACAGGCCCTGAATATGAGCTGACGTATGCATAATTTTTATCAAAGACTATGTAACGGCAGTTCGGGACTGTAATGGAAGTAATATGTTCTGCGGTATTAACATCCATTACCTCAATCAGGTTTGAGCAGTTTATGACTGCATATAGTTTATTTCCGTATATCTGTATGTCATTACCGACATCTCCAAGTTCATGTGTCACATAAGGATTCCTGTCTGCATAGATATTTTTATAATAGACCCCTGTTTCGTAGTCAAAATAATCCAGGCTTGCTTTATTACTCCCCATATTTCCCTCATTAAGAAGGAAAAAGCCTCTTACAGAGTCTGTTTCATTACTGCCGGCGCCTACATCTGTAGCATCCGGTTTAATGATGGGATCATCTTTCCGGCATGAATGGATAAGAATGAAAAGCGGAAATACCAATAATATTACGATTGTTTCCGGTTTGGATCTGAAAAAATAATTTACACTGGTTTTCATATTGTTACGGTAATAATGAATTTATAATTTATGCCAGGCATAGGATAGCACTGAACAACTTCATATTGTTGGTTGAAAAGATTATTAACCTCGGCAGTAAGCCTTATATCATGGTTATTGCGTTTTGTTTTCCATGAGAGGGAAAGATCGCTGGTATACCATGGCTGAGTATAGTTCTCGACTATATTGGCTTGCGACTCATACCGCTCGCCGGTATAAATGAAACTATAATTTAGTTCCCATTTTTTATAGCTGCTGTTAATTATCAGCGAACCGCTGTGCCAGGGAATGTAAGGTATTTGCCCTCCGTAATAATTACTTGCAGGATCAGTGAAATCCTGAGCTTTCTGGTATGTATAACTGATCCTTGCATCCAGTAAAAAATCATTACCAATATTAAAGCTATTCAAAGCAGAAAGATCAAACCCTCTTATTTCAACATACCCCAGGTTGACCATAGTCCATCTGAACTGGTTTGATGTGGGCATTGCTACAATTTTATCGGATACTGTGTTGTAATATGCATCGAGCTGTATCTCTATGTTTTTTAAGTGTTTAAGCGATGTCTCCGTGGAATATGTCATTCCCAGGTTATATTGAGTGGTATATTCAGGATCAAGGTCTGCGTTACCTATGAAAGTATAATACAGGTCATTCAGGGTAGGCATCCTGAAGATATGCTTATAAAAGGCACGCAGGTTAAAATCATGTGTTTTCCATGGTTTGAAGGAAGCAATGACTGTTGGAGTGAGCTTATTCTTATCGTCAGCAGCATTTTCTCCGGTAAGGGTTTCTTCGTGAACATAAGTGTCCAGAATACTTGCCTGAATTTTAAAACGGTCGAAATGCAGGGCAGTTGCCAATGCAATCAGGCCGGTATACCTTCGGGGATAGACAAAGCCATACAGATCAGCATTGAGCAGGTTCCATTGAAAATCAGTTGAAATGTTAACTTCCCAGAAGGGGAGGATAAAATAGCGATTGGCTGACGAAATGTATATTTCATGCTGATAATAATGATTATTTATGTACATGGTTGAGATATCCAGTTCGGGATCGGATAAGTAGTGCAGGTAATCGTATGCATACTTGCATTTGAACATGGTGCTGAACTTATTAAAGGATTTTTTGAAGGAAGACTGGAGGAAGATGTTGGTATCCCATTGTCTGTCCTGATTTTTAAAGCGTCCGGGTTCTTCTCTTACACAGGCTCCAGGGTATCCTCTTTCGGAGTTATAGAAATAAAGCTTAGCGTCCCAGTACCCATTGTTATTTAATTTGCCATTCAAGCCATATTCGACCCTTATTGCCTCAACGTCACCGTTCTGTCTTATTGCAGTTGTGTCATAGCCATCCTTTTTTGTATAAGTAAATTTGTATTTGCCGTTGGTGTGCATGTATTCAGCATTTATTGAGCCTGACAATGATTCCCTGAGTTTTTTTTCGAAAAGGATTGATGGGTTGAAGACCCCGAAAGAACCTGTTTTTATTTTTGCCCGGAGATTGGTTGTTTTACAACTGTCAAAAGCAGGTTTCTTCGTCTGCAGATACAGGGCCCCTGCAGATCCGTAATCCCTGGCAGACTGAAATATTTTGCTTCTTTGCCCGTTATAGACCGAAACCGATTCCATATTATCAAGAGAGAACCTGCCGAGATCAATGATACCGTTTTGGGCATTGCCCAATTGAACATCATCATAAAAAATACCTACATGCTGGCTTCCCATGCTTCTGATGTTCACTGTCTTTAAGCCTCCGATACCCCCGTAGTCCTTTATCTGTATTCCCGAAAAATATCTTATGGCATCGGAAACCGAGTGTACGCTTAGTTTTTGCAGTTCCTTTCCCTTAAGCATCTGGACAGGAATAACTTCTTTTTCAACCCGGCGGGCTGTTACCACAACTTCATCTATATGTTGTATACTGTCAAGCCTGCTTTGTGAGTTGGCAGGACATGACACAAAGAGTAAAAAAGCAATTATCAAAAAAATAACATATCCCCGGTCTAACATTATCAGCCAGTTAAATAATATTCAACAGCTTGCCGAAAATAAGCACATGAAGAATTTTAAAGATGGCGGGATCGGTTATTGTCCCATATTCTTACGAGTCCTTCAGTTTTATTCCCCGAAAACCAAATAAAATATTCATTTTGGCAGGTTTTCTGACTTACTCTGTCTTTGAACGCCCTTCCCATCCCGGGTTTTCGGGACAGTGGATTGAGTATTGTTCAAAGATTTTGGAAGAGCTTACAGCAGCGGGTCTGTTCAGGATTTACACCTGATTCCCTTTTCACCATTTTTACGAAAATGTAAAATATGGCACCAAAATCTGTGACAAAAATAATGGATTGCTGTAAACAAAAATATGTTTGATATCAGTTTTTATGAAAACAAAGGGTTTGAAAGTCTGAGGCTGGCAAAGTGCATAGTGAAAAGCCTACAGTACACAATGTTAATTCGTTGATTTGTTAAGTTGTTAAGTTGTTAAGTTGTTTAGTTGTTAAGTTGTTTAGTTGTTTAGGAGATTACATTCTGTTGGCATGGACAGGGAAGCATTGATTGCCTGCTTATTTGTCACAATTTGAGTCCGTAGTATAAATGATCCCTCTCATTACCGTTGAAATCCGCGACCCGTGGCATCCTTCCCCATTCTTTGAACCCGAATTTATTGAGGAGTCTGATACTGGCTTCATTATGCGCAAGCAGAATAGCTATAAGAGTTCTGAAACTATAATAAGGAGCTTCTTTTATACCGTAGTCCATAAGGGTGGTTCCGATACCTTTTGACCTGTATTTTTCATGCACGTAATAACTGATCTCGGCAGTATATCTCATTGCCTGTCTGCGGGGACGGTAAGGGCTGAAGGAAAAATAGCCTGCCGTTTCTGCTGCATCGACTGCAACAAACACCGGGTATCTGGATCTGTCACAGGCATTCCACCATTTTTCCCTTTCATCCATTGAATAGGGGACCATGTCGGCTGTCGAAGTTTCATATGGTATCACCTGGTTGTAAATATTATTAATGGCTTCCAGGTCGTTAGTATTTGCTTTACGGATAAACATGACTGCAAGATAAAAGGAAAAAGTACAAAGCACAAACAGACAGTCTCTTTATCTGCAATACTATGGCGGAGAGAGAGGGATTAAGCTCCCCGTGGTCGGTTTTCCTGTTGGGGGCATAGTATTTATTTTTTTAACCTTCGGTTTTTATTTCAGTCATTCCCCCACTTTTAAAAGTAAGCTTTTAACAAAGCGGGGATTATTCGTCGCTTGCCCTGTCCGTTTGCGACGGAACAGGGCAAATCTCCTCATGATCCGCAGTAGGGAAGCTCCATAGTATTTCCAGATATACGCACCTGACGGTGCTACTATTTAAAAAGGCATACTCCCTTACAAAAGCAAGCTTTTGACGGGGTATGCCTTTTCAAACAGAAACCCACGCTTGCGTGGGTTTTATCTGTAATACTATGGCGGAGAGAGAGGGATTCGAACCCTCGGTCCCGATTACTCAGGACAACGGTTTTCGAGACCGCCCCGTTCGACCACTCCGGCATCTCTCCGTTAACAGGGTGCAAATCTACAAAATATTAATCCTAATACACACGGGATTAGCCTGAAAATATTATTTTAATTATTGAATGGAGTTTGCTTAAAACTTGTTATTTTGTAAATTCTTTGAACCCAAAAATTAATATAAATAAAAATATCAAAGGTCATGAGAAAGCTTATACCAATACTATTATTGCTTCTGGTTACAATAGTTTCATGTAATCAGGATAAGGCAGGCGGGGATAAAGGAAACCCGTTTTTTTCGGAATATGACACACCCTTCGGTGTGCCTCCATTCGATCTGATAAAGTACGAACATTATATTCCGGCATTTGAGAAAGGAATGGAAGAAGAAAAGACAGAAGTTGAAGCAATCCTGAGCAACAGCGAAGAGCCTACATTTGAGAATACAATTACGGCTCTGGACAATGCCGGTAAACTTCTGAATAAAGTGTTATATGTGTTTTCCGGACTAAGCAGTGCCAATACCGGGACTGAATTGCAGGAGATACAGATGGATATATCACCGAAGCTGGCACAGCACAGTGATGAGATAAATCTTGACCCCAGGTTGTTTGACAGGGTTAAGGCTGTATATGATAACAAGGAAAAATTCGGGCTTACAAATGAGGAAGAGTTCATTCTTGAGAATATATATAAAAATCTCGTAAGAAATGGCGCTGCTCTGGACCCGGAAGATAAGGAAGAACTGAAAAAGATGAACCAGAGGCTTTCTGTTTTGCAGGTTGAGTTTGACCAGAATGTACTGGCCGAAACTAATAATTATATCCTGGAGATAAGTAAAGAAGAAGATCTCGCAGGTTTGCCCGAAGCAGTTATAAGCGCAGCAGCAGAGGCTGCCCAGGCACGGGGTTTGGAAGGTGAATGGGTGTTTACTACACAAAAACCCAGTATGTTACCCTTACTTCAGTATTCTGTTAATCCGAAACTGAGAGAAAGACTATATAATGCATATCTGAACAGGGCTAACAATAATAATGATTATGACAATAAGGAGATTCTGGCGGATATAATGGAGATAAGGGCTGACAGGGCTAATCTTTTGGGTTATAAGACACATTCACACCTTGTGCTTGAACCCAGGATGGCCGGGAATCCGGATAATGTTTACGATCTGTTGAATACTTTGTGGAATGCAGCGCTGCCTGCAGCAAAAAAGGATCTTGCAGAAATGCAAAAGATAGCAGACAGGGAAGGCAATGGTTATAAAATAAAGGCCAGCGACTGGTGGTACTATGCAGAAAAGCTGCGCAAGGAAAAATATGATCTTGATGATAATGAACTAAGACCTTATTTCATGCTTGAAAATGTTAAACAGGGAGCATTTACCCTGGCTAATAAACTGTATGGTGTTACATTTACAGAGATAGCAGATATACCGAAGCCTCATGAAGAAGCCTCAGCCTATGAGGTGAAAGAAGAAAACGGAGATCATCTCGGTGTCTTATATATGGATTTCCATCCGCGTGAAAGTAAAAGTCAGGGTGCATGGTGCGGCTCATACAGGGATCACAAGATTGAGAACGGGAAGGTAGTCTCACCCGTGGTGACAATGGTGATGAATTTTACCAGGTCCAGCGGGGATAAGCCTTCATTACTGTCGCTTGACGAGGTAAGCACCCTTTTTCATGAGTTCGGACATGCACTTGACGGGCTGTTTTCTAAAAAAACATATGGCTATGAGTTCATTGCATGGGACTTTGTTGAACTGCCCAGCCAGATAATGGAACACTGGGTAACGGAGCCGGAAATGCTTAAGACTTATGCATTACATTATGAAACAGGCGAACCGATGCCGGATGTACTTATTGAAAAAATAAAGAACAGTAGCTTTTTTAATCAGGGCTTCATAAAAGGAGAATATCTTGCCGCTTGTTACCTCGACATGGCTTATCATACAATAGGTCAGGATACTGAAGTTAATGTTCCTGAATTTGAAAAGAGCACTATGGAAGCGATAGGACTGATACCGGAAATAGAACCAAGGTACAGAAGTACCTACTTTGCGCATATAATAGGAGGCTATGATTCGGGATATTATTCATATGACTGGGCTGCTGTACTGGATAACGATGCATATGAGGCATTTAAAGAAAAGGGAATTTTTGACAAGGAGACAGCCGGATCATTCAGGGAAAATGTCCTGGAAAAGAATGGGGTAATGGATGCTATGGAAATGTACGTTAATTTCAGGGGAAGAAAACCTGACCGTACAGCATTTCTAAGAAACCTGGGTTTCCTGAATTAAAAGTATATCAGGTAATAAATACAATAACCTGCCACTCTTCAGAACGAAAGGATAGCAGGTTATTTTGTTTATGATATATTTAGAAATTTGCTCTCAGAGATAAAATGAAATTTCTTCCGGGTCCTGATATACCCGAACTGTACGGACGGTAACGCTGGTCCGTCAGGTTTTCTATACCTGCGGAAATTGAAAGAGCATCACTAAGCTCATACATGGCTTTGATATTTAAGGTATGCCATGCAGGAGCATAGTTATTACCGTTAGGATCTTTGGCATAGATCTCATCTTTTCCCTTTTCTTCTTCAGGCATGTCTTCATAGCTTTTCTCGCCCTGATAGACAGCATAGAACTGTATATTCAGCCTGCCCGACTGATAATTAAGACGTGATATGCCAAACAGCGGTGCGGCATGACGTGAAGGGCTCGTTGTGCCGTCGTCAAGCTCTTCTTCTCCTTTCTGGTAATTCAGATCGGATGAGATGCTGAAGCCTGCAGGCAGTTTTATTTCAAGCCCGGCCTGTACTCCGTACACCTTAGCTACTGCAGCATTCTGAATAGCCTGTATCTGGCTCATAACTCCTTTATACATAATACTGTCCTGTCCATTAAGCTGAAAGTCTCTTCTGACAAGTGCATTCTGTAATATGGTGTAATAACCTGTAAGGTCGAGTTTTAGAACATCGTCGAAAACCTTGCTTATCCCAAGGTCAAAATTGTAAGCATATTCGGCTTCCAGATCAGGATTAGGTACCACTACTGAACCTGCTTCTGAATCAAATACCTTGCCCACATCATCAACATTTGGTGAACGGAAGGCTGTTCCGAAGTTTGCACTCAGCACCAGTGTTTCCGAAGGACGTAACACTCCGCCTATACTTCCTGTAAGTGCTCCGTTATTAATATTTGCTGTTGTGAAAGGGAATTCAAAGGAGGGGTTGGTAAACTCAGCATCAAGAATGAACTGGTTGTACCTTAATCCGGCCTGCAGGGTGAACTTATCAGACAGCTTTAATTCATCATTAATATATGCTGCTATTGACGACCAGGTTGACTGAGGGTATCTTGACGAACTTATTTCACTTGTTGCTGTAGAGATATCTTCCTCGATCCCAGTGGAAGTAACATCATTAATTACATATTCCAGTCCGTAATAGAGAGAGTTCTTGCTCCCTGTATTTTTCATCATATCGAGGTTGATTGAATATGCCTCAACATTTTCAGTCTGGATACTGCGGGTGTCTTTATTCAGGGAACGGTCTATGCGGCTTTCTTCAAAAGATTGCTGTGCCAGTCGCAGTACGGCATTGTCGTACAGGACATTGTTTGAATTATGATTAATGGTAAGGTTGTTCATGAGCCATTTCTGAGGCCCGTAATTCCATTCGGCATACCGGGCTGTGCCGTTTCGCATCCTGTTATGTCTGTCATATCTTCCGTAAGGGGATGTTTCCGAATAATGAAATCCATATTGTATATCCCATTTTTCATTAGGTCTGAAGCGTACCTTCTGCATCAGGTTGACCTGTGAATATGCCGAGGGTATCTGTAACAAGGGGTCGTCCTGGGTAACCACCCTGTCTATGCTGTCCTGCCTCTGAACATAGTAGTCTTTTATATAATCGTCCGGACCATGACTCCCCTGACGCAGGTTATCATAGTCCCAACTGCTGAAGCTTGTTGTCAGTGCCCATTTTTTCCAGCCTATATTGACATCGAAGTGTCCTGTTTTTTCGTTATTGGCAGAAGAATAGCGTGTTACGGCTTTCCCCGTTACTAAAGGCTTGTCATCTAATGAAAATACAGGGTTCAATGTCTGAAAGCTCATCACACCGCCTATGGCGTCACTTCCGTAGATCACCGAGCCGGGACCGAAGAGTACCTCGGTATTTTCCACTGCAAACGGATCAATATTTATAACGTTCTGAATATTACCGCCACGGAAGATAGCAGTATTCATTCTGACACCATCAACTGTGTACAATAGTCTGTTTGTTGCGAAACCTCTTATCATAGGGCTTCCACCTCCCTGCTGACTTTTTTGGACATAGACCATGCCGGAAATGCCAAGCAGATCGGCGGCTGTCTGACTGTTTTGTAAACTTATGTCTGCCGGCGATACGGATACTACCCTGGCTGGCACCTCGCTTGTCGATTGCCTCCATCTGGTGGCTGAAACAACCACCTCATCGAGGTTAATATTCGACACATCAAGGAAAAGGATAAATGATCCGGCTTCAAGATCGCTGTAGCTTAATGTTAAGGTTTTGTATCCGAGGGTGCGTATATCAATCCTGTCAGATCCTATGAATGCCGACACATCGGCCTGACCTTTTGCATTCGTGATTGCAAATGCGGCAGGGTTCTCGCTTGTCAGGGTTGCCAGTTCCAGTGGTTTCTGGCTATCCCTGTCTTTGATGGTTATGGTTTGGGCGTTTGTAATAATAAAACTCAAACCCAATATCCATAAGAAAAATATTTTTTTCATCTTGAAAAATCTGGTTTTTGTTAATAATCGCCCGTTATAACGGGCTGAAAAGGATTTGGAACTTTAGGGTTTTCAGACTGCCTGAGGGGGAGGATAAGGTGGAGGGATAGTTGGGGAGAGATAAAAAAAGTCACTTAAAACAGGTCTGCTCACATTCAGGCTCTTTATATTAACCGGCCATTCACCGGGAGTATGAAAGAAGAGTGTCTTGAACCAGTTATTAAGGTGCTCCTTATTATCGTTTTTTTGTTGCTCATTATCAACCGAGTATTTTCCAAGATCACTTATCTGTTTATTCAGCAGTGTTTCGGCAATGTCCCACCAGCACCAGTAATATATACTGTCATTTACAGTCTTCAACTCAACGATATCATACATCTGATGGTTATACTCAAATTCCCTTGAATGTCCCCAGCGTAATTCTGTTTGTGTTTCTTCAATTGTAAACCCAAGTAATACCAGATCCACTTCTTCAATTCCGCTTTCAATATTCCTCCCGACACTGATCTTAACCATCGATTTTTTATATTGTAACCAGTAATAGGCTACCGTAGGTGAGAGCAGAATAAAAATAAATAATATGGAGATGACTTTTTTTTTCAAAACCCAGGTTGCTAAACAAGCAAATTTAGAAAATAATAGGAGGTAACGGAATATTATTTAACACATGAAGTTTTTTTTAACTATTTATAACACTTTTTTTGAACTTGCAGAAGTATTTCTGAAGAATGTAAATAATGTTTGCCGTATGTTTATTCAACGGATCGATTTCATTTTCAGTATTTTATTTCAGTTTAACGGCTGTGCCGTAAACAAGTATCTCTGAGCATCCCTGCATTATCATTGAAGTGTGCATCCTGATGTTAATAACAGCATCTGCTCCAAGATTTTTAGCATCCTCTATCATCCTTTGCAGGGCCTGTTCCCTTGCCTGTGCCTGTAGTTCCGTATATTCATGTATTTCACCGCCTACTATGTTTTTCAGTCCTGCAAAAAAATCTTTGCCAAGGTTACGGGCCCTTACAGTGCTTCCGCGTGATATACCAATAATTTCAATTATTTCCTTACCCGGAATCGAATCAGTTGTTGTTGTTATCATGATGTGTTTTTGTTTTAAAAGTACGAATTATGGTGAAATATATTATTTATGTATTGATTATTACTTATATAAATAAGTATCCCGCATTTATTTATACTGTTATTAAGATGCCGGCTTTTACCTGCTGATAAACATTTTATTACATTTAGGAATAAGTTACCTTTATGAAAACAACAAATACCTCTCAAAATGAAGAATACCCGTCGCGAGTTTATTAAAATCGGAGGATTAACCATAGCAGGTACCGGTTTTGTAAGCCCTTTCCTGAAATCATGTGTCGAAAATAGCACCGGTAGTACTGACCATGGCCTTGTAAGCGAGGTTGGAAATATTGAACCTCTGAACGAGCAGGATTATAGAAGGAGATATGAGAAGTTACTCGAGTTGATGATTCAGCAGGATATCGAAGCTTTGTTTATCGAGGGTAGTACGAACCTTTCTTACTTTTTCAATTTGTCGTGGTGGCTGAGTGAAAGGACCTTCGGACCCGTTATTAATGTGAAGAAAGAACCTGTATGGATCTGTCCTGAATTTGAGCTTGAAAGGGCAAAAGAACAGATACCGGAGGGTCATGAGATAAGGACATGGGCCGAACATGAATCCCCATACACTGTTATGGCCGGTATTGTCGCGGATCTTAATATAGACAAGAGGAAAGTAGCGGTTGGGCCTTCCGTAAGAAGCTTTATCTCAGAAGGATTTCAAAGATCTCTGCGAACAGATATACTTGATGGCAGCTTGGCTGTAAACATGGTAAGGGCTGTTAAGTCGGAAAAAGAGATAGGCTTTATGGAACTGGCAAATAATATTACCAAGAAGGCTTACAAATACGGATTCAGCCGGTTGGAGGAAGGGATGACAAAAGAACAGCTTGCAGAACATATAAGGTTTGCACATTCGGAAATGGGAACCAGCGGTAGTGGCGGCCCCAGTTTCGGTTTCACTTCTGCTTTCCCGCATGGTACCAATCAGGTGAGGAATCTGCACGAAGGGGATATTGTGCTGGTTGACGGAGGTTGTATTATCGAAGGCTTCAGGAGTGATGTTACCCGTACCATAGTATTTGGAAAACCCAGTGACAGGCAGAGGGAGGTTTTTAATGTTGTTCTGGAAGCCAAGCATGAGGCTCATAATGCAATAAAGCCAGGAATACAGGCAGGAGAAATAGACAAAGCGGCAAGAAAGGTGATAGAGGGTGCAGGTTTCGGTCCCGGTTATAAATATTTTGCTCACAGGCTGGGTCATGGTATAGGAATGGACTATCATGAATATCCATATCTTGTTAAGGATAATCCCTTCATATTACAACCCGGGATGATATTCAGTAATGAACCGGGTATATATATTTACGGGGAATTCGGTATAAGGATTGAAGATTGTTTTGTTGTAACTGAAGATGGAGCAAGAATGCTGGGAGGGATGGTTACTACGGATATTGAACATCCTTTCGGGATGACGGACTGATTATCTGGTAAAGTAGTTCATTGCTGAAGCCATCTTTTTCTCTGAGCCAGTCTTTTTTAACACCTATTTTAATGAAGCCCAGTTTTTCGAACAGGGAAACGGAAGGTTTATTCTCCTCGGTAATATTGCAATAAACCTGGTGAAGCTTAAGATGGTTAAAGCAATAGTCCAGAACACATTGCAAAGCCATTCTTGCAAAGCCTTTTCTCCTCTCATCCTTTTCAGCAATAAGTATGCCTACTCCTGCACGCAGATTAAACGGATCGAAATCAAAGATATCGACGGTTCCGATCGTCTTTCCGCTGTCTCCGATAATTATCATGAATCTTATCTGGCCTGTCTCAAAAACGGATTTATTCGAATTTTCTATATATTTTCTGAGTGTATACTTTGAAAACGGGCTAAGTGTGCTACTTACCAGCCATGTCTCAGGGTCGTTTTCCCAATCATAAAGAAGATCAAGGTCTTCAGGTTCGGGAGCCCTTAATTTTATTTTATCGCAGATCATCATGTCTATCCTGAAGTGTTTGTTTTTCAAGTATATCAATTGCCTTAATAAAAGCTGATCCGTAACCGGCATCATGTATCACGGAAAGAGCCTGTCTTGCCCTTGAATAACCCTGGTATTCACCAATGATATAACGGTAGAAACCATCTGCACTTTTTACTTCCCTGACATTTTCAAGTCCTCTGAAATCTCCTGATGCTTTATTCTTAAGAGCATGGATCTGAATAGTATAAAGCTCAGGCAGTTCTTTCCGCGGGGCTGATGATTCGGGAAGGTCATATTCGGTTATTATATATGAATTTTTGAATCCTTTATCTGTGAGATCGGTCAGGCAGGAGAGAGCATCAAGTCTTGTCCTGAATCCGCCGAGAGCATATATATAATTGTTATTTAGCCGGTATTCGTTGATGAATGAGAACTGGCTTATCCCGAAGGTACTGAAGAATCCGGCTGAAAGCGGAGTGGCGGATTCCTTTATAACCACATAGAAACCGTAGTTATAAGGCTTCTTAAGATGGACAGGTACATTGAGATATGATTCAACAGGCAACAGATAACCGTTATTTTTAATATTGATGCTTACTCTGCGGTTGTATATGCGTCCGGTGGGATTGTCTTTTCCATTGGGTGTGAAATTGTCAGTAATAAAGTTCACTTCACCAGGCGCTTTTGTACTGAGTCTGTTTATATCAATACCCGCCTTAACCAGATAATCCCTTACTTTTACCGCTCTTTCCATGGAGAGCTTTTTATTATATGAAGCGCTTCCGATAGCATCGGCATATCCTTCGATTATGATATTCAGGTCGGGGTGGGAGAGAAGAACAGGTATAATTTTTTCAATTTCAATTTTGGCTTCTCTTTTAAGTCCGGTACTGTCGAAGCCGAAGAGAATATTCCTGATAGCAAGAAATTCACCGCTTGCAACCTTTTCAGGTATCAGATTACCGGTAATATATATATCCTTTTGTTCATATGACTCCGGAATACACAAGTTCACCGTATCAGTAATATATCCCGGGTATCTGAAGATAAAGTCAAACATTCCTTTTTGCAATTCTGAACTGAAGCTTCCTGATGAGTCGGCTCTGACAGATGCAAGCAGGGAGTCTTTTCCTGCGGCATATACTGATATTTCCAGTTGTGAAGGAATTATATCCAGTCCGTCTTCAAGAGACACATTCCCCATGGCAGTAATATGTCCGGATACGGCTTTTCCCAGTATACCCACAATATATATATTACTGAATGAAGAAGTGTCATCAGGGGGTATGCTTAATATTCCGGACCCTTCTGCACGTGGTACAAAATTAAGATCGTCCGATGTGGTATTAATTGGATATGGTATATGTACGGGATATGACCAGGTCCTGTCTTTACGGGAGTAGAAGATATCGTAACCGCCAAAGCCTTCGTGACCGGTAGAACTAAAATAGAGTGTTCCGGTTTTACTGTCATAATACGGGGTATTTTCTTCGAGAGAGGTGTTTATGACAGGGCCCAGATTTACGGGCTGAGATGCATTGAATTTATCATCAAGCTCTGCACTGTATATATCCAGACTGCCGTAGCCGCCGGGCATGTTGCTTGCAAAATACAGCATGGTACCATCGTTACTGATGCAGGCATGAGACTCCCAGTATTTTGTGTTCACATTCTTTCCAAATTTATCAAGTCGGCTCCAGTTACCGTTTATCCGGTGCGACAGGTAAATATCTCCTCTGATACCGTTATTACGGGATATAACCAGTGTTTTACCATCTTTGGTTATCGAATTGGTATACATATCCTTATAATTACCGAGGTCGTCACTGATATTTTCAGGCACTGACCATGAGCCCGTATTTTTATATGAGCAATATATCCTGTTCTCATACTTCTCTTTTACAGTAAAGACAAATACAGAATCATTACCTGAGATAACCGGATTTATGGCATTACGGAAATCTGTTAGCCATGGCGCCAGCAGTTCTCTGGAGATCATCATGCTGGTGTCGGCTGACAGCAGAGTAAGACATGCTTTTATCTGTATATCTATATACTCAATTTCCCCTGCCTTCGTGACTTTTAGAAGGTTACGGTATTTTTTATAGCTTTCAACAGCTTTTTCGAGTTCCATGTTTACCTGATATGCAAATGCCAGGTAATAGTTTACATCAATAGGTGATTTATCGCCAAGAGTTGAATAAGCAGGATCGTCAACCCATGATGATGAAGCATATTCGAGCAGTTCAAGTGCTTTTTTCTTTTTGCCCGTCATATTGAGGTAGCATACTCCCAGCTTATAATTCAGATTATGATTGCCGGGTTGTGTCTCCATAAGCTTCTCATATATACTGGCAGCTTCAGTGTAGTTTTCATCATATATGAAATATCCGTCTGCCTCATTTGTCAGTCTTGTAATAAGTCTGATGTCGGACAATTCATCCTGGGCAGTAATATTAAGTATGCAAATAGAAAGAAAAACAGTAATTATAGAGAACCTGACGGCATTCATTCCCTGTTCCCCCTGAAGACGGTTTTTACAAATATTTCTTCAGGGTAACCCTGCCTGATAAGCTCATCCCTTCTTGTGTAAGCTTCACCCTTAGTCTCGAACTGGCCGGTTGTATATCTGTAGAAACGGTCGTCATCGTTATACACTACAGTTACCCTGGTATTCTTAAAGAAGCTCACATCGACAGGATTATAAAGAGCCATAAGCTGAATGGTGTAATACAGAACATCAGCATTGGTTGAGTCGGAATCACTTACATCTTTTATAATAACATCGGTAACCAGTATTGATGAGTCTATCTCATCTATAACAGTGACTTTGGAAAAATCAAGTTTTTCAAATTCTTCAGGTATTTCGGCCACATAGTTAGTGTCGGGTTCAAGTGTAATGTTGATTATTTCCTCTTTTGAAGGGTGATCCTCAAGTATAGTAAGTTCCCTGGTAACAGGTATGTATGCAGGTCCTTCATAGGTAAGGCTGTAGATATCAGGTTTAACAAGGAAGCTGTAATGCCCGGATGTTTTGTTGGGATAACCGACGTCCAGGGTATCTTCAGATGAATTACTGTACAGTATTATCCTGTAGTCATCAGTAAATTCTATTATTGTATCACTCAGGCTGAGCACTCCCTTTATTTCAAAAGTAGGTATTGACTGCTTCTCACCCAGATTGATATAATAAATATCTTTTTCCTTATATCCTGTTACCATTGAATAAAAGGCATTTTGCCCGTTAATATATGGAAAGAAGAACAGGTCATCGTCAGGTGTATTGACAGGGTAGCCGATATTGGAAGGGCTTTTCCATATACCACCTATGAGTCTTGATCTGAAGATATCATATCCCCCTATATTAGTGTGGCCTTCGGAGCTGAAGAACAGGATGGAGTCATTATTGGTTATAAAGGGTGTGTCTTCATTAAAAGGAGTATTTATTGCTGATCCCAGGTTTCTGGGATTTCCCCATTCTCCCTTACTGTCTTTTTCGGATACATATATATCCAGGCCTCCTTCTCCACCGTCCCTGTTTGATGTAAAATACAGTTTGTCTCCGCCGGATGATATTGAAGCATGGGATTCATAGAACTTTGTATTTATATTCCTGTTCAGTTTTTGTACTCTTGACCATGACCCGTTTTCAAATGTCGACATATATATGTTTCCGTCGAAATTATCATTTTTGTACAGGTATAGTTCAGTGCCGTCATAATTCAGCGAGTTGGAACTGCAGTCGGTATCCCCGCCGAGTTGTGCTGTAATATCTACAGGTTCGCCCCATTCACCTCTTTCTTTCTTAACATAATATATAGTATTTTCAAGACCTCTTTTTTCAGTATAGACCAGTGTGTTCCCGTCGCCGCTGACAGTTGGGTTAATATTAACCGAGCCCAGGTTTATGTCCGGACCCAGGCTTTCCTTACTGAAGTCAACGGGTTTTTCAACGGATGTCATAGCATTTCTGCATGCGCGTATCTGCTGGTCGATAAAGTCTGCATTTTCCAGTTCTCCTTTGTCGGGCATCAGTTCATTGAGTTTAGCATATGTGCCCAGTGCTTTTTCAAATTCATAATTGATCCTGTATGCAGAGGCAAGCGCAAAATATGCTTCAAGCGGAGCTCTGGTTTCCCTGAAAGATTCGGAGTTGGCATCATAGCTGGAATTCTTCACCGCATCTTCAAGGTATGGTATGGCTTTTGTTTTTTCATCGGGAATATGCAGATAACAATTACCTATTTTAAATTTGATATTGGCATTTCCCGGCATATATTCGTCAAGAATGATGTAGAGCGGGTTTGCCAGTTCATATTCTCCGTACAGGTAATGTGATTCAGCCTCCACAAATATTTCGCGGAGATCGTCATTCTGCCCATTGATATTAACAGCAATCAGGAGAATTATGACAGTAATAAGACTTCTATGCATAGCAGGCTTACTTAAATGTTATTTTATATATATCCTCCTTACCAAAACCTTTTCCTTCCCTGAGCACTGAAATATAACCTGTACTTCCGTCCCCTACAGGCATAAAGAAATAGTCGTCATCCGAACTGTTGAGGGGGTAACCCAGGTTTTCCGGTTTTGACCATTTCCCGTTATCAAGCATGTCAGACCTGAAGAGGTCAAATCCACCCATATTATAATGACCCTGTGAGCAGAAAAACAGTTGCTTCCCGTTATTAACAAGAAAAGCCCTGTCTTCATTAAACGGTGTATTTATTTCAGGCCCCAGATTAATTGCTTTTCCCCATTCCCCTTTCTCGTTCCTGTAACATACATACAGATCAAGACCTCCCATTCCTCCTGGTCTGTCGGATGAAAAGATCATTGCTGACCCGTCGTCAGAAACAGTAGCATGAGATTCCCAGTAGTTTGTATTTATATTTCCGGATAGAGGCTCTGCAGCCGACCATTTAATGCCGTCGTAGCGGCTTAGATATATGTCGCTTTGGTCATTATTGTCTTTCGACATATAAAGTGTGTTACCATTATCGGCAAGGCAGGATATATAAAGGTCACCGTCGGATTTCAGATCAGGGGTGATATTAACAGGAGGGCTCCATCTTCCTTTCTCCCTGAACGAAAAAAAGACGGCATCGTAAAACTTGAGAGAAGACATATACACAAACCGTAGTCCGTCGGCTGATATCACAGGATTAAAGTTACTGTTTGAGTCGTTAAACTGTTCCCCGATATTTTCCTCATCATATTTTACGGGTTTGCTCATCAGGTTTTTAGCATTATCGCAGACATCGATCTGATGTTCAATGAACAATATATTATCGGTGTCATCATCGAGTAATGTTTCCCTGTATTTCTTATATGCTTCTTTGGCTTTGTCGAACTGGTAGTTTATTCTGTATGCGTTACCCAGGAAATACCAGGCCGTATAGGGTGAGGTTGCCTGACGCAGCGACCCTTCCTTATACGATGCGCCGGAGTATTTTGCAGCATCTTCAAGATACTCTATAGCTTTGTTTTTTTGTCCGGCTATTCCCATGTAACATATTCCAATCCTGTAGGAAAGGTTATGATTATCCGGATAGGCTTTAAATAGTTCCAGATAGTAAGGCAGAGCATCGGTATAATCTTCAAACATAAGAAAGTACTCAGCTTCCAGAAATGTTTCCTGATCTTTCTTAAAATTCTGGGAGTAAATGTTACTGCCAATGATTGTAAAAAGAATCAGACTTGTTAATATTCGAGTCATATCCCGGGAGATTTGATTATAACAAAAATATTAAATTAATAAGAATATAAAAACCTGAATTAATATATATAAAGCCAGACATTCATATTGTTATTATTTAATCATTTTTTTTCTTTTTTTTTCCGGCTCCGAAAATTATTACAGTAACAGCCACTCCTCCCAGGATTATCCACAGAACCCACAGCTTTCTTCCTTTACCGGACTGGATATAGTCAACAATTTCTTCTGCCGTCTTATCGGTAGCGTTTATTATTTTCGAGAATGCTTCAAATACTTCGTCCTTTGTATAGCCAAGCCTGTCTGTATTGCTTAGGAGGTAGCTGATTATTTCCTCGGGGCTGTGTTTTTTAAGTTCATCGAGATCTATCTTTTCCAGTGATGCTTTCAGGTTATGATCTGCATACTGTACAAGCCTGTCCAGATATTCTTCGGCGCTGTTTCCAGACTCGGCAGACATAGCAGCGATAAGCTTTGTAAGAAGTTCTTTTTCAGCACCGTCCTCTATTGCCACCGAATACAATGATTCAAGCCATTCTCCTGCTTTCTTGATCTGTTTTTCATTTGTTTTCAGAATAGCTTCTTTAATTGTATTATCTGTTTCACTTACTTCAGTTATGATCTGACCCATGCGGTCGATAGATTCAGTCTCTTTTGTCTGAGTTGCCTTAAGACTGTCAAGAGCTCTCTGTTGAGCAAGCAGTACCTGTGGATCGGGTTCAGTAACCGGTTCTGTAATCTCCGGCTTAATTTCAGGTTCACTGGCAAGGAACTCAAAATCTTTTATAGTGACATTGTTGAACCGGTCCCTGATAGTAAATTTAAGTTTGTTATCACCTGTGACTGCTTCAGTTTTATAGTTAAATGACGGTTCGTTAATATAGAATTCTTCTGTTTTAATCAGGCTGTCGCCCTGCCAGTGTTCAACGGTCAGTATTGAATTGGGTTCAAGTGTAAGGTCAAACATGGCAGTATCACCCCGGCTGTATATAAGTGAGTCGAATACAACCGGTATTTCTATTTCAGCAATGAAGTCTGTTTTATGTAGTTGTTCTTCAGGCATCAGAATGCTGTCGGAGGGGTGTATCAGATCTATTCTCAGGTCTTTTTCAATTTTTTCGGAACCATCAGACTGATATACAACTTTATAATCCCCTTGTGGTATTTCGAACTCATACCGGCCGGTACGGGGATCAGAGTATACAGCTACCAGTGTATCCATGTTAGACTTTTCGAGTGCATAAATTTTCACGCTGTCGCTGTACTGGCTTAAAAGGTCCTTAAGTTTTACCATTCCTCTGACATAGAATTTTCTCGGATGTTCTTCGGAGAATACTTCCACCCTGTAAATATCCTCCATCCCAAAACCATTAGGGTCAAACATTGAAACATATGCCAGATATCCCTCGCCTACAGGTGAGAAAAACACATCATCATCAGTAGTATTAACCGGGTATCCCATATTGACAGGGACAGACCACTGGCCGTTTTCCATTTTTGTTGAATAGAAAATATCATGGCCTCCCATGTTAAAGTGCCCTCTGGAGCTAAAGAACAGAACGTTGTCGCTGCTGCCGAGGAAAGGTGTCTCTTCGTTAAACGGCGTATTGATAACAGGCCCCATGTTCACGGCCGGTCCCCAGTTGTCCAGGCTGTCTTTTTCGGATACATAAATATCCAGCCCGCCGTAGCTGTCTTTACGGTTGCTTGTAAAGTAAAGTTTCTTGCCGTCGTTTGAGATGCATGCATGCGATTCCCAGTATTTGGTGTTTATGTTTTCGTTAAGTTTTTCAGCCGGCGTCCATCGTCCGTCAACGTAGTTACTGACGTAAATATTTCCGTCATAGCCGTCGTCCCTGTAGATATACAACTCTGTTCCGTCATGTGACAGGCACGTTGAATAACCGTCGTCAATCAGCAACTCTTCCTGTATCTGTACGGGAGGAGACCATACCGAATCAACTTTTTTTGAATAGAATATACCTTCATAAAAGGGCAATTCCCGTGTAAACACTATTGTTTTTTCATCGGCTGATACTACCGGACTGACATCTGATCTCTGGTCGTTTATAAATTCCCCCTGGTTCTCACGCTTGAGGTAAAGGGGGGTTTTCATAAGCTCTTTTGCATTTCTGCAGGCTTCAATTTGCAGCTTTACGATTGTTGAATCATACATTTTATGATCCATGCCCCTGTAGAAGGAACCGTATGTTTCAATTGCCTTATCCAGTTGGTTTGTTATTCTGTATGCTGTTGCGAGGTAGAACAGGGCATCATAGGGGGCCTCTGTTTCTTTGAAACGGCCTTCCTTGTATTTCAGGTTAATATGTTGAACAGCACCCTGCAGATATGGTAATGCTTTTTCTTTTTCTCCCGGTGTATTAAGATAGCAGACCCCGATCCTGTATTTATAGTTATAGTTTTCAGGGTAGATATCCAGCAGATCCAGGTAAAGAGGGAGCGCTTCGGGGTATTCCTCGAACAACATCCAGGACTCGGCCTCAAAAAACATATCCTTGATTTCCCTCCTGCTTTGCGCTGATATTGTAGCTGAACTTAATAATAGGGCAATCAGTAGGAGTTTAATAGCCTGTCTGTTCATCTGCGTTAGGTTTCATTTTCCCAAAACTACTAAATATTAAGAGAATTATAAAAAAAAATGGGTCAAGAAAAATTCGACCCATTATTTGTTTTTTCATGGGCTACAGGTTAAAGTGCCAGGTCCTGTATTGATTTGTTCTGCACAAATCCTTCCAGGTTCTCCTTTAATACTTTAAGAAATAATCCGCCCAGCGCCCCGTCAATTACACGATGGTCATAGCTTAGCGAAAGGTATACAATGGTACGGATACCTATGAGATCGCCTGAGGGGGATTCAATTACTACCGGCATTTTTCTTGCGGCACCGATACCAAGAATTGCTGCCTGCGGCTGATTGATAATGGGTGATCCCATAAGAGTGCCGGCAGTACCATAATTAGTTACCGAGAATGTTCCACCCGTTATTTCCTCCGGCTTCAGCTTATTGTTTCTGGCTCTTACGGCAAGGTCATTTACCTCGCGGGCAAGCCCCAGGATGCTTTTCTCATCAGCCTTTTTTATGACCGGTACGATGAGGTTGCCTCCGGGCAGAGCTGTTGCCATTCCTATGTTTATATTTTTCTTCTTTATTATTCTGTCTCCGTCTACTGAAACATTGATCATGGGTACCTGTCTGACAGCACGTGCCGTAGCTTCAATAAATATCGGGGTAAGCGTGAGTTTTATCCCTTCGCGGTCATGGAATTTATCCTTTACTTTTTCTCTCCATTTGACTATATCGGTAATATCCACATCAATATATGATGTAACGTGAGGTGATGTATGTTTGGATCTGACCATATGTTCGGCAATAATTTTGCGCACACGGTCCATCTCAATGATCTCATCTCCTTCAGCAGTCATTGGCGGAGCCTCAGATACGGCTGTTTTTGCTACGGACTTATCCTCAACTTCCTCCCTTACCGGTTTAGCCTGGCTATAACGCGATGCTATGTAGCTCAGCACATCATCCTTTGTTATTCTTCCATCCATCCCCGTCCCTTTGACCTTATCCAGTTCATTATAACTCAGGTTCTCTGTTTCTGCTATCTTCCTGACCAACGGGGACAGGAATTTATCGCCTGGCGTTCTGCTTTTTAGTCCTTCGGCTGTTTTTTTCTCTTCATCCTTTTGTGTAATGAAAGCAGAGGATGCTTTTTTTACTTCTCTGAAATCCTTTTCAACCTCCGGTGCCGATTTCTCAGATGATGTTTCGAGTGAATCACTCTCAATATAAGCCAGTACATCGCCCACCTTTGGAATATCGCCTTCTTTAAAGGCTATATCCCTAAGTATTCCTGAGGCCGGAGCAGGTATTTCAGTATCTACCTTATCAGTTGCCACTTCCACCACCGGGTCGTCTTCTTCGACCTTGCTTCCTTCACTGATAAGCCATTTGGTTATAGTTGCTTCGATCACACCTTCACCCATTGCCGGTAAAAAAATCTCGATTTTTCCCATTTTACGTATTAAATTCAGTGTCTAAATATAAAACAAATAAAAAAGAAAATGTTTCAATAAATTCTACCTACTTCCAATGAATATATCTCGCCCTTGAGAAGTTTTGAATTGCTCCCGATCACATATTCGGATTCTGTTCGGGCAATTTTCTTCAATACCGGCGATTCGGCCAGTTTTTTCATAGTCTCTATTATCTCTCCTGTACTTAGATCGTTTGAGCTGAAAATAATCTCGTCAATACTATTGATCCTTATAACCTCATCAATATTTCCGGGGTTACCCAGCGTGTCGGGTCCGGCTTCAGTATTGGACGGGCTTACGCGGCCTGAAATATTATAAGCCTCATTACAGGATTCAATGATCCTTTTTATTTTTATATATTCGTCTTCTTTGCTGATAATCAATACGTTCCTGGGTCTCTTACTTATTCCTTTTACATCTGCCCATCCTGTTATTCCTGCAATAGCACGTATAGCTGTTGATAGCAGGAGTGCCATAACCGTACCAAGCATTATAAGGGCTCTCGAGAATCTCAATTCAAGAGGGAGCAAGGCATAAATAACAAGAATGAGAACCGATCCTGTAAATATACCTTTGTAAGCGGCAGGGATGCTTAGCGGTTTATTGTATCCTTTGAAAAGAGCTGTAGCAACTATCCATACCAGTGTATAAACCGGAAGGATGATATGCCTCAGTACCGGGGGATAGTCATATTCAGTATTAAATGAATATGTTTCCCAGAATCCTGTAAGCATCAGATATGATAATAAATATGCAGTATATTCAATAACCGGCAATATGGTTTTCCTTATTACAGATATTATATAAGACAGGGAAGCCCTTAAAAAGATGGCAATATTCATAATCCAGATCAGCAGTTTGATATTCTTCCCTGAAAAATGTTTCCGGATGAATATCATCATTGCCCTGTAGAAGTGGATTACGTAATTCAGGGTTCCTTTACTGGTGCTCTCTCCTTTATAGTGTATAATAGAAGGTTCGGGAAGGTAATAGATGCTGTAGCCTTCTTTTAGTATTCTGTAACTCAGATCTATATCTTCGCCATACATAAAGAATGACTCATCAAAGAATCCGACCTTGTCAAGTATTTCTTTACGTGTAAAAAAGAAGGCCCCCGTTAATACCTCAATTTTCTGAATAACATCTTCCGACAGGTTACCAAGGTAATATTTGTTAAACCTGCCTGAATGAGGGAAGACCCTGCTGATTCCGAAAATTTTGTAAAAAGCGGTTGCCGGATCGGGAAGGGCTCTTTTTGATTCGGGCAGGAATCTGCCTTTCCCGTCAATCATTTTTACGCCTGCCGCACCTGCGTCAGGATGTTCCTCCATAAAATCCACACACTGGCGAATAGTCGATTCTTCTATAACAGTATCGGGATTGAGCAACAGTATATACCGTCCTTTAGCGATCTTCAATGCCTTATTATTGGCTGCTCCAAAGCCTATATTCTCCCTGTTGACTATAAGCTTAACCTCAGGGAATTTTCTTTTTATCAGCGATACGGAGCCGTCGGTTGAGTTGTTGTCTACGACAATAACTTCATGATCAATATCTTCCAACGCCCTGAATACTGAAACAAGGCATTGTTCCAGGAAATGTCTTACATTATAGTTTACTATAATTACCGATATTCCCATTATAACCGCCTCATTATTATTTTATGAATCCGGATATTACATCCGACAGTCGCCTGACGCCCCTGGTGATTTCGTCCTTGTCGCAATATGAAAAATTGATTCTCATGGTATTTTTTCCGCAATCATTGCAGTAAAAAACCGAGCCTTTTACAAATGCCACGTTATTTTCTACAGCTTTTTCGAACACTTCATCGGCATCTATTTCTTCAGGCAGTGTAAGGAAAAGGAACAATCCTCCTTCAGGCCTTGTCCATTTGACGCCTTCCGGCATGTATTTTTTGAAGGCTTCCAGCATGTGATCCCGGCGTGCCTTATAGAGCCTTATGGTATTAATAAGATTTTTTTCCAGCAGCCCTCTCTTCATATATTCGGCTATGATCTTTTGCACGAGAACAGGTGAGCAGATATCAGCCGACTGTTTGGCCATAATGAATTTATTTATTATTTCGGGGCTGGCTATCAGCCAGGCGATCCTGAAGCCCGGGGCAAGAATCTTTGAAAAGGTGAACAGAGTGATAACCCTTCCGTCATTGTCAAGCTCATAAATGAGTTTCATGGCCTTTCCTTCAAAACGAATATCCCTGTAAGGGCTGTCCTCAACAACCAGCACGTCGTATTCAGATGCCAGTTGCAGTATTTCAGTCCTTCGGGATTCAGGCATAGTGATTCCTGCAGGGTTCTGGAAATCCGGAATGGTATAAATGAATTTTACCTTTTTATTACTGTCTCTGAGATCCCTGAGTGTTTTTTCCATCTCATCGGGCCTCATTCCGTTCTCATCGAACCTGATCCCGTGCATTTCAGCCCCATATACATTAAAAGAGGAAATTCCCCCGAGATAAGAGGGTAATCCGCAAATAATACAATCACCGGGATCAATGAACAGTTTTGATAATATATCAAGGGCCTGCTGTGACCCGGTACTTATGGCAAGATTTTCATTCCCGACCTTAAGCCCCTGTTCACTGTGTCTTTTTATGATCATTTCCCTGAGTTCTGCAACGCCTTCCGTTGTTCCATACTGAAGAGCTGAGGCGCCATCGGTATCAAGTATCATGTCTGTAATTTCTTTTACTTCAGCTACCGGAAAAGAGTCAGGTGAAGGTAATCCGCCTGCAAAGGAAATCATTTCAGGATTCTGCAACAGTTTTAATATTTCCCTTATTGCCGAACGTTTCATTGCTTTGGCTGAGCGCGAAAGCTTACTGTCGATATCATGTAACATTTTGAATATATTTTAGGTTATTAATTGGGTATCTTTTTTCTCCTTCGCCTTTAGTCTTTTGTCTTTAGTCTTTAGTCTTTTGTCTTTAGTCTTTAGTCTTTTGTCTTCTTCTACATCATTCCCCGCTATCAAAAGGCGTCCTGTTGACTATTGACCTGCCCAGGGTTACCTCATCAGTATATTCAAGCTCGTCTCCAACAGCCACTCCCCTTGAAAGAGATGTGATCTTTATATTATATGGTAATAATCTGCGGTAAATATAATAGTTGGTCGTATCTCCTTCCATAGTGGTGCTTAATGCGAATATGACCTCATCGACCCCCCTTTTTTTTACTTTGTCCTCAAGCTGATCGATATTAAGGTCGGAAGGACCAATGCCATCCATAGGAGAAATTATCCCGCCAAGGACATGATACAGACCTCTGTATTGTCCTGTATTTTCAACTGCTATAACGTCTCTGATGTTTTCTACAACACATATTGTTGCTTTGTCCCTGGATCTGTCACTACATATATCGCATACTTCGTTATCAGAAATATTAAAACATATTTTACAGTATTTGATCTCTTTCTTAAGCTTTATGATACTTTCCCCGAATCTTTCTACGTCGGAATCTTTCTGTCTGAGTAAATGCATTACCAGTCTGAATGCTGTTTTTTTGCCTACTCCCGGCAGGGATGCAAATTCATTTACAGCACTTTCAAGAAGTTTTGATGGATAATCTGAAAAAGTCATATGTTTCTATACTGTAATTGATAAAATTAACATATTAAATTAATAATTATTATTTTTTCTCTCTCCTGTTTTTATTATCCTTACCAAAAAAAATAATATGAGTCCGGTACTTATCCTGGTAATTATCCTGCTATATTTCAGCCTTCTATTACTAATAGGCTGGTATACAGGCCGTAAGGCCGATAGTGAAAGTTTTTTCATAGGTAACCGGAAGTCTCCATGGTTTGTCGTGGCTGTCGGGATGATAGGAGCTTCTCTTTCCGGTGTAACATTCATATCGGTTCCCGGGTGGGTTATAGACAGTCAGTTTTCCTATATGCAGATGGTACTGGGTTACCTGGTTGGCTATGCAGTAATTGCAGAGATCTTGCTACCCCTGTATTACAGGCTGAAATTAACATCAATATACACTTATTTGTCCGGCAGGTTTGGTACATATTCATACAAGACCGGAGCATCCTTTTTCCTGTTGTCAAGAACGATAGGCGCTTCATTCAGGTTGTTTCTTGTAGCTATGGTTCTACAGTACACAATATTTGATTCATGGAATGTTCCTTTTATAATAACCGTTGCCATAACCCTGGGACTGATCTGGCTTTATACTTACAGGGGCGGGATCAGGACTATTATATGGACTGATACCCTTCAGACAATACTGATGCTTACTGCTGTTATTCTGACAGTTGTTTTTATTACCAGGGAAATGGATCTTGATTTCGGATCAATGGTTACAGCGGTCAGGGAGAGCAGTTTTTCAAAGACTTTCTTTTTTAGTGATTTTAATGATGAGAGGCATTTTGTGAAACAGTTTCTGGGAGGGATGTTCATTACGATTGTCATGACAGGTCTTGATCAGGATATGATGCAGAAAAATATCAGTTGCCGGACACTGAAGGATGCCAAAAAGAATGTATATACTTACAGCCTTGCATTTGTGCCCGTGAATATAGTATTTCTTGTTTTGGGTGTTCTTCTTGTCATCTATACGGGCTTTGCCGGGATGTCATTACCCGCTCAGGCTGATAACCTGTTTCCTATGGTTGCTACAAGGGGAGGTCTTGCACCCTTAGTAAGCATATTCTTTATACTCGGACTGATTGCTGCAGCCTATTCAAGTGCCGACTCTGCGCTGACTGCACTTACAACTTCCTTCACAGTCGATATTCTGGGAAAAGGGAATGAGGATGAACCTGTATTGAAGAAGATCCGCTTCAGGGTTCATATAATGTTTTCCGTTATACTGATGATAGTTATTCTGGTATTCCGTCTTATCAATGACCAGAGTGTAATAAGCGCACTTTTCACAGTAGCAGGATATACATATGGTCCTTTACTGGGTATGTATTCGTTCGGTCTTTTAACAAGGTGGGAAGTTAAAGACAGGCTGGTGCCTTATGTGGCTGTGCTTTCTCCTCTTTTGTGTATATTGTTGAATGCCTTCTCAGAAGAATTGTTCAGCGGATACAGGTTTGGTTTTGAGTTACTGATTGTGAATGGTATCATAACATTTCTGGGAATGATGCTTATTCGCCGGAGGAATGTCTGAAAGGAATACGGTATATAATATAATATGATACTGCAGGCGAGAGGAAAGCATCAGTCCCGCCCATGCCGGGAATATAGACGGCTCCCTCACCGTTCTTGCCGGAGCAATAAATAAGTGTTCTTAGTTTTACAGCCCAGCCGATAAGCAGGTTATCGAATATTTCAGCTTTGATACTTCCCTGCAGTTCCAGAAAATGAGCGGTAGCCCTGTTACTTTCAACTGAAGTAACTACTTCCCCCCAGTAGCTGTCCATGCTTATAAAAGGAGTCTCCTGCTGAAAAACTGCTAATCCGTACCTTAGACCTATACCTGCAAAATGATTGATCTTCGTGGCAACAGGCTGAAGCATGCTTATATCGGTCCCAAATCTCATAAAGTAACCCTTACACGAATATTCATAGTTGTAATTGTCAGTATTAAAACTTCCATATCCGGGTTCCAGTACGATAAAATACTTGTAATTCAGCCTGTAACTGAGATACCCTTCAAAATCAGATCTCGAATTGTCAATAGAGTAGAGGACAGGTCCTGTAACATCAAATCCCAGACTTACGGATTTGCGTGCCTTAACGGTATCGGCCTGCTGCTGTGCTGAAGTATTAAAAAATATCAGCAGCAATAAAATGCTAAAAGAATATTTCAATATTCTCTTCATCTGAAGGATTAACGGAATTACTTGTTATTATTATATTTTTTATATCATCACCTGAGAAGTCCGCTTCCTCCAGTTCATAAAGGAAGATATATCCGCAGGCCTGTGACAGGAACTCAAGTTTCGCTTTGTAATATACTGATATGGTGTCAGTCCGCGTTCCGTTCTTAAAAATGAACGAGCAGGATGTCGATGAAGGATTGAGCGGCAGGCTTATACCGCTTTGCTTTCCCATTGAAACAATAAGAGAGTCAGGTATCTCCGTCCCGTATACCGTTAAGCTGTCAATAGTATACTGGTCACCTGATCCGCTTAAATAGAATCCTGCATTCATGTAAACTTCAGTATCCAGATCGCATGCTTCTCTGGTGCATGAACTTCCGTAAATGACAGCTAATACTATCAACAGCCGGATAAATGTTTTTTCCATATGTATAATACAAAACCGATGTCAAAAGTATGAAAAATGACTGTCCTAAAAAAGCCATGTTATACGATGAAGGGCAAAAGACAAAAGACTAAAGGAATGGAATGATGGAGTAAAGGAATAAAGGAATAATGGAATGATGGAATGATGGAATGATGGAATGATGGAATAATGGAATAATGGAATGATGGAATGATGGAATGATGGAATGATGGAATGATGGAATGATGGAATGATGGAATGATGGAATGATGGAATGATGGGTCTTAAAAAGTAAATAACATGAGACAGAATGCATACTGTCCGTTTGTCGTTAGTCGTTAGTCGTTTGCCCTTAGTCTGAACAACCCATTTAAACTCATTCTCAATCTTTTAAACCCTTTTGTCTTTAGTCTTTAGTCTTTTGTCGTACAATCAGCCGGTTATGTCTTTTACCAGTTCCCTGACTCTGTCGAGAGCTGCTTTAATACCTCCGGGATCACTTCCTCCGGCAACCGCCATAAACGGCTGGCCTCCTCCTCCTCCTTTTATCCGGCTGGCGGCATCACGCACGATATTTCCTGCATGGATATTCTTTCCTTTAACAAGATCATCACTAATCATTATCAGCAGGTGAGCCTTGTCTTCAATTTGTGTCCCGACAGCAAGAATGATGTTTTTATGTGCCGTTCTTATCATCTGGGCGATCTTTTTCAAAATATCAACCGAGTCGACATCTATCTGTTCAGCTATAAAATTAATCCCTCCGATCTCTTCTGATTTATTAATCAGTTCAGTTCGTAAAGTTGCAGATATTCCGGATTCCAGTCTTTCAACTCTTTTATTAAGGTCATTGACCTGTTTAATGATCCTTGATACTGATTCTGTTATATCAGTATTGCCCGGAAGCATATTTTCTATTTCTTCCAGTGTGGCGAGCTTGTTGTTTATATAGTCCAGGGCATGAGCGGAAGTGACAGCTTCTATTCTTCTTATACCTGCTGCAACAGCAGTTTCGGAAATAATTTTGAACATACCTATCTGCCCTGTATTTGAAACATGCGTACCGCCGCATAATTCAAGCGATTCCCCGAACCCGACCACACGTACCTTTTCGTCATATTTTTCACCGAACAGGGCAATTGCTCCTTTTTCAAGTGCTTCATTCACCGGCATGTCTTCAATAATGCTGGCAGGAATGTTTTTCCCTATAATTTCGTTAACAAGGTTTTCAATTTTCCTGATATCTTCGGGACTTATTTTTCCAAAATGGCTGAAGTCGAAACGTAGTTTTTTATCTGTAACCAGTGAGCCTTTCTGTTCAACATGCCTGCCAAGTATTTTTCTTAAAGCGTAATGCAGCAGGTGCGTTGCGGTATGGTTTCTGGCAGTTGCTTCCCTTTTACCGGTATCTACGAATGCCCTGTATATTTCATGAGGTTTTGCAGGTATTTTATTACTGATATGGATAATAAGGTTATTTTCTTTGACCGTATCGGTAATTATTATCTTCTCTTCACCGTTTGTTATGTATCCTGTATCGCCTGCCTGCCCTCCCGATTCGGCATAAAAAGGTGTTTTATCGAAGACCATCTGATACAGTTCCTTTCCTTTTGCCTTAATTATACGGTATCGTGTAAGTCTGACTTCATCCATGGTTGTTTTGTAGCCGGTAAATTCCGTCCCCAGGTGTTCCTTTACGATAGTCCAGTCGCCTGTTTCTTTTTCAGCATCGGTCTTTGATCTTTGCTTTTGTTTTTTCATCTCCCTTTCAAAACCTGACGTATCTACCTCTATTGAGCTTTCTCTAAGTATAAGTTGGGTAAGGTCAAGAGGAAATCCGTAGGTATCGTAAAGGACAAAGGCATCTTCTCCGGGAAAAATATTGGTCTCTGATTTTTTTATTTCAGGTAAACGCTTTTCTATAAGCTTAATACCCTTCCCTAAAGTATTGAGAAAGGCAATTTCTTCCTGTTTGATGGTTGTTGTAATATGTTGTTCCTGTGATCTCAGTTCCGGGAAGTATTCTCCCATGGTTTTTACGAGAACGGGAACGAGCCTGTAAATAAAGGGTTCATCCTGTCCAAGATAGTTATACCCGTATCTTATAGCCCTTCTGAGTATTCTTCTGATTACATAACCGGCCTTGTTATTTGAAGGTATCTGTCCGTCGGCCACTGAAAACGACACAGCCCTGAGGTGATCTGCCACCACCCTCAATGCTATATCGGTTTCTTCCCTTACATTGTATTTTATTCCTGTAATTGATGATATTTCGGTTATAAGCGACTGGAAAATGTCAGTATCGTAATTGGACTTTTTCCCCTGTACTGCCATACACAGCCTCTCAAAGCCCATCCCCGTATCGACATGCTTGTCGGGAAGCAATTCGAGCGATCCGTCTGCCTTCCTGTTATATTGAATAAACACAAGGTTCCATATCTCAATAACCAGAGGATGATTTTTATTTACGAGTGTATGTCCCGGAACATTCTTTCTTTCATCATTATCCCTGAGATCAAGATGTATCTCCGAGCACGGACCGCAAGGTCCCGTATCGCCCATTTCCCAGAAATTATCTTTTTTCGACCCGTTCAGTATCCTGTTCCCGGTATCTCCCAGGTGCAAAGCCCAGTACCGGGCCGATTCGTTATCCCGTTCAAGTCCTTCTTCACTGCTGCCTTCAAATACCGTTGCATAGATCCTGTCGGGAGAAATATTTAGTACTGAAGTAAGGAACTCCCAGGCCCATTCAATGGCTTCTTTCTTAAAATAATCCCCGAATGACCAGTTGCCCAGCATTTCAAACATTGTATGATGATAGGTGTCACGGCCAACTTCTTCGAGATCGTTATGCTTACCGGAAACCCTCAGACATTTCTGGCTGTCTGCCAGTCGTTTGCTTACCGGCTTTTCGTTTCCCAGAAAAATATCCTTAAACTGGTTCATCCCGGCATTTGTGAACATCAGTGTGGGGTCGTTCTTAAGCACCATGGGGGCTGATTTGACAATACTGTGTCCCTTTTCGCTGAAAAAATCAAAAAATGCCTTTCTTAGTTCTCTGGAATACATATAAAAATAAGGTTCTTTAACATGATGAAATACTAACGGTTTGTAAAATTAGTTTATTTAAATTAGATTTGCTCCAACTGATAACAAAAATCAATTTGTTTTAGCCTGATGCTTAGACGGAGGTATTTGCTTGATAAAAACCAACTGGTCTTTAAAGAATACAGACTTTCATTTGGTCAGAAGCTTTTCAGGTTCAGCATGATCTTGATTGTATCAATAATACTGGCAGGGGCATATGGTCTTGCTTTCAAGCATTTTTTCGGTTCGCCAAAGGAAAACAGGCTTCAGGCCGAACTGGATGAGATTCGTTACAAATACAGGTTACTGGAAACCGACTTCGACCATATCAGCGATGAGCTTAAAGAGATTGCCTCGGCTGAGGATAATGTGTACAGGCCTGTCTTCAGTATGGAGATGATCCCACAGTCATTCAGACAGTCAGGCTTCGGAGGTACAAGAAAGTATACAGAGCTGGAAGGTTATATGAATTCAGACCTGCTTATTTCTGCAACCAGAAAAGTGGATGAATTGCTTCGTAAAACATATATCCAGTCAAAATCATTCGAAGAAATTATACCTGTGGCCTCCGATTGGAAGAATATGTGGGAACACCTGCCTGCCATCAGACCTGTTACAGTTAATATACCTCTGGGTGATGGTTTGAAATTCAGGGAAAAACATCCGGTGCTCGGAAGTCCGAGGTGGCATTACGGCCAGGATTTTTCAGCGCCTGTAGGTACTGAGGTCTTTGCAACAGGAGCAGGTGTTGTGTCAAGGGCGGGATGGAGTCCTTACGGTTTCGGCAGAATGGTTGAGATTGACCACGGTTATGGCTTTACTACTATCTATGGTCATTTAAGTAAGGTAAAGGTAACCGTGGGACAGCAGGTTGTAAGAGGAGATCCTGTCGGGCTGTCGGGCAGTACCGGTATTTCTTCAGGCCCTCATCTGCATTACGAGATACATCACGACGGGAAAGTGGAGAATCCGCTGCATTTCTTCGGCGATGACCTGAGCCTTGAAGAATATGATCATATGATTGATGTACTTAACGGCAACCCCGTGGATTAACAATTCCTGAAAATATTTGTTTTATGTTGGTAATTATATTGGCCATTACTTTTGTAATTAATTATATTTAATATATTTATGCTATATTTGCGCAATATTTCAGGATATGGCAAAGGTAAAATATAAATATAACCCCGAATCATTATCCTTCGATAGAATTAACGTCACATTCAGAGAGCGCTTCCTGAGGTTTCTGGCTTACTTTACGGGATCACTGCTTCTTGCCGTAATTTATGGGCTGATATTTACATATCTCTTCGACTCACCCAAGGAGAAAGTTCTGAAGAGGGAGAATGCACAGATGAGGCTTCAGTATGAGTTGCTGAACAAGGACCTTGAGAAAGTAGAAAAGGTCCTTGCTCACCTGCAGGAGACCGATGATAATCTATACAGGACGGTTTTTGAGGCAGAACCGATACCCAAGTCCCTGAGGGAAGGAGGTATCGGAGGCGTGAACAGGTACGAGGAACTGGAAGGATATGATAACTCACGTATAGTTATTGAAACGGCTGTAAGGCTTGACAGGATAAAAAAGAAAACATATGTTCAGTCAAAATCATTTGATGAACTCATTAAAATGGCCGGGGAGAAGGAAGAAATGCTGAGGAGCATACCTGCCATTATGCCCATTTCCAACAAAGACCTTACACGTACGGCATCGGGCTGGGGATACAGGATACATCCTATCTACAAGATAAGAAAAATGCATTATGGGATGGACTTTACAGCGCCTACAGGCACGGAGATTTATTCGACGGGAGATGGCAGGGTTGCCCGCATAACCAGCAGTAAACGGGGACTGGGGAATCATATTGTGATCGATCATGGCTTCGGATATCAGACTGTATATGCTCACATGAGCCGGTTTAACAATCTCAGGGTCGGACAGGAAGTGAAGAGGGGTGATGTGATCGGATTTGTTGGAAGTACAGGCCTCTCAACTGCACCACATCTGCATTATGAGGTTCATCTGAATTCAAAAAAGGTCGATCCTGCCAATTATTACTTCAACGACCTGACCGCCGATGAATATGAGAAAATGATTGAACTTGCAATGAGAAGTGGGCAATCGTTTGATTAAGATCATAATACAAAAAACTTACTCTATGCGCTACCTGTTTGCCGCGCATTCATTGATATTTTTTTTCCTTATAACCGTACCTTTCAATATTCTACATTCACAGGATACGATAGCCGGGCATAACCGTATTAGCACCTTTACTGTTGCAGCCGCAGGAGATATTATGTTAGGCACTTCTTTCCCGGGTAAACGTTATCTGCCATCGGGTGATAACCCTTATCCGCTTATGACTGATCTTTTCGGCGATCTTTCAGGTGCAGATATTACTTTCGGAAACCTGGAAGGCCCGTTCTCCGACGATGCTGATCTTACAAAGAAATGCAGGGACACAACCACCTGTTATGCTTTCAGGGTCCCTGAAAGATATGCGGGGGTACTGGATAGCGCCGGATTTGATTTCATAAGCCTGGCAAATAATCATATAGGTGATTTTGGCTATGAAGCCAAAGAAACAACGGCAAAGATCCTTGATTCCCTTGGTATCAGTTATGCCGGTACCGTTGAATATCCGTGGGCTGTCAGGAAGATAAGAGACAGCCTGCTGATAGGCTTCTGTGCCTTTGCTCCAAACAAGGGAACCGTAAATATGCATGACAGTATTGCCGTGAGCAGGATCATGCGCTTCCTGGAAGATACCTGCGATATCGTTATAGCTTCTGTGCATGGCGGAGGAGAGGGGGCAGAACACCAGAACATATTGAGAGAAGAAGAGTTCTATTTTGGTGAAAACAGGGGTAATATGTATAAGTTTACACATGAACTGATTGATATGGGAGCTGATATAGTACTGGGACACGGACCTCATGTAAGCAGGGCGATTGAAGTATACAGGGGACGATTAATAGCTTACAGCCTCGGGAATTTTTGTACATACAGACGATTTAATCTTAACGGACCAAATGGATATGCGCCATTGATAATTGTCGAAATGAACATGAGCGGTGAATTAATTTCAGGCCGGATAATACCTGTTTACCAAAATAATGACGGTCATGTCAGGCATGATACACGCAAAAGGGCTGTTTTTAAAATACGTGACCTCGTAAGAGAAGATTTCCCTGAATCGGAGATAGATATTGATGATGATGGTAATATAATTTTAAACCTTGATTATGAATAAGATGACCGACAATAAAGACAAACTGTACTATTCGATAGGTGAAGTGGCGGAAATGCTTGGAGAACAAACCTCGGCAGTAAGGTACTGGGAGAAGGAATTTGATATTATCAAACCTCATAAGAACAAAAAAGGAAACAGGATGTTCACTTCTGAAGATATTGAAAACCTGAAGATCATACACTACCTTCTGAAAGAAAAAGGCATGACTATCGCCGGTGCGAGAAAAAAGATGGCAGATAATCCCGAGAGTGTCCGTAAGAATCATGAGGTAATAAAATCACTGAAAAGAATAAGGAAACTGCTGATCAAAATAAAAGATGAACTTTAATTAGTACTAACATGAAATTAGCCGGGTTGACAGGATATCTTGAATCCGTAGTACCTCTTTCCTTCCAGGAGTCATATGATAATACGGGAATACAGGTTGGTGATTTTGAAAAAGATGTGGAATCGGTACTTCTTTCACTTGATATAACCGAAGAAGTAGTGGATGAAGCTGCTGAAAACAGGTGTGATTTAATAATCTCACATCATCCTCTTATTTTCAAGCCTTTGAGGAGTGTCAGTGATAATACGGTGACAGGCAGAATTATCAGGAAGCTGATAGAAAAGGATATATGTGTTTACAGCATGCATACCAACCTTGATATTATTAAGGGGGGAGTCAGCTACCGCATGGCAGAGAAAGCAGGCCTTTCCGGGGTATACCCTATGGTGCCGCTGACAGGTAAACTGCTTAAGCTTGTTGTGTTCGTACCCGGGGATCATGCACCGAAGCTCAGGGATGCTGTCTTTAATGCCGGAGCAGGATATATCGGTAATTATGACAGGTGCAGTTATAACGTATCAGGCGAGGGAACATTCAGGGCGGGGCCGGGAACCCATCCGTATAAAGGAAAACAGGGCGTTGAACATACAGAGGCAGAAATAAGAATTGAGACTGTATTCCCTGAATATTTAAAGAATAATGTAGTCAGGGCCATGATTGATGCTCATCCCTACGAGGAGGTTGCATATGATCTGTACAGCCTGGAAAATGAAATTCCGGGAGCCGGCCTCGGATGCGTAGGCGAACTGGATGAGCCTGTAAGGGATTCGGAATTTATCGAATATATAAGCGGTATATTTGAGGCAAAAGGAATAAGACATTCCGGCTTAACAGGTAATATGATCAAAAAAATAGCCATGATGGGAGGGTCGGGGGGAGCTTATGTTGACAGGGCAAGGCTGGCAGGTGCCGATGCTTATATTACTGCCGACATAAAGTACCATTCATTCTTTGATGCAGGTAAGAGCCTGCTGCTGGCTGATATAGGACATTATGAGAGCGAAAAACCGGCTCTTGAGGTTATACATGAATTAATTATAAAAAAATTCCCTAAATTTGCAATCCGGTTTTCGGAAATAAGTACAAATCCAGTTAACTATTTACAGGCATGGAAAAAGTGAAAGCAGGCGGGAAAGAAATGACCGTTGAGGAAAAACTAAAAGCCTTGTACAGGCTGCAGGTTGTAGATTCAGAAATAGATAAAATAAAGACACTCAGGGGTGAACTTCCGCTTGAGGTACAGGACCTTGAGGATGATGTTGAAGGTCTCGAGACCAGAATAACCAAACTTAAGGAAGAATTGGCTGATCTCGAAAATGCTGCCAGGGGCAAGCAAAACGAAATAGTGGATGCTGAGAACCTTATTAAAAAATATGAGGAACAGCAAAACAATGTGCGTAACAACAGGGAATATGATTCCCTTTCAAAGGAAATAGAATACCAGACCCTCGAGATAGAGTTGTGCAATAAAAAAATAAAGGAATATACGGGTCTGAAGGAAGAAAAGACAGTCGTCATTGAAGACTCGAAGAAGAATCTGGAAGAGTTGAAAGGTGATCTGGAGAATAAGAAATCGGAGCTTGACTCAATAATTGCCGACACAAGGAAAGAAGAAGAAGCTCTTGTGAAAGATTCTGATAATATTGGCAAGGTCATAGAAGACAGACTGTTAACAGCATATAAACGTATACGGCAGAACGCAAGGAACGGACTGGCAGTAGTTCCTGTCCAAAGAGATGCCTGTGGGGGCTGTTTTAACCAGATACCGCCGCAACGACAGCTTGATATTAAATCAAGAAAAAAAATAATAGTGTGTGAGTACTGCGGACGTATACTGGTTGACGATGAAATACTTGGTGAAGAAAAAGCTGTTTAGTTGTTAAGCTGTTTAGTTGTTAAGCTGTTAAGGCTGTTAAGCTGTTGATGGCCTTTAGCCTTTTGTCTTTAGCCTTTTGTCGTTTGCCGTATCGTGAATTCCCTTCGTAACATTCGGTGTTATTTTAGCTGCCGGCCTTGTACTTTTTTTGTAACTTAGTCGGAACATCACAGCAATAAAATTAGCAGATACTATGAATGAGTTCCATAAACAAATTCTGGAGGGTATTCCTGATGTGCTTCCGGCAGTTAAGCCATATGACAGCAATGTCAATCATGCACCGAAACGTAAAGATATACTTACAGCAAAAGAAAAACGTCTTGCAGTAAGAAATGCCCTGAGGTATTTTCCTGAAAATATGCATGAGCAACTGGCTGGTGAGTTTGCCGGTGAACTGAAAAAGTACGGCAGGATATATATGTACAGGTTCAGGCCTGATTATGTGATCAAGGCAAGGCATATCGATGATTTTCCACACAGATCAAGGCAGGCAGCTGCCATCATGTTAATGATAAGTAACAACCTGGATGATGCGGTGGCCCAGCACCCCCATGAACTGATTACTTATGGCGGTAACGGGGCTGTATTCCAGAACTGGGCGCAATACAGGCTTGTTATGAAGTACCTGGCTACAATGACAGACCGTCAGACCCTGGTTATGTATTCGGGTCATCCGCTAGGGCTTTTCCCTTCACATACAGAAGCTCCGCGTGTTGTTGTAACAAACGGAATGGTCATTCCTAATTATTCCAGCAGTGATCACTGGGAGAAGTTCAATGCGCTGGGAGTGAGTCAGTACGGACAGATGACGGCAGGTTCATATATGTATATCGGACCTCAGGGTATAGTGCACGGTACAACAATAACGATCCTGAATGCTGCCAGGAGTATATCAGTCTCTGATACTGATAAAAGGTTAAAGCTGTTTGTTTCTTCCGGATTAGGGGGAATGTCGGGGGCGCAGCCCAAAGCAGCAAGTATAGCAGGCGTAATATCCGTGATAGCAGAGGTTAATCCGAAAGCTATTGAAAAAAGGTATTCGCAGGGCTGGGTTGATGAGGTTATTGAAGATACCGCCGGCCTGGTTAAAAGAGTGAAGGAACTCAGAGAAGGAGATGAACCTGTTTCACTTGCATATCACGGAAATATAGTGGATGTATGGGAAGCTTTTGCTGAAGAAAGTATCATGGTCGATATAGGTTCAGATCAGACATCCCTTCATAATCCATGGTCAGGAGGATATTATCCGGCAGGCATAAGTTTTGAAAAAGCCAACAGCATGATGTCGGAGGATCCCGGTCAATTCAGGAAACTGGTACAGCAGTCATTGAAGAGACAGGTAAAGGCTATTAACAGACATACTGCCGCCGGAACATATTTTTTTGATTATGGTAATGCATTTTTACTTGAAGCATCCAGGGCAGGGGCAGATATTCTTAATTCTGATGGTAGCTTCAGGTATCCAAGTTATGTTCAGGACATTATGGGACCTGTTTGCTTTGACTATGGCTTCGGTCCTTTCAGGTGGGTATGTTGTTCAAACAGAAATGAAGATCTTGTTGTCACAGATGATATTGCCTGCGGTGTGCTTGAAGAAATATCGGCACACTCGCCGGAACGGATAAAGCAACAGATGCTTGACAATATTAAATGGATCCGTGAGGCAGGTAAGAATAATCTGGTAGTAGGATCACAGGCAAGAATACTTTATGCTGATGCAGAGGGCAGGATAGAGATAGCTTCAGCCTTCAACAGGGCTATAAGGGACGGAAGGATAAGTGCTCCTGTAGTGCTGGGCAGAGATCACCATGACGTGTCGGGCACGGACTCACCATTCAGGGAGACATCAAATATTTATGACGGGTCGTGTTTTACAGCCGACATGGCAATACAGAATGTTATAGGTGATTCTTTCAGAGGCGCTACCTGGGTAAGTATTCATAATGGCGGCGGAGTAGGATGGGGTGAGGTCATAAACGGAGGGTTCGGACTTCTGCTTGATGGCTCGGATGATGTTGACAGACGATTGAAAACAATGCTCCACTGGGATGTTAATAATGGAATTGCGAGGAGAAGCTGGGCAAGAAATGATGAAGCTATGTTTACTGCAATCAGGGAGATGGAAAGAACGCCTGAACTGAAAGTGACAATGCCTTATATAGCGGATGATAAGCTGATCGAAAATTTGTTCAGGGAAAAGGACGACTAAAGACCAAAGGCTAACGACGAAAGGCAAAAGGATTTAAAAGGTTGAGAATGAGTTGAGAATGAGTTTAAATGGATTGTTCGGACTAAAGGCTAACGACGAACGACTAAAGGGTTGAGAAAAGTTTATAAAAGTTGAATGAGTTTAGATGACTCCTAATTAACTAATCACCCAATATACAAATTAACATTGTGGATTGTGGACTGCGGATTGAGGACGAAAGGCAGAAGGGTTTAATAGGTTGAGAATGAGTTGAGAATGAGTTTAAAATGTCATCATTCCAGTACTCCAGTATTCCAGCATTCCACTCCTTTAGTCTTTTGTCTTTCGTCGTCAGTCCTGTATGTAATCAAAAATTGCTGTTGTTCAGCATTATAAGCATACAATCCTCAATTACCTCAATACCCTGTGAACGAGCCATGTCGGCAAAGACCGGATTGCGTGTGCCGGGATTAAATATAATACGTCTGGGCTCAAGCGACAGGATATAATCGTAATATTCCTCCTGGTTCTTAGGGTTAAGATAAAGGCTTACCGTATGTACCGGACCTATATTATCAGGCTTGCCCTGCCTTATTTTTATCCCGTCAAGGTCAGCATCTTTCCTTCCGATAGCTATTACAGGTATATTCCTTCTTTGAAGGCTTCTGACAGCCTTATAGGCGAACCTGTCGGGTTTGTGGCTTGCTCCCAGGACTAATGTGGTTTTTTCCATTTGGCTTTTCTTACAAATTTAAAAAAAAAGACCACAAAAAGAATTATCAGCTATTTTTTTTGGAGAAGCACTGACGATACAGCCATAACACCTTCCCCGCGCCCTGTAAAGCCCATCTTCTCCGTGGTTGTGGCTTTGACAGATATTCTTTCTGTTTCAATACGGCATATGCCGGCCAGACACTTACGTATTTCTTCTATATACGGTGATATTTTTGGTTCTTCAAGGCAAACGGTACTGTCGATATTAATGATTTCATATCCTGCGGAGTTTATCATATCTATGCTTTCCTTCAGAAGTATCTTACTGTCTATTTGCAGGTATTTATCATCATTATCCGGGAAATGGAATCCGATGTCCCTTAATCCTGCAGCGCCTAAGATGGCATCACAGATAGCATGAATAAGCACATCGCCGTCGGAATGAGCCAGACATCCCTTTTCTGACGGAATTTGTATTCCCCCAAGCCAGAAAGGCTTTCCTTTGACCAGTTGATGAAAGTCAATACCCTGACCTATCCGTATGTTCATATTATGATGATCTGACATTCCTGAAAGCATCAAAATCGAATGACAAAGAAAACCTGAGGGTACGTGCCATAGGATGGTTATTGACCAGAGGCATCAGGTATGAAAAATCAAGCGAAAAAACATTCATCCTGAACCCTGCTCCGGCAGTGAAATATTTTCTGTTACCCTTGCTTGCATGTTCATGGAAATACCCCCCCCTGATTGCAAATTGTTTGTTATACCAGTATTCAAGCCCGAACGAATAGCTGATCTCGTTAAGTTCTTCCTTCAGTCCTCCCGGTGCATCAGCGAATGACTGGAATATTGCAACAGGCATTGAAACATCAGGATTTTTTCCGGCTATAATGGAATCGCCATCCATTAGAGGCGGGGTGGGAACAAGAAGTTTGTTAAGGTCTAATGATACATTTATTTTATTGTAATTATCAAGGAAAACGGATGCTGAACCTCCAAGCCTCATATTCATTGGAATGAAATCTCTGGTGTCATCATCAGTATATTCCATCTTTGATCCCAGGTTGGACAGATTAGTTCCGAAGGCTATATCACCGTCTTTACTGCCAAAAGAAATTTGTTTGTAATAATAAAAGGAGATATCTGCCGCTAATGACAGTCCGGGTTTGGTTTCCGTAGCTCCATCATAATAACCGCCGGTCAGATTTGAATAGATAAACCGGAAAGCAATACCCCCGGAAATATTTTCAGATAATTTCCTGGAGTAGGCAGCATCAAGACTGAATTCATTTGCCCTGAAGATTAACATTTCATTTCCAAAGTTATCGGTGAACTGAATATCTCCCAGGCTGGAATAAAGAAGGCTGGTGCTGAACACCTGTTTGTCGTCAATTCTGAAGTAACTGGTTAAGTAGGCAATATTAATATCGGGAACAAGAGCTCTCAGCCAGGGTGAGTATGAAATACCAAGTCCTCCCTCCCCGTCAATAAAAGCATATTTTGCAGGGTTCCAGTGCATGCTGTACAGGTCGGGTGTTGTTGCCACCCCCACGTCTCCCATTGCACCTGCCCTCGAGTCAGGTGCTATAAGAAGAAACGGGACCACGTAATGTATGGCGTTCAACTCATCCGTATCCTGTGCCTTTATTAGCTGTGGCAGGATCATACATATAATTACAAAGGCAGTTGTTAATCTTATTTTCATTAAAATTTTTTTAGCAAACAAATATATAAACAATTTATACTACTCTTTATTGTGCCCCGGGCTATAAAATGACCATGCGCCCGGTTATGCGTGCTGTTTCTTCACCCGATTTGAATAATACCGTATACAGATAAACACCGGCTGCAACCCTGTTACCGTAATTATCTCTTGCATCCCATACTACAGGACTTAATCTGTAACCGTCTGATATTTCCGTTGTCATAATGGTTTTTACCAGTTGGCCATTCCTTCCGTATATATTGATTATTATCTCGATAGAGGAACCCGGCCTGTTATGTTCAAGGCAGATATTTGTATGGCTGCTGAACGGATTAGGATAGTTAAACAGCCTGTTAAGGACAAGACCTTCTTCATCCCTGACGAAGAAGACCAGGGAAGCAACAGATGAATTATTATAGCTATCCCATGCTTTCAGGAATAATTTGTGTTCCCCCTTGTCAAGGTTATAGAAGGGATAAGTAATGTTTCCCGATTTGTAAGTGCCGAGATCATTTTCATAATAGTTATTCAGGATAATTGAATTTCCGATATCCCCGTCCATGAAGGCTACAATGTCATGTCCTATCCCGGTACCTGTTGTGTTGATACTGCCAGGATCACTAAGGCGTGCGAGCAATACAGGGTCGGTATCTGTAATCCCTCCGTCTTTGAACAGGGTATCGTTCATATAAAGATCTATAACCGGACCTGTTGTGTCGGTAATAATTGTATTACTGAAACCTCCTATCGTCAGGGTATCGAAATATCCCTTATAATCGATATTCCCGTCATCGGCGTAATAGCTTATTTTGCCGTTTCCGTATGTATAATCGATATCACGCGGGATTAGTAATGATATCCTGAACCTGCCGCCGGTAACCTCGGCTTTCCCCCTGAATAAAACCCGTTCGCGTGTATTGTAGCTGAAAGGTAATCCGCCGTCATTTGCCATTGTTGTAAGTTCGTACTCCTTATCATAAATCTTCGGGTAAATAAATCCGTTGAAAGACTCTGCCAGGTTGCCGTTTACATCACTTATATGGCCTGCTATTGTCAGTTCTGAGAGAGCTCTGACGGTATCATTAAAAGAGTAAACATCCGTACCGTTCAAAGAGTCTGTTATTATATTTCCATGCCAGGGATAAGCCAGCCTCAGGGCAGGGTCGCCCAGAAGTGTGAAATTTCTTTTGTTCTCTCCTCCGGTATTTACCTTTGCAAACCTTATTATTTCACCCAGTGTAAGCCCCTTGCCGTCAGGAGTAAGAGAAAATGCATTTTCATATAATTTTGATGCGAGATTATAATTATGCGAGGCAAACACTATTCTTGTGGTTGTCATTAATGCAATAGCTCCCCCTTCCGGATTCAATAATACAAGCTCCCCGGCTGATGATTTTTGCGTGATCTCACCTGTTCCTGCTTCAATATCGATATCTTCAAAACGTGAAAATTCACATGTAGCAGTAATAAATAAAGGATATTTCCCTTTGTTAGACCATGAATTTATATTTTCAACAGACAGTACCCTTTCATGAGCAAGCCCCAGTTCATTGCCATGGCCGGCATAATTAAGGATGAGGCATCCGTCATTTATCCTGTCATTAATTGCCCTTGTTGCGTCGGGGTATGAGTCGCCGTTAACCGAAGTGACCTGTTTGTAAAGGTCAAGGTATATTTTTTCAATATTAAATGACGGTTCTGCCTCGCTTATTATCTTTGCCAGGTTGTCGGAGTCATTCATATGGATATTACTGTCTTCGTCATCTGCAACCATTGCAATGATATTTCTCCATGGCCCGTTATATTCAGGGCTGATATAATCTTTTATCTTGGTCAGAATTGCAGCAGCCTGTACTGTATCCGAAACAGGGATCCTTCCTATTCCTATATCCAGTAATCCTTCGTATTCACCTTCGCCTTCGTCCAGCAGCCCGAAAAAATCGTCAGATGTGAATGATGAAATACTGATATTGGAGTTCTGTGTCTGGTATGTAGGTATGAAATTCGGATTTTCAGGCGGGAGTTTTTTGTTATCAAACGAGCCGTCTCCAAAGAGGATCAGGTAACTGAGGGGTTTGTTGCTTCCTTTGTTCCTGTTATAAACCATGCGGATATAGTTTCTTATGGCGCTGATATCAGGTATTCCACCTGAAAATTCGTTATAGATCTCTTCCGGGCTTACGATCTTGCTGATATATGAATCATTGGTATAGTGTATTTCTGCAAGCTGGCCGGCATAATTACTGAATAACGGATGACTGAGTATTATCATATCGTATTGTTCATCCTGATGCAGGTTCTGGTTTGGCACCGGTTTGTTTTCCAAAACCGGTTTATGTGCATCCTGTAGCCTGAATGCAATAAAAGTTCTCAGGCTGTCTGTTTTTGCAATAAACCTGTACTCACCCCGGGAGTATACTTTCTGAATTTCCCTGATCACATTATCACCGGTAATATCCCAGATAAACAGGTCGTCATAGCCTGACTGAATACTGAACTCAGTTATATATCCTTCATGTACGGTATTTTTATCCCTGATCAAAAAGAATCCATCATCAGGGCTCAGGTAGGTATTTTTTATTTTTGTTTTCAATATCAGGTAATCGAGCCATGCCTTTGCATTTGCATCCCCGTTATTATAAAACGTAACTGATATATCCTGATCCTGTGAGGTCATATTCATTATACCATGTTCCTCTACGATCCTGGCATAGGTGCCTGAAGTATTATAGATATTTACCTCCGGTATCATTAGCGAACTTATAAGTTCATCATTGTTATAAAGCCTCATTACCGTCTGGTTCTCCGATCTGCCCAGAACTCTGATGTCATACTCCGTATCTGCTCCTTCATCTCTTATATAGGAGCCGGCAGATAAATCAATGCTGAATACGGTTCCCGGAGGCACAGGCTGATACCATTCGCGTCCCGACCTTAATATATTATTTTCTTCTTCCTCGTGTATGTCCATGTAGTCGGAAACATCTGAGAAATAATCAGGGGACCCCTCATTATCCATGAGGCTTATCTCCAGGGGAGGTTCGTTCAGTTTGATAAAATATACTGCCGTATCAGAATAATAATGTCTTTTGAAATAGTAATCGTTTGCAGTCGGATCGTAAATCCATCTGTGAGTCGACCTGCCGTAGAACAGAATATAATCGCCATTATTGAATATCCCGTCCTGCCCTCTGTTGACATAGACAGTAGTTTTCAGCAGGTCGTCCGGAGCAGAATCGTCATTATAGTATGACAGGAGGCCGAAGTTGTTACTGTAAACAGCTACCTCGTTCCCGGCATTGAGACCAATACCGGCGAGATCCTCAAAGTCGATCCTGTAAATACCGTCTTTTGTTATTTTTGCTTTATACCACAACCCGGAAGAGAGAGCAGATGAGGATGTATAATCCTGAGCCTGTACCAAAAACGGTATAGTAACTATTGCGGTCAGTATATAAAGCAGCTTCTTCAATTTTCAGGCTTATTTATTAAGTTTGTCATATATGATCACAATAATAAACGTATCATAATTGTTCATATTGCGATAATAAAACATCAAATATCCGTTTATCTGTTAATGATCAGAGATGTAAAAATACTTATTCTTGTCTTATGTTTTGCACCTGTTGCTTATCATGCTGAAGGACAGGATACGGAGTATTTATCATTTTATTATAATCCGGTCAGGTCCAACCCTGCCATGACAGGTTCCGAAGGGGTCGGAAAACTGAGAATGGTGTACAGGGATTATTATCCGGGGAGGGGGCTGGATCTTTTTAGTATAGATTGTTCATATGATACCTATATAGACAGGATTCACGGGGGGCTGGGCTTTTTTGTGTCCGAAAATATGCCGGGCACCGTTTTAAATGACCTCAGGGCAGGCGCCGGGTATTCTTACCACCTGAGGGCAAGCAGGGATCTGTATGTAAATGCCGGGTTTATGGCTTCTGTAATTTACAGGGGGCTTAATGCCCGGGGAATAATCTTACCTGAACAGATCGACCCTCTGCAGGGTATTGTCTTTCCTGCTTCTGAGATTATCAGTTCAGGAGCACATACTTCGTTTGATGCAGGTGTGGGCTTTCTGTTCAGCTATATGAATTATCATGCAGGTATATCCGTCAGCCATCTTTTTAAGCCTGCTCTGGGAAACAACGGAGTTGATGAATCAAGGCTGGACAGGAGATACTCTTTTCATGGATCGGCGGTTTTCTTACAGGGAGCAGGGGATATAAGCCTTATTCCCGGATTCCTGTTTAATATTCAGGGTAATAGTACAACAGGCGCTGCCGGACTGAGCTGCCTGTATAAAAACTTTACAGCTAATATAATGCCATTTGTAAACACAGGGCAGGGATTGATTTTTGTACAATCCGGTATAGGCTTTATAAAAGGACAGGTTGAGATTGGATATAATTATAATTTTGTACCCGTGGCAGGAAGCGGACTTCAACCATTCACTCTTTCAAATCAGGTGTATGTTTCAATAGGTTTAAATAATGTTGAAAAAAGAGATATTATTAAGGCAATAATATATCCTAAAATGTAGTTATATTTGAGAAATAATCACACTTTTATCAAAAAGTGTTATATTTGACTTTAATTAATATGATCAAAACCTTTCGTATTATGTATAAAATTGCATCCTCACTGATGGTCGCTATTGCAGTTATACTGCTTGCTTCCTGTAACCGTGGTGATAATCCGAATGTATCACCTACAACAGGCTGGGCATATAACGATCCTGATAATGGTGGGTTCGAAGTTGTTATCGGGGCTGAGCAGGAAACAGGACCCGGCCTTGTACTTATCGAAGGAGGTACTTTTACCATGGGCCGTGTGCAGGAAGATGTTATGTATGACTGGAATAATCCCATACGCAGAGTAACAGTGTCTTCGTTCTACATGGATGAAACCGAAGTACGGAATGTTGATTACAAGATGTATCTCTGGTGGCTTAAAAGGGTTTATGCTGACTATCCCGAGGTTCATATGAGAGCTCTGCCAGATACACTGGTGTGGCGCTCGCCCCTGGGTTTTAACGAGCCATATGTCCAGTACTATTTCCGTCATCCTTCCTATAATAACTATCCGGTGGTCGGTGTCAACTGGTTGCAGGCCAATGACTACTGCATGTGGCGTACCGACAGGGTGAACGAACAGATACTTATTGATGAAGGGATACTAAACTATGACCCGAATCAGGTAAATGAAAATAATTTCAACACCGATGCATATCTGGCAGGTCAGTATGAAGGTGTGGTCAACCAGAATCTTCCAAGCCTTGATCCCAATAAGGAAACAAGAAGGGTTATGATAGAAGACGGAATACTTTTACCTAAATACAGGCTTCCAACAGAGGCAGAATGGGAATTTGCAGCTTATGCCCTGAAAGGGAACACTTTCGAAGAGAGAATATTTGAAAGAAGAGAATATCCATGGGACGGACATAATGTGCGTAATGCAAATAAGAAAAGTCGTGGTGAATTCATGGCTAATTTTGTCAGGGGAAGGGGTGACCTGATGGGTGTTGCCGGGAGCCTGAATGATAACGGATCGGTTACAGTGGATGTGAAATCATACTGGCCTAACGACTATGGCCTCTACTGCATGGCCGGAAATGTGAATGAATGGGTACAGGACGTATACAGGCCTATGAGCTCAGAAGATGTGGATGCGTTTAATCCTTTCAGGGGTAACGTTTATACCGATCTTGCCCGTGATGCCAATGGTAACCTCCTGACAAAAGATGAACTTGGCAAGATGCAGGTTGATACTGTTAGTGCTGAGGATGTGGCAAACAGGTATAATTATCAGAAAGGCGATTACAGAAACTACCTTGACGGTGATTACCTTTCAACCATACAGGAGAGCGGACAGTGGACAGGCGAGCAAACCGAAGGTACAGAGTCGATGTACCTGCAAAACGAAGAACAGTATGTTTCTCTTATTAACGACAGAGCCAGGGTAATAAAAGGCGGTTCCTGGAAAGACAGGGCTTACTGGCTTAACCCTTCTACCAGGAGATTCCTCGATCAGGAAGCTGCCCGTGATGACCTGGGCTTTCGCTGTGCTATGATAAGAGTAGGAAGTCCTTCAGGATTATAAAATATAATTGCAAAATATTGAACCTCATTATGGACAACCATAATGAGGTTTTTTTTGAATGAAAAGCATAGATCTGTATAAAATATTAAGGGACAATAATTTCAAATTGTCAACAGATTCCAGGAAAATTACCGGGGGAGAGGTGTTCTTTGCAATTAAGGGAGATAATTTTGACGGAAACAGCTTTGCAGGCGAAGCACTGAAAAAAGGAGCAGAGATAGCCGTGATTGATGACCCTTCCTGTAAAAGGGAAGGAGCTTACCTCGTCTCTGATGTTATGAAAGCACTTCAGTCTGTCGCTGCCGAACACAGGAAACATCTTGATATTCCTGTGATGGCTGTCACAGGAAGTAACGGTAAGACAACAACAAAAGAATTAATGGCAAGGGTTCTTGCAAAGGACTATAACGTACATTATACAAGAGGTAACCTCAATAATCATATAGGTGTACCCCTGACTATACTCTCGGCCCCCGAAGAAGTACAGTTTATGATAGTGGAAATGGGCGCCAGTCATAAAGGAGAGATAAGAGATCTTTGTGAAATTGCTCAGCCGGGTTATGGCTTGATAACAAATATAGGCAAAGCTCATCTTGAAGGGTTCGGCTCGTTGGGATCGGTAATAGAGGCAAAATCGGAAATGTATGATTATATAGCTGCAAAAGGAGGATCCGTCTTTTATAATGATGATAACAGTATTCTGACAGACCTGGTCACCGGCAGGGATATAAATGCCATCCCGTACTCAAAGCCGGGAAAACATGAGGTTGAGGTCAGACAGGTGCGGCAGAACCCGCAACTGGAATTGATAACTGAGATCGACGGACAGGAATATAGCTTCGATACTAACCTGTTTGGATACCATAACATGGAAAATGTGGTTGCAGCCATTGCAACAGGCCTTTACTTCGGTCTGGTTCCTGAACGTATGCAGAGGGCTGTTGAATCGTATATGCCGGATAATAACAGGTCACAAATATTCAGGACCGGTAAAAATGTCCTGATATGTGATTCCTATAATGCAAACCCGGTAAGTATGAACAGGGCAATAGGATCTTTTGTTGATTATCCTTCGGAAAAGAAGACGGTAATACTGGGCGACATGCTTGAACTGGGCGGGTATGAGCAGGAGGAACATGAGATGCTGCTAAAGAAACTGGCAGATAATAAGGATATTAACGTAATACTTGTAGGGAGAGTATTTCATTCTCTGGCACATAAATATAATATGCTGTCTTTCGAATCCAGGGAGGAACTGATAAGGTATCTTATCGCTAATCCGTTAAGGGATAGCCTGGTCCTTATTAAGGCTTCAAGAGCGCTCGGACTGGAGAAGATATATGGGTTGATGTAATAGCACCGAATAATTTTAACCTGAATACTATGTATGATAAATTAATGGATCCTATAGGACGTTTGATGGGATTGCGATATAAATCTCATCCCTGGCATGGAATTGATATTGGCGATAATGCCCCTGATATTGTTACCTGTTTTATTGAAATGGTGCCATCTGATACTGTTAAATATGAAGTTGACAAGGTAAGCGGCTATCTCAGGCTGGACAGGCCGCAGAAGTACTCGAATGTGGTCCCGGCCCTTTACGGGTTCCTTCCTCTTACCTATAGCGGGGAAAAGGTGGCGGAGTTCAGCCGGGAAAAAACCGGAAGACAGTCTATCGTTGGGGATAAAGATCCTGTTGATATCTGTGTTCTTACCGAGAAAGAGATAACTCATGGTAATATACTTGTCAGGGCCAGGCCGATAGGAGGATTCAGGATGCTTGACGGTAATGAGGCCGATGATAAGCTTATAGCAGTACTCTATAATGATGCTGTGTATGCACAGTTCAAGGATATTGCTGATTTGCCTGAGGTGGTGACAAACAGGCTCAAACATTATTTTCTTACATATAAGGATCTTCCGGGCAATGTGGCTGATGTGGAGATAACGCATGTTTACGGGGCTGATGAGGCAAAGGAAGTCATAAACCGTTCGCTTGAAGACTACCGTAAGAAATTTGAGCCTTTGAATGATGCAGTATCTTCGGTTTAGTCTTTGAAAGTAAGTGTGATATCAAGTATCTCCGCTTTGCTGCCAATCCTTACCCTCGGGCCCCAACTCCCGAAGCCTGACGACACAATATAATGTGATCCGTTAATTATTTTATGTCCGTATTTTATCTTGTATAACCTGCCGGTCAGATAGTTTAAAGGCCACATTTGCCCGTTATGGGTATGGCCTGATAACATCAGGTCAAAATCAGCGCTGATATCTTCTTTCCTGTACGGTGGTTGATGATCAAGAATAATAACAGGCCTGGTATGGTCACAATTTTTTAACAGTTCATCGAGATCCTTCCTTTTTCTGCCTGTATACCTTTCCGAATCCCTGTCTGTTCTGCCGGCAATCTGTATGCCTTCTTCCAGGTCCTTTACCTCATCCTGCAAAACAGGTATCCCGTTAGCCTCAATATATGGGATTGTCTTTGAGCTTCCTCCTATATATTCGTGATTTCCGGTAACAGCATAAATATATTTTGCAGTTGCGGGGAGTCGAAGCGATTTCAGGAGGTCATCCCTCAGCACGGGATTTATTTCACCATCTACAATATCGCCCAAAAGTAATACGATATCAGGCTTTACAGAGTCGAGTTTTCCTGATAATAAACGCATGCTTCTTCTTCTGATAACACTCCCCAGATGTATATCCGATACGGCTGCGATCCTTATACTTCTGACAGATGCTTTCTTACTGATCTGAATATTGTATCTTCTTACAACCGAGAAGATGGTATTTAAGAAACCTGCTGTTATCAGCAACAGGGCAAAGCAGAAAGCTGAAAGATAAATTATCTGTTTTACCCTAATATTAATTTCATAAATACCTGTTGCATTTATAATCAGAATTACAAGATCTGAGAGTATTATAACTATAAAAGAGTATAGCATAAATGACAGCCAGAATCCCCCTATGAGGTTGAGTCCGTCGGCTATTATCAATGATGAATTTCTCTCAAGTATCTTTCCTGCCGGGAACGATAATGACAGTAAAAGGAATAATATTGTATATACATTTTTGTCTGTTACCCCCTCAAAAGCCGATGCTCCTCTGAAAAACAGGAATATGTTGACAGCCGAATATATTATCAGTATAACTGAAAAAAAGATAATTAAATCCCTTGACCTCATATAATCAATTTTTTATCTGGCATGGAGCTGAATAAATGTCTTTTTACCTTTTATATAGAAATTAAAAACAAGGCTTTTATCCAGTACCAGCCCGGACGCATATGTGTTTTCTTTCTCCGGTATCAATGATCTTTTCATTCTCAGTGTTTTCTTATGCCTGTAAAAATGAATATGTGCTTTAAACACGTTCAGGAATGCTTTTGTTTTGAACATTAACAGAAAATGCAGGGCCGCTATCCCGTCCATTATCTTCCTTATGAACATTATTTTAGCCAGTTTGCTCTCAGGCAGGTTCTTATACAGCATAAACAGGTTATTCCTGAAATTATAATACACTTTTGAAGGAGAGTTGTACGAGAGAGTGCCTCCCCCCAGGTGGTAAACATATGACTGAGGTATGACCATGATTTTTCTGCCCGCATTGTTAAGCCTCCAGCACAGGTCAATCTCTTCCATATGTGTAAAAAAAACGGGATCGAAGCCACCGGCAGACTTCCAGTCGGACGAACGTATAAAGAGGCATGCACCGGTTGCCCAGAATACCTGTTTTATATCATCATACTGTCCATAGTCATTCTCCGCAATATTGAACACCCTTCCCCGGCAATACGGATAACCGTACCTGTCGATGAAACCTCCGGATGCTCCTGCGTATTCAAATTTATCAGGATTGTTCAGGCTTAGTATCTTGGGTTGACAGGCAGCTACATCCGGATTTTTGTCCATATATTCTGCAAGAGGGTCAAGCCAGTTTTTTTCAACCCTTACATCAGAGTTCAGCAGTACATAATACTCCGATTCTATCCTTTCCAGGGCCTTATTATACCCCCCTGCGAAGCCATAATTATTATCCAGTTCTATGATATTCACTTTCGTATGATAATCTCTGACATAATCTACAGAGTCATCGGTACTGCCATTATCGGCAAGGTAAACACTACAGCAGTCCGATGCTGAGTTTTCGACGGTTGAGCCCAGGAAATCCTCCAGGTATTTCTTACCGTTCCAGTTAAGTATGACAACCGATATTTTTGTCATTTGCCATCCGGTTTCTTGTGTTTCCATCTTTTATGCGTCCACATCCAGAGCTCAGGCCTGCGTTTTATCTGTTCTTCCAGCATCTTTACATGCTTTTCTGTTACCTCGTAGGGTGCAAGCTTTGAAGGATCATCTGTAACCAGTTCGGCTTTCAGCTCATAGTATCCTCTGCGTACCTTTTCTATTTTGAAAAAAATTACTGCCATATTGAATTTATGAGACAGTTTTTCTATTCCAAGATATACAGGTGTGTCCTGATTAAGAAATTTTGTCCAGTATTGTATTTCGCCGTTTGGGGGAGTCTGGTCGGCAACCAGTCCTGTTAGTGTGTTTATTCCGGCCTTTTCGTAACGGAAGACTGTCCTGCCGGTTTTGATCATTGGGATAAGCTCCAGGCCGTACTGCGAACGGAAGTCAAAGAAGTACTTATCAAAGTATTTATTGGCAAGCGGTTTATATACGGTAACACATTTATATTCTATACTCAGAGGGAGGCTTATTATCCATTCCCAGTTACCATAATGCCCAAACACGGCTATTGTGCTTTTCCCTTCTTTTTTAAGGTTGTTGAGCAGTTCCGGGTTCGTGACCCTGTATCTTCTTTTTATCTCCGATGGCTTCATGTGCTGAAGCTTCATTATTTCTAAAAAGACATCAGCCAGATGTTTGTAAAACTTTTTTGCTATAGTTTTCAGGTCTTCTTCTTTTTTGTCGGGGAATGAATTACGGAGATTTTTCATAACAACATTTTTCCTGTACCCCGGCACATAATAAAGTACAAAGAAGAACAGGGGAGAGAAGATAACAAATAAAACTGACAGGGGCAGAAGTGTTATTATCCAGTTTATTGCTTTGAATATGTTAAATAAGACAGCTTTCATTTAAGGTCCGGTATCATATGTTTTTGTACTTCATCCCTGAAGATATTAAATAATTTATTATTGGAAGCCACTATTTCCGAGCCGTTAATGTTTTCATGTTTCCCGTAAAAGTCAGACACTATACCTCCGGCTTCTCTTATTATTATTGTTCCGGCTGAAACATCCCAGCTATTAAGTCCGTATTCAAAGAATCCGTCAAATCTTCCGCATGCCACATAGGCAAGGTCTATAGCAGCGGATCCCATTCTCCTCACGCCATGTGTATTTTTGATAAAGAATTTCAGACAATCCATATAACTGTCAAGCTTGTTGTAGTACCTGTAAGGGAAGCCTGTAGCTATCAGGCTGTCTTCCAGCCTGTCTGTTTCAGTGACATATATCCTTTCGCCATTTAGCCATGCTCCTCCTTTCTCATATGCATAGAAAAGTTCTTTACCTTTAATATCGAGGATAACGCCAAGTATTATTTTTCCTTTATTGGAAAGAGCAATACTTATTGAATAAACGGGTACGCCGTGTATAAAATTTGTTGTTCCGTCAAGCGGATCAATGATCCATTTTAAGTCTGTTTCCGATTCCAGTGCCGTTTTTTCTTCAGTCAGGAAGCCTGATTCAGGCAGTAACACAGCCAGGTCGGCAACAAGTTTTTTTTCCGCTTCCAGATCAACATAAGATACAAAATCATGCTTCCCTTTAACTTGTATATCATTGATCCTGAAATTTTGTGACTCCTTCAGAATAAAATCACCTTTTTCAACAGCTATTCCGCATACTTTCTCACATAAGGTTTTCAGATCCATAAAAGCAGATTTTATACTATAAAATTACCATTTTCGTCGGTGTCATGTAATATATGACTTGTTATTTGTCCCTCCAGCCGGCTGTCATAAGCTGTATATACTCTTATATAATTCTCCGTAAATCCGCCTGTCATGCCTGGCTTGTCTTCTCTCTCCCATAATATATTAACACTTGAACCTGTACATTTATTTTTAAAAGCCGTTCTTTTTTTATCCGACAGCGCCTGAAGCTTTTTGCTTCTGATCTGCCTGGTCATGCTATCAACATGGTTCCCCATTTCAGCAGCGTCTGTTCCTTTTCTACGTGAATAATTAAATACATGAAGATAAGAAATATCCAGGGAGTCCAGGAAATTATAAGTGTCATTAAAATCTTCTTCTGTTTCACCCGGGAACCCTGCAATAACATCAGCTCCGATACCTGCCAGCGGCATATATTCCCTTATTTTTTCTACTTTTGATCTGAAGAGTTCTCTCCTGTATCTCCTTCGCATTGTGGCAAGTATTTTATCCGACCCGCTCTGAAGAGGTATATGAAAATGAGGAAGTAATTTCTCACCGGATGCAACCAGTTTGATTATTTCGTCACTGAGGAGATTGGGTTCGACTGATGATATGCGGTATCTTTCTATTCCTCTTACTGTTGTGAGTTCTTTAAGCAGGTCATAAAACGATTCGTCGGTTGTTTTTCCGAAGTCTCCTATATTGACACCTGTAAGTACTATTTCTTTAATACCTTCTGACGCGATTTCATTTGCTTCTTTTATGCAGTCGGCTATTGTCTGGTTCCTGCTTTTGCCTCTTGCTACAGGTATTGTACAATATGAACAGTTATAGTCGCATCCATCCTGTATTTTCAGGAATGATCTTGTCCGGTCGGTTCCCGAGTATGAGGGGTTGAACAATATCATGTCATTCTTTTCGCAATTATGTATTTCGGGTACCGGTCTTTTTTTTATGTTCTGCAGATATTCCCTGATATTAAATTTTTCATTTGTTCCGAGTATGAGGTCGACGCCGGGTATTTTTGCAATTTCATTATATCTTAATTGTGCATAACAGCCGGCAACTACAATAAGGGCATCCGGAGCTCGTCTGACGGTTCTTTTTATCATCTGCCTGCATTTTTTATCGGCAGTTTCAGTGACAGTGCATCCGTGTATGACATAGATATCGGCATCCTCATTGAAAGGGACCTTCCTGAAGTTACCTTTTTCCATCTCCCTGCCCATTGATGATGATTCTGCAAAATTCAGCTTACATCCCAGGGTGTGAAATGCCACTTTTAATTGCCTGTCACTCATAAAAAGTAATATAGAAACAGCAAAAATAGGTATTTTTAACAGATAGGCAGAATAGTTCAGCTAATCTCCCTTGGGAAAATGAAGCTGTAGCTCCCGGCTTTTGAGTTACCAAGGTCTGCCCATTTTTCCATATTATATTCAATGATGGCGGTGCCCGTCGTTGGCAGAAAGCTGTTTGCACCTCCGGTAAGGTGAAAGGTAAGGTCTGATATGGACGGGTTATGGGCAAAAACGGCAACAGTCCCTATACCGGGATCCAGTGACCTGATCTCTGAAAGGATATGGTTCCAGGATCCGTGATAGAAACTGTTAACTACTTTGACAATGCCTGTACCGGTTACACCCATCTCCCTGGCAAATATCAGTGCAGTATGACTTGCCCTGGCAGCCGGGCTGGTCAGGATAAGATCAGGTATAAGTTTTTGATTACTTAGTCTTCGCGCAACCTTGTAGCCATCAGTTACTCCTCTTTGTATCAGCACTCTGTCGATATCTTTTTCAAAAATATCGTGGGAGCATGCTTTCCCGTGCCTTACCAGAATGACAGTACGTTTCATATCTTTGAAGTATGTTAAGCTGTTAAGTTGTTAAGTTGTTAAGTTGTTAAGCTGTTAAGTTGTTAAGTTGTTAAGTTGTTAAGTTGTTAAGTTGTTAAGTTGTTAAGTTGTTGTTCCTAATCCCTGATTCCGGAATCGATTCACCATCTATTATTCACTCATTTTCAAATCATTCTGAATTTATCTTAGCTATATTCATTTTTTTTACCTTCAGTCTTAGTCTTAAGTCTTTTAATCGGCTTATTCTAAACTTATTCTAAACTTTTTAAACCTTTATAACCCTTCCATTAGTCTTTGGTCGTTAGCCGTCATAAAATACGGCTGGCCAGTTCCGAAAGATAGCTTCTTTCTCCTTTTACCAGATTAACATGAGCGAATATTTCCTGACCTTTCATCTTATCTGTAAGATATGACAGTCCGTTGGAGCCGATATCAAGGTAGGGAGAATCAATCTGTTCTATATCACCTGTGAAAACCATTTTCGTATCTTCTCCTGCCCGTGTTATAATAGTCTTTATTTCATGCGGGGTAAGGTTCTGCGCTTCATCAACTATGAAAAAGATGCTCGACAGGCTCCTTCCCCTTATATATGCCAGGGGCGTGATAACCAGCTTTTCTTCTTTGATCATATCATTTATCCTTATAAATTCAGGACTCTGATGGCTGAATTTATGCTTGATTACTGTAAGGTTATCAAAAAGAGGCTGCATATACGGATCGATCTTTTCCTTAACATCTCCCGGAAGAAAACCAAGGTCCCTGTTTGCCAGAGGCACTATCGGCCTTGCCAGAAAGATCTGTTTATACCGTTTATGTTGTTGCAGTGCCGAAGCCAGAGTCAGCAGTGTTTTTCCAGTACCTGCCTTGCCTGTGAGTGCGACCAGTTGTATTTCAGGATTTGTCAGCGCTTCAATTGCAAATGTTTGTTCTGCATTTCGCGGGTCAATACCGTAGGTGGTTTGTTTAATAATCCTGCTTACCAGTTTTGTCCCGGGGTTATAATGAGCCAGCGCGCTTGACCCGTTATTTTTCAGTATATAGAACTGATGCCCTTCCGGCTCTATCTCAAGGCCCATATTTTCCACAGCTATCCCCTCGGGCTCCTCGTAAAGCCTGTCTATATTGTTACTGTCAATGTCCCCAATGGTCTCTATTCCTTTATAGAGGTCATCAATATTTGCAACTTTATCATTCTCATAATCCTGGGCCTTTATACCGAGCGATTTGGCTTTCATCCTGAGGTTAATATCCTTGGTTATCAGTATGACGCTTTCCGATTTATGTTTATTACATACATAATCGGCAATAGCCAGAATACGGTGGTCGCTTGTTTTCTCAGGAAATGAAGCGATAACTCTTTCTGAAAATTCTTTCCCTGTTTCTATATATAGCTTCCCCAGGTTTTCTCCGAGCGGTATACCGTTATTCAGCAGTTCATCACCTGATATCTTATCAAGTTCCCTGGTAAATTCCCTGGCATGAAAATTTATCAGGTCATTGCCTTTTTTGAACCTGTCAAGTTCTTCAAGAACAACTATAGGGATTATTATATCGTTTTCCTCGAATTTGTATATTGAGCTGTAATCATGGAGCAGAACATTGGTGTCGATAATAAAAATCTTTTTCTTAGTCATCCGGTCTTCAGTTAATATGTTGACATTTCATGATAAAAATATAACAAAAATAGGGCCTGGGGTCATCATTCGGAATACTTATTTTTTTTATTTTGCACAATTAACTAACAATCCGATGAATTACGAAGATGTTCTGGATTTTCTGTTCTCTGCTTTACCTATGTATCATCGTATAGGAGGACCGGCATATAAAAGTAACCTGGACACAACTATAAGAATGGATGATTATTTCGGTAATCCGCATCATTCTTTCATATCCATCCATATTGCCGGGACAAACGGCAAAGGGTCGGTATCGCATATGCTTGCCTCTGTGCTTCAATCTGCCGGCTACAAGACAGGGCTTTATACATCGCCTCACCTGGTTGATTTCAGGGAAAGGATCAGAGTTAACGGAAAAATGATAGATAAGGATTTTATCACAGCCTTTGTAAATGACAATAAAAGCCTGATCAGGGAGATGAACCCTTCCTTTTTTGAAATGACAGTAGCGCTGGCATTCCTCTTTTTCAGGCATGAGAAAGTGGATGTGGCGGTTATAGAGACGGGTATGGGCGGGAGGCTCGATTCTACAAATATTATCAGACCCGAGGTTTCTGTCATAACGAATATAGGTTACGATCATATGCAGTTTCTTGGTGATACTCTTGAGAAGATTGCAGGTGAAAAAGCCGGGATCATAAAGGAGAAAGTGCCTGTTGTTATAGGTGAATCGGCGGAGATGACCGACAAGGTGTTCAGCGACAAAGCGGCGGAAATGAATGCCGGGATATATTTTGCCGACAAGCGTTATGCCGCACAAAAGATAAATGAGCCTGGTAACGGGCAACTATATAATATACTGAAAAATAACAAGACTTTTATCGATGCCCTTTATACAGATCTGACAGGTGATTTTCAGGCAATGAACATTGTCACCGTTTTTCAGGTTATTGAAATATTAAAGGATAAAATGAATATCACCACAGAATCCTTAACCAAAGGTCTTGGAAGTGTGAAATCCGTAACCGGACTCATGGGCCGATGGGAAGTTATCAGAAGAGGCCCTCTTGTTATTTGCGATACAGGTCATAACTACGACGGGTTAAAACATACTATAGCCCAGCTTCTCAGGATTAACAGTAAGACCCTGCATATAATAATCGGATTTGTGAGCGACAAGGATATATCAGGTATACTGAGTCTTTTCCCGGCCCGGGCAAGATACTATTTTACCAGGGCTGATATACCGAGAGCAATGGATCAGGAGATGCTCATGAAAAAAGCAGCTGACTATTCATTGAAGGGAGACTCTTACGGAACAGTATATCAGGCTTATCTTTCGGCTCTGGGATATGCCTCCGAAGAGGACCTGATCTTTATCGGAGGCAGTACATTTATTGTTGCAGATCTCCTGCTGTCCATATCAGATGACAAACAAAAGGGAGAGGACTCAGTGAGAGTATAAAATGAAAAAAGTAAAAAAATGAAAAATGGAAATATCATCAGAAGCGTTCTCATCATCTTTTTTAGTGTTTATACAATAAGCGGCGTTTGCTCTCAGGAAAACAGAAAAATTATTATACTGCACAGTAATGACCTTCACTCCAGAATTGATGGTTTTGCTCCGTCATCTGATTATTCGCCCATGACCATTAACAATGATAACACACGGGGGGGATTCAGCAGGTTGGCTGCAATGATAAAAAGAGAAAAAGCATTAAACCCGGAGGAGGTACTGGTGCTTGATGCAGGAGACTTTCTTATGGGGACTTTTTACCATTATATGGAGGAATATAATCCTTTCCAGTTAAGATTAATGAAACAGATGGGATATGACGTTCTTGCATTTGGTAATCATGAATTCGATTACGGACCTGACAGGCTGGCCGGAATTATTCTCTCTTCTGCAACAGAGGGAGATATCCCGCAATTATTGATGAGCAATGCCATATTCGATAAAAAGGATACTGCTGATGATAAATTACAGGACCTTTATATAAGCAACTTAATCCGAAATACGGTGATAATAGAGAAGAACGGAGTCAGGCTGGGCCTTTTTGCACTCCTCGGTGAAGACGCTGATAATTCGGCTCCTTATGCTGTCCCTGTCCGTTTTGAAAAGAATATAAAAGCAGCAAAGAGACTTACTTCGTCACTTATTGACATGGGCTGTGATATTATCATCTGCCTGTCACATTCGGGGATTGAAAAAAATGAAAACGGTGAATGGGCCGGGGAGGATGTTGAGCTTGCACGCAAGGTGGAAGATATAGACCTGATAATTAGCGGACATACCCATACTGTGCTTACTGAACCGCTGGTTGTCGGTAAAACGGTCATTGTTCAGACAGGTAGCTATGGCTTGAACCTGGGTAGAGTTGAGTTTGAAGTAGGAGATGAGGGGGTCAGTCTGTCCGGATACAAGCTTATGCCCGTTGATGACAGTATAACCGGGGATACTTTGATACAGGAAGAAATTATCCGCCAGAAGAAACTTATATCGGATAAGCTGTACGAAGCTGCTGCTTTCAGGATAGATGATAATATTGTGGAAACGGATTTCAGACTTGAATGTAATGAAACAGTTGATCCTGAAGCCAGTAACCTGGGGCCACTGGTGGCCGATGCAATATATTCATATGTTAATGATGAAACAGAACAGGGTACTGATATAAGTCTGGTTGCTACCGGAGTAATAAGAGATGCCATTGTCCCCGGTGTACAGACAACACAGGATATATTCAGGGTTATGTCGCTGGGCTCAGGCAGAGATGAGGTTCCTGGTTATCCTTTGTCCCGGGTTTATCTTAATGCCAGGGAATTAAAACGCGTTCTGGAAATACTCATGGTAGCGTATAAATCAACTCCTGCGTTTTATTGCTACTATTCGGGACTGGAAGTAAAATATGACCCGTCCCGGGGAATATTGAGGAAGATTAATTCCATAAGCATAAAAAACAAAAACGGAGAAATGATATCTGTCGATATGTCAAAGAATAACAATACCCTATACAGTATAACAGCCAGTTCATATACGCTCGAATTTATAGGAATAATACAAAAAATGACTTATGGTTTCGTAAAGGTAAAACCGAAAGATGCTTTTGGTAATGAAATAGCGGATATGTCGGATTCGGTTATTGATTTTGACAGCGGAAAGGCAGGTATACAGGAGGGAAAAGAATGGATCGCACTTGTTAAATATCTCAGATCAATGAAGGATACCGATGGTAACGGTATACCTGATATTAATGATAAATACAGAGATCCCGGTGTAAACATGGTAACGATACAATAAAATAAACAAATGATGAAAAAAGAAGCTTCCAAACCTGGAATATTCCTGGTATTATTGATTTTACTGAATGGCTGTGCCCCGGATGATCAGTGGATCAGATTTGATTCACCTGAAAGTACCGGTTTTATTACCGACAGCCTTATAAATATAGAGAAGCATTATGAAAAAATGATAATGAGAGGAAAGATACCGGGGGCTGCCGCTCTTGTTGCCAAAGACGGCAAAATTATTTATGAGATGACGACAGGTTACAGCGATAGCGGCACGGAAGAGCCTGTTGAGATAAATGATATATTCCGTCTGGCTAGTATGTCAAAGCCTGTTACTTCCGTGGCTGTAATGCAGCTTTATGAACAGGGCAAACTGAAACTTGACGATCCTGTTTCCAAATATATTCCTTCATTTGCCGACCCACGGGTTATTGATAATATAGACCTCAGTGATACTACGTGTACCTCAGAACCTGCAGGGGAGGAAGTGACCATACACCATCTTCTTACGCATACATCCGGCATTGCTTATGGTGATTTTAATCCGGTTTTGGCTGCTGTATATGCAAAAGCCGGTGTGCTCGATTTTGCTAACGGGGATGATCTTACAGTTGAAACAGCAATGAATGCTCTGGGAGCGCTTCCCCTGTATCACAGTCCGGGCGATAAATTTACATATGGCCTTAACACTGATGTACTGGGGAGGATTGTAGAGATAGTGTCGGGTATGACCCTTGGAGAATATGTAAATGCAAATATTACCGGGCCTCTTAAGATGGATGATACAAGGTATTTTTTTAACAGCGATATCTCTGACAGGCTTGTAACAGCATATATTTATAGTTACGGGGATTCCGCCCTTGTTAATATGAAAGGGAATAGTGACGTTGATCCTTCATATCCTGTTGAGGGGGCCAAAAAATACTTTTCCGGCGGAAGCGGTATGTCCGGCACTATACGTGATTATTTTGTATTTGCCCAGGCTATTCTCAACGGAGGTATATATAACGGGGTAAGGATACTGGAACCTGAAACGGTTGATCTGATGTGCTCGGATCACCTGGGAGACATAGCCTGGTCGGATATATCAACTTTTGGATATGGCTTTTCCATAGACAGGCGCAGGAATGATGATGATACACCCGGCGATATTATCCGTCTGGGTTGGGCAGGCGCTTATAATACATGGTTCTCCATAAATCCTACTGATAATATCATAGCAATATCTATGAGCCAGGTGTTCTTTAATCCTTTTGAAGATGAGGTGAACAACGGCTTTATTCAGGCTGTCAACAGTGCTTATGCCGGAAGCCGGAAGTAAGAGAATCTTCCGGCCCGGCTTGAAAGTCAGTTGTTCAGTGTCATTACATTGATCACTGAAGGGTGGTCTTTATCATGATAAATCCTTATTGTTGCCTTTTGGAAGTCGTCTTTATCACATTCATAAATATTTACGAATTTTTGCGGATTTCTGTCTACAAGGGGAAACCATGAACTCTGTATCTGGATCATTAGTTTATGGCCTTTTTTAAATTTATGAGCAAGGTCAGGTATACTGAAGCTTACCCTGGTTATTTCACCCGGAACAAAAGGTTCGGGATTTTCGAAACTGTTTCTGTATTTGCCTCTCATGACTTCTCCCCTTACCAGCATCTGATAACCGCCGAGAGGAACGTCAACGTCAGCGCCGGCCGGCGGTTCGACCAGGTCGGGAAATACATCAATGATTTTTACTATAAAATCGGCATCAGTGCCTGTTGTCGATACGTACAGGTCGGCACTGACCGGTCCTGTGAGAGTGATATCCTCATCCAATATACCGGTCTGGAATGTAAGAACGTCAGTCCTTCGTGATGCAAATCTTTGGTCGTCCAGCATATACGCGGCCTTGCGGTTCAGATGAACATCTTCCATATAGGGCACGGGCTTATCAGGATCGGATATATATTCACTATAACTTCCGGTGTTGTCAGGTTTTGAAAAGCTTATTTTACCATCATTACCCGGATATATCTTTGCCTCCTCTGCATTCTCAGGCGGCCAGGCACTGTACGTATGCCATTCGTTTTCGCCTGTCATATAGATGTAAGCCTCAGAAAAGTTATTTTCCCCTGTACCCTTCAGGTAGTAGTTAAAGAAGTCCACCTCCAGTTGCTGATACATGTCACTGGTAACCATGCCCCAGTATATATTTCCGAGATGATCGGCATCGCCGGTTGCCCATTGGCCGTGAGACCAGGGTCCCATTACCAGGTAGTTGGGCAGTGAACCGGTATTTTGTTCTTCAATCGCCTTATATGTATGCAGCGCACCCCAAAGATCTTCGGCATCAAACCATCCTCCGACGGTCATAACAGCCGGTTTTACTTCTTTCAGGTATGGCAGTGGGACGGTTGCTTTCCACCAGTCGTCATAATCAGGGTGTTTAAATAATTCATGCCAGTATTTAACGGAATCGGGAAATACTTTTCTTGTGTTTTTTAAAGGGCCCATGTCAAGAAAATAATCATAGCTGTCTTCCTGGCCCCACCTGAAGTTAAGGGGATAGTTTCTTCTTGATTCACCCGGGTGCGGATCGCCGAAGCCGGTATAAAAGCTGAAACCGTCTATCAGGAAAAATGCTCCGTTATGGTGCCAGTCATCTCCCAAAAACCAGTTTGTTACGGGAGCCTGAGGCGATACGGCTTTTATAGCCGGGTGACCGGCCAGTATGGCCATTGTAGCATAGAACCCCGGATATGATATGCCGGTGACCCCAACGCGACCATTATTGTTCTCTACATTTTTGATCAGCCATTCCACGGTATCGTAGGTATCTGACGCTTCGTCAACTTCTTTGCCTTTTTTATCAGGGATAAAAGGTCTTACATTAACAAAATCGCCTTCGCTCATAAACCTGCCCCTTACATCCTGAAAAGCCAGGATATAACCTTCTTTAACAAACCTGTAATAGGCATTTACAAAATAGTTAAAGGCTTGTTCTCCATTAGCTTCAGCATTATATGGCGTTCTGAAAAGCAAGACAGGTGATTTCTCAGCCGGGTTTATGGGTTTATAAACAGATGTAAACAGCTTTGTACCGTCGCGCATCTCTATATAAACCTCCTGTTTTTCATATATCTCCCTGATTTTGGGCGTACTGCTCTCAGGCATTTCTACAGGTTCCCGCTCAAACCGGGTTAGTGCATTTATATCTCCCTGGCTGAAATATCCGATTATTTGTGTATAACCCTTGTCGGTAATACCTTCAAAAGAGAAACCTGCAGGAGCAAATTCGAATGTGAATTGCTGGTCATCCAGGCCTACTGAACTCAGCGGGATTCCTATCGCGCCCTGTTCAGGAACATCCAGCGTTCCCGATAATGAGGATCCGCTTTCCGTGATGTGTATGTTCATTTGAAGGGAAATACCCTGGATATTAATCACAGAGTACCAGTCGCCGCTGATTGTCTGAGCCGGCAGATTGCAGAAAAAACCGAATAGTAAAACTGCAATAAAGATAGTCTTGTCATAAATAGGTCTTCTCATGGTAATATTCCTTTTTTAGTGTTTGGTATATCAAATTTATGAAATGAGAATGAATAAATTAAGTATTATCATACTGATAATAAATAGACGTGACTTTGAATAAAATGTTTCAGTTAATAAAACATTTCATAAGGAAAATGTCATAATAATAAATAAAAGGGAACGTCATATCCGGGCTGACAATTAAATGACGTTTTTTCTTTTTCTTATCTGTTTTGTAATAGGGATAATTAATTTGATTACTTATCTTGCAGTTTTAAATGAAATATTTAATACCATGATATTGCTTATTAAGCGACATACCAAATGTGGAAAAGCCTTTATAACGACATTTTTCATTGTAACTGTTTTTATACTTTCATCCTGTAATCCTCTGATAGAGGAAGGAGTAAACAAGAAAGACCTTGGTAAGGATATTGAACTGGTTACTGATTATGGCTCAATAATCATGCGCTTGTCTGACGAAACACCGAAACACAGGAATAACTTCATAAGGATGGTTAATATGAATTTTCTGGATAGCATGAGCTTTTACAGGGTTATCAACACATTTCTTATACAAACCGGGAAAGATGTGCCTGAAAATATTCCCGGACTTATTGATGCTGAGATAAGACCGGAACTGTATCATAGGAGAGGATCAGTAAATGCGGCCCGTGCAGATGATGATTTAAATCCCGGACAGGCTTCGGCTAATTTTCATTTTACAATAATACAGGGAAAAGTATACTCAGACAGCCTGCTTGAAGTATCGGAACAGAGGATAAATAACTGGCGGGCTTATAATAAGGTAATTAATGACCCGGTGAATGAGAAGCTGTATGACAGGCTGAAGGAAATGTATGGCAGAAGGGCAGATCGGGACAGTATAGACATGATAAGGGGAGAAATACTGGCCCTTGCCGGAGAAGAAATGGAGAGGATGGAGAAGTACAGGATTCCCGGGGAGCACCGGCAGGTATATAAAACTGTAGGAGGAGCAGCTCACCTGGACCAGAATTATACTGTATTCGGAGAAGTGGTTAAGGGTATGGATATTGTCGATAAGATAGCTTCCGTTGAAACCGACCGTAGAGATTCTCCGTTGGATGATGTCATGATCATTACCGCAAGACTTATTAAGAGAAAGAATTATGATGAATAATCAGAATAAAAACACATGATCTGCGAATGTGGAATTCCAATAAATGTCAAATATTTCATATTGTAAATAAAACCGGAATAATTATGAAACCAAGAATGATCAGATCGTTTTCACTTTTGCTGGCTTTGATGCTTGTATTCCTGCCATCATGTAATGAACAGGAGGAAAAGGATGCTTTTACCTTTGCATTTATGACGGATATTCACCTTCAGCCGGAAAAAAATGCAGGGGATGGATTCAGGCAGGCTATTGATTCACTGAATAAGCTGAACCCTGATTTTGTTATAACAGGGGGAGACCAGATCATGGATGCCCTGGGACAGAAGCAATCGAGAGCTGATTCGCTATATGATATGTATATCGGTATGTCAGGCCTGATAGAATGCCCGGTGTACAATACTATGGGTAATCATGAAGTCTTCGGTATATATGAACGAAGTGGTGTTGATCCGTCAAATCCTTTATATGGTGAGAAAATGTATGAGGAAAGGATAGGGGAAAAATACTATGCTTTTAATCATAAGGGCTGGCGTTTCTATATACTTGATTCTGTGGAAGAGAGGATGGGAGAGGACAGTGATGGAGGAAACAGTTATTATGGTTTCATTGATAGTGCACAGATGGAATGGCTGAAGGAAGACCTGTCAAAAGTTAATCCTGAAACACCGATTGTCATTAGTGTACATATACCTTTTATTACGGTACAAACTCAGCTTGCGAAAGGATCTACTGCCGCCAACAGCGACGGTATAGTAATATCCAATGCCAGGGATGTGCTTTTATTGTTCAGAGATCATAATCTTAAACTTGTTCTGCAGGGACATCTTCATTTTCTGGAAGATATATATGTGGGTGATATCCATTTTATTACCGGTGGAGCTGTTTGTGCCTCATGGTGGGACGGTTCGCGTGGTGAACTGGAAGAAGGATTTCTTCTGGTACATGTGGATGGTGAAGATATTGACTGGGAATATATTGATTACGGATGGGAGGTTGACAGGTAGAAAGTATACAGGAAACAGGTTTGAGAGTTTGTTTAATCGTTAAGTTGTTAAGTTGTTGGTATACTTGATGTTCAATCTTCAACAGTCCGCCCTTCAACGATTCAACCGTTAGTCACTTGTCCTGATCTTGTCGAAGACTCATTCGTCACTGCTTCCCCGTGCGCCATAGTGCCACTCCGTTATTTGTTTCAATTTCCTTACAAAAGTAATCTCTTGACGGAGATTAAAACAAAAAACCGATCACTTTCGTGACCGGTTTTTCTTTCTGTGGGTAGTACTGGATTCGAACCAGTGACCCCCTGCTTGTAAGGCAGGTGCTCTGAACCAGCTGAGCTAACCACCCAAAAAGAGAGTGCAAATATATATCAAAAAAATGATTCGTAAAAAAAAAGCTGCCAATTCTTGATGATAATATAACCGTAATAGGTTAAATATCTGTAACACAGCGTTATAGGCCTGGAGGTTAAATAAATACCTGCTAGTAGACTAAAAAGTTACTGAAAAGAGTGCATCCTCATAATTACAGGACTTTTTAATATTTTTTTACGAGTTGTGTATAAATTGTGACAAATGTATAGATTAACATGATAAACGGATGCAACTTAATTCGTACTTTTCAGGTCAAAATAGAGAAACATATAGTTGACATAAAATGATTTATGTTAATTAAATAAATTAACTAATTTTAACAGTTGATAAACAACCAGACTTGTTTGTAATGATTTTATTTAACGATCAGATAGATAATCGGTTGTTATCAATTATTTTATTATATAAGATATTGTAACAGCACACCTAACTAGATATGAGAAGGAGTTATTCGATATTACTGACATTTTTAGTATTCCTGTACGGAAATCTGGCTATGCCACAGACCGGACCGGCTGGTGTGGGAAACCAGGCAACGAACCCTTTATGGCTTAGGGCCCATGATATAACAGGTATATCATCAGGGTCGCGTGTTAATATTAACTGGATTGATAATTCGGGTAACAGCCATTTTGCATCGCAGTCCGATATTAATTATCAGCCTTTGTTCATAACAAATGCTTTAAATGGTTATCCAGTGATACGATTCGACGGGGTTGATGACTTTTTCTTCAATGCTCACTCATACAGTGCAACAACGGTATTTGTGGTTTATAAGGTTTCTTCTTCTCTTCAGTCGTCATCAGAACTGGGACAGGTCTGGGGAAATTACGACGAAGGAGCTCATGTAGCTATGGACGCCCGTACGGGTAATCTTCGCGGATTCAGTTTTGATGGTACTCCTCTTAATGTCACACAGGCATATTACGGTTTAGACGGGGCTGCATATACGGGCCCGGTTTCCAACTCAAATATTCAGGCCTGGCAATATGATAATTATGATATTGTTACGGCGGTATATACTTCAGGCAAATCATTGACTGAACAAACTATCGGTTCGTTATATTCAGGACCAACAGGAAATTTTTCTATAGGGGATCATCAGTATGGCGGAGATATTGCTGAGATAATAGTCTTCAGCGATGCCCTTAATGACGCCCGGAGGATAATAGTGGAAAATTATCTTTCTTCGAAATATAATATAGATATTGCTGTCAACGGTGTTGATTTTTATTCCGGTGAAAGTCTTTTCCCTGAAGGTATAACAGGAATAGGACAGGTGTCAGGCGATTCACATACATCAGCTTTTTCAGATAAAATACTTGGCTTGTCAAATCCGGCTGATCTTGATAATGATGAATTCCTGTTTACCGGCCATGACGGACAGGGAATATCAGCATGGGGCACAACAGAATTACCTTCAGGCTCGGTTAACATACAGAGGCTGCAGCGTGAATGGATACTGGAAGAGACAGGCGATATCGGGGACATAACAGTGACTGTTGATACCACACTGCTCCCTGCACGATCGTCATCATATACACGTTTTGTCCTGCTGCAGGACGATGACGGCGATTTCAGCTCGGGCTGTATGGTGTATGAAATGGAATCGACTGGCGCTGACGAATATTTTTCAGTAGATAATATAGATCCGGCGAACGGGATATATCTGGCTATCGGAACAGCTATACCCACGATACAATTTTCATCTGATAATGTAAGCGAGTTCGAAACAGCCAGCGGGACAGCAGATATTGTTATAAACTATATTCCTGTAAACGATGTTCAGGTGGATTATTCCACATCTGACGGTACGGCACTGGCAGGATCGGACTATACTGCTATTCCTGTTACTACAGCTACCATATCAGCAGGGACTCAATCAGAAACCATCAGCTTCACGATAACTGCAGACAGTGATCTTGAGGATGACGAGTATTTTACTGTTTCCCTTTCCAGTATACCTGCAGGATATACTCCTGGAACAAACCATCCGCTTACCTATATCATTAATGACGACGACAAGCCCAGGAAACTGTCATTCAGCCTTGCAGCGTCATCATATAATGAATCGGACGGTACAGTATCAGTACAGGTAGAGATACCACCGGGAACACATGATCCGGTAAATTCCACAACTGTTGATTACAGGGTTATCGGGGGAACAGCTACCGGGGGAGGAACAGATTATACGCTCGCCGCCGGTACGGTTACTATTCCTGCTCTTTCTTTAAATGCCAGCTTTAATTTAACTATAACTGATGATCCTTATGATGAGTATGACGAAACGGTAATAATAGAGCTTTATAATCCTGTTAACGGAAACCTTTCATCTACAAATCCTACCGAACATACTTTAACCATTAATGACAATGACGGTAATCCGTCAGTGCAGTTCAGCACTGCCTCTTCCGACGGTGATGAATCAGTAACACCTGTTTCAATACCCGTTGAATTATCGGCGATATCGCTTCTGGATGTTACCATTGATTATTCTGTATCAGGGACAGCCACCATTGACGGTGATCATGACCTGAATGACGGTTCGGTGGTAATTCCTGCAGGTGATCTGAGTGCCAGTATTGTATTTACCGTTACCGACGATCCGACTCCTGAACCTGTAGAGACAGTTATTATTACAATAAATAATGTCACAAACGGAACTATAGGAGTACAGGATGAACATATCTATACTATAATTGACAATGATGCCGATTTTGGTTATTCGGGACCTGGCGGAGTAGGCGATCATCTTTCAAATGAATTATGGCTGAGAGCTGATTCGATAAGCTCTGTTGCGGACGGGAACCCCATACCGCAATGGAATGATATTTCGGGTAATGATCACCATGCATCTCAGGGAACTGCAACAGACCAGCCTGTCTTTAATGATAATGTCATAAACAATCAGCCTGTAGTAACATTCGACGGTTCCAACGATTTTTATCAGAACAGCTATTCATACAGTGCAAAAACTGTTTTTTCAGTATACAGGATACAAAGCGCCCTTCAGTCCACTTCGGATCTGGCACAACTGTGGGGAAATTATGACGATGATATACATCTGGCACTGGATGCAAGAATTGAAGGTGTATTCAGCTTTGACGGCGGAGGATCAACATCGGCCCGCTTTGCCAGGAACGGCTCGGCTTATTCTGTTTCATACTATGAAGACTCTCCGAATACCCACCCTTATAAATGGGTATACGACCAGTTTGATCTTGTGTCTGCTGAGTATCAGACAACAACAAGTCTTAATGAGCAAATTCTGGGCTCTCTTATAAATCCGGCAGGTCATAATTACGGAGGCGATATTGCCGAAATACTGGTTTATAATGTAGATATTAATCAGGCCAGACGTAATATTGTGGAATCTTACCTGGCTGCCAAATACGGATTGGCAATTGCATCGGATAAATACGGATCACATCCCGGATATAATTTTGATGTAGCGGGTATAGGGATAGAAAGCTCGACCGATTTTCATATTGATGCCATGTCAGCGGGCATGCTCAGGGTAATGGATCCTGTTGGGCTGGATAACGGTGATTACCTTCTTGTAGGTCATAATAATGCAGGCTATGGCATATGGACCGATACGGAAACACCGGCTGACTCACTGAAGAGAATAGAAAGAGAATGGTATGTTTCGGAAACAAATGATATTTCTTCTGTTACAATAGCATTTAAGGAGAATATGATGCCTGCTTTACCAACAGGCGGTACTTCATATTTTCTTCTCGTTGATGATGATGGCGATTTTACTTCCGGTACCTCTGCTTATCAGTTGAATAATAATTCGGGATTTTATGAGGCGACAGGAGTTAGCCTGGATGACGGTGATTATATCAGCCTTGCCACTAATGGTGTCACCCTGGAGTTCAGTATGGCATCATCAGCCTTCAGTGAAGCCAGCGGCACGGTACAGGTTGAGGTATCCATGTCAGATATCCTCGGAGCAGATGTGCAGTTCAGCTTTGCAGTAACAGGAGGAACAGCCACCGGTGGCGGTACTGATTACAGTATTTCATCAAGTCCGGGTACAATATCAGCAGGAAATACAAATACTTTCATTGATGTTACATTAACAAATGATCCGGATGTAGAGACTGATGAAATAATACAGATAGAGATTACTGGTATAGTATCGGGTGATGCTTCGTCCGGAGCAATACTTACTCATATACTTACCATAAATGATAATGATTTTGACGGTTATGTAGGACCGGGAGGAGTAGGAGACCCGGCAAACAATAAATTATGGCTTCGTACCGATTCGCTGAGTGGCCTGAGCGATAATGATAACGTATCAGACTGGCCGGATTTTTCAGGTAATAATAATGATTTTTCTCAAATTAATGCCGCCGACCAGCCGCTTTATAAGACTTCTGTAATAAATGGCAAACCTGTTGTCAGGTTTGACGGTATCTCAGATTTTATGACAGCTCCTGATATTATATCTGGTAATATAGGCAGGACGATCTTTATTATAGGCAAAATGACATCTTCCACAGGGTCTAATGATGGTCTTTTGCTCAATCTGGATTATCCGCAGACCGTAGGAAGCGGAAGAACTTACTCTGTTACTCCTGAGATAGCTGTAAGAGTAAACGGAAATATTGTCTATAATGAGGGCTTTGGAACAACGGATTTCAGGCTGTTGACGATCAGAAATGCCGCTGCTGCAAATGTTACTGCAGTCCAGATGTTTCTGGATGGTGTTCCTGGTACTGTTGCCTCTACCAATCCGGCAACAATCAATACAGGTACAAACGGGACATCCATAGGATGGTCTGACCATGTTACAGACTATTTCGACGGCGATATGGCCGAAGTAATAATTTATAATAATGAGCTTAATAATACCAGAAGGATAATTGTTGAAAATTACCTTGCTGCGAAATATAATATCGATATAAGTTCGGGCTCACATGACTACTTTGCCTATCAGTCATCTCATCCTGAGGATCTGGCAGGTATAGGCCAGTATGCAGCTACTGACTTTCATACTGTAGCTCAAAGTGCAGGTATTTTAAGGATAAGCAATGCATCGTCACTTAATATTAATGATTACCTTCTTTTTGCTCATGATAACGGCACTTTCGATTCATGGGTGAGCAATGAAACACCGGGTGATTCGATTAAGAGAATAGCCAGGGAATGGAGGTTTGATGAGACAGGAGATATAGGTACTGTAAAAATAAGTATTGAGCCCGGTCTGCTTCCGGCAGCCGATCCGGCATATAATTACCGGGCTGTCTGGCTGGACAGTGATGGTGACTTTACCTCCGGATCCAGAACTATCCCGCTGATTTTCGATGGTTCATCATGGGTTGCCTCTAATGTAGATATTCATGATGGTGATTATCTGACAATTGGGATTATCAGACCATATGTTGAATTCAGCTCTCCCGTATTATCAGGTAATGAATCCGTTACAAATGTAAGTGCGCAAGTCTCACTTAATTCAATACTGGGAACGGATGTCTCTGTTGATTATTCAGCTTATGGAGGTACTGCTACCGGAGGAGGTGTGGATTATACTCTTTCAGCTTCTACACTCATAATACCTGCCGGGAGTCTTACAGCAGGCTTCAACTTTACAGTGATTGACGATCCTGATCCCGAGAGTGATGAGGATATCCTGATCAGGCTCCAGAATCCTTCTGCAGGACTTGATATTGGTTTACAGGATACTACAGCCTATACTATTATTGATAATGATAACAGCAGGACTATTGATTTTACTGTGACGAGCAGCTCAGGTTCAGAAACATCAACAACAGCTAATCTTACTGTAAGACTTAATGTCGTAGATAATATCAATCCGACAAGCGTTGATTATTCTGTCACCGGAGGCACAGCCACCGGGGCCGGGGTTGATTATACCCTTGCTGCCGGCACTGCTACGGTACTTCCGGGTGATATATCAACTGTTATCCCGATAAGTGTTGTTAATGATGATATATATGAAAACGATGAGACGATAATTATTACTCTAAGTAATCCTGTAAATGCAAATCTGGGCGCCAATACCGAACAAACATATACGATCTTAAATGATGATTCCAAGCCCAGCCTGAAGTTTGAAATCCCTGTTTCAAGTACTTCCGAGCATGTTGGAACAGTAGATATCAGGGCGATTCTAACCAATGCAACAGGAACAGACATTTCATTCGACTATGTCAATGTAGCCGGCGGTACGGCTACTGCAGGAAGCGACTATAGTATAACACCTTCCACTCTTACTATAGCGGCCGGGGATACTTCAGCCGCTTTTACAGTAACTATTATCGATGATCCTGATACCGAACCGGAAGAAACGACGATTTTCGAGCTGACAAATCTTACCGGATCAGGAGCCGTTATGGGTTTACCGGCTGAGATACAACATATACTTACCATTACAGATGATGATTATACCGGTTTCCGTGGACCGGGAGGAGTAGGCGACGACCAGAACAATAAGCTTTGGCTTTCGGCCGACAGCAATGTCGTAACTTCCGGTACTGACGTGCTTAACTGGCTCGACCTGTCGGGAAATGCAAATCATGCCATAGCGCTTGTTCCCGGACAGGAACCTGTGCTTACTTCTTCAGTATTGAACAACAGGGATGTTATTAGTTTTGATGATAACGGCGGTACCAATGGAGATTACCTGGGTGCAAACATTTCGTTAGGCATTAGCGGAGCAGGTGCATCTACAGTCTTTATGGTTGCAAGAAATACCACTACCTCCGATCAGGATAATACGGGACTGTTTATTGGCGATGCCAGTGGCCATCCGTCTTATATACGGCATTATGGCCTTGAGTATGATATGGCTATCAGGTTCAATAACGGAAACAGAATATTTGATGACGGATTTACGCAGGATAACTGGAAGATTGGTGTCATAAGGAATTTTTCAGGAGCATTATACGGTGAGTATGAAGGATTTATAAATGGTGTTCTGTTGGGAGAGACATCAAGCTCCGGAAGCACGAGCCTCCCTGCCACTACCGATGAGCTATATTATCTGGGAGCAGGACTATCCACATCAGGAGCTTTCACATCTTCCAGGTATTTCGATGGTGATATGGCTGAGGTAATAGCATATAATATATATCTTAATAATGCACAGGTCAAGATCGTTAATAACTACCTGAGTTCAAAATATGGTCTGCCGGTTGCAGAAGACCTGTATGCATATGATAACCTGTATGGAGAAGATGTGGCAGGTATTGGAAGAGAAGCGATAGATACCATGCATACGGCAGCTATGTCGTCCAATATCCTGTTAATTAGTAATGCTGCAGGGCTGGATGATAATGAGTACCTGATGTTCGGTCATAACGGCGACACCCTCGGCTCCTGGGTTAATATTGAAGTGCCTGCAGGTTCGATAATGAGGATAGCCAGGGAGTGGAGGATAGATGAGACAGGCGATCCCGGTGAACTCAGTGTTTCACTCGATACAACTAACCTGCCTGTTAAGCCTTCAGGTTATAATAATTACCTTCTTCTTGTCGACAGTGATAACGATTTTAGCAGCGGAGCTACAGCATACCCGTTGACACTGGCTGATGGATTTTACACTGTAGAAATAGATCCGGCTGATGGTGACTATTTTACATTTGCGATCAGCAGGCCCGAAATTCAGTTTACAGATGTAGTATCCAACGGACTGGAAGGCAGTTCTCCGGTATTGATTGAAGTAAGCCTTAACTTCCCTTACCGGGATGATATTGAAGTGGATTATGCAGTTAGCGGAGGCTCCGCTACATCTGCAGATTTTACTCTTCCCGGATCATCGGTTACAATCCCGGCAGGAAGCCTTTCGGCCACAATCAGTCTTAATATAACAGATGATGCGATCGTTGAAACAGACGAAACAGTAATTATTGAGATATCAAACCCATCGTCCGGTTACCTTGGCGCTAATACACAGCATACCTATACGATAAATGATAATGATAATCCCAGGATGGCTGAATTCACCGCTCTCCCTGCAACAGGATCGGGTGATGAAGGAACAACGCCTGTACTTATAGAAGTAGGGCTCAGTTCTGCATATCCTGACGGACCATCAAAAATAGCCTATGAAGCAACAGGTGGTACTGCTACTGACGGCAGCGATTTCTTCTTCAGTAATGATACACTTGTCATTCCTGCCGGGGACCTTACTGCAAACATTCCCCTGAGTATTATTGATGACCCGCTATTTGAAAATGCCGAAACTATAGAAATTGAACTTATCGGTACAGGCTCACTTAATACCAACCTTGGTACAAATACCCTGTTCACTTTTACAATTAATGATAATGATGCCGCTCCTTCTGTCTCATTTGAAGGTGCCAGTGCAGGAGGGTCCGAATCATTCCAGACTGTATGGGTGGGGGTAAACCTGTCTGCAGTGTCAGAACTGGAAGCAAAAGTTGATTATGATATTACGGGAATTACCGCAACAGGTGATGTGGATTTCTACCTGGCAAGCGGAACATTGACTATTCCTGCCGGCGAGACGGCCGACAGTATTATGATAAGTATAATTGACGATCCTGATGAAGAGCCGGCAGAAACCCTGGAGATAACCCTCAGCGGTGAAGTAAACTGTACCTTAGGCGGAATAACAACATTTACTTATACTATTCAGGATGACGACGGCCTCGGATGGGTAGGACCAGGAGGAGTTGCCAATTTTAACCAGAACAAGGTATGGCTGAATGCTTCCGACGCAGGGTCGCTGATCAATGGTTCCAGCGTGGATGTCTGGCCGGATGTTACCACTAATAGCCATGATGCAATACAAACGCTGGCTGCAAAAAGGCCTCTCTACCTTGAGAATATGTGGAACAGCAGGCCTGTTGTTCAGTTTAACAGTGGATTGTCACAATTCCTGACCATTCCCGATCATGCCGATATCAACACAGGCGGACCATATGATAAGAAATCAATAATTGTATCTTTCCGTACGGGCAGTGATATAAACAGCCGCCAGGTACTCTATGAAGAAGGAGGTGGAGTAAGGGGCCTTAATGTATATATCGACGGGGGCAGACTATACCTTTCGGGCTGGAATGAAAATAATGATGACGGAGGTCTGACAACACCCTGGTCATATATTGATGTTGATACTCCTATTGTTGCCAATACTCCATATTTTACAATGCTGCAATTCAATTTTGACGGCGCTGCAGGAGGCGTGACAGGTTGGCTGAATGGTCAGCTTATTGATACTCTGCCCGGAGCCGGCCGGTTGTTTGCTCATTCAGGCGATATAGGAGTGGGCGCTATGACAAATGACAGTTATTTCTATGACGGTAGCGATGGAGGGGAGGATCATTATTATAATGGTTATATAGGCGAGCTGATAGTAAGTAATATTGTATATAATACAGCGCAGCAGAATATAGTAAATAATTATCTGGCAGCCAAGTATGGTATAAGTATCACTAACGATTATTATGATCATAACCTGAATTATGGCTATCAGGTCTTCGGTATAGGGCAGGACAACCTGCAGAACAGCCATGCCATAGCAAGAGGGGCCGGAGTGATAAGGATAGATAATCCGTCCGATATGGATAATGGAGAATATCTGCTTATCGGCCATAACGGTAACGACCTGTCCTGGACAGATACCAATGTGCCGGATAATGACCCGAACATAAGAAGAACAGAACGGATATGGAGGGCTGATGACAGAACCAATTCCATCGGGACCATCAGGCTTGGAGCTGATATTAGCCAGTTCGACCCGAATCCCTTCTTCGGTAATTCGACATATGTCCTGATAACAGATGATGACGGAGACTTTACAAATGGGTATTCAATGGTTGAGATAGTCGAAGATGCTACGTCAGGATTGTATATGGCAAATAATATCGATCTGTCTAATGACAAATACTTCACAATCGGTATAATTAAGCCAACAATACAATTTACTGTGCCTTCTGATCTTGATTATGAATCGGTTACACCTGTGGATGTTGAAGTAAGCCTTAATTTCAGAACTTCAGTTAATGTAACAGCGGATATATCCGTTATTGGTATTGAGGCTGTTGAAGATGATGATTTTACAATAGGTGTGTCGTCTGTTCTGATCCCTTCCGGTAGCCGTTCGACAACAATCCAGCTCGATATTCTGAATGATACGGATCCCGAAACTGACGAGAGGATACAACTGGAACTGAGCAATCCTTCCGCGGGCATTGACCTTGGAACCAATACGACCTATACATATACGATACAGGATGATGATAACCTGAGAAGCATTGGGTTTACGACCACTACCGACAGCAATGATGAAAGTGTTACCAGTTATAATATTGAGGTAACACTCGATATTGCCGATCCTGTCAATCCTACCACAGTTCTGTATGAGGCAACAGGAGGCACGGCATCCGACCTTGGAGTGGATTATACCCTGGTAGCAGGTATACTTACGATACCTGCAAACAATACAACAGGGACAATACCTCTTGGTATTAATAATGACCTTCTGAATGAGCCTGATGAAACCATCGTAGTTACTCTTTCGAATCCTACTAATACAAATCTGGGAGCCAACCAGGTATTTACATATACTATTGTTGATAATGATGCAGTCCCGAACCTGAGTTTTACTGCACCCCTTAGCAGTGCCGGGGCAGAGAGCTTCTCACCGGTGAGGCTGTACCTTGAACTTGATAATGCATCGGGGAATGATATAACTGTATATTACTCTTCCGCAGGAGGCACGGCTAATAATATATATGCAGGCGATTATGATTATATAATACTTGATGAGAGCTATATTACTATTCCTGCCGGCTCACTGCTGGACAGCCTGGAGTTTCCTGTATTCAATGATATTATTGAAGAAAGCGACGAGACTGTAATAATTAATATCGACAGTGTAAGAAATGCCGTTATGGTGCCAGGCAGCACTACTTTTACCTATACCATCTATGACGATGACGGAAAGGGTTACATAGGCCCCGGAGGAGTAGGAGACGGATCAAATTATCAGCTATGGCTGAAAACAGATTCAATGTCCGGATTTACAGACGGGGATGCTGTCACAACATGGCAGGATGTTTCAGGAAATCTTCACGATGCAGCACAGTCAAACGGATCACGTAAACCGGACTACAGGGATAATTTAACCGATAATGTGAATGACAGGCCTGTGGTATTGTTCGATGGCAATAACGACGGACTTTATCTGGCTGATGATGCCGATTTTAATACCGGAGGACCTTATACCGTTAAGACACTTATCGCCTCATTTGAAACAGGAGCAGATATTACCTCCAGACAGGTTATATACGAACAGGGAGGTACCGGCAGGGGACTGAACATATATATAGAAGGAGGCCAACTATATATCGGCGGATATAATGATGCCAGTGATGATGCTACAACACCCTGGCTTTATATATATACAAATACGCCCGTATCTTCCAATACAGTATATACGGCAATGCTGGAATTTGATGCCGCTGCAGGAGAAATAAGGGCATACCTTAATGGAAACCATTTCGGTACTGCATCCGGTGCGGGTAACCTGTTCGCACATGGCGGCAACATAGGCCTGGGCTTCATGAATGACGGCTCCAGGTTCCATACCAATATAAATAATGGTGTTTCGGGCGAGGATTATTATTTCGAAGGAAAGATACTGGAATTTCTTAGCTATAATACAATACTGACGGATGTACAGAAAAACCTGACCTTTAATTATTTCTCATCCAAGTACGGACATTCGGTACCTGTGGATCTGTACTCATATGATGCCACACATAGTTATGAAGTGTTTGGTATCGGAAGGCTGAATTCCACTTCACATATTGTGTCAAGGGGAACAGGACTTGTCCTTATCGATCTTCCCCAGTCACTGGACGAAGGTGACTATCTGATGATCGGACATGATAATGAAAATAAAGATACATGGACCACTTCCGGTCTGCCTGCAGGATACACAGGAGTTGAAAGACTGGCAAGGGACTGGAAGATTGACAAGACAAACGATATAGGGAACATCAGGATATCAATCGATACTTCCCTGCTTCCTGCACGACCGGCAGGATATGATAACTATATACTGTTTATTGATGACGACGGGGACCTTGGGAACGGAGGAACAAGAGCTGTTGTGCTGGACGAACGCTATGGCAACTATGTCAGGAAAACAAATATCGATTTTAGCGATGGTAATGTGTTCTTTATAGGTGTCGGAAGAAATATTACAGTGCAGGATGGCAACTGGAATGATCCTGATACATGGTTGCTTAATGTTCCTGCATCAGATGAAAATGTAACGGTATTACACGATGTGGATCTTACAGCTAATACCCAGGTAGGCGGAGTGACTATTAACGGTGCAGGCGGTATTATAAATACAGGATCTTATAATTTCGATATAACAACCGGGACTATTGATACGGTTGCCGGCGGTAATATAAATCCGGGCACCGGTACGGTGATATATTCGGCTAATGGTGCGCAGTGTGTTGAGCCTCTTGAATATAATAACCTGACAGTTAGTGGAGCCGGGACAAAGACCCTTTGCGGTGATATTACTGTTAACAGTAACCTTACAATTTTTAACTCGACAACAATTCTCGATGCTGACATTGTCAATAATTACAATATAACGCTGAAAGGTAACTGGCAGAGTAACGGTACTTTCAATGCACAAAATGGTAAGGTATTTTTTGATGGAACAGGAGCTCAGAGTATCCAAAGGAATATAGGAGATAATGAGGTATTTTATGATTTTGAGATAGGACCAGGCAGCCAGGTGCTATCCGACCATAATATCCAGGTTAAAGATACCTTGCTGATGAATGGCGGCAATATTATCCTTGCAACAGGTAAGGCTCTTACTATTGGTGAAAGCGCTGTAAGCAGGGGCGTCCTGGTTAATAACAGTGGTCTTGTTGTCGGCAGGCTTATCTACTGGTTATCATCAACAGATGATGATAACAGGGATATAATCTATCCTGTCGGAACTGCATCAGACAACAGATCTTTTATTATCAATGCAAATAATATTTCGACATCAGGGAGACTGCAGGTTGAGTTTATCGAAAGCTATCCTACGGATCAGGGCCTGCCAAAAACTGATGGATTATTTGTTGTTGACGAGACCTTTAATGAAGGCTACTGGAAGATGACAGTTGCAGGAGGGCTATCCATATCTGCTGCTGCAGGTATTGATCTTGATCTGGTAGCAGGTGGTTTCGGAAGCCTTGCACTTACGGAAAACAGCAGGTTGCTCGGCCGGTATTCATCAGGATCCAACTGGCTGTTGAACGGTACTCATGTTAATGTGTTGACCGATACTGTACGCAGAAGAGGAATGACATTAATGACTTATGAATATGCTGTAGGCCATGTAATCGAATGTACTCCTGTGTTTACAAGTTGTCCTGCCGACATAAGCCTGAACAATGATCCGGGAGATTGCGGAGCTGTAGCTACATGGACTGCGCCTGCACCTGAATCAATATGTACGGCACTTACAGTTACCAGTAACTATGATCCCGGTGATTTCTTCTCCGTTGGACTGACAGAAGTGGTTTATTACCTGTGGAATGGATCTTCCAAGGTTGATTCCTGCAAATTCAATGTTGAGGTAACAGACAATGAGGATCCTGTAGCTAACTGTAAAGATATAACTGTGGTGCTTGATGCAACAGGAAACGCATCAATAGTGCCTGCAGATGTCGATAACGGCAGTATAGATAATTGCGGTATTGCATCCTCAGTGCTTGATATTACAGATTTTACCTGTGCAGATCAGGGTGTGGTGCCTGTAACATTAACACTGACAGATAATTCAGGTAATACATCTTTCTGTGTATCAAATGTAACGGTAAACAGCTCACTTAATATTACTACTGCATCGCTGCAAAGCTGCAACGCCGTTCCCGGCGTAGCTGCACTTTTTGAAGCTACTGTAGTAGGAGGAGATGGTAATTACAGTTATTTCTGGGATGGACTTGATGACTCGGTCGAGCCATTTATGTCGATAACACTGTTCCCGTTCTCTTTTACAACCTCCAATACATCAACGGAAGAAACACCTTTGCTTAACTGGTTCCTTCCCGATGGACCGCACAGCATTGAGCTGACGGTAACAGACGGTAATGGTTGTACCGACACTTATATATTAAACTTTACCAAGGACGGATTAACAACAGATAACATATCCGTTGTTTATTCTGATGCATGCGAGGGATCGACCGAAACATATTCGGTAGGATATGAAGCAGATGCAACCTACGCATGGAATGTTGAAAACGGTACTATTATATCAGCCGTAACCGATACCAATGAGATTGATGTTACATGGGATCTTGGAGTTGTTATGGGTGTTGTAAGTACGAATATTACACAGCCATCGATTTTTGGTGACTGTGAATCATCGGTTATTGATACCGTGACCATACATCCGGTCCCGGTACCGGCATTTACAACACCGGTTGCAGTTACTTCATGTCTTAATGCGACCAAAACATATACCCTGCAAAATACATATTTTTCATATTCATGGACTGTAACAGGCGGTAATATACTTGTAGGAGGAGGGACCGGTAATAACTATGTGACGGTACAGTGGACCTCTGCAGGGACAGGTAATGTGGCTGTTGAAGTAACTACTTCAGCAGGATGTTCTAATTCCGTTGATACAGATGTAGCGGTTTATGATGTAGCCGGATCAATTGATTCACAAACCAATGAAAGCTGCCCAGGCTCTTCCGACGGAGAGGTGACAGTAAGCGCTACCGGAGGGCTTGGAATTCATGAGGTTTCCATTGATGGTGTTAATTATTATTCATCACCACATACATTTACCGGATTATCTGTCGGATCGTATACATTACGTTCCAGGGATGCTCTTGGTTGTATTGATAATCTTCCTTTCTCTATTACCCTTGCCGATGTAACACCACCAACAGTTATATGTAAAGATATTACGGTACCGCTTGATGGCACAGGAAATGCATCTATTGTGGCTGCCGATATAGACGACGGATCATGGGATGCCTGTGGTATTCAGAGTATATCAATAGATATAAGTACATTCGATTGTAGTGATGTAGGTCCTAATACTGTTACATTAACTGTCGTTGATAATAGCGGAAATTCTGATAACTGTACTTCAACAGTCACCATTGAGGATGTCACAGATCCTGTTTTTGATGCTGTTCCTTCTGATATTACTATTCAGTGTGATATAAGTGAAGCTCCTTCATATGCAGGTTATGACGAGTTTACTGCAGCCGGAGGGAATGCCTTTGATAATTGCGGCATAGATACTGACAGTTTTATAATGCTTAGCGAAGTAAGTGACGGGCTCACATGTCCTGAGACGTATACACGCACATACCAGATATCGGATGTTAACGGTAATACTGCTACATGCGAGCAGGATGTTATTATTAATGACATCACACCACCTACGATCTCTGACTGTCCATCCGATATCACAGTACCAAACGATGTAGGAAATTGTTCTGCTGTTGTAACATGGACTGAACCTACTGCAACAGATAATTGTGGTTTGGCCAGTTATATAAGTTCTCATAATTCCGGAGATGTATTCCCGGTTGGGACAACTACTGTTACTTATACTGCAACAGATAATTGTGGATTATTTGCATTATGTACATTTACTGTAACGGTCAGTGACACTGAATCACCGACAGTTGATACACCAACATCAGATATCAGTGTAAATAATGACGCCGGCTTATGCTCAGCATTAGTGACCTACACTGCCCCGACCTTTGCCGACAACTGTGACGGCAGCGGTCTGGCAGGTACAATGACAGCCGGCTTAGCCAGCGGCTCAGCATTCCCTGTAGGTGTCACGACAGTAACCTATGAATATACCGATGCAGCAGGCAACGGTCCTGTTACCTCGAGCTTTACTGTAACGGTCAGTGACACCGAATCGCCGACAGTTGATACTCCAACGTCAGATATCAGTGTAAATAATGACGCCGGCTTATGCTCAGCAGTAGTGACCTACACTGCCCCGACCTTTGCCGACAACTGTGACGGCAGCGGTCTGGCAGGGACAATGACAGCCGGCTTAGCCAGCGGTTCAGCATTCCCTGTAGGTGTCACGACAGTAACCTATGAATACACCGATGCAGCAGGCAACGGTCCTGTTACCTCGAGCTTTACTGTAACGGTCAGTGACACTGAATCGCCGACAGTTGAAACGCCGACATCCAATATCAGTGTAAATAATGACGCCGGCTTATGTTCAGCAGTAGTGACCTACACTGCCCCGACCTTTGCCGATAACTGTGACGGCAGCGGGCTTTCAGGGACAATGACAGCCGGCTTAGCCAGCGGTTCAGCATTCCCTGTAGGTGTCACGACAGTAACCTATGAATATACCGATGCAGCAGGCAACGGTCCTGTTACCTCGAGCTTTACTGTAACGGTCAGTGATACTGAATCGCCGACAGTTGATACACCAACATCAGATATCAGTGTAAATAATGACGCCGGCTTATGCTCAGCATTAGTGACCTACACTGCCCCGACCTTTGCCGACAACTGTGACGGCAGCGGTCTGGCAGGTACAATGACAGCCGGCTTAGCCAGCGGTTCAGCATTCCCTGTAGGTGTCACGACAGTAACCTATGAATATACCGATGCAGCAGGCAACGGTCCTGTTACCTCGAGCTTTACTGTAACGGTCAGTGACACTGAATCGCCGACAGTCGATACTCCAACGTCAGATATCAGTGTAAATAATGACGCCGGCTTATGTTCAGCAGTAGTAACCTACACTGCCCCGACCTTTGCCGACAACTGTGACGGCAGCGGTCTGGCAGGTACAATGACAGCCGGCTTAGCCAGCGGCTCAGCATTCCCTGTAGGTGTCACGACAGTAACCTATGAATATACCGATGCAGCAGGCAACGGTCCTGTTACCTCGAGCTTTACTGTAACGGTCAGTGACACTGAATCGCCGACAGTTGAAACGCCGACATCCAATATCAGTGTAAATAATGACGCCGGCTTATGTTCAGCAGTAGTGACCTACACTGCCCCAACCTTTGCCGACAACTGTGACGGCAGCGGGCTGGCAGGGACAATGACAGCCGGCTTAGCCAGCGGTTCAGCATTCCCTGTAGGTGTCACGACAGTAACCTATGAATATACCGATGCAGCAGGCAACGGTCCTGTTACCTCGAGCTTTACTGTAACGGTCAGTGACACTGAATCGCCGACAGTCGATACTCCAACGTCAGATATCAGTGTAAATAATGACGCCGGCTTATGTTCAGCAGTAGTAACCTACACTGCCCCGACCTTTGCCGACAACTGTGACGGCAGCGGGCTTTCAGGGACAATGACAGCCGGCTTAGCCAGCGGTTCAGCATTCCCTGTAGGTGTCACGACAGTAACCTATGAATATACCGATGCAGCAGGCAACGGTCCTGTTACCTCGAGCTTTACTGTAACGGTCAGTGACACTGAATCGCCGACAGTTGAAACGCCGACATCCAATATCAGTGTAAATAATGACGCCGGCTTATGTTCAGCAGTAGTGACCTACACTGCCCCGACCTTTGCCGACAACTGTGACGGCAGCGGGCTGGCAGGGACAATGACAGCCGGCTTAGCCAGCGGCTCAGCATTCCCTGTAGGTGTCACGACAGTAACCTATGAATATACCGATGCAGCAGGCAACGGTCCTGTTACCTCGAGCTTTACTGTAACGGTCAGTGACACTGAATCGCCGACAGTCGATACTCCAACGTCAGATATCAGTGTAAATAATGACGCCGGCTTATGTTCAGCAGTAGTAACCTACACTGCCCCGACCTTTGCCGACAACTGTGACGGCAGCGGGCTGGCAGGGACAATGACAGCCGGCTTAGCCAGCGGTTCAGCATTCCCTGTAGGTGTCACGACAGTAACCTATGAATATACCGATGCAGCAGGCAACGGTCCTGTTACCTCGAGCTTTACTGTAACGGTCAGTGACACTGAATCGCCGACAGTCGATACTCCAACGTCAGATATCAGTGTAAATAATGACGCCGGCTTATGCTCAGCATTAGTAACCTACACTGCCCCGACCTTTGCCGACAACTGTGACGGCAGCGGGCTGGCAGGGACAATGACAGCCGGCTTAGCCAGCGGTTCAGCATTCCCTGTAGGTGTCACGACAGTAACCTATGAATATACCGATGCAGCAGGCAACGGTCCTGTTACCTCGAGCTTTACTGTAACGGTCAGTGACACTGAATCGCCGACAGTCGATACTCCAACGTCAGATATCAGTGTAAATAATGACGCCGGCTTATGTTCAGCAGTAGTAACCTACACTGCCCCGACCTTTGCCGACAACTGTGACGGCAGCGGGCTTTCAGGGACAATGACAGCCGGCTTAGCCAGCGGTTCAGCATTCCCTGTAGGTGTCACGACAGTAACCTATGAATATACCGATGCAGCAGGCAACGGTCCTGTTACCTCGAGCTTTACTGTAACGGTCAGTGACACTGAATCGCCGACAGTTGAAACGCCGACATCCAATATCAGTGTAAATAATGACGCCGGCTTATGTTCAGCAGTAGTGACCTACACTGCCCCGACCTTTGCCGACAACTGTGACGGCAGCGGGCTGGCAGGGACAATGACAGCCGGCTTAGCCAGCGGCTCAGCATTCCCTGTAGGTGTCACGACAGTAACCTATGAATACACCGATGCAGCAGGCAACGGTCCTGTTACCTCGAGCTTTACTGTAACGGTCAGTGACACTGAATCGCCGACAGTCGATACTCCAACGTCAGATATCAGTGTAAATAATGACGCCGGCTTATGCTCAGCAGTAGTAACCTACACTGCCCCGACCTTTGCCGACAACTGTGACGGCAGCGGGCTTTCAGGGACAATGACAGCCGGCTTAGCCAGCGGTTCAGCATTCCCTGTAGGTGTCACGACAGTAACCTATGAATATACCGATGCAGCAGGCAACGGTCCTGTTACCTCGAGCTTTACTGTAACGGTCAGTGACACTGAATCGCCGACAGTTGAAACGCCGACATCCAATATCAGTGTAAATAATGACGCCGGCTTATGTTCAGCGGTAGTGACCTACACTGCCCCGACCTTTGCCGACAACTGTGACGGCAGCGGGCTTTCAGGGACAATGACAGCCGGCTTAGCCAGCGGTTCAGCATTCCCTGTAGGTGTCACGACAGTAACCTATGAATATACCGATGCAGCAGGCAACGGTCCTGTTACCTCGAGCTTTACTGTAACGGTCAGTGACACTGAATCGCCGACAGTTGAAACGCCGACATCCAATATCAGTGTAAATAATGACGCCGGCTTATGTTCAGCAGTAGTGACCTACACTGCCCCGACCTTTGCCGACAACTGTGACGGCAGCGGGCTGGCAGGGACAATGACAGCCGGCTTAGCCAGCGGCTCAGCATTCCCTGTAGGTGTCACGACAGTAACCTATGAATATACCGATGCAGCAGGCAACGGTCCTGTTACCTCGAGCTTTACTGTAACGGTCAGTGACACTGAATCGCCGACAGTTGAAACGCCGACATCCAATATCAGTGTAAATAATGACGCCGGCTTATGTTCAGCAGTAGTGACCTACACTGCCCCGACCTTTGCCGACAACTGTGACGGCAGCGGGCTGGCAGGGACAATGACAGCCGGCTTAGCCAGCGGCTCAGCATTCCCTGTAGGTGTCACGACAGTAACCTATGAATATACCGATGCAGCAGGCAACGGTCCTGTTACCTCGAGCTTTACTGTAACGGTCAGTGACACTGAATCGCCGACAGTCGATACTCCAACGTCAGATATCAGTGTAAATAATGACGCCGGCTTATGTTCAGCAGTAGTAACCTACACTGCCCCGACCTTTGCCGACAACTGTGACGGCAGCGGGCTGGCAGGGACAATGACAGCCGGCTTAGCCAGCGGTTCAGCATTCCCTGTAGGTGTCACGACAGTAACCTATGAATATACCGATGCAGCAGGCAACGGTCCTGTTACCTCGAGCTTTACTGTAACGGTCAGTGACACTGAATCGCCGACAGTCGATACTCCAACGTCAGATATCAGTGTAAATAATGACGCCGGCTTATGCTCAGCATTAGTAACCTACACTGCCCCGACCTTTGCCGACAACTGTGACGGCAGCGGGCTTTCAGGGACAATGACAGCCGGCTTAGCCAGCGGTTCAGCATTCCCTGTAGGTGTCACGACAGTAACCTATGAATATACCGATGCAGCAGGCAACGGTCCTGTTACCTCGAGCTTTACTGTAACGGTCAGTGACACTGAATCGCCGACAGTCGATACTCCAACGTCAGATATCAGTGTAAATAATGACGCCGGCTTATGCTCAGCATTAGTAACCTACACTGCCCCGACCTTTGCCGACAACTGTGACGGCAGCGGGCTTTCAGGTACAATGACAGCCGGCTTAGCCAGCGGTTCAGCATTCCCTGTAGGTGTCACGACAGTAACCTATGAATATACCGATGCAGCAGGCAACGGTCCTGTTACCTCGAGCTTTACTGTAACGGTCAGTGACACTGAATCGCCGACAGTTGAAACGCCGACATCAGATATCAGTGTAAATAATGACGCCGGCTTATGTTCAGCAGTAGTGACCTACACTGCCCCGACCTTTGCCGATAACTGTGACGGCAGCGGGCTTTCAGGTACAATGACAGCCGGCTTAGCCAGCGGTTCAGCATTCCCTGTAGGTGTCACGACAGTAACCTATGAATATACCGATGCAGCAGGCAACGGTCCTGTTACCTCGAGCTTTACTGTAACGGTCAGTGACACTGAATCGCCGACAGTCGATACACCAACATCAGATATCAGTGTAAATAATGACGCCGGCTTATGTTCAGCAGTAGTAACCTACACTGCCCCGACCTTTGCCGACAACTGTGACGGCAGCGGTCTGGCAGGTACAATGACAGCCGGCTTAGCCAGCGGTTCAGCATTCCCTGTAGGTGTCACGACAGTAACCTATGAATATACCGATGCAGCAGGCAACGGTCCTGTTACCTCGAGCTTTACTGTAACGGTCAGTGACACTGAATCGCCGACAGTTGATACTCCAACGTCAGATATCAGTGTAAATAATGATGCCGGCTTATGCTCAGCAGTAGTGACCTACACTGCCCCGACCTTTGCCGACAACTGTGACGGCAGCGGTCTGGCAGGTACAATGACAGCCGGCTTAGCCAGCGGTTCAGCATTCCCTGTAGGTGTCACGACAGTAACCTATGAATATACCGATGCAGCAGGCAACGGTCCTGTTACCTCGAGCTTTACTGTAACGGTCAGTGACACTGAATCGCCGACAGTCGATACTCCAACATCAGATATCAGTGTAAATAATGACGCCGGCTTATGTTCAGCAGTAGTAACCTACACTGCCCCGACCTTTGCCGACAACTGTGACGGCAGCGGGCTTTCAGGTACAATGACAGCCGGCTTAGCCAGCGGTTCAGCATTCCCTGTAGGTGTCACGACAGTAACCTATGAATATACCGATGCAGCAGGCAACGGTCCTGTTACCTCGAGCTTTACTGTAACGGTCAGTGACACTGAATCGCCGACAGTTGAAACGCCGACATCCAATATCAGTGTAAATAATGACGCCGGCTTATGTTCAGCAGTAGTGACCTACACTGCCCCGACCTTTGCCGACAACTGTGACGGCAGCGGTCTGGCAGGGACAATGACAGCCGGCTTAGCCAGCGGTTCAGCATTCCCTGTAGGTGTCACGACAGTAACCTATGAATATACCGATGCAGCAGGCAACGGTCCTGTTACCTCGATCTTTACTGTAACGGTCAGTGACACTGAATCGCCGACAGTCGATACACCAACATCAGATATCAGTGTAAATAATGACGCCGGCTTATGCTCAGCAGTAGTGACCTACACTGCCCCGACCTTTGCCGACAACTGTGACGGCAGCGGGCTTTCAGGGACAATGACAGCCGGCTTAGCCAGCGGTTCAGCATTCCCTGTAGGTGTCACGACAGTAACCTATGAATATACCGATGCAGCAGGCAACGGTCCTGTTACCTCGATCTTTACTGTAACGGTCAGTGACACTGAATCGCCGACAGTCGATACACCAACATCAGATATCAGTGTAAATAATGACGCCGGCTTATGCTCAGCAGTAGTGACCTACACTGCCCCGACCTTTGCCGACAACTGTGACGGCAGCGGGCTTTCAGGGACAATGACAGCCGGCTTAGCCAGCGGTTCAGCATTCCCTGTAGGTGTCACGACAGTAACCTATGAATATACCGATGCAGCAGGCAACGGTCCTGTTACCTCGAGCTTTACTGTAACGGTCAGTGACACTGTCGCCGACAGTTGAAACGCCGACATCCAATATCAGTGTAAATAATGACGCCGGCTTATGTTCAGCGGTAGTGACCTACACTGCCCCGACCTTTGCCGACAACTGTGACGGCAGCGGGCTTTCAGGGACAATGACAGCCGGCTTAGCCAGCGGTTCAGCATTCCCTGTAGGTGTCACGACAGTAACCTATGAATATACCGATGCAGCAGGCAACGGTCCTGTTACCTCGAGCTTTACTGTAACGGTCAGTGACACTGAATCGCCGACAGTTGAAACGCCGACATCCAATATCAGTGTAAATAATGACGCCGGCTTATGTTCAGCAGTAGTGACCTACACTGCCCCGACCTTTGCCGACAACTGTGACGGCAGCGGGCTTTCAGGGACAATGACAGCCGGCTTAGCCAGCGGTTCAGCATTCCCTGTAGGTGTCACGACAGTAACCTATGAATATACCGATGCAGCAGGCAACGGTCCTGTTACTTCAAGTTTTAACGTTATAGTAACTGACAACGAAGATCCACATATTGTTTGTCCAGGGGATATAACTGTAACAGGAGTATGTAGTACTGTTGTTACTTATGCAACACCTGCAGGCACAGATAATTGCCCTGGAGCCACTACTGTACAGACGGAAGGACTGCCAAGTGGGGCAACATTTCCTGTTGGTATAACCACAAATACGTTTGTGGTTACTGATGCAGCAGGAAGGACAGCTTCATGCTCATTTACTGTTGAAGTAATTGATGATATTGATCCGGTAATAACCTGTCCGGGAAATATAACAACAAATAATGATCCGGGAGTTTGTGAAGCAGTAGTAACCTATGTTACTCCTGTAGGTACAGATAATTGCCCCGGAGCAACAACAGCCCAGATTGCTGGTTATGCCAGTGGTTCAGCATTCCCGGTTGGTATTACAATAAATACATTTGAAGTTACAGATGCAAGTGGTAATACTGCACAATGTAGTTTTGTTGTAAGTGTTAATGATGGTGAGGCTCCTGTTATTTCAGGATGTCCGACAGATATAGGACCTGTCCCTATGGATGCAGGAGCATGTGGGGCGACGGTAACATGGACAGATCCAACAGCTACTGACAATTGTGATGCTGTTGTAAGTGTTGTTCGTACAGATGGTTCAGGATTAAATAGCGGAGACTTGTTCCCGGAGGGGGTTACTACTATATCATTTAGTTCAACAGACTCTCAGGGTAATGTTAGTACTTGTAGTTTCACTATAACTGTTGATCCTGACGTTGAATCACCGACAGTTGATACACCAACATCAGATATCAGTGTAAATAATGACGCCGGCTTATGCTCAGCATTAGTGACCTACACTGCCCCGACCTTTGCCGACAACTGTGACGGCAGCGGTCTGGCAGGTACAATGACAGCCGGCTTAGCCAGCGGCTCAGCATTCCCTGTAGGTGTCACGACAGTAACCTATGAATACACCGATGCAGCAGGCAACGGTCCTGTTACCTCGAGCTTTACTGTAACGGTCAGTGACACCGAATCGCCGACAGTTGATACTCCAACGTCAGATATCAGTGTAAATAATGACGCCGGCTTATGTTCAGCAGTAGTAACCTACACTGCCCCGACCTTTGCCGACAACTGTGACGGCAGCGGTCTGGCAGGTACAATGACAGCCGGCTTAGCCAGCGGTTCAGCATTCCCTGTAGGTGTCACGACAGTAACCTATGAATATACCGATGCAGCAGGCAACGGTCCTGTTACCTCGAGCTTTACTGTAACGGTCAGTGACACTGAATCGCCGACAGTTGAAACGCCGACATCCAATATCAGTGTAAATAATGACGCCGGCTTATGTTCAGCAGTAGTGACCTACACTGCCCCGACCTTTGCCGATAACTGTGACGGCAGCGGGCTTTCAGGGACAATGACAGCCGGCTTAGCCAGCGGTTCAGCATTCCCTGTAGGTGTCACGACAGTAACCTATGAATATACCGATGCAGCAGGCAACGGTCCTGTTACCTCGAGCTTTACTGTAACGGTCAGTGATACTGAATCGCCGACAGTTGATACACCAACATCAGATATCAGTGTAAATAATGACGCCGGCTTATGCTCAGCATTAGTGACCTACACTGCCCCGACCTTTGCCGACAACTGTGACGGCAGCGGTCTGGCAGGTACAATGACAGCCGGCTTAGCCAGCGGCTCAGCATTCCCTGTAGGTGTCACGACAGTAACCTATGAATACACCGATGCAGCAGGCAACGGTCCTGTTACCTCGAGCTTTACTGTAACGGTCAGTGACACTGAATCGCCGACAGTCGATACTCCAACGTCAGATATCAGTGTAAATAATGACGCCGGCTTATGTTCAGCAGTAGTAACCTACACTGCCCCGACCTTTGCCGACAACTGTGACGGCAGCGGTCTGGCAGGTACAATGACAGCCGGCTTAGCCAGCGGCTCAGCATTCCCTGTAGGTGTCACGACAGTAACCTATGAATATACCGATGCAGCAGGCAACGGTCCTGTTACCTCGAGCTTTACTGTAACGGTCAGTGACACTGAATCGCCGACAGTTGAAACGCCGACATCCAATATCAGTGTAAATAATGACGCCGGCTTATGTTCAGCAGTAGTGACCTACACTGCCCCGACCTTTGCCGACAACTGTGACGGCAGCGGGCTGGCAGGGACAATGACAGCCGGCTTAGCCAGCGGTTCAGCATTCCCTGTAGGTGTCACGACAGTAACCTATGAATATACCGATGCAGCAGGCAACGGTCCTGTTACCTCGAGCTTTACTGTAACGGTCAGTGACACTGAATCGCCGACAGTTGATACTCCAACATCAGATATCAGTGTAAATAATGACGCCGGCTTATGTTCAGCAGTAGTGACCTACACTGCCCCGACCTTTGCCGACAACTGTGACGGCAGCGGGCTTTCAGGTACAATGACAGCCGGCTTAGCCAGCGGTTCAGCATTCCCTGTAGGTGTCACGACAGTAACCTATGAATATACCGATGCAGCAGGCAACGGTCCTGTTACCTCGAGCTTTACTGTAACGGTCAGTGACACTGAATCGCCGACAGTTGAAACGCCGACATCCAATATCAGTGTAAATAATGACGCCGGCTTATGTTCAGCAGTAGTGACCTACACTGCCCCGACCTTTGCCGATAACTGTGACGGCAGCGGGCTTTCAGGGACAATGACAGCCGGCTTAGCCAGCGGCTCAGCATTCCCTGTAGGTGTCACGACAGTAACCTATGAATATACCGATGCAGCGGGTAACCCCTTAAGCTCAAGCTTTGATGTGGTCGTTGTTGATACAGAAGCTCCAGTGATAACGGTGTGTGCTTCTGACAGAACAATAAGCGCTGATAGTAATTGTGAGGTAGTAATGCCCGATCTGACAGGTGAAGTTACAGCTACTGATAATTGTGCCGGTATCACAGTAACACAGGTGCCTGTTGCGGGGACTGTTATTTCCACAGGAATAACACCGGTTACATTAACAGTTACTGATGCAGGTGGTAACATGGTTGACTGTAATGCAAACGTAATAGTAGTTGATGATACAGACCCGGTATTGGTAACAGTTGATACGACAGTATATATTGGTACTGGTAATATAGTAGTAATTGACAGTTCTTACGTATGGTATGAACCTGCATCTTCTGATAATTGTGGTATTAGCCTGGTAAGCCTGGATAATGATACTTTTGACTGTAGTATGCTGGGAGTAAATACGGTTACCGTAACTGCTTACGACGCATCCGGTAACAACACATCGTTAACTGCGACAGTTACTGTTGAAGATACCACAACTGTGGTTGCCGATGCCGGCTCCGATGCCGCCATCTGTATAACGGAAGGTTCGTATACAGTGACAGATGCGGATGTCGTTAACGGCACAGTGATGTGGGGAACAACAGGAGATGGTACATTTGACGATCCGACATTGGTTAACCCTGTCTATACATTAGGTATCACCGACTCTGACAGTGTTAAGTTATATATGGATGTAACACCAATAACCGGTTGTACTGCTGTATCTGATACTATGAAACTTACTATAAACAATGTTCCGGTTGCAGAAGCAGGTGATGATATAGATATATGTACAGGAACAACTGATGTGTCAATAACAACTGCAAGCTATGACTATGGCACCATAGTATGGACAAGCTCAGGCGACGGTAGTTTCGATGATAACACTATTATTGATCCTGTCTATACTCTTGGTATATCGGATATCGATTCGGTAAAATTAACGCTGACAGTGACCGGTGCAGGCTCCTGCGGAACAGCTGTAGATAGCATGAAGATCAGGGTATTTGACGCTCCTGTTGCCGATGCAGGCGCCGATGATGCTGTTTGTGCTTCAGTAACATCATATACTGTTACCGGTGCTTCATCGAGTGACGGCACTGTATTATGGACAGGCAGCGGTGACGGTACATTCAGTGATCCTTCGGCAGACAACCCGGTATATACTTTTGGACCGGCAGATTATTCTGCAGGCAGTGTAACACTTACCATGACGGTTACAGGTGTCGGAGCTTGCGGTAATGCTACTGATGATAAGATAATAAGCATTAACGATCTGCCATCAATAATTGTGAACGAGCATACAGATATTTCATGTAACGGATTGACTGATGGTGTATTGAGAATAAGCGGCAGTGGTAGCATGTCGCCGTACCAGTATAGTATTAACGGGGGAGCTTTCCAGGCTTCGGGCGATTTTACAGGGTTGTCTGACGGTGACTATGACCTTATTGTTCTCGATGCAAAAGGTTGTAGTAAGGATACAACAATAACAATCACCGAACCTGATTTATTTGAGTTTACACTGGATATGGTTACCCACAATAATTGCTACGGTTCTGATAATGCTTCAATAAATATTACAGTTAGCGGAGGTACACAGCCATATGCAATAAGCTGGACAGGCCCTGACGGATTTACTTCTACGGATGAAGATATTACAGGGCTGGCAGCCGGATTGTATTCACTCAGTCTTACAGATGCAAATAGCTGTAATGTCTTTACTCTTGATACAACTATAACAGAACCGCCGCAACTAATTATAACACCTGTTGATACATCTGATTATAATTCATATGGCGTAAGTTGTTACGGGGCTACAGACGGATATATAGAAGTAGATATAAGCGGAGGCACAGGCATACTTGCAATAAGTTGGGAGGGACCTGGCGGATTCAGTTCTGCGGATGAAGATATAGCAGACCTTCAGGCCGGGGCTTATATCCTTACGGTAACAGATGAACTGGGTTGCTATGCTACTTACGATGTAACCCTTACAGAACCTGCCGAACTTACTTTTACTTACTCGGTAACCGATGCGTCATGTCCGGGAGTGGAAGATGGGACTATCGACCTTACAATAAGCGGAGGAGTAACTCCTTATACCATTTTATGGAATGACGGGGAAACAACCGAAGACCGTAATGCAGCTTCGGATGGCGATTATACAGTAGAGATTACCGATGCAAATGGTTGTACTGAACAGGCATTGATTACAGTGGGTGTTATAGGTATAAACTGTGTGGTGGTACCGGAGGTAATTACACCGGGCGAAGTAGATGGCAAGAACGATGTTTTGATTATCAGACATATAGGGCTTTATCCTAATGCTGAGATCAAGATATTCACCAGGTGGGGTAAGCTTATTTACAGTGCGAAGAACCTGGAGGAAAATCAATGGGACGGAACCTTTAAAGGCAAAGCGTTACCGGTTGATTCATACCATTATATACTTGATCTGGGCGACGGCTCAACACCGAAGACCGGCACAATAACCATAATTAGATAAAATTGACTAACTTTCAGCGTCAATATGAGAAACACTAAAAGGATACTGATTATATTATGCGGAATGATGCTGGGCTTTTCATTAAAAGCCCAGCAGGTTCCTATGTATAGCCAGTATGTTATGAATGGATTCCTGATAAATCCATCTTATGCGGGAAACGACGGATATACTACCGTTAACCTGACGGCAAGAGAGCAATGGCTTGGCATACCAAGCTCTCCAAGCACCTATGCCGTTAGCTTCCAGACGAGACTACTGAAAACAAGTTTTATCCAGCGATCGACATCTGTCAGACGTAAGATGATAAGACCTACCAGAGGAGGGAGAGTAGGATTGGGTGGATATATTTTTAACGACAGAAATGGTATAATAAGGCGTACAGGGTTTGAAGCAGCATATGCATATCATATAAATATGACAAGATACAGGTCTCAGCTCTCATTCGGACTTGCAACTACAATGTATCAGTTTGCAATAGATCTGGATGGAGCGGTTGTCGCTGATATTGATGATGAATTTCTCAATAATTACGACAGGGTGGTGTTTATTCCTGATTTTAATTTTGGTGTAAGCTATACAGCTGAACGTTATTATGTTGGATTTGCGGCAACCCAGCTTTTCAGGGGATCGCTGACGCTTGGCAATACTTCGAAAAACCCCAGAACAGAGCTGGGCCATTTTTTTATTACAGGCGGAATGAAAATTCCTTTGTCGGGTAACGAATGGATACTGGAACCATCCACTCTTATCAAGTCATCCGATATGATACTGAAAGCATCACAGATGGACCTTACAGCCAGGATATACTACAGGGAAGATTACTGGGCCGGTATTTCATACCGTACACAGGATGCATTAATTATGTTACTCGGTTTTACATATGACAGGTTCTATTTTGCATATGCTTTCGATTTTGCATTAACTGACATACGCAAGCACAGTTTCGGCTCACACGAATTGTCCTTTGCCGTTAAATTCGGAGATAATGCCAGGAGATACCGCTGGCTTAACCAGTACTAGAAAAAGCCATACAAGCTGCATATTGTTAATGAATAAATGCTGTTTTTTATTATTGTTCGTAGTATTATTGATTCTTTCATCATGCGAGAAAAAAAGATACTATGAAGGTGATTTGAGAGGATTGACCTTTTCCACCGATACTGTTCATTTCGATACGGTATTTACAACAATAGGTACAACAACCAGGGAATTCAGGGTCAGGAATACTACAGGATCGTGGATGATGATTGAAGATATAATACTTGCCGGAGGCAATGATTCACCATTCAGGGTTAACGTCGACGGTTTACCAGGAAATACATTTAGCGATATTGAATTAACACCCGGAGACAGTATATTTATTTTTGTCGATGTTATCATTGACCCTAATGATCAGGATAATCCTGTTTTGCTGACAGATTCGCTTGAATTCAGAATGAACGGACAATCGAAAGCCGTACGTTTTATTGCATGGGGACAGGATATTTTTCTTGTGAACTCGGAGAGAATAGGAACTGAGACATGGAGCGGAGGAAAGCCTTATGTTATATATAATTCGATGATAGTTGATACAGGCCATGTTTTGACTGTAAATGAAGGAACAAGACTGTTATTTCACAGGGGGTCCACTATGTATATTGCCGGTTCACTGGTGGTTAATGGCAGCACGGAGAAACCTGTGATATTTGCTTCCGACAGAACGGAAGAAATGTATTATGATGTTCCGGGACAATGGCAGGGACTGTATTTCCTTAATGGAGGAGATGAGAGTATGATAACCAATGCTGAGATAAGAAACGCAGTGTCGGGAATACATGCGGGAAACCTGGGGACAAGTGACCCGGCGCCGGTTATAATGTTGAGTAACCTTAGAATAGAACACATGTCAGTGTCCGGTATTTCATCAATAGGTGCATCATTTTTTGCTGAAAATGTAATTATATCCCATTGTGGCTATTATTGTGCCTTTCTTTCCGCAGGCGGTGAATATAGTTTTATTCACTGTACCATGGCTAATCAGTGGGATTATTCAAACAGGATAAGCCCTTCACTGTATATCAGCGATTTTTATGATTATGACGAAACCAGGTATGCCGGAGAGCTTGTATCAGCCGGCTTTTATAATACTGTCATTACAGGGAACAGGCTACCGGAAGTATACATGGAAAGCTCTGACGGAGAGTTGATGAATGTGGAATTTATTAATTGTCTTATAGGTAATACCGACCTTCAGGACTACAGTTCTGAAGATTGCATATTTAATGAGAATCCTTTGTTCCTCGACTGGGGGAGGTATGATTTCAGACCTGACACTCTTTCACCCCTGATAAATACGGGTTCACTGGATTATGCCGGAGTGAACGGTTATGATATAAGGGGATTCAGCAGACTGGCAGACGAGGGCCCGGATATAGGCGCTTACGAAAGACAACCGGGTGAATATGCTGATTATAAATAGATATATCCATATTTTGGTATTGCCTGCAATTGTATTCACCGTACTAATTACAGGCGGGAACGGATACCATAATACCGGAGAAAAAACAGACATTATGTTCTATAATGTTGAGAATTTGTTTGATACTATAGATAGTGATCTGGATGACGATGAGTTCCTCCCTTATGCAGAGAGAAACTGGAATACATGGAAGTACTTCAGAAAGCTGAATAATATTTTTAAGGTTCTGGCTCTGGGAGGTACTGATATGAAATGCCCTGATATAATAGGGTTATGTGAAATAGAAAACGAATCGGTTTTGAATGACCTTTGTACATTTACGGGACTTTCAAGAGATGAATATGATTTTGTTGCTTCAGGAGGGAATGATACTCGCGGTATTAAGACCGCACTGTTATATAATAAGAAAACGTCCCGGCTATTACATAGTGAGTCATGGGAGCCGGTAACCGAAAAAGGAACTTACCTTATTACGAGAGCTGTACTGTATGCTGCTTTGTCAACAGGAACAGATACATTGCATATTATTGCATGCCACCTTCCTTCAAGAAGGGGAGGGGTGCTGGAATCGGATAAGCGCCGCAAAGAAGTTGCTTCATTCATTAAGATGAAAATCGACAGTCTGGGCCCACGGAAGAAGATAGTTATTATGGGGGATATGAATGATGAACCTCAGTCTGTTTCTGTAAGTACGATCCTGTCTGCCGTTCAATCAGATAAGGCTTCTTTAAATGATTTACTGATCAATGTCAGCAAGGCCGGTAACAGTATACCCGGCACCTATAAATACAGGGGTACATGGTACCTTTTTGATCAGTTTATAATATCCGGATCCATGCTTCAGGCTGAGAAAGGAATTTGTTACCTGAAGGATAGTTACAGGATAATTGATAATCCTTCCATTCTTAAAGAAGATTTATCATATAAAGGATACTACCCTGCAGGTACATGGAGGGGTTACAGGTATGCGGGAGGATTCAGCGATCACCTCCCAGTGGCTATCAGTATAGTATATAAATGATCATTTCATACCGGCCGGTTTCAACCCCATCTGAGCGGCTTTTTCCAGAAGGTATTTTTTTGCTGCCTCATAATCATTTGGGATACAGCCCTCCAGAATGGCTTCTTTTATGCTGTTTTTCAGGTCTCCAACCTGCCTTCCCGGTTTAAGATTGAATATTTCTATTATCTCTTTACCATCAATAGGAGGCTGGAAATTCCTTATATGATCCTTCTCTTCAATCTCTTTTAGCTTTTCCCTTACGATACCGAAATTGCTGAGATGTTGTTTTACCCTTCGTTCGTTTTTTGAAGTTATATCAGCTTCACATAGCAGCATCAGGTCGTCAATATCATCGCCGGCATCAAAAAGTAAGCGCCTTACGGCAGAATCGGTTACTGATTCCCGGGAGAGGATGATGGGCCTGAGATGGAGAGCTACAAGCTTTTGTACGTATTTCATTTTATCGCTTAGTGGAAGCCTCAACCGTTTAAATATGCCGGGGATCATCTTTGAGCCTATAAAATCATGACCATGAAATGTCCATCCTGTACCCTCAACATATTTTTTTGTAGCAGGTTTGGCTATATCATGCAGCAATGCAGCCCATCTGAGCCACAGAGAATCCGATTTAAGGCTTATATTGTCAAGGACCTGCAGGCTGTGTTCGAAATTGTCTTTATGACCCTGCCTGTCTTTAATTTCCACTCCTCTCAGATTATATACTTCAGGTAGAATTTTTTCAAGCAGACCTGATGCAAGAAGCATTCTGAAACCTTCGGATGGTGTATCACTCAGTAGTATCTTATTGAGTTCGGCAGTTATCCGTTCGTAAGAGACGATAGATATCCGGCCGGAGTTTTCCCGTATTGAATCAAAGGTAACAGGATCAATACTGAATGATAACTGACTGGCAAACCTGATAGCTCTCATCATTCTAAGAGGGTCGTCAGAGAAAGTCTTTGAGGGATCCAAAGGAGTCCTGATAATTTTATTCTCCAGGTCCTTTATTCCGTTAAAAGGATCTGTCAGCTCGCCATATGTGTCCCTGTTAAGGCTTATTGCCATGGCATTTATAGTAAAATCCCGTCTTTTCTGGTCATCCTCTATGCTGCCTGCCTCTGTAACAGGGTTACGTGACGATTTTTTATAAGATTCTTTCCTCGCCCCGACAAATTCAAGAACCATATTACCTGTCCTGAACATTGCTGTACCGAAATTTTTGTATGTATTAACTTTTATCCGGGGTGAGATCATTGCCGCTACTCTTTTCGCCAGCTCAATACCGCTACCATTGACAACCAGATCGATATCCCTTTCATTACTGCGCCCCAGAATGCAATCTCTAACATATCCTCCTACAACATATACCTCAAGCCCTGAGGTATATGCAGCCTCTGATATCAGTCTGAAAATATCTTCAGATACACATTTTTTCATATGTAGATATGACGAATTGTACATAATTCATGACAAAATTACAATTAATTGATTAAAAACAGTTAATATAACTGTATTTGAACAAGGGTACAGTATTTGATGTTAGTAGACTAAATAAACAATAAAAGACATTATTATGGTAGAGCATTTGACAAAAGAGACTTTTCTGGCAAAGGTATTCAATTACGAGGAAAACAAAGACTGGAAATTTGAGGGAGACAAACCCTGTATGATAGATTTTTATGCTGACTGGTGTCAGCCATGCAAAATGGTAGCGCCTATTCTGGAGGAACTGTCGCAAGAATATGAGGGTTCTCTCAATATATATAAGGTTGATACGGAGTCGGAACAGGAACTTGCAGCAGTATTTGGTATAAGAAGTATACCTTCGCTTCTTTTCGTTCCTAAAGAGGGACAGCCCCAGATGGCTATGGGAGCGTTACCCAAGGATACCTTTAAAAAAGCGATTAAGGATGTACTGGGAGTAGAAGAAAAAGTCGCTTAGTTCCCTGTAAATATTAAAAAATAGTTAAATAACGGTTTTTTCTGCTATAAAAATGCAACATTAGGTATCTTTGTATCGTTAAAATAATAGAAGGTAGCATAAATATAACAACAGTAGTTTGTTTTCTGGGATTTAGGTTTAGGGACATTAGGGAAAATCAGGGCATTTAGGTCCTGATTTTTTTTATTCCATTTCTTCAATTATTTTGTCTATCTCTTCCTCCGTATTTCTTAATTTTGACTGACAGAGCCTTAGTAATTCCGAGGCCCTTCTGACTTTCCCCGATAACTCATCAACATCCATTTTACCTGTCTCGATCTGTTCCAGTATTTTTTCCAGTTCCTCAACTGCCTTGTTAAAAGTTATATTCTTTTCAGTCATTTTTTTCTTCTTTAATATGTATGAATATTGTTGTCCCTGATCGTTCTTTGCTTTCGATACTTATTACACTGTTGTTCCTTTCGGCTATCATTCTTGCAATCAATAAGCCCAGCCCCATTTTATTGCTCCGGGTATTGTTTTTTCCAACACTGTTAATATCAAATATACGTTTCTTAAGTTCTCCCGGTATACCCGCCCCGAAGTCAGTTACCGACAAGACACATCCGTTTTTTACCTTCTGTGCCCTGATAATTATATCTTTTCCATGGGAAGAATGTTCAATACTGTTTTCTGTTAATATCTCGATGATTGTTTTGAGTGAGTACTTATCATAGCTTATATTCAGTACAGGCTTGAGGTCGAACCTTATCCTTATATTTTTTTTGAGTGCTGTCCCAAGTAATGACGGAAGCATTTCATGTAAAAAATCGCTTAAATTTATCCTTTCGGTATTTATTCCGTATTTATTCCTCTGTAATTTAGACCAAAGCAATACCCTGCCAAGATTTTTTTCGACCATTGACGCTTCATCAAAAAGAGTCTGCATCATTTTTTTCAGCTTTAGGTCTTTATTGTTCTCGGAGAGATACCTGCTTATTTCATTCAGTTGTAAAGAAAGGTCATTGAATGGCTTACTCAGTTTCAGGGAAACTATAGAAAAGAAGATATTCTTGTTTTCCCTTGTTCTCAGAATATTTTCCTTATATTTTGTTTTTCTTTCATATGCCTCACGAAGGCTCATCCTCCTGTTTTCAAGTTTTCTGTTCGTCTTTCTGATACCTCTTATATTATAAAAGGTGTATATCAGAATTATCAATGTGATACCGAGAGTCATGTATATAATAAATGAGATCGTTTTTTCAGTTTTAAGTCTTTTCAGTATCAGTTTATTCTGTTCCCTGTTCATTGCTATTTCTTCCTCGGAGCTGAGAATGCTGAATCTGATTTTATAATTTGAGACCAGTTGCCTTACTTCATTCCTGATATTCTCATCTTTTTGTTTACGGTATAATATGCTGTATTCTATTGCTTTACTCTCGTTACCAGCTTCTTTGTATTTTTGTGATACTTCCAGATATATATCAAGCGGATCAATTACCTCAATATTATGTAGCATAATAAAATCAATACTATCGAGTATCATTGAACAAAATTCCAGGTCATTATTTTTCAGATGATATTTACATAATCTCAGATTGATCATGTTCCTGTAGCTGTTTAGCCCTATAATGCTGTTTTGCGATTTAAGTGAGTCTATCCATTGTAAACTTCCTTTTTTGCCGGCAGCAATGTAATTATCGAACAATAAGGCGAAGGCATCTGCTTTTCTTTTATATATTTTTATTCCCCGGTAATAGGTCAGGGCTTCATTAAGTGCTTTTATACTCTTGTCATATTCTTTAAAGGAAAGATATGATTCACCCAGTGTGGTGAGCTCGTCGCCTATTCTTTGAGAATTCGATACTTCTTTTCTGTAATTCACTGATCTTGTATAATACTCAATGGTTTTAAGAGTATCCATTTTCCTGTGATATATCAGTCCCAGGTTATGCAGTATAGATGCTTTTTCTTCACGCATATCAAGACTGTCGTATGCTGACAGCGATTTCTTATAGGATTCTTCTGCGTTATCGTACAATCCTGCTGATGTAAAGATGTTACCATAAATGTGCCAGTTTTGTGCTATTGCCTTTGCATCATTAAGTTTCTGTGCAATAACCATTCTTCTGTCTGCATACAACAGAGCCTTATTAAGCGAATGAAGCCTTTCCTGCAGGGCTTTCTCCATGAGAATGTTCAGTTTAGCAGAATCAGGCAGTTGCATTATAGATATAAGTATTGTATCCGTATTATTTATCTGGGCATGGATGGGAAGGCTAAGGATCAATATTATTATATATATAAGGCGTTTATGCATCTGCTTCAGGAATTTTCAATATTACTGTGATGCCTTTTTCCCTGCTGTTATCTATCTCCAGTATGCTTTCATTCATTTCCAGTAATTCAATACATATTGTCAGTCCGAGCCCGGATCCCTTTTCGCTTCCTGTTCCCTGTTCTGATATTAAGTAATTACCGGTTAGGATATTATCACGCAACTGGTTACTCATTCCCCTGCCATCATCTTCGATAAAAAGGGATATAATATTTTCTTCCCTGCCAGAGTATATTCTGATCTCAGCTCCTTCATAACTGAATTTAATAGCATTATTCAATATATTACGCAACACTGATTGTAAAATATCCGGATTTATAAGTGCCAGCATGTTATTATCCATATCTGTCTTTATTTCAAGCTTTTTTTTCTGTGCCAGCGGATAATAGAGTTTTACTACTTTGTCAACACTCTCTTTCAGGTTTATCTTTGACAGTTTAAGATTATCCTTTCCTTCCTGTATAGTTGCTATGCTCTGCAGGTTAGTAAGAAGTTCATTCAGTTGGAAGGCCGTTTGATTAAGCATGTCGCTGTATTCTCTGATACTTTTTTTATCAAGGGACTCGTAGTCGTCAACCATAAGCCTGCTGAATCCTATAATAGCCTGGAAAGGATTGATCAGGTCATGGGCAAAAACAGAGATAAGAGTGTCAAGAAGCTTATTTTCTTTTTCCAGTTCCTTATTGGTTTTTTGTAACTCCCTGTTCACGGCGGCATAGTTATCTGTTTCGCGGCTGAATTCAGCCAGGGTCTTGTTTCTTAGTTTTCTTATATGCAGCAATATGAAAAACAGGATAATGAAGAAGAGGAGCATAACAATCAGAGTAATCATTAGTATGTGCGTAGCTTCCTGACTGGTTTTGTTAAGTACCATTTCTTTTTTTATACTTTCTTTTAATCTCTGATTCCTGTTTTCCTCATAATCGACCATTAGCAATGTTATTATTTCCTCCCTGTCGAGAATATTGTCCTGCAGATGTATTTCTTTCAGCATATTCTCATATTTCCAGCCGTTTTCATAATCCCCCAGCATTGTGTACGCTTTGCAGAGATATTCAAGATGGTCATTCTGGCCGGGGTAATATAAATTCTCGTCTATATTAAATCGCTGGGAGATGTCCAGTACTTTTTCGTAATCTTCGTTATTGAGGTGGAACTCCATAACAGCGGTATAAAAAATAAGCCTGTCAATGTCGCTGGTATTGCTGTTGTCAAATGCAATATAGCCCCTGCTGATCCAGTCTTCCGCTTCATCCCTGTTCCCGGTTCTGTTGTAACAGGTAATTATTGAACTGATCACGGATATTTGCGATACCATGTTTTGGTTGTTAAACCCTATATCCATGATCTTTTTCAATATATTCAGTGCGGCTTCATAATTATACTGTTCTATTTCTACCGTTGCAAGGTTGAAGCTAAACAGTGAATAAAAATTAAGGTCTTGTTTCTCATTAAAATAAATAGCTCTGAGCAGATATACTTTTGATGACTGGTAATCGCCTACCAGTGCAAAGATGATCGCTATATTATTGAGCAGGGAATTCATGCCTGCGTAGTAGTTCTCATGTGCATATGAATCCAGTCCGTTTAAGAAATGTTTCAGAGCATCGCCCTTATTATTCCTGAAATAGCTTATCACGCCTCTCTGTACCTCAAGAAGGCCGTCATAAAGGGGATAATCATGCATAGAGAGGCTGTTCATCAGGACGGCGGTATATTCAATACTATCTGTTAAGCCATTGTTTAAATAACCGGCAGCCTGGGTATATAACTCTTCAAAAAGCTGTAGATTCAGCTTTTCACTATTGGGATATTTATAGCAATAAGGGGAATATGTTTGCTGAGCCGGGCTTATCCGGATAAGCATCATTATAAAAACAGTTGTAAAAAATATCCCCTTTCTCATTTGTCAGAATTGTTCAAATCAGATACTTTGCTTTTTATTCTGCCTTTACTTAGTATTGTATCAATTTCAGAGCCGGGGCTTAGTTCTTTCGGCGATTTGACGGCTTTGCCATCATAAAGAGTAATTGAATATCCACGGTCAAGTACTCTGTTAGGGCTAAGGTAATCAATTGATTTTATAAAATTGCTTAAAATGTTCTGTTTTTCTTTAATAAATCTCTGAATCGATTGTTTAATCTCATCATATACTGAGTCAAGGTCTTTTTGCTTTTCTTTTATCATCTTCAGGCTGTTACTGTCAAGTGCAGTTTCATAGCTGCTAAGCCTGGCATGATACCGGGAAAGATATGACCTGGCACTGCCCGACAGTCTCAATCCGGTTTTGTTCAGCAGTATTCCCTTTTTTTTCAGGGCAGATCTGACAAGAGGGGACATGTTTACTCCAAGCTTATTGATGACTGCCCTTTTTCCATTTACCATTTCCTGACTAAGTGATATTATTGACTTTTTTATACCGATAAGGTATTCTTCCGTCAGGAATGTTTTGTTAATAATAAAATCTGCCACAGCAGTAGGCGTCTTGAAGGCCATGAAGGCAACTATGTCAGTTACGGAAAGATCTTTCTCATGTCCTATTCCGGTAAGTACAGGTACAGGTAATTGTGTAATAAGAAATGCTATGTTATAATTGTCGAACCAGCTCAGGTCTGATTGTGACCCTCCTCCTCTTACAATTACAACAAGGTCATACATTTCAATATCCTCAAATATTCTGTTGATTGCCCCGGTTACTGACGGTTCTGTTTCTTTACCCTGCATGACAGCCGGATAGAGTTTAGTGACAAATTTATAACCGTACCGGTTTTTCTGCAGCTCATCCGTGAAATCCTGGTATCCTGCTGCCTGTTCCGATGATATTACGGCTATCCTCATGGACAGTAAAGGGAATTTTAAACCCTTATTAAGGTCTATCACCCCTTCCGATTCCAGCCTTTCAATTATCTGTCTCCTTTTGAGAGCCATTTCACCCAGTGTATAGGCAGGATCTATATCGTAGACTATAAGGCTTAAACCATATACTTCGTGGTATTCCACCTTTATTCTGAACAGTACCTTTAGATTTTCTGCAAGGGGCTGTCCTGTTATATCTTCAAAATAAGGAAGCAGCATTCTTGCTTTTGCCGACCATATGACTGCACGTATTTTTGATCTGATGTCTTCCTTTTGATCCTTTTCAATGAGTTCAAGGTAGCAGTGTCCCGAGTAGTTTATTTTTATTTCGGCTATTTCTGCACTTACCCAGTAAAAACCATTTATATTCTCTTCAATGGTGTGTTTTATTAACTGCTGGAGTTTACTTAATGAGTATCTTTCAGTATTATTTTCGCTCATTTGACCAGGTGAGTTTTGGCGGATTTCCACAGATAGTTACTTTATTATACCTGTAATTTCCGGATCGGCAATTTTACCTCCTTCTTTTTCAAGCCTGTCCAGGTATTCGGTTTCTTCCCTGATAAGCTCAGCTCTGTTTTCCGGTATACCCTTGTTGTTATACCTTATTTCTTTTCTTGTTCTGCCTTCAGTGTCGTAAAAGATCCATGTACCCACCCTTACATTTTTACTGTACTGTCCTGTGATTTCAGGTTTGCCGTTATTATGCCACGACCTGAAATCGCCGTTAAGGTTACCGTTGGAATAGCTCGATTCCAGGCATAAGGTGCCATCTGTGAAATATTGCAGCCATGTACCTGATTTTATTCCCCTTTCAAAAACAAGCTTCTCAGCAATATTGCCATTCCAGTGATATTTGATCCTGATACCTTCAATCATGTCATCGGTATAATTACATTTCATAAGCAGACGTCCGTCTATATAATCAGAAAAATAGAGCCATTCACCTGTTTTTTTTCTGTCCAGGTAACAGCCTTTTCCTGCAATATATCCGTTGGGATGAAAGAACTGTGCTTTTACAGTATCATTATCTGTGCCATAGAACAATATCGATTCGGGGTTGCCGTCTTCATCGAATCGTTTAAACTCTCCCACAGGTTTATTATCGGCGAAGTAACCATCATACATGATTTGTCCGTTTGGATACTTTTTTATCCAGTGTCCCTGTTTTAATCCGTTTAAATCAGTCCTGTTAATATTTTCCTGTGCTATCGTTGTGACCTGTGTCATCAGGATCAAAACAAGACCTATTATATTGGCTGATACTGTTTTCATTTGACGAGTTTAATATGGTAAAAATAAAAAACACTCTGAAATTTTCAGAGTGTTTTTTATCTTAAGTTAACTAAGTATTATTTTACTTCCTCAAAGTCAACGTCAGTAACTTCATCATCACCGCCCTTACTTTCGGATCCTGTTTGTCCGCCTTGTTCAGGCTGAGCCTGCTGGGCGTTTGCCTGTGCCGATTTATAAATATCTTCGGAGGCAGTCTGCCATTTTGCATTTAGGTCATTCATAGCCTTGTCAATGGCTTCAATGTCCTGGTTCTTATGTGCTTCCTTGAGGTCAGACAGAGCTTTTTCAATAGGCTCTTTTTTATCAGCCGGAAGTTTGTCCCCGTATTCCTTGAGTTGTTTTTCGGTCTGGAAGATCAGGCTGTCTGCAGCATTGATCTTGTCAATTTTCTCCTTTGCTTTCTTATCTTCGTTTTCATTGGCTTTGGCTTCTTCCCTCATTCTGTTGATTTCTTCATCGCTCAGGCCGGATGATGCCTCAATCCTGATACTCTGTTCTTTACCTGTTCCCTTATCCTTGGCCGATACGTTCAGTATACCGTTGGCATCTATATCAAAGGTCACTTCTATCTGAGGAATACCCCTTGGGGCGGGCGGAATTCCGTCGAGGTGGAACCTGCCTATGGTTTTATTTCCTGCGGCCATTGGCCTTTCTCCCTGCAGTACATGTATTTCAACTGAAGGCTGATTATTGGCAGCAGTTGTAAATGTCTCATTCTTTTTTGTCGGAATGGTGGTATTGGCTTCAATCAGTTTTGTCATGACGCCACCCATAGTTTCTATACCGAGAGACAGAGGAGTAACGTCAAGGAGCAACACATCTTTTACTTCTCCTGTCAGCACGCCTCCCTGTATGGCTGCACCGATAGCTACTACCTCATCGGGGTTGACACCTTTTGAAGGTGTTTTGCCGAAGAAGTTCTGTACAACATCCTGGATGGCAGGAATACGTGTTGATCCCCCTACCAGCAATACTTCGTCAATGTCTGACGATTGTAGGCCGGCATCCTTAAGTGCTGCTTTACACGGGGCTATTACAGACTGAATAAGTGAATCAGTAAGTTTTTCAAACTGTGCCCTTGTGAGTGTTTTTACGAGGTGTTTGGGTATACCGTCTACTGGCATGATATAAGGCAGGTTTATCTCTGTGCTTGAAGAGCTTGAGAGTTCTATCTTTGCCTTTTCGGCAGCTTCTTTCAGTCGCTGCAGTGCCATAGGATCCCTCTTAAGGTCGACACCCTCGTTATTTTTAAATTCATCGGCAAGCCAGTCGATAATTTTTGCATCAAAATCATCACCCCCGAGATGTGTGTCCCCGTTTGTGGATTTAACTTCAAATACTCCGTCTCCCAGTTCCAGGATTGATATATCGAAAGTACCTCCTCCAAGGTCAAAAACAGCCACTTTAAGGTCTTCGGATTTTTTGTCCAGTCCATATGCCAGAGCTGCAGCAGTAGGCTCATTAATTATCCTTTTTACCTTTAGCCCGGCTATCTCACCGGCCTCTTTTGTTGCCTGACGCTGTGAGTCATTAAAATATGCCGGTACCGTAATGACAACTTCAGTGACTTCCTGACCCAGATAATCTTCCGCTGTCTTTTTCATTTTCTGGAGTACCATCGCGGAGATCTCCTGTGGCGAATACTTGCGGTCGTCTACCTGTACCCTGGGAGTATTATTATCTCCTTTCACAACGCTATAGGGCACACGTGAGATTTCCTTATTCACATTGTCATAAGTCTCACCCATGAACCGTTTGATAGAATATATTGTTTTGCTTGCGTTGGTAATGGCCTGGCGTTTTGCCGGATCACCTATCTTACGTTCTCCGTTATCGACAAAAGCAACGATCGACGGTGTGGTCCTTTTGCCTTCGCTGTTCGGAATAACAACAGGCTCATTGCCTTCCATTACGGCAACACATGAATTAGTTGTCCCAAGGTCTATACCAATTATTTTTCCCATTTTATCAATTGTTTTTATTTTCTGTTTTTTCACTTCTGCTGATCAATGATTATGCCATCGGTTTAAAGGTTGTTAATTATGCTAATATGACATTATGCTTACTGATTGTATGTCTGAATAAAATGACATTGTGACAAAAAGGCAGAGATCGAATTTTGACATGCAGGGTTGTTATTATAAACAAATTTGTAGCTTTACCATCTGAAATCATAATATTAAGGGCTATGTCAATCCATAATACTGTAAAGAGGGTCACGACACATGTGCTTTCTGAAATGAAGCTTAAAGGCGAGAAGATAGCAATGCTCACGGCATACGATTATTCAATGGCATCAATAATAGACCAGGCAGGTATTGATGCAATACTTGTTGGAGATTCTGCCTCAAATGTAATGGCCGGATATGAAACCACTCTGCCGATTACACTGGATAATATGATCTACCATGCCGCTTCAGTGGTACGCGGAGCAAGCAGATCCCTGGTTATTGTTGACCTGCCTTTTGGTACTTATCAGGGCAACTCGAAGGAAGCTCTGGCCTCTGCTGTCAGAATTATGAAGGAAACAGGAGCGCATGCTGTAAAACTGGAGGGGGGAAGAGAAGTTTGTGAATCAGTTGAAAGGATATTGTCTGCAGGAATACCTGTAATGGGGCATCTTGGCCTTACGCCGCAATCTATACATAAGTTTGGTACTTATGTTGTCAGGGCCAGGGATAAGGAAGAGGCTTTAAGGCTCAAGGAGGATGCAAAACTCCTTGAAAACAAGGGCGTTTTTGCTATAGTACTGGAAAAGATACCTGCCGGACTTGCCGGAGAGGTGACAGAAAGCCTTTCTATACCGACTATTGGAATAGGAGCAGGTAATAAGGTTGACGGACAGGTACTGGTCGTTCATGACATGCTTGGAATTAATCAGGAATTTTCTCCGCGTTTCCTGCGCAGATATCATAACCTGTATCAGGAAATAAACGGTGCCGTAAGAGGTTATATCAACGATGTACGCTCGCATGATTTCCCAAATGAAAAAGAACAGTACTGACAGGTATGAATATACTATATGAGGACAATCATATAATAGCAGTAAATAAAAGCAGCTCTGAGTTGGTTCAGGCTGATAAGACGGGTGATGAATGCCTCTCCGATACCTTAAAGAGATATATTGCGAAAAAATATAATAAACCCGGTAATGTATTTCTCGGAGTAGTTCACCGGCTTGACCGGCCGGTAAGCGGAGTGGTTGTATTTGCACGGACATCGAAGGCATTGCAAAGACTTAATAAAATGTTTCGTGAGAAAGAGGTGTCGAAGAAATACCTTGCTGTTGTAAAGGAAAGGCTTCCTTCAGAGGAGGGAACACTGGTCAATTACTTAAAAAAGAACGAGAAACAGAATAAGTCATATGCCTATGACAGACCTGTAAAGGGCAGCAGGGAAGCAAGCCTGTCGTACAGGTTGCTTGCAAGGACAGACAGGTATTACCTGCTTGAGATAGATCTGCATACCGGACGTCATCACCAGATAAGATCACAACTGGCCTATGCCGGTTCACCTGTAAAAGGCGACCTGAAATACGGATATCCCAGGTCCAATATGAACGGTAGTATTTCGTTGCATGCATGGAAAATAAAATTTGTACATCCGGTGAAAAAGGAAGAAATTGAAATTGTGGCACCTGTACCGGCAGGAGATATATGGACTGAAGCAGTAGAGGTAAAGTGAAAAATGGCTGCTTTAATTTAAAAACAGCCACTTCGTTGAAACTGAAAATATCAGAGGTCAGGATGTCAAAATTTGATTGTCTACTATAAACCTAAAACCTTAATTATAATATTGAAATTATTAACCTCTTTTCATATAAAAAAATATATCCGTTAGCAAAAGTATAACTTTATTATTCTGAGACAGTTAAACTGAGGTTAAATGACGTTAAGGAAAAGTTAAAAAATATAAGGTGTCGTCATATAATCTTATTTTTGTAGTATGAGAAGATGGAAGTTCATAGGGCTTATATTTCTGATGCTGTTATCGCTTGCCGGTATAATAGGTGTTCAGATCATCTGGATTGAGAATGCCCTTGAGGTACGGAACGATCTTTTTAACCGTTCAGTCTTCAATAGTCTTCAAAGCACTGCACGGCGTATTGAAGCATCACGACAGTTATCTTTTTATGAACAGATGATGGTTGCTGACTCGATGCTTCAGTCACAGGCAAATGAAATGCAAACAGTACCCTTTGCATATGCCGGTGAAAGCGTGGAACAGCCGGATCCTGGTTTAAGGGGGGCTGGTGAGAGATTTTCATTCAGTCTGGCCGATGATGGCAGGACTGTTCAGATGGTGAGCGACTATCAGAACTATATAATTCCCGACAGTATACCCGTTGCACATGAAGAAAACATAGAGGACTCACGGCTGCAGGAGCCGTTGAGAGTCGATCAGGAAAGATTCAGATCCTGGCTGCAGGAAAAATCCAATGATCTGAGAAATATGGCCAGCAGGATGATATCTGAAATGTATGAATGGGAACTGAATTCACGAACAAACAGTAACCAGATAGTATCAGTTCTGTATGACGAACTTATGAACTCAGGTATAGATACACCGTTTGAATTTGCCGTGATAGAAGGGAACAACATAATTGACGGTGTCTTTAACAAGGAATCTGCCCATGACCTTATAACAAGCCAGTATACTGTAGGCCTTTTCAGTGACAGGCTTATCCGCAGAAATACAAGAATATCGGTAATATTTCCTGACAGAAGGAATTATATACTCTCTTCCATGTCACTGTTGCTCGGAGGTTCAATGCTTTTTAGCCTGGTAATACTTGCAACATTTGCCCTTAGCATATTTTTTATAATAAGACAGAAGAGAATATCAGAGATGAAATCCGATTTCATCAATAATATGACCCACGAATTCAAGACACCTATAGCAACAATCTCACTGGCAGCGGATACGATAAACGATCCCCGTATAATTAATAATGAGGAGAAGGTGAAGCACTTTATCGGTATGATAAAAAAGGAAAATACAAGGATGAATAAGCAGGTAGAGAATATCCTTCAGATATCATCACTTGATAAAAAAGAGATGGAGTTCAGCTTTTCCGAACTCGACATGCATTCTTTAATAAAGAGATCTATAGAGACTATCGAAATACAGGTGGAGGGGAGAAACGGGAATATTTTTTTCTATCCCGAAGCCGGTGATCCGCTGGTGTATGGCGACAGGGAGCATCTGACAAATCTTGTTCATAACCTGCTCGATAATGCTAATAAGTACAGTGTTGAGGAACCTGAAATAACCGTAAGCACAAGGAATACAGACGGCTTTTTTGTCTTGTCGGTTTCAGATAAAGGTATTGGCATGAGCCGTGCGGTACAGGCAAAAATATTCGACAGGTTTTACAGGCAGTCAGGCGGTAATCTGCATAATGTAAAAGGATTCGGATTGGGGCTAAGTTATGTGAAGGCAATAGTGGAGGCTCATAACGGAGATATTAAAGTTTACAGCGAATCGGGAAAAGGCACAAATTTTGAGGTATTTCTACCGCAAAATGATAACCTCCTATGATAGAATTTTCAAAAATATTACTTGTTGAGGATGACCTGAGTTTTGGCTCCGTACTTGAGTCCTATCTCGAGATAAATGATTTTATTGTTGAGTGGATAGACGACGGCAAGTATGCTCTCGATGCATTCAGAAAGGATGAGTTCCATCTGTGTATACTTGATGTCATGTTGCCTAATGTCGACGGCTTTACCATCGCTTCTGAGATCAGGGCCATCAATAAGACCATTCCGATCATATTCCTGACAGCTAAAAAGCTTAAGGATGATGTCTTAAAAGGTTACGGTCTGGGCGCCGATGACTATATAACCAAACCTTTTGATGCCGATATACTCCTGGCCAAAATAAAAGCCATAATAAGCAGAAGGGCCGGCGTTAGAAAAACTACAGATGTTTTAACGGTAGGTAAATATAAATTCAACACCAAGATAAGAACATTGTGTCTTGAAGAGGAAGAACGCAAGCTGTCTCCGAAAGAGGCGCAATTGCTCGAACTGCTGGCCGAATCGCCCAACAGCCTGGTAAGCAGGGAGACGGCGCTTAAATCTATCTGGGGTTCGGATGATTACTTTACTGCCCGCAGCATGGACGTATATATTACCAAGTTGAGGAAGTATCTGTCAGGTGATAGTGATATATCTATAAAAAACATTCACGGGGCAGGTTTCCAGATGGTTATAGCAGATGAGGATCAGTGACCCAACGATGAGGCATTAAAATATAGAGGAAGTATATTTTTTACTCCTTCGATAACATAGATACGTGATCGCCCGTACAATATTATTCTTATTTCCTGTCCGTTGCGGTATTCTTCTTCAACCATAACCTGTCTGCAGTTGCCGCAGGGTGATACGGGTTCTGCAGTATACGAACCATCTCTTCCGGCGCAAACAGCGATAGATACTATTTTTGAGTCCGGGAAACTGGCTCCTGCACTGCTTATTGCATTATGTTCGGCACATATACCCGAAGGAAATGCTGCATTTTCCCTGTTGCTACCCGTTATTATCTCTCCGGTATTCAGCCTTACAGCGGCTCCAACCTTAAATCCCGAATATGGGGAATATGCATTTTCTCCTGCTTCCATAGCCTTCTCCAGCAGTCTCCGGTCATCTTTGTTCAGATCACCGGGATTTTCGTATTCAGTTACCTCTATTACCAGATTTCTTTTATTGCTCATATTTTGTTTATATACTGCAAAATAATAAAAAAATTATATCCGTCCTTTAAAATTATCCCGGCGACTGTGATAATAACCTGCTGATCCCACTTCCCGGAGTGGACTCATTATTCCATTATTCCATTATTCCATTGTTCCATCATTCCATTGCTCCATCATTCCATCATTCCATTGTTCCATCATTCCATTGCTCCATCATTCCATCATTCCATCATTCCATTGTTCCAGTGTTGCTCGTACCCACCAACCACAATCACTATCCACTCGCGAGCTCGTCACCTTCTCCCGAAGCCTCGGGATCAGGTTCCTCGGTTCCATCATTGCCTGTCCTTAACATTTTTAATAACTATACACGATCGGTTAATATCTTATCATATATGTTATATATTTGGACGTTTGCTTTCATATTTTTGCAGAAAACGTGACAGATGCGCAGAGTAATATATATATTGCCTGTATTATTGCTGTTAAGTTCGTGTCATTCCTCGAAGATGGCCAGGACAGTGACAATGCCGGTACACACGGATCCTGATATTAATGAATATATAAATCTGTATGCCGGCCTGGCTATGGAGGAGATGCGCCGGACAGGAGTCCCGGCCAGTATTACCCTGGCCCAGGGAATTATTGAGAGTAACTACGGGCGGAGCAGGCTCGCCAGGGAAGCAAATAATCATTTCGGTATAAAATGCCATAAGGAATGGACAGGGAAGAAGATTTACCATGACGATGACAGGAGGAATGAGTGTTTCAGGAAATACAGGGAGGTGTCCGAATCATATCGTGACCATTCCGATTTTCTGGCTCAGGGTTCCCGCTATGATTTTCTCTTTGAATTGCAGAGAGATGATTACAAAGGCTGGGCAAAGGGCTTAAAGAAAGCCGGATACGCCACCAACCCCAGGTACGCCGATATGCTTATCAACATGATAAATGAGAACGGACTTCATGTCTATGATGAAATTGTCATTAGTGGGAAGAAGCCTGTAAAAGAAGCTGTTTATGCGGATGTTGAAGCAGTCCTTCCCGGGAGGACGGGTACTGAAGAGATTCGTAAGACAGGGAATGGAGCTGAAACCATTATTATAGGATCTGCAGCCAGGATAAAGGTAAATAACAGAATAGAGTATATAATTGTACAGGAAGGCGAAAATTTCAAAAGTCTGGAAGAAGAGTTTGAACTGTTGGGATGGGAGCTTCACCGGTATAATGACCTGAGCGATACGGCTGAATTGTATGGGGGACAGATGCTTTACCTTCAACCCAAGCGCAGTAAAGCTGACGTCGGCAATGATTATCATATAGTAAAAGAAGGGGAGACAATGTATGACATCTCACAGAAATACGGTATAAAAATGAGGTCTCTTTATGAAAAGAACAGGATGGAACCGGGATACGAACCGCCTGCGGGTACCGAACTGTGGTTAAGGAAGACTAAACCGGAGGGTTTGTAATTATCTGAACACTGCCGGTATCAAATCCCCTCAGGAAATCTTTAATATCCATCTGTTTTCTCCCTTCCAGTTGTATCCTTTCAATATCGATAGCAGAGCCTCCCGTCCCTATCCTGAGATAGCTTTTCCCGTCACTGTCTGTTTCGGCAGGGCCGAGTGCATTGTTTCTCTTCATGCATCTGCATTTTCCGATTTTAACTATATAATCCCTGCCGCTTTTCCTCATGATGGTCCTGGCTCCGGGGGAGGGATACAATCCCCTTATGAAATTATAAACCGTACTGTCATCCTGGCTCCAGTCTATATAGCAGTCCTTTGTAAATATTTTGGGAGCTGTTTTGATCGGCTCGTTTTTACTGATAAGCTCCGACTGATCTATTGAACCTGTTTTACCCCTTTCGAGGGCTTTAACAGTTCTGACAACAAGTTTGGCGCCTTCCCTCATTAATTTATCATGAAGGTTGCCTGCGGTATCATTGGATGAAATGCTGACTTTTTTCCTGAATAGTATTTTGCCTGTATCTATTTTATCGTCGATCAGGAATGTTGTAATACCTGTTTCCTTTTCTCCGTTTATTATTACATGGTTTATAGGTGCAGCCCCCCTGTACTGTGGCAATAATGACGCATGAAGGTTGAAAGTCCCCAGCACTGGTATTTTCCAGACGGCTACAGGTAATTTTCTGAATGCCACAACTACTATTATATCGGGTTTAAGTTTTTTTATCCTGTCCACAAATTCCGGATCATTCAGGTCTTCCGGTTGAAGCAGGTCAATATAATTATCCAGGGCGTACTCCGCAACTGCCGGCTTTTTTGTTTTCAGTCCGCGTCCCGCCTTCTTATCGGGACTGCTGACTGCTGCAACAACGTTGTAATTATTCATCAGCAGTGTACCCAGACTTGGTACTGCAAATTCGGGTGTCCCCATAAATATTATCCGTAGACCGTTCATCAGTAGATGTGTAATATAATAACAAATCTAACAAAAATGATCAAATAAGGCAGATAAAACGAAGTTAATTATTAAACGTTTAGGGGCCTTAACAGCATTTGTTGTTTCTAACTCTCCCTGTGTTTTTTATAACAACTCAGGTTATGGCCCATTTTATCGGCCTTTGTTTGAAGATAAAACTCATTATGAGGGTTAGAAGGTATCTCAAGCTGTACGGTTTCGACAATTTGTATACCATATCCTTCCAGACCGGCCCTTTTGACAGGATTATTGGAGATCAGTTTTATTTTACCCAGCCCCAGTTCTCTCATAATATTTGCACCTATGCCATAATCACGTTCATCTTCGCCGAATCCAAGTTCCAGGTTTGCTTCCACTGTGTCTTTCCCTTCTTCCTGGAGCTTATAGGTTTTTATTTTATTAAACAGGCCTATTCCTCTTCCTTCCTGGCTCAGGTAAATAACTGCGCCCTTGCCTTCCTTTTCTACCATTTTCATGGCTTCATGCAACTGGGGGCCGCAATCACATCTGAGTGATCCGAAGATATCACCTGTAAAACATGACGAATGGACCCTTACCAGTACAGTATCATCTTTTGTCCAGCTTCCTTTTACAAGGGCTGCATGTTCCAGGTTATTGCTCGTTTGCCTGAAAGGGATAAAATCAAATTCTCCGTATTCCGTCGGCAGGTGTACTCTTGCTCCTTTCTCCAGGATGCTTTCTTTTTCCAACCTGTACTCAATAAGGTCCTTAATTGATATAATCTTAATACCGAATTTATCTGATATCTTAAGGAGATCGGGCAGCCGTGCCATAGTCCCGTCATCATTCATTATCTCTACAAGAGTGCCTCCCGGTTTAAGTCCGGCAAGTATGGTGAGGTCAACGGCGGCTTCGGTATGGCCGGCACGCCTGAGAACACCTTTTGATTTGGCCTTGAGAGGGAAAATATGGCCGGGTCGTCCCAGGTTTTCCGGTTTTGTCTTTGGATTGACAAGAGCATTTATGGTCAGACACCTGTCGTGTACAGATATACCTGTAGTTGTATTTTTTCCTAAAAGGTCAACGCTTATTGTAAACGGGGTTCCGTGTATAGATGTGTTCTTTCCTACCATAAGATCAAGATCCAGTTCTTCACATCTTTCTTCAGGGAGGGGAACACATATAAGCCCTCTGCCGTTAGTAGCCATAAAATTAACTGTCTCGGGGGTAGTCAATTCTGCGGCACAGATGAAATCCCCTTCGTTTTCTCTGTCCTCGTCATCCACTACAATGACCATCTTTCCTTTTCTGATGTCTGCAATTGCTTCGTCTATGCTGTTAAAGCTGCCTGTATTATTATCTTTTTCAGTCATTATGGGTGCTTCCTGTTCAGGTAAAAAATATTTAGTGCAAAAGTATTATTTGTAAACAAATTTCCCTAAACAAAATTCCGAAATCCCTGTGTTGATGCGAATGACTTATGTCATGCGTACTGATTTTTCCCAAAGCGCACCGCTTCTGCCGCCCATGTAAGAAAAAATTCCGGCAAGGTTTGCTATATTCATTATAACAAGGTAATAGGGAATGGTCAGGATACTTGTTCCTGATCCTCTGCTACCCGTTAATGAACCAAGGGCAGCGATAATGTAAAATATGAGCTGTAAGAAAAGAACAATAGAATAAATATCAACACTGTTCCCGTTCTTTATAACAATAAATATGTTTATGATCAGAAGCAGGTAGAAGAATACAGGTAAAACAGTCCATCTTAATACTTTATGTGAGAAAAACTGGAATGAGTAAAATCCATATCTGAATATATTCAACAATCCGGGATTCCTGAGAAGTGTCTGTAATCCTCCTGCTGCGATACGCTTTTTACGTTTTATCTCTTCCCTGATATTGAGAGATGGCTTTTCTACTGCAAAAGCTTCGGGGCAGTATTCTATTCTGAACCCCTGCCTGATTATAGAAACAGAAATATAAAAGTCATCATTGATAGTATCATAAGGTATCTCCGTGAATAACTCTGTCCTGAAAGCCATCAATTCGCCTGCGCCGGCAATTGCCGTATACAGTCCTGATTCGATGCTTTTTATGAAGGATTCATACTTCCAGTACATTCCTTCTCCGGCTACTGAGGCATGGCTGCCGGCATAGTTAATCCTTTTTTCACCTGAGACGCATCCTGTTTTTTTCTTATAAAGCCTTCCCGTCAGCATTTTTACTGATTTGCTGTTAAGCATTGTGTTTGCATCGGTAAGGATCGTCACCGGAGTACGGACTTTCTTCATAGCCTTATTTATGGCACTGCTTTTCCCGAGTCTTTTTTGTTCATGCAGTACTGTATGCCCGGTGTTTTCGCGCAGGTATTTCTCGCTGCCATCAGTTGATCCGTCTGTTATCCAGATTACCCTTATCAGGTTAGCGGGGTATTCGAGAGATCTGATATTTTCTATTTTCTCCTGAATAATATCAATTTCGTTATATGCAGGTATAAGGATGCTTACTTCAGGGTATGTGTCATTTTCTGTCATCCTTTTTTTCTTTCTCAATATCATTAAAAGCAGGCTGACAATGCATAATACCAGGGCATACCCTATATATGTGTATATAATAGTCAGAAGTGTTACCCAGAATAATATTTCCGAAATCATTTTATATTATTTCGATAAAAATCTATTAGTTCCCTGCAGTATTTAGCAGTATCATAATTGCCTGTTATGAACTTAACTGAATTTTCAGACAGCTTGTCGTATAGTAAGCCTCCTTCCATTAAACTGTAAATATGGCTGGTAAATTCTTCGGCTGATGATGCTACAAGTATCTCTTTACCGTTTTGTGCTTCAATCCCTTCAATCCCTTTATTTGTCGTCACTACCGGTGTTCCCAGCGCCATTGATTGTATCGCCCTTACCCTTATTCCGCTTCCTGATAGTAAAGGTATTATTAATATTCCTGATTCGGCAATAAAATTAATGGCATTACTTATTTCACCCATATATCTTATTCCAGGCCCGGATAATTTTTTTTCGAGCCAGTCAGGGGCATTCCTGCCTGCAACCATAAGTACAGTATCAGGTCTTTCTTTACGGATTTTTTCCCAAACTGTGTTCAGGAACCATTGCAGCCCTTCCTGGTTTGGTTTCCAGTCGAGGCTCCCGATATATGATATTGTATTATTATCTGCCTTTTTCCTGTGTTTTTTTACAGGATCGATAGTATATGGAAATATGAATGACGGTTTATAAATACCGGCTTCCCCGAAACATACCCTGTCATATGATGTCAGCGTTATACTTAGATCACATCTGTTAATAATACTGATCTCATATTTTTTAAGCCTTCGGGCCAGTATCCTCATATAATGTTTCTTTATCTTATTTTTTTCATTGCCGGCCAGCCTTTTCCAGAGAAGATGCTCCACATTATGGGATCGTATTGCCACATATGCATTGGAATACCGTCTGATCGTATCCAGATACATGCTCATATTAAGGCCTTCAATCTGGACCAGGTCAAAATGTTCATTTACAAGTAGTTTTTGCAGTGTTTTTCTGAATACGGCTGAATTGAAACGGGCTATATTATATGGGAGTCCCGAAAATATCAGATTGACAATAAGCTGAAAAGGATTCAAACCTGTCTTTATTCTTACTGATAATGAGTGCACACCCGGAGGGACGGCTTCGTTCTTTTTTCCGGTATTTTCAGGGTGTTTTTTTGTTGATGCATTGATAACGGTAAGGTCAGCGCCATGGGCTGACAGTCCCTTTATGGCAGACATAATTGCAAGAGCGCCTCCGCTTGTGCCAGGCCATGGAGGTTTATCGCTAATGATAAGTATCTTCATCTGATCCGTCATCTTTGGCAAGCCTTAATTTTATGACCAACCGTTTGAAGAAATGAGAATATGTTTCCTTGTTCATTATAGCCGAATCGGTGGTTGCCTTATATGTCAGGAATGCCCCCGCGGCCATCAGTATTACAGTTGATTCCCACATACCCAGAGGGACAGGTGCTATACCTTCTTTAGCCACTTTTTCCCCGAAAAGTGTAAGTACATACCATATCACAAAGAACAAAACGGCGATTACAACCGGCATACCAAGTCCGCCTTTTCTTATTATTGCACCAAGAGGGGCTCCTATAAAAAAGAAGATCAGGCAGGCCAGAGCAAGCGTTATTTTCCTGTGCCATTCAGCTTCGAACTTGAGTATATGTTTGTATTCGCTGTAGCTGATATTTGACTTGTCGTTGATGAATTGTAGTCCCGATCTTGCCTGGTTGAGAGAGTGAGTTATTACCATCTGTTGCCGTGCAACATCAAGAGAGTTATAGAGACTGTCAACATCAAATACTATATATTCCTTTTCCGTTTTTTCTTCATTGTTTTTGTTCCTGTTGTAGTTTTTTTTGGTATAGATCTTCGATGTTGTATATTCCCTGAGGTAATTGTCCTGTCTTGCCTCCAGTCTGCGGGTCAGTGAGTCGGAAAAGTACTGCAACTGGGCCATGTTCTGCATGGTCTGGTTCGATTTGAAAAGGTTCAGGTCCGATCTTTCAAGGTCAAAACCGCTTAGTTCAATGACAAGGGTTTGTTCACTGAATACATCTGTTCTGAAAGGATATTTTTTCTGCATTGCAGATTTCCCTTTTTCTTCAAGATCATTATATGCATGCCCGTTATAAAGGGTGAATATCAGTCCGCTTTCATCAGGTGTCATATTCATATATCCTGAATCGGCCATAACCAGTGACTTGTTACCTTCGCTTTCCCTGTGATCGTAAATCAGTATATTTTCCAGTTTGTTAGTTATAGGATCCTTGCTTCCTATTTTAATACTGAATCCTTCTATCCCGTTATAAAATGTCCCTGCCTGTATGTTCAGCTCAGGCCTTTTCATCTGTATATCATATAATAATGTTCTTGCCCTCCTGTTGGCATGTGGCACCACATTATTGGAGAAGAAGAACGAACCGATGCTAAGCATCAGGATAAATATTATCAGCGGACTCATGATCCTCTGGAGTGAGATACCCGACGATTTGATGGCTGTCAGTTCAAAATTCTCACCCATATTGCCGAATGTCATCAGGGCTGCGAGGAGAATGGCCAGGGGAAGGGCATGGGGTACAAAACCAAGAGAGAACTGGACTAAAAGTTCTGCCAGTACATTTAGTTCCAGCCCTTTACCTGCGAGGTCGTCGACATACATCCATAGAAACTGAAGCACAAATACAAACAGAACAACAAAAAAAGTCAATATTTGTGGTCCGACAAAAGATTTTAAAACCAGCAAGTCCAGTTTCTTTATCATATCCCTTAACTAGACCTCAAAGCTACGAAAATTTATTGTAAAGGGTTACCGTGAATACTGTGACACATATGAGTCTTTACATCAGCTTCAGGAATAGCATAAAAACAGGGCTTTAGATGCCGAGCGCTCTCTTGAGTTCAGTTATTTGTGTGTCCCACAGGTATATAGCATCTTCTTTTTCATTTTCTTCTGCAAAGTCTGTTATAAGCAATGCTACATCACCTGTCAGCTCATCAACGTTCAGCTTGAACTCGAAGTACCTGTCTTCATCGTCCTCATCAGCCCATTTGAATCTGACCTGTTTGTTCTCACGCATCTGCACCATACTGGCCCTTTGTTCTGTATTGTCCCATACAAAAACAAAATTCTCTCCTTCAATAATAACGTCATCTGCAAACCATTCAGCAAGACCTTCCGCTGTGCTAAGCCGTGAAAACAGTACTTTCGGGGAGCTATTTAGAGTGTATTCAAGTTCATATTGTGATTTCATCCATCAGTGGTTTTTGCCCTTCGGTATTTTGATTTATTGCAATATAGAAAAAATAATATAAATAAAAAACCATATTGAAATATTCAAACTATGTATTATATTTGCACCCGCAAATGCAGGGCCTGTGGCTATTAACTGCAGTCCGGCAGGATAAGGGGCGAGATAGCTCAGATGGTTAGAGCGCAGGATTCATAATCCTGAGGTCCCGGGTTCAATTCCCGGTCTCGCTACAAGTAAAAAAACTACGGGGTATTAGCTTCGGTTTTTTATTTTTAACAGGGTTTAATGCAGAACTGATCCTTAATAATAAGAACTATAAGTTTTTCTATTGCGCTGCAATATTACCATTGAAGATAACAGGGGCTGAAGGCAAAAGGAGGAAGGGTGTAATTGTTGAAAAAGGGAATAGGGCCGTTGCATGCAACGGCCTCACTATATTTCAATTTGTAACATTCAGTAAATATGATCAGTATTCCATCATTGCTCGCCCCCACTGACCACAATCACTATCCCCTCGTGAGCTCGTCACCTTCGCTCCTCGGTTCCACTGTTCCAGTATTCATCCGTTTGTCCTTTGTCGTTTGTCTTTGGTCTGTCTTATAATCAGCTTGTTGCCAATTTTGGTATATAACAGGAATGAGTAGTACAAATATCAAATATTATTTTTCCTTGGTAATGACAATAGCAGGGTGTTCTCCGAAGGTGCCCATGAATCCCGTGTTCTTATCCTCGAGTTGTCGTATTCTGTTAAGGATCCTTTCCCCTGACAGCCATTTATGTATATAGAAATTCAGAAAATATTTGTTTGTGCTTCTCCAGCAGTAAAATTTCATTTCATCACTGAAATCAAAAGTCTTTCTGAACCATGACGGGCTGTGAGAGTAGAAATACAGTCTTGGCTTCGATCTGAACAGCCTTACATATAATTTCCCTGCAAAATGCCTGGCAATCCTGTATAACTGGAAGATATTGAGACTTAAATTCATAAACCAGCTATGATAAAACCAACTGTATACAATAACTATTTTTGAGCCTTTCTTAGCCACTCTGTACAATTCATTTACGGCTGTTTTTTGTTCCCTTTTCGGTATATGGTACAGGGTGTGCTGCGATAATACTGTATCACAGACATTATCAGTTACAGGTATATTTGTGATATCCCCGCAGATATAGATGCCTTTTTTTCCTGCCTTTTCCATATTTTTTTTTGCCTGTAACAATGCATTAATGGAAACATCAATGCATATACGTATTTGATATCCGTCGGATAAATCCATGTACTCCGGCAAACCTACGGGTCCGGATGCTATGTCAAGGAAAAAATCGCCGCTGCGGGGATAAAAAACAGAAGCCTTTGAAAATGAATTTTTCATATATTCAGATGATACCTCACGTGAATCAACCCATTTAGGACTGTCTTCATATACTTCATAAGACTTCCTTGTTTTGTAGTTCAGTTCATTATAATAATCAAATACCCTTTTTTTATCTTTTGATAATTTTCCCCTCAGGTCCTCTCCTTTGCCCAGGAAAACAGCATAATATTCATGAAGTACAATTATCCCATCAAATACCGGGTAGAAGTATTTTCCCGACTTATCAACCAGGCCGCTGTCGGGATCTTTTAATTTCATCCGGGATACGGTGATGCCATAGTCCGGAAATTTATCTTTCGGGACAGGAATAAGCCCGTTTTTTGTAACAGGGCATCTTAAATACCTGAATATATCCGTTAGTCTTTCCAGTTCCACCACTTCAGTTTTTCCGGATCCTGTTCTTCTTTCGGCGTTTCCACGTAATATACTGCGCAACGGAATACATATAAAAGGCACCTGTCCTGTATATTACCTGCAAACTGATTTGACATCTCATAAAGATCTTCAGGATCATGTCCTTTGAGATCTTCTACTTTTTTAATGCCTATATGCCACAAATCATTTGCTATGGACTTGCCAACTCCCGGAATAACCGTCAACTCTTTCTTCGATTCATTCATTGCTGAATAATTGTTTTTATTACTATTAAATGTCCCGGCAATATACTACTACCAGGCTTTTTTACCCCATGCATTCCAGATCAGGGAGATTCCCTCCTCCGATTCAGTCCAGACCTTATGATTAAGGCCCGGTCTGATATAGTAAGCTTCATTCTCTTTCAATACAATTGTGTCATTTCCTATATTGGCGAACCCCGTACCTTTCAGTATAATGAATGATTGTTCAAACGGGTCTTTTTCTCCTGCTTCGTTCAGTATTTCCCCCTTTTTCAGGTTGTACCATGCGCTCCTGAAGCCAACACTGTAGTAAAGGCCTACCACATTTCCGCCGTGAACATTTCTGGAATATTCAGGTCCCAAAAGAATTTTATTATTTTGATTTGAATTAAAAAAATTGATGACTGTGTAATAAATATAATCCCAGTCTATCTTATTAACTGTCATTCCATTTTCAAGGATAAAATCCAAAGGTGCCGGTTCACTGATTGAAGATCTTCCTACGGCTGTCATGGGGCTGAGTTCTCCTGCGAAGATCCTTCGGTAGGTTGACATACCGGCCTTAAATATTATCCTTGCATCAGGGTTCTTCCCTTTATGTATGGTAAAATCGCCATCCGAAAATATCACATACCAGTAGCTCAGGTCATCGTTAACCATGAAATTCAGGGTGTCGGTATAATTAGCCGGAATTTTTGATAAATATGATTGAGACCATCCGTTTAAGATGCTCTCAAACTCATCGGAGCTATTATTTGCACCGGCGGCGCTTATTGATGATATAAAAATAAAAAAAACAAGAGCAGCTTTCATTATATGATTTTTTATTAGTTGATTGATTTTCCCTATGTCAGGGACGAATTTAAATAATAAAAGTTACATTACTTTTAAAAGCTTTATTACCAGTTAATAGCCATTGGTAATAAACACTGTAAGCCTGTACTTTATTTATTCGGACAACTCAGTTAATCAACAATTATTTTCCCTGTTCAACTCATATTTCATTACATTAGTGTCCGATTAATACCAACTGATTTTCAGTTGTTTATCATATAGTTCTTTGACATCTTTGTAATTCTGATTTGTAAGCAGCTCATTTAGAGGAGTTTTGTCTAGTAGAGAAATACTCAATATTTGCAATATTTCGTAGGTTGAACGGTCAACTTTCAATTTGTTACGAACCAACGCTACCAGGCAGTATGCAATTATTGCCGAATAGACTTGGATTTTCACTGCATTCAGGGTCGTTCCCCAAAATGATTTAACCTTCAGGTGTTGTTTTATCCACTTAAAAAATAGTTCCACCTTCCATCGATATTTGTAAAGTTGAGCAATTTCCTCTGCACTTATATCAAAGCTGTTGGATAAAAATTCGAGATCATTATCCGTTTCTTCGTCGTAAGATTTGATATATCGAAGTTTTTCCGGATAATCTTTTGAGACATAAAATCCAGTTAATTTGCCGATCTGGTCGAGTAATACTCCGTTGTCCTTATTGACTTTGTTGGAGTACATTCTTCTGAATTGAAGATTGTCTTTCGCTCTGACCACGAAGAAAGCAGCACTCTGGTGTATTCTAAAAAGCCGTTTATAATCTACATATCCCCGATCAAGGATGTAATAACCTTCTGGTTCATAATATAGTAGATCCAAGGCATTTACATCATGTACTGAAGCGGTAGATACATGGATAAATGTAGGAATAGAGGTTTTAACATCATATAGAGTATGAAGTTTGATCCCACCCTTTGTTGTACGGAATTTGGCCCACCAGAATACACTTAGGCACAAATCAATAGTTGTAGAATCGAAGGCATATATGTTTCCATCAAAGCTCAGTTGAAAATCCTGATCCACAGTGGAAGATTTTCTTGCCATATCAATCAGATAGAAAGCATACTCTTCATAGATTCTGCAATCACGTTTCTCATTGGCATTGGCAAAATTGGATCTCGAAGTACCCTTACCAAATCCAAGATGATAATATTTTGGTTTATGAGGTTCGATACTTATCATCAGGTCTCTGAGGCTGTCTCTTCCAGTCAACTGACCGAAGATCATACTGAGGAGCTGATTCCAACAAGTGAAGTGTCTAACATGCTTATTCCCACTGTATTTGTTAACTAGGCGATCAAATACACGTTGTGGTAAAAAATTTGTAAGTTGTGCAAAGACATATTTACCTTGATTCATGAATTGTAGCTTTTTACAAAGCTAAATCCACATATTTCAATTCAAATCGTCACGCATCAAAAAAGCTCTACAAGCCAGATATACTAAGGATTTCAAAGAACGTTATATAAATTTAATCGGACACTAATGATTTCATTACTCTTATGTATCCCTGTGTTGCTTGTGAGAATATATTCAAATTCTGTTTCCGGGATCTGCTTCTTAATAACCTGTACAGGGACAGAATAAAATTACGAAAAATCTGACAGGCTAATGGACTACTTCGTTCTTATTATGTAATGTGCTATTTATTTTTCGAAATAGTATTCAAACTCTGGGCCTTGCCAGACGATTTTTTTACAGCATTTCTCTTTATAGTAATCTGTATTAACATCGTTAGCATAAAACTCCTGATTATCACCGTCATATGAGACGACCCGTGTAAAAGATGAGCTAAGTATATTATGATATTCAAAATATAAATCATCCTGCCAGCTATACCGTACCCAACAACCATAGAGAGCCATACTTTTGGGATTGTCTTTTATTATTTGTTCATCCTGGCTGATTTTTAATTTAAGCCATTCAGGTACCTCTTTTGAAGGTATAAGATAATCTTTTTCACAGGAGGTAAGAAGCAGAAGTAAGACAGAGGTGATAGCAACGGCATATTTCATATCCTTATAATTTTTCCTCCTCCTCGCATTCCGCTTCGGTCTCCGGTCTTCGGAGTCAACCTGTTGCCGACGGAGGCGGCGGACGAGCCGGTAGTTTAATACCATTTTATTAGCACGAACAAAGTTAAATAAATAAGTACAGGAAGTCAAGCTTTCATGTCAGGAGAACATTCCGGTTTATTATTCAATCAGAGTGTCAGATTTTCGTATTACGGATCAAAACCGGCTGATTTCAGTCATGTATCTATGGAATAGGATCGTATCATGTCTAATATGCTGAAATATAGTAGAAGATGAATAGAAAAACGGAAGAGTGTTGAATAATACAACATATGTTGAAAATATTTACAAAAATCATATATAGCTTAAAATGAAACACATCACACTTGTTGAGAATATATTGTGCTGATAAATTCAACACTGTATTGAAGGAGCATTATGGTGCTGGATCATGTAACATGCAGTGAGATAATGCAATACAAAGATTGGCATTATTATTGGCCTGGGATTTTCAAATGAAGGATATTAATATTAAAAGCCAATAATCATGAAAAAGTTAATTGTATTATTCAGTATTGCGGCATTACTGCCATTTACAGGAACAAATGGTATGTTGTCGCCTGCATATCAGGGAGCGGGGCAGGATACGGTTCATCTCATGGTAAGCTCTGAGCTTTCCGGTCTGGTTGATAAATGGATATCTGAATATACGGGTCTTAACCCGGAGATAGCTTTCAGGAAAGACCTGATAACTGCTGAGGAAAGCAACCCGGTTCTTGCTGCGGAAGGTGTTACAGGCATTGTTACTGAAGAGTACCTTCGTTCGGTTAATAATAATCTATGGACCATGGTTGTGGCCAGGGATGTTATTGTTCCCGTAATAAGTTCTGAAAATCCTTTTACAGATGAGATAAGCAGCCATGGTATAAGTCCGGGGCAGTTTGCAGGGATATATACGGAAGCGGGTATGCTGACATGGGGTGCAGTACTTGGAAATGGAGATGAAACAACAGTAAATTGTTATTGCCCGGATAATGAGTCGTTGAATTGTTGCATCGCTCAGTTTTTGCAGACTGAGAATCTCAGGGGTAGTATTATAAAGGTAGAAGATAACAGCCATCTGATAGAGTCTGTCGGTAATGATAAATACGGTATTGGTTTTTGCAGGCTTTCAGGATTGATAGATTATGAAAAGAATTCTGTCAGGGAAGGTCTCAGTATTGTTCCTATAGACATAAACGGTAACGGTATTCTTGAACATAACGAAAATATTTACAGTTGCCTTAACGATCTTAACAGGGGGATATGGATAGGCAAGTATCCGGGCTCACTCTGCAGGAATATTCATGTAGTATCAGGCAAAGCACCGGTAAATACTACAGAGACCGGATTTATTACATGGGTGTTGTCGGGAGGGCAACATTATATTTCAGAGGCCGGTTTTTCTGAGCTGATACCCGGAGAAAGGCAGCCGAAGATTCAGTCTGTCAGTTCTGTTCAGGCTGTTCCTCTTAATGACAGCCGGAGTGCAGTTAACTCGGCAAGGGTTTTATTCATACTGGGTACGGTCATAGCAGGAGTTGTGTTAGTATATATAATGTTCAGGATTTTTAGCTCCGGTAAGAAGTCTGCCGTTCAATACAACCGGCAAGAAGCGGGAGCATTCAGTCTGCAGTCGCTGGAGGCGCCTGCAGGTTTATTATATGATAAGAGCCATACATGGGTTTTTATGGAAAGGGAAGGTGCCGTACGTGTAGGTGTTGATGATTTCCTGCAGCATGTTACAGGTAAGATAACCAGGATAAAAATTAAGGGATCAGGGACAAAAATAAAGAAAGGGGATCCCGTTATGAGCCTTATTCAGAACGGTAAACAGATTGATATCAATTCCCCGGTATCGGGTTTGATAACCGAAACAAATCAAATACTTGCAACAAACCCGGGGGTCATCAACAGATCGCCCTATAATGACGGTTGGTTATATACGGTACAACCTGATAACTGGCTGAGGGAGTCAGGTAAATACCTTATGGGAGCAAGCTATCCGGAATGGATAAAAAACGAATTCACGAGGCTTAAGGATTTTCTGGTTACGGCATACAAATCGAAGGGGCTCGGGTACGAAACCGTTATTTTACAGGACGGGGGCGAGCTAAGAGACAATATGCTTGAGAATTACGGACCGGACATATGGGAAGAGTTCCAGACTATGTTCATTGACAAGGCTGTATAAATAAAAGAAATAAGTAAATAAAATCATAAAAACTAACTAAAAACACAGGTTATGAATATAAACAGAAGAAACTTTCTGAAAATCCTTGGAATCACAGGAGCCAGCGTAGGCGCAGGTGCCAGGCTTAATGCCTCTGCGTCCGGGAAGCTAAAAGATTCCGATAAGGAGTTTTACGGAATCCTGTATGATTCGACCCGTTGTGCCGGTTGCCAGGGTTGTGAATGGGAATGCGCCCTGGAACATGGCTTACCCGATCCTGACATTGAAGATATTCCCGAGCCGGGCAAGATAAGAAAGGCAGATGAAAACAGGAGATCGGTGATCAATGTGTACTCAACCGCTATGGGGGATGTGTATGTCAAGAACCAGTGTATGCACTGTAACCAGCCCGCCTGTGCTTCAGCATGTCTGACCGAAGCGATGCACAAGACTGAGGAAGGACCTGTGATATGGCGTGATGAGAAATGTATGGGTTGTCGTTATTGCATGGTATCCTGTCCATACGATGTGCCCAAGTTTGAATATTTCAGCTCCAATCCCAACATCCAGAAATGCGATATGTGCTGGGACAGGGTCAGGGAAGGAAAAATACCGGCATGCGTTGAAGGCTGCCCGGCTGATGCTCTTATGTTTGGCCCAAGGAGAGAGCTGATAGCTGAGGCCAGGAGAAGGATCAACAGTAACCCTGACCAGTATCATGATCATATCTACGGTGAACATGAAGCAGGCGGAACAGGTTTCCTGTACCTTTCACCGGTACCTTTCGAAGAGATAGGATTTAACACCTCGGTAATGAATAAACCTTATCCTGAACTGACAAAAGGATTCCTGTACAGCGTACCTTCAATTTTTGTATTGTGGCCCGCAATGCTGTTGGGAATACATAAGGCGACCGCTAACAATAACAAACAAACAGAGGAAGAAAATGAGTAATACGGATATTACACTTAAAAGAGAAAACGGAGGGAGACATGTATGGCGTTTCCTTGCAGGTGAAATGAAACCCAAAGGTAAGGCATTCACACCATTTAATATTATATCAGTACCCGTTATAATAGTCGGGATCATTCTTATTGTTATACGGTTTGCCAAAGGCCTGGGGGCTGTTACCAACCTTAACCAGGAGGTTCCCTGGGGTTTGTGGATAGGCTTTGATGTTGTAACAGGTGTTGCCTTTGCAGGCGGGGCTTATGTTATAACCTTTATGGTTTATATCCTGAATATGAAAAAATACCAGTCTATTGTAAGGGTAACCGTGCTGAACGGTTTCCTGGCATATGTCTTTTATGCAGGAGCTCTTTTACTGGATCTGGGTAAACCATGGAATGTAGTTAACCCGATCATCGGAAATAATTTCGGGGTTAGCTCTGTGCTGTTTCTTGTTGCATGGCATTTCCTGCTGTACATGCTGGCACAATTGATAGAATTCTCCCCGGCCATTGCAGAATGGATAGGTGCCCGCAGAGCACGCAAGATACTTTCCGGAATGACCCTCGGAGCGGTAATACTGGGGATAACACTGTCAACTCTCCATCAGTCAGGCTTAGGAGCATTATATCTTATGGCTAAGGAGAAGATACACCCGCTATGGTATTCGGAATTCATACCTATATTATTTTTTGTATCCAGCATATTTGCAGGACTTTCTATGGTGATCTTTGAAGGATCTATCAGTTATAAAGTGTTTTCCAACCAGATCAGCGATAAGGGTCATCATTCGCATAATGATATTATACATAGCCTGGCAAAGGTGTGTACTCTGACAATGTATGTGTACCTCTTCCTTCAGGTGCTGGCTTTTGTCCATGGTAAAAACTGGCAATATCTTGGAACCAGAATGGGTAACTGGTACCTGTTCGAAATGATCGGTTTTGTTCTGTTGCCTATGATACTGTTCTTTCACAGTTACCGTACAAGGAATATCGTTCTTATTAAGATTGCCTCAATAATCACCATGATAGGGATTATAATAAACCGGTTGAATGTTACGGTTATCGGATTCAGATGGGATGCAGTAAACCATTATTATCCGACATGGAAGGAGATTGTTGTGACGCTAACCGTTTTATTTATTGAGATTTGGATATTCAGATGGGTTATTAACCGGTTGCCCGTTTTGCGTGAGTCGCCGGCATGGGCAAAGAGTCATTAATTTAAAACAAAAAGAAATGGACGGATTTAGTTATACCAATATTTTTGATACAAAGGGAATAGAGTACCTGATAATTATCGGATTTCTCATCCTGATCATACCTTTCTGGAGAACTCTTAACAGGCCGCTTAAAGTGAAGGAAGCAGTAAGTGATGTTTTGGGTATCCTCAATGTTGCCGGTTTACGTATACCCGGAGGCTTATTATACAGCAGGAATCACGTATGGACGCATCTCGAACGTTCAGGAAGCGTTTCCATAGGGCTTGATGACCTCCTGATGCATCTGACCGGCAGGATCGAGCTGAAAAATTTCAGGAAACCCGGCGAGAGGATTACAAGAGGAGATATGCTCGCGGAGATCAGGCAGGGAGATAAGCATCTTAGTATATTGTCACCTGTATCAGGAGAAATAAGCGATATGAATGATCTTATAAAGGATAAGCCTGCTGTGCTGAATGAAGATCCGTATAACAGGGGATGGCTGTACAGGCTTAAGCCTGAAAGATGGACTGAAGAAACAAAAGATCTTGTTATGGCGGATGAAGCAAAAACATGGTCGGAGAATGAATTGTTGCGTTTTAAGGATTTCGTGGCGCATTCACTAAAGGTGCATGCTCCCGGATCTCCGGCGGTGATACTGCAGGAAGGAGGAGAGCTGACCGATCATCCTCTGAAAGACATGCCGGAAGAGGTGTGGAAGGATTTTCAGCAGGAATTCATGTCCCTCGGGACATAAATTCTGAGTCATATTATGCTTATTTCTTTTTATGTTCATAACTTTAAAGGAAGAAATGACATACGTATGCATGGAGATCAACAGGATTGATCTTCATGCTTCGTCATGTTTCAGAGCTGTTTTTACACATATACAGATATAAGTATTATGGCAGATATCAAAGGTTTTTTCAGAAAGCTGTCGGACAGGAACCTGATAAGAAAATACACCCGTTTCAGATCAACTATATACGGAAGAGTGGTTTTTATTATAGCAGGATCCCTGATTGTACTCTTTATCGTTTTAAATATAGTTTTCAGATCTGTTTATGTCGATTTTTTAAACGCCACACTCAGACAGAATGGAGATAACCTGAGCTCGATAGTAGAAGGATCCCTGTATTACTCAATGCTGGAGAATGACAAGGCCACGTTGCAGAGGACACTGGATGTCATAAGTACTATGTCGGGCATTGATGAGGTCAATATGTATGATGACAATGACAGCCTGGCTTTTACCTCATTGTCGGCAAAGCCCGAAAAAGGTATTGATCCCAACTGCAGGAACTGCCATGATAACCTCAGCTCAATGTTTCCCGAGAAGGAGGAGGCTTACAGGATAATAGGAGATACCATAGACTGTGGTATACTGAAGAGGGGCATGAGTTCAAGACAACTGTTGATTAGAAAACCTATACTTAATGAAAAGTCATGTTATACCGCTGCCTGTCACTATCACGGAGAGAATGACGAGGTTCTGGGCTCGCTGATAATAAAACTGCCTCTGGATGATCTTGACTCTGTTGTAAGCGAGTCGTCAAATGATTTCCTCCTACTGGCTACAGTGGTAACAATATTGATAGTGACCTTCCTGATTATTTTTACATGGAAGAAGATTAAAAACCCTCTCAACTCAATAATGGATGCAAGTGAAAAGGTGTCGCATGGTAACCATAGTATAAGGCTTGATATTGAGCCTAAGCTTCTTGATGATATGCGTAAGGTATCACTGGCATTTAATAATATGCTTGATAATATAGAGTCTGCTACAAATGAGCTTCAAAACTGGTCCCAGCAGCTTGAATACAAGGTACAGCGGAAAACGGAAGAGCTTTCCGAAGCACAGAATGAGCTGATACATGTTGAACGTATTGCCTCACTTGGTAAGTTATCATCATCCGTTGCCCATGAAATCAACAATCCCCTTTCAGGCATACTTGTTTACACAAAACTTGTTCAGAAACAGCTGGGTAATGCCGATTACTATCATCCCAAAAAGGACGCTATCCTTAAACATCTTAGGTTTATAGAGGCCGAGACAAAAAGATGCGGGGATATTGTTAAGGGCCTTCTTGATTTCTCCAGAAAAGACCAGGAGAATTTTGAGATAAAGAACCTGCATGAAGTACTTGAAGCAACCTGTAACCTGATCACACACTCGGCAAAGATAGCCGATATCAGGCTTTTAAAGGAATTAAATGCAGGCAACGACCTGGTTGTTTGCAGCCCTAATCAGATTAAACAGGCCTGCTTTGCTATAATGGTTAATGCTTCGGAAGCAATAAGGGAACATGGTGAAATAATGGTCAGAACATCCAATCCTGATAATGATAGTATAAAAATAGAAATCAGAGATAACGGGACAGGTATAGCTCAGCAGGATGTGCCGCATATATTTGAACCATTTTATACCACAAAAAGAGATTCCAGCGGACTTGGTCTCGGTCTTTCGATAGTGCATGGTATTATTCAGAACCATAAGGGTAGGGTAGACGTCGATTCGGAAATTGGTAAGGGTACAACAATATCGATTATATTACCGCTTAAAAACGAATAAACAATAAGATCATGGCTGAAAAAAAAGTATCAATACTGGTTGTAGACGATGAAGAGTCTGTAAGGGATTCGTTATATAACTGGTTCATAGATGACGGCTATTCCGTTGAATGTGCCGAGAATGCCAAGGAAGCTCTTATTATGCTGGAGGCACGGGATTTTGATATAATCCTGGCCGATATAAAAATGCCCGGGATGGATGGAATGGAGATGCACAGGCGGATAAAAACACTTAACAGGGAACCCATTTTTATAATAATGACGGCTTTTGCATCGGTTGATACTGCTGTTCAGGCTCTCAAGGACGGAGCATATGATTATGTCACAAAACCATTTGATCCTGATGATCTTTCTCATCTTGTAAGGAACGCTGCTTCGCACATTATTTTGAGAGAGGAAAATAAAAGCCTTAAAGACAGGATAACCAGCCTGGAAGATGTGGATGACCTTATCGGTGAAAGCGAGGGAATGCGTAAAGTATTAAGGGAGGTGGAGAGTGTGGCGCAGTCAAACTCATCAGTTATAATAACAGGAGAAAGCGGAACAGGCAAGGAGCTTATTGCCAGGGCCATTCATTCAAATTCCCCGAGGAAGTACTTTCCTTTGATAAGCGTGCATTGCGGTGCCCTGACCGAAAGCCTGCTTGAGAGCGAGCTTTTCGGTCATGAAAAAGGAGCTTTTACAGGGGCAACATTCAACCGCAAGGGGAGGTTCGAAATGGCTGATGGAGGAACAATATTCCTGGATGAAATAGGAACCATATCTCCCAAAATGCAGATCGAACTTCTGAGGGTTCTGGAAACAAAAACTTTTGTGAGGGTAGGAGGTAATAAGGAAATAACATCCGATTTCAGGGTAATATGTGCAACCAACAGGGATCTGAAAAAAATGGTTGAAAACGGTACCTTCAGGGAAGATCTTTATTACAGGCTTAACGTGGTTAATATAAAGATCCCTCCGCTAAGAGAGAGAGTGGACGATATACCCCTGCTTGTGAACCATTTTATACGGAAATACTGCAAATCAATGAGCAGGGATCAGATTTTCATTGAACCGGCTGCACTTAAACAATTGCAGGAGTTCGAATTTCCCGGTAATGTCAGGGAACTTGAAAATATGATCGAGAGAGCAATCGTAATAGGTAACGGAAAAGAGATCAGGCTCAGAGACCTTCCAATGGGCAGGGAAATCGTCAGCAGTTCCGTTGAGAGTCTTGATGATCTTGAAAAAAGACATATCGCCACTATACTGAATAAATATAACTGGAATATATCGAGAGCTTCAAAAGCCCTTAATATAGACAGGGCAACCCTGTATAACAAGATCAGGAAATATGATCTTAAAAAGAATACCAGGTAGTCTGATATCAAAGCCGGGAATGATTTAAATATTTTCAGACAACGGAAATTATAACAGTATTACTATTGGCTGAAAAAAGAATAATATTGATTTCATGCGGACATTTTGAGAGAGATGTGACTGACAAGATCTCATCCGATCTTATGATGCACTTCGGGTTTGTGCCTGTTCTGAAGCAGTGCAGCCTTGACCTGGGCGAATACTACAACCCAACCCGAAGGCAGTATGATGCCAATATGATACTCAGGAGGATAGCAGAACATACATTGCCTGACGCATTCAAAACGATAGGGATACTCAGGGTCGATCTTTTTATACCTATACTGACATATATTTTCGGGCAGTCTTTTCTTAACGGGAGCACCAGCATTGCATCCCTCTACAGACTGAGGAATGAGCTTTACGGACTGGAACCGGACAGTTCCCTTCTTGCGGAACGTTTCCGTAAGGTCGTTCTCCATGAGATGGGTCATTCGTTCGGCCTTATACACTGCCTTAATTCGACATGCATTATGCGTTCCAGTACGTATGTGGAGGATCTGGACCAGAAGGAACTAAGCTTTTGTTCAAAATGCAGTGATATTCTTGACAGGCAATTAATCAATTCCGAACTTTAACCCTCTGTTAACTGTTTTTTGTATATTGTTTGATATATTTGATATGGTAACGCCGTCCTACAAAAGAAAGGTATGCGGGATTAATCATTATAGTATAATTGTCTATATTAATAGATGAATATTAAGCCTCTATATAAAAATGACAGTGAAATACTGGTAGGACTTGAAGAAGATTTCACTGAGGTATGCATTCTCGATGGTCTGGTGATAAGCCTGGACCTTAAGGAGAGAAAGCAGAAAGGAAAACCATGGAGCGGACAGAAAGTATTAAGGAACGGCAAATATACACCGATATTAATCAACCAGAAAAACGAGTACAGGCAAATGATAAGAAAGACATTCAGAAAAAGGTTTCTGGCTGATATAAAAAAACAACTTATAAGTCCTCCGGCAGAAGCTGTGAAATCATTAATATGGAAACCTGACCGTCTGCGTATCAATGATACGGAAGAGGGTGATTCAGATAGAAATAATCCGGTCTTTTAGTGGCTATGATTTATCCATACTTTAGACACGGCATTCTCATCTTCGCCGGCTCCTGGTAATACCCTGTTGTTCCTTGTAAAATAAGGTATTGCAAAAAGGTCGCTCCCATCTTCCCATTTACCTTTCAGGGCGAGTATGCCATCAAAGAGGTCTTCTCTCCATTCGGTTGTGAGAGGCTCATCTGCAATTGGCTGGTCTGTATCAGCCTGGTCGACATTTTCGACACTGAAAACAAGCGGTCCGTATCTTAATGCAACCATTCCCCTGTTGGCTTCGATCCTGTCGTCCGATGTTATTACCTGAATTTCAAGAGGTATTTCAAAGCTTATCCTATCTCCTTTTTTCCATGTCCTGTTGATTACAGCATAGCCGTTCATTGTTTCATATTCGAATACTTCTCCGTTTACTGTAAGTTCTGATATTCCTTTCACCTCAGGCTTTGCAGTATACAGGATGCTTGTACTCCGGTCAGGGATACGTACGTAGACTGCAAATTCCTTGCTGGTCTCAGGATTCACTGTTACCGTGACCTTTCCATCCCACGGATAGTCTGTTTCCTGTATCATTTCAATATTTGTGCCGGCAACGTTCTCAACATTTATTGTACTTCCTATAAACAGGTTAACATAAATACCTGTTTCGTCCTTCACATAGGTCCATGTAGGGATCATCAGCAGTGTTCTGGGTATATTGCCGACACAACAGGGGCATACATGCCATGAATATCTTTCATTTCTCTGTGTCAGCGGGTTTGTATAGTAGAAATTCTTTCCTTCGGTATCGAGGGAACCCAAAAGAGCGTTGTACATCGTTTCCTCGTACAGGTCGGCATATTTTGCATCATGATAGGCCAGGTTCATTTTATACTGGAAAAATATGAGTCCGCAGCTTGAGCATGACTCGCAATATGCATTATGTCTTAGAGAGTAATCCGGACCAAATCCTTCAGAAGTCTCGCCACTCCCAACGCCTCCTGTAACATAGTATTTCTTGTTGACCATATTGTCCCATAGTGACATAACAGCGCTTTGATAATCCACGTCGCCTGTCTCGGCAGCTACATCTGCCATACCTGAGTAGCTGTAAACTGCTCTTACGGCATGGCCGACAGCTTCATACTGTTCCTGTACCCTTATATGGCTCTGGTCGTATTCCGATCCGCCGCCCCTGTTATCAAGGAGGAATTTAGCCAGGTTGATGTAAGAGTCACCTCTGCCGTTTCCTTCCATGTCATTAACAAAACGGCCGAACCTGACAAGCGCCTGTTCCATCTCCTGATGTCCGTCAAACCATTCCTGTTTACCTTCTTCAGGGCCAATATTATCGACCCAGCAGTCGGCAAGCTTCTTGGCCGCATCATATAAACGGGTGTCGGTGCCTTCGGTCAGGGTATAATGGTTTATGGCCGATTCAATAAAGTATCCGGCAACATAGCCTTCATGCGATCCCCTGTTACGTTCTTCCCAGCGGTTTTGCCATCTGTTTGTATCTCTTAGTGTATAGGCTGTCTGAAGATACCCGTCAGGTTCCTGTGCCGAAAGTATTACAGGTATCCATTCCTCAAGAGTCTTCCTCATTTTTCCCTGGGCTGCGATTATCTCCTTATCGCCTTGCGGGTCAACCATAAGGGCTATACACATAGATTCGACAGTCTGGTGTACCCATGCATTGGAAAATACATATCCTTTATGAGTGCCATGAGGTTCACCCTTTAATGCTTTGGAGGCTTCAATAAAATTGTCTATTCCACCACTGCCTCTCTCCAGGTCAGATCTGTTTATCTGGTCAATGCACCATGGTATCCAGTTTACAATAATAGCCTTAGCCCTGGAATTCCACAACCGGTTGTCAATTTTATATTTCCTGGTATATACAACACTAAGCCTTTCTTTTGGTGGCGGGTTCTGAGCTTTTACTGTAAGATATGAGGAGGAAGTGAGCTTACCCGACCTTGCCTCGAATTCAATCTTGTATTCACCTGGCATCGAGAAAGAAGCCGTAGTCTCTGCCGAACGGTTATTCCCGAAGGTTACTTTACCGGGCCCTGATACTTTCTTCCATATGACCTTGTCTACAGGTTTTACTGATTTATATTTCCCCCTGAGATAGGTCTTTCCATCTGTCATAACACTGCGGTCTGTCCCTGCATCTGTTACCGGGGCATATTTTCTTGAAGGATCCGACGAGATGACTTCCCACTCTGTAATAGCAGATGCCTGACTTTCTTTATTTTTGACCTGCAGGCGCAGACTGGTAGTTTCAACTTCATCAAATTCGATTATATTCATGCTGTTTGCTACAGGATCGGATTCTGAGATAATATTTACCGGTACATACTCTTCCCCTCTCAGATAGCTAAGCACGAATGAATCGGGGAGGCTCATTCTGTCACCCTGACTTATCCAGAATATGTTAACCTGTTTGGTTATGACCGGCTTGTCCCAGTCGTACTGAACCCAGGCTTCGGTGTCAGGACGCCTTGACCAGAACATGTAAGCTCCTTCTCTGAAATTCATGTTGTCCTCGGGAATTGATCCGTCGTTTAGAATCGTCAGGTATTCAGGAGACATAAATTCAGAAGAAGATGACGGGCTTGCAATAGGAGCCATGTTTACGATCATGTTGTCTTTCCCGGTTTTATCACCGGAAGAACAACTGGAAAATGAAAGTGTGATAAAGACACTTAAAAATACAAAAATTAATTTTTTCATAATATGTAATTAAGTTGGAGATTAGTGAATTATAATACTAAATTATGATTTTTACAACAAAATGCTAAGTATAATTTAACGTTTTTTTGAAGGTTATAATTATAATACATGGTCAAGAGCATTTATCAGCCTGTCTACTTCCTCACGGGTATTATAGTGTACCATTGATATCCTTACAACTCCGTTTTGTTTATCCAGGCCCAGGTCTTTAATTAGTCTGTATGCATAGAAATGGCCCCATCGAACAGCTACTTTATGTTCATCAGTTTTTAGTGTAATTTCTCTGCTGTCACGGTTTTTCTGTACAAAAGAGATGGTAGGGACACGTTTCTGCGCCGAATGAACAGCAGGGCCTATGATCCTTATATCGTTTCTGGAATTAAGGTACTCCGTTACTCTTGCTGTGAGATCCTCTTCATGCGCTGCTATAAGAGAATAAATATATTCCAGCTTCTTTTTATAATCTGATCCTCCTTTAAAACCATGTGTCTCGGATAGTGAAATAAAATAATCGGGAAGAGCACTCAGACCGTGACAGAATTCGAAATTATAATTACCTGGCTGAAATTTATAGGGTGGTTCCTTTATAAAGAAATGGTTAAACCCGGGCAAATTATTAAGGATATTAAATTTACCGTACATCATGGCATAATGAGGCCCATAGGTCTTGTAAAAGCTGAAAACGAAAAGATCTACGTCGGCAGCCTTAACATCGATCATTCTGTGAGGCATATATGCAACAGCATCAACACATACCAGTGCTTCATATTTGTGTACCAGTTCTGTAAACTCTTTTACAGGGTTCAGCATGCCAAGCACGTTGGATGCTGCTGTAAATGCTACAAGTTTTGTCCTGTCGGTCAAAAGGTCTTCAAGATCCTCTTTCTCAAGGCTGAGAGTGTCGGGATTAATTTTCCATTCCTTCACTTTGAAGCCGTAATTTGCCAGGTCCCGCCATGCTCCTATGTTAGCCTCATGATCACAGTTTGTTACTATTACTTCATCGCCATCCCTGAGTATCCTCCTGAAATTATCCGCCAGTATCCTGACAAGTAATGTTGTTGAAGAGCCCATGATCAACTCCCTGGGATCATCAGCATTTATCCATCCGGCAAGTTTTTTGTGAGCCTCGTCATGTCTTTCTTTCGCGAGAACCGAATGGGGATATGATCCGTCAAGCTGTACATGAGAGGTATAGAGATGCTCATTCATCCTGTCCACAACAGGTTTTGCAATTTGTGAACCGCCAGCATTGTCGAACAATACCCAGTCGGTTTTGAGACCGGGAAACTGTGATCTGATATAATTCAGGTCAAGCATGGGTTTAGGTTTTAGTAGTTCAGACTTTTTTTATCATTTATCTTTTTCAAACAGGCTCCAGTCAGGAGGATCTACTCCAATCAGGTGTTTGACAAAGAAATCCCTTCGTTTATGTTCTCCGTATTCTCCCCCGCTGGCATGTCTCATTCCCGGAACAAGGAGATAGTCAAAATCCTTGTTTGCCTTTATCAGTGCGTTTACTACCTGCACTGTTGAGGAAGGATCTACATTATTATCCATTTCACCGTTTATAAGCAGTAATTTACCTTCAAGCCTGTAAGCATTTTCTACATTTGACGATTCTGCATATTCAGGTCCCACCGGCCATCCCATGAACAGTTCATTCCACCACATCTTATCCATCCTGTTGTCCTGACATCCGCAGGACGAAACGCCTACCTTGTAAAACTCAGGATGGAATAATAATGCTCCGGTAGCGTTCTGACCTCCGGCAGATGTTCCGAATACACCTACTCTTGATATATCCATTTCAGGGTGTTCGGACGCTGCCGCTTTCATCCATAGTATCCTGTCTGGGAATCCTGCATCTTTGAGATTTTTCCAGCATACATCATGAAATGCCTTTGACCTGTTGGAAGTACCCATGCCATCAATCCAGACAAGGATGAATCCCAGTTCAGTCAGCGATTGCATGCTGCCTATGTATGGTCTGAACGATTTTGGAACAAAGCTTGAGTGAGGCCCGGCGTATATATATTCAATTACGGGATATTTTTTATCCGGATCGAAATTCGTGGGTCTTATTATTATTCCCCAGATGTCTGTCACGCCGTCACGTCCTTTGGCAACAAACACTTCAGGTGCTCTCCATCCTTCTTCAATAAGAGCTGATATATCTGCTTCTTCTAGTTTCATTACTTCTGATCCCGTTAGTGTTTTTTTCAGTACAGCCACGGGAGGACTGTCCACTGCCGACCATGTATCGACAAAATATTTTTTGTCGGGTGAGAAATATGCAGTATGATTGCCATTTCCTTCTGTTAGTCTGCGCAGGCCTGTTCCGTCGAAATTGACAATATAGTAATGTATGAAATAGGGGTCTCCTTCTTCCTTCCCGCTTGCCATAAATATTATCTGTCTGTTCAGTGTATCGACGTATTCAACATTTCTTACAGGCCAGTTACCTTTGGTGATCTGGTTTTTTACAATACCTGTCTCTCCGTCATAAAGGTAAAGGTGATTCCATCCGTCCCTCTCTGAGGCCCATATTATTTCTTTACCATCATTAACGTCATACCTGTATTTCTTTCCACTGTAATCTATAAATGTCTCGGATGTTTCATTTATTATCGCTATTTGTTTTCCGGTTTCTGCATCTGTTTTAATAACCTGGTAAACCTGATGACCTCTTTTATTATATTCATAGGTAAGTGACTTACTATCACGGCTCCATTTATATGCATTCAGGGAATATTGATTCGGTATCGGAGATTCGTCCACTTTAATATGCTTCCTGTTGATAACGTCAAATATCTGGGGATATTTTTGTGGAAGGGCATCGCCGGGTTTGGCATATTCATAGCTGTAATGTTTGGGCTGTAACTGGTCGTCAGGAGATGATTCGACATAATGTATCATATGCTTTTCAGCAGGCCTGACTTTATAAGCCATAATCTTTTTTGAGTCAGGCGACCATTCCATGAATGATGAATAATAAAGACCTGTTCCTCCGTCATAGCTTAACTGTATTTCATCATTTGTTTCCTTATTTCTTATATAGAGATTAAAGTTACGGATGAAGGCTTCCCATTTTTTATCAGGTGATTCCACCGGATCATTTGACATCTCATCCCTGGTGTCCCATAGCCAGCCTTCATTACGCCTCCATGGCCAGTCTCTTTCCCTCTCGCCGCTTTCAAGCTTGTATGATGGGAGCTTGCATGTCCATTCTATATTGTTCCAGATGAAAGTAAAACTTTTAAGGTTTTCATTGAATATAACCCTTCTGACAGGCAGATCTGCAGGATCGATCTTATCATCAGAGAATTCTTCCATTTTTTTTGCGAGCTTCCCTGTGTCAAACGCTTTTTCTTTGCTCTTTTTTACCGGATCGACCATAATATATTCGGTTCCTGCAGGGGTCTCATTTTCATATGTAAAAATATTGCTTTTGCCTGCCCATGAAGGATTTACATTGCCATACCATACTTTATTCCTGAATTTCAGGGAAAGATTGTCCGCTCTTTTATAATCTTCAATGCTTACTTGTGCAATTACTGACCCTGATATTAATAGCAGGACTGGCAATATTAGAAATGTTCCCAATACACTTTTTTTCATTATTCTATGGATTTGATTTATTCAAATGTACGTCGCTAATTTCAATAAGGGAATTTTTTTTAGTTGTTATACATCATATATGTTTAAAAGTTTAAAAGTTTAAATGGTTTAAAGTTCGCAATGCTGGAATAACAGGGAACATGAGTTAAATGAAAGTAAAGTGGAAGGGAATAGGGATTAGGTGTGCAATCAGTTTACAATGTTAGTTTATTATATTGGTTAATTGGTTAATTAGAAGGAATTTAATACTATTCAACTTCATTCAACTTTCAGTTTCACACTATTCACTATTTCACTGTATATCACCGTGATACTCCGTGTTCTGTGGTGGAATATATTATTTGTTTAAAAGTTAAATGGTTTAATCGGGTTTTGAATAACTGAATAACTGAATAACCGCATAACTATGAATTAACACAACCAAAATAAACGAATACACAAATCAACCAATTAACTAATTAACTTTGTGGGCTGTGGACTTTACTTTTTGCAGGGGATCCGAATTATGTAAAATATTTTTGCATATTTTTTTTGCAAGTCAAAAAAGATGTCTATTTTTGCAGCCGCTTTTAGGCACAACGTTCATTTTTTACAGACAAGAGAGGGATCAGTCAGGCCTTTAGGATTTAGGTTACCGGCATATTAAGCGGGTATAAAGAGGGAGGCATGATTTATTATAAAAAGAGGGAAAAAAGGTTTAACTTTGTGTTCCTTATCCGGGAGGGTTAATTTTTTCCGGTGTAAAGGAAGAGAAATAAAAAGCAGAAAGAAGTTCTTTGAATTACTTAAGCACGCAAATCCAGGCAAAAAAAAGGAATAGAACAATAGCGTCAAACATTATCCTTAGAGAAAGAGCCGGGCTCTTGAAAGCATAAAAACAAATTTTATACTACAACGAAGAGTTTGATCCTGGCTCAGGATGAACGCTAGCGGGAGGCTTAACACATGCAAGTCGAGGGGCATCACGTTCCGAGCAATCGGAATGGTGGCGACCGGCGTACGGGTGAGTAACGCGTATGCAACCTACCTTTTACAGGAGGATAGGTTCCGGAAACGGAAATTAATACTCCATATTATCTTGTAAAGACATCTTAGCAAGAAGAAAGCTACGGCGGTAAAAGATGGGCATGCGTAACATTAGTTAGTTGGTGAGGTAACGGCTCACCAAGGCGACGATGTTTAGGGGTCCTGAGAGGGTTATCCCCCACACTGGTACTGAGACACGGACCAGACTCCTACGGGAGGCAGCAGTGAGGAATATTGGTCAATGGGCGCAAGCCTGAACCAGCCATCCCGCGTGCAGGAAGACTGCCCTATGGGTTGTAAACTGCTTTTCTGAGGGAAGAATAGTTTCGAATATTTCGTAATATGACGGTACCTCAGGAATAAGCATCGGCTAACTCCGTGCCAGCAGCCGCGGTAATACGGAGGATGCAAGCGTTATCCGGATTCATTGGGTTTAAAGGGTGCGTAGGCGGGCTTACAAGTCAGTGGTGAAATCCATCAGCTTAACTGGTGCACTGCCATTGAAACTGTAAGTCTTGAGTGAGGTATAGGTAGGCGGAATGTGTAATGTAGCGGTGAAATGCTTAGATATTACACAGAACACCGATTGCGTAGGCAGCTTACTGGGCCTTCACTGACGCTGATGCACGAAAGCGTGGGTAGCGAACAGGATTAGATACCCTGGTAGTCCACGCCGTAAACTATGATTACTCGTTGTTGGCGATATACAGTCAGCGACCAAGCGAAAGCGATAAGTAATCCACCTGGGGAGTACGCTCGCAAGAGTGAAACTCAAAGGAATTGACGGGGGCCCGCACAAGCGGTGGAACATGTGGTTTAATTCGATGATACGCGAGGAACCTTACCTGGGCTTAAATGTAGACTGCATATAGTGGAAACACTATTTTCTTACAGACTGTTTACAAGGTGCTGCATGGTTGTCGTCAGCTCGTGCCGTGAGGTGTCGGGTTAAGTCCCATAACGAGCGCAACCCTTATCGTTAGTTGCCATCGGGTCAAGCCGGGGACTCTAGCGAAACTGCCACCGTAAGGTGAGAGGAAGGTGGGGATGACGTCAAATCAGCACGGCCCTTATGTCCAGGGCTACACACGTGTTACAATGGCCAGAACAAAGGGCAGCTACCTGGAGACAGGATGCGAATCTCGAAATCTGGTCCAAGTTCGGATCGGAGTCTGCAACTCGACTCCGTGAAGCTGGAATCGCTAGTAATCGCGCATCAGCCATGGCGCGGTGAATACGTTCCCGGGCCTTGTACACACCGCCCGTCAAGCCATGGAAGCTGGGGGTGCCTGAAGTCCGTAACCGCAAGGAGCGGCCTAGGGTAAAACTAGTGACTGGGGCTAAGTCGTAACAAGGTAGCCGTACCGGAAGGTGTGGCTGGAACACCTCCTTTCTGGAGAGAGCAAAGGCTTATTATTTAAGGATAAAGCATTGTTTTATTCTAAGCCTGGATTAAGTGCTTAAATAATATATAAAACAACCGGAGCATATAAAGATTGCGCCCGGAGATGGCACAGGGGTGGAGGCTAAAGATAGTCCCATAGCTCAGAAGGTTAGAGCGCTACACTGATAATGTAGAGGTCCCCAGTTCAAATCTGGGTGGGACTACGCTTCGGGGAATTAGCTCAGTTGGCTAGAGCGCCTGCTTTGCACGCAGGAGGTCAAGGGTTCGACTCCCTTATTCTCCACTATTGCCCTAGGCAGTTCCGAGTATTCGGGATTAAGCAGGGGATTTGAGCGCAGAGAAGAGAGAAGTGATTAAGAATTATGATCACAGGAGAGAGATTGCTCAAAAGATGTTCTTTGACATGATGAACGAAAACGAGATTAGTAATAAAAGAATACTTGAGAAAGTAAGCAAGGGCATACGGTGGATGCCTTGGCTCTCAGAGGCGAAGAAGGACGTGACAAGCTGCGAAAATCTGCGGGGAGGAGCAAATATCCGTTATATCCGCAGGTATCCGAATGGGGCAACCCCTCCGGCTGAAGGCCGGAGATCTCCCGAGTGATCGGGGGAGGCAAACCCGGGGAACTGAAACATCTAAGTACCCGGAGGAAAAGAAAACAATAGTGATTCCCTAAGTAGTGGCGATCGAACGGGGAAGGGCCCAAATCCCGGTAGTTTTGGCTATCGGGAGGTAGTAGGACTGCGACATTTTGTATACATAAGAAGTGGAAGATATCTGGAAAGTTACACCAAAGGAGGTGAAAGTCCTGTACACGTAAATAAGTATGCAGATAGCAGTATCCTGAGTAAGGCGGGACACGAGAAATCCTGTTTGAAACAGCCAGGACCATCTGGCAAGGCTAAATACTCCTGAGAGACCGATAGTGAACCAGTACCGTGAGGGAAAGGTGAAAAGCACCCCGAACAGGGGAGTGAAATAGTACCTGAAACCGTGTGCTTACAAGCGGTTGGAGTCCCGAGTAATCGGGATGACAGCGTGCCTTTTGCATAATGAGCCTACGAGTTACTCTTTATTAGCGAGGTTAAGACTTTCAGGGTCGGAGCCGAAGCGAAAGCGAGTATTAATAGTGCGTAATTAGTTAATAGAGGTAGACGCGAAACCTGGTGATCTACCCTTGGCCAGGCTGAAGTTCCGGTAACACGGGATGGAGGGCCGAACCAGTAGACGTTGAAAAGTCTTTGGATGAGCTGAGGGTAGGGGTGAAAGGCCAATCAAACCAGGAAATATCTCGTACTCCCCGAAATGCATTTAGGTGCAGCCTCGTAATAATCTGTTGGAGGTAGAGCTACTGATAAGGCTAGAGGGCTTCACCGCCTATCAACCCTTGACAAACTCCGAATGCTGACAGATGATTTACGGGAGTGAGGCTATGGGTGCTAAGGTCCATGGCCGAAAGGGAAATAACCCGGACCATCAGCTAAGGTCCCGGAGTGTATGCTAAGTTGACCTAACGCAGTGCGACTGCTTAGACAGCTAGGATGTTGGCTTGGAAGCAGCCATTCATTTAAAGAGTGCGTAACAGCTCACTAGTCGAGCGGTTGTGCGTGGATGATAAACGGGCATAAGCATACCACCGAAGCTATGGATCCTCTTGAGAAATCAGGAGGGTGGTAGGGGAGCATTCCAGAACTGTTGAATGGGTATTGTGAGATACCCTGGAGGGTCTGGAAAAGAAAATGTAGGCATAAGTAACGATAATGCAGGTGAGAAACCTGCACACCGATAGACTAAGGATTCCTGATCAACGCTAATCGGATCAGGGTTAGTCGGGACCTAAGGGACAGCCGAGAGGCCTAACCGATGGACAACTGGTTAATATTCCAGTACCACCATATGTTGCGATGGGGTGACGGAGAAGTGAACCGGCCGCGTACTGACGGAATAGTACGTTAAAGGGAGTAGTTATACGCCCGGGTTAAGAGCCCGGGAGTGATGAACCTGATAGTACCGCGAGCCTTCGGGCGAGCGGATAGCGCCGTTAATCATACTTCCAGGAAAACCCTCTAAGCTTCAGACATATGGTGCCCGTACCGCAAACCGACACAGGTAGTCAGGGAGAGAATCCCAAGGTGCTCGAGTGATTCGTGGCTAAGGAACTAGGCAAAATAGTCCTGTAACTTCGGGAGAAAGGACGCCCCGAGCAATCGGGGCCGCAGAGAAATGGCCCAGGCGACTGTTTATCAAAAACACAAGGCTTTGCGAAATAGTAATATGAAGTATAAGGCCTGACACCTGCCCGGTGCCGGAAGGTTAAGAGGAGGGGTTATTCTGTATTAATATAGGAGAAGCTCTGAGTTGAAGCCCCGGTAAACGGCGGCCGTAACTATAACGGTCCTAAGGTAGCGAAATTCCTTGTCGGGTAAGTTCCGACCTGCACGAATGGTGTAACGATCTGGGCACTGTCTCAGCCACGAGCTCGGTGAAATTGTAGTTCCGGTGAAGATGCCGGATACCCGCAACGGGACGGAAAGACCCCGTGAACCTTTACTATAGCTTAACATTGATTTTGGGTAAGTGATGTGTAGGATAGGTCGGAGACTGCGAACTGGCTTCGTCAGGAGTCAGGGAGTCAACCTTGAAATACGACCCTTTATTTATCTGGGACCTAACCCCCCGAGGGATCGGGGGAGACATTGTTTGGTGGGTAGTTTGACTGGGGTGGTCGCCTCCAAAAGAGTAACGGAGGCTTCTCAAGGTACCCTCAGCACGATTGGTAACCGTGCGTAGAGTGCAATGGCATAAGGGTGCTTGACTGTGAGACCGACAAGTCGATCAGGTAGGAAACTAGAGCATAGTGATCCGGTGGTTCCGTATGGAAGGGCCATCGCTCAAAGGATAAAAGGTACTCCGGGGATAACAGGCTGATCGCTCCCAAGAGCTCATATCGACGGAGCGGTTTGGCACCTCGATGTCGGCTCGTCACATCCTGGGGCTGGAGAAGGTCCCAAGGGTTGGGCTGTTCGCCCATTAAAGTGGCACGCGAGCTGGGTTCAGAACGTCGTGAGACAGTTCGGTCCCTATCTGTTGTGGGCGTAAGAGATTTGCGAGGAGCTGACACTAGTACGAGAGGACCGTGTTGGACAAACCACTGGTGTACCTGTTGTGGCGCCAGCCGCACCGCAGGGTAGCTATGTTTGGAAGGGATAAGTACTGAAAGCATCTAAGTACGAAGCTCGCCTCAAGATTAGATCTCCATAAGGGACGTTAAAGACGATGACGTAGATAGGCTGTAGGTGTAAAGGCAGTAATGTCAAAGCCGAGCAGTACTAATTACCCGAAAGCTTTCAGATAACAGGTATTATTTATTATTAATCTCGAATTTTCATCATGTAAAGATATAAAGAGCATAATATATGCTTTGAGGATCTTAAGGTGGCTATAGCGACGGGGTACCACCTCTTCCCATTCCGAACAGAGAAGTTAAGCCCGTTAGCGCCGATGGTACTACGCAAGTGGAAGAGTAGGTCGCCGCCGACTTTAAAACAGGAGCCCTGATACATTGTGTCAGGGCTTTTTTTATACCCCCGTACTTTAACCCTTCGTTAACCTTCTAAAATATAATATGCTGCAAATCTTTCAAACAAAATTCTTAGTTTTATACTCTGAAAACAACTATGACAGTAGCACAATACATAGCAGCAGAGTTAAAATCGAGAGGGATCAGATATGTTTTTGGCATACCGGGCGGACCTTCAATACCTTATATTGATGAGTTAAGAAAGGAAGGTATTGAATTCATACTAACTTCAAATGAAGCGGCAGCAGGTATTATGGCAGATGTGACAGGCCGGCTGACCGGGGTGCCGGGTATATGTCATGCAACGTTCGGCCCCGGGGCGACAAATCTGGCTACAGGTGTCGGAGGAGCTATTCTCGACAGGTCCCCTGTAATCGCCATGACATCAGAGGTGCCTGATAAGCAGAGAAGCAGAACAGTACAGATGAATATAGATCATCAGCAGTTATTTGAACCTATAACAAAGGTGACAATACGTGCTGATGCCGGTAATATAAGGGAAGTATTGACTGATGCATTTGAACTGGCCGTTGAAGAATATCCGGGACCTGTTCATATTGGATTGCCCTCAGATCAGGCTATGAAAAAGATTGCCGGAACAGGAAGGATGAAAGCTGAAAAAACCGGCCCTGAAAAACTGAGTATCGATACAGAATTAATTGATCTCTTACAATATTCCAGGAAGCCTGTTATGGTTATCGGACTGACAGCTGTCCGGGCAGGGATAAGGGAAGAGATATATGATTTTCTGGAGGAGTACCCTGTGCCGGTAATACTGACTCCTATGGCTAAGGGAATGGTACATGAGGAACATAAATGTTATTGCGGGGTATTGTTCCACGCTGCATCAGGGAGGCTTGATGCTGTTATTAATGAATCGGACCTGGTAATAGGCATAGGATATGACCCCGTTGAGTATAACTATGAATCGTGGATGCATGATGTTCCATTGATCCATTTCAATACCGTATATACCGATATGCCGGAATCTATACCTGCAAAACAGGTTGTCGGCAACCTTACCGGCTTGCTTGAGATGATAAGACCTGTACTTGGTCCGGCAAATGACTGGGATTTTGAACTGATTGCAGATTGCAGAAAAGACATACAGGCAAAAGCCGGCAGAACGAAAAAGTCTTTTGGTCCGTTTAACGTGCTGAGAGTTATGAAGGAGCAATTACCTGAAGACCTTATTTTATGCCTTGATGTAGGTTCGCATATACATTTTTTCGGTCAGTACTGGAAAACACCTTCACCTGGTCAGTTACTTATGACAAACGGATGGTCCGGTATGGGTTTTGGGATTCCCGCTGCAATTTCTGCTTCTTTGAATAAACCCGGTAAACCGGTTGCCTGCGTTACCGGAGACGGGGGATTCCTGATGATGTGCGGGGAAATGATTACTGCCAGAAGATTGAAACTCAATATATTGTTCATAGTACTGGCCGACAGGGAACTTAATCTTATTAAGATCAAAGAGCACAGGCTCAAAGTGGACCCCTGTGCTGTTGAGCTTTATGATGATATGTTGATTGGTGAAAAAACCTTCCTGGGTGTGCCTGTAATAAGTTGTGATAGTGAAGATTCATTCAGAAAGGCCTTGTCAGGATCATATCCCGTGAGCGGACCGTCAATCATTGAGCTTTATATTGACCCTTCTGATTATTACGATGTTATAAATACCTGATAATTCTTATCATTATTTACTGCCGGTTTTTTCTTTATCATATTTTTTCGCTGTCTTTTCTGCTTTAGCTTCTGTCTTTTTCTCAGGCTTTTTTTCGTTCTTGTTTTCCTGTCTGGCTGCTTCAGTTTTCTTTTCCGGTTTTGTCATACTGACTTTTTCCTTTTTTTTGTCAGATGTTTTCTTTTGCTCCCTGACCTTAGTCTCATCCTTTAACCCTGTTGTTTTTACTTTTTCAGGGGCATCTACCGTATAGCCTTTTATGAACCCGGTTTTCTTTGCCCTTTTTCTTCTTACTCCGTATGTCCCTCTTACTATTTTCCCTCGTTTGGTTTTTTTATCTCCTTTACCCATTCTTGGTATAATTTGGTTATACATTAAGTAATAATAATACCTTAAAGTTAATAAAAATGTATAACCTGACTCTGATCCTGATAACGGATTTTCAGGATATTGTATTATAAGTTAGTTTATCTGTGTGGTTTTTTTATCAATGGTAATTTATAAAAGGCCTATATTTACTTTATGAAACACGATGTTCAGGTATATGTCTCAAACAATATAACACCACGTCTTACATATGCAATTGATCTGGTGCTGGGAAATTTATTAGGATTGTCTTACAATATAACAGATTCGCCTGAAGAGGGTATCCCGTTAATTAACTATTCCGTAAACCGGGAGACCGGAGGTATATTTATTCAGCCGGAGCCACTTTTGTTTGAGCAGGGAATAAGGAAGCAGGATATTTGGGTTGCCCTTTATGAAGACATCCCCCTTTTCTTTCAGCAACCGCCGGAAGCCGGTTTTTTTCTGGATATATTTGCCTTTGCCTTTTACATGGCAACCAGGTATGAGGAATATTTAACAGCGGTAAGGGATGAGCACGGACGTTTCACAGCTGAATCAAGCCAGGCGTATAAACATGATTTCCTTAAAATGCCTGTTGTGGATATTTGGGCCAAACGGCTCGGCAGGGTACTTGAGCTAATGTATCCCGGACTTAAAATACCCCCAAAGGAGTACAAACATATTTTGACTGTTGATCTCGACCAGCCATTTGCATACAGGGGGAAAGGTTTTTTACGTAATACCGCAGGGTTACTGGCAGATATTATCCACGGCAGAAAGCCGGCCAGGAGGTTCGGGTGTATGACAGGACAGGAGAAAGATCCTTACGATACATATTCCTATATCAATTCGGCCGCTGAAAAATATAATACCCCGGTACTGTATTTTTTTACTGCAGGTAAAAGGAGCCGTTTTGACAAAAATACAAACCCCCGCCGCCGCTGTTACAGGCAACTTATCAGGGAATTAAGCTCCGGTTATGATACCGGATTGCATACATCGTACAGGTCGGGGAACTCACTGAAACTTATACTGAAAGAGAAGCATAAGATTGAATCTGTCAGTAATAGGGAGGTGACAAGGGTGAGAAAACACTTTTTACTTCTTACCATACCTTTAACATATCAGGTGCTTCAGTCAACAGGCATTAAAGAAGATTATACACTTGGTTATATAAGAGAGGCAGGTTTCAGGGCCGGTATTGCAAGGCCATACAGGTTTTATGATCTTATAAGGGAAGAAGCAAGTACCCTTACACTGGTTCCCTTTCAGTACATGGACGGTACTTTCCAGAAATATAAGAGATTCAGCCCTGAAGAAGCCGAAAGCGAAGTTGACACACTTATCAGGGCCACAAAGGAAGTTGGGGGACTTTTCGTATCTATATGGCATAATACATCGCTTACTGGCGAAGGTGAGTGGAAAGGATGGAAAAAATTGTTCGAGCATACCCTGAAGGAGCAGCAAAAATGATAAGCTTATTAAAGCAAAAAGAAATATGCAAAGATAAGTGGGACGATCTTCTTTTATTACAGGATAAACCCAGACCTTACGCTTTTTCCTGGTATCTTGACATAATGTCGCCGGAATGGTCAGCGCTGGTGGTTAATGATTATGAATATATTTGCCCTCTGCCGGAAAAGAGAAAAATGTTTTTTTCTTACCTCGCAACACCTGTCTTTCTTCAGGCACTGGGAGTATACCCGACGGCGAAAGCCGGGCAGACAGTTTTAAAAGATATATACAGGCAGATAGAAAAAAAGTACGTATTCACAGATTTTTGTTCCTGTGATAAACCGGTGGAGCAACTGTTTGAGATACAGGATATGTATAATTATGTGCTGCCCATAGGTTCGGAGTACAAGGAAATATGGGAGAATTACGGGTCCGATTGCAGAAGAAATATAAGAATAGCCAGGGAATACAGATACAGAATAGAGGAGGATCTGGATGCCGAAAGGCTAATTAACCTTTTCATTTCATATACCGGGAAGAAAGTACAGGGAGTATCGAAAAAAGACTACAGAAGGCTTGCATCATTGATTGAATACTGTACAGAAAAAGGTATAGGAGAAACATACGGTATAAAAGCCGGGAAGGACCTTATTTTCGGAATATTTCTTATTAATCACTCAAAAAGGATTACATTGCTGTTTACGGCAGGAAGCAGGGAGAGCAGAGCTGCCAGGGCAGGTTATCTGGTTACGGATCATATCATACATAAATATGCAGGTAAGGATTATATACTGGATTTTGCCGGTTCATCCGTACCTTCAATCGCATCATACATCAGATCGTATGGGAGCAGGGAGGAAAAATACTACAGGTTGTATCTAAATAACCTGCCCCGGCCTTTTAAAAGATTAAAGCCTTTATCAATAAAATGTTGAGTCGTTAAGTTGTTAAGGTGTTAAGTCTCTGAGTCTCTCAGTCCAGCCGTCAAGCAGTCCGTAATTGGTTTTGGTTAATTAGTTAATTAGTTAATTAGTAGGTATTTGGCACTATTAAAACATAACAATCTCAACTCATTCTCAACTTTTTTAAACTAATCCTTTGGTTGACCGTTTGTCTTTAGTCCTTAGTCTTTGGTCTTAAATAAATTCGAGCTCTTCGTTATGATCAGTTTCGGTGATTTTCCCGTTTTCACATTTAATAGTCCGGGCAATATATTTTTTCAGGAGGGTATAATTATGTGTGGCAAATATAACAGCCCTGCCGTTTTTGCTTATATTGATAAGTATCTTTATAATATCTTCGGATGTTTCCGGATCCAGGTTACCTGTGGGTTCGTCTGCCAGTATTATGTCAGGATCATTCAGCAGTGCCCTGGCTATCACAACTCTCTGTTGCTCTCCCCCGGATAGCTGGTGTGGCATTTTATATCCTTTTGTTCCCAGTCCGACTTTTTCCAGTACTTCTCCTATTCTTTCATTTATTTCATGTTTGTTCTTCCATCCTGTTGCTCTAAGCACAAATTCAAGGTTAGACTGAACCGATCTGTCAATAAGCAACTGAAAATCCTGAAAGACAATGCCAAGCTTTCTTCTGAGCAGAGTTGTGTTTTTTTTCCTGATACGTGTCAGGTCATATCCGGCGACCACGCCTTCTCCCTCTCTCAAAGGCAACTGGGCGTTTAACACTTTGATAAGACTTGTTTTGCCACTCCCGACCTTACCTATGAGGTAGACGAATTCACCTTTTTTTACTTCAAGATTGACATCTGACAGAACAAGGTGGTCCTGCTGGTATATATTACAGTTCTTCAGGGAAATAATAATATCCAGGGGCATGTTGTTATCCTGCATAAGCCGGAGTTGAATAGGTTATTGATAAGTCACAAATATAATGATTAATTGTTATTTGGGATTTGAAGGTTTTATTAATACCGGTTTATATTGTTTTAAACTTAAAAATTAACATCCCAATGTTGATAAAATCAATAATAAAGCCCGGAATGAAGCGTTTTATAGTTGTAAATTAGCAGAAATCAATCGGGAAGTCCGGTTAATTTTAAGATGTTAACTATAAATTATTTGTATTCCCCGGAAGACAGATTACAGTTGTGATATGATAAAATACGGTGTTTTCAGGATAAAATATTTGAGACTGTTTTATATCTCATTTTTTTTAGTTTCAGGCTTACAGTTATTTGCGCAGAAGTCGCTGTCACGCGATGATTTAATATCAGATTATACGATGGGGGTGGAATTATTTCATAAAGAGAAATATGCATCGGCTATTAGTCTGTTTGACCGTTTCGCGGAGAATACAACAGATGAATATTCTGATGAAGCAGTGATGGCGGAATATTTTGCAGCGGTGTCATCCATGCGCCTGTTTAACAGTGATATGGAATACAGGATGACGATGTTTGCCGGGAAACACAAGGATAATCCTCTGGTGAACAGAGGCTGGCTGGAATTGGCCGACCATTTTTACCAGTCAAAGAATTACAGGCGTGCGATCAGATATTACGACAAGGTTGACAGACTGGAACTGCAGGATGATTTGCTGCCGGCATATTATTTCAAGTACGGCTATTCTCATTTTATGGATGGAGACAGGAAGCGGGCTATGCTTTTTTTCTCTGAGCTGACTGATATAGATACGGAGTACAGTTCGCCTGCTATCTATTATTTTTCTCATATAGCCTATGATGAGAAAATGTACAGAACCGCTTTCGATGGCTTTATGCGTTTGAAGGATGATGAGTCTTTCGGATCTGTAGTGCCTTTCTATATTGTCCAGATCATGTATATACTGGAAGATTATGATGGCATTCTTGATATAGCCCCGTCTCTTATTGAGTCGGCCAACGAGGACAGAAAATCAGAGCTTTACAGACTGATAGGAGATGCATATTTTAAAAAAGCCGATTACCTTAATGCGGCGGAAAACCTGGAAAAACACCTGGAAAAGGCAAAAAGAACAGGCAGGGAAGGGAGCTACCAGCTTGCTTACTGTTATTATATGACTGAGAAGTATGATAAAGCAATTGAATTGTTTCAGGATATAACGAGGAGACGTGATGAATTAAGCCAGAATGCCTATTACCTTCTTGGAGACTGCTTCCTGAAGGAGGATCAGAAAAAAATGGCTCAGGCTGCATTTTCATCGGCATCGCAGATGGACTATAACCGTGAAATAAAGGAAGATGCACTTTTAAACTTTGCCAAGCTGACTTATGAAACAACTTATTCGCCCTTTGGCGAAGTGATCAGAGCTTTTCAGGAATATATAGAACAGTTCCCTGCATCGGATAATATAGAAGAAGCATATGACTATCTGGTATCCGCATATATGAAAGTTAAGAACTACAGCGCAGCAGTACAGTCCCTTGACCGTATGCCCCATAAGGATGAACGCCTTGAAAGAGCATACCAGAAGGTTGCTTTTTACAGGGGCCTTGAACTGTACAGGAACCTTGACCTTAATGCTGCTATCGGGATGTTTGACAAATCACTTGAATATGGGCAGTATGACCGCAGTTTAAGAGCAAGGGCCCATTACTGGAAAGGGGAGTCTTTATACAGGATGAATGAAGCGGACAGGGCGCTGGAAGAATACCAGGCTTTTATAGGTACTCCCGGCTCTTCATCTCTTGAAGAAAATGATATGGTATCATATAATATGGGTTATATACACTATAATGAAGGTAATTACCGGGAAGCCCTAAGATGGTTTGGTGACTTTGAGAAAACAGCCGTTGGCAGGGGAGGCAGAATACTTGCCGATGTATATAACCGTATAGCCGATTGTTATTATATAAATACCGATTATCAAAAGGCTGTAACTTATTATGACCGGGTAATAGCCGCAGGAATAACAGGGACAGATTATGCATTATTCCAAAAAGGTTTTTCACTTGGACTGATGCATGATCAGAAGGGCAAGGTGCAGGTGCTTTCAACCTTATTGAAAGAGAGCCCTGGCTCTGCTTTGCTACCTAATGCTTTATTCGAAAGGGGAAGGGCATATGTTAGCCTGGAGGACGACAGGAGCGGGGAAGGAGATTTTCTTCAAATAATAAATTCGTACCCTAATTCTGTGTTTGTGCCGCGGGCGATGGTACAACTCGGACTGCTTTACTATAGCAGGGGGGAAAATAATAAGGCCATTGCCAGGTTCAGGGAGGTGATAGAGAAATTCGCAGCTACTCCTGAAGCCAGAAATGCCCTGACCGGGCTGAAGAACACGTATGTCGATATGAATGAAGTGGAGTCTTATTTTGCATATGTGAGAAATCTTGAAGGATATGCCGACGTAAGCTCATCGGAAAGGGACAGCCTCCTGTATATATCAGGTGAAAACCTGTTTGTGGAAGGAAAATGTGAAAGAGCCATTCAGGTGTTCAGGAATTATCTCAATGAATTTGATCAGGGGAACTTCAGACTTAATGCTAATTTCTATCTTGCAGAATGCCTGGTTTCTTCAGGAGAAACAGATCAGGCTGTAAGCCACTATCTTGAGGTTTCTGCTATTCCCAATAACCCCTTCCTGGAACAGACCTGCCAGTCATTATCGTCTATTTATTATGGCAGGGAGATATATGACAGTGCATATTATTATTATGATGAACTGGAGAAAGTTGCAGAATTGCCTGAGAATGTTCTTAAGGCCAGGATCGGTAAGATGCGTTCGGCATATAATATGGGAGATGCACAGAAAACAATAAGTTCCTCTCAAACCCTTATGGAGTCGGATATCCTGACAGAAGAGCTTGCCCGGGAAGTCAGCTTTATGGCTGCCAAATCCAATTTTACACTTGGTAACTATGACAAGGCACTTGAAGGTTTCAGAAAGGTGGCAGTTGAAGTTACCAGCGCTGAGGGCGCCGAATCGAAATACCGTGTAGCACAAATATTGTTTATGAGAGGATTGACGGATGACGCTGAGAATGTTATTTATGAATTTATTGACCAGAATACCCCGCATCAGTACTGGATGGCAAGAATGTTTATCCTTCTTGCCGATATAAGCCTGAAGAACGGAGATGAATTCCAGGCAAGGGCAACGCTGCAGAGCCTCAAAGATTACTACCAGGTGGACGATGACGGGATAATTGACGAGGTGAATGCGAAACTTAACGACCTGAACCGGGAAAATCAGATGGAACCGGATAGCCTGAGGAATGTTAATACCCAGGCAGAACAGCAGGGCAATATAAACGAATAATTCAATATTTAGATATGAACAGGCGGCATTACAAGTATGTTATTTATATATTCCTGTTAATTCCATATATCGTTATGGCACAGGGAGGCCAGGAAAGTATACGGAGAGAGGTAACATTATATAATCCTTTTAAACCATCGCTTAAGAAGGCCGGTAAAATGAATTTTTTCCCTGAGATCAGCGATACTACCGCTACTTCCCCTGTATTCAGATACAATATAAGGCCAAAGGCTTATATGCCCCCATATGAGATCAGGACAATAAGCCCCGCCAGACTCGAACCTGACCCCTTGCCGGAGTTGTATAAAGGATTTCTTAACCTGGGATTCGGTAACTATTTTTCACCCTACGGGGAACTTAGCATATCAAGTGACCGGTCACGAAACAGGATAGCAGGTATTTATGCCTTGCACGAATCCTCCTTTGGTAAGATTAAAATAGAGGATGATGCAAAAGTGTTTGGTGGATACATGGATAATACGGCACGTATCTTCGGTACAAAATTTATGAAAAGAACGGCTTTGTCGGGCATAATTGATTTTAACCATAAAAGGAGGTATGCATACGGGGGATATCCCGATATCCTTTCCAGTATGAGTGAACCCGGAAAAGACAGTTTAAAAATTGAATATTTCAACCCTGAAGCAAACCTGAGAATTTATTCGACAAGAATGGATTCCTCAAAACTCAAATATGATATAAACCTTTATTATAACCTTTTGTACCAGACCAGCATTTATTACCAGCATATGGCAGGAATGAAGGCGCAGTTTGGCTATGACCTTGACATATTTTATGCCGGTCTGGATCTGGAATACGAGACGGCAACCATAACCAATGTAGAGGATAAATTCAGGCACCGTATAGGTATTAACCCCCGTATAAGCAAGAATGGAGGAAACTGGAACTTCAGACTGGGGGTCAGCCTTATGGCCGATGCAAGATATTATGAAGAGAACACACTCCCGGAAGAGTATAAAACTAAATTATTTTTCCATCCGGATCTGTACTTCGGATTCAATGTGATACCTTCTGTATTTAATATGTTTGTAGGTCTGGATGGTGAGTATATTAACAATAATGTATCTGAGGTAATTTATACTAATCCGTTTATAGTAACACATAATTCAAATGGAATGATATCTCCTTCCGCTAACCTTTATACTATTTTGCCGACAGACGTTCAGCTAAGGGTGAATGGCGGTTTTAACGGTTATGCAAGCGAGAATACTTCATATAACTTCAGACTATCATATTCGATGTTTGAAAATATGGTTTTCTATATTAATGACCAGATGCATGGCAGAACCTTTGTCCCGGTTTATGATAACGGAGAACTGCTTCAGGCTGTCGTAGATTTTAAAGCCAGGATCAGTGATGAGTTTTCTATGTCAGCTTCAGCAGGATACTATAAGTATGAGCTGGAAGCACTGGAGAAACCCTGGCATAAACCGTCGTGGGATGCTGAGCTGACAGTGAAATATAACCTTAGAAACAAAATATTAGCGAGCGCCGGCCTGTATGGCCTGGGGAAACGCTATGCCCCGCCAGGGCCTTCGCCCTATCCGGAACCAGGTGAATATCATATAGATGAATTATCATATCATGTAAGCCTTAACCTCGGTATCGAATACAGGTTTACAAAGATATTGTCGTTCTGGGCAAAGCTGGATAATGTTGCAATGAACAGGTATTACGAGTGGAATTTATACCCTTCACAGGGCATCCTTTTCATGGCCGGGTTCTCATATAGTCTGTGATTTTGCGCTTTTGATTATAATGTCCATGTAACCAGTGATTTACGTGTTTATTTTTTGTTAAAAAATGAAATATTTTTTTTCGTTTCCGTTAAGGTATTATACTTAATTTTAAGTATCTTTGTGTCATGAGATAAGTAATTTTTAATCAGAAACTTAAAGAATATATTATCATATTTGTTCCCGGGGTATTGCTGAGTTGGATGAAAAGATTTTTTAAACACGGATCTGAGGGAAAAGAAATCTGAAATTTTTTAAAAAAATCATCGCTTTATTTTTTAAGGCACCGGGGGTGGTATATGTATCAAATGCGACTAATGACGAGTAGATATGAGTGAAAATGCTAATGTGAAAAAAGGGAACGGAGACTATTCAGCGGGAAGTATACAGGTACTTGAAGGGCTTGAGGCGGTAAGGAAAAGGCCGGCTATGTATATTGGTGATGTAAGTATCAAAGGATTGCATCATCTTGTATATGAGGTGGTTGATAATTCAATTGATGAAGCCCTTGCCGGTTATTGCTCCGAAATAGATGTGCTTATAAATGAAGACGGATCGATAACCGTGACCGACAACGGAAGAGGGATACCTATTGACTATCATGAAAAGGAGAAGAAATCTGCTCTTGAAGTAGTTATGACAGTGTTACATGCAGGTGGAAAGTTTGATAAGGAATCATATAAGGTGTCCGGAGGGCTCCATGGTGTAGGGGTTTCGTGTGTGAACGCCCTTTCCGAAACACTCAGCGCTGAGATACACCGCGACGGAAAGATCTATATTCAGGAGTACATGAAGGGAAAGCCTCAGACAAAGGTTGAGGAGAAAGGTGTCACAGATAAGTCGGGGACGGTAATAACTTTTAAACCTGACTCCGGTATATTCTCTGAAACAGAATTTCGCTATGAGATCCTTGCAGCAAGACTACGTGAGCTGGCATATCTGAACAAAGGCATAAAACTGACTATCCTGGATAAAAGGGAGATACAGGAGAACGGTAACGGCGGTTCATACAGGCAAGATACGTTTTTATCAGAGACAGGACTGCAGGAATTTGTTGATTATCTTGATAATACAAGGGAGAAGCTGATAGAGAAACCTATATTCATTAATACTGAGAAGAATGATATACCTGTGGAGATCGCTCTGCAGTATAATACCTCCTTCTCTGAAAATGTGCATTCCTATGTAAATAATATAAATACAATTGAGGGAGGAACTCACCTGGCAGGCTTCAGAAGGGGGCTTACAAGAACGCTTAAAAAATATGCCGAAGAATCGGGTATGACATCCAAACTGAAGTTTGATATTAACGGTGATGATTTTCGTGAAGGACTGACGGCTATTGTATCGATAAAGGTTGCCGAACCACAGTTTGAAGGACAGACAAAAACAAAACTGGGTAACACCGAAGTGATGGGAGCAGTCGACCAGGCTGTAAGTACTATGCTGGCTAACTACCTGGAGGAAAACCCCAGGGATGCCAGGGCTATAGTGCAGAAGGTAATACTGGCTGCCACGGCAAGACATGCCGCACGTAAAGCACGTGAGCTTGTTCAGAGAAAAAACGTGCTGTCAGGCTCCGGACTTCCTGGTAAACTTGCCGACTGCGCTGACAGGGACCCGGTCAATTGCGAAATATTCCTGGTAGAGGGCGATTCTGCAGGAGGAACGGCAAAGGCAGGCCGTGACAGAAAATTTCAGGCTATTTTGCCGTTGCGGGGAAAGATACTTAATGTTGAAAAGGCAATGCAGCATAAAATATTTGACAATGAGGAAATAAAAAATATTTTCACAGCACTTGGGGTGAATATAGGAACAGCAGATGACAGCAAGGCTCTTAACCTGGAAAAACTCAGATATCATAAGGTAGTGATCATGACCGATGCCGATGTGGACGGCTCACATATAGCTACCCTCATCATGACTTTTTTCTTCAGGTATATGCAGGATCTGATAAAGAACGGGTACCTGTTTATTGCAACACCTCCTTTGTACCTTGTGAAAAAAGGAAAAAACAGCAGGTATTGCTGGACCGACGAAGAGCTTCAGGCCTTTGTTCAGGAGTTCGGTCTGGGAAAAGATTCGAATGTGGGTACCCAGAGATATAAAGGTCTCGGTGAAATGAATGCCGAACAGTTATGGGATACAACGATGAACCCGGAGAGAAGGACACTGCGTCAGGTAACCATAGACAGCGCTGCCGAGGCTGACAGGATATTCAGTATGCTTATGGGCGACGAAGTACCTCCGCGCAGGGAGTTTATCGAGAAACATGCTAAATATGCTAATATAGATGCATAATACTTATGGCATGAAAATATAGAAAGCCTCTGAATATATTACTGTTTTTTTTATTGTAAAACATATCAATAGTTATTGTGTGTGGGTAAAATAATTTATAATATTGTTATGTGAAGAGTCATAAATCCATAACAGTAGCGGTACTAATATTTCTTGGTATAGTGCTGTCGACAGGAATAACAGTCTTTTCTTATAACCGCTCTGTAAAATTAAATCCCCGTTCCGATTTTTATGTCTTCTGGAATGCAGGTCACAGTTATTCCGTGGGTGATGATTTATACCGGCAGGCAGATGATCAGAGACGATTTTTTTATCCTCCTTTTGCTGCCTTTCTTTTTCAGGTTCTTGCTGTTATGAATTTCAGGACTTCGGCATTTGTTTTTGGCTGTTTTAATTATTTCATTCTTTTTCCTCTTACTATATGGATGCTTGTTAAAATATGCAGAAACTACGGATTTAAAGACAGGGCGGGTTTAGCAGTGGCTTTAGCCTGCATTTGTTCATTTCATTATTTCTGGAGTAACCTTATTATGTTCCAGATGAATCTTCTTGTATTTACCTTATGCGTAGCGGGAATATATTTTTTTAGCAGGAAGCAGTCTCACTGGGCATCATTATTCCTGGTTGCAGCTACCTTTATAAAGGTTTATCCTGTTTTTTTACTGGCTTTTGTATTTATTACCAGTCTTAAATCAGGGAAGACAATTTTATATACTACAGGAGGAATACTTGCCTGTCTTCTTATTTCTATAATACCAAGGGGATTTGAAACGGGGCTGAATGACTATATAAGCTATTATTTTTCTTTTCTTAAGGAATTTCAGGAAGGACGTATTATTACCATTGATGCCAATCATACTTTTAAAGCATTTATACTGAAAGCTTTTTACCCTGAGACAAGAAATGTCGATATTATTGCTTCTGACTATTCTCTTGCTGTCAGAATAGCTGAAATTATACTTCTGCTTCTTTTTGTTTCTGTTATTATATCATCATGGAAAGTTATTAAATCAGGGAGCAGGGAAAAAATACTGATAATCTTTTCTCTGGTATTTATATTTACTCATCTTTTTTCGGGTATTACATGGACAGCCCATCTGGTTACGGCTATGTTTTCATTCCTGCCGCTTTTTCTTATTGACCGGAAGAAGATTGAAGGAAAGACACACAGGATTGTTTATTTCCTGCTCGCGGGAATGGCTTTTTTACTGGCAATAGAAGGAAAGGATACTACAGGCAGATGGCTTTATTACAATCTGCGTCATTATGATATTTTTGTTATATATCCGCTTGTTTTATTCATTTATTATACCTTTATCGTAGCCGGTAAAAACAGCGATCTGTTTTTCTGCAATATCCCTAAAATAAAAACTGCTGATGAAAATACTGAAGTTACTCAGGGTCAGGGAGTGGATTAAAAACATCCTTATTTTTGTCCCTGCGTTTTTTGCAGGGATACTTAACGACACATCTTCCTATACAGGATTATTATTGACTTTCATTTCATTTTGCCTGGTGGCAAGCAGTATCTATATTCTTAATGATTACAGGGATATTAACGAAGACCGCCTGCATCCGGAAAAGAGAAACAGGGTGCTGGCCTCGGGTGCTGTCAATGTAAAGACTGCTTTGACAATTATGTGTATAATATTTATTGCCGGTATGTTGACAGGATACCTTGTAAAGCCTGAAATATTATTTGTTCTGTTGATATATGCGGTTATGAATGTGATGTATTCGTTTGGATTAAAGCATATTGCAATCCTTGACGTACTGATCTTATCAGCCGGTTTTATATTGAGGGTAGCGGCAGGGGGGATTGTCTCCGAAGTGTATATCTCGCACTGGCTTATAATAATGGTATTTCTGCTTTCATTGTTTATTGCACTGGCAAAACGAAGGGACGATCTGCTTATTTTTTTCAGATCGAACAAGGTGATAAGAAAATCAATAGATGGCTATAACATGGATTTTCTCAATATAATGCTTGCCATGCTGGGTGCCGTTACTATTGTCGCTTATTTAATGTATACCATATCTCCTGAAGTTACAGACAGAATAGGCAGTAATTACGTATACACAACTGTTGTATATGTGATTGCAGGTATAATGAGGTATTTACAGATAACATATATTGAAAGCAAAAGCGGGTCACCCACATTGATATTATACAGGGACAAATTTATTATTATCACCTTAATATGCTGGCTGATCCATTTTATTATTTTAATTTATTAAACGACCTTTGAAAATTACTTCTTTGCAGGAAGCAGGTTATTTGTAACAAATTAGATTTTGATGAGAAAGAAATTAAGAAACTGGGGTAATTATCCTGATATAATGTCTGATGTATATGAGCCTGAATATACTTCTCAGATTCAGGATATTGTAAGAAAGGAAAATAGTCTTCTTGCAAGAGGTAACGGCAGGTGTTATGGCGATTCGGCCCTTAATGACAAGGTAGTATCAATGCTTAGATACAATAAATTTCTGGATCTTGATGAAAAGGAAGGTATTATTGAGTGTCAGGCCGGCGTTTTATTATCTGAAATACTTGATCTTATTGTGCCCAGAGGATTCTTCCTTATGGTAACTCCCGGCACCAAGCTCATAACCGTGGGAGGAGCAATAGCCTCGGATGTACACGGGAAAAATCATCATGTGAAAGGATGTTTCTCAAGCTGTCTGCTGTCGTTTCACCTGGTAGACAAGGATGGAAAAATATTACTGTGCAGCAGGGATGAGAATGCCGGTCTTTTCTGGGATACCGTTGGAGGAATGGGACTTACAGGGATCATAATAGATGCGCGGTTTAAAATATTACCGGTACAGACAGCCTATATAAGACAGGAGAAGATAAAGGCCCGTAATCTTGATGCTATTATGAAATTGTTTGAAGAGTCATCATCATGGACTTTTTCAGTTGCCTGGATAGACTGTTTGAAGAAGGGCAGGGCACAGGGACGGTCAATTATTATGAGAGGAGAGCATGCTCTTCTTACCGAACTACCTGCCGGATTGCAAAAGAAACCATTGCAGGTAAAGAAAAAGAAAAAGCTGAATGTGCCTTTTATGTTTCCTTCTTTTGTTCTTAATTCATTTACTGTCAAGGCTTTTAATTTCTTGTACTATAATAAGCAGGTAAAGCATACGGTAAAAAATATTGTCGGTTACGATGCCTTCTTTTATCCGCTCGATGCAATAAATAACTGGAACAGGATATATGGGAAAAACGGCTTCTCTCAATACCAGTTTGTTTTTCCAAAAGACGTCAGCAAACAAGCTCTTAAGGAGATACTGACCAGGATAGGAGAAAGAGGCCTTGGCTCTTTCCTTGTTGTGTTGAAGCTGTTTGGAAAGAAAGATCCGAATGCCAGATGGTCTTTCCCTATGGAAGGATATACGCTGGCGCTTGATTTTAAAATACAGAAAGGATTGAGAGAGCTGATAGACGAACTGGATGAGATCGTACTTAAGTACGGAGGCCATTTATATCTGACCAAAGACAGTATATCAGGGAAAAGGATGTTTGAGATGCCCGATTTTGAAGTGGATAAGTTTACATCTCTCCAGTATAAAAGATTAAACGGACTATTATAAATTGTAAGGGATGAACACAGGAAAGACTATTATGATTATTGGCGCTTCATCTGATGTCGCAGGGGAACTGTCGAAGATGTTTGCTGCAAAAGGATGCAGCCTCATCCTGGCTAAAAGACCTGAAAGGGACTTTGAAGCCCTGAAAAAGGATCTTACAATACGTTATGGTATTGATGTAACGGCAATTGACCTGGATGCTACGGATTACCTTCATCATAATGATATTCTTAAGCCATACCTGGAAAAAGCAGATGACGTTTTTTGTTTTACAGGATTTCTTGGAGACCAGGAAAAGGCGCAAATTGAATGGGCGGAAGCAGAAAAGATCATTGATGTTAACTATAAGGGGCTTGTTTCAATACTTAATATAGTAGCTTCTTCATTTGAGAAACGTGGCAGGGGAAATATAGTATGTATATCGTCTGTTGCAGGTTTGCGGGGCAGGCAGTCCAATTATATTTACGGAAGCGCCAAATCGGCACTCACTGCTTATCTCAGCGGATTAAGAAACAGGCTGTATAAAAGAGGTGTTCACGTTATGACTGTATTGCCGGGTTTCATGGAAACAAAAATGACCGCTCATCTTGAATTGCCTCCATTACTTACAGCTAGTCCTCAAAAGGCTGCAAAAAAAATATACAGCTCATATCTCAGTAAGAAGAATATTATATATGTCCTTCCCCGCTGGAGGTATATAATGCTGGTAATAAGATATATCCCTGAGTGTATCTTCAAAAGACTATCCCTCTGATGAAGCTGGTTCTTTTTGATTTTGACGGCACATTGACCGGGAAAGACTCTTTTCTGCAGTTTATGTTATATTCCAGGGGCAGGTTAATGACCATATTGGGATTAATGCTTCTATCGCCCGTGATGTTATTGTTTAAAGCCGGTATAATAAAGAACTGGAGGGCAAAGGAGTTATTAATGAAATATTTTTGGGGCGGGATACAAAAAGAACAGTTTGACTCGATGTGTACTGACTTTGCCCAGAGCAGGATACCGGGTATTATCAGGCCTGAGGCATTACAAAGACTGCAGATGCATAAAAAACAGAAAGACACGATAATTATAGTAACAGCATCGGCAGAATGCTGGATTAGGCCATGGGCCGAAACAATGGGGGTGGATCTGATAGGTACGCAGCTTGAGATAGAAAACAATCGCATAACCGGAAGAATATCAGGTAAAAACTGTTACGGCGAAGAAAAGGTGAAACGCCTGCGCGAGCATATCAATATCGCTTCATTTGATGAGATTGAGGTCTATGGCGATAGCCGGGGCGATAAAGAGATATTACAACTGGCTACCATCTCTCATTACAGAACTTTCTGATCCGGTATCTCAGGGCTGTAATAACAATCATGCAGCACAAAACATCTGAACTTACAAATAGTCCTGTTTAAACTTCTTCAGTAACTCCGGTTAGAATCTCAAAAGAATTGACAGCAACAATTTACCGGTATGCTGATACTAATGGAATTAAGAGTGCCCGGCTTCTCATTTCATAAACCGGGCACTTTAAATTAAATTTTAGTTGTCGTATCCGGGATTATTTATCATTACTAAACCTGTGTTTGCATCAATTACCTTTTGAGGTATTGGCAACAGCACATTATAATCAGCTAAAGTGTACCTGGCAAACATATTATGTGCCCTGACTCTTTCAAGAAATTTACCCGTCCTGAGCAGGTGGTGTCGTCTGTGTTCTTCGGAGTAAAGCTCCCGTGATCTCTCATCCAGAATAAAGTCAATGTCTACATCTGCTCCGGTTATAAGTGACGCATTTGCCCTGGATCTGAGGACATTCAATGTTATAGCGGCCACATCGGGGCCCTGGGCCGGATCCATTAACTGAGCCTCGGCCAGAACGAGGTATGTTTCCGCCAGGCGAAGATAAATCTGATCGTTATACTGATCTGATGATGAAGCATTTGCATCCAGGGGGTGTACATAATCCCATTTTGTAGGAGAAGGCCACATACTTGCTTCTGAGTGCTCATAATCATTATTAGATGCATAAAAACTGGCAGACTGCTCCGGGAATGTATCACAAACCATAATAGTATCAATCTGCCCCTGAACAGTCTCACTGGGATAGATAAGGTATTTTCTCCATGAAAATTCATCAAAACGGATATCTCCATCTTCCCACCAGGATAGGGCGTCATTGGTAATAGAAGCTCTTCCTGCTCCCTTACCTCCATTATATTGATAAAAAACCGTCAGATCTTTTGAACTTACAACAGATTGCTTACTATAATAAGAGGTGTACATGTTTTTCATGTAGTTATATTCCTGGTACCCGGTGGTGACGTTTTCCGGTTCAGTATTTAAAAACACCCATAATGATTCTGTATTTCCATCACCTGGCAAGGGACTTCTGAACAAATCTACGAAACAATTTCCCGGATTACCGGCATTACTACCAAACCTGCTTGTTACAAGAGCATAGCCGGAATTATTAATAATATCGCTTGCTTCTGCTGATGCAAGGTCATATTCTCCGGTTGCAAGGTGCAGTTCGGCCAGGTAGTGTTGGGCAACTGCCTTGTTTACTAATGAGGGGTTATCATATTTCCAATCGAGGTGGTCACAGGCAAACACCAGGTCCTCCTCCATTTGCTCCCTGATCTCAGCAACAGGAGTTCTCTCCCAGTCTGATTTATATGTTAAGCCATTTATTTCATCCAGGCTCAGTGGAACATCACCCCATGTATATGTGAGGTGTCTGTAGGCCCATGCCCTTATAAATAAAGCCTGTGCCTTAACATAGTTTTTTCTTTCTTCATCAACGGCCGGACTTCCTCCCTGCCAGTCGACATCCGGATTCTCTGCCCTGGTAAGGATCATATTGCATGAATTTATCACACGGTACAACCATAAAAAGATAACTTCCAGGCTTGAATCATCTGTATAAGTCTGATGTGGCCAGTTAGCCCATCTTACTGCTGAGTGACCGTTACTGTTAAATGCATTATCGGTTCCTATTGTCCAGATAAGCTGATTCGTAATAGGAATAGAAGACGGATCACCCAATTCTGAAACACTTGAGCTTGAACTCATCCTGCTATATTCATCTCTTATCCATGCATAGGCAGCGTTTAGTCCCATCGTGAACCCATCATAAGTCAGATATAGATTTTCGGCGTATACATCGTCTTTTGGTATTTCCTCCAGAAACTCCTTTTCACTACAGCTTGTAATAAATAACGAGAGGAAAGTTATTATAAATAAAGCTTTTATATTTTTCATCTTTGTAAATTTTAAAATTAGAAGCTAACTCTTATTCCAAACAAATAACTCCTTGTCTGTGGTATTGCCTTCTGAACAGATGTTGATCCAATAAATTCCGGATCCAGCCCTATCCAATTAGTCCATGTTACCATATTTTTGAGATTTACATAGAGCTCTGCATTAGAAAGTTTTAGTTTCTCTATGATATTAGAATCAAAGGAGTATCCAAAAGTCACATCCTGCAGCCTGACAAAACTGGCATCTTCGTAGAAATTTGCACCTCTGGAGTTTGAACTGGGAGTATTTACCGGGATTGTGCCATTGGTATGGTCAGGTGTCCAGAAATCCAGGTTATAGGTATTTTCTCTATAGGAGATACTTGTGGATTCAAGCAAAGCATTATAAGAATCTATTCCGATAACAGAATTCAGGAAGAAGCTAAAAGAGAAATTTTTATATTTAAAACTATTGGTCATGCCGGCAGAAAATTTTGGGATTCTGCGTCCAATGATCCTTTTGTCATCAACATCAATATCACCATCATCATCACCATCAAGATACATTGCAAATCCAGGTTGATTTCCGGTTTTTAATGACTCCGGTATATCGGGATTATCAAAATCGGCCTGCTGCCATAATCCTGTCATTACATAATTGTAATATACATCAATATTCTCCCCTATAAACCATTCGTTTGCAATGTCGTCAATATAATTTCCTTCCTCATCGGTAAGACCGACATGTACTATTTTAGTATTATAATGTGTAAAGTTCAGGTCTGTTCTCCATACAAAATCAGAGCGTGATATATTAACTGACGAAAGTTGAAACTCTATACCATTATTATGAGTCTGGCCAATATTTTCCCTGATTGAACTGGTTCCGTTTACCGGAGAGATTGATTTATCAAGAAGCAGGTCGTAAGTGTTTGTCCAGTATACATCGACCAGGCCGCTAAGCCTGTTTTCCCATAGAGAGAAATCTATACCAAGGTTTGTCGATTTTGAAGTCTCCCATCCAAGCAAGGGATTACCCAATTGCATAGGATAATAGCCCAGTACCGGAGTATAGCTCTCGTCAAGATAGTTGTGAGATGATAGTGCCGGTAAGGTAGAATAAGGAGCTATAGCTTCATTGCCATTTTCACCATATGACAACCTGAGTTTCAGGTTTGAAACAAAATCCAGGCTGGTTATACTTTTGAAAAATTTCTCGTTTGTGATATTCCACCCCAATGCAACTGAGGGGAAAACTCCAAACTTTGTATTCTCTCCAAAACCCGAAAAGCCATCTCTTCTAACAGTGAAGGTAAAGAGATACCTTGAGTCATAACTATAATTTGCCCTGAACATCTGGGAGATATATGACCGCTTTGAATAATCAGCACCAGGCAAGGGAGAAACAGAATTACCAGGCTGGTAATAAGATAACAGGTCGCTTGAAAAACCTGTTGCTTCAACACTGTTAAATTCCCATGTTTTTTGCTGGGCACTATAAAGACCTGTCAGGAATAATGTGTGTTTTCCAAAGGTTTTATTATAGCTAATTATATTCTCCACCAGCCAGTCAATATCGTAGGTGTGCGAATAAAATAATTCTCCTCCGACCTCAGCCCCTCTCTGTGTATTTGTTCCATAATATCTCTGAAAAAAACGATTTCGAAAGTCATATCCTGTATTAAGTTTATAAGTCAGGCCTTCAATAAAGGGTAAATCCAACTCAATATAATTGTTTGTTGATACTCTCCAGGTCCTGTTATTGCTGTCGGCATATAAGGGTGATAGCGGATTATCAGCGTAGAATGCATCCTCCCACGTGATTAAAGTATAGGTTCCATCCTCATTATATGCATCACCCAATGGATTCATCTCGAATGCTCCCTGGAAATCAGCCTGTATGCCACTTCTGTCGTAATAACCGAATTGAGTGTTGGTTCCGTATCTTAACCAATCTGTAAGCTTAATCTCCAGGTTAGTTCTCAAGCTTGCTCTTTTAAACATGTCCTCTTTTGCAATGCCCTTAACATCATTAATTCCTGCAGATACAAAATAATTTACTTTGTCGGTAGCTCCCCTGATTGAAAGATTATGCTGTGCCGCCCCTCCATTCTGAGTAGCCAGATCAATCCAATCGGTGTAATCACCATTATCAAGGTTCCTCTGTTCGGTTGCGGACAAAGGCTCACCATACTCCATTTTAGCTGCTGCAAAAGTTTCCCCATCCATCATATCCGGGATATGTGCAATCATGTCCATTCTATAGTAAGCATCGTATGTAATTACAGGTCTACCTTTAATCCCCTTTTTAGTGGTTATGAGAATAACACCATTAGCTCCCCTGGAACCATATATAGCAGTGGAAGAAGCATCTTTCAATATTTCAAAAGATTCAATATCGGAAGAATTTATCTCTGATAAAGCTCCCGAAAAAGGTACTCCATCAAGAATAATAAGTGGAGTATTGGATGCTGTAATTGAGTTTTGTCCACGGATCATCAGGAATGAAGATGTTCCTTCCGCATCTGATCCCCTGACATTTACGCTCAGTCCTGCCATACTTCCCTGGAGAGACTGTGTCAGGTTCACCTGTGGCCTTTCCTTTAACTTATCAGCAGTAATCGAAACTACAGATCCTGTAATATCACTTTTCTTTTGCACTCCATATCCAACAACCACTACTTCATTAAGAATATTGGTTGAAGGAAATAATTCTACGTCAAGAGATAAATCTGTAACCGTAATTTCACGTGATTCATAACCAACAAATGAGAATAACAGAATATCCCCGATAGATGCCTGTAATGAATACTTACCCGTCATATCAGTACTAACACCGACAGTAGTCCCTTTGACCCGGACACTTGCCCCGGGCAGCGTTTCATTAGTCTCGCCATCATAAACAGTGCCGGTAACCTGGCCAAAAGCCTGAAATGATACGAACATTAAAATTAGAATGAGTAATTGTTTCATAAATTTTGATTTAGTTTCAATAGTTAATTCAGTTGGTATAATATTTTGGTACCTGTTTCACTTCATTAATTAACCTGTAATAGGGAAGCTCATCCCCCTCCTTAGCATCTAAAACCCTGTAATAAATAAATCCGTTATCCATCTCCGGCTCCATGACTGACACAGCAAGATTTGCATTCTTCTGATCCAGATACACAATTACAGATCCGGACGGAAAGCTTTTTGTGCATTCCTCCAGCCTTGCTACAACAGTATTAGGGAAGATTCCCTCAAACATATTTTTTGAAAGAGCAGACTCTTCAATAATATATCTTTCCACACCCAATCTAACATCATTCTTAGTTGTAATAAGCTCTAATCCCAGTATCTTTAATCTCTCAACCAATTCAGTATTACCCGGCATAATGATATATCCGGCCGGCCTGTCTCTTTTGTTAAGTGCTTCCTGCTTCTCCAGGTCATGTATTTCGAACTGGTGGTTAACAGGCAAAGACCTGTCGATATCTATAAACCTGATATCCTTAACACTTACTTCGGGCTTACTGCTTAAAACAATTGGATTTTCTCCTTCAGTAGTCTGTCTTATGGCTTCTCCTACTGCATCTTTTATACTGTCAGAATTATCGAATGCTGTCTTCAGAAAGCTATTAATCGCTAAACGGCACGAGTAAACTCTTCTATTGAAATTTGTTCTTCCTATTCCAATTCCCCGTATCTCCAATAACACGCTCACTGCATTGCTAAGAGAATAAGAGCTAACGCTTGATCTTGGATTGGATGCTCCTTGTTTTAAGAATACTTTGTCTCCCTTTTTAGAAGGTGAAAAATACTCATGATAACTTATTTCTTTGCTATCAAATACGAGTTGAGCTTCTTTTACGAATAGTTCTTTTGCAACACTCCTTAAAACACCGGGCACATTAAGATTTCCCGTTGTAAGAAATAACACATCGTAAGATAAGGTGCAACCCTTCTTGCCCAGATCCCTGAAAACATCCTTATCAGGATTAAACTCATGAAAATCGAATGCAATATCAGGAGAAAAAGAAGAAAAGGCACTTTTCAATATTCGACTATCGCTTTCATATAATTTTGTCTGATCCCTGTTAAGGTCTCTCTTATTCGAATTTCGTCTTTGTTGTTTATTAAAGCCATCTATGTTTGCCATCGGAAGTATTGCAATATCCATACGAGTCAGATAATTCCGGTATGTTTCATTATTAGCCAGATTATCTATTAGATCAAGTAGTCCTTCAGTCCCGGCAGGTTCATTACCATGGAGGCCTCCCTGGAACCATACTTTGAGTTTGTCTCCTTCTTTACTATCTGAAAAATACACCACAGGTATAGGTTTCCCTTCCTCGCTGGCACCCGGATATTCCAGCCTGGCAAAATCACTATGGCCCATCAGGGTAGAATTTAAGAATTCGACCATCTCCAGGTAATTAACGAAGCCAGAATCTTTCTGAAAAGTAGGTGTATTGAATACTATTCCCGGGTTCTTAAAAAATTTTGATTCCAGTAAATACTTTTTGTCCGGGGACTTGCAGGCAAAAAGCATCATTAAACTAATAAGAACAAGTACGTTTCTTTTCATTTCTTTTCTATTGATTTATAGTATAATATCATATTGATATTCTTTCAGAGATCTCATTAAATAAGAATTGTGCTTAATAAAAACATTAGTACTGCACCAACGACTAATGGGATAATATTCCTTTTTGCTACCATGAATGGGTCTATACCTGCAATTTTTGAAGTTGCTATTACAACTGCGGCAATTGGAGAACAGGCCCTTCCCATACTTGAGGCCAACTGCATTGGCAATAACATTTGTGATGCATCTCCTCCAAGCTGGACAATTATATCAGGAACAAGTGGGCTAAAGGCAAAAAATGAAGCATTACCACTGCCCATTAATACCGAAGAACCATATATCATTGAGGTCATTAAACCGTTTACCCCTATATTACCGAACCCCAGAGCCTGTGAAGCGCCAATGAGTGTATCAATAAATCCCAGGCTGAGCAGCCCTTTGCTAAAAACATCAGCACAAACTATCAATGTAACCACAGATGAAAAAACGGTACCCATACCATTCAGAAATATGCGTAACCCTTCTATGCTCGCTTTTAAATTTTTTTTTCTGATCCATTCGATGAAAAAAACAACCAGGGTGCAAAACAGCATTGCTATTGTAGTATCGAGTACAACAGGAGGATCAAAAATCTTAAAGACATTCGAAAACAGCACTAACAAAAGCAGGGGGAAAACCGGGAAAAAAGCATAATATCTGGGAACCGATACAATATCCTCCTCAACGGCAATTTCCTTGTTTTTTGCTTCTTCCTTCCTGTCAAAGTACTTATTTACAAAATAATAAAGTATTACTAAAGCGATGGTAACCGGAACGACAACAATGATCTGTTTCGTTAAAAAATATTCCATAACATCCATGTTCAGAACCGATGCTGCCTGGTTGCTATTGGCAGAGCTTGGGCCAAGGTCAAAAACTGTACATGCAGTAATAACCGACACTGCTGTAACCCTGCTGATACCCAGATTTATTAATACGGGATAAATAGCTGCCATCAGTAACATGCCCAGTCCGGTTGCCGACGAAACACACATAAAAGTCAACTGTCCGATAGGAATAACCAGTACTGCTGCCAGGTAGGGTGTTTTCTTAAAGTACGAAATCGGCTTCATGGCAACTTTAACAAGTGTGCTGCTGGCCCCAAGATGTTCCATATACTTTACATAGCCGCCTATAGACATTATCATCAGACCAACTCCTGCAAGCTTGCTACTAAATGATTCCTTCAGGTATGCAAGCAGGTCGAATGCTATCATTCCTGTTGGTTTTATTAAAGCCGGCAGATCTCTGCCTGAAAAATATGCCATGATTAGCATTATAATACCTGCAATCAGGAGTATTATCTGAGGGTAGTAACCCTTAATCAATAAGAATGCTGTAATAACGATCATTACGAGAGCAATGATCATGCTTAGGATAGACATGGCCTGCAATTATGGTAATTACTTAGGATAATTCTCATATTCACTTCAAATAAATTGCTTGTCCTGACATCCTTTAAATGTTCTCAGTATTCCCATCCTGCAAACAATAAAGAGCGTTTTTCTATTTTCCTTTAAATATAGATGGGGGATATAAACAAAACTGTTAAGAAATGACTTAACATATCGTTAACGGAAGAATAAAATGATAAATAAATACGGAGACTATTCGAAATCTGACTTTATTATTACCTGACCATCCTTCACCATTTCTTTTCCCATAGCAATAACATCGGTCAGTACTAATTCATCATTGAAAAAACAAAAGTCAGCATCCATACCCTCACGAATACTGCCCTTATTCCCAAGTGAGAGATTTCGTGCCGGATTGGCAGTAAGAATCTTAATCGCATCAGAAATATCAAGGCCGGCCAGTTGAATCAGCTTCCTGATTTCCTCAAGGTTTAAATTGAAAGGAGCCCGACGAAAACCAACAACATTCCCCCGGTCATCTAATTTGCTCACCCCGCCATTACCGTCGCTGCTAATTGTAATGTTATCAATAGAGACACCTTCATCAAGGGCCATCATAACCTGTTTGTACGGATCAGTAAATTTTGTTCCTCCACTTGAAATATCTATTATACCGCCCAGCTTTGCGAATTCTATTGCCTGGTTAAAAAGTTTTTCTGTTCTTCCAACATGGGTCGGCGATATATGCTTAACCGGAAATTGATGAACCCTTATAATATCCAGAAGCATCTCCATCCCTGTATCCAAAGCTCCCAGGTGAACATGAAGTATCCCTGATTTTCCGGATATCATTCCACCAACCCTGACCTGCTTTAACAGCCGTAGTACTTCCCTGGTGGAAGGGTAATCAGCTCTAACATCACTAATTGCAAGTTTACAGCCAATAACCCTGTCAACACAAACCATGTCTTTCATTACAGATGAGGTAATTGTTAAAGGTTCAATCCCATAATAACCGGTAAGCATATAGGCAGAAATACCATCCAGTATTAAAGACCTGGTTTTGGCATATAGATCTTCTATAGATCTTGTAACTCCATCCGTCCCAAGAACTCCCACGACAGTTGTTGTGCCACATGAGGTAAGATCCGATAAAAATACTTCCGGTGTTCTCGAACTATATCCATTGCCTCCTCCTCCTCCCGTGATATGGACATGTTGGTCTATCAGACCAGGTGTTACTATTTTTTCCCGGGCATCAATCTCACTATACTCAATACCCGTAATATTGATTTTATCATCAATCTTAATAATCTTATCTCCGGACACAAGAATATCTTTTTCCCCCAGAAATGAAGGAGAATATACTTTAGCGTTTTTTATTAATAACATAACATTCGTTTTACATTATATATAACTGTAATACAAAACGCTCTGAATAATCCGGGAATACTGTTTGATATGCTCACAATGGACAAGCTTTCCAAAAGTAAAATAAATATTTTTGCATTCCTAAAAAGCCTGAAATAAAATCATCCTTTGATCCCTAAAAACTTAGCTATTCAATTATTTGCTTAAAGCTATAGGGGTAGGTCTCATCATACAAGACCTTATACTCCTCAATAAATTTTTGATATGAGAGTTTGGCAATGCTATGCTTACCCATTGAGACCTGGGCCCTGCATTTCATTCTTACGGCATTCTCATTTACCATATCGAACTTCATAATTGAATCTGCTATTTTAATTACCAGGCCTGCTTCCAGATATCTTTCATTATTCTCAACAAAATCAATAAGTCCATCTATAACCAGATCAGATATCTCGGAGATGTACTTATCAGCCCATTCATAATTTATGTTAAAAAGGAACCTGCCCTGCTGTATAATAGAGATCAGCCTTACAACATCCTCTCTTTGTATATCGTTATCTTTTTCAAATATCTTCATTACTTCGCAATAATCACAGTAAAGCAACTCTTCCCTGGCAGATAAATCAATTCTCCAGAATCCGCCCTCGTTTACTATCAGATCACCTGCATCTTTGTTAAACAGGCTTCGAAGTTTTCCTATATTAACAGCCAGATTATTTCTGGCTCTTTTAGGAGACATATCAAACCAAAGTTGATCTACAATATTCTTGGTAGATATACCCCGTTCATTATTAACAGAATTTATCAATAGATAAATAAACAACTCTTTAATCAAGGGTGAAAACATGCCTGTAGCCTCCCTGTCATAATCAAAATAAATATGAAACCCGCCAAAAAGGAATATTGAGCATTTTGCATTAGCCCTTAAGTCTTCAGTAGCATTCTCCCTCCACAGACCATCAAGTGGTTTGGAAAAGAATTTGATTTCAGAAGGGGCAGTCTCGGATCTTTTATTTGTTGTATATCTCTTAATATTCCTGTTCCTGAGAAAATATATAAATATTAATAATATATCGAACAATACCATTACCAGGTACCAGTACAGCAGGTTGCTACGTGGTTTTTCTTCTTTCTTGCCTGACATAACCGGCAGGTAACCATCCATGTGATATATATCAAGCCTGTTGTTTCCTTCATCAGTATGAATATTTACTAACAAGAAAAATTTATTTGATGATTGGTCAAACCAGATTTTCAGATATTCATATGATCCGGTAAGCATGCCTGGTGGCTCAAGGTATCCGGCAGACAATGTGTCACGCCCAACTATTCCCATTTCAGAATATGATGACCCCGTTGCGCCGGTCACCGGATATCTGACCCCATAAATTATTTTCTCTTCACTATCGTAAACAAAAGGTTGTTGGGAAGTACATGAAAATATATTATCCTCAAAAACGCCAATCAATTCAATTGTCATGGTATTGAAATCAAAAAGGTATAGCGAATTAAGGCACCTGGCAAAGAGAGGGTCTCCTGATTCCACTCCATAACCACCAAAAAGAAAAACCTTTTCTTCTGATGATGTGGTACATGCCGTATAATTTTTCGCAGGTAATAATTTACTGCCTTTTAAGGAGAGATCTTTGAGAATCATTTCTTCGATGTCATACAGATATGTACCATTCGATAACTTTCCATTTTGCTCTCCGCCAATAACATAAATTAACCTGTCCCTTTTATTAAAAATACAGGTGTATTCACTCAGAGGATCAATATCATTATTGATAATATTATATTTATCCCAGATCATGGTCCGCTCATCCAGGGAATATTGAACCATATGGGAAAGGTCAAATATTATAATAGATCCACCTTTACTGTCATACTCCGCCCTGCAATCCTTAATGTTTATTTCCGGAAATTCATTCTTATACGTGTACGTTTTGATAATTGAATCCTTATAATTCAGGATAGACAAGCTTTCCTTATTAATAATAAATATTCGATTGCTACCGGCATCTACAGCAGCAGGAATCGGGTCTTTAAAATCGACAGAAGAACTCAATTTCCACTTACCTGTGTATTGAGACAACCATCCGGGGTTGAGTACAGAAGCGTTCATCTTACCAGTGTGCTCTATTGCTATTTCACCTTCCTTTTCATCCATCTTCCAGAAGAATTCTTTCTTTTTATCCTTTACAAGCTTAATATCAGCTACTGTCATAGGAGCCACATCATAACCAGAACCCGGATTATTATTGTTGGCACCGAAAACTATACTCGTACCCTTTCTTTGGTGCCAGATCAGATCTGTTTCTTTGCGAATGGAGTCGTTCAGGCTTACTGATAACCTGTTATTTGCTCTGTTGATCCAAACCTCAACCCTATACCACCCATCATTGAGATAATCTTCTGAAAGACTAATATCAAGGGGTAAGTAATTATTATTGAAAGTAAATACAAGAAGCTCCTGGTTAGCAGATATATATTTATAGGCCATTCCAAGAACATCATCCATATCGGAAATAAATTTCCATATATAACCATAACTATTATTATTGGCTTCACGGAAATTAACACTAAACGAAAGACGAAGTTCTTTTTTAAAATTTATAGGGCGATTAGCGCTCAGGCTCATTGATGTTCTCTGATCGTAGCGCACTTCATTTCCATAAAACAAAAGCCCTCTATTTTGTCCGTAACCGGTTTTAAGACCAGCAACAAAAAGAAACAGCAATAAAAAATATTTATTCATTTAGTTGCGGAAAATCATAGTGGATATAGTTTTCAATACCCTTATGGAATAACAAATTTAGCATTTTCTCTTACATAGGAGTATAATAAAGTGAACCATTCTTTATTATCTTTGGTACATGCAACTATTAGGTTTCATTATTTCAATCCATTTTATTATTCTGGTAATTTATCTTTTGACAAAGAGGTTAAATCCTCAGGCAATATTTTTTTGTTGTGGTTTATCCATGCTTATTATTTCTGTATTATCGGGTATGGACCCAAATCAGGCGGAATCAGGGACGGGCATAGCACTCTTTAATATATTTTATCTTATTAAAGACATTTTTCTTAGAATATTCTCTGAATCAGGTCTTGCCATTATGACGATTGGAGGTTTTGTTGCATACATGAAAAAGATAGGTGCCAGTGATGCCCTGGTGTCAATAACTATCAGACCATTGTCCATATTTCAGAAACAACCCTACCTGGCTCTTTCATTGACCATTCCTATAGGGCAATTACTTTTTATCTCAATACCATCTGCTACCGGGCTGGGCTTATTACTTGTTGCGACTCTTTTACCTATATTCTTAAATCTGGGAATAAGCCGTATTTCAATAGTATCAGTAATTACAGCCTGCACTGCTTTTGATATGGGACAGTCTTCATTAAACACAGAGAGAGCAATCGATCTTATTGGTATGGATAAACAACTCTATTTTACTAATCACCAGCTCCCGGTTGTTTTGCCATGCACAATCATTCTAATGATCCTCTATTATTTTCTGAACAAGTATTATGACAAGAAGATAGGTATTGATCCCAGGAAACATGTTAAGAGAAAAATAAAGATCAGTGTACCCAGGATATATTCAATTCTTCCCCTGATGCCAATCCTGTTACTTGTTATTTTTTCTCCGGCACATGGGAAACAGGTCTTTAACATGGATATTACAACTGCTATGTTAATAACCATTGTTATTACCTTACTCTTTGAGTTCATCAGAACAAAAAGTGTAATTGAGGTATTCTCTTCGTTCAAAGTTTTTTGGGAAGGAATGGCAAGAATATTTGGTTCAGTAATTACATTGATCGTTTGTGCCGATATTTTTTCTAAAGGATTGATCTCTTTAGGATTGATAGATAGTTTTATAAGTGCATCCCAGACCTTCGGATTTAGTCCGGCTCTACTAATTCTTCTGGTCGTGATACTGATATTCACAGTCTCCGTTTTAACCGGATCGGCCAATGCCTCATTTAACTCATTTGGAACTCATCTTCCCAAGATTGCAGATAAGTTTGGAATTGAAAAAATTGATCTGATTCTTCCCGGTCAACTTGCGTCAAGTATTGGAAGGGCTACATCTCCAATATCGGGAGTAGTTATTGCTTCTTCTGAAATAGCAAAAGTATCATCTTTTGATGTAATGAAGAGAAATATTATTCCAATGTCTGTTATTATTGTATTTTTATTACTGCTTGGTTGAAAAGATCATCTTTCATCCCCGAAAAGAAAATCTGCCGCTGCCACTGACATTGCACTTCCGCTATGTCCGATGCCGGGCACTTCAATTATCGACCAGCTAAATTCCAGACCATTCTTATCTGTATATGAAGACGACCAGTTATAAAAGTAGTGTCCCCTTGCAAACCTGGTCAGTCCCTGTGCATCAGTAAACTCATTTTGCCTCAAGCTTGATGTTCTCAGGGTGTCGGCTGTACCCAGAAGTACAACTAACTCTCTCTCCAGTAGCAGGGGAATGTTTGCATTATCTACGTAACTGTCGGCAAGACCATATGGGTAAATTGCTGCTGTATCAGGCATAGTATACCATCCGGCATTTGCTGCTACAGCTTGTTTTGCTTTAATCTCCGGGAGGAAAGTCAAGGACCTGTGAACAAACTGTGCGCCGGCTGAGTGACCAAACATATAGAAGGATTCGCTGACATTACCCGTTGCAAGTTTTATCCTGTCAAATATTGGATTGATAATTGAATAAGTCCATACTTCCTTTGGGTTCAAAGTATAATCGGTAATCATATTTCCAAGATTATAATGACTATTACTGTCTGAATATGAAGGATATAATTCTTCAGAAAATTCAGGACAGAAGATCATAAACCCGTATTTACCGGCACTGCTGATCCAGTAATCACGGTAATCATCAGCATTTCTGCTCATACCATGAAATACCATTACGACGGGGGCTGTTTTCAGATCAATACCTTCCGGTATATGATAATAAATATTAACAGGCTTATCGGCGAGGGGTTTATAAGTATCAAACCTGAAAAAGTTAGTCCCCGGCTGAAGCATCTTTACCGTGGGTTCGTTGTTGGGATCACCATTATCATTTTTGCATGCTGCGAGAAGGATTATGGATAAGAGCAAAACTGTTTTTTTCATATTAATTATTAATTAGTGTATGAACTACGAAATATATGCAGGATTAATAATAAATGTATTAATAAACAGATTAACAAAGTGTAAATTACAGCTCATACCCAAATAAGTTTGAAAAAATATCATATCAGGCAGGTAATAAGGTACTTCCTCTGCTTCTTATCTTTCGGTATTCGGACTTTGCATTGCATGCAGCCAGGACGCTTAGTTATTGTGCGCAGAGATTTTTGTCCTTCTGAGTCCATATATTATGAATCCAATCCCCACTAAAGTGAAAGGAAGGCTCAAAAGCTGTCCCATATTAAATGACATTCCTTCCTCAAATCCGACCTGGTTCTCCTTTACAAATTCAATTAAAAATCTGGCTGTAAAAAATAAAACAGATCCAAGCCCAAAGAAGAACCCGTTTTTAAGTCTGTCTCTCAATTTATTGTAAAGGATCATCATAATCGCAAAAATGATTAAATAAGAAATCGCCTCATACAATTGAGCCGGATGTCTCGGTACGTTATCAACCCGCTCAAAAATCACAGCCCAGGGTTTTGTTGTCGGAATGCCGATAATTTCAGAATTCATAAAGTTACCAAGTCTGATAAATGCGAACAGCACGCCTGCAACAACCGCAATCAAATCCAGGGTATCGATCATTGAGTGTTTGGTCTTCCGGGAATAGAAATACAACGCAATAAGTAAACCTAATACACCACCATGGCTTGCCAGTCCCTGATACCCGGTAAACCTTATCCCACCATCAGGAGGAAAGGTGACCGGCAGGATCATTTCCAGGGGATGTGATAAATAGTAAGAAGGCTCGTAAAATAAACAGTGTCCGAGCCGTGCCCCTGCCAGGATACCGATTATTCCGTAGAGTGATAATTTCTCCATGTTTTCCGGTGGGATATTTTCTCTCTTAAAGATCCGCCCCAGAATGTAGATGCACAAAACCAGGCCACTTACGAAAAGGATACCATAGTATCGTAGCGAGAATCCGAAAATATTTATTATTTCGGGGTTAGTATTCCAGTGAATATAGTTTAATATCATCCGCCCTGACAAAAAATTGTTATAAAAATGAACATGACCAGGCCAAAGATGAACCTTTGTAATTTGATATTATTCATATTTTCCTGTTTCTCAATAATTGACAGAATTTCATTTGGTTCTATCATCTGTATAGCATTCATGATTTTCAGTTGCTTCCAGGACGGTTTAAGATTGTTCAGATGCATAATACTCGTTGTTAAATTTCATTTTTAATTGAGACTTTACCCGGTTGAAGCGGGTGCCAACGTTGGTTGGAGACATGTTTAAAATTTCAGCGATCTCTTTGTTCTGGTAGCCTTCCAGATGCAGTACTACAATTGCTTTGTCAATATCCTTTAATGATTGAATGATAATAAAAAGCAACTCTACATTATCATCAGCCTTTGCACTGGAAATATAAAGGTGGTGTATGTCAATTGGTTCGACAGTTACAGATTTTTTCTCTTTTTTGATTTTAGTGAAAATCGTATTAAGGCTTACCCGGTAAATCCAGGTACTGATTTCAGATTCCCCGCGAAATGTATCGAATGATTTCCAAAGTTGAAGAATGATATCCTGAAAAGCATCTTTTTGATCTTCATTACTTCCATAATATATTTTACAGAGGCTTCTGATAGCACCTCTGTTTTCGTTTATTATTTGAATGAAGTTTTTCTTTTTTAATTCCATTTCAGGCTATTGCTTTTATTGTATTAGTAGCAAAATTACAGGAATTGTCACAGACGGGTGATGATTTTTTAGCACTGAGGGCGATCCCCGATCGCGTTTAGTGCCGGGTTTATAATACTATTTATCAACTTCTTTTACAATCACATCATGAGCACCACCTTCAATTATACTTGTCGATGAAACCAGGGTAATTTTAGCTTCTGACTGCAATTCTTTTAGTGTTGATACTCCACAACTACACATGGTAGATTTAATCTTGCCCAATGTCTGGTCTAAATTATCTTTAAGCTTACCGGCATAAGGGACATAGCTATCGACACCTTCCTCGAATTTCAGATTGCTGTTTCCTCCCATATCATATCTCTGCCAGTTTCTTGCTCTATTGGAACCTTCACCCCAATACTCTTTTACATAGTTTCCCCCAACAAAAAGTTTTCTTGTCGGACTTTCATCAAAACGGGCAAAATATCTGCCCATCATTAAAAAGTCTGCACCCATTGCCAATGCAAGTGCCATATGATAGTCTTGCACAATACCGCCATCAGAACATATGGGGATATATTCTCCTGTTTCTTCTAAATATGTATTTCTTGCTTCAGCCACATCAATTAAAGCAGTAGCCTGTCCTTTACCGATTCCTTTTTGCTCACGGGTAATACAAATAGAACCGCCTCCAACGCCAACTTTGATAAAATCAGCTCCTGCTTTTGTTAGGTACAGGAATCCTTCTTTATCAACTACATTTCCTGCTCCAACCAGGACATCATTCCCATATCTTTTTTTAATATACCCGATTGTTTCTTTTTGCCATTCTGAAAACCCATCCGATGAATCAATACATAATACATCGGCTCCTGCTTCAATAAGAGCAGGAACCCTTTCCATGTAATCTCGTGTATTTATTCCTGCTCCGACAACCAGTTGTTTTTTAGGATCCAGTAGCTCATTTGGATTTCTTTTATGACTGTCGTAGTCTTTTCGGAATACAAAATATTTTAAGTTTTGTCTCTTATCAACAACAGGCAATGTATTAAGCTTGTGTTCCCAAATAATATCATTTGCTTCGCTGAGAGATATACCATCTTCCGCAGTAACCATATTTTCAAATGGAGTCATAAACTCTTTCACTTTCTTACCGGTATTATCCCTGTCTATCCTGTAATCACGACTGGTTACGATTCCAAGAAGCTTGCCTGAGGATTTCCCATTGTCTGTAACGCCGACTGTTGAGAAACCTGTTTTTTCTTTTAATGCGATTATGTCCTTAAGTGTATCATCTGGTGTAATGTTTGCCCTGCTTTCAACGAAACCGGCTTTATGCTTTTTTACTTCCGTAACCATTTTTGCCTGGTCTTCAATTGACTGTGACCCAAAAATAAAAGATAAACCCCCTTCTTTTGCGAGTGCAATTGCTAGCTTACTGTCTGAAACGGATTGCATAATGGCAGACACAAAAGGAATATTTAAAATAATTCTTGATGTATCTCCTTTCTTAAACCGGACTAATGGCGTTTGTAAACTTATTTTATCAAGAGTATGCAATTTTGTTGTTAATCCTGGTATAATCAGATATTCATTGAAAGTTCTGGAAATCTCATTTACAATATTTGCCATAATTATATTTATATAAAATTTCGTATAAATAAGATAAAAACATCTCTTCCCTAATCCTTTTTCATGTTTCCGGGAATTTTTCAGGTTCACTAGTTCGCAGTTGTGCCATGCATGACGCATCTACATCTTTCCGTTAGTGCTTACTGCCGGAACTGGCTGCAGAGGTTTTTATTAAAAGTTGAAATATAATCCTAACGTAAAATCAATTCCTGAACCATTTCCGGTCTTTAATTCATTACTTATTGGAAAGGTTGTTTCACCGGAGTCAAATTCGTAATTTACGGAATAATATCTGATACCATAATTTATAATCCATTTTTCAGATGGATTAAGCTCGTAATTTATAACCACATGATAACCTATATTACTATTGTATTTCCATGTATCATCAAAACCATCTGGTATTTCACTTGTTTCTAATCGCATTTTTGCCCCCCAGTATTTATCAAATCCTGCTCCGATTCTAAATTTCATAAGATATCCATCTCCTATTGGTAATACTAATGCAGGGGTTATTGAAATTGCGTTTCTCCAAAAGGCTATTTCCGCATTCTTTAAATAAGGTCTCAAACTACTCTCCTGAAAGTAAATCTGAGATGACAAATCAAAGTGTCTGGAAAACTGGTATCCATATTTTATTCCCACTCCAAATCCTCCTCCAAAACTTATTGTTGATTCTTCGTTGTCTGTGGTTGTTATCATTCCAATATTTGAAATTCCTCCTCCCATATTAAAGTCAATACCAATTCTGTTCTTAGCCCGTTCCATTGGAATTTCGGAATTTATATTATTCATTTCACCGCTTGCTATAGCCGGATATGCCGAAATACTATCTACCAAAATCAATTCTGGTATACTGCTCCACATACCTGTTCTAATGCTCAATCTTAAATAATAAGTCTGTGATTCTTCTACTTCTAATCGAAGGTTTGTATTATTTAATTTATTTATTTTAAAATTGTACGTACCTGGTTCGCAAGAATATTCAAAATAGGAATTGTTTCTTAGTTTCCCAATCATCTCATCCCCGTTATAAACTTTATAGGTTAGGGCTGAGCCATAAAAGTTACTTTCCCGGTAAAAAACAATTTTACTTGAAAATACACAGGTATTAAATCCATACATTAATACCACTATCAGTAAAATCCTGTTCTTTAGTTTTGTTTTCATTGATATTTATTTTGTAAGGTTGATCTTTTATGTTTTGACTAACATAAGAACATGACTGGTAATAAATGAGTTATTCAGGTTATTCCATCACTCCATTCTTCCAATATTCCATTGTTCCATTTCTAACTGCTCTTGAAAAACCTATTTGAGGCTCTAAAGGTGAATTCGATGATATTAATTTTTTATCCATTTTAACTAAAATAATGTGTATAGATAATTGCTATTTCACCCTTTCCATTTTTAAATCTATCATCCTTTTTTCCTCTTTTTCATAATCTATATTTTCCATCAGATAAATATAAAAGTCAGAAAAGGACATTTCTGATGCAACGTTAAACAAATATTTACTCACTTTCGTTATTATTCAATTTCTTTTCTAATCCAGTTTTTAACAATTTCTGAATATCCTTCTGTTAACCTGGGCCAGTCAAATTCATTATCAATTGTCGGATTAAAAGATTTTTTTAAATGATGATTAGCACGGGGAAACAGTTTCACAACAATATTATCATTTTTTAAACCTTTAATAATTGCTTCACTTTTTTCAGCATTTATCAAATCATCTCTCTCTCCATATAATACAAGAGTTGGAATATTTAAATCTTTCCAGTAAAAACCACTAAATTCATTCTTGTCAATGCTTAGATTTCCATATAATCCGGTTTGGTTCATAAAGCCATACGTCTCTGCATTTTGATGAATAAATTTTTCAACATCTTTATAATCAATTCCTTTACGGATCATTTTTTCAATTTCCCTATGACTCTCCGCAGCAATATATCCGTCCGAATCAGCATTCACTGAAAAAGATATTTCCCCATTGATAAATTTTAAATTTGAAACTGGTTGGTCAGGAAGCATTAAGTCATAACTCGAAAACATATTTTTATCCTGACTTATATCAATTGACATATCAACAGTCTTACCATTCATTTCCATTGAACCGGTCCAGTATCCGGTTATAGTTTCAGAATTTGTACAGCCATTCATTATTATTAGGATTAATAGAATGGAAAATAAGACACCTGATTTTATTTTCATATATCCTGGTTTTGTTGGTTTCTGCTTTTTCTTTTAATCTTTTCTCATTGATTGAGTAACCCTTAATCAAATAATCCTTCAGTATCCTATTTGCCCATATTCTGAATAACGTTCCTCTCTTAGAATTTACTCGATAACCAACTGATATTATGGCATCTAAGTTGTGTAATTTAATCTTACGTCTGACTTTTCTATTTCCTTCTATTTGAACTACCGAGGATTTCTAGGTAGTTGAATCTTCTTGAAGCTCACCGCTTTCAAATATATTCTTAAGGTGGAGGCCAATAGTATCAGTGTCTTTATCGAAGATTTCACCCATTTGTCTTTGTGAAAGCCAAACAGTATCCTGGCTGAGTTTTACTTCTATCTCTGTTTGTTCACCTTCTATTCGGAATATTTCAATATTTGTATCAGTCATCTGAGTTTTATTTCAAAGGTGCCATTTTCTGGTTTACAGACTTTTGTTAAATATGCCTGAATGTGAGCCTGTGCAAAAATTGCTTTCATCACATAAATTTATCAATTTCTACTGTTTATAAGAGGTTTTTATGTCAATTAATTTCAATCCACAATATTTCTGCCATCACATTGGTTGTATTCATTAATGACTATTATTCCATGAATATGATCAGGCATTATCATAAAATCATCCGGAACCAAATTCAATTCGGGTCGTAATGTTTTTGATTTAAGCAATTCTATATGAACGGTTTCATCAATTTTGATAAATATATTTTACTATTATTATGGTGGGTAAAGCCCGGTACGAGACCAACGTACGCCGGGTGGTATGGCTTCTCCCCGTCAGCGTTTTCTGGTGGGCTGGCTACTCGATTGTGCGTAGTATGAGTTTTTATTCAAATAAATCCTTTAAAGTTTTTATTGCAATAAACATTTTCTTACTATCAGGCAACTCAATAAAATCATACTTATGGTAAAAGCTTTTCGCTTCGTTATCAATTGGGTCAACAATAATTCCGAAAGAACCTATTGTTTTAGATACCTCATAACTTCTTTTAAGAGCGTCAATTAATAAAATCTTTCCAATTCCCTGTCCTTGAAACTTTTTATCAATTGCCAGTCTGCCAAGTAGGGTAGTAGGGATTGAAGTGTAGGATTTTGGTAATTTATTTTGAACTTGCTCAGAAAAACTACTCAAAGGAATGCTATTGTTTGATAGAGTATAATATCCTTGAATAGATTTTGTTTCATTCTCTATTAAAACAAAACACGCAGATAATTTACGTTTTACATCTTGACTTGCTTGATTTTTCAGATAGCTGTTCAACAGCTCTTTGCCGCAATCAAAATCTTTCCGATTGTGTTTTTTATTTAATAGTTCTATCATTTTCTATTTTGAATTTGCGATAAATGTATTGTAATCTTTTAAAGCATTCTTTAATGTTTCAGATGGCTTTTTCGGATTAGTTATCGCATCAAAAAAGATTTGGCTATCTCTTTCAGAGGCAATTATTTGTTCTTTTTCCTTTACAATTTCTATGGCTTTTTCTTGAACCACTCTTACTATAAAATCTGTCAGATTTCTATAACCGCCCAAATATGCAGCTTTTTCAAAGAATAATTTTTGTTCTTTGGGAAGTCTGGCATCAAATCGTGCTTGTTCTGTTATTGGTGTACTCATAATAATACTGGCTTTCTACAAATGTACGTAAATTATCCGTATATAAAAAATATTTACGGGATATTTACGTACAATAAATTACCAGCCATATTACGAATGCAGCGCTAAACAAAGTTCGTAGCTGCGCCTTAATAAAGCCATTTCACCACGGAGCACACGGAGTATCACAGTGACACACAGAGAAAACAAGTAACGAATTAACAGCTAACATGTTTACAGTATTCCATTGTTCCGGCGTTCTATAATTGAGTCCATTCAGAAAAGCCTTTATTCAATAATCTGACTCATTTTAGATGAAAATGAAATGGGCAGAAGGGATTAGGAATCAGGGACCAGGGATTAGGATTAAGGCAGAATACAGAGAGATGAGAGATGAGCTGTCTGCTCAATACCAATGTACTAATATACCAATATACCAATATACAAATCAACCTGCGGACTGTGGACTGAAGACTGCCGAATTTTACGTCTGTCTTTTTTGTTGCAACAAACTCTTTATTAAACCACCCGATAAGTTGGGCGTGTTTTGATGTTTCGAATCCATTATTAATCGCCAGTGCCGTAACAGAATAAAAAAGTCCGTAATAAATCCTGTTTACCGCAACGGTTAATTTATCTGAATTAATAAGAAAGTCAACAACATCGATTGTGTCTATGGCTTGCTCCATTCGGTATTTAATCAATGCTATTCTATCCTTATCATCAATCATGCGTAGAATCCTTGTTTAATTGCGTTTTTAAAAATTGGTTGTTTCCCTCTTGGAGAATCCAGATCATCTCTGCTTAGAATGTGGGTGTCAGTCAGAATCCCATATTTTAAATCAATATCGAAGCAGATATCAGAAATTTCTCTCTCAAGTCTCCAGTTAGTTTTATTTTTTACAATGATCAGGATATCATAGTCAGAATCTGTTTTATTATCAGTTAATTGAGAGCCAAATAAAACAACATCAATTAAATTGTCATTTAATCGGTTTGTCAGAGCAACTTTTAAGTCCTTTAATATTTTAATCTTATCGTTTGTCATCAAAGAATCTTTATCCAAATATAAGAAATATGAATCAAAAATATTGATTGAAAGTCAAAGGCGCAGTTGCCCATTCACTTAACCCTAACACAGCGCTAAACGAAGTCCCGCATAGATAGGGGAACTAAATTGCATTTAGTCCCGGGTTCTTGGGATTTCAGCACGTTTAGGCCCGATGCCCGGATAAAGCTGTTTATTATCATGAAGTTACAAAAGTAATTTGCTTGGGCGCTGCCGTATTTTATTCGCTTAATCTTTCCTCTATATCCATACTTTGATGAAGTATTCTGATTATTTCAACTATTTTCTCTGATTTTCTGTATCTGTAAAATATCAGATGCGACTTTACTTTAGAGCTCCTGTAATTTTTTCGGATACGGTTGAAATCTTTTCCCGATAATGGATTCTTTACAATGTAGGCTATCTCGTCAAAGATCAGATTGTAGTATCTATCTGCTTGTTCACTGGACCATGTCTCTGCCGTATAAAGCCAAATATGCTCTATATCTTCAAAGGCTTTTTTGCTTATCTCAAGTTTCATCGCCTAAATATTTGGCATGAATATCGGAAAGTGTTTTTTCTCTGTTGAAATTTGAGATCATTCCGGATTTTTCTCCTGCTTTCAATTCATCTACAAGAGCTTTAGTCTTGTTTTCTTTTTCTTCAAACAAACGTAATGCACTTCTCACAACTTCGCTCGCCGATGCAAACCGCCCCGATTTGACCTGCTCTTTTATGAAGTTTTCAAAATATTCTCCGAGCAATATTGATGTATTTTTTGCCATAGTTATTTCCCTTTATTATTTCTGTAAAAATACCAATTCCTGGTATTGCAACAAACTTTTTCGCTCTTTTTTCGTATATGGCACATAATTAAGCGCTAAACAAAGTTCGTATCTGCGCCTTAATAAAGCCATTTCACCACGGAGCACACTGAGTACCACGGTGACACACAGAGAAAACAAGTAACGAATTAGCAGTTAGCATATTTACATTATTCCATTGTTCCGGTGTTCCGTAATTGAGTCCACTCAGAAAAGTCTTTATTCAATAATCTGACTCATTTTAGATGAAAAAGAAATGGGAAGAAGGGATTAGGAATCAGGGACCAGGGATTAGGATTAAGGCAGAATACAGAGAGATGAGAGATGAGCTGTCTGCTCAATACCAATGTACTAATATACCAACATGTACTGCGGACTGTGGACTGAAGACTGTCCCGAATCTGCGATTCGAGGATCCTCGAAATTCTAAAACGCCATTCTGGTGTTAGAATTTCGGGACCGACTTTTATCCTTTTTGTTCTATGCTCTTCACGCTATGCGCTTTGCAGAACCATAAAGCCCGGAACATGGAATCAGGAGGCTCTGCATTGCATGCGAGCGGAATGTCTGGTTATCGTTGTATTAGATTTATTTCTGATAGTTCTTGTCCTATCTGATGAATACCGAATAGGATTTTGTCTCGCTGATTTTCTGAAGGTTTTTTTTTGCCTTGCACATATTGTGACAATAGGGTAGGATTCATACCTATTCTTTCTGCAAGAAACTTTGAATTGAGAACTCTGTAATATTTAAAAAATTGCTTGAAGTCAACTTCGAACTTAATGTTGTCGTGAGTGATCTTAATGTTATCTTCTTCAAAGTAGAGATTAGCTGCCTCAAAAGCATTGTCCAGAATTTCAGAGATTGTCTTTCCTGTAGTGTAAATAGGGTAATCGATAGCATAGGCTGAAAAACCTGTTTCAGTCTTTTCCAGTATTAATACAACCTTTTTTCTCATAGTTTTCATGTTCACCTCCTTACTTTAGACCTGCATCCTTTTTTAACTTATTTTCTAATCCTTTACCTAGTTCCTGCGAACCATGATTAGGAAAGATTATTATCCCGGGTTTACTATCATGCTTTAGCTTTACATGAGATCCCGCCTGGGAGACCGGATACCATCCGTCTTTTCTTAATAATTTTAAAAATTCAGAACATTTCATATCAATGTTTCTATCTGTAAAGGTAAATAATTATTTACCTGTTTCCCAAAAATTATTCATTATAATCCCGGATAGCACGATAATAATAATGATTTTGCCATCCAAAATCATTATTGATTTTTCGGGCAGTCATTGTAACGGCAGATTTGAATCCACGTATCACGGATGAATATTATTTTTCTGTGGCCCTGGTTTATTTTCCCTTTTTGTAATAATCCATCATTTGTGTCTGATGTAGAGACGCCACGCATGGCGTCTCTACCGCAATCCCCAATATTTCTATTTTCAAATTGGTTGTATTCATTGATCCCTGTTATTCCATGAATATGATCAGGCATTATTATAAAATCATCCGGAACCAAATTCAATTCGGGTCGTAATGTTTTTGATTTAACCCATTATATAAGAACTGTTTTGCCAATTTATGACAAAAATATTTTATCATTATTATAGTGTCCAAAGACCGGTACGAGAACTGTATGCCAGTATGTGTGTGTGAGGCGCTACGGTGGGTTGTAGCTCACCGGCCATCTACTCGATTACAAGCCGTTTTTTATTGTTTTTCTCAAGTCAATATATGGTTGATAATGAAAATTATTTTTTATCCGATAAATCATTTCATTTTTCCCATAAATCAAAAAGTGCTCTGGTGCATTGCTTATCCAATCGTCATTATAGTGTTTTATCTCAATCAGGAATCTTTTGATTTTTAATATATCACTTTGACTTAGTACAATATCTTCAGTTATTGGTTTAATATCAGCTACATTCTCTTTGTATTTAGCAATCACTTTTGACGTATCTCGTTGCATTGCATAAGTATTTGGAAGACGAAAAAATCTACTTAAATCCATTTTGTCCCTTTACAATCCAAAATCCTTCATCATACCCACCAAATTCTCCACCTGCAGCAATGTGTACATTGATAAACAGAGTATCATTTAATTCTAATCTATCCAAACTTGTCTCTTCTTTAAAATATCTTTCAGGTAGCTTGTCATAACAAATCTCGATACCTTTCAAATCAGAACCATTAATCTCAAAAGTCGGGAAATCTTGGGTGTAAAAATAGGTGTCATATTTTATTTGATAAATCCCATTTTGCAATCCTTTGAACTTAAACTTTCCATTTGTCCAGAAAATATCTCCGAAAAGAGTTTGATGGTAAGTCCAAACAGAATCTATTACAACGGAATTCTTCAATAAGTAGATGTGTCCACTCGGTTTATCTTTTGTATCTGAGCAAGAAATCAATTTTCCTTTAATCATAAAATCAGATTCTTGGCTATATGCACTCAAAAATCCTGTTATTAATATCAATATTGCCAGGTAGTATCTCGTCTTAAGTCGCTTGTAATGAAGTACTAAGCGGAGCTCCGAGCTGAGGGCGATTCCGCAAGAGCTTGCTCTTAGCGGAAGTAAAGCCCGCAAGGGAAGGATCAAACCGGAGCGAAGCCAATTACGTTTAGCAACATCCTTTATATGATTCATTGTTACTAATTTACAAAATTATTAGATATGGGGGTGATTATTAAAAAGACAAAGGGCTAAAGGAGAAGGTTGAGAAGGAGTTAAGAAAAGTTTAGAATAAGTTTAAAAGGAGATTCAACTTAACCTTAATAAAAGCATTTCACCACGGAGCACACGGAGTACCACGGTGACACACAGAGAAAACAAGTAACGAATTAACAGTTAACATTACCCTCAATGCTCAACGCTAACTATGACTTTTTTTGCTCTATGTTCTTCGCGCTATGCGCTTTGCAGAACCATAAAAACCCGGAACATGGAATCAGGAGGCTCTGCATTGCATGTAATCAGAATGCTTAGTTATTTGGTGCCGTTTTTCATTGGGCATATTCTATTTCTAATTTATTATTTACAAAATCAATTTTATACCAACCCTCATATCCTGATACATTCCCAGTTATAGGAGGAATTTCTTCATAAATTCCGTCAGGTGTAGGATTTTTTGACAATTCATAATTTTTTTTATCAAGATTGTAATTATAAACATAAAAGTCAATATGGTTTAATTGAAACACGATTGTTGAATCGTTTTCCCTTTCGGTTCCAAGGATTATAAACTCACCAGGGTTAAGTCCTTCTAATCTAAGTCCATCTCTTAAAAATTCAACAGCATAGCTTTCTGCAAAATCAGTAGTTTTAAAATTGTCAAGTCTCCAATAAGGTAAAGCGTTGATTATTGAGTCTAAAACGTTTTTTGATATCTGATTATCAACTTCTCCGAAGTCACTTCTTGAAATATATATATCAGATTTATTGTCAGTATTGCTATTTTGACAGCAACTTACTAAAAGTATTAAAACCAATATTGTTACAGTTTTCTGCATATAACATAATAATTTGTTTAACATGGCATACAATGCAGCGCTAAACGAAGTTTACTCACTTCCGTTCGTGAGATCGCTTCGCTAAGTTCGCACTGAGGGCTATTCTTGCACGTTTTGGCCCGATGCCCGGTTAAAGCTGTTTATTATCATAATTTACAAAAGCAATTTGGTTTAGCTTGTTAGCCATAGTTTTCTTTTAATATATTTCACTTTTAGGTATTTCTAAATCTGTTAAATTCAATAAATACATACAGTATTTTTTAAAATCATCATTTTCTTTTGGTGACCATATATCAACAACATTATATGTATTTCCATTCTTCCTTTCCATAATCCAGCATGCCCCATCAATACCAATATCCCCATTGTCTGTATTTTTTATGTTCCACAATGATGATTTTTCTATTAACGTATTAAATTCATTCCATACTGTTAAAGATAATTCCTTCGATTTATCGATAAATAAGTTGCCCGGCTCATGTCCTCCTGTTCCATCACACACTTTCCAATATAATGCTATCGAGTCATTATTATTTTCCAAACCAATTACTATTGGATTATGAAATGACCTTAGCCAGGTAAATCTATAAATCTTTTTCCCATTGGATTGGTCAAATAATCTGGGTTCTTGTAAAGCTTTTAAGTTTTTTGAATATGCCCTGTCATAAATTTTCCCTATATCAAAAGCTTCAATGACATTAAATTCAAAGTTTGTTTCCCATCCGAAAGGTAAATTAACCAGTAGTTCTAACGGATAATAATATTCCCCGGGACATGCCGTATAGTCTTGATTTGAAATTATAATGCTGTCATTAAGATATTTAGATATTTGAGTTAATGGATATCTTGTTTCATTAATAAAGCATTTATCAAGTTCATTGAGATTAGTCAAATAATGTCTGGAGTTTATTGCGTAATATTTTTTATTTCCATCATTTTTATTATCAATGAACATATAATAGTACGTAATACCTAAAAGGAAATTCGCTTCTATATTATTTTTATCAAGCTGATATGCTTTTTTAAGAAATGTCACATTGCTAGAGTCATATTCGTGTTGATTGTAGTATTCGTACTTTGCTCTAAGAATATATGGTATTGGGTTTTCAGGATCAGACTTTATTAAATTATCGAAAAAAATACTTATTGAATCTTTTATTGGATAGAATGTAGCAACAAGACAGTGAATCCCCGTTTCATTATATCTATCTATCTTTAATAACTCTTTTGCAACCCTTCTTGTTAGTAGTATATTTGAAATAGGGTTATCTTTTAGTTCTGATTCCAGGTCTTGTACTGATTGTGAAAAAAGTACCAAATCAGACAGTAATACGAACACAAGCAGGAGGATAACCTTGTTTTTCATGGAAGTATTTTTAAGATCATACGGAGATATTAAATTCTGACTAACGTGAGCCTGTGCAAAAACTGCTTTCATCACATAAATTTATCAATTTCTACTGTTTATAAGAGGTTTTTTAGCCAATTAATTTCAAATGGCCGCCTGTGCCTATAATCTGAAAAAGCTGCTGAAATTTATCAAAAGCGATATCCAAATGAAGGTCCAAGAATGAGAGTCAGCACAAACCTTATTTTGTGCTTATTTATTTTTCTCAATATATTCTTTAATCTTCTTTTCGTAGTTCTCTAGAATCCACTTGTCATAACTGGCTTTCTCTCTTTTGGCATCGTATTTATCATCTGGTTTTTCATAAGTTTCTAACCAGGAATGCCACGGAGAATAATCATTAAAAACAGCACTATCAGCTTTTAAATCATAAAGTCCATAATTCATGTTTCCTCGAGAAAAAACCAAAAACCTGCCGTCAACTAAATCTAGTTCTTCGTTATTGGTATTATATCCAGCCTCGGAGTAGTTTGCGAGTAAGGTTCTTTCTTTAATCCATTTTTCAGCAACTGTATCACGCTCATTAAATCCCCATTTAAATTCTAAATTTTTCGGATTATACTCTTTCTCTACTTTTAAAACACTGAATTCAATATCTCCAATTCCTCTATTGTCTGTATATACTACGTAATTATAATCTTCATTTTCAGGTGAAATATGAGTACAATAGATTAAGTAGTCAAATTTACAACTAGTCAAGAGTGGTAAAATCATGAATAGTAGAAAGTAAATTCTATAACTTCTGGTTTTCATGTTCGTTTACGCATTTATTTTCCAGTAGCCTCCTTTATCCGGTCCAACCCTGTCGATAATGTTTTTCCCTTTCAGTCTTGCCAATTGTTTTTCTACCGCTCTTTCTGTGATGCCTATTATTTTTGCCATTTCAAAAGCGGATATGTATTGGTTCCCGAAAATCAACTCTACTATTTTCTCCGAACTTCCCCCGAACTTTTCTCCGAACTTTCTCCCGAATCTCATCCCAGTCGGAGGCTGACGCACTGTTCTCCTTCCTGATAGCACTTGTCCCGTAAATGTTTCCGTGCAAAAGCCATAAGCATGAGACATGATCCATATTGTTAGTTATGACTAATTTACTAAATCAGCCTGATATAGAATATCTATATGGTAATAAAAGAATGAAAAAATATTAACAGGATATGTTACCGCCCGGGGAATCAGTTTTTGCCTGAGGTTATTTCAGCCGGATTTATTATCATCATTTTATCAATCCTTCATCCGTGTAAGATGTAGAAACGCCAGGCATGACGTCTCTACCGCTCGACTTTGGGGTATGTGCTTTGTTTTTCACTGTCTCCCCATGGGTTGGCAAGACATACTCTTTTGCAATTTTTGGTAAAGCGTTAGCACGTGCGAATTGCAAATGTGTATGGCTTTTAGGTATGCTTACAATTTAATCATCACCAAATTAGTTCTCAGGGTTTAAGTCAATAGGTTCCGTAAATTGTCTTCCTACGCTATAAGGGATATGGCCATCATATTGCAATCGTCCTATAATTATAGCAGGGTGTGTATTGAATTTTTTGGCATAATCAATAATATCCTGTTCGGTAATAACTTCATTTTCCAGTACTTCGTTCTCTTGTTCGTGAGTAAATGTATATTTAATGGCAAATTGGTGTGCTTCTTCTTCTTTTACAGGGTCGGCTGCCTCAAAATCAACATTTTCAAGAGATATATATTTTTTACCATGTAATAATATATGTCCGAGTTCGTGAAAAAAAGTAAACCAAAAACTATCATTCTTTTTGTAGCGTGCTGTTAATTGTATCAATGGTTTGTTGTTTATCCAACGTGTAGAACCGCTTAATGGCACTTTGGGTAATTTGGGTGTAAACAATAAAATTACTCCTGCTTCAAAACAAAGTTTTTGTAATTGCTCAAAAAAATCAATAGGTTGCTCTACCATCAATTGCCGCATTTGCGGAATATTGCTTTTTAGTTTTTTAGCATCAAACTCAGGTGTTGCAATCTGTTTGGCTTGCAATTCGCCTTTTCTTAACCATGCAGAAATGGCATGTGGTTCATGTGTTTGTTTAAGTGAAGTGTATGCAGCCACTTTTAAATCAGTTTCCACATAAAGTTTTTCCCATGCATGATGAGATGCCACACCAAAATAGTTAAGCATATTTATGGTTTTCTCTTCAATTTTCCGGGTAGGTGGTACCCAATTGAGATTTGCCATTTGAGGATAAGGAAATTCTCTTGCCCATTCAATGGCTTCTTCCACTGCTTGTCCCTGCTTTTTGCGAGCAACGTATTCATTATAACGTGCCTGTTTGTTAATCCAAAATTTAGCAGGTATTTGTGTTACATTTTCAAAAAGAATTGCCATCTCAGGGGTAAGTGACCTTTCCTCTTTCAATACAGCAATAATAGTCTGTTCAGGTTTTCCTGTTCTGAGAGCAAATTCTTTTATACTCATACCCATTTCTTCCAGCTTCTCGTTTAAGGTAGTAGCAGGGTGAAAAACTACGTCCGGTTTATATTGATTTGCAAGCATCATTAAAGTTTTTTTAATGATAGTCAACGATTTCAATTATGTCAACTACTTTCATTTCAGATAAAATAGGTGTTCCATGCTCATTACAAGGAACCGGATTAACAGCAGGCTCAAATACAAGTCTGTAAGGATGGTCTAAATCACAAGCCCATTGTCCATTTCTGTTTGCTGTTAATGGATGAAAGTTACCCGGTAAGGTCTCTAATTCTGCAAAACTGTCAATGTCTCTTATATCGCCCAATCTTTGATGATACTTTGTCGCTCTTTCATTGCCAAGTTTTCTTTGTGCAAGGGTGAAATTATTACCGTACTTTTCTAACTTTCTATTTGCAAAAGTAATATCCATTTATTAATTTGCAAAATTTAATTCACACATTCTGTTAATTAAAATAAATTCCACAAATTTCATCTCTGTATTTATTTATAAATCCAAAGATACTTCTTGTCTCTGAGCGTTGGAAATAAAATTGATCTTTTGGTATTTTGGGGTCAGCCTTTTTGTGTCGGCAAAAACCAAATGTGCAATTTGTGCGGTTGACTCTTTTTTTAGCATTATCCCTAACGCAGCGCTAAACAATGCTCCGCACTGAGGGCGAAGGCTGCCGGGCTTGCCCGGTCATACAATAAAGCCCGCAAGGGCGGGATCAAATTGCGTTTAGGCACGTTTTGGCTCAATGCCCGGTTAAAGCTGTTTATTATCATAATAGTTACTTAAGCAGGTTTGATGTTAGGCAAAGTGATTTTCTATATATTTTAATCTATATACGAATCAATTCACTATCATCTGTTTCTCTATTCATGAATTTTAAAGTTTTAGGTTGAGTTTTAGATTTAATGCCTAACAATTTCTCAGCCTTTACCTTATCTGAAAATTCAATTACACTTTTCTTTGTTGGAAATATTTTTATATGGCTGACAATATTCCACATGAGGTTAAAAACCAAGTCATCGGTAAACAATACATCTTCTACTGTAATATTTTCAGAGTTACCGTCATGAACAAATTGACATCTCTTTTTATAAACATTCCTAATTCTCTCTTCAAACTTTTTCTCGTTCCAATAACCTACCCATCCAATAAATGCTTCTGCTCTTTCAGGCAAATTATCAGAATACTTATCGCCTTGCTCCGTAAGCAACATTTCAACAATAATCATATTCCATAAAAAACTATACTCCAAATCTCTTGAGCTCATACTCTTTCCTGCCATAGCAGCTGCCCGAATTATTGTTTCTTTCCATTTTTTCTGCATCTTAGATGATGACGAAATAATCGCTATAAGGTCAAAAAAGAAAAATGAATTATGAAAACGTTTCCAATTTTCATCTAATCTAAATGGTAAAACTTTACTTTCAACAGAAATATTTTGATTTGCCTTAAACTCGTCTTTATTTAAAATATAGTTTATAACTATTCCTCGCTGCTTTACTAAACCAAATTGGGAATTATTTCTTCTTGTGCAATATCCTAGTTGTGAAAATGATAGAATATTTATTGCTTCTTCCACTATTTTTCGGCACTCATACTCTCTATCTCTTGGAATTCCACTAAACGGTAAAACTGCATAAGTATTCGCCTCTTCAAAGAAATCCTTTATTGGTGAAGTATTCGTTACTTTTGAAAAAACACACGGAAAACCCAACCTTTTTCTGATAAATGGGATTTTCTTCTTATTTACAAACAATACCCTTCCAATTTGAAATTCTCCATTCAATTTAGTTGAAATTTCAAGTCTATAAATCGGAGTTATGTATATCCAGTTTCCGTGTTGCTCTTTCACTTTCATCTTAATATTACCTAACACATAAGTATTTTATACATAGTTTTTGCAGAACTGAAATAAAGTTATTAAAGTTTATTGTAAAAAGTAGGAATTTGGTAATAAAAGAGTTAAAAATTAGGGACGAAATATTGTGTGTGCTCAGCATGTGAATACGCTACGCAGTAAGGAGAAAGCAACTGAATGGTTACGTCGTGTTTGCAATCACTATCCATATTTGTTCTACCACTGGACACTTGGCAGGCAACTTACCTGAAGCAGACTGACTGCATAATAAGAGCCGTATGACGGGAGACTGTCATGAGAGGTTTAGGGGTGAGATTCCCCTTTACCTACTCGACTAGCAATCGTATTTGTTATTATTCTCTATATTTATCTAACTCATTTACCAAGCTATCTATTTGGTCCCTTTGATCCCATATTTCTTGCTGCGATTCCAGTAATTCCTTCCTGAATCTCTCGGCCTCAATATTTTGCACAAAGGAATATAATATAAAAAGGATGGTTAGAATGGAAAGTATAGCGATTGCAATTTTGTGTCCTTTTTTCATAGTCATTAATAGATTTATTAGAAGTCCAGCAACAGAAAAATAGATCAGAAAGTAAGGTAGTCTTGTTAATGAATAACCTATATCTCTGAATAGGATAAGAGTAATTAAAAATAAAAGTATATGAAATGTTATTATGAAATATAACAATCCAATTAACCGTCCTTTGAAGGATCGAATGCCTGCATTGTAAGTAATCCATAAAAAGAAAGTACCCAGAATTATACCAGTGTATCCAGTCAATAACCTTATTGTACCTCCAATAACCAATGAAGCTACAACTATTAAAGCGAGCAAGGTAGCCAGGAAGAAAGGATTCTTTATTAGACTTCTAATTTTGAGCATGTTGTTCTAAATATGATTGCTAACGCTGCGCTAAACGAAGTTCCGCACTGAGGGCGATTCCGTAAGAGCTTGCTCTTAGCGGAAGTAAAGCCCGCAAGGGCGGAGCCAAATTGCGTTTAACGACCATGTTCTGACACGTTTTGGCTCGAAGCCCAGGTAAAGCTGTTTATTATCATAATTTGCGAAAGCAATTTGGTTTAGCATGTTAGGCAAAGTTTTCTTTTAATATATTTCACTTTTAGGTATTTCTAAATCTGTTAAATTCAATAAATACATACAGTATTTTTTAAAATCATCATTTTCTTTTGGTGACCATATATCAACAACATTATATGTATTTCCATTCTTCCTTTCCAGAATCCAGCATGCCCCATCAATACCAATATCCCCATTGTCTGTATTTTTTATGTTCCACAATGATGATTTTTCTATTAACGTATTAAATTCATTCCATACTGTTACCGATAATTCCTTCGATTTATCGATAAATAAGTTGCCCGGCTCATGTCCTCCTGTTCCATCACACACTTTCCAATATAATGCTATCGAGTCATTATTATTTTCCAAACCAATTACTATTGGATTATGAAATGACCTTAGCCAGGTAAATCTATAAATCTTTTTCCCATTGGATTGGTCAAATAATCTGGGTTCTTGTAAAGCTTTTAAGTTTTTTGAATATGCCCTGTCATAAATTTTCCCTATATCAAAAGCTTCAATGACATTAAATTCAAAGTTTGTTTCCCATCCGAAAGGTAAATTAACCAGTAGTTCTAACGGATAATAATATTCCCCGGGACATGCCGTATAGTCTTGATTTGAAATTATAATGCTGTCATTAAGATATTTAGATATTTGAGTTAATGGATATCTTGTTTCATTAATAAAGCATTTATCAAGTTCATTGAGGTTAGTCAAATAATGTCTGGAGTTTATTGCGTAATATTTTTTATTTCCATCATTTTTATTATCAATGAACATATAATAGTACGTAATACCTAAAAGGAAATTCGCTTCTATATTATTTTTATCAAGCTGATATGCTTTTTTAAGAAATGTCACATTGCTAGAGTCATATTCGTGTTGATTGTAGTATTCGTACTTTGCTCTAAGAATATATGGTATTGGGTTTTCAGGATCAGACTTTATTAAATTATCGAAAAAAATACTTATTGAATCTTTTATTGGATAGAATGTAGCAACAAGACAGTGAATCCCCGTTTCATTATATCTATCTATCTTTAATAACTCTTTTGCAACCCTTCTTGTTAGTAGTATATTTGAAATAGGGTTATCTTTTAGTTCTGATTCCAGGTCTTGTACTGATTGTGAAAAAAGTACCAAATCAGACAGTAATACGAACACAAGCAGGAGGATAACCTTGTTTTTCATGGAAGTACTTTTAAGATCATACGGAGATATTAAATTCTGACTAACGTGAGCCTGTGCAAAAACTGCTTTCATCACATAAATTTATCAATTTCTACTGTTTATAAGAGGTTTTTATGTCAATTAATTTCAAATGGCACAAAACCGGAATATTCTTATTTGCCTGCCATTCAAATTCAGGATTAATTTTTCGGGCAGCTATTGTTACGGCAGATTTAGATCCACGGATAATTGACGGGATATTATTGTGTTGATGGCCAAATTTATTCGTAATTTTTAATATATTCCTGTTCGTAGCTGCGCCAGGCCTGGCGCAGCTGGATAATTCGGAGCATACTGACCCCCCAATTCGGATCGAGAAATAATGATTTTTGAATAGAAACCTGATTTTCCAACTGTCATTACGGCAGATACTGACCCCCCCTATAAGAAAATTAAAATGTAGCTGCTTTGATTAAAAGAAATCTGCGCCGCCGCCGCAATTAATTCGGAGCATGCTGACCCCCCTTATTGGATTCCTTAGATTTTAATTCCTTAGCGATTTTTTAATCCTAAAGGCAGTTACTAATGGCAGGAAAAATAAAACCTATGAGTCAGATCAAACAATTATTAAAGTTACACTCTCAGGGAATGGGTAAAAAAGCTATAGCCAGGAACTTAGGCATAAGCCGTAATACGGTTAAATCTTATATTGTATATTCCGGAAAGCGTTGACCCACCATTCCGGACACCTTTGACCCATTGTTCCGGAGTATTGACCCAGGTAAATTAGGTGTCATTCCGGCATATTGCCCCCCTTAAAAACCAGCTTCAATCTGCCATTCCGGCACATTGACCCATCTCCTTTTATGGCAAAAGAATTAATGATTTGATTTGAATATTCATATCAAATCTAAGTTCAATGGCATATAAGAAAATTGAAATGGGGACTAAAAAACATATAAAACGTTTGCATTCATCGGGTATCAGCATTCATGAAATTGCCCGACAGATGAATATATCCCGGAATACTGTCAGATCCATTATAAGGAATGACCTGCCTTCTTTGGAAGGTTCAACATTGACTGATACTAATCAGACCCGGTATGATCAGTTCAGAGAATGGCTTCCATATATTGAGAGTGAGCTATACAGAAAGGGAGTAACACGGCAATTATTATGGCTTGAGTATAAAGACAAGATGCCGGAAGGGTACAGTTACTCACAGTTTTGCTATCATTTGCAGGAATACTTAAAACCTAACGAAGTAACTCTTCACATAGACCAGAAACCAGCCGATAAACTCTACGTTGACTTTACTGGTCACAAACTTCAGATAGTTGACAGAAAAACAGGAGAAATCAGTGAAAAGGAGGTATTCGTAGCAACTCTGGGCTATAGCGGTTTTACTTATGTGGAGGCTTGTGACAGCCAACGTAAAGAGGATTACATCTCTTGCCTTGAAAATGCTTTACGTTATTTGGGAGGAGTTCCTGCTGTTATTGTACCTGATAACCTTAAAAGTGCAGTAACCAAAGCAGATAACTACGAACCATTACTGAATAAAAACCTGGCGGAATTTGGAGAACATCATGAGGTGGCTATTCTCCCGGCCCGAAGCAGAAAACCACGGGATAAAGCATGGGTGGAAAGAATGGTTGGAATAGTATACTCCCACATATTTGCACCACTCAGGAATGAGGTCTTTGATGATCAATTTATACTAAATGAGGAAATATGGCTAAAGCTGGAAACTCTTAATAGTCGGCCATTACAGAAACGGCCGGAGTCACGTAGTGAACTGTTTGAGAAAGATGAGAAGCCATTACTTAAGCCATTGAACCCTGACAGATACCAGATAAGGGAATATGCACAGGCAACCCTAATGAAAAACTCTTATGTTTATCTAAAGTGTGATAAACATTATTATAGTGCTCCTTATCAATATATTGGGAAGAAGCTCAAAATTAACTACACCCGGGATTATGTAAGCATTTTTTACAACCACCAGCAGATAGCTTTTCACCAGCGAGATAAACGACCATATAAGTACACTACTGTGGCTGCCCATCTTCCATCAACACACCAGGTAGTACTTGATTGGAGCCCGGAAAGTTTTCTTCTCCAGGCCGAAAAAATATCAGAATCAGTAAAAGGCTATATACAACGGATACTTAATAAGGCCTATTATCCGGAACAGGCTTACCGTAGTTGCAGAGGCATTTTTAACCTGGGGAAGAAATATGGAAATGAGAGGTTAGTAAAAGCATGCCAGAGAGCTGAGAGTTATGGTAATTACAGTTATATGACCATTAAGAAAATACTTATCAATAATTACGACAAACTGCCAATGAATAACCAACAAGAACAAAAACAAATACCCTTTCATGATAATATCAGAGGGGCAAATTATTATAAATAACCAATAAATAGTTACCAATGAATGAGATTACATTAAACAAAATGAACCAAATGAAGTTCTATGGCATGCAACAATCTTTTGAAATGCTACTAAACACCAAGCAAATAGATCAACTCGGTGCTGATGAGTTTATTCATACACTGATCCAGGCTGAGTGGGAAGACCGCGAAAACCGAAAGGTAAGCAGACATATAAGAGCCGCACGGTTCAGGCAGTCAGCAACTGTAGAACAAATTGATTTTACAACAAATAGAAATCTGAATAAGTCAGCCTTCCTACGTTATGCTGATTGTTCTTATATCGCAAAGGGAGAAAACATACTTATTACCGGCCAAACAGGTGTAGGGAAAAGCTACCTGGCCTCAGCATTAGGTCATCAGGCATGTCTTAGAGGTTATAAAGTCAGATACTTTAACATGCAGAAACTGATATCATGGCTTAAAATGTCAAAAGCTGATGATAGATACTTCAAAGAAATTGATAAGATCGAAAAACAAAACCTGCTTATATTGGATGACTTTGGTCTTCAGGCTTTCGACAATGAATCCAGAATGATATTGCTTGAGATTATTGAGGACAGATATGACAAGAAATCAACAGTAATTAGCTCACAACTCCCAGTGGATAAATGGTATGAATTAATAGGTGAGAACACTGTTGCCGATGCAATAATGGACCGAATTGTTAATGGAGCTCACAGAATAGAACTAACAGGTGAGTCTTTGAGAAGAAACAGAGAAAAGAAAAAATAATAGCTTTGTAAAACGGAAAACCAACATCACGTTCTTTAACTACGAATTGCCCAAAAGGAGATAGCCCTTCTCAAGGGGTGGGTCAATACTCCGGAACAATGGGTCAATACTCCCGGAATAAACACTTATATAGATAAACTCCCGGGAATCAGGATGGAATTTGAAGACTTATTAGCCCTGGAAGACCCTGAGTTAGAGAAGAAGTTCCATAGAGGCAATCCAGCTTACAAACAGGATCGTTTTGACCACTTCAAATCCCATCTGGACTATTTTGAGAAAGAACTGAGCCGTCATGGGGTTAACCGTATGGTTTTGTGGGAAGAATATAAGGCCGGGTATCCCCGGGGATATGGTTACACGCAGTTTTGTTATCACTTGAAGCAACAGTTGATAGCCCGCAATCCCTCAATGGTATTAACACATCAGCCCGCAGAGCAATTATTTGTTGATTTTGCAGGGAAAAAATTGTCTTATGTTGACAAGCAGACCGGGGAGATCATCTGGTGCCCGGTCTTCGTTGCCTGTTTGCCATACTCAGATTACTCCTTTGTTTTTGCAGTAAGGAGTCAAAATATCGAGGATTTTATATATGCATTAAGAATGTGTTTGGAATACCTGGGAGGCGTTCCCCTGATCCTGGTACCGGATAATTTAAAGGCAGCAATTATAAAAGCAAACCGTTACGAACCTGATGTTAACCGTGCGCTTGAAGACTTTTGTAACCACTACGGCATGAGCATTATCCCCGCGAGGGCAGCAAAACCCAAAGATAAAGCCCTGGTTGAAAACCAGGTAAAAATGGCTTACTCCAGGATCTATGCAAAGATCAGGAACATGCAGTTTTTTGACCTTTATTCACTTAACCGGGCCATTGCTGAATTTAACCGCAGGCACAATCAGACCCGTATGCAGCAAAAGCCCTATTGCCGTGAAGAATGCTTTTTAGCCAATGAAAAACCACTTTTACAAGCTCTTCCCCGGGAAATATATGAGATTAAGTATTACAGGGAATTAAAGGTTGCCAAAAATAACCATATCCGCCTGAGCTGTGATAAGCATTATTACAGTGTCCCTTATCGCTGGATAGGAGAAAGGGTGAAAGTTATTTATACTCGTTCGATGGTTCGTATATATGCTAAAGGAGAACAGGTAGCTATCCATCAAAGAAATTACAGACTCTATGGCTATACCACGATCAGGGAGCATTTATGTTCTCATCATCAGCACTACCTGGACCGGAGTCCTGAATATTATATTGCCAGGGCAGGTAAAATGACAAATGAATTACACCAAATAGTAGAATCGCTTTTTCAGGGTGGAAGGTATCCGGAGCAAAACTACAAGACCTGTGATGGATTATTTAACCTGTACAGGAAAACAAACCCGGAAATCTTCTCCAGGGCCTGTAAAGAAGCCCTGGAATGTAAAACCTACTCTTACCGCTTTTTAATGAAGATTATAGAAAATATGAACAAATATCCTGAACAGGAAACTCCTCCTGCACCTTTACCGGAGCATGAGAATATCCGGGGGAAAGAATATTATAAACAGTTAAACATTAAATTTTAATCTTATGACAGAAATCGAAACAAAACTCAAAGAATTACGCTTAAAAGGGATGCTTCAAAGTTGGGAAGCAATGATGGAGACCCGTAGGATACATGAATTATCCTTTCATGATGGAATGGAAATATTGCTACAGGCAGAAGAAGAACAGCGTAGAAACAGCCGCTTTGAACGCCTGCTGAAAAATGCCAGGTTCCGCTATCAGGCCAGTATAGAAGAAATCAATTTTGACTCATCCAGGGGACTGGATAAAGCATTAATAACCGATCTTGCCACTTGTAATTATATTACTAAAGGAGAATCATTATTGATCACGGGGGCTACCGGTTGCGGAAAATCTTTCCTCGCTTCTGCATTAGGACATCAGGCCTGTGCTCATGGTTACACGGTTGCTTACTTTAACACCCAAAAGTTCATGCTCAGGGTAAAAATGGCCCGTCTGGAAGGTAATATCCTGAAATTTTTTGATAAACTTGCAAAGACATCTTTGTTTATCCTGGATGATTTTGGATTAACAAACATGGAAAGACAGCATCAACTGGATTTAATGGAAATCATTGAAGACAGGCATGGAAGGTCTTCCACGATTATTGCCAGTCAAATACCGGTGGCAAACTGGTACGATATAATAAGTGAAGCCACCATTGCTGATGCTATCCTGGATCGATTAATCCATACTTCGTTTAGAATAGAACTTAAAGGAGAAAGTTTAAGAAGAAAACGGTAAAAATGTCAGTAAAAAACTGTTCTTTGAATTAAAACCTAACCAAGGGGGTCAGTATCTCCGAAATGGGGGTCAATATCACCGAAATATCCAGCGCAGCTACATCGAATAATAATTATACCATGAATATGATCAGGCATTCTTATAAGATCATCTGGAAATAAATTCAATTCGGGTCGCAGGATTTTGATTTCAACCATTATATATGAACTGTTTTGCTAATTTCTGACAAAAATATTTTTACCATTATTATAGTGAATAAAGCCCGGAACTAAAATCGTATGCTGGGGTGGAGGGAGAGGTGTTCCCGTTAGTGCTTGCTGACGGAGTCGTCTACTCGATTACCTGCTGGGCTTTATTTTTCAGTCATTGTATTTTCAATTTTAGCACTGTCCCAATTTTGTTTTTTCGGGTCGGCAAAAAAGCGTTGGGAAACAGACGAGCTCTTTTGCAATTTTAGGTCTGAGCGTTGGCTCGTGTGAATTGCAAATGTGCTTGGCTGTGTGTGCCGACTATAAATATGAAATATCTGTAAATTCATAAAAAAACATTTGCTTTTGTTTTGTAATCGCTACTTCTGTATAATACCTATCTATTAATACATTTTTTCTCAACATTCTCAGTGCTCGTAAAATGCCATTTTTAACTTTAATTGAAGGAGTTGTCAAAAATGATTGTTGAATGTTTAATGTGTGAGAATTGAATATTAATGAAAACTTTGGAGCATTTGTTCCTAACGAAATTTCTTTCTGAGAGCCTAAGTCTCCTTCAATAATGTATTTGTCTTTATCTTTGACAATATTAAATGAAAAGTCAAAATCCCATGAGTGGTAAATTATATAAAACTCATCATTAAATTTATCAAGTCTCTCCAATAGTATTTTTTTTAATTCAGGAAACGAGATATTGTTTTTATAGAAAAGATTAAATTCTCTTATTCCATTTACTTTGCAGGTTCGAATTGTCCACCCAAACGGTGCAAAATCGAGAGAAAGATCATCATTGATATTAGTTTTAGTTGATATTTTATGAAATGACGGGACAGGCAAATCACTTGACTGTAAAAACAATAATCCTTTATATCGATTAGTATTTACCATCAATTAATTTTAGAAATTTATTTGTTCTTTCTTCGATTGAGCCAGCAATAATAACAGGTTGAATATTATAATAAGCGAACAATTGGATAAATGTTTTATCAACCTGTATTTGATATGATCTGTCTGATGATCTTACATTATCTTTTATTAATTCAAATTCGACAGGGATATAAACATAACAATCGAACCTTTTTGATTCTTCAAAAACAACTTCCTCAATTAATCTAAAATATGTATGTCTAATCTTAGGAGAATTATTTGTTTTTACATACGCCAATAAATCTATTAATGACCTATCTGAAATCACAACATCCGATTCTGTTATTCTCTCATGATATAAATACTCTGTGATATAATTGACTATTCCATACTCTGTTATATCTTGATTAAGTTTAAATCCTTTGTCTATAAGAAACCGTGCAATTTCAGGTATAATTTTGACATGCTTGTCATCAATAAAATTTTTAACACTATTAACTAATGTCGTTTTCCCAATTGAATGAGTGCCAGAAATTGATAAACGATACATTTTACAATCCTTTGATTTTTTGATAATGCTTTTTCATAGCCATTGCTCCAATTTCTTGGCTATTATGTGTCTCAGAAATAACAATAAACTCAGAGTTTAAATTAATTAGATTATTCACAATTGGCTCAAATCTCGGATGATAAAAGTCATCTTTGGGACTATCATTGAAAAAGTCCAAAGTCGTTTGGTTGTTGTTTGGGTAATGATCATCAATTGCTTTGTGTGTTATTTCTCCTTTTGGACCATAGTCAATTGGGGTGTAATGAAAATGAATTCGAGAATTTGAATTAAACAAACCATTTTTCTTCATTAATTCAAATAGATTATTAATAGATTCCTTGTTACCTAGACTTCCTCCAGCCCTTGCATGAACATGCCCAAAGTCAATACATGGAAAACAGCCGTCTATTTGTTTTGATAAATGAATTATCTCTTCTACAGAACCTAGTTGACCTTTCTTACCTGCGGTCTCTAAAAATAAACCAATATGAGGTTTACCTAGTCTTTGAAAAAAAAGTTCAAGATTCTCTAATAAACGATCCATTACCTGCTTTGCGTCTTGATTATATAATGGACCAGGGTGTAGTACAATAATATCTGCACCCATGATATCAGCCAATTCAAATGTTTTAAGTAATGTTTCTATCGACCTTTCAACTTTTAATTTATCATCAGAAGTTAATACTATGTAATATGCAGCATGGACTGATACCTTAATATTTAAATTTTCAGAAAGTGTTCTTATTAATTGGCAATTCTCTTTTGAAGTTCTCGGTCCATATGTCATTTGAGCTTCAAAGGCATCTAAATTTAAATCATTCAACCATTCAAATATTTTAGTCCGGTCTTTCTTGTATTTTGATTCAGAGAATGCAATAGGATATCCTGCTACACCAAATTTAACCATTCAACTTTTGTTTTAGAATTTTTATTTAAACTAAATCTATCCGCCCATATAGCTCCAGAGAACATTGCCTGTACAAATCCGCGAGATTTACCAATTGCATCACCAAGAACATATAAATTATTATTTGTTATAGTCGAAAAGTCATCATTTAACTTGGGAACAATCCATTGACGATCAATTGCGGGCGCATAGATTGTTAAATGAGACTCATAAGATTTCTTTATATTTAAGATTTTATTTTCTCCAACAAATAATTTCAACAATAGGTTTTGCATTAATTGCTTATGTTGCTTTGTTGGGAAATTTGGGATTAGACTCAAAATTTTTGAAACTACATCTAAACTAGGTTGGTTTAGACTGACATTTCCAATTACTAAAGAGTTATTAGCATATTTATTTATTTCTTGACACCAAGATTCTATATCGGTATCAAGTAATGGTTTTTTAATTCTTACCATTAAAGCAATATTATTTTTTTTAGTGAATTTATCTCCAAAAGCACCATCAGCAAAAAAGGAATTTCCAAACTTCACGGGAACAACCATCCCTTGGTTATGTGCACAAAAAGTGCGACCTTCTCCTAATCCAGGCCAATTGAATTTAAATTTAGGATCAACCTGGTAGTAATACTCTTCACTAAAGTTTTCTTTGTTAGTTTCAATTCTTATACCAATATCTTGAGGTTGAGAACTATATTTTAATCCAATTTTTTCGAATTGAGATTTAATAAATTTATAGGATGAACGTCCTGTGCCTAAAACTAAATTAATACAGATAAAATCAATCCCGCTTTCAGTCTTCAATAAAAATGAATCATTTGTTTTAAGAATTTCGCTAACCTTTATTGAAGTATAAATTTTTTCCTCAACTCTATGTGTAAGTTTTTTAATGAGACTTTTAAATTCACTTTTACTGAGGACATCAGAATTGTAATGTTTCTTATTAAATTTCTGTTTAGTTACATTTGAATTGTAGCATATATCAAAATACGGATATGCAACATCATTTAAGTATCTCAGAGCTGTATTAATCTCATTTATTGAAAATGAATCTGATATTTTATTACTTGCAGGGAAATAGCATAATTTATTACCATGAAGAGCATTAGCACCTCCAACACCTTGAAGGGTTGAACAACCTGTACGGCATTTCTTGCAAGAGTTTATTGTTTCACCAACACATTTTCTATTATTTATTTTATCACCTTGCTCAAGAATTATAAAGTCGCTAACTGAATAATCTAAAAGCCTATTTGCTGCAACTAAATTTGCAACTCCTGCTCCAACGAATATTATTTTATATTTAGTTCCCATTTTTAAGTTGTTTTGATTTATCAGCTGTACTTTTCAGTTCATTTTCAATTCCAGTAATTTTTTTTCTAAGAAATTTTATAGTATCATTTGCATCACTATTATTTTGTAACAAAATTTCAATTGTTTTGTCTTGTAAACTTATGATTGAATCCATTTTATTATACATTTCTTGAGTTTGAGTTTCCATTTCATATACCTTTTTAAAAGGATAATCATCTTTATCAACCACGTATTTAGTTAAAATTAAAGGTACTCCTATTGCAAAAGCAACGGTAAATATGCCAATAGCTATGGCAGAAAATATAGTCAATTTATGTTTGTTTTCAACCAATAATTTACTATATCCCTCATCCACTTTACTTTTTGTATTCTCCATGTGTTCTTGGATTTCTTTCATCTTCAAAAGAAAATTCTCAAGGGTACCATCAATCACTGGATAAGATGATAAAAATTGCTCTAAATGGTTGATTGATTCTTCCTCTTTTCCGTTTTTCTTTATTGGTGGAGCATCTAGGGAGGTATATGAAAACTCTGCTGTTAATAAACGACTTGATGTAGGTATACAAATCTCTTTTTTAGAAAAATTGTGTAAAAGACCAAATAATCGTCCTTCATAACCAGGCTCAATTTGGGTTCCAACTTGCAATATCAATCCTTGTAATGCCCATTTTACCATAAGATCAAATCTTCCAACAACATTTATTGGCATTTTGACTTTCTCATATGTTGAAAAAACTATACTTGTAAAAGGTTTAATTCTTAAAACATTGTTATCATCACTACACTTGTGAACCTTAATTTTATAATCTTCTGATTTATATGGACACTCCAGGTGTGCTATTGTCTTTTTTACATCTTTATTAGATTCATTTGGGGGATAATATTCATCACCTATACGAAAGTCATAACTAGCATTGGAAAAACAATCTGCATCAACCTTTTGCCCTTTATCAAGTTCAATGATCCCAAGGTTAATTATTTCTTCTTTAGTTAGAACACCAAATTTAGTTTGGTTAGTATTTGTTTGTTTTTTTGTCCTTGGCATAATTCCTATTTTTCGTAATTTAAGTCAATAGTAATCCCCAAAAGTTTTCCCTCATCAGAATCATCTGTCAAATCTTCAATAATATTCTCTTCAATTAATTTCTTGTAATCATCTCTGTCTAAAACATCTTTTAAGGAGTCTAATTCTTTCTGATTAGAGGTTATGATATATTGAAGGTCATGTGCTGAAGTGTTGAAATTTGCTATTTCAAACATTATGGCAATTTGTCTTGGATCAATCTCGGAAATTAACCTGCTATCATGGAAAATATATTTGATGTTGTGGCTATTTTGGTTTTTTAGCAAAGTCCAGTCAAAACAGAATATCTTAACATTGTTCACTCCATCGCCAGAATCACTGTCAATTGTAGCTTCAATATTGAAACGGTTTTGATTTTCTCCTTCATTGTTTTCGATGATAATACCAGAAGTTTTATTTTCATAGAATTGTTCAGCAAATGAATTGAACACCTCGATATTTCTTTTCTTTAAAATTTCATTCTCTTTCAAGTATTTGTTGGTTTCACTGTTTTCTTTTACGAATGCTTCTTTAATTTCGTCTATCTTAGTGTTGTATGTATTTAACAACCCCTTGTAGGAAGTCAACTTATCAAATTTGTTTTGAATGATTGCAGATTGTTCATTAAGTTTTGAATATTCTTCTAGTGAACCTGTTGATTTGAGTAAATATAGCTTCTCGTTTTCGAGTTTACCAAGCTTTCTAATTATTCCCTCAACCTGTCCTAATTGATTTTCAAATCGTTTCTTCTCTTCAATCAAGCGAGCCTGCCGATTATCAATTAATTTTTTGTTAAAATTTTCAACATCTTCAAATCTCCTTTTAATGGACTCACTGATGACAACATTTGCTTCCTCGTATAGATTTTGTATATCTTTAGCTTTTATATCTGGTTTAATATCAAGACTTTTCTTAATGTTATTAATTGCATTTGTAACTACGGTTCGTCTATTTTTATATTTTCTGAGCTCGAATGAAATTTGATCTGCTTCCTTTTTTATTGAATCGTAATCTTCGGCAACTTTAAATTCTGATATATTCTTTTTTAGTTTTTCCAGCTTCTTCTCCAGCCCAATAATTTCAAGATCAATTTTCTTCTTGTCAGTTTCACCTGTGAAAAATTCCCTCATAATGGGGTCTTTTTCTATATTATTCTTTTTGTCTTTTGTATCGTCCCATTCTTCTTTTAATTCTCTCTTTTTATTAATTCTTTCAATATCTAATCCAAGCAAAAAAGCATTATTCAGCAATTCTTGATAAAGTTTCTCATCTTTCAAAAAACAATTGTAGCTGTCATAGCTTGATTTTTTTGGTCTGATAAAACGATTTATAAGTGACCGAAAAGTTAAATTCTTAAAATCGGAAGGAATATTAAAAAATACCAAGGACTGAAGGTGATCATTGAATTCCTTTATTTTGTACTCCTTTTCATCTAGTAAAATAATTTTTTGTTTATCTACACTTCTTGAAATTGTAAATAGTTTATCTCCGATCTTAATATCAAGATAGAATTCCCAACCCGGAAGTTTCTCTTTAAGTTCGTTGTTTTCATTAGCTCCTAAACAAAAATGGATTAAATAAATCAATAAAGATTTTCCAGTACTATTATATGTTCCTTTTTTATCTTCTGAAACTTTTATTGCACGAATTATTGAAACACCTCTTTCATTAAAAGTGATCGTATGGAAAGATTCATTATTTGCCCTTAATTCAATTAATCGCATAACAATAGCTCTCCTTTATCATTTATTTCAATAATTCCCATAATATAGAGTAAGTTTAATGAAAGCACCAGATTGTCAAAATTATGGTATGCTGGTAATCTTTTATTATTGTATTTTGAATATTTGATCCACAGTTTATCAATCGTCATAGGTTCATTAAGTAACTTCAATAAAAAGCCTCCTAATCCAATTAATGATTCAGAAATTCTTATATGTTTTGTTGGTAAAATCATTTAAATAATTCACTTTGTTTTGGTTCTAAAGGTTCCTCGTAAATGTCACAACTTTCAAAGTAATGTGCCATTAAGATCAAAACTGCATCAGTTATGGCTTTATGATTTCTTGGGCTGGCTTTTTTTAATACATAATCAAAAATCAAGTCAGATCTCTCAAGAATGTCTTCAGCATAAATTCCAAGTCCTTCTATATACAGGTTTGAAAACACGGTTTTCAAGTCTTCCTTTGCAAATTTGCTGTTAAAACTGAAATATTCTGTTATAAGATGATCTTGATAGAAGTGCGAAGTCAATAGTTTCCCATGAGTTGGAGATAGTTTGTTAAACCTTATTTTTCTATCAAAATTAATTTCATCTGGAAATGTAATCTCACTGGAATCATAATCTAGCATTGTGAGGTATTCTATTACCTCTCCTAATATGTCAATTGGAATATCCTCAATGTATTTGTAATCAGGGATGTGCCCACCTAGAATATCAATAATCTCCAATTCAGATAACGACAAAAATACATCTTCAATATTTTTGCATAAAAATGGATTTGATGAAATTTTATGCTGTTTTTCGATTTCAGAAAGCTTTTGTTCAACAGATGGATATACACCTTGATAATGATCATTAAAAACCCAGTAGAATTTCTTAATCGGTGAAATTGTTTGCCAGAAATCAATTAGTCCTGTTATGGTGTTTGATATTTTTTCTAAACTTTCCTTTTCCTTATTTGCAGGGTTTTCTGGTGAATATACCTGATAATATTGCCCTGTTTTTTTATTAAATCCATCATTCTTCTTATCACCCTCTCTACCTTGAGGTTTTACAGGTCTGAAGTCTGAGTCAAAAGCTTGCATCACCCTAATAAACAAATCTTCAAAAGTCTGTCCATGACTACTTAAAAGTCTGTTTTTAAACTGAATTCGTGCAATATATTTTTCCTCTGTAGTCATAAAATGGTAAAGTTAGTTTTAATATGTGTGAAGAAAAAATTTAAGCTCTTTTGGTTTTTTTGCGTCAGGCTTGTGTGCTGGCAAAAACCGAATGTGCTTAAATGTGGGTTGGCTTCCCTAACTGTCCCGAAGGGCAGAAGCGGGCGGGCAAAAACAAAATTTTCCAATTTAGTCAATCTTTCAATTATTTAGTTTAATTCTCTTTTCATGTTCTCAATTTTTAAGTTCTGTTTCTTTTTTCAGCCTTGAATGAAGCGCTAAACGAAGTTCCGCACTGAGGGAGAAGGCTGCCGAGCTTGCTCGAGCAGACTGTAAAGCCCGCAAGGTCCGGATCACATTGCATTTAGCCCGGGTTCTCGGAATTCCAGCACGTTTTGATTCGATATCCAGTTAAAGTTGTTTATTATCATGAAGTTACGAAAGCAATTTGGTTTAGTGCCTGTTAAGGCATAGGGCTATTCATTCCCTTGCATAATTTTTCCGATCTTTAACCATAATTTATCTTTACTTTTATTTAGTTGTTTCAGAATTTCTAGCATTCTTTTTCTCTCATATGTTTTAGGATGTACTATATCATCTTCGGATTTATATATGATCTTTTCCTTATACAATAATTTAATCAAGCGACCAACTGTAGCTCGATCTTGGTCATTTCCAAAATTCGAAATCAAATCCATTTCAGACATTTTATTTTTATATAAGAATACTTTATTGATAATAGAAATGAATAGCATCTGCGTCGGTTTAATATCAAGATACTTGTCATTAACCTCCATAGGTTTTTCATGAAATTCTTCAATAAGATAATCAGTAATAAAATGTGGAACTTCTTCTGGGTCTTTTACCCCATAGATTTCATTAATAATACAGCCTTTAATCGAAATTCGAGAAAAGCTTGTATTTGATATATCAAGTTGCGAAATTTCCGAATCCTTTAAGTTAAAATTATCAATTAAACTTTTTGAGAAATTTATGCAAGATATATCAGTATTTGCTATTGTAATACCACCTAAATCAAGTATGGATTTTGACGAGTAATATATTAATGATGCTAAAATATCCCCTGATATTACCTTGTTTTTTGCGTTTATTGACTTTTTTAGAAATTCAATAAATACATTTGCGCTTTTGTCGGAAAATATTTTTTTAGCAACAATCTCAATACCTACCTTCCTTAATGGATTAATCCAAGTCTCATCTAAAATACTCAATTTGTTGTTATAGACGACATCAACTAAATGCTCAGCTCTTAAGCCATCTAAGATATAATAGTCAACAATTTGTCTATCTGTGCTTTCTGAGGATATCCTACCCAGCCCGGGTAATCGTTGTAGCATAACTGCTGATTCATCAACAGGTGGTGTGCCAAGTATTTTTTCGAAAGATTTGTTTATTTCACTAATCGAGATTGGTCCTACATCACCCTGTTTTATTCTTGTAATATGTGCTATCTCTTTCAGGATATTGTATATTTTTTCTGAGTCAAGGATTGGTGATATTTTAGCCTCTCTAACACATATACTTTTGATGAGAGTCTCCCAAAACTCACTTGCACTGTAAGATTTAACGAAAATATTTTCAATCTTGTCTTTCTCAAGAGTATTAATTATTTGACAGATTAAAGGTCTGCGTGGAAGCCAAATAGGAATTTCGTTTGTTACAGATAGAGACTGGAGATAATGGTTCATTTCTTCGATTGTAAATTCATCCTTACATCTAAGAAGTTCTGTATCACTCATTTTTAATCCTATAGCTTCGAACATTTCTTCGTTTGAGTTGAAGTAGTGCTCTCTACCAGTTATTATCAAAGGACTTTTAGTAGTTTGAATAAGGTCTTTTATAGCAGATAAGGAGCTTGATCTAATCTGTTTCAACCTTGATGGATCTTCGCTCCAAATTTGAGCTGCAACTTCATCAAAGCCGTCAAGCAAAAATATAAATGAGTCTTTTTCGATTATTTTTATTGCTGCATCTCCCATATGTGACAATCCCAGTAAGGAGAAGTGCCTTCTAATTATTTCTTCGGCTTTTTTATTTCCCCAATTCTCCTTTAGATTAATCGCGAGGGGGTATATGATCCTAGTTAATTGTCTTTCGATTAAAATATTAAATAATTCTCTTATGCATCGACTCTTGCCTGTGCCATAGTTGCCTAATAGAACTATTCTTTTACCATTAAGTAGATACTTGGCAATATCGTTGATATTTATTTTCTTTTTAGTTTTAATATTTTCATAAAACACAGGGGTATAGCGATTTGTGTCAATTTCGCCAGAAATAGGATTAACTGAACTACCAAATATTTTTTGATTTCTAATAAATGAGTATGACTGAAAATCAAGAAAAAGTTTTGAAAAGGATTTGAAAGATAAAATTTTGATACGCACCCCTTCACCTGTTGTCTGCATTGTTTCAGTTGGCTCATCTTTCATTATAATGAATGCTTCACAATATATCTCTTGAGAGAATAAGTACTGTCTACAGGAAGATAATTTTGAAATATCTGTTCTGATTTTATCAAGCGACTGATTTTCAGTGACCTCAACTATTATCCATTTATCGTTGTTAGGCTTTAGTACACAGTCAATTTTTACGCCATTGATGGTTTCATTAACAGCGTTACAATTCCAAATATAGCTTGAAATTGTTTTTACTTTACTTTCTAGAACTTTCCATGTATCCATTGAATTATAAATATTTGGTCGATTTCATTCCTCCCATTGGCTGATAATAGCTGTCGCCATGCATGGCGCATTTGCCACAATCCACAATTCACAATATTTCTGTCTCCATATTGGTCGTGTTCATTGATACCTGGCCTTACTATACCATGAATATGATCAGACATGATCCATATTGTTAGTTATGACTAATTTACGAAATCAGTCTGATATAGAATATCTATATGGTAATAAAAGAATGAAAAAATATTAACAGATATGTTCCCGCCCTGGGAATTCAGTTTTTGCCTGAGGTTATTTCAGCCGGATTTATTATCATCATATTATCAATCCTTCATTCGTGCATGATATGAAGACGCCAGGCATGGCGCCTCTACTGTAAATATATTGAGCGTAGAAGCTTTTCGACCTTCTTTGTTACCTCGTTGCTTGTACAGTCAAAATTGTTAACAAGAATGGCAAATATGATCCTGCTGCCATCTTCAGTATCAAGATAACCTGCATAGTTCCTGATCCTGGTTGCCGTGCCGCTCTTGGCTCTTAGCTTTCCTTCAAACACAGGGTCTCTGAAATAGTATTTCAACGTGCCTGTTTTTCCTGCCTCGGGAAGGGATTCAAGATAGTATCCGGAATAACGGCTTTCGGAAGCCATATAATAAAGAAGCGAAGTGATAAATGAAGAACTAATGGCATTATATCTCGATAACCCGCTGCCGTCATCCATATATAATCCTTCGGTAGTGCCCAAATGTGCACCGAGGTATTCCTTAACGGCTGCAATCCCTGCTTCGCATCCTGCCTGCTCTGTATTGGTACGTAAATATGCTATGTATTTTAACAGTTGTTCGGCATAGAGATTAACGCTCTCTGTATTGGTTATCCTGATGATCTCCGACAGGGGAGGAGAGTTCCTGCTTATCAGTACTTTTTTGGGCATGGACAAATATTCGACGGTAAGTGAGGGCGATAGTCTCAGGCTTGTAGCGCTGTAATCGAATTTAATGCCTTTCTCCTCAAGGGCCTTCTGAAAAAGAACAGCCGAGAAGAGAGGAGGGTCCGGGATAGAAGCTTTTAGAATGAAATCGTCCTGCTCAGCGGGAATCTCACCTCTTAGAACAGCATGGTTGCCGTAAGGAGGGAGGTATACATAACCGTTATCTTTATTGCCATATGTAAAAAGGCGGTTTTCAATGATAAGTCCCGGGATAAACGGTTCGGTATAATTTATGACAGGTATGCTTCCTTCGTTCCGGCTTGCGAGATGTATCCTGTACATATTATCATAAATGCATATGCCATGTGCGCCGGCGCCATAGTAATTTCCCATGTCAGACCAGCTCCATCCCCCGGGGACAGGGTGATAATCGAATACGGAAGCATCGGCTACCACCGATCCCCGTACTTCCCTGATGCCGGCCTTCCATACCGAATCTGCCCATGAGTCAAAAATATTAACCGTATCTGCAGCATATTCAGACATGAAAGACGGATCCCCGCCTCCCTTTATCACGATATATCCGTCAAGGCTTGAGTCTGACTTATGAAAGGTGCCGGTGTATCCCATCCTGGTAATAAAACGAAAATCGGGACCCATGGTCTCCAGTGCAACGGCAGTGGTCACCAGCTTCATCACGGAAGCGCTCCCCAGAGCCATGTCTTTATTATGCCCGGCAATGAACTCCCCTGACTTACCGTCAATGATACAAACAGATACTGATGCATGCTTAAAGGCAGTGTCATTTACAAACTCCCGGATAAAGCTGTCCGGCTGAGCTATCCCGGCCGGCATTATCAGCAGGAACAGGTTGAATGCTATGATGTTTGCTAAGAGCTTTTTTTTCATACTTACTATCGTTTATTTCCACAGTCCACAGTCCACAGTCTTCAGTCCACAGTCCACAGTCTTCAGTCTTCAGTCTCCAGTCTTCAGTCTTCAGTCTCCAGTCTTCAGTCTCCAGTCTACAATGTTAGTTGGTTGATTCGTTAATTCGTTAATTTGTTAATTCGTTAATTTGTTAATTAGGAGGTATTTAATATTATTTAAACTCATTCAAACTCATTCAAACTTTATTCAACTTTTAACCGGCCGTTAGTCTGCAGAGTTAATTAGTTGATTCGTTAATTAGTTAATTAGTAGATATTTAACTTTTCACTTGTCGCTATTCAAACCCATAGCCTGCCTTTTGCAGGTCTTTTACCGTGTTAAAGGGATTTTCGGGTTTTAATACGGAATTAAGATGTTTGTATATCTTCATTCGAATATTCTTTGCAGTCATATGGTCCATCCTGTCAAATGAGTGACCGCCGGGTATATCCTTGAATATCTCGTATTTGAAATTCTTTTTCCCTTCGGCTTTTAAAGATTTGATAAGGTGTTCCACTTCCAGCACATTAACATCCGCATCGTTGGTATTGGTATGTATGAGCAGGGGCGGTTTATCCTGATATTTACCGGCCTGCCATGCAGGTGATCTTCTCCTGTATTCATCCACATCCTCATAGGCTGTTTTACCTATATGGTAGTCGGCCGAATAAAGGTCGCGGTAGGATTGTGTTTTATATCCCATCCTTGCAATAAGGTCGCTTACAGGCACACCTGCAAAGGCTACCTGGTAATTATCGGGATGCTCGAAGATATTATGGAGTGTGATAAGTCCACCGTGGCTCCATCCGAAAATACCCACCCTGTTTTTATCGACAATATTATAGTTATCTATCATATACTGACGGCTTGCATCCACGTCCTCAATCTCGAGTCCGCCGTAATCTATCTTCCTGTAGTGTGATGCTCCGTACCCTGTTGAGCCTCTGTACTCGGCAGCCACAATAATATATCCCTGTGTCAGCAGTTCTCTGATTATATGGGTATAATATGTGTTGAAGTCTGAGTGAACACCTCCGTGGGGAAATACCAGTAGGGGGTATTTTTTTCCGTTTTCTGCTGTTCTCGGTATAAAGATGTATGACCAGAATTTAACCGGATTACCTGCACCCTGGGCTGTCGGGTTTGGTTCATGTGCAAGAGGAGGCCCTGTCATGTAAACCTTATCAATGAAGGCCAGGTCGCCTACCTTATTATACCAGTATATGTCATCAATCTTTTTCTCCAGTACATCAAGCCTGTGATCCATGTACTCAAAATTTCTGTTTACCTGTTCTATTTTTTCATAGATATCGGTCATGCCGGGTTGTGCCTGTACCAGCGGAATGACGATTATCATCGACAATCCTGCCAAAAAAAGTGTCCTGAGTATTTTTTTCATGTTTATATTTATTGGTTCTTATTGGTTTTATGGTATTTAATCCACCTTCGCGTTCGCTTCGGCGGACAAGAAGAATGGTTTAATTGGCTTCGCCGAACTCGTAAACTCGGTTCCTCGGAGTTCTACTCTGGGGTGACATTTATTATTCATAGACACCGGAAAATACAAATTCAGCAGGACCTGTAAGGTATATCCCCTTTATCATTTTGTCAGTTATTTCAAAGTCTACCGACAGCTTTCCTCCGGGAGTGCTTACATTTACCTTATATTTTCCTGGTCCATTGTCCCATTTGTCTGATATGGCTGATGCCGTGACCCCTGTTCCGCATGACAGGGTCTCGTCTTCAACTCCTCTCTCAAATGTCCTTACATATATTTCATCATCGCGGTGCTCGACAAAATTCACATTAGTGCCTCCCGGTGCAAAGTCGTCTGACCATCGTACTTCCTTCCCTTTGCTGTAAACATCGGTTTTGCTGTTATCCGGAACGTCGATAATATAATGAGGCGAGCCCGTATTCAGGAAATTCCTGCCGTTTATTTCTACGGGAGGCATGGTATCAAGCATACTGATCGTTATGATATTATCTTTTTCCCGGTAGCTATGAACACCATCTGGAGCAAGAAAAGTATTTTTATTACGGCTTATACCATGCTTAAGCGCAAATGCAACAGCGCATCTGCCTCCGTTGCCGCACATGGTGCTTTTTCTCCCGTCGGCATTGAAGTATTCCATCTCAAAATCATGTCCGGCATGATCGTATAATAGTATAAGTCCGTCGGCACCAATGCCAAAGTGCCTGTCGCACATATGTCTGATAAGCGTTTCATTGTCAGGATCCAGCACCTGTTGGCGGTTATCGGCAATTATAAAGTCATTGCCTGCTCCGTGATATTTGTTAAAAATTATTTGCATTTCGTTAAATACTTGTTAAACAGCCATGAAAAATTGTCAGCCTTTATAAAAAGTATGACATTTAGGTAACAAAACATACCTGATACGGGTTATAAATATACTAAACATGTACAAAGGTATAGTTTTTGAAATTCAGTTAACAGATTGTTTAACATAAGTAAAATTAAACATTATGAAAGGAAGAGTAATAGCAGGATTAACAGCAGTGGCTATAGTAAGTGCTCTTGTAGCCCTGTTTATTTATGCAAGGATCTTTGACAGACCGGTTGCTATCAGCGGAGAACAGGCAGATGATCATGCACCTGCGCAATTTACAAACGTTTTTACTGTTCCGCAGGAAGGACTGGTTGATTTTTCAGATGTAGCAGAGAATATAGTACATACTGTTGTTCATGTCAAGACAAGGACCATGCAGAGCAACGCATACCGTAACCCTATAATGGAATTCTTTTATGGCGATCAGTACAACAGGCCAAGAGAAATAAGGGGGTTCGGCTCAGGAGTTATAATCAGTAACGACGGGTATATCATAACCAATAATCATGTCATTGAGGATGCCGATGAAGTGGATGTTACATTGAATGACAACAGGACTTTCGGAGCAGATATAATAGGGAGGGATCCCAGTACGGATATTGCCGTGCTGAAGATTGACGCTAAGGATCTGCCTTTTGTCCGTTATGGTGACAGCGACGAGCTGAGACTTGGCCAGTGGGTTATCGCCATCGGTAATCCCTTTAACCTTACCTCGACGGTTACAGCAGGAATAGTAAGCGCCAAGGGAAGGAGCCTTAACCTTCTTAACGACAGGTACAGGATAGAATCTTTTATTCAGACGGATGCAGCCTTAAATCAGGGCAACAGCGGAGGGGCCCTCATTAATACCGGCGGTGAGCTTGTAGGTATCACTACCGCCATAATATCACCCAGCGGGGCATATGCCGGCAATTCATTTGCCATACCTGTTAATATTGTCAGGAAAGTTGTTGATGATATCCGTAAGTACGGAGAGGTACAGAGAGCAATAATGGGAGTTAATATTACAGATGTGACTTCTGATATTGCAGATCAGGAGAACATTTCTGAGGTCAGAGGTGTTTATATTACTGATGTTGTCTCAGGCGGGTCTGCAGAAGAAGCAGGAATGAAATCCGGTGATGTGGTTGTTAAGTTTGAAGGAATAGAGACAAATACCGCCGCAGAACTGCAGGAACAGATAAGTAAGAAAAAGCCGGGCGATAATGTTACGGTTCAGGTATTGCGTAACAATAAGAAGAAAGAGTTTGACCTTGTTCTGAAGAATCTGGCGGGTGGTACTGAAATTGTTAAAGCGGGAGACAATACCGGCATAATTTTCGGTGTCCGTCTGGAGCCTCTGACGCAGGCTGAAAAAGGAGATAACAGGCTGAATTCAGGAATGAAGGTGGCCAGGGTTCAGAATGGCAGGTTTGAAGACCTGGGCATACGTGAAGGATATATCATCTCTGAAGTAAACGGCAAGGAGATAAACAGCTTTGACGATATTAAGAAAGCTACCGGTAACGGTACCGAATTATGGTCATTGAAGGGGCTTCAGTCGAATGGTACATATTTTAGTTATCAGTTCAGGCAATAAAACAGATAATGAAAAAGTTTATTCTTAGGAATGGAATAATGGAATAATGGAATAATGGAACCGAGGAACCTGATCCCGAGGCTTCGGGAGAAGGTGACGAGCTCGCGAGTGGATAGTGATTGTGGTTGGTGGGGGCGAGCAATACTGGAATACTGGAATACTGGAACCGAGGAACCTGAGTTTGCTGAAAGCAAGCGAAGGTGACGAGTTCGCGAGTGGATAGTGATTGTGGCTGGCGGGGACGAGCAATACTGGAATACTGGAATACTGGAATAGTGGAATGTTGGAATGTTGGAATATTGGAATGATAGAGTAGTGGAACCGGGCCCCGAGGCTTCGGGGCTGGCAATGATGAAGAAAGTAAGATTTTAATTTTTGTTTTGGACAAATAAAAGCAGTATCTTTGCGGAAATTTTTTAGGAGGCATAAATGAGGCAACTTAAAATTACCAAATCCATCACCAATCGGGAAAGTGCGTCGTTAGACAAATACCTTCAGGAAATTGGTAAGGAAGAGTTGATAACGGTAGAGGAAGAAGTTGAGTTAGCTCAGCGAATAAAGAAAGGGGACAGAGCAGCTTTGGAGAAGCTGACCAAGGCTAACCTCCGTTTTGTCGTTTCCGTTGCCAAGCAGTATCAGAATCAGGGCCTGAGTTTGCCCGATCTGATAAACGAAGGCAATCTTGGCCTTATAAAGGCAGCGGAAAAGTTCGATGAGACAAGAGGTTTTAAATTTATCTCTTACGCTGTATGGTGGATACGTCAGAGTATCCTGCAGGCATTAGCCGAACAATCGAGAATAGTCAGGTTACCTTTGAACCAGGTTGGTTCTCTTAACAAGATCAACAAGGCATTCTCAAAATTTGAGCAGGAAAACGAACGTACACCGTCACCTGAAGAGCTGGCTGATGTTCTTGAACTTCCGAAAGAAAAGGTCACAGATACCCTTAAGGTATCGGGCCGTCATGTTTCCGTTGACGCTCCCTTTGTTGAAGGTGAAGATAACAGTCTTCTGGACGTGCTCCCTAATAATGATTCTCCTGTTGCCGATAAATCCTTGATAAACGAGTCGTTAGCCCGTGAGATAGACAGAGCCCTGACTACCCTGACAGAAAGGGAGAGGGATATAATAAGATTTTTCTTCGGGATCGGATGTCAGGAAATGACGCTTGAGGAGATAGGTGAGAAATTTGGACTGACACGTGAAAGAGTCAGACAGATAAAAGAAAAAGCTATAAGACGATTAAGACATACGTCAAGGAGCAAATTGCTCAGAACTTATCTTGGATAGATAAAAATTATCCGAAAAATACTGAAACAGGCTTATACTGAGATATGAGCCTGTTTTTTTTATACTTATCACTTTTCATACTATATTGTACCGGATTACAAACAATATGATATGAGATTAACATTCATTATTTCATTAGCGCTGATCGTTCTGAATACTGCATGTCAGAATGATAGTATAGCTCAGGAGCGACAATGGCCTTCATACAGGGGGTATTATGCATCAGGTGTTCTTGATGATGCAAACCTGCCTTCAGACTGGAAGCAGGATAGTGAAACATTATGGGAGATTGACATACCGGGACTTTCACTGTCCAGCCCTGTTATATGGGGAGATAAGGTATTTATCACCACTGCTTTCAGTGAACAGGATACCAGTGGGTTGAGGACTTTTATGAGCGGGGGAGTAGAACCCGTGGAAGATGATTCATTCCACAAATGGATTGTATATTGTATTGATAAGAACAACGGGAAGGTAATATGGGAAAACACCGCATGCGAGGGTATCCCCGAGGTAAAAAGACATCCTATGTCTACACATGCCAATACAACAATTGCGACCGATGGTAAATATGTAGTGGCATTCTTCGGATCAGAAGGCCTTTATTGCTATGATACGGAAGGTAAGCTGTTATGGTCAAAGGATTTCGGCTTGCTTCGTTCCGCTTTCTTTATTGCCGAATCGGCCGAGTGGGAATTTGCCAGTTCTCCGGTAATACATAAAGGGGTGATCATTGTGCAGGTTGATGTTCTTGAAAATTCATTTATTGCAGCTATCGATGCAGCATCAGGTGAAGAACTATGGAGAACGGAGAGAGATGAGTATCCCGGATGGTCCACTCCTAATATCTATACATATGAAGGAAAGGATTATGTTGCAGTCAATGGATTTAAGCACCGGGGAGGTTACGATTTTCTTACAGGGCAGGAAGTATGGAAGATGTCAGGAGGAGGAGATATACCCATACCGACACCTGTCATAGGGGAGAACCTGGTATATTTTAATAGTGCACATGGAAGGGTTTCTCCTGTTATAGCTGTCAGAAAGTCGGCCGAAGGAGATATTACCCTTAATGAAGGTGAAAGCACGAATAAGGGGATTGAGTGGTATCATGACAGGGGCGGAGCATATATACAATCAATGCTGTTGTATGATAATTATATATACAATGTACGTTTAAACGGTCAGATACAGTGCTATGATGCCTTTAGCGGCGAAGAGATATACAGGGACAAGATAGGGAAGGCAGAGTTTTTCCTTAGCTGCCCTGTTGCTTCTGACGGTAAGATATATATCACCAGTGTTCCCGGGGTAGTTTATATTCTGGATGCAGGTCCGGAATTCAAAATATCCGGCGAGTTTAGCCTGGATGAGGTATGTATGACCACACCTGCTATTTCTGACGGTATGATGATATTCAGAACGGAGAACAGCCTTATAGCGCTGGGCAGGAAGCAATAATTTACTCTTTTCTCAGGCTCTCCGTAAGACTTCTGCCGACAATTCTTTTTACTGTTATATATATGCTGGCCAGACCGGTCAGGGCAATTGCCAGTATGATAGATCCAAGAAGCGCAAAGGGCACTTTCGTGTCGGACAGCAATGATGGCAGTGTTGATATAAGCGCAGGTACAGTGCCTGTAAATATTCCTGCCAGTAATATTAATGCATGTTCCCCGAGTATCATTTTTCTGAGACCTGACAATCCGAATCCTTCCGCTATCATAAGGGCATATTCCGTTTTCCTGATATAAAGGTTACGCAAAAGAACAAAACCCAGTCCCAGCACACCCATTATAAGCCCGAACCCTCCAAGGGTCAGAAATACGGTCAGGTATGTGTTTGTTACTATATAGAATGATGCAAGCTTCTCATAGGAAGGGCTTAGTTCTGTCCCATATGAAGAAAGTCCGTCCGAAAGGCTCTTCATGTATAGTTCCAGTTTTCCCGGATTGCCGTCCAGCAGGAAAATATTACTTCCCGGAACAGATGGAAAGAACCTGTTGAAGTTATCAAGGCTTATGATAAGATTACCCTGGAAAACAGAATTCTTTAGTCCCGCAGCAAGCACCACATTGATGACAGTACCGTTTTCAGCCGTCAGGAATATCGTATCACCTGCTTCCTTGCCCATATTCCATTGTAAGACAGTCTGGTCAATAACACCATATATTGTGTTCCCCGAATCTGTTGCCATGTTTAGGTAATTCCAGGGCCTGGTTTCTTCAGACCCCTTCATCACAGTGGCAAAGGAGAAGGCTCCGTCGCCGGTGAAGTTATTAATATCGATACCCAGTACCGGCGGTGTTTTTACCTGGTTCAGGTTCAGGCAACTGGCATCATTACCCTTTTGTTCTCTTACCTGTATGAACCTGGCATCGTCAAATATTTCGCTATCAAGGTTATATTCGTATTGTCCCTTGCTGCTGTTCATGTCGTATATCAGGGGGCTGAATGTTTCTCCCCATATAAGGTATCCTCCTGTTCCGCTTTCCCTTGATAAGAGATCAGTATCAAAGCTTTTCCTGTTTGCCCCTGTGATAATAACAGTGAACAAACCGGCTGCAAGGAATATCACCGGGGTCAGCGCTCTCGAGGGATGGTGCGCGTAGTATGACCATGAATAGCTGACAGAAGCCGGTGCACCTTTTCTGAATTTTCTGTATTTACCGAAGATAAGCGTTAACTGGAACATTAATAAAGTAATAAAGACAAGTATGCCGCTTAAAAACCATGTTGATGTGTTGTTATTCCCTTTTATTATTGAGATTATTATCATGACGATAGAAATACATGCTGACAGGATTAACAGCGGTGAAGATATTTTTGAGATTGTATTTTTTTCATGATGTTTTATCCCGTTCCTTTTCTTTCCGAGATGACTCCTGAGTTGAAGAATGACGACCACCAGTACCAGTAATACGGTTATTATTAAACCCATGAACATACTCAGCGGATCGGATGATGCTTCCAGTGTATCTGTCTGTACCGCCCCCTGCCATACAGAGTTAAGCGACATAATGATCAGGTTATTGATAAGTAGGCCCGTAAATACACCTGCAATACTGCCTGCAAGGGCTATTGGCATAAATTCGGTTATCAGTATCCTGAATATTGTTTTTTTGTTGAATCCGAGGGCGCTGAGCGTTGTGATCTGATTTTTCCTTGTTTCAAACTGAATTGATACGACAAGTATCAGCAATATAACTGACGACAGCATGATAAAAGATCCCAGGCTTAGAAAGAGAGTACTGAAATCGACGCTGTTATTCGCGGCTTCAAGTGTTTTGTTTTTCATATTACTGACAGTGAAGCCGAGCTGTCCGGGATGGATGTTTCCCTCAAGTCTTTCAAGGCTTTCTGCAAGGTCTGTTCCGGCAGGGAGCCTTATTGCCGTGGCATTTCCGAAATTATTAGACCATAGTTCTTTACCTGTTTCATAATTGATATATGCCTTTGGACAGCCTGAATATTTGTTCCAGTATTCTTCATCTTTATCTCTTATCAGGCTAAGATCGACAGGGAAGCCTGCATCCCAGTTGCTGCAGGATTCTTTTCCGGAGATACCGGGGAACGGGGGCATCAGATGAGGATCCGACCACTCGTCATTCATTGATATGATATCGCTTATAATAAATCCGGCCCGGTTTTCCATAAGGGTTTTATAGGGCCCCATTGTGTAATATCCCATATACAGACTGTCGCCGCTTACTGCACCCAGGTCTTTGGCAAGCCATTCATTGATAATGATATCACTGCCTTCAGGTGCATCGTCATACAATATTTCAGGCAATGCCGCGACAAAAGAGTAGGGTGTGGCCGATGAGCCTGTTTCAAGACTGTTTACCAGGTATGTCAGCACAGGACCTGATCCGGGCAGTGATCCGGTTATCAGTGACTGTTCGGCTTCAGTAATAAATACTCTTTCAGAAAGTAATTCGTACTGTCTGGCAGACTCAGAGTAGCGGCTGTAAAAACCTGCATCTTTTAAAGTGAATGCATTGTTTAACAGATCCTCTGCCCCGGATGGTGACAGGTCAGGTTCGGAGTGCAGCAGTATGCGGTTTATTTTTTCAGAACCGTTGAAATAATCCTTAAACACACTCAGCGGGACAAACACGTTAAAAGGCTGTGCCTGGTTAATATCCAGAGAAAAGTATTCAGGTCCACGGTTATCGAGTATTTCTGCCACTTCCATTATCAAAGAGACATAGGCATCTTCTTCCGGTTTAAAGGGAGCCTCAACAGGGATATCAGAAGGATTGGGTATCCTGATAATTATATTATCCCCGGTATTTAAGTCCAGTTTTTCCGCCAGCCTGGCGTTTATGACAGTTTCTCCTGCGCCTGTTTGCAGTTTATCATCTGTATCGTTAAAGCTGAAGAAGGTATTTCTTACTCCAAATACCTGCACATCCAGTACTGCAGCCCCTGATTTAAAATTAGTTACCCATCCGCCGGTTTCGATGATCCCTTCAACACCGTTTGTCCCGGCAGATCCTTTTATCCTGTCTGCTAATTCATCCGGGAAGAATTTATTAACGGTGCTTATAACATAATCTGTTCCGTATAGTTTTTTTTCGTTCGTTTCGGCAAGGCTTTTTCTTACCGATCTTCCTGTTAATAATGATCCGGTAATAATGGATGACAATGCTATTATGATGAGGAACTGGTACAGGCTGCCCGTGCTATAATGGGCAATTGCCCTGAATGCCATACGGAATATATTTATTTTCATGCTTGTACTGTTTATCTCAGCCTGTTTTCAGTGATCCTTCTTCCAGGTACAGTGTTTTACCGAGCCTGTCTGCAAGTCTGGAAGAGTGTGTCACTGCGATTATTGTTATCCCGGTATCTTTGTTGAGCCTGACCAGCAGATCAGTCAGCTCTCCGGCATTCTTTGCATCAAGCGATCCTGTAGGCTCATCAGCCAGTAGCAATGACGGGTTGTTGACAAGAGCCCTGACAAGTGTAGCCCGCTGTGCTTCCCCGCCGGATACCTGCCAGGGAAATTTATCCCTGATATGGCTTATCCCTGTTTTGGCAAGAAGACCATCAACCTGCTTTACTGTATTATTTATCTCTGCTGATGTTTTTTTTCCTGCAAGAAGAGGAAGGAAGATATTTTCCGATATGGTAAGATGAGCGAGCAGATGATGATCCTGGAAGACAAAACCGACATTATCCCTCCGGAAGGCTGCTGCTTCAGCCTGCTTATATTCACATATATTATTGCCCCTGAAGAAGATACTACCTGAATCCGGCTCATCGAGCAGACCTATCATATTAAGTAAGGTGGTTTTACCTGAGCCTGATGGCCCTGTTATGGCCAGTGTCTCTCCTTTATTGACATCAAGATCCAGATTGTCGAGTACGATTCCTCTGCCGGGATATGACTTACATAAATTTTTCAGTTTCAGCATAATGACTGTGTTTTATAACTAGCTGTCCAGTATCTCCATATATGATTTATACAGCTTTTTAGCCATATGGACTGAACTTAGTTTTTCTTTAATGGCTGTTCTCCCTTTCAGGCTCATCTCTTCAATTTTCTTACTGTCCTTCAATGTTTCACATATTGTGTCGGCCAGTTTGTCCACTGTATCAGGACTGTAGAGCACGCCTCCTTCTGTTTGCCCGATGATCTCGGGATAAGCTCCTGTTGCAGGTTGAATAACAGGTACTCCTGCAGAATTGGCAGTAAGGATATAAAGGCCGTATGCATCATGTTTGCGCACCGGCACACTCATCAGGCTTATTGAATTAAAGAAATCCTGCTTTTGCTCTCCCGAGAAGGAGGAGTATATCTTTACCCTGTCGTCGACATTATTATTTTTTAGTTTTTTAAGCTGCTCATTAATGAATGGCTTATTATCTGAGGTATATCCACCGCAAATATGCAATTCGAGCGATGGTATACTGTTTTTATTCATTATATCTATATATGCATCAACCAGCTTGTCAAGGCCGTTCTGATAGCTTAATCTTGAGTAGTAGCCTATTGCAGGTTTACCGGGATTTTTCTCTTTATAGGCAGGAACATCTTTATCGAGCCCGGAAGGAATAACATGTATCATTTCCGGATCAATACCCGTTCTGTCGGCAAACAGTTGTTTAAAATATTCACTGGGGCTTATGAACAGGTCGATGTTAGCCGACCCTTTGGCAATAAGGTCCCATGCCTGTGACCTGTAGGGCTCGGCCATTTCATCTATCCATTCATCCTCATTCTGCAGAGAGCATACTATTTTTGAGCCAAGCATATCTTTAAGCTGTAGCCCGAGTCCCAGTATCAATGCATTAGCCAGATGTATTATATCAGGTTTTCCTCCTTCAGAGAGATAATCCGCCAGCCTTTTGGCTTCTTTTGCCGTATTTTTCTTATCTCCTTTAATCATATTTATGGTAGTCTCCTCAAACCCTTCAGTTCTTGTTGAACCGGCTTTTTTAGCAGCAAACCTGAGCAGGGGAGGTGCATCAAGTATTTTATCCATGAAGCCCGGCATGTGTTCAAACATTTTCACTCTTTCCCTGAGGAATGTTGATACTGCACCAAAGAACACAGGACTTTCTATTTCATCACCGAAATCAGTGCCGATAGGCGGCAGGTAGAGGGGTACTCCCATCATATTAATCTTCCCTGTTTGTCTCATCGACGAGATATAGAGCCGGTCGCGGTGGCAATTTCCGCAATAGAATGAATCGCCTGAGCCTGTAACAAGATAAGCTGCTTTTATCATATTTTTTAATCTTTTTTTCCAAATGAGAGAAGCCTGCCGTCTTCAGTTAATATACAAAACATGCTGTCAGTTATTGCAGGTGTGCTGCTGACAGGGCTCCCTGTATCAAAGCTCCATAGCTTATCCCCGTCCTCAAGATCAAGGATATATATTGAACCGTCCCTTGAACCGAACAGGGTTTTATTTCCGGAGATAACGGCTGAGCCTGTTATTCTACCGCCGGTACGGTATTCCCATAGTTTATTGCCTTTTTGCAGACCGTAGCAGTACATATATTTATCTTCACTTCCTATAACTGCCTTTGCTTTTCCTATTGCCGGGGTGGCGAGGATAGAGCTGTATTCATCCCTTGCCGGTGCCTGCCATGAGACAGTCATGGTTATAAGGTCAATGCAGTAGAATATTCCCTCATATGAACCTGTATACGCGTAATTATCAAACAGTGCGGGTGAAGAGGCAAGGTAAGCGCCCAGGTTCAGGGATTTTTCAAGCTCACCCGTCAGGGGATTGACCACTCTCAGTATTCCGTCACAACCGCCGAAAACAATTTTACCTGCAGATATTGAGGGTGTGCCATTAACAAAATTATCTGTTTCTATCTTCCAGATGAAATTACCTGTTTCCGGATTGATACAATGGAGGTAATAGTCGTAACTACCCACAACTGCCATGGAGTTTTTCTTGTCTTTCCATATATTGGCAGAGCCGGATATCTGGTTGCCTGTTTTATAGGTCCATTCAATCTCGCCGTTATTGATGTTGACAGCTCTCAGGACACCGTCAAGCGAGCCTACAATCACTTTGTCATCAATGACAACAGGAGAGGCTTCAATGGCAGTACCTGTCTTATATACCCATTTAATTTTGCCTTCGGACGATACAGCATAGAGGTCTCCGTCATTATTGCCAAAAAAGATCGTCCCTTCTGATATTACAGGAGAGGAAACTGTTCTGCAATTTGTTTTTATACTCCAGAGCAGTCCGGGATCCTCAGGCAGGACTGCATTTGTAAGACCGGTGAGATCGGGTCTTCCACGGTATATCTGCCAGTCCTGGCTTACTCCGGGAACTGCTGATATTAACCAGGCGGTTGCAATAGCAATAATATGAGTTAAGAGTTTTGTTCTGAGGTTTAATACCATTTTATTGTTCCATTTTTTTCAGTGCTCCTGTAGGACATATATTTACAACGTCATCAATCCCGTTTTTAAGTATTTCATCAAATGTAACCGTAAGAGGCTCCGATACGATTGTCATCGATCCCCTTCCTTTAAAACACAGGGATGTATCACTTGTCAGATCAGCGCTTATCCGTATGCACAGTCCGCATTTTATACATTTGGCATTTTCAAAAACGAGCTTATTACTTTTATTGATCTTTTTCTCAACGGGATGAGATACAAGCTTTAGTCTGGGGTTTGCTGCTCCCGTTTCTTCTGCAAGCTCCCTGAGCCTGCAATCATCCTTTGCCCTGCAGTCACAATGAAGACAATTAGAGGCTTCTTCTGCCGCCTTTGTCCTGTTATCCGGATTATCCCACCTTTGCAGACCTTCACGGCATTCTTTAAGCCATTCTTTTTTCTCCGTTTCATCTATCTTGCCTAAGGTTGAATTAAATCTTTTGTTATCAGTAATTATTTCGCCTGTTTCAAGGAATGCTGCAATGGCAAGGGCTTTTCTTTTTGCCCTGCCCAGTTTTCTGACATCCTGTTTTTCTTTGTCATCCCCATCTTCGGATGTATAAAAAACATACATCCCATTCATTCCTGCGATATCTCCTTCCCGGAAAAGGTACTTATCCGAAGCGTTTATTTTCTCTGAGATATTTAGTCCGGGTTCTGTTATCACGGAAGCATCAAATTCAGGTCTTATATTTTCAATATTGCCAGATGGATCTACCGTATATCCTTTATTTTCAAGTACTCTTGTAATCATCCCGGCCTCCGTGTTCTTTCCGTAGACCGCTATTTTTTTTGTTTGTTTTTTCCCGGCGGGTTTATCCGGCGCATAGGTCAGTGATACATATTTGATCAGGGCCTTTATTGATATATTACTGTCTGTCATTTTACGCCTGCATGCTTTTTCGCAATAGCCGGGACATATACTGCATGTTATCTCCGGCATTACAAGGCTGTCATATATTAATTCCGAGGCTGATCTCATATCATTATCCGCTATCAGCCTGTTCATTTGCGGTATGTCAAGTCCCAGCGGGCAGACCAGCTTGCATGGCGCTTCACATTCAGCCCTGTGCTCGGCAAGAAGCAGTTCGATCGCTTCCCGTCTTAATGCCTCGATATCGTCGCCGGAAGCAGTAATATCCATTCCGTCTTCAACCGCGGCGGAACAGGATGGAATATATTTGTTCGTCCTGTTATCCTTTACCATACATACCATGCAGGATGAATAATGGGGTAATCCTTTTTTATAACAGAGAGAAGGAATGTCGATCCCGTTCTCTCTTGCTGCTTCAATAAGAGGAGTGCCTGCGGCGATCTGTATTTTCTTATTATCAATTATCAGGTTAACCATTTTTCTGTTTTTCAATAGCTTCTGCAGGGCAAACCTGTATACAATTATCACACTTGATACAGATACTATTGTCGATGACGTGTTTTTCATAGGGTGTGGCAGGTATTGCATCCACAGGGCATTCCCCGGCACATAATGTGCATCCTATGCAGTTATCATTAATAATGTACCGTATCAGGTCCTGACATTTCCCTGCCGGGCATATTCCTTTAGTATGAGAAATATATTCATCCCTGAAATATTTTATTGTTGTCAGCACAGGGTTCGGCGCTGTCTTACCCAGTCCGCAAAGACTTCCTTTAATGACTGCTTTACCCAGTCTCTCGAGCTCATCCAGATCTGATATTTTTGCTGTGCCCTGTGTAAACCTTGTTAGTATCTCGAGCATCTTGCCTGTGCCGGCCCTGCAAAAAGTACATTTCCCGCATGACTGGTTATGAGTGAAGGTAAGGAAGTATTTTGCTATATCGACCATACAGTCGGAATCGTCGAGCACGACGAGTCCGCCCGATCCCATCATGGCGCCCAGTTTTGTCAGTTCATCAAAATCAATCGGGGTATCAGCCAGGGAGGCCGGTATGCATCCACCTGACGGTCCTCCTATCTGTACTGCTTTAAATGTTCTGTCACTGGCAACCCCGTCGCCTATATCATTTACTATTTCTCTTATTGTTATACCCATAGGTACTTCAATCAGTCCTCCCCGTGCTATTTTCCCTGCAAGAGCAAATACTTTTGTCCCGCCGGAACCTTCGGTACCGATAGCTTTAAATTTATCCGCCCCGTTATTTATTATCCAGGGCACCATGCATAATGTCTCGGTATTATTAACCAGGGTAGGCTTTCCGTTCAGACCTTTCTCAGCCGGGAAGGGCGGCCTGTACCTGGGATTGCCCCTGTCGCCTTCTATAGATGATATCAATGCAGTTTCCTCACCACATACGAATGCTCCTGCTCCTTCAAATATACTGACCTCAAAATCAAAATCCGAACCGAATAGTTTTTTCCCTACAAGGCCGTTTTCCCTGCATTTGTTTATGGCATTACTCATTCTTTCCACTGCAAGAGGGTATTCTGCCCTGATATAAAATATCCCTTCGTCCGCGCCGCATGCAAAAGCAGCGATCATCATCCCTTCAAGTACCCTGTACGGATAAGATTCTATTAGCATGCGGTCCATGAAAGCTCCGGGATCGCCCTCGTCGCCATTACAAATAATATATTTTTTATTTCCTCCGGCCTTTCTTGTTAATTCCCATTTACGGGCGGTAGGGAATCCTCCTCCTCCTCTTCCTCTAAGACCGCTTTGTCTTATTACCTCTATTACTTCGGACGCTGTGTTATTATTTGTAACCTTTTCTATGGCAGCAAATCCTCCTGATCTGATATATTCGTCGTAGGAAAAGGGAGATATCATTCCGTAGTTATACGTAGCTATATGTATCTGTTTCTTAAGAAAATTATCCAGGTATCTTTCCCTGGTATTATCAGGCAGGTTCACCGGGCTGCTCATCTTCTCTTCCGTATGGAAGGTATCTGCCAGGTCATTTATTAACATTGTCAGTTTTCTTCCCCTGCCATCCGGTTTTAAGTGTTTAAGAACAATACCTTCTACCTGTTCTTCTTTAACATTGGTATACCTGTAAGTCTTTCCGTCTTTCCCGGCAAATTCCAGCAGAGGTGTCTGGTTACATACCCCGACACATCCCACCGGTTTAATACTGGCATTAAGCCTGAAATTCCTCAGGCATTTTTCCACTTCCGTCAGCACATCCCGGCTTCCGCCGGCTATGCAACATGAGCCGAGCCCTACGCGTATTTCCATCCCGCCGGTATCAGTCCCTGTCTGTGGAGCAGAGATGCTTTCATCGCCGGCGCTTTTCAGAAAGTCATCCACTATATTTTTTATTTCCGTGGTCCTTACATGGCCGTATGTCTTATGATCTATCTGCACCACCGGTGCCAGGGTACAACAGCCTAGGCATGCTACTTCTTCTATTGAGAACTTACCGTCAACTGTTGTGCTTGTCTCATGTCCTATATCGAGATCCCTTCTTATGGCATCGATAACAAGGTCTGCTCCCTTGACATGGCAGGCTGTTCCCACGCAGACCTTAATAGTGTGTTCCCCGTAAGGGACATGCCTGAACTGGGAATAGAAAGTCGACACACCCGATATTTGTCCCGGGCTGATATCAGTGATCTTACAGATATGCTTAAGTGCTTCGGATGGTATATAATTCAGTTTTTCCTGTACTGCCTGTAATACCGGTATGACTTTCTCCCTGCCTGTTCCTGTTTGTGAAACCACCTCTTCCACCACTCTGCATATCTCATCAGCCTGCAGAACATTGCAGTTGCATTTTATATTGGTTGTTTCAGTTTTTTCTTTCATTAACCTTGTAACATTGATCTCTCTTCAAACATTTACTCTTTACTTTTATCCTTACCGTATCAGTACATATAAATCATTCTATACAAAAAAGATGTTCTTCAGTTCTTATATATACCGATCCTTCCGAGAATGCAGGTGTACATACAGCTCTCTCTCCCAGCGGCGATTCGGCAAGCTGGCTGAATTCCCTTCCGGCCTTCACAACATGCATCACCCCGGCCTGATCAAGCATATACACATTATCTCCTGCAATAACAGGTGAGGAATAGAAGCCATAATCAAAATCGTGATCCCATACCAGTTCGCCTGTCTCGGTATCATAGCATGCTGCTGCTCCCCAGCTTGTAAGCACAAACACTAATTCTTCGGTAGCTACAGGGCTTGATACCTCCGGGGTATATTCGTTATCCTGCCATACTACCGAGGCATCAGTACCCGGTTTGATGGCTGCCAGGACAGCAAATTCGTTTACGGCAAACACATATTTGGAGTTTACTCCCACCGAGGGGCCTACTTCTCCGCTCATACATTGAACCGACCAAAGCTCTTCTCCGTTATTTATGTCATAACTAATAACATACGGATCTGATGTAAGTATCACCTGATCTTTGCCGTCAAACCGGGCAATAACAGGCGAGGCCCAGGAGATAGCAACGGGCCGTATGGTTTCCCATATTATTTCTCCCGTGTTGAGATCAAAAGCTTTAAGCGACTTTTTATTTCTCTCGTCATATTGTACCAGCAGTTTGTTTCCATAGATCACTAATGAGGATGAGTGTCCGTAATGATTATCGGGTACACCCAGATTTTTAGCCCACAGCCTGTTGCCATTCATGTCGACGCATACCAGGTTACCCGTGGCAAATATGGCGCATACCACTTTGCCGTTTGTTGCAGCCGTAGGCGCTGCCAGTCCGGTATCTTCTGATGTTTGAGGCGGGGTATCAGGCTCACCGCTTATCCCTGATGCCGAAGATGTCCACAAAAGCTCACCGTTATTTTTATTATAGCACATTATTTCCAGTGATCCGCCCTTTTCACCTGTCAGGAATAATTTATCATCCCATATTACGGGAGAGCTGTAACCATGACTGTTTACTTTTATCTTCCATTTAATGCCATCACCTGAGTTACCATCCCATGATACGGGGTAACCGTTTTCTTCTACTATGCTTCTGCTTCCGGTACCACGGAAGAAAGGATAATTAACACCGTTATTATCATCAACCGGCATGTCAGCAGCCGTATAGTTATTTTCAGAATGTTTTTCTTCCGTAGCGGAGATCGCCTGTTCTGTTGATTTTGTCTCTGAAATATCCTGACTCTGTTTTGCTTCAGGCTTATCCGGTATATCGACCGGCTTTTCAGATGGTATTTCCGTTATTCCGGAGCTCACGGATATTTCATCTGTCCTCAGATGGGCTATATTACTTTCTCCCTGCACGCCGGTATCATCAATTACACGGGACGGATCGGGCAGTTTGATCCTTAGTTGGAAAGAGACCACGAATGCTGCTATAATGACAATGCCCGAGCTTATCAACAGGTATGATCTTGTTTTTCTTTTCGAGGTCAACAGATTTTCTTCACTACCGTTTATTTCCCCTGGTATTCTTCGTTTATTATTTAGTAATCTCTGGCATATGATAAATACTACAACGCCTGCTATCAGGAGGTAGGTGCCTGTTTCTATCTGCCATCTTGCAGTAAAGAAGGCTTTCCTTGTCATAAGGTCGAGGGCTCTGATCTGTTCCTTTATATCTTCATTGTTATAATCCCGGTCGTATATTTCCCTGAGTGCATCGAGCGACGGGTTTTCAAGGGGTCTGATCCTTTCAAGCTGGATGTAACCAACGATCATTATCACAGCAATGAACAGTGTGAACAGGCCTGAGGCATAGCCTGTTATTTTTAATATTTCTGTCTTTTTATCCCGGTTACTCATTTTTTTTGTTTTTTTCAATATGTACCGGACAATAATCAAAGCATCTTGTACAGCTAAAACATTTTCCTTTATCCGGTTCGTATCCTTTCCTTTCTGTCCTTATTGAAAGGGACAGGAGTCCTATACCCAGCGATAAGCCCAGGAATGCACCTGCCCAGGGAGCTCCTTTATCGTACCTTCCCTTTATTATCTTTTCCTTATCATACAGATCAATAATTGATTCACCCGATTCCCTGAATTTGATTGCCTGCTGGCTGGTGGCAGGTATTCCCTGTGTCTCTTCCGCCCTGATCTCATTTGCCAGCCTGACATCGCGATGTACAATTGACAGATCGTCGGAGAAATATCCGGTCATTAAAGCACCTGCAGCAGTAAATACAGGTATAAGGGCAAGAGATAAGATAAAGCGGGATCTTGATGTTACATTCTTTTCTTTTGGTTCATCAACGGTTGATGGTAATATAGCGTTATAGGGGCAACTGTCCTTACATAATTTACAATTAATACAATCGTCAGGTGTTATGGTAACATGTTTGTCCGAGAACCTTGAGAACCATCCGAGCAGAACACCATACGGGCACAGGAACCTGCAGTATGGCCTGTTTACGAACAGTCCGGCCAGGAGCAGCAGGCTGCCGAAGACAACCATTGTTGCCGGCGCATTCAACCGGAATATCCCTACAAAAGGATCGTATTTGCATATTATGAAATTACTGTCGGTAGCGGCAAATAATACGGAGAGGGCAAGGTAAATATAAGGAACAGAGCTGAGCAACACTTCAACTGCCCTGGGTATTTTAACGGGGTATATGCCTGTAAGCTCCTGGATAGCACCCAGGGGGCATGCCCCGGCACAGAATTGTCTGCCGTACAGCAGGGCAAAAACAAGAGGAATGAGAAAGAACAGCAGGGCAGACAGAGGCATGGCATATGATTCATTAAAGAGAGCAAGTGAAACATTCTGAATAGCGCCTATGGGACATATGCAACCCTGTCTGTAAAACCCGAAATAGATGAGGCTGAATACGGATATCCATAAAACATATTTCCGGGATCTTTTTTTAAGGGTGATATGTGTGGTAACTATCAGTACCATAACCAGAACAAAAACATCCATATATTCAAGAACCGGGCTTCTTGGAGAGGTAACCTGGTATTCGGGATAAGCATAGCCTGATTCGAATTCCGGTTTCGGGAATCGTTGCTGCGACCTCAGTATACCGTGATATCCCAACAGCAGAACAATGATTATATAAGCTATCTTTTTTTGCATTATCCTTCTGTTTTATATCCCGATTTCGGTATGTAAGGAGTGGAGGCCGGTACTCTTGATATTGCATTTGACGGGCATGCTATGGCTATACTGCACTGGTTACAGTTCTTACACAGGTCGTGACTGATCTGTAAATAAAGAGAGCCATTGCCAAAGTCGGTACAACCCTTAACACATTTGGCGCAGCCTGTGCACAGATCTTCATCTATAGTATATTCGAAATATGGTTCCTCGACAAAAGATCTCTTAATAGCCCCGGTGGGGCACAACTGCACTTCAGCTCCGGTGTCCATGTCCTTAACGCCCTGCCTGAGGAAACCGCTGCAGAGATCACAGTAGCCACACATCTCAAAGGAGTGCATGCATTTTACCGCCGAGGGGGTAAGAACGCAGTATGTTTCACACTGTCCGCACTGTGTACATTTAAGAGGATCGATCTGCCATACATAACCGGTGGCTGTGGATTTTCTTCCCAGACCGACACCCAGCCCTACAAGCGGAAGGACAATAGCCACCTTACCCGCTTTTTTTACGAATTCCCTTCTGCTCCGGTATTTGTTATCGCTCTTCATCCTTTTCTTTCAGGCTTATTAAAACTGCATTTACTATAGTCTTTGTTGCATCCTGCATATTCCGGGCAGGAACTACACCGGTCATTCACTGTTGCTTTTCTGCCGAGGAATACCGAAAGAAAGGCCAGTAATATCCAAAGCATGAAATACGCTATCCTGCTGATAAAATCTTTTCTTTTCATCTGAATAAAACCTTCTGAAATGTATACAATGTCGAGTTTCCCCTGTACGCTCCATATATCAGTCCGTTTTCCCCGACAGCTATATCGAGAGGTATCGATGCTTTAAACCTGCTTTCCTGAGCAACCGGCTCCAGCAGTCTGCCTGACGGATGCAGTATCTTAATCCTGTTTATGCCTTTTTCAGCGGTAACAATATCTCCGGCAGGGCTGAGAGCCAGATGAGCAGGATTACAGCAGCCGCAAAAATCTTTCATGCTGTCTCCTTCTTCACCTATTGACCGTACAAAATCACCATCTATTGTTCGGAACTCTATATGCCTGTTCCCGGTATTGGCAATCAGAAGAGTGTCGTATACTGTCAGTGCAACATCGAAATAAGGGCTTGGTATTATGAACTGATTTCCGGGGTGACCGGCAATGGATTTTAATGCACCTGTTTTATTCAGAACAAATACCAGTTTGTTAGCGGCATCGGCTATGGCAATATAGTTCCTGTTGGCAGATATTCCCGTTATCATGGCATCCTGATCGTAGGGTCCCCACTCATCAAGGTAATTACCGGATCTGTCATATAGCTTTATCAGTTCATTTGTTGCTGCAAATATTGTATCCCCGTATGATGTGAGAGCATTTACAGGATGATCTGTATTTATATTCCATAGCCTGTTATAGTCTTTGTCGAGACATACAAGGAATGAGTCCCCTCCGCAAATAAGGATGTTATCGTATGATGAAACAGCCTTTAAAGTGCCTTCATCAAACCTCAGCTCATTGACAATTTCCCAGTTGGTAATAATGTCTGTTGCCGTATTAGTGTTAATGACAGTCTTTTTATTATCAGATCTTCCTGTAATAATATCATAAGCTATATACCCTATACAGACGATGATAACAATTACCGCTATCACACCAGTCGTTTTTTTGTCCATTTGTCTTAACATTGTCTGTTTTTTTATCCGGATCCGTAATTTTTTTTATGTCTCTCAGACATCAACGATGTATTTTCGTATTACTGAGACATATTATTATTTTCTTCAGACGATTTGAGATCAAGGCAGGCCATGGTATGCGAATCTCTCATAATAAGACATCCGTCTGCGTATGCGAAGGGTCCCCACGAGTCAATACCTTCCTCTATGATAGTCTTACTGTCGATGAGGCTCACACTGTTTGTTTCAAATCCGAACATAAACAGATCAGCATCGTCATTAGCAAGCAGCATCCTGTCGTTTATAATAATAAAGGGACCAAGGCCAAACCGGTTCTCTTTTCCGCTTGTCCATACGGGCTGTTGCAGATCAGAAACATGATAACAGGCAAGCTGGCTGCGTAATTCACCTGCATCTTTCGGATGTATGGTCCAGAGATACTCACCATATACTATTGGTGTCTGTTGTTCACTTGCCATTCCTTCTCTTGGTGAGTGAGCCTCGATAACCCTCGCAGTGAATTTCTGACCATCCCTGTACACTTTCAGTTTGCCTCCTCCGGCGCCATAGCCGGCAGTGAATGCTATTTCATCGTTCCCGATATAAACAGGCGACGGAGCGATTACCGTAGGGTTCCATTCCGAGGTTTTCCACAACATCTCGCCCCTGTTCTCTCCTTCAGCTCTTATCCCGCATATTCCTCCGACAGCCATATATACATATGTCTTAATACCGTGTATCGTCATAGGTATTACCGAGGAATGTGACATTTTCCATTTATCCGGGTTGGGTGTTTCCCAGAGGATGTTGCCTGTTTCACAATCCACTCCCATCATCAGTGATTCACCGCCTACTGCTATTACAGCAATGTCATTATCGATAAGAGGACACTGGGCAGTGTACCATTGCGGTATCTCTGCAGAATAATCGCGTACAGGGTCAAGCGTCCATAACAGATCGCCGCTAACAGGATTGAGGCACATCACGTGGCACATCGGTCCCATTGAGACCAGGTATTTATCCGTTACGGCAGGAATACTCCTGGACATGCCATGATTACGTTTTATAGCTACATTATACCATCTTCTCCATATCTCTTCTCCTGTTTTGAGAGAAAAACACCTCAGCTCATCAGCCCTTATATTTTCATTATAATCAAGCACATATACTCTGCCGTTCTTAACAGCCGCAGCGGCATGACCTTCCCCGAGTTTTACCTGCCATAAGATTTCAGGGCCTGCCTCAGTCCATGATTCTGCCAGATGTGTGTTATCAGTGCATATATTATCATACCCGGGTCCTCTGAATCGTGACCAGTCGCCGCTTATGCCTGTAGTTTCAGCATCAAACTCATCAAAAAACTCACCTATTATTACAGGATCTCCTTCCTCAATAAGCTCAGGCCTGTTATCCTGTCCCGGGATCCTTTCTTCCAGATCTCTTCCGGGGCCACCTCTTATTAACCAGACGAAAGCTGTTGAGAACAGCAATATTGTTGCTGTTATGATTATCCTGCTATACAGGGTTTTATTATTCATTATCATTTAAAATAAACAGTATTGCGTATGATGGAGGCGATACCGGCATTTTCATTAAATAGAATAAACCATCAGCACCCCGCCATGCCTGATATACATTTTGCCATCCTTAATAACAGGATGCGCCCAGTGCGGACCTGTTCCCCTGGTTATCTGAAACTCACTGACTATATCGAGCTTTTCAGGGCCGGGCTTTGCAAGGCCTACATAGCCTGTGCGTTCTTCGTACAGATAGAGCATCCCGTCTGCAGAAATAACCGGACCTTTACAGTGCCATCTTTCTGTCCACATTGTTTCGCCTGTATTCCAGTCAATACAAACCCAGTCGCCCATTGCATTACTGAGATGATTTGAGCTATATATATAATCGCCAATAAGGACCATGCCTCCATGATGAGGTTCCAGATCAGCATTTGTCCATACTGTTTCAACATTATTCCCGTCATCTGATAACTTCAGTTTAACGGCAGGATAATCATATCCGTTAGCTATCAGTATATATCCATCCCTGTATATGGGTGTGACGGCATGATTTTTACTGCTTCTTCCACTTGCATTTTTTATTTTATCGTAGTCAACAGTCCATAGCATTTCCCCGTCATCTGTATTTATACCGATAATGTGCTTTTCCGAAAGACTTACAAGAATCTTTTTTCCTCCTCTTTCAATCAATAACGGATTAACATACTGTGGTCCTTCGTTAAGAGCCTCCGCTTCCCATACTACCAATCCGTTATTTGCATCGAATGCTACTACTGAAGCTTTGTCCCCGCCGGGTGAGGCTATGATTTTACCATCGACATACAGAGGTGATTCCGAGATACCAAACATAAGTGGTTTTGAACTGTAAATATCATAATGGTTTTTCGACCATATTATATCACCCTGTTCGCTTACACATACTATATCTCCACTACCGCTAACAAGGTATATCTTTCCATCAACGTATGTCGGTATACACCTTGTCCCGTCGTGATTCCTTGTCCAGGCCTTTCCATATTTTACAGACCATTTTTTCTTCCCATCCGGGGTTAAGGCAGTAAGAACATCATCATCTTCATAGCGTCCCGTGATATAAATTGCATCACTGGTAACAGTAACCGATGAATATCCGAAGCCAAGATCACCGAGTTCCCATATAAGCTCAGGCCCTGATTCAGGCCATTGTTTCAGCAGGCCTGTTTCATTATAAATACCGGAACGGTCCGGCCCTCTCCAGTCGTATAGCTGGCCATTGACAATCTGCGCCGACAGCAATACGAAGATGATTATCGATAAGTTTTTTCTCATGATATTTCAATTTTAATTGTTTTTCTCTTTTTTAAGCTATCCGGCCTAAAATAGTTATTAATTGATAAATCACGCATAATCATTGCAATAATCATATTATGGCTGAACTTTGGTAATCCTTCGTATTAAGATGTAACATGCGGTATCCTGTTAATGAATGATCGGTATAAGAATATTATTTTGAGGCTATATCATATGCCATTAAAGCATTTGTATGCCTGATATACAGTACCTTGTTATGTATTACCGGATGTGCCCAGAACGGACCCTGATCGCCCAGTGTAATTTCAAAGCTGCTTACAAGGTCGAACTTTTCCGGGTTAACCTTAAGCAGGCCGACGTTCCCGTTTCTTTCGTCATAGATATAGAGCATTCCTTCTGCTGAAATTATCGATCCCTTGCAGTTCCATGTCTCTTCCCACATTTTCTTTCCGGTAGCCCATTCAATACAACACCAGTTACCTCTGCTGTTATTCACCCAGTTAGAACCATATATGTATCCATCAATCTCAACCACGCCGCCGTGATGGTCATCCAGCACCAGATCAGTCCATACGACGTTTGCGCTTCTTCCGTCTTCAGCTATCCTTATCATCATTCCTCCCGTATCATAGCCGCCTGTAGCATATACCATCCCGTCTTTATACAGGGGGGTGGTACATTTTATCAGCTCGTAGCGGCGCATAGCCGGGTTACTCGATTGTTCATGTTCTATTTGCCAGAGGATGTCACCATTGGAGGCATCAACTGCAAATACATGATCCATTGAAATATTGACTATCATTTTGATACCTGCATACCCGATAAGTATGGGCGACACATAGCCGGGTTTATCATCAATGCTCCCGGATCTCCATATTAATTCGCCGGTTGATTTTTTCAGGGCTATAGTCATGGTTTCAGGTCCGCCCGGCGAATAGTAAAGCTTTTCCCCGTCTATCAGTACTGACTCAGCTATTCCCCATCTTCCATACGTTCCACCATTCTGTTCGCTTGCCTTATATGACCATATTAATTCACCCGATAAACCATTGAAGCAGGCCAGATCTCCCAGGCCGCTACAGGTATATACCCTGTCACCTTCGACAGTGGGAGTTGCCCTGCTCTCCGGGTATGATTCGTTCCACGCACGTCCCATAGGTACCTGCCATAATATTTCTCCTTTCATGTTAAGAGCAAAGAGAATATCCATAGTATCCTTTAAGCCGGTAATATAAATAGTATTATTCCCGAATGAAGGAGCTGAATGGCCCTTTGCGAGGTCCGGGTTAGACCATAATAACTCAGGGCCTTCTGCAGGCCATGATTTCATCAGTCCCATTTCAGACGATACCCCGGTCCTGTTATCAGGACGCCAGTTAACATCATCCTGTGAATTAATTGAGGAACTGATCATAAGAAACATGAACAACAATATTAAGTTTCTCATTTTTCTGATTGAATGATTCCGTAAGCTGAAAAAGTTATTCATACTTTCATGGCTTTATGTTGATTTGTAATTATACAAATATGATTTTCATTTTAATAGTTATTCCGCAATTTTAACACATAACATCATTTTCTGATCTCTTATAAGTAGTCTGCCGTCTGCAAGTGTAACAGGAGGGCGGTTTTGAGTAGAGTCACCAATTTGTTGTTCTATTCCTTCTCTGACCATAGCCGGGCCTGCATGACGGGTCTATCCCCGACCTCGGTTTTCTCCTGTTGAGTACAGGATGCTAAATAATTAAATAGTAAGTATTTATATTTTTCTGGCTTATTTCAGAAAACATAACAGTGTTTTAAGGGCTCATAAGTGAATAATATTAACGGTTATATGTTATTTGCGGATATTGTTTACTTTTGATACCTTGATTTATTAGATATTATGATAAGATACATGATCATTGGTTTAAACATATGATGAAGCATTACCATATAAAAAGAGCGGCGCTGATTACCGTATTTATTTTATTTTCTGTCTCTGTTTTTTCGCAGGTTACTTCTATACAGGTGTTAGACAGCCTGAGTTCAGAGCCATGTGTTAACGCGAATGTTGTGATATCAGGTCAGGATAACAAATATATAGACGGAGGTATCACAGATGCCACGGGGAAGATAAGCTTTGAAACTGATCGTATTGTCAACCTTAACGTGTCTTTCCTGGGTTATATAGCTTATAATGGAAGGATCGAACCCGGGAAGAATTATGTTATAAAGCTGAGGCAGGACCTGTTTGATGTTGAGACAGTTGTTGTGACAGGGCAGTATAAGCCCAGACCTGTTGACAAATCAATATACAAGATTGACATTGTTGATGCGGTATCACTACAACAAAGGGGAGTGAATAACCTGGCCGAGGCTTTATCCGGTGAGACCGGCATAAGGCTGCAGGTTGATCCCTCGATCGGCACTTCTATTGAATTGCAGGGGATGGGAGGAGAAAATGTAAAATACCTGCTGGATGGTATACCTATCACAGGCAGGGTAGGAGGAATAATAGACCTGTCACAGATAAATACTGAGAATATTGATCATATTGAGATAGTCAGGGGCCCTATGTCGGTACAATATGGAACAAGTGCCATAGCCGGAGTAATAAATATTATTACAAAAAAGAATAACTATTACAGGAACCTGTTAAAGGCAAATAGTTATACCGACACTAAGGGTAACTACAATTTTGGATTGTACGGTTCGGCTAAAAGATCGGGGCACACACTTACTGTAAGCGGCACAAGAAATATGTTTCAGGGAGTTGATATCGATCTGAATGTAGATACTGCAGATGCTGACGGACATGACCGGTATATGGAATTCAAGCCCAAACGTGTTTATAATGCTGATCTGGAGTATTCATTTCAGCGCGACGAGCTGCTTGTTTCAGTGAAGTCACAGTATATGAATACCCTGCTTAGGAACTATAGTAATTATATTGATAAGGTTGTTCTTGCATATGATGCCGACTATCATACAACGAGGTCTATTAACAGTATATCTGCAAAAAACAGGATATCAGAGAATATGACATGGGATATTGTGGCTTCCTATACCTTTTTCGGGCGGGAAACGGATTATATTACATCAGACCTTTATCTGCTTACCAAAGAACTTACCAGAACAACACAAACTGTGTTTAACAATTACATGACCAGGGCAAGTTTAACATATGCTCCCGAGGAAAAGAACTTCTCTGTCAGCGGTGGCTGGGATATAAATATTGATAACGGAAGCGGTGACAAGATAAGTGACGGAGCAAGTATCGGAGATTATGCCGTATTTCTGAGCAGCCGTATTGGTTTTCATGAAAGAGTGGTGCTTCAACCCGGAGTAAGGGTTATTTATAATACTATCTACGGAGCCCCTGTTGTGCCTTCCCTGAATCTTCAGCTTGGGATTATCGAAAACCTGGATTTCAGGCTGTCGTATGCAAGAGGATTCAGAGCGCCTTCTCTTAAGGAGCTCTATCTTGATTTCAAGGATAGCAATCATAACCTGTCGGGAAACACTGGTCTGAAAGCGGAAACGACAAACAGCTATAATTTTTCCGCAGATTATAAGGTTTATATTGGGGCAGGCAGGCTGAAACTTGAGCCGGGCTTATTCTATAATAACGGGAAAGATGCGATTACACTGATAGTGACAGACGCTTCCTCAAACTCAGCCACTAATGTGAACCTGGGAGGACGAAGAACTATGGGTGCCGAACTCAATACCACATTTACTTCAGGCGGGCTTAACCTCGGTGCCGGGATGAGCAGGATAGGAGAGACTTATGACGAAGAAGGAGAGGGAGACTATCTGCCGGTTGTCTATTATAATAATTATTCGTTTAACTGCCGCTATAATATTTCCCGGCTGGGACTTGTTATTATGTCTAATCTTAAGTATTACGGAAAGACACCGTCGCTGGCTCCGGTTCCTGAGGAAGAGGGCGGCGGATACTACAGGATATATACCGATCCGTACGGGGACCTTGAGCTGACATTAACCAAACAGGTCTGGAAGAACAGGATCACTATAATAGCAGGCGGTAAAAATCTACTTGATAATTATGAAGGTATTACCACCGGTTACCGGGACTTTGGTGAAGATGGGTTCACACCTGTCAGGATTAGACCTGTAAATTACGGCATGACATGGTTTCTGAAGTTGAATATGAAATTAGGCAGATAGCTTTATGAGAACTACATTACACATATTGTATATAATTGTATTATCAATTCTTTTGGTTTCGTGTTTTAAAGAGATCGATACTGAGCCGATACCGAGAACAGTTGATGAGACATTTACAGTACAAAATTCCATTAAACAGGTACAGACATTTTTCAGGTTTTACGAGAATACAGTGCTCGAAGCAGGCACTGCCTCTCCGTCATCATGGGACCTTGCTTTTGAATCAGCCGGAGAAGGCAACAGGGTAATGATAGGCTGGGGTACCAACTCGCGTTTTATAAACACCTGTATCAGTGATTTTTCTGAGATCAGCCAGGACCTTATACTTGATCTGGCAGAAGAACCGGAAAGCTGGCTGTTCAATGACCCTTCATATGTGACCAGGATTGATTCTATGCATTTGATGTCATGGAAAACCGGTAATGTTTATATCCATAATCGTGGAACAGAGTCTGATACATACTATGTGTTACAGTATATTTCACAGGATGAAGAATCGTATACTTTCAGGTATGCTTCCGCGCAGGCACTCGATAATATAAAGCAGGTGACAGTATACCGTAATGAAGCATTTAATTATGTCTGTTTTTCTTACAAAGAGGGTGTAACGGTACAGGTTGAACCTTTGAGGGAAGACTGGGACATAGTCTGTACTCCGTATACGGGATGGTGGGAGACTGACCAGCCGGGCGAGTATTCTCCTTTCTTTGTCAGCGGTATACTTATTAATAATGAATACGGCGTACGGGTTGCAAAGGTCTTTGATCCGGATATTGACTTCAGGGATATTGATATGTCCTGTATCAGCCAGTATGAATTCACCGACCTTAAAGGGGCTATTGGCTCGGACTGGAAGATGCTCGGTGCCGTGGGATCATCTAGTTTGTATACTATGGATCCTTATAAGAAATATCTTCTCAAAAAGTACGATTACGAAAGCAGCAGGGAGATGTTCTTTAAGCTGCAGATAGTTGATTATAAACTCGATGGTGAGGATCATCACCCAACCATCGAGTTCAAGTATCTTGGTTCAAAGTAAGCTTTTATATTATCCGGAAGCTACTCTGACAATGGGGTTATAGCTCCTATATAAGAAAGATCAATAGAGATAGTTCCCTCGACAATGAAAATACCTCCTGATGCAAAGTCATAGTAACCTTTGTCCATTAAGATGTCTTCCGCTTCAATTTTATAAATACCTTCTTCAAGCTCCGTGATAACGAGATCACCCGAACCATCTTTGCCGATGGCAGTCCAGTCATAGCTCATGCCGGCATAATTGGCAGTGTAACCGGAATCATAAGTCCCGGCAGGCAATTCAGAATCCCATGTATAAGTACCCGGAAGCTCATTAACACCCTTATTGGGATAAAGCTTAAGAAGATCAGGACTGTCCTGTCCTGTTACTGTCGTCAGCAATCTGATATACGGATCGCCTCCCATTCCTGACTGGTACCAGAACATTTCGGCGTCTATTACGTATTCGGTATCATCAATAGTATAATAATTATGAGGGGCATTTACTGTAACATTCATTGTTGTTTCGTTTTGCCCGTCGTCGTTGACGGCTGTTAATTCAACGGTATACGTTCCAGCCTCGGTATATGTATGAACCGGGCTCATTTCTTCGGATGTATTTCCGTCTCCGAAATCCCAGGAATAGCTGGTGGCATCTGTTGATGTATTAGTGAATGTTACTTCATCGTAAACAGTTATCTCTGAAGGATCAACTGTAAACCCTGCTGTCGGTATGACCGGGTCCTCGCATGAGGAGACTATAAAAGATGCGATAAAGAGAATTACAAATGATTTGAGAATGCTTTTCATGACAATATGTTTTTGTTATTTCTACAAATATAAAAACATTTGTATCCAAACAATATGTTGGATCAATAGAAATGACATATGCAATGTACTTGCTCTGTCAGGCTGGTATATCCGTTTTTTAGCATTAAGATTTAGTTAGATGCAAGGTTTAAAAGGTTGAGAAAGTTGAGAATGAGTTTAATGAGACGAACGACAAGCGACTAAAGACGAACGGGAACAAGGTTTAAAAGGTTGAGAATGAGTTTAGACGATTATGTTCAACCCAATATACCAATACACCAATATACAAATTTACTTGTGGACTGTGGACTGTGGACTGCCCATCATTCCAATCCTATAGATCTATCTCCATCCCCTTACAGTATTCATACCCTACCTTGAATATATCATCTGCCTTGCTGGCATCAAGTATTTCAAACCTGTCAAGGTCAGGAGGCTCAATAAAAAGATCACATTTCTCCTCAATACCCTGTATTGTGGAACTGACGCTAAGATGGAAGGTGCGGGCCGCTATCTGAATAAGATTCTTCAGCTTTTCGGTTTTATTAATAGGGCTCACATTAATGGCAATTACTTTTTTACAGCTATCTCTGAGCGGTTCAACCGGGAGATTATCAAATAATCCTCCGTCGGAATAAAGCATGCCATCTATTTCTACAGGAGCAAAGAGAACAGGTATTGATGCGGAAGCCTGTACAATTTTTACCAGCGGGCCACTGTCGAAATATTTTATTTTGCCGTTTATAATATCACTTGCGGCAACAATAAAGGGTATTTCAAGATCCTGAAGGTCATCAGCCTTAATGTGTTCCGCAAGGTTTTTACGTAGTCTGTCAAGGTTGAGAAGCCCTGTTTTCGGCATTTTTACCTGCACAAAATCAATAATTTTTCTGTTTTTGATAAACTCAAAAACATCTTGTGGAGAATTGCCTGCTGCAATAAAAGCGCCTGCTATTGCTCCGGCGCTGGCTCCTGAAATAATATCAGGTTTTATTCCTTTTTCTTCGAGTGCCTTTAAGACGCCTAAATGAGCGAAGCCTCTTACCCCGCCGCCGCTCAGGGCTATACCGTATTTGTATTTGTTTTTTTTGAGAAGGGAAGCCATTGGTATATTTATTTATTGATTAGCTAATGTGTTTATTTATTGCTAGTTAATCTATGTCTTTAATTTTATTGATTTCATAAATATCCATAGAAAGAAAATGCTTACAAGTGAAAGTACAAGAAATACCACAGCAATACTCATATCTTCGGATACTCCTTTTAAACGGGAGGTAATGACCATTGCTACAAGTGCAATTGTCAACACAATAAGAATGGATATTATTCTTAACTGTCTGCTATTCATAATATTGATTGTGCTTTATTTAAAGTATAAAGATACGCCAGAAGATGCAAATGACCAAAGAGAAACCGGACTGTCAGCAATCTTCCAGAAAACAATCTTCATCCGGGGTCTCAAATTCTATTGTTGCATGATTGATCCCGTAGTTAATGCAAGTATCCCTGACGGCCTGTTTAATATTTTTCCTGGTGCTGTCTGAAGTATTCCCGTCAATAACAGCATGGATGGTCAGTATATTACGTTCTCCGTCAAGCGACCATAAATGAAGATCATGAACCGATAATACTCCTTCTGTCTTAAGTATTTCTTTTTCAAGTTGTTTTGTTTCGATATTTCTGGGCGCCTCCTGTAATAATATTCTGAAAGTTTTCTTAAGGTTTTTGAAAACATTGAAAAGAACCCATATTGTTATCCCTATCGATAGAAGAGGGTCAAGAACGGGCAGGTCAATGAAGATCATAACTATGCTGACAACAAGTACGGCGATCCAGCCCAGAACATCTTCGAGCATATGCAGATATACTGCTTTTTCATTCAGGCTTTTTCCCTTTCTGAGCCTTAAGACAGCGATGCCGTTTACTATTATCCCGAGTATTGCCAGGTACATCATCCCCTTTGCGTTTACCGGGTCAGGAGAGAACAATCTTTCAGCGCTTTCCTTAATAACAAAAATTGCACCTGTAAACAGAAATACTGAAATGAATATTGCGCCAAGAAGGGAAAAGCGCCTGTATCCGTAGGTATAGTTACTGTCTCTGCCGCGGTTTGAAAGCCTTTGCAGATACCATGCTACTGCAAGTGAGACAGAATCACCAAGGTCATGCAAAGCATCAGAAATAATTGCCACAGAATTTGTAGCAAAACCTCCTATAACTTCTATTACTGTGAAAATAAGGTTAAGAAAAAAAGCAAGGGAGATATGGCGCGTACTATTTTCAGGATGCTGATGCATTATGTTTTAAGATCTTTGTTCTGTCTGTTGTAACAAATTAACAGGTTGTTTGTTGATGATGAACTTATCTCCTGGTTAACGCATCTACAGCTTCTTCCAGGCCAGCTACAAAATTTATCCTTCCTGTTTTATTGCTTTCGTAAATAAAATCCCTGAGACTCTTGCTCTCATATGTTGAGAAATCCCCGATAATGGCCAGCCTGACATCATAGGTTGAAAACTTTTGTAGTATCTCTCCCGCGATGCCTGACTTCAGATCGAAGAATGCAGGAGTAAAATTTTCCTTTCTCAGAATAATCCTTCTTGAATCCCTGAAGCTACAGTCTGCCATAAGGTCAAGCGCATCCTGCACTTCACCGATCAGCACCCTGTCCGATATTACTTCGGACAAAGCAATACTTTCTTTTTTAATAATATTAATCTTCATAAATATTTCACCCTGTTTATGTTTGTTAATCCTCCTGCGGCCTCCGGTCGCCGGAGTCAACCTATGGCAGACTGAAGCGGCAGACGGGTTGGTGGGTTATTACCATTTTATTCAAGCCTGAATATACTTAATTCTTTTCCTGTATATATAATTTCTCCCGATTTATATCCTGTTTCCAGGATTTCTTTTTCATCTGTTGCCAGTAATAAATATTCTGCGCCTTCTTTTTTAAGATGTTTAATCCTTTCTGTCGTAATTTCTCCGGTTCTTTCGATATTCCAACCCTTACGGTCTATCATCAGCAGTCCTCCGTTTTGTGTCAGGTCAGGAGCTACTATGAGCTTTGCGTTTCTGTCAATCCCCAGGCTGTTAAGATCAGGTCTGTCCTGTTGTATGATCAAACCGGCTTTTGAGTAATCGTCCCGGCTGTTAGCGTATCTTGATTTGAGCTTTGAAGAAGCGTAATTGATCCCTGATAATATTACAATAAGGAAAGCCAGTTTGATTATATACTGAGGTATTTTTCCGGGCAGCAGGTTTTTCAATGTTCCGATACCATTGATTAATACCAGTAGCAGCATTGGAAAGAATGTCAGGAAATAATAATCGTGGTCTCTGAACTGGGAATAGAACAGTATAAAAAATGCCATGCAACCGGCCAGGAGTATGGATGACAGGAGTAACAGGGACAGGTTGGTTTTCTTTATGAATATTAACTGCAGAGCAAATACTATATATAAAAGCGTGAAAACAGGCTTTGCAAAATAGCTACTGTACCAGTAATTGGTGAAATGATCCCATACTATTGCTATTTCATCACTGCTTATTTTCCATATTGGCATCGCTGTTGTGTTGAATGATATTGATTCGTATGATCTGTTGTACATAATCATATAAATATTCCAGGCAACCACAGCAATCGTGGTTACAAGTCCTGCTATCGCTAATGTGATTGTTTGTCCCGGAACTGTTTTTCCCCTTTGAGTTACAGCTTTCAGAAGGTAAAAGAACAATATGGCAAGAGGATTAATGAGGTATGTTACCTTTATCAGGCTTCCCAGACAGAAGAATATAAAACCGGGTATAATATTCCGCTTTCCGTATCCGTAATAGTACCTGAAGAAGAAATACCATCCGGTCATAATAAAACCAAAAGCCGAAGTGTCGGGCAGATAGTTAAGGGCATAATAGTTGAAAACAGTCGAAGAAAATGGTATTAGGGCGGTAAATATTGCTAATATCCTGTCTTTTAGTATCAGAACGGCTGTTTTGTAAGTAAAGAAGATACCTGTTATGGCTATCAGGAAGTTTAGTATTTTCAGTACAGAGAAGTTCACACCGGTAATAAGATAGATCAGGGCAGTTATATAGTATATAAGTGGAAACTCACAGGCTGCGCGGGCGTCTGTATTTTTCAGGTTGAACAATTCAGGGCGGAAGAAATGAAAGCCTTCATTATAATATGTTACGGTAAATGAAAGACTATCGGTCTGCCTCATGAAATGTATCCCGCCCGGTCCGCTAAAGATCATTCTGTCCATATCCAGAAAGAAGAAAAGTGCTGAGAATACAACAAGCGCAGCCAGTATTTCTGTTACTGTCCAGTATTTGTTTGTTGCTGGTTCAGGGAACCGGTTCATGCCTCTATCTCTATAGCATCTCCTTTATCCGGCATTATGACATTACCGAATCCTTTGCTTTCGAGATATGATTTATAATGAGTCTGTGCCTCTCTGTCACCGTGAACCAGTATTGTCTGCTTTAGTTGCGATGTATCCTGGCATGAAATGAAATCGTACATTTCCCTGTAATCGCCATGGCCGCTGAATGAGTCTATCTTTTCAATGTCGGCTTTTACTTCATAATGGTTGCCGTGTATCGATATCATCCTGTCTCCTCTTAGTATTCTGGCCCCAAGAGTGTTTGGGGCACAGTAACCCACGGCGAGAATGGTATTCGCCGGGTCGGAGATATTATTTGCAAGGTGGTGTTTTATACGCCCGGCTTCCATCATTCCCGATGCAGAGATTATGACCATAGGCTCTTTCATGGTGTTCAGTCTCTTTGAGTCTTCAACCCTTTTAATATAATAGAGGTTGTTAAAACCGAACGGGTCGGGGTCATTCTGCATAACTTCGATGATATCATCATTAAAGCATTCGGGATGCAGTCTGAATATTTCGGTTGCATTGACTGCCAGCGGGCTGTCTACATAGATATTTATTCTTGGCAGCTTGTTCTCATTAAAGAAATTATTAAGCGTATATACAATTTCCTGGGTGCGTCCGATACTGAATGAAGGTATAATAAGCTTTCCTTTTTTTTCAATACATGTCTTATGTATCACGCCCAGAAGCTCCTCTTCAGCGTTAATATTGTCCTTATGCAGCCTGTCGCCGTAGGTAGATTCCGTTATCAGGTAATCGGTCTGGGGAAAAGGATTTGGAGGTGCCAGAATCCGGTTAACAGGTCTCCCTATGTCGCCTGTATATGCGATCCTGGTTGTCCGGCCGTCTTCCTTTATACTTAGACTGGTAACCGCTCCTCCCAGCAAATGCCCTGTAGGTGTGAATTTTACCGTTATTGATTCATCGATAAAAAATTTGCGGTTATAGGAGACACCGATGAATAATTCCATACACCTGACAGCATCCATCCTTGTATATATCGGTTCGACAGGCGGCAGGCTTTGCCTGGCTCTTTTTTTATTGAATGTATATGTATCATGCTCCTGTATGTGCCCGGAGTCGGCCAGCATTATGGAGCAGAGGTCCCGTGTTGCGCTGGTGCAGATCACAGAGCCCCTGAATCCCCGTTTATAAAAATATGGTATCAGTCCGGAATGGTCAATATGGGCATGAGACAGGATTATATGGTCGATAGCAGCCGGATCAAAGCCCGGCTCACGGTTCATCCCGTCTGTTTCCAGCCCTTTCCCCTGGAACATTCCGCAATCAAGAAGTATTTTTTTTCCACTGGAAGTAGTTATCAGGTGCTTGCTGCCTGTCACTTCACCGGCAGCTCCGAGAAATTGTATTTTCATAGTATTGATTTTGCCCTAAAGGTAATAATTATTGACCCGGATAAAATCTTACGCCAATATTATGTTTAGGCAGAGTTTTCCTTCTTCATAAAGCGAAGGTTATAATAAGATATATTATATATTATAAAGGAAATTTATACATGTTGATTGTCAGATACTCTCTGCTCAATATCCATAATCTCTTTTCTTGATCTGATATTTAGTTTTGAGAATATGCTATTTACATGCGATTTGACGGTACTGATACTTACCGAGCATTCCTCAGCTATCTCCTTGTTTGATTTAAGTATGTAATACTGAAGTTGCTGAACAGTCAGTTTTATTTTTTATACACAATATCCTTTATTAGATTTTTTTCTGCATCATTTTCTCCTTAATTAAGTCATTTGTTATACAAAACCATAGTCGCCACCAATATTATAAAAATGAGAAAGATACAGATAAGGTACTCCTTGAAGAGTCTTTTCAGGGGAAAGAACCATGCTATAGCCGGTATTACAGGTTTTGCTATAGCCTTGAGTTGCAGTCTTATGATAATGATCTACATTGTGAATGAGTTAAGCTATGATTCATATCATGATAATGCCGGTTCAATATACAGGGTTGTATCCAAAGTGGATCCGCAGTATGCTTACATGGGCAGTGATATTTTTATTTCGACACCCGGAGCTCTGAGAGATGCACTGATAGATGATGTGCCGGGGATAGAACAGTCAACCAAATTTTATACCAGTTCACATACGGTAGAGTGTGACGGAAACCTTTTCAGGGAAGGAGGCTTCCTGTATTCGGATGCAGCCTTTCTCGAAATATTCAATTTTCCGTTGATCACCGGTGATAAGGAAAAAGCTTTCAGGGAGCCATATGCAATACTTATAACAGAGAGCATTGCGCATAAATATTACGGTGATGATAATCCTGTAGGAAAAACTATTAAAATAGATAACAGACATATATATACGGTTGTTGGTGTACTTGAGGATATCCCTGAAAATTCTCATTTCAGATTTAATTTTTTGACAGGGCTGGAGACATACCTGAGGGTGAGAAGATCCGCTGAGAACAAAATCAATTCATGGTCAGATTTTGATTTTTATACTTATGTCAGACTATCGGATAATGTCACACAGGAGGAGATAGATAAGCGTTTGGATTATTTGATCTCACGTTATATAGACAGGGAGAATGATTCGGTTTTTGAAGGGATGAAATGGATCCTTCAGCCTTTGAAAGGGATCCATCTCGGAGGAAATGCAAATTTCGAGGTCGGGAAGAACAGTAATACAAAAATACTGTGGATACTTGCATCTGCAGGATTCCTTATTATTCTTATAGCTACTTTGAATTATTTAAACCTCTCTACAGCACAGTTAATGAGCAGGAGTAAGGAGGCAGGTATTCTTAAAATATGTGGCAGTGGCAGGAGAGAGCTGATTATTCAGCTTCTCGGGGAGACCGTTATGTTAGCTTTTGCCGGGGTTCTTCTAGCTATGTTTATTGCCTGGTTGGTTTTGCCGTTTTTTGCTGAGTTTACCGGAAGGAACCTTGTTTATAGTATGGTATTTAAGCCTCAAATGCTTATAATGATAATTATTCTGGTTGTAGTTATAGGTATCACTTCCGGTATTTTTACCGCTATAAAGCTGGCTTCAGGCAAGCCGCTTACCCTCCTTATGGAGGATGGACCGGTAGCCATATTAGGAAGAAATAAGCCGGGTGCAATAAGAAGGACTATAGTTGTTCTTCAATATATGATTTCAATTACAGCCCTGATTATTGTCATGACCATTCTGGTTCAGCTTAATTTCATTAAAAAGAGCGACCTGGGATTCACAAAGGATAATATAATAAGCATTTTTATAGCAGATCCGGCCGTAAAGAAGAACCCGGACGGGCTGCTGTCGGAGCTTCGTAAAATATCGGGTGTAGTGGATGTAACTGTATCGTCGCATTTACCCTGTGACATTAATGCTTCCTCGATAGGTTTCTGGGAAGGTAAACAGGATGATAATAAAGATATTGTATATAATATGGGAGTTGATGAACATTTCATCGATTTCTATAATATGGAAATCGTGAAAGGCAGAGGTTTTTCATCCGGTTTTGGCTCAGACAGTCATGAAAGTTTAATAATTAATGAAACAGCCGCCTCTCTTACCGGATGGGCAGATCCGATAGGAATGAAATACGGATTAAGCGGTCGGTATTATGGCACGGTTATCGGAGTAGTTAAGGATTTCAATTTTCAGAAGCTTTCTTTACCGCTTGAACCTCTTGTAATATTTCCTGTCGGAAGCAGCGAGTATGAATATCCCGATATTATCTCTGTTAAAGTCAGCCCTGGCACAATGGACTTAACATTACAGTCTGTTAAAAAGACTTTAAACAGACTATCACCCGGATATATAAACGGGATCTCCATAATGAGTGACAGGATAGAGAGAATGTACAGGGACGATGTTATGCTATCGGGAATAGCGATCTTTTCAACGGCCATTGCAATGCTACTTACTTTTTTCGGACAGTATGCTTTATCATTTTTTGAGACCAGGCGAAGAACCAGGGAAATAGTTATCAGAAAGGTCAATGGCGCCACTCCCGTCAGAATAGTGAAACTGTTTACGAAAGAACTTTTATTTCAGGTTAGTATAGCTTTTATTATAGCCTGCCCGATAACTTATTATTTGATTACATCCTGGCTTAAGAATTTTGCTTACAGGATCAATACAGGACCGGGATTGTTTATTTTTCCGGCATTAATAATATTCTCCGTTTCATTTATAGTAATATGTGCCCGTCTGATAAAGGTATCAAAGATCAATCCGGCTGCCGGATTACATGAAAGGTAGTATGAAAACAGAAAATCGGGATTTCAACTTAATTCTGTTATTTTGTTTCTCCCCGCAGGGACATTTGGTTTTTTTTCCCGTCTTTATTATACCAAAACTCAAACTTTAACCCTATGATTAAAACCTGCCTGAAGGATATTATATTATCCATCAGAAAATCCCCTGCAAATACATTGATAAACCTTATCGGTTTAAGTACAGGAATGGCAATATTCATGCTGATAATGTCTTATGTGTGTTCAGAGTTGAATGTTAATAAGCACATATCCAATTATGACAGAATATACAGAATCTCAAGAGGCGATGGCACAGGATTCCAGGGAACGCCCGCCAGGCTTAGTGAGATAATTTCGTCTTCGCTGCCGCAGGTAAGCTCTTTTACACGAGTAGACCCCGGCGGAACAAACCATGTACTAAAAATTAACGGAGTTCCTTATAAGCCGGGATCATTCGTTTATGTTGATTCCTCCTTCTTCAGGATTTTCGATCTTCCTTTCAAATACGGAGAGCCGGAAACATGCCTGAAATCAGAATTCAGTCTGGTGATAACCGAGTCATTAAGTAACAGGCTTTTCCCGGGAGAGAACCCGGTAGGCAGGGTTGTAAGGTTAGATGGAAAGTATGATGCTGAAATAACAGCTGTTATTTATGATCCTGGCTCCATGACTCATATTACAGGTGATATATTCATATCATTTCATTCTATGCCTGTAATAAGAGACTGGCCCGATCTTTATGATTGTTATACCTGTTATAATTATGAGACCTACCTTATGTTTAACAGCGATATTGACATACCAGAGATGAAGAGCCGTATAAATGAACTGCTTGATAAGTATGGTGAAGAAAATTCAATACAAAGCCTAATAGATGATAGTTATACGCTTACCGGGCTGAAAGGTGTGTATTTCGGTAAGGAAGAAAGGCCTTCATTTAACAAAGGTAACATGATCCTTTTAAGGCTCCTGGCAAGTGTTGCCGTCCTGATACTGGTAATAGCCGTAATAAATTATATTAATATGGCTACTGCTCAAGGGAGTACGCGCATTCATCAGATGGCGCTGAAAAAAGTACTTGGAGCCGAAAGGCGGAATCTCTATTTGCCGGTTATAGGGGAAGCTGTTTTGGTTTCCCTGGTGTCTGTAGGCTTAGGGCTTATTCTGATGAGAATTATTATGCCGGCTTTCAGTGCTACACTGGGCATTAATCCGGATTTTAATGTTTACAGTAGCACAGGACTGGTTTTGTTTCTCCTTCTGCTGGGAATTATAACCGGTTTGCTGGCAGGAGCATGGCCGGCTCTGATGATAACCAGATTTGATGCCGGAAAATCCTTGCACAGTATTATTTCCGATAAGGTGTCAGGAGGACGTGTCAGAAGGATACTTACAGTATTCCAGGTGATCGTATCTGTTGCTCTGATAGGCTGCACCTGGGTTATCTATACCCAACTGAAGTATATACGCGATGCCGACCTGGGTTTTGACAAGGAGATACTTGTATATATGCCGGTAAATGAAGAGATTATTTCCCGTGAGGGTGCTTTCAGAGACGAACTTCTGAAACATAGCGGTATTGAGAACGTATCATATTCATATGCCAGTTACAGAACAAGCAATGAGAGATGGGGCTTTGAATATGAAAACAGGGATGCACTTCTGCATATTGAAGCAGTTGATGAGTATTATATAAATACCCTGGGATTGAAATTGATTGAAGGCAGAGACTTCATGGGACAGCAGGATGAAGACAAACTAATTATCAACCAAAAGGCAATGAGAGATTATTTTGGTGATAATCCGGTTGGGATAAGGATTGAATCGTTAGGAGAAAAAGCAGAAATAATAGGTGTGGTCGAAGATTTCAGGTTCCTGACTTTCGACAGGGAGGTAGAGCCGATAGGCCTTATCTACCGGCCGGACTGGTCAAATATGTGTAATGTGCGACTGTCAGGTTATGATGTAAATGCGGCTGTTGGTCATATGGAGGAAGTGTGGAATGATTTCTGCCTTGAATATCCGTTTGAATATCGTTTTGTCGACAAGCTATATGAAGACAGATACAGAAAAGAAAAAAATATGGCAGGTCTTATGGTTTTATTTTCGTTAATATCTGTATTCATTGCCGCACTGGGTATATACGGCCTTTCAGTGTACAGTGTAATGAAAAGGACAAAGGAAGTGGGAATAAGAAAAGTAACGGGAGCTTCCGTCTCCGATATTGTCAGGAACCTTACATCAGAACTGAATAATATGTTGATTATTTCAATATTACCTGCTTGTGTTATCATATATATCATAATGAAACACTGGCTGTCAGGATTTGCTTATCATATCAATATTCCCATATGGGTATATCCCCTGTCGGTTTGTATTGTCTGGATTATAGCAACCTTGTCTACTATGAGTAAAGCAGTCGAAACTGCACGTATAAATCCGGTGGAAGTACTTAAAAATGAGTGATGACGCTTCATTAGGGATTGGTTCCTCTATTGCACTGCAATAGTACCATTTAAGAAAAAAAAAGACTAACGGCGAAAGACAAAAGACAAAAGGCAAAGGGCTGAAGGCGGAAGGAAAAGGGTTTAAAAGGTTGATAATGAGTTTGAATGAGTTTTTCAGTTCAATATACCAATACACCAATATACCATCATTCCATTGTTCCACCATTCCAGTCTTCCATCATCTTAATCCGGTCAAAACCTGTTCAAATGTATTTTTTATGGGGCAAAGACGACTTATAGAGGTCTTTATTATAAAAACTAAAATAAAGTATTTATGAGAACAGTGTTATTATTTGCTTGTATTATTGTTTCATTACCGGTTTTTTGTCAACCAAGGGAAAGTATTTCAAACATTGACAGGTACAAACTGTTAAAGCTTCATTACCAAAACTCATCGGGAGAGGAGGGTGTTTCAATATTTAATTTTAACGAAAATGGAGTAATTACCAAAGGCCTTTGGTACCTCTTGAATGGCAAGAGGAATTCTGTTAATTTTTATGATGTGGATGATAAGGGTAATATTACAAAGAAGTTCAGGATATTTTCTGACGGACTTACTTCAACAACATTATATAGCTACGATCAGGAAAGCAGAGTGACAGTTGAATCGTTCAGAAGATCTGATGGTGTTGAAGGCAATGTTAAGTATTATTATGATAAGAACGGAAGACTGGAAAGAGCGGTATCCGTGAATGCACAAGGCTGGTTCTCAGGAACTGTAATATATGAATATGATGACAGGGACCTGTTGACAGGGGCCGTTATATTGAACAATGATCAGCAAACAGGGACTATTGATTACAGGTATAATGAAGATGGTCTGCTTGTTTCAGAGCACTGGGATTTTGGAGGCGCCTGGGACCAGACATACCAGTATGAGTATGATGATTTCAGTGATTATGAAAACTATGATTATACTCTTTCAAATGCTTTTTTAAGTGAAGACAGTAATTATAAGATTGCAGATGAAACCTATAGTTTTTCTGATAATTTTAAAGGCTTTACTTATCGGGAATACAGCAATTCGATGCCTGAACGGAAGATATACTTTAATATCGATAGTACTGTTATGACCGTTACACATTTATTCTATGACGGTGAAAAGAAATTAATAAATTCATTAAGACGTTATGCCGACGGCAGATCAGCTGTCTTTTCCTGTTCATACAACGACGGTAGAAAAATAATTGACAAAAAAGCTGTTTTTACAGATGGTTATGAGATCACGGAACATTATGATTATGACAAGAATAACCGGCTGAAAGCAGCAATATGGAAAAATTTTGACTCCTGGCTTAGTGGTGAAATAACTTTTTCATATGACGATGATAAAATAGTCTCAGGTACATTTACCGGTAAAAACCGGGGGCTTAAAGCTGATATTGAATTTAGTTATAACGCCTATGACCTGCTAAGTTCTGTTAACTGGAATTTTAGTACGGGTGATTTTCAAAGATACGGTTTCGATTACTGCTATGTAAATGAACCTGCAGGTATGAAAAAGCCTGGTATCAGATTATTAAACCAGACCGAACCAGGTAATGAACCGGTATTGTTTGCCCCCGGGATAGTATGTGACGGATTGGATAACAGGGATATAGCCATGACACCTGATGGAAAGGAAATATATTTTTGTGTGTCATCCGATGGTTTCGAGTTTGCTTCTATTTTATACAGCCGCTTGCTGGATGATATATGGACAAAACCTGAAATAGTCCCTTTTGCCAGAGACCCCAGGTATATGTATTTCGAGCCGTGCATAAATTCTGACGGTAGCAAAATGCTCTTTTTGTCAAATATGCCAAAAGACACTGCTGAGATACCCGGAGATGAAGATATATGGTGTGTAGACAGGGTAGATGACGGCTGGGGTATACCATATAATTTAGGAAGTCCGGTCAATACTGATGACCAGGAGTTTTTCCCCTCACTTACCGTTGATAACACACTGTATTTTACCAGATCGTCGGATGACCAGAAAGGCAGTTTTATTTACCGTTCAAAATATGTGAATGGTAAATACACTGAACCTGAAAAGCTTCCTGCTCAGGTTAATTGCGGTCTGGACCGTTTTAACGCCTATGTTGCAAAAGATGAAAGCTTTGTAATAGTCACATCTTATATTAAAGAAAAAATGATCGGGGGTTATGACTATTATATTGTGTTCCGGGATAAGGATGATACATGGTCGGATCCCGTAAACATGGGTGAAAAGATAAATTCAAAGACAGGGGCCGAATGGTCTCCCTATATCTCACCTGATGGCAGATATTTCTTTTTCATGTCAGGCAGAAGGCTGGGTGATGATGAAAGACCCGGCAAGCTTTCTTATAATTTTTTTCAGGAATTGAATTCCGGACCTAAGAACGGTCGGTGTGATACATACTGGATCAGCACGGATTTTATTAATACGCTGAAGAACAATCCCGGTTATAAATGATACCCCGGATATTATGAGTTTGCGGGCGTATGGGTAGGACTGCTACACAACAGACAGATTTGATAGTTCTCATTACATTCGTCGATCTATAGTGATGAATATCGATCTAAAATGCAAATTGTATAATTGTTTTTAAGTTATTGGACATTATGAATAAAATTGAGCCTGTTAAGTAAAATGTGAGCATATTACTATAGTAAATGTGACTCGCATTAGCGAAGCTTTGGAAAGAAAAAATAAATAAAGTGGTTGACAGAAAATACAGGTGGCATGTCTTATTTGTTAAAACCAATCATGAAAAGAAGGTTAATTCTTATATAGATAAATTTGGTATAGAATCATATCTGCCGGTAAGGAAAGAATTAAGTTACTGGTCCGACAGAAAGAAATGGATAGAAAAACCAATGTTCCCGGGTTATCTGTTCGTAAGAGTAAGCTGCAAGGAGTTTTTTAATGCATTAAACCATACCTCAGTGTATCATTATGTCTGCTTTGAAGAGGGCCCTGCTATTATTAATGAGCGTGAAATTGACATGATACGAAGACTGGAGGCTGAGAAGGAGATATTAATAACTGAAAGAGCATATTCTGAAGGCGATAATGTTAGGATCACAGAAGGGAGTTTAGCGGGTATTTCAGGTGTCATAGAAAAGATAGAGAGTAAATCATATGTTTTAATTGAATTGCCTTTTCTGAGCAAAACAGTAAAAGTGAAAGTGCAAAAGGAGATGGTATGTTTTGCCAGTGCATAGAAGTGAATCCGTGTCAGTTTATTAAATATGAAAAGCAGATAACAGGTAAAATTAGTCTATATTTATTCTGAGATATAGTTGTGTTGTTGGTTTGTATATCAAGATGAGGGTTACAGGCAAAATAAGAGGAGTACTTATGAGAAAGCCCGGGTTCTGGTTTTTTCAGATCACCGGATGGGGCCTCTTTTATATTGAGAGTTATTTTCAGTCATTTAAGTCCCTGGACAGCATTGAAAAGTTCCTTCTATGGAGCGTTTCCATGCTAATACAGTTTCTTATAACCATACTGCTACGTGTAATTTACAGGAAGGTTTATATTAAGAGACCTTCCATATATGTAATGATACTTGTTATCCTGGCAGGCTCATTTGCAGGTGCATTATTGTCGACACTGGTAAACTCCACTTTTCAAATACTGATCAACAACTGGATAGTTAGCAGGAATGTAGAAGTACTTAAGACACAATCGGTTTATCTTCTGACAAACAGGATCTTATTTCTTACATTTCCTCTGCTTGTATGGAGTACTTTGTATTTTGGTATCAAGTTATGGATGGAACTGATTGAAGAAAAGGAAAGGTCTGAAAAGTCTGCGCTGTTAGCGCAAACAGCCCAGCTTAAGATGCTTCGCTATCAGTTGAATCCTCATTTCCTGTTTAATTCGTTAAACTCAATACAGGCACTTATCTATGACGATCAGCAACATGCCGATAAGATGCTTACGGAACTATCGGACTTTTTAAGATTTACACTGCGCGATACTGACCGTTTGTTCATCCCGCTTAAAGAAGAAGTTGATATAATAAATAAATATTTGTCCCTTGAAAAAGCAAGGTTCCCCGACAGACTGGAATATGAGATAAAGATTACCGAAAGGGCAGCCGGGATTGAGGTTGTTGCATTTATCCTTCAGCCTTTTGTCGAAAATGCCGTGAGATACGGAATGTTTACTTCGCCTGAAAACCTTAAAATTGAAATCAGGGGATTCGCTGAGAAGAACAGGCTGTATCTTACTGTAAAAAACACAGGTCAATGGATAGAACCGACCAAAGAGGAAGGCACAGGGATAAAGAATGTTATCAGCAGACTTAATAATGCTTATCCGGGTAAATTCAGATTTACTATAGATAAGGAAGAGAAATTTGTGAACATCACCATTGAAATATTCCTGTCAAGATGAAAAAATACAGTGCCTATATTGTTGATGATGAGCCTCTCTCTATCAGATCCCTGCGTAAGAAACTTGAGGATTTTCCTGAGGTGGAGATTATAGGAGAGGCAACACGTATGCCTGAAGCAGCAAAGGAGATAGAGTCTTTATATCCTGATATTCTGTTTTTGGATATACAATTAATGGAAGGATCGGGATTTGACTTGCTGAATAAAATAGACTATAACGGAAATGTCATATTTGTAACAGCTTACGATGAATTTGCTTTCAGGGCATTCGAGGTAAATGCTCTTGACTATATATTAAAACCTACTTCCCATGAAAGACTGAAGATCGCTCTGGAGAAAGTTATTAATAAAAGCGGAAAAACTTATGACAGTAATATTAAGTACAGGATATCAGACAGGATTCTTATTGTTGACCGGTCCAAAATGAGATTCATACTGATAAGTACAATTGAAATGATTACTGCCGCAAGGGATTATACAACCATAAATACTTCCGATGGTGGTAGTTATCTTATACTCAGGTCTATGAAAGAATGGGAAGATAAATTGCCTCCTGATCACTTTATCAGGATACACAGATCATATATAGTAAATATCAATAATATAGAGAAAATAAAGCGCACATCAACATCCTCAGCACTTATTTATTTAAAAAACCATACTGAACCTGTCTCTATGTCAAGGACATATTACAGGAATGCAAAGTTGAAATATATCTAGGCTTTTTTATATACTAATTTAATATTCCCTGTTTGAGTATGAATTAGTTCCTCTATTGCGCTGCAATATTACTATTGAAGATAACAGACAAACGACAAAGATACAGGAACAGTGGAATGATGGAGTAATGGAGTAATGGAATGATGGAATTATGGTAAATAGAAAGAGACTGGGGATTAGGGATCAGGCGAAAGGTTGAATTGTTGAAAAGTGTAATTGTTGAAGAAAACCCGTTTAAACGATTAAGCGGTTTAACTTTTAAACCCTTTAGTCTTTCGTCGTTTGTCTTTTGTCTCCTGCCCTGAGCTTGCCGAAGGGTTTGTCTTTCGTCTTTCTTATAATCAGCTTGTTGCCAAATTTGTTATATGACAGATAAAGAGTAAACTACCGGCCCGGTAAATTAATTGCTAAAGCATGGTTTAGTCTGAAAGGTTTTCTGATGAATAGTATTTTATACCCTTGTTATGTCCCTTAAGAATATTTTATTACCCCTGCTGTTCTTCAGTATTTGTTATCATGGCAGAAGTGCAGGTATAAATGATACTGTCCTTGTCGTAATGAATGTTCAGGATTATTTTGTTGAAGGCTGCCTGAGGCCTGAAGAAGCACATGACTTTATAGCAGTATTAAACAAAGTTGTGTCTTGTTTTGACAGCGATGACATCATATATGTAAAGTCCGTACTGACGCGACTGGCAGTCTCTTTAAGAGGGCTTGAGGTCGACACACTGCCCGGTCTTGACTTTGCTGAAGAACTGGATGTTGTTAATCAGTGTATTATCGATAAAAACAGGGCTAATGCTTTCCGGAATAAACAATTTGCTGATAGGATAAATGAGATTGATCCGGCTTGTATTATAATAATAGGCTTCAGATCCGGACATAGTATTTACAAGACAATTATGGGAGGGAAAAATGCTGGTTATAATACTGGTTATATTGACGAAGCAGTCAGGGATTTCAGAGAGAAGGATCAACAGGGACTGATCTTAAAGTATAAGCGCAAGGGCATTCCCGGAATTCCAGTTGAGGATATTGATTTTATTAAATAATAACAGTTATACTCTGGTGTATTTTTAATTCCAGAAGATACCAAATAACTCTATAATGATGAATAAAAATCTTATTTACTTTTCGGCTGTTTTAATTATAATTTCGTCGTTTTTTTGTGTCAGGACGGATAATAAGAATGGCAAAAATGAATTCGTGCTCATTTATTCTGAAGAAGTGAGCGATAAACCAATTACCGGAAGAGCACTGATAATACTTTCACCTGATACCCTGGTTGATCCCGATATACCTGATCCGTACAGGCCTTTTATTACTATTGGCATGGATTTTAAGGACTGGGCTTCCGGTGAAGAGCTAATCATGAATTCCGGCAACACCGACAGTTTTCTGTCTGGTCCGGACGAGTTGGAAGGGGATTATTCCCTGAGAGTTTTGCTTAACCCTGATACTGCCGGTTGTATAATTTATGAAGCAGGTTTCTTTTACAGTGAAATGCATGTGATCCATGTTGATCCTGACAGACCCGGTAAGTTTATTATTCCTGTTGGGAATACTTATCCGGGGGTAGTGTTTACCGAGAGTGAGAGAGTGAGGCTCATGACTGTAAGAAGTGAATTGTTAAGTGGCTTTTACGGATATGACAGGTATATTGAAGCTGCGGTTATTTTGCCGGAGTCATACTATTCCGATACTGTACGGTATTATCCGGTGGTTTACGTATTCCCGGGGTTTGGTTCCAGCCACCTGGCAGCCTCCGTAGATGATTTCCAGGAGAAGAGGTATGGTATGGCAGGATATGGGGAGGAGAAAATATTTGTTTTTATGAACCAGGAATGCAGGTATGGCTTTCACGTGTTTGCTGATTCTGAGAATAACGGACCGCGGGCCACCTCCTTTATTGATGAGTTTATCCCTCAGTTTGAGTCTGAATACAGGGCATTCAGCGACCCGGAGGCAAGGTTCTTAACAGGTCAGTCATCAGGAGGCTGGGCAGCACTATGGCTACTGGTCAATTACCCGGAAATGTTTGGTATGGTATGGTCCGGCTCTCCTGACCCGGTAGATTTTCGCGACTTTATCGGACATAACCTTTATGCACGGGAAGCTAGTATGTATTACGGGATGAACGGACAATTAACAGCTTCAATGAGAGGAGAAGGAGCAGGCTTTTCCAACAAGGACTGGGCTATGCTGGAATCAGCTATGGGCGACGGAGGTCAATACCAGTCCTTTGAGGCAGTTTTTAGTAAAAAAGGGAAGGATGGTAAACCGGAACAAATGTTTGACAGAGAGACAGGGCTTGTAGATAAGGATGTTATTAACCACTGGAAAAGATATGATATTAACAGGATAGTATCCGGTATGGCAGAAGACCTCAGACCTGTATTAGATAACAAAATAAACATTGTAGTATCGGAAAATGATGATTTTTTCCTGGACGGCGCTGTGAAGCTTTTTAATAATACTCTTGACAGCCTGGGAATACAACATAATATATTGTTATTACACGATGGGGGACACAATACATGGACAGATGCTATACGGACAAATATGCATACCCGTTTTGACAGTATCTTTCATCTTCTTCATTACCGGAAAGAGAGATTATTTAATTAGCGGATAAACTTATACAGATGATACAAGAGACAAAAAAAATATTTATTACCGGACCGGTAACTGTTATAGCACTGTTATTATTGTTAATTACCGGATCATGTGGTTCAGATAATGAAATTGATGAGTCATGGCAGAGGGATATATCCCTTTTATGTGAAAAGATCGGGAGTTACCATCCTCAACCATGGAGATATGTAACAGAAGCTGAATTTAAAATTTCAGCGGAACAGATTATAAAACATTCATCCGGTTGGAAAAAAACAAAAACAGTAGTTGAAATGATGAAACTAATAGCCATGCTCGGCGATGGTCATTCTGAGATTTCACTAAATAATATGGAGGAATTTAACCTTTGGTATCCGGTCAGGATGGAATTGTTTAATGATGGACTGTATATTACGGGGATTGATAACGGATATAAGGACCTGCTGAGATATAAGGTTGTTAAGATTGGGGATATGAATGCTGATGAAGCAATTGGCAGAGTAAGTAAGATCATATCCCTTGATGATAAAAGAGGTTTATCACGTGTGATTACAAATTATCTTTCAAATGCAGTTATACTTAAAACATTAGGGATAACTGATTCTGAAGAAAAAATGTTTTTAAAAGCTACAGACAGCAATGGAGATGAAATGACTGTTAAGATAAATTCACAACCATGGAACATGGCTACAAACTGGGCCTACTACCGGTCAAATGTACCGGTATCTTCATCATCAGCGACAATATATGATGATATTGAACTACCTCTGTTTCTGAAAAACGTAATAAACGACAGGAAAGCATATTGGTTTGAATATATGCCGGAAGACAGGGTGCTTATGTTTCAGTTTAATGATGTTAATAATAGCGGTAATGAATCATTTTCCGGGTTTATTGAACGCATGTTCGGCTTTTATGACGCAAATTCAGACCGTATTGAGAAATTTGTGATTGATGTCAGATTTAATGAAGGGGGCGATGGTTCGTTAATAAAGCCTTTGGTTCAAAAATTTATAAAGAGGTCGGACAGGCTGACAAGAGGAAAACTGTATATTATAACCGGAAGAAATACTTTCAGTGCAGCCTCCAATTTTATTGGGCAGATGCTTGAAAACACAAGCGCTGTTACTGTCGGCGATATAGCCGCAGGGCCCCTTAACTGGAATTCGGATATTATTAAGTTTGAATTACCCGGGAATAATATACTGGTAAATATATCCACGATGGCATGGCAAAAGGGGCACCCTACAGATACCCGTGGGTATTATCCCCCTGAGGTGTTTGTGCCAACATGTTCTTCCGATGTTTTCGGATTCCGTGATGCACCGCTTGAAGCTATTCTGAATAATGAAGCCGTACCCTTAAAAGATATTTTAATTAATAAAGGAATTAGTGCTTTTGAGGATGAACTGAACAGAAGAACAGAGCTTTCCCCTGATACCATGGAGTGGTTTCCGTATACCTCTTTTGATCTGACACTTTTTGCGTTCCAGGATCTGATACCACAAGGTAAACTTGATGAAGCTTTAGTCATATCCCGTTTAAATGCAACATTCTATCCTGAAAATATCAGGGCAAAATATATTACTGCCATGATACTGGAGGCAAAGGGCGAGCTTAATGAAGCTTTAGGGTATCTGGATCAACTGGCAGAAAAAGAGCCGTATTATGTAGAGGCTGTCTGGGACAGAGACCGGCTTAAAGCAGTTATCGATCCGGCACCTCTTAATTCGGAAATTGCAGTTAATTACACTGGAGACTATGAGGGGGAAAGAGTTATAAGTTTAAAAGATGATAAGCTTTGGTATACGAGAAACGGTTCGGCACAACTGCAATTACTGCCTGTGGATGACCATGTATTTTTTATTGAGAATTCAAACTCAAAGATGATCTTCCTTTCGAAGGATGGCTCTGACGGATCATTGAAGATATTTTCATATAACGGAAGAGGATATACATATAATCGTATTCAATAAGCACCTATAATCTCCGGAGCGACTGCCCGAAGTATTATCCTTCCGGCAGAAGAACAGAGTCATTGGCAGAAATCCTGGTTGAAGTACCGGGCTATGAACCTGTTCTTTCTTTATGATATATTATAAATATTTATGTACAGCATGTTAAGCTTAAGGTATGAATATCAGATCATTTAAGACAACAAGCAGGTTCTATGCCAGGCATATGAACTTTACAATACTCAATATTGCAGGCCTTGCTTTAAGTATGGCAGTCTTTATCCTGATAATTCTTTATGTAAGGTTTGAGTTTGATTTTGACAGTTTCCATGTCAATAAGGATAGAATATACAGAATTGAGCACTTGATGAAAGAAGGGGTAACACCTGAAAAAATGGTTGGTTGTCCTGCCCCATTAGGACCGGCCCTTTTAACGGAATTTCCTGAAGTAGAGGAAATGACCCGGGTGTTTGTAACCAGAAAATTCAGGCGTTTTGAAGTTAAGACCGGGAATGATGAATCATTCTTACTTGACCCTCTTTATGTTGATCAGGCTTTTATTGATATTTTTTCTTTTGAACTACTCAGATCAATGAGAGAAGAACCATTTAATACTCCTTTCAGTATTATTCTTACAGAAAAGACAGCTAAATTATTATTTGGTAATATCGATCCGCTGGGCGAAACAATAGAGAATGATGGAACTATATATACCGTTTCCGGAATTATTGACGATGTTCCTGAAAATTCCCATCTGGAGTTTAATGCTTTATGTTCAATGAACACATTCGATGCCCTGGACCCTGAAGACGATCCTTACAGCTGGAATGATAACTGGCTTTCGGTATATGTGTTGCTTAAAGAAAATGTTGATTACAGGCAAATGGAAGGGAAACTGCTCCATCTGCTAAGAAAGCTATGGAAGAAGGATACAGATAATGAATTATATATAAGGCCAATGGCTGATATTCATCTACGTTCTGATATTTCAGGCGATTATGCAGTTAAAGGTGACATAAGGAACATAATAGTACTTATACTTATAGCTATCACTGTTGTGACCATGGCAGGAGTTAATTATACAAACCTGTCAGTTGTACAATCAGTGAAAAATGCAAAGAATGCAGCGCTAAGAAAGATTATCGGAGCCAGTGGAACAACACTCAGCAGGCAATTGCTGACCGAATCAACAATGATCACGTTATTAGCGATGGTATTAGGATTTTTTGTAGCGGCAGTAATCATGCCTTACTTTAATTCCATTGTTAACAGGGATTTGTCATTACAGGCTCTGTTCGATCCGTCCTTTATAATGATTATTATTCTGGTTTCATTACTGGTTGGTATTATTGCAGGGATTTATCCTGCATTTCTTATATATAATTTCAATGCACTTAATATAATAAGGGGAAATATTTTTTTAAAGGGTAACACCCGTTTGCCTCAGAAACTACTTATGTCGTTTCAGTTCCTTATTTCAGTTGCCCTTATCATTTCTACTATTGGAATAATCAGACAGGTCAGGTATTTAAAGAATATGGACCTGGGCTATGATGACAGTAATATGATTAGAGTTGAAGTTAAGGATACAGCCTGGAACAGAATAGATCTTTTCAGAGAAACAATACTTAAGAATCCGGGCATTCTTAAAGCTACAGCCCATGATTATCCGGTAAATAATTCAACTGACTGGTGCAGGATAGGCTGGGATGGGTCAAATGAAGGAGAGTATGTGCCAATTGGTGTTAATTATGTTGACAATAATTTTATTCAGACATACAAGCTGAATATCTTAAACGGCGAGGGGTTCAGGAGTATTCCATCCGGATTGCCGGGCGATAATAACCTCGTGATATTAAATGAGTCGGCAGTTAAGAGACTCGGTCTGAAGGATCCTGTGGGTAAAAATATCTATTATGGTTCCGATTACAGGGGAAGGCTGGAAGGACGCAGGGCAACAATTATTGGTATAGTTCAGGACTTTCATTATTTATCCGCACACGATGAGATATCTCCATTCATGCTGAGGTTGCTGAATTATAAACAACCGCCTGTCAGTATCTCAATTAAGGTAGCTAAAGGGAAAGACGAAGAAATAGTTGAATATCTTAATAATATATTTAGTCAGATTTTCCCTGAACAGGTATTTAATTACCATTTTGTTGATGATTATTATTCCGGGATGTACCCGGAAGAAACGAAAATGAGCAAGGTCGTAATGTCCATGTCGCTACTTGCTATATTTATATCATGTCTCGGAGTTTTTGGATTGGTGTCATTTTCTACTTCCATGAGAAAGAAAGAAGTTGGAATAAGAAAAGTGCTTGGCGCCCGCATTTCGGATATTGTATGGATATTTTCAAAAGAATTTTGTGTGCTGTTATTTCTGGCATATATTATTTCGATACCTGTATCATATATAGTAATAATAAAGTGGATGGAAACTTTCCCTTACAGAGTGAAATTTTCAGCATCCCCTTTTATACTTTCAATAATGCTTGTGTCTGTGGTTACACTCGCTACAATATTAGCGGGCACAGCTAAGGTTGCAGGATTAAATCCTGCAGAGAGTTCAAAAAGCGATTGAAATATTTCATCCCGGCAGTAAAATACTTTTCCTGAGTGACCGCACAGGGCATCAGGAGATATATTCCATGAATATTGACGAAAGCGGTTTACAACAGATAACCTTCCTTTCAGCCATGATTGAGCATCCCGCTTTCAGTCCTGATGGAAAGAAAATTCTATTTATAAAAGATTTTGGAGAGCGGACAGAGATATGGATAATGAATACCGATGGCAGCGGACAAACCAGGCTCACCGACAGCCAGGCCTGGGACGGATGGGCTTCTTTAGTACCTGCTGATGCTGTAAAGGCTATGGAAAAAGCAGTTGAATATTCTCCCGGGTGTCTGCTAAGGTGATTGAATACTTAAAGAGGAATGGATTGTAGTTTTTGTTGTATTCGTATATTTATTTTAAAAATTTTATAGATGATGAAGTATGCAGTAGTTATTATCTGTTTAAGCATTTACTCCTGTTCCCCACTTGAAGCCAGGGCTCACAGTGAAGGGTTCATTAAAGCAGGCAATGACAGTATATATTATGAGTCTGCAGGAACAGGGAGAACAATCGTTTTTATTCATGACGGGGTTTTGCCAGGGGTAGTATGGAATAGTCAGTTCAAAGAATTGTCTGGAAGCTACCACCTTGTCAGATACGACAGAAGGGGCTACGGGAAGAGTTCAGCGGCCCGGGGCGATTACACCCACCTGGAAGATTTGCATACTCTTTTTGAAGAACTGGGAATAGAAAATGCCACGCTGGTTGGCGCCTCGTCAGGAGGGGCTCTGGCTATAGACTTCACACTTAAATATCCTGAGAAAGTAAACTCGCTTGTGCTGGTTGGCGCTGTAGTGGGAGGGTTTTCTTATACGGAACATATGCGGACACGCGGAGGACATCTGCCTGAAACGTTTGAGGATGATACTGAAGAAAATTTTTATTATGTCATGGAAGACCCATATCTTATATGGAAAGGCAATCAGGAAGCAAAAATGAAAGCAATGAAAATAGTAAAGGACTACCCTGCACGGATAATCGACAGACCGCGTCCGGAGAGAGCTGAGATTATGCCATATAAACGGCTGAATGAAATAAAAGTGCCTGCCCTGATCCTTGCCGGCGAATATGATATTCCCGATGTTCATGCATGCACAGGAGTGTTTGATGCGTGTATACCTGACTCCCGCAGGTATATTATCCCTGATTGCGGTCACCTGGTTGCCCTGGAACAACCCGCATTATTTAATGAAGCGGTAATTGATTTTATGTATTAGTAGATGTATTATACGCTTCAACGTGACAAAGTGTATGTAGAAGAATAGCTTTGAATAATTGCAACTTAAGTATTGCTTCCAGGTCTTTAGTAAAGCAATTCTTATTCACATTATTATGAGAAATATCCAAAGTGCAATTATTCTGCTGATACTGGCATTTTCATCCTTAGAATTAACATCACAGGACAATTATCTGATAGAATCAGGGATAGAGTCGAAGATAGATTCAATAGTAGGTAAAAGAGTCAGCCCTGAAGGCCCTGGTCTTATTGTGACAATTACTAAAGGACAAAAGTTAATCCTGAATAAGGGATATGGTTTTGCACAGTTGGAGAATAAAATACCAGTTCATCCGGAGACAGTCTTCAATATAGGCTCTATTGCCAAACAGTTTACCGGATATGCGATTACATTACTTGCACATGAAGGAAAGTTATCTTTGGATGATAATGTATTAATGTATTTACCTGACTTGTCGGAATACTATAGAAGGGTCACAATTCGTAATCTTCTATATCATACTTCAGGTGTAAGAGATGAACTTCATTTATGGGTTCTTTCAGGTAAAATCCCTGGAGATATAGTCTCAGGTTCAGATTTTATTAATTTAATAAATAGACAGGATCAGTTGCTTTTCGAACCCGGTACAGAATATGGTTATTCTGACACAAATTACTCCCTGCTTGCAATGATCATTTCAAAGGTTACAGGTAAATCGTTCAATCAATGGATGACAAATAATGTTTTTTCCCCGTTACAGATGAATTTATCGGTGGCAAAGGAAGACTATAATATGGTTATAAAAAATTTAGCCTCTTCATATTATATGGATTCAGGAGAATATAAATATATGCCTCTGAATTCATCAAATGTTGGTCCTACTAACCTTTATACCTCTGGCAGGGATATGGCAAAATGGATGATGAATTTTGATTCCGGGAAATTAGGCGGAGAGGAAGTATTTAATGATTTCACTGAAAAAGGCTTACTAAGTAACAGGGATATCATAAAATATGCAAGGGGAATAAATGCTGAAATGGAAAGAGGCTATAAAGTTCTGAGGCATGGTGGAACAGAGGGAACATATAACAGCGAAATGATTTTCTTTACCGAACTTGGTTTGGGAATATCTGTTTTGTCAAACTTCGATTCTAATCCTGGAAGACTGGTAAACGAAATTATTAAAGCCTTGCTTCCGGATAATAAAATGGAGGTAACCGAATTAAATACAGATAAGCAGACAGATCATAAGAAAATAACAGTACATGACGGTATTGCTGTTAAATTAACTGAGAAGCAACTTGAAAGATTCACCGGTACTTACTGGTATAGTAAAAATTCTAACTGGTCTGTCCGGGAAATTCAATACGAGGATGGGAAACTATATTATGTCAGGACTCCCCGGAATAAAACCGAACTCATCCCTTTGTCGGACTCAACATTAAGGCTTGGCGGAACGGAGATTGTTATTAGTATGGATAAAGTTCAGAATAACAGATATACAAGGTTGAAATTCAATATCTCCAGTGATAATCCCTCGGTAGCAATTCGCATTGAACCTTTTATTGCTGATCAAAAGAATCTTATTGATTATGAAGGACTATATTACTCAAAAGAACTGGATGCCCTGCACAGATTTGAAGTGAAAGATAATTCATTATACAATGCTACAATGAGATTTTTTGGAGATACACCGCTATCAATAGTCAAAAAGGATCTGTTTACGTTTGGCAATGGAGAAGGACATATAATTTTTTTGCGAGATAGTGAAAATGAAGTTACGGGATATACTTTGTATGCACCCCGGGTAGGTAATCTGGACTTTGTGAAACTGGAATATTAGTATTCAACTTGTAAAACTAACTTAACAAAAAATAGTATGAAAAGAATAATTATAGAATTACTTATAATTATAACTCTGTCTTCTTTTTCAGTAAGCTTATATGGTCAAGACCGAACGGAATGGAAAGAGGATTTGAATATACTTACTGATCTGATTGAAAGAAATCATCCCACGCCATGGGCAAAAATTACCAAAGAGGATTTTTTGATGAAGGCAGATAGTATCGGGGCATGTTTGGATAAGATGGACAAAGAAACCTATATGCTCGAGTTAATGAAGCTTACTGCCCTTATAGGTGATGGGCATACCCGTGTTCTTTTGGATAACCAGGAAAATTTTGATCTGTGGTTTCCTGTTAGAATTGAGAAGTTTAGTGACGGATTATTTATTACAGGCATAGAATCAGGTCTTGAAAATTTTATCGGGTGCAAGTTACCCGGATTGGCGACTGGGATGCTTATAAAGCCTGTGAAAAGATTTCAACAATTATTGCTTCAGACAGTGATCATGGTATTCCCAGACGACTGACAAATTACCTGTCTAATGCAATAGTTCTTAATAGATTGGGTATTACTTCATCAGAATTAACCATGCAACTCGAATTGGTCGACAAAACTGGGATGAAGATTAACACTGAGCTTTCATCATCTCCATGGAGACTGTCATTTTGGTGGTCTTATGATAAAAAGATTGTCCCGGCCTGTACCAGTCCTGCATACTTTTTCAGCAGCATGGATTCCCTTCCTCTTTATTTATCAAAGTATTTTGAATCACCGGATAAACGGTTTTGGTTCACATGCATAGAAAGTGACAGTATACTCTATTATCAGATAAATCAAATATTTGATGATAGTGATATATCATTATCTGATTATACTGAAAAGGTTATGGAATATTATGACAATAATGCGAGTAAAATTGATAAAATTATTATTGACCTCAGATTTAATGAAGGAGGTGATTTTGGATTGCTACCGGCAATTGTAGAAAGATTTAGTCAACGAAATAATCAGATTCAGCAAGGCGACTTATTCATTATTACCGGAGCTAACACGTTTAGTTCAGCTGGTAATTTTGTAGGGCTGATGAAGAAGAAGACAAATGCAATCACTGTCGGTGATATTGCATCGGGACCACTTAATCAGTCAGGTGATCCGGTAATGTATCTTTTGCCAAACAGTAATACTCTTTTGAATATATCAAGGCTATATCAGCAGTACGGTCATCCTACTGACGCCAGAGGATATTATCCACCTGATTATTATATCCCAAATTCAGCCAGAGACTACTTTTTACTTAGAGATCCGGTCATAGATTCTATACTTAATGGAAATGTAAGATCACTAAAAGAGATACTTATTTCTGAGGGTGTCAGCGCACTTGAAAACGAAATTGAACTGAGGGAGAACAATTTTGGAGAACGCAGATTTTGGTTCCCTTATACTTCTTATGATATGGCATTATTTGTTTTTGAAGATCTGATTTCCTCCGGGAAATTTGAAGAGGCCTTTGCCTTCTCAAAATTGAATTCGGAAATATATCCGGAATCTATATGGGGCTGGTTTATTCTTGGTATGATAAACGAAAACCTTGGAGATAACGCTACAGCTTATAAATGTTTTGAAAAATTACTTAAACTGGAACCTTATCATAAGGAAGCCTTATGGGAAATTGAAAAAACTGGAGCTGTACTAAAACCATATAATCCGAATGAGTCATTCCTCAGAAAGCTGACAGGTGAATATGGAATTAGGAAAATCTCCATTGAAGGAGATAATTTGTATTACCAGGTTGGGAATGGATCAAAGAGAAAGCTAATACCTGTTTCTGATACAAGATTCATTATAGAAAATTCAAATTACAAGCTTGTTTTTGATTTGACTGTTTCGGGAAAAAGAAAAATAAAGATAATTGATTGGAATGGCAGGACTTCATTATACAATCAAACCGGACAGTAATTAATTTATAAAATCATGTAACTGTTACAGTGTATTAATTCAATAATTGTAAGAACATCCAGGCCGGTAAATAGTCATATTTGCTGTCGGGTGGAGTGGCTTAATCTCTTTCTATGAAACATTTTATAATGATAACTGGTTTGTGCCTTGGTTTGATATTGAATCTAATGGCTCAGACTAATGATAAATCTGAATTTTCCGGCCCTTATCCGGATCAGGATATCCCCGGGAATATGCCTGAATTGTTTGCGGCTGGTATTATCAAACGGATTCAACCAGGGGCACTGCACTTTTAGCCCTGACGGTAAAGAATGCTTCTTACAAAACGATCAATATATATTTAGTAAAGTCCTTTCTATTATAAGGTATATGAATATGTAGTATTATTTAAGACGATAATTTTATGAGAAAATTGCTTGACGATATTTACTCCTCATGGCCAAATTTGATTGGTCTTGCTATCGGTTTCGCCTGCATAACCATAACAGTTATCTGGTTCAATCATGAAAGGAATTATGACAGGTTTTATAACAAATCAAAGTCAATTTACAGGGTGATATGGAAAGAGTCTGCATCAAAAAACTCCTCCAAAGGATTGGCTTCTACCCCCAGTCCCTTAGGGCCCGTAATATCTAACAGTATTCCGGAAATAAAGAATATAACAAGGTTCTACAGACTCGATAGTTTTCTGGGTGAAATTAAGGTTGAATCAGATGAAACCAGAATATTTGAGAGCAATTATTGTTTTGCCGACCCCTCTTTCTTTTCATTGTTTGATCTTCCGTTTGTATATGGCGATGCAGAATATGCTCTCTCTTCCCCTAATAATGTCGTTCTAACCAATAATACAGCAGAAAAATATTTTGGTAGTGATGATCCGACAGGTAAAATACTTAGGATAGCAAATTTTGGAGAATATATTGTCTCGGGTGTTATTCAGGATATTCCATCTGATTCACATATTAAGTTTGACTTTTTGAGTCCTTTGGAGCCTCTGCTACAGAAGTATGAATGGATGAACAGATGGAATATCCCTCATTTTTATACCTACCTGGAGGTGATTGAAGGGACAGACCCGGATATGCTGAATATAAAGATAAATAGAGTGTCGCGAGACAAAAGAGTCTCTGATTTAAGTAATCTTGATGTAAATTTTCAAATCGAACCTGTAACCGATATTCATTTCAAATCGGAATATGGGAGAGAGTTACCCGGTAATGGGAAATACATAGCAGATACAATAAGAATTTTTACTGTTCTGGCTTTGCTGGTATTAATTATATCCTGTCTTAATTTTATAATAATATTTATTGCAAAAGCCTTTAAACAGAGAAAGGAGATCGGTGTCAGAAAAACTTACGGTGCTACCAGATTGACTATCTCTTCTAAATATTATTTGAACGTTCTTACTATTACTGTATTTTCATACTTATTTAGTATTTTGCTTGTACTAAGTATATTTCCTTCCTTTAAAAGTATTATTGGAATTGATATTAATCCCGGGGCTGCAGGAGCTTTAAACCTGATTGTGTATATGGCTCTGGTAATATTATTCTCATCATTGATTTCGGGTCTTTTTCCTGCATTATATATATCATCATTCAGGCCCGCAACTGTATTTAGGGGGAATATTTTTTTCACAGGCAAGCGGACCAATAACATAAAAGGCTTTGTTATTTTACAGTTTGCCATTTCACTCTTTTTTATAGTTGGTTATTTTATTTACAATAGTCAGTATAGATATATGATTCAAAAGGATCTGGGATATAAGTATGATAATGTCTATTGTTTAAGAACCACCCCTGAATTAAAAACGGGATTTGAATCATTCAGCCGGTCATTGCTCGATAATCCGATGATTAATGATGTAACTGCCTGTTCAAATCTTCCGGACGGATCAATAAGCAAGACACTGGCTAGTGGATGGGAGGGCTCAAATGACGAAGAGCGGGTAATGATGAATTATATTTATGTAGACCAGGCCTTCGTCAGGACCCTGAATATCGGAATAAAAGAGGGCAGAGATTTTATTATGGAAAGTGACAAACTTACAGGGTTCATTTTGAATGAATCTGCTGTTAGAGAGATGGGCTTGCAGGATCCGATTAATAAGCGATTCAATATTAATGGGTTCGATGGTCGGATAATTGGTGTTGTAAAGAATTTTAATTTTGAGTCCCTGACTAATAAAGTAAACCCTCTGGTAATTAAGATTGGTCCTGGGTTCTGTAAATACATTCTTATTTCGATAGCCGGGAATGATATTGATAGAACCATGAAATATATTGAAGATATATATAATACCTATAGTCCTGATTACAACTTTGAAACATGGCCAATGGATGGTGTTGTCAGAGAATTGTATGGAAATGAAAAGAAATCATCAAGCTTGATCTTTATATTTTCTCTTCTTGGGATACTAATAGCTTCTATCGGTTTATTCGGTTTAATCGAATACTCTGTCAGACTTAGACACAGAGAGATTGGGATAAGAAAATCAATGGGAGCTGATTCAATAAAAATACTTCACTTGTTTATTAGAGAATATGGAAGGTTAATATTGATCTCAGGAATAATAGCAGCACCTGTTTCTTTCTATTACTACTCAAGATGGCTTGATAATTATGCATTCAGAATTACCTTTAAGATATGGTATATCTTAGGGGCCATGTTCATTGCATTAACTATTACATCATTGATAGTAATCTCAAAGACAATAAAAACCTCGTTGATGAGTCCTGCAGACTTAACAGGTATAGATTAATCTAAATACATATGATTAGCTCAGAAACAAATAACCGATAATTGTATTAGTGGATTCTTGTTTATGCTTGTTATCTTGAAACTTATACTCGCAACATGCAGATAACAGAGACGGAGAATTTTACTGATACATTTACTTGCCAGATTTAAAGATTAATACAATATGATTAAAAAGAGATCTGAAAATGAACCATCTGAAGCATTAAGGAACTGGGGATGGAGATTTCACCATCTTGGCATTCCGACACAGATTGTCAGAAAGAACGAGAAATACCTTCCTGAGTTAAAATTCCATGTCTCCGGTTTTGAGACAAGTCCATTCGGTATTGAGTGGATGCGTTTTGATTCCGACTGTGAACTCCACCCGCTGATTCGACAGGTGCCTCATCTGGCTTTTGTTGTTGACGATCTTGTCTTTGAACTTCAAAACAGGAGCTTCAATGTAATTTCTGAACCCTCGGAGCCTTCCGAGGGTGTAAGGGTGGCTATGATTGAGCATGAAGGGGCACCGGTTGAATTGATGGAGTTCTGCCAGGTATAGTAAGTGAGTGGTCAATTATTAATATCCAATATTTATTTTTAATCCAATGTCAAGTTGGTTATTTTTATTTTAAGTCATAAGATCAACTTTGCGCTTGCTATGTAATAATGGTATCTGGATATAATAACGATAGTAATTGAAAATACAGGTTGGAATGTATCAGCTAAATAATATTAAATCTTCTATGAAAAGAAATATGAGTATTGTATTTTTTTCTGCAACATTCTTCAGTAGTTTGTTTTTTATTTCTGTAAATGCTCAGAATCAATGTGCTAACTTCAGGAAAAATGACCAGTATTCAGATGCTAAAAATACCACTTATGTTGTACTGACTGACCTGGATAATGATGGTGACCTGGATGCAGTTTGTTCAAATATGGGTAATTACTATAGTCAGGTTCTGATAAATGATGGTCAGGGTAATTTTACCGACTCAGGTCAGGAGTTAACCCAACAGGGACATGGGGTAGGAGTTGCAGACCTCAACGGTGATGACAGTCCGGATATATTTATTACGTGTGCAGGATATAATGGCAATAACCTGCCCGGTAAAGTATATTTCAATGATGGCTATGGCCGGTTTTCAGACAGTGGTCAAAACCTGGGAGATAGTCTTTTAAGTGGTAATGCAGTACACCTTGCAGACATAGATACTGACGGAGATATTGATGCCGTAGTGAAATATTACCAGATGCCGTCTATTGTGTATCTTAATAATGGTAAAGGGCTATTTCTCAAAAGCGACATAGAAATTCCGGAAAGTATAACATTCGCTGATGTTGATGCTGACGGTGATCCGGATATATTCAGCAGACATCCGGGTTTAGGGTTCAAAGTATTTCTTAATAATGGTGGTTACTTCAAAGAGTGCAGGGAATTGATAGATTCGACTTTTGTCTATGGTTCGGCTGCTTACGCTGATGTGGATGGTGATGGCGATTATGACATTTTTGTATCCAATGGTAATCGTGATTTCAGATCTCCGACCCGGTTACTAATAAACGATGGAAATGGAGAATTTACTGTTTCTGCCATAAAGCTAACGCCTTCTGTGTTTGGGAATATTTCTGCGGCAGATATGAATGGAGATGGATTCCCTGATATTCTAATAACCAGTATGGGAGAATCTCCCAGTCTTTGGATAAATGATGGACAGGGTAATTTAACATACTGTAATGTCAAATTAGGTAACAGTGGTCCTCTGCAGAGGGCCTTTACCGGAGACCTGAATAATGATGGCTTAAATGATGTTTTTATTTCAAATGTTAATACAGGACCCGAAAGATTTCCTAATGAGGTTTGGTTGAATCAAGGCGATCATCCTAACGATCTGGCCCTAAAACTAATTTTAAATCATTGAATATATCGGGACTATATCAACAGTATGGTCATTCGACTGGCAGGGTCTCTGTATACCGGGTTTCAACTAAACTCATTGACGAATTGCGCCATGAGATACAATGATCAAAGCTCAAGTCACAAGCATAATACTGTTGTTGTTAAATTAGAAATTGTAAAGCTTATGAATAAGTACATTTTTGTTATATTACTGGTATTTCTTTCAATGGGATGTACCCGGACAAAAGAAGTTAATTATGACTTCGAATATTTAGGACAGAAAAAGCCTGAACAAAAACCTGAGATTTTTGCCCCTGGTATTATATCAACTGCATTTCATGAGGGACGAATTACCTTTTCATCAGATATGAAGGAATGCTTTTTTTATACCGTTTACCAATCAAATGATAGCAGCTACAAATGGGCTACTTTGTATACAAGTTTTGAAGATGAAAAGTGGATGTTTCCTGAGATTGCATATTTTTCCGGAATATATAATGACCATGCACCTTGTTTACACCCCAATGGTAAGGTTTTAGTTTATCAAACCGACCGGCCCATTGTAGAATATGAATGCAAAGATAAATGGAATTTTTGGTGGGTGAAAAAGGTTGATGGAGAGTGGTCAGAACCCCAACCAATGAGTCAGATAATTAATGGACACGGAAATGTTTTCGGACCATCAATCGCGGCAAACGGAAATCTGTATTTCACAAGGGAATTCGAAGATGGTTCAACAAAAATCATGCTTTCAAGATTTGAAAATAGCGCTTATCAGGAACCCGAAGTACTTCCGAATACTATTAACTCTGTTCGTTCACAGTTTGATGCAGCCATAGCGCCCGACGAAAGTTATATCATAGTTCCTGTTTATGGCAGAAACGATGCTATTGGGTCTACCGACTACTATATTAGTTTTAAAAATGATAAAAACCAATGGTCAGAATTAGTTAATCTGGGTCAGGAAATAAATTCTGAGAATGTGGAAAGTGGACCTTATATTACCTCTGATGGTAAATTATTCTTTTTTCAATCTTATGGATTAATGTCAGATACTGTAAAGAATGATGATCCGATAACATATAAAGACATTCACAAAATGCTTAAAAGCAGCGATATCTATTGGGTAAGCACTGAGTATTTTAGCAAATATAAAGAATAATATGTTTACGACATTTTATTCAAAAAGATGGGTCCCCACTTTGCCTGTATTATATAGGAAGAGGAATAATAGATAATCTTAAAAACAGATATTAGCCGGCATAATGCCGAACGTAAAATGCGTTGTTAAATGCTTATAAGTGTTTGATAATTGGCGGCTATTCTGTTATGTATACATGTCATGAAAAGAACTATTGGTTTACTGACTGCAACCGGTATTGTAGTTGCAAATATGATAGGTTCTGGTGTCTTTATAACATCAGGAATAATTGCAGGGATGCTACCCAATTCTATGTGGGTTATAGCATGCTGGATATTCGGGGGTTTTTTAGCTTTAACAGGCTCTCTTTGCTATAGTGAACTGGCCACCAGGATGCCTGTTGAGGGAGGAGAGTATGCATATTTACACAAGCTGTATCACCCGGTAGTCGGGTTTCTGTCTGGCTGGACAAGCTTTATTGTTGGCTTTTCAGCACCAATTGCCGGTTCTGCTATCGGGTTCAGCGAATACCTGTATTCGGGAATGGATATATCAACCAACATGGATCCAACAGTATTGTTGCTCCTTAAAAAAGTCACATCAGTATTTATCGTGTTATTATTTACTGTAATTCATTATCATGGAATAAAGAGGGGAGCATCCATCCAGAACCTGCTTGTTTTTTTTAAGATAATTCTTATTCTTTCGATTATACTAATCGGTTTTTCTTTCGGTAGTACTGATTTAGGTAATCTTGCTTTAAGTTTCAATCCTGGTGAAGGTGCATCTGGTTTTTCATACGGGACTGCAATGATGCTGGTTATGTTTTCCTACAGTGGGTGGAATGCATCTGCCTATATTGCAGGTGAAATAAAAAATCCTGAAAAAAATATTTCCAGATCACTGATAATAGGAACATTTATTGTTTTCTCATTATATATCGGGCTGAATGTCTTTTTTCTTTCTTCAATCCCTTATAAGAGTATCGGAGATGAAATTGCAATAGGAGAGGCCGCTGTGACAACGGTTTTAGGTGTTTCAGCAGGGAAGATAGTGAGTGTAATTATTTCTATTATGCTTTTGTCTTCTATTAGCGCATTTGTAATGATTGGTCCCAGGATATACTATGCAATGGCCATGGATGACCTGTTTTTTTCTTTTGCAAAAAAGATCCATCCTAAATATAATGTACCATCCAGGTCAATCGCAATACAGGGAGTGCTGGCTGTTATTTTTGTTGTGTTTTCATCTATTGAGCAGTTACTTGTTTATCTCTATTATGCTCTGAATGTATTTCCATTCCTTGCTGTCATTGGGCTTTTTATTGCCCGAAAGAGAAATATAAATTCAGGTAGCTATTATAAGGTGCCCGGTTATCCGGTTATCCCTGTAATATTTCTTGTTTGTACATTATATCTGGCAATAATAGCGTTTATCAATAGACCGGTCGAGTCATCAGCTGCGATTATCACCATACTAATTGGAATTCCACTTTATTACTTATGGGCAAGGTTTAAAAAGTAATATACTCTATGAGAAATACTGAAGTTCTTGAGGCATTGAAATGATTAATAATAAAACATATTGTATGGGAACCATGAATAATACCTATCAAAGAAATCTGGGACAGATATTACTTTTATTGTTTATAATTTCAGATTTATCTCTAAATGCACAGCACTATTCGGAATATGCAAGGAAGATTGATTCTACTATTGTTGGTTTGTCCGGAATAAGTAAAAACATGAAAGTAGGAGAGATTGGAGCAGGTGACGGGAAATTAGCATGCATGATGGTTGATAAGGTCGGGTTAAACGGGATCGTTTATGCTAATGAGATTAATGAAAAAGCCGTCATTGATCTGAACGGATTAAAGTTGGGTAATCTAAAAGGTATCCCTGGTCATCCTGACGATCCGAAATTTCCTGAGAAAGACCTTGATATCATTCTCATGAAATATGTGTTGCATGATGTTGAAACTCCCATGTCATTGTTGCTGAATTCAAAAAAATATCTGGAAGAAAACGGCAGACTGATTATTATTGAAACACATGTTACACCTGTGAAGTTTGATCCCTTTGAGAAACATTATATGAAACGGGAACAGTTAACAGACCTGCTTGACAATTGTGGGTATAATTATGAAACCAGATATAATCTTGATAAATACAGGTCATTATATGTATTTAGTATCTCTAAGGTAGAGAATGATATTATATGGAGGGAGTGGGTTGAAAATTTCAGAAAAAATTATAATACATTAATAAATACCCAAAATATAACTGATCATTCCGATCTTGCAAAATATGCTAAATACAACAGATTACTTTACCATTTCAGAGATGATTGTCCATTTACTGAGTTTGATGATTCTCTGCGCGAAGAGATAAGGGCATTCCTCGAAGATGTTGAAATAGATAAGTGTTATTTGGAAGATCACCAAACGAAAATAAATGATCTGGATGAAGCTGTGATCAGAGCAGGATTAGGAGGCACTGCGTATACTTTGGATAAAGGAGATTTCAGAAATGATTTTAAACTTATTGTAGAGAACTCTGACACAATTATTGCAGATATGAATTCAGGATTAATGTGGGTACACGCCGGATCAGGGTGTAATCTTGATTATTTTGATGCACTTGAATATGTTGATTTATTAAACCGGCAATCATATGGTAATTTCAATGACTGGAGATTACCTTCAATGGAAGAATTGTTTACAATATATGAGGTAATACTACAGGCGAATTCATTACACCTGAATCCATTTTTTAATATCACTATTAACATGGTATGGTCTTGCAATACAGGAGACCAGAAACGTAAGTGGGCACTAAATTTTTCTGATGCAGACGGAACTGTGTGGGAAGTATTTAAGCATTATCAACTATGTGTTTTGCCTGTAAGAGGAAAATTAACGGAATGAAATTTTAAAACAATCATAATAATACGATTCATATTAATTAATTCGAAATCAAAATAAATGATAAGAAATTATTTTCTAACGGCCATAAGGAATATTCGAAGGCATCCATGGATTTCGATTATTAATATTTCAGGCTTAAGCCTGGGGATGGCTTGCACAGTCCTGATCTTACTGTGGGTTCATGATGAACTTAGTTATGATAATTTCCATGATAATAGTAATGAGATATTCAGGATAAACACTCAATACGATGAGAATAGATGGGAGAATTGTCCATGGGCAGTTAAAGATTTACTTGCGAAAAACTATCCTGAGGTTGAATCTGGTACCTGGTTTAAAGCAAGACAGATGAGTTTCAGCTCCGGAGACCGGCAAGCCTGATGAATTTTGTTTGTGTTGATTATGATTATTTTGAAACACTGGGAATGAAGATTACCGAAGGTCGCAGTTTTTCCCGTGACTTCCCCTTTGACGGTAATAGTTATATTATTAATGAAACAGCCCTTCAACTTACCGGTTTTAATGAAGCTATTGGCAAGGGCATAGCCCTGGCAAATCGTGAATTAAGTCCAATAATCGGGATCGTTAAGGATTTTCATGGAACTTCTTTAAGGAATGACATCAGTCCCACAATATTCTTTATGTTTAATTATGCCGCTAAAAGAAATATGTTCGTAAAAGTTTCAGGAGAGGATTTAACTTCTACACTTGACTATATTGAATCTACTATAGAAGAAGTTGTTTCGGGCTCATTTCTTAACTACAGGTTCATGGATGATTAGTTTAACGAGATGTATCAAAGAGAAAGTGTAATTAGTTCCCTGGTTAAATATTTTGCTATTCTTGCGCTTTTTATTGCTTCGATCGGGCTTCTAGGTCTTGCTTCCTTTATGGCACTTCAGCGAACACGGGAATTTGCAGTGCGAAAGGTTCTTGGGGCAAAGCCATGGAGTATCATGTATACTTTTTTCAGGGAATTCATGATCTTAATAATCGTTTCAAATATAATTGCCTGGCCTGTTTCATATCTCATTATGGATACCTGGTTGTCTTCCTATTCATACAGGGTGAGAATGGGATTCCTTGTATTTATTATATCAGGTTTGTTAGTCATGGCTATTGCTATGCTGGTTACAGCCTGTCATGCATATAAAACCTCGCGGTGTAACATGGTTAAGAGCCTTCAGTATGAATAGCTATAACAGGTTATGTTATCATATATGCCTGGCAGAGAGTCAATCCAAATTCCAGGGCTGATCCCTGAAATCCCGGACTAACAAATAGTATTAATAATATTAAACACATTTATCATGAAAATACTAAACTTATTATTCGTTACACTTTTTTTAGGTAATTATTGTTTGGCGCAAAATGTTTCCCTTAGGGATGAGCTTCGTGTACTGGAACCTTATTTAGGCAAGAACCGGGAAAGCCAGGATCTGCATCCGGATGGGAACACTGTCCTTCATCATTTCAGGACATGGGAGCCGGGGCATAATGGTATGATAATCTGTATTACAAAAGGATGCACAGAACTTGGAACCCGTACCGATGGGTATATGTATTATAATCCGGATAAAGACCAGATTGAGCTGTTCACTCTTACAAGTAATGGCAATATTGCATCCGGTACAGTAAGTGTCGGGGACGGAAAACTTGTTGTCAGGGGAACTCTTATACTGAAAGACCGTAAGTTGGAATATAAAAATATATATGAACTTACTTCTGATGGGACAATAAGTGACAAGTATTACAGGATTGAGAATGGAGACTGGAAACCAGGGCATTCCAGGGTTTGGAAAAAGCCTTCATAGAATAAGTATGGTAACTCATGCAAATATGTGGGATCACATGTATCAGTTTTCAATTTAACTGCTATAACAAATGAAAAAAATAAGTTTTACTATCATGATATTGTGCTTCTTAACAATAACTGTCAGTGCTCAGGATATATTTGAAGCGATCAGAACAGGGGATCTGAATTTAATAGAGGAATTAATAAAGAAAGATTCCGGGATTGTCAATAAAACCGGAGATAGTCCTTTTACTCCCCTGTTGTTTGCAGTGAATAATCAAAAGTGGGAGATTGCAGAAAACCTGATCTCAGCCGGCGCCAATGTAAATGCAGTGCTTCTGGCTGATTATTATGGCGACACACCAGTTTCTCTTGCCATAAAAAAAGGTAATCTCGAAATGATAAAGTTGTTACATTCTAATGGTGCAGATATTCAATACCGGACAAAGCTGGGAGAGAATTACCTTCATTTTGCAGCGGCAATGAATGAGGTTGATATAGCTGAATATCTTATTGATAGCGGCATTGATATCAATGCCGGGAAATCAGGGGGGCTTACTCCACTTCATATTGCAGCTATTACAGGCAGTACGGATGTTGCCAGCTTACTTATTGATAAAGGTGCCAGCATGGAAATTAGAAGCACCGACGGAGGAACGCCTCTTCATTTTGCCCTGGCTGCACGTAACAGGGAGCTTGTATCGTTATTGAGAAAAGCAGGCGCAAGAGATATTCCCAGGGAGTTTCTTGAATACAGAGGCAGGTACCTGGGGCAAAATAGGCCTGGTAATGAACCGGAATTATTCGTGCCTGAATTATTCAGGGATATATACAGGTCGTACGGCGCACCTGCATTTTCGCCGGACGGGAAAGAGCTTTTATGGTATGGATATTTTATGCCGGGAATAGGATACAGCAATATCTGGTGGATGAGGGAGGAGAAGGGAAAATGGACTGCCCCGGAACTAGCTCCCTTCTCTGATTATATGTCATTCAGTCCGGCCTTTTCTCCTGATGGGAAAAGATTCTATTTTGCTTCCCGAAGGCCTTATGGACCGGATAAGAAAACGGATATGAATATCTGGTATGCTGAAAAGGAAGAAGACGGTAAATGGAGCAAGGCGAAAATGGCCGGATTCCCTCCAAACAGGAGTGAATATCATGAGAGATCACCGGCACCGGCTGAGGATGGGTCCCTGTACTTCACTGCCAGCGGCCCGGGTGCTGGCGGTACATTCCTGTATAAATCCGGGTTTATTAATGGTGCATACACGAAGCCAGTACCCCTGGAAGAATATATGGATGGAGGCAAAATGGACCCTTGCCAAAGCATGGATGAGATCTTGTTTTTTAAATACGGAGGACCTCACTATGCTGAGATATCCATCTGCTTTCACAGGCCGGATGGCAGTTGGTCGAAACCGGTTTATACCGGAGATCTTCTGCATCAGGGCCAGGGCTCATCAGATTCCAAAATCAGTCCCGATGGCAAATATCTGTTCTTTGTGCAAAATATTGCTCCCTACTGGGTTGATGCTTCATTTATTGAGGAACTGAAGGAGAAAGAATTAAAAGACTGATGAAATGTGCGCTGCTTTTAACGAAGAAGGTAAAGAGTCCTGTTTCAATACCCGTTATGATGGTCAATCCCTCTTTTTTATGCATTATTTGGGTAATACGTTATATATGGAAGTTAAATCATTTATTAATCATTACTTAATTTAAAAAACATGAAAACAAAATTATTTTTATTATTATTTCTTGCTGTCTTTTGTTCTAATATATTTTCACAGGTTGATGAAGATAAACAGGTCAGTGGTTCCATAAAGAAAACCATTCAGAATAATGCTTTCCTCGGGACAACTGGTCCAAAATCAGGCTCACTGGTTATAGTAGGTGGCGCAATGAAAGATACTTCAATAATTAATCGATTTATTTCTTTATGTGGTGGTTTTGACTCTCCTATTATAGTTATCCCAACAGCAAGTGGCAGAAGTACTTTTGATAATCAAGAGATAATATCATTCCTTACGTCAGCAGGAGCTACAAGAGTGGAAGTTCTTCATACATACGATCCGGAAATTGCAAATACGGAAGAGTTTGTTAATCCGTTAAAAGATGCAAAAGGAATTTGGTTTACCGGAGGAAGACAATGGCGACTGGTTGACGCATATGCAAATACACTTGCAGAAAAAGAATTTAGAAACGTTTTAAAGCGTGGAGGAGTGATTGGAGGTACTTCTGCGGGAGCATCCATTATGGGGAGTTTTCTGGTTAGAGGAGATACAAGTACAAGTGAAATAATGATAGGGGATCATCAAAGAGGATTTAGTTACCTCGCAAATTGTGCTATTGATCAGCATCTCCTGGCCAGGAACAGGCAAAACGATCTTATAGATGTGGTTTCCTTACATCCGGAGCTTTTAGGAATCGGAATCGATGAAAATATTGCAATTGTTGTTAAGGGAAACGAGTTTGAAGTAATAGGGCATGGATATGTGGCAATATATGATTATAATTTGTGGCGAGGAAATAATATTAAAGGGAAAAAACTACCGAACGGTGTAAAGTATTTTTTTCTACGTAGTGGAGACATATATAATGTAAAGTCGCGGGAAGTTAAACTTTGGGATAAAGATCCATATAGAAACATTTTTTTTAGTGATCTTCAAGTGAAACTGCAATAATACACCGGACAAATAGAAATATATATTGTGCTTAACAGCTTTCTATTCGCAAGAAACCCGGTATCTTTTAGCCATTTACAGACAAAACAAGAGTGAGTGACAGATCAGATAATTCAGATATCTATTGGGTAGATGCTGGAATTATTGAAGAATTAAAACCGGATTATCTTAAGTAAAAAGGACAAGTATGAAAACAAAATAATCACAATCGCTTTTATCATTTTTATGCTCGCATTTGCCGGCTGTCAGATGCAAAACGAAAAGAATGATAGCAACGACTTTCCGATATTAATGGGCCCTTACCTCGGTCAGACTCCTCCGGGTGCAACACCCGAACTATTTGCTCCCGGAATAATCTCGTATGGATTTCACGAGTTAAGAATAACTTTTTCACCTGACGGGAACAGAGTATTTTTTGCTTCGAACAGGGATAACCCGGAAATAATATTGGATGGCTCCGGGTCCTCCGTGGGGAAATGGATTTTTTGTTTAAAAGTTTAAGTGTTTAATTGTTTAAGCGGCCTGGAATGTAGTCCGGTCTTTGGTAATATTATCCAAACGAGGGAGACTCAACCCTGAAATTTTAAAAGACGGAATACTTTCATGTATTCCATATTCAGATAATCAGTATTAATTTATAAGACCAATACAATGAAAACTGTAACCGGGATAATTGTTCCTGTTTTATTTTCAATCTGTTTACTCACAATAGTATCATGTGGTAACAGATCCACTAAGATGCCTGCAGTGGATACGAATGCTGAAAAAGCGATTGTTGAACAGACGATCCGTAACAACCTTGGCTGGGCCAAAAACAAGGATTTTGATCTTCTCAGGTCAACCATCAAGCTTGATTCAACCTACCTTGTTGTGAACCCTACCGACAGGGTTGCTGTCGGAGAGGGGGATTTCAGGCTTACAGAGGAGTTCTTCAGGAGTCCTGATTTTCAGGCAGTAGGCTTTGAAATTTCAGATCTCAGGGTATATTTCTCAAAAGGAGGGGATGTTGCATGGTTTTATTGCCATCTTAACGACTGGAATACATGGAAAGGCCAGCCGGCCAACTGGGAAAATGCACGCTGGACTGGTGTCCTGGAAAAGATTGATGGACAATGGAGGATCAGGCAGCAACATTTTTCATATGCACAATAACAGGTGAACTGACCCGAACAATAATTAAATTCTAAAGATTAATATTATGAAACTTCAAACTATAAGAATTTACTTACTGCTTTTCGCAGTTGCAGCCGGAAATTCAACCGGTTGCCTCTCCCGGGGTTTTCCTTCAACTCCGGCAGACTGTGTTTCTGTTACGGAACATCAAACAAAATCAGTAAGGAAGAAGACAGAAATAACACAGGAGCAATTGAAACAGGTGAAAGATTTCCTTTCGGAACAGACGGAAATAGGTCGTTTATCCGGTGCGGTTATTGTAAGCAGGGACGGGGTCCCTGTTTTGAATCATGTTGCAGGATATGCCTGTAAGGGATTAAAGGTAGCTAATAGGATTGATACCAAATTCAACCTCGGATCAATTAATAAAAGTTTTACAGCTGTTGCAATTCTTCAACTGGTAGAGAATGGGAAAATAGGAATTGATGATCCTATTGGAAAATATCTTGACCAGTTTCCGGCAGCGATCGCCAATGCAAATCCGATTAAACATCTGAGAATATAATAATAGAGACTTGAAAATTTAGATGATTCTTAATGAAACAGAAATAAGCAATTACCCTAATTATAAATTTTATGCTATGAAAACAAAGAAAGAAAACAAAGAAAGAAATATTAAGGTGCGACAGGTTCTGCTAATATCTATTTTTCTGGCTTATGAAATATTCTTCTCCACATTATTTGCTCAAAACAATGGTTCTGATAAAATAAACCAAGAAGAAGTTAAGGAGCTTGTTGAAAGCATATCTGAGCTTCTTGGCGAATGGTATATCTATCCAGATGTAGCAAAAGAAATGGTGAGTTTAATAAATAGAAACCTAAAGAGAGGTATTTATAATAAAAGCGAAAGCTTAGCTTCCCTCGCAAAATCATTGACTGATGATCTTCGTAGTGTTTGTAATGACAAGCATCTGGTAATTGAATATGACCCGGTTACTGTAAATAGTATGAAAGTAAGAGAGAATGCAAAAAGTGCTGATAAAAAGGTGGTTGACCCCATGATTGAAAATTTTAGGCAGCAGAATTTTGGATTCAATAAAATTGAGATTTTACCTGGAAATGTTGGTTATGTTGATATCAGGATGTTTGCCCATACCCGTGAGGCAGGTTTGACGGCAGTTTCAGCAATGAACTTCTTAGCCAACAGCAAGGCGGTTATTATGGATCTGCGTAATAATAATGGTGGGGATAATGCCATGCTACAGCTTGTTGCAAGCTATTTCCTCGGTCAGGATGATGAGAAATTGATTTTCATGCTTGAAAAACCGGAGGGAGTTATATTTGAGGAATTCTGGACACTTCCTTTTGTCCCGGGCAAGAGTATGGAAGAAACTCCCCTTTATATTCTTACAAGTAAAAGTACATTTTCAGCGGCAGAGGCTTTTGTCTCTATGATGAAAAGCTATGGTAGGGCAAAAATTGTAGGAGAAACAACCAAAGGAGGTTCTCATGGAACCAAATATCTGGTTGCAAATGACAACTTTTACATTGGTGTTCCACACCTTCAGGGGGTAGATCCTGTTACTCGGCGCAGTTGGGAGGAAGTGGGTATTGAACCTGATATTGAGTGCGATGCAGAAGATGCATTTGATATGGTTTATGAAGATATTCTGGATAGTCTGATATCACAAAATAGCAGTGTCGGCTACGTTAATTCTTTGGGTTATCAGCTATTTGTAAATAACAGGACTGAACTGGCCATAAAAACTTTCGAAACGAATGTGGAGTTACACCCAGACTTTGCTGTTGGATTTGCTAACCTTGGTGAAGTCTACAAAAAAAACGGGCAGCCTGAACTGGCATTGAAATGCTTTCGGCGGTCTCTGGAGTTAGATCCTGGCAATACAAGAATTAAAGAGAAAATCGACCAATTAACATTAATAAAATGAATAACTTAAACCTGATAACTGGGAGTATTTTTTTGATACTGGTATTTCTATCCGCATCATGTGGTTTTACAAAGACATCAGAAAGTAAATATGACGTAGGAATTAAAGTAGAACTTTATCACCCTGAGGAAGAAGACTCTTATTTGCTAATAAATGTACGGTCGGGACCGGATGCAGTTTTCCCGGTTATGAGACAAATTAAACCCGGAACCACTTTTACCGCGATTGCCCGTGACGGACAGACCGGTTGGCTAAAGCTTGCTGAAGGGGGGTGGATCAGTGGAAGTATTGGTAGAGGTATTGTGGTCGGGGGAGATATTAAGACCTTACCAATCATTGACAATACACTGGAGATGGAACTGCGGACTTTTGATACTGGGAGAGAAGCAGTAGTGCAGTATTTCAATACTTTGGAAGATAAAGGTTTGTTTAATGGTTGTGTTCTGTTTGAGAAGGACGGGGAAATAATTATTAACAGAGCGTTTGGATATGCAGACTTTGCAAATAAAGTTGCTCTGGACAGTAATTCACTGTTTGATATAGGATCCATTACAAAGACATTCACTGCAATGGGTATTATGATTCTGAAAGAAAGGGGAGAGATCAGCTACGAAGATAAACTGAGCCTCTTTTTTCCTGAATTTCCATCTTATGCGGATGATATAACCATCAGACATTTGTTGACTCATACTTCAGGTATCCGGGATTACATCAATGAAATATCTTTGTTTAACAGGCAATTATTGACACATGAAAGTGTTCTTAATATTCTTCGGTCACAGGAAAGCCTCCATTGTCAGCCTGGCGAAAAATATGCATACTCAAACAGTGGCTATTGGCTTTTAGGGGCTATAATTGAAAAAGTTTCAAAGACTACGTATTCAGATTTCCTCAGGAAAAATATTCTCACTCCATTGAACATGAGTAACACCTATGTTATTGATGAACTTGATGCCTCAAATTCTAAACTTACGACAGGATTTCGTTTTGAAGATTTTATGGAGCAGCGGGTGGGGGACGACTCTTATTATTATACCGGTGGTGATGGTGGAATATTTTCCTGTTCCGAAGATTTGTATAAATGGCTCCGTTCTTTTGTTAATCCGAAATTAATAGCACAAAGCACATTAAATAAAGCACTTAATGTTAATAGTAAAGACAGGATTCCTGGGTCACACAGGGGCTTCTCATGGAATATAGGAAAGAGAGGGGATCATTTATGGGTGTCTCATGGAGGGTATACTCAGTTCTTTATTAGTTGGATCGGTTTTGTTCCGGATAAAGAAATCAGATTGGTGTTGCTATCCAATAATGCCTCACCCTCCACCATTGACAAAATTATTGATAACATTGATGATATTTACACCTCCAGATCATTCAGAGAGCCTGTTGGTCTTCTGTCAAATAAATTATTTAAAATGATTGTTGATGATGGTCCCGAAGGTCTAAAAGATAGTTACCGGCAATTAAAGAAAAATGAAAGTGACGGTTACCATATTTCTGTCAGTATGTTTTTGCATGTTGCCAGGAATTTCTTCCTTGCAGGGAAGACCAACGAAGCATTCGCTGTATTGAATCTGGCTGAGAATGAATTTCCTGAATCATCTGAAGTTTACTATTATATTGGGCTCGCTTACAGCAGAACGGGAGATAAGGAAAAGGCAAGGTTAGCCCTGGAAAAGGCGCTCCAACTTGACCCTGACAACAAGGATACCAGACAGGAACTCAATGAAGAATCTGAGCCTGGTCAGTTCGTTACCGATATCGACAGTAATATTTATCATACGGTGCATATTGGCGATCAGGTCTGGATGGCGGAGAACCTGAGAGTCCGAAGGCTAAATGATAGCTCTGAAATACCTTTAATTATCAGCAATGATCAGTGGACCGGAATAGATAGTGTAGCATGCAGCATTTATGATAACGATGAAGATCATTGTGAGAAATACGGTGTGCTTTATAACTGGTATACGGTGAATACGGGAAAACTATGTCCTGCGGGCTGGCATGTACCTTCAGATGAAGAATGGAATGATCTTGAGGAATATGCTGTTAATCATGCAATTCATACTGATTCGAAGTACAGACCTGCTAATTCCGGGACAATACTCAAGTCAAAAGCAGGATGGCATTACGGCGGAAACGGCACTGATGATTTCGGTTTCAAGGCCTTGCCGGGAGGGGAGAGGCTCAAAGACGGCAGGTTTTTGCTTAGAGCTCAGAACGGCTTTTGGTGGAGCAGCACAGGTACTGATAAAAAACAGGCAATATACCGAAGCATGCTTTATCATGTAAATCATGTATATCGCGATAAACATCCAAAATCAGCAGGCTTCTCTGTAAGATGTATGAGAAATGAGTAATAATTCATTACGGTTATGGTTCTGATTGTGACATTGCCTTTATCCGGGATTATGCTAAGATGATACGATTTGTTTGTTGAAATAGTGAAGAAGGCAATTCACTTCGGTAACTGATCAGTTAAATTGACTTCTCGCAGATAAATAGTGCGGCTTGCAGAATACCTGACTAATCCGGTAACAAATAACAAGACCTGATCGTCTGGTAAATACAAATCACAAAAATAGATGTTATGAAAAGGTTTAATTTATTGTCTGTAGCACTTATCGGTTTAATACTTATTTCTTATCCTTTGCATATTACAGCGCAGGTTCAGATAACAGAAGCGACGTTCAGGGATGTTAAAGACAATGCTTCTGACAATGAAAAAACACTGTCCAGTGTAGTGAAATTACGTGATATAAGCCAGAAATATGCTACAGGAGGCTTGTACCTGATGACCCATTACGGAGATAATGACGATCTGTTCAAAAAGGAAAATCAGAGGGCCATTGATTACCCGATGATCGAACAGACATGGCGTTTCTGCAGTATATTTTCAACCACAACGGATGATGGTGTGGTTATGGGGCGTAACTGGGATAACCAGAATGTAGGGTCTGTTATTGTCAGCTATTATAAACCTTCTAATGGTTATGCCTCTGTTTCAATCGCACGGGCAATAGATATGGGTTTCCCATTGAATGTCAGACTGGATGAAATGGCGCAGTCTCCCTTCGGGGATAAATTGCTGGCAGCACCATTTTATGCCTATGACGGAATGAATGAACACGGTTTATGCGCTTCGGTAACAGGTATTAGCACAGTAAAGGTAAGCCCTCTTGAAGGGAAGGAATCAATGTTTATCGGTTATATCATCAGGAAGATACTCGATAATACAAAAACCGTTGATGAGGCAGTAAATCTTGTCGTGAGCTATGTCCCTTTTGATCTTGCGGTCGATCAGATTAACTGCCACTTTCTTATCGCTGACAGTCACGGTAATTCGGTTATACTGGAATATATAAATGATGAATGGAAAAAGATATATCCCGATGGCAGATGGCAGATAATGACCAACAAGGTTATATTTAATGCCTCTGATAAGGAACTGAGGGAGAAATGCTGGCGGTATAATGATATCTCCGCTTCACTGGAAGATAAAAATGGTAATATAAACAGGGATCAGGGAATGCAGATCCTTAAAGATGTATCACAGCAAGGAACAACATGGTCGGTCGTTTACCTCCCTTCAGACAGGGAAATATACCTTTCGGTGTACCAGGACTGGGATCAGGTATACCATTTGAAGCCATTTTAAGTATGGTGAAAAATTCTTAGTCTCAGTCAGTCTGTAATAATGTAAAATCACTATCTGTGATAAGGGGGCAGGAAAAGAAATATCTAATTTTTTGTTAATTAACCTTGAATTATAGTTTTTTGCTATATTATCGATTATCTTAGTATCAGATAGAATATTCCTGCCTTCCTTCGGACATATCGCGAATATTATATCTGAAAAAAGTCATGATACAGGATGGGAAACATTGATTTTGGATGACAATTGCATGATACTCCACAGTGCAGTTTCTTCATTATCTAGTTTTAGGTTCGTTTCCCATCCTTCTTTTACAGAGATATTCCCAGTATATCGTTCTGCCAACACTGATCCTGTTGATTCAACCCGGTATCAATAAATATCTCTCATCCCCTCTCTTAGCCCGGCATTCCAGTCGGCAGTCGGCAGCCCACAATCCGCAGTCAACAATGTTAATTGGTTAATTGGTTGATTAGTTAATTTGTTAATTGGTTGATTAGTTAATTTGTTAATTAGTAGTGATTTAATACTATTTAAACTCATTCTCAACTTCATTCAACTTTCAGTTCCACTACTCACTATTCACTATTCACTCAGAAATCCACAATGTTAATTGGTTAATTAGTTAATTAGTAGGTGTTTAGTGCTATTTAAACATAACCATCTAAACTCATTCTTCTATGTTGAAAAACAAATTTAGTTACTAATATTATCTAAGTTTTCATTGAATTGTTGATAACATACCGCAGGAAAATATGTTATCAATGATTCAATATTTCATTACTAATTTTTATGCATTCTTCTATAAGCAGTCATCCTATAATATGGAGCTGCAAGATCACGTTTAACATAAAAAAGAGAGAGCCGCAGTCTAAACGACAGCAGTCATCTGTAATCAGAAGCTGCAAAATGAGTTTAGCGGTCTCTCTCAGTAAGGTTAACATATAAAATTAGTCTTTTTTATTAAAATATTCTATATCAGCTTATTGATTTTAACGTATAATATATCTGGTTTATTAGTTTCCTGGCTGTTCTTACAATGGCCATATTAGGCTTCATTCTTTTCTTATAATTATTAAATACCTGCAGGTAATAAGGATCATTGCGTACTGCTATCCATGCAGCGTCAATTAATAATGGTCTCAGGTGCGAACTTCCCCTTACAGTTATTCTTCCATTATAGTCTTTTTCCCCGGAACTGTTAGCCCTTGGAATAAATCCTATATAAGAGCGTAAGAGCTCAACTTTCTTAAATCGTTTTATATCCCCGATTTCAGTTAGCAGTATCATTGCAGTTAACAGACCTATCCCTGGGATCTCTCTTAGTTTTGAGCTTTGGAGTTTATATTTATCTGTCTCAGATAGCTTTCTTATATGACGTGATACTGTTAAAATTTCACCTCTTAGGAAGATCAGGTTTCTTACAAGAACCTGTAATGATTCGGTTCCTGACTGCTCTTGTAATTTAACCTGTTCTAACCATGAAATAAACCTTCCTGACCAGTGGCTTTGTTTTTGTTTGAATGTATCAGGATATTCTACAGAGTGTATTTGCAGAAGGGCTTTTATCCTGTTTTTTATCCTGGTTTGATCTTTGGTTAATGTCCTGCGGGTTCTTAAAAGGTTCCTGTCCTGTTCCTGCTTTATATCCGGAACCCATATCGAATTTATCTGATCTGTGCGTAGTGCTTTTGCTATTTTCCTGCTATCCAGGGGGTCCCGCTTCTGTTCTTTTTCTTTATGTGTTGTTGGTATGTCGGCCGCATGGATAACCTTGCATTCAATCCCTTCTTCTTTTAATAACCGGTATAACCCAAATCCAAAATAGCCTGATTCATATCCTATCTTATAACTACCTCCTGGATATTTCTTTTTCAGATATTTAACCAATGCTATTGGATCTGCTTTTTGGCTAAAGGTTTTTAAGGATATATCATCTGTCTCTATTGTCACTGCCCAGTTCTTTTTATGTGTATCAATTCCACAATAAAAATTTTGTCCGCTGAAATCTGGTTTGTTACTTTGTGTTTGCATAGGTCTTTAGATTAAGTTAATAAATAAGTCTATTTCTATAAATTTAATCTATTTCGAAGACCTATGCTTTTTCAAACATACGATCTAAACTTTTTAAACTTAATCCTTTTGTTGACCGTTGACCTTTGGTCGTTAGTCTTTTGTCGTTTATCTTCTATGGTAATATTGCAGCGCAATAGAGGAACAATCCATATCCTTTTGTCTGGCCTGTAATGTCATATTATCGATGACATTAGCACCTCGTAGAATATTTTTGCCTTCCTTCTTCCTAATCCCGAATATTACATCTGAAGAGCCATGAAACTGGATGGGAAATATTGATTTCGAATAATTCTTGCACGATACTTCAATCTGCAGCTTTCTTATATAATCAAGTTTTAGGTTCGTTTCCCATCCTTTTTTATGGTTATTAAGTTGAAATACTCTGTTATTATCAGATAAGCAATCAGTTACAATGGATCTGTTTGCTGAAAGTGATTATCTGGAATGACAGGATATTTAATTACCTAAACCTAAAAACAGATGCTATGAAAAAAATTCTGATGTTTTTTATGCTGACCTTTTTAACGGTCAGTTTTGTTTTAGGGCAGACAATTCAGATCACCGGTACTGTTACCAGCTCGGAAGACGGGTCTACTTTGCCGGGTGTGTCTGTGGTTGCCAAAGGAACCACGATCGGGGTATCAACCGATATAAACGGTAAATACTCAATTGCTGTTCCGGAAGGCACTGCTGCTCTTGAAGTCTCCTTTATCGGCATGAAGACTATTGATATACCTGTTGATGGCCGTAATGTTATCGATATTATAATGGAGGCAGATGTATTAAAGGTCGATGAAGTCGTGGTTATCGGTTACGGTACGGCCAAAAGAGTAGGTACTGCTGTTGGTTCCGTAAAAAAGGTTTCCTCTGACGAGCTCGAGGACAGGCCGTCTCCAAATGTGTTCGATGCCTTGCAGGGGAAGGTTGCAGGTGTACAGACTTATTCATCATCCGGAGAGCCCACAGAGCTTTCGTCTGTAAGATTACATGGAGTAGGATCATTAGGGGCCAGTTCAACACCACTTTACGTTGTTGACGGAGTACCTGTTGACAATTCTTCAATCCTGGCACTTAACTCAAACGATTTTGAGAGTGTTACAGTGTTGAAAGATGCATCGGCCACTTCAATCTATGGATCAAGGGCAGCTAATGGTGTTATTTATATAACAACAAAAGGCGGAAAAAGAAACATGGATGCAAAAATTACTGTTACCTCTCAGTATGGTGTATCAAACCTGGCAAGCAAAGATTTTTTTGAAAGTTTCTTTGATACGAAAGGATTGACCGACTTTTGGATTGACGCCGGATACAGGACTAAGGAACAGATTGATATCTTGCTTGAGGAGCATCCTTACGATACAAAATGGTACGAAGTCTATTACAAGGAAAATGCGCCTACCAGTCAGACCAATGTGTCAATAACAGGAGGAAATGAGAGAACAAGTTACTTTATTTCGGGAGGCTATTATGCTCAGGAAGGTCTGGCAGCAAGATCAGACTATTCACGTTATACTCTCAGGTCGAATGTTAATTCAACAGTAACAGACTGGCTAAGCTTTGGAGTAAATCTCTCAGGAAGTACAGACGAACGCCAGACCAATCCTTATGGCACTAACAGTACCAACAGGGGACTTATGATGTTAGCACAACCCTATTACTCCCCTTATGATGAAAATGGTGACCGCTATGAAGGCATAATACCCGGATGGGGACGTTACGATCCTTTTTATCTTGCTGAAAAAAGACCGGAAGTAAAAAACAGGTATCAGCTTAACGGAATGGGTTATATTCAGTTAAATCCTTTGGATGGCCTGGTTATAAGATCACAGGCAGGCCTTGATGCATATCATAACAGAAGGAATGCAAAAACATATCCCTCGTTTATCGGCTCCCTGGGAAATGGCTCTGTCACGGAAGAGTTCGAGCAGAATGTAATAAGAACTATTACAAATACTGTTGAATATAAGTTTAACCTTGCCGGTCGTCATGCTTTTACACTCCTTGCCGGGCATGAAGGTGTTGACAATAGCTATGAAATTTTTTCTGCAACATCAAACGGGCATGTTGATGACCGCCTTATGCTACTTGAAGCAGGGCCTAACAATAAAGCGGATACTCATGAACGGAGCCAGTATGCTTTCCTGTCTTATTTCGGGAGGATTGATTATGCTCTTGATAATAAGTACTATTTTGACCTGTCTGTACGCCAGGATGCCTCATCAAGGTTTGGTATAAATAACAGGACAGCAAATTTCTGGGCAGCGGGTGCTATGTGGAATGTAAAAAAAGAAGCTTTCCTCGAATCTGCTGACTTTATATCATCGTTATCAGTTAAGGCAAGTATCGGTACAAGCGGTAACTCTGAAATAGACAACTATACTCATCTTGCACTGGTTGGAACAGACCAGTATGACGGCAATACTGCATGGGTCATTTCCAGTTCCGGTAATCCGAACCTTAGCTGGGAAGAACAAACAAAAGCTACTTTCGGTGTTAGGTTCTCAATTCTTGATGAAAGGTTCCGTTTCAATATTGAGTATTACAACAGAACCACCAAAAATCAGTTAATTGAAGTCCCGTTTCCATATACATCAGGTTTTGATGAAATACTTACTAATATTGGTGCAATAAAAAATACCGGTATTGATTTTGAATTTGATTTTGATATTGTAAGAACCGGTTCATTATATATTACTCCGTATGTCAACTTTAATTATAACAGGGATGAAATTACGGAACTATTCCAGGGTAAGGATCACTGGATTTTACAAAACACAGGAGTATGCTGGGCTGTCGGAAAGCCGGTATCTTTCTTCTGGCCTGTATTTGCCGGTGTAGACCCTGACGACGGTGCACCTATGTGGTATGTTCCGGGTGAAGATATCACTGAAACCACAAAAGAGGCCACTACCAAGGAATTTATATCAACAGATCTGGAGCAGAATACAGGAAAAAACCTGTTTACTCCTATGACAGGAGGCTTTGGCCTTAATGCTGGTTATAAGGGATTTGCTCTTCAGGCCGACTTTACTTATGCTCTTGGCAAGTATCTTATAAATAATGACAGGTATTTCTTTGAGAACCCGAACATCTTTTCTTCATTCAATATGTCCGAGAGAGTTCTGGATTACTGGAAAGAACCGGGAGATGTGACAGAATTTCCGGGATATTCAGTTGCACAGTTCACCCAGTTTGACTCACGACTTATTGAAGATGCATCATTTATGAGGCTTAAGAACTTTGCCCTGTCATATACATTGCCGAAAAACCTGCTTGCCAGAACAAATGTAATTTCAGGTGCCAAAGTATATGTTTCAGGCCGTAACCTTTTGACTTTTACAAATTATTTAGGCCCGGACCCTGAAGTAGATTCTAATCTTACGCTGGGAGCATATCCCAATACAAAGCAATATACGGTTGGGATTGAAATCACTTTCTAATCATTAAATGAGAATAAAGATGAAAAAAATAATAAAACTAACGTTTTTAACTGCATTATTGATTATTACTGCAGTTTCCTGTGACCTTGACAGGTATCCCTTTGATCAGATAGAGCAGTCGCAGGCCTTTAAGACTGTTGAAGATGCAACATCATTCAGGAACGGTTTGTATTCAGACCTCAGGGGGCGGCTTGATGGTATTTATATGTTCTCGACAGATGTCCAGGCCGACATGCTTAATGCCTCTATCGATTTTGGTAACCGTAACGGATTTCCTCACAGATGGACAGGCTTTCTTTCGGGTGATTATACTATCAGCAATGTATGGTTAGGTTATTACAGGGCGCTGGTAGACGTCAATAACCTGATAAATAATATAGCCCTGATAGAGGTTGAAGATGCAGAAGAACAGGAAACTCTGGATGTCTATACAGGGGAGGCTCATCTGTTAAGGGCCTATTATTATCATCAGTTGGTGCTAAGGTTTGCAAAGGACTATGAACCTGCTACCGCCAGTACAGACCTGGGTGTTCCCCTTGTATTTGAATTTGATGTAACACTACTACCTGAAAGGGCAACAGTTGATGCAGTGTATCAGCAAATATTATCGGATATAAACGAGGCAAAGACAAGGCTTGCTTCTGTAAGCGGATTCCAGGATGCAGGTATTTTAACCTATGATGCTGCTATTGCCCTGGAAGCGCGGGTAAGGCTTTGCATGCATGACTATACAGGAGCTGTAGCCCTTGCAAATTCTTTGATTGATGCAGGAGCGTATCCCCTGATAACAAATGAAGCCGGATTAAAAACAATGTGGCAGGATGATGAAAGCACTGAAGTGATCTTTCAGTTGCCCCTCAGCGCTCCCGATGAGTTAGCTAATGCAAATGTTATTTATCTTGGATACCAGGCAGCACTGGACAGATATAGTCCTGACTTTATCCCTCAGCAGTGGGTAGTTGATATGTATGATGATACGGATATCCGTAAAAATGTTTATCTCGAACAAAAACTTGTTGTTATGCAAGGCTTTGACTATCCTGATATATGGCTTGTCAACAAGTATCCCGGTAACCCTCTGTTGTTCACAGCAGCGACTACAAATTACCAGCAGATGCCTAAGGTGTTCAGGATAGCCGAGATGTATCTTATCAGCGCCGAGGCTGCAGCACAGAGCACATCGACAGAGGGTGATGCCCTGAATACTCTTAACGATCTGAGGACAGCCCGTGGCATTGCACCTCTTACAGGCCTGACAGGGACTGACCTTATGGATGCTATTAAAGAAGAGAGAACAAGAGAACTGCTTTGTGAAGGAACAAGACTTGACGATCTGAAGCGCTGGCATATGGGCTTCAGCAGAAGTACACCACAGAATCTTGATATTATTGAACGGGGATCGGATTATGATGAAAAGACGGTAACGGCTGATGATGATAAGTTTGTATGGGGCATCCCTGCAAATGATATTACTGCTAACCCGAATATTGCAGACCAGCAGAATCCGGGATGGTAATACCTGATATGATTGTTATTTAACCGGATTTAACGTATGACATTTTTATAAGAGAAATGGTTTAATGTCACTTTTTACTCAGGTTTTGGTTTTAGCCCATACCGGAAAAAACATTCTCAAAGAATGTAGTGGAATTATAAAAGATTTTATTTAAGGAAAGATCTTTATAAGTAAGTGTCCGGTATGGGTTTTTATTTTATTTCATATATGTAAACAGGTTACTCCATAATTTCTGTCCTGTGTCATATATTCAACCTGTTACTAAACTTCTTAAACAACAGAATTTTGATATTTTATTTGAATATGTGAGAGAATATATAACGACCGTTATGATTTTAAACATGTGGGAACAGTGATCCCCAAACCTTGCTAATTACACTAATAAGAGCTAGATTTACAGGTATCAATCATACCTTATTATGTATCTGTTAGGCCTGGATATTGGTAGCTCATCCGTGAAAGCATCTCTGCTTGATGCTGAGACAGGTAGAAATATATCTTCCTGTTTTTATCCGAAAAAGGAGATGCCAATAAGATCTGAAAAGGCCGGCTTTTCCGAACAGGATCCGGAAATGTGGTGGAAGTATACCATAAAAGCTGTCAGAAAAACTATTAAACAGTCAGGTGTGTCACCGGAAGGGGTAGGGGCGGTAGGTATATCTTACCAGATGCATGGATTGGTAATGGTCGATAGAAACCTTAATATTATTCGCCCCTCAATAATCTGGTGCGACAGCAGGGCGACAACAATAGGAGAGAGGGCTTTTAATGATATTGGCAGGGGAAAATGCCTTGAACATCTGCTTAATTCTCCCGGCAATTTTACAGCTTCAAAACTGAAGTGGGTAAAGGATAACCAGCCTGACCTGTATGAAAGGGCTTACAGGATAATGCTTCCCGGTGATTATATAGGGATGAAAATCACAGGAGAGATAAGGACTACAATATCAGGCATGTCAGAAGGTGTTTTATGGGATTTCAAAAATAATGAAGCAGCTTCTTTTCTATTAGACTATTACGGGCTGGATAGCTCTCTTCTGCCTGAGATAGTGCCGGCATTTGCCGAACAGGGAGCAGTAACAAAAAAGGCTTCCGAATTGCTTGGGATACCCGAAGGTGTCCCCTTAGCTTACCGTGCCGGAGACCAGCCCAATAACGCATTCTCACTTAATGTGCTTAACCCGGGAGAGATAGCTGCTGTAGCCGGTACCTCCGGTGTCGTATATGGTGTCAGCGATGAGATACGATATGATCCTTTATCCCGTATCAATACTTTCGCACATGTTAATCATAATAGCGATAAAACAAGACTCGGGGTTCTGTTATGCATTAACGGGACAGGGATATTAAACTCCTGGCTAAGGACAAATATATCATGCGGCGGATCTTATGAAAAGATCAATAATGAAGCCGCATCGATAAGGACAGGATCGGACGGGTTGGTAGTGTTACCATTCGGGAACGGTGCTGAAAGAATGTTGGGTAATATAAACAAGGGGGCAGGGATATGCAATCTTGATCTCAATATTCATACATATAAACATATATTAAGGGCTGCACATGAAGGTATCGCCTTCTCATTCAGGTATGGTATGGATATTATGAAGGAAACGGGGATTCACCCTGTAATAATAAGGGCTGGTTACGGAAATATGTTTCTGAGCAAAGTATTCAGGGAGACGCTTTCCGGTATTTCGGGTGCAGTTATCGAATTATACAATACCGATGGAGCGCAGGGCGCCGCAAGGGCTGCAGGAATAGGGGCGGGTGTATATAAAAGCGATGCGGAAGCATTCCGCGGACTTGCTGTTGTTGACAGGATTGAACCTGATCGTTCCGGGCGGGAAGAATATGCTGCGGCATATGAAAAGTGGAAAAATGAATTAAATAAATATCTTAAAGAAAAAATATGACAGTGATTAAAGGAGACAGAGAGTTTTTTCCGGGTATCGGGAAGATAAAATACGAGGGGCGCGAATCGGATAATCCCATGGCGTTTAAGTTTTATGATGAAAACAGGAAAGTAGGCGGCAAAACGCTCAGGGATATCATGAGATTTGCTGTAGCATACTGGCATACATTCTGCGGAACCGGTGATGATCCGTTCGGACAGGATACCAAAGTTTTTCCATGGGACAGACAAAAAGATATTTTAAAAAGAGCCAAAGATAAGATGGATGCTGCATTTGAGTTTTTTACCAAGCTGGGCGTGCCATATTATTGTTTTCATGATACAGATCTTGCAGATGAAGCCGGTACTATAGCCGGCTATGAGAAAAATCTGCAAATAATGGTCGATTATGCAAAGCAGAAGCAGAAAGATTCCGGTGTAAAGCTTTTATGGGGGACTGCAAATGTTTTTGGCCATCCACGGTATATGAACGGGGCCGGTTCCAATCCTGATTTCAATGTTATTACCAGGGCAGGGACACAACTTATGAATGCCCTGAATGCTACGATAGAACTGGGAGGAGAAAATTATGTTTTCTGGGGAGGCCGTGAAGGATATATGTCTTTACTTAATACCGATATGAAGAGGGAACAGGAGCATATTGCCATACTTATGCATATGGCAAAAGACTATGCGCGGAAAAACGGTTTTAAGGGACCCTTCCTTATTGAGCCCAAACCTATGGAGCCGACAAAGCACCAGTATGATTATGACGCTGCTACAGTTGCAGGCTTTCTGAACAAATATGATCTTCAGGACGATTTCAAACTGAATATAGAAGTAAATCATGCTACTCTTGCAGGACATACATTCCAACATGAACTACAGGTTGCTGCCGATAACGGAATGTTTGCAAGCATAGATGCCAACAGGGGGGATTACCAGAACGGATGGGATACAGACCAGTTTCCGGTTAATATTTACGAACTGGTTGAGGCAATGCTCGTAATAATTGAGGAAGGAGGATTTACAACAGGCGGAGTCAATTTTGACGCTAAAACAAGGCGTAACTCAACCGACCTTGAAGATATATTTATAGCCCATATAGCAGGTATGGATGCATTTGCCAGGGCATATGAAACAGCATATGACATACTTGAAAAATCACCGTATAGAAAAATGCGTAAGGAAAGATATGCTTCCTTTGATACAGGCTGTGGCAGAGATTTTGAAAAATCCGGACTCAGCCTCGAAGACTTACGTGAACTGGCTGTTAAAAATGGCGAACCTGAACAGATTAGCGGCAAACAGGAACTGTATGAGGCGATCATAAATCAGTATATCAGATAACACAAGACAAAAGGCAAAAGACGAACGACAAACGACAAAAGGAGGAAGGCGGGAAAAGAGTTGAGAGAAGTTTATGTGAGTTTATAAAGGGTTTAGAGTAAGTTTGTAAAAGTTTAGAATGGGTTTAGAATAGGTTTGATAGGGGTTATTTTACTTTGCTCTGTGCTCTGCGCTCTGCGCCCTGCCTGATGATTGGGAATATATGAATGAAATTTGCTTAAAATAAGTATTTACTATTCAATAACTTAAAACATGAAGAAAACATTGATCATGTTATTATTAACACATTTTGCAATTTGCAGTTCATTTGGACAGTCAGGCCAGATTTTTGATAACCTGAGTATAAAAAGTGAAATTTTGAACTGTGAACGGAATTATTCAGTATATCTTCCACCTGACTATAATACATCACAAAGAAGTTATGCAGTATTGTATCTTCTTCACGGAGCCTATGAGGATCATACGGGCTGGGTTCAGCATGGCGAGGTGCTGTATATTGCAGATAAGGCTATCAGGGAAGGTAAATGCACTCCGATGATAATAGTCATGCCTGACGCTGAAACAGTAAGAAGGGGATATTTTAACCAGTTGGACGGAAACTGGCAATATGAGGATTTCTTCTTTAAGGAATTCATCCCGTATATTGAGTCAAAATACCGTATACGCGGCTCAAAAACATATCGTGCAGTTGCCGGTCTTTCCATGGGAGGGGGAGGAACATTCATGTATGCACTTCATCATCCTGAGATGTTTTCATCAGCATGTCCCCTGAGTGCAGCTACAGGCGAGCTTACGTTTGACAGCTTTAAGGAAAGGTATGCCGAAGAAAGCAAAAAATATTCAGAATCTGTTCTGAAGGATTATTATGAGAAGCATAATGCCCTGTCGCTTATCGCGAATACTCCGAAAGAAAAAATTTCGTCGGTACGCTGGTATATCGATTGTGGTGACGATGATTTTCTTTATGAAGGGAACTGTCTGGTTCATATAGCTATGCGGAAGAAAGAAATACCTCATGAATTCAGGGTGCGCGACGGTGCACACAGGTGGCCCTACTGGAGAGAAGCTCTTCCTGAAGTGCTGGAATTTGTGTCTATGGATTTTCACCAGTATTAGTAACCTGATTTAGTATTCAACATAAGGGAGAGGGATATTTTTTAAAACTCCAGAATAAACTGAGTCCTGATGTACGGTTCGGAGTTTACTCTTACTGAGCCGTTATGTTTACTCATTATCTGCCTGACAACTGAAAGTCCTATACCTGATCCTTCCTTTCTTGTTGTGAAGAAAGGAATGAATATCTTATCTGTCAGATCAGGAGATATCCCTTTCCCGTTATCTGAAACGATAATGAATTTTTTGCCATTACTGCTTTCCCCGGCAGAAAGCTCTACTGTTGCACCGGGGATATCTTCAAGTGCATATATGGAATTTTGAACAAGGTTTATAAGAGCCTGGATGATTAGCTTTTCGTCCAGATTGATCTTCAAATCAGGCGGATTAATATCTGATATAACAAGGTTTATGTCTTTCTTTTGCCTGTCGGAAAGCAGATCGACCGTATCCTTAAATAAGACATCTACCGGTGTTTCACTTAAAACCGGCCCGGGGATCCTTGACAGCCTTTTATATGATTCAACGAATTGAATAAGCCCCTTGCTACGTTTATCTATTGCACCAAGACCAGAAATCAGATCATTATACGTATCATTAGTCTTAAGACTTACAAAAGATCCGGATAACTTACCCGCGAGCCTGACGAGGGTTCCGCTGAGCGATTTTATAGGAGATACCGAATTTACTATCTCATGAGTAAGGACGCTTGTCAGGTTTTGCCATACCTTTATTTCTTCATCGCCCAGGACATTGCTTATGTCCTGAACAGATACCAGGTATATTTCACTGTTTCTTTTAATGAGTACTGTTTTACGCGTTACAATACTTTTCATTTCGTTACGTATAACTGTCCTGAAGAGTGTGTCGGTATCGGGCTTAAGAGTATTTAAATGTCCGGAGAAACCATCGGCAAAACTGTCAAATCCCGTAATATTACTTACGTCGCCGGAACCAAGGATTTCCTTTGCAGAGCGGTTCACAAGATCAATTGCTCCTGAAGGCTCATACGACAGCAAACCTACGGATGCATTATCAAACAGGTATCTGAAATACAGATACTCTGACTCCCCGGAGGCTCTGATCTCATTTATTGAATTAATGATCTCCTTATATTTTTCACCTAATATATCCCCTGATGATCTTTTCCCGGTAAAAACAGGAATAGTGAGATCAGGGTTCTTCAGGGTCAGGATAAAATTCATAAGATCCCTGTTGCTTCTGTTTACATATGAGGCAAATGATATTATGAATGTCAGCCATAAGAAAGCCGACGTGAACTTTGCTACTATGATATGGTCCTGCAATAAAGTCCATATAAAGAGCATGCCCGATAATGCAATAAAGACTGAAAAAAGCAATACACGAAAAGTGAATTTATTGAATATCATATTTAAGTATTTTGTTGTAAAGTGTTTTTCTGCTTATACCAAGTTCCTTACAGGCTCTTGATTGATTATAGTTATTGTTTTGCAGAGCCATTATTATCAGTTTTTTTTCATTATACTCCAGGTTAAGGATACTGGATTCGGTACGTGTTTTATGAGTGATGCCGTTAATGCATATATCTTCAGGACCAATATCACTGCCTTCAGATAAAATGACGGCTTTTTCAATCATATGTTCCAGTTCACGTACATTCCCGGGATAGCTGTAATTCATCAGTGCTTTTAATCCTTTAGAGCTGAGGCTTAAAAAAGGTTTATTGTATTTTTTACCGTATTCGTTGAGAAACAGGGCAGCCAGAACAGGAATGTCATCGACTCTTTCCCTTAAAGGAGGTATGGTTATCTGAATAGTATTCAATCTGTAAAACAGGTCTTCACGTAATAGTCCCATGGAAATCATTTCGGCAGGATTAGAATTGGTTGCCGAGATGAGCCTGATGTCTGTTTTAACAGGAATTGATGATCCCAGTCTTGTTATTTGCCTGCTTTGAAGAACCCTTAATAGTTTAGGCTGTATTCCCGGAGGCATGTTTCCTATCTCGTCAAGAAATAATGTTCCTCCTGAAGCTACCTCAATTTTTCCTGCCTTTTCTTCTTTAGCATCAGTGAAAGCCCCTTTAACATAGCCGAACATCTCACTTTCAAACAGATTTTCAGGTATAGCGCCTGAATCCACATCGACAAACAACTCACAGGATCTTTCGGAAAGCCTGTGTATTTCCCTGGCCAGCAGTTCCTTTCCTGTGCCGCTTTCTCCAAGTATAAGTATGCTGGCATCTGTCGGAGCTACTTTTCTTATTGTTTTTATCAGTTGCTCCATGACCGCAGACACTCCAACGATTTTTTTAACTGGCTCTTCTATTCTCTTGTTGAGATGTAATTGTTTTATCTTTAGATTGTTAACTTCGAGTTTGGATTTTCTCAGACTATATGCTGAGTGTACAGTGGCAATAAGCCTGTCATCTTCCCAGGGCTTCTGGATAAAATCAGTCGCTCCTTCCTGCAGCGACCTTACTGCAAGCTCAACAGTCGCATAGGCTGTAAGCATAAGAATAATAGCATTGGGGTCTGTCCTGATGATCTCGTTCATCCAGAATATCCCCTCATTACCTGAATTTATCCCGGTAGAATAATTCATGTCGAGTATATATACATCGAATAATCCTGTTGATATCCGGTCATGTATATACTTAGGATCTGATAATGTTATTATCTCATTATAATGAGGTGAAAGCAATAACCTGAGAGCTGTTAATATATCCTCATTATCATCAACAATTAATATCCTGGCTTCTTTTTTCATCTGATTATTCTTAATTTTTAATCCCCTGCGCGTTCCGCTCCGGTCGTCGAAGTCATATTATGGCCGATGGCAGCGGCGGACGGTTCGTAATATCAAAAATAGTAAATGGGAAATAATTACACAATTAACATGGTAAAAAATACACATAAAGAAAATGTGTAAATTGTTAAATAGCATCTATACAGCCATATAGTAAAATGGCATTAAAATAGTATAGTATAAGCAAAGATTTATTAACTTAAATAATTTATTTGTTCTCATGAACAGGCTTTTTTTTAGAATATCGTTAAGGAATGCACAAAAGCAGGGTTACATAAGCATTATAAATCCGCTTGGGCTGGCTATAGGTTTTGCCGGTGCATTTATACTGTTATTATATGTGTTTAATGAACTGGGATATGATTCTGATATCAAATCGTCTGACGGAGTATATCGTATTAATACTGAAAGCAGGCTTTTTAACCTTCAGTATGCCAGAACTCCTTTTGTATTAGGTACGGTACTTAAGGACGATCTAGGGCATATGATATTATTATCGAGAGTTTTTAATCTTAGTAAGTCAGGCATAAGAAAAGGGGAGCAAATGATAAAAGAAGATGGAATTTTTTGTGCAGAGAACCAGATATTTAAAATAATGAACCTTGAAATTGTCGCGGGCAATCCTGACGATTTACTGAACAGTCCTGACGATGCTGTCCTCACCAGAAATGCGGCAAAGAAATATTTCGGGGAAGAAATGCCTCTCGGTAAAACACTTGAAATAGAGAATAACGGGGATATATTTTATTTTCAGGTGAAAGGTATAATCAATAATATAAGGGAAAATTCAAGTTTCAGACCGGAGATTTTAGTCCCTGTTCAGCTTTCAATTGATCAGATGGACAAAATGGTAACGTCATCAAGCGAGGAGCCTCTTGGTGCTGATTATTACAGGAATAACTGGAACCTTTTCTTTTTTTATTCAACATACCTTAAACTGGAACCCGGATTATCGGAAGATGACCTTCAGATGCATATCGATAGCTACGAAGGTAAACACTATAGTGAAGATCTTAGGCTGGGTTTTCATCTTCAGAAATATCGTGATATTTATTTCAATTCATCTCACCTGGTATCGGCTTATAACGGCGGCGATATCAAAACTGTTATTATCTATTCAATGGTAGCTTTTCTGCTTCTGTTAACAAGCTCTCTAAACTATATACTATTATCGACGGCCGGCCTGGTAAAAAGGAGGAAAGAAATTGCAGTTAAAATAGTTAGCGGAGCATCTCACAGATCAATAGTCAGGCAAACCATGATGGAAACAATAGGCCTCTCTTATATTGCTGCTTTAGCAGGATTGTCCATAGCTGAGATAGTTCTTCCCATGGTAAGTGATACACTTTTTGGTAAAAATATCTCAATTGAATACCTTAGAGACTGGCAGTTTACGGTTTCAGTACTTCTGATACCTCTTGCAGTTGGGTTGTTGTCAGGGATTTACCTTTCGGTCAGAATTACTTCTAAGGATGCCTTTACAGTCCTGACGCATACCGGTGATGAAAATAAGGGCAGCACAGGATTTGTAACTGTCCTCAGTACTGTACAACTGATTATCTGTATGACGCTTATTGCATGCACAGGAGTTATTTACAGACAGATTCATTACTTCAGGAATACAGACCCCGGCTTTGATATTAAAAATATTATTAGCATAGATTTCAGTGATGATGATATAAGAAAGAATTACGATGTTTTCAAAGACGAATTATTAAAACAGCATGTAATAAAAAGTGTTTCCGGTGCAATGTGGTCTCCTCCGACGAGAAGTAATATGGTGATGAACCTGTCTAAAATTGATAACCCGGATGAAAAGGTAACAGTACAGGGTCTTATGGTCGATTATGATTTTGCCGGAACACTTGGGCTGAACCTGATAGAGGGTAGTGATTTTATTGAAACTGAATCCGGCTCAGGAGAAAGACTGATCATAAGCAGAAAAGCAATTAATGCACTTGGGATAAAGGGATCCCCTGTTGGGATAGAAACGGCATTTGGCAGAATAACAGGAGTAGTGGAGGATTTTCATATTCATTCATTTCACAGTGAGGTGCCCCCGATGATTATTCAACTGACACCTGCAGGTGTGAGAACCATGCTGGTTCGTACCGAACCCGGAAACACTGAAGCTGCCATCAACAGGATTAATGAGATATGGGAAGAAATGCATTTTACCAAACCACCTGAATATAAACTGCTGAGTGATGCCCTTGACGATCTGTACAGTGAAGAAAGGAGATTTGCCAGTATTCTGACCATATTTTGTGCTCTTACACTAATCGTTTCTGTTATGGGAATTTTAGGGATGGCAGTTTTAAATACGAGAAATAAAACCAAGGAAGTAGGCATACGAAAAGTGCTTGGAGCGGAATCATCAGGATTGATGGGCAAATTTATGGGCAGATATGCATTAATGATCCTGACTTCTGCTGCAATTGCTTTCCCTTTAGCCTGGTTGTTAATGATCAGATGGTTGGAGAACTTTGAGTATCACGATACTGTAAATATATTTGCTTTTGCCGGCTCTCTGCTGATAACGGTCATTGTTGTACTGTCATCTGTTGCAGCACAGATCATTAGGCTTGCCGATACAAATCCGGTCGACTCACTCAGATATGAATAGATAAACAGAGACGCTATTCTGAAATTTTGATTACCGTTAGTCAGCTCAGGCGTTTCTTTTTTTGAGATATTTTATCTCAGCTTAAATAGGTTTTTGTCGGATTTTACGACACTCTCTTTTGTGTTTTCGGATTTCTTTTCGTTTTTTGCAGTAAAGTAAGATTATGGTCAAGAATGGAAAAGTACTGATTGTAGATGATAATCGCGAATTGCTTTCAGCACTTAAAATATGTCTGGCACCTTATTTTTATGCAATCGACCTTTTGCACGATCCTAACCGTATACCTGAGTATATGAGTCAGGCCGTATACGACCTGATATTGCTGGATATGAACTTCAGTCGTGGTCAGACCACCGGAAATGAAGGGATCTTCTGGATGAACAGGATCAGGGAGATCAGCCCTTATTCAGGTATTGTCCTTATAACAGCTTACGGTGATGTTTCCCTGGCTGTAAAAGCAATGCGTGAAGGAGCTGTCGATTTTATCCTGAAGAGCTGGGATGAAAGTAAGATAATATCGACTATTCTGGCTTCATTAAAGATACAGGAATCTCAGAAAGAGATAAGATCGCTGAAAGAAAAAGGTTCACAACTGAAAAGTATAATTGATGACCAGCATAAGCTTTATTATGGCAGTTCATCTGCCATGAAAAATATAAAAAAGCTTATTGACAAAGTTGCGGGTACCGATGCCAATATTTTGATACTGGGTGAAAATGGTACCGGCAAGGAGCTGGTCGCAAGAGAGATACACCGTCTCTCAAAAAGATCTGATGATATTTTTGTGAAGATTGACCTTGGGTCGGTTACGGAAAGCCTTTTCGAAAGTGAGTTATTCGGTTACCGTAAGGGTGCGTTTACCGACGCCAGGGATGATAAAGCGGGAAGGCTGGAAGTTGCATCGGGTGGTACCGTTTTTTTAGATGAAATAGGAAACCTGAGCCTTGATATGCAGACCAAATTATTAGGCACACTTCAAAATAAGGAAATTGTAAGAGTAGGTGATAATAACCCTGTTCCTGTGGATATAAGAATTGTATCGGCAACTAACAGCGACCTGCATGCTGCTGTTGAAGATTTGACATTCCGGGAAGATCTTTTCTACAGACTTAATACTATTATAATAAATCTTCCGCCTTTAAGAGAACGGAAGGAGGATATTATTTTCCTTACAGGATTATTCCTGCAGGAACTGAACAATGAATATGGCCGTGATGTGAAGCTGACAAAAGAATCGGAACGATATCTTATCGATCATAGCTGGCCGGGTAATATAAGAGAGTTAAGGCATGTTATTGAAAAAGGGGTGATACTTGCCGAAAATGACAGGATAAGAGAATCGGATCTTACTACCGGTTCATCAGGCAGGAAGTTCAATAGTATGGGATCTTATAACCTGTCTGACAACGAAAAGATGATAATAATTTCAGCCCTTGAGAGTTTTAACTGGAACATCAGCAGGACTGCCAGGGAACTTGGTATTAACAGGTCTACACTTTATGAGAAAATATCCAAATATGAAATCTCACAGGATTGACCTGACAGTTCTCCTTCAGGTCGTGTTACTTGCTGTTACTCCTGCCTTATTTATATTAACGCTTGATATAGAGGCTCTTATAATAACCAGGATCACACTTGCTATTATCTGGCTGATTCAGATGGCGCTTCTTTACAGATATCTTAAAAGATCGGAAAACAGCCTGAGGCAGGCAGTTAAAATAATAAGCAGTGGGGATGAATCCCATTTTTTAAGGAACAGGCATTTATCAAGGGTTCATGAAGATGTCCTTGATGAGATTAACAATGCCATATCAGTATTCCGGGATCTGAAAATTGAGAACGAAGCTAATCTCCGTTTTTTTCAACAGGTTATGCAGCATGTGCCGGCCGGTGTTTTTGTGGTGAATTCTGACGAGACAATTGAATTTATTAACAGCTCGGCTAAAGACTTGTTCGGATCCGTCAACCTGAGGATACTGAAAGACCTTGATTCTGTAAAGAAGGGACTTACGTCATGGTTCAGGGATATAAAAGGAGCTCATAATGTTATGGATATCGATTTTCCTGACAGGTCGTATAAGATATCTGTTTCAGTAAGGCAAATAAGGGTTAGGGAAGAGACGCAGACAATATACTCATTTAAGGACATTAAAAAGGAGGTGGATATAAGGGAACTGGAGACCTGGCATAATATGCTCAGGATACTATCTCATGAGGTTGTTAATTCAGTAAGCCCGATTACTCTTTCTGCAATGGGTATGCAGAGGAATATTGCTGATTTGAAAGGTATTACACCTGAAAATGATGATTACAAAAGGATACTGTCCGAAATAGATACCGGGCTGTCAGCTATAAGCGAAAGGGGTAAAGGGCTTAATGAATTTGTCGAGTCGGTGCAGAGGCTTACCAGGATCCCTGAGCCTTCTGTCGGGCCAATAAGCCTGAGGCAGCTTGCAGGAGAATCAGTTGAAATAATGAAAACAAACCTCCGGGAAAATAATATCAGGCTTGAAGAAGATTTGGCTGATATCAAAATATACTGTGATAAAAGATTAATAAGCCATGTTATGATCAATCTGGTGAAAAACAGTATTGAATCCTTTTCATCCCAAACAGATAAAACAATCAGGATATCCGGAAAAAAGACAGATGCCGTTATTATAATTCAGGTGGAAGATAATGGTCCGGGGATCCCCGGCAATATAAGGAACCAGGTATTCTCGCCATTTTTCAGTACAAAAAGAAGGGGATCAGGCCTCGGTTTAAGCTTTTCACGACAGGTGATGCAATTACACAAAGGTAACATAAATGTATGGTCGGAACCCGGAAAAACTATTTTTACCCTGACATTGCCTGTAAATCCTGATGCCGGAATTTCCGGCATCAGTGTCGTATAAACCAACGGTTATGAATAATTTTTATATACGTAATATGCATATATACAGTAATTTATATAATTGGCATATATATAGCAGACGGTTGGTGAATATTAATTAACTGTATTATGGGATCGTCTGCATTTTTAAGAAGATTTTTTACGCTTTTGAAAGAAAATATTCTATCTGTCGCAGGTTTATCATTAGGTATGATGATAACCGTTTTTTCAGTAACATATATCGTTTTTGAGTCATCATATGACCGGTTTCATAAGAATTCGGAAAGGATATGTCTTGTATCAACCCTTATAGAAATAGAGTCGGGCAATGAAGTTGTTATGAGCAGTTCTCATCATAATATGAAAGACTATATCGACTCTCATGTACCTCAGGTTGAGATGGCTTGCAGGATAAGGGACAGCACAGATCCTCTGATAATTGACGATGTGGAATTCAGGAACCAAAAGGGACTGTTTGTCGATGAAGATTTTTTTTCAATTTTCAAATTCGGTATGTTGCTAGGTGAAGGGTCTGTGTTAGAAGATCCGGGCAGTATTATCCTGACCCGTGACCTGGCAGAAAAGTTATACGGAGATATAAATTGTCTGGGGGAGAATCTTCAGATAAATGACAATATTTATACCGTCAGGGGAGTGGCGGAGACACCGCCGGGAAATACGAGCATCAGGTTTGAATACCTGATCCCTATGTCTGTCTTTCTGGGAACACTGGAGAGTTACAGTTCCATTAGTGTCGAGACATACATCTTAACTCCTGTTGCATATGACGATTATACGTCAGTTTCAGAATCTATAAATGGTTTTTATGAGGCTTATGATGTTAAAGGCAAAGACAGGTATAAAGTCAGTATTTCAAAACTGACTGATCAGTATCAGTATTATTATAAAACTTCAAAAAACTTTATCCTGTTTGCCACGATATCCATACTGGCGTTGTTGGTGTCTGTTGTAAATTTCATTAACGCATTTGCGGCAGGTAGTGAGCTCAGGATCCGTGATACAGGTATCAGAAAGGCTATGGGAGCAACCAGGGTAATGCTTATGAGGGATATGCTTCTTACATCAGTCATCATATCATTGATATCGGCTTTGTTTGGGTTGATTTTGTCTGAAATATTTATTGGTACTTTCAGGGAATTGTCAGGAGTAGATGTCAGGCAATACGGGCCGGGACTGTGGAAGATACAGGTATCCGTATTACTTATTGCCGTTTTCACCGGTTTGCTGGCCGGAGCGTTTCCCGCGATCAGGTATTCATCTCCCAATGTGCTGGCGATGATAACAGGAAGGGGGCTGTTCAGGAACAGGTCATTCACCCTGAGAAAAGTGCTGGTGCTTGTTCAATACATAATATCGGGAGGCCTCCTTATAAGCCTTTTTATTTTTTTCTATCAGATCAGATACCTGAATAATAAATATCCGGGATTCGATGTTGAAAGCAGGATGCTTGTAAGAGTATCCGGGGATCTTGAATTTAAGTATGCAGCATATATCAGTGAACTGGAAAAGATCCCGGGCATAATTTCTGTCTCCGGGAATGGTTCCGAATTCGGAGGTACTGTTGGATTTGGCTTTAAACGTATTAATAGTGAAGAGGGCATGCCGGCAATGGGATATTTTGTTGAGGATGGGTTTTTCAGGACTTATGGTATAAAACTGATCAGGGGAAAAACATTTGAAGAAACGAGCGGAAGGGATTCAAGCAAAGTATTGATAGATGCTTCAACATCTGAAATATTGGGTTACAATGACCCTGTCGGTGAACGTTTCATATTATCCGGCAGGGAAGTTGAAATAATAGGCCTTGTTGAAGATGCCGATCTGATAGCTTTAAAAGGAGAAAGAGAGCCGTTTGTTTATACCCAGTTCTATGATCTATGTGCCGAACTTATAGTGAACTATGAAGGAGATCCGTCCGTAATTGCCGACAGAATAGCAGAAAAGATGACTGAATTTGATCCTGATTTTGAGTATAACTACAGGATGCTTGAAGAAGCCAGGGGTGAATTGTATAAAAAAGAAGCAAACCAGGTTAAAATAGTCCTTCTTGTAGGTTTGGTGGCTGTATTAATGACAATAGTCGGAGCTTATTCCCTGGCATCCTATATGGCAGAACGCAGGGCAAAGCAGGTCAGTATAAGAAAAGTGATGGGAGCTACGGTAGCTGAGGTAATACAATTATCTGTGAAAGAAATGACATGGATGATAATAATTGCTTTTATTATTGCTTCTCCTTTAGCATATTTTGTCAGTATCAAATGGTTGCAGAATTTTACACAGAAAATATCCATTGGTCCTTTACCATTTATACTGGCGCTGGTGGTTCTTTCTGTTCTTATATTAATAACAGTATATTTCAAGGAAAGAAAGGCTGCGTTGGCCAATCCTGTTAAGCATCTTCGTCAGGAGTAGCTACTGCCATGGTTTTTATTACTGTCCTGATCCGGCCATGAATCTTCAGTTTCGTAATAGATTCGTAGCATTTTATCCCGGTTGGTATATTCAATAACTGTTGTCTTACCTGATTCTATTCTCCTGAATAGCTTCTTCATCCATGGACTGGAAGAAGTATATATAATCCATTTCAGGCTGCTTTGTTCGTTGATATACTGGCAATCCTCAGCGGAATAACGGCCAAAATCTGCATTGAACCCGGTAGCATCAACAAACAGTATCCTGCTGGATCTTACGTCAATAAGATTGTTCAGAGCATTTATATGCTCGTTCATATCTTCGCCTGACATGTTCACAGATGACGGAAGCCAGTTAAGAAAGATAATTGAACTATGGGCTTTCCATTTCAACTCATAGAATTTATGCTTGATCATTTTATTTTTTTGTCTCTATACTCAACATCCGCGTATTAAATAAGTATGGTTATACTGTTGATTCAATATTCCATGTGAATGCACGTACTCCTATTTCCTTATTTCGCCTGTCAAGTTTATTTACGGCTTTAAGGATATTATCAACCATTTCATCATTTACTACAGTAAGAACAGCCGAATTCAACTCCGGCCATGTATGTGTCCCCCTGCGTGGTTCACCGCTTGTACTTCCACGTCCCTGAACCTGTTCAAAGAAAGTAAAACCGCGAATGCCCATTTGATCGAGCATATATTCCACCCGTTCTGTATTTGCCTGATTATATACTATGAATACTGCTTTCATTATTACTTTTCATTGATTTTATTGCTGTTATTATCAGAAAGTTGCATGAATATAAATTCCTTTTTGTCCTTTCTTTCTTTCTTTTTCTCTTCACGGTTTGATAAGGCGCCATACAATACAGGCACTACAATCAGGGTTATCATTGTTGATACTAATAGTCCGCCAACAACTACGATACCCATAGGCCTCCATAATTCAGAGCCATCTCCCTGGCTTAATACCATTGGAACCATGGCAAGTATTGTGGTAATGGCTGTCATCAGTACAGGTCTTAAACGTGCCATACCGGATAGAGCGATCGCTTCGTTAAGTTTGTGTCCGCGGCTTCGCATAAGATTGATATAATCGACAAGCACGATACCGTTTTTCACAACTATTCCTACAAGCATAATAGCACCGAGTGCCCCGATCATATCCAATGTGGTCCCGGTAATAAAAAGGGCTAATATTACTCCGCTAAATGCGAAGGGGACAGACATCATAATGATAAACGGTTTTTTAAACGACTCAAACTGGGATGCCATTACGATATATACAAGTAAAATAATCATCAATGCCAGGGTACCCATGTCTCCGAATGTTTCCTGTTGATCTTCATAGTCGCCTGCCAAACGTATACTAACACCCTGAGGAATATCTATATCAGATATAGCACTTTCTATTTCCGTAGCCAGTTCCCCGAGTGAAGTGCGGTAAGGCATTGTTTTTACTGTTACAATACGCTGACGGCTTTTGCGTTCAATAGCAGGCAGCGACCAGAATTCATCCACTGATCCTACTTCACGTAGCTTTATTTCCTTTCCTGTTGCTGTCGGGATTGTCAGGTTTTCTACCTCACTAATCGAATTTCTGTTTTCTTCCTTTATGCGGACGATAATAGGATATTCATCGCCTTCTTCTTTAAGATATCCTGCCATCATTCCGCTTACACGGTTTTGTACATAAGCAGATACTGATGCTGATGTCATACCCAGCATAGCCAGTTTTTCCTTATCGACTGATACCTTAAGCTCTGCCCTGTCCCTGTCGCGGCTTATCATAACATTACGTGCTCCTCCGACCTTATCCTTAATGGTATTCTGAATCGTCTCAGCCATTACACTTGTAGCATCAAAATCATAGCCGTAAATTTCAACGTCAACTGTAGAAATACCACCGCCGGGCCCCATCCCTGAAGGCTGTGCCTGGAAAGTGATTATTTCAGGATATTTCGCCATTTCCTGTCGTATTACTTCTGCAATTTCAAGAATTGAACGTTCCCGCTCATATTTCTTACTACATACTATATTCATTTCTATTTTGTTGTTGGAGGTAGAAGAGAACATAGCTGCAATACCTGCATCTTCTGTGGAGCCGGCTGTAGTGCTTAACATTCTTATCTCAGGTGCCAGTTCCATAAAACGGCTCTCCAGCCTGCGGGCGGTTTTTAGTGTTTCTTCAATTCGCATGCCTGTGTTAAGTTCAGCGCTTACAGATAACCGTCCACTGTCGCTTTGTTGCATAAAATCGGTTCCTATATAGCCCAGTATAAACGGCAGCAAAGAAGCGACAAAGAATATCACTGCAATACTCATGGTGACAGCCTTATGATTGAGACAGAGTCTTAAAACATTGGCGTACCATTTATCAATTTTGTCCAGAAGAGCAACTATGCTTTTTTCATACCAGTTCTTTTTGGACCTTACTTCCACGAGATTACCTGATTCGTCGACCTTAATCTTTTTGGATTTTAATAATTTGGAAGCCAGCATAGGGGTAAGAGAAATTGCCACTACTGTTGAGGTGCTTACAACAATAGCAACGATCCATCCTAATTCCTTAAACATAACGCCGGCCATACCTTTCAGAAAGGTAAGAGGTACAAACACTGCAACTATAACCAGGGTAGTGGCAATAACAGCAGTCCATACTTCATTGGTCGCGTATTTGGCCGCTTCACGGGGCGAAGATCCCCGTTCTACGTGCCTGGTGATATTTTCCAGAACGACAATGGCATCGTCCACCACCATTCCTATAGCCACAGTCAGCGAGCTAAGTGATATGATGTTCAGCGAACTGCCGGTAATCGCCAGGTAGATAAATGAAACGATCAGAGCAATAGGGATAGTAACGGCAATGATAAGGGTTGCCCGCCACCTGCCCAGGAAGAAAAGCACTACTATTACTACAAATAAAAGAGCATATAGAATGGAGTTTTGAAGGCTTTTGATAGAATTAACAATATTATCGGATGAGTCATATATTACTTCAATATTGACGTCAGCGGGAAGAGTATTTTTAATCTTCTCCATTTCTTTTTTTACCTCACGGCAAATTTCTACCGAGTTGGCTCCTGATTGCTTTGAGATTACTATACGAACCCCGTCCTGCCCGTTTGTTTTTTCATCTAATGACAAGTCCTTTATTGTATCACGAACTGTAGCAATATCACGGAGAAAGACCTTTTGCCCGTCGGCAGTAGTGGCTACCACAAGGTCATTTAATTCAGAGCTTTCCTTAAATTCGGTGCGTGTCTGCAACTGGTATTGTTCCTTATCCATTTTAACTGTCCCTGAAGACAGGTTCAGGTTGTTATTGCTTATTACGCTCCCTACCGTTTCCAGAGGCAGATTGAAAGCGTCCAGTTTTTCCTGATCGAGGTCTACATAGATATAGCGTTCCGGTGATCCTGAAAGGGATATATTTCCTATCCCGTCTACACGGTTAAGCTCTGGAATAATCTCATTATTCAGCATTTTGTCAAGGCCTGCATAACTTTCCCTGGCAGTAACGGCATACTGAATGATAGGCATGGAGCTGGAACTGAGTTTAAAGATAATCGGGGTGGAGCAACCACTTGGCAGGTTATCTTTGGTCATATCTATGAATGAGCGCACATCATTGGTTACTTCATCGATATTAATCCCCCATTCCATCTCCAGGGCAATGACTGATATGTTATCCCTTGATGTGGATGTCAGTTCTTTAAGTCCGTCTACTGAGTTAAGACTATTCTCAAGTAACCGGGTGACATTAGTTTCAATCTCACTTGCATTGGCTCCGGGATAGGAAGTCATCACGGTAATAAACGGGGGATCCATCTCCGGGAACTGGTCAATAGGGAGTCTCTGATATGAATAAATTCCTATGATCAGAACAGCCACAAATATCAGTAATGTTGTGACAGGTTTTTCTATTGCTGTCTTATATATACTCATACTATTTATCTTTTTATTCTACCACGTTCATTTTCATCCCATCTATCAGCTTTTCCTGCCCGACTGTTACAAGCAGGTCGCCGCTTGTTAATTTGTCGGAGACGATCTCTACCATTTCGTCATAACGCTGACCGAGGCTAACACTTATTCGCCTGGCTACCCCGGTTTCATTGATAAAGACATAACGTTCGTTCGAGCCTGTAAGTCTCAGTACGGATTGATATGGTACCATAAAGGCATTGATCTCGCCCAGTTCAAGAGTGGTACGTATAAACATTCCGGGACGTAATAACTCAGCTTGATTAGGAATCTTTAGCCTGGCTTTAAAAGTATGAGTTGCTTCGTCAATAATGGGATATACAATTTCGATGATAGCAGGAAAGGTTTGTTCCGGATAGATGTCTGAGCGGATATTCAGTTTCATTCCTTCTTCAACAAGAGGAAAATATGTTTCGGGAATACTAATGATAGCTTTAAGATGTCTTATCTGTGTAAGTGTCAGTATCGGATTTCCGCTGAACAGTTCACCGTCTTCGTAATTTTTAGCTGTAATAACACCGGGCATGTCTGCTTTAACAAAGGTGTTCTGGGTTAAGAAGCTCAGGTTTTCTTTGGTTTGTTTATAGCTCAGCTCGGTCTGGTCATAAGTCTGCTGTGAAACGGTCTCTGTTTCATAAAGCTCCCTGATGCGTTCATATTCAATACTAAGATTTGTATAAGCCAGTTTTGTTGTTTTATACTGGTTTTGATCCATGCGAACGAGTGTGTCGCCCGGGTTAATGCGGGAGCCAATGTCTACGTAGATGTGTTCTATATTACCTGAAACAGAAGGAGCAATATTTTTTGTTTCATATCCTTTCAGTGTGGCAGAAAGGTCTATCTTTTGTGCTATTTTCTGTATCTTCAGAGGCGTTACTTCAACTGTTGCAACAGACATTAAACCCATTGCTCCGGGATCAGGTTGGTCTGATTTTGAAACACAGCCTGTTATACTTAAAATCAGACTGTAAAACAATATTATATATAATACTTTTTTCATGGTCTTATTTTTGTTCTATTTATTATCGTTATTTAGTAATTCTTCTAATTGTAACTGTGCCTCTACCAGATCCATCAATGATTGTACATAATTATTTTGAGCGTTTAGTAAATTAGTCCCCGAATCAGTTACATCGAGACTTGAAGCAATACCTTTTTCGTATTTTCTTGTAATATTGCTGAAGACATCCCGGGCAACCTCCGTATTCTTTTTCTGTACTTCAAAACTCTCATAGGCTGAGCTTAGATTGAAACATAACTGACGGTGCTGGATAAGCAGCGATTCTTTGGTGTCAGCAAGAGTATTCATTTGTTGTTGATAGTCTAATTTTGCTTCCTGTACTGCCTTGTAACGGCTGCCGCTTGAAAAGATCGGAATACTTAAAGTCAGCCCCACCATATTCGGAGGTGTCATATTCATAGTTGCTTCATCACTGAAATATTTTTTTGCGGAGTACTGGTGGTAACCGTTAATAGTAGGAGCATAAGCCCACTTCTTTATGTCAACCTGTTTCTGCGCAAGTACAATATTTTCCATTAAAAGCCGGTAATCGAGATTCTTATCCATGATAAAATCATAGGATAGCAACGATAATGTTTTATCAATATTTAAAAGCTCTTCGATTGACTGTGTTAACTTAATTTCCTTATCGGCGTCAAAACCCAACTGAAGCCTTAGCGAGTTATAAAGCATTTCCAGCGACCTGTCGATTGAGTTACAGTTGGCTTCCATAGAGGCTACCTGTACGGCAATCTGGTTAGCTTCGGTTTCTTCTGTAACACCTGCTTTTACCATCTGTAATGTATGCTGCAATAATTCATTAAGATTATCCAGGCTTCTTTTTGTCAGATCAGACGTTTCTTCCATAACCAGGGTAGAGTAGTATAACGATTTTACCTGTTGTATCAGTTGGAGCTCGGATTGCTCATATGTCAGATCAGCCATTTTAGATGAAATTTTTTCCATCTGGATACCTATAACCTGAGAGGCGCTTACTGATACAGACGTCGTTAATGACAGTGTTCCGTACGGTGGCATGGAAATATTGAAACCTGGCATTTCCATTTTGTAACCCATCATGTTGGCATAATCGACCGTTGCATTTATCTGAGGCAGAATGGATGCAATAGCCTGCCAGCGACTGGCTTCTGTTTTTTGAATATCTATGGAGGCATTTTTTAACTGGCGATTATGCTCCAGTGCATACTCCTGTGCCTCCTCCATAGTAAAGCTTATTTCCTCCTGAGAGAAAATATCTGTGTTTAGGCATAATATTGAGAGCAAAATTATAAGGATGTATTTCATAAACCTGTTTATTTTAATCATATAATTAAGTGCCTTTTTTTGTAAGTCGGACGCAAATGTCCGGAGCATTTATGTGATTATGAAAAATATTAAAGCATGGCCTTTGATATTTCAATGAATCAACGGTATTATCACTATATTATATGAAATTGAAGAAATATGCCTGGTGGTTGATCCGAAAGTCCTTTGATTGAAAAAAGTGAAGCTGCTGTAGATTAAATACTACATTTGTAATTTAAGACTGATTACCGCTACAATGATCAAAGCTGAGAACAGGCTGTTTGTTTTGTTAAAGCCGTATGTATTATGGGTAGTCCTTCCCATGTTGTATTTTACTATTGGGGCAAGAGGATCATGGCAGATTGCACTGGTCACAGCATTGCTTTATACGGCAGCTCAGTATATAATTTTTATACTGAATCTTAAACAATGGATCCCAAAGTATTTTGAACCGTACAGATCAAAGTTTTTTAATTACAATCTGTTGCTGGTCCTGTTGATTTCTGCTTTATTGACAGTTCTTATTCATATTGCTTTTAAGATACTGCCGGTTGAATTTGCTCCTGACCATAAGTCTAATATTTTATTCCCGATGTTTTTACATGTCGTGATTTGCGCTATATCTGTCTGGGCAAGCATATTTATTTACCTTATTGATAAAGAGAAAGAGACACAGGCACAAATAGAAACCTTAAAACGCGATAAGGCAGAGAGTGAACTTAAATATCTTAAAACACAGATAAACCCTCATTTTTTATTTAATGCTTTGAACAATATTTATTCCATGGCTTATTCTGTCGATAAGAAAGTTTCCGAAAAGATCTCCATGCTTTCCGATATGCTTCGCTATGTGCTTTACGATTGTGAATCGGATTATATTCCCCTTGAGATGGAGATTGAATATATCAGGAGTTTCGTTGAGTTTCAGCAATTGAAGACAGAAAAGAAGCAAAATATTAACTTTGTTATTTCTGTGATAGATCAGAATAAAAGTATTGCCCCTATGCTACTGGCCCCTTTGGTAGAAAACGGGTTTAAACACAGCGGCATAGAGAAAGATAGTTCAGGTTTTGTTGATATTAACCTTAGCCAGGAAGGTGACAGGCTGTTTTTTAAGGTGAGCAATAGTATATCAACAGGATTGAATGTTCAACAGCCTGAAAAAGGAAAAGGTATTGGTATTGATAATGTTAAAAACAGACTTAAATTATTGTATCCTAAGAAATATAATTTTACTATTGATAAGACATCTGATATTCATACCGTTATTTTGGAACTTGTTGGGTAAATGGAAAAGAATAAATACAACTGTATAATCATTGATGATGAATATCTTGCACGAAAGCTGATTGCCGACTATGTCTCAAAGATACATCATCTGAACCTTGCCGGTTGTTTCGACAGTCCTATAAATGCTATTGATACAATAACTAACGGAAGCATTGATGTTATCTTTACCGATATCGAAATGTCGGATATGACAGGTATAGATTTTATAAAAAATCTCTCGATCCATAACAGACCTATAGTGGTATTTATCACAGCTTACCCTCAGTATGCCGTTCAGGGCTTTGAAATAGATGCTGTTGAATACCTGTTAAAACCCGTTTCGTTCCCAAGGTTCGTCAAGGCAGTTAATAAAGTTACCAATATCCTGAAGATCAGAGATCAGCTTATCTCGTTCAGAAACAATAAATGGCAGTCAGAAGATGTAAGTAGCGATAAGGATTATATTATTGTTAAAACCGAAAGAAGAATTGTAAAGCTCCTCTATAGCGAAATATATTTTATTGAGGGAGCCTTGGAATATGTAACTTTTCAGACCGTAAACAGGCGGATTATGGGCCTTTTTTCTCTTAAGAAACTCGAAGAAGAATTGCCCGGTGACAGGTTCATGAGGATACATAAGTCATATATAGTTGCCCTGGATAAGATCAGCGAGATCAAGGGTAACCAGGTCCAGGTCGGGCAATGGACAATAAATGTAAGCAAGGCCATGAAATCAAAATTGCTTAAATCATTCGGAAGTTAATTGCCTTTTCCGTTTATTGTTCATTTTTACTGTAATATTGTCAAATATCAGGTAAACCACCGGCACTACAACCAGCGTCAGTATCATTGAGCTTAATAATCCGCCGATGATTACCCAGGCCATTCCTGTTTTAAGTTCGGCACCGTTACCCGTTGCAAGAGCGATAGGAAGCATCCCGAAAATCATAGCGAACGTAGTCATCAATATCGGTCTTAATCTTTCTTTACCTGCCTCGATAAGGGCTTCAAACGTATTCATCCCTTCTTCGCGGTGTAGCCTGTTAGCAAAATCCACCAGCAGGATAGCGTTTTTGGCCACCAGTCCGATTAATACAATCAGGCCTATAATGCTAAAAAGAGTTAAATCGTTCATTGTCAGTGCCAGTGCCAGGAAAGCACCGATCATTGATAAGGGTATGGAAAAAAGTATTATTACAGGATCCAGCAGTGAGTTGTAAAGCACTACCATTATCAGGTATATAAGAACCAGGGCAGCAATAAAGGAAAAGGCTAAACTGCCAAAGGCATCAGACTGTACTTCTAACATGCCACCCTCTTTTATACTTACGCCGGCAGGAATTTTATCTTCGAATTTAGCGCGAATCTCAGCGCCAACCGTTCCTGTAGCACGTCCTGAAACGTTGGATTTTACGGTTATTGAAGGCACCCGGTCGCAACGCTCTAACGCTGAAGCTCCTATGCCGTAGCTGATATCGGCTATCTGGTTCAGTTCTATGATGTTGCCCTTTTTGTTTACAAAAGTGAGCTTTGAAACATCTTCGGGACTGTTACGGTCGAAATTATCAACCCCAATGCGGATTTTGTACTCGTAATTTTTTTCTGTAAACTTTGAGTCATCATTGCCATTAAAAGCTACACGCATTGTAGAGCCTACATCGGCAGTTGAAAGTCCTAGTTGAGACATCTTTTCCCGGTTTAATTTTACCTGTACTTCCTGTGAAGGGTCTTCGACCGAAAATTTAGGATCAACGGCGTCTGTATGGTAATTTATATATTTTTCAAAACCTGATTTTATATGCCGGACAATTCCCTTTTTGAAACTGTCAATTGATGTCCCGTGTGAAAGCGCTGGCTGAACGTATATATAATCCTGTTGAAGAAGAAAAGATATATAAATTCGGCTCTTTTACCTTCGACACTATTGAATGGACGCTTGTTAACGGTGACAGTTCCGAAACGTTATCGAGTCGTGAAGCCCGGATATTGCATCATTTATGCAGGAAAATGAATGAAGTAGTGCCGGCACAAACCTTGTTGATAGATATATGGGGCGATGATGACTATTATATGTCACGCAGCCTTATTGTTTTTATCACGCATCTTCGTCACAAACTGGCCCCTGACCCTTCTGTTCAGATAGTTAATGTGAGAGGGGTGGGGTATAAGCTGGTCTGTAAATGACAGAACGGGGCCAGTCCCAGTCCCAGGATATCTTATTTTTTAATAACAGGCTTTGAAATATGTTTTATTAAAGAAAAAATATTAAGTTTGCTTGTAAATTAATTTAAGTATGCTTAAACTAATATTGTAAAAAGAATGATATGACTGTTTCAGTTGACGATTTTATAAAAACAATTTATAAGCAAAGTATTCTTGCAAAGGCCGACACCAAACTTAGTACTATATCCGGGCTGCTCAATATTTCTAATGCAGCAACAACAGATATGGCACGAAGACTGGCCCGAAAAGGATTAGTCATTTACATTAAATACAAACCGTTGTCATTAACTACAGCAGGAAACAAGCTTGCATTAAATGTATTACGCAAACATCGGTTATGGGAAGCATTCCTGTATCAGACGCTCAGTCTTTCTTTATACGAGGTTCACCGGGAGGCTGAAAATTTAGAACATTTTACTTCTGATTATCTTGCCGGTAAAATAGAAGAATATTTAGGAAATCCGGAAACGACACCACATGGGGCTCCTATTCCATCGTTTAATGGCAATGTCCATACCGACAGCTCCCAAATATTGCTATCGGAGGCAGGGGCCGGAAATATATATGAAGTATCCCGGTTGTCCGGCTCAGGAAAAGATTTCTTTGATTTATGTAAATCAGGCGGTATTATAATTGGAGCCCGAATATGGGTTGAAAAACAATACCGATTGAAGAAGATGACCGAAATTAAGATTAACAAAAATAAAATTTTCCTTAATGAGGACATTGCAAATGCTATTTATGTTAAGAAGTTAAATAATAATTAATCGTCGTAAGCCAGGGGAAGGAAGAAAACTTTTGGATTTAGGACTAAAATTTTACATATGGCAAAATTAATTTTAATAAGACACGGGCAATCTGTTTGGAACCTGAAAAATGTGTTTACAGGTTGGGTTGATGTACCTCTTTCACCTAATGGGATAAACGAGGCTATCGAAGCAGGAAAACAGTTGGCAAATATTAATCTGGATGTGGTTTATACCTCAGTGCAGGTACGTGCTATTGAGACGGCAATGTTGGCTCTGGTACAAAATAATAGCGAAAAAACACCTGTCGTAATCCACTCAGAAGATAAAATGAAAGACAGGACAACTATTTACAGCGATTTAATGAATGAAAGCATTATTCCTGTTTATCACGACTGGCATCTTAACGAACGTTATTACGGTGAGTTACAAGGAAAGAACAAAGCTGAAACCGCCAAAGAATATGGAGATGAACAAGTTCACCAGTGGCGCCGCAGTTATGATGTTCCACCACCAAATGGCGAATGCCTGAAAGATACTGCCGAACGAACCATCCCTTTTTTCAGGGAAAACATCATTCCGCAATTGGAACAAGGGAAAAACGTATTGATTTCGGCACATGGTAACAGCCTTCGGTCAATTGTGATGTATATCGAAGATTTGAATAAAGAAGAAGTTTTGAAATTGGAGATTCCAACGGGAAAACCTCTTATATATCAATATGAAGAAAGAATTTTTGAAAAAATAAAAAAATGAAGGGGCATTATGGCTTTATTCTTTTTTTGCAAACTTTAAATATTTTTTAGCAATACATTGTTTCCGTGCTGGAAAGAAAGCCGGAGAAAAAGCATCATTCGCGGAATTTTTTATTCGTCAGACTTTAAATTTTATGAATTTATGAAGAGAGGGGCCAGTGCTTGCCTTGGTTTCTTTACCCTTTATTAGTCTAATACCGCCAAAGGCGGGACTGAAAGCGGGTGCGATGGTAAATACTGTTTCTTACAGCTACAAATGATTAATTTATGATACGTGACATTTTTGAAATAATTTTTTCCTGTGCCGAAAATGCATTTTTGCAGGTAAGCGTTTTTGTCGGAGCAGTACTTTTGCTTTTCGGGTATATCAATTACAAGCGACAGGGGAAATTTGTACAATCGCTCGAAAATTCGAAAAAGTGGCAACCCGTTTTCGGCTCTTTGCTGGGGCTTTCGCCAGGTTGCGGAGGGGCAATTTTTGTAATGCCACTATATATGAAAGGAACCGTTACTTTCGGGACGGTAATCGCTACACTTATTGCTACAATGGGTGATTCTGCCTTCGTGCTTATGTCGACTCTGCCTAAGGAATACCTTATTGTGTCTGCCGTAAGTATTGTGGTTGCTGTTGCAAGCGGCTATATAGTTGACAAAATGAAAATAGATAACCGTTTTAACAAAAGGAAGCAGAAATTGTTGACCGAATTGGATAAAACGAAAAAGGAACATGCCAAATTAGAAAATGAACTGGTGGCTAAAGGCTTGCATTCGGAATGTATGTGTCATATCGGTCATACCGAAGGCGATGAGATTGATATGCTCCTTCATCATAAGATCGATCCGCGGGAAAAAGAATCGTCGTATGCACATATATTTACCCACAAAATTGCATACAAAATTTTTTGGGTCTTAGTGACCATCGGACTTGTCCTCGGTATACTGATGCTTTTTCAGATAGATGTAAATGCGAACCTGAAAATTCCGCATATTGGTACGATATTGGGCATTGGAGGAACTGTGTTTTCGATTATTTATATGATTGTAAACAAAAAGGTACTGAAAAGCGATAGCCATAGTGAAGAGGAAAGCAAAGTTTTCTCTTTAAAAGAAACATTGGTACATAATGCTGAAGATACTGCTTTTGTAAATGTCTGGGTGTTTGTTGCCTATGTTATTTATGAAATTGCAGTTTATGCAGTAGGCGGCGAAGCGGTAGTTAAAGATTGGATGTTGTCTACCGGCATGACATCGGTATTTATAGGGGCAGCCATAGGGTTGATTCCCGGGTGCGGTCCACAGATTATTTTTGTTACCCTTTACACTAAAGGAATGTTACCGTTTGCTGCCTTGTTAGCCAATGCGCTTTCGCAGGACGGCGATGCCCTGTTTCCGTTGTTGGCTATCGACAAAAAATCGTCATTGATTGCGACTGTGATAACAACCATACCGGCATTGATAGTAGGAATAGTGGTTTATTTAATTTTTAGTTAAGGCTTTTGTCCTGCTTCCGGCTAAACGGATTTATTGCTTTATCAAAACTTTTTCTTTCCCCAAATGATTATCCCCGACACAGCAAGGAAAGACCCGGCAAGCCCTGTGAAAAAGGTTACTGATTTTCCGAACCATCCCAGCCAGTCGCCTATATGTAGTTTGCGGAAGGTGTTCCGTATTTTCAGGTCTTTCAGGATTTGAGCATCTTCGGTTTTCTTCCCGGTATATTTATTAATCAGGTAGGGCGTGCCGGTAAAGGTAACCATTCCGATTTTTGTGCCTGCGATACATTGTATCCGGGACGATTGATCCATATCCCATAATTCGGTTTTCACCATTCTTACACCGGGATTTTGCATTAACGGATTGATGATTGAGGCAAGCGGCAGGGGGTGTCGTGTAGTATCTGTTTTAACCATCGGTTGTCCGTGTTTTTGTGCTTCGATGCCCTGTTTGGGAAGATAGAACAAGGCGACACCGCTGACAGAAAGCAGAAGCATTACCAGGACAAAATATAAGCCGAAAACCCGGTGCAGATCAATCATCCTGCGTAAAAACGGTACATTATGTTTTATTGTAAGCGAATTTTTGAGGTATTTTTTACTCTTGTTCTTCGGCCACCACATAATAAGTCCCGTAACAAGTTCTATTACAAAAATAACGGAAGCAACCAGAACAACCCATGCTCCTGTTTTTTTCAAGAGCAATTGTTTATGGAAATGTGCCGTCATCGAAAACAGACCAACCAGCCGGCTTTCACCGGTGATTTGTCCCGTATGCGGGTTTACATATACATAGCTTTTCCCTGTTTTTTTACTGCCTACGATAAACAATGTTGCTTTATCCTTTTTTTTATACGTAAAACATTCTAATATAATATGTTCTGGGTAGGCTTTTTTTACTGTTTTGAGCATTGCATCGATGGAAATCTGCCAGTTTTGTGGCCTTACCGTTGATATATTATGGTTGGCGAGGTTTAATATTTCATCGGAGAAGACGAATAAACTGCCACTCAAACAGATAAAAAATACGATAACGGCACTTGGGAGCCCCAGCCATAAATGGAGCTTATAATTAATTTTTTTGAAGTTCATTTTATTAAATAGTATTAGAGTAATAGTGTTGGCTGTTGCCCTTTAGCTGTCGGCCCTGAACAGCATCATATAATAATAGCCTAAATCGACATACTCTTGCTTGAGAAAGCCATACCCTGCTAAGGCTTCTTCTAATTCTTCAGGCGATATACGCATACCCAGGGGAGGGCCGAAGGGCATTTCTTCTTTTTTGCATTCGATGACGGACAACTGTCCCCCGGCTTTCAGTATTCTTACTATTTCGGGATAAAGATTTTTGCATTCTTCTGACATCTTATTAGCATGCATAACGGTTGCCAGCAGGCATTGGTCTGCACAATTGTCACCAATGGTTACAGTCAGGCAAATATCGCTTTCAACCGTTTCTATATTGGTGAGATGTAGCCTGAGGGCTTCCTCATTAATCCCATCTAACATTTTTGTCCATACATCCACGGCATATACTTTTCCCTGAAGCCCGATAATTTCAGCGGCACGCAAGGAGTAATCACCTGCGCCACAGCCCAGATCCACGAAAATATCTCCCTTTTCCAGGTTCATTTTTTCAAAGACCAGGCTTGAATCAAGCTTATAAAAGCTGCTCGGGCCGCGATTACCGTGTTTTTTTCCTTTGTTAAAGCCCCCCTGATGTTCTTCTCTGCATTTTTTCATAATTCGGTTATATTTTTTGTCAGATAACTGCCATTCTTAAGTATATTCCCCTGTTTCGTAATTCTTTATTCAGAAGAATTATAAAAGAACCATATTCTTTTACAGTAGGGTTATATATACCGCAAACCGGCGAACCTTTTATGCCGATAAGTCCGGTTATCTCGAAATCCATCTGTTTATATTTTTCTATTTGAATAAGCAATGGGTTTATTATTCCGGCATACAGGTTCCGGGGATTTTTTTTTATTATATGTTCTGCTTTTTTTTTATCATCTTCATTCATAAGAGATACCAGGTGCGGGCAGGGCATTTGCACAATACCCGTTTTGAAGTCGAACAACACTTTCAGGACTTCTTCAGTACTGTTTCTGGCTTCCGGAGTAAATCCTTTTGTCATAAAGCAATATGGCACGAGTATTATTTTTCTCCCGGTATTTTCCATTGTTATTATTATTTTGATAGATTATTTTATCCCGAAAGGAACTTTTATACTCAGACATATATTCCGTCCGGGATTATAAAAATGCATCTGTTTTAAGGTTGAGAGATGGTCAACATATTTTTTGTCAAAAATATTATTAGCCGATAGTCCTATCATTATAAACTGATTGCTGATTTTTATTTTGGCATAAGCTTTTACATTAAAAATGGTATAACCGTCTGTTGCTGTTTCTTTTTGAGCCGGATTATCCTGTGGTAACGCGGTTACGGCAGAAAAATATAAGCCAGGGTTGGTAAATATCCACAGGGATTTTTTTTCAAATCCTGCTTCGTAGCTGAATTTATGTGCAGGAATATATGGCAGGTATTCACTGTGCTCCCGCTTTCCTGTTACCGCTGAATATGTACCTTTCAGGTGTAGCCACGGAATAAATTGGGGATGGTAATGAATTCCTGCTTCGCCGCCGTACAAATTGGCATTGTCCTGTGAAATATTGTAAATATAGACCCCGTTTGAAGTTGTGTCTCCTGTGGGAGCAAGGTAAATATAGTTGTTGATATGATTGTAAAACAGGGCGGCATCTATCGAAAGGCTGGCAGATTGATAATGAAAGCTTATATCGGATTCGTAGGCATCTTCCGGGTTCAAATTTTTACCGGCCACTTCGTATATGTTTCCTTTTAAGCCGGTAAACAGAAGTTCGCGGAGGTTAGGCATACGGCAGGCTTTTGCAAAATTTGCCCGCAGGGTTGTTTTGTCTGTCAGGCGATAGGTGGCACCGAGTGAACCGTTGGGGCTTACAAAGTTGTCAGAAACGGCAGCACGGTAATTCTGAGCCTCTTCTTCGCCACTGGCTTTGGAATCTATTGAACTGAAATCTATACGTATACCTCCCTGAAGTTTTAACTTATCGATACGATATGAGGCAAAAGCCATTGCACCGATACGGTTGACACCGGCATCGGGAATCCCTTGTTGCATCCGGTTGTTGAGGTTTTTATGCGCCTGACTCATCCCCTGAACGCCAATGATGTAATCCGATTTTTCATTGGAAGGCAGATGTATTTTTGTTTCGTAGGTAAATGTGTTGAGTTGCATTTCCACAAATGGGACATCAGTAGTTTGATAGGCACTTCTCAGGTTGTTTTGCCAGGCGGCATTTATTTCGCAGCGTACCCGGTCGAGAAATAATTTATTGTGCGATGAAATGAGATGATGGTGCGGATCCTGGTACCATATTTCATTTTTCCTGCCCCGTTCTTTTATAAGTGGCATAGCTTGTGGCATTGTCAGTCCGACTTGTTGCTTATAATAATAATATGAGAGTTTAAATGTCCCGATTTTGGAATTATATCCTGTGTTTATACTGGTTGACCATTCGTTAAAGCGGGAATTCGGCAAATAGTCACCGCCGCCTTGTTTATAATCAGCAAAAGTTTTATAATCGACCCGGCATCCTGCAAAAAAATGTTTTGAAGCCCCTTTCAGTCCAAGGCTATTACTGGAACCCAAGGTATTTGAATGGAACTGTGTATTGTAATCGCCGGTTATTTTTCCCTGCGGGGCAGGTGTCTCGCTGATAAAATTAATCACCCCGCCCACGGCATCGGAACCGTACAATAACGAAGCTGGTCCTTTAATGATTTCCACACTACCTGCTCCGTTATTATCAATTCCGGCAGGATGTCCATCGCTATATTGATAGTTTTCTATCCGTGTGCCGTCTTTTGTAATGAGAATACCGTTCATCGAAAGTCCACGGATAACAGGTTTTGACATTCCCGGCCCCCGCGAGATCATATCCACACCCGGCACAACGGTAAGTGCTTCCATCAGGTTAGGAGTACCGGATACCTGAATGATTTCGGGTTTTAAGACATCTATCTTTACTGCATTATCACGCTGTGACGATACTGTTCCTGCGGAAACGACAACCTCCTGTATTTCAATGGTTGCTTCCGTCAGCGAAATATTTAAATCGTTCATCCCCGGTAGTATAATAAGGGATTTAATCTCGGGATTGTATCCCAAATAAGAAAACTGCACTGAGATTTTTCCTATTGGTATATTTTCAATTATGTATTCCCCGTCCTTGTTACAAAGTACGCCTTTGTTCTGATCGGGCATATAAACCGATACTCCTGCCAGTGGGTTGCTTTTGTCGTCGGTTACCTTTCCTTTAATAAATGTTTGTGCATTGATCGTAATGTAAAAAAGAAAAAATAAAATTGTTAAAATTGAATGCTTCATATTTGTAATAATTAAATGACTATTTATATGAAGCAAAGGAAAAGAAATAGTCATACGGGACTGTAACGCGAAAAGGTCCTTTTGTTTAATGTAACGGCGGAAATAAATCCGGTAGATACTGTGTTTAGCCGGGTCCGCCGGGAATAAAAATATCTAATTAGCTATTTTCCAGCCGACAGCATTTTCTTGTGCTTGCCACATCTCGTAGTATAAGCCTTGCTTTTTTAATAGTTCGTTATGTGTTCCTTCTTCCCGGATTTTTTTATTGTTAAGCACGATTATTTTACCGGCATCTTTTATGGTTTTCAGACGGTGTGCAATTACGATAACCGTTTTCTTTTGCAGCAGGTTGGAAATAGCTTCCTGTATGAAAAACTCGTTTTCAGGGTCGAGAGACGAGGTTGCTTCATCAAGCAGAACAACAGGGGCATCTTTCAGCATTGCCCGGGCAATGGAAAGCCGTAGCTGCTCGCCACCCGACAGGTTACTGCCGTTTTCATCGACCATCGTATCGTATCCATCGGGTAATTTTGAGATAAACCCGTGGCAATTTGCTTTCCTGGCAGCGTCAAGCACTTCTTCACGTGTGGCATTTTGATTTCCTGTCCGGATGTTATTGTAAATGGTATCCTTAAAAAGAATGACTTTCTGAAAGACCATACTTACATTTTTCAGAAGCTTTTCGGGAGCGATATTCTTCAGCTTATCTTCCCCGATAGAGATACTGCCATTGTCCACATCGTAAAATCGTGCGATCAGGTTAGCCATTGTCGATTTACCTGAACCGGAAGGGCCAACTAAAGCTGTCATCGTATTTCCGGGAATGGTGACATTAATATCATCCAGCACTATTGAGCCGTTATACCCAAATGAAACATTTTTAAAAATAATATCCTGCTTTTGAGCGTTTAATTCCTGTTTTTCCCCGTCAAGCTGTTTTTCGTTGAACAGATCGCGGATGGTTTGCCCTGCAATTAAAAGGTAGCGTATTTTTATATAATTGAGCGAAATAGCTTTCAGGTTCTCAAAAAAACGGGAACTGATAATAATGAAAATGATAAATGTTTTTCCGGTCAGGCTACCCCCAACCATAAAATACGAGCCCATCAGTATGAGCATCACCAGTCCGAAGTCGATGGAGATGCCCGATAGTGTCATCACGGGGCTTAGTGTGCCTTCGGCTTTCAGGCTTTTTACTTTGAAATCGGCCATTTTTTCAACCAGGTCGTCAAACTTTTTTTGTGAATTATTAAACGATTTAATGAACTTGATACCGCTTACAAATTCGATAATGCTATTGGCTAAATCCGACGACGACCGGTACAAGGCTTTACCCTTGTTGTTCATTATTTTTTTTGCCCATACCAGTAATCCTAATGCCAGCGGCATTGTTATCACGGTGGCTATTGCCATACGGTAGTCGATGTAAAACAGTCCTGCCGCGACCAGCATACTCAGCACAAATGTTGAAATAAATTCGGGCAGAAGCATTGTAATGATTTGTTCTACCTTGTTTACATTGTCAAGTGTTTTATTGGACAGCTCCCCGGTGTCGTGACTGCTGAAAAAACCCAATGGAAGTTTCCTTATATGTTCCCCCAGCCTTAGCCTTAAATCTTTTACCATTATGGTTCCGTCGGCACGCGAAAGGGTTATGCCCAGATACGAGAACAACATCCTGACGACGGCACTGCCGGCAATGATGTAAATGTATGTCCATAATTTTTGCAGGGTAAATGTATGGTCGATGATATTGCACAAGAGAAAATACACTACCACAAAGGGTACTGCCCCGAAAAAGGCTTCCAGTACCGAGATAAGGGCTACCCTCACCATCCGTATCCGGTATTTTCCGGCTATTAATTTCAGTACTTCTAACATATTATGCCAGTTAAAGTTTTTATTTTGTTTTTGTAATTTGTTTTGTCAGGAGAGTGAAGTCAGAAGACGGAAGTAAAAAAAAATACAATTATGACTCTACAGCTTCCGACTCCCGACTTCTTATTCCCGACCCCCGGCTTCTGATTTTTTTCCAATTTTCCAACGGGATGCATCCATATGTAAATTCCACATTTGTTTATACTGACCACCTGAGTCTATTAATCGTTCGTGAGTGCCGCTTTCCACAATTTTGCCTTTATTGATATACAGTATCTGGTTGGCATTTTTAATGGTCGAAAGCCTGTGTGCAATAACAATCACGGTTTTATCTTTTAACAGGGCATTTAATGCCTTCTGGATTTTATCTTCGTTTTCGGTATCGGCATAACTGGTTGCCTCGTCCAGCACTATTACGGGTGCATTTTTTGCCAGGGCCCGTGCAATAGCAATCCGTTGTTGTTCGCCGCCGCTCAGGTGAACGCCGGCCGGCCCGATGATGGTATGATAACCGTCAGGCAGCTTTCGGATAAACTCATCGGCCTGTGCCTGTCTGGCGGTTTCGACTACTTTTTCTTCTGAAATGGAAGTATCGCCCATACGGATATTCTCAATCACCGTATCGTTGAACATAAAAATATCCTGGAACACAAAACTTATATGTCTCATCAGCACATCGCCCCTGATGGATTTGATGTTATACCCGCCAATGGTAATATTTCCGTCTGTAACATCCCAGAACCGGGGGATTAACCTCGCTACGGTTGTTTTTCCTGCTCCCGAGGGCCCGACCAGTGCTGTAATGGTTCCTTGTTTTAATCTGAAGTTTACATCATCGAGCACACGGGTATTCCCATAGGCAAACGAAACGCGGTTGAATTCAATATCGTAATTATCGAGATTTGTGATTGTGCCATTGTCGTCGATTTCTTTAGCGTCCATTACTTCCCGGAGTTCATCCACACCTTTGAAAATTTGTGTCAGATTCGAGCCGAAGCTTGTTAGTTGCTTCATAAAGCGGGTAAGCCCTATGCCGATGAACAGAAACATCAGGAAGGTGGATAACGTAATTTTTCCAACAGCATACATATAACCGCCTACGGGAAGCAATGCCAACACCCCGCAGTCCATCAGCAGGGCATAAGTGGCAAAAAAAACGGCTGCTTTCCTGTTCATATTAATCCAGTACTGACTGTATTTGTCGGCTTCATCCTTGTATTTCTTAAACGAGAATACCGACAGGTTAAAGGCTTTTATCACGGGCATGCCGCGGATAAAATCAATAATCGTAGTGTTCATATCCGATTTTATTTTAAAGAATGTACTAATGTTTTCCGCTTCGAGTTTTATCCGGAACCGTTGCAGCCCAACGCCCAGGAAGACAGGCATAATACTCAACAGGGCAAGCCAAAGGTTAAACGATGCCAGCCACGAAAAGATGATAACAGGCAGGAAAACAACCGATACCAAATCGACCAGATTATGAGCCACAAACTCTTCAATGGCTTCTATATTACCCATCATAATTTTTTTTATGGAGCCGGAACTGGTGTCGGAATAATAACCGAGAGGCAGTCTGGTAAGTTTTTTTGCAAGTGTCACACGCAGATCGAACAGGATGTTGTACGCAGCAATGTGCGACTGGGTCATTGCAATGCCCGAGAAAATCATCTGTCCGGCAATAAACAGGGCAGCGATTCCGCCGAGCATTAGCAGGTCGTCCATAATAAACGGAGGATGTATGATTTTTTCGATAATCAAATAGGTTATGTAATACGGCCCAAGCGAACATATCGAACTGAAAAAGATGAGTACACCGGCAATCCCCAAACGGTATTTTCCTTTTTTTGAGATATCTATCAGAAATTTTAATGATTTGTTTTTGATCATTTTATTCTATCGTTAAAGCTTATATTTAAAACTTTACCCATGAAAATAACAGTTTTGCAATCAGTCCGCCGATTACTGGCAGTGTTAGTATGCAACACCATTTTACGAGGACATACTTCCATCCCATAAAGCCAATTTCGAACGGGGTGCGGGTAAGATCCCATGTCGAATAAGCAATGATATAGGCGACAACAGAGCCTATTCCTGCTCCTGATTTTAAAAGAGTTCCTCCAACCGACAGGGCAACAAATGTCCCGCCGGGGGTGAGCATGCCAGCCAGTGAAGCCGTAGCAATTCCCGCGATCCCCGTATCGTTCCCGAAGATTTTCCGGATGTTGTCGCTTAAATCAAGACTGTTGATCATCCCGATGATGATAAAAGCAAAGAGCAGGACAGGTAATATGTTGAGGCCCATTTTCAGAGCATTGCCGAGGCCGTTGATATGAACACCCCTTGTGTATGAATATATCGACAGGCACAGGGCCAGTAAGCCCATTATGATTGTTGTTGCTAACATTGTTTTTTGTTTTTGCATATCCTTTACAGATAATAAATGAACGACTCGACCTTGTCCCGGTCATTTTCATTCCTGTTTCCGTCGAAAGTCAGGTTCAGTATGGGCTTTGTGTCCGGACCGGAAAATCCTTTGTGCAAAATACTGAGTGAAACGCCGGTATTCTCGTAGAGGGATGCCGCGGTAATAATCCCGTCAATATTTGCCGGATTACACAGTACCTTAGCCTGCCTGTAACGGGCAAATGCCCCGGCATAATACCCGATGGTTGTATCGGCTTTCTCTACCAGATTCCCAATGCCGGGCGTAAACGGACCTTCTTCTTTTAACCGGTATGACACCTGCTCGATGTCTTCTTTTAAACCTGCCAGCTTTTTATTCAGAGCATCCTGATTCAATTGGCTGTTTTGCGTTACATAGTCTTTCCAGAAAACCCATACCGCTTCGGAGAGTACGCCATAAACCACTTTATTATCCTGCTCTTCGAGTGTTCTGAAGGTGAAATCATTCAGAAAGTCGTTGAAAACAATCACAGGCTCGCCAATAGCCATTACCTGTTTTTTGTAATGATGGTTTTTCAGGACATCATAAATAGTCCCGGCAATTGTTTTAAGCGCGGAAATATCCAGCTTTTTATCCCGGATCAGTTTCCTGAATTGTAACAGGTATTTAACTCTGTCGCCGTAAGGTGCTGCATTAATAATATCGCCGGCAATAATGCAGTAGAATATGGATTTTAAGCTGCTTTCATTTAGTGAAATAACATCTTCCAGAAAAGGAGCGATGATTTCAACATCTTTGTATTTACAGGCATCGAACTTTGTTCTTAAAATACGGTTGTATTGTCCTTCCACTTCGGCCCCTTCTGTTTGTGGAATCAGAAACGCGACATTCTTTTCTTCTTTATCCTGTTCCAGGGCATTAAAGCAACTGCCGAGAAGTGAGGCCAGCGAATAATATTCGTTGGTTAAGGTGTGTTGCCTGCCCGTATTAATGGCTTTTGCATTTGTTTCAAGAATTTCTGCCTTAAAACCTTTTTGTTGCAACAGTTCTTTGAACAACCCGGAATAAGGATAAAGATTGGGAATGTACATTTTTGTCCCCGGATTTACCGCATCCGGAGAGGATTTGATGTTGGGCTTCTTATAATTTATTTTCTTTATATAATAGTTTAAATCCTTCAGGGCTGCATCTTTATTGACTTTCAGACTATTCACAAAAGCTTCGAGGCGTGTGGTTACGCCGATTTTCGATGCATGTTCGTCAACCTCGATATTCAGGTACGGTTTATTGCCCATTATTTCTTTGAAGTAATGCAACAATACCGAATCGGGACCGCAGCCGTGATGCGTTAGCAGCACGGGATACATATTCGGATGTTCCCGGATGAGGTAGGCCGGTTCAAGGATGTGTTGTCCGAACGGCCAGAACATATTGGGATGTTCACTGGCAATATCAATTCCTTCGGGCAGGTCGAAAAACGGCAACACCTGGTAGCCCATATCCTGTAACTTGTCGGGAACACCGAGGTTCAGAACCGGGTCGGCAATGCCGTACATTTTGGAGATAATGACAAATGTTAATTTATTGGGGTCGAGTTTTTCATTCGTTTTCTGCCCGTTTTTGCCCATTCGTTCTTCGAAACGCAAGGCGGCTTCCATTCCCTTTTGGAGGGCACGACCTGTTTCTTCCTTGCTTTTGCCGAGCAAGCCTCCCAAATTGGAGAACGACTGCTGCATAAATTTTCCGCCCATGCTAAAAGCAAAGGTCGGTGCCACTAACTTTATACCTTTCTTTTCGAGCTCCATCGTGTGATTTACAATTTTGAAAGCCAGTTGCATATAGGCACATCCGAAATCTTTCCGCGATTTGGAGCCCGGGTGGTCAACAGTATATAAATCGGGGAAAAAAATGTAATCGACCTTTTTGGAAACCAGTTCGGCAACGTGCCCCAGAATCAGTTTTACAGGGAAGCAGGTTTCTTCCATCGCGTATTCCTGTCCGAGTTTTATTGTATTTTCGTTGCTCCAGTCTGACAGCAACACATTGAACCCTAAGTTTTTGAAAATGGCGTCGAACATCGGGAACATACCGTAGGTGAATAAGGCCCGCGGAATCCCCACGGTTTTTTTATCCGGGTCTAAAACTCTGTCATAGTCTTCAAAAATGGTCTTTTCTATTCTCTTGTTGAATTCACCCGTATTATCGTTGTTGTTTTTCCGTATTTGTTTTTTCCCGTATTGCGAAATATGACGCAGGTTTTCTATCCCGATGAAGGTCGTTTCTTTACCTTTCATTTCTTCCCGGGTTATAAGAGCGGCCCCGTAAGCCCCGGTAACGCTGAAAAACGGGGTAGTGTTTATTTGTTTGCCGGTTAAGATACGGAACGCGTTAGCCACACCCCGGTTAAATGCTATCCCTCCTTGCAGCATTATTTTATTCCCAATCTTTTTTTGCCCGGCAACACGGTGCAGGTAATTTTTTGCGATGGAGTAGCATAAGCCGGCTACTATATCTTCTTTTTTTTCTCCTCCCGACAGGCCGGAAACTATTGCCGATTTTATAAAGACCGTACAGCGTTCACCGAGTGAAGCAGGATGTTTTCCCTGAAAAGCGAGCTGTTCGAGTTCTTCTACAGGGATATTAAATTCCTGTGCCTGTTCGTCAAGGAATGAACCGGTACCGGCGGCACAGACCTTATTCATCTGAAAATCGGTAACAGCACCGTTGGTTATGCTGATGAATTTTGAATCCTGTCCCCCGATCTCGAAAATGGTATCCACTTCCGGGTTTATTTTTATGGCGGCCTTTGCCTGTGCCGTAATCTCATCCCTGATAATATCGGCGCCTATCTGCTGACCGATCAGATTTCGTCCGGAGCCGGTTATCCCTACGCCCGCGATGCTGAAATTACCTTTCCTTTCCCGGTCGATCTCTTCCATTCCGTTCTGAACGGCTTTCAACGGGTTTCCCTTTGTGCGGATGTATTTATAGGTAACAATTTCCGATCCGGAATTTATTAAAACCAGGTTGGTACTGGTCGAGCCGATGTCAATCCCCAGGAAAAAGGCCGGATTGTCCCTTTCGGGCATTGAACACTGAATAAGATGTTTTTCTGATATATCTTCGTTTTTTATTCGCGACAGCGGAGGTAATTCCTCTTCTTCCGCATCTTTTATATCGTTTTGTTCGCTCAGTAAATCCTTCGACATTTTTTGAAAATCCAACGTCAGATTTTCTTTTTTGGCAATAAGGGCCGCCCCAATTGCACTAACAATATCTGAATGTTCCGGCACCAGCAGTTCCTGTTCATTTTTGTTCAGCACATCCCGCATGGTATCAATAATTGCCCTGTTATTGCTTACTCCCCCGATAAACACTAGCGGCACTTCCACCGGCAAACGGCGGATAACAGCTCCTTTGTAATTTTTGACAATGGCGTATGCCACTCCTTTTAGAATATCTTCGGGCGGAACCCCTTCCTGTTGATTATGAATGATGTCGGTTTTGGCAAACACACTGCACCGTCCGGCAATTCGGGGAATGGATTGTGCTTTCTCCACATAGTCGGCATAGTCTTCTATCCTGATATTCAGTCGCGAAGCCTGTTCTTCCAAAAACGAACCGGTACCGGCCGCACAATCGGAGTTGGTGGATATTTGCAGCATGTTTTTTTGCGGAGCTTCTGAATTATCCTGATTTTGAATATTAAATCCGGTATAGTACCGGGCATTTTGTCCCCCGATTTCGATCACCGATCTGGCTTCAGGAACTAAAAATTTGACTCCCTCAATGGCTGCCGCCACATCGTTTACCCCTTGTATTTTCTTGTTCTTCGATAATTTTTTGCCAATGGTACCTGTAATTGCTCCGTGAGTAATATAATTGGGAGAGAAATCATTATTGATTTGATTCAGAATGGCTTCAAGTGTCTTTTTTATCTTTCCCCTGTGTGGCTGATACTGTGCAAAAACCACTTTTTTTTCATTATCGGTAATTGCAGCTTTAACAGCGGAATAGCCGATGTCGATACCTAAACTATATGCTTTCATTTATAAACTTTTTAATTCTTTTTTCTGATCTCAAAGGGAACTATTACCAGAAAAATATATGTCTTGCCCAAGTGTTTCATGTTATTAATCGTTTACTTACCTTTTTGAATCTCTTCCGGTTAAAATCCCCATTTATAGGGATTGACTTCTGCATTATCCCTGACTATTTTTGTATGATTAAATTTTTCTATAAAAGTATAGTGGTATGCAAGTAATGAGGTAACGCTAAACGGTTAGTTTCTTTAACCTCACGACGGTAATATCATGGGATATATTTTTTTGATAATTCGGACAGGTTATTATGGAATATTCAATAACAAGCAGTGAATTAGGACAGTTTTACAATAATCGACACACCCAAAATTGTACGGATAAAATGTGTTTTTATACACGGGACGAAATAGATACAGATTTTCTGAGAATGTCTGTAAGCGAATGGAAAACACATGATATAAAGGCTCATCTGATTCGCACGAAGGCACAACATGACGTTCATATAAAGGGTGGAATACGCGGGGAATTTGCCGTGCTTCATTTTGTTTGTGAAGGAGAGACAAAGATTGATAAGACTAAGGCTTTGCCATCTGTTATTAACAAAAACACGAATAATTTTTTCTGTTCAATTACTGAAGATATCGGACATTCGTTTAAGCAAGGCAGAAACAATATTTATTTCAGGGTTTTTCTTCCGTACAGTTATATCAATGCCAGGGCAGAACAACATCCTAATGTCTTTGGGGCATTACAAATGATGATAGCAAACAGGTGTCCTGTTTTGCGGGAGAGCAATCTGACAACTACCCTTGAAATGAAAACGGTTATAGAGCAAATAAAGAATGCCCATGATATGGGAACACTTGCATCTTTTTATTTTGAGACTAAGGTTCAGGAACTCTTAACCCTCCAATTACAGCAAATAAATAAGATTGATTGTTTGGAATGCAAATATCATATCTATTATCAGAAACAGCTAAACGAGGCAAGAAACCTTATTGAAGCCTGTTACCAAACACCTCCGACTATTGCCCAACTGGCACAGGAAGTGGGAATGAGCGAAACGGTGCTGAAAACGAATTTTAAGAATTGTTTTGGTACAACGATATACGGTTATTTATTCGAGTACCGTATGAATATCGCCAAAAAACTTTTATCAGACAGCAGCATGACTATTGCCGAAATAGGAGATCAGACCGGCTATAGACATCCATCGCATTTTACTACTGCTTTTAAACGGAAATTTGGGCTTAATCCCGTGGAGTATAGGAGAAGGGCATAGAGAGAAGTCTTTCTCCGGATCAGGAGATTGCTTCGCTTCGCTCAGCGATCTCCTTTGGGAGTGATTCAAAGAAAAAAGATCTTTCACCGGATCAGGAGATTGCTTCGCTTCGCTCAGCGATCTCCTTTGGGAGTGATTCAAAGAGAAAAGACCTTTCACCGGATCAGGAGATTGCTTCGCTTCGCTCAGCGATCTCCTTTGGGAGTGATTCAAAGAGAAAAGACCTTTCACCGGATCAGGAGATTGCTTCGCTTCGCTCAGCGATCTCCTTTGGGAGTGATTCAAAGAGAAAAGACCTTTCACCGGATCAGGAGATTGCTTCGCTTCGCTCAGCGATCTCCTTTGGGAGTGATTCAAAGAGAAAAGACCTTTCACCGGATCAGGAGATTGCTTCGCTTCGCTCAGCGATCTCCTTTGGGAGTGATTCAAAGAAAAAAGATCTTTCACCGGATCAGGAGATTGCTTCGCTTCGCTCAGCGATCTCCTTTGGGAGTGATTCAAAGAAAAAAGATCTTTCACCGGATCAGGAGATTGCTTCGCTTCGCTCAGCGATCTCCTTTGGGAGTGATTCAAAGAGAAAAGACCTTTCACCGGATCAGGAGATTGCTTCGCTTCGCTCAGCGATCTCCTTTGGGAGTGATTCAAAAAGAAAAGACCTTTCACCGGATCAGGAGATTGCTTCGCTTCGCTCAGCGATCTCCTTTGGGAGTGATTCAAAGAGAAAAGATCTTTCACCGGATCAGGAGATTGCTTCGCTTCGCTCAGCGATCTCCTTTGGGAGTGATTCAAACATAAAAAGCCTGTCATTCACTTCGTTCATTTACGGATTTTATTTTTATGTCACTTACAAAAACAAGTTTTTGACGCTCCATAAAAAGTAAAACCCGACACCTTACGGTGTCAGGCTTTTTGTGTTTGTCGGGATGGGGAGATTTGAACTCCCGGCCCCTCGCCCCCCAGACGAGTACTCTAACCGGACTGAGCTACATCCCGCTCTGTTCTCCGTAGCCCCGATGTCTCGGGACGAAGGAGGGCTGTAATAAGCTTCGCAAAAATAGTAAGAAAAGATAAAAGACAAAAGTAAAAAGATAAAAGAGAGCAGAGTGTTAATAATTTGCCCACCGGGCAAATTTATCGCCACCTTTGACAAATCTTCGGTGGTCAGTGGAGTAGCCGGACAAAGGGAAGATACAAAGGAAAAAGTCATTTAAGTAGAAGAAAAGAAACTTCTACTGCTTGATATGCCTGATTATTCAGATCTGAGGGTTTCCGCCGGATTACGGCTGGCTTCACGGAATGTGGCAAGTACGATGGAGATAAGGCCGGTTAATAATGTAATTAGTCCGGCAGCAATTATGATCCATGCCCTGATACCCGCTTTATATTCAAAGTTGGTGAGCCAGCTTTTCATTATAAGTATTGTGGGTGGAGTAGCCAGTACAATTGCTATTGCTATCCAGATAAGAAGCTCACCTGAAAACCTTGTGATTATAGTACTGATCAAAGCGCCATTGACCTTTCGTACTCCTATTTCCTTCTTTCTGCTTTGTGATGAAAAAGTTGCCAGCCCGAAAAGCCCCAGTCCCGAAATGATTATTGCCAGAAGAGATAGAACAAGAAAAATTGTATTAAGATTACGCTCGGTATAATACTGGCTTCTTAATGATTCATCCAGTGATATTATATTATGGGGATTACCGGGATCTTCGCCGGAAAATATCTGCTCAATCCGGGACCTGATATTATTATTAAGAGGACTGTCCAGTCTGATTATCATTATTTCATCACCTCCGGATTTATTATACTGAGAGATAAAGATAGGCTGTATCTTGTTATGAACAGAACCTGTATGAAAGTCCTGTAACACTCCTGTCACTTCGTACTCCCTGCCGTTTCTTTTAATAGTTTTACCTAAAGGGTCCTTCCATCCGGCGGTATTAACAAAGGTTTTGTTTATTATAGCTTTAAGTCTACCTTCTGTTTCATCTGTAAAATCACGACCGCTTTCCAGTTTCATCCCCAGGGTGCCTATATAGTCCTTGTCTACATATACTGCATTAGACATCATTGGCTTATCCATACCTTCAACCATGTATCCGTTTGAAGTGAATCCCATGCCAGGCATACCCCCTGTCGCCGTGCTGACAGAGCTTATGCCAGGTACTGAAAGAAGCTCTTCCTTGATTATGCCTGACCTTTGGGCAGACTGTTCGCTCAAATATGAATACAATAGATTTTTATCTGAAAAACCGCGGTCTATGTTTTGAATAAACTTCATTTGTGAATAAATAACAAGACAGATAATAATAAGGCTTATTGATAAGGCAAACTGAAAGGTTACGAGAATATTTCTTGACAACTGCCGCCGTTTGCCCCCTGCAATAGTCCTTAATATTGACATTGGAGGAATTGCTGAAAGATACCAGGAGGAATAGAAGCTGGCAAGAAATACGCATGTTGACCATAACAACACAACAATCAGGAACCATTCAAAACCCGGGATTAAAGAGAAGCTTAGTTCAGAGCCAATAAGGATATTGAAGTACTTAAGCAGGGCTTTGGCAAGCAAAAGAGAAAAAATAATTGAAATAAGTATGGAAAGGCCCGATTCGGATATGAATAATATAATAAGCCTCTTCCTTTCCGAACCGTATATCTTCCTGATACTTACCTCCTTTGACCTTTTTATTGAAAGAGCAGTGCTTATATTAACAAAGTTAAAGCAGGCAGTCATCAATATAAGCAGCCCGACAAGTGAGAATGATACTATACGCTTCCAACTACCGGTATCGCTGTAATCGAAGTCCGTATCGGATCCTAAATGAATGTCTCTCAGCGGCTGGAAATACGGGACAATCTCAAAACCGCCTTTAAGATAACTCTCGTTGATCACTTCAAATAAATATGCCTTAATATCTGATAGTAATTTATCAACAGATGAGCCTGGTATTAACTTCAGAAAAGTCTGGCATTCAAGTCCCCCGTCCCATCCGACATACCGTTCCTGTTCAAGAATCGACATTAAAGCCACTGTTTCGAATTGAATACTGCTGTTTACAGGAGGATCAGCAGCTATTGCGCTGACAACAAATTCTCTGTTATTGATCTCGATTATCTTATTAACCGGATTTTCCCCGGCAAATATCCTGGTTGCTGTAGAATGTGAAAGAACTATCATGTCAGGCGCTGAGAGGCAGGTTAATTTATTTCCTGTAATTAACGGGAAATTAAGCATATTGAAGAAGTTGCTGTCGGCATAGACTATGTCAACATGATAGAAGTTATTATTATATTTGATGTCAGCTTTTAAAGGCCTTACCCTGAGATAATCTTCAATAACCGGAAAATTAGCCTTGAATTCAGGGCCTGCAGGTGCATTTATTGAACCCATATTAATATCCCTGTTAGGTGTTTTCATTATATGGTTTACCCTGTAGATATTTTCATATCCGGTGTGAAAACGGTCGTAACCGGTTTCAGCTTTAACCCATAAAAGTATAAGTATAACAAAGGTCAGTCCAGTGGCAAGTCCAATAATGTTTATTAATGAATATGGCCGGTGATTAATAATTGACCGGTAACTGGTTTTTAAGATATTAAACATTGAGGTTCTGATTTTAAAACAGCCATCCAATTTATTTGCCAAAAAACGTAAGTTGTTTATAATTATCTGCTTAACAATAAATAAGTAACATCAAATAATCCTGTTGTGTAATGAATCTGTACACATGTGTAGCTTTTTAATACTGGAATGATGGGCAGTCCGCAGTCCACAGTCAGCAGTCCGCAGTCCGCAGTCCACAGTCAGCAGTCCGCAGTCCGCAGTCCACAGTCCGCAGTCACAGTCCACAGTCACAGTCCACAGTCCGCAGTCCGCAGTCCACAGTCAGCAGTCCGCAGTCCGCAGTCCACAGTCCGCAGTCACAGTCCACAGTCACAGTCCACAGTCCGCAGTCCGCAGTCCACAATGTTAATTGGTGTATTAGTATATGAAAAGCTAAACGTTTTGTTAACTAATCAATTAAAAATTAATATTGCAGACAGAATTGACTGAAGACTGAGGACTGAAGACTGAGGACTTTTTTCTGCTTCCATCGTTCCAGTATTTAGATACTTATGATCATAGTTGTTCCTTCTTCCGGTGATGATTTCACCGTTATGCTTCCCTTGTGCATATTGATGATCTGCCGCGACAGGCTGAGCCCTATGCCGTTTCCTTTTGTTCTGGTAGTGAAAAACGGGATGAAAATTCTTTCAAGAAGCTCTTCATCCATACCCTCTCCGTTATCTGTTACCTTTACTGTGGTTTTTCCAGTACTGCTTCTTTCCGCTTCAAGTAATACTACAGGATCGGATCTGTCCTGCAGTGCTTCCACAGAATTTTTTACCATGTTAAACAATACTCTTGTAATAAGGCTTTCATCTGCACAAATAATAAGGTCTTCCGGTTCGACTGAGTTTCTAAGTAAAATATTTACACCCGGGTAGTTGTCTTCCATAAATGATGCGGAAAGCATTATTACACTTTCAAAAATATCTTTAATGTAAATCTCGCGTGGTTTAAGATCAGGCAGTTTTGTCAGACTTCTGTATGAATCCACGAAACTGATAAGACCTTTACCATGTTCTTCTATAACAGACAGCCCTTTCAGTGTTTTACTTATTGTTTTATCATCAAGCATGTTTGCCTTTTTCTGTCTGCCGTTCTCCTTGTATAGTCCTGAAATTGTTGAGCTAAGAGATGTAATCGGTGCAACAGAGTTCATAATTTCATGATTAAGTATCCTGATCAGTTTTTGCCATGAGTCGATCTCCTGTTTATCTATTTCGTGGCTGATGTCGTTAATAGATACTACTTTAATATGTTCGTTTCGTAGTTTTATCTCAGTAGCATTAAGCGAGAGATGCATTGCAGAGTCATTTATAATAATATTCAGGAGTTGTCTGCTCCCCGGCTTAATTTCATTAAGAGTCTTTATCAGTCTGTCGTTTACTCTCTGCAGTTGCCGGATATTATGTAAGTGTTTTATACCCAGCAATTCCCTCGCTTTTGTATTGGTAAGCTTTATAATCCCATCATGATTGAATGCCAGTAATCCGCTGTAGCTGTTTTCTACGACTGCCTGATAGAATTTTTCCTGAATGATTACGTTCATCCTGGCATTTTTGATCTGGTCATTCAGCCTGTTTATTGATTTGTGAAGATGATCGTAACTTTTATTCCCGGTACTTTCATTGAATACTAAAGATGAATCCTCGTTTAAGACTGAAGAGAGGAACAGTGATATCTCATCATTGGACCTGTTAAAGTATCTGATCAGGTTAATGACAATCAGGATTTCAATCACAACCAGAAATAAAAAATAGATATCCGGGCCTGTACTAATTAAGTAGACTGTCCCGCCTATGCTTAGTATTATGATCAGGGATAAACGTGATATGATGTTTATATTGAATCGCTTAAAGGTCATACTTTTTTATCCTGTTGTATAGTTTTTGCCTGGTAATACCAAGCTGACCGGCCGCAGCGCTTTTATTCCCTTTATTTTCTTTCAACGAGTTTATGATCATTTGTCTTTCCATATCATTCAGGGTTCTGTCGGGACTGTTAAATACTTCTCCCGGCTTGTATTTCAGCATCAAATCATCAGGCTTTATTAAATTTCCTTCAGACAGAATGACGGCTTTTTCAATTGTATGTTGCAGTTCCCTGATATTCCCGGGCCAGTCATAGCCGGATAAAATTTCAAGGCTCTGAGCAGTAAGCTTTAGAGAAGGCTTGCTGTATTTGTCCGAATATTTTTTCAGAAAAAATTCCGATAATACCGGAATATCTGATCTTCTCTCCCTAAGTGGCGGCACTTCTATATGTATAGTATTTATACGGTACAAAAGATCCTCTCTGAACAGACCTTCGTTTACCATTTCATTCAGATCTCTGTTAGTAACGCTTACCAGTCGTATATCCACAGGTATTGGTCTGTTGGATCCAACTCTGGTTATACGCATGCTTTCCAGTGCATTAAGCAGTTTTGACTGAAGGGATAGCGACAGATTACCTATCTCGTCAAGACATAAGGTGCCTCCGTTAGCAGCCTCAATCTTACCTGCCCTGTCATCTTTGGCATCAGTGAATGACCCTTTTACATGTCCGAACAGCTCGCTTTCAAATAATGTCTCGGTGATTGCACCCATATCAACCGTTATCATTACCTCGTTTTTTCTTTTTGATCTTCTGTGTATCTCATTTGCCACCAGATCTTTTCCTGTTCCGTTCTCTCCTGTGATAAGTACGGCAGCATCAGTTGCAGCTACCTTTTCGATTATTCTCATCATATCTGCAACCGACGGAGATGTGCCTATTATCTTCTTATGATGACTTCCGCTGATAGAGCTTTTAAGACTTTTCTGTTCTGATCTCAGACGGTTAAGCTCTTTTCTGCTTTTTACAAGCTTGAGAGCCGAATGAAGGGTGGCAAGCAGTTTCTCGTTTTCCCATGGCTTTAATACAAAATCGACAGCCCCTTCGCGCATTGCTTTAACTGCAAGTTCAACATCACCGTAAGCAGTAATCATTACTACACTGATATCAGGATCAGCCTTAAGGATTTCCCTTAACCAGAATATTCCTTCATTCCCTGTATTTATCCCTGCCCTGAAATTCATATCCAGAAGAATGACATCAACATCACCCGATTCCAGTAAACGTGGTAAGTCTCTGGGACCCTGAAGATAACTTATGTCTGAAAATTCTCCTTCCAGAAGTAGCTCAAGCGCACTAAGTACACTCCGGTTATCATCAATTATGAGAATCTTTCCTTTTTCCATATTTGTTTTGGTAATCTGTAAAGAAGTATCCCTGTTTTATAGCAAATTTAGTGATATGCATGTTATGAGACTAACGACAAACGACTAAAGGCTAACGGTTCACCTTTTGCCATTTCCTTTCGCCTTTCGCCTTTCGTCTTTCACCTTTTGTCTTTTGTCTTTGTTGTCTGTTATGCATATTATATGCCAGATATACTTAAACCATCATTTGTTCATTATTTTATACACCATGGCTTCTATAATATTATATACAAATGTATTAAAAGTGTACAATATGTTACAATGCCTGTAAAGAAACAGGACATTATTAACATTAGTTAAATATTATATTCAGCTAATAAGAAGTTAATCAATAAGATACATATAAAGGCATGACATTTGGTATGGACTTCCGAAAAAAGGGAAATTATGCCAGTATTTATCAGAACAGCCAGTATAGTTTTATTTTTTTTGGGAATAAGTACAAATTTTTTACCGGCTCAGGAGTTATGGACACTTGATGATTGTCTGGCATTTGCCAGGGAGAATAATATATCTTTGAAAAGAAGTATTATAGTCACTGAAAGAAACAAGTCCGATTTAAGGACCAGAAAATTTGAATTGCTTCCTGATCTGCGTTTTCAATCGGAGGGGTCTATGAATTTCGGACGGTCTGTCGACCCGGAGACCAATACTATTACTTTTAATCAGAATATTACAAATTACTACTATCTGGGAACAAACTTTACTTTATTTAATGGTTTTGCCCGGATTAACAGGATATCTGCTGCAAATTTTTTACACCTGAGCGGGAAACAGGCTGAGGAAAGGGAAAGGAACCTGCTTGCTCTCGATATAGTCAATGCGTATTACAGTGCTTTGTTGAATAAAGGCCTGGTAAAATCAGCAAAAGAACAGGTGGAAGTCAGCAGGCAACAATTGCATAAAACAAATGTCCTTGTCGAGACCGGAGCAGAGAGCCGGACTACATTGCTTGAAATACAGAGCCAGTTCTCAAATGACAGGTTATTGCTTAGTCAGGCACAGACAAACGCCGGTATCGCTATTGAGAACCTAAGATTACTACTACAACTTGATCCGGGTGTCCCGTTCGATATTGCAGAAAATGAAGAAGCAATAATTGTACGTTTGGATGAGAAGCTTAATGCTGATTCCATCTATTCCGAATCGGTACAGGTGTTACCCAGAATAAAAACTCTTGAGCTTCAGTCTGATGCGATGAAGAAAACGTTGGCGGCGGCAAAAGGTCTTTCAATGCCAGAACTTGACATGTTTGCCGCCTGGAGAACAGGTTATTATGACGCTATGGTATCGGGAGAGGATCCTACTCCCTTTGGTAAACAGTTGCGTAATAATACTAACCAGTATGTGGGTGTGAGCCTGAATATACCGATTTTTAACAACTGGAACAACAGGAACAGGATAGAAAAAGCAAAGCTGGATCTTAAGGATGCGGAACTGGCACTGCTCCAGCAGAAAGATGCATTATACAGTGAAGTGAGTAAGGCATGCTTCGAACTGATTTCTGTAAAAGATGAGTACCTCTCTGCTTTGGATAACCTGGAATATAATAAGCTGTCTTTTGAAGCTGTTTCCAAAAAATTTGAGACCGGACTGGCCAGTGCAACCGAATTTGCAGAAGCTAAGAAAGCTTTATTTACTGCTGAGATAAATCTCCTTGCTTCAGAACTGCAGTTTAAATTAAAGGGAATGACAGTAAATTTTTATATGACAGGGAGGTGGGAGGAATAATAAGAGACAAAAGACAAAAGGCAAAAGACAAAAGGCAAAAGACGAAAGACAAAAGGCAAAAGACAAAAGGCAAAAGACAAAAGACAAAAGGCAAAAGACAAAAGACAAAAGGCAAAAGACAAAAGACAAAAGACGAAAGACGAAAGGAAAAAGACAAAAGTATGAAGGATGAAGTGAAGAGTAGGGTTGAACATGATAGCACGGAGTTGTGTAGTTGCCTTGATACCTTCAAAATAATATAATAAAGTAAATATGAATTAATACCACTGAATATGGGAATGGATCGTAAACTGGAAAAAAAGAAAGGACTGAGAAGGAAACATATAGGATATATCTTACTTGGAGTATTTCTTGTAGTGATAATCTATTTCGCGTTTTTTACTGAAAAAACTTCCACCTACAGGGTTTTCAAAGACAGGCTTGTTATTGATGAAGTCAAATATGGCGATTTTGACGACTATCATACTATAACCGGACAGGTTGAGCCTATCGCTACAATCTATCTTGATGCCCAGGAAGGAGGGATGGTTGAGGAAAGGCTTATCGAGGAGGGATCAATGGTAAAAAGAGGTGATATTATTTTGAAACTAAATAATCCCGACCTTAGTATGAGCATTCTCGACAGTGAAGCACAACTGGCCGAAAAATCAAACTTACTGAGGAATACCATGGTTACTATGGAGCAGGAGAGATTACAGATTAAAAGGGAATTGCTTAACCTGGAGTATGATATCTCAAAAAAGAAAAGGGAATATGAGAGAAATGATGTTCTTTATAAAGACAACCTCATATCTGAAGAAGAATACCTGACCTCCAAAGAGACTTATGAATTTGCCAGCAGATCATATGAACTGTACATTGAAAGACAGAAGCAGGACAGTATATTTCGAAGTATACAGACCAGCCAGATGGAAGATAACCTTGAAAGTATGAGAAGAAACCTCGAACTTGTACGCCAGCGACAGGAGAATCTTAATATAAAGGCACCGGTAGACGGGCAATTAGGGACGCTGAATGCAGAAATAGGACAGTCTATAAACAGAGGCCAGTCTATCGGTCAGATAAATGTACTTACATCCCATAGAGTAACAGCTTTGATTGATGAACATTATATCGACAGGGTAAGAACAGGTCTTCTGGGACATTTTGAAAGAAATGGTATTGAATATGAACTGAAAGTAAGAAGAGTATACCCGCAGGTCAGGGACAACAGGTTCGAAATTGATATGATATTCACAGGTGATGTCCCCGATAATATAAGAACGGGACAGACATACCATATTGAACTGCAGCTTGGAGAATCACAGAAAGCAGTCATGATCAAGAAAGGAGGATTTTTTCAGACAACCGGAGGTCAGTGGATATATGTAGTTGATCCTTCAGACGATTTTGCCATTAAAAGGGAAATAAGTCTTGGCGAACAAAATCCGATGTATTATGAAATTCTTGAAGGGCTGCAGCCCGGAGAAAAAGTTATCGTCTCTAACTATGAAAGCTTTGGCGATAATGAAAAACTGGTATTTAAATAATAAAACATTAACATATTTTTTAAAGAAAAACTTTCTAACTATAATAAAAATGGAAAAACTAATTATTAAAACTGAAGACCTTAGCAAAGTATTCAGAACAGAAGAGGTTGAGACAACAGCATTAAAAGATGTTGACCTGAGTGTTAAAGAAGGAGAGTTTGTAGCTGTCATGGGACCATCCGGCTGTGGTAAATCAACGCTTCTTAACATCCTTGGCCTGCTTGACAATCCTACATCCGGTAGTTATCAGTTTAACGGTACTGAAGTAGCCAGACTGAAAGAAAGGCAAAGAACTATTTTCAGAAAAGGAAATATAGGTTTTGTTTTTCAGAGTTTTAACCTGATTGATGAGCTTACAGTATATGAAAATGTCGAACTGCCGCTGATTTATCTTAAGATGAAGTCGTCAGAACGCAAAGAGCTTGTTAATAATGTGCTTGAAAGAATGAAAATAGGTCATCGCAGTAAACACTTTCCTCAACAATTATCAGGGGGGCAGCAACAAAGAGTGGCAATCGCCAGGGCAGTAGTGGCAAATCCCAAACTTATACTTGCTGATGAGCCTACAGGTAATCTGGACTCCAAGAACGGCGATGAAGTAATGAGCCTGTTAACTGAACTCAATAGTGAAGGAACGACGATAGTGATGGTTACACACTCAAATCATGATGCGGACTTTTCTCACAGGGTGATTAACCTGTTTGACGGGGAGGTCGTAACGGAAAACAAAAAGGGATAAGTATAATTTTTTAGTCAGAAAGTCAGGTGGTACGGTCGTCCGGCTAAAAAAGCACCGGACTAAAGGACTAACAGCCTTTTTTACCGCTTGACTTTCTGGATTTCCTGACTGTTGGACTATCAAAATATTTTCCTATTTTAGTTCATAAAATTGAACCAAAAACTATCTGATTATGCCAACAAATCCATTTTCCCGCCGCAGGTTTTTCAGGGTACTTGGCGCAGGCGGCCTCGTGGTTGCAGGCGCTCCGGTTGCTGCAGCGCAGGGTAATATTTTTATCCGGCAACAAAAACCTGAAACAAATATTGCAGATGCTGCAAAAGTACCCAGAAACAAAGATTCAATGCCCGGATTATACCCGGGGCGTGTAAGCAGGGTCAATCACCCCGGAGCTATAATTGATAATGAAATAATGGAAGACCAGGCATACCTTATGCTTGAAAAGGCAATGCTGGAACTGACGGGTGAAAAGAAACTGAAAAGAGCATGGAGACAGTTCGTTTCACCTGGTGAGAAGATCGGTCTGAAAGTAAACCCGGTGGCCGGCAGGACTCTTACTACCAGCCATGCTGTTACAAAGTCGGTTATCCGACAACTTGAGGAAAGCGGCATTAACCGTAGTGATCTGATCATATGGGACAGGCGTCTGATGCAGTTACACGAGACGGGTTATACGGAAGAGAATTATCCCGGTATCAGGGTAATGGGGACTGAACAACAGGACGGGGAGGGATTGTTTTACGATTCCGACGGAGTCCTCTATGGCGAAAAAATGATCGATAAGGACTGGTATTACTGGGCTGATGTGGAGGGTGAATATGATGAGTACACAATACCCTATATGGTCAATGGCGGTAAATATTCCTATTTTACAAGGATTGTAACGCAGGAACTCGATAAGATCATTAATATACCTATTCTGAAAAATGCCGGCGCAACAGTTACAAATGCCATGAAGAATCTTGCTTTCGGCTCGGTGACCAATACCGGACGCCTGCATGCACAATTATGGAATGAGACATGTGCATATGTATGCGCCTTTGCACCAGTAAGGGATAAAGTTGTACTTAATGTAGTTGACGGGCTCAAGGGCTGTTTCAACGGAGGTCCCGGTGCTAATCCACAGTTTTTTTGCAATTATAATACAATGCTGGTTGGTACCGACCCTGTGGCAATAGACAGGATAGCTCATGAAATAGTTGTTGCTAAAAGAATTGAAGAAGGCTTACAGAAAGCTGATAATCCAAAGGCATCAACCTTTCTTGATCTGGCCGAAAGCCTTGAACTGGGTATAAGCAGGAGGGAACTGATTGAAGTTAACGAGATTAACCTGTCTCCCTGATCCTGTTTTCGTTATTTTTAGTCCTGTGGTGATCTTACCATGCCTGTCGGCTTGCACCTGACCGGGTGTACCGTCTGACCGTTGGATTGCCTGAATACAGATATAACATAATTACAGCTTACATGAAACATCTGATTCCAATAATAATTACACTTTACTGCCTGCCATCCTTTGCACAGGTCCCTGAGGACTTTCCCCGGCTGCCGGAAGGCTGTTTTGATAATGGCTCAATAAAAACGGAAAGGACATTCACGTCCGAGTCTTTATTCGGGTACATGAATGGCGGCGCCGAACTATACCTCGAATATGGTTTTGACCGGCTTGTAGTATCGGAAATAGAAGCCGGAAATACGGAATTCAAGGTGGAAATATACAGGATGAAAAACCCGGAGGCAGCTTTCGGGATTTATTCTGTCTCGGTATTCAGATGTGATACCTCCGGTCATATAAGCGATTATTCGTGCCAGACAGATTATCAGTTGCAGTTTTGCAAGGGATATTATTATGTAAATATTGTAAATAATACGGGTAGCCGTCAGGCTGTCATACAAAGTGCAGAGCTTGCAGACAGACTGGCCCCCCTGATAACTGAACAGTCATTTTCCGTAGCCGGGTTTATAAATGATCTGTCTTTTGATGAAGAGATAACCAAATACACTCTTATCAAAGGCGAACTCGGTTTATTTAACGGGGCGTACGAGTGGAATGATATTCTTGAAGATATTGAGGGATATACTGCACTTGTGGCTGAGACAGATAACAGATCAATACTTATAATTGAGTTTGTAAATGATATTTCACGCGTTAAGTTTCTGGAATCTGTTGGCATCAGATCACTTCCGACGGTTGACGAAGAGATATCTGTTGATCAGAATACTTCACTTGCTATCAGAGATGATAACGTAATTGTCCTCACCCGTGACAGGTAAACGTATCGATAAAGTCGTTATATGACTTTTATGCTAAATTTGTAATTTTGCATTCAAAATTATTAAAATATGGAACCTATAAAACCGATGAATATTAATGATAACGAAAGCTCTGATGGAGTTACAAATGAGATCGAAAGAGTAAGATGTCTTATAATAGGCTCAGGCCCTGCGGGTTATACTGCAGCCGTATATGCGGCAAGAGCCAACCTGACCCCGGTATTATATACCGGAATGGAAATGGGAGGTCAACTGACCACTACCACCGAGGTGGAGAACTACCCCGGTTATCCTGAGGGTGTGACCGGACCCGTGATGATGGAAGATTTTAAGAAACAGGCAGAGAGATTCGGGACGGATGTCCGTTTCGGTATTGCTACAAAAGTGGACTTTTTATCGCATCCTCATAAGGTGACTATTGACGGTAATAAAACTATAGAAGCCGATGCCGTTATTATTGCTACAGGGGCAACGGCAAAATATCTCGGCATTGAGGCTGAAAAGAAATATGCGGGACAGGGCGTTTCTGCCTGTGCTACCTGTGACGGCTTTTTTTATAAGGGTAAAGACATAGCTGTAGTAGGCGGAGGCGATACGGCATGTGAGGAAGCAACCTATCTTGCCGGTCTGGCAAGAAAAGTTTATATGATTGTCAGGAGAGATGTCTTAAGGGCTTCCAAAGCGATGCAGGAAAGGGTTTTCAAGACCCCTAATATTGAAGTGCTTTGGAAACATCAGACTCTTGATCTTCTTGGGGAAAATGGAGTTGAAGGTGCTCTGCTGGTGAAGAACAAAGGTGAAGAGAATGAAGAGACGGTTGAGATAAAAATTGACGGATTTTTCCTTGCTATAGGTCATAAACCGAACTCGGATGAATTTAAGGAGTTCCTTGAAACAGATGAGGTTGGTTATATAAAAACTATCCCCGGCAGTTCCAAAACAAAGGTGCCTGGCGTATTCGCATGCGGCGATGTCCAGGATCCTACATACAGGCAGGCAGTTACGGCTGCGGGTAGTGGCTGTATGGCTGCTATTGATGCCGAAAGATGGCTGGCCGAGCAATAGAATAAAATTGGTTTATTATAGCCAATACTTTCCCCTCCTTTTTAAAGGAGGGGTGTCGAGAGAAGGACATCCAACTGAAAGGTGGGATGTTCTGATCGAGACGGGGTGGTTATTCACTAAAAGAATTTACAATCTCACTCAATACCCACTCTAAATCCTGAAAAACGAATCTGTTTTCGAATCTCAATATTTTATACCCCAATTCAGTCAATCTTTTATCCCGTTTTTCATCCTGTTGAATTTTAATATAATCACCGTGAGGATTCCCATCTAACTCGATTATTATTTTTTCATGTGAACAATAGAAATCCACGATATAGTTTTCAATACTATGTTGTCTTCTGAATTTTCTGCCGTTAAGTTGTTTGTTCCTTAGATGTTTCCAAAGCTCAGCTTCTGCTGAGGTGGAATGTGTTCTCAGATACTGGCGGGTTTCTTTGAGTGATTTTTTGTTAGATCGATATTTCATGTTTATTTTTTTAACCACCCCCCACGACTTCGCTAACGCTTCGTCGCGTACCCCTCCTTTAAAAAGGAGGGGAAAGTTGTTGTAATAGAATATTTAATCACCTTCTTTTTTAGTATTGCTTCGAGTTCTGCCGCTTCGTCGCGTACCCCTCCTTTAAAAAGGAGGGGAAAGTTGTTGTAATAAAATTTTTAATCACCTTCTTTCCCAGATACTCGTGGGTACTCCTCTAGCTAGCGCGGATCTCCAGATCCGCGCTAGCTAGGGTTACCTTTTTTTCCTTAGTATTGCTTCCAACTCTGCCGCTTCGTCGCGGTAACGTGCGGCTTCTGTAAAATCCAGTTGGGAAGCTGCTTTTTCCATCGATTTACGGGCTTTTTTGATTGCTTTTTCCAGTGCTTCAACCGACATGTATTTTACTACGGGATCAGCTGCAATATCAGGTTTCCCGGGCTCTATGTATGCTTTGCTTTCCACTCCCTTTTTTTGAAGCTCTTTAATTATTGATCCTCTGGCTTTAGTAATTTGCGCGGGAGTTATACCCATTTTTTCATTATAAGCCATTTGTTTTTCTCTCCGGCGGTTAGTTTCATCTATGGTAATCCGCATACTGTTGGTTATGCTGTCTGCATACATTATCACCATACCATTGAGGTTACGCGCGGCCCTGCCGGCTGTCTGGGTAAGTGATCTGGCTGACCTGAGGAAGCCTTCCTTATCGGCATCAAGAACAGCAACAAGCGATACCTCGGGAAGGTCAAGTCCTTCCCTGAGAAGGTTTACTCCAACCAGCACATCAAAATCGCCTGAACGCAAGCCTTCCATTATCTCCACTCTTTCCAGGGTGTCAATATCGGAATGTATGTATCTGCACTTAATCTCATACTTTGTGAGGTAAGCTGTCAGTTCCTCGGCCATCCTTTTTGTCAGGGTGGTTACAAGTGTTCTTTCGTCTTTTGATGTTCTCAGCCTGATCTCATCCATAAGGTCATCAACCTGGTTAAGGCTGGGTCTGACTTCAACAGGAGGGTCCAGTAATCCCGTAGGCCTTATGACCTGATCCACAAAAACACCTTCGCTTTTTTCGAGCTCATAATCTGCAGGAGTGGCGCTTACAAAAATAGTCTGCCCTACCAGGGATTCAAATTCTTCCAGCTTCAATGGCCTGTTGTCAAGGGCGGCTGGCAGCCTGAAGCCGAAATCCACAAGGGTTTGTTTCCTTGAATGGTCTCCTCCGTACATAGCTCTTATCTGAGGCATACTGACATGACTCTCATCCACTACGGTAATAAAATCATCGGGGAAGTAGTCGAGCAGGCAGAATGGTCTGGTGCCTGCCTTTCGTCCGTCGAAATATCTTGAATAGTTTTCAATACCACTGCAATAACCAAGTTCTTTTATCATCTCCAGATCATATGAAACCCTTTGCTCGAGTCTTTGGGCTTCAGGGGCCTTGCCTGTCTCTCTGAAATAACCGGATTGCTTTATAAGGTCATCCTGTATCAGGTTTAAGGCCTGGTTGATCCTTTGTCGTGTTGTTACGAAGATATTAGCAGGGTATATAATATATTCTCCGGGCTTTTCAATAGTGTCGCCTGATAGCGGATCGAATATTTCCAACTCGTCAATTTTATCGCCCCAGTATATTAACCTGAGAGCAATATCAGCATAAGCAGGGAATATATCAACAGTATCACCTTTTACCCTGAATGTTCCCCTCTTGAATTCAATCTCGCTTCGGGCATACAGGCTGTCGACCAGTTTCCTGAGAAAAAGGTTTCTGCTTATCGTGTCTCCTTTTTTTATATGTACGGTATTACTGTGGAAGTCTTCCGGGTTTCCTATACCATAAAGGCATGATACCGATGATACGACTATTACATCCCTGCGGCCTGACAGGAGCGATGATGTGGCGCTAAGTCTCAGCTTCTCTATCTCTTCATTTATTGACAGGTCTTTTTCTATATAAGTATCTGTTACAGGGATATATGCCTCAGGCTGGTAGTAATCATAATACGATACAAAATATTCAACAGCATTTTCAGGAAAGAACTGCCTGAACTCTCCGTACAACTGTGCTGCAAGAGTTTTGTTATGGCTTAACACCAGTACCGGCCTGTTAAGCTGTTCAATAACATTTGCTATGGTAAATGTTTTTCCGCTACCTGTAACACCAAGCAAGGTCTGGTACGGAGTGTCGTTTTTAAGCCCCTGTACCAGTTGTCTTATAGCTTCGGGCTGGTCGCCTGTCGGTACATATTCGGAAACAAGTTTAAAATTCATTACTTAACCTCACGCTTCATAAAATTACAATAAACAGGAAGATGACCTGAAGTATAGCCGGTATAGGTATCTCCCCTGTATGGGCTGCCAAGCCTGCTGTTATCTTCATTAACATCATCAGGTATGTAGATCATGCCCGAGTCATGTTCGGTGTAAATATCTGAGTTTGTATTTAATAATGAAGAGCTAACTATTATCTGGTCCCACATCTGCCATATACCGTTCAGCAATACAGTTCCTTTATTATTCAGGTTGTGTGAATCATAGAAAAGGTTATAAAGGTCCCTGTATCCCAGGTTTTTTCTTTTATTGGTTGCGTTGAGCACAGACATAATGCTTTTGTTCGTCGGTTCATCGTAAAGGGTACCCATAATAATAATTTTTGCATCGCGTTCAAAGTTCAGGATGTCATCGATCTTCTTGCGTAATGCGATTGCAGCGCCCATCCTGAGATCTTCCGGTGCCCTTATGTTACCTTCTGTTCCCGGCCATTCATTGACAAAGAAATGGAGTATCCCGGTCCCTTTAAGTCTGCCCCTGACATATAATATGTTGTACGGGTATTCATTTATCTTATTGCCGAATGTGGTATCTATAGTTATAAGCTCAACATCTTCCTTATCGAACAGCTCGCTTTTAATCACCAGGGCTACATCCTGATTATCTGTTTCGATCATGTTAACAGTGTAATCACTTTTTCTCAATTTTTTTTGATTAAGGATATCATCTATTACATTCCTGTTTTCCACTCCGCAAAGTCCTATTATATCAGGTTGCCCTGAGACCGATGCCCCGGCGATATTTTCCGCAAGGCTTTTTATTTTTTGTTCATACCTGTCCTTATCCCATGCCTTACTGCTGCCTGGCAGAAAGCTATCGTCAGCCTTGCCAGGGCCATCATAGGTATCAAATAGCTTATCTACATTATAAAATACTATATTTAAATGATTGTCCTTGCTTTTCTGAGCAAACAGGAACAATGGAAATAATACCAGGATGACTGTCAGATTTATCTTATTCATGACAAATATTTTTATTGAGACATACAAACCTACTTATTCTTTTAAATATTTCATTCAGGATGTAAATAAAAAGGCACCTGCCTGCATGAAAAGTAAAAGCTGCCGGCGTCTATCAGTTTTTTGTTTAAAAAAGGTATTTTTGGATATTCTTTACCAAAGAAGCAAGGATAATGAAGACATTTAAGAAAACCTTTATACTCAATGCTTTTACCGAAGATGTTTATTCATCTCTTACCAATCCGGTTACAATTGAACTCTGGTCAGGATATCCTGCCGTTATGAATACCAGTCCCGGCTCCCTTTTTTCACTATGGGACGGGGATATAGAGGGAATGATCCTCGAAGTGGAAGAGAATAAGCGCATTGTTCAGGAATGGTTCTTCGGCGACATTGATGAGAGATCCATAGCTACAATAATACTGATACGGGATTTTGGCAGAACGCAACTGACGCTCGAACATGTGAATATTCCTGACGAGGCTTATGATAATATTGTTACAGGCTGGTCAGAGTATATTATAGGGGCAATAGAAAGATTTCTTAATCCGAATTTCTAGAATTATCAGTTCAGACCTGGCTTATTGCTTAAAGCCCGGTATTAGGCGTCAGAATAATATTTGAACTAAAATTTATAATACAGTCCCGTTTCACCGGTCATGTTTAACATAAAATCACCATCGACATATGTGGCAACACCAAACATAAGGTTAAAGCTTACTTTATCGAAGAGTGTGAACTCAAAACCCGGCCCTATACCTGATATCCATGTTGTATGTTTATGGACTCCATCATAATAGGAATCATAATAGTACGAATATTTTTCATATAGAATATGATTACCCCAGTAGAGGAATAGTTTTATCCTGCCGTCATCCTTTATTGTTCTCAGGGTAGTGAGACCGAAGCTTATTTGTGCATCATCACTGCTGTAATATGGAGCTGATGTGACCTGTAATCCCCAGTCTGAGGGCCAGTATCTGAATGACAGTCCGTAACCTGTTGAGAATCCGGCTGCTGCTCCAATACCAAATTTCAGATCGTTATTATTTTTTTCAGCATTTTGTCCGTATGATAATAATGGTATGACAATTAGTAAAATGGAAATTAGTTTCTTCATGATCAGTTAAAAAAATAGTTAGTGATGAGTTCTTCAGGTTGTTTAACAAAAATCAGGCCAGTGTCAGAAATAATGGCAGTCGGCAGTCTACAGTCGGCAGTCCTCAGTCGGCAGTCTACAGTCGGCAGTCTACAGTCGGAAGTCTACAGTCGGCAGTCTACAGTCGGCAGTCTACAGTCGGAAGTCTACAGTCGGCAGTCTACAGTCGGCAGTCTACAGTCTGTCCACAATGTTAATTTGTTAATTGGTGTATTTGTTAATTGGTGTATTTGTTAATTGGTGTATTGGTATAAGAACGGTTAGTTAATTAGTAGTCGTGACAGCCTTTTGTCGTTTGTCGTTCTTATAATCATCTTATTGCTGAATTTTTTATATAGTAGTAGATATCTTCTATTGCGGAAACAGTGAGGTAACCGATCCCTTTATAGAAATCGCTTACAGCATTATCCTGGATGCTTTTATTCCAGTCGTCAATCCACGGAATAATATAATTACCGATGAATTTGACAAGGTCTTTTCTGATTTCGCTCCTGCAAACACCATCTTCAAGTTCAGGATATTTGTCAAGCAGAAGGTTAATAAACTGTAATTCTATACCCAGGTGGTCATCCGGTATTTCTCCTTCATATTTTGACTTCCATCCGTATGCATTATATATTTTCCTTACTTCCAGACTCCATATATCGTTCATGATATGATCCCTGGAAAGATATACAGAGGTGTAAGGAGGTGCAGCAGATTTACCTTTTCCTCCGAATAATATAAGGTGATCTTCTATTACTTTATCATAATCCAGAGGATGCTGCGGGTCTATTTTTCTGAGGTATGAAGCAGCTATGATAAATTTAGGGTTCCTGCTTTCGACAGGTAGCCGTTTAAAAAGGTCTTCATCAATAAGATCGCTTATACATCCTTTTTCCGGCTTGTACAGGATAAAGCTGCCTGCAAGGGCCAGCATCATATTATAAGCTGTAAAAAAATTACTATCGGTTTCATACCGCCCTTCTGTCATAGACCCGGATTTGTAAAGTTTAGTTCGTATATCCTGCTGAATAAGTCACATAATATTGCAAGGTTCAGAAATATAACATCTGAAATTGTGTTTTTGTTCTTTACTGTGGCATAAACAGATGGCACTGATATAAGTAACGCGGCTATGTAAGCCAGTGTATATATATTAAAATTCAGAATATCGTTATTTGCAGCTCTGAAAATAACATGATTTACCAGTGAAAATATAAACATTATAGTAGACAGTGTTTTCATTCTGAGAGCTAAACCAGGCTCATTATTGCGTAAAAAAAAGTACATAACAGAGGAACCGCCCAGGAAACAGGTGATGATGAATGAAACGGGCAATGAAGGATGGTTAAGTTCATGTAATGAAGGGAGCGTATATGTTTTGATCATAAAGAAAATTAAAACTATACCGGCAAACAGACTCAGCATTTCAGTTATGGTTACAGCCGGTCCTTTTTTTCCATACCGTATTAATAAATACCAAAGCAGAGTGCTCCCCATAAATATTGTTTCAGCAAGTATTTCCCTGCTCATCCAACTGCTTTCAAGATTGTTCATTGCATTATATGCGTGAGCAGGGTAGTTCAGATGAGCAAATGAGCACAGGAGACCGGTTACCATCATTATCATGGTAACAAGTAGTATATGCCGTCCCTTTTTTTCTGTTTCATCCGTGGCATTACCCGACATTCTTATGTAGATTGCTCTCATAAAGATCAAACCTACAGAAGCCTGGGTCAGCCAGGTAAAAACAGCCAGCGGGATGTTAAGTTCTTTCATAATAGTTCCTCCTTGTTTGAAATACCGGAGTTGAGAGCAGATGCTTTAATACTATCTTTATGTGGCTGTATTATTATATTAGGGGAGGTCAGGGCCGGATCAGCCAATGGAAATACAGACCTTGTCCTGCCGTATTTCTTTTCAAGTTCATCGATATAGCCGAAATCCAGTGCCCTCATCGGACATGCGTCCACACATACAGGTCTTTCATTTTTTATTATACGGTCATAACACATATCACATTTTGACATCCTTCCTGTATTGTTATTAATTACCGGGGCATCGTAGGGGCATGCCCAGGTGCAATAACCGCAGCCTATACATTTCGACTGGTCGACTTCAACAGTTCCGATCTCTGTGGTGTGCATAGCCTTTGTAGGACATGCTTTAACGCAAAGAGGATCACTGCAATGATTGCATGCCATACTGATATGATAGGCAAAGGGGTATTCAGTGATCCTGCCCGAGTCTTCCTTCCATTCTCCTCCTTCTATTTCCAGTACTTTTCTCCAAAGCCGGCCGGCTTCAAGGTTATTTTTATCCTGACATGCTATCTGGCATGTCTTACATCCCGAACAGCTCTGTGTGTCAATATAAAATCCGAACTGTCTCATCAGGCCTTTTCTATTTCAACCATTATAGTATGTTGTGCGTTGCCTTTTGCATAAGGAGTCCATCTTTCGGAGGTCAGGATATTTACGTTGCCGCCTCTGTCAATGCCGTTTTTATCAGGGCTGTACCATGCTCCCTGTGGTATGTCTATCACTCCAGGCATAATCCTTTTTGTTAGCCGGCATTTTAGGATCATAGCCCCTCTGTCATTCCATATTTTTACCATTTCTCCATTTTTTATACCACGCTTTTCTGCATCCAGGGGATTAATAAAAGCTCTCTGCGGAAATGCTTCAGTTGTCCATTCATTATTGGCATGAGTTGAGTGAACCCTGGGATTATAGTGATGTCCCATAGCCTGAAGCGGGTATTTATTCTTTTTTTCATCAAAAGGATTGTCCCATTCCCTTATATATTTTGCAACAGGGGGTATTTCATCCGGGTTTCCGGCTGAGAACATCTCAGTAGAGAATATTTCAATTTTCCCTGACGGTGTATTAAGCGGGTATTTTTCAGGATCCCTTACAAAATTTTCCATTGCAATAACCGGCTTATGTACAGGCTTGACATATACTCCTTTATTACTTGCTGAGAAGATTCTGAAGGGAGGCATGTCGGGGAACCTTGTTTTCCGGTATACCTCATCAATGAGCCATGCTACCCATTCTTTCTCATTTCGCCCGCCTTCTGTATATTCATTATATACGCCAAATCTTTCAGCCAGTTCTGCACAAATGAGGTAATCGGACTTTGTTTCAAAAGGAGGATCTACGATTTTCGGGGTCAGGAACACTTCTTCTCCGTACTTCCAGCCGTCTTCAATACCCCAGGTTTCAAACTGGGTGCAAGCCGGTAATACCAGGTCGGCATACCTGGCAGAAGGAGTAAGAAAGTTGTCCTGAACAATAATAAATTCCAGCAGATCGGGATCTTTGAGTATTTTAACCGTTCTGTTTATATTTCCATGCTGGTTTACAAGTATGTTACTTGCTACGGACCATATGAGTTTGATATTATTATCGAGTTTGTCAGCGCCTCTGAGTCCATGTTCATGACCAAGCTCTTTACCGCGGAGCACTGCTTCTGTCCACAGATATACCGGTATTTTTGCTTTTACAGGATTTGTGCCTGACGGGAATGCTGTCCAGAAGGGTGCCCCTCCTGCCTGGTTGGCAAGACCGCTGGCCCAGCCCCCACTGATCCCTATGTTCCCGGTTATGGATGCGAGGGTAGCTCCGGCTCTTACTACCTGTTCACCGTATGCCCTTCTTTGCATCCCGTAGCCCTGGTAGAGTACGGCCGGTTTGGTGCCTGAGTATTCAATGGCAATCCGTCTGATAGTAGATGCCGGCACTGTTGTAATGGATTCAGCCCATTCGGGTGTTTTAGGTATTCCATCCCTGATACCAAGAATATAATCACTGTATGACTCTTCGTCTTCATACCCTTCAGGCATGGTCTCTTTATCAAAGCCGGAGCAGCATCTTCTGATAAACTTATGGTCGGTCAGGCCTTCATTGATTATTACCCAGGCCATGGCACTCATAAAGGCCACATCTGTCCCGGGCCTGACAGGTATCCATTCGTCAGCCAGGGCAACAGCACTCGGGCTCATTCTGGGGTCTATACATACAACTCTGGCACCGTTTTCCCTGGCTTTTTTTATAAAATAATCGCTGTTGGTTCCGTCTTTCATCTCTGCAGGGTTCCATCCCCACATCAGAATATACCTGCTGTTGACCCAGTCCTGTCTTTGGTTACCTGTAGCAAGGGTTCCGTACATAGTGGGTGTTGCAATATTGGTACATGCCCAGCTATAGCTGTTGTAAAAACCCAGGCTTCCGCCGAGGATGTTCATAAGCCTGTCGGCAGGCCAGCGACCGTTCGTGTTTGTGTATGAGCCTGTGCCATAAGGTACATGTATGGCTGAGTTACCGTATTTTTCAATTATCCCTGCAATCCTGGAATGCATAATTTCATATGCTTCGTCCCAGCTTATCCTTTTATATTTACCATCTCCTCTTTCACCTGTCCTGAGCAAAGGGTATTTCAGTCTGTCAGGATTATACTGCCTTTTTCTGTATGATCTTCCCCTGAGGCATGCTCTTAACTGAGGGTCAGAAATATCATCCCCCTGCCTGTCATCAGTCTCTATCCTTGTTATTATCCCTTCACTGATATAAACTTTAAGCAGACATTTGCCTCCGCAATTATGTGCCGGGCATCCGGTTCTGATAAATACCTCCCCGGCAGCACCGTGTTTTAGCTCCTTGTCTTTTATACCGCATGAAACAAGTGCCCCCGGGCCCAGCATGGCGCCGGTTGCCACAGACGACCACTTTATAAAATTCCTGCGGCTTAGCTTACCCGTAAAAATATGTTCTGTAACTTTCTTCTCAGGCATAACAGGGGTAAAAATAAGGAAAAATGCAATAATTCAATGATGGAATACTGGAATACTGGAATACTGGAGTAATGGTAAAGAGAAGGGATTAGGCAGAAGAGATGAGAAATGAGAGATGAGAAGGCACGGATCTGGAGATCCGCGCCAGCAAGAGAGATCCGCGCCAGCGAAGGTGACGAGCTCGCGAGGGGATAGTGATTGTGGCTGGTGTGGACGAGCAATGATGGAAGAGTGAAGTAAACAGTAAAGTAGTAAAGAGATTGTTAACTGTTTTACTACTAACTGAATTCTGAATAACTATTTTGTTACTAAATGATAGATAAAATCTATATATAAAAAAAACCGGTAAAATTATTAATTACCGGGTTAGTGTCATTTATCTGTATATTCTATATCGTGACTGCTGCCCTGAAATCCGGAATTTCTTTCGGATAGGCGTTGTTGTTGAGTTTTTCCGATATCTCTTTAAAGGCATTTACCGTATATTCGACATCTTCCATGGTATGTACTGCTGTTGGTATGATACGTAACATAATAACACCTTTTGGCACCACAGGGTATACCACAATTGAGCAGAATATTCCGTAATTCTGCCTCAGGTCATACGTTACCTGGGATGCTTCTGTAACGCCTCCCTTAAGAAAGACAGGTGTCACAGGCGATTCGGTTTTTCCCAGGTCCAGACCTGCATTTTTTAGACCTGACTGTAATCCGTTGACTATTTTCCAAAGGTTTTCCTTGAGTTCCGGCATCGTTCTGAGCATTTCCAGTCTCTTGATAGCGCCTGCTGTCATCGCCATTGGAAGTGATTTGGCAAAGATCTGTGATCTCATATTGTACATCAGGAAATTGATAACTTCCCTGGTACTTGCAACAAACCCGCCTATACCTGCCATCGACTTGGCAAATGTTGCGAAATAAACGTCAACCTCATCCTGAACCCCGAGATGTTCGCCGGTACCGGCGCCTGTCTTACCCATTGTTCCGAAGCCATGAGCATCATCAACCAGAAGCCTGAATTTATATTTCTTTTTGAGTTCTGTTATCTTATCGAGTTTGCCCAGGTCTCCGGCCATTCCGAAAACACCCTCGGTAATAACAAGTATGCCTCCGCCTGTTTGTTCTGCCAGTTTTGTAGCTCTGCGGAGTTGTTTCTCACAATTTTCAATGTCATTATGGGGGAAAACAAATCTTTTACCCATATGTATTCTAAGTCCGTCGAGGATGCAGGCATGAGATTCAGAATCATATACTATGACATCCCTTCTGTCGGTAAGCGCATCAATAATTGAAACCATTCCCATATACCCGTAATTAAGAAGGTATGCTGCTTCCTTTCCGACAAAATCAGCAGCCATGGATTCGAATTTCTCATGGAGTGATGTCTGGCCCGACAACATCCTTGCACCCATAGGATATGCAAGTCCATATTTTTCAGCCGCTTCACTGTCGGCTTTTCTTACTTCAGGGTTATTAGCCAGACCCAGATAATTATTAAGGCTCCATGTAAGAACCTCACGACCCATGAATTTCATTCTGGGAGCAATTTCTCCTTCAAGCTTCGGAAATGTAAAATAGCCGTGACCGGCTTCCTGGTACTGTCCGAGTGCACCTTTATTTGCACTTATTTTTTCAAAAATGTCCACGATATATAAGGGTTTAATAAATTTTGACACAAAAATAGGTAAAAGACCTGACAGGCTAATACCTATTTATACCTAATTTTTTGGACAACCGGTACAGGGCTATATTAGAGGTTTAACTGTTTAACTGTTTAGGCGTTTAGGCGTTTGTATGAAAGACGGCCAAAGGCCAATGCCTCCTTTCGTTGTTAGTCGTTAGCCGTTCACCGGTAATAAGTCCTGATTTTCTTCGTTTACAATATATTGATAAAAAAAAATTACTACTTTTGCACAACATTTAAAACTATGGGATACAAGGGATTTATTATATTGATATTAACTATACTGGTAACATCATGCGGTGAGTATGAGAAGTTGCTTAAAAGCACTGATTTAGAACTAAAGAAGCAAAAGGCCGGGGAGTATTTTGATGAAGGGAGGTATCCCCGTACCTCGGAATTGCTCTCCCAGATTTTACCACGTTATCGTGCAACAGCTGAAGCTGAAGATCTTAACTGGTTGAATGCCAATACATACTATGAAATGAGGGATTATATAATGGCAGGAAGTGCCTATAAGAATTTTGCTGAGACTTTCCCTTATAGTGAGCATTCGGAAGAAGCTACCTTTATGACTGCATATTGTGATTATATGTTATCGCCGAGACCTGAACTGGATCAGGCATATACCAACAGTGCAATTGAAGCTTTTACTTTTTTTCAGAGGAGGTTTCCGAACAGTGATAAGATTGATGATGCTCAGAGACTTATAAAGGAACTTGAAGATAAGTTGGTTGAAAAATCATATATAAGTGCAAGATTATATTATGACCTGAAACAGTACAGGGCCGCTGTTGTTGCACTGGACAACAGCCTGAAGGACTATCCTGAAACAGGATACAGGGAAGAGCTTATGTTTCTTAAGCTTGAGTCAAGTTACCTGTATGCAGTTAACAGTGTAGCCGAAAAACAGCATGAGAGATTTCAGACTACACTTGATGAATACTATACTTTTATTGAAGAATTTCAGGATTCGGAATTTGAAAAAGATATCAGGAAAATATACGATACAACTGCGAGATTTTTGAATATTGACGAAACAACAGACTAAAATAAAGAGATGGATTACAGGAAAACTAATGCACCTACTACGACGATAACCCGTGACAAAACGGATCTTGAGGAAAAAACGGGTAATATATACGAATCTGTGGTGATTTGTGCAAAGAGGGCAAATCAGATTTCAGTGGAGATCAAACAGGAATTGAACCAGAAGCTGGAGGAATTTGCTTCTTATACTGATAACCTGGAGGAAGTATTTGAAAACAGGGAACAGATAGAGATATCACGTTTTTATGAAAGACTCCCAAAGCCTACACTGATTGCTTTGAGCGAATTCGAGGAAGATAATATCTATTTTCGTAAGCCTGACCAGGATGCAGGCAAACCAGAACAGCCTTAATGCTGAAAGGTAAGAAAATATTACTTGGTGTGACAGGAAGCATTGCTGCTTATAAAACGGCCGTGCTAACCCGTCTGTTAATTAAGGAGGGAGCAGAAGTCAGAATTGTAATGACCCCTCTGGCAAAGGAGTTTATTACACCTTTAACTTTGGCTACACTGTCAAAGAATCCTGTCCTTGTTGATTTTTTCGATCCTGAAGATGGCAGGTGGAACAGCCATATAGACCTTGGTATGTGGGCCGATGCTTATATTATTGCGCCTGCATCTGCCAATACAATTGCCAAGATGGCAGCCGGTATCGCAGATAACCTTCTTCTGACAACCTGTCTCTCAGTAAGATCAGTCGTTTTTGTTGCTCCGGCAATGGACGTTGATATGTATGAACATGTAGCTACCAGGGAAAATATCGAGAAACTGAAGACCCGGAATGTTAAGATAATAGACCCGGGATCAGGTGAACTGGCAAGCGGCCTTGAAGGAAAAGGACGTATGGCTGAACCCGAAGAACTGCTTGAACATATCAGAGCTTATTTCGGTAAAAAAAAAAATCTGATCTAAAAGATAAAACTATACTGGTAAATGCCGGTCCTACCCACGAAAAAATTGATCCGGTAAGGTATATTGGCAACCGGTCGTCGGGAAAAATGGGAATTGCCATTGCCCGTGAAGCAGCAAGGAGGGGAGCAAAGGTTATTTTGGTACTTGGACCTGTGGTAAATGCCGAAGGCCTGGATGATATTAATGTTATAAATGTAATATCAGCAGCGGAAATGGCAAAAGAGACTATTGATCGTTTTACAAGCTGTGATATAGCAATACTGACAGCAGCAGTTGCGGACTACACGCCTGTACACACTTCCGGCTCGAAATTAAAGAAAAGTGATTCAGACCTGATACTGAAGCTTAAACCGACTACAGATATAGCTGCCACGCTGGGCGGAATGAAAAAAGCAGGACAGCTTCTGGTTGGCTTTGCCCTTGAGACGGATAACGAGAAGAAAAATGCCGGTGATAAATTGAAGAAGAAAAAAATGGATCTGATAGTGCTGAACTCGCTCAGGAACAAAGGAGCAGGGTTCGCATACGATACAAATAAGATAACACTTATCGACAGGGACAATAATATTCAGGATTTCAAGTTAAAATCTAAAACCGGCGCAGCTGCTGACATATTGGATAAGATTGAAAGCTTATTGTAATAATCTTTAAGATATGAAACTGAAAATAAGTATATTGGTGTCTTTTGCAGTATTTTTTTCTGTCTCAAATGGAACAGTGTCATCACAGGAACTTAACTGTACTGTCCAGATTTCCGCACAAAGAATACAGGGATCCAACAGACAGGTGTTCCAGACGATGCAGAAGGCCATTTATGAATTTATGAATAATACCGTCTGGACCAATCATATGTACAGATATAGTGAACGTATTGATTGTAATATACTTATAAACCTGACTGAGCAATTGTCTGCCGATGAGTTCCGGGGTACAATCCAGGTTATGTCACGACGGCCTGTGTATAATACCACTTACAATACGACAATGCTGAATTTTGTAGATAACAGCTTTCAGTTCAGATACGTGGAATTTCAGCCACTCGAGTTTGATCCTACGACACACAGGTCAGGTCTTACTGCCGTATTGAGTTATTATGCTTACCTGATACTGGGATTTGACTATGATTCATTTTCACCACAGGGTGGTACCGAAATGTTTGAGATGTGCGAACGCATAGTAACTAATGCTCAGAATGAACCCGAACCCGGATGGAAACCCTATGACGGCTCACGGAACAGAAACAGGTACTGGTTGATAAACAACATTCTGAACAGGGAATATTCAAATGTCAGGGAATTTATCTACAGGTATCATATAGAAGGACTGGATCAACTTGAATCGAATATAAATGAATCGAGAACAGAAATGGTGGAGACGATCAGGCTCTTACAGGATGTATACAGAAAAAGACCTGATCCATTTATGTATTACCTTACGATAGTTCTTGACGCCAAAAAGGAAGAACTGATAAATATTTTCACGGAAGCTTTTCCGGAGGAACAAAGCAGGGTAATAGAAATTCTGTCCGAGATTGATCCTTCCAGGAAGTCGGATTATGAAAAGATACAGCGATAAACATTCTATCATGCTGAAGAAATTATTAGTACGTAATTATGCACTTATCAGGGAACTGGAAATAGTGTTTGACAAGGGACTGACCATACTTACGGGTGAGACAGGTGCCGGTAAATCAATTATTCTCGGGGCTATGTCACTTATTCTCGGAAGCAGGGCAGATACATCGGCGCTATTGAATAAAACGGAGAAATGCATTGTAGAAGGTGTTTTTGATATTGATTATGACAGGCTTGATGATTTTTTTAGGAGAAATGACCTGGATAAGTCAAGCCCTGCTGTGATCAGACGTGAGATAAGTCCCAATGGCCGCTCAAGAGCATTTATTAATGACACTCCGGTAACACTGGATGTTATGAAGGAGCTGGGCTCCTGCCTTATTGATATACACTCACAACATCAGAGCTTATTGCTTGGCTCCAATAATTTTCAACTTAGTGTTATAGATTCGTTTGCTGACCATAATAGCTTACTGAATGAATACAGTAACTTGTATGATGAGTACAGGAAACTGAAAAAGGAATACGGTATGCTGGCTGATAAAAGAGATAAGAATATTGCAGATCTGGACTATTATGCTCATCAGTTGAAACAGCTTGAAGAGCAAAAGCTGGTTGAAGGTGAGGAGAAAGACATGGAAGCCGAGCATGAGATACTGGCACATGCTGAAGAAATACAGGATGCTCTTACAGGATCTTCGGAACTTATCAGCGGAGGAGATTATTCAGTTGTAAGCCGTCTTAATGAATTAAGAAGATTGCTGGAAAGGATCACGGATTTTTATCCTGATGCAAGTGAACTCATTAAAAGAACCAGCTCTGTTATTATTGAACTGAATGATATTGACAGCGAGGCTGACAGGAAAGCTTCCTCTGTCGATAGTGACCCGTCAAGGCTGGAATTTGTTTCACAGCGCCTGGATATGCTTAACTCCTTAATGCAAAAACACAGGGTTAGTGATGTTAAGTCTCTGATAGATAAAAGAGAGGAGATACGCGACATTGTTTCGGGAATAGAAACAAGCGATGAAAGACTGTCTCAACTGGAATCCATGCTTGATAAATCATTCTCAAGACTCAATGAGCTGTCGGGTAAAATAAGTGAGAACAGGAATTATAAGGTGCCTGATATTGAAAATGAGATGAATCATTTGCTCGTTGAACTTGGCATCCCTAATGGCAGATTCGAGATAAAGATAGACCACACGGATGATTTTACTCCTAACGGAAGAGATCATGCAGAGTTCCGTTTCTCTGCCAATAGACAGACACTGCCTGAAAACCTGGCGAGAATTGCATCCGGAGGTGAGCTTTCCCGCGTGATGCTAAGCCTTAAATCGCTGCTTACGGATAATAAGAGTCTTCCCACTGTGTTTTTTGATGAAATTGACGCAGGAGTATCCGGCGAGGTTGCCACACGTGTAGGGAATATCCTTTCCAGGATGGGCCGGAATATGCAGGTCATTAATATTACACATCTTCCGCAGGTTGCAGCTCATGGCGATATGCATTATTATGTATATAAAGAAGACGAGGGCGATTCAACAATAACATATATTAAATTGTTGAATGAAAATGACAGGCTGCTCGAGCTTGCCAGATTGCTCAGCGGGGATGAGATAACAAAGGCATCAATTGAAAATGCCAGGGAACTTATTAAGGGAGTCTGTAAATCCTGAGTAATATAATCCTGGTCTGTGCAGTCTTTTTAACCTAAAAACATAGATATGGCAGAAAATCTGTTAAAAGGCAAAAAGGGAATAATATTCGGTGCGTTGAATGATAAATCAATAGCCTGGAAAGTAGCTGAAAAGGCATTTGAGCAAGGGGCTGAGTTTACTTTATCAAATACTGCAATGGCAGTAAGGATGGGATCAATTAACGAACTTGCTGAAAAAACAGGAAGTAAAGTTATAGAAGGTGATGCAACCAGCCAGGAAGACATTAAAAGGATCTTCGAAGAAACAATGATGGCTTTTAACGGTAAAATTGACTTTGTTCTCCATTCTATAGGTATGTCCCCAAATGTAAGGAAAGGGATCCCCTACACCGATATGAACTATCCGAATTTTACTAAAACACTTGAAATATCGGCATTAAGCTTTCACCGTATTTTACAGGTAGCTTACCATATGGATGCAATAAATGAATGGGGGTCCGTTGTAGCATTAACCTATGTAGCTGCCCAGAGAACACTTGCCGGTTATAACGATATGGGCGATGCAAAAGCCTTGCTGGAATCAATAGCAAGAAGCTTCGGTTATGTGTACGGCAGGGACAGAAAGGTAAGGATAAATACGGTATCTCAGTCACCGACACCAACAACTGCCGGTAGCGGAGTTAAAGGTATTGATACATTACTTGACTTCTCGGAAAGGATGTCCCCGCTTGGGAATGCAACTGCTGAGGAAGCGGCAGACTATATTTGTACTTTATTTTCTGATCTTACCCGAAAGGTAACCATGCAGAACCTTTTCCACGATGGAGGATTTTCAAGTATGGGTATGAGTGAGAGGGCAATTGAACAGTATAATAAAAGCTTTGAAGACTGTGATTAATTAAGCCTTCCCGTGTTTCTTCTATCATACATCGCCGTGATTATGAATTACTGTGTAATTCTCTCAGTCCGTTCAATGATAAGTATAAATACTTAATTTAACCACATATTTACCGGGGGATGCAGTGTATTTATATATTTATACTGCTAATTATAAAACCGGCCTTATGATCAAGATAGTACTTCTTGTTATTCTGTATCTCGTATTTCCAGTTTTCGTGATTTTCATATGTAAGCGATGGTCTCTTTTCAGCAGATTTGGTACTATCGTGGTGGCATATGCTTTCGGTTTATTATTGGGTAATATCGGACTAATGCCGCATGGCAGTGAAGAATATAACAGCTATAAAGCAGGAAGGGGAGTTATTCCCGTAACAGAATTCAATAATCTTGTTGAGACAGGTTTATTAACTGAGGATGACAGGTTTGTAAACAGGATAGCCGGTGTGCAGGATATGATACTTACAATAGTCATTCCGCTGGCTCTTCCTCTTCTGTTGTTTTCACTCAGGATACGTAAATGGTTAAAATATGCCGGGACGGGCTTTCTTTCGATGATACTTGCACTTTTTTCGGTGATAATTGTTGTAATAGCCGGATACTATATTTTTCGTGATTCGATACCTGACTGCGGAAAGGTTGCCGGTATGCTGGTAGGTATATATACCGGCGGAACACCAAACGTGGCATCCATAAAGACAGCACTGAATGTTGATAATGACCTGTTTCTGATGACGCATACAAGCGACCTGGCAATAGGCGCTATCGTGATTATATTCTTCATAACACTTGCACCCAGGATTTTCGGGCTCATATTACCGAAGTTCAAATATAAAGGCACTGATATCGATACGGATGAAGCTGTCAGGGAAGCTGAAAGTGTTGAAGATTACAGCAGGCTGGTGTCGAAAGGAGCGGGGAAGAATATACTTAAGGGACTGGCTGTTGCTATCCTGATATTTACCGTATCCGGGGGCCTTAGCTTTCTGGTCCCGCACGGTTCGCAAATGATGGTGGCCATTCTGGGCGTTACAACTCTTGGGATACTTGCATCGCTGATCCCGGGAATAAATAAGATCGATAATTCTTTTCAGCTTGGAATGTACCTGATCCTTATATTTTCATTTGTGGTGTCTTCCATGGCTGATTTCCGGCAGTTTTTTACCATAGAGTATGTAAATATTATATTATTTGTTGCATTTGTTGTATTCGGATCTTTATTCCTTCACCTTATTATGGCGGCCATTTTCAGGGTTAATCTTGATGACTTCCTGATAACTACTACAGGACTTGTATACTCACCTCCTTTTGTGCCTGTTGTGGCAGGTGCTTTAAAAAATAAAGAGATAATAATAACAGGATTAACTGTAGGCGTAATAGGTTATGCCATAGGTAATTATATTGGTATTACAATAGGGGGGTTTTTACCCTGATCAGAAAAGATAATTAAGTCCGATGTAAAAACCTATGTTGCCGTCCTGCTCGTTAATAGCTTTTCCCAGATCAGCTGATATAATGAAATTCTCGTTCATTACAAGTTTTAAGCCTATGCCTGTACTTGCATGTAGTTTTTCGGCATCTGTGCTAAAGTAATCTCCTGCTTGATCTTCCCCCATGGTTGCCTGGTCCGGAATTTCAAAATCTATCTTATCAGTAACCATTCCAAAGTCGCCGAAGCCGACAAACCCTATATAGAAATTTTGATTTATCAGATTGAATCTTATTGCCTTCCATCTGAATTCGGCGTTTGCATAGAACAGTCCGTTACCTATTATCCTGTTTCTCAATACACCTCTCAGGTTTTTACTTCCTCCCAGCCCTTCCGAGGTTGTCCCGGCAAGTATGGAGGTTATTATCTGGTTTTGATAGTACCATGGTACATCGCCGGCGATTGTAGTTTGATAACCAAGCCTGTATGCAAAGGAAAGATTTTCAGGTATTATTGTGAAATATTGTCTGAATATCGCATAGAACCTGGCAAATCCAGCATCACTGAGAAATGAAGGAGAAGCCTCGACTCCTGTCTCTGCCCAGATACCCTTCATTGCATTGGCCTTAAAATCCCTTGTGTCATAGGTAACACCTCCTTTAAGTGTTGTGATAAACCCTCCGTTTGCCTCTTCAGACCCTATCAACCCCCAGTTTATATACTTATCGTAAAGACCGTCCACATCAGGCAGCAGATTTTCATCTTTGCCTTTGTTCAACCTCTCAACATCAACGGGGCCGAACCTGAAGCTTTTCAATTCCAGACCAGCATTCCACTGAAAGTATTTGCCTGCCAGTCTGCCTTTTATATCATTCTTAAACCTGAACAGCTTTCTGTCTGTATTATAAAACATTCTTGTTTTATATATACTTTCGTCAAGGTCGCTGTTAGTCCAATCGGCATTATATACAGCATCATAACCGTTAAAGCCGTAAAAATCAAAGGCCTGATCAGTAAGATAAGCAAGGTCCGATGTCAGGCTTATACCGGGAATAAGCTTTTCGGAATCGAACATTATCCTGTAGGTACTGCTTCCCTTGGTATATCTCGATACTTCGAAGTAAAACATCTGGTCATAGGAAGGATAGCTTGTCCCGTCACCGTAATCAAATAAATTGAGAACAACACCATATTGAAATCCCAGATCAGTGCTGTAAGTTATTGCAGGCACACCTCCCAGATTCCATCCTGTTTTTATGTTTTCTTCCTGGGAAAACACAGTAAGACAGAATGTTAGTGTAAGAAGAAGAGAAGATGGTTTTTTCATTGGAGTAAAGGTTCGTTTAATGTGATTAGCCAAAAATAAGAAAAATTATTTATTACCTTAGCCCTTCAAAACATCTGTTTATATGGATATAATGATTAAGAACATAAAAGGTTTGTCAGGGGTTGATTATGAAGGGATAAGGTTCATGTCCGGTTCGGATATGGCCGGACTGACTACTCTAAAGAATGCCTGGTTATATATTAAAGAAGAGAAAATTGAGCAGTTTGGTGAGATGAAGGCATACCCCGGAGACCCTGAGGATACAGAAGTACTTAATGCTGACGGCCGGTTTGTTCTGCCGTCATTTTGTGATTCTCATACTCATATTGTATATGCAGGCAGCAGAGAGATGGAATACATGGATAAGATCCGTGGTTTGTCATATGAAGAAATTGCAAAAAGGGGAGGAGGCATACTTAATTCGGCAAGACTACTGGCTGCAACATCAGAGGATGAATTATATGAACAGTCCATAGTAAGGATTAATGAGATTATTTCACTGGGTACCGGAGCTGTTGAAATAAAAAGCGGATACGGACTGACTACGGAGTCTGAGCTTAAAATGTTAAGAGTGATAAGACGTATCAGGGAAAGTTCTCCTCTTACTGTAAGGTCAACATTTCTTGGCGCTCATTCTATCCCTGAGGAGTACAGGTCAGATCAGTCAAAATATGTTGATCTTGTAATAAATGAAATGATCCCGTCTGTGGCGGCTGAAGGATTAGCAGATTTTATTGATGTCTTTTGCGATAAGGGATTTTTTACAGTTGAGGAAACAGAACGCATCCTGATGGCCGGAATTAAATATGGCATGCGTCCGAAAATACATGCAAATGAACTTGGATTCTCAGGGGGAATACAAGCCGGTACAAAATATGATGCCTTGTCTGTTGATCATCTTGAATTTACAGGCGAAGATGAGATAAGAGCACTGAAAGAAAGCGATACTATGCCTACCATCCTTCCCGGTGCGTCTTTTTTTCTTGGCATGGATGATCCTCCTGCAAGGAAAATGATCGATAGCGGACTACCTGTGGCTCTTGCTTCAGATTATAATCCCGGTTCTTCACCTTCGGGTGACATGAAACTGATTATGTCACTTGCCTGTATTAAATTACGCTTGTTGCCCGAAGAAGCTATTAATGCAGCTACAATAAACGGAGCCTATGCAATGGGCATTTCTGATACTCACGGATCAATATGCAAAGGGAAAACAGCAAATGTTTATATAACCGGGAAAATACCTTCCTATGAATTTCTACCCTATGCTTATGGAAGCAAACTGGTGGATACCGTCATACTAAATGGTAAAATAGTAGACTCAATGATGGAATAGTGGAGTGATGGAATGATGGAATGATGGAGTGATGGAATATTGGAGTAATAAACAACTAAATTTTTGAAGCCTGTGGCTGATGAGATAATAATAACATTTTTTTATAATATAATATGGCTGAACAAATAATCGAATGCGTACCTAATTTTAGTGAAGGCATAAATATGGACGTGATCAGAAGCATCACGGAATCAATAAAATCTGTCGAAGGAATAAGCCTGCTGGATGTTGATCCCGGCAAAGATACTAACAGGACTGTTGTAACTTTTGTTGGTCCGCCTGAAAGTGTTATAGATGCTGCTTTTTGTGCTGTAAAGAAGGCTGCAGAACTTATAGATATGTCAAAACATAAAGGGGAGCATCCCAGGATGGGTGCCACTGATGTTTGTCCTTTGGTTCCCGTATCGGGTATTTCTATGGATGAAACAGTTGAATATGCAAGGAAGCTGGCAGAGAGGATAGGGTCAGAGCTTGGAATTCCTGTATATTGTTATGAGAATGCTGCTTTTACGGAAAAGCGCAGGAATCTTGCCACCTGCCGGTCCGGTGAGTATGAAGGACTTAAAAAGAAACTGGCTGATCCTGAGTGGAAACCTGATTTTGGTCCCGCTGAATTTAATCCCGGAGCAGGTGCGACGGCAGTAGGTGCACGTGATTTTCTGGTTGCCTATAATATTAATCTTAATACTACCTCAACGAGGAGGGCTAACTCTATAGCATTTGATGTAAGGGAAAGAGGTCGCGTGAAGAGGGAAGGGGACCCATATACAGGAAAAATTGTCAAAGATAAGGATGGAAAACCGGTGATGATACCAGGAACGCTTAAAGCTGTTAAAGCTATAGGATGGTATATTGAAGAGTATGGTATTGCTCAGATATCAATGAACCTGACTAATATATCCGTCACTCCGGTTCATATTGCTTTTGACGAAGTTTGCAGGAGTGCGGAGTCCAGGGGGATGAGAGTTACCGGATCCGAACTGGTCGGATTGATACCACTATCAGCTATGCTTGATGCCGGTAAATATTTTTTGAGGAAACAAAAAAGATCAACAGGTATTCCTGACAGCGAGATAATAAAGATTGCAGTTAAGTCAATGGGACTTGATGAACTTAATGAGTTTAAACCCGAGGAAAAGATAATAGAATACAAGATAAGAGATAAGCAAAAGGGCAGACTTATTTCAATGGATCTTCAGACATTTATGGATGAAACGGCTTCTGAGTCTGTCGCTCCGGGTGGAGGCTCAGTCTCAGCATATATTGGAGCGCTTGGTGTATCACTGGGATCTATGGTTGCCAATATATCATCTCATAAAAAAGGCTGGGACGAAAGATGGGAGGAGTTTTCTGATTGGGCTGAGAAAGGGAAGGGTATTCAGAATGAACTACTTGCTCTGGTTGATGAAGACACCAATGCCTTTAACATGATAATGAAAGCATTTGGATTGCCAAAAAGCAGTGAAGAAGAAAAGACAGCAAGAAACCAGGCAATTCAGGAAGCAACAAAGAATGCGATAATGGTTCCCTTAAGAGTAATGGAGGTAGCCTTTGGGGCATATGATCTTATTGCAGAGATGGTCAGTAAAGGGAATCCCAATTCAGTAACTGATGCAGGAGTGGGAGCACTGGCCATACGTACCTGTATTAAAGGGGCATATCTAAATGTATGTGTAAATCTGCAGGGACTGGAAGACAAAAAGGCAGGGGAGGATATCAGGAGAAAGGCAGCGGAAATAAACTCCGTATCGGAGGAGAAAGAAAGGGAAATTGTTGAAAAGGTAATGTCGATGCTATAGTATTCGCCTTTTTCTGAATCCGTTACGGTTAAGCCTGTTTTTAAGCTTCCGGTTTATGAATCTCATAACAAGGTATATAATTAAAAGGACAAGTATTAAAATAATTAAGGGAAGCAATTCTTTTTTCATTTTAATCTTCTTATGTTATTACCATTAGATAATCAATCACGGATATAACTAATCAGTACTCAACTATATCCTCCGGATAGTTCTTAATCTGTGGGTATACTTTTTAAGTTCATTATTATATATCCCCTGGTGATCAATTCTGTCGATCCTGACCATGCCGCTACTGTGTATTATATAACCTGAGCTGAAAAGGATTCCAACATGACTTATTTTGCCCTGTTCATTATCAAAGAACAGAAGATCACCAGGTTCTGCTTCCTCAAGGAAACTAACAGGCCTGCCGGCTTCGGCTTGTATGTAACTGTCCCTCGGTATTTTTTCCCCGTGAATCTTATATACAACCTGTGTTAGTCCGGAGCAATCAATTCCTCCTGATGTCTTGCCTCCCCATAGATAAGGACAATTGATAAACCTGGCTGCCGTGTCGGTAATGCTTTCATTTACAGGTGCTATAGATACTTCAGTTGGAGCAATATACAGTTTATCCCCCATAATGAATGATCTGTCATTTTTATTGAAATTATATATTTCAGATCCTGCTTCAAGTGTTAATTTATTACCGTTAACATCAATGAATGATGTAATATTTGCCAGTATATCAGGCTCCACTTTTATATCATTTGTTCTAAGGAATATATGATGATCGTTATCTATCCAGCCTTCGTAGTTATCATATTCATTTCTGACCTTAAGCCAGTCAGCAGACCGATCAATGATGCTGTATTTTTCACCGAACAGTATCTGGCTGCCCTGTTCACTTTTATGAGAGGGCCCGGTCCTTACAGGCACGAACACATTCGCACAGATCAGGTGTTCCATATACACATTTTTTATTTGTAATGTAAAAGTATAAAAAGTTATGAAGTTTATATGGATTGTGGAATGCATAAAAGACGAACGATAAACGACAGGGCTGAGCCTGTCTGCCGACAGGTAAACGTTAATAATTTGCCCGGTGGGCAAATTTAGCGAAGAGCCAGATAGAGGGTGGGAAAAAAGGTTTAAATGGTTTAAAAGGTTGAGAATGAGTTTAAATAGTATTAAATGCCTCCTAATTAACAAATTAACTAATATACCAATTGACTGCGGACTGAAGACTGCGGACTGAAGACTGCGGACTTTTTGTTGCTTCCAATATTCCATTTTTTAGTTATTTTTGCAGTCGTACTGATTATCAGATAATTGTTAAAACGCAGATATGGCTGTACTTGAGTGGTGGTCAAAATATAAAAAAAGGATATACCTGGGCGTGTTGTTCGGTATTTCAATAGCAATTGTTACCTATTTTCTTCCGCGTGAAGGAAAGTTTAGATATGAATATCAGAAGGGCAGGCCATGGATGCATGAGGTGCTGATTGCCCCATGGGATTTTCCTGTATACAAGACCGAAGCTGAGCTTGGCCGTGAACGGGACAGCCTGTTGTCAACATTCAAACCTTATTTTAACTACGATACTTCTCTTGCCAGGTATGAGTTGAATAATTTTAATGCTTATTATAATGAACTTCGACTGAACAGGGCAGGCACCGGCAATGAGCTATCAGCTTCGGATTACGAGAAGGTGCATATATATCTTGTGGGTGTGCTCGATGAAGTTTTTAGCAGAGGCATATATGAAAGGAGCGAGCTTACAGAAGTGCTCCGCAATGAGGATAAAGCCATTATGCTTGTAAAAAGCAATTTAGCAGAGGAGATCAGGTTAAAAGACCTGTTTACAGAAAAAGAGGCATATGAGTTTGTCAGGAACAGAAGGCTTGAATTACAGAACGGATTCACGGATAATGCGGATCTGCACATCATCGGATTTCTCAACACCATAAGCCTTGGAGATTTTCTTAAGCCCAACATAAAATATAATGAGGTAAAATCGCTTGCCGAGAGGGAAAGCATTCTTCAGGGTATAAGTCTGACCAGGGGCCTGATACAGAAAGGAGAACTGATTATTTCCAGGGGAGAGCTGATTAACGACTGGCGGTTCAGGGTGCTTGAGTCGTTCAGGCAGGAATACGGCGAGAGAATAGGTGTTTATAATTCATGGCTTTTTATGCTGGGACAGATAATAATTATCAGTGTCTGTTTTACTATTTTATTCCTGTTCCTTTATCATTACAGGAAAGAGGTGCTGGATTCATTCAGGAGGACATTATTCATCCTTATGTTGATTATTGTTTTTGTAGGACTGACAAGAATAGTGGTAATGTTACCGGGTATCAGCATATATCTTATACCGTTTGCCATAATACCTCTTATAATAAGAACATTTTACGATTCCAGGCTCGCATTGTTCATACTCATGGTTACAATGATGATAACAGGATTTATTGTACCTAATTCATTTGAATTCATATTCCTGAATTTTCTGGGTGGGATTGTGGCGATCTTTACATTAACCAATACTTACAGGAGAGGCAAGCTCTTTTTTTCCGCCACCATGGTTTTTCTTACTCTTTCTCTTGTTTATTTTGGGATAGGGATAATACAGGAAGGTGATATCAGGGAGATCGATTGGTTTAATTATGCATGGTTTGCAGGTAATGCGGTTTTGATATTGCTCAGTTACCCGCTTATTTATATATTCGAAAAAACATTTGGTTTTCTTTCTGATGCTACCCTGTTTGAGCTGTCTGATACAAATCAGCCTTTGTTGAGAAGGCTGGCCGAAGAAGCTCCGGGCTCATTTCAGCATTCGATGCAGGTAGCTAATCTGGCAGAAGAAGCAGCAAGAAAGATCGGGGCTAATCCCCTTCTTATTAGAGCAGGCGCTTTATATCATGATATAGGTAAGGTGGAGGATTCGGAATACTTTACTGAGAATCAGTCGGAACAGTTTAACCCTCATGACAAGCTTGAACCGGAAAGGAGTGCTGAAATAATAATCGGTCATATAAAAAAGGGACTTGAGTTGGCAAAGAGATCAGGATTACCGCAGCAGATAATAGATTTTATCAGGACTCATCAGGGAACTACAAAGGCGTATTATTTCTACAGGCAGTACAAGGATAAATACCCCGACCGGAATATCGATCTGAGTGACTTCAGTTATCCCGGTCCTAAGCCATTTACAAAAGAACATGCCATACTAATGATGGCTGATGCCGTTGAGGCTGCTTCACGCAGCCTGAAGGAATATAGTGAAGAATCGATAAGGAAGCAGGTTGAAGCTATAATAGACAATCAAATGGCAGAAGGCCAGTTCACACTGGCTCCTGTGACATTCAGGGATATATCAAAGATAAAAGAGTCCTTCATAAGCCGGCTTACAACAATATATCATGCCAGGATTGCATATCCGAAGGAGGAAAAGGAGTAGAGTAGGCTATCTCATATCAATTATATCTACATCGGGATAATCTGATGCATTAAACCTGAAAAAATCAGGATCAAAAGTTTTGTCCAGCCTGTATTCACTGATATTAATGAGCAGATCGATACCATCCTTTCTTTTGTATTCGGCAGAGACAAGACTGTATGTCTTATTATGAACAGCAAGTTTTATTATACTTAAATCTGTTTCGACAGGGTCTTCCGGATAGAGGTATATATGACTTACTTCATCGTTATCTTCAATCATTCTGTACTTGAAATTTTCCCTGTATAAGCTAAAAAGGCTTGAAGGGGAAGTAAGAAAGCTGTTGTCTTCAACATCAGGAAGCGTAACGGTTACTTCCTTTACTTCAGGTGCAAGTGTCCATGTTGCCGAGCCATCATACCAGATAATATTATCCGGTAAAACGAGCTTATATTTATTATTCTCTATCACCACTTCACCCTCCGATTCCTTTGTAGTCTGCTCTACCTTGTCATGAACAATAAGTGAGAATTTCATATATACTGCTTTCGCTTCGAGGGCATTTTTTGAAAATCCGTCAAGTATTTTTGTTGCTTCCGGATCTTTCTGTGCCGAGGCAAAAACCGGGATCAGAAAAAAAAATATTGTAACCGCTCTTTTCATAACGCTTTTAATCCAGTCTGTTCAAAATCTGTTCCAAACTTGCCATATCTGTAATAAGTACCTCCCTCGCTTTACTTCCCTCATAGGGGCCCAGTATTCCTGCAGCCTCCAGTTGATCGACAATTCTGCCTGCACGGTTATAGCCCAGTGACATTTTTCTCTGTATCAGTGATGTGGATCCCTGTTGCGTCTGTACCACTAACCGGGCTGCTTCATCAAACAGGCTGTCTCTTTTCCTTAGGTCTACTTCCTGGTAGTTGTCTTCATTATCCCCTTCGTATTCAGGGAGTATATAAGCATCGGTATATCCCTGCTGCGAAGCAATATATTCCGTTAGCCTGTTAAGTTCAGGAGTGTCTATGAATGCACATTGGGCACGTATAAGTTCAGTGCCGTTATATATAAGCATATCTCCGCGTCCGACCAGTTTTTCAGCTCCCGTACTGTCAAGTATCGTGCGGGAGTCAATCGATGATGAGACCCTGAATGCCAGCCTTGCCGGGAAATTGGTTTTTATGGTTCCTGTAATAATGTTAGTCGAAGGTCTTTGAGTAGCTACAATAAGGTGAATACCTACAGCCCTTGCAAGCTGGGAGAGTCTTTGGATTGGGCTTTCAATTTCTTTGCCTGCAGTCATTATCAGGTCTGCAAACTCATCTATTACGAGCACAAGGTATGGCATAAATTTATGTCCGTTCTCAGGGTTCAACCTTCTTTTTGTAAAGACTTCATTATATTCCTTTATTGATTTAACCCTGGCTTTCCGGAGTAATTTATAACGGCTTTCCATTTCGAGACACAGCGAATTAAGTGTGTATACTACCTTCTGTGTTTCCGTTATGATAGGATCTTCAGTCTCGGGGAGTTTTGCCAGATAGTGCTTCTCTATTTTACTGTAAAGGCTTAGTTCAACCATTTTGGGATCTACCATTATGAACTTGATCTCGGCAGGGTGTTTCCTGTATAACAGGCTGGCTATTATTACGTTCAGTCCAACTGATTTCCCCTGGCCTGTGGCGCCGGCAACAAGCAGATGAGGCATGGACTGCAGATCCATCATTAAAAGATCATTGGTGATTGTACGGCCAAGTGCAATTGCCAGTTCATACTTGCTGTCCTGGAATATTTTTGTGGAGATAAGCGACTTCATTGACACTATCTCCGGTTTTTTGTTAGGCACCTCTATTCCTACTGTGCCTCTTCCGGGTATGGGTGCAATTATACGTATCCCGAAAGCCGACAGGCTGAGGGCAATATCGTTCTCGAGAGATTTTATCTTTGCTGTTCTGACGCCTCTTTCAGGAACAACCTCATACAAGGTTACCGTAGGTCCCACAGTTGCGGATATATGCCTTACCTTTATATTATAGTCGAGAAGGGTTTTTACTATGGTTTCCTTCTTTTCTATAATCTCGGAATCATCGAACTTAGTATCGGATTTATGTTCATCAAGAAGGCTTACGGGGGGGAGTTTAAACCCGGACAGATCGAGCCTCGGATCATAGCTTTCTTTAAGTCTTTCCACCTCTTCCTCCGATAGCTGATCATTTGCTTCAGCTTTGGTAATAGAAATAGTGACCCCGTTATTATCATCCCCCGGATTTATTTCTTTTATTATAGGCCCGGATGTTATCTTTTCTTCTGAATCATCACTGTCAATATCATTATCTCCTTCTGCCGTATACTTAGCGGTCAGAAATGTTTCATCGCCGGTCACAGTCTCGTCATCGCCAGGTCTGTGGATCATAAATTCCGAACTACTTCCATCTGCATGATCGTCTTCAGTGCCGGTATCTTCATCAGGTGCTTTTTTCCTTTTAAGAAATGAAAAAAGAGAACTGCCTGATCCGACTGACAGATTAATATTAAAGGTAAGTACAAGAAATGACAGAAAAAGTACTATAAGCAGGATGCCTGTTCCCAGCTTTCCCATGAAGGCATTTAACCAGCGGCTAACAAAATAGCCATGAGCTCCTCCCGGTCCGGATCCCAGCATACCGCCGGCATCACCGAAAATCCATGACAGCATTACCGAAAGGAGTATTGTTCCCAGTATAAGGTTCCTGCTTATTCTGAGTACTTTAATACGCCTGATCTGGAGTAATCTTAAACCGATAGCTGCCAGGATCACGGGAATAAAGAATGCTGCCAGTCCGAACCCTTTGTTCATAAAAATATCTGCAAACCATGCTCCGCTTTTTCCTGACCAGTTCCTGACCTGTATGTCAGCGCCGGATAACACGTTTCCCGTATCAAAGCTCTGATCGGCTTTCCACCAGAAAAGGTACGCGGTAAATGCAAAGAACAGATATACGGAAAAACCTGTTATTATCAGTCCTGAAATAAATTTTACCCTTTCATCCCTGAAAAAAGAGTAGTTGTCTTTCTTACCGGTATTTCTTTTAGGGGCTTCTTTATTGCCTGTCTTTTTTCTCTTTTTCATCCGCGGATATCAGTATGAACGCGAAAATTTAATTATGTATTATTCTGATCCCGGCCCGGCCGGTTTTGGTGTGATAAAGGTAGTAATTTTATGCAGATGAAGAAAAAGTGAAATCTTTATCAGAGGCTCATCATACTGGCTATAAGATCGTCCATGGATTTTCGGTCAATCCTTCGGTAGTTTTCTCCTTTCTCAAATGATTTATCAGAAATCTGTTTTATATAAATACCGTCAGCTTCAAATTCAACGGTAATATCACCCATGACAAAAAAGAAATTTATGAGAACTCCGTCTATGCCCTTGAAAGGATTTGAATTATTCGGGTTTTTAATATCTATCTCATCAGTATACCACAGATCATACTTGTAACCTGTTTCCGGTATTGTTGCAGTTGTTTTTTTACATTTCAGGCCAAGTATTTCCGATTCCTGGTCTGTGGCGTCAAACTCAATATTTTCCATAGGGTCTATTCCAGGTGGTACTTCATCTGCCGATCCGATGAAATAGTATTTCATGCCCATTACCCTGAAGTAGGTTTTTACCTGGTTTTTTTCGGGATCGATAATATTGTAAACGCCATTATTCCCTATTGGAGAAGTTATCTCCATTAATATTTTATCATCCTTGAATTTTACAATCATGCTGTTTGGCATGAGCTCGTCAGGCAGCACAGCATTCCTGTCATGAAAAGTGATTTTATAATGTATTTCACCTTCATCGATAGATTTAAGAGTAGACTTTTTACAGCCGGCCAGTCCTCCCAGGATCATACAAAATAAACATGCTATAACTTTATATCTCACCCGGATTCTTTATTAGGTTTTTCTAATTGTCTGTAAAAGTAATAATTTTTTTAGATTAAATACCACATGATTTTATAAAGGGAGGTGAATATCCGGGTACCTTTAATATTATCTTTTTAAAGTGGCAGTCAATATTTATACTAAAAATTATAGATTTGTATTTTCCGTTCTTATGGAATGGAATAGTGATTGTTTAAGGTCTATAATTTTAATATGATGAAAAAACTTGCCGTAATAGCACTGGGTGGCAATGCATTGCTCAGAGGCGACCAGATCGGTACGATTGAAGAGCAGGAACAAAATACAACTGACACGCTTGAAAACCTGGTTTATATGATCAAAGCTGGTTATGACATGGTTATCACACACGGAAACGGGCCCCAGGTAGGCAATGTGCTTATGCGTAATGATGCCGGGGAACATATGTACAATATTGCACAGATGCCTCTGGATATTTGTGTTGCTGATACTCAGGGAGGTATTGGCTATATGATAGAGAGAATGCTTCGTAATGTACTGAACAGGCATGGTATTGATAAGAATGTGGCCTGTTTGGTAACACAGGTAGTTGTTGATAAGAATGATGTTGCTTTTTCCGACCCTCAGAAAAGGATCGGTAAGATATATGATAAGAATGCAGCCGATGAATTACATAAAAAGAAGGGTTGGATATTTAAGGAAGAGGTAAAGGTGGAAGGTGGTTATAGAAGGGTAGTCCCTTCTCCAAAGCCAGTGAGGGTTATGAATGAGAAGATAATAGAAGATCTGGCAAGGAAGGGAAATATTGTTATCGCATCCGGCGGTGGAGGAGTCCCTGTGTATATAGATGAGAACAATGATGTCAGGCCTGCAGAGGCTGTTATTGATAAAGATATGGCTTCGTCATTGCTGGCTTCTGATATTGGAGCCGATGAGTTTTATATACTTACTGATGTGCCTTTCGTTTATATCAATTATAAACAACCCGGTGAAAGAACAGTAGAATTTTTCGATTATGCCGATGCAAAAAGATTCCTGGATGAAGGTCAGTTTACAAAAGGCAGTATGGCACCAAAAATACAGGCCTGTCTGAGTTTTATTAAATCAGGAGGATATAAAGGTGTTATTACTGAGGCATTTAAACTGGAAGATAAAAGCTTCGGAACAAAAATTACAATGGAATACGAAGACTGATAAATGTCGATTGTTTTAATAATTATTAATGATATTAACAAAGGATAAGTAAATTTGTATTTTAATTAACAAAACGATTACACGATTACACGATTAAACAATTAAACAATTAAACATTATAACCACATGGCATACAATCTGCGAAACAGGAATTTTCTAAAGCTCCTGGATTTTGAATCACATGAGATAAAGTTTTTACTTGATCTTTCAGTGCAGTTGAAAAAAGCAAAATATACAGGTACCGAACAGAAATTGTTAAAGGGAAAAAACATAGCACTTATTTTTGAGAAATCTTCGACACGTACACGATGTGCTTTTGAAGTTGCTGCCCTGGATCAGGGCGCTCATGTTTCATATATAGGTCCGACCGGCTCCCAGATAGGGCATAAGGAATCAATGAAAGATACCGCCAGGGTTTTGGGCAGGATGTATGATGGGATAGAATACAGGGGGTTCGGACAGGAGATAGTGGAGGAGCTTGCAATGTATGCCGGAGTACCGGTATGGAACGGGCTGACCACAGAGTTTCATCCTACCCAGATTCTTGCTGATTTTATGACTATGGTGGAACATTCCGGTAAGGCTTTGAATGAGATTAGTTTTTGTTACCTGGGTGATGCAAGGAATAATGTAGGTAATTCATTGCTTGTAGGTGCAGCTAAAATGGGAATGGATTTCAGGGCTGCTGCACCCATGGAAGTACAACCGGATAATAATCTGGTATCACAGTGTAAGACTATTGCTGAGAAAACAGGGGCAAAAATAACTATAACCGATAACGTCGGAGAAGCAGTAAAGGATGTTGATTTTCTTTATACCGATGTATGGGTGTCGATGGGGGAACCGGACAATATATGGGAAGAGAGAATTAAACTGCTGAAGCCATACCAGGTTAACAGGGAATTGGTTGAAATAACCGGAAATCCTGATGTTAAATTTTTGCATTGCCTTCCTTCATTTCATGACAGGAAAACAAAGATAGGCGAGGAGATATTCATGAAGTTCGGGCTTGACGGAATGGAAGTGACCGATGAAGTTTTTGAATCGGAGAATAGTATAGTTTTCGATGAAGCGGAAAACAGGATGCACACAATAAAAGCTGTTATGGTTGCTACTCTTGGAATGTGATCCGGGATGGAACGATGAAGCAATGAAATAATGGAATATTGGAGTATTGGAATACTGGAACCGAGGAACCTGAGTTTGCCGGAGGCAGGCGAAGGTGACGAGTTCGCGAGCGGCAAGTGATTGTGGTTGGTGGGGGCGAGCAATACTGGAATATTGGGAAATGATCTGAACAGTAGCAGAAAGGATTAGGGACTGGGGATTAGGCTCCATTATGCAGTTGTTCAGTTAACTAACTACATGCCTTAACAATACCAATATACCAATATACCAATTAACCAATTAACATTGTGGACTGTGGATTGAAGACTGCAGTCTTTTCCCTTTTAGACTGATCGAGAAAGATCGTTATATGAGTCCTTTTATAAAGTAGAAGGTTATTACAAGTGAGGCAGCCAGTTTAAGGCCGATACCCATCATAAAACCTATAAGACTTCCAAATCCTGCACGAATAGCATATTTGAAATCATCCTTTTTTATTAATTCTCCTATTACAGCTCCGATAAAGGGGCCTATAATTATCCCAAGCGGACCAAGAAACAGTCCTGCCAGCAAACCTATGGTTGCACCTCTTACACCGTACTTGCTCCCTCCGAATTTTTTGGTACCCCAGATAGGGACAACATAATCGAATACTGCAACCAGTATTGCTATTGATCCTAGTATAATAAGGAGGTTGTTACCGAAATCAGCAAACCTGGTGAAGTGAAGTACAAGTAATCCTGCAAAACTGAGGGGTGGTCCCGGCAATACAGGGACAAGACAGCCTATAATTCCGATTATTATTAAAGCTATTGCCAGAGCAAGTAATAGATATTCTGCCATGTTTAAAAAAGATAAGCCCGGTAGATCACAAGGTATCAGACCTGAGACAGAAGTTTATTTTTCTCCCAGATCCTCGAATTCTACATTTATGAATTCGTCAGTTGTTTTTGAATCTGGATTTTCCTTATCCTTTGATTCGGTTGCCATATCTTCCTCCCCTGATATTTTTTCCCTTACCTCTCCGGTATCAAAATTGCTGATGAATGAAAATACGTCCTCAAGACCTTCACTGAATTTTTCAAAATCCTCCTGGTACAGAAAAAGCTTATGTTTCTCATAAAAGAATTTGCCTTCCTTATTAATCCTTCTTTTGCTTTCTGTAATAGTCAGATAAAGGTCCTCCTTGCGTGTCGCTTTCACATCAAAAAAATAGGTTCTGTTACCAGCTCTTACAACTTTTGTGTATACTTCCTCACGACCTCTGGATTCGTTTTCCGTGTCGTTACTTAACTCATTCGCTGTGGCTTCATTCTCTTCCTTCATAGAGCTAAATTTAATTGGCAATCATTATTAATGTTGTCAAATGTAGCAATTATTTTGATATATCAAAATAATGAATTGATACTATGATTTGTCTGCCAGTGTTTTGTCTGAAACATAAAAAGAGTATTTTTGCACACAAATTATATAGTGTTCTTTCTAAATGATAAGCAGGAGATTATTACGTATAAAAGCATTGCTTGTTCTGTATGCCTTTAACAGAAAAGAGGGAGATGATCTTGCAAAAGCTGAAAAGGAATTGATGTTGAGTATTAAGAAGAGCTACGATCTGTATCACCTTCTGATGCTGCTTATTATCGAGATTGTAGATATAGCCGAAGAGAAGATAGAAATTGCCAGGCAGAAGAAAATACCTACAGAAAAAGATCTGAACCCAAATACAAAACTGATCGATAACAGGCTTGTAAAACAGCTTTCCGGAAACAGGCAGCTTAAGAAATATGCTGCATCTTCAGGCTTATCCTGGAATCAATACTCCGAGATACCAAGGATATATTACAGGTTAATAAGTGAATCCAGACAGTATGAAGACTATATGAACAGCGGGAAAGATAGCTATTCAGAAGACAGGAAGTTTGTTATGCGTATTTTGGATATCATTCTTGAAAAACCTGATGACCTTGAGTCAGCTCTCGAAGAACAGAGTATTTACTGGAATGACGACCTTGATTTTATTTCGGTAATGGTTGATAAAACAATCGGTAAATTTGTTCAATCATCTGATGAAAACCATGAACTTATGCCGCTATACAGATCGGATGAAGATGAGATCTTTGCTAAAACCCTGTTGCGGAAAACGATAATTCACGCTGAAGAATACATTGAACTCATAGGCAGGAATACAACAAACTGGGAGATTGAACGTATTGCCCTTATGGATACCCTTGTGATGCAACTGGCTATAAACGAGGTCATTGAATTTCCCGAGATACCGGTCAAGGTAAGTCTGAATGAATATATAGAAATTGCAAAGTTTTACTGCACATCAAAAAGCAGTACCTTTGTGAACGGAATACTTGATAAGATTGTCCGTGAAATGAGAGAAAAACAAATGTTTCGTAAAACAGGTCGCGGACTGATAGGTGAACCCGGGTTTAATGCATGAATATCTATGAAATACATTCATTTATTACCAGCGTTGTTAATTATCCTTGTTTCATGCAGAAGTGAAGAAAATGCGAGTGAAAACAAACAGGCTGACAATAGTAAACCTGTCATAGAATTTTCTGAATTAGAACATGATTTCGGAAAAATTGTGGAAGGCGAGGTAGTCGCATGTGTTTTTACTTTCAGAAATGAGGGTAATACGGATCTTATTATATCATCTGCAACAACAAGCTGCGGATGCACTGTCCCTGATTTTGAAGATGCACCTGTCCCTCCGGGTGAAAAGGGTAATGTGGAAGTTGCCTTTGACAGTTCCTACAGGGAAGGTGTACAGAATAAGACAATTACCATAAGATCAAATGCTGATAAACCCGTGGTAATTCTTAAAATAAAAGCAGAAGTAATAACTAGTAATTAATATTTAGTAATGAGTAACTTAGCATTTTTGTATTTGATGGGGCCTACACCTGAGGGACAAAACCCTCTTGTAAGCTTCCTGCCGCTTATAGCGGTTTTTGCGATCTTTTATTTCTTTATGATAAGACCGCAGGTAAAGAAGCAGAAGGAAATGACCAATTACCGGAATTCGTTGAAAAAAGGAGATAAAATAATTACTACCGGCGGTATTTATGGTAAGGTAACTGATGTAAAAGACAATACTATTACAGTTGATGTTGGCAACGAGGTCTTATTGAAAATTGATAAGAGTGCTGTACTGAAGGATTCATCTGACCTGGAACAAAAGAAATAAGCCAGAATAGCCGAAAGCTGTTATTATGAACCGGAAAGAAGGCAGGGACGGAAGTATTAATACACTGTTAGAGTATATTAAGGAGAAACTCTTTAACAGGAATGTACTTGTTTTTTCTTTCTTTCTTCTGCTTTCTTTTGTGTTCTGGTTCATAAATGCTCTCAGCAATGATATGAGCAGTTCTGTAAATTACCCGGTAAGATATATTAACTTTCCTGAAAACCTTGCCCTGATTAATGAACTTCCCTACAGGCTTAGTCTTGAAGTATACGGACCAGGCTATTCGATATTTAAATCCAGGATCGGCGATAACAAAGTACCTCTGATAATTGATGTAAATAATTCAGGAATACCTGTCAGGGAAAACAGATCGGAACTGGAATATTATGTCTATACGCTGAACCTCAGGGAGTCATTCAGAAGGCAGTTGCGTAATGACCTGAATATAAATTCCGTATTGCCCGATACTATCCATTTTGCCTTTGATAAGCTTATAAGTAAGAAAGTGCCTGTAAAACCTGATTTAAAGATAAATCTTCAAAGACAGTATATGGTAAATGGTGAAATTGTGATCGAACCGGACTCTGTTGAGATAACAGGCCCCGGAGCGGTTATTGATACTACGGAATTTGTTCTGACGGAATTTCATGAGTTTAACCAGATTAATCAAAGGATAAACAGAAACCTTGATATCAGACCGATCAGGAAAGTGGAAATATCGCACAGGAAAGTACAGGTTACTATCCCGGTGGAACAGTTTACCGAAGATATTATTGATGTACGGATAAGAGTATTGAATAAACCTGATACTGCAAATGTAAGATTGTTTCCGGATGCAGTGAATATACATTTCAATATAGCTCTTAGCGACTATAGCCGGATACAGGAAATCCCGATTGAAGCTGTAGTCGATATGAAGAATCTTAATTACAGGACTGTCGACAGACTGAATGTGGAAATTATAAACCTGCCTCCCTATATTAGTAATGTCAGGTATAATCCGAAACAGGTTGAGTATATAATAGAAAAACTGTGATATTCAGGTTAGGAGTAACGGGCGGTATCGGAAGCGGAAAATCTACCGTATGCAGGGTATTCAATGCTTTGGGGATTCCTGTATTCTCTGCTGATGAGGAGGCTAAGCACATTATGGATAATGAATATGATCTGAGAGGAGCATTGAACAATGTTGTGGGGTTTGATCTTTTCTCCTCAGGAGAACTGGACAGAATCAGGATGGCTTCTGTAATATTTAATGACAACAGTATGCTTGCCCGTGTAAATCATCTTGTTCATCCCCGTGTTCTGGATAAATTTGATAGCTGGTGCGATCAACAGGATGCAGATTATACTATTCTTGAGGCAGCAATACTTTTTGAGGCCGGAGCAGATGACAGGGTGGATAAAATACTGGCTGTGACAGCTCCCATTGAAGAAAGGGTAAACAGGGTTATTGAGCGAAACAAAATGAGCAGGGACCAGGTACTTGAAAGAGTAAAAAACCAGATGTCAGATGAAGATCTGTTGGCAAGATCTGATTATCATATAGATAACTCGGATAATAGTATGATTATTCCGGGAGTTATTGAAATACATAATATAATATTAGATCTCATTAAGAGATAGCGATATGGGAAAATATTCAAAATGGATTGGCGGAGGCCTGGGCTGGTTTCTTGGAGGCCCTCTCGGAGCGCTACTTGGATTTGCAATAGGATCTGCATTTGATGGCCCCGGAAAGAGCCCGTATACTACCAGATACAGGGGACAGGGCTACAGAACTACTGCAGGAGATTTTTCGCTTAGTCTTATAGTACTGGTAGCTGCAGTTATGAAGGCCGACGGAAAGGTCGTCAGGTCTGAGCTTGATTATGTCAGGAATTTCTTTGTGAAACAGTTTGGCAGCGAAACAGCGGGCGAAGCACTCCATATGCTGAGAGATCTTCTTAAACAGGATATTCCTGTCAGGGATGTATGCAGACAGATAAGCAATAATATGGAATATTCTTCACGGCTGCAACTTATACATATGCTTTATGGCGTATCAGCATCAGACAGAAATATTGATCGGCGGGAGATAAATGCTATCGAGAATATTGCATTATATCTGAATATATCCGAAAAGGACAGGGAATCGATAAAAAGTATGTTCATGGCATCCGATGATAAATACTATAAGATTCTTGAAATACAACCGGAAGCAACAAATGAGGAAGTAAAAAAAGCATACAGAAGAATGGCGAGGAAGTATCATCCTGATATGGTCAGCCATCTCGGAGATGATTTTAAAGAAGCGGCTAATGAAAAATTTAAAAAGGTCAATGAGGCTTACGAAAAGATAAAGAGAAGCAGAAATATGTCTTAAATTCATTATTAATCAGAAAAATACAAAGAAATGGTTCTAAAAGATTTGTTAGCTATATCTGGTTCGCCCGGTTTATATAAATTCATTGCTCAGGGGAAAAATGCTGTTATAGTAGAGAACATAGAAAACGGAAAAAGAACATCAGCCCACGGAGCAGCTAAGGTTAGCTCTCTTGGCGATATTGCTGTATTTACAAAAACCGAGGAACTGCCTCTTAGTCAGATATTTGATAAAATATTTGATAAGGAAGAAGGATCAGAATCAATAAACCATAAATCATCACCGGATGAGCTTAAGAAATATTTCGAAGAGCTGCTTCCCGAATATGACCGTGACAGAGTTTATCTGTCAGATATTAGAAAGATAATTCAGTGGTACAATATATTGCATTCGCTCAATATGCTGAAAAAGGAAGATGCAGACAAGCCTGAGGACAAGCCAGAAGACAAAACCAAAGATAAGGCTGAGGACAAAACCGAAGACAAGGCTGAAGACAAAAGCGGGTCTGAAGAATAGATGGAATACTGGAACCGAACCCCGAGCACTAGGGGCGAGCAATATTGGAAGCAACAAAAAGTCCGCAGTCTTCAATCCGCAGTCAATTGGTATATTAGTTAATTAGTTAATTAGTTAATTTGTTAATTAGGAGGCATTTAATACTATTTAAACTCATTCTCAACCTTTTAAACCTTTTTCCCACCCTCTATCTGGCTCTTCGCTAAATTTGCCCACCGGGCAAATTATTAACGTTTACCTGTCGGCAGACAGGCTCAGCCCTGTCTTTCGTCGTTAGCATTATAATTAACTCCTTACTGTTTTTTATATGGCAGTATGAAAAACTACTATATAAAAACTTAATGGAATAATTGGTTTCTTTTTCATAATTTTGTTATGGAGGTACAGTTTAATCCGAGATTATCCTTTGCAAACTAACCAATTAATTCCAATATGAATAAGAGATTAAATCTCGCGGGGGCTTATTATTATGTGATGATCCTGCTGTTCGTAATTTCAGGATGCAAAAACAATCCCCCGGTAATAATATTCGATCTGCCGGCAGATTCGACAGGCTTATCTCACGGTGAAGATATGACCCTGTTTGTGAGATTTGTTGATGATAACGAGGAACTTGAATCGTCAGTTGTATTTTTTAACGATAAAGAGGTATACAACGGTTGTGACAGCCTGTTTGAGTATTCCCTCCATACCTCCGGTTTAAATGCCGGCGGGTATTTGTTACAGGCAACAGCCAAAGACAGAGATGGAAATGTTACGGAGAAAAGCCTGAAAATAACTGTAAATGGGGTTAGCCCGGTTGTGTCAGAATTATCTGTTAATGAATACGGAGCAACATGGGTGAATGCAGTTTTCAGAATTACCGATAACGGAGGGCTGAAAATTCTGGAAAAGGGACTGATATTTCAAGACGCAAATAGCGGTCATACTGAAGGCAGCAAGATAGTTATTGGAAACACTTCAGATATAACGGATGAAAAAGTGGAGGGGTTTCCCAGGGATTCGGAGCTGTTATTAAGGGCATACGCCAGAAACAACGCAGGAATATCATATTCGGAATACGTGAAACTGAAGACTATGGATGGGATTCCTGTGGTCAGAACAGGGGAAGTGGCCGGTATACATTCAAAAACTGCGGATGCCTGTGGCAATATGGTTACCGACGGAGGGGAAGGGATCATTTCATATGGTATTTGTTATTCGGAGGGATCCGAACCGTCTTTGGATGATTTTGTAATCAAAGCTTCCGGACAGCGTGCTTTCAGGGTTGAATTGAACAGGCTTAAACCGTTTACAGTTTATTATTACAGGGCTTATGCAAGGAACAGGTTTGCAACCCGGTATGGAGACATTATGAAATTTGAAACGACAGGCCCCCCTACAGTGCTCCTGGGCGAACCCGGACGGATTAAGGTTAATGCTGTATATCTGAATATTGATGTTACCGACGATGGCGGCCACCCTGTAACAGATGCAGGAATTTGTTATTCAATGCTTAAGAATCCGGGCATTGACAATAATGTGTACAGCATGGGAAAGGGTTCCGGCAGATTTGAAGCTGAGGTAGTAAATCTTGATCCCGGAGCAAGATATTATTTCAGGGCTTATGCTGTTAACAGTGAAGGCGTATCATATAGCGATGAACTGATCTTATTCACTAAGATCGGAATACCTGTAGTCAATACAGTCTCGGTAAGAGATATCGACTGTACTTCGGCAACAGTGGCAGGCAATGTGCCTGATGATGGCGGACTGGAAATACTGGAACGAGGTGTGGTGTGGGATACAGTCGCGAATCCGACAAAAAAATATTACTATAATATTACCAAAGGCAGTACAGGACCGTTTGAATGTACTATTAAAGGACTGGAAACAGGTAAAAAGTATTATGTAAGGGCATATGCAAAAAATGAAAGAGGTTATGTTTATGCTGATCCTCTTGAATTTATACCTTTAATAAAAACCGAAATGGTCATGATTGAAGGCGTTACTTTTTCAATGGGCAATGACAAAAGCGGCAAAGTAACCCAACCGGTGCATCAGGTTAAAATTGATTCATTCCTCATTGGTAAATACGAGGTTGCAAATCAGGAATTTGTAAAATTCCTTAATTCAAATATTGATGATATTTCATTTGAAGGTGATAGTGATGTGGTGGTTTTAAAGGGACATAATATATACTATCTTAATGTATATGGCGAGGATTATGAGAAAACGGATTTCAGGGTACATATTTATTTTAAAGACGGAAGTTTTCATGTAAATAAAGAATGTGGCGGGTTTCCTGCAATTCTGGTTTCCTGGGAGGGAGCCATGATGTATTGTAAGTGGGCCGGGGGTCGACTTCCGACTGAAGCTGAGTGGGAATCGGCAGCAAGGGGAGGCAGGAACGGATCATTTGTTTATTCAGGAAGTAATGATCTTGATGAAACAGGCTGGTATTATGGTAACAGCAGGAACGCAGAATGCAAACTTACACCGGATGGCAGAGGGATTAACCGTGTGGGACTGAAGAAGCCTAACAGTATTGGTATATTTGATATGTCGGGTAATGTAAGTGAATGGTGTTACGATATCTACTATGATAATTATTACTCTGTATCTCCTGCTGATAATCCTATGGGGCCTAAAAAAGGCAGTTCCAGGGTGATAAGGGGAGGAAGCTGGGCCGACAGGGAGAATAACTGCACTGTCTTTACAAGAATTAAGAGTTTTGATCTGGAAAAAGGATACGATAATATAGGTTTCAGGCTGGTGAGAACAATGGACTGATCATTGTTCACGCTCTTTGGCTTTTTCCCATATCCGGTCCATCTCTTCCAGGCTCATATCATGAAGAGACCTGCCCTGCATAAGAGTGTCTTTTTCAAGATAATTGAACCTGTTTATAAATTTTGTATTAGTCCTTTCCAGGGCTGCTTCCGGATCTATTCCGTACAATCGGGCAGCATTTATCAGTGAGAAAAATACATCGCCGAACTCAGATTCAATCTTCTTACTGTCTCCGTTTTTGATTTCCTCCTTCAACTCCCCAAGCTCTTCCTGCACTTTATCCCAAACCTGTATCCTGTCTTCCCAGTCGAAGCCAACACCCCTTACTTTCTCCTGCACTCTGTTTGCCTTTACCATGGCAGGCAATGATTTAGGGACCCCTGAAAGGACAGGCTTATAACTGTCCGATTCATCCATTTTAAGCTTCTCCCAGTTGTCTTCCACCTCCGTGGCATTATTAACCTTCGTATTACCAAAAACATGAGGGTGCCTGTATATAAGCTTTTTGTTTATTCCTTCAAGGACATTTGCTATATCGAATTTGTTTTTTTCGGAACCTATTTTAGCATAAAACACTATATGGAGCATAAGATCGCCAAGCTCCTTGCATATTGCATTATCGTCATTTTCAAGTATGGCCTCTGCAAGCTCATATGTTTCTTCAATAGTGAGCTTTCTCAATGATTCGTTTGTCTGCTTAATGTCCCATGGACAACTATTCCGTAGCCTGTCCATGATATCCAGTAATTCCTTAAATGCTGTAAGCCTGTTATCCTTTTCCATCATATTTTAAAAGAGCGTTCCTGGTTTTTTATTATTTCCCGGGGAGGCAATCCTGACAACATCTCCAACCCGGAGACTCAGTAGTTCAGATGCATCTGTACCGTTTATTCCGATTTCAAGCAGGTCAAGTGAATTAAAAACGGCGAGAAGCTCTCCTACCTGTTCACTGTTATAAGATTTACTGATATGCCCGATTATATTTGTATTTGACCTTATTGCTATCATGAAATTCCTGTCGGTGAAGATCCTGGAAAATAAGTCGCGTGTTATATTCGTAATAGCATTTCCGTAAGTATCAATATATATTATACTGCCGGAAACAGAATCCTCTTCAAAGGTAGCCCTGAATGGTATCATCTCCCTGATATTATCCTTTATCTTTCCCAGTTCATTAATATCTTTGCCCTGGAGGATTGATGAGGCAGCATTTGCAAAAATACCTGATTCGTCAGTATTCATTTTATTACCCGGAGTACTTATTTCGACTATCCTGTCCGGCTCTGAGTTGAGTACCAGATGGAATATTCCATTATCGGCGCCAATGAAAAAATGACCTTTTGCCTCTATTACAACAAGTGGGTTTTTATCACTGTATTCCGACTGGATACATATTATATGTACCGAACCCTTAGGATAATGCTCAAAAGTATTCCTTATAACAAAAGCGCTTTTCTGGATATTAAAAGGGCTCAGTCCGCTTGCATTGTCTATTATCCTCGCATCGGGACAAAGACTTACCAGCTTACCTTTCAGTATGCCGTTATAATAATCAAACGCTTGCCATTCAGTGGTAAGGGTAATTACTGGCATTCTTAAAAACTTATCCTGTATATGATATTCTTGTAAAAAAAATAGGTTACTTTGTAGAACTCAAACCTAAGGTTTTTTTTTGAGAATACACAGGTATTTTAGCTAAAAAGGTTATCGTATTAAATGGTAGAAAGAATTATTGAGCTTGAAGATATAGATCCTAAGATATTTTTCGGAACCAACAATATACTGGTTGACAACCTGAGAAAATATTTCCCAAAACTTAAAATAATTGCGAGAGGAAACGAAATAAAGGCTATCGGAGAGGAAGAGGAAGTTGTGAGGTTTGAATCCAAAGTAAAGGAACTCATCGATTTTTTTGAAAAACATAACGTTTTCCGGGAAGAGGATATAGAAAGATTATTTTCTGACCCTGATCTGCTTAAGACAGCATCGAACGGAGATCTTAATCAAAACCTTACGTTCAATATAAACGGTAAGCCTATAATGGCAAGAACCGTACACCAGTTTCACCTTGTGGAAGAATACCGGCTGAATGACCTTCTGATAGCTGTCGGGCCTGCGGGAACGGGTAAGACGTATACTGCTATAGCTCTGGCTGTCAGAGCCCTGAAGAACAAAGAGGTTAGAAGGATTGTTCTTACCAGACCTGCAGTTGAAGCAGGGGAGAGACTGGGCTTCCTTCCGGGAGACCTGAAGGAAAAACTTGATCCGTATCTTCAGCCGCTTTATGATGCACTTAAGGATATGATACATTTCAGGAAACTGGAATCATGGCTGGAAGACGGAACAATTCAGATCGCTCCTCTGGCTTATATGCGGGGAAGGACACTGGAACAATCATTTGTTATACTTGATGAAGCGCAGAATACTACAATTAATCAGCTCAAGATGTTCCTTACCAGAATGGGGATCAATTCCAAGTTTGTTATGACAGGCGATATTACACAGATAGATCTTCCTGATAAACGGAAATCCGGATTATTACAGGCAATCAGAATATTGAAAGGTATAGACGGAATATCTGTTATCGAATTTGATGAAAGAGATATTATGAGGCATAAGCTTGTTAAGGATATTGTGAGGGCATATGATAATGATAATACCAGTGAAAAAGAGGAAGCTGATGATAATTCAGGTATCCGGCAGGCATAAATAATCATATAACAGAAACAAAAAAATACGACAGTTATGTCACAGACAATTACAAAAACAAATTTCAGTTTCCCGGGACAGAAAAGCATATATCACGGAAAAGTCAGGGAGGTATATAATATTGATAATGATTATCTTTTGATGGTAGTTACTGACCGTATTTCAGCCTTTGATGTGGTACTTCCCAGGGGGATTCCATATAAAGGGCAGGTTTTGAATCAGATAGCTTCAAAATTTCTCGATGCAACTACCGATATCGTTCCTAACTGGAAGATTGCATCACCTGACCCGAATGTAACCTTCGGACATAAATGCGAGCCATATCCGGTTGAGATGATAGCAAGGGCATACCTTACCGGCAGTTCATGGAGAACTTATAAATCAGGAGTCAGAAGCATTTGCGGGATCCCTGTCAGGGAAGGCATGAAAGAGCACCAGAAGTTTGATGAACCTATTATAACACCTACCACAAAGGCAGAACAGGGACTGCATGACGAGGATATATCAAGGGAAGATATTATAGCAAGAGGACTGGTCCCTGAAGATGAATATGCATTACTGGAAAAATATACTATGGAACTGTTTATGCGTGGCACTGAGATTGCCGCTGAACATGGGTTGATACTGGTTGATACCAAATATGAGTTCGGCAAAAAGGACAATACCATTTATCTTATCGATGAGATTCATACACCAGATTCGTCAAGGTATTTTTATTCGGATGGTTACAGGGAAAGATTCGAAAAAGGAGAGGCTCAGAAACAATTGTCAAAGGAGTTTGTAAGGGAATGGCTTATGTCAAAAGGTTTCCAGGGCCAGACCGGACAGGAAGTACCCGGGATGACTGATGATTTTGTAAACATGGTGTCAGACAGATATATTGAACTGTTCGAGAATATTACCGGCGACAGGTTTATAAGAGCCGATATTTCGGATGTGGAGTCAAGGATTGAGAAGAATGTTACAGGCTATCTGAATGATTTTCTTAATAAAAACCGTTGAGGGTGTTAAGTTGAGTTGTTAAGTTGTTAAGTTGTTAGGTTTAGGCCTTATACCTGTTTCTTTGAGAGCATTTACTCGTCATTTGTCATTTCCGTTAGCCATTTGTCGTTTGTCTTTTGTCTTTTTTCCATATACATAGTTATACTGTGTTGCACAAGCGGGGACTGATATATCATTATGTTTTATAACATTATCCAGAAAGTGATACTTTTGGTTGTTATCATTGAAAAAAATTTCAACCTTGGGATTTATTTTTTAGAGAGCTGACTTATGTCTAAAATAATCCGGTTATATAATTAAACTTCAAGTAATGAACAAGATTGTTTCAAAAGAGCACATGAACAATAATGTCGTTAAGCTTGTGATTGATGCGCCAAGAATAGCAAAAAAACGCAAAGCAGGGCATTTTGTAATAGTTAAAATAGACAAAAAAGGTGAGAGAATACCATTAACGATTGCTGATGCTAATCCGCGTGAAGGTACTATTACTCTTATTATTCAGAAGGTTGGAGTAACCTCACATAAGCTTAGTTTAATGGAAAAAGGAGATACCCTTGCCGATGTGGTTGGCCCGCTTGGACATGCTACTGAAATAATGAATACAGGGACAATTCTTTGTGCCGGCGGAGGTGTGGGTATAGCTCCGTTATTACCTATTGCCAGAGCTTTTAAAGAGGCAGGGAACAGGGTGGTATCGGTACTGGCTGCAAGAAACAGGGATCTCTTGATCCTTGAAGATGAAATGAAAGAATGTTCTGACGAACTGATAATAATGACGGATGACGGTTCATATGGTAAGCAGGGACTTGTAACTCATGGTATGGAAGAGGTCCTCGACCGCGAAAAGGTCAATATGGCTGTAACCATAGGGCCGGCCATAATGATGAAGTTTGCAGCTCTGACAACAAAGAAATACAATGTGCCGACAATAGCCAGTCTAAACACCATTATGGTTGATGGTACAGGTATGTGCGGCGCCTGCCGGGTTACTGTAGACGGTAAAACAAAGTTCGTTTGTGTAGACGGACCTGAGTTTGATGCTCATAAGATTGATTACGACGAAATGATAATGAGGCTTGGTGCATATGAAGACCAGGAACAGTCCTGCTATACGGAGTATCTGGAATCCCTTCAACAATAATCCCGGCATAATAAATCAGATAAACAAAAGAAATATGGAAACTGTAAAAGATATATTAAAAGAAGAACGTCAGCAATCATGGAGGGAGGAACTCAGAAAAAGTATGAAAGCCAAGGATCGTACTTCCATACAGCGGGTAAAGATGACCGAGCAGGATCCGCATGTCAGGAACAAGAACCATGAAGAGGTTAATCTGGGACTTACAGAGGAGATGGCGCTTAAGGAAGCACAGAGATGTCTTGATTGTGTTGAACCTACCTGTATTACCGGCTGTCCGGTAAATATTAATATACCGAAATTCATTAAAAGGATTGAACAGGGTAATTTTCTTGAAGCAGCAAAAGCGCTTAAAGAAACAAATGCACTGCCAGCAGTATGCGGCAGGGTTTGTCCGCAGGAAGTTCAGTGCGAAGCAAATTGTTTCTATGTGCAGAAACTGAAGAAAGATCCTGTCGCGATTGGCTATCTTGAAAGATTTGCAGCTGACTATGAAAGAAATAGCGGTAATATTTCAGTGCCTGAAGTAAATGAGAAAAACGGTATAAAGGTAGCTGTAATAGGGTCGGGGCCGGCCGGCCTTGCTGTTGCCGGAGATATGATTAAGTGGGGATATGAAGTGACGGTTTTTGAAGCGTTACATGAGATAGGAGGAGTATTGAAATACGGGATACCTGAATTCAGGCTTCCTAATGAAATAGTGGATGTCGAGATAGAGAACCTGAAAAAAATGGGAGTTAAGTTTGAAAACAACTTTGTTGTCGGCACTACTGCAACAGTGGATGATCTTAAGAAAGAAGGATATGAAGCGTTTTTTGTCGGTTCCGGGGCAGGCCTTCCGAAGTTTATGAATATTCCCGGAGAAAACTACAGGAGGATATTTTCTTCGAACGAGTACCTTACCCGTATTAACCTTATGAACGCATCAAAACCCGATTATGACACACCTGTATTCAGCGGTATGAGAGTAGCTGTAGTAGGAGGGGGAAATACGGCAATGGATTCTGTACGTACAGCAAAAAGACTTGGCGCCGAAAGGGCTATGATTATATACAGGCGGTCTATAGAAGAAATGCCTGCACGTGCTGAAGAAGTAAAACATGCACAGGAGGAAGAGATTGAATTCATGAACCTTAACAGTCCTGTTGAGTATTTTGCCGATGAAAGAGGAAATGTAAATAAAATGATGGTACAGAAAATGAAACTGGGAGAGCCTGACAGCTCGGGAAGAAGAAGACCTGTACCTATGGAGGGCTCGGAATATGAAGTTGAGGTTGATACAGTAGTTGTGGCAATAGGTGTATCCCCTAATCCCCTGATTCCGTCCAGCATGCCTGAACTGGATGTCACAGACTGGGGAACTATCAAAGTTGATGCGGAAACGATGCAATCATCTGTTGAAGATATCTTTGCGGGAGGTGATATAGTGCGTGGAGGAGCTACCGTAATACTTGCCATGGGTGACGGCAGGAAAGCTGCGAAAGGCATGCATGAATACCTTAAATCAAAGGTTGGTAAAAAATAATTAATTAATTTGTAAAAAATTTAAAACAATAAAAAATGGCAGATCTTACCACAAAATATCTTGGCTTATCACTCAGTAATCCTGTTATTATTGGCAGTTCAGGATTAACCGATTCAGTTGATAATATTCTTGAACTTGAAAAAGCCGGCGCCGGCGCAGTGGTACTGAAATCATTGTTCGAAGAGCAGATAATGCTTGAGGTGGATGCCAGCCTGAAGGAAGCATACCGGAATGATATGATCTATTCTGCTAAATCCGAGACACTTGATTATATTGATATACATATTAAAGAACGAACGCTGTCGGCTTATATCGAATTGATAAGGGAAGTAAAAAAGAAAGCCGTAATACCTGTAATAGCCAGCGTTAATTGCATATCGGCAGCTGAGTGGATTAACTTTGCAGGCCGGCTTGAGGATGCAGGCGCAGATGCACTTGAACTTAATATCGCCGTGATCCCGACTTATGAAGAACTGACAACAGATAAGATCGAAAAAATATACCTTGATATTATTTCAAAGGTAAAAGCAAAGGTCGGTATTCCTGTTTCAGTAAAGATCGGACCGTATTTTACAAACCTTGCAATGATGGTGAAGAAGTTATCGGAAGCTTCTGTAGACGGTATAGTATTGTTCAACAGGTTTTATACACCCGATTTCGATATAAATAATTTCTCGGAGAAATCATCCAATACTTTCAGTACACCCTCAGAAGCCGGCAATGTCAGAAGGTGGGTGGGGATATTGTCTTCAAGAACCAAATGTGATATTGCAGCTTCGACAGGAATTCATACTGAGGAAGACCTTATTAAACAAATACTTGCCGGAGCAACAGCCGTACAAGTGGTGTCGACGGTGTATAAGAATGGTAAGGAGCAGATTCAGAAGATGTTATCAGGCATGAACAACTGGATGGAAGACAAAGGTTATAATTCGATTACACATTTCAAAGGAAAACTGAGCCAGTCGCAGACAAATAACCCTTCGGCTTATGAACGTATTCAGTTTATGAAATACTTCAGTGAGATTAAATAGCAGGGGATACTGAACTCAAGATGTTTATCAGGATATTTTTTTACCTTTGCTTCGGTATGGAAATAATGCATTAAATGAAAAGCATACTGCCGAAGTTTACCAGAATCATATTGCCTGCCCTGTTGCTTTCCGTAACTATATCGGCACAGGTGAAGATAGAAAAATCGAAGGACAAAGTGATAATTGGCGGAACATCCTATTATATTCACATAGTCGATTCATCACAAACCCTCTATTCCATCTCAAAGGCTTATAATGTACCAACGGAGATTATCACACGGGAAAATCCATCTGCAGTATATGGTATAAGGACCGGGCAGGCACTCAAGATCCCTGTTGTTGAGGTTACTGAAGAGAAGGCTGTTGAGGAAAAGGACACAGAAAGGTTTGTATATCATGTACTTCAAAAGGGAGAATCAATTTATTCCCTTTCAAGGAAATATGATGTTCCGGAAGACAGGGTTATAGAGTCAAACCCGGGAATTGATATCTATGATATTCCGGTAGGTACAGAGCTTGCAATACCGAAAAAAGAATTCAGGGAACAAACACAGCAATTCAGAACTGACGAACCGGGAATAATATTGCATATGGTAGGGGAAGGAGAGAATTATTCAACATTATCACGCAGGTTTAATGTCAGTATAAGAGATATCAGAAGGGTAAACAAGGGTATGGTGTTTCCCAGGGAGGGTGAAATAATAAGAATACCTGCAGCCGGTGAGGAAGAGGTTATTGTTGTGAATGACCGGATTGATACAGCGCTTGTACGAGATGAAAGGCTGACATATTTATTTGATGGGACAAGGGTTGAGTACACACCGGTTGAAGATCTTGACGGCAAGATTAATGTGACTCTTATGTTGCCTCTGATGCTTGATGAGAACAGTAACCGAACATTTATCGATTCATCGGAGTACGATGATAATAACCGTAAAATATACAGGCTGGTTGAACGTCCTGATGAATGGATATACCCCAGAAGCAAGCTTTTTATAGAATTCTATGAGGGCGCCATGTTGGCTGTTAATGATCTGAAGAAAAAAGGGCTGGATGTTAACCTGCAGGTTTTTGATACAGGACGTGATTCAGCATGGGTGGCCGGTTTTCTTGAAGCGGGCCGCTTACGGGATGCCGATCTGATTATCGGTCCTGTTTACCCCGATAATCTTGAACAGGTTGCAAGGTATACAAGGAGATACAGAATCCCTGTAGTGTCTCCCCTGGCTTCACAGAACCCTGACGTATTGAGAATAAATCCATATCTTTTTAAGGTACAGCCATCCCTTGATGTTGTCCAGGATGCCCTGGCAGAGGAAATAAGCGGGTACTACGACTATAACCTGGTATTTGTACATGCTGATACTGCCTGGAGAGCAGACCTTTCAGGAGAGTTTAAGGATAAGATATACAGGAAATTAAGATTAAAAATACCTTTCAGCGATATCAGCTTTAGAGAGGTTTTCTTTACCAGTCGTTCCTCTTATAATGATACGATCAATATAATAGAACATGCCATGACTGAAGACAAACCGAACCTGCTGATACTTGCTTCAGACGATGAAGCTGTTATGAGTGAGGTGATAGTAAGCGCTCATGGCCTTCTTCGAAAATACGACATTAAACTTATAGGATATCCTGATATCAGATGGCTGGACAATCTTGACCCCATGTATTATTATGAACTGGGTATAATGTTATTTACTCCAAACTGGGTTGATTATAATCAGGATGACGTTAAGAAATTCCTGTCCGGATACCGTGAATTATTCAGGATGGAGCCGCATGTCAGAAGCTATGCCTGGCAAAGCTATGATATTACATATTACTTTGTTAGCGGGATTGCCCTGCATGGTTCTGAATTTATGTACAGGCCGTCAATGCATAAACCCGATCTGTTACAGGTTGATTTTAACTTTACGCGTACGGGCCTGATGAATGGATTCGAGAATAACAGGCTTTATCTTATACGCTATACGCCCGATTTTAAAGTTGATTTTCCTGATAAAGCCGACTGACTGGGAATAAAATACTTGCTTAAATTGTCTTATTATTGTATATGGTGAAGTATGATTATATCCATTCCGATGAAAAGGATCTTATACGCCTGACATTGGATGGTGATAATCTGGCGTTCAGTGAAATAATCAGACGATATGAGAATATGGTAGCCAGAACGGTTAAAGGAATGCTTGGAGATACACAACAGGCTGAAGATGCAGGTCAGGATACTTTTATAAGACTATACGGGAGCCTTAAAGATTTCAGGGGAGAATCAAAACTGAGTACTTATATTCAACGGATTGCTATAAATCAATCCCTCAATGAGATAAGGAGAAGAAGAAGATGGCTGTCACTGTTTTATCAGTCTGATGACAATGAAGAAAGTACTGAAATAGAGCTGGAGTCAGATAATGAAGAAAAAACCAGGGATATCAAAGGTTATGTTAGCCTTGCCATCTCTAAGCTTGATCCTGATTTCAGATCGGTTGTTATACTAAGGTCAATACAGGGATATAGTACCAGGGAAACTGCTGAGATACTTGATATACCTGTCGGTACGGTTCTTTCGCGGCTCTCAAGGGCAAAAGAACAACTTAAGGAATATTTAACTGACTTAGATTAAGTAATATGAAAACCGGAAAATTAAAAGATCTCTTGTTTCGATCACTGACATCAGACCTGGAAACGGATGATCGCAGAGTAATGGAAAAAGAACTTATTACGGATTTCAGGTTCAGGGAAGGATTTCGTGAACGTGTAATGAGTCAGATCATCTCAGGTAAAGTGCCTGTTAATGGTAAGCGGGAAATAATAAGATCCTTTGATACTGTTTTTCTCAGAGTTGCTATTTCAGGTGCGGCTGCAATAATCATTCTTATGTTCAGCCTGCTCATAAGCCAGGGTTCATTATCCTATGACACTCTTCTGGGAATAGATAATAGGGTCGATGATGTATTAGTAAGCCTTTTAGGTTATTAGACTAAATAATAATTAAGATGAAACTGAAAATAACAATACTGATTGTACTCACTCTTATGCTCGGCTTTGTTTTGGGATTTTTAACATCGGCACAATTAAGACACCAACGAATGAAGCCGGTAAGAATTTATGCTTCAGAGGATTATTTCAGGGATCATTTTTATAAGGTTATTGATCCTTCGGTGGAGCAAAAAAAGCAGCTTGACAAAATTATCGGAAAACATTCGGACCAGATCAATGAACTGAACAGAAAGTTCAGGGATGACTTTGAAACCCTTTTTGATAATCAATGGAAGGAAATAAAGCCTGTACTTAATAAAGACCAGATAAAAAGGCTTGAAGAACTGGAGCGCAACAGGAGGGAAGCTATGAAAGAGTACAGGAAGAGAAGGAAATCAGATAGACAGGACCATTTCGGCCACGGACAGGGACCAGACAGAAGACCTCCCGGTTTTGAAAGGGATTCAATACATGACCGTAATGACAGTCTGTGGTCTAATCCCCGAGATCATAGAAGAGATAGTCTGTAATAATAGGCAGATCATCAGGATTAATATTATTGGATATAAGAATATCAGAATCATCATTAAATATTTCCAGGAATTCTGTTTTATCCATTTTTCCCTCAATAATGCTTTTTCTGTAGTTCTCCAGCGCCTCTATCCTGTTACCCATGCATAATGCCAGGTGACCGGCGTTAATAAAGTCATGGCCGGTCATTTTGCCTTTGCTTATTTTATCAAAGTATTTTTTCGATTGTCCGAATTTACCCTGAACAAAGTAACACCATGAAATAGGTTTGAGTATCCTGATATTATCAGGGTCATTATATTCAACCTTAAAATAGTATTTGAGCGCATTGTCGTATTCCCCAAGGTCCAGGTAGCAATGACCTATCATAGCTATTGTATGCATGTTTTCAGGATCATGCTTTTCTGCTTCAAGATAGCTTTCAAGGGCCTCATCATGATTACCAAGCCTTCTGTTACAAAATCCGATCTTTTTCAGGGTCCATACTTTCCTGTCAAGTATCTCAGCTTTTTTATACATTTCCAGGGCTTTTGAATAATTGGCAGTCTGCTGATAACAGTAACCGGCTTTTTCATATAGCTGGGGATCATCAGGATCGTTGTCAATCATCTCGGTGTAAAGGTCGAGAGCTTCCCTGTAAAAATCTTTACCGAAATAGTAATCTGCAAAAGTCGAGATGGAATCACTGTCCTGAAGCAGTATGCTGAAAAGCCGGGTGCCATGAAAACTTACAGTGTTTTGAAAGACATCATCAAACTCATTCCTGTCCGGTGACAGCTTAAAGAACCTGTACAGGTCCTGAAGGTATTGCGTGACATTTGTTTTAAACTCTTTTGTTATGTCTATTCCGAGTTCGTTGTCCTTTAGTTGTTCCAGCCCCTCCAGTTCCATCCTGAATACTTTCTGCATCATCTCCTTCTGACTTTGTGGAAGGTGCTGAAGGTTAAGGACCAGACTGTATTTATCCGAGTTACAAATAAATGGCGTTTTATACAAAGCCTCCGCCAGTTCATTAGTGCCCCCGCCTATTACTTCATCTCTGAAAAGCACATCAATAACTTCATGATCGGGGTAAAAAGGAATGAACCAGTTTGATATGGTCCTGAAGAAATCGAAGTTTTTCAAATTAGCAAAAGCCGACATATAAACATCAGCTCCTTCCATTTGTAGTTTTGAAAACTCTTCCATAGTCTTGAAGAAATCTTCCGAATCTTTGAACATATCAGACCAGTCAGGATTTTTATCTTCTGTCAGATCTTCCGGTAACAGATTATCAAGATCGAGCTTGTCTTCTATCTTTGGTCTTAATTCAGCTACTCTCGGAAGAATTTCTTCGTTAAGCCTTTTACTGATCTGTTCTGTTTCACCCGATCTGATTATCTGGAGTACAGTTATTTTAAGGTGTTCCATGAATGCGTTGTCAGTTGACAGGCTCTCTATTTTAGTAAGGAGTTCAGGATAGGTTTGTATTCTTTTATCGTAATAATACAGAACGAGGATCATACCTGCAAGTGCCCTTTCACTCACCTGCTCTGTCTTTTTCCTGTAGGTCGATAACAGTATATCAATCTTGTCGGGTTGCCAGTATCTTAGCGAGCTCAGAGTAATTGCACTTACAAAAATGCTTTTTTCATACCATTCAAATTTGTCTTTCTGCATTATAAGCTCAAAAAGCTCTTTCTCGGCATCGCCATAATTGTCTGTTATCCAAAGATGACTGAATATGTTATTTACCAGTACTCTGTGTTTCCTTGCATAATCCGACTCGGGATCGAGAGATACTGCTCCTGCCTGATTAAGCCATTCATCGAGTTCTTCTTTGAAAATCAGATCATCGACTGTTTCTATTATGCTTTTCCCTGCAAGATTCTGTTCTTTATGTATGTTATCCCTGAGCCAGTATATATGCCAGCCGGAATATTTTGCCAGTATTTCCTGTTTGACACTGTCGGCAAGTCCGATCAATGACTGAAGCATCCTTGTGAACACTTTATCTCTTTCCGGATCCTGAATACCTTCAATAGTATATCTGACCATATTCCTGTAGGTATTCTCAATATTCTCCAGTTGTTGCTTTTTGTCACCGTTATTCGATATATTGATAAGTTCCCTTATCCCGGTGATACTTTCTCTTACCTGCCTGCCTGCTATCAGATCGGTGATATGCCGGTGTTTCCTCAATAGCTTTTTTGTATCCATACCATTCCTGTCCTTTTACCATGGGGTTCTTTAATTAAAGATCCTGGCCTTTACTGATTAAGATTATCAATAATCAAGCCGAATGACTGAATGGCAGGTATTATTCCTGTTTTGATAAGGTAATCAGTAAAAATGGCATAGACAAAGTTTAACTATCCGGGGCTTATTTAACTGTTATAGTTTTTACATTATCCTTTAGCCCATTATGGATACCTGAGCCCCCGAATTATTGCCTGTTTCTTATATTACGAAACTCAGAGCCTTCCTTCCACTCAGGCCATATGTCTGAGTTTGCCAGTTTATACCCTATCTCAAATGCCAGTTGGGCATCTTCCCTGATACCTTCAAAGTCCCATGCGGGATCATAGTTGTCTGCAGGCCGGTGATAGCAGTTATTGATATAATCCTGCTCCCTGTCTGCAGCCCATTGTTTCCCATGTTCCCTTGAGTCACAATTTCCGCGGGCATATAATGAAGGGACACCCTGTTTTGCAAATGCAAAATGGTCCGATCTGAAATACATACCGGTATGAGCATTCGGGTCGGACATAATATACCTGTCTTGTTTTTTTGCTGCTTCTTCAAGCATATCATCCAGGTCAGACTGACCGTACCCCGTTATCATTACATCTTTCATTCTTCCTACAGCCAATACAAGGTCGTTATTAATGCAGGCAACGGTATTGTTCATTTCGAAGGCCGGGTGCGATGTATAATATAATGATCCCAGCAACCCCTGCTCTTCTGCTGTCGGGAAGAAAAGCATTACGGATCGCTTTTGTTTGTTCCCGCAGTTCATGAATGCCCTTCCTATTTCAAACACCCAGGCCATGGTAGTTCCATTGTCAACAGCTCCGTTGAAGATAGAATCACCTTTTTCTTCTTTTCCTATACCTAAATGATCCCAATGGCCGGAATAGACTATTACCTCCTCGGGAGATTCCACTCCTCTAAGTATTCCCGCGACATTTCTGGATGTATTTTCAATAAAACTGTTTTCTATCTCCAGGCTTATTTCAGCCTGCATGTCAAATCCTCTGAAGTCAGGGCTACATGCTTCCATTCTCAGTTTATTGATATCATAGCCAAGATCTGCGAATAATTCATCTGCTGTTGCAGCGTTTAGCCAGCCTGTAAATTTACATTTGTCATTATTCCCGTTTTCAGATTTGAGATACAGGTTAGGACTTGTGCTGCTATTTCTGGGTACATCGTACGGATAACCCGCTCCTTCAGTCTCATGGATGATAAGAACCCCTTCAGCACCCATTTTTGCTGCTTGTTCGTATTTGTATGTCCATCTGCCATAATAAGTCATTTCCCTGCCTTTGAAAAGATTATCGTTACCGCTATAAAGACCGGGGTCATTTACCAGGACAACAATTGTTTTGCCCTTTACATCGAGACCTTTAAAATCATCCCATCCATACTCCGGCGCTACTATTCCGAACCCGGCAAAAACAAGGCCTGACTCAGTTGCCTTAATGTTTTCTGTAAATCTCGGGCTTATTAAAGTCAGGTCGTCAGGAGCAGACAGGCTGTATTTATTACTTTTTGTCTTTATTATTACAGACTTGTTGACATCAGATGTGATCTCAACCATAGGGACATCCTGGAAATATGAGTCTCCGAATGCGGGCTCAAACCCCAGATTTGCCAGTTCATCTCTCAGGTATTCGACTGTCAGGTCTTCTCCTTTTGTAAAAGGAGCCCTGCCCATGAAATCATCTGAGCCCAGGATACTAACATGTTTAGTTAATTCCTCAGTACTTATTCCGTCATATGCTTCTTTGAAGCATTTATTTCCGGAACATGACAGGATAAATAAGAAACAGAAAAAAATTAAAAATTTTTGCATGATCAGTAAAATTTAATAAGATTCAGGTATCAGACTAATAATATTCTTTATTGTTTCAACTGCTTTTCTCATTGAACCAACAGGTATATATTCAAATCTTCCGTGAAAGTTATGCCCTCCTGTGAAAATATTCGGGCATGGCAACCCCATATATGAAAGCCTTGCACCGTCGGTTCCACCCCTGACAGGCTTAATAACAGGTTTTATTCCTGCCTTTTTCATAGCTTTTTCTGCCAGATTGATTATATGAAGGTGATCTTCGATTTTTTCCTTCATATTATAATACTGGTCTTTTGTCACCAGCTTTACCCTTTCAGCATTATATTTTTTATTCAGATATTCTGATACCATGTTAAGCATGTTCTTTTTTTCTTCGAATAATGCTTTATCATGATCCCTGACAAGGTACCTCATCCTGGTTGTTTCAACGTCACCCTTAATATCTATGAGATGAAAGAACCCTTCATAACCTTCAGTATTCTCAGGTCTTGATTCCGGCGGCAGCATAGAGTTGAATTCGTTTGCCAGATGGATAGAGTTTATCATTTGGTTTTTAGCCGTCCCGGGATGTACATTTCTGCCTGAAATGGTTATTTCTGCCATTGCAGCATTGAAATTCTCATATTCCAGTTCTCCCAGTTCTCCACCATCCACTGTAAATGCAAAACCGGCACCGAACAACCGGATGTCAAATTTATCGGCACCTCTTCCGATTTCTTCATCCGGAGTAAAGCATATCCTTATTTTCCCGTGTTCAATATCTTTATTATCAATAAAAAACTCTACTGCTGTAAGTATTTCAGCTATTCCCGCTTTATCGTCGGCGCCAAGCAACGTGTTTCCGTCGGTTGTTATTATATCATCGCCTGAATATTTCAATAGTTCAGGGAAATCGTCAGGGTCAAGTATAATATTGTCATCCTCATTAATAGTGATTTTTCCTCCGCTATAATTCTTTGTTATCCGGGGTCTGACAGTTTCAGCATTCATGTCAGGACTTGTATCCATATGTGCTATCAGGCCCAGAACCGGAAGGTCTCTTTCCGAGTTGGAAGGTAAGGAGGCCATAATGTACCCGTTGTTATCGAGATACACTTCTTCAAGTCCTGCTTCTTCCATCTCTTTTTTCAATAGCCTGGCAAGCACCATTTGTTTTTCTGTACTTGGGCAACTGTCTGATCTTTCGTCTGACTGTGTGTCAATTTGTACATAAGAAATAAACCTCTCAACAACTTTTTCCATCTTTATCTGAATAATATATTTCCTATTAAGATACGTCCGCTTTTCCAGTAAGCCCTGTAATACGGAGAATCGGTTACATATACAATTTCTCCCCGTCCCATTCTCTCACTTGCAACAATAATAGTATTCTTAACATCTTTCTGAAATTTGTTTCCTGCAAAGCCGGCTACCGGTTCATTATTGAGTATGTATGCGATATTATTACCCTCTGCAAGAAAAGGATAATGGTCGGATGAAGTTCTCACTATGAACCATTCATTACCCAGCCCGAAGGTATATGGATGTGTGCTGTCAAGCCCGATCCTGTAAATACTGCCTGCCGATCTGTTTTTAAGCATCTCCCTTCTCTGATCTTCATATTTTTTAAGGTGTTTCAGATCATCACTTTTGAGCTTCTCTTCATCCTTTTCCTTCTCTTTTTTTCTGGCTTCAACTGCTTTATGCAGATTAGTGGATTCTTCTGATGCCATCAGCTTTATCGCATTTTCGAGAAGTACCAGCCTTCCACCATCTTTAACGTATCCTGTCAGTTGTTCTTTATATTTGGTATATGTCCCTGAAGGTAAAAGTATAACATCATATTTGGATAGCCTTACAGATGAAAGGTAGTCAAGATCAAGAACAGTTACCGGATATTCAATATCGCGTTCCATGAAATACCATAATTCCCCGAAGCTGCCTGTTGCGACGCCCTTCCCTCCGACCAGGGCAATTTCCGGTTTATATTTGAGACTTGAACGATCTGTTCCGAGATCATTACCTTTCTGTACCATACCGGTAGTAACAGGATGCAGCTTCACACCTGTTTTATTAGCTGTTTCTATAACAATCTTATCCAGGTCTCCTGTGAAATTACTGTTATCATCTCTTGAAATAACAAGGCTTCCCCTGCCGAATCCGGTACTGTCAATGGTAAAAGGCTTTTGCATTGATCTGACCCTGATCTTGTTTTTAAGAAGAGCAGACATGAACTTCAGTTCGTCAAACCCTTTCCAGTCGGCAATATAGGCATATGGTTTATTTTCAGGCATGCTGTTAAGCTTATTTTCTCTTTCAGGTATGCTTCCGGCAGATGGTATTTTTTCCTTAACTGCATAGGCTTTAATATTATAGATATAAGGAAGGGCCCACGCAGTGAGGTCATAACTCAATGAATCACTATATTTTGAGTCAGGCTCAAACAGTACCTTTACCAAACGGGACTGAGGCTGTCTTGAGCTGATCAGAATATCCCCCTCCGAAATAGTAACTTCCGACTGCTTGTTGCCGAGATAGTCAAATGCTTTATAAGTTTTTCCTTTATTGCCCGACAGGGAATAGTTAATATTGTTCTTGTCAAGCAGTTCCAGCATATCTGCGACAGATGATTTTTCATTATTACCTTTGACTATAACCGATTCATATTCGAAGACGGGTTTTTCAAGACCGGACCTGAAAAAATCATTGAATTCACTGATAAGCTTTTCCCTGTTGTCATAACTTACTTTTATTGTAGCCAATGCAGCAAGAAAATGACCTTCTATACGCTCCGAGAGGGTCAGAGTATCACCTGATTGCCTTTCAAGGGCAAGGCCGGCAGCACCGCTACCGCCCTGTTCATAAGTAAATCCCATTGCGCCGTTGAAAAGCGGCCATGTATCGCCGTAAATAGGGCAGAAGAGGTCAAAATTCTCTTTGGTATAATACAATCTGGATTTTTCATTAAAAAATTCCGCATTTGTTTCACCAGTCAACCTGTGAAACTCATGCTGCCATTTTGTGACAGCTTCATGCCATGGGTCCGCTCCCGGAGCAAAGAAGAATGTAGATCCTGATCCCATTTCGTGAAAATCAGCATGAACATGAGGCATGTAGGTCCTGTATAATTTTAACCTCTGTTTTGTTTCAGCCTGGGTCTGCCATAGCCAGTCCCGGTTGAGATCGAAAAGATAATGATTAAGTCTTGCACTGGGCCAGCCCTCATGATGCTGCCAGCCGTCGGGGTTTGGATTGGGGGCAACCGATTGAGACCTCCTGTAACGGCTTGCATACAAATCCCTGCCGTCAGGATTCTGGCACGGATCAATTACTATAACACATTCTTCAAGCCATTTACCTGCTTCCCCGTATGATCCGCTTACCAGGGTGTATAATGTCTTTAAAGCTGCTTCCATTCCTGCTGACTCATTACCGTGTACATTATAGCTCAACCATATAACAGGTTTTTGATTACCGCTGCTTTTTCCCCCGGCCAGGCCGGAGTTGATGAGATTATCTTTTCTTATCTGCTCAAGTATTTCAAGGTTTGAAGGGGATGATACAAATATAACTCCAAGTTCTCTCCCTTCATATGACTCACCATATGTAATGTATGAAGCCATGGGAGAGGATTCCGAAATATATCTGAAATAATCCAGAGCGCCGGAATGCATTGTAAACTGACTGCCAGGCTTATAACCCAGAAACTCTTCCGGCGATTTAATGTCTTGTGAACTAATATTTATTGTTAATAGTACGACAGACAAAAGCACAAATATCTTTTTCATATTATGATTTAGATTAGAAAGAAATAAATATACTGCAATAAAACTTAAATAGAGCTATCTTATATTATGTTATTTAATACTGGAACGATGGAATGGTGGAATAATGGAGTAATGGAATACTGGAAGCAACAAAAAGTCCGCAGTCTTTAGTCCTCAGTCCATAATGTTAATTTGTTAATTTGTTAATTAGGAGGCATTTAATACTATTTAAACTCAATCTCAACTCTCCTCAACTTTTTTAAACTTAATCCTTTGGTTGACCGTTAGCCTTTAGTCGTTCGTCGTTAGTCTTTCGTCTCATTCAAACTCATTCTCAACCTTTCCCTTTATATTATATAATGTAAAATTATGTTCACTAACATCTGTTATATATATTAATTTAATTCAGGAATGACTATATTTGGGGTTGGATAGGAAATTATAGTATATAAATTATGTAGTCATCATAGTACTATGATTATATAATTTCTCTTTACTATCGGCAGACATATAAGGATAAGATAATTATGAACAGAGAACCCATCTGTTTTAAGGTACCACGTAAACAGGAAGAAACAATCAGAGTCGAGTACTGGGATCTTCCATATTTTTATGAGCAGATACATTTCCACGAGGAAATTCAGATTACCTATATTATAGAAAGTAGCGGAATGCTGCTTGTAGGTGATAAACTGGACAGGTTCAGGAAAGGTGAAATATATATTATTGGCAAGAACCTGCCGCATGTTTTTCACAATGACGAGAGGTATTACGAATCTGACTCGGAGTACAGGGCAAAAGGGATCTCAATTTTTTTTAGTAAAGATGCTATACTGGATATAATAAACAGGATTCCGGAATCCATTCATCTGAGGAAATTGCTGCACAATACGGACTTTGGTATAAAGCTGGAAAGGGATATTACAATGAAAGTTATTCCCTTCATGAAAAAGATGCTTGATATTAAAAGTTTCGCACGTGTTACGGAATTGCTAAACATTCTTGATCTTGTAGCTTTCAGTGGTCAGACGGAGTTTATTGCAAGCAGGCCACCACTTATGATCAATCAGGAAGAAAATGAAAAATTGAACAAGGTGTTCAATTATATCTTTAAAAATTTCAGGGAACGAATAAGCCTGAGAAAGGTATCTGAGATTGCATGTATGACACCCACATCATTCTCACGTTATTTTAAGCAGAGAACGCAAAAGACCTTTTCCGGCTTTCTTACAGAGGTAAGAATAAGTAATGCATGCAAGTTATTATCGGATGGCAGCCATAACGTTTCCGAAGCTTGTTATTTAAGCGGATATAATAATATCTCAAATTTTCACAGGCATTTTCTTAATATTACGGGTATGACCCCAAATCATTACAGGAAGAAGGTGATGCTTGCAGGCAAATATCCTACACTGGCAAAATCCTACCCGGATTAATATAAAGATTGTATATTAATTGGATAAAATCTTTGTGTCAGGCTTTTCATCTGTTTTATATCTTGTAATTAAATGAACAGATAAGTAAATTTATTTTCATAGATAACGAATTAAATAAAACTGATTTGGTATGAAAAAATTGCCTGATAACAGGAATAATGGGGTTGGTAAGTTCTCTTTGGGAGACGGGCCAGACATACTGTTGATCAATTCGGAGTTCATACTGTCTTATGTTAAAATGAGTAAGGCCATTGAACTTATGTCTGATGCATTCTCAGACTTATATTTTAAAAGATGTGAGGTTCCCTTACGTACAGTTCTTGAAAACCCTGAAAATACTATTAGTCTCTTTTTTAAACCCGCCTTCAACAGCAGTCTGGGGCGATTTGCTGTAAAATTTCTTACCCAGATTAACGAAAAAAAAAATAAAAACCTGCTTACTCTCTCGGGCATAATCATGCTTATTGACAACAGAACCGGAAGGATACTTTCAATTATGGACGGAAGCTCTGTCACTGCTCTGAGGACTGGCGCCGTAAGCGGACTTGCCAGTAAGTTACTGGCGCGGAACGACAGTGAGAATTTTGCTTTATTCGGATGCGGAGCACAGGGGTACACTCAATTAGAGGCTGTTCTTGAATTATATAATATAAAAAAAATCTACCTGTTCGACAGAGATGAATCAGCTGTACAAAGACTGATAGAATATTTTAAAGACAGAACAGGAGCGGAGTTTATTTATACAAGAGACAAAACTGTTCTGAAAAATGTTGATATTATTTCCACTTCCACACCTTCAACACAACCATTATTCGGTTTGGATGATTTGAAGCCGGGCGTGCATATAAATGCTATAGGCGCTTATAAACCACATATGCAGGAGTTAGATACAGATATAATTATAGAATGCAGCCTCTACGTGGACGACATAGAAGCATGCCTTACCGAAGCAGGAGATATTGTTAAGCCTCTTAATCAGCACCTTATAGACGAAAACCATATACGGGCTGATCTGGGTACACTTATTAATAATATTAGTAAATACAAGAGAAAAAGCAGTGAGGAAATCACAGTCTTTAAGAGCGTAGGTATTGCTATACAGGATCTCGCAGTGGCTAATGCAGTATATAATGAATTAACCGAAGATAACAGAGACGAAAGACAAAAGACAAAAGGCTAAAGGTTTGTCTCCATTTTGTCTTTCGTCTCTGTTCTGCGTTCAACGTTCAACGTTTAGCGGTTTAGCGGTTTAGCGTTCTATTCACTATTCACTATTCACTTATTTAAACTCACTCTAAACTTTTCTCAACTTTTTTAAACTTAATCTTTTGGTTGGCCGTTTGTCGTTCGTCGTTTGTCGTTCGTCTCTGTTATCTCTATTCCTGTGATGATGCTGTCGCTTTTTCATAAGCCGGACTGCCTCCTACAACCGGCAAAGTAATACTGGTTCCTTCAAGATCAATAGTCAGTTCGGTCCCTGGTTCAGGCCAAAGTGTAAAATCACGGTCACTTGAGAATATCATTATGCCTATTTGTTGTCCTGCCGGGATTATCTGATCGTCAGGCTGAAGATCAAAGGTCATCTCATAAAACCTGCCGGGCTCAAGAGGTTCACTTTTCCACAGCGATTTGTTATTTTGCAGATCTGCCCAGCCTCTTGTAATAATATTATCAGTGATCCTGCTGTTTCTTCTTTCTTCCCATGGAAGGGAGACTATCCAGACAGAAAGGTTTACGGCTGGCTTACTGCTTGCCGCTTTTACTGTTACGGATGCTACGCCTGATATATGAATATCCTCCTTAAGCACAGGGCTAACGTATATTAACCTGTGATTGGTCCATTCAGCCTGTGCCAGAGATGACCCGCTGAAAGAGACATTATCTACAAGGGTTTCTTTACCTTTCGATTCTTTTTTATCAGTTAACAGGCTCCCTCGCCCTGGCGCGCCAGGGCTCAGAAATAATCTGACATTTTTTGCGTTGGGGTTAGGATAATCATCATAAGGTGTAGGATTATTTATTTCATCATGTTCTCTTACAATATATGCCTTAGGGCCTTCTTCAACATCATTCTCAACACCGAACAGGTAATGAGTAAACCATTTATTCATTAGTTCAAAGGGCGGCGGGCCTCCATGTGCTCCCTGGTGATAGAACATCTTAACGTGAACGCCTTTTTCCTTGAGAGCCTTTGATATTCTCCAGCTATGTTCCGGTACAACATTCCAGTCGTTAAAGGCATGTGACATCAGAACAGCACACTTAAGAGGTTCAAGATCATTAAGATAATCCCTTCCTGCCCAGAATTCATTATAATCGCCGTATACCCTGTCAAAACCTTCATACATTTCACCATTTCTTATGTGGTCATTACACCATTCCCGTCTTTCTGGGTTCCCGGTATGGATAAAATCATAGAGATAGTCTATATCCTCACCCAGCCATCCTCCGGGATGACGAATCAGTCCGTTACTTCGGTAATAATGATAATATGAAGTATTCGGAGCTATGGGTATTATTACTTCCAGCCCTTCAACACCGGTTGTTGCAGCAGCAAGCGGCAATGTCCCGTTGTAGGAGGTTCCTGTCATACCTACCTTCCCTGTACTCCAGTACGCTTTAACCTCTTTATTATTGTCTGGTCCTGTATAACCTTTTACCCTGCCGTTTAACCAGTCGATAACTGCTTTTGGAGCCAGTGATTCATTATCTCCTCCTACTGTCGGGCATCCCTGTGAGAGGCCTGTCCCCGGAGATGATGAATGAACAACGATGAATCCTCTGGGCACCCAGTCGGATGCTTCCGAATCGGAGATAACAGGACGGTTTATCCTCATCTCAGGTACCGGAGCATGTTTGCGTTCAGGAGGCTCAGTATTAAGCTCCTGCCGTACATCCCAGAGCCATTCTCTTCCACCGGCAACGCCGGCATAATAAGGACTGCTGGCATATATTACCGGCAACTTTATCCCTTCCGTATCGGTCTGGGCAGGCCTGGTTACATCAACATGCATGCGGTCAGGCTTACCGTCTCCGTCCGAGTCAAATTCCGTTTCTACCCAGAGATCATGCCTGACCCATTGTTCAGGGTTTGAAAATTCAGGTATAACCTGAGCCTGTCCGTCCTTAATGACAGGGACTTTGACCTGTCCCTGCAGAGGTACGGGAGAAAGACTTAAAGAAATAAATGCTGATATTAATAAAGCTGGTCTGAATAATGTTTTCATAGTTAGCTGTTTCATGAATTAATAAAAATAAACCCGTACCCGGCGCCGGTACTTAAAACAAGATTATGAATTTACACAATACTTTTATCTTTTGACTTTTGTCTTTTATCTTTTTAAACATGAAAGAAACTACTCAGATCCTTTCCTCTTTTCATCCTGTAATGCATAAAGAATAATATACCTGCAACAGGGACCAGTGTTGCAGCTGTTATTGCCGACCAGTCAATAAAGACCTTATCCCTGAAATAAAGGTCAGTAAAAATATCTATGATAATTACCATTGCTGATACCTCTATAAAGATATAGGCCAGCATATTAAATCCTTTCCATTTCAAATATCTTAAAATAAAAAGGAACAGTGCAAATAATAACCAGAACGACAGGCTTACAGGAAGCCCCAGTCCTATAAACCAGTTAACAGGAGGGCTTAGTGTATCAATAATGATAAGCATACCCAGCGTAATAACCGACATATTCAGAGCCAGAAGGAGTGGTTTATTATTCAGGAAAGTAACCGACGTAATGAATAACCATAATCCGGTAATAGCGGTAATGGCATACAGAGACCAGTCAATCCCTTTGTTTATAACAAGATCGACAATTATACAAATAAGATTAGCAGATAATCCTATGATAGCTGATAGTTCCCATGCATATATTCTGGACTGCTTTTCAGACATATCCAGTATATCGCCCGGATACATTTCTTTGTTTTTACCGTATTTTTTTTCATCCTGCTCTGACTGGCATAAAGGGCACATGTCGAGCCCCCCGTCAAGTATTACACCGCAGTTAGGACATATTTTGTCTTCCATTCCATATATTGTTTTGAATTCTGACTCTGATGTTCTTTTTTACAAGGAAAGAAAAAAAACCTTTTTCCAGTTCTCTGCTTATTGTGTTATTTGTAAAGCTAATACAGATATTTTCCCTAAAGCTGACTATACCGCAGCTTATTTTCAGTTGTCTTACAGGAGGAGGCGGAAGCATCAGCATACTTTCGATGTGCTGCTGCACTTCCTCAGGCATATTCACCATGCCGATATTTGTAAGTACTCCCGAGTATTTACTTGCTCCGTGTTTTTTGTACATGGCAGCTAAAACCATATCTTTTATAAATACAGGAATAGCGCGTATAAGAATATTTTTTTCAGGTTTGACATTTCTGGCTAAAACCTTGATCAGTTTTTTATTCTCGGTCTCCGACTGCATATAATTGTGTACGGATCTTAGTATTTCTTCAAAGGAAAAGCTTCCCAGTCTCATATCAAGTTCCGGTAATACAAAAAGAGAAAAATTACGCATTGTCTTACTCGGATAGCTTCGTCTCATATTAACCGGGATTTCCAGCCTTATTATTTGATTTTTACCCAGACGGCTTTTCAGATAAATATCCTGCAAGCAATACAGGTATACAGAAGCCAGGTATTCTGTAATTGTAACATTACTTTTTTTTACCAGGTTTTTTAATTCAGCTATGGGTATCAGAGCCTGTATTATTCCGAAATTGCTTTTATCCTGTTGTTGGAACGGAAGATGCCAGGCATTTCCCATCTTCGGAGGCATTGGAACATTCTTTTTAAAATACTTATTATATGAATCCTCTGTCTCAGAGAGATCTATCCGGGATGAAGGATCAATGATCCCTTCGGAATAAGGTACATTATAGCCGCAATTTCTCAGATAACTAACCAAAAGCATCCTGAAGAATTCAAGAGCACCTCCTCCGTCAGTAAGGACATGAAGAAATTCAACCGATAACATCCTGTCTTTTACCACGATCCTGAAAAGGGCAAAATGCCCTTTCTTCACGGGAAATGCCACACATGGTTTTTTGTCTTCCCTGACAAGGCTGGGCCTTATACTATCATCATATTCAAGAAAATACCAGAAAAATCCTCTCCTCAGGCTTGTAAGAAAATAAGGGAAACGTACTGAAGTTTGTTCAAGTGATTTTCTCAGTGCATCTATCCTTACCGGCTCATTAAGGATACATCCTATACGGAATACGGAGCTAAGGCTTTTACTTATTACCGGTGGATATATCTTGGCTGCGTTATCAAGGCTCATCCATCCCCTGTTTTGTATATGCCGGCTGTAAGTGTCATTCATTCCCCTGTTTCTTATATCGTAAAGTTACAAAATTTTATTTGTGTTATTTGACAGTATTATTCGGATATTGGAAACTTATATTTAAATTTATATCAAACAAAAACTTAATTAAAATGACAAAGAGGCTTACTCATTTTTTTGTGCTTGCAATTCTTTCTCTGTTTATTCTTCCCGTTCAGGTTTTGAGATCACAACCGTATGGATCATTCGGAGGAAAGATACTGGGTTGGGCCGATGATAATCACTACCTGGAAAGCACAACAGACAATGATGGTAACCAGGTTGTTATGTCTGTTCATATAAAATCCGGGAAGAAAGAAGTATATAAAGAATATATAAACTACCGGCAGGAATTTATGAAGTCTCTTCCTGAAGGCTTTTCATTTGGTTTTGGGGATGAGCTGAGTCCGGATAACCAGTATGTCGTTTTGAAAAAAGATAACGACCTGTGGTTGTTCAGGCTGGGTGAAGAAGAAGTAAAGCGCCTGACCTCTGATGATGCCGAAGAGAATAACCCCCGTTTTTCTCCTGATGGAAAAACACTGGCATATACGAAGAACAGGGATCTGTATGTATATGACCTTGAAGCCAGCTTAGAGAAAAGGCTTACATTTGATGCCGGGGAGAAGATATATAACGGATACGCATCATGGGTTTATATGGAGGAAATAATTGGCCGGGGCAGCAGGTACGCTGCATTCTGGTGGGCTCCCGACAGCAGGGGAATAGCCTATCTTCATACGGAAGATACTGCAGTACCTGAATTTATAATTAATCGTATTGACGAGGAAGATGGACTGCACGGCACACAGGAAATAACTCCGTACCCCAAACCTGGCGATCCGAACCCTAAGGTGAAAATGGGAGTGGTGGATATTTCTTCAGGAAGTACGGTATGGGTAAAGACAGACGACTCAAAAGATCAGTATATTGCATGGCCTGACTGGACTCCTGACAGCAAAAAACTAATGATACAGGTTCTGAACCGCGATCAGAATGATATGCGATTTTTACTTGCTGATATTTTAACAGGTGATTTTAAAGAGATCTATCGTGAAACCAATGATACATGGGTCGATTTCTTTACTGATAATTATATAATGCAGAATGGTTCCGGATTTATTGCCCGGAGCTGCAGTTCCGGCTGGATGAACCTGTATTATTATGACTGGAATGGCAATTTATTATCACAGATCACGGATTTTGGCTGGAGGGTTACAAGGGTATTAAAAGTAGATGAGGAAAAAGAACAGGTATACTTCTCAGGAACAGGAGAAGAATCGACCGACAGTCATATTTTCAGAGTGAATTTTGACGGTTCAGGCTTGCTAAAGTATTCCACTACTCCGGGAACTCATTCGGCAAATATATCTCCCGGAGGAAAATATCTTATTGACACATGGTCTAACTTATCAACCCCAACCACAATAACAGGATATGACAACAAGGGGAGAAAAGTAAGGGATATTGAATCACCGGACAAGGAGAGTGAAAGCGGACTTAAGTTTGAACTGGTTAGGATACAATCAAGTGATGGTTTTATGCTGCCTGCAATAATATCTTATCCCCTCGGATTTGATGAGTCGAAGAAGTACCCTGTAGTTTTTACCATATATGGCGGACCGGATGCAGGCGGAGTCAGGAACAGATTTATGGGAGGAACCCCTGACTGGTATGCACAGAACGGCATAATTACCATTTCTGTTGACCACAGGGCTTCCGGTCATTTCGGTAAAAGAGGCCTGGACTATATGTACAGAAACCTTGGTAAATGGGAAATGATTGATTATATCGAAGTTGTAAAATGGTTGAGAGAGAAGCCATATGTCGATCCGGGGAGAATGGGTATGACAGGTGGCTCATACGGAGGTTATACAACTGCTATGGCTCTTACCTGCGGTGCTGATTACTGGACTCATGGCATAGCGAAGTATTCGGTTACCGACTGGCAATTGTATGATAATGTATATACAGAAAGATTCATGGATACGCCTGAAGATAATCCTGAAGGATACAAGAACGGTTCGGTACTAACCTATGCTGATAACCTGAAAGGTAAGCTGTATATTGTCCATGGAATGGCTGATGACAATGTCCATATGCAGAATTCGATATGGCTCATAAGTAAATTACAGGATAAGGGTAAGGTTTTCGACTTTATGATATATCCTGGCGGACGCCACGGATGGGGTGGGCCAAAGGGTATGCATTCGCGTGAAGAAGATCAGAGACACTGGATAGAATGGTTTGGGTTAGACGGGAAATAATAAGTGCAGGAATACTATTCCTTATTTTAATACCGGTTGTATTTGTTATTTCTGGCTGCAGGGAATCCGGATACGGGATTGAATTTGAGACTTTGGAAACCGGGACAAATACAAGTATCAGGGCGATGCATGTGGTAAACGAAAACATTATTTGGGCATCCGGTACGGAAGGAAGATACCTTATATCAACAGATGCAGGGCTATCCTGGGTATCGGATACTGTTCCAGGAGCATCCGGAGATGATTTCAGAAGTATTTATGCATGGGATGGATCGGAAGCCATACTGTTCGGTATACAGAATCCCGGGACAGGCTATTATACTTCAGATGGAGGTAAGTCATGGGATGTAGTCTACAGGGATACTACCCCGGGCATTTTCTTCAATTCACTCATGTTTGCTGATGAAGATCACGGTATTGCCCTTAGCGATCCTGTTGACAGCTGTTCATTTGTGTTGCTTACGGAAAACAGGGGAAGAACATGGAAAAGTATAAAAGGCCTTCCCGTATTATATGAAGGAGAATATAATTTTGCTGCTTCCAACAGTTGTATAGATTATCATGACGACGGAAGAGCCTGGATTATTACCGGCGGGAATGCTGCAAGGGTCATGGTGTCTGAAGATAACGGTGATAGCTGGGAAGTATTTAATACAGGCCTGGTTCACGGAAATGCTTCATCAGGAAATTTCAGTGTTTCTTTTTATGATAATAAAAATGGGATAGTAGTGGGTGGAACATATGATAAACCGGAACTAAACGAAGATATTGCCGCGTGGTCTTCCGACGGAGGTCGCACATGGCATCTTTCTGAAAAAATGCCACGTGAATTCCGTTCCTGCGTTATTTGGCTGGATAATAACAGTAATAAGATAGCCTTTGCCATTGGCAAGACCGGTTGTGATTATTCAATTGATAATGGAGTAACATGGATACCCGGTAACGATGAAAAAGGGTATTATACGGCAAGACCAGTGCCAGGGGAACTTACCGGATATGCTGCAGGATCTGATGGTAAAATAGCAAAATTCAGACTGAAAGAGATAAGAGAAGAGTGAAATAACCGATTAGCCGGAATACTGAATCAAGAACTTATAACATATTAAAAAAACTTTAAAAAATAATCAATGAATAAGAAACTGGAGGCAATAAGAAACAAGATGTATGATCTTAAAATTGATGCATATATAATTCCTATTACCGATCCTCACCTGGGGGAATATGTTCCGGAGCACTGGAGAATAATAAAATGGCTGACCGGTTTTACCGGCTCTGCTGCTAATGTAGTAATTACACAGGAATTTGCAGGTTTATGGACAGACTCAAGATATTTCATTCAGGCAGAAGAGCAGTTAAAGGATTCCGGATTAGAACTGGTGAAATTGAAAATCCCGCATACGCCTGAGTACATTGAATGGCTGGTAAAGAATATTCCTGCTGAAGGCAAAGTAGCAACGGACGGTCGCATAATGCCGATTGGTATTGTTAAAATGATTGAAAAAGCTTTTTCAAGGAAAAAAATTATACTGAAGACCGATGTTGACCTGATTGAAGATATTTGGCCGGATCGTCCCCCTATGCCAGAGGACAAAGCATTTGAACACTCTATAAAATATGCAGGAAAGAACAGAAAACAGAAAATTGATGAAGTAAGGATCCGGATGAAATCATTTGGAGTTAATTATCATTTGCTTACATCACTTGACGATATTGCATGGCTTCTTAATATCAGGGGAGGGGATGTGAAGTTCAGTCCGTTATTTACTTCTTTTGCACTTGTAGGACAGGAAGAGATAATGCTTTTTGCTGACAGAGATAAAATTCCTGCTGAACTTCAGAAAATACTTGGGTCAGAAAGTGTTGATATCCAACCATATGATAATATTGCTGCCTGCCTTGGCAGAATGAAACCCGGTCAGGCTGTATTGATTACGCCTGGAACGACATCCGCTTTTTTATATAAATCGATACCTCCGGGAGTGGATATCGTTGAAGAAGTAAGTGTTCCGACCCGTTTGAAAGCAATAAAAAATAAGGTTGAGATAGAAAATATAGAGCAGGTAATGATCAAAGACGGAATAGCACTTACCTTGTTTTTCAACTGGCTGGAAAAGACTGTTGGCAGGGAAAAGATCACAGAGATCAGTGCTTCCGATAAACTGCTTGAATTCAGATTGCAGCAGGATGGGTGTGCCGGAGCAAGTTTTGCAACAATAGCAGGTTATAATGAGCATGGAGCACTACCTCATTATTGCGCTACACCTGAGACGGATGTTGAACTGAGAACTGAAGGCATTTTCCTTCTCGACAGCGGCGGTCAGTACTATGGCGGTACTACAGATGTAACAAGGACTGTCTGCCTTGGAGAACCTGACGACAGGCAGAAGACTGATTTTACACTTGCACTAAAAGGCACAATAAATCTGGCTATGGCCAGGTTTCCGCTTGGAACTAAGGGGTATCAGATTGAAATGCTTGCAAGGAAAGCTTTATGGGACAACGGTCGTAATTATGGTCATGGCACAGGTCATGGTGTGGGATATTTTCTGAATGTTCATGAGGGACCTCAGACGATCGGAACTGCCGCTTCAGGTGACCTTAATACGATACTTGAACCTGGAATGCTTATATCAGATGAACCTGCAATATACAGGCAGGGTGAATATGGATTCAGGACAGAAAACCTGATTTTATGCGTCATGGACAGAGAAACTGAATACGGGACTTTTCTGAAGTTTGATACGGTTAATCTTTGTTATATAGATACCTCACTGGTAAAAAAAGAACTATTTACAAGTGATGAGATCGAGTGGCTGAATGATTATCATGAAAAGGTGTATAAGAAACTGTCTGCCTCATTACCTGACAATATCGCATTATGGCTTCGTGATAAAACAAAAGCAATATAGAAGGTTTTTGAAATAAGTATACGATAATCTAAATTACAAGATATGAGAAAGTTTCTGTTTATATTGGCAGCAGTGTTCCTGGTTTCATGCGGTAGTAAAAAAATGAGTCTTACGGAAAGACTCTCAACTCTTGATACTACTGAGATAGACACCCTGAAGACCGATACATCCGTATTTGATAAGGCATATGAGATACATTTACTTCAACCGGTTGATCACAATAATCCTGATGGAGAAAAATTCAGCCAGAGATTGTTTCTTTCATATGCTGGTGCTGACAAGCCGGTTGTGCTGGTAACCGAAGGTTACAGTGCAGGAAGGAATTATACTTCGGAACTTGCACGGTTACTCGATTGCAACCAGATCATTGTTGAGCACAGATATTTCGGAGAATCCGTTCCCGACAGCCTCGACTGGAAATACCTTAATACATTCCAGGCAGCCAGTGATCATCACAGGATAATTGAGTTGTTCAGTGAGGTTTTTAAAGGTAAATGGATCACTACCGGCGTAAGCAAGGGAGGGCAGACAGTATTATTTCACAGTTATTATTATCCTGATGATGCAGATATAAGAGTTCCTTATGTTGCACCTTTGAACTTCGGTCCGGAAGATCCGCGTATTTATACATTCCTCGATACTGTAGGGTCGGAGATATGCAGGACGAAGGTGTATGAAATGCAGAAATATATGCTGGAGAACAGGGATGTGTTTTATCCTATGATGATGAAAATGGCTGATGAAAGACATATGACATTTAATAGAATAGGTGATCCCGGGAAGGTTTATGAATATGCTGTGCTTGAATATGATTTTGCCTTCTGGCAATATGGTAATGCCTCTTGTGATGATTTATTATCGGACACAGACCCTGAGAAAGTATTTGATCAGTTCTTTGGAACAAGTAATATATGGTATTTTACCGATATGGGAATAAAAAGCCTGGAACCTTTCTTTTACCAGGCTATGACTGAAATAGGCTATTACGGATACCGTTTTGAGAAATTTGACGGATTACTGGAATATCTTTCTGATTCTGATACACCTGATTTTACTTTTTCTGCCCCTGAGGGTGTTGATCTGGCATATAACTATGATTTAATGAAAAAGGTAGATGAATATGTGCGTGATGCTGATAATTTTATCTTTTTATATGGGATGAACGATCCATGGTATGCGACAGGAGTTCAACTGAGTGGTAATTCCAACTCTCTTAAAATTGTAAAGAGTAATAGTAATCACGGGACAAACATCAGAAGTCTGCCTAAGGAACAGAAAGATATGGTACTCAAGACGCTTAATGAGTGGCTTGCAAAATGAAGGTAATATTGAATCCTGTAATGTTGAAGTAATGGCTTTTCCTTTCGTCTTTTGTCGCCTGCCCTGAAGCTTGTCGAAGGGTTGGCCGTTAGTCTTTTATTAAAGGAAACTCTGTTATTCTTAATTTAGCACTTCCGTAGGGGACCAGTACCAGTTCCACTTCTTCCTTGTCAACTGAGACAGGACTTACAGGAGGATTATCAGCTGAATTATCCGTAATACCCCATGAGGGTATTTGCTTCCCTTTTATTTTAAGCATGACCGGAGCATCTTTGTCCCATATTATAAATTTATTATTTTCTTCTGACCAGATCATATCTCCTTTGTCGGCAAACGGATATTTATGAATACTGTTTGTTTCGACCTTAATATCCTGTCCGGGATTTTTCGTATTTATAATCAATCCGTAATTCCAGTCATTTGCAGGTTCTATTTTCCAGTCTGTCGAACCCATGTATCTTTCATTATTATAGCTCATTTTTATTTCAGAGTAGTCCTTTTTAATACGTAATGAATAGTATAGAGGCCCCCTGAGAACCGATACCGAGTTGTTATATCTTCTTTCAATCCTGATATTGAATGGTAAGTAAAGGGAAATAATATCCCCGTCTTTCCATTTTTCCTCCAGCTTTATGATTTCACCGCCTGTGGCTTTAATTTTATTCCCTCTGTATTCTATAACTGCTTCGTTACACCATTCCGGTATACGAAGGCAGAGCGGGAATGAAACCTTTTTATCTGTTTCTATTTTGAAAATTATATTGCCATCAAAAGGATAGCCTGTTTCTTCAATGATCTTAACTATTTCACCGTTTGCAACCATTGCTTTTACCGACGAAGGCCCGTAAAGGGCAGCCATAAGCCCTTTATCCCTTGTTGCCATCCACATATGTTCAACAAATTTAGGCCATCCCTGATGCATGTTGGCAAGGCAGCACGGGTAATTTGGCATCAGTCCGTATATATTTGATTCATCTCTGTTTGTGCTCCAGTTCCGCTTTGCTGTATTAACAAGTATCTGGTTTGATTGCTGGTCGTACTGATGCGACCATCCGTCTGCAGTCATTGTACCCGGCAGGGCGTTATATGCCAGGTATTCCAGTCTGTCGGCAAGAGACACTTCCCCGAATATACCGAATAGATTTTCCAGTGAATACATATATTCAACAACAGCACATAATTCAGTACCCTGAGCAGGACTTTTGCCCGACAGATGCTCGTCTCCCGAGAACCTTCCTGCTGTCTGACCATGGTGTTTGGTATAATTTTTTATTCCTGTGAATACCGCGTTCCTGAATTTTTCATCTTTTGACTGTTGGTACCATAATCCCGGGTATTTTATAGCCATGGCATTATTCACAACATGAGCAGTCAGTCCTTCAGCCTGCCAGTTATGAGGTATCTTGCCGTCGGCCACTGCGTCTGAATCCCATGGGAACGTATAATAATAATCTGTCCAGTCAAAGCTGTTGTTATTAATAGATTTTATTGTTTCGAGTATCCATGGCTCTTTTATCCTCCTGTAAAGCCAGTACCCTGTAACGGAGTGTTCCATTGCTCTCACTCCACGCCACTCATCGTCAGGCCAGTCTGGTTTATTATCATGTAAATAACGGAAATATGAAGTCAGCACATTCATGGCTCTCTGGTCTTCAGTCGCTTCATAATATTCAGTAAGAACTTTACACGCTACAGCCAGAGGCCACCTGTCGGTGGTTGTTTCAGGGCCAAACCAGCCGTTGGCATGCGAGCTGTTTAAGATATATTCCATCCAGTCGTTTACTTTTAGTTTCAGCCTGTTATCATTGAGAATATAGGCAAGAGGTACAAGTCCGTCCAGATAGTAGGGTCCCCGTTCCCATGATTCACCTCCGTTCCCTCTCCATCCTGAGTTAGCAAGATCCACCCAGAATTCATCGAGATGACCTGTAAGGCCGTTAGCCTGTATTTCGAGCTGATCATTAAGCCATCCTTCAGGTTGTACACTACCCAACGGTAATTTAACGAATACTTCTTCAGCAAGGGGATCTGTATTTACCGGGTATAATGGCATATCATGGTTTTCTTTACAGCCCGCCAGACAGATCATCACAGGCAGAATTGCCACGGATACTATTTTTTTCATTTTATTAGCAGTATATATGAAATTTTTAAAGTTATTTCCGACATGAATTGTTTTAATTATGAATGTTCAATGCATAATTTCTGTCTTTTTTTAAAGCTTGGAATATAATGTAATTTAGAAAGTGTTTAAATAACACTTAAATTATACTATACATATAAAAAATGTTAAAAGTCCTTGTAATATTAATAAATTCTCTTATTTAAATTTTATTTATTGATATAAAAATTTAAATTTAGGTCATATTACGAACCTAAAACTTAAATTTTATGAAGAAACTAGCATTGGTTTTGTCATTGCTTGTGCTTACCGGGCTTACAGCTCTTATTGCGCAGGCAGTGTTAATTAATGGTACGGTTACTTCTTCCTTAGAAGGAGAAGGTCCGATTCCCGGTGTACAGGTCATCGTTCATGGTACTACCCTTGGTACTACCACTGATGCTGACGGGAATTATTCACTGACCGTACCTGAGGGTTCCAGGACACTTGTATTTACGTTTGTTGGTATGAAGACTGTTAATGTGGAGATCGGCGGTCGTACAACCATAGACGTTATTATGGAACCTGACATTCTGGGTATAGATGAAGTTGTCGTAACTTCACTTGGTATTACCCGTGACAAGAAAGCACTGGGTTATTCGGTGCAGGATGTTAGCGGCGAGGAGATAATGAAAGCGAGGGAAGCAAATATTGTGAACTCTCTTCAGGGTAAAGTCGCCGGCGTCCAGATTTCTATGGGCGATGGTGGTGTATCATCAGGCTCAAGAATTATTGTAAGAGGCCTTAGTTCTTTGACTGTGGGATCAAACAATCAGCCTTTGTTTGTTGTGGATGGAGTGCCGATAAGCAATTCCTATACTCAGATGGATCATTATGGAGGGCTCGATTATGGTAATGCTGCAATGGACATAAATCCGAGCGATATTGAATCTATGAGTATCCTTAAAGGCGCAAATGCTGCCGCACTTTATGGGTCCAGAGCAATAAACGGAGTAGTTCTGATAACGACCAAGAAGGGTAAGTCAAGAACAGGGAAAGGACTGGGGATATCTCTTGATATAACCAATATGTGGGATAATGTTCTTGTTCTGCCTCGTTATCAGAATCTTTATGGTCAGGGAGCCGATGGTGAGTTTGAGTATGTTGATGGTGCAGGATCAGGAGTTTATGATAATGTGGATGAGTCATGGGGGCCGGCACTAGGCACCGGGCTCATGATACCTCAGTTTGACAGTCCCTATGATCCTGAAACGGGAGTCCGCCAGGCTACCCCCTGGATTTCACATCCGGATAATGTTAAGGATTTCTTCGACACAGGGCATAAAAGGACTGTTAGTCTTGCTCTTTCAGGCGCAACAGAGAACTCTGATTTCCGCTTATCACTGTCAAACCAGGATATTAAAGGGACGGTTCCCTACACTGATCTGGTTAAGAACACTGTTCAGTTAAATGCAGGTCTGGATGTTACAGACAGGCTAAATGTATCGGGAGGAGCCACATATATAAGTAATAAATCGGATAATATCGTTGAAGGAGGATATAATCAGGGTAACCCAATACAGTCTATAGGCCAGTGGTTCGGACGCCAGGTCGACATCGAATCGCTCAGGAACAGCGTAGATGAGATCGATCCTATCACAAATTATCCGGTTAACTGGAACCATAGCTTTCATGATAACCCGTTCTGGTTACTTTTGAATAATACGAATTCAAGGAACAGGGACAGGATAATTGCGAATATCAATTTAAACCTTGATATTACTGACTGGTTGTCATTCAGAGCTATGGCCGGTAAAGACTGGTATGTTGAGGACCGCAAAGAGCGAACTGCTCATGGCACAAACGGTGATCGCCAGGGTGCTTTTGAGGCCAGATCATACAGGAGAAACGAGTTGAATGCGAATGCAATGTTTGTGTTTAATAAAGATTTTGGTTCTGATTTCAATCTTACCGGTACGATAGGTTCTGAGTATAATCACTATGATTACCAGTATCACTCAACAAGTATAGCAGACCTTATCGTTCCTGATCTGTATTCTATAAGCAATGCTGCCGTGCAGGCGACTACAGGGCTTGAAGAAAGACATACCGAATTGCAATCTGTTTTCGGTACTTTGAACCTGGGTTTCAGGAATTATCTCTTCCTGGATCTGACGGGTAGGAACGACTGGTCGTCAACGCTGCCGGTTGACAATAACTCATATTTTTACCCTTCTGTATCACTTGGTGCTGTTATAACAGAAGCTCTTGACCTTCAGTCAAATATTCTGTCTTATGCTAAGATAAGGGGAAGCTATGCGGAAGTTGGGGGTACTGCCGGTGAGTATCAGCTGAATGGGACATATAGTTCAAGTAATCCTTTTAATGGTCAGCCGTCATTAGGGTATACAAATACTATTCCTCCTCTGGGTCTTAAACCCCAGAATAAAAAGTCTATCGAATTAGGTGGTGAATTCAAGTTTTTTAATAACCGGCTGGGTTTTGACCTGACATGGTATAAGGAGAATACTATTAACCAGATTATGAGCCTTGATATTTCAAGGGTCACCGGGTTTAATTCGAAGAGAATAAATGCCGGTAATCTTCAAAACATGGGGTTTGAGCTTCAGGTGCTGGCAACACCTGTTGAAAGCCCGAATTTTTCCTGGGACATTAATTTTAACTGGGCAACAAATGAGAATAAGGTTATTGAATTGATGATTGATGAGGAAACAGGAGAAGAAACCCTTAATTACCTCTATCTTTATAGCGGATCATGGGATGCTGAAGTTCATGCACGTCCCGGTGAAGAATATGGAGTGCTCTGGGGTTATGCTATTGTCCGGGAAAATGCCACGCCTGTATATTATGATGATGATGAAACACAGCTTTCACATGTTGAGTATTCAGGGCGTCCTCTGATTAACCCTGACAATGGTTTTTATATCCGTTCAAATTCAAGGACTAATCTGGGGAATGTCTATCCCGATTGGTTTGGTGGAGTAAATAACTCCTTCAGGTATAAAGATCTTACAGCAAGCTTTCTTATTGACTTCAAGAAGGGAGGTGTTGTATATTCGATTACCGACTGGTTTGGTATGATGTCGGGAGTGCTGGAACCGACTGCTGCAATGAATGACAGGGGTCATAATGTGCGTGAAGCGTCAGCAGATGGAGGAGGAATAAAGGTTGATGGTGTATTTGGTTATGTAGACGAAGATGGCAATATTGTATTTACTGATGCAGATGGGAACGATGTGTCCGAACCGGTTGTAAATACTAAATATGCTGAAGGACAGGACTTCTTCAAAGATTATTGGGGGAAGAATGAGTTATCAGTGTTTGATGCCAGTTATGTCAAACTTCGTGAGGTTATGATCGGATACGATTTCAGAAATATCGATTTCTTATCGCGTTTGGGTGTTAAAAGCCTGAAGTTCTCTCTTGTAGGAAGAAATATGTGGATCATCTATAAGAATACACCTGATATAGATCCTGAGACAGGAATGGGCGCTGGTAATTATGTGGGAATGGAAACTAATGCTATTCCGACTGTACGATCACTGGGATTCGACCTGAAGTTGAATTTCTAAACGTAAAACCTTAAAATTCTTACAAATGAAATATTTTAAAAACATATTAAATATATTGTTGGTTGCATTCCTGGTTATTGGAATGGGATCCTGTACCAAGGATTTCGAGGAGATGAATAAGGATCCTAACGATCCGGTAGACGTTCCTGCTATCAACATTTTTACAAATGCCGTTTATAATTCAATTAACAGACAAGGAGGCGGCTGGATACAACATACATACCTTGGCCCCTGGTCACAACAGTGGACCAAGATTCAGTATGTGGATGAGGATAAATACCTGCCCAGGGACATGTCAGGAGATTTTAACAGCCCCTATACATCTGAATTGAAAAATCTGACGATTGTTATTAGTAAGGCTACAGAGGACGAAGATGACCGTCTTCTGGCTGCTGCTTTGGTTTTGAGATCATGGGTGTTTATGCATATTACGGATATGTTCGGAGATATTCCGTATTCCGAAGCTCTGCAGGGCTTTGAAGCCGATGGTATTATAAAACCTGCATATGATACTCAGGAAGATGTCTATATGGCAGTACTGGCAGACCTTGAGCAGGCTAATCAGTTACTTACCGGTACTACGATAAATTTTGGAAGCGGTGATATTTTATACGGAGGCGATCCACAGATGTGGAGAAAGCTTGCCAATTCACTTAAATTAAGGATATTAAACAGATGCGCCGGTACTCCATGGACTTTTACCTATGATATGACCGGGAGCCAGGCGGATGTAACAACTACCGCCGGTGCTACAGCTTATGCCAGTGCAGATGCTGATATTGCTACTATTTTAAGTAATCCGTCACAGTATCCCGTTATTTCATCAAATGCTGAAAATGCTGCTCTTGTGTACCCGGGACTGCCCTACAGAAATCCGATCTTTAATACGCTTTTTGCGCGTACTGACCAGGGTGTATCTCAGACTATGATTAGCTGGCTTGAAGCAAGGAATGATCCCAGGTTGCATGTTTATGCTCAGCCTATGTCGTCAAGCTATGATCTGGACGATCCTGCCGAAGACTTTTCCGGTCTTGATTATAACGGATTTCAGAACGGTAGTGAAGAACTTTCAGCCCAGATTCCTTTGATCTCTTTGCTGGGAACAGTAATAGCATATGATGAACTTGCACCGATATACGTAATGACATGGGACGAAGTTGAGCTGATAAAAGCCGAGCACTATCTGAGAGAAGCAAATGACGTTGCCGCACAAACAGCTTATGAGACCGGTGTGAAGGCCAGCATGGCGAGATGGGGATTGACTGACGGAGGAACTGTGTCGCCTACTTATAAGACAGGGACCAGTGTTGAAGAACTTGGTATATCCTATCCTGTAGATTATAATGCCTATCTGGCTGAGCCTCTTGTTGATTGGGATGCTGCTGCTGATGATGCGCATAAGTTCCAGCTAATTTGCGAACAGAGATGGGCGGCTATATTCGGACAGGGCGTTCAGGCATGGCATGAGGTTAGAAGAACAGGTTTTCCGGAAAGGATATTTGAATATGAGCTTGAGGATACAAATTACCCTGGCTTGGGTATGCCTGTGAGGTTGCCATACCCTACTACCGAGGCAACTTATAATGATGTTAATCTGGCTGCTGCCAAATCAAGCCAAAATATAGAATTGTCGAACGAAAGTATGTTCAGCACAAACGGAATTCAGGCACAGATGTGGTGGCATACAAGAAAGAATCCTATACCTTTGGAGAAAGACCCCCAGAATTTTTCCAAGTAGGATATTATACTTTACAAAAGAGGCTGCCTTACAGAGGACAGCCTCTTTTATATTAATAAATTTAATGTAAATTGATGATAACTAAGTATCAGCTAATCAATCCTAAACCAATAAAACACACATGAAGAATATCCTTATTGTATTTTTTTTCTTTCTTATTCTCAAACCGTTGATTGTGCATTCGCAGGTTTATGAAAATTCAATTTATGAACATATAGAATATCTTAGAAGAGAAAAACTTATGCCTGACACAGATCCGAAATCATACCAGAATATTGACGGATCACCATACCTTAAAAAAGATTTCGAGGAGGGGAAAATATATATGACGAACGGTGATGTGTTTACAGGTGAGTACCGTTTCGATCTGTATGCAAATCAGATTCAGTTTGTTAAAGATGAAGAACGTTATGTGATAGCTTACCCGGATAAGATTTATAAGATTGAACTGAACGGGCATACGTGGAAATATATTGACTACAGGATTGATGCCGGTATCGAAAAAGCTTATTTTATATGCCTGGCAGAAGGACACTACTCACTGTTTCTTAAAAAAGGCAAGACCTTAAGGAACCCTGTAGGGGCAAAACCTTATCAGCAACCCAAACCTGCTAAATTTCTTGACCATAAGGATCTTTACTATATAAGGGCAGGAGAGAACCCTGCACAGAGAGTCGGTAACAGGAAAGATCTTCTTAAAATTTGCAGGAATATCGAACCTGATGCCAGTGACTATATCAAAGCGGAGAAACTAAAGGTCAACAACGAATATGACCTTATAAGATTTGTATTATACCTTAATGATAAGCTTTTTAAATAGAAAGAGTTACTTAATACCTATTAATTATGACAACAAAAATAGTTTTTATTTTATTCACGTTGTTATTCATATCAGGAGTGCAGGGGCAGGCGCAGGATAAATGTGAAGTTCTCACAGAGAGACTGAAGGGAGAATACAGGGGTGAATGCAAAAACGGACTTGCACACGGATATGGTGAGGCTCAGGGAGAAGATAAATATCTGGGGGAATTTAAAAGAGGATATCCTCATGGCAACGGTGAATATACCTGGTCAACAGGTGAAACCTATAAAGGGGAATGGAAACGTGGCTTACGTGACGGTGAAGGTACTTACCTTTTTTTTAGTAATGGGAAGGATACTGCTATATATGGAAAATGGGTCGACGATGAATATATAGGAGTATACCATGAAAGAGCATATAATGTCGATTACAGAAGTAATGTGGGCAGGGTCAGTTTTAGCAAAATTCGTGATGATGAGTATTACATCAGACTGAAGTTTGTGCGTAACGGAGCTGAAAACACAAACATAAGTTCTGTATTAATGGTAGGCAGCTCGGGAACAGAGAGCACTGACAGAATGTTTACAGGCTATGAGAATGTTGAATTTCCATTTAAAGGTAAGGTGTTGTTTAGCGCTCCGAATGCATTTCATTCAGCCACCCTCAGATGCGAGATGAGATATCAGGTATTTGAGCCCGGAGCATGGATGATTTCTATAAGTTATTGATTTATTACGATTAAGTTGATGCTGCACTGTAAAAGGATAATCATCCTTGCAATAATGATCCTGTTGAACCTGTGTGCTTCAGCACAGGAATATTACCTTGACGGTTCTGTGATTGATCTTGAAAATTATGAGATACATGGTAAGATCGATTACCGGAACTGGAAATATAATCCTTTCAATATAAAATTTATACCTGACGGTTCTGATCTCACACTGACCTATGATCCTTTAACATTGAAATCCTTTAAGATAAAGAACGAAAAATACATTAGTGCAACAGTTACTGTTGAACGTACTCCCGATACATATAAAGAACTATCAGGTATTAAAGGAAGAATTATTGACACTCTTCATGTTTTTCTGAAAGTGCTGGTAGAAGGAGATGCCTGCTTATATTCTTTTAATGATAAAATTTCAGGGCTTCATTTTTATTTCAGAACTAACGGGAACGGAGTTTTTAACGAGCTTGAATATTTTAATGCTATTAAGGAGATAGAGGGCAGGAGAGAGGTTGTTTGGGAGGATGAATACAAAAGACAACTCAACCGGCTTATGAGTGATTGCAGCCTGTTAAAACCTTTAATCCCATTAGCAGATTATAAATGGAAAGACCTTGCCGAACTGGTAATACAATATAATGACTGTATAGATGCCGAAGTAAATTATATAGCTGAATTTCCGTCGGTGAAGTTAGAGTTTAATATTTCTGCCGGACTGTCGGCGCAATACATTGATTTTTTTGGGTCTGTATCAGCTGATCTTGCTGCAGCAAGCTTTCCCGTTAGTATGAGTCCGTATGCAGCGATCGGATTGGACGCTATTCTTCCATTTGCGAGGGAGACTTTTTCCGTGTATAATGAGCTGGGCTGGCATAATTACAATACTTCTGCTTCCGTATTATGGTACGAAAATGAGGATGAATATGAAAATGTTGATATTGATCTGGGAGCAAAAAGCATAAAGTTGTTAACGTCATTTGTTTATACGTACCCCGCTAAAAAACTTAAGCCCTGTATATATGCCGGAATAGTAAATTGTTATGCAGTGAGCTTTGTCAATGATAAACACTCTGTAACTCATTTTTATTCTAGCGACACTGAACTTTTTGTGCCGGCAACAACATACAGACGGTACTCCCAGTCCCTTGCAGCAGGACTTGGACTGAAGTACAAAAAAATAAAGATCGACTTCAGATATGAAAGAGGTAACAGCATATCAAAGTCTGTATCTGTTAATTCATATAGCAATATCTTTACAGCCCTGCTTCATTGCAGCTTTTAAAACCATAGTCTGAGCCCGACGCCGCCACCGATATCAAAATCTGTTGCAGGCAACAGGTTTAATGTCGGAACTACCTCCGCAAAGAAATCGAATGGAGCATTTGGAAACAGGTAATCAAGGCCTATGGGCACCCTGGCGCCTAATAACAGATCGGACTGCAATACTACTTTTGCTCCCAGTCCTATATAAAGAGGTATCTGGCCGTTCCTTGAATGGAAAAGTTTAAAATTATGGACAAGCATATCTGCATGTAAATGTAATGCCCCTTCACCCTGAAATGACCAGGCAGCAGCAGCATCTATAGCTGTCTTGCTGCCTGTCCATGTCTTAATACTCAGGCCGGTTGGCTCACCCAGTATAATGCCTATGCCGAATCCGCTATCCTGTGCTGCAATGCTGATCGAAAACAGGCAGATGACTGAAATAATAAAGAGTCTTTTCATTAATATGATATTTATTTATCAGAAATATTTAATTTGTTTATTCCCATCTCGTACAGAGTAAAACCAAAAATATCAGCATATTGCTCAATGGTTTTGCTTACCGGCGTTCCTGCGCCATGCCCTGCCATTGTTTCTATCCTGATAAGTACCGGGTTATTGCCGGCTTGTTTTGATTGCAGTTCAGCGGCAAACTTAAAAGAATGAGCAGGAACAACCCTGTCATCATGGTCGGCAGTTGTTATGAGGGTTGCCGGGTACCTGGTTCCTTCCTTTACATTATGTACCGGTGAGTAATTCAGGAGGTATTCAAACATCTCCTTGCTTTCTTCGGATGTTCCGTAATCGTAGGCCCAACCGGCACCGGCAGTGAACTTGTGATATCTGAGCATATCAAGCACTCCTACAGCAGGCAATGCAACCTTCATAAGGTCCGGCCTCTGGGTCATTACGGCACCCACAAGCAATCCTCCGTTGGAGCCTCCTCTTATAGCCAGGTAGTCGCTTGATGTATACTTATTATTTATCAGGTATTCAGCCGCTGCTATAAAATCATCAAATACATTTTGTTTGTTTATTTTTGTGCCTGCAAGGTGCCATCCCTCTCCGTACTCACCGCCACCCCTGATATTCGGAACGGCATAAATACCACCCATCTCAAGCCAGAGTGCAGTAACAATACTGAAGCCCGGCGTTTCACTGATGCTAAACCCTCCATAGCCGTATAGTATTGTAGGATTGTTTCCATCCATCTTTGTTCCTTTTTTGTAAGTAATGATCATAGGAACCCTGGTTTCGTCTTTGGAAGTATAAAAGATCTGTTCCGAGATGTAATCATCACTGTTGAAATCGACATCAGGCTTTTTGTACACTTCGCTTTCTCCGTTTTCAGGGTCAAGCTTATATATTGTTCCCGGTGTTATATAATTAGTAAAAGAAAAATATAACTCCCTGTCTTTCTTTTTGCCTGCAAAACCTGAGGCTGATCCGATTCCGGGTAATTGTATTTCCCTTATCATATTACCATTGATATCATATTGTTTCACTTTTGAAATGGCGTCGATCATATAATGTGCGAAGAAGTATCCTGCACCTGTGGAGGGAGTAAGGACATTTTCTGTCTCAGGAATAAAATCAACCCAGTTTTCTACCTGCGGGTTTGATGCGTCTGCTGTCACAATTCTGGTATTCGGAGCATCAAGATTAGTGGCAATAAATAATTTTGATCCTTCATTATGTATTACATAGTGATCGTTGGAAAAATTGTCTACCACATTTACCAGTTTGTTTCCCGGTTTACTAAGATCTTTTATGTAAAGCTCATTTCCGGTTGTGGAAATTGCTGCAGTGATAACAAGGAACCTGCCGTCTTCCGTAACATAACCCTGGACGTAGCGCCTTTTTTTATCGGCACCGAAAACCAGCTTGTCTTCTCCCTGTGAAGTGCCAAGCTTATGGTAATAAAGCTTGTGCTGATCCGTCATTGCCGATAGCTCATTTCCTTCAGGTTTATCATAGCTGGAGTAATAAAAGCCATTGTTGTCCTGCCATGAGAGACCGCTGAACTTAACATCTCTGATAGTATCTCCGATAATCTCTTTGGAGGCAGCATCGATTACTATTACTTTTCTCCAGTCGGATCCTCCTTCAGATATCGCATATGCTGCTTTGCTGCCGTCTTTTGAAAAGGACAGTGTGCTGAGAGAAGTGGTGCCGTCTTCGGAAAAACTATTGGGATCAAGAAACACTTCGGGATCTTCGCCTTTTTTCTGGCGATAGACAACATACTGGTTCTGGAGACCATCATTCTTAAGGAAATAGGTATACTCACCTTCGTTGAACGGAGCAGAATATTTTTCATAGTTCCACATTTCGGTCAGTTTTTCTTTAATATTATCCCGGAAAGGTATCTGACCAAGATATTTAAATGTAACCTCATTCTGTGCTTTGACCCATGTTGCTGTTTCTTCCGAATTGTCATCTTCAAGCCAGCGATAGGGATCCTTAACTGTTGCTCCGAAGTAATTGTCTTCAACATCAGTCTTTTTTGTGTCGGGGTAGCTGATTTTTGTCTGTTCAGGACCGTTACATGATGAAATAATAAGCATAATTGCAATAATGAATAGTGTATTCTTCATGGCCTTATGGATTAGTTATTACTATTAATATCGTGCAGCTCATGTGAAATAATGTCAAACTGTTGAATAATAAACTATGTTTTTAACTTGCCATAGTTATGAGACAGTTAAATGTAAAAATATTAAAAAGCTGAGAATGCTGCAATATAAAATGCAACAGGAAATGTTAATTTACAGGATTAAATTTATTAGTGAGATTAAAATTTCATGAATTTATGAAATGAAATTTGATAATCGAACAATGCCGCTGAAAGCGGGAGGGAGGGTAAATACCCCGCCTTTTAAGGCGAATAATATAAAAATTTATAACAGATACCCAGTCAGCTTGTTGCGGGGAGCTTCATTGTACTATTTTTTTTTCAATATACCTTGAGCTCATTAACCTGAGGATGCTGATATAGTCGAGCCTGAATTCCACCAGATCTCCTACTTTGTAGTTTTTCCTGTTTTTACCCAGGTCAATAACTATCATGTCAGAGCTGACACCGGCAAATTTTATACTTTTATCCGTTGGCCATATGTGTTCCCTGTCCACATCAAGCAAACCAAGATCGAGAATAGCCCTGCATGAGGTCTTTCCTATATTGTTTTCATCAAAACTAAACGCTTCCCCTTCGACATTTGTTCCCATTTCACCATCCGGGACCATAGGTTTTTCAGAGACTTCAATAATCTCGGTGAATAGTTTGAAAACATCACTTTTCATATTCCTGTACCTGGAATTTTTATAGACGTTATTACCGAGGAATAGTGTTTCCCCGATCCTGAAATGATTGATCCCTTTTGGCAGGGTCTTATTTAATATTAATGGTATGGTAACAGAAGAACCGCCTGAAACAAACGGTATGTTTTTATTGAATTTAGCTTCCACAAGCTGTTTGTAAAGACTTAGCTGTATAAGTTTATCTTTGTTTGGAAGTACCCCGTACAGGCATGAGAGGTTTGTGCCTATACCTATAACTTCTATATTAGGCAGTTCGAATACTTTTTCATAGAAGTCGATAAAATCTTCTGCAAGCACACCTTCTCTAAGTTCACCAGTCTCAATGATGATCATTATCCTGTGGGTCTTATTCTGTCGCAGAGCTTCTTCAGAAAGGAGTTTAATAGTATAATATTCCGTGTTAAAGCTTATATCGGCGTAACGTATAATATTTTTGATGCTTCTTTTGGCCGGCGGTTTTATATATATAGTTTCAATATCACTGCTGATGCTCTTTATTACCTTTAAGTTGGTAACCCTGGAATCACATATTTTTTTTATTCCCAGGTCTATGATCTCTTTTAGATAGTTTTTTTCACCACATAATAATTTGGATACGATAGCCCATTTTATATTATTGCTTTCAAAAAGGTTCTCGAGATACTCAAAATTGTGTTTAAGTTTTTCAGTATGAAATTCAATATATGCCATTTTCTGTTTGGTTAACTATAATTTTGTATCCTGCGGGCATTATCGGAAGAATATGCTGAGTATATGGCTAAAGGTAAGCTACATTCCGCGTCTTTAATTAATGACTTTTCGGAGCCTGCAATTTCAGGGCAGGAGCAGGGCTCTACCCTGGCATTTGCCAGATGAGTTATGTTTATCATTTATTTACATATCTCATCTCGAGATATTTACTTGTAAAACCAATCTTTTCGTAGAGGTGCCTGGCAGGATTTTTCGGCTCAACATGCAGAGCAACGTCACCTTCGGCCAGTTCAAGCGCTTTTTTCATCATGTTCCTGCCAATGCCTTGCCCGCGATAATCCCTGTGCGTGGCTATATATACAAGAATATTCCCGGGTATGTAACCACTCATGCCGGTTTTATTAACCACTATTGAACAAACTAATGTATTATCCGTAAAACCGTTCAGTATATAACCTCCAAGAGGCATGGGCTTTAACGAAGGGTCATTGATTTTAAGGGCGAAATTTATTGCTTTGCTTATGTCTTCCCTGCTGTCCCCGAATTCATCAAGGTGTTTATAGAGGAAATCAATTGTCTCTTGTTTTTCTTTCAGACTTATTGAATTTTCAGTATTAAATAGCTTTGTTTCTATCATGGATATATTTGTTGCAGATATAATTTACTAATAGTTTCTATACAACAAATATATAAAGAAATTAGCCTATGACAAAACCTTTCTGTTACTGTGTAATTAAATTAATATATGTAAATAACAATATAACAGGTATATATGACGATGATTTCTCTTATTTGCATTAAACGTTAGGGACTTAAAATGAAATAAAGTTGGTATAGAAAATAATTTATATTATTCCCCGTAACCTGTCTGGAAAACGGATTGCCGTATAACAGTGGAGCAGATCATAACAAACCGGGGACTGACTTTCAAACCCTTCAGCATTTTAGGTATTTTAACTTAAATAATTCTTTATTAAGTGATATTTTGAGTTAATTTTGATTAACAAAATCGATTTATTTAAAATAAATAATTATGAAAAGAGGAGGTTTAATTGCATTTTTACTATTTGCAGGATGTTTTTTGACGGTTACTGTTACAGGACAGATCCTTGATTTTACTAAGGAAGAATATATGAAAAGGAGACAAAGCCTGATGGATAAAATACCCGACGGTTTGGCAATAATACGTGGCACGGGAGAACCCACAGGGTACTATGAATTTTCTCAGTCAAATGATTTTATGTATTTCACCGGAGTTGAAATCCCAAATTCTGTTTTGATAATAAACGGAAAGGAAAGAGAGAGCATATTGTTCTTTACAACAACAGAGAAAGCTGCTGATGGTGAGGGGATAGATATTGAACTGGTCAGAGACCCGGTGAAGGTTACAGGGATAGAAAGGTATATGCCCGCTGAAAGGTTCAGGTTTATGCTGGATCGTTTCAGTATGAGTGATTATGTTTTTTATACTTCCTTTTTGCCTGCAGAAGAGATGAGAGAGGTAGCAAACGAAAAGAATAATGTGCTAAAAAATGAGATGGTATATAATGAGTGGGACGGAAGATTAACAAAAGAACTGCAGTTTGTTAAGCTTCTTAAAGAGAGATACCCTCAGGTAGAAGTAAAGGATTGTGCAAAAGAAATAGAAGAACTGAGAATAATAAAATCACCTGCTGAAATTGAGAAAATAAGAATAGCCGGGGAAATCGGGGTGAAAGCATTGACAAAGACTATAAGGACTACCAGGACAGGTATGTATGAATATGAGATTGCTTCCCTGTATGAGTATTTGTGCAAAAAGGAGGGAGCAAGAGACCTTGCCTATATTACTATAATAAGTTCCGACAAGAATCATCCCTACCTTCATTATCATAATTATGACCGTAAGCTTAAAAGCGGCGATTTTATTGTTATAGATGCGGGTCCTGATGTTGATTATTATGACATAGATATATCAATATCATATCCTGCTAACGGCAAATTTACGGCTAACCAGAAAGAGTTTTATACTGCATGTTTTGAGATACAAAAGGCATGTCTTAAATACCTTAAAGCAGGGAGGACACCTGAAGAAGTAGGTGAAATGGCGAGAAAGGATCTGGAAGGCAGGGAATTTGACCTCTCGGCCAGATACTGGGATAAACTGTCAAGATTTCTCGGGCGTGGAGGAGTAAGTCATTATGTAGGAATGGCAGTACATGATATCGGCGGAACTGCATGGTCTGAACTTAAAGCAGGGATGGTTCTGGCAATGGATGTATATGCAGTCTGGGAGGAAGAAAATATGGGAGTAAGGATAGAGGATACAGTTGTTATCACCGAAGATGGATATGAGAACCTGTCACCAGGTTTGCCCCGTACTATTGAGGACATTGAAGCCTTGATGAAGACAGATGGTATTATTCAGGTTTTGAAAGATAAAGGTAGATATTAGTTCCTAAATTGCGCTGCAATAATACCATTGAAGATAACAGAGACAAACGGCAAACCCTTCTACAAGCTCAGGACAGGCGACAAAAGACTAAAGGGAAAAGGGTTTAAAAGGTTGAGAAAGTTGAGAATGAGTTTAAATGGGTTATTCAGGTTCTTTGATTCTTTATCGTTCCATTACTCCATCATTCCAGTCTTCTGTTACCTTTGTTGTTTGTCTTTGATATGTCTTATAATAAGCTTGTTGCCAGGTTTGTTATATGATAGGAATAGATTAATTATTATTGTTAACATATCCGGAAAAGAGCCGGGAATGACAGAACCGGGCAGGTATTTTACACCGGTGAAATCAGATCGTAACCGGAATACCTGTATTCGGATTTATAATATGTAAGAGATGAAAGATATTAAGTTAAAATTGTTAAAGACGCTTACTCTGCTTGTGTTACCTTATATCGTTATTGCACAGACGGGTAATTATGACAGGATGGTTTACACACCGGAGGGGGAAAACTATAATGTAAAAATAGGCAACTATCACATGGAACTGCCTTATGCAATATGTATAATAGTAGACGATCAGACAGGATTTGTTATTAGTCCGGAGTGGAATGACAGTAATTTAATAAACAGGGATAAGAACAGGTTTGATCCGGCACTTGTTACTCCTGGCAGTACAAGCGCTGATTTTTCGTATTGCCGGTCAATCATGAACCATGACGGAGCTGTAGTGCAATTTACATGGGGCCGGCTTGGAGATGGCAGTGTGGGAGGGACAATTATTTCTGACAGAGAAACGAAATTCAGCATTGAACTTCAAAGCGGCTGGCCCGGCTTTCATAATTGTTATACCGCAACCGCAAACGGTTTTACTGCCTGGGGAATTACTCCTTCAGGCGACTATATTCCCTTTGAATTTAAATGTAGTACGTATGATGCTGTTTATAAGGCAAATATGTCAGCAGGAGCCAGCATGGAACTGGATTTGAAACCGGCTGAAGAAATACGTTTTGTGGCTGGGATCGGAAAACTACCTGATCTGGAGTCTGTGCACAGTATGCTGGAGATGAACAGAATAGCCTCGGAGACAAAACATATAAAAGCTGAGGGAGACTGGGGCGATTTTATCGGAGCGATAGCTGATAATTGTAATTTTTACAGACTTTATTCAAGTGATAATAACAGGATTGTACATGCTATAGGTAGAGGATGGTGGATTTACCGTGACAACCCGAACTATATTCCTTATTTTGTCTGGGATCTGTTTTTTCAGTCTATGTTAGCCTGCCTCGAAGATCCGGAGGGAGCGAGAAACACAATACGTGCCGTATTGTCTTTTCAGACACCTGACGGGTTCATACCAAGCTACTCGCACTGGAATGTTGAAGGCGATTATGTTACAATGGACAGGTCAATGCCTCCCGTCGGAGCGCTATGCATGTGGAATATTTACCAGCATCGGCCTGATAAGAATTTTCTGAAAGAAGTTTACCCTGCTCTGGTTAAATGGCATGAATGGTGGCCGAAAGGAAGAGATGGTAACAAAAACGGATTACTTGAATGGGGCTCGGGGAAAGAGTTCTTTCAGGGAGCACAATGGGAGACAGGCTGGGATGATAACGTACATTATAATGGAGCAGAAATGGCAGGCTCTACTATGAACACCGATGCTGTTGACCTGAATTCATTATGGGCTATGGATGCTGATTACCTTTCAAAACTGGCCGGAATACTGGGACTGGAAGAAGACAGGAAACGTTTTGAGAAGGAGTTCGGTGAAATGAATAAACGTATTAACGAGGTGTTATGGAATGAAGATCTTGGATTATATTGCAGCAGACTATGGCCGGAAGTATATGAAGAGACCGGAAACATGTCTGATACCGAAGGAGGCCGGGAAAAAAAATATGGTAAATTTCTTGAGCGTATTACTCTTATGAATTTCTACCCGCTGATATGCGGCGCTCCTGATAATGAAAGAGCAGAGTCTGTCATGAAATACCTTTACAAGACTGATAAATTCTGGGGAGAATATATTCTTCCGACCGTTGCCTATGATGACCCTGTATGGCCTCAGCAGGAATACTGGAGAGGACAGATATGGCCTTCGGCAAATTATCTTATATGGCAGGGCTTATTAAAATATGCCGATGAAAGACATAAGGCAGATTTTGTACGTAAGAATATTGACCTGTTTATGAAAAACTGGACGAATAACCGTAATTGTTGTGAAAATTATACCAGTAGTCAGGGTACCTGTGAAGACGATCCTAATTATCTATGGGGTGCTTTATTATGTCGTATAGCCCTTGAATCACTCGTCGGGACTAATGGATATGGTGAGCCCTATGCCAGACAAAATACCGGTTTTTCCGAAAATCTATTAATAAAACATATACCATATGGTGGAAAGATGTATACTATAAGTGTGAATTCGGGAGACATTAGGATAGTTCCTGAATAGGGACCAGGGACTTGGGATTAGGGATTAGGAAAGTCTTAACGACTTAACGACTTAACAGTTTAACGATTAAACATTGTAAACAAAGAATCTATTTCACCACAGTGGACACGGAGGATCATGGTGGCACAAGGGGAAAAGTGAAAAGTGAATAGTGAAAAGTGAATAGTGAATAGTGAATAGTGGAACTGAAAGTTGAATGAAGTTGAGAATGAGTTTAAATAGTATTAAATCACTACTAATTAACAAATTAACTAATATACCAATTACCATTGCGGACTGTTTTATCTTTCACTTGTTTGGTTATTTGACAGTAAATTATTTCATTTATTTTTAGTATTAAAAAAATTAATTTATTTTTGCAGCGCTTAAAGCAACGGTCTGGTAGTTCAGTCTGGTTAGAATGCCGGCCTGTCATCCCGAGAGTTCGGGACGTGTTCGAGTCAACAACGATGAAATATTTCGTTTACATATTGAGGAGCACAAAAGATAGTTCTTTTTATATTGGATATACGAAAGACCTTAACCGGCGATTAGCAGAGCATAATGAGTGCCGGTCAAGATATACGGCCTTAAAAGCGCCCTGGGAATTGTATTATTATGAAGAATATGAAGATAAGGGTGATGCACTAAGAAGGGAGATATTTCTGAAAAAGCAAAGAAACAGGTCCTTTTATGAAAGGCTGAAAAATAATGATAAAACGGTCTGGTAGTTCAGTCTGGTTAGAATGCCGGCCTGTCATCCCGAGAGTTCGGGACGTGTTCGAGTCAACAACGATGAAATATTTCGTTTACATATTGAGGAGCACAAAAGATAGTTCTTTTTATATTGGATATACGAAAGACCTTAACCGGCGATTAGCAGAGCATAATGAGTGCCGGTCAAGATATACGGCCTTAAAAGCGCCCTGGGAATTGTATTATTATGAAGAATATGAAGATAAGGGTGATGCACTAAGAAGGGAGATATTTCTGAAAAAGCAAAGAAACAGATCCTTTTATGAGAGGCTGAAAAATAATGATAAAACGGTCTGGTAGTTCAGTCTGGTTAGAATGCCGGCCTGTCACGCCGGAGGTCGCGGGTTCGAGCCCCGTCCAGACCGCAGATAATTAAAACCCGATGAGAGATCACCGGGTTTTATTATTTTGAACAAGTATCTTGTAATCAGATGTTGATTAGCGGGTTTGCGTCATGCGGGTTCATTACAACTCTGCCTGCTGAGACATATAATTTCTCTCAAACACAATTTTTGTATATTCGTATCCGGTTTACCCATATTCTGTATTATCAATTTTGGATACTTAAATTATTATTTTAGTTAAAGGATTACCGATAAAATCAGGATCATTAAAAAATCTTTTATAGCTGTGAAAAACGAAGATTACCTGTTGTGGAAGCGGTTGAAGGAGGGAGATCCGGAAGCACTGGAAGAAATATATTCACTATATGCTGAAGATATGATTGACTACGGGATAAAAATGACCTGCAATGTTCAGATAACACAGGATGCTGTACACGATGTTTTCATGGAACTGATCACACACAGGAAGAATATAAGCCAGATATCGGATATCAGACCATACCTGTTAAAGGCTTTGAGAAATAATCTTTTACGAAAGATAAACAGAGAAATTAAAACCAGTGAAGATATTGAGAATAAGGATGTTTTTTTGCTTACGGACAGCGTTGATACAGACGGACTGGACGACGAACAAAAAAGAATCATAAATAGAATCTCTAAACTGAGCAGGCTTGAAAGGGAAATAATTTGTCTGCGTTTTTTTGAAGAACTGACCAATAAACAAATATCCAGGGTACTGAACTTAAAGGATCAGACGATTAAAAATGTTGTGTCGACAGCCCTGAAGAAATTGCGAAAACACATAACTGATATAACGGAATAAAAATAATTCAGGTTATATAGTACTTTTTTTGCTTTCATGTCTTATAATAATAATGAAAGTAAACTCTTCTATTGCTTAAACAATTTAGTCCCTTATTATAAATGAAGAATAAAAACGATTATATAGATGAATTATTATCCGATGAGTACTTAATCGGGTATATCCTTACGAATAAAGGGTCCGGAATAAAATTCTGGTCAGATTTAAGGGAATCCGACCCTGTCAAATATGAGGCTTATCAGGAAGTTGAGCGATTTATTCTTTCCCTGTCTGACCTTAAAGAGATCAATCATGATTGTCACTGTCTGAAAGAGAAAATATGGGAGGCAATTGAAGAGGATATCAGAAACAGGGATTTGGACAGGTCAAACCGAAATCTCATTGGAAAAATAATTAAGATCGCGGCAGTTTTTATATTACCCCTGCTGGTTTTTGCATTTTTCCGTTTTTATCACGGCAATGAAAAAGAGCTGACAGGCAGTATGGAAAACGAACAGCCGGATACTGAGGTAAAGATTATCCTTTCGAATGGTGAATATTTACTCCCATCGACTATGGATTTAAATGAGTCGTTTGAAAATGCAGGTGCATCGGTCCAAAAAACCGGAAGGACAAGCCTGAGCTATAAATCACGGAATTTGCCTGAGCCGCTGAGAGGTAAAAATACTGTCTATAACACTGTTGTTGTCCCAAGAGGTAAGAGATATAATATTGAGTTGCCGGATGGGTCGCTGGCCTGGATAAATTCCGATACCGAGTTAAAATTTCCGGTTCAGTTTGCCGAAGGAGAGAACAGAAAAGTTTACCTGAAAGGAGAGGCCTTTTTTGAAGTAGTGCATGATAGTTCTTCGGGTTTTATTGTTTCGACGGCCGACATTGATGTAATAGTACACGGTACATCATTCAATGTATCGGCTTATGATGATATGAACAAAATTGAGACAACACTGGTTGAGGGAGAAGTCGGCATTGATGTTCATTCTGACACAAAGGGGCTGTACAGGTTGAAGCCTAACGAAATGGCCAACTACAGCAAAGATAATGGATCAGTAGATGTAACGGAGGTAGATGTTATGGATTATACCTCATGGAAAGACGGTTACCTGATTTTCAGTAATGAGGAAATGAAAACACTGGGACCGAAGATAGAACGCTGGTATGATGTAAAGTTAATTTACAGGGAAGACGACATTAGGGACATGAGATTCTCAGGCATTATCAGGGAAGAGAAATCTATAGAACATATAATGGGATTGCTTGAAAACGCCTGTGATCTGACTTACAGGATTAATGATAATAATGTTATACTATTCAAGGAACAAAAATTAATGAACTTTAAATAATATGCTTATGGAATAAAACTATGAAAAAAATGAAATCAAAAAAGCGGAGTGTTTTGTGACAACACTCCGCATGAAAAATTCACGGTTTAGGCATCACCCAATGCTTAAACCAATAGTAAAAAACTAACGTACAAACTTATGAAAATTTATCTTCTAGAAAACATTAAAAAAAGCCAAAAGCAAAAAGCACTGATGGTTATGAAAATGCTGTCTTTCTTCTTGATTATTTTTGCCTTGCCACTGAGTGCCAATTCATATTCGCAGTCAAAGAAAATCAGTCTTGCTCTCGAAAATGTGACTCTCAGAAAGGTCTTTTCAGAGATCGAGGATCAGAGTGAGTTTGATTTTTTTTATAATAATTCAGTAGTGGATGAATCGGTTATAGTATCGGTTAATGCTAATAACAGAACCATCAGCTCGATATTAAAGAGATTACTGCAATCACTTGATCTGAATTTTACTGTTTATGATAAAGATATCCTGATAACCGGTTTGGAGCAGGATGCTGAAGGGACTCTACCTGATGTTAATATTCTGACCCAGGCCCGCGATACTGTAAGAGGCACAGTTGTGGACGAATCAGGGATGACTATTCCCGGGGCAAGTGTATATGTGAAGAATAATAATGCTATCGGGACAATCACCGATGCTGACGGGAAATTTCTTCTTGCTCTTCCGAACCTTAACGAGGTGCTTATAGTATCTTTCGTGGGTTATGAGACTCAGGAAATAGCTTTAAACGGCAGAAAGACTTTAGACGTCATCATGAAATCCAGCCTTATTAATATGGAAGAGGTAGTGGTTACTGCTATGGGTATATCCAGAGAAGCCAAATCGCTTGGATATGCCATAACCAACCTTAATAGTGAAGAGATCACAGAGAGCAGTACTACCAACTTTGCAAATGCCCTGGCCGGTAAAGTCCCGGGAGTTCAAATATCTTCGTCATCCGGAGATGTGGGCTCATCAACCAGGATAACGATAAGAGGTGTTACTTCCTTATCGGGACAGAATTCTCCTCTTATTGTTGTCGACGGGATACCTATTGACAACTCTTCCAGATCGAACAGAAGTGTTGACTGGGGCTCGGGATTGAATGATATTAACATGCAGGATGTTGAAGAATTATCGGTATTGAAGGGGGCAAGCGCATCAGCACTATATGGCTCAAGGGCAGCTAAGGGTGCTATAATTATAAAAACAAAATCAGGTCAGGCGTCAAAAGGACTTGGCGTCAGAGTATCATCCAGAGCTACCTTTTACAGGCCTTTTATCCTTCCTGACTTCCAGAATACATATGGAGCAGGATATGACGTTGATACATATAATTACTGGACTGGTAATACAGGAGGAGGATATGGCCCTAAACTGGATGACGGACAGTTTTATGTGCAGATGAACAGCCCGATGGTAAGAGATGAAAACGGAAATATCCTCTATGATGAAGATGGGATTCCCGTTTTTCAGCCACTGGAATGGAAAGCCAGAAAAGATATGAACGATTTCTTCGAAACAGGTGTGGATCTTATTAATACTGTAGAAGTAAGCAATGGCTCAGATAAATACAATGCCCGTCTTAGTGTGAGTAACACCCAGACTGACGGTATGGTATATAATACCGATTATCATAAAAACGATATATCTTTTTCCGGAAATTACAAAGTTACTGACAATTTCAGCTTCAATGCCAATGTGCAATACCATATGGGTGGAAGTGATAACCGTACTTATGGTGATAATCTGCCTGAGAATGCTATTAAATCGGCTCTGTTTATGCCGGCTAATTATGATTTTAACTTTCTCAGGGATTATGCAAATCATGAAGCAATGGGAATACCTTTAACCGATTTTGTTTATCCCGGAACCAATGAAGGTATAAGGGCTTTAAACTGGGACAGAAGCGATTATTATCCTAATCCTTTCTTTCTGCTTGATAATAAAATGTTAGCGTATAACTTTTCCAAATTACTTGCTATAGTTGGTTTTGATTTCGATATCACATCATGGTTAACACTGTCAGGTAAGATGGCTAAAGAAAGTAACAGCCAGGTATATGAAGATAAGGCTAATGACGGCATAAGACACTGGACAGGTTCGGTATATTCATATAAGGGATTCTATAACTATTCATCTGTAAATATGGATAATACCACGATGAACTTTATCCTGAGAGCAAGCAAGACCATTGATGAATTCTCAATTAATTCATTTATAGGCGGTGAGCAGTATTATTATGTTTATAAGTCAAATGGTTATAATATCCCTGAACTTACAATTTCCGGTTTTTTTCATCCTGATAACGCTGCCGGAGAAATAACTGTTAGCAAATATACCAGCGAGAAGAAGGTCAATTCACTTTTCGGTAGTGTCGAACTGGGATATCATAACGGTTTGTTCCTGGAAATGACCGGCCGTAATGACTGGTCGAGTACATTACCTGCTGAGAACAGATCCTATTTTTACCCTTCGGTTAAACTGGCTGCATTATTACATGAATTCATAGCTCTTCCTGGCTGGTTGTCGTTCCTTAAAGTAAGGGCCAGCCTGGCCCAGGTGGGTGCTGATACCAGCCCGTATAATCTGGCTCCTGTTTTTAGCAGCCGTAACCAGATAACAGGTATTTATGAGGCGACCGTACAGAACTCGCTGAGCAACCCTACACTTAAGCCGGAAAGAACCAGATCATGGGAAACAGGATTGGATCTTAGATTGTTCCAGGGAAGGCTAAGCCTGGATGTGGCATATTACAACAGCAAGAGTTTTGACCAGATAATGCGTATTGAAGTATCTGAGACAACAGGCTATAACAGCAGGTATATAAATGTCGGTGAAATAGATAACCATGGTGTTGAACTTTCACTTACCACCATCCCGGTGAAAACAGCTAACTTTAACTGGGAACTGACCTTTAACTACTCTAAGAACAAGAATACTGTAGTTGAACTTGCAGAAGGTGTTGAACGATTGCAAATAGGTAGTGGAATATATACAGCCAAATCATATGCCGTTCCCGGAGAACCGTATGGTGTGATTTATGGACATGGCTTCCAGAGAAACGAAAATGGCGATATAATTACAGTTGACGGTTATGCCCCGTATACAGACGACGTGATTCCATTGGGCAATATACTCCCTGACTGGATAGGCGGCCTTAATTCAACCTTCAGATATAAGAATTTTACAGCCGGAGTACTGGTTGATGTTAAAATGGGGGGCAGTATGCAGAGTGCAACAGTTAACTGGCTCCGCAGAGATGGTCTCGTTAGCGAGACTAATGTTGCTGATCTGAGAGAGAACGGGGTGGTTATTGACGGCGTTATGAATATAGGTACGGAAGAAGAACCCGAATGGGTTGAAAACAATGTTGCAATACCATTCTCGAGTTTCCTGTCTACAACAAATGAATACTATAATGATGAGTCAATGATCTTCGACGCTTCTTATATTAAGCTGAAAGAGATGAGCCTGTATTATACTGTGCCTTCCGACCTTACAAGAAAGATATGGATACAAAACCTGAGAATAGGCGTTGTAGGACGTAACCTGGCATTGTTTTATGCCAATGTTCCGCATATCGATCCGGAAACTTCGCTTAACTCTCTGGATAGCGGCCAGGGCTGGGAAACATTTAATACTCCGTCACGCCGGTCTCTGAACGTTTCACTAATTTTTGATTTTTAATCCAAAAAGATATCTGATATGAAATTAATATTATCATATAGTAAATATATATTCATTGCCTTGATCTTAATGGTGGCAGGTGCATGTGAGAAGGATTTCGACAAGATCAATACGAATCCCAATGCCGTAGTTGATGTCCCTGCCATGTATCTGTTGCCGGGTAGCATTGAATCAATAGCTGACGGGATTAACAGCACGTATGAAATGTTGTCTACTACTTCAAACTGGGTGCAACATATTGCTATTTATAACGAATGGAACCCGATGCAAAGATTCGAACTTGACAGATTCAGGCTGTATCTTTTTACAGGCATGTATACCGGTCCGTTGATGGATCTTGATCTTATGATGAAAAAAGCCAAAGAAGAAAAAAATGATGGCCTTTACGGTATGGCTCTTACAATGTATGTTTATGGCTTTGCCACAGTTACTGATGTTTTCGGTGATATTCCTTACAGCGAAGCGTTCAAACTGGATAAAGACATAAACAAACCTGTTTATGATTTGCAGGAAGATATCTATTCTGCATTGCTCGATTCGTTGCTGGTTGCAAACGAAACTTTAAAGAATTCGGATAACCTTAACCTGCCTGAAGGCTATGATCCTTTGTATGAAGGTGATACCCGCCTGTGGAGAAAATTTGCAAATTCGTTGAGAATAAGAATGCTGATGAGAATTTCGGCTAAGCTTGATGTAGCTTCCGATTTATCCGGAATGGTGAGCAATCCCGATGAATATCCTCTTTTTGAGAATCTGGGTGAATCGGCTTTTTATACCTATTCCGGTAATGCTGCAGGTAATGATTATCCCCTGGCTTCTACCTTTGAGAACAGCTCTCCTACAGGAGGGGTAAGAGTAAGCGAAACGCTTGTCGACTACATGCTTTCTAATGATGATCCCAGGCTACCTAAATATGCCGAGTTAAACAAGGACATGCAATATGTAGGCCTGTCCCATTTTGTTGCTACTACAGGTGATGAATTACCTAATGCCTTTTCACAGATCAATGGAGACCTTGGAGCACGTGATCATACAATTGAATTATTTGAATATTCGGAACTGATGTTCCTGCTTTCGGAAGCCAGACTTAAAAATTATATTACTACCGGTACGGCAGCAGAGTATTACAATAATGCTGTTGAAGCATCATGTCTGAAATTTGGTGTTACGGAAGGAGACATAGAGAATTTTATTACTAATGAAGTTGCAGCCGACGGAAGTCTTGACCAGGTCTATATGCAGAAATGGGTTGCCCTGTTTATGCAGGGACATGAGGCATGGACAGAATACAGACGTACCAAGGTGCCGAACCTTCAGTTACCTCTTAATGCTATTTACGATGTTGTACCTTACCGCTTCTATTACCCTGAGTCTGAGGATCTTCTTAATAAGGTAAATAAAGATGCTGCCGCTGCAAAGATGGACAACGGTGATGACCTTGACTCCAAAATTTGGTGGATAGAATAGAAGTGACAAATAATAAGTTAATATGATAGTTATGAAATATTTAAAAAAGATTTATATTTTGTTGGTAATCTTCTCCATGTTTATCATTAATTCATGTGTGAAGAATGATTATGAAATGCTTGAGTCGGCTAAGATCGGGTTCAGACTTGACCTGACCGCCGATTCATATCTGGAGGCAACATATGATCTGAGTACTGCAAAACTTACTTATGACTCAGCCTTTGTAAGTATACAGTATGAGATACCGGAACTAACGAGTGATTTTATAGTTATCGAGCTGCACAAGGTGGTTAAAGATCCTGATGAAATAGTAGTGGACGATTATATCTATACAACTATTGAGAAAGTCGATCTTCCCGTGGATACACTGTTCGAGACCTATGACGTTGATGATCTGTTTGAAGGACTGACATTTTCAAAGGATAGTATTAAACCTGACTATACTATTGAATTTTACGCACTAATGAAGATGAGTGACGGAAAGGAACTGACATATCTTTACGGATCATATTTGGTAGTGCCGGTACTTAACGGTTTCTGTCCTTTGCCTGATCTGCCGTCAGGTACATGGACAGCCGTTAATAACAATACTATGTTTTCAAAGTCGGTCACTATTATGACCCCGTCTCCCTGTCAGGACTTTGATGACGGCAGGTTCTGGTTATCAGATTTCGGACTTGACTGGTCAACATGGCATGATGTATGGTATTCCATCGAGTTTAAGCTTGATTGCCCGAAAGGAAGCGATCCGAGGTATGTGGTTAAACTGATGCCGAACGGTGTTTATGATTGCGGATTTGACTGGACGGCTGTTAATCATCAGGGTGTTGAGGAAACCAAACCAATGAGAGTTATGCCTTATGCATATGATGATTCCAATATTGTCGGACACTATGATCCGGATACAAAAAAGCTGACTTTTGAAGATGTACCGCTGGTTGATACATGGTGGAACACGGATAATCATACGGTCAGGCTGACATTCACCTATGTCGAGAGTGAATAGAGAGCCGGGTAGTATTAAATTATTTAAAAAATATAATTATGAATTCTATTATAAAGATCATTACTTGTATAACCATATTTGCCTTTACTATGATTTCCTGTGATAAGGAGGAAGAGGAGATAGTCTACGGGGAATTAGGAGATATAACCGTTACTGTTGAAGGCGATCTAAGCGTTGTGCCTGCCACACTGGTGTTTACTGCTGAAGCTGAGAATGCCGAGTTTTTTATCTGGCAATTCGGCTATTCAAAAGACCTTAACGAAGCAGATGACGATGACTCCATGCTTCCAATGGGCAATATAGGAGAAGAAGTTGAACTGACCTTTGAACACGGAGGAGCATATACTGTAAAGGTTACTGCTTATAACGGTAATTATAAAATGAAGACAAAGGAAACAGCAATTAACCTTTATTCATTTGAGAATGACCTGACAGTTGATATTACGGACGAAATGGAGCTTGATATCGAAAGAGTAATGTGTGTTTCTGATAACAGTCTCTCTTTTAATGTCGGTTTTGATGTTACAGACAGCCATTCAATTCTTGATATGCTGTACGTTGTACGTTCATACAGTTCGGCGTTAATTGGTGATTATTCCGATATAGATACACTGGAATCAGGCAGTATAAGTTATTCCTATTCAACACAGGCTGCTCTGCTTGAATCTTTCGGTATTACGGATGCTACAGAAGTAAATGACGACGATATAGTAAATTACAAGCTGTATGCTTTAGGTAATAATGATGAGACTGTTATGCTGGATGAAGTAACCGGGACAGTATCGGTGGATTTTATTGAAGCCGTCACTATGCCGGTGGGTAACTGGGTGGCTTATAATGATGATACGGATTTTACCAAAACAGTTGTTTTGCACCGCCCTTCACCATTTCAGTCTGTTGACGACGGCAGGTACTGGATAACTGATTTCGGACTGGACTGGTCTAGCTGGCACGATTACTGGTATACAGCCGAATTTAAATTACAATGCCCGGAGGAAGGCGATCCCAGGTATATTATCGACCTGTTTGGCAGTGGAATGGATACAGGGCAGGATCAAACCGACATTGATCATACCGGTACTGAAGTAACAAAAGCCATTAGGATAATGCCATATGTTTATAGTGGTACTGCCGTTGGATATTATGATCCGGATACGAAGGTGATATCTTTTGTCAATGTACCTGTTACGGATGATTGGTGGGGCGCTGATAACCATACCATTAACATTACATTTACCTATGATGGTAAATAGCTAATTATCAGTTTTTATTAACAAAAATGGGGTGTGTTAAATTTATTAAAAAGAGACCTGATGGTTCTGACTGTGTTGTTGACGTTCGTCTTAATAGAGTCATAGAATATTTACACACCCCATTTTTAAAATATGCGCTGGCTGTATCAGTGCTTTTTTTTATAGCTGCTTCGGTAAGCAATGCACAACCTTACAGCGGAACTATCTTTTTTGATCCTGATATAATCACATCTTCAGACTCTTCCAGTTTTAGCAGTATATCCTATGCCGGACAGGGTATGAGAACTATGTATGACAGACGGTCCGGATGGGTTACTATTAATGCTTTTCTTTTTGATGTGAACTGGAACGACGGTCTTAGCTGTGAAGCACAGGTCAATCCGGAATTCGGCTCTGTTAATGCTGCTGCAACGGAAGCAGAAAAATATGCAAGACTAACAGGGCAACTGCCAACATGCCTCAGAGAGGACGTGGATTATCTTTGGATACATGCAGGAACCGAAGCTTTTGGTGGAGGTAACAATTCAATACTGATACATACGGGACAGTCAGTCCTGTATGAAAATGACGGAATTCTTGAAGAGACCCTGGTGCATGAGGCCAGTCATACCTCTCTTGATGCAACCCATGCCAGTGCTGACGGTTGGATTGAAGCTCAAAACCTTGACCCTGATTTTATCTCTACCTATGCAAAAGATAACCCTCAAAGGGAAGATATAGCTGAGAGTTTTTTACCGTGGCTGGCTGTTCGCTACAGGAGGGATCGCATTTCTGAAACAGATTATAATAAAATAGTACAGACCATCCCAAACAGGCTGAACTATTTTGATAATATCAATTTTGATATGTTTCCTGTCTCAGTTATAACATCCTCCGGGAATGCATGGGAGTATCCCAAAGACAATAAAAAAATTATTGTTTATCCTAATCCTGCCGGTGATATCCTGAATATTGACAGCTACACTTCCGGTCCTTTTGAAGTAAAGATGTGGAGTGCGAACGGAAACTGTATCGGTTCATATAGGCTGAAAGGTAATACATCGGTTGATTTAAGCGGAATACCTGAAGGGTTATATTTGCTGGAAACTAAAATTAATAATGAAATAATTACCGTGAAAATTGTTAAAAGCAGGTAATTAAGTGAAATTTTCATCAGTCTGTGTCTGTTAAGCCCGGACAGATATTTTATAGTTGTTTATAATATTTGTACCCAAAGGAAGCTATAGCAGTCATGAATTTTCTGATTAACAGATTTTTATTATGAACAGAAAAGTAGTATATATTATTATATTGGCTTATTTCGGTCTGAGTTTTGATACTGAAGCTCAGGAATACCTTAATCTGATGCAGGGTAAAAAGGCTGATTTTTATACAATCAGAAAAGCAGCCGAAGAATATTTCGACAGTAAAGGTAAAGGAAGAACATCCGGATATAAGCAATATAAACGCTGGGAATGGTTTATGGAAGAAAGAGTATATCCCAGCGGGGATATATCACTGGTAAATTCCGGGAATCTTTATAATGAGGTGACTGCCTTCAAAGAAAACTATCCGGACTACAAGAGTACTATCAATGAATGGGAAGCTGTCCCAATGATAAAATATGATAATGTTGACGGTCACTGGTCTCCGGGTACCGGAAGGCTTGACAGGGTCATGGTTGATCCCGGTAATCCTGATATTATATATGTTGGAGCGCCAACAGGAGGATTGTGGAAATCGACGGACGGAGGGGCAAGCTGGGAAGCTAAAACGGATAATTTGCCTACAATAGGTATTTGCGGAATTGCAATAGATCACACTAACACTGATATTATTTATGTTGCAACAGGAGATGGAGATGGCGGAGGAACTTATTCTTCAGGTATCTTTAAATCTGTTGATGGAGGCGAAACATGGATGCCGCTTGACTTAGCTTTTAGTGTAGAAAGTAATATTGAAGGCAAGAAGCTAATAATACATCCTGTTAATCCTGATATATTGTTTTTTACATCGTCAGCCGGAATATTTAAAACTACCGATGCTGGTAATACATGGCTGAGAGTGCAGGATGGTTCCTTTGATGATATCGAATTCAAACCTGGTGATCCATGTATAGTCTATGCAACGAAGAACGATTCTTTTTACAGGTCGGATAATACGGGTGACAGTTTTTCAGAAGTTGCTGTATCTGCTAGTGGCAGAATGATCATTGGTGTAACCAAAGCTGCTCCGTCTTATGTTTATCTTGCCAGCGGAAATGAAGGGATTTTTCTTTCTGATGATAATGGGAAAACTTTTAAGTTCGTTGGAGATCACCCTTTTACAAAAGCTTTGAAATGGTATATGTGGGCTTTTGCCGTATCGCAAACTGACCCTGACCTGTTACATATAGGAGAAATTGAATCATACAAATCAACCGATGGGGGACTGTCGTGGTCAGTTAAGACTACCGAGTGGCTTTGGGGGAATAATACCGGATATACTCATTGTGATTTTCATGAAATGAAGTATTTCGGTGAAACTCTTTACGTATGTACAGACGGAGGATTAGCTAAAACAACTGATGAAGGAGAGAGCTGGACTGTCATTTTTAATGGTATAGAGACAACACAGATATACAATATTGGTGTTTGTATGACTGATGAATCAAAGGTTATGTTCGGATCCCAGGATAACGGAGTATATTACCATAACAATTATGGCTGGTGGGGATGGCTCGGCGCAGACGGGATGGATGTAGTTTATGATTATAATAATCCGGCAACCCGTTATGCAACAATACAGGACGGTGAGATTTATTGCAGTGATCATAATATATCACAGGCCGGTACAGGTGGTTGGACAACCCCACTTGCTATCCATCCTGAAAATCCTGATATTCTTTATATTGCAACAGATGTGGTGAGGAAAAGCGTTAACAGGATGCAAAGCTGGGAAACAATAGGTGATGTCGGATCAGGCTATAAGAAAGCGCTTGCTGTTGCACAATCAGATCCGGATTATATCTACGTTTCTGAGGGTTCATCAATATGGGTGACAAAGAATGGAGGAACCAACTGGACTGATATATCAGGCAATATCCCCGATCTTACTATTACTGATATTGCCGTTCACCCTTCGGATCCTGAAATTGTGGCAGTAGCATTATCAGGTTATACCAAAGGAGAAAAAGTATATATATCCTATGATGCCGGAGCTACCTGGGAAAATTACAGCAAAAATCTTCCGAATATTCCTGCGAACAGTTTGGTATTTGATGATAACACTGACAACTCCTTGTATGTTGGGATGGATGCAGGAGTATATTATACTGATGATATTATATCGTTATATGAACAGTATTCACTGGGTTTTCCGGACGTTATTGTGCGTGATCTGGAAATATATTATGATTCAGGATTGTTGTTTGCCGGGACATTCGGAAGAGGTGTCTGGAAAGTTAAAACTGCTTCTTCTGTGATTGCAGATATTCCCGGAATAGCAGAAAACCCGGTCCCTGCAAACGGCTCCGGTACCGTTAGTACTATGACTGAACTGGAATGGGAGCCGGGAAGCCAATCGGTCACGCACAGGATATATTTCGGTAGCTCATCCGATCCGGAGTTCATTACAGAACAGGATGATATGACATTCGATCCGGGAGCCCTTACTGCCGGCACAAAATATTACTGGCGGATTGATGAGGTTAATGGAATTGGTGTTAAAGAGGGTGATGTTTGGAGCTTTACTACCGATTATTATTGCCCTGCTTCAGGACGGGAGGGAACAACAGCTGACTATATAACAAGAGTTAAGCTCGGTTCTGTCGATAACATTTCCGGTAAAAGTTCCTATACTAATTATACAAACCTTGTTTGTGATCTGATACAGGGAGAACAGTACTCTATTACAGTATCAATGAACTATCACTGGGATGCCGATTATGTATGCGCCTGGATTGACTGGGACAGGGATATGATCTTATCGGAAGATGAAAGACTTAATATGTCGGTTATTGGTACTGATAATAACAGTACAGGCGTATTTGATGTTCCTGCTGATGCTGTTGAGGGGGAGACACGCCTGAGGGTAAGGAGTATTTATGATTCTCCGATCGATCCATGCGGTGACTATTATGGTGAAGTAGAAGATTATACAGTAAACATAAAGGCTGTAAATGAAGATCTGCCTTCGAAAGCAGGAAATCCGTATCCTGTGAATAATGCTTTGAATATACCAGGTACTACTCTTGTAACATGGAGCCCGGGCATCAGGTCAACAAATCATGATATTTATTTTGGAAAAGTCTTTCCCGGAGAAGCTGATGTGACGGAAGCGAATCAAACTGATACATTATTTGACCCCGGTCTGCTGGAGCGGAGCACAACTTATTACTGGAGGGTTGATGAAGTTAATACATTCGGAAAAACTGCAGGTGAAATATGGAGCTTCACAACAGATAAATACTGCCCGGCCGTTTCAGAAGGAACAGAAGAAGATACCTATATTGCAAAGGTATTTTTTGGTGAAGCTAATAATCCAAGCGGGTTTGAGCATTATTTTTTTTATAAGACAATATCTTCTGATGTAATGACTGAGGAAGAGCTTAGTATTGATGTGGAACTGAATGATTATACGGGATATGAAAAGGTTTATGCATGGATCGACTGGAACAATGATAATGAATTTCGGGATGAAGAAAGCATCAATATGTCTGATGTCAGCATTGAGAACCTGAGTTCAGGCTCTGTTATTGTCCCACCCGATGCCATTCAGGGAACCACAAGATTGAGGGTAAGAATGACGAGAAGCGGCTATAAGGATCCGTGTAATACTTATTCGGGCGAGACTGAAGACTATGTGTTAATTGTAAAAGGTGTACCGGAACCGCCTGACCAGGCTACGGCGTTATTACCCGTAAATGGGACGGAACACGAAAGTACTTTGGCAAATCTCATGTGGAAACCCGGGGAAAGGGCTGATTCCCATGATATTTATTTTGGGACAGATAACCCTCCCGGGTTTAGGATTAACCAGACTGATACAATATTTGATCCGGAAATTCTGACGGAAAACACAACATATTTCTGGAGAGTGGATGAGATTAATGCAGGAGGGAAAACAACAGGTGAAACATGGAGCTTTAAGACATTTGACAGTAATGAGCATACTCCGATGAAAGTAGATTTTGGTACCGATCTTACTCCTGTTGACAACAACTATTCGGCATATATTGCCTTAAACAATAAACTTGAATCATTTGCAGACGGATATTACGGTGCCCTTGGGTCCAATATCACGATGTCTTTGTCATGGGCTGCCGGTGCATCAGATAGTGCTGCCCTGATGGTTGACAGGGGAGGCAATGATAACACACTTTCACCTGATTTACTTAGAGACTGGGTAGGAACTGATACAAAAAAAGCAGGCAATCCATTGAAGATTACCTTAAAGGATTTGCCGGAGGGAACTTATAAGTGGACTTCATATCATCATGATCCTCATGAGCAGACCGGTCTTTTTTCCGTGATAATAAATGATGCTGCAGGCACATATGAGACCGATTATATTGATATTTCAAACGGGCGCCTGACCCTGAACAATATTAGCAAATTTGTTACAACAATTGAGTCTGACGGTTCCGATGTCGAACTCATTTTTAACAAGCTTGCCCAGGAAGAAGCCGACAAATCATGTTTCGTAATGAATGCTTTTGCTCTTGATACAGTTATTACAGAGGGTATTGATATTATTGACATGGATAATGAATATCTGAATATATATCCAAATCCGGTAAGGGATATCCTTAATGTTGAATATGCTCCTGCCGGAAGGGTGAAGATTATGATATTCGACCGTGAGGGGAGAATTATATATACCGGTTATCACAGTGGTAATAAGGCAAGAATAGGTCTTGAATCATGTTCAAACGGCTTCTACAACCTTGTATTATATAAGAACAAAATGTTCATTTCCAGGAAGTTTATCATAAACAGGTAATTATGATATTTTCGGTCAGTATTTGCCCCTTATATGATGATGAGCTTTAATCTGTAAAGCAATAATCATTCGAATTCCCTGGGAACTCCGCAGATCATTTTAAAGGGTTTGTCACCTTTATTACGGTACTGATGCATTTCGTCCGGATCTACGAGAGCAAAATCGCCGGCTTTAAGGTTTTTTTCCTCTCCTTTTTCATTTACAAGAGCTCCTTCACCTTCAATGATATAATTCATGTGCTCATAAGAATGATTATGGAAAGGTGTATGACCGCCGGGCTCAACAGTAAAAACCCTGTAGGAATATACAGGCACGCCGTCTTTACTGCCCAGTGGCATCTGTTTCCACGCGCCTGATGCTCCTTCCATATTTACTTTTTTCTTTTCAACCTTGTCCAGTGATATTATTTTCATGATAGTAGTTTTTTACTTATAAACATAAAGATATATAAAATGGTTCAGAGATTAATCAAGACAAACGGCAAACGACTAAAGACAAACGGCAAAATGGTTTAAAAAGTTGAGAATGAGTTGAGAATGAGTTTAATGAGACTAAAGACGAAAGGTTATTCCAGTCCACAGTCCACAAGTTAATTTGTATATTGGTGTATTGGTATATTAGTATATTGGGCTTCTTGTCCCCTTTGCTGGCGCGGATCTCTCTCCGTCCGTCAAAGCTTCAGCGCAGGCGGAAGATCTGTGCCTTCTCGTTTCTCATCTCTTCTCTTCTGCCTGATCCCTTGTCCCTAATCCCCAGTCCCCTTCTATTTACCATTACTCCATTACTCCATCATTCCATCATTCCAGTCTTCCATTACTCCATCATTCCAGTCTTCCATTACTCCATCATTCCAGTCTTCCATCATTCCAGTCTTCCAATTTTCCTGTAGGTACATGCCGGGTCAGGATGGCATCCTGAAGAAAGTAAAATTAACCGATCCGTATTTGCGGTGTTCATACCAGTGAGTATGGTTACTGAAGTCGTAATCTTTAGGATGTTCCAGTATAAAAAGACCGTTCTGCGCCAGACATTCATTATCAAATATCATAGAGGGTATATCCGGGAGCCATTTTAGATCATAAGGAGGGTCGGCAAATATTAGATCATATTTGAACGATAGCCTGCCGATGAATTTTCTTGCATCGGAAATATAAACCTTTAACCTTGTCATATTGTATTCCTGCGAAGTCTGCCTGATAAAAAATGCATGACGTGGTTTTATTTCAACTGCATGTACCAGGGAGGCCCCCCTTGATATAAATTCATAGCTTATGCTGCCTGTTCCGGCAAACAGGTCAAGGACCTTCAGCTCTTCGAAGTACAGTCTGTTACTCAGAATATTAAAAAGGCTTTCCCTCGCAAGGTCTGTTGTCGGTCTGAGATCAAGACCTGCAGGCGGTTTTACTATTCTTCCTTTATGGTCACCCCCGATTATGCGCAAGAAACTATATTAAATAGATTACAGTAACGATAGGTTGCCATTTCGTCAAAAATATAACTTAGTGAATATTCGCCTTCCGGATACGCGAACCTAAGGGTTTTAATATATTTCAGAAGATTACTGTAAAGATCATCCTGTTTTGATATATTACCACTAAGCCATACCGGTTGACTTGAATCTATGCTGAAACGGTTAAAGCTGTTCAGAAGAAAGTAAAGGATGTCGGAATCATTCCGGACCCTGAAAGTATTGTAAAACTGCAGTTCATTATCTTTTATTATAATCAGTATAAAGAAGCTGCTTTCGAAATGGATTCTTATATACTCTTCTTTGGTTTTTCTGCTTATCCTGAAAGATGAATTAAGCAGTGGTTTGGCCTGGTGGTTCAGGCTGGCATCAGGAAAGAGAGTGCAGGAGAGGTCAAAAATATCCTTTCTCAAATCGAAAAGAAGGTATGCATCAGGTTCCTCAAGCCTGTTATTGGATACCATGTATCCTTCTTCAAGATTATGGTTAAGTTTGAAGTAATCGGTTTTTAATGCCGGGTCGAAAAGTGAATAGGGAACAATAGTACTCCGTTCCGTGTTATAAATAATTCTGTATCTCCGGTATTGTTTTGCAAGAAACTCATCACGTGTTACTATATTGTTTATTTCTGTCGCAATGTTTATTTCCTTACCGCTGAGTTTATATTCCCTGAACATGACAAACCTGCTTCTGATATTGTCAAGGAGGCAAAAAGAAAATCCATTCAGCCCAATCTGAATGGATATTTCATAATTATTTGTTGAGTTTATATCCAGTGTTTCGTCAAACAGTTCTTTTTCATACATATGAAAGACTGTTAGTTCTCCCAGTTCCCCGCATTATTGTTAGGTTCACTTATATTTCCAACCCGCATTCCCGAAAAACCTGTTATTTTATCGCGAAGTGCATTGTAATTGATTATAAGCTGCTTATCAAGTCCGCTGAGGAAGATATTATTCAGTACCGATGCTTCAAATACTTCTACTTTTACCTTAGATCCTGTTTCCACCACAGCTGCTTCCATGTTAAATTCAGTATTCCCGCAGAAAGGTACATACCTGAGAGAATCAACCGGAAAGCCAGGCATGAATATAGAATCCAGTACAGTTGTATAGGATGTGTCGCGCACGATAAGACCTCTTCGCAGTGCTTCCCTTTCAGCATTACGCCCCCAATCTTCTATCATTTGATCGGTTACTGATCCTTCTTTATAAATAAGGGGGAAAGAGTCTGTTTTAACAAAAGTAATAAGTGTATCAAAGCTACCTGTATATCTACCGTATTTGGATTTAAAAGCTACCTGGGCTGTCCTGATATCTATAAGTCTTTCCTTAATAGCCCCCTCTCTTTTATCTCTTTCATTATTAAAACGAATAGGATTCATTATGCTGTCTATCAGAAGGTAACTCAGGACTATGATTGCTCCGATTAAGAAAACCCGTACAACTGTATTCATTTTTTTTATTGTTAGATAAGTTTGGTTATGTTTGCTACAAAATTAAAAAAATAAATTGAATACCAAACTGACCCGGTCTAAATTAGACATTAATGATACAGTCACATATTGAAAGAATACTGTTCGATAATCTGGGGTATCAGCCAACCGGTGATCAGGTTGCTGCTATTGGTATAATTGCATCATTTATTACAGAAAACAGTAACGACAGTATCTGTCTTCTTACGGGTTATGCAGGTACCGGTAAAACAAGCCTTATAAGTGCCATTGTGAGAAGCCTTGATAAGTTCGGACTTGAGGCTGTCCTTCTTGCTCCGACAGGACGAGCTGCCAAGGTCCTCACTTCCTATACCGGACAATCATCGTTTACTATTCATAAACATATTTACAGACAGAAGAGCAGCTCTGACGGCATGGGGCGATTTGAGCTGGACCGGAACCTTCACAGGGATACTTTTTTTATTATAGATGAAGCATCAATGATATCCGGAGAGATAGCTGAAACAACAATGTTCGGAAGCGGACGGCTGCTTGATGATCTGATTGAATATGTATACAAGGGAAGAAATTGCAAACTGATACTTGTGGGGGATACTGCACAGTTGCCCCCGGTTGGTTCTGTGCTGAGTCCTGCTTTGAGTAAAAGCGATCTTGCATTGTATGGCTTTAATATTGTTTCATCTGAGCTAAGGGAAGTAGTAAGACAGACCAGGGATTCAGGTATTTTAATGAACGCAACACAGATCAGGAGGAAAATAACAGAGAATGATATTACAGTTCCGTCATTTCTAATTAACCGGTATGATGACGTATACAGAGTAACCGGGGAATCATTGCTGGAGGAAATAGAGCAATCATATTCATATTCAGGTACCGACGGTACAGTTATCATAGTGAATTCAAACAGGATGGCTAACAGGTATAACCAGGGCATACGTAACAGGATTCTGTTCAGGGAGGAGGAAATATCGGCGGGGGATATGATAATGATAGTAAAAAACAATTACCACTGGGTAAGCGGGAATGAGAATATCGATTTCATAGCTAATGGAGATATTGCACAAATAAAAAGAGTAAAGGGAACGGAACAGAGGTATGGTTTCAGGTTTGCCGATATGGTTCTTGTTTTTATAGATTATTCTGTTGAACTTGAAGTAAAGGTAATTCTTGACACCCTTTACTCGGAAACAGCTTCACTCTCATCCGAACAAAACAAGATGCTGTTTGAAAATGTTCTCCTGGATTATGAGGAGCTTAATACGAAGAAGAAAAGGTTTGAAGCTGTACGGAATGACCCGTATTACAATGCCCTTCAGATAAAATTTGCCTATGCTGTGACCTGTCATAAGGCACAGGGTGGCCAGTGGGAAAAGGTATTTATTGACCAGGGGATGTTTAACAAAAAGGATCCTACACTTGATTACCTGCGGTGGCTGTATACTGCTGTTACCAGGGCAACGGATAATCTTTACCTTGTAAACTTTTCTTCCGGGTTTTTCTCTGAGGACGGGTTGGTGGTTTAACTCCTTGTAGTTCTACTCCGAAAAGATGAGTTTAGAGTTCTACTCTGAGGTTTAATACCATTTTATTCACCGATTATTTTAACCAGGACTCTTTTTCTTCGTTTACCGTCAAACTCACCATAGAAAATCTGTTCCCATGGTCCGAAATCAAGCTTTCCATCTGTTACGGCAACAATTACCTCCCTGCCCATAAGAGTCCTTTTAATATGAGCATCTGCATTATCTTCAAAGCCATCATTATGCCTGTATTGTGAGTAGGGCTTTTCCGGTGCCAGCTTTTCCAGCCAGTTTTCAAAATCCTGATGTAGACCGGGCTCATCATCATTGATAAAGACTGATGCGGAAATATGCATGGCATTTACCAGGCATAAACCTTCTTTTATGCCGCTTTCCATCAGGGCATTATTTACCTGCCCTGTTATATTTATAAGCTCACGCCTTGAAGACGTATTAAACCAAAGTTCCTTTCTGTATGATTTCATTATACCGGTTGTTTTAATTCCGTGTTTTTCAGTTTCTGTCTGGGTAAAAGAAGTTGAATAGTTGAATAATTAAACGTTAAGTTGTTGAAGTTTAAGGTTAATTAGTTAATTAGTTAATTAGTTAATTAGTTAATTAGTAGGCATTTAGTGCTATTATAACATAACCACCTAAACTCATTCTCAACTCATTCTCAACCCATTCTCAACCCATTCTCAACTTTTTATACTTTCCGATCATCGTTCGTCGTTAGGTTTGTCTCTGTTGAGTCGTTAAACTACGAACGACAAATGTTTTTTACTCAGCATGTTTCAAAATATCATTTATCACTGCCTCAATCTTTGCATCAAGTTCGGACTCTTTCTTTTCATAATCATCAGGCTTCACCAGCTTGTCGCCGGCACTGAAATAGAACTTGATTTTTGGCTCTGTGCCTGAAGGTCTTACCGATATTTTGGTGCCATCTTCGAGGAAGAACTGCAGTACATTACTCTTTTCAATCTCAACAGATACTGATTCCCCTGAATCTATATCTTTTGATATACCACTCTGATAGTCGATTATTTTTATTACTCTGGAGTTGTTTATTTTCAATGGAGGTTTTTCCCTGAATTTTTTCATCATTTTTTTTATTTCTTCACCTCCTTCTTTCCCTTTTCTTACGATATTAACGAGTTTTTCCCTGTATATACCATACTCGAGATAAATATCGATCAACAGTTCGAAAACAGATTTACCGCGACATGCAGCAAAGGCTGCCACTTCTGAGATCAGCGCGCATGATCCTACCGCATCCTTATCCCTTACATAGTCTCCCGGAAGGTATCCGAAGCTTTCCTCGCCTCCTCCGATATATTTTTGGTTATCCCCAAGGCTCTTAATAAGTTTTGCAAAATATTTAAAGCCGGTCAGTACATTAAAGCATTTTACTCCGTTTTTCCCGGCAATTATATCAAGGATATCCGAGGTTACTATTGTTTTGATAATATATTCATTCCCTGTCAGCATTTTTTTCTCCTTCATCTGGGAGATTATATACCAGGTAAGGATTGCGGCTGTCTGGTTTCCGTTTAGCAACACAAATGCTCCGGATCTGTCTTTCACTGCCACACCCAGCCTGTCGCCGTCCGGATCGGTGGCGAGAGCTATTTCGGCTCCATATTTCCCGGCTTTTTCCAGTGCCATGGCAAATGCGGCAGGCTCTTCGGGATTCGGCGATTTAACCGTAGGGAAGTTACCGTCCTCAATATCCTGTTCAGGAACATTAATAATATTTTTGAAACCGAAAGTCCTCAGAGTATCGGGAATGATCTTTTTCCCGGTGCCATGTATCGGAGTATACACAATGCCAATATCGCTATGTTTTTGAATACAATCCGGATTGAGGCTTATTTTACGAATTGTTTCTATGAACAGATCATCTATTTCCCTGCCAATTATTTTAATATTTTCATCAGGCCCGTCAAATTTTATTTCGGAAACAGATCTGATTTTCTGAACCTCCTCAATTATGTTTATATCATGAGGGTCGGTAACCTGGCCACCGTCATCCCAGTAGGCTTTATACCCATTGTATTCGGGAGGATTATGAGAAGCTGTTATTATTACACCGCTCTGGCATCCAAGGTGCCTTATAGCAAATGATAATTCAGGTGTTGGCCTGAGTGATTCGAATAAATAAACCCGGAAAGCATTGGCAGAAAATATTCCTGCAGCAATCTCGGCAAACAACCTGCTGTTTTTTCTGCAATCGTGAGCTATTGCGACGCTTATCTTTCTGTCAGGGAAACTTTTTGTCAGGTAGTTTGCCAGTCCCTGGCTTGCCATCCCAACTGTGTACCTGTTCATTCTGTTAGTACCGGCTCCCATTATTCCTCTTAACCCGCCGGTACCGAATTCAAGATCCCTGTAAAATGAATCTACAAGCTTTTTTTCATCATTATTGATCATATCAATAACTTCGTTTCTCGTGTCTTCGTCATATTCTTCAGAGGTCCAGGCTTCTGCTTTCCTGTAGACTGTTTCTTTAAGTTTATCGTTCATAATAGTATCAGATTCGTTTCAGAAGTTGTTCAAGGCTTTCCTGCCACGACGGTATTTTTATCCCGAAAGTTTTCTTTATCTTCTCCAGATTCATAACCGAAAAGGAAGGTCTTTTTGCAGGTAAGGGATACTCCCTGGTGCTGACAGGATTAATTTCCAGATCAAGTCCTTTTATCCTTTTTATTTCCCTGGCAAAGTCATACCAGTTGCACTGGCCTTCATTACTATAGTGATAAATACCAGGAGCAAAATTGTTAATATCACAAACTGACTGTTTGAGGATATTCATGATAGCTGATGCAAGGTCGGCAGCCCATGTCGGAGTTCCTGTCTGGTCATTTACAACATTGATGCTGTCACGTTCATCAGCCAGTCTGAGTATGGTTTTAACAAAGTTGGCCCCATATTCAGAGTAGAGCCATGATGTACGTATGATCAATGAATGTTTGTATGACAATGCATATTCTTCTCCCTTTTGTTTGCTCCTGCCATACGTTGATAAGGCGCCGGGAGCTATATCTTCGGTATAAGGCTTATTATTATTGCCATCAAAAACAAAATCTGTTGAAATATGAATAAATCTCAGGTTATTCAGTTTTTTTGAAGCATTCACAATATTCCTGACAGCCTCTGCATTTACGGCAAATGCTGTTGCAGGTTCTTCTTCAGCCTTATCAACTGCCGTATAGGCAGCACAGTTAACAAGGAATGAAGGTTTGTTAAGACGTAACATTTCCAGAACATGATCAGGATCGGTCAGGTCATACTGATCTATATCATAGAAAAGGAATTCCGCATCAGGAATTTCCTTATGTATTTTAAATAGTTCCTTTCCCAGTTGCCCTTTACTACCCGTTATTATTATCCTGTTCATGATCAAAACTAAAATTATTTTCCGCGTTACTGAACAGTGGGTTGTTACCGTCTTTGTCACTTACGTTTATTTTACCAGGATCAATACCCCAGTCTATTGAAAGCGAGGGGTCGTTAAATGCTATACCCCTTTCATGTTCCGGGCTGTAGTAATTATCACATTTATATAGTATTATAGCTTCGTCGCTCAGAACTGAAAACCCGTGTGCAAAGCCCCGGGGAATATATAATTGTTTTTTTGAGCCTGAGTCGAGGTTCACGGATTTCCATTTTCCATAAGTGGATGATCCTTTTCTGATATCAAGTACTACATCTCTTATATGTCCTTTTATGACCCTGATAAGTTTGGCTTGTGCCATCGGGTTTAACTGATAATGAAGACCTCTGACCACATTTCCTGTAGAGAATGATTCATTATCCTGTAATGAAGTAAACGACAGTTTGTTGAGATTTAAGATATTCTGGTTATAACTTTCAAAAAAATACCCCCGTTTGTCTGCAAAAACCCTTGGTTCTATGATATATAACCCTTTGAATTCCGTGGCAATAATATTCATATATTATTTATTATCAATATTATTCAATACAATATATTTTTCGCTTGCAATGTTTTTAAGATACCTGCCATACTGGCTTTTACCCAGTTCTTTAGCAATCAGCAATAATTGCTGCCTGTCAATAAATCCTTTTTTATAGGCTATTTCCTCAATACAGGACGCCTTTAATCCCTGTCTTTGTTCAAGAGTGGCAACAAAATTCGATGCCTGCAGCATGCTTTCATGTGTGCCGGTATCCAGCCAGGCCATCCCCCTTCCCATCAGCCTTACTTTAAGCTTTCCTTCATCGAGATATAACTTATTCAGATCAGTAATCTCCAGTTCCCCTCTTTTTGAAGGTTTTAACTTTTTTGCCTTCTGGATTACAGTATTATCATAAAAATAAAGTCCGGTCACGGCATAGTTTGATTTGGGCTTTAAGGGCTTTTCCTCAAGGCTGAGCACATTGCCTCCCTTATCAAACTCTACCACACCATATCGTTCGGGATCGGTTACATAATAACCGAAAACACAGGCGCCTTCAGTTAACCCGGCAGTTTTCATGAGCGTATCACCGAACCCATGGCCATAGAATATATTATCACCTAAAATCATACATACATTATCCTTACCAATGAATTTTTCCCCTATCAGAAAAGCCTGGGCAAGCCCGTCCGGGCTTTCCTGTATTTCATAGCTGAACCTTAGTCCTATTTTTGAACCATCACCCAAAAGCTCTCTGAAAAGGCCGATATCTTTTGGAGTACTTATGATCAGTATATCCCTTATGCCTGCCAGCATTAATACGGACAGAGGATAGTAGATCATCGGTTTGTCATAAACCGGCAGTATCTGTTTTGATATGGTCTTTGTTACAGGATGGAGCCTTGTTCCTGAGCCTCCTGCAAGTATTATGCCTTTCATAATGATAGTTTTTCTTTGAAATACTTAATTGTATTGCCTAAACCTTCTTCCAGATTATATACAGGCTCCCAGTTTAGCTTTTTTCTGGCCAGTTCTATATCGGGTTTTCTTCGCATGGGATCATCCTGGGGAATAGGATGGTATACTATTTTAGATCTTGATCCGGTCATACCTATAATTTTGTCGGCCATCTCCTTAATTGTGATTTCCTCAGGATTCCCTATGTTAACAGGTCCCGTAAAAGAATCATCTGTCTCCATAAGGATCTTTATTCCATTGATCAGGTCATCTATATACTGAAAGCTTCTTGTCTGGCTCCCATCACCGTAAATGGTTATCTGCTCGTTTCGCAGGGCCTGTATTATAAAATTAGATACAACCCTGCCATCATTCATCATCATTCTGGGACCATATGTATTAAAAATCCTTGCTATTTTTATCCTTACATTATTCTGCAGGTAATAATTCATAAATAGCGTTTCTGCGCATCTCTTCCCTTCGTCATAGCATGATCTGGGACCGAGCGTATTTACATTACCCCAATAATTTTCAGGCTGGGGATGTACTTCCGGGTCTCCGTATACTTCACTTGTTGAAGCCTGAAGTATTTTTGCACCTGTCCTTTTTGCCAGTCCAAGCATGTTTATGGAACCCATTACCGAGGTCTTGACAGTTTTTATCGCATTGTGCTGATAGTGTATGGGAGATGCGGGACAGGCAAGGTTATATACCTCATCAACCTCTGCGTAAAGGGGCATTGTTATATCATGCCTGATCAACTCAAAATACGGCTGCCCAAGCAGATGAGATATATTCTCTTTTGATCCGGTAAAGAAGTTGTCAGTACAAATGACCTCATTACCATGATTTAACAGACTTTCACATAGATGGGAGCCTATAAACCCTGCTCCCCCGGTAACCAGAATGCGCTTCATCCGATTCAATTGTTATTGGCAGAAACAAAGATAGAAAAAAAACCTAAGGCCTTGTTTATTCTTTGAACAGACACCGGAGAAATGTCCATGATCGGACTCCATGCTATATATTAGTTCGTCTATTGCGCTGCAATATCATATGAAGAGACTAAAAACTAACGACCAAAGACGAACGGCGAATCCTATCCTTTTGCCTTTTGCCGTTAGTCGTTTGTCTTTTGTCTGTTTTATAATCAGCTTGTTACCGAATTTATTATATGATAGTTGTTAGTAACAAATTTTATCAAGAATTAGGAGTTTACGCGAGGTTTGAGTATTTTTGCATCCAATTTTATACAAAATAATGTCTAACTTATTAATTATTAGATTATTTAATTAAATCATGACTGAAGAAAATAAAAAACAAAACAACGACGAAAACATTGGTAAAGAAGTTAAGTCTGATGTTGAGGAATCTTTAAATGAAAAACAGGAAGAAAGCAAAACCCCTGGAAATGAATTAGCATCCGAAGAGCCCGCTACTGCTGAGGTTAAGGAAGAAAAAGAAGAGGCAAAAGCAGAGGAACCTGTAGCTGAGGTTAAGGAGGAAAAGGAAGAGGTAAAAGCAGAGGAACCTGTAGCTGAGGTTAAGGAAGAAAAGGAAGAGGTAAAAGCAGAGGAACCTGTAGCTGAGGTTAAGGAAGAAAAAGAAGAGGTAAAAGCAGAAGAACCTGTAGCTGAGGTTAAGGAGGAAAAGGAAGAGGTAAAAGCAGAAGAACCTGTAGCTGAGGTCAAGGAGGAAAAGGAAGAGGTAAAAGCAGAAGAACCTGTAGCTGAGGTCAAAGAGGAAAAGGAAGAGGTAAAAGCAGAAGAACCTGTAGCTGAGGTCAAAGAAGAGGTTGTTTCAAAAGAACATGCTGATGATAGCGTAGAATTCGATTGGGATGCTTTTGAAAAAGAAGAAACCAGACAATCACCAAGGCAGAAGGAATATGAAGAGATGTATGACAAAACCCTTTCTACAATAGCCGAAGATGAGGTTATAGAGGGTACAGTCATATCGATGAATAAGAGGGAAGTCGTAATAAATATAGGATATAAATCCGAAGGTGTCGTCAGCCTGAATGAGTTCAGGTACAACCCTGACCTTAAGGTTGGTGATAAAGTGGAAGTGTATGTTGAGAGCCAGGAGGACAAGAGAGGTCAGTTGGTATTGTCCCATAAAAGAGCGCGTGCATTGAAATCATGGGACAGAGTGAACGAGGCCCTGGAAAAAGACGAGATCATCAACGGTTATATAAAATGCAGGACAAAGGGCGGTATGATAGTGGATGTATTCGGTATAGAGGCCTTCCTCCCCGGTTCGCAGATAGATGTCAAACCTATCAGGGATTATGACATTTATGTAGGGAAGACAATGGAATTTAAAGTTGTTAAGATTAACCATGAATTCAAGAACGTTGTAGTTTCACACAAAGCGCTTATTGAAGCTGAGCTTGAGTCTCAAAAGAAAGAGATCATTGCAAAGCTGGAAAAAGGACAGGTACTTGAAGGTACAGTTAAAAACATCACTTCATATGGTGTCTTTATAGATCTCGGCGGAGTTGATGGTTTGATACATATAACTGACCTTTCCTGGGGCAGGGTCAATCATCCTGAAGAGATAGTGCAACTCGATCAGAAACTGAATGTTGTAATACTTGATTTCGATGATGACAAAAAGAGAATTGCACTTGGATTGAAACAGCTTACAGAACACCCGTGGGATTCACTTGATGAGAATCTGAACATTGGTGATAAAGTTAAAGGTAAGGTTGTTGTAATGGCCGATTATGGAGCATTTGTTGAAATAGCACCCGGTGTTGAAGGATTGATTCACGTGTCGGAAATGTCCTGGTCTCAGCACCTCAGAAGTGCACAGGAGTTTATGAATGTGGGAGATGAAGTTGAAGCTGTTATTTTAACACTTGACAGGGAACAGAGGAAAATGTCACTTGGCATCAAACAACTCAAACCTGATCCATGGGAGAAAATCGAAGAAAAATATGCTGTTGGCAGCACACATAAAGCCAGGGTACGTAATTTTACAAACTTCGGTGTATTTGTAGAGATTGAAGAAGGTGTTGACGGACTTATTCATATTTCAGACCTGTCATGGACCAAGAAGATAAAACATCCGGCAGAATTTACTTCTATCGATTCCGAGATTGAAGTAGTGGTCCTTGAAATTGATAAGGAAAACCGCAGGCTAAGCCTTGGGCATAAGCAACTGGAAGAAAATCCATGGGATGTTTTTGAAGATGTTTTTGAAGTAGATACAATACATGAAGGAACAATCATAGATGTATTTGATAAAGGAGCTGTGGTTGCACTGCCATATGGTGTAGAAGGATTTGTTACACCAAAACATCTTGTTAAAGAAGACGGAACCAGCGGCAAGGTAGACGAGAAACTTAAATTTAAGGTAATCGAGTTTAACAAAGGCGCAAAGAAGATAATTCTGTCTCACAGCAGAATATTTGAAGACGAAAAAAGGTCAGCAGAAAAAGGAGCCAAGAAAAGTGAAGCTGCAGCTACCAGGAGAGCCGCAAAAAAGATCAAGTCAAACCTTGAAAAAACAACCCTTGGTGATATAACTGATCTTGCATCACTTAAGGAGGAAATGGAAGAAAAAGAGAACAAATCTTCTAAATCTGAGAAAAAATAGTTAAATTAGAGCTAATAAATTTTGAAAGTCATGGATTTTAATATTGAAAGCCAAAACAACAGCACTTTAATTCAGGTCCAGACTGAAAAGCTCGATACTCATGTTGCACCGGCGCTTAAATCAGAGTTGGTACTTGTCTCAGGCAAGGGAGAAAAGAATATTATTCTCGATCTGGAGAAATGCGAATATTGTGATTCTTCAGGTCTGAGTGCAATTCTGGTTGCAAACAGACTTTGTAAAAATGCCGGAGGAACGTTTGTTCTCTGTGGATTGAATGATGCTGTCGAAAGACTGATTACTATTTCTCAGCTTGATACGGTTCTGAATATTACAGAATCAGTTGAGGATGCAGTAAAAGTGATATCATAAGATATTGTCGGCAGGGTGACCTTTGAGTTGACTATACTGGGAAGCAGTTCAGCCCTGCCTACATCAAAAAGATATCCTTCCGCTCATGTGCTAAATGCTCATGAGCGGTTTTTTTTGCTCGATTGCGGGGAAGGGACACAGATGCAGCTACGCAAATATAAGATCAGGTACGGGAAGATTCATAATATTTTTATTAGTCATCTTCATGGAGATCATATTTTCGGCCTTTACGGCCTGTTGTCGACATTAAACCTTTCAGGCCGGAAAGTATCACTTAACCTTTTTGCCCCTGAACCCTTTGACAGGATACTGTATCAACACCTTTCCGATTTTGATATTCACCTGAATTTCGATATTAATTTTGTTCCGCTGAAAGGTAAGGATCCTGTGAAAATATTTGAGAACAAAAGTATCTCGGTATTATCATTGCCCCTCGATCACAGGGTCCCTTCATACGGTTTCCTTTTCAGGGAAAAGGAAAGAGAGAGGAATATTGTTAGGGAAGCTATTGCTGAATACAGGATATCATTGTCATGGATACAGAAAATAAAAAAGGGAGAGGACTTTTATACCGACGACGGCATATGTATCCCAAATAAGGAAATAACTACAGATCCTCCGGAGCCAAGATCATTTGCATACTGTACTGATACAAGATATTTTAGTAGGCTTTCAGATCTTGTGAAGGGTGTAGGCCTTCTTTATCATGAAGCTACTTTTTCATCCGAAAAAGAGGAACTGGCTGATATGACAGGGCATTCAACTGCCGGACAGGCTGCAATGACAGCACGGGATGCCGGAGCCGGCAAATTGATCATAGGACATTTCTCAGCCAGATATAAAGATATCAGCAATTTGCTTCAGGAGGCCAGACAAATTTTTCCCGAGACATATGCAGCAGAGGAAGGAATGGTAATTCCTGTTTGATCAGAACAGGTACCTTTTAAAAGAATCCTTATCTTTGTTCATCAATAATTAATTATAATGATATTAAGGTGCATGAAAGAATAATAATACTGGATTTCGGGTCTCAGTATACCCAACTCATTGCCCGGCGGGTCCGTGAATTGAATGTTTATTGCGAGATACATCCCTATAACAATTGTCCGTTACCTGATGACAGTATTAAAGGAGTAATATTGTCGGGCAGCCCGTTTTCAGTCAGGGATACAGGTGCACCCATACCTGACCTGAGTAATATTAAAGGTCAATTGCCTCTTCTTGGTGTATGTTATGGTGCACAGTATCTGGCTCATTATTTTGGCGGACGTGTGCAGGCTTCCGAAACACGGGAATATGGTAGGGCAAATCTTGTATATATCGATAATGAGGATCAGCTTTTTGACGGTATCGGTAAAGGTACGCAGGTGTGGATGTCACATGGAGATACTATTGAACAAATACCGTCAGATTATGTAATAATAGGCTCTACCGGGAATGTAAGGATAGGAGCTTACCATATCAGGGGCGAGAAAACCTGGGGAATACAGTTTCACCCCGAAGTATATCATACGGTTGAGGGAAAGAAAATACTTGACAATTTTGTAACAGTTATCTGCGGCTGTTCTCCCGACTGGACGCCCGGTTCATTTGTTGAGGATACGATAAACGAACTTAGAAATAAACTGTCGGATGAAAAGGTCGTACTGGGCCTTAGCGGAGGCGTTGATTCCTCCGTGGCAGCATACCTGCTGAATAAAGCAATAGGATCAAACCTGACCTGTATCTTTGTCGACAACGGATTGTTGCGGAAAAATGAGTTCAATAAAGTGTTACAGTCGTATAATGGCCTGGGACTTAATGTTAACGGAGTTGATGCCAGAGATGAGTTTCTCAACCGGCTTGAGGGAGTGGAAGAGCCTGAAAAAAAGAGAAAGATCATAGGAAAGTTGTTCATAGAGGTATTTGAAAAAGAAGCAAAAAATGTTAAGGATGTCAGATGGCTGGCACAGGGTACTATATACCCTGATGTTATCGAATCGGTTTCAGTTAACGGCCCTTCTGCAACAATTAAATCACATCATAACGTCGGAGGTCTGCCCGAATTGATGAACCTTAAAGTGGTCGAGCCTTTGAGACTGTTGTTTAAAGACGAAGTAAGAAAGGTGGGAGCCGCCATGGAAATGCCGGATTTAATACTTAAGAGACATCCGTTTCCCGGCCCGGGACTGGCAATAAGAATAATCGGCCCCGTAACAAGAGAGAAAGTAAATCTTTTACAGGAAGCGGATAATATTTTCATTGAAGGACTGAAAGAAGAAGGGCTGTATGATGAAGTGTGGCAGGCCGGCGTGATCTTATTGCCTGTGCAATCAGTCGGCGTTATGGGTGACGAACGTACTTATGAATATACAGTTGTGCTTAGAGCGGTATACTCAACTGACGGTATGACTGCAGACTGGTCCCATCTTCCGTATGATTTTCTGGGCAGAATGTCCAATACAATAATTAACAGGGTTAAGGGTATCAACAGGGTGGTTTATGATATTAGCTCCAAACCTCCTGCTACTATAGAATGGGAATAGGTATTAGGAACTAGGAACTAGGGACTAGGGATTAGGGATTAGGGATTAGGGATTAGTCCACGATTATGAGATAATGATAACGACGAAAGACGAATGGCAAAAGACAAACGACGAACGGTTGAATGAAGTTGAGATAGGTTGAAAAGGAGTTTTAATGGGAAACAGGGAACTGTGTCCGTTTGTATAAAATAAGAAAGAAACAGATTAAAAACATGATGAGGAGAATGATATTACTGCTTGCCGCATTTTTTATTATGTGTCAGGCGGAAGCACAGCTTTTTACAGAGCAAACTCTCAAATTTGGACGTGCAATGGCCCTTGTAGAGGCTTTCTATGTTGACAGTACGGATCAGGAAAAGCTTACCGAGAAGGCTATTATAGAAGTATTGAAGAACCTTGATCCCCATTCCGTTTATATCTCAAAAGAAGAACTACAGGAGGTTAATCAAAAATTACAGGGTAGTTTCGAAGGGATAGGGATAGAATTCAACATTCTGCATGATTCTATCCTGGTTATTGCTCCAATGCCCGGAGGACCATCTGAAAAAGCAGGTTTAAGGCCGGGCGACAGGATAACAAGTATCGATGGAGAGAATGTTGCAGGTATAGGAATTACAACAACAGGTGTGAGAAAAAGACTCCTTGGTGACAAAGGGACGCGTGTAAATATTGGTGTGTTCAGGAGAGGAACGACACAAAAACTGAATTATGAAATAGTACGTGATGAATTACCTGTTAACAGTTTGCTGGCTTCATATATGGTTACCGGAAATGTAGGGTATATCAAGCTCAGTAATTTTTCTCTTACTACCGAACAGGAATTTAATGATGCCCTTGATCAGTTACTGTCCGAAGGCATGGAGCACCTTATAATTGACCTGCGTGGCAATACGGGCGGATACCTGGAAGCGGCAATAAGGATATGTGATAATTTTTTTATGCAAAAAAAGCTGATCGTATACCTTGAAGGCCTTAAAACACCCAGGCAGGATTTCTTCACCAGGGAAGGAGGCGACATGACCGGCTCCAGAATAACAGTACTTGTAGATGAGGGATCAGCTTCTGCAAGTGAGATAGTGGCAGGTGCAATGCAGGATTGGGACAGAGGTCTGATAATAGGACGGAGAACGTTCGGCAAGGGCCTGGTGCAGAATGCTTTTAACCTGGGTGACGGCTCGGCTGTAAGATTAACAATAGCAAGATATTATACACCTACGGGGCGATTGATACAGAGACCATACGTACAGGGTGTGGATAAGTATATGAGCGATTTCTATGAAAGGTTTACAAATGGTGAGATGATGTCGGCTGACAGCATTAACTTTCCCGATTCGTTAAAATTCTATACACTGACAAACAGGAGACTGGTTTACGGAGGGGGAGGAATAATGCCTGATATATTTGTGCCTGCTGACACAAACGATTATTCAGACTATTACAGGGACCTGGTAAACAAGAATGTGATTACCGGATATTCACTTAATTATGTAGATGTGAACAGAAAAAGGCTGACCCGGAGTTACCCCGATTTCAGGCAGTTCATGGTTAATTTCAGCTTAAGCGAAAAGGAAATGAATGAGCTTATTGAACTGGGTAATAGTATGGGCGTTAATTTCGATGCGAAGGGCTATAGTATCTCGGAGAATCAAATTCGTATTATTATCAAAGGGCTTATAGCAAGGGATATATGGGATATGTCGGAGTATTATCAGGTAGTGAACCAGGATGATGAGGTTATCCGAAAGGCAGTGGAGATACTGGAAACCCGGAGTGATTATTTATCATTATTGCAGAATTGAAAAGTAGCATGGACAGGTTGCTTGCTAAAACACTACATGGTCTGGAAGATGTACTTAAACTCGAACTTGAGTCGCTTGGAGCCGGTAATATAAGAACAGGCAAAAGATCGGTCAGCTTTGAAGGCGGCAAGGAATTATTATACAGGGCAAATTATTCCCTGAGAACTGCTTTATCAATACTTAAACCTCTCTGTAGTTTTAATATCTCTTCTGATAAAGATCTGTATACTAAATCACTGGAGTATCCATGGGAAAAAGTGATGTCTGTAGGCCAGACTTTCTATATTGTCCCTGTAGTACATTCATCACTGTTCAGACATACGGCTTATCCCGCTTTGGTTTTAAAGGATGCCATTGTTGACAGGTTCAGAAAGATATCGGGCAGAAGACCTTCGGTTGAGCAGAAGAACCCTGATATAGTACTGAATTGCCATATCAGTGATAAAAGAGCAGATATCAGTATCGATTCCACAGTGATCCCATTATTCAAAAGAGGTTACAGGCTTAAACAAGCGGAGGCTCCTTTAAATGAAGTGCTTGCAGCAGGTATTGTCCGGCTTAGCGGCTGGGACATGGAAAAGCCTTTGCTGGATCCTATGTGTGGCTCAGGGACAATTGCTATTGAGGCAGCTATGCTGGCAAAAAGAATTCCTCCCGGATACTACCGGCGTTTTTTCGGATTTATGAACTGGCCTGATTATGATCTCTCATTATTTAACAGAATAAAGGAAGAAGAAAATTCAGGGATCATATCCCTGAAGACATCTGTTACCTGCAGGGATATTTCGCCGGAAACTGTTAAGATAGCAAGAGCAAATATAAAGAATGCCGGCCTGGAAAAAGATATAAAAACCGGAATCGCTGACTTTCTTGAGTCGGAGAAACAGGAGAACGAACTATTCTTGATTATTAACCCCCCTTATGGTGAAAGACTGGAAACAGATGACATATGTGGGATGTATTCAGGCATAGGGGAAAGGCTTAAGCATGCATACACAGGATCCGAAACATGGATACTGAGTTCAAATATCGAAGCTATTAAACATATAGGGCTGAGACCGTCGGAAAAAATTGCTCTGTATAACGGCAAACTGGAGGTACGATTATTAAAGTTTGAGCTTTACAGTGGAAGCAAAAAAGGAGGAGCTTAATAAATTTTTTGGACATAAGATTTTTTTTATATTTGTTACTTGTATTAAAAGGCCTAAGTCAAATAAAAGCTGATGAGCTTTAATGTAGAGAACTATTTTAAGGAATTGCAAACTGACAATGTTATCTTCTCTTATAAAGGTGATATTAGTTCGGATGTAATTAATATGATTCTCGATTCGGTTGAGAAGAAAACCGAAGAGGCCAATGATCCGTCCAGGATAAGGAAGAAAGTCTATAATGTACTGGTTGAGAGCCTTCAGAACCTGTATCATCATGTCGATATAGTTCCGGAAGATTTTTTTGACCAGGAGAGTAAAAGGTTCGGATTAATTATAATAAACAGGAATACTTCAGGCTATCTTATCGTTGCAGGAAATTTCATAACCAGAGAGAAAGTCAGTAATCTTGAGGAAAAATTATTGAAAATTAATAGTTCAACTGCTGAAGAAATAAAGGAACTTTATAAATTTATTCTTCATCACCAAAAGATATCGGCTAAAGGCGGAGGCGGACTCGGTTTGGTAGATATTGCCCGCAAAACGGGAAATAAACTTGAATATGAATTTTATGAATATAATAACAGGTACTCATTTTTTAGTCTTTCAATAAAGATTGATGCAGTAGAGAGTAATTAATAATTTAAAATTTATAAATATGGAACCGATCGTTATCGAAGGAACCCCAAAAACCCCAACAGTTCACTTTGATGCAAGTGAGGGGGTTTTTAAACTTGAAGGTAGATCAATACCTGAAAATTCTGTTGAGTTTTACAAACCTCTTGTCGACTGGCTTGACAAGTACAAGGATAGCCCGTTACCTAAAACGACTGTCGAGGTAAAACTTGAATATTTCAATACCAGTTCATCGAAATGCATACTTGATGTATTCAAGAAACTCGAAGTGATTCACAAGGCAAAAAATGATGTGGAAATAAAATGGTATTACGAGGAGGATGATGAGGATATGCTGGAGGCTGGCGAAGATTATGAATCGATCATCAGAGTTCCTTTCGAGATGATAGAAATAGTTGAATAAGAACTCATTATAATATACCAGGATCGGTTTAAAACATATTATAAGGGGTATGCTTTAAGCATACCCCTTATTATTTTCATTAACTTCTTGCTTTTCTTCGTTCAGAGGATTGTTCTATCGAGTCCAGCATTCTCTTCAATAATCTGAAGTACAGGGCTAAATAAGTGAGTGCCGTCCATGCCCAGATCACTATAATGTTAATCCAGAATGTATCAATATAAGCGCCGAACACTTGTTTCCTCGGAGCATAAAAATGTGCTTTTATAAAAGGATAATCAGGATCTTTATAGATAGGATCTATTTTTTGAATAATTTCACCTTTATACTCAATGCTCCTTTCTTCCTCGTTTGAATTGGTGACAAATTCTTCAAGACTCTCATTGAAATGATCTTCTTTGAGCCTGATAAATGCATCGGCATCCTCTTCCATTGCCCTGGTAACAATAAGGTCTTTCTCGTTAAAATTTTTATTATATGTTTTTTTATAGCTGCTGTTAAGAATTTCTATATACCTTTCGGCTGCATCGATGGCATCTGCAGTTACCCTTTCCGGGATCAACTGATCGATGTAATTGAATTCAAGGGCAGGTACGAATTTCATCTCTTTGCCGATCTCGTTTCTCAGTACCAGCAGATCATTCTTAAAATCTTCATCCAGTTGTTTTCTTTCCAGCTTGTCCCTGACAGTGCTTATCCTTTGCTTAAGATCATTATACCAGTATATCTTTTTATAATTAGCCAGGCTCATTATCTTATCATACTCGTAAAACTGTTTTTCATACTTGTTGTCTTTATACTGTTTTACTGCAAGAGCTTCATATCCCCATCTGGAAACAATAAATTCTCCATATAAAGGTATTTTGGACGGAGATGACATTTGAGGGTTAAGCTTTTCAAATTTTACCATTACCCCGCTCAGGATTATCTGTGGTATTACCAAAAATGGTATTAGCATATAAATGGTAACCACTGCTTTAAAACTGTCAGAGATGAGTAATCCCAGCATGTTAGCACTGGCCCAGCAGGAGAATAGGACAAGCCAGTACTCAAACCACATGCCCCTGATCTCTGTTATCCCGTTTCCCACGAGAACGAATGCGAATGCCTGTATGGCCGATATTACAAGTTGTACGGTTACTTTTGACATCAGGTAACTGTTCCAACTGAGGTTAAGGAATGCTTCTCTCTTCAGTATCTTCCTGTCTTTGATTATCTCCTCGGCGCTGACTGTCAATCCCATAAAAATAGCAACAATGACTGACATAAACAGGTATACAGGAAGGTTGCTGTTTTTTAGCAGGGTATATCCGGCGTTATGGGCACTTTCATCAAAATACTTAATCAGGTATGCAAGAGCAAAGGCCAGAACCGGTGCTTCCAGTAATGTCATGAGCATATACTGGCTGTCGGCAAGTTTTGACAGAATATCCCTTTTAATAAAGACGAGGAACTGTTTGATCCTGTTAGGTGTCTTAAAATTGATTTCCGGAATACCGTGACCGGGCTCCAGTTTTTTCTCATTTTTAACTATGTGCTCAACATAGTGCTTATTCCATTCCTTCGGTGATATTTTTCTGACATTGGTTGTTTTGCCGTATTCATCAAGCACCTTGGATTCGACAATATTGAAGACCTGTTCAGGATTAACATTACCACAAAGATGGCATTCACTCTCGTTATAGTTTGCCTGGTGGGTTCTCATCTTAAAATATATAATGGATTCTATCGGGTCACCATTATATATAATAAATCCACCTGTGTCAAGTATTATAAGCCTGTCAAACATCTTAAAGATATCGCTTGAAGGCTGGTGGATCACCACGAAGAGAAGTTTCCCTTTAAGAGCCAGTTCCTTAAGCAGGTCAAGTATATTCTCACTGTCCCGTGAGGAAAGCCCTGAAGTAGGTTCATCAAGGAACAGTATGGGCGGTTCCCTTATCAGTTCAAGAGATATGTTCAGTCTTTTCCTCTGACCTCCGCTGATCTTTTTATTCAGGGGACTCCCTACCTTCATGTCTTTTATTTCAAACAGTCCCAGGCTTTGGAGAGTACCGGATACTCTTTCATGTATCTCTTCTTCAGTGAGGTTGTCGAAGCATAATTTGGCATTATAATACAGGTTCTGATAAACCGTAAGTTCTTCAATAAGAAGGTCATCCTGTGAAACATAGCCTATAAGTCCCTTAGCCTTATCGGCATCTTTGTGTATGTCTACCCCGTTAATCTGCACCTCGCCGCTATAGGGAACATTATTCCCGTTCAGAACATTGAGTAGCGTTGATTTACCGGCGCCGGATGCTCCCATTATACCTACCAGCCTGCCGGATTCTTCCTCAAAAGACATTTTATGTATTCCTGTATGGCCGCTTTTAAACCTGTATTCCAGATCTTTGACCTCATAAACGACCCTTGAGGCTTCAAGTACTTCACGTCTGAATTTGCTGATTATATCACTATAATATATAGGTGTTGATTTTGGATCTCTTAATGAAGAGCCCGGATTAAACGGATATACTTTATCTTCCTGAACAAGCTGTCCGTTCATATACAACTCATTCATTTTTGTGAAACGGATGAAGTGCATATTGGCCGAACTGACCTCAAGCACCCATATCTGCCCGGTTACCGTCTCGTTATAGAAATGAAGCACTTTTTCAGCTATGCTTTCTTCCTTATTATCTATAATCAGTATATTATGAGAATCTGGAATGTTGTCGAACTCGTTAAGTACAAACTCAAGGATCAGTTCAAATTCTTCGGATTCAACATAAAATGATTCTGCTACAGCCCTTATAAATTCAATTTCTTCTTCAGTAACCACAGTGCCGTCTGATTTACAGAATTCCAGTAATTGAACGAGAACTACAATTTTCTGGTTTTGCGTAAGCTGGTCATTTATCTGATTTGTGATTTTCAGTATTCTTACTGAGACGGCTGAATGTCTTTTTTTATGTATGCTCTTCTTCTGCTTCTCCTGGGCGTCACGGTAAAAGTCATCAAATGATCCAAGATATTCTTTTACAAGTTCTTCGTTCAACTGTCTTCTCAGGAATGCTTCAACTACACTTCTGCGATCGCTATCACTACTTTCCGGCCTTGCAATAATTGCAAAGAGTTGCATCAGGGCTTTAAGTATTTTTTCACTCATTTATTTTGAGGATTATGAGGTTAGTCAATTCAAAAATGAAAATACTAAATTATTACTTCTTTTTTTCTTTTTACTAATCTTTTTTACAGAAAATATAAAAGGCTAACTACAAACGGCGAACGACAAATCCGGAACATATCCGTTGGTCTTTAGTCTCCTGTCCTGAGCCCGTCGAAGGGACTGTCGAAGGGTTTGTCTTTGGTCTGTCTTATAATCAGCTTGTTACCAAATTTGTTATATGATAGTTGGTATAACTGTATAACTGTAAAACTGTAAAACTGTAAAACTGTAAAACTGTAAAACTGTAAAACTGTAAAACTGTAAAACTGTAAAACTGTAAAACTGTAAAACTGTAAAACTGTAAAACTGTAAAACTGAATAACTGAATAACTGAATAACTGAATAACTATATGGAATTACTCAAAAACTGTTGATGCAGGATTGAAGATCTTCCTGAAGATCCAAAACGGTGTGTAGTTGTAATGCTTTAAAGATCGATAATACATCTGTATTGATATTGCATATCTTAAGCTTGCCATAATTATTCCTTGCAGCTTTCATCGTTGTCAGAAAACAGCCGAAGCCTGAACTGTCAATATATTTAATGCCCTTCAGATCAATTATCACTTTTGAGTTTGGAGCCTCAAAAAGCTTTATCAGCTCAGCCCTTATATCATCCGCTACTATTACATTTAAGGATTCCAAACCAGTGAAACTGACATGATCGACATTGTTTTCCAGTTTTTCGATATTGATCATAGCAAATTCTATAACGAAATAAGATATTTATCAAGTTCTTTAACAGCCTCGTTTGTTTGCTTTATGAAGTCCTCAATAAGAGCAGGATAGTCTTCGGTTTTTATCCCTTCTTTCGCATTTAACTCCAGCTCTTTAAGCTTTTCCGCCAGGTTTTTCATGCCCATAATGGCTACCGACGATTTGGCTTTGTGAGCCAGTAAGCCCAGCTCATAATATTCTTTTTCCCTGAGAAGTCTTTTCATTTCCCCGGCAAACTCACTGACCTGCTCACGAAAGATTGTAATCATGTCTGCAATCAATGCTTTGGATTTATCACATATCTCTTCGATATATTCGATGTTGATATACTTGAATTCCATTTTCTGCATGATATAATCAAAACAAAAATAGTAAAATTCAAAATGTTAATAGAATATTGTCCAAATAATTTCCTTAGCCTGTATTTAATCAGATTTTAAATTACTATTTTTAAACAATAAAATGTCTATAAATGGAAAAGTTCATACTTGCTTTTATATTGTTTTTTTTGCTTTCAGTTTCAAACGCAGGAGCACAAAAGATCATTGAAGTAGACAAGAAGCTCTTCAGGCTTGAAAAAGAAGGGTTCAGGGATGCGTGGAGATGTATTAAGGACGGCGATTACATGTTTGAAAAAGGAGAAGGCATGTATCCTGAAGCAATAATCAGTTACCTTATTGCTGATGAATACAATAGTGAGAATGCAGCCCTGAATTATAATATTGGTGTTTGTTACCTTTTTGGTTCTGAGCCTCTTAAATCACTTGATTTTTTTCTGAAAGCATATGATCTGGACCATGAGGTTGCCGAAGATGTGTTGTTGCTTACAGGGAAAGCATATCAACTCAGAGGTGATTACGGAAAAGCGATAGACTGCTTTAATATGTATTCCGACAGATATTATGGGTCCGGTACATTTGACAAATCGGTTACTATGTATATTAACCAGTGTAACCTGGCTATAGAAATGAGTAGAGATAGCCGCTCGAAGCTGATTAATGCCGGGGTCAATATAAACTCGGAATTTGATGATTATTCACCTGTACTTGCAAATGAGGGTAAATTGCTCTATTTTACTTCCAGAAGGAGCCTTGATGAGAGAAGAGACAGGCAGGAATCCGATATGAAATGGGATGAAAACATATTTGTATCCACTGCTGAAGATACGGGATGGAGCCCTGCCGGCCCTGCAGGAGACAATCTTACAACAGCATTAAATGAGGGGATTCTTTCAGTCGCGGCTAACGGTCAGCTAATGTATATCTATGCAGGATATGAAGGGAATGGTGATATACTTGTATCAGAATATGAACGCGGACAGTGGACGAAACCTGTTCAACCGGGAAATAACAGGATCAACAGCAAAGGGAGGGAAACCTCGGTTACCCTGACTGACGACGGCAATGAAATGTTTTTTGTAAGTGACGCAGGTAAAGGACAGGGGGGGAGAGATATATATTTTTTAAAGAGAATAAGGCGTAACAGATGGACAAGACCGTTCAACCTTGGCGAACCTGTAAACTCAGAGTATAATGAGGAATCGGTTTGTATCTCAGGGGATGGTGATACTATTTGGTTCAGCTCAAACCGTCCGGGAGGTATAGGCGGATATGATATCTACATGTCGGTCAAAGATGACACAGGCCTGTGGTCTGATCCGGTTAATCTCGGTATGCCTGCAAATTCCCAGGCTCAAGATTTGTTTTATAAACCCTCTCCTGTAATCAGTAATGAAGCATGGCTGGCAAGTGACAGACCGGGCGGGTCAGGAGGATTTGATATTTACAGGCTTATAACAGAGCATATTAAGGATACTATCATTTATTCTGTTCCCGATACTTTGACAGAGGTGACAGATTCCCTTATAATTAAACCCGATACTTTGACAGAGGTAACGGATTCCCTTATAATTAAACCCGATACTTTGACAGAGGTAACAGATTCCCTTATAATTAAGCCTGATACTTTGACAGAGGTGACAGATTCCCTTATAATTAAGCCTGATACTTTGACAGAGGTAATAGATTCCCTTATAATAAAACCCGATACCCTGGCTTTGATGAAGAATTAATATTTATAGTTACTCAACATGTCTTCATGAAACGCCAGAGGCATATTTTTTTTAATTTTGTTAAACAAAAAATTGTTAGTAATGAAGAATACTGCTTTTATAAAATTTCATGAGGAACGTGGAGCAAGAATGAGCCCTTTTGCGGGCTATAACATGCCGATAGAGTATACCGGAATTAATGATGAACATATTACCGTCCGTGAAAGAGTCGGCGTGTTTGATGTTTCACACATGGGGGAATTCTGGGTAAAAGGCCCGGAAGCATTAAACTTCCTTCAGTATATTACTTCCAATGATGTTGCTGCACTGACTGATGGTAAAGTACAATACTCCTGCTTTCCAAATGGGAAAGGGGGGATAGTGGACGATTTGCTCGTATACCGTTTTGGCAAAGAAAAATACCTTCTGGTCGTAAATGCTGCAAATATAGAAAAAGACTGGAACTGGTGTGTTTCCAATGCCGGAAAATTCGGGCTTACTCCCGGTAAGGATCTGGTGAATGTGTCCGATTCGATTGGGCAACTGGCAGTACAGGGTCCTTTGGCCCTTAAAGCAATGCAGAAACTTACAAATGAAAATATAATTGATATGGAATACTATACTTTCAAAGAAATTCCTTTTGCCGGTATAGGGTCCGTTATATTTTCAACAACCGGATATACGGGAGCCAGCGGTTGTGAAATATATGTTGATAATAAAGATGCGGTACAACTATGGGATTCAGTATTTGAAGCCGGAGGGGAGTTCGGTATAAAACCAATAGGCCTTGGGGCAAGGGATACCCTGAGACTGGAAATGGGTTTCTGTCTGTATGGTAATGATATTGACGACAATACCTCACCTATTGAAGCCGGTCTGGGTTGGATAACCAGGTTTACTGATGATAAGGATTTTATTGATAAAGACATCCTTTTGAAACAGAAAGAGGAAGGAGTGGACAGGAAGTTGAAAGGGTTCGTAATGCTGGAGAGGGGTATTCCCAGACATGATTATGAGGTAGTTAATGAAGAGGGTAAGGTAATCGGCAGGGTTACTTCCGGAACAATGTCACCTGTACTGAAACAGGGAATAGGGATGGCTTATCTTAATAAAGATTACTGGAAGACAGGTACTGAAATATATATAAGGATACGGAACAAGGATATAAAAGCAGAAGTTGTGAAATTACCGGTTTTTAACAAATAAGATCTTCCGGTTATATTTTATTGCCTTATTATGGGAAGTTATAATTTAGAAGTATGTCTTAGTCCGTTACTTTTTGACCGGTACTCCGATCCTGAAGCTGTAGTGGTAGTTATTGATACTCTCAGGGCAAGTTCTGCTATATGCAATGCTTTTGCAAATGGGGCCGAAACACTTATTCCGGTTCCAGGACTTGAAGAAGCACGTGAATATAAAAAGAAAGGATTTATGGTAGCTGCCGAGCGTGACGGTTATGTGCAGGAGTTTGCTGATTTCGGTAATTCGCCTTTTAATTTTACCCCGGAAAAGGTCAGAGGCAGGACCATTGTTTACAGTACTACCAATGGCACCAGGACCATACAGGCGGCATCTTCCTGTCACAGTGTTGTGGTAGGGTCGTTTCTCAATATAAGCAGCCTGACCGAATGGATTATTGCCTCTGGAAGAAATGTTATTCTTTTATGTGCCGGATGGAAAGGGAAGATATGCCTTGAAGATTCGGTCTTTGCGGGTGCCATGGCTTGCAGGTTGCTTGATAGCGGGAAGTTCTCAACTAACTGTGATTCTGTAAGAATAGTACTGGACCTGTGGAAATATGCAAAACACAACTTGCTGGACTATATTGATAAGGCGGCACAAAGAAGCAGGCTGAGAGATAAAGGACTTGATGATTGTATTCCTTTTTGTCATACAGAAGACTCAACCGATGCTGTTCCCGGACTGGTGAATGGTGTTTTGGTGAATCTGAAAAGATAAATTTAAACCGGATTAATTATTGGAACATGAAATATTTACTAACGAAAAACTTATAGTTATGAAAAAACATAATTTTTACGCAGGCCCTTCAATTTTGCCACAATATACTATTGATAAGGTTGTGGAAGGAATAAGGGATTTTGCAGGTACAGGATTATCTGTGCTGGAAATTTCACACCGTAGCAAGGAATTTGTTACCGTTATGGATGAAGCACAATCGCTTCTTAAGGAGATTCTCTCGGTACCTGAAGGTTACCATGTTGTATACCTTGGTGGCGGAGCAAGTACTCAGTTTGCTATGGTGCCGATGAACCTTATGGTTAGCAAATCAGCTTACCTGAATACAGGTTCATGGGCTTCAAAAGCCATAAAAGAAGCAAAACTGTTCGGGGAAGTGATCGAGGTTGCGTCTTCGAAAGATAAAAATTTTAATTACATCCCTAAGGACTACTCCATACCTGCCGATGCTGACTATTTTCATATAACAACCAACAATACTATTTATGGAACTGAAATAAAAGAGGATATGGATTCACCTGTTCCGTTAATAGCAGATATGTCATCTGATATTTTCAGTCGCCCGGTGGATGTTTCAAAATATGGTGTTATATACGGAGGGGCACAGAAAAACCTGGCTCCTGCAGGAGTGACATTTATTATTGTAAAAGAGTCATTACTGGGAAAGACAGATAGACCAGTCCCTACCATGTTTGATTACCGTACTCATATCGAAAAGGGGTCAATGTTTAATACTCCTCCGGTGCTTCCGGTATTTGCAGCTCTTCAGACACTTAAATGGATTAAACAACAGGGAGGTGTGGAAGCTATGCAAAAAATAAACGGACAGAAAGCCGCTTTGTTGTATTCTGAGATTGACAGGAATAAGCTATTTGTCCCTACTGTGAAGAATGAGGATGACCGCTCGGTAATGAATGTATGCTTTGTTATGAAAGATGAATATAAGGAACTGGAACAGGAGTTTCTGTCTTTTGCTACATCCAGGGGTATGGTTGGAATTAAAGGACACCGTTCTGTCGGTGGATTCCGGGCCTCTCTCTACAATGCTCTTCCTGTTGAAAGTGTTGAAGCATTGGTACAGACAATGAAAGATTTTGAAGCAAATAATTAAAAACAATTACAATGAAAGTACTAGTAGCGACAGAAAAACCATTTGCCGGTACGGCTGTAGCAGGGATCAGGGAAGTCCTCGTTAAAGCAGGCTATGAACTTGAACTGCTCGAATCATATACCGATAAAAATGAATTGCTTTCAGCTGTGAAAGATGCAGATGCACTGATAGTCAGAAGCGATAAGGTTGACTCCGGGGTGATTAATGCAGCAGAGAAGCTTAAGATTGTTGTAAGAGCCGGCGCCGGTTACGATAATCTTGACCTCGATGCCTGTTCTTCCGGGAATATTGTTGCAATGAATACACCGGGGCAGAATTCAAACGCTGTTGCTGAACTTGCATTTGGGATGATGGTATATATGGCCAGGGGCGGATTTAATGGAAAAGCCGGAACCGAATTAAGAGGAAAGTCGCTGGGAATACATGCTTATGGCAATGTTGGGAAATACGTGGCAATGATCGCAAAAGGATTTGGTATGGATGTATATGCCTTTGATCCTTTCATAGATGATAAAGATATTGAAAAGGATGATGTTAAGCCTGTTGGTTCTGTAGAGGAATTATATGCCGGATGCAGGTACGTTTCACTGCATATACCGGCAAATGAAAAAACCAGGGGGTCGATAAGATATGAGTTGCTGGCATCAATGCCTGCAAAGGCTGTCCTTGTGAATACGGCAAGGAAGGAAGTTATCAATGAAGCCGGATTACTGAAGGTGTTTAAAGAAAGGGAAGACTTCAGTTACATATCAGATATTGCACCAGACTGCATAGCCGAACTGGAATCAAATTACGGAGGGCGGTATTTCTTTACTCCCAAGAAGATGGGGGCACAAACTGCTGAAGCTAATATTAATGCTGGTGTGGCGGCTGCAAATCAGATCGTTGCATTTCTGAAAAATGGCGATGAAACATACAGGGTGAACAAATGACATGACTGCTCTATTTTAAGGAAATAAATATTTAAATATCAATTTTTTATATGCTATGGCAATAATAAAACCTTTTAAGGCTCTTCGTCCGCCAAAAAAACTTGCAGACAAAGCGGCCTGCCTACCTTATGATGTAATGAATACTGTTGAAGCTCGTGAAATGGCAGCGGATAATGAATATTCACTGCTGCATATCACCAGAGCTGAGATCGATCTGCCGGAAGATATCGATGTTCACAGTGAAAAGGTGTATCATAAGTCAAATGAAAATTTTCTGAAGTGGCAGGAAAGGGGATGGCTCGTTCAGGACGATGAGCCTCATTTTTATATTTATGCCCAGACTATGGAAGGCAGAGTACAATATGGCCTGGTTGCCTGTGCGTCAGTGGATGATTATTTAACAGGAATAATAAAGAAGCATGAACTTACCAGACCTGATAAAGAAGAAGACAGGATGATCCATGTAAGGACTAATAACGCGAATATTGAACCTGTGTTTTTTACATACCCTGCTGTTGCAGAGATTGATTCAATAGTTGAGTCTGTAGTTGATAACAACGATGCGGTATACGATTTTGTGGCAGAGGATGGTATTGGTCATCAATTCTGGGTGATAAGTGATAAAAATACAACCGAAAAGCTTGAATTATTATTCAGGGAAAAAGTACCTTATACCTATGTCGCTGACGGTCACCACAGGACAGCAGCTGCCGCCCTTGTCGGAAAGGAAAAAAGGGAAAATAACAAAGGATATACAGGGAATGAGGAGTTCAACTATTTTATGGCTGTACATTTTCCTGATAACCAGCTTAAAATTTTTGATTATAACAGGTTGGTGAAAGACCTTAACGGCTATACTCTCGAAGAATTCAGGGACAGACTTGAGGGCTCGTTCGTTATAACACCTGCAGGTAAAGATATATACAAACCGGAAAAACTGCATGTTTTTTCTATGTATCTCGAAGGAGAGTGGTACAGACTGGAAGCAAGGGATTCGGTTTATGACAATTCCGACCCTATAGGTGTCCTCGATGTCACGATCCTTACAAGTCAGGTTCTGTCTCCTGTCCTGGACATACAGGATCTCCGCAGATCAAAGAGGATTGATTTTGTAGGAGGAATACGGGGACTGGAAGAACTTAAGAGAAGAGTTGATAACGGGGAGATGAAGGTTGCTTTTGCCTTGTATCCTGTGTCGATGAAACAACTGATCGATATAGCAGATACAGGAAATATTATGCCACCCAAGACAACATGGTTTGAACCGAAACTGCGTAGCGGCCTTGCGATTCATTTGTTGGATTGAAGCCTCAAATAGTTAAAAAGCCTTGGTCTTAAACCCGGGCTTTGATATTTTTGTTTGTTAATTAATATGATGGGCGGAATTGCTGAAAATATTACTGTACTAAAAAATGAACTACCTCCTGACATCAAGCTTGTGGCAGTGTCAAAGACAAAACCTGTTGAAGATATTATGGAGGCTTATAATGGAGGACAGAGAATATTCGGAGAAAACAGAGTACAGGAATTGACAGAAAAACACAGGCTCCTGCCTGAGGATATTCAATGGCATATGATAGGGCATCTTCAGAGGAATAAAGTCAAATATATAGCAGGGTTCATTAATATGATCGAATCAATCGATTCGCTCAAACTGTTACAAACGGTTAATAATGAAGCTTTAAAAACTGATCGTACGATAGACTGTTTACTTCAGTTTCATATTGCCGGAGAAGAGACAAAATTCGGATTCGACAGGGAAGAGGTTAAGCAGATAATAGATTCCGGGGAGATTGATGAATTACATAATATAAACATCAGGGGAGTTATGGGGATGGCAACCTTTACTGATGATATGCAGCGTGTAAGGGGGGAATTTGCTTTTCTTAAATCGATCTTTGATGAATTAAAGAACGGATACTTTATTGAGAAAAATGATTTTTCTGAAGTATCGATGGGGATGTCAGGAGATTATAAGGTTGCTGTTGAAGAAGGGAGCACTATGGTAAGGCTTGGCACAACAATTTTCGGTGAAAGATATAGGTAAAACTGATATTAACTAAATAAACTAAAATGAATAAGCTAGAAACGAGCTATCTGGGATTGAAACTGAACAATCCTGTAATTGTGAGCAGTAGCGGACTTACTGACAACCTCGATAAGATTAAAGCAGCAGAGGAGTATGGAGCCGGAGCTGTAGTACTTAAATCAATATTCGAGGAGCAGATCAATTATCAGGCAGGTACTTTAACTGAGGGGGCAGATTATCCCGAAGCATCTGATTATATTGCATATTATACTAAGACACACTCACTTGATAACTATTTAAAGCTAATACGGTCGGCAAAAGAAAACACATCTATTCCGGTTATCCCAAGTATAAATTGTGTAACTGCAAGCGACTGGATATATTTTGCAGCCAATATTGAATCAGCCGGGGCAGATGCCCTGGAAATAAATATGTTTTTTCTTCCTACGGATAAAAAACAGACAGCGGACGAAGCCGAAAAACAATACCTTGAGCTTGTTGAGAAACTAAGGAAAACAATAAAAATACCATTTGCTGTCAAGCTGGGGCAGCGCTTTTCAAACCTCTTTTACCTGATCGATCAGATGTATAACAGAGGTGTAAACGGAGTAGTTCTTTTTAACAGGTTTTTTGAACCTGATATTGACATAATCTCTATGAATATTACACCATCTTCAGTATTCAGTACTCCGGAGGATAAGAGGAATGTTCTCAGGTGGATAGCTATGGCTTCCGCATTAAATGACAAAATAAGCATATCAGCTTCAACAGGAGTGCACAGTGGTGATGACGCCATTAAGTATATACTTGCGGGCGCAGATACCGTACAGATGTGTTCGGTACTCTACAGGGAGGGATATGAATATATAAAGAAAGTGCTTGATACTATTGAAAAATGGATGGAAGAAAAGAATTTTGACAATATAGGATCATTTAGGGGCAGACTTAATTATAAGAATTTTAAAGATGCTGCCAAGTATGAGCGTGCCCAGTTCATGAAGTATTTTTCTGCATATGAATAAAAAATGTTACACCGGACTATTATAATCCGGCCTGATGGTATAACTTTGAAAAATAAAAATTTAGTACTAAATTAGTCGGAAATTAGACCAGCAAACTAAACTATCAATCATGAAGAATAAGTTATTATTGAAAACGGTTTATTTATCAATAGCTGTTTTTACTTTCGCTCTTCTGTTTAACAGTTGCAAATCAGGCAGTAAAGGAGGTGAGCAGGAAGAAACTGTCGAGATAACGGAAATAAATGAAGATGTGCTTCAGGATGTGAAAGAAGCTGAAAGGATTTTTTATTCACTACCTTCTCCCCTTGAATCAGCCATGCTTATAAAATCAGCAGGAGCCAGGTTCAATGAAGATCTGCTGAACCCAACTGAAAATACATCCAGATATACGACAAATAAAATGATGGCTTTGAATCTGGGGATATATACCTGTGACCTTAGTTTTTCAAGTCTGTATGACCAGACTCAACTGGTTATTGAATATATGTCGGCTGCCAAGGAAATGGCTGACGGACTTGGTATTCTTGATGCAATTAATGAGGAAACTATAAACAGACTGGAAGAGAATGTAAATAACCGTGATGTTATAATGGATATCGTTTCCGAGACTTTCATGAACTCAAATTCTTACCTCGAGGATAACGAACAGCCGGCAATAGCATCTATAGTACTTGTAGGAGGTTGGATAGAAGGTCTCTATATCGCTACCCAACTGGTTGATGTGGGTGAGTTTGACAGCGATAAGCTTGTTGGCAGGATTATTGATCAGAAATTATCTGTTGATATAATGTTGCAACTCCTGAAAGATAATAATGAGCATCCGTCAGTACCGGGCATAATCGAACAGATGGAGCAGCTTAAAGTAGTATTCGACAAGATTAATATTAGAACAACAGAGGTTAAACCTGAGATAGATGAGAAAACTAATGTTACAGTTCTGAAATCTACAGTGGAAACAGATATGACACCTGAAGTATTTACAGAACTGCAACAAAAAGTTAATGAAATCAGATCATCTTATGTAAACTAGGAAATTATGAAACGTTTTGTACAGGTAACTTTTATCCTTGTATTGCTTACTGCATTCAATTCATTCCACGCTAACGCTCAGTGTAAAGGCTTTGCAAAGAAAATATGTAAGGAAGAACTGGGTTCGTATACTCACGATGGTAATTACCATGCTGCCATTTTGGTTGAGGGCGAAGAAGCTGAACTATATAAAACATTTTACAGCGATCAGGAGTACAGAGTTGCTATTTGCGGTTCAGACAATCTTCCACCGGTAGAATTCAAGGTAATGGACGCAAGTAAAAATATTCTGTATTCAAATGCAGATAACGATTATTCACGAACATGGGATTTCAAGCTTGAATCCAGCCAGCAGCTTAAACTTGTTGTCAAGGTAACGACTTTTGATAAATCACAGGATGATCCTGCAAGCGGTTGCGTTGCTATTATGTTTGGGTTCAAAGTGAAATAGGATATAAGAATATATTTGTTTTTTAACAGAGAGGGATCCGTTCGGATCCCTTTTTTACGATATCCTGGGCGCCAGCCATCTGCCGGTGTATGATTCCCCGCATTTGATTATATCTTCCGGCAGGCCCTCAAATACTATATGACCGCCTTTATCCCCTCCTTCAGGTCCGAGATCAATAATCCAGTCGGCATTCTTAATCATTTCAAGATTGTGCTCGATTAGTATAACTGAATGACCACGTTCAATAAGTGCATTAAGCGACTCCAGTAGTTTATTTATATCATGAAAATGAAGCCCTGTAGTAGGCTCATCAAAAATAAACAGTATATGTTCATTGCTTTTCTCCTGTGAAAGATAATATGCAAGCTTGACCCTCTGACTTTCTCCGCCTGATAAGGTGCTCGAAGACTGGCCGAGCTTAATATAACCAAGACCAACATCGGCCAAAGGCTGAAGCTTTGATATTATCCGGGTCTCAGCCTTTCCTCCGGAGGAACTGAAGAATTCTATAGCTTCATTAATAGTCATTTCGAGTACATCATAAATATTTTTACCCCTGTACTTTACCTCAAGAATTTCTTTTTTAAACCTTTTTCCCTTGCATTCTTCACAAGTTAGCTCAACATCGGCCATGAATTGCATCTCAACCTTAATTGTTCCTTCCCCTTTGCATTCGTCACACCTGCCTCCGTCAATATTGAATGAAAAATGCGAAGCCTTGAATCTGTTCTGGATTGCAGCCTGTTGATCGGCAAACAGTTTGCGGATCTCGTCAAAAGCCTTCAGATATGTGACAGGATTAGACCTGCTCGACTTGCCTATCGGATTCTGGTCGACCATCTCAACAGAGCTTATCATAGGAATGTCACCTTCCATATTTTTGTATTTACCGGGTTTCCTGGAAAAACCGGATATGGAATTTTGTAATGCAGGATACAGTATATCGTTGATTAGCGTTGACTTGCCCGATCCGCTCACACCAGTAACGAATGTCATAATATTCAGGGGCAGGCACACATCTATGTTCTTAAGATTGTTTTCCCTGGCACCTGTTATTTTGATATAATTATTCCATGACCTTCTTACAGATGGCACAGGAACATTCATTTTACTGTTCAGGTATTGTGCGGTTAGTGTTGATGCTTTATTAAGATCCCCCAGAGTGCCCTGAAAAACCAGTTCACCGCCAAATCTTCCTGCAGCAGGGCCTATGTCAACTATATGGTCTGAAGCCCTTATTATCTCTTCATCATGCTCAACGACGATTACGGTATTACCAATGTCCCTCAGCTTACAAAGCACATTAATCAACAGTTTTGTATCCCTGGGGTGAAGACCTATGCTGGGTTCATCCAGAATATATAACGATCCTACAAGACTACTGCCGAGAGATGTTGCCAGATTGATGCGTTGTGACTCGCCTCCTGACAAGCTCGAAGAAAGCCTGTCGAGGGTGAGATATGATAATCCTACTTTTTTTAGAAATTCCAGTCTTGAAATTATCTCTGTCAGTATTCTTCCTCCTGTTTCCTTCTCATGCCTGTCAAGCTTGAGATTACTGAAGAAGCCGTATACTTCGGATACCGGTGATGAGCTTAATTCGTGGATAGCCTTACCGCCTATTTTTACGTACATGCTTTCTTTACGTAATCTGTGACCCTTGCATTCGGTACAGTTCGTCTTTCCCCTGTATCTGCTCAGCATTACCCTGTACTGTATCTTATACTTCTTTTTTTCCAGATATTCGAAAAACCTGTTTAAGCCGTAAAAGTACCTGTTACCTGTCCATACCAGTTCCCTTTGTTCCTCAGTTAATTGATACCATGGCTTATGTATCGGAAAATCGAATAAAGAGGAGTTCCTGACCAGCCTTTCTTTCCATTTTTTCATTTTCTCACCTTTCCAGCATACTATAGCATCGTCATATACGGACAGATTCTGGTCCGGAATCACCAGGTCCTCGTCTATACCTATAATCTTCCCGTAACCCTCACACACGGGACAGGCTCCCAGGGGATTATTAAAACTGAAAAGATGTTCATTCGGCTCAATGAATTCAATCCCATCGGCTTCAAATTTACCGGAGAACTCTTCATATATCTTCCTGCCCTTATCCTCAGATTCCAGGATGCAATAGCCTTTCCCGGTAGTGAATGCTGTCTCTACGGAATCGGCAATCCTGCTTAGATTGTCAGGGTCATTACCCGATATGATCCTGTCAACTACAATCATAATGTCTGTGTCTTTGCCCGGATTCCAGGATGATAACTCATCATCATTTATTTTAATGATTTTGTCTCCTGACTTTATCCTTGTAAACCCCTGCTTCTTAAGGAACGATAAATATTCACCGGTATCAATATCAGACGGGATCTTTGAAGGAGCAAGTATAATGAAAGCAGTGCCTTCTTTCTTTTTCGAGATATATTCTACGACATCATCAACGCTGTGCTTTTTCACTTCCTTTCCCGAAACAGGCGAAACGGTCCTTCCTATCCTGGCATAGAGAAGCCTCATATAATCATATATCTCAGTTGAAGTGCCAACGGTGGAACGCGGATTTCTTGTATTTACTTTTTGTTCGACAGCAATGGCTGGAGGGATACCGCTAATAAAGTCAACTTCCGGTTTGTTCATCCTGCCAAGAAACTGCCTCGCATATGAGGAAAGGCTTTCTACATACCTTCGTTGCCCCTCTGCATAGATAGTATCAAATGCAAGAGATGACTTTCCTGAACCTGAGACACCTGTAATGACTATTAGTTTTTTTTGCGGAATATCAAGACTGATATTCTTCAGATTATGCACTCTTGCCCCCTTAATACTAATAAAAGCCGCATCTTTGGATTTCATATTAAATCATATATTATTGCTGAAACATCAGGGGCAATAAAAGTAATATTTTTAATTTTAATTTTTTTTTTATTAATTGCATTGAAATTCTATTTATTCATATTAAAAACGAACTGCCTATAGGAAAATTCTACTCTTAACCAATTCGAGTTAGAATGAAGTCAAATTATACTGATCAGGAGTTAGTCAGGCAGTTTGTTAGCGGAGATCATTCCGGTATAGAAATCCTTATACAACGCCATAAAGACAAGGTCTTTACATATATTTCCATATATGTGAGGGAACAGAGCCTTGCAGAGGACATTTTTCAGGAAACTTTTTTGAAAGTTATCCATTCCCTGAAATCAGGAAAATACACAGATAACGGTAAGTTTCTTTCATGGGTAATGAGAATAGCTCATAACCTTATTATTGATCATTTCCGCAGAGAGAAGCAAATGAGACTTATCTCAAACGATGATTATGAGTCAGATCTTCTTAATGAAAAGAAGCTTACCGATGATAATGTAGAGGACAATATGGTTAAAGAACAAATTGAAAGTGATGTCAGGGTACTTATGGAAAAACTGCCTGCAGACCAGCGTGAGGTAGTTATGCTACGACATTATGCCGGTTTATCTTTTAAGGAAATCGCCGATCAGACCAATGTCAGCATCAATACTGCGCTGGGGCGTATGAGATATGCATTGATCAATATGCGTAAGATGATAGAAGAAAAAAAGTTAAATCTTACAATAAACTGACAAACCGCAATAATTTTATCCGGTCACCGTTTCATATATAATTGAAATGTTGTGCCTATGGATAAAACTTTTACCCGTTTTATAGTATATTCAGATATTGATACCCGGAATATTGACTTATTTGCTGATGCATTCGGCTATGAATATACTTCTTATGAGTTTCTTAATCTTATTTCAGGGATAAGTTACAGCCCTGATGATTCTGTTGTCTCTAAACTGTTAAAGAATATCGACAGACCTGGTTAATAATCATTGACTGAATTGAGGAGATAAAAAAAAGGGCTGATTTGAGACAGCCTTTTTTTTTGGAAATTAAGATTTAAAATAATACTTTTATGATATTAAAATAATATCAACTAATTTTACTGCGATGTCAAATGAAAAAATTTTTAAACCGGTTTCAGGATACCTGTTTCTATTTATAGTAACGGTTATCCTTGCAGGAGCGATCCTGGGATTTGTTTATGGTATAGTATGGCCTGGCATAGTGCTTAGCGTATTGTTTTTTTTACTTATTATAGGATTTACAGTTGTAAATCCTAATGAATCCTGTGTAATGGTTCTTTTTGGTGCATACAGGGGAACGGTTAAGAATAACGGTTTTTTCTGGGTGAACCCGTTTTATGTAAGGAAGAAAATATCGCTGAGGGCAAGAAATTTTGACAGTGAGACGATTAAGGTAAACGATAAGATCGGGAATCCGATCAAAATAGGATGTGTTCTTGTCTGGAAGGTTGAGGATACTTATAAAGCTGCCTTTGAAGTTGATGACTATGAGCACTTTGTATATGTTCAGAGCGATGCTGCAATAAGAAAGCTGGCAGGTATTTATCCTTATGATAATTTTGAGGATGAAGATGCTGAAATTACGCTTCGAAGCGGGGGAGAGGAAGTTAATACTGAGCTTGAGAATGAGATAAAAGAACGTCTTGAAATGGCCGGGATAAGTGTAATAGAAGCCAGGATCAATTATATTGCTTATTCCGAAGAGATTGCCGGTGCAATGCTCAGACGTCAGCAGGCTACTGCAGTTGTTGCTGCCAGGTTTAAGATAGTAGAAGGTGCCGTATCCATGGTTCAGATGGCTCTTGAGGAGCTTAACGAAAAGGATATAGTCAATCTGGATGAAGAAAGAAAAGCAGCTATGGTAAGCAATCTTATGGTTGTCCTGTGCGGTGATAAGGATGCAACGCCTGTTGTTAATACAGGCACATTACACCAGTGATACAATGAGTCAGAAGAAGGCATTTGTACTAAGAATTGATCCGGCCAAGCTGAAGGCTCTGGAGAAGTGGGCTGCTGATGAATTTCGTAGCACAAATGGTCAGATTGAATGGCTTATTGACCAGGCTTTAAAGAAGTCAGGAAGAATGAAAAAGTAATTTCCGGATTTACTGATTAGTCCAATAGATAAGACAGCAGGCAGCCAGGCCTGCTGTTTCTGTTCGCAGTCTGCTACCCCCCAGGCTGACAGGTATAAAGTTGTTTTGTTTTGCATACTCTATCTCATCCTTGCTGAAATCCCCTTCCGGTCCTATGATAATGAGTGTCTTTTCATTTCTGTTACAGACATCTTTCAGCAAAGCGTTTCCGGATTCAGTATCTAAATATGCAATAAATTTTTTTCCATTAAAGTCACTGCAAACAAGATCACTGAATGCAAGTGCATCATTTATTCTGGTGATGTCAGGCTTCACAGATTGTTTTATTGCTGATACCATTATCCGTCTGAGTCTTTCCGTGTTGATTTTTTTTCGTTCCGAATGCTCACATATTACAGGTGTAATTTCATCAATTCCCATCTCTACCGCTTTTTCTACAAACCATTCAATACGGTCAGAATTTTTGGTAGGCGCTATGGCAATATGCAGGTAATGGCCTTTGCCTGATTGTGGCGTTTCTGTTTTAATTATTTCAGCTATACATCTCCCGGGGTTATCATCTGTGATCTTTGCTGTGAATATAGCTCCCTTCCCGTCAGTCACATTTATAAGGTCACCCGTTTTGAACCTGAGAACCCTGATAATATGACCGGATTCGTTTCTGTCGAATATTAAAGTATTATTTTGCCTGGTATTTGTATAAAAGAGCTTCATACAATGTCACTCGGGTTGATAATTTATCGGGTCTTCTTCAAAACCTTCATCTTCTTCTGTCAGTCTCATGCGTTTAAGGAAGCTTTCAAGTCTGTCCTGCACACCTATCATATATGTATACGGAGTACGTACAGAATGATCAGGATGTCGGCGGTCGTTTGTTTTTTCCTCTGTCAGTGTTTTATTATAACTGTTATTTCCTGAAAGTGACATCATAACTCCCCGTGTATAGCTGAACCAGTACCATGTGGCGTCATCCGCTTTCAGATATATATCAAGCAGGTCGCCCGATCTTCTTTTTTGTAATTCTACATACCCGTCAACATATACATTCAAGCCCTGTTGCCCTATGAATCCGATACCTATTTTGCCAACCGACCTGTATGACTGGTATTCCTGATTCCATACGAGCTTAAGGTCATTCAATACGATTTTCGGTTTAAAACCTTCGGGAAGTGTTCTCGATATGCCGAACAGGTCCAGTTCTTCCTTAAGGACAGACGCGGCTTCTGTTCCGATGAGATTCTGCATGGCTCTGTTATAAGATTCGGAACTGATATCAACCGGTTTAAGAGTGGGGATAAACCTTATCTCATCAGCCATAATTGATAGTGCAGGTTCCGAAAAGTAAAAATCCAGGGCAAGGATCAGGTCCAGTTCGACAATACCTGAGTCTGTATTATGCATTACCTGACCTGAACTGTTAACGTTCAGGAGTCCGAAGTCCATGCCAAGATTCACAGAGCCTTCGCTGAAAACTTTACATGTATTTGTATTAAACTCAATTATACTGCCGGGGAGTCCGGGGTTTGCCAGCTTTTCTTTTTCTGCAATTTTATACTTGCCTTCCCCTTCATCATATATGATGTAACCCATCGCCTTTACCAGGGGTGTATCACTCCATGATTTTCCGGGGCTCAGGAAGGCTGAATAAATATGGGTCGAATCAATAGTAATGTAAGTACCTGCAGTTATAAGATTTCCGTTGATATCTCTTGGTTTATCTGATATAGGTATCATAACATTACCCGGATCAATTTCATCCTCGAATCTCATAGGTACAGATCCTATGTAATCGCAATTATGTATAATCCCTGTACTGCCGAGAAAATACAGGTTTTTCTTATCATTTGTAAAGCTAACATCTCCCTGAAAGCTGAAATAAGGGCTTAACATAAAGTTATCGATACTAGGTATATGGCCTCTTCCTTTTGATCTGAGCGAATCCACTATTATCTCATCAAATTTTACAGGCTGAACGGAGCCGGTTTCATCAATATAGTCATAGATACCGCTTGCCGTATAACGGGTGCTTCTTATAATATTTACATTTGCGTCATGTATAAGGTGTTTATTATTGATTGCAATAATTGCGTTGGTTACCGGGTCTGTTTTAGCTCCTTTATTTATCCTCAGTGTTCCGTTCTCAGGTTGAATAAGTGCATCGGCAACCGGTATATAGTTCAGATTATTAACAATAATTTTTTCTTCATTAAGGAGATATTTACCTGAGCTGGCACTGAAGCGCAAAGTGTCATTCCTCATATGAGTACTGAAGAATGTAGGCTCTTCCAGGTTATTAAGATCCTGTTTCAGAAGTTCCTCAGGACTCATAAGCTCAGCAGAACCTTTCCCTTTCTGATTCATCTCCAGTATTTTTTCAGTCATATCATATTTGAAATCTGTCATAGTACATATGTAGTTAACTTCAGGGAATTTAACCATTGAAGAATCCGAATTAAGACTGAATGATGAAATCTGATCTTCAAAGTCTATATATAAATTTGCATCTTCTGCAATAAAGGCAAATCCGTCTCCTGAAGTTGATTTAAGGTTATAGGTAGCTGAGTCAGCCAGGATACTCATAGGGCTGAAATATATTTCTTTTGCTTCCAGGTATGAATCTGTGAGATTTATTACTCCGCCTCCCGTGAGGCCGGTACCGGTGAGCAACAGGTTCCCTTTAAGACTGGTACCGTTATCGAACATGCTGAAAGCGGTATTATCTGCAGGTTCAATATAGTATTCGTCCCTGTCAGGATACCATTTTATATTAGTAGCCTCTGTCGCGACATCAGGAAACACGGTGTTGCTTGCGATCGTGAATTTTGTCGTAGTTGCAAGCATCGAATCGGGAAAGAATCTGAATTCTTCTGATTCAGCCGAGGCTGTCAGGTAATCAAGCCTGCCATTACCCTTAAGTCCCCTGTTGCTCATCTCCATATTGTTAAACAGTTTGCCTCTGCCTGAATATACTTCAATACCTTCCTTCGGTATATTATAGAAGAATCCCAGTGAATTATCGTGTTGCAGTGTAAGCGTCTGGTCTATCGGCTCCAGTATTTTTCCCCCGTGGAAAGTTCCTTTAAGATCGAGATCAGCAGGTTGTAACCTGTCAGTATTTTCGAAAGTAAAAGGTTCAAGCTTGAAATAATAGTCCGATTGGGGATATATCCCCTCCATACCCGGTATTCTGTCATAGAATACATAGGATTCGCTGTATGCATTAAATATTGGATACTGCTTAAGGCCGGCAAGTCCTGATTTGTTATCAGGATGGTCTATAAGCAATTCGGCATTTGTCATTTGTATAAGATCTTCAACCTGCCTGGCCAGGGCTTTCCCCTGTTCGTCGATATCATCAGTTTCCACCGACAACATTATAGAGTCAACCTTCGAAAGCTTTATTTTAAATGTGTCATAGTTGAATTTGAATTCATTTCCAAAGACGGTTATCATACCGGCCTGGACAATCCCATTGAATTCAAATGAACGGTTCTTTTCAAGCGTCAACTCCCTGCCATAAGGAAATATCGCAACATTCTGAGAGTCGCTGAGGAATATCCTTGGTACACCTTTTATATTTATTTTATAATTTCTCATGTTCAGCGTGGCATTATCCAAAGGAGCCCTCGTCTCACTGAAAATACTTATAACATCATAGTCTTTACTTTTTGTGTATGAGTTTATATAATCGTATAACTTTTGTTTTATTGTAACCTCATTATTAATTCTGTCGAAGAACAGGAATCCCTTATTAGTAAGGTCTATGCACAAAGCCATAACATGCTCGGGAGGCAAATTCATCCATTTGGCCAGTTCTTCAACAGGGAAGGTGTCATTGTAATACCATTCGGCAAAAGCCTTCAGGCGGTATAGGGGATGATAATCGTCAATACCCAGCAGTCTGAGAAAATCCTCCTCACTGAAGTATGACGCCGATTCGAAATATGCCTGTCCTATACTGGCACCTCTTGCCCTTGATAGAGTGATCGTAGACTCATCCATATTCCATTTCAGGTAATCAAAATACATATCCATCTTATGATATGAATCGAAATATGGACTCCGGGAAGTAGGGAACCTTGATTTGAATGTATTAAGCTCCCTTGTTGTCACATTAAAACTGAAAGCTATGTCACTGTGAAAAATAGTATCTTCTTCCATATATAAAGTGAACTGAGTGCTTTGTGTCTGAATATTTTCCTTGTTGAACATGAAACTGGGGGCCCTGGCGCAAACGTAAAGGGTATCATTCCTGTACATTTCTATTGTTGCGGGCGAAAAAGACTCTCCCGTTCCGTTTACTACGGCACCATCGAAGGTCAGCCCTCCTTTGAAATCAATGTCTTTGTACAGATCCTTCAGGAAAAAAGTTTTCTGGTATGTTTCGAATTTTGGAAACCTGGCCATTTCAACATCTGTAATATTGATTGCACGGTCGTACAGCCTTCCATAAACGGGTTCGTCAAAGTATGTATAATTGGTAAATTTTGCCGAATCGATACCAAATGTAGATGTACTTATATCTATCGAATATTTTCCAATCTCAGCAAACACATCATCTTCCGGATAACCGGCTTTGGCCCATGTTATCTTACCTCCATTGCCGTACCACATTCTTGTGAGAGGATTATACAGACCTTGTGTGTTATATATTATGGTACTGTCCCGTTGAGCATAACAGATTATATCCGAACCGGCAATCCTTACCAGAAAGGCGGTATCATTCTCAAATGAAAACCTGTTACCTGATGTTTTCCATGTTACGCTGTTTGATCTGTAGATGACACCGTCTCTGATGAGATCAGCGCCTGAACGTATGAATATACTGATATCGCTTACCCTGACAGACGGATCACGGGCAATATTGTTTAATCCCTCCAGCCATGCTGTGAACTTCCCATTATCAATATCATAATTTATAAAGTCTGTTAATGTACTGATTAACGATGTAAAATGAGGATTGGGTCTCATTCTTTTGTTCTCAAGGCTGATACATATGGAGATAATATATTGCTTTGCCGCTTGATCTGTCAATGTACTGTCCCATATATGAATAAAGCCATTTAACTTCATTGACTGCTCTTCATTCATATTAGGACCCATGAATTTAACAAGCTCATCACCGAATGCAGCCTGATCACCCGTAAATGATGTCCTTGTCTGCGCGCTGACAGTAGTTCCGGTCACCAGAAGGCATACCATGGCAATCAATATGGTTAATTGTTTCATTACACTTACGTTTTAATGAATTTTGCTGCCATCCAGGAATTTTCTTCCATACTACCGGTATACTTCAGAGAGTAATTACCGGCCTCTGATTCTATGTCTGACAAGTCAGTGCCATAAAATCCGCTCATTAGTAATATTGCGCTCCTGTTCATCATTCCGGAATAATACCGGACATGTTCAGTCAATACATTTTTTGTTATGTTGGCCATTACCAGGTCAAAACCGCTTTCCTTTACATCTGGTATATCTCCTTTCAGTACTCTGATGTTCCCGGTATTATTATTTAAAAAATTGTCTTTCGCATTATTATATGCATTAATGTCATTATCAAAGGCTATCACCTCTTTTGCTCCCATCATGGAAACCAGTACAGACAGGATGCCCGTGCCGCATCCCGCATCAAGCACCCTCATATCTTCCGGATTTGTTTCTCTGATCAGTCTTATCATCAGTTGGGTAGTTGCATGATGACCCGTACCGAATGACATTCTGGGTTCAATTACAAACTGGTAGCTGAACCCTGGTTTACTATCATGAAAGGAAGTCCTGATACGGCAGAAGTTATCAATTTCGACCGCTTTATAGTTTTTCTCCCATGTCCTGTTCCAGTTTTTGTCCTTTATTACTCTTTTTGAAATTTTTACTGCGCCGAACATATTAATACCCTGCAAGCCTGCTATATCCGGATTAAGCTCATTGAACATTATCTCACTGATATAGGCATTCAAACCGATTTCTGTATCCATAAAGCTTTCAAAGCCCATATCAGAAAGATAAGCGACCATAATATCCCTGCCGTTTTCCCTGTTAAGGGGAATAGTAATATTTACCTCAATATAGTTCATCAGGTCATAAGGGGAAAATATCAATTATTTTACAGAAGTCTTCTTTATTTAAGGATGCTCCTCCTATCAATCCGCCATCAACATCCTTCATAGAGAATAATTCCACAGAATTGGAAGGCTTACAACTTCCACCGTAAAGTATGACAGTTTCATCCGCCATTTTTTTATTATAAATATTACTCAGGACCGATCTGATAAAAAAATGCATCTCCTGTGCCTGTTCCGAACTTGCTGTTACCCCTGTGCCAATTGCCCATACCGGTTCATATGCTATTATGATATTGCGGAATTCGTCTTTTGAGATACCTGCCAGTCCCTTTTCTATTTGTGATTTAACTATATCAAAATGATCCCCTCTTTCTCTCTCGTTCAGTATTTCTCCGCAACAGAAAATTACGCTAAGGTCATTTCTGAGCGCTTCCGTAATTTTTGCATTCAGAAGCTCGTCGGTCTCATTATGGTAATTTCTCCTTTCACTGTGTCCTATGATCACATAACCTGTTCCTGTTGATTTTATCATAGAGGCGGATATTTCACCTGTGAATGCCCCTGATTCCTTATCAGAACAATCCTGTGCTCCGACAGCCACTTTGCCTGATTTAACTGTATTTGCTATCTGAGCGAGGTGAATATACGGAGGGCATAGTATAGCTTCAACATCCATTCTCCTGTTATTCATCATATGATCGTCAATAGCACGTGCAAGATCAATACCTTCCTGAAGGCTTTTATTCATTTTCCAGTTTCCTGCGACAATTTTTCTTCTCATAGCTTATGTAGTTTATTTTCATTGATTTTCTTTAAACTGATTTTTAAGATAGCTGAAAGGAGTAATATTCCGGCCATGATCAGGGTAACTGTGAGGTATCCTCTTTTTTTATGTGCCGGATATGAATCTATTATTATTCCGGGCAATGATTCTTTTTCAGGCAGGTCTCTGCCAGCCCGTTTTTCAGTCACAATACCGTCTTTAATAACCATATAGCCCGGGTTTGAACGTATAATTGTCTTCATTGTCGTCTCATCAACATAGAGGATATTAAGTGTTTCCGCATAGGCCTGATCTATATCAGGAGTTGAGGATGTTAATATATAAAAGCCTATTCCATTATCCCTGCATTCGAGTCCTGCTTCAATGCCTTCACTTATCAGAGACTGGTCTGCTTCTGATATTTTTATGCTCAGCATAAAGAGATTGTAGCCACTGTCATTTAGTATTACATCCGTCATATCCTGCCCCTCATTGCTTATCAGGCTGAAATCGTGTATCGGCGGTGTGTATCCTTTTTTAATAAGCGTTGTTTTTGAATCTATAAAGATCCAGCTTGTATCATCAGAAGGATAATTTTCCAGGTTGAACTCATGCTGCTTACCTTCCTTCTCGTAAATCAGCACTGTTTCATATTCGTCTGCCGGGGCTCCTTCCGGAATAATCATGCCTTCAGGTATGCTGGCTCCTGTCTTATATGGTCTGAAGTCGACTACAGGAAGATGGTTTTTGTTGTATCCGGTAAAAAGAAGGAAGGCAAGGGTAACAACTCCGATGATTAACCATTCGCCGGCTGGAGAAACAGTTTCGGATAGTTTGTTCCTGTTAACAAAAACCACTATAACAAAGAATGAGATTATGATATTTTTAAAGAATGTTTGCCAGTTGGTTAGATGTATTGCATCCCCGAAGCAGCCACAATCGGAAACCGGATTGGAAACAGCCAGAACAAGTGTAAGCGGGGTAAATCCGGCCATAAAGATCAGTAGCCCCCATGCTGATTCTTTAATACGTATACCGGTCAGCATTGAAAAACCGATGATAAATTCAGCCGTGCACAGGATTACTCCCAGTACGTACGCCAGAGGTTCAAGGGCATCCAGGCGAAAAGCAGTGAAATAGTCTATGAATTTATACATAGAACCCATAGGATCAATACCCTTTACAAGACCTGAAAATATGAATACAATACCGGAAAGCAGTCTGCTTATTTTTAGAAAGATCTTCATTTTACAATATTCTTTGTTCTTAAAAGATTTATGATCCGGTTAAAAATCTTATCAGGGGGCAATATATCAACAGAGTTTTGCGAACAGTCAATTACTTCAAGGCTGTTATCTTCTGCAGCCGTATCCAGGTATACCTGTCTTACATTCTTTTGAAATTCGAGATCGCTTTCGTGGATATCGTTATTCCCATTCAGATATTCCCTGTCAGAGCCTGAACGTTCGTTTTTCAATTTCATTACTGTAAACTCAAATGGAACATCAAGGAAAATATTTAATGCCGGTACCGGAATACCAAAATGCCCGAACTCCAGTTTCAATATCCATTCCCTTAGTCTGTCCCTGTCTGATCTGTCGTTTATTTTTGCACACTGATATGCTATGTTTGAATATACATAACGGTCGAGCAGGACATATTTACCTTCCTCAAGCCAGTTATTGATACTACCGGATATATCATTCCTGTCGCCTGCATAGAGCATGGCTACCAGGTAAGGATCAACTTCATTCACCTGCCCGAATTCCCCTCTGAGAAACCGTGATATGAGCTCACCGAAAAAAGGCGTATCTGTTCTGGGGAAATGAATGAATCTGCTTTCAAGGCCTTTTTCAGCAAAGTAATCCCTGAGGTTCCGTATCTGTGTTGATTTGCCTGCACCATCAAGTCCTTCGATAACTACCAGTTTCATTTTTTTAATTTAAGAGAAACAGTTACAAATATAATAAGTAAAGCATATTTCTCTGAGCTATATTATTTAAAAGAACTAACATTACGGATTTAAATATCAAAACCGGTTGTCTGACCCTGTTTTATTTTTGCCGTGTTTATTAATTAACGATTTTTGTATTTTAGATCATAATTAATACACCACAGGAACAGGAAATGATTGATGCGATAAATATAAAGGGTGAATTACTGGACCTTACCAGGCCAAAGGTTATGGGTATAATTAATGTAACCCCTGATTCTTTTTATAGCGGCAGCCGGATAAGCGATGGAGCGGTATTGGTGGAAACAGCGGGCAGGATGATAAATGAAGGCGCTGATATGCTTGATATCGGCGGATATTCATCAAGGCCCGGTGCAGATAACATACCTTCGGAAGAGGAGCTTCGCAGACTCAGATCAGCCCTTGAAATACTAAGAAAGCAATTGCCTTCCGCTATTATCTCAGTTGATACATTCAGGGCAGAGATAGCTGATACGGTTATAAATGATTATAGTGTTGATATTATAAACGATATTTCCGGAGGTCAGCTGGATCCCGGTATGTTTGAAGTAATTGCAAAACATAAAGTACCATATGTGATCATGCATATGAAAGGTAATCCCGGGAATATGCAAATAAACCCTGAATATGATGATGTTGTGGATGAATTGTTATTGTGGTTTTCCACCAGGAAGCAGGAACTTGTTCAGAGGGGTGTAAGTGATATTATTATAGATCCCGGTTTTGGTTTTGGTAAAACCCGGGAGCATAATTTTATATTACTTGACAATCTTGACCGGTTTAAAATCCTGGAATTGCCGCTTATGGCCGGTCTTTCAAGAAAGACCATGATATGGAAGACACTCGGGATAACACCTGATGAAAGTCTGAACGGCACCACAGTACTGAATACAGTTGCACTTATGAATGGCGCTTCTATTCTTAGAGTCCATGATGTAAAAGAAGCTGTTCAGGCAGTTCGCCTGGTAGAACATTTATGTGATTCCTGATAATTCACTTATATTTTTTACATTTGTTCCGGTACTTTAGAATATGATTATGCCTCCCATTACTATACTTGATATTATAGATATAACTCTTGTAGCATTTATTCTGTATCAGTTATACAGGCTGATACGGGGTTCGGCAGCTATAACCATCTTCGCAGGGATATTTGTGGTTTACCTTTTCTGGAAAGTGGTAGAACTTTTGCAAATGGAGCTTATCAGCTCTATAATGGCTGCAGTATTCGGAGGAGGTGTTATTGTACTGATAATAGTTTTTCAGCAGGAGATACGCAGATTTTTATTAATGCTGGGAAGCAGGTATATGGGAAGCGGGACATTCTCACTTGAAAGGTTTTTTTCGGGAGGAACAGTGGCGTCAAGACAAAAACAAACAGATATTGAGGAGATAGTAAGAAGCGTTGAATGGTTTGTCGATACAGGCCACGGAGCACTAATAGTCATTGCCAGGCGTAGTACACTGGAAATGTACTCTGAGGGCGGTGAAATAATAAATGCGAAGATTAGTGCTGAGTTGCTGAAAAATATCTTTTTTAAAGGCAGTCCTTTACATGACGGAGCTGTACTTGTGGAATCAGGTAAGATATATGCTGCAAGGTGTCCTTTGCCTGCAACGGATAATCCTAATCTGCCTCCCCGGTTTGGTATGAGACACAGGGCCGCCATTGGAATAAGCGAATTGACCGATTGTATTGTTATTGTCGTTTCAGAAGAACGCGGAAAGATCTCTCTGGTCGAATTGGGGGAGGTAGATGAAAATATTAAGCTGAATGACCTTAGAAAAAGACTTTCAGAAGAATTAATATAACAGGAAACGGCTAGCGAAACAGGATACTAGCATTCTCAATTACTGCTGTCTGTCCCTTTAGTCCGGACGCCAACTCGGCGAATCGATTAGAATCTAGTTTATTAATATTGAGTGTGTTGCATTCATAATCATTTAATTCCGTAACCATATATACGTTTATCCTCGAAGTTTTTGATAAAAGAGACATAGCTGTACCTCCGTTACCGGAATATTTTTTTCCAAGACTGGCAAAAATATCCGAACGGCTTCCTTTGAAAATATCCAGGAATGTATTGTTACCTATACCATCCCTGCATTCTCCGAGCAAAAACAGGTTTCCTCCATCCTTAACAAAGGATGCAGCATTATGGAGTGATTTATGTGTTTGTATAAAATTTATATCCTTGGGATAACCTCCCGAACTGGCTATAACATTATCATAGCTAATATCGTTGTGCACTCTGTAATGGCTGTCATATATCCTGCAGGCCGACAGAAATCCTTCATATGAACGGGCAGGGATTAATCTGCTTACCTTGCCTTCCTGGTTAAGGATCCCGCTAATGATAATTTTTGAAGGGAACATCCTGTCTATTTCGCGGAGATCTTCCGCGACAGGATTCCCTGCAAGGTTACCTGATTGACAATCCGGATGTAATATCATCCTTTCAAAATCCAGGAACAATTTATGGTTTGAATATATCGCCTCCTTTTCTGCAAGCCCCGGAAAGATAAGCTTTCTTCCGCCTCCATATCCTGCAAAATAGTGATGGGAAATAGCACCGAAGAGTATCAGTTGATCGTGTTCAAGAATGTCTTTCCTTATTCTGACAGGCGTTCCCCTTGAGGTGATACCCAGTTCAGTCATCAAACCTGACTCGTTGCAGTTATGATGAATAAAGCTATACCTGCTATACGTTTCCCCGTAGGTTTTTATGCTTTCATCATCAGTTTGACGTGGATGTGTTCCGTAGGCTATATAGAACCTGATGCTATTATGGCTGATCCCTTTCTCAGCCAGGGCATTGATCAGCCACGGAAGGTATTCTTCATAACCACAAACCCTTGTTTTGTCCGACACAACAACCCCTGTCGATAAGGCGTCCTGCTTTATCAAAGGAAGCAATTCGTTCAGGAATACTTTTTTATCCGGTTTATCAGAGGGAGGACTGATATTTATTTTATGTGATTTATTGTTCAGATCAATATTTATACAGGCGCTGCCGTATTTCAGTTTATAGTTCATTGGAAAATCGGGGAGATATTAGTAATATTTTAAACTGAGGTTAATAGAGTTGTTTACTACATAGTAACAGGTCTCTTCGCACACATCTGTTATTACGTCGATTTCCGGCCTTGTAGCTCCGACTGCAGTATACTCCCTGCCGTCAATAATTATTGACGCAGTTGCGGAATAATCGGAATTGAGGCTAACCTGGTAGTAAACAGAAGTTATAGTGTTGGTATTATACAATACTATCCCGTCATCAATCTTACCCCTGTATATAGTAACGTTATAATAATTTCCACTACCAGGGATTTGGTCTAGTTCCACCTTAAGTATACAGGAGAGAGGCTCCGTTTCCTCACATTCATCGCAGTTTACTATATACAGGTCTTCACAGGATGTAAGGCTGAAACAAACCATTAAGACAGACAACAATATTATTTTCGGGAGTTTCAGTACCATTTTATAGTTTTTAGAGGACTACCTGTTTTATCGAAGTAAATATCGTAATAAAAACCGATTGTAAACCAGTTGGGACCTATTCTGTAAAGGTCTGTTTTCATGTATTCATATCCCACAAAAAGGTTAAAATTTCCACTTGTCCATCTTAAGACTGCCCGGGGCATTATTTTCAGTTTGTCGTCAGGTTTGATATTTGTTCCCTTATACTTCTCAGCCATCATGTAACCAAAATTGAGATGCAGGTCCATAAAGTAAGACCCGCCGCCGGAGAAGCTCTCGTACAGCCTGAATTCTTTTCCCGCACCTGTATAGATTATATACCTTTTATCATAATACTGGTAATAGGAATTTTCGGAATATTTGACAAGTACTTTATTATAGGCTGGTTTTAATTCAAAACCGGCATTAATCATTATTTTAAGAACAGGATCTTTGATACTTAGCCCAATACATGTATAATAATCCCTGATAGATGTTTTTATTCCTGCCTGCAATTTAACCCTGTCGAAGTTTAGCTTATCAGGCTGTGGAAAGCCTGCTTTTTTTAATTCTTCAAGTATTTCGGTTCTTCCGTATTTTCTGGCTATCATAAAGGGTGATGCAATACCTGTTTTTTTATACATTGCAGGATCAACCCTCTTTTTCAGATAACTGTATGCTTCATGATGATTGTTCCTTATGGCCATATCAAAAGCATCAAAATTGTATTCATTTGTCGCATATATATCGGTACCTGCATCGATCAGCAAATTCATTATAAGAGTATCGTTATTTTGTGCAGCAGTAATGAAAGGCGTGAAACCTTTATTATCAGGAGACCCGGGTAATGCACCATGTTGGAGGAGCAGATCACATACTGCAGCATGACCTCCGTATACGGCAAGTATAAGTGGCGTTGACCCGTCTTCTGTCCTGGCTTCTATATCTGCATTGTAATATAGTAGCAGGTCGCACAAGCTGAAATAACCGTATGCCGAGGCATAATGAAGTGGCATGGCGCCTCTGTGGTCCTTCAGGTTTATATCGGTACCTGCCCTGATCAGGGCCTCGGCAATATCAGGGAGGTTATCCTTGGCCGCGATATGAAGGGCTGATTCACCGCTACTGGTAAAAATATCTGTTCTGGCATTATGACTCAACAAGGCTTTTGCTGTTGTAAGATTGTTATTTGCCACAGCATAAATAAGAGGACTGGTATTCTCAATATCAGTAGCATCAACATCGGCTCCAAGCTTTATCAGCCTGTGAACCTCTGATGTATACCCCTTTACAGCGGCTATCATAAGATTTGTATTAATACCTTCAGGGTATGGGAGATAATCAGTTGTATCTATAACACTCTTATTGTTCTGACCCTGTGCAGGCTGTAGCATAGTGATCAAAACAAACAGTAGGCTGAGATAGCGTAACAAAGCATTATGTAAAGGTACTGCCAGCATACAAATACAAATATAACAAAAGCTTAATATCAGGAATCTCTATATTGCATAATCATCATATATTTTTGAAATTTGGATTTCTCCGGAAAAAAGACTAAATTGATTAATAGATAGCAAGCTGAAACTAAAATAAATAATTTTTAAGCAATGAACTGGAAAATACAACTTGATTTATGGGATTCTGAGGCTTATAATAGTAATATAGCTCCGGTGGTTGAAGAACTGTCTGCCGAGTTTGACAGATTGGTCGGAGTACCTCCTGTACTTGGCTATAAGCCTGTTAAGATTGTAAATGATCTGTATTACGGGATGAGGGTATATACTCCACTTGCTGAAGATCATTACAGGGTGGGTCTTACTGTCGGTCATCTGACCTATGGTAAAGTAGCATATCAGTTTGCCCATGTCCTAAGTAATATTTATACGGACCCCAGACAGGTAACATGGCTGGCTAATGCTTTATCGCATATGGCGTCGTTTAGTTTTCTCGACTTTTTTTCAGAGAAATGGACTGATAATTATCCCGCACCGGAATACAAAGGCGAATATGAAGCATTTTCATCCCTTAAGTCTGAGAAAATAAAGACGGCTTATCAGAATGTTGATATTATGCTTAACCTGGCAACCAATGAATGGATAAAGGAAGAGATAACTAAGATTGAGCAGAATATGGATAATGCTCCTGCCGTATTGTTCGATCTTATAGGACTTGAACTGTTGCCGCTTTTCGCTGAGGAATATGCCTGGAGAATACTTCCGTATATAGGTAAAGGCACAAAAACCCCAATCGATGACCCGGATGACCTGAGATGCAGACCCAGGGCAAAACCTGATTTTGATAAACTAAGGGAAGTGGTCCCGTCCGATCTGAAAGATCTGGTTGACAGGATTTATAATCGTTTGCATTGATAAAATCCATCGTATTGATTGTTAATAACTTTTGTTGTATAACATATATATGTTAATAGCAAAGGTTTACTGTTTTTTATTGTTTTATTATTTTTGCTTTGTGTTTTTTAATATGAAGCGTAAATATTTTTTATATATCTCACTTGTAGTAGTGCTTGCCCTGGTGAATCATAATCCTGATTCAATAGGCGGGACAAATCTGCCAAAACCGGTTTTTACTCCGGACAATGCCAGGATAAAGAATATAAATAATCCGGAAGGTGAATATGAATATATTGACAGATCATTTGATTATTTTATGCGTTACTGGCATATCTCAGCAGCTTCTGTGGCTATTGTAAAGGACAACAGGCTGGTGTTTGCCAAAGCATATGGCATTGCTGACAGCAGTAAGAACATAAAGGCAGAACCATATAATAAATTCAGGATAGCCAGTGTGTCAAAGCTTATTACAGCTACTGCTGTTCTTAAGCTGGAATCCGGGAACAAGCTCAGCCTTACCGATAAAGTTTTTGGACCTGATGGTATATTAAATGATGACTTTTTTAGTAATCCCCGGGATAAAAGGGCTTATGATATCACTGTAGAACATCTGCTTTCGCATCAGGGCGGCTGGAGCCAGAGATACGGCGATCATATGTTTATGCCGCAGGTAGTGGCGGATTTTCTCGGAAAGGACCTTCCTCTGTCAACAAGGGATATTGTACGGTTTGCTCTCGACAAGCGCCTTCACTATACTCCAGGACGCGGAAGATCATATTCCAACCTTGGTTATGCTATCCTGGGACTTGTCATTGAAAAGGTATCAGGGATGTCTTACGGGGATTATTGCAGGAAAGAATTGTTTGAACCTCTGGGTATTTATGACTTTGAACTGGCAAGAAATCTTTATGAAGATAAGGATCCTCTTGAAGTCAGATATTATGAACCATGCAATGCCATCCCGAAAGAATCGGTATATGGCACAGGTGAAATGTTACCGGCTTCGTACGGAGGTAATGATATTGAGGCTCTTGGTGCAGCGGGGGCATGGATAACAACAACTCCCGACCTGCTTAAATTTGTTATGTCAGTCGATGGAATAGAAAAGAACGGTGAAATATTATCCGGACAACTGGTCGATTTTATGACAGACCGGTCAAATGGTTTTGCTCCGGTTGGATGGAAAGCCACGACCTATAACGGGTATTGGTGGAGAACAGGTTCGTTTGCAGGGACTTCAGCTATGGTTAAGAGATTACCTGACGGGACGCTCTGGACCGTATTGCTTAACACGAGTACATGGAAGAGCTCTATGTTTACAAGTGACATTAACAGGCTTATGACAAGAGTTTTAAGAAATACAAAACACTGGGCAGATGTCGATCTGTTCGAATATTCATTACCTGTGCCTGTTGAATCTCCGGAGAATAATGTCCGGAATACAGGATAAGATACATGACATCCGGTAAAAGGTTGAAACCACGGAAGATAAGGCAGTACAAATGTTCCGGGGAAAAACTGTCCCGATTATTTAACGTATTTTAAATTTTTCTTTTAAGCTATATTTATATATTCATCACTTATTCTGAAGCGGTTTTTAATATAAAATAAGAAATAATGAAAAGGTATCAGTTTAAGTTATTTAGTATTACAGTTTCGTTAATAATGCTTTTTTCTCCTGTGATAATATCGCAGAATGTTCCGGGGAAATATGCTCTTACAAATGCTGTTCTGATAGATGGAACCGGGGCTGAAGCTATTGAGAATGCTACTGTAATACTCAAAGGATCGAAGATTGAGAAGATAACTACCGCTAAGATTAACCCGAATGATTACGATAAGGTTATTGACCTGAAAGGGAAGGCCTTATTGCCCGGATTAATTGATGCACATTATCATATGAATTATCCTGACTTCAGTGATAAACCACCATTACTTACCGAAGCTATTTGTGCTTACAGGTCGGTGCCGCACCTTTATAATCATCTTATGGGCGGCATAACAACTGTTTTTGATGCAGGAGGCTATCATAATGTTACCATTATGGCAAAAAAGGCCTTTGAGGAAGGATATCTGACAGGATCGCGTCCTGTTGTATGCGGCGAAAGGATCAACGGAACAGGAGGGCATGGGGTTTCAAGATTTGATATGGCGTATGAAGCCGATGGAGCCGATGAATTTCGTAAGGCGGTCAGGGAACAGTTATATGCAGGGGCTGATATAGTAAAGATATTACCACCATATTCACGTGATGAGCTTAAGGCTGCAATAGAGGAAACACATCTGCACCAGAGGAGGGTAGCCGTGCATTCCGGGATTTATAACAAACAGTACGAGTTTATAAGATGGGCAGCCGATATGGATGCTGATATAATTATGCACGCTTATGCTTTACCAGATGAAGTAATTAAGATGATGGGTGAGAAAGGTATCTATAGTGTTCCGACAGTGACTATTATGATGAAAAATCAGCTCAGAGACAGGTTTGTCCCTGATAACAAGGAACTCCACGAATATGAGATCATTTTCAGAAAACTTAAGGATGCAGGTGTGAAAATGGCTGTGGGAACAGATGCACTATATGAATTTATGAAAGAAAACCCCGGATTATACTTCCTTGAAGTGGAACGTTTTGTTAAGAACGGGTATACCGAAATGGAAGCTATTGAAGCTGCTACCAGGATAGGAGCCGAAGCACTTGGAATAAGCAATACGCTGGGAACGATAGAAGCCGGCAAAACGGCTGATCTTATTGTTGTCGATGGTAATCCCCTTAAAGACATTTCTGATTTGAGGAATGTTGTAATGGTAATTCAGAACGGAAAAATAGTGAAGGAACTTCGATAATCAGCCTGTTGATCCTGTTATTTGCCGTTTTATAATACTATTGAGCTACGAACTGGTATGTTATTTTTCCTGACTGTTTTTCCGGTGCGGAAGCGTCAGGGTTAAACCTTGTTCTTTTTACAGCATTTACAGCAGCTTCAAATAAGCATGCATCTGTTGTGGAGCTTTCTGTTTCATTATAGCTGAAATCACTTATCTCGCCGGAAGGCCGGACTATGATATTTATCACAACTATGCCTGCGTTTTCGCATTTATAAATGGGTATAGGGAGACTCAGGTGATATCTGTTTTCCAGAAAATAGTATACCCTTGTCGGTCCTTTATAATTGGCGGCCATCTCGTTTGAACTGATATCTGTCTTAAGGTTCAGGCTGTCATCACGGGCTGATTCGAAAGCAGTGTCGCCTTCGTCCATCTCATCGGTCATGTTTTTCTGCCTGTCGATAAAGTTATCCTCCCCCAGCTTGCCTTCGGCTATCATTTCTTCTTTTACCCTGTTTATATAATCATCTTTATCTATTTCAATATCCTCCTGGTTCGCAATATTCCTTATTATATCTGTAAAACGGTTGTCCCCTTCAAACAATTCCTCCAGTGTGACAGGCTTCTCTACAATATCGTCTTCTACAAACTCCTGGTCAGGCTGGAACTCGACAAGGAATTCGGATTGTTTTTCCTTATATACGGAAGATAGCTTTGCCGACATAAATATTATTGCAACAATTATGTGTATAATAATTGTACCGAATAAACCAATTATTTTCCCTTCGTAGCTTTTCATTCCGGTTACGAAATTATAAATTATTATTTTTACTGCCTTAATTAACGGGGTAAAGGTTTGTCAGATGCAACAGTCAATATTACTTGAACAGATATTTTTCCTGGCCGTACTGGTGCTGGTAGGAGTGGTTACTTCAAAAATAGGAGTTATAACAGAGAAAGTCAGGGATGCTTTGGTAAAGATAATATTCAATATCACACTTCCTCTTTTATTATTTACAAATTTTAACCATCTGGACCTCAGCCCGGATATTTTAAAGAACAGCCTGGTCATAGTTATTATTTCTCTTTTGTTTATTCTTTTTATGCTTGTCTTTGCTTTCCTTGTATCAGGTATGTTCAGGATGAAATATGAACAAAAATCCGTCTTCATACCTCATAATGCATTTGGCAATGTACTGTATTTTGGCTTTCCTGTCATCAGTGCGCTGTTTGGTGAGACCGGGCTTTATTATGCAAGTATATATGCTTTTGTGTCAATTATTTTGCTTTGGACTCTTGGCATATATATCATAACCAGAAAGAGTGGTATGAGTTTGACCGCCAGCCTGAAAAACATGTTAAATCCTAATTCAATAGCAATAATTTCCGGCTTTATACTCTTTATTCTCGGCATAAAAATCCCCGAAGTGATAGTGAAGCCGTTTGTAAGCCTGGGAGGTACAACTATTTACCTCTCCATGCTTTACATTGGTGCACTGCTGGGTTTAATGAATCTCAGGGGAGTATTTACCAATAAATATGTGTATCTCACATCTGTCAATAAAAATTTGTTATTCCCTGTTCTGTTCATCTTTGTTCTTGCTTTTCTGAGAAATAACCTGTTAAGCAGTCTTGAACCGCTGATGTTATATGTAATTATTATTGAAGCGTCTATGCCATGTATGGCCAATATAGTTATTGTGGCTAAAATGTACGGAGTTGATGATCATCTGGCAACAGCCAACGTATTTATATCAACAGTGATGAGCATTGTTACGCTACCTTTCATATACTGGCTGGCACTAAAGGTAATCTGACAGTTAATTCAGAATGAAATAAGGAGTCTCAGGTTCAGGCTTCTTCCGGTAAGATAATTAGGGACTGCATATTGCCTTGATTCGCCACTCAGATTATTTACAGTCGTTAACCAGTTGTAGGATATGGTATTACGTATATCAAGCAGATTAAATACCTCAAAACCGGCAATTACCTCATCAAATAATTTTAAGAAACTGTTATTTACCGTGCTGCTCCTGCTTTTTATTACTCTAGTAAATCCAAGGTCTACCCGTCTGTACGAAGGCATCCTGTTATAGGAGTCATATCTGTCGCTAAACGGGGAACTGACAGGTATCCCTGTACTGTAATGGAGGTTTATATGAGCGCGGTATTCAGGATTGGACGGGAAATAATCCTGAAAAAACAGGTTTACGGAAAACCTCGTGTCAGAAGGGGCCGGGAAAAAACCGTAATCATCACCATCAATATTATGCCTGGCATCCATAAGAGATAAGGATATCCATGATTCAGCGTTTTTTACAAACTCACCGTTGATCTTCAGGTCAAAACCTCTTACAAAACCTCTTGCGGAATTTTCAGCTGAATATATGATCCTTACATTATCATATTTATAGGGTATAATATTACTGAGGTCCTTATAGTATAATTCGGCACTCAGATGGAAGGGTGTTGTTCCAAAACTGAAATCATAAACAGACCCTATAACGGTATGTACGGATTTCTGTGCGCGTACAGATATGTTTATTTCACCTGAAGGGTATCTCATTTCCCTGTAGAAAGGGGTTTGATAATATGTGCCCCCTGATATATAAGCCTGTATTTTACCTGAAGGAGGCCTCCATGACAGGGATAATCTCGGGCTGAACAACAGTTCTCCTGAGAAAGACCAGTAGCTTAATCTGGCACCTCCGCTGAAGATCAGCCTGTGATCTGCTATGTTGAGAGTATAACTGTCAATAAGGTATGCTTCAACCCTTTTCCCCGGGAGGATGGTGTCGCTTATTATCACATTGCCGAGTAAAAGCCCTTCAGGGGAATAAGGGATACTGTAACCGGCCGAATCTGTCTTTTCCCATTCCCTGAGCCTGTCATTTGTTAGTTCATGACTGAGTTTTATACCCCAGTTTAGTATATTGTCACTGTATTCCCAACGCCCCTTATATCTGAAAGTAAATATGTCAAACTGAAGTAAGTTACGTGCATGTTTGAGCCAACTGCCAATACCTACATTCATTATACTGTCGCCTAAGTTCTCCGAACCAGTATTCTTATCTGTCATATTAAGCGAGTAGGAGCCCCTGATATCATAATTTTCACTTTCCGTCGAATTATAATAATGCAAAATGAATTTATTGGTCAGCCCTGATCCCGATTCCGTATTAAGAGATAAAGCAATATTTAAGGAGTTGTATGAGTCTGTCTCTTTGCCCTGGTATAACACAAACAACTGATATGCTTCGAGATAGTTGCCGAATGAAGAGCTTCTTGAATACGGAGTAAAGGTATAGGTGTTGGAATTGTAGCTTCCCAGGAGACTTATGCTGGTTTTTTCTGATAACCTGTATTTCAACAGAGACTGTAAATCATAAAATGAAGGCTTATAATTACCTTTTGTATCAAGAGTCTGAAGCAGAAACCTGTTAGTCTTGAATCTTACTCCCGCAAGGTAGCTGAGTTTTTTGTTTACAGTACTTCCTTCAATATGAGCTGAATTGGTTAGTAACCCCATGTTTACAGAACCTTTAAAATCAAGCGGATTCTTATAGGTAATATCAAGTACGGAAGACATTCTGTCGCCATATGACGCATTAAAGCCGCCCGGTGAGAACATAACACTCCGGATCAGGTCGGGGTTGAGAAAGCTCAGTCCTTCCTGCCGGCCCGTCTTGATAAGAACAGGCCGGTAAATTTCCACATCATTTACATAGACCAGGTTTTCATCATAATTGCCTCCTCTCACAGTGTACTGATTGGATAACTCGTTCCCTGAGTTTACTCCCGGTAATGATATAAGCATCTTTTCAATATTGCCCGATACGGAAGGTATCAGCATGATATCCCTCATGGGGATATTCTTCAGGGAAGGGGCTTCCCTGTAGGTGAACTCTCTTACCGTAACATCCTGTAATTCGGTTATATCCGTTTCCAGCCTGATATTTAATACCAGTGTGTCGGGCGTTGCAGTGAACCGTATCTCCCTGCTTTTATACGAAATACTTGAAACAACGAGAATATGATCGTTGTTATCTGCTGTAAAGCTTAGCAAATAAGACCCGTCTTCTCCCGTATATGTGCCATATGGTAACCCTTTTATCCCTATGTTTACAAGAGATACAGGATAACCTGATGTATCGGTCACAATACCCTTTATTACCGTATTGCCTTGCTGGGCATATATCAGATCAAACAGGAGTAAGAAAAATATTAAGGTTACTGTTCTGGGCATCACGGCAAAGCTGATAGTCTTAATCCCTGTCTTTGTTATTTTTATTTTTCGTCTTTTTATTTTTAAGCAGACCGTTCTTGATCCCATCGATAAATTTTGCCCATGCAAAAGGATTAAACAGATTATTAACAGGCGTTTGTGTTCTTGTCATCATACGTTCATTTTGCTGCTGCATTGCATATCTGTATCCTTCCCCAGGTACAATATCAAGTTTGTCCAGTACCTGTCTCTCAACCAATGCCAGGTTTCTCTCCATGTTTGCCAGTTCCACCTCCTTAGGTGAAACATAGTCAAGCACAGCCCGCTTGAATTCATCATACGTTCTCCATGGTAAAACGAGTACAGACCCTATATTTATTGTGTCGATTATCATTGTAATATCAACCGTATACCCGGAATTTTCAATATCAGGTGGAATCTTTACAAAGGCCGGCTGATAGCCGACAGATGTAAAAATAAGCGTGTCACCGGGGTAGGATATGATTGAGAAGATCCCCCTCTCGTCGGTGTCTGTTCCGGTTCTTATTCCTTTGGAAATTATATTGACGTACTTTACAGGCATATTTTCATTGTCGAAAACAAGCCCGTTTACCTGTATATATCTCTTACCGGATTTCTCCTGGCTGAAAGAGATACAGGAGAAAAATAACAATAATATGGTTATCAGAAGTTTATTCACCAGGTAAAAATATAGTATTATGTAAAGAAAATCAAATTGGTCCGTTTCAGGAAGCCTGACCGGTATTTTATGAAATATTTAACTTATTATGACTTTCTAAGCTTTTTTTTGTTTCTTTTTATTTTTTTCGGGCCGTACCATAGCCAGAAACCTGTAAGCGTGAAAATAAGAAGGGACAGTCCTGCTACTGAAGTATAGACAAGTTTAAAGTAGCCTTCACGTGTTCGGAAAATATGATCAAGAATTGACCCGTCATGAATATTCTCAATGAAATCTGATTTTCGCTTTGCTACATGGAGAATATCTGCTGTGGCTGCATCAACCTGTACTTCCCAGTAATGATCTGTAAATAAAAATTTCACCATGCCTTTGGAAGGCCGGGCGTCAATCCTGTCAAGATTATATGAAACACCAGGCCCGGCTGAATCGCTTAATGCCTTGAATGCAACCGTCTTCAGACTGTCGTAGGATAACCATTCCGAAAGGTCTGTACTGGTCCCTTTATATGATTTTGGCATAATCAGTTCATTGCTGTTTTTTTTCCAGCCCAGGAGAAGACCGGTCATGGAGATGATGAGAAAAACAACAAACAAGCTTGCTGCCAGTATACGGTGTAATTTTTTTGATATTTTTAGAAGTTTTGCGGTTTGTTTGTTATTCATTTTAGTATAAGAATCATGAAATATATATGGTACGAATATAAAGAAAAACTGATGCAAGATGATCAATGCTGTTTTAGAACAGATCCATATAAAATAGCAGTTTACGAATTCAACAATTATTAATATCTTTAAAAAAAGAAACCCGTAAAATGAAGAAGATACTGGTAATAGGAACAGGTAATGATTGCCGCAGCCTAATGATGGAAGGATGGTTGAAATACTATTGTGGCAGGGAAGCGAAAATATTCAGTGCAGGTTACAGCCCGTCCGAAAAAAATATGCTGGCTGTGAAGGTAATGATGGACGCTTCGATAGATATTACCGGTTGCAAGCCCAATGCTTTGGATGATCTGCCTGAAAAAGAATTTGATTATGTGATCAATATGGCTGACGAAAAGGGCAGGGAAGTTATTAAAGATCTCCCCGGCAACCCGACAGTAATTGACAAAACTTCACAGGATTGCAGAACACTGGAAGGCGATGAAGCGGAAATTTTGCAGAAGCTGGCTGCAATGCGCGATTCTATTGAAGATTTTTGCTTCGATTTTGTGAATGAGCATATACGGAATCTTGTTCCCGGTGATCTGTCGGGTCATATTAAATCAGGTGAATGATGATTATACAGGAGGAGATTATCCTGCCGGCATTTGGAAGAGGCTATCATTTAATAGATACCTACCTGACTAAGCATATGCCGGAACTGCCGGATACCGGACTGGTTAATATTTTCCTTCATCATACGTCAGCCGCACTTACAATAAATGAAAATGCCGACCCTACTGTAAGGGTGGATTTTGAGTCATTTATTAATAAGCTGATACCTGAAAATGACCCTGTATACAAACATATTTTCGAAGGTCCGGATGATATGCCGGCTCATCTTAAGTCATCCTTACTCGGTCAGTCAATAAACATACCGGTAAGAAACAGAAGGATGAAGCTGGGAACATGGCAGGGAATCTATCTTTGCGAATTCAGGAACAGAAGGCAACATAGAAAAATTACGGTAACCGTGGTTTCATAATAATTGATTATTTTAGTGTGGTAATTTAAATACGGATATTTACAGCATATTACATATTATGCGACTGAATACATCATCGGAATTCTATATTACAGCTATAAATGTTAGCTTCATGAACCTTTTTGGTGGCCTGTAACATGTGTAATAATATAACATGTTTTTTACCACTAAGAATTGTTTATGTTTATAATCAAAAATAATACGAAATGTCAAAATTAATGTTACTGGGTGATGAGGCAATCGCCCAGGCAGCAATTGATGCAGGTTTAAGCGGAATGTATGCTTATCCCGGTACTCCCTCAACAGAGATCATGGAATATATTCAGGCTTCGAAAACAGCTGCTCAAGGAAATATCCACCGTGAATGGTCAGCCAATGAGAAGACAGCTGTTGAAGCAGCCTTAGGCATGTCGTATACCGGTAAAAGAGCTATGGTAGCAATGAAGCATGTCGGTTTAAATGTTGCAGCCGACGGCTTTATTAACTCAGCTATGACCGGTGTACACGGAGGTCTGGTTGTTGTTGTTGCTGACGACCCGTCAATGCATTCATCACAAAACGAACAGGATTCCCGTTTTTACGGCAGGTTTGCTATGGTTCCTGTTTTTGAACCCTCAAACCAGCAGGAAGCTTATGATATGATATTTGATGCTTTTGAACTGTCAGAGAAGTATAAACTGCCCGTTCTGTTCAGGATTACAACCAGACTGGCCCATTCAAGGAGCGCAGTTGAACAAAAGGATGAAAGGAGTCAGAATGAATACAGGTTGCCCTCAGACTCTCGCCAGTTTGTCCTTTTACCTGCAATAGCAAGGAGAAAATTCAAAGGCTTACTGTCTTCATACGATAAACTGTCTTCTGATAAAGAAGGCAGTGGTAGAAACAGTTATATTGAAGGAGAAGATAAATCTTTGGGCATAGTAGCATGCGGGCTGGCATATAATTATCTTGCTGAGAACTTTGTAAACAGTAAATGCGCGTATCCCGTTGTTAAAGTAGGATTTTATCCCGTAAGTGAAGATTTGCTTCTGAAACTGAGGAATGAATGTGATGAGATACTGGTGCTTGAAGAAGGTTATCCGTTAATTGAAGAATTAATGAGGGGCTACCCAAGAATTGAAAAAGTGATAAAAGGCAGACTGGATGGTTCAGTACCGAGAGACGGAGAGCTTAATCCTAATATAGTGGCAAAAGCCATAGGAGTGGAATCACATTACGGGAAAGATGTGCCTGATATAGTGATGCAAAGACCCCCTTCATTATGCAACGGTTGCGGACATGCCGATATGTATAATGCCCTCAATGAAGCAATGGAAGAGTATGGTTCGGGACATGTATTCTCTGATATCGGTTGCTATACGCTTGGCGCATTACCTCCTTATAATGCTATCAATAGTTGTGTTGATATGGGCGCTTCAGTGACAATGGCAATCGGTGCCACTGACGGAGGAATGTTTCCGGCTGTAGCTGTTATCGGAGATTCTACATTCACTCATTCCGGCATGACGGGATTGCTGGATGCAGTAATAAAAAATTCACCTGTCACTATAATAATATCGGATAACTCGACTACCGGCATGACAGGAGGACAAAAATCTCATGCTACCGGCAGACTGCAATCCATTTGTGCCGGAATGGGGGTTGAAAAGGAACATATAAGGGTGATAAACCCCTTGCGGAAATACCATGAAGAAAATACTGCGGTACTGAAAGAAGAACTTATGTATAGAGGAGTCTCTGTGATCATCTCAAACCGAGAATGTATACAGACAGCTGCAAGGAGAAAGAAGAAGGAACGTGAAATAAATTTAAAAGAAAAATAATGAAAAATGATATAATCTTATCCGGTGTCGGCGGACAGGGTATCCTTTCAATTGCTGCAGTAATAGGATATGCAGCTGTGGAGAATAATCTCTTTCTCAAGCAGGCGGAAGTACATGGTATGAGCCAGAGGGGAGGAGATGTCCAGTCACATTTCAGAATATCTGACAAACCGGTTGCCTCCGACCTGATACCTTACGGAAATGCCGATCTGATATTATCAGTAGAACCGATGGAATCGTTAAGATATCTTCCCTGGCTTTCGAATGACGGGTGGCTGGTGACAAACAGTAATCCCTTTGTCAATATACCCGACTATCCGGAAAAGAATGAGCTTTTTGCCGAAATAAGGAAGGTGAAAAACAACCTTATAATTGATGCCGATAAAATTGCCAGGGATACAGGTTCGGCAAGGGCTGCGAATATGGTAATGCTCGGTGCAGCTTCACATTTTATCGATTTACCGTGGACAAGCCTGGAGAATGCAATAAGGAAACTGTTTGGCCGTAAAGGTGATGAAGTAATTGAGATGAATTTTAAAGCGCTTATTGCAGGACGGGATCAATATTCCGGAGATAAAGCCTAACAGCTAATTCACCACGGAGAACGCGGAGTGGCACGGTGAAGCAGTGACGAGTGACGAACGACAAACCGGGCCGAGCGTTAATAATTTGCCCGGTGGGCAAATTTAGCGAGGAGCCAGATAGAGGGGAGGGGAAAGGGTTTAAAAGGTTGAGAATGAGTTTAAATGAGTTTAAATGACTCCTAATTAACAAATTAACTAATCAACTAATCAACTAATCAACCAATTAACATTGTGGACTGTTTCGGTCTGACTGCTGACTGAACTAATAGACTGGCAGACTAAGAATTATTAATTAATATTTGCATGTTTCATAATTGATTGGTAATTTCATTTCTCTTCTGTAACGGAATCATTATCGTTTATCTGATTATGAAAAATGTCTTTGCATCACATTTAATATACAGGTTACGTAAGGCAGGCTTATCTGTGGTTTTCCTTATTATAGTTATATATCCTTTAGAAGCAAAGGATACTGAACCCGGAAGGAAGATTAACATTGATAATGGATGGAAGTTCCATTTTGGTCATGCTTCCGACCCTGAAAGAGATTTTAATTATAAAATAGTAAATGTATTCTCAAAGACAGGGGGTATAAAGGGAACTGCTATAGACAGGGATTTTGATGATACTGACTGGAGGGCGCTTGACCTGCCTCACGACTGGGCTGTGGAATTACCTTTTGTTTATTCGGAAGACAGGAATGTTATGTCGCATGGCTACAAACCTGTGGGAGGAAGATACCCTGAAACAAGCATCGGTTGGTACAGGAAACAGATAGATTTCAGAAATGCCGATTCGCTTAAACGTTATGTCTTACAGTTTGACGGTGTGTTTCGCGATAGTAAATACTGGCTTAACGGGCATTATCTTGGGGGAAACGAGAGTGGTTATACAGGCATATCCTTCGATATTACCGATTTTATTGATTACACAGGCAAAAATATCCTTGTTGTAAGAGTTGATGCATCTCAGTATGAGGGATGGTTTTATGAGGGAGCAGGTATTTACAGGCATGTATGGTTGAATATATATGATAATCTTCATCTTGTATCTGACGGGCAGTTTATCTATACCGAAACGAGAGGTAATAAAACACATGTATATATTGAAAATAAGCTTGAGAACAAGTATCAGGAATTGAAAACCGTAACGTTGCAAAACCATATATCCGGCCGTGACGGAAAAATTATTTCAAGCGGGCCGGAAAAAAAACTTGAGATAGACAGTTATAAGTTCTCAATAGATAAAGACAGTATAGTTTTCGATGATGCACTGTTATGGAGTATTGAAGAACCTTACCTCTATCGCCTGATTACCGAGGTCAGACTTAACGGTAGGATAATTGACAGACTTAAAACACCTTTCGGTGTCAGAACAATTGAAGTAGATCCCCGGAAGGGCTTGTTGCTTAACGGTAAGAATATAAAGATACATGGGGTTAATTGTCATCAGGATCATGCAGGTGTCGGGAGCGCATTGCCTGATTATCTTCAGTATTACCGTATCAGGCTGCTTAAGGAATTTGGCGTGAATGCTTACAGGGCGAGCCATAATCCGCCGTCACCTGAACTGCTTGATGCATGCGACAGCCTGGGGGTACTGGTTATGGATGAAACCAGACTATTCAATAGCGGGCCGGAATCCATGGATCAGTTCAGAAGGCTTGTCAGGCGTGATCGTAACCACCCTTGTGTATTTATGTGGTCGATTGGGAATGAGGAAGCCTGGGTTCAGGAAACAATAACAGGGAAACGAATAGCCCTGTCTGTGCTTGCCGAATTGAAAAGCCTTGATCCTACCCGGACTGCAACATATGCCGCTGATCTGCCGGATATTTTTACAGGGGTCAACGAGGTTATCCCGGTAAGGGGATTTAATTACAGGATATTTGCTATAGATGACTATCATACTGCCCATCCTGACCAGCCTGTAATAGGCACTGAAATGGGCAGTACAGTAACAACCCGGGGTATTTATGAAACCGATTCGGTAAACTGCTACCTGCCGGATCAGGACCTGAATGCACCATGGTGGGCTTCGCTTGCAGAATACTGGTGGACTATAGCCGCCGAACGTGAGTGGTTCATGGGCGGTTTTATATGGACAGGCTTTGATTACAGGGGTGAACCTACCCCTTTTCACTGGCCAAATATAAATTCACATTTCGGTATAATGGATATGTGCGGCTTTCCGAAAAACCTGTATTATTATTATCAGTCATGGTGGACAGACAAGGATGTCCTGCATATATCACCCCACTGGAACTGGCAGGGAAGGGAAGGGGATACGGTTGATGTCTGGATTAACACCAATGCCCGGGAGGTTGAGCTGATACTGAATGACAGAAGCCTTGGTACAAAGAAGATGAATGTTAACAGTCATCTCAGATGGGAAGTTGCTTACCACCCCGGTACGCTAAAAGCGAAAGCAGTGAAGGATGGCCGCGTTCTTACTGAGGAAATAAGCACTACGGGCAAGCCAGTAAAAGTTGTTGCCATACCCGACCGTAATACGATAGCCGCTGACGGGAAAGATGTCACGGTGGTAAATATTCATGTTGAAGATGAGGCTGGACGACCGGTACCTGATGCCGGTGATCTTATTGAAATAAATGTTGAGGGACCTGCCAGGATCATTGGTGTGGGCAACGGCGATCCCAGCTGTCATGAACCGGATAAAATAATCATTGGGGAATACAGGAGAAGCCTGTTCAACGGGAAATGCCAGGCAATCATACAGTCAACCGGAGAACCTGGGATTATAACATTCACCGCAAGATCAGATTCGCTTGTAAGTGGTATTGTAACTGTTAATAGTATTGAATAATATATCCTATCTGATAATATCTGTTATATGAAGACAAAGGCTTTAGTTATTCCGGTTGTTTTTTTGATTCTAATATCCTGTAACCATAAAGTTACGGATCATTTTGAAAGATCAGAATTTGCTTCTGTCACTCAGGTTGACTCTGGCAAAGCAGTTGCTGTTATGCTGACTGCATACAGTACAACATTATTGGCAAACGGACAGGACAGCACCATTTTGAGGGTGGCTGTTGTTGACAGTACAGGAAGGGAAATAATATCTGCAGATGACGAATTCAGGGTTTATATTAATGGCGACGCCGTAGTTACTGATCAGGCTAAGAAAAATGTATTAAGAATGGATATTGATAGTACCGGTGCCGGCTATTATAAGGGAAAACTTGAGAACGGTCTTTCCTTTCTGGTGTTAAGACCGGGGACAACACCTGATAAAATAAAGGTTGAGGTAAGATCCGAAAACCTTTGGCCTGCATCACATGAGATACATACCATTCCGCATGATATCGTATTGTTGTCGCCTGAACAAGAGGAGATCAATACAGTTGAAAAAAGTATTGACCGCATGATAGGTGCTGATATCTCATTTCTGCCTCAGTTTGAACACAGAGGAAGAAGGTATTATGAGAACGGTATTGAAAAAGACGCAGTTCAGATCATGGCCGGCCACGGGTTCAATTATATCAGACTGAGAATCTTCGTTCATCCGGAGAATGAAAACGGTTATTCTCCCGGATATGGATTTTGTGGGCTGGATTATACCCTGAAGATGGCTGAACGTATTACAAATGCCGGGATGAAACTTTTGATAAATTTTCATTACAGCGACTATTGGGCTGACCCCCAGCAACAAAATAAACCCGCTGCATGGGCTGAGCTTCCATTTGCCGCCCTGAAAGATACATTGAGAAATTATACTTCCAGTGTGCTTGAAGCGCTTAAGGAGCAGGGAACACCTGCCTCGATGGTACAGGTGGGCAACGAAATCAATCATGGCATGCTTTGGCCTGATGGTCATATAAGCAACCCCGACCAGCTCGCTGAGTTACTTATTGCAGGTATTGAGGGAGTAAGAGCCGTTGATGAAAATGTGCCGGTAATGATGCATGTTGCCCTGGGAGGTCAGAATAAAGAGGCTGTCTTCTGGTTTGATAATATGATCAGCCGTGGAGTGGATTTCGACATTATTGGTATTTCCTATTATCCCAGATGGCACGGTACACTTGATGACCTTCAATATAACCTGACAGATCTTGTCGGGCGGTATAATAAACCTGTTAATGTCGTTGAGTATTCTGATTTCAGAGAACAAGTGCACCAGATAGTTTTTAATTTGCCGGATGACATGGGCAGAGGGACCTGTATATGGGAGCCGATTGGTTCGAGGGGAGATCTGTTTGACAGGGATGGAAATGTGATTGACGGTATGCTGCTATATGATAAGCTTAATGCCAAATATCTCAGGTGATGAGGTTATGTTTCTGTTTTATAACAGCTTCATGGGCTATTTAAACCGGTATGATTACATTTGCTTAATACTTAATACAATCTAATTATGAAAAAAATAATACCCATTATCCCTGTTTTATTATTTTCTCTTGCCGGTTTTTCACAGAAAGCGGATTTTAAGACTGCTGAAAAATTCAGATCCTCAAATATGAGAGACAAAGTGGGAGATACAAGAGTGAGACCTAACTGGATCCATGAGTCTAACAGATTCTGGTACAGCTATAAAAAAACTGATGGCAAAAACTATTATTACGTTGATGCTGACACCAGAATAAAACGACTAATGTTTGACAGGCGTTTTATGGCTGCCGAGATATATAAGCTTACTCACCGTCCTCATAACCAGTTGGATTTACCACTGACGGGTATCGAATTTGAAAAAGAAAGTACAAGCAGATTTACTTTCAGGATAGATTCGGTAAGATTTCTTTATGATATGGGGACAGGTAAACTGATTATTAAAGATACAGTACCAAAGGAAGACAAAAGGGAAAGATGGGCAACTTACAGCCCTGACAGTACATGGATTGCCTATGCTAAAAATTATAATCTTTATATAATGAAGGCTGATGATCAGGATAGTACTGAGATACAGCTTACTACAGACGGAGAAAAAGACTACGGATATGCCACTGCCAGAGCTGACACTGCTAAAGATAAAAAGGTGAGAAGCATAGCCGGATGGTTTGAGAATGAAGAGAAGTTGTTTGTTATAAAATCCGATTATCGTAAAGTAGGAGACCTGTTTGTTATCAATTCTCTTGCCGATCCCAGACCTGAACTTGAGACCTATAAATATTCAATGCCGGGAGAAGAAAATGTTGCCGGGAATGAGCTGATAGTATTTGATATTGAGTCAAAAGAAAGAACGGATATAGATGTTACAAGGTGGAAAGACCAGAGACTGAATGTCAGATGGACATCACAGGAAGCTGCTGACAAAATGATAATCGAGAGAAAGAAAAGAGATCTGACAGAACTTGAAATTTGTATGGTTAATACCAATACCGGCGAATTAAAGGTGTTGTTCGGAGAGGAGCAATATCCCTATATATATGATGGTTATGGCTATGGAGACCTGGCTGTCTTGAACGAGGGAGAAGATATAATATGGTGGTCGGAAAGAACAGGCTGGGGACAATTATATCTGTATGATAATAATGGCCACCTGAAACGACAAATAACCGATGGTTATTTTGTAACCGGTAATATCGAACGAATTGATACACTTGGCAGGGAACTTTATATTGAAGCATTCGGACGTGAAGAGGGGGTTCACCCTTATTATACAATGCTTTACAGAGTATCGCTGGACAGGAGCGGTATGAAGCTTATAAGCCCTGAAGATGCCGACCATTCCTTTAGTATGTCAAAAACAAATGATTACTGGGTCGACACCTATTCGCGTGTCGATCTTATTCCTGAATCAGTGCTGCGTGATAAGAACGGAAACATATTACTTAAACTGGAGCAGCCTGATCTTTCTCAGTTATATCAGACAGGATGGAAGATGCCCGAACGGTTTATTGTGAAGGCAAAGGACGGTGTGACCAACCTTTACGGTGTATTGTTCAAGCCTTTTGATTTTGATTCGACAAGGAAGTATCCTGTTATATCATATGTCTACCCCGGTCCGCAAACCGAATCGGTCCCTTATGCATTTTCGGTAAATTCACGATATAATACTGCGCTTGCCCAGCTTGGATTCATAGTGGTAAACTTCGGACACAGGGGAGGTAGCCCGCAGAGAAACAATTATTATCATACTTTCGGGTATAATAACCTCAGGGATTATGCCCTGGCGGATGATAAATACGGGATTGAACAGCTTGCTGATAAGTATGACTTTATTGATATTGACAGGGTTGGAATATACGGCCACTCGGGAGGCGGATTTATGAGTACGGCAGCAATACTGACTTATCCTGACTTTTATGATGTTGCAGTATCCTCCTCAGGTAATCATGATAATAATATTTACAACCAGTGGTGGGGTGAGACTCATCATGGTGTAAAGGAAATAAGCAAAACAATAAAAACAAAGGATAATAAGCAGGATGATAAGGAGGAAAAAGGGTATCCGTATGAAGAACAGGATAGCGTCAGTATAACTTTCAAGTCAGATGTGCCGGTAAATCAGGAACTGGCCGCAAACCTCAAAGGGCACCTTCTGCTGGTTCATGGAGATATGGATAGTAATGTACACCCCGGAAACAGTATCAGGGTTGTTGATGCCCTCATAAAGGCAAATAAAAGGTTTGATCTCATGATAATACCCGGACAGCGCCATAGTTATGGGAATTACACCGAATATTTTGAAACTATGATGTGGTATTATTTTGCAGAACACTTGCTTAATGACTACCGCACTAATGTAGGTCTTAAAGATTATTGATATTCTCTTTGACGACTTTTCCTGTCAGTATAAAACAAAAAGGCTGAGATCAGAATTAAACCTCAGCCTTTCCTTTTGCACCAATCTGGTCAGTCCTTGTCATCAAATACTCCTTCTTCCTGCTTTTTGCCCAGCATCCTCATCTGGCTTACAATGATCTCCGTTATCCATTTTTTTTCACCGTCTTTTTCATATTCACGGTTGACAAGCCTTCCTTCAACAGCTATCTGTTTACCTTTTGACAGGTATTTTTCAGCTACACCTGCCAGCCCGTTCCATAAAACGAGGTTGTGCCAGGTGGTCTCATCGATTCTTTCTCCCTTTTCGTTCTTATAATACTCTGTAGTTGCAAGTGAAAATCTGGCAAGTTTTCTTCCGTTGTCCAGATCTTTGATCTCGGGGTCTTTCCCGAGGTTTCCGATTAAATGTACTTTGTTGTTAAGTGATGCCATGATTATTTTTTTTGTTAAACAATATTACCTGTCAAAAATACGGGTACCCAGGCTAAACTGTCGGTATATAAATAATTATAGTTGGTTATTAAACGTTTAAAAACGGTTATGATGTTTGTCGCATGCGGCTTGCTTACCTGATTTACATTTTTTAACTTTAGTAAAAAATTAGGGAATGTCTGTGAGAAGGTGTCTCGATTGCGGTGAAGTTCTGAAAGGAAGGTCAGACAAGAAATTTTGTTCTGATCAGTGCCGTAATAATTACAATAATACGGTAAACAGGGAAGCTAACAACCTGCTAAGGAACGTGCACAGCGTATTACGCAGGAACAGAAAAATACTCGGTGACCTTTATGAGAGTGGAAAAGTAAAAGTTCACAGAGATGCTTTGCTGGTATCAGAGTTCAATCCCGGGTTCTTTACTCATATTGTTGAAAACAAAGACGGTAATACAATTATCAGATACTGTTATGAGTACGGATACAGGGAAATAAACAGGGATTACATAGGGCTTATTAAAAACACGGGTATACTGGAAATTCAGAATAAATGACGTATTTTTGATTACTTATTCAGAACGTTAAGAAATGAAAAAACTATTAATAATTTCACTTATATACTTTGCTGTAAGTGGCTATAACTTAACTGCTCAAAGCAGTTATCTTGGTTTCAGCCTGGGTGCAAGCATTCCCAAAGGCCCTTTTGTGCAATCTGAAGATTTGTTCAGTAACGGCTATGCTATACCCGGTTTTACCATTTGTTTTGAAGGTTTTTATTACCCATTCAGTATTCTGGGTTTCGGAGGAACACTTGGCTTTGGTTCCTTATATGCCGACCAGGATGTTTACCTGGATCATTTGGTTGAATATCTGAATACACAGTCGTCTATACCGGGAATAAGCATTACCTCAGCCGATGAGGTCAACTTTGAGTCGGGATTCTGGAATTATGTAAACCTGCTTGTCGGACCTGAAATCTCAGTTCCGCTGGGTAGATTTCAGGCAGGTATAAGAGGACTTGGGGGGATTACAGCTGCTTTCTGTCCTTCCAGGGAAATGTCATATATAGCAGGATCTGAAGAAGTGAGCTTTGTTACAAAAGGCTCTTCCGTTGCATTAGCTTATTCCTATGGTGGCAGTATTCTTTATAAATCCCGTTCGGGTACCGGGATAAAGGTAAGTGCAGATTACTTTAACAGTAATTCTTCATATGATTCGGAGATTGATGTCACCAATGTGTATGGTGAATATGAAATGGACAGAACTGACGAGATAGATACCAGGGCACTTAGCCTTACCCTGGGTTTTTTCTATTTTTTTTAAATATTATTTGAACTGAGCCTTCCGTAATATCTTATATAGTCAATCATAGGATTCGACACAGAGATATTGACATATCCTTCATTGCTTATGTTCATGTCTATTTTGAATTTTTCATTGCCCTGGCCAACTTCAAGTGAAATATTGTAGCCTCCTTTTTTGGTGATTTCTATCTCTCTTGAATATACTTTTCCAAGAAAATTAATAGCTGCTACAGGCCTTATGCTGTATGATCTTCCTATATATGCAAGATTAACTCTTACCAAATCCCCGTCTATCATAATATAATTCCTTTCAGGTACAATTTGCATAGTACCTCCTCTTTTCAGGTGTATCCTGTTCATCCTTATCATCATCTTCTGAGACTCAACAGTCTGTTTAACATCTTCCTTAACCAGTTCCTTTCGCATTTCTCTGCTTATGTCTGTTTTCCCTGTAGATGCACATGATGAAAGGATTATTGTCCCGGCAATAAAAAAGTATATAATTCTTTTCATAGTATTCTTTTTTAAGGTCCAAACAAAATCTATGCCATGTAGTCTTATAATTATCATTCTGACCGTTCCATGAGATAAGCAAATATGATCCGGTAACTTTTTATTAATTAAGTCAGTTGCTTGTATATATGCTAATGCTTATTAATATAAAAATCATATATTTGGTCACAACTTAATTTTTAGGGATATGAAAATCATTGAAAAAAGAAACCTTATAATCCTGATAATCCTGGTTTTTACTTCAGCGTTCACTGTAAGGGCTCAGGTGTATGAGAATGGTTATCTGGTTAAGAAAGGTGATATGGCGCCTGATTTTAAGATAGTTGAGGCAGAAGGAAAGGAATATATGCTGTCAGACCTGAGGGGCAGCGTTGTTATGCTTCAGTTTACTGCTAGCTGGTGTGGTGTATGCCGTAAAGAAATGCCTTATATAGAAAAGAATATTTGGCTGGAAAAGAAGGGTGAAGGATTGAAAATAATAGGCATTGACCGGGATGAACCTTTGGATAAGGTAAAGAAATTCAGCAGTGAAATGAAAATAACCTACCCTCTGGCTCTTGATCCCGGAGCAGATATCTTTGGTCTTTTTGCTCAGAAAGAGGCAGGAGTGACGAGAAATGTAATAATAGACAGGGAGGGAAAAATAATTTTTCTGACAAGACTGTTTGAAATGGATGAATTTGAGGAAATGAAAAACACTATATTCAGGGAACTTGAAAAAGAATAATGTTTGGTATGACCGGAGAACAAACCATACTTCTTGTGGATGATGAAGATGATATCAGGGAATTCCTGTCATATACGCTTGCAAAGGAGGGTTTTAAGGTTTATACGGCACATGACGGTCACACGGGTATCCTGAAGGCAAGGCAGGTTAAGCCTCATCTTATTCTTCTTGATGTTATGATGCCGGGAATAGATGGGATTGAGGCTTGTGAACTTCTGAGAACTGACCCTTCAATGAATTCTGTTATTATTTGTTTTTTGACGGCCCGTAGTGAGGATTATTCTCAGATAGCAGGCTTAGAAGCTGGAGGTGATGATTATATTATTAAACCTGTCAAGCCTAAGGTGCTGGTAAGCAGGGTAAAAGCCCTGTTGAGACGATACAGGCAGAATGATGTAGATGACCGGTCGACAGTACAAAAGCTTGGTTCTCTGAGATTGAGCCTCGACAGGGAGAGGTTCATACTTCATCTGGGCGATAAAGATATTTTTTTACCCAGAAAAGAATTTGAGCTTTTGTCCCTCTTGCTGACAAAACCCGGTAAGGTATTTACCAGGACCGAAATATTCAGAAACGTATGGGGTGAGGATATAATAGTGGGCGACAGAACAATTGATGTTCATATAAGGAAACTCAGGGAAAAACTAGGTGCTGATATAATCCAGACAATTAAGGGCGTAGGTTATAAGATAAGGGAATAAAGCTTCGGCACGCAACCTTTTATCACGTCAGACTGTCATTTATAATACAACTAAAAACAAGGAAGCATGAAAAAAATTATTCTAGTTTTTTTAACAGTAATTATCTCCTCAGGTGCATTTGCACAATTCAGCTGGGGCATAAAGGCCGGTGCAACATCTAATAATTTTAAACTCGAAGACCCGCTTAGCATAAATACGCAACAGACGATATCTGCTGCCAAAGAGGCTGCATGGGGTTTTCATGGCGGTGCATTTGTCAGGATATCAATGCTTGGTTTGATGATACAACCCGAGTTGATATTCAGCATGGCAGAAAACAACATGATAGTGACTGATGTAAACTCCGGTGCTGAAGAACTGAAGAGCCAGAAATTCAATAAACTGGATGTTCCTGTTATGCTTGGAGTAAAGATCGGACCCCTGAGACTAATGGGAGGACCAGCTGCTTCCGTGATGATAAGCTCGGCCAGTGATCTGCTTGATAATGCTGAAAATCTGTATAAGTCAGCTACCTTCGGATATCAGGCAGGACTGGGAGTAGATATACTCAAGAAGATAACGCTTGATGTAAGGTATGAAGGAGGTCTTAATAATTTCGGTGATGAAATTACAGTCGGAGGCGAAACTTTTGCTCTTGACGGCAGGACAAATGCGATAATTGTCAGCGCAGGAATAATGTTTTAAGAATATATTTTATTTAGAAAAACTCCCTTGTTTGTCAGGGGAGTTTTTTTTATTTTAATATTCTTATTAATTCCAGTATGGATATTGATCCGTCCAATAGCATCTTTAGTACACAGGGCTTATTATCAATATTATACATCCTGACAGCAATCTTTGTATGCCTGGTAATAATCTTTGAGAACAGAGCCCCTGTTAAAACTTTGTCATGGGTTCTGGTGATAGCTCTGATCCCTTTTATCGGTATAATACTTTATTTCTTTTTCGGACAGAACTACCGTAAACGCAAAATCTTTTCCAGAAAGGGACTTGCCGACAGTGAGCACCTTACAAATACAGTCATTGACCAGATCGAGTCCCTGGATCAGAAACTTATAAATAAATCTGAAAAAGTAAGATCCAGAAAACACCTTATGACATTAATGCTCAATAATGAAAAATCCGTTTTAACAGAGAATAACAGGATAGAACTGCTTCTTGATGCCGGTAACACTTATTCATCCATGATAAGGGATATTGAGAAAGCAAAGCATCACATTCATCTGGAGGTCTACAGGTTTGATATCGATAACACCGGTAACAGGTTCAAGGATCTGCTGGTAAGAAAGGCTTCCGAGGGAGTGCAGGTGCGTATGATTATAGATGATGTGGGAAGCTGGACATTCAAGAAAAAGTATATTGACGAAATGAGGCATTCCGGGGTACAGATATTTCCGTTTTTCCCTGTACGTGTTCCATGGCTCGCCAGTAAGCTTAATTACAGAAATCATCGAAAAATACTGGTGACTGACGGACGGGTCGGCTTTATAGGAGGCATGAACATAGCAGATAAATATATCAGCGGACTGCCCCGCCTGGGCAGATGGAGAGATACACACCTGAGGGTCAAAGGCGATGCTGTGGCCGCTTTGAACAGGATATTCCTTACAGACTGGTATTTTCTTAGCGGAGAGATGCTTATGGGAAAAAGAGAATATTTTCCGAGAGTCAGGGTGAGCGGAGACAGTTGGATACAAATAGCAAGCAGCGGCCCGGATAGTGACTGGGCAAATATTATGCAGGCATATTTTTCCGCGATAGTTACTGCCAGGGAGAAAGTATTTCTGTGTACTCCCTATTTGTCGCCTAATGAGAGTGTGCTTAATGCACTTAAGACAGCTGCTCTGAGCGGGAAGGATGTTCGTCTCATAATACCCGAAAAGTCCGATTCGGTGATAGCAAACTGGAATTCACGCTCCTATGTTTACGAACTGTTGGCAGCAGGTGTAAGAGTTTATTTTTATAGCGCAGGGTTTAATCATTCCAAATATATTGTGGTAGACGGTGTTTTTTCGTCTGTTGGTTCCGTAAATGTTGACATGCGAAGTTTTGATATGAACTTTGAGGTTACAGCTCTTATCTACGATGAAGCTTTCGGATCACGGTTGGAAGAAGTGTTTATGAAGGACCTTGCAGACAGCACGGAGCTATTGATAGACTTTTGGATAGACAGACCAAAAAAAGAAAAATATAAAGAAAGCCTGGCAAGAATATTCGGGCTGTTATACTGATAAAGAGAATGAAGCTAAAAGAGAGAGCCAGATATGACTTCCTGGTAATTAAACTTGTGGAAACAGATGATGAACGGTATTTTTTACTTAAAGGCCCCGACAATAAGCGTTACCTTTTACCTGAGAAATACTATACTGTGTATGGCATAATGACCGGATCAGTAATTAATTGCAGGATTGATAAAATAAATTGCAAGGGAAAAGTATTCCTTGAGCCTGAACATCCGTACTATAGAGAGGGAAATGAATATGAATTCAGGCTGCTGGAGCAACAGAACAAACCTGACCAAAATGGTAAGTTGCTGATTGTCGGGGACGAATTTGGCCTAAGACACGAGGTATTTGTGCCCGGAGATTGCGAAATATCAGCCAGTATGGTATTCAGGATTGATAAAATAAAAAAGGGATGTCTGTTTTTGAAGCCATTGTAAATATTTATTAACCAAAATAACATAAAATGATTCCTTAATTAACACTTTATTAAGCAAATGTAATTGTATAATTTCTTTACTTTACCTTGTAATAGAGTTAAATCTAAACACTATAGTCATGAAGAAAGTATTAAATATATTTCCGGTTATGTTTTTTATGCTGGTCCTGATTCCTTCCAGTATGGCAAACGATACAGGCCAAAGAACAGAGACTCAGTATAATAAGAAGGAAGCCATGAGAAACGTACTTAATGCACTGGAGGAAGGAAGGGATCATACTTCAATACCTGACTGGAGAAGTGATAATTATTCTGATGTCCCCTGCGTTTTTTTCGGCACTGATGATTTCGGGCTTGACTTTGAGATGGATTTTGACTGGGATTTCCCTGATATAAATATTGATGATGAGTTTTTTGAGGATCTGGAGAAAAAACTCGATAATATGGAGAGAAATATTTACAAAAAGCTGCAGGATATGGAAAAAAGAATAGAATCACTTAGTGAGAAATTATCAGATAAAACGCAGTTTGAGTTATCTGTCTAGTATACATACAGATAACCGGAGATTAAAAGAAATTTTTAAAAAAAAGGGGGGGGAACATAGGGTATTACCGGTACCTTCGGGTCAAATATATACAGAAAAAACCCATGCCGGGCAGTCATGAAATGAGTTGTTTCATTCTCAATGAAAGTTTTCATAAGCAGTTTTAGGTTTTTAGGCATGGGTTTCTTTATTAATTTGCGTTGATATTCAGGGTTTTAATAATAGAACTAAATTAATTTGGGTACATATTTAACTGCAAATTAATATTTTTCTCTGAAACAGACCTCTTTTGAGCCTGTTTATTTTTACCTGAGAGATGCCTTGCTTAAAATATATGGAGGAATATCTATATCAAATTTGATTTTCTCTACTATAAATTCGGTGCCTTCGCCGTTTTTCAACATGTCCTTGAATACTATTTTCATTGGGTACCATCTGTTTTCAATTTGCTCCAACATAGATAATTCTGTCTTTTTCAGTAACTTGCCGCTTTTAGCATATAATTCCTCTTTAAGAGGTACATATCTGTTCTTATCCACCCATATTTTTCTCATTTGGTAAGCTACATCCGGGATTGTTGATGTCAGGTCGATTATATAACACTCAATACCGTTGAACAATTCCGTTCCTGCGATTTTGGGATCATACAGTTCGGTTAGCTTTGTATCTTCCATCATGTCTTCATATGAAAGGTCTGAACCCATAACCGATTGCTTCAGCATATGACCGGTAATCTGTATTGTTCTGTCAGCCATAGGAGAATATATCCATAACTTATCTTCAAGTTTCAGCATTTTAGTTCCTTCATCACCGGGATTTGTATACTCCGTACAGGCATTATCAGAGCCTTCTGTCCATGAAATGAATTCCAGAGTGCGGCTCTGCCTGGCTCCGTGTATAATCATCCTGGCCTCGAAATACTTTGTATCGGAAGACATATTCTTGTCGATACGCTCAAGTATTTCTTTACCTGTAGCCTGGGCTGATACTGACTGGCTAATAACCGGTCCTAATGTAAACAGGAGAATTATTCCGTTAATTTTCATTTTAGTGGTATTAATTAAATTTTTTATTCTTTTCAAACACTCAAACCCTTCTGCCTTCCGCCTTTAGTCTTTTGTCTTTTGCCCTTTGTCTTTTATACTTGCAGTTCTTTAAAAAGGTTAGCTGTCTGCCTTTTGTATATACCTATCCCTGCCAGCATTGTACCAAAAGCAGTAGACATCAGCCCGGGTATAAAACCGATATAATATGCTGTGCCTGTAATGTGTGTTCTGAACACACCCGGCATAAGCATCGTAGAATCCTCAAGCATATGGCTTATATCTATACCTTTAACCTGCAGCCAGTATGAAAAAGCTAATCCGGCAACAGTTCCGGTAACTGATCCTATTAAGCCTACAGACAGTGATTCAAGCAGCATTGATCTGTATATATGTCCTTTTGTCTCGCCTATTGCCAGTCTTAAGCCTACCTCACCGTACCGGCGTAAACCTCCGATAAGTCCTGTGTTCCATAATATGATTGAGAGTGCAAAAATGAAAACAAAACTTATCAGTGCTATTATTCCATTCATCATATCAAGGTACATCTTTAAGTTATCCTGATCCCTCAGTCTTATCATCACAGGATCGAATTCCCCCTGTCCGCTATGCTTACTGTTATAATCGGCTGCAATTATTCCGGCTTTCTCATCATCATAATAATCTACATCCGTGAATCCCAGTATTTCACTGCATGCATCTTCCATACCCAGGGCTGTTTTTGCATCAGCTATGTCTGTTATGATAGCCCCCTGGTCGAGAATATTTATTCCAAACTTTACCGTTCCTGAAAGGGTAAAATTGCAGATAGTCATTCCACCGTACATAGTCGAACCTATGAAAGTAACGGTATCTCCCGGACTAACTCCCAGCTTAGTGGCAAATTCATCACTAACGAGAATCTCTTCTTTATTTTCGGGTAGCCTGCCTTTTACCAGGGCCTTATTCAGTTGCAGCCTTTCCGTTTCAGTATTGTTTTCCGATAGAAGATCAAGACCCAGCCCCACAGCTGTTCCCTGTTCTTTTGTATCCCCGTTTTTATCAGGTACGTCCAGTAATCCGCCAAACTGTATCCTTTGTACCCAGTCTGTCTCAGGGTATTCCGACCGAAGCATGTCTGTAATTTCGTCACATCCTTCCAGAGAAAGGTCAAGGGGCATTATATCCATGTTTTCTTTGTATGACTGTGTAATTACCTTTACATGTCCGGTAGAGAAGTTTGCATTGAAGTTAATCATATCACCAAGGACCCCTGTCATATAGCAGTAAAGGAAGACAGTAAACATTACTCCCAGTGTTACTATTATTATTGGTAACCTGCTCCTGTTTTTATCTCTTATTATACCTTTTAATAAAAATCGTATCATTGTATTTTTCCCTTTATTGCTTCTGTTGGATTCATTTTTGATATTTTCCTTGAAGGCATATAGCTTACTATCGTCGTCGTGATGACTATTAGTAATAAAGTGGCTAAGATAAGTCCCAGCCCGTAAACCGGATATATCCTTTCTGCAAGAGCCAGTCCGTACTGGTCAGTATCCCCTGGCATTCCTAAACCTTTTTTTGATATCCAGATAAGAAAAGGAGTTCCCCATATTGCACCGGTAAGCACGGCAAGTACCGAATGCATTGCTCCCTCAACGGTAAATATTCCTACTACCTGCTGCCTTGTCATTCCCATAGCCACGTATGTGCCAATCTCCTTTTGTCTTCGGAATATTGAAAGTACCTGAGTGTCAAAAACTGCAAGCAGGCCAAGAGCCAGCAATACGATATAAATAACTGATGAACCTACAGACTTGGTTTTTATAGTTTCCCTGATTGCCGAAAGAAGGAATTCTGTATCCCTGAATTCCCATCCCGGAAGCTGTAGAAGATTTTCTGCTTTGGGTGATACAACGATAAGGCTTGCTTCATTTTCCATCCCTTTTATTTCCTGCAGTGTTGAAAGAGGCATCCATATCTGACCCGAACCAACGGTAGGGACATTCGTTTTAAAAATCGCAGTTATTATTATCTCAGCTGCATCAAATGTTCCGTTGACATCCCTCCATCTTATTGTTGTTATATCTCCCTTTTTCAGTTTTATCGATTCGGCCATTGAATTGCCTATGATCACGGGTATTTCATTATAATCGCCTTTCAGTTCCGATGAAGGCAGGTCAAGAATTGCCTGATCAGGGTCAATGCCTTTCATAAGTATATTCCTCATCCTTCCCTGCGGATATATTGTTGCCTGCGATATAAGTACAGGCGCATAGTATTCCGGATTAGGAGACTCATTTATTATTTCAGGTATTTCACCATGGCTGTCCTCCAGGGTGAACCTGTCGTGAGGGTCATAATCAGGATGCCAGTACTGTCCGCCGCCAATCTCCCAGTTAATCATATCTGTCATAGCCTCCCTGTTCCACCCTTCAAGGAAACCGAACTGCAGTATTATGAGAACAAAAGTGATGGAAAGGACAATTACACTGAGCCAGGTGCGCAGACCTGCTCCCATTAGATTGCGTATGGCAAGTTTTATTGCTAACATGATGGTATCCTCCTTTTATTTGACCGTGGCTTTATCGTACGCCACAGCTCCGTCGACAAGACTTATAGTCCTTCTCAGATATTTAATGACCTTCTCATCATGGGTTGCAAAGAGGAAGGTTGTATTTAACTCCCTGTTCAGCTTTTCCATGGTCTGAAGTATATTGTGCGAGTTCTCTGCATCAAGATTGGCAGTAGGCTCATCGGCCAGCACCAGTTCAGGTCTTTTTACCATGGCCCGTGCAATCGCAACTCTCTGGCATTCCCCACCTGATAATTGTGCCGGTTTGGATTTTAACTTATCACCGAGGCCTACCCATTCAAGTGCATCCATTACTGCTTTATGCCTGTCTTTGTTGTACATTTTCATGAGAAGAAGAGGAAATTCGACATTCTCATAAACGGTGTAAACAGGAAGCAGATTGAAAGTCTGGAAAATAAATCCCATATGCCTTCTTCTCATCATAGCTGCTTCCCTGACAGATAGTCCGGAGACAAAATGATCAAGCACTTTTATCTTTCCTTCAGTTGGGCTGTCTAATAAACCTATAATATTCAGTAATGTCGTTTTTCCCGACCCGGAAGGGCCCACAACACCACAAAACTCCCCTTTACTGAAATTCAGGTTTATACCTCTTAAAGCAGTGAACTTTCTGTTACCCATTGGAAACTGTTTCACCAGATTTTCAATTTTAATAATTTCTGAATTGTTCATTATATGATTTGTTTAATATTCAGTGTTATTGTTCTCTAATCATATTTTATTTGAATGTTTGGTTATTCGTTTATTTGTTAAGTTGTTTATTTGTTAAGTTGTTAAGTTGTTAAGGCCAAAGACTAACGACAAGCGGAAGAAAGCGCTGTGCACTATGCGCCATGCTCTTTGCTTTCTTACTCCAATACTCTAATACTCCAGCATTCCAATATTCCAGTATTGCTCGCCCCCACCGACCACAATCACTATCCCCTTGCGAGCTTGTCACCTTCGCCTGCCTCCGGCAAACTCACCCCGGGTACTCGGGGCTCGGTTCCATCATTCCAGTGTTCCATCATTCCATCATTCCAGTGTTCCATTCTTCCATCATTCCATTCTTCCATCATTCCATTCTTCCATTTAATAATTAAATACCATCATAACCTGTATTCCTTTTCCGCTAAAAACAGACCGGCTGGCTTCAAAATTAAATATTTTGTATTCAGAGGGATTTATGAACCCCATAATATAATAGCTAAACCTGTCATATGTGAGTCCTAGCCGGACAAACCTGTAAGACAATTTGTTTTTCCAGTCGAAGTATGAGATATAATTAATATCAGCAAAGACAGATAACGGATAGCTGGCTGAGAATGAAGTAAACTGAACAGCCTGACCGCTCCCGGAAGATTGGCCGGAATACTGAACAATCAAATGCTCTGCCATTAATCTCAGGCCGTTGCCAACACCGAAAGTATAGTCTGCGCCTGCAGTAAACATATTATTATACTCAGGGCGGAGGTCGGTTCTATTATATATCAGTACTTCCTCGATCCATAATCCTATACCAAGATCTGCTTTTATATCAATTCCGAATTTATTTTCAGGATAATCAAATTCATAAGTTGTAAATAATGGCGCAGGCGTGCTTATAATATCTTCAGCCTGCACGACCCTGTGGTGGTAGCTTATTCCTATTTCTGCTCTGGGAACAGGGAACTGTATTCGTCCCCCTGCTTCTATATTCCGGTTTTTTGTTTCTTCCGTTTCCCAGCCCTTGGTTTTATTACCATATAAAGCCCACATCCAGAAATTTGCATTTCCAAGTGTATAATATCTGCCCAATATACCATATACTCCGTCGGTAAGGTTGAGAGGATCGCGCGGATCCATCCTGTCGAACCACATGAGAGGCCTTAATACCGATGCCGATCCGAAGTTTATTTTTTGCAGGCCTGCCCTGATTTCAAACTGGGTTCCCGATACTTTTGTCCATATCCTGTAAGGCTTGATCCTTCCGTAGAATTTTTCTCCTTCAAAAGGACTGGTATAACTGCCAAACAGATTAGCCGATATCTCACCTTCAAGTTTAATTTCATCATTCAATGGTATTGAATAACCAAATTCCGGCAGATATCTCCCGCCTGACTGGAATACCCATTCCTGCGAATTGTTTAATGAGAGCCATCCGGTAGCCATGCCTCTCAGATCATATTCCTGTGCATTTGTAACGGAAGAAAATATGATCAATATTGAAATAAAATAATATGGTTTAATAATCCGTATCATTTTTCGGACTCGGATCTTGGTAAAATACCGTAAAAGAAAAAATTTGTAATTTCAAGAATCATGTCCTGTGCGTCAGGGTAGAGGCTGTTCAGAGTAGGATCATCGACCATCTTTACCATATGATTCAGTAAGTAATTTATAAACTCAGGCTTTATATCCTTTCTTATTTCACCATTGTTACGTGCTTCAAAAAAATCACCTATAATTATCCTGATATTATATTCTATCTTACTGTTAAGATAGTCTTTTAACTCCTCATTATCGGTATCATAGAAGTCATTAAGAAACTCATGACTGATTTCATTGGTCGCATCGAGCTTAAGCTTGTAGAGCATGGTAACCTTTTCCTTGAATTCAATACCGGATGTCATTATCGCTTTATACTTCCCCATGGCATCCCCGTATAGCTTGTCAAGTATCTTCTTTACAAGGTCGTTTTTGTTGGAAAAATGTTTATAGAAAGTCATCTTGCTGACGCCTGACCGGGTACATATTTCTTCAATGGTCACCCTCTTTATTCCGTATTTCCAGAATAACTCTTTTGATGTCTTTAATATCTGGCTTCTTTTTTTACTCATTCGGTATAAGTATACGATAAGCATACAAATATACGAAAAAAGTATAATATTGCAAATTTGTTGAGTTGTTGATTTGTTAAGCTGTTAAGTTGTTGAAGCATAGTGTCATTCTGCGTACTTTTTACTTCCCTTGTCCTTGGCCTCTGGTCCACAATGTTAATTGGTTAATTGGTTAATTAGTTAATTAGTTAATTAGTTAATTAGTAGTCACTTAATACTATTTAAACTCATTCTCAACTTTCTCAACCTTTTAAACTCTTTTCCCTCCCCTCTATCTGGCTCCTCGCTAAATTTGCCCACCGGGCAAATTATTAACGCTCGGCCCGGTTTGTCGTTTGTCCCATAATCGTGGTCTAATCTTTACTCATGGATTTTCATTTGAACAATTGTGTTATTTTTGTGGTCATATTTTTTGAAATGATCAACAAGAGGTTTATACAGCGGTTTCTGATTATAGTAATACTGGTAGTTGGTGCAGTGTTACTGGTTATATGGAAATCATTCTTTTCACCTGTTAAGATAGAGAATGAAGGAGTAGAGATATACATAGGTAAAGGCTCATTATATGAGACGGTAAAAGACAGTCTGAGAGCGAAGGGGATATTATATAACGAGACTGCATTTGATATGCTGGCAAAAAAGAAACGTTATATTTCCAATATTAAGCCGGGACGGTATATTATCACAGAAAAGATGAGCAATAATGATATTATGAATCTGTTAAGATCGGGAAGTCAGACGCCGGTAAGGATAACATTCAATAATATCAGAACCCTTCAGAATCTGGCAGGTAGATTAGGAAGTCAACTGTCTGTGGACTCGGCTGAGTTATATTCCGCTTTCACTGATGAATCCCTCTACAGGGGAGAGGGATTTACCAAAGAGACAATTATTGCAGCTTTTATACCCGACACATACGAAATATACTGGACTGTCAGTGCAGATGACCTTATTGACAGAATGATTCGTGAGTTCAGATCCTTCTGGACCTCCGAACGTCTGGACAGGGCCGGAGCTCTTGGACTGAGCCCCGTGGATGTCAGTATCCTGGCTTCAATTGTGGATGACGAGGTAATAAAAGAAGATGAGAAGCCACGAATTGCCGGGGTATATATAAACAGGCTGAAGAGAGGTATGCTTTTACAGGCCTGTCCGACCATAAAGTTTGCATTAAATGATTTTACTATCAGGCGTGTTCTTAAAGAGCATCTTAAGGTTGAATCACCATATAATACTTATAAGTATAAAGGGCTTCCTCCCGGCCCTGTACGATGCGCATCAAAATCAGGTATTAATGCAGTATTGAACGCTGAACATCATAATTACCTGTATTTTGTAGCCCGTGACGATTTTTCAGGTTACCATCACTTTTCAACAAGTCTTCGCGAACATATTAATTATGCGAATAAATATCAGCTTGAACTGGATAAATTAAGGATTTACGAATAAATATTTACCTCAGGTTCAAGATTCAGCCCGAACATTTCTTTTACAGAGCTCCTTATCTGCTCCGACAGCTTAAGGATTTCTTTTCCGCTGGCATTTCCGAGGTTTACCAGTATCAGGGCATGATCATTATACACACCGGCCTGCCCTGACCTTTTGCCTTTCCATCCGGCTTTTTCTATGAGCCAGGCAGCAGGTATTTTACAGAGTTTATTATTCATTTCCCATGACGGCATACCGGGGAATTTCTTCCGTAGCTCAATCAACTGGTTCATGGTTATTACAGGATTTTTAAAAAAGCTTCCTGCATTTCCTGCAACAGCAGGATCAGGAAGCTTTTTTTTCCTGATTGAAATAACAGCATTTCTTATGCCCGTAAGGCTGCGATCGCCTGATGAGCTGACTATTTTTTCAAGACCTTCATACGAAAGATTGAATTCAGCCGGACGATAGATTAGCCTGAATATGACCTTTGTTATAAGGTATTTCCCTTTTAGCCTGTTTTTAAAAATACTGTCTCTGTACCCGAAATTACATTCTTTATTCTCAAATGTTTTTATCTCACCGTTTTCCATTGAAAATGCTTGTACTTCGGTAATAAATCCTGATACTTCTGTTCCATAAGCTCCTATGTTCTGCACTGGCGAAGCTCCTACATTTCCCGGTATATATGACAGGGTTTCCAGGCCTCCGAAATCATTATTAACCGTCCATTCTACAAAGCGGTCCCAGTTCATTCCGGCTTCTGCCGATACTGTTGCAAAACCTGAAGAAATGCTGTCTGTTGTGATATTATTAAAGACAGGATGTATCACAGTGCCCTGGAAGTCTTTGGTGAAGAGTATATTACTTCCACCGCCTATGATGAGGCATTTTTCTGTTCTGTTTATTATATTATGCAACTCATTTAGCTCTCCGGCATTTTCTATCCTGATATATTTTTTAGCTTTAACCGGCACCCCGAAAGTGGTAAGTGATTTTATCGAATAGTTATGTTTGATGATCATTCAAAAATCAGTTTTTGTAGTACTTTATATAATTATTGCTGCGAAACCAGTCGAGGGCTTTTCTAACTGCAGTTTGTATATCTGTCTGTGGAAAATCCAGTTCTTTTATTGCCTTGTCAGCCCTGTAGAAGTTTCTGATCGTTAATATTTTTGCATTATTATTATTCAGTAGTACCGGCTTTCCTGTAAAGGATGCCAGTGACCCGAGGATGCCTGTTGCCCTGACACTCCATGATGGCATGATAATTTTTTTTCTTTTAAAACCGGTGATACTGTCAACAATATCATAGAATTCACTATATGTCAGATTTGAATTCGTGAGAAGATATTTCTCTCCTGCATCGCCCTTCTTAAGTGCATTACAGGCAGCAATGGCTACATCCTCTACAGGGACAAAGTTTCTTCCTCCCTTTGGAAGAAAAACAAACCTGTCATGGTAACCTATCATCAATAATTTACCGGAACTGGGTTTTGAGTCGTAAGGGCCTATCATAAAGGAAGGGTTCAGGATAAGTGCATCAAGTCCTGAATATCTGACTGCCTCGATTATTTTTTCTTCTGCTTTTTGCTTGCTGATAGCATAGAACGACTCAGTATAAGGTTTCATGGCCTGTTTGCTTTCAGTGCCCGGGTTTTCCTTATCGCCATAGCCTATTGAATTTGTGCTGCTTATGTATACAAGCCTTTTTGTTTTATTAAGCAGCGAAGCTTTAATGACATTGGCTGTGCCGTTAACATTTACATCCAGGTAGTATTTCAGTCTGGTTAGTGTCTGGTCTGTTAGTGCTGCCGTATGTATTATATAATCACAGTCTGACGAAGCTTTTATTACATTATCCTCAGATGTAATATCGCCGGAAAAGTACTCAGGGTTACATCCTTTCAGGGATAATATATTTGCTTCCGGACGTATCATTGCTTTCGCATGAACATGTCTCTTCTCAAGCTCTCTTATTATGTTAGCGCCAAGCAATCCATTGGCTCCGGTAACCAGCACTTTCATTTACATCAGGTTATAAGATATTACAATAAGCGGCAGAATATGGCACTTTGTTTCATTTAAAGATTATCTTTTGGTACGAATGGTTATCTTGCATTCAAAACAAAGATACAATATTGTTTTTCATGAAAAGAAGTATTATTCTTTCAGTATCAAATGATATAGTTACCGATCAGAGGGTTCTGAAAATGGCAGACGTACTTGTAGGTAGCGGCCATCCTGTAACTATTGCAGGCCGGCGATTGTCAGGCAGTCTTGCTGTGAGTAATATACCTTATGAAATAAAAAGGTTCAGGATGTTTTTTACAAGAGGCTTCCTTTTCTATTTTTTTTTTAACCTCAGGCTTTTCTTCTTTTTGCTCTTCCGTAAAGCCTCTTTATTAGTATCCAATGACCTTGATACTCTTCTCCCTAATTATATTGTCTCACGTATCCGTGGAATACGGCTCGTTTATGATTCACATGAGTATTTTACCGGAGTAGCCGAACTCGATGGAAGATATTTTGTAAAGTGGGTATGGAAGACAATTGAACGTTTCATTGTTCCTAAAATAAATACTCTTATAACTGTTAATGATTCGATTGCTAAACTGTATCAGGATGAATACGGCGGGTCGCCTCATGTAGTGCGAAACCTGGGCCGTAAGTATACCGGGCATCCTGCCGGGAGAATAACCGGGGCATCAGGGAAGGAACTTTTATTAGTATTTCAGGGAAGAGGAATTAATATGAACAGGGGCGGAGAGGAGTTGATTGATGCGGTAGTAATAACAGGGGGTGTTCACCTGATGGTAATAGGAGGAGGAGATAATTACATGGCACTCAGACAACGGGCAGAAAACTCGGGTGAAAAACAGAAGTTCACTTTCTTGCCTGTTATGGAGTGGAATGAGATGATGGCTTATACATCCTCAGCTGATCTTGGCTTAAGCCTGGATAAGCCCGATCATATAAACTCAAAATTCAGCCTGCCTAATAAGATTTTTGATTATATCGCAGCAGGCATACCGGTGTTGGCAAGTGATCTGCCTGAAATAAGGCGACTTAATGATGAATATGGCTTTGGGCTGTTAATAAAAGACGTTGAGCCCCGATCAATTTCCGAAAAGATTTGTTTATTAAGAGATGACCCTTTTCTGCTTGCAAAACTTAAAGCCGGATCGGTTCGGGCATCAGTCGAACTGAACTGGGAGAGAGAAGCAGAGAAGGTACAGAGAATATACAGTGGATTAGGATTGGAATTCAGCCCGGTATAGGGGTGTCCGTTCCTTCTTCCATTATATTCAGATTATTACTGGAATTGTTTATAGTAGAAAGATAAAAATACAGCAGCTTATGGCCGGAAAAATATTTAGGTGGATTACAAAAGGCAAAAGACCTTATATTATTATTTTCTCAATTGCCGGAGCAGCAGGAGGCTATTTATACTGGCGCTTTGTTGGCTGCAAGACAGGTACCTGTCCTATTAAATCAGTTTGGTATTACAGTTCTTTGTATGGCCTTGTTCTCGGCTATCTTGCGGGGGATCTCGTATCAGGATTCATCAGCAAGAGAAGATCTTCACGTTCTGCTGATAATTAATGGTTCATTTTAGTATAAGTTTTGTATTTTGTGTACGGTATCGTCAATTGATGCCATAATAAAACAAAAACTTAGCCTGAAATGAAAACTAACAGAAGAAATTTTCTCAAAACAGCAGCAGTTGCAGGAGCAGGTGCATTATCCGCAGGTAGTATAAATTCGTGTAAAAGCCCGGATAAGGATACCAATATGCATTATGTGAAGGTATCTGCTGAAACAGGACATGACCAGTTATTTAATATGTCCGGTTATTCATCCCCCCCTGTCGGGACAGTCAGGGTCGGTTTTATCGGGTTGGGCAGCAGGGGTTCAGGCGCGGTAAGAAGGATGATGAATATAGAGGGGACGGAGATCAGGGCGCTATGTGATAAAAGACCTGCTGCAGTAAAGAGCTCCCGGGAAGCATTGTTACAATTTGGCTTACCAGAGGCAGATGGATACAGTGGGGATGAGAATATATGGAAAGAGATGTGCCAGAGAGAAGATATAGACCTGGTTTATATTTGCACCCCCTGGAGCCTGCACACTCCAATGTCAGTATATGCGATGGAACAGGGAAAACATGTTGCCTGCGAAGTTCCTGTTTCGGCTACTATTGATGAAGCGTGGCAGTTGGTTGAGACTTCGGAACGAACGAAGAAGCATTGCATGCAGCTTGAGAATTGCTGTTATGACTTTTTTGAGCTTCTTACACTTAACATGGCCCGCCAGGGTATGTTTGGTGATATAGTACATGGAGAAGGAGCATATATACACACCCTTACTGACCTGAATTTTGATAAATTTGATAATGAAGACCCTACCGGAAGCGGATATATAGATATGTGGAGACTGAAAGAAAACTACAGAAGGAACGGGAATCTTTATCCTACTCACGGGCTGGGCCCTGTGTGTCAGGTAATGAATATTAACAGGGGCGACCGTATGGAATACCTTACATCAATGTCTACCGTTGATTTTACCATGCATAAAAGAGCTGTGGAACTTGCTGCGGAAGATGATTTCTTTACGCCTTTCACGGAGGATAAATACAGGGGGAATATGAATACAACCCTTATCAAAACAAATAAGGGACGTACTATAATGATACAACATGATGTCTCGACGCCAGGGCCATATTCCAGGATACATCTTATTAGCGGTACCAGTGGTATGGCCCGGAAGTATCCGTATGCGCGCATGGCTTTTGGCCATAGCTGGATCAGTGATGATGAACTGGCTTTAATAACAGAAAAATATACTCCTGAGATAGTAAGAAGAGTAGGAGATATGGCTCGTAAGGTCGGAGGTCACGGAGGAATGGATTTCATAATGGACTGGAGACTAATAGATTGTTTGCGTAACGGACTTCCTCTTGATCAGGATGTTTATGATGCTGCACTGTGGAGTTCTGTTTCCCCGCTCAGCGAATGGTCGGTTGCCAACAGATCTCAGTCGATAGTAATTCCTGATTTTACCTGCGGCTCGTGGAAAACCAACAGGCCTCATGATATTAATCTTAAGGAGGGAGGGACCACAGGTATAAGAAAACCTGAAAAAGCCGAAGCTTCCCTGCAAATGAATATATAAGTAAGGTATGGTCAGGTTTTTTAATAACCTGCGGCCTGACCGTCTTTTCTTGATTCTGAAGCACCGTAATAAACACCGGTTTCAGAATCTCTCCAGATAGCCTGGTAGCCCCCGTAACCTCCAAGGTCCCATTGTATTTTATGGCCCATTCTGAGAAGCTTTTGTATCTCTTCCCACCTGTATCCGTTTTCCAGGTTTACTATCCCTCCGTCGGTCATTAATCCACCGGTAGGCTGCGACGAACCGCTATGCTGTATCCTTGGGGCATCTCCGGCTTCCTGAATATTCATTCCGAAATCAACAATATTGACAACTATTTGTGTATGACCCTGTGGCTGCATGGCTCCTCCCATTACACCAAAGCTCATAAGCGGCTTGCCGTCTTTTGTTATAAATGCCGGTATAATGGTATGAAATGGTCTTTTCCCGGGGGCATAAACATTAAAATGACCCTCTTCCAGACTGAACAGTTCACCTCTGTCCTGCAATATAAAACCGAGTCCGGGAGGACATATCCCTGATCCCATACCCCTGTAATTACTTTGTATCAGTGAAACCATATTACCATCCTCATCCGCTACAGTGAGATATATGGTGTTACCTTTCTCAGGGGTTCCTGCGCTGACCATTTTTGACGCCTTATCAGGATTTATCAGTTTTCTTCTTTCTGCAGCATATTCCTTTGATATCAGCTTTTCGATAGGTATGTCGTTAAATACAGGGTCAGAATAATATTTTGCCCTGTCTTCGAAAGCTAGTTTTTTAGCCTCGACAAAGTGATGAATATATTCAGATGAACCGAACCCCATTTTAGCTATATTGTAGCCTTCAAGTATGTTCAGCATTTGCAGGGCGGCTGTTCCCTGTCCGTTAGGAGGGAGTTCCCAGATTGTATATCCCCTGTAATCGGTACTGATCGGTTCAACCCACTCCGAATGATGGCGTGCCATATCATCATAGCTTAGAAAACCTCCCTGCTCCTGCACGAAGTCGGATATGATCCTGGCAATCGATCCTTTATAAAACTCGTCTCTCCCTCCTGCAGCAATTTTTTCAAGCGTACCGGCAAGCAAAGGATTACTGAATATCTCACCCTTTGCCGGAGCATGTCCCCCGGGCATATAAACATCAGCTACATTAGGATATCTTTTGAGATTTCGTGTTCCTGTATCCATATAATAGGCAATCAGTTCCGATACAGGGAAGCCTTCTCTTGCATACCTGATAGCCGGTTGAAGTATATCTTCCATAGGCAGCTTCCCGAACAAACCGTGCATCTCATACCATCCATCCACACAGCCTGGAACAGATACAGGCAACGGACCGTACGGAGGTATATTCTCATAACCGTTCTCAGTGAAATATTCAAGCTTCAGTGACCTCGGCGATCTTCCGCTGGCATTCAGGCCATAAAGTTTTTGCTTGTCATTGCTCCATATTATTGCAAACAGGTCGCCGCCAATACCGCAACCTGTTGGCTCCATAAGACCAAGAACCGCATTTGCTGCAATCGCAGCATCAATGGCATTTCCACCTTTTTTAAGTATGTCGATCGCAACCTGTGTTGCAAGCGGCTGACTTGTACAAGCCATCCCATGTGTGGCGATAACTTCCGACCGGGTGGCAAAATCATGACCTGTTATACGGTCCTGACCGTAAGAAAGCACATTGATAAGAATAAAGACTGATGTAAGAATTTGTTTCTTCATACCCCTGAATTTAAAGTTCGATCTATGAGATATCTTTTATTAATCAAAGACAAAAGTAAAACAAATGAAGCAAAAACTGAAAATGAGTTGTCAGCAACGGGTAATTAATCATGGTAATAAATAATTATCTGGTTATAAAGTAATTTAATTTATATTAGTTGTGTAATTTTGTACTCTGAATAAGAAATAGAAAAATTTATTAATTAGTCCGCGATTATGAGACATAATATCACTGTATAATGATAACAAAGACAAAAGGGAAAAGGGTTTAAAAGGCTGAGAAAGTTGAGAATGAGTTTAAATGGGTTATTCTTTATCGTTCCATTCTTCTATTACTCCATCATTCCAGTATTCCGTCACGTTTGTCTCCTGCCCTGAGCTTGCCCTGAGCCCGTCGAAGGGTCTGTCTTATAATCAACTTGTTACTGGATTTGTTATATGATAGTGGTTGAATACTAATATTAAGTATATGGCATACAGGATACTTGTTGTAGATGATGAAACAGATGTACAGGAAATATTAAAATTTAACCTGAGGTCGGAAGGTTATGATGTTGATACGGCTTGTTCATCGGAAGAAGCTGTAAAACTTGAACTATCATCTTATGACCTGTTTTTACTCGATGTGATGATGGGTAAAATATCAGGTTTTAAACTGGCTGATATTATCAGATCGGAAATGAAGATCAAAAGCCCTATTGTTTTCCTGACAGCAAAGGATGAGGAAAATGATATGCTGACCGGATTCAGCCTCGGCGCAGATGACTATATAAGAAAACCATTTTCAATTGTTGAGTTGAAAGCAAGAGTAAAGGCAATACTTGCAAGAAGCAATGCTGATGATGTTGATAGCACTATAATAAACATGGGGACACTCAAAATAGACTCACAGAAGAAAGAGGTTGAAGTTGATGGAGATGTTGTTGAGCTGACAAAGAAGGAATACCAGATATTATTGTTGCTCGTTAAGAATAGAGGCCTGTATGTTACACGGGAGGAAATACTTGATTCCATATGGTCCGATACACTGGTTACGGAACGTACGGTTGACGTGCATATAACCAGACTGCGGAAAAGACTCGGTACTTTTGGCAAGAGAATCAAATCCCGTACCGGATATGGCTATTTTATTGAAGATAAAAGGCCTGACTGATGCTTATCAATACCTTCAGGAATCGTATTTTTACATATTATTTTCTCGTCTTTATAGTTTTTACTGTAGTTATCGTTCTTTTTCAGTATTATCGTGAAAGGGAATACAGGCACGACAGGTTTGAGTCAATACTGGATAATGTTTCCGGGATGGCCCATAATTATATCCTTGAAAATAACCTTGATGATTCAACCGGATTTGACAGGCTGAAAGAACTGGTGGCAATAGTTCCTGTTAATAATGTGCGTATAACTATTATTGATAAGGCCGGAATAGTCTTGTATGATAGTTATGTTGAAGATTATCAAAACCTTGAAAATCATCTTAGCAGGCCTGAAATACAGGAGGCAATAAAAAGCGGAACAGGTTCCTCACTAAGACAGTCTTCATCAACAGGCAAGGTGTATTTCTACTATGCACATAAATATGATGATTATTTTACCAGGACAGCCGCAGAGTATACGTTCGAGGTCGAGTCATTCCTGAAAATAGATAAACTTTTCCTTCTTTTTATTATTATCCTGTTTTTTATAGTCTGGGCTGTACTAATATATATTAATGAGAGACTGGGGCTTGCGATCAGCCAGCTCAGAAATTTTGCTGCAAGCGCTCTGGAGAACAAAGAGCTGAAGAATATTGACTTTCCGGAAAATGAGCTGGGAAATATCGGTACCCAGATAATAGATATTTATAATGAACTGAAACGAACACGTGATGAACTGATCACGGAGCAGGAAAAAATATTCAGGCACCTCCAGACTATGGATGAAGGTGTTGCCATCTTCTCACCTGAAAGAGAACTGGTTATATCCAATAATTCCTTTATCCAGAATGCTAACCTTATTTCTGACACTACTCTCCAGACACCGGGCGATGTGCTGAAAATAAAAGAAGTGGAACCTATTGTTGATTACCTGGATAAAAAGAGTGGCGAGCTGAAGCTTCCTATAGCAGGCGAGGTGCCGTACAAGGAGATTATATGCCAGAAAAAAAACAAGTATTTTCTGATCAGGGCAAATGTTTTTAAGGATAACAGTTTTGAGATAGTTATTAAGGATATAACCAGATCGGAGAAAAACAGGGTGCTGAAACAACAGCTTACCTCGAATATAGCACATGAATTACGTACACCTGTGACTTCAATAATAGGATACCTGGAGACCCTGCTGAGCGCAGATATAGAACAGGAACAGTCTAAGCTGTTTATGTCCAGAACACGTGATCAGGCTATGCGTCTTGCCGAATTGATTGATCATATTTCTGTCCTTAACAAACTTGAAGAGGGCTCCGGATACTATGATGTAGAGGATGTGCTGATTTATGAAGTGGTTAAAGGAGTGGAAGACAGTATGAAGATGCGTCTCGAATCGAAAAAGATCAGTGTTGAGAATGAACTGGATGAGAATATAAGGATCAGGACTAACCGGATGCTGATTCACTCAATCTATCAGAACCTTTTTGAAAACACAATAAATTATGCCGGTGAGAATGTTACGATAAGAATAGTCCTTCACTATGAAGATGATAATTATTATTATTTCCGGTATTCAAATGACGGCAGGAATATTCCTGAGGAACATATACCGAGGTTATTCGAAAGGTTCTACAGGATTGACGAAGGCAGGTCCAGAAAAAAGGGTGGAACAGGGCTTGGACTGGCTATTGTCAAACATGCAGTACAGTTTCACCGCGGGCAGATAACAGTTAAAAATATGGAGAGCGGCGGTCTTGAATTTCTTTTTTCAATAAGTAAGAACCTTTAACAGTCGGCAGTCCACAATCCGCAGTCTTCAGTCCTCAATTAGGTTGATAACTGAAAAACCGAACAGCTTATCACCTTCTAATCTCTTGTTCGCTTTGCTGGCGCGGATCTCCAGATCCGTGCTTATTTATCTCTCATCTTTTGTCTCGTTACTTGTACTGAAGCCCGTCGAAGGGCCTGTCTTTAGTCGTTTCTGTATTTCACTGTTGCAGGAGAACTTATCTGTATATCTGTATTCCGGTATATATGACTTACTTCGGCAATTTCTTTTTTCTGTACTTTAATATTGAACACATTCTGAACAAAGAAAAGAGAGACAAATGAGATTATACATGCTATAACAGGGGTAGTGATCCAGCCACTGGTGATTCCTCCAAGTATCCTGGTATTAATATTTTTTGCCCCGCTGAGTATTCCTATGCCCAGTATTGATCCCACAATAACCTGGGAACTGGAAACGGGAACGAGCGGAATAGGGGGCAAGCCCAGTGAAGATACGAAGTCCGATAGTCCGGCTGATGAGAAGATAAATAGTACCAGTGCATTAGAAAGAACAACAACAAGGGCGGCATCGGCGCTAAGCTCAAAAATGTTTTTCCCGACAGTTTTCATAACCTTACCCGAATATGTAAATATTCCTGTACTTATAGCTATGCCTCCAAGCAGAAATAGCTGTTGTGTGCCTGACAGGCTGAATATGCCGAGATCAATGGACTGGGGATTCACTGCCGGCACAAATACACCCATAACATTGGCAATATTGTTGGCCCCCAGGCTGTAAGATCCGAATGCTCCCACTATTATAAGTCCTGTACGGAGAAATGACTCATACCTGATAAGATGGATCTTTGTTTTACGTTTGATATACCTCAGTAGCAGGTAAATCAAAACTGCAAAAAAACCTCCGAGTAAAGGTCCGCTGACCCATGTTGCCAGTATGGTTGTCAGAGAACCTGTGTCAGTACTGTTTCCTGTAAACAGGTTCCAGCCTATTATTGCCCCGACTATTGCCTGGGTTGTTGATACGGGTATTGACAGCCTTGTCATAATGAATACGGTAATAGCTGCAGAAAGGGCTACAGTAAATGCGCCTCCAAGTGCACTTACAGATCCCAGCTTACCCAGTGTTTCACTTGCTCCATGTCCCTGGAAAACAGCTCCGGCAATAACAAAAACTGAAGATATGATAGCAGCTTTTGTAAATGATATCATTCGCGATCCTACAGCTGAGCCAAACACATTGGCTGCATCGTTTGCACCGAGGGACCAGCCCAGGAAGAGACCGCTGCTTAGAAAGAAGAATATCATATCACATTATTATTCTCATTGATAGTCCGGTCAGCAGGTCGGCAACTTCCTTTGCACGGTCTGATAATCTCTCTATATGATGGGTAAAATACCTTAGGTGGGATTTTTCGGCAAGCGTAAGTTCCGGTATATCCTGGAATATCTTCTTTTTAACTTTATCGGCAGCATTGTCGGTCTCTTTTTCATAAAAATACACTTTGTTAAGATGCTCTCTTACGTTATATGGTTCCCTGAAGAATGCCCTGATTGCGGGTATAAGCATTTCAGCAGTGGAAACCGATACTTCGGTAAGATGCATTATGTCCTTTATGACTGATTCGTGGAACAGAGGTGTCTCAACATCAAACTGATGGATAACTTCTTTAACCGTGTCGATCAGCTCGTCGGTATCATCCAGAAGACTGGCCACTGCGGTACTGTGGTAGTATGCTGTGTATTATAAGATCATTCTGCACTGATTTATGAAGATTGTCGGCAGCAGATTCTAGTTTGTCTATTCGCCCCAGATAATCATCAAACAACTCTTTATTACCTTGCAGGTAACTGCCTATAGCCTCCCTGAAAATAAGAAGACCGTCTTCTACCTTATCAATGAATTCATCAATTCTGATGATTATCTTTTTCGTGTGCCCTGTAAATATTGCCATACCTCAAGAGGTTAGAATTAGAAATATAAGATAGTAAAAAACTAGAATCTGATAATCCTGTAATCCTTGTTATTTCGAAGCTGCGATTTGAGGATAACCTGTACATCCCTGTTGTCGTGCGCAGGTATTATACTGTCGTGTATTACCTCCAGCCCGAATCCCACTTCATTTATATCAAAAAAGCCATATCCGATATATCTCCCATTCGATATTTTTATAGCAGATTTTTCATCAGGGTGTCTTCCTTCATTTATAATAAAGAAGTTTTCACTGCTGAAGATGAACTCGTCGAGCGCTTTCTGAGCTCTTATATTGTAGCTGGCTGCATTTTCTTCTCCGGTGCATGCCCCCCTGCATATACCGACCTGCCTGTGAAAACATCCGTTATCCGATTTGTAAAGGCCGCATAGCTGCTGACAAAGCTCATACTTCTTTACCAGACCCTCAAGCATTGATCTTGCTCTTTCCTTTGAAGTGAAGACAGAGACAGGCTGTACCTCGTTATCCTTTACTGCAACCGTGTCGAAACAGATATATCCCTTTTGGTCTCTGTATGATACTATTCCCCAGTTATAATTTGTTCTTCTCTGAGCCCTGTTATATACGGGTTTATTCTGCTTGATCACTTCCGATTCCTTCAACAGGGCAATAAGTTTACAACCTGTTAACTCATAATCAATATCTGCTATTTCGTCACGCATCTGCATAGCTTTCACGGTGCTGTTACCGGAAAGATGTGTCATGACCCTTTGTCGTATATTCCTGCTTTTTCCTGTATATATTAATTCCTCACGTGTATTATAGAAATAATATACCCCCGGCTCTTCCGGCAGGTTGTCAAGCTTCGATGTTTTCAGGTTCGGATTAAGCTTTGAGATTTTACTGTTCCTGATGAGACCGGGGCATTCGGTTATCTTTTCAGAGTTCAGAAGCATCTCAAAAAGCCTTACAGTAGCAAGTGCATCACCTGCTGCACGATGCCGGCCGTTTATTTCAATACCCAGGTCTTTACATAAATTTCCCAGTGAATATGAGTTGTGACCCGGAAATATTTTCCTGCTCAGACTTACTGTGTCTATTATATTCCTTTTATAGCTGTATCCCAGATTTTTGAATTCCTGTCTTATGAATGAATAGTCGAACCTGGCGTTATGTGCCACAAATGTTTTACCCTCAGTCATCTCAACTATTTCTTTTGCCAGTTCATAGAACACAGGCGCATTTTCAACCATCTCATTTGTTATGCCTGTGAGACTGGTAATATAGTAAGGAATATTTCTTTCAGGGTTGATAAGGCTGGTGAATTCATCGGTTATCTTCTCCCCGTCATGTATATAAATGGCTATTTCCGTTATCTTTTCGTTTAAAGGACTGCCACCCGTGGTTTCTATGTCAACTATTGCATACACCCGGTAAATTTGTGTGCTAATATATGTAGTTTTTGAACGCGGCTGAAAATAAGTTGTTATTTTTATATTTCAAATATGTATTATGAGTGAGTGTTACAGCAGGGTATTTATTGAGAACGGGATTGTTCGTAATAAAAGTGAATTTGATCTTGCGAAGGTATTCGAAGATGATGTCATTTACGAAGTTATAAGGGTAAGGGACAGGATGCCCGTTTTTTTCGCCGATCATTTTGACAGGCTGGTGAACAGTACGAAGATGTCCGGTAATAAGCCTGTGCCTGATTACCATGAACTGAGAGAACAGGTACTTACGTTGATAGGAATATGCGGTATCGCGGAAGGAAATTTAAAGATCATTCTGAAGTTTACATCTTCATTTACCGGCTACCTGGTCTATTTCATTGAAGCACAATACCCCGGACCTGATATGTATAAAAAAGGAGTAGAAGGGATACTGTATTATGCCGAGAGGCGAAATCCGGTCGCTAAAGTTTTTAATCATAAGCTGCGGTCGGCAATATATGCTAAACTGATTCAGGCCGGAGCGTATGAGGCACTTCTCGTTAACCGTGATTCCTGTATTACCGAGGGCAGCCGGTCTAATATTTTTTTTATTAAGGGAGACAGGATAATTACAGCCCCCGATGATATGGTTCTCGGAGGAATAACCAGGAAAAAGATACTGGAGATATGCAGTGATGAAGGTATGGCAATCGGGCTTAGATGCATTCATACGGATGAACTGAAGCATATGGATTGTGTGTTTATGAGCGGTACGTCGCCAATTGCATTACCTTTCAAAAGTATAGGGGGCCATACATTCAACACTGACAACAGAATGCTTACGCTGATTGGGGAAAGATACATGGAAAGAATTGACAGTTATCTGAAAGAGTTCGGAAAAGAAACAGACAGAAATAATTAATTATATCATATATGGCAAGTATTAGAAGCTTAAAGAAAGACATCGACTATCTCGTTTACGAGCTGATATCCGATTGCTTTGCTGCAATGAGTGTAAATCAGGAAGAGGAAGTATCAGACAAGCTGGCTGAAATAGTGTCTGACGCCGTCAAACTAAGGAATGATTTGTTCTCAGGAATTAAATACAGTTCATCCGGTAAGGATAATGTTAAGACGCATGATTATTACCGGGATATACGTACCCGGCTGATAAAAGAGATTGATGCACTGTTTAAAAAACTGAGTACGCTTGTCAGTGGCTGAAATGCTTATAGATCACATGATCGCATACCGAACACCTGCCGTCATGTGTATTTATATGACGTATACTGTAACCGTTTCTCGTTGTAATAGTAGTGCCGCATGAGGGACATTGTGTGTCTTTTATTCCTGCGATGTTTATATTTCCGGGATAGACATAATCCAGCTTTGACGCTGCAATATCATAGAAATCCCTTATCAGGCGCTCCGGGGTAGGAGGGGCCGTAAATCTGAAATTCGGGAAATACCTGCTAAGATGAAGTATTGTATCCGTACCCGTTGTTTCGGAAATCCATGAGACACATTCGCTGAACTCAACGGGATCGTCATTCTGGCCCGGTATCAGAAGATAAGTTATCTCAAGGTGTTTTCCTGCAGCGTTGATCCTTTCAATCGTATCCAGCACCGGTTTAAGCCTGGCCCCCGTGTTATTCCTGTAAAAATTTTCATTAAAAGCTTTCAGATCAATGTTAAATGCATCAATATATCCTGTTAATTCATCCAGAGGCTCCTCATTGACGAATCCGTTGCTTACCATAACAGTAGACAGCCCTTCTCTTTTTGCTTTTTTAGCCAGGTCAAGCATGAATTCAAACCAGATAACAGGTTCATTATAGGTAAAAGCCAGGCCTGCATTGGAGCGTATATTCAAAGCTTCCTTTATTATATCATCTGAACTAATTTGTTTGTTCCTCCTGTTCATGATCTTCGGGTCAGGCTGGGATATATCATGGTTCTGGCAGAATGAACATGTCATATTACATCCGAATGATCCTATGGAAAGTATCTTTTCGCCGGGATAGAAGTGATAAAGAGGCTTTTTTTCCACCGGGTCAACGGCCAGGGCCGATATATTATTATAAACACTGGTTGCCAGTTCACCGTCAATATTATGCCTTACCATACATTTACCGCTGTCACCCGGTTTGATAAGGCAATTGTGAGGACACAGGCGGCATTGTACATTTTTGCCGGGAAGCGATATAAAATATTCAGCCCTCATGCTGTTTTTTATGTAAAGTTAACTAAATATATAAGATAGCTATTTTGAACAAAAGAGAGGAAGTGATAAATTTGTCTGATTCAAGTCAAATAATATACAATAATTAGTCTAAATGATAACAAAATTTTCCTACAACAAAACACAACTTACCTTCCTGGTGATCCTGCGTGTTTTGATTGGCTGGCATTTTCTATATGAAGGTCTGGCCAAACTTGTGAACCCCGACTGGTCTTCTGCCGGATTCCTGCTTGATTCAAAAGGACTGCTGGCGCCATTATTCCACTCTATGGCATCTAGCCCCGACCTTTTGAATATTGTTGATTTCCTGAATATATGGGGACTGATACTCATAGGCCTCGGATTAATACTGGGCTTATTTTCCGGAATATCTGTTGTTGCCGGCATTGTATTACTGGGAATGTATTACCTGTCGCATCCGCCATGTGCCGGGTTTAATTATTCGGTGCCATCCGAAGGTTCTTACCTGTGGGTCAATAAGAATCTTGTTGAGATGGCTGCACTTGCAGTTCTTCTTGTTTTTCCGACAGGAAGACGGATAGGTCTGGATAGGTTTATTTTTAACAGAAAGAAATATGGTTGATATGAATGATAAATCAGATAGTACGGACAATACGAATAAAGTATCAGGAGGCATAAGCCGCAGGGATATTGTTAAAGGACTGGCTACCGTACCGGTGCTGGGAGCTTTTGCATACGCCTACTACAGAAAAAGAAAGTATTCCCGGCAGTTAAAGAGCAGCCTGCTGGAAAACATTAATATATCTGCAGATGATAATTTAGCAGATATACCGGTGGTAAAGGGTGAAAAGATACGGCTTGGTATAATCGGATTCGGTATCAGGGGACCTCAGATAGCTAAGGCAGCAGGTTTTCTGCATCCGGAAAATGTTGAAAAGATGAAGGAAGATGCCAAAGCCAACGGCGCTGATACAAGGTATCAGGAGTTTCTTGAACAGGATGATCTTAATGTTGAGGTTACAGCCGTTTGCGATATTTTTACCGTATATGCAAAAAAAGCACAGGAAACAGGAGCTAATGCTGAGAAGAAGGGCAAGGATGCCAGGCCTCAGAACATGCCGGTAATATATAATAATTACCGTGATCTGTTAGCCGACAGTAATGTCGATGCTGTTATTATAGCTGCTCCGGATCACTGGCATGCCCCGATGGCAATTGATGCAGCAAGGGCAGGAAAGCATATCTACTGTGAAAAACCTATGAGCTGGTCCGTCGAAGAAACATATGAATTGAGAAAAGCAGTGAAGGAGGCCGGCGTAGTATTCCAGTTGGGCCATCAGGGACGTCAGACCGAAGCATATAATAAAGCAAGGGAAGTGTTGGATAATAATGTAATAGGAAGTGTAAACCTTATCGAGGTCACTACCAACAGGAATACTCCCAATGGTGCCTGGGTTTATCCTATTCATCCGGAGGCCGGCCCCGATACCATTGACTGGCATGAGTTTATCGGACAGGCACCATGGCACGAATTCAGCCTTGAGCGGTTCTTCAGATGGAGATGCTGGTGGGACTACAGCACCGGCCTTTCAGGCGACCTTCTGACACATGAATATGATGCTATGAACCAGATATTAGGTCTTGGTATTCCCGATACTGCAGTGTCGTCAGGCGGGATATATCACTATAAGGACGGACGGACTGTGCCTGATGTTCTTCATACTGTTTTCGAGTTTGATGAATATGACCTTACAATGATGTATAGCGCAACCCTGGCAAACAGCAAGTCCAGAGGAAAGATTATCATGGGAGCCGACGGCTATATGGAAGTAGGCGATTCACTTACAGTATATGCCGATAACGATTCGATAAAATATCTGGACAGACTTAAGAAAGGAATAATAGACCCTTCAATTCCTATTCTGTCATATGTGCCGGGAAAGAAAAATATTGATGCAGTAACCTCTGCTACCGAGCAGTATTTTGCAGGAAGAGGCTTGTTATATACTTACAGGGGAGGTAAAAGAGTCGATACTACTCATCTCCATGTAAAAGAATGGCTCAATTGTATCAGAACAGGCGATATCCCTTCATGTAATATAGATCAGGGTTTCGAGGAAGCTATTACAGCCCATATGGGTACAATAGCTTACCGTGAGGGAAGGAGAGTCAAATGGGACAGGGAGAATGAAAAAATAATATAATCCGTAATAATAATAAAAGAAGTATGAAAAGGCGCAGGTTTATAAAAATAACAGCTGCCGGAACAGCGGCAGTAGTGATCATGCCTGCATTCGCATGCTCACGTAAGATTAATGAAACAGGCCTGATATTATATACTGTAAGGGATGAGATGGATAAAGACCCGGAAGGGACACTTGACCGTATTGCAGAGATAGGATATAACTGGCTGGAAGCCGCAAATTACAGTAACGGCAGGTTCTATGGGTTCAAACCATCAGAATTCAGAAAAAAAGTTGAAAGCAGGGGGATGAAGCTTATAAGCAGCCATAACAGCCTGGATCCTGAAAACCTTGATGAGGTGGTTGGCGCTGCTTCAGAGGCCGGACTGAGGTACCTGGTCATCCCTTCTCTTTCACGCGGGCAGATGAGCAGCTCTGAGGGACTCAGACAAGCAGCAGAGTTTATGAATACTGCAGGCTTGAAATGCCGTGATAATGGTATAATGCTGGGATTTCATAACCATACGGCAGAGTTCATGGCTGTAGAAGGACTGATACCTTATGACCTTTTTCTTGATAATACGGATACTGAACTCGTCACATTCCAGGTTGACATAGCATGGATGACTGCATCGGGTAACGATCCTGTAGATTATTTTAAGAGATACCCCGGACGATTTGCATTATGGCATGTAAAGGATCTTTCTGTGGAAAAAGAAGATGCTACGCTTGGGGATGGAACAATAGATTTTGCTCCGGTATTTGCTGAGAAAGAGATATCAGGAATGAAATATTTCTTCGTGGAACAGGACTATAGCAGAACACGTACACCGCTTGAAAATATTGATATAAGCCACGATTTCCTGATAAAGAATATCCTGTGTTAGACGAAGTTCTGCCCTTAGTAATGTTGACTATCTCCGGATTTTTTATTCAGATACTATCATATCATTCTGTTTCAGATGATTTTCCTATAATTTGTGTATATATGACTGTTTCGTATTCTTTCAATCCCATTACTCTCTGAAGCCTGTCCCTGTCGACAAAAGCAATTAATACCGTATTAAAATTTAGATCATCAGCTTTTGCAACTATGTTTACAATTGAAACCCGGAACCCGGTTAAAACTTCGATATCATAAGATACCAGGACCAGTCTGACCTATAGCTGTTGTGCACGGTACTTTTTTATCATGTATAATAAACTTAATCCTGCCAGTAAACCCGATATTACAAACATTTCAATTGATCCGAGGAATATATTAAATATTTCCGATTCACTTAACGATATTTCGGAATCGGTCCAATACGGGAAACTTCCAAACATAATAACCATCCATCCGAAATGCAATGCCCATGAATATCCGATATGTTTATTTATAATTATCAGATTATTTCTTAAAAGCCCTGTCATAAATAATGTAGCTAAAGTCGTTATTTCAATTACCCCTTTTTGATTGAAGATCCATTTATAGAATACGAAGTGGACAAGTGAAAATAACAGGGCCAGGATAATTGATGTTTTAACAGGAGAAAGCTTAAATTTATTTGTCATAATATATATAGCTATTCCTCCTAAAATTATTTCCTCATTGAGAATATAGAAAATGTCATGAAAATAATTTCTGACATTTGTGTATTCAATAGTTATTCCCTTGTTTAATCCGATATGTTTTACTATCAAAATTGAGCTAATAATTATCAGTGTGGTCAGACAGAGGGTTTTTATTACTGTTTTAACTGAAATTTTAAGCCCTGTTACAATTAAAAAATCATTTCTCCAGATAAGATAACTGAAAAAAAGAATTAGAAATGATCCGATTGATGAGTACCACCATCCATCAAAATAGTAATATGAAAATAATAAATATGACAGGATAAGCAGGGATGATAATAAAATATTAGTCAGTGATTTCATTTATGAGATTATCAGATATTTCCTTCAGTGTATAAGTGTTCTATCCATAGTTTTGCGGAACTGAAATAAAGTTATTAAAAGTATGGGGAATAAATAATATTTGGGTAATAAAAGACTAAAGACTAAAGACAAAAGGGAACGACTTTAACCTATGGAATTATTATTGTCTTTTTGTTGTGGGTTTTTATTCTATCAGCTCAAACCTTTTGGAGTCTGATGAATACTTAAATTTATGAATATCCCATTTACCATGGGTTGAAGGTCTTTCATACTTTTGAGCAACAATCATTTTCCTGCCATCTGTCCTTAGGTTTATCATCCCATACTTTGTTAAAAAAGAGTTCGCCTCTTTATTCAGCTTTTTTAATTGCTCTATACGTTTTTCTTTGGCGGGAACATCCTGTATCGTTTTTATTTCTTTTTTCAGACTTTCGATCTTTGCGATTTTTGCAGAGAGTGTTATTAAAACGCTCATTGTTATTTCTTTGTTTGAGCGGGCTAATTCTGTTGAAAAAACCAAAGGTTTCAACCCATAACCACACTTACCAAAAGTTCCGATAGCATCAGGTCTGGGATGGGAGTAACTTTCGTCATCGCCGGATGAGATTATAGTTCCTGCTGCATTTACAGCCTCGATAAATTTATAATCAAAATGATTACTTCCATGATGGCACGCCTTTGCTATATCGACCTTTAGATCGACCAGTGAGTTGTTAGCTTTGTAATAATCGTGGATAATTTTCCCAAATTCTTCATTAACATCGCCACCTAAGAGAATTTTTGCATTTCCATACAGTAGCCTTAGCACCACTGAATGTCCGTTTTTATCTTTACCTAAATTGTTTATAGTCTTTAAACCTTCTTTACCATTTACTACATTCTTAATAGGGGCAAGGATTTTTATAGAGAATTCCTTGTTGTTAATACGATTCAGGGAATTAAAATTTGCAATATAGTTGTCGTCTATTGATAAAGCCTTAAAATTTATACCGGCATTGTTTTTAAGTGATTTAAAGAGGGTTTTGCAATAGAGTGAGCCTTTCCCTTTTCTATTGGACGGATTAAGTATCAAATTTTTCATGTCATTTGTATTGTTTACAATACCTGTAATATATCCGCCTTCTTTCGCGCCAAGGCTGTTAGCCCCCGGTCGTTCTACCAAACCATTATGGTAAACATTTTTTATGTTTATCTTCTTTTCATCAAAAACATAAGAGAATCCCTGATAATGATCAGAATCAGAATGGCTAATAACAATGTCGACAGGAAACCCTGATTTCGAAGACCTGCTATGTAAATTAAAACGCCATGTAAGGTAACGAATCATATTATCAGTTTTACCTGCATCAATAATTATATGTTTATCATCCGGTGTTACCACATGGCAGCCGTCGCCCTGACCAATATCTACAAAATTAACTTCGAGTATCCTGTCTTTTCTCAAGTATGATTCTTTTACCCAGCCATTAGTGTTTCGGCTTCTCACATATACCCGTCCGCCAACGATATTATCATTCAATATTTTAACATAATCACCAAAAAGAAGATGATTGTTCCAACTGCTTCCGTTAGATTTCTTATAGATCTTTGCAGAAGGGAATTCAATAAACGCGTATTTATTTTTCCCTTTGATGTTGTACTTTGATAATGAGAGAGTTTTCATAATATCGAGTATTTAGTTGGTTGTATCTGAATCTATCATATAACCAAATTTATAACAAGCTGATTATGAAACCGATGAAAGACAAACGACAAAGGACAAACGGATAGTATACTGGAACGATGGAACGATGAAGAATAACCCATTCAAACTCAACTTTCTCAATCTTTTAACCCCTTTTTCCTTTAGTCTTTTGCCGCCTGCCCAGCTTGTCGAAGGGTTAGCTGTTTGTCTCTTCAATGGTAATATTGCAATGCAATAGAGGAACTTGTGCCTAACATAAACATCTATGATACATGGCTGAACGCTGGTGTGATGTTACGTATCCGTCAGGTCTGTTCCATTTGCTTCACTATTACTAATTTACGAAGATTTTATGATATAAAACATATTTTTGTGAATAAATGAGATAAAAGACAAAAAAATGGAACCGGGCCCCGGGTACTCGGGGTGAGTTTGCTGAAGGCAGGCATGATCGAAAAAACCGAAGCTTTTTCGATCATGCAAGTGAGTGATTATGTATCTGGTTACATATTTTACTATGTAATCTATGTACTCTATTCAAGGGTAACGTCCAGGTAAACCGAATGGCGCCCATATGTTTCATAAAAGGGCTTAAAGACAACACCGTCTATATTAAACTGCAGTTGCCCCGGATCACCTGATATTGATTTACTTATATCTTTTGCATCCAGTGTTATCTTACGCCATTCTTTTCGTGGCTCAGGCTCCTGAACTGCCAGCAAAACAGGTCCGTAAAACAAACTGGCAATATTTTGCTGATCCATAACAGGCTCTAAGCGAAACTGGAACGGCATACGCAACTCAACCGTATCCCCGTCTTTCCATTTACGGCTTATAGTAAGATAGCTCCCGGGCACAGCCTTAACATTTTCTTTTTTACCATTTATCGTCACAAAAAATCCTTTGGTTGTCCAATGTGGTACACGCACATTAAGGTCAAACCTGCCATTACCTTTAATGGTTAATAGAGTATGGTCTTCCTTTGGAAAAGCTGTTGACTGCGTTACTGTTATATCCTTTTCCGTCCAGAATAATGTTGAAGGTATATAAAGGTTTACATACAAAGCATTGTTGTCTGCACTTCTAAAATAAATTGTGTTTTGAAGTTTTGTACTGCTCTCAAGAGCCGTGCCGTTGCAGCAGGAAAAACCATTCATATTAGCATTACCAAACTGTTTTACAGACCCTGCCCTCAAGGGAACGTGGTAAGTATTTGCAGGGGTATTTTCTGCAACAGAAGCAAGAATGTGATTGTAAAGTCCACGTTCGTAATAATCCATTAACTCTCCACGTTGTTCATAGAGAAAAAGTTTTCTGGTTAATTTCAGCATATTATATGTAGCGCATGTTTCATTCTGTCCCCCGGCCGAAAAGCCGTTTTCATAAAGTGTTGCCGGTTGGCATATGAAGCATTCCGCATTGGGAGGATTATTACGTGATCCTGCAACACCTCCGATACTGTACATATAATCACCTGTGACCTTATTCCAGAAATTATCAGCTATATGATAATATTCGGGAGCATCAGAGACACTATACATTTCAATTGCTCCGATAATTTGAGGTATGTGTTGGTTGGCATGTAATCCACGGAACAGATCTACATTTTTTGCCAGTCCGTGAGAATGCTCAGCATCGCCATAGAATACTCTGATATTATCAAATATTTTCGCAACTTCCAGGTAATGAGGTTCGTTGGTTAACCGGTACAGTCTTGCCATAGCCTCATTCATTCCCCCGAACTCTCCTGCAATGTATGTATTCCACATGCTTATGAGCGTCTCGGTTGACAGTTGACTCATACGGGCATATACCCAGTCACCCATACCTTTTACTATTTCCAGTGCCTTTTCATTGCCACTGAGTTCATAAATATCCATCAGACCGGCAAGTATTTTATGCAGAGTATAGTATGGTGCCCATATTTTAGTATTATCCGTTCCGTATTTAGCTCCTTTTTCCAACATAATGAACTGGTCCGGCGGATAGGCGCTGATAAATCCTTTACCCCAGTTCCAGTAGTCTGTCCGTATGCCTTCTTCACTCAGATCCGAATCAAAGTCTGATTTACCCGGTCCCGGTGGTACAGCCAATGGGTCTGATACATATTCGCCTCCCGGTGTTTGAGGTTGCCCTGACATTTGTGATAATTCATACAGTGTATTCACCATATATTCCATTTTATCAGTAAAATCGGCATGTAGCGACTCATCATAAATGCCGGTGCTCGCATAAGCCTGAGCTAAAGCGCTAAGATAATGTCCTGTAGCATGACCGCGCAGTTTGGTTTCCTGGCTGTCCCATCCTCTTAATGGTAATGCTTCGTCAGGCTGTTCCTGCCCAAAGGCATTACGGAACATATAGAGGAAATTGTCAGGATTTGTACTGGCAAGGCCATTCATGAATTTATCACGGTTCTCTATAAATTTTGTTTTGTTATTATAGATATCATTATTTAATAATACCTGGTCAAGATCAAAGCCTTCCAGCGTACGTTCCGGTGCAGGAAGCTCTTTGGCGTCTCTTACTGTGACAATAGCTTTGGGCTGTATGTCTGTTCCGGCAACCTTCCCTGTCACTGTATATGTACCGGGAGTAAGTACCTGGCTGTTATCCTCAGGTGCAGGCCAAAGCACTCTTACGTCCGGCCCTGCAAAATCATTACTGTAAATACCCTGCACATAGCGAGGTAATCTCGGAAGATCCCCGACTACGGTTTCAACATTAATATCCGGAACACCAGTCAGATATTCATTGTACAACTGAGGCGTTGTTTCAGGAAATTTTGGAAGATCCGGGTCCATTTCTTCTCTTCTTCCGAATGCTCCTTCCATATTTTTAAAGGAATTAAAAAGGATCCCGCCAATTTGTCTTTCACTCAAAGGGATCCTGTAGATCCGGAGATCATACAATTTGGCATCCAGATAAGTATTATCAGAAGTCAGTGATCTTCCTATATAAAGTATATTGTTTTCTCCTGAATTATTATCGAACAGTTGTTCTAATTCAACTTCAATCTTTTTCTGAGCTACAAGCTCTCCGTTTACGTATGTCTTCAAAATATTGGACGGAACATTAATAATAATAGCTAAATGATTCCATTTATTGACTTCCGGCACCGGTGAACTTGCAATATACTTATCAGATCTGGTTATGATTTGAGCCTGATAACCTTCTTTGTCCTTAGTCCCTGCCGGAGCAACAAGGATATGCGACTCACTGTTTTTTCCAAAATCAATAAATATCTGCCCGCTTATTGCAGAACGCAGGTAGATCCATCCGGTGATACTAAGTGATTCCAGTCCTGTCATCGACTCACCGGGAATTGAAATAAACGCTTCTTTATCTTCCGGAAAAGAAAGCACTTTGCCAAACATTTCGTCGTCTACATACTTGAAATCAGAGCCCTGAATGCTGGCGTGTAAATTATTACGTGACCAGTCTTTTGCATCCTCTTTAAATGTATAGCGGGCAATTAAATCTGTCTCTCCGATTCCGTCTAAAACCTGATCACCGTCTTGTGCAAATACGGAAGTTGCACCCAACACACAAAAACTTAATATTGTTCCAACAAACAGCTTAAATAATTTCATGATTTAATTTTTTTTAGTTGTTCTTTTCATCAAAGGAGAAAAAAGATTAATAATTCTCAGGTTTCAAATTAACAAATACATTATTAAAGTTCCATAAAATAGACTTGAAATTATTTTGTTAAAATTTATTAAATGGATTTTTATATCGATTATCACATGGCTACGCTAAACGAAGTATACTCACTTTCCTTTCGTGAGGTTGCTTTACTAAGCTCGCACTGAGAGTGACACGCAGGGGTGGGGAAAAATTACACTCAGCTACGAGGGGTTGGTATTTAGGTACGTTTTGGCTCGATGCCCGGATAAAGCTGTATGTTACCATAAAGTTACGAAAGTAATTCTATTAATTATCCTTTTATACTGGGTTGTATCAAGTCCTTCAGATAATATAACTGTACACTTATTACTTTTTTCAAAAGAATCATTTAGCGGACTAAAATTATTTCCATATCGTGGCAAAGAGCTCAAGTCAACAGGGCATTTTTATGCGAATCCGCCTATTAAGCAAAATTGAAGTATTGCTATTGTATAAAAAATTCTTCTCATGTTATTTTAATTTCTTGGTGCAGTACCAGGTTGTATTCCTCAAATATGGTAATTTTTTTGCTTATTCATATCTCAAAGCTTCAACCGGATTTCGTATTGCTGCTTTCCATCTCTGCCAGCTAACTGTTAATATCGCAATTACCAAAGCCAGTATTCCGGCAAGAGCAAAAATCCACCAGTTGAGATTGGTTTTATATGCAAAGTTTTCGAGCCATTTGTGCATAGCATGCCAGGCAACAGGTATAGCTATAAAAAAAGATACGATAACCCACATCACAAAATTCCTGTTCAGCATCATCACTATTTCCGGGATTTTAGCACCGTTTACCTTGCGAATGCCTATTTCTTTAATCTTTGTCTCAATAAAAAACATAGTGATCCCCAATAATCCCAGACAGGCTATAAAAACGGCCAAAATGGTAAGGGTAAACGAAATCTTCTCAAAACTCCGGTCTTTCTCATACAATTTTGCCAGGCTCTGGTCAAGAAAATAGTATTCAAAAGGCCAGTCAGGGGCAAATTGTTTCCATATCCCTTCCGCATTTTTAAGTATGGAGCTTATGCTCCCGGAACTCATATCTGATAATTTCAGATAAACATAACTCAAACTTATGGGCTTCTTATAAATAAAGGCCATTGGGCCTATGGGCAAATGAAAGGATTGATAATTAAAGTCCTGTACTACTCCGACAATAGTCCCCGGAGCATTGGAATAGGAGGATACCCGGGCTTTGTTAATATCGGTAATACCAAATTCTTTTAATGCCGTCTGGTTAAATATGTGGTGTTTTTCCCTGTCGGAAGAAGCATTAAATCCCGGTCCCTCTATAATTTTTAATCCCAACAGATTGAAGAAACTACTGTCAACCTGGATGACATTGTAATGCACCCGTTTTTCCTCACCATTGTTGAAAATACTCATTCCATGGCTGTCAGTTTCCTGCCCCAATACACATGAAGCATAAGCAATATTTTTTACTCCGGGCATCTTTAAAAATTCATCCCCCAGGGCAGCAGCATGTTCTCCTAGTTCCCCAATCAAAGGAATGCATATAATGTCATTTTTTTGATAACCTGTCGAACGGTTTAGCATGTACCTGTTTTGCTTTTGAATAACGAGAGAACCGATTATCAACACAATCGAAACCATAAATTGTGCAACTAACAATCCGGAACGAAAATGCTCTTTTCCTTTTTTGTCGTTTTTACAAATTAAATGGTATTTACCTGCCTGGAAGTAAACAGCAATAACAACTCCACTTAGTATAGCTAAAGCAAGTGGAACAACCCAATATCCCTTTGAAAAAATAAATTGAAGAAAAAAACGAAAAGAAAAAGACTGCCCGCTTAAATGATTGAACAAAGGATAAAACAAGTTTATCAAAATAATTGCAATAGCCAGCGAGATGATTCCCATCAGGATCGATTCTGTCAGGAATTGTAAATAAACAGATAGTTTTGAAGCGCCATTTGCATGGCCGATAGCTATATTTTTCTGCTTTTTTTCTTTTTGAGCTGTGCTTAAATTTATATAGTTAATCCCGCCTGCCAGTAGTATAACCAGAGTCAGTATTCCCATTGACAATACACTGTTCCGGCTATTATGCTCCAGGATAAATTCCTGAAATGAATTATCGAAATATAAGGCCCGAAAAGGTTTTAGTTTTAATTCTTTAAAGCTTTCAACCAGCCAGGATGGGGCGTTTTGCTTAAAAAGACTGTTTAAAGTGTTTTTAATATTTGTTACCTGTGTATTTTCATTCAGCTTTACATAAGCTTCGTAGTATGCTTCCCCCCATCTTTCATCGCCAAAATCTGTAATTGTAAGTGATTGTTGGGGCATGATACATGAAAACTTTAGCATATCGTTTTCAGGGAGGTCTTCAATAACGGCAGATACACGGTATTCGATGTCGCCCCAGTTCGTCCCTCTGAATGTAAGCTTTTTTCCAACGGTATTGTCAGAACCAAAAATCTTACGAGACAGGCTTCTGGTAAGCACAATATCTTCAGGAGAGCTTAATGCATTTTTAAGATTGCCGAAAACCGGTTTATAAGGAAACACTTTAAAAAAGCTACTGCTTGCATATAAGATCTTCCCTGTACCATATGATTCCTGATTGTGCACAAAGTACTGTTTCATGCTCCATGTTTCCATTAAATGGGTTGCCTTATTTATTCCGGGAATGCCGGTTAAAAGTTCGTACGTTTTATAACAAATTGTACTGCCGTTTTTTGGCTGTACCCTGTATATCTTATCGTATCCGGGAATATTGCTGCCGGCACTTAATTCATTAACAACATAACTGCCTAAGAGGACGAAAATGGAAAAAGTAACCGAGAGTCCGATAATATTTAAAGATGAAGAAATTTTATTCGACCGTAAATAACGGAAGGCTGATTTTATATACAATATTACCATGACTAATATTTTTACTTTTTTGATTTCCAAAATTTTAGCAAACCAAACAAGATGCCGTTTTTATAATTCTGATATTATCAATGTTTTACAATTAGAAGGGTTAGGTTCGTGTTAGATAATTATACACGATGTGTCAGGAAATCATACAAACTTAAATTGTATTTAAACTCTTTCAATTCTTGCTGTGGGGAGTTTCATTAAATACAATATCCAGTAATTCATCCTGAAAATCCTCATTATATAATATAGCCAGATCAGTATCAAGGAAGGTTCCTGAATTTGTTGCTGATATTATATATACAACACTTTCGGGAAAGTAGAACATATCTGTTCCAGCACCCATTGCATCCCCGTCATGACCAATTTTATAACCGTACTTTGTTTCTCTTTTCTGCAATCCCAGTCCATATTGATTGGTTGTCCATGAATAAGTATTCCGCCATGTTGTCATCTCATCAAATGACTCCTCACTTACTAAATTCCCGTTTACAAGTGCATCAATAAACAGGTAATAATCATATACGGAAGCCATAATACCGTCTGAACCTGTAAAAATTTCTGTCAGGTGATTATTAGTTGCTGATATATTTTCAATTTTACCATTTCCCAGGCGGTCAAAATAACACTGCACAAGTCCTGATGGAGCAGGAAATCCTGCCTCTTGTTTGTAAAAGGTATTTTCCAGACCTGTTGGTGCAAAAATATTTGAAGTGTAGTACTTGCTATGGTTCTCTCCGGTAACGTTATCAATTATTTTTGCAAGCAATTCATAACCGGTGGATGAATATTTATAACCATCACCTGCACTGAACAATGGGGTTTTATTGTATTCGTATTCCAGTAAATCCTGAGTAGTGATAGAAAAGGGGTCATTCAATACATCTGCGATGAAATCTTCACCTGTCTCAAAATTAGGGATCCCTGATGTATGTCCGAGAAGATCCCTCACAGTGGCACTGTTTCCGTTGGGTATATTATCGCAAATATTTGATTCAAGATAAAGATTAATTTTATCTTCAAGCTGAATCTTTCCCTGGTCAACCAATTGCATAACTGCAACAGCACAATAGGTCTTACCTATACTTGCAGAATAGACAATATTGCATTTTTTTAGTTTTGTTTTTGTTTCAATGCTGGAATATCCTGATGCCCCAAGCCATAACCCTTCTTCGGGGGTCTTTACCAGAAGTAACAAACCCGGAAGCCCTTTTTGCACATAATTGTCAAGTAATCTCTGATAATCTTGCGCTTTGGGATTTTGATTGCTGGTATCAGTGAAATTTATACTGCATTCTTCTGAAACATCCGGGGAATATATATCTTTTTTGCAGGAAGTACTGACAGTAAGAAGAAGAATAACAATAAAAATCATATCCTTAGAATTACGCCTCATGTCAATTATTTTTTAGAGATATAATATCTTACTCCGATTTGAAGAATATTACGAGGCAATGCAGGAATATCCGGAGCATATAAAATGTCGATATAGTTCCCGTATTTTAAGTATATACTTAATAGCATTTCGCTTTTTTTACTAAGATCATACCCTACAGACAGAAAAAAATCAGTTAGTAACCGTGGTGTTCCCCAGTCGGTTACCTGTTCATATTCACCGTTGTTATTTTGCCTGAAAATAGCGTTTGGTCTGAACACGTGATCATAACCAATTCCTAATCCTGCGTCTGCAAACAAACCGGAATTAAATTTATATCGAAAACACACTTCGCTGTTTAATACAACACCTGATGTACTGTACTTTGAATAGTAATAATTTAATCGTGCTGACTGATAGAAGTCGAAATTATCCTTTTGCTTATAATAAAATTCCGTTCCTGCTGAAACCATTGGGAAGAATGGTGATTTAAAAAAGTTTGTAAAAGGCATTCCTGCCGATGCACTCCCAAAAGCAAGATCAACAGGATGTTTGCCAAACCATTTTTTTTCATGGTTGTTTTCCTGTCCTGTTAATTCCTGATGAAAAGACATTACAGAAAAGAGAATAAAAAATACAGCCGTAGAATTTTTCATATTGCTTTGCTTTGTTTTAATGACAAATCCTTTTCTTAATGGTTGCAGATCCGGCATGACACACAATGCAGATACGGAGCTAAATGAAGGAAGAAACTGTGTTTCGTGCGTTTTGCTTTCTGTCAGAAGTACATACCCTATCCGATAGTCGTACTTTTATCCAGTCTTATGTTTGAGAAACCTGTAAAGGCTCTTAAAACCCCATGAATCAGAGCAACCGGAAACATGACGAGGCCGGCAATTTCCATTCCTAATTCATAAATTAATGAACTGTCTTTGTATGGCTTCCCCTTTAGTCTCGACTGAAATGCACTATAAGGAATTCCATATATGTTTCCTGCAATCATTACTTGTGCAGCAGAAAGAATGATCTCTGCTTTTTCTTCTCCGTATTCGTCTGTTATTGATTGATAGGCATCTTTTTTTGGAAATCCACGGGTATACGCAAAATGCTGAACAAAAACTATGGCTTTGGCTTCTCCCTTATTTACGAATGTCCCGTCTCCGCTTAAAAAACTATTTATCTCTTCATTGCTCATTCCTTGTTTTAATGCCATATAAGTATGGGCATAGGAACAGACAGCACACCCGTTTACTTCAGTAACAGCCAATTGCAGTCTCTCAACAAAGTTTTTGTCGACTAATTTCTTTCTTTTGTTTCCAAGCATCTTAGCCGCAGCAACAGGTACCAGCACAAAAGCACGATACATTTCCGGTAAGCTGAATTTCCTTTTGTATTCAAGCCTTGAACTTACTGATTCCGGTAATATTATATCTTTCTTCACTTTCTGGTTTATAATTATATTACACGACTTCATGTCGCAACGTGTGCCGTTAATCTTTAAACTTTAACCTGCGGAAAATGTTCGTTAATATTACCGCAATTCATACATGCTTCTCTGTGGACACACAATAATTGACCACACTTACTGCATTCCCATTTTTCTTTCTCACTGTCAATAAATTGTGCTAATCCTGTTTCTTTTATTTTATTTAAATTCCGAATCGGGCTTTCTCCATATTTTAATGTGTAGCGTTTATCAAGATTCTTAATCCGCCTGCAGGGAAATTTAATGCAGTCATAGCAAAGTAATTTTTCATTTCCTTTCTTTTCGGGGCATGTTTTTATGCTACAGACTGTACAATGATATGGTTTATTGCCAGTATAATTACAGCCGGCACATTTATTTTTATCCCGTTGATAACCTAAACAGATATCACATATTACACCACATGGAGCTATACTGGCATTATTCATATTTATAATTATCAATTATCCATTTGTCTGTAGTCAAAAATAATCTTAATGAGTGATAACCTTATGTCAGTAGTTTTATTATGTGCACTTCGGCGTTAACAGTTGTTAATCATCAAAATCCCTTAATATTATCCTTAACCCGTAAGAGTCATCTATCTTTAAAATTATCAATTTATTATAAGAAACACCTATTCTTAATTTATCACCCTGACTTGTTTTATCATAAATTTCCAAATGCCCATGATCTGAATCAATCCTCTTGCTTTCAGGATGATAGACAATTGAGGGAGATTCAATCTTAGCGTATTTTACAGAATCCTGAATAAAGACTATGGCATTATTTAATATTCTGTTACCATCGAGAAGAGAATCAGATCCTGAGCTTATAATAAGAAGGTCATCTTTATTTTTAAAACCGGGACGAACAGAAGTTTTTTGACTATTTAAGATCCAGTTTTTGTTTTTAGTATTATATAGTTCAATAGTATAGTCTATTAGTTCGTTTCCCCCGTGGCGGCCATGACCCGGGACAACGATTTTTGCAGAGCCGTAATTGTTTTTTATTCGCTCTGCTGTCTTAGACCATTCTTCAAGATTTGCATCTCCTATATTTCCAGCCCAGCCATTGAAACTTCTTATTCCGTTTCCCCCAAAGAGTATTTGTTCGTCTGGTATCCAGACAACAATGCCGTCAGTGGTATGTGCTTCACCGGGAAAATGGCAAATAACTTTTTTGTCTCCGACTTTAATCACTTTTTTGGAATTAAATCCGACTTCCGGTACTGGTAAACTTTTTTCCCTGGCAATTTTTCTTGTTAATTCGTAAGAATATGTTTTTATTCCATTCTTTTGAACAATATCCAGCCCTCCCATTGCATCAGGATGCCATCTGTCAATTATGTATCCTGCAATCTTTGAGTGTTTTTGGTTTCTTACCCAGTCAATAAGATTTTGTGTTTCAATATCAGAATCCGGGGTTGAGATAATAATAGCCTCTCCTTCACTAATATAGACTAATCCATTATTGTTATTTTGTGTATGGATGTAACAATTTTCAGACAGTTTAATCAATGTCAGGTTTTCTGATACTTCTATATCCTGTCCGAATAATTGAATTGCAATTAAGAAAGTAATAGTTATTAGTGTCAGATTTTTCATTATTCTGGTCAACCAGATTTGATTCAATATCTCCTCGTTTAGGATCCGAGTCTGCCCATTTGAGATTAGTTTTTTACTTTATCATAAACACTCCGTATTGCATCAATAACCAGGTTGGGCTCATCTATCTGAATATAATGGCTTGATTTGGTCGCTACAATATGAGTTCCATCGGAAACTTCGTCTGCCAGATTTTGATGATAGGCTTTTAACTCTTCCCACTGGCTTATATCTACATCTCCTTCTCCTGTGTAACTTGAGGTTATTACCACAACAGGAACATCGGGAAGATCTGGCAATGATTTGAATATAGGGATTGATTCGTTTAAACCCTGACCTGTTTCATCCAAAACAGTCTGGGATGCCCCTGCTGAAATTAAATTTTCACGAACTTCGTCCGAAAGAGTATCAACGAGTTCTTTGGGAGTGGGATCAACAAATACCATTCCTGCGATATCATCGGGATATAACATGGCATAAGTCTGAATATGCAGGCCTCCCATTGAGTGCCCTACCATAATATAGGGAGGTTCTATTTTTGCTGTTTCAAGCAATATGTGAAGTTCCCCGGCTATCTGAGTTGTGGTACGCGGTTCCGGCCCTTTATCTGATTGACCTAAACCTGCTCTGTCATATATACATGCCCGGGCAAAATTTTTCACGTTTTTCTGAACTACATTCCAACCAGACATAGTTCCGCCTTCCCCAATCCCTGATTCTAAAATAACAGCAGGCTTGTTTTGCCCATAACTTAAAAGAAACAGCTTATGGTCACCAACATCATATTTACCTGAAATTTTATAATCAGGTTTGTCATCTTTATTACATGATAACATTAGGAATGAAAAAAGGGCTACAGCTACAATAATATAATTGTTCATACTTGTTTTATCATAATTACTTATTCGTATTCAGAGGCAAATAAATGTCAATCACCGAAGTAGATTTATTCCAGTGAAACCGGTAATCATATCTTTCAAAATGTAAAAATCCTGTCTTTTTATGGTCTTCTATTCTAAGGTTTGATTTTGGTAAAACGACTTTGTAAATCTCATAAATTGTGTGTTTTATATTTTCCATTTTTCCTTTATGCGTGAATACCTCATATTCACCTTTTGGAATTTCCAGACAAGTAAAATGGTTCGGGAATACTTTATTTACCGATGGAATTGAAGTCAGATAGTAATATTTACTGTTAGTTTTAAATGTTATTCCAAATTTTTCCCAGTTTCCACCATTTTGATTCAGGTTATACTTCTTTAATTGATAGTTAAAATCTCTCCAATGATTTTGTATGATAATAAAATTTTCAGTTTGAGAATTTGTTAATTCTGTCACAAGTCCGCAAGTATTTATATTTCTTTCAATTGTTGTCATTCGGGTTCTTCTCAATGACCGCTAACGCAGTACTAAACCAAATTGTGTTTAGATACGTTCGGGATTGATATCCGGATAAAGTTGTTTTAACATTAGTTTTCAATTCCTGAAACTGGTATCGATATCTTTATATTTTCTTTAATCGTTTTGGCTAAACATAGAATTAACCATGTTCTAATTAAATCATTTTTACTCACTCCATTTTTGATTTGAAAAGATTTAAGCGTGTTATTTAAATCTAAAAATTCTTTTTCAAGATATGCTTTAATCCCGGTATTGAATGAGCCACATCCTTCAAACCTTTTTTCCTCTACCGCCTTCATTTGTCCTATCCCTTTTATCAATGCATCAAGGTTTTTTGGGAATGCGTAATGACAAATATCCTGTCTGCTTGCCTGAAACTCAATATCTTTATATTTTCCGCCGTGCTGTAATTTTTCGTAAGATGACCAGTCCCAGGTCAATCTTGCCAGCAATAACTTAACTAATCGTACTTTATCAGGATTCTTAACACCCAGCCATTTTTGAATTTTTTTACTAAGTTCTTTGTCATATTTGTTAGAGATTTCTTTCTTACCATTGTCGTTTAGCCATTCCTTTATTGCCCATACATATTGCTGCCCAATAAGACTTTTCCCTGTTGTGTCTGTATTCAGTACATTTTCTCCATGCTGAATATGGTTTGTCCCAATCTTTGTCGTATCCACATTGGTATTAAGCTCAGTTATAGAATCTTTTATTTTCTTTAAATGTTGTTTGTATTTGAAATGACATACTTCAAATCTTGTAATGAGTTCACGGATTCTTTTGACTTTATCAGGCAATTCTCCAAGTCTTTTTTCTAAATCATTTATTTTGATGATTTCTGAATCAGAATTAGAAACCTGAATATTTGACCAGCTATTCATAATCATTAATATTTGAATCAATTATAGCCCCGGACTCTCGGTATTCTTGCACGCTTTGGCCCGATATCCGGTTAAAACTGTTTATTTTCGTGAAGATACAAAACAAGGGTTTATTAGCGGCTGTCTTTATCCTGGAATTGTATTCTCTCCCATTCATCATAAAGTAATTTTCTTCCGCTTTCTATAACTTTATTACTCTGTGTCATAAATTTTATATTATCGTACGAGAAAGATTTAACACCCTTGTTGTTTTTTTTACTATTTGACAAATGTGTGTCAAGTGTTTCCATCATTTCATCTAGCGATTTCAACATAATTTCATGCTCCTCAATATTAGGGTTCAGGAGTAGAGAAAGTTTGTTCTTATGATAAGAAAATTTTTTATGAAGATCTTTTAGCTTCCCCTTGTTAATTGGTTTCTCCTGAAATTCAATATTGAGTAAATTTGCTTGTGTTATAAGTTTCGAAATTGTATTTCTCGTATCAACAACCCATGCCTGCCTATTCACTGTATCAATTTGCCTTAGTGCTGTTTTAGATGATCCGTTAATTTGTTTTTTTCCGATATAAATTGCTCCCAAAGTGGATATTATCACAACAATTATTGCTATTAGAGACGGAAGAATATCTTTTATGATTCCGTTATCTTTTTCTGACGTTTTTGATGTTTTGTCAGGCTGCCGGATAGAAAGAATAATAGAATCCTTGCTTATTATTTTGTTCAATTTATCCCCATGCTTTAGGATATTGCTGATTTGAGGAAAATTAACTTCTTCAACCAGGTCTTTACTTGAATGTTCCAGTGAAGAAAGTGAAAATGAGATTAATAATAAGAGAATAAAATGGTTCATTTATGTATACTATTAAATGTTTTCGACCTTTATAACCTGCATACTGTAAATCTCAAAGAAAGACTTAATAAAAGATTTATCAGACATGTTCCATTTGCTTCACTGTTACTAATTTATGAAATTTTTGTGAGATAAAACATGTTTTTTCGGAATAAATGAGCCAAAAGTAAAAAATGGAATGATGGAGTAATGGAAGAATGGAATGATGGCAAGTAGGAGGGAATAGGAAACAGGGATTAGGGATCAAATTAAGATATGAGAAGTGAGAGATGAGTGACGATTTAACGGTTCAACCCAATATACTAATATACCAATACACCAATATACAAATTAACTTGTGGACTGCCGACAATTTCCCTGGTACTTTGCAATCCGTAACAAATGACCTAAACCCTTCAGCCATCAGGCTTTAGCCTTCTGCCCGTCCTGTTAAGAGACATTCAGTCTCTGCATTGAATGCAGCCGGAATGTTTAGTTATTGCTCCAGTAGTATTATTTCCGCATAAATGGAATGGCAACCGGATATAAATTTCTTCTTCCTGGCTTTATTGAAATAATGCCTGCAATTATAGTATAAATCAGATTTAACCCATACATGATAGCTACAAATATTATAAGTTCAGTTCCCCTAAATGGAAGACAGAGCGGAAGAATAATATGAAAAGCCGATTGAATAAACATATAAGCGAAGTAACCATATATAACAATACCCCAGGTTAATTGGAAGTTTAATAATCTTTTAGAATAATATGACAGATTAATAATAGTTCCCTTTTTTGCCATCCATAGTATCAGAGGGAAAATAATATTACCCAGTGGAAAAAGAAGGTAGGTTAGCGCTGAAAAATGAACTGCAGCGATATAATTGTTGTTTTCTTTTTTTGTAAATACCAGCACTTCTTCTATCTGTACTTCTAATGCTCTACAGATATTTCTAAGGGTGTTCCCATGTGGTTCGGTTTCACCAGATTCAATTCTTTGAACGGTTCGTAAATTAATCTGTGCTGACTCTGCAAGTTCTTCCTGAGATAATCCTTTTGATTTCCTTAATTCTGAAATGCTTTTCCCAACTTCTGTCATAATGATTAAGTTTATATGATATTACAAACTTAGTTCATCTGTCAGGAATATGTTGTGGTTTATTTGCGTCATTATTACGACATTTTTGTCCTTATTAGCAATATTCTAACTATTGGGGCTAATGCACGCTAAACGAAGCTTGGCATGCTGTGTGTACCCTGCATGAGCAGCAGCGCATGCTTGTTGAAAGCTCTAATTAAATTAGAAAAATACAAATTTTTCAGATAATCAGTATTACAGCAAGTGCGTTTTTTCCAGAGGGTAAAAGTCCCTTATAGGCGGAAGTGACCCCATACGCCAAAACAACGGGGCAGGCTACTCCGAACCATTAGCAAGCCGCAAGGTAGCATTTCGCAAGAGATATAGTGGAGAAAGTTGGAGAATCTCATCAGGTCTGATGTTAACCCACGATATGCTTACATGTGGGGAGGAGCGAAGCTCGCGTATGTGTGGTGGGGAAGAGGTGCTCCGGTGGGCTTAGCTCACCGGCCATCTATTCGATTAGCTTCCGTTTTTAAATCGAATATAATTAATAAGTATTTTTTCAAAAAAATCATTCCAGTGTTGACAAGATTCATCTTGGTAAATAGGATTTTTGTCAAATATGTATTTTTTACATCCACCTAAACAAATGGGTAAAAAAACACAATTCAGACATTTGTTCTCATTCAGAGGATTATACTCAACCCATTTTCTATAATTGAAATTTTCCTCAAAATTGTCCCAAATCTTCCCACATCCTTTCTGTAAGTCATGCAATTCCAAACCACATTTAAAAATATTACCGAATGGGTCTATGCAAATTGAATTAGGGTCTTGTGCTCCGCATGCTTTTCTTAACTTTTTAGGAAGTTCAAAAACTTCTTCGGATCTAATATTTTGACATTTATTAAGTACATGATTTTGAAAAATCAAAGCATAATCGTAAAAACTAGTATCTTCTATAGAATCTGACATTGTATAGGAACATGATTCACTTAACTTTCCAATTGGCGAAATGTATGGAATTAGTTTATAATGTATATTTTTTAATAAATTATTTTTATCAAATTCCTCTAATAACAGATAAGCATAGTCTATGTTTTGCTTATCAACATTTATCCTAAGATTTATATTAAAGTATTCTATTGCTGATTTAATATTTTCAAATATTAAATCAAAACTACCTTTTCCATTTTTAAAAGGCCTATACTTATCATGAATTTCTTTATTGCCATCAAGAGTTATTTGAATATTATTAATTTTTGCTTTTTGAAGTATTTTAATATTTTCTTCATTTAACAAAGTTCCATTTGTAACAATACTAGATTGATATTCAACATTATTTTTTAAACAGTAAGCTGAAAGAATATCCGAGAAATATCTAATTACATTAACTGCTAATAAAGGCTCACCCCCATACCAATCAACAAAGACTGATTTGTATTTTTTAATAATAATATTTTTTTCTAAAGAATTCAATATTTTATCACAAGTCGATAAATTCATTTGTCCTTTGGAATCACCTTGATAACAATAAAAACAATTTAAATTACAATTTAATGTCGGAGCAATAGTGATCTTTAATGTATGACTATGTTCTTGTAGACGTTCTCTTACAATATCTATTTCATTGATATTGGATTTAATTACGACACCCGCATTCTTAAGAAATTCTTTAATCTTATCATTCTCAGATAAAGAATTAACATTAAGGATTATATGCTTCAGCCTATGTGGGATTTTCACTAAACTAGAATGGAGAGTATTAAAAATAAATTCCTCCTCATTATTTTTTACCCAATAGTTGTATTTTGATATTTTGTACATATAAAAAGAATAAATGGAGAAAGTTAAAAAATAACTTTCTCCAAGGTAATTTTAAGCTAAACAGACTCTTCTGCAACCACACAATCTAGCTTTTGTCTCTGGAAATTCTTCATCAGGCTTAATAACCCATAAATCATCCATTTTTAACTGTTCAAGCTCTTCTTTTGTCAGTTCACTAATCTTAACTAGTTTGACATTCTCCTTTTTTTCAGGAATTTGACTTTTTTCTAATTTTTCCATAATGATATTTATTTAGTTGGCAAATGGGAACGGTTTGCGGCTATGGTGCGTACCGCATTTTTACTATTACATTCTTGATTTTCACCATATTTAAGTTTACGATTTTCTTTCTTAATAGGCACTATCTGCGGCATGTACTATGAGCCGATGTTATGGGCTGGCTATTTTTTCATTTTACCAAGTCCATGTTTTTTAATTTGTCCTTTTTTTAATTCAAGATTTGCGAATGGCAACATCAATTCTTTATCTCTCAATTTTATTTTTGATCTATCTGAAACGTTATCAATGAATTGTTTAAGTAATCTGATTTCAATGTCACCAGAGTTGTCACAAAGAATATAATGGACATATAAGTCACTCAAATTCGATAAAGATTTTATCCAATGTCCACCAGCATGAGGTTTTTTCTCTCCGTATTCAGTTTTGTAAAATTCCTTAACCCTATTCCCTATCCCTTTTCCATTGCTTCTTATGGGTGCTTTCCCGATATAAACAATATTTTCATCAGGCAACCAGAATTCAGATAATCTCTCGATAATAAAATCTTTGTCAAATGTCAATATTTTGTCAAGTTCAAATCCATTGACTTTTTTAATCCACTTGTTAATTGTGTTTGTTGAGATTGGAATTTCATCTAATGTCCCACTATTTATTTTTGGGTCTTTTGAAAGGGAAACAATATAAATTCCTTCTCTTTCAGTCGGAATTGTTTCATTCCATTTTACAACCTTTGATTTTGGTAAATCAAATTTCTCTATTAATTCATTGATTGTTGTTGGCATATTTATTCTGTCTTTTTAGCTTGCCCATAATGCAGCGCTAAACTGAGTTCCGCACTGAGGGCGAAGGCTGCCGGGCTTGCCCGGGCAGACTGTAAAGCCCGCAGGGGTGGGATCAAACCGGAGCAAAGCGTAGCCCGGCGAAGCCAATTGCATTTAGTCACGTATTTTCCGGATTGCCATCCAAAATCAGAATTGATTTTTCGGGCAGCTATTTTTACGGCCGATTTAATTCGATATTTATTTTTAAATTTTTCTCCCAATTGTTTTTAATCTATCGGTTTCCTGCTCATGTATATGCATGGCTAAATGAGGACGCAATATTACAGGCTTATCAGACATATTATATATGCTTCATTGTTACTAATTTATGAAGTTTTTATGATATAAAACATGTTTTCCCGGAATAAATGAGCCAAAAACTAAAAATGGAACACTGGAATGATGGAATAATGGAGTACTGGAGTACTGGAATAATGGAGTAATGGAGTACTGGAGTAATGGAGTACTGGAGTAATGGAGTAATGGAGTAATGGTAAATAGGAGGGAATAGGGAATAGGGATTAGGGAACCCAATATACAAATTAACTTGTGGACTGTGGACTGTGGATTGCCGACTGAAGACTTTTCCGTTTGTCGTTTGTCTTTTGTCCTCAACAACCCCTCTACAAATCAACAAATTAACAAATTAACAAATATACCAATTAACATAGTGGACTGTGGACTGAAGACTGCGTTATGTGACTTATGCAGCAATCTCGATTCCTGTTTTTCTGATTTCTACGACAAATGGATTCCCTGAATTAAAATCATCATGAGATATCGGGTGGGGTTCTATCCTTGAATCAACTTTGGCTGCTAACAACATCAATTGTACCTGTATGTCAAATCTCCTGGAATCATCTAATTTAGTAAAAATCACTGCAAGATCTATATCACTATCATCTGTTGATTTTCCTTTTACACAGGAACCAAATAAGTAAGCGCTTTCAATATCTGTAAACTTCTCCTTTATTAAATCAAGATATTTAGCTACTGCGATATCAATGTTTTTATCCATGGTCTTAGTTCCTTTATTTTATTAATCCACACAGAAGTAAACTCGTGTGTACACTGTTTTTTAAAACTCATTTTATAGTCATCGTATCTGGTGTTGATATTGAATGCTGTTATTGTCACAAGTTGCTCCTTTTTATCATCTGTCAATTTCAAATTAGCCTTTTCTGCCAATCTTAAAAGATTATGAATAAAAGGAGGGTAATCAGATTTTACTTTTACATAATAAGCTTTTAATAATTTCTCAATCATTAAATGACCTATAAATAACGACCAGCTAAATCTTTTAGAATCAAACATTGCAATCATTGTCTCAAAATCATCGTCTGAGCTTTCAAGCCAATATTTGATCAATTCATCTTTATTTAAATCTTTGTTATCCATTATATCAAAAATACAAAAATATCAGAAATTCTTGCTTGATTTTTTAATAACGATGCTCTTTTGCCATTAAGCATGATAGGAATACTGGACCGATGTAACACTGTAACACTGGAATGATGGAATAATGGAGTACTGGAGTAATGGTAAATAGGAGGGAATAGGGATTAGGGATTAGGGAACCCAATATACTAATATACAAATTAACTTGTGGACTGTGGACTGTGGATTGCCGACTGAAGACTGAAGACTGCCAACCGGCTCCTACAGCGGTTCGTTTTTGTAGAATATGTCTATATTGCTTTCTTCGGCAAAGGAGAGGACAAAGTCTTTGACCTTCTGCCCGAGGTCGGGGTACCTCATGCCAAGCTTCAACCTTAACCGGGATGATCCCTCCATGTGAAAGACCATATCCATCGGTCTTACTTCAAGCTGTTTTATATTCTCCGATTTAATTTCCCTGACAGGGAGCAGGCTGTTCTGTCTCACAAACAATGTGCTGTTCATCCTCCTGATATACCTCTTTGCATAGCCCAGACCGGAATATACCTGGTATAAGCCGAACAGGAGCAGGAACAGGCTTCCGGCCCAGAAGATCTTTTCATTGTCAGGATATCTGATAAGGAAGACTGTCCACCATCCCGCTGTAAGAATACATAACAGTCCGAATATAACAATGAATATTCTTACAATGGGTTTTTCCTCCCTTTCTCCAAGGCTTATCCTGATATCTTCCATAATAAAATAGTATTGATCCGCAATATATCCTTTTTCGGCGATTATAAAAAGTCATTTTTTTAGATGTGGAGAATGCTCATTTCTATGTTTTTTCTTAAATTTATAAACCTGAAAACTAAAACTCACCTCACTATGAAAGAAAAATCAAGCAAGATTTCAAGGCGTTCATTTCTTGAAAAATCTACTGCAGTGGCTGCAGGTCTTACCATAGTACCCTCCTCTGTAGTAAGCGGGCTGGGGCATACCCCTCCCAGTGATAAGCTTAATATTGCCGGTATAGGAATCGGAGGAATGGGAAATGCCAACCTGATGGAGCTTAAGGATAAGGAAAATATAATTGCCGTTTGTGATGTCGACTGGGCTTATGCAAAGCCGAAATTTGAGAATTACCCCAAAGCCAAACGCTACCGGGATTTCAGGAAGATGTATGACGAAATGGGCAAGGATATTGATGCGGTAGTTATTGCTACTGCCGACCATACACACGCCATAACGGCAGCCAATGCTCTCGATATGGGTAAGCATGTGTATCTGCAGAAGCCTCTTACCCATACGGTGTATGAATCACGTTTGCTTACCAGGCTTGCTGCTAAAAATAAGCTTGCCACCCAGATGGGTAACCAGGGAGCCTCAGGTGAGGGAGTGAACAAAGTTATCGAGTGGATTCAGAATGGGGAGATAGGGGAGATCACAAGGGTTGAAGCCTTTACCGACAGACCTATATGGCCGCAGGGACTTAACAGGCCTTCCGATAAGATGGACGTTCCCGAAACACTTAGCTGGGATTTGTTTATCGGACCTGCAAAATGGAGACCTTATCATAGTATATACACACCCTGGAACTGGCGCGGATGGTGGGACTTCGGAACAGGAGCACTGGGCGATATGGCATGCCATATTCTGCATCCGGTCTTCGAAGGGCTGAAACTGACATATCCTGTAAAAGTACAGGGAAGCTCTACCTTACTGCTGACAGATTGTGCTCCCAATGCCGAGATGGTCAGGCTTACTTACCCGGCCCGTCCAGGCAGGGATGATTATAAGATCAGGCTTCCTGAGGTGGAAGTAACATGGTATGACGGAGGCCTTCAGCCGATGAAACCCGAGGGATGGCCCGAAGGGAAGAGTATGAACAACAATGGGGGAGGAGTGATCTTCCATGGCACCAGGGATAAGCTTATATGCGGATGTTACGGAAGAGAGCCGTGGTTGCTATCGGGACGTGTGCCTGACGCACCGAAAACACAGCGCAGGGTTGAAGTATCTCATGAAGCAGACTGGGTAAGGGCATGTAAGGAAAGCCCTGACAGCCGTGTCCCTTCAAAATCAGACTTTGCCCAGGCAGGTCCTTTCAACGAAATGGTGGTAATGGGTGTGCTTGCCGTAAGACTACAGGGACTTAACAAAGAACTGGAATGGGATGGCGAAAAAATGGAATTTATCAATATTAAGGGTGACGAGGAAATAAAGATCGTCCTTGAAGATAACTTCTCTATTAAGGACGGTCATCCTACTTTCGATACCAAATATACCGATCCTGTTAATGCAAAGCAGTTTGCTTCCGAAATGATAAAGCATACATACCGCGAAGGATGGACAATACCGGGAATGCCGTAAAACCTATTTTTATAATCTAATAAACTTACAAATATGAAATCAATTAATTTTATACTGGGACTGGCTCTGGTCCTTTTTATCGGAACATCATGCGGTTCTTCAGGTGATAAGAAAGGAAAAGAGAAAGAGACCACAGTGGAAGAGGAATGGACAGTACTGTTTGACGGAACATCAACCGATAATTTCAGGGGTTACCTGAAGGAGGACTTTCCTGCCGAAGGATGGGAGATAACAGATGGCACCCTGCGCTGTATAGGATCAGGAATGGGAGAAGCAGGTGGCAAGGGAGGAGATATTATCACCAGGAATAAATATTCAGACTTCGAACTGACACTCGAATGGAAGATATCCGAAGGAGGAAACAGTGGGATATTTTATCTGGGGCAGGAGTTAGAAGGTAAACCGATATATATGTCGGCTCCGGAAATGCAGATACTCGATAATGAAAGACATCCGGACGCCAAACTGGGGAAAGACGGTAACCGTCAGGCAGGTTCTTTATATGATCTTATACCTGCCGTACCTCAGAATGCCAAACCTGCCGGTGAATGGAACAAGGTCAGAATCATGGTGTACCAGGGTACTGTTGTTCATGAACAGAATGAAGAAATAGTGGTTGAATATCACCTTTGGACAGACGAATGGAAGGCAATGTGTGCGGATTCGAAGTTTGCCGAATGGTCCGAATTTATCGATACGGCCAGAGAAGGTTATATCGGTCTGCAGGATCATGGTAATGATGTGTGGTTCAGGAATATAAAGATCAGGGAGCTTTAACAGGACTATCCGGCTCAGAGCTAAGAGCATAGCGCAAAGCAACTGACCGGCAACCCGGTCAACAGTCTCCAGTCTTCAGTCGGCAGTCCACAGTCAGCAATGTTAATTGGTATTGGTGTATTAGTGTATTAGTATATTAGTATATTGGGTTGAACCGTTAAATCTTCTTGCCCCCTTTGCTGGCGCGGATCTCTCTCCGTCCGCCGAAGCTTCAGCGTAGGCGGAAGATCCGTGCCTAATCCCTTCTATTTACCATCATTCCATCATTCCATCATTCCAATATTCCAATATTCCATTATTGCTCGCCCCCACTGACCACAATCACTATCCCCTCGCGAGCTCGTCACCTTCTCCCGAAGCCTCGGGATCAGGTTCCTCGGTTCCAGTGTTCCATTATTCCACATTACCCTTAAGTCCTATCTCTTCAGCTACCTCCTTCATTCCATCGATACAGTCCTGTATCAATGCACCCAGATCCATCCCCAGACGTTCAGCTCCTTTTTCTATGACAGACCTGTCAACGCCTGCGGCAAACCTCCTGTCATTCCATTTTTTTCTGACCGATTTGGCCTTCATGTCGAGGACACTCTTCGAAGGTCTGACAAGCGCAGTGGTAGTAACCAGGCCTGTAAGCTCGTCCATGGCGTATAGCGTCTTCTCAAGCATGCTGACAGGCTCGACATCTGTCACTATTCCCCATCCGTGACTCATAACTGCCCTGATATACTCTTCGGGCCAGTTATTTTCTTTAAGGATCTCCTCTGTTTTTGCACAATGCTGCTCCGGGTACATTTCATAGTCCAGGTCATGTATCAGACCTATTATTCCCCATTTATCCTCATCTTCACCGTTTTTTACTGCCATATACCGCATAACAGCCTCAACAGACAGTGCGTGTTTATACAGACTTTCCGATTTATTGTATTTTTTGAAAAGCTTCAGGGCATCATCCCTTGTCGGAATATAATCGTTCATGGTTTTTCCTGTAAAAATAATAAAAAGACAAAAGACGAAAGACGAACGACAAAAGGGGAAAGTTGAACTGTTTGGTCGATGAAACATGAAACCATGAACCCGGAACCTTTAGCCTTTAGTCTTTAGCCGTTGGTCTTTTTATAGTTTGACAATCTTATATAAGTATTTTTTGTTCTCCGTTTGTATTTCCAGGATATATGAACCTGTTGATAGCATCCCCGGAATTAATAGTATTTCTTCTCCTTTTGATATATAACCTATATGCTTTTCATATAATAATGCACCTGAGTAACTGTAAATAAGAAAATAGTTGTCTTCTGAGTTAATATTACTTATGATCCTTACGGATTCATTAACAGGATTAGGGGCTATTATAAATGACTTATCACCTATCACTATGTCAGTTATCTCAGTAACAACAATAGTCTTCCTGAGAGTATCGGTGCTGAAGTAATTTTCTGGGTAAGTAAGATAAACGGCAATATTATATGTGCCGTCCTGCGTCATATCGATAGTCTGATCAAATGATAAACTGATGGTATCGCCGGGGTTGAAGTCGCTGAAGTTAAAGGTTTCACTTACAGGCGTACTTTCGTTCAGAGTATAAGCCATAGATAAGGTGTTCAGTATATCACGGCCAAGGTTTGTCAGTTCGACTGTCAGTATCTCTTCGTCGTAGCTTTTACCGCTTTCAGGCGAACTGATTTTGTTCAGGTCTATTGCTGTTTCGATAAAGGCCAGATCAGGAAATCTGACAAGATCGATATAGGCACAGTCATTTAATGCGTTAACCGAGCCGTCTTTTTTATAAACCCATTTAAGAAGATGCACCCCTTTAGAAAGAGGTACTTCCATTTCTGTCCAGTCTATATCCCCTGATTTATGTAAAAGCAGATCGTCATCAATACTGAAATTCAGAAAATCGCCATATGTATCGTTATAATATTCGGATGACACCTTATACATAAATCTTATGGTATCCTTTTGCGGTATATTGACGTACATGCTCAGTACGGATTCCTGGTTATGGCTTATCACACCGGAACGGGCCGAATATGTATTCCTGTACGCCTCTTCATCAGTGGTTATCCACGGATGTTCCGTATTGTTTATCCATGGGAATGTTGTGAAGTTCTGCAATTCAAAATCCTCGGTTGTTGTGCCTGCTATTATACCGAGAGTTTTAACTGTTGAATAAGGAGGGCAGGAGAACTCTGTGTCAAACGATATTTCAGACGATTCGGGGGTATCCGGACTTATGCCGGCAAACACTTCAACAACAGCAACTATTCCCGGGTTAACAGTCCCGGTTACAATATTTGTTGCATCAAAATCAATATATTCCGATATATTACTAAGTATCAGGTTCCCCGAGCAAGGACTGCTTCCGTTGTTCGTTATCCTGAAAACCAGTTTTACTCTCTCTCCGGGTTCGGCCAGACCGTTACCGTTTCCGCTTTCAGTATCATCAGCGATGCAGTTCAGTATCATCAGTTCGGGAGCATGCAGACTTATTTCAGAAGCCTGGGTTACGCTATTCCCGTTATAGAATAGTGTTATGTCGATACCGGCAATTTCCTGATCAGGAATATTGTCGGCTACCTTTATGTCAAATCCTGTACTTATAGTTTCTGTTTTGGCATCAACCGTACCTACAAACAATGAATCCTCAATAACAGAAAGGTACTGTGAGGATGACGATATTTTCATGTAAACATTATCCGCGCCCTGTTTCCCCGAATTCTGCAGGCTGATCTTCAGTGAAATATTTTCGCCATAATCTGCAAGATCATTATTATTACCTGACTCATCAGAGACAGCAACGTCATTAATACTGATCCATGCGGTATCCGGTTCGATGAAATATAGTGTTTTAACAAACGGTATCCCGTTATGTCGCGTGATAATAAGCAGACATGAATCCTTTTGTACATCGGGGATATCAAGATATACCGAACCTGATGGTGATACATGGCCGGCATCCCAAAGGGTATCGAAATGAGACAATCCGGCATAAGCGAATGCGGAAGAAGATATATTTAAAATTTTCAACCCCATTGGCAGGCTGTCGGGTACAGATGTGGTAAGCGCTTCGGGTTTCCCTATATATGGCGAGAGCGAAGGGTCTCCCAAAAGTGTGTATGTTTCCCAGTAATATTTTTTTCTTGGACTTGTTGTTGACGATACAGAGAGGTTACCGGCAAATAATATCTGACCTGTCGTTGTGTACCAGTCGGAAGGCAGTTCACCGTTCAGATGGAACAGCCTGTCATAAGAGCCAAGTCCTGTTTCTTCATATAAAGGATCACTAACAACTGTTCCTGCTCCTACTGTCCAGTGGTAGTCTTCAGTCCAGTATGAGTCATTGGTGCAACCTATGAATGCAAGAGCACCTTTATCAATGCCTCGTACCATATTGGTGCCCAGACAATTCGGGTCATTGAACTTTCCTGTCTGGCAGGCATTGCTTATAATAAGAGGATATCTTGACTTATTGGTCATCTGGTTGACGAAGCTATAGTATATTCCTGTGCCGACCCATCCGCTTGACTGGCCATGTCCCGTATAATTAATAAAGCCGACGCCTTCTTTCATCAGCACTCTCAGCGAATCATAACGTATATTACGTATCGATTCATCGGACTCGTGGTTAAAAACATACGGATCAGTCGGATATGGATTGCTGTTAAAATAGCCTGCTGCATAGTTAACCTGACCGTTCATATATACTACATTACCCTCGTCATAACCTGTAACAGCCACCGCTTTTTCAAAATGCTTTATCGAGTCGCCGAAAATGAAGCTCTCATAATCAATGATCTTCCTGATCATCGACTTAAGCTCGGTACTGTCCTTTGCAGGCAATCTGCCGGTGAACATGTCAGGGATATAATCTCCGTCACCGTCAAATTCGGCATAATAAAGATCGCTCAGTTGGCTTGTTCCTTCCGATGCAGGGATGTAGTTCAGACCTCCTGCCAAAAGAAGATACGTTGGTGCAGGATTTTCGTATGAGGCATTATTATATATATATGTAAGGCTGTCCTTTATATCCTGAAAGTTCCTTTCGATCCCATTCTCTCCTATATAGATCCCGGTAATCCTGAACCCTTTTTTTGTTTTCCATTCTATGAGCGGTTTAAGATGTTTCTTAAAGGAAGTATCGGCGACAATAACCATACCTGTCGGTTCGGGAGAGAAAGCAGGGACAACATTTTTGGAATCATAGTTTATCAGTTCTTTTGCAAAAAGATTATCGAAATATACGGAACCTGAACCCTTGTTATTCTCAGATGATGAACCGGAATATTCTATCTCAATATTCATTGAACTAATAATATCGACATACCTGCCGGCAGGATTGTAGATCACCGGGTTGATCTGCAGGCTTCCGATATTCTTACCCCTCATAGTACCGATCCTGCTTATTATCACTGTATCGGTTAATAAAGCATGATGTGAGTTATAAGCCGACTTATCAATGACAAAGGGTTTTTCCTGAGGATCCTGTGTTTTGGTCTGCCCCGGCTGACTTGGGTATATCATGCTATAATCAGCTGTTTCTTTAAGATCTTTCCTTACGGATATTATATTCCTGATTATTATACGCGCGTCCTTAGCCCTGTCATAATCAATTAATGTTGTTAGCACGGGTAGCTGGGGTTTACCCGGCTCGCTTGTATATGAATGATCCGGCAGCATCATTCTTACAAAACCACCTTCCACAGTACCTACAGTATCGAATCCCGGAATACCTGAATTATATCTGAGCATTATGGATCTTTCGTTTGAAGAAACGACTGTAAGACCTCTTGAGGCAGGCAGACCGTCAGTCCTGTTTACCTGGGCAATACCCGGGTTATGATTTATAACGGCCAGCACAGGGATAAGCAATATAAGTTTATGTATACCCAAATTACTTTATTTATACCTGATTAACCTGAATTACGGACACAATATACCAAATTTGTTTCATATTAAAAATAATAGCCGGGTATGATAATTTAATGAGATTTGTATCTTTATAGTTCGTAAGATTAAGAATTAAAGAAGCCATGATCAGGAAGCATTTTTTTATGCTTATACTCACAACGACCTGCTTACTGCAAGTAACAAATATATATGCCCAGGAGTTCAGGGCAGGGGAGAGAATTGTACGTAACTATAGTACTATGATTACCCAGGGGAGTGAACAGAGCTGGTCAATAGCCAGAGATGAACGGGGGATAATGTATTTTGGAAGTGAGAATAAAGGCGTCAGTTGTTATGACGGACATAACTGGAAGCGCATAGATATTCGAAGTAATTCAAGTGTTCAGATTCTTGCCACCGATTCAAAGGGTTTGGTTTATGTAGGAGCGGCTTCAGAGTTTGGATATATATCACCGGACAGGGCGGGTAATCCCGTTTATACTTCATTGCTGACTAAACTGGATTCCTCTGAAATAAATCAGTTGGGAGTTGTTTTCAGTATTCTGGTTGAACACGATAAGATCATTTATTCCACTCAGAAGAAATTTTATTTCTACTATCCTGACTCTGATAGTATAAGGATTATTGATCATTCCGAATCATACAGGACGGTAATGCTGATCTGGAAGGTTGACGACAAGGTTATTGTAGGGGATAATACCGACGGATTGTTTGAGTTAAAGGATGAAGAAATGGTACCTCTTGAGGGCGGGGATCAGTTTTCATATACATATGTAAGGAGCCTTGTAAAAGGACAGGAAGAAGGCGAACTGATTATCGGCACCTATAACAGGGGACTGATGACATACAACTATAATACGGGAGAGGTAAACGAAAATTTTACAGACCCTGCCATACAGGAAGAGCTCAGGGAGTATAAAACATACAGGGCCGTATCTATTTCCGAAGACCTTTTTGCAGTAAGTACAACCGCATTTGGTGTTTATGTATTCAATACCGGGGGTGAACTGATAGAACGTATCAATACAGAGACTTCCGGCCTTAAGGATAATGCTGTAACTGCAATATTCCATGATGAGAATAACGGATTCCCCGTTTTATGGGTATCAAACTGGGGCTACCTGAGCAAGGTTTACATGGGATTGCCATATAAGGCACTTAATATAGAGGAATGGTTTAATAATGCCCTTAATGAGTTTTGTGTCTATAATGATGACCTGTATCTTTCAAATGACGCTGGTGTGATCAGATGTATTGAAACGGATGAAGGTTTCGGATTTGTAAAAATGGAAGGATTTACTGATCAGACATTCCCCTTACTGAATTTTAAATACGGAAACACCAACCTGTTACTTATCGGGACCATAAATGGTATGTACAGCTATGACGGATCGGAACTTAAAAGATTAGACGAAGATGAGCAGGGAATTTATGTCAGATCTTTATACCAGTCTAATACACGGCCTCAGATAGTTTATGTGGGGCTCGAAAAAGGAGGCATAAGAATCATTGAATATAAAAATGGCAAATGGAAGTTCAGGAACAAAATATCATATATTGACAGGGAAAATGAGATAGTGATCAACGGGTCGGTAGGAAGTATACAGGAAGATGATTATAATAATCTCTGGTTTAAAACAGCAAACCCTGACGGGTTGTACCGTGTCCAGGTGAATGAAAACGATACACTTATTTACGGGATCAATGAAAGCTCCGGGCTTGAATCTCCATGCACCATGCTGACCAGCCTGGATGATAAACTCCTGATATCAACAGATGAGGGACTGATGTCGTATGATCATAATGAAAACATGTTTGTGCCTGATAGCAGTTTTGTTGCTGCAAGCCTCCCGGAAGGAATACGTGTTTCACATGTTTATAAGGACCCTGACGGGGGAGTGTGGATTATTGCTGTCGAACCCCGTAACCTTGTATATTATTTCGGCCCCGTGGATGACAAAGATAACAGTAAAAAGGAGGTAATATACAAGCCGTTTTATATGATGCCTAATTCTATGACCTTTGATATAGGGTATTATAATGACCATGTCTGGATTGTCAAGTCCAAGGAGTTATATATCATCGATAAGGGAAACCTGTACCATGAGTATACTCCTTTCAACACTCTGGTACGGAGAGTTGTAATCAGCGGCGATTCAACAGTATTCAACGGATCATTTTTTTCAAAAAGAAGTAATGATAAGATAGAACCCTCTGAATTCCAAACACCTGTAAACATACCTGAAATTGATTATTCGCATAATGACATATCATTTTTCTTCTCTTCTCCTTATTACCTTGAGGAAGACAGCATTAAATTCAGTTACCTGCTTGAAGGATTTGATAAAGAGTGGTCGCGCTGGGATTATGTTAATTACCGGGATTATACAAACCTGCCTAACGGCAATTATAAGTTTATGGTACGGGGGCGTGATATTACAGGTGCAGAAGGTAATATAGCAGAATATAAATTTGTAATACTGAGACCATGGTATCTGTCAATAGGTGCATTATTAGGTTATATGATAGCTGCCGTACTATTGGTCTATCTTATAATTAAACTGTATACGCGAAGGCTTATTAATGAAAATATCCGGCTTGAAGGTATTGTAGCCGAGCGTACGGCCGAAGTGGTCAGGCAAAAGGAAGAGCTGGAAGCCAGTATTCACTATGCGAGCCGTATACAAAGGGCTATATTGCCTACCGAAGATTCGTTAAAAGGTAAGGTCGATGATTATTTTATATTATTTAAACCTCGGGATATTGTAAGCGGAGACTTTTACTGGGTATCTGAAAAAGGCTCAAGACTGTTTATCGTTGCTGCTGACTGTACAGGTCATGGTGTCCCCGGAGCGTTTATGAGCATACTGGGTGTTTCATTCCTCGACGAGATAATTAATAAATCGGAGTTTGAGGAAACCGATAAGATACTGAACGAGTTGAGGAAGCATGTGACAGAATCACTGAAGCAGATGGGGAAGAACGATGAGGAAACCAAAGACGGAATGGATATGGGACTCCTGGTCATTAATTATAGCGATGAGGTTGTTGAATTCTCAGGAGCCTATAATCCGTGCTGGAAGGTGAGGCCTCTGACCGATAAGGAAAAAGAGAAATATAAAGCCGGTGAATTCACAGAAGAGAAGGGAGATCTTTCCAATGGTGAATATATTCTTGAGACTATTGATGCCGACAGGATGCCAATAGGAATATCCAGCCGCATGGGCCAGTCATTTACCATGCACAGGCAGAAGATGGAGAAAGGTGTTACATATTACATTTTTTCAGATGGCTACAGCGATCAGTTCGGGGGCGACCATGGAAGGAAATTCCTGAAGAAGAATATGAAAAAGCTTATTCTCGATATACAGGTGGTACCTGTTAAACAGCAAAAAGAACTACTCGAAAAGAGACTGATCGACTGGATGGGGCAGATGGATCAGGTGGATGATATCCTTGTTATGGGTATAAGAGCATCCTCCTGATCAAAGCTCCAGGTTCGTCATTTCCCCCGTTGTGGCAAATGAATATTCAGGGTACTCGAAGATGGTAGCACGTGCTTCTGTTTCCCCTATTGAATAACCCCATATATCTTTATATTCTTCCGGATCCTCACCCATGGATTCCATCTGGTCTATATAATGTTTAACAGGCTTTGACTCTATAATATTCACTTTACCCATTTTATGAATAATAGGACTGTGCTTTCTGTTGGCGTCATGATCGAACTCAAGTATTCTCCTTCCTCGACGTGTTATCCCGATAGTCCTGAACGTAAGGCTTTTTCCTACGCCGGGCAGATTCATAACATTCCTGTCTGTGCTAAGAAACGGAAGATCATGATCCTCCATTATTTCAGTAAGAGTTGAGGCCGAGTTTTCAGCTTCATCGGGTATGGCGTTTATTGTATCCTGTTCATCTTCGGGTATGCTGCCGTATATCTTTTCCTCTATCTGTTCCTGGATAGCTCTTTCATTGGTTGCAAAATTATGGTAGTTCTCCATATATCCTTTAACAGAAAAGGTGTAATACGGGATTATGCCAACCTTATTCAGCGTTCGCCTGAGCTTGGCTGCAAACCCTCTCCTTGAGGCGGCTGCAGTATATACCATCTGGTTAACAACTACCCAGCCTGCCTGATTAATTTTATGGACAGCGTCCCTTACTTCAGGAGTAACTTCCATCGGTGATACAAAGTGGGTCTGTATCACAAATTGTTTAATCCCTACCCCGGAAGCCTTCTTTTTAAAATCGACCAGTACATTAATCAGTTCGTCATTTATCCTCTGAGGTATATATACGGGCAACCTTGTGCCCAGCCTCACCCTCAGCATTTCCGCATACTTTGAGCCTTCTTCCCTGACTTTATTTGCCTTCTTCTTGTTCAATGCCATATCGTAAACAGCATCAAGAATCTGCCTGATCGATTTATAGGAACTCATGAAAGCATCACCACCTGTTATGAGAATATCCCTTAGCTGGCTGTCGTTCTCAAAATATTCCATTAACCACGATAGCTTGTCTTCCCATGTCTCATCAGGCTGAAGCTTCTCGAGGTTGAAGTTCAGCCTTCCTGCCTGGAAATCATACATCCTCTGGCATGATACACATAATCCGCCGCATGCCCTTCCTACAGTATCGGGGATCAGTATGGCAACCTCAGGATATCTTCTGTGTACATTATTGCTGTTAGGCAGTAACCAGCCGGCAGCATTGGGCTTCCCCGGCTTAACCCTGTCTTCCTTCTCCCATGCCACTATATTTCCGAATTCGTTTATAAGCTCCTTGCTGTAAAGGACATAATCACGTATGCCCATATCGGCATTTCTTGCAAACGCAGGTATATTAACATTCAGGAGTGAGAGATAATAAGGATTGACAAAAAAAGGTATTCCTGCTTCCTTCGCTTCCTCAAGCAGGAACATAGTGTCAGGGTCAAGTGAATAATCCAGCATCTCATTCAGCAACTCCGGCGTTCTGACAGCAAATTTCAGGTGAAAACGGTAATCGTCCCACCACTGGAGGGCTGTTTTATATTTTTTCCCCTGCGACAAGTCATCAGGGAAAGAGTATCTCTGACTTACAATCCTGCCATCGTCTATATGCCTGATGATAGTCTTCAGTATTCTTTTTTTGTTCTCTTCCCTTATTTTGATTATGTTTTTATCCAGGCCTGAGTAATGTCTTGACATCCAGCTTAATACCTTTTTTTTGTCAGGCTTCTTCCTTGTTTCCGAACCGGTATACTGCCTGAAAAGGTGTATCATGTCATAGAAAAATTCAGGCTTGGCGCCGCCCTTACCTTTGTGGTATGCCAGCCAGATCAGCCTGACAGGATCAGAAACCGATATCTGGATTTTTTTATTGAGGTTCTCGAATTCCCTCCCGGCATTATCTACATAATCAAGGAGTCTTATTGCGCCGACTTCCCTCCAGGAGAGATCTTCGTACGCCTCTCTTCCGCGAAGACTGGAACTATAATATTTAATTGCCGTTTCATGCCCGTTGCTCAGCCACTGATAAACCCAGTCGTAAATGGTACTGTTTGCTTCTTCAGGACTCTCTGATCTTTTTATTAGATCCTCAAGATCCGGATTTTCTTTCATAAGATCCTTTAGCAGCACTACCGATTTAGGTGGAATGTTTATCTTCTCAATTGTTTCAAGTAAATTCATGGCGGGTATAATTACGTGAATTGTAAATAGTTGAAAATCAACAAGATAAGATTTTCGGTATTGAGTTACAAAGATAACGAAAAAAATGCATTTTTCAAAGAGATACTGTAACTGCCATGACCATGTTTAATAGCTGAAATAGTGATCCTGTTTTGAGAGCTCGGGTTTTTCTGTCGCAAAGTACCTGCATCCTTTATCGGTCAGGTCATAACCTATTATACCACAGATGATCATGTCGGATAATATGTTTTCTGCCCTGCTAAAGGGCAGCATTGATATCTTTCTGAATTTTGATATAGTTATATATTCATTTTCATTAAGATAATCAAACAGTTTTATCTCTGCATCACGTACTTTTATAAGAAGGCCATGATTTCTTTTCTCTTTTTTCCAGACCTTCATAATAACACTGTTTACTGCCAGGTTCTGATCATCTTTTCTCAGGTAGGCTATCCATCTTCCTTTTTCGTCTTTCGAAAATACAGGGCGTTCCGGTGATTTTTTAATTTCAACCTCCAGAACCGTTTTCCCCTCGGGCCGGTGCTGGTGTGCTGAATAATTAACCGGAGGCTTGCAAAATATGCTTGCCGCAGCATCGATCATGTAGTATTCCTCTTCGCTTTGTACTCCTGCAATGCTCCCGTTGTCACGCACACCGATAAGAAGGGTTCCTCCATCGGTATTGGCGAAAGCCGAAAGTGTTTTTGCTATTTTCCTGGAATCGGATATACAGTACTTGAAATCAAGCACCTGACTTTCTCCTCTTTCTATCATTCTTTGCAGCCCCTTCACCTCAGTCTGGTTTTTCTGCCAATAAAATTACCTTAAATTTTGTTAAATGTCGAATGATATAACTGCAGTTATAAATACTTCAGATTATTTTTATTATATTTTACGATTATTAAAATCAGAATCATGACCCACTCTAAGTATGTTATTTTATTTATGGTTTTTCTATCAATTTTTAACATGAGTAACTCACAACAGTCATTTGAAAAAGATCTTTTTGATGTAAACGGGACCAGTCTTGAACTCTGGTTTATTGGTCACGGCACACTGATGTTTAAATACGGAGATAAGGTGATACATATAGATCCTGTCAGTAATGAAGCTGACTATTCGCAGCTTCCGGATGCTGATCTTATCCTGATAACTCATGAGCATGGTGATCATCTTGACCCTGCAACTGTTTCGGAAATATACGGCGCAAATACCGTACTCATTTGTAATGAATCATCTTCGTCAGGACTGCAGGATTGTATTGTTATGGGTAACGGCGACAGAAAAAAAGTCGATGATATAATAATTGAGGCTGTGCCGGCCTATAATATAAAACATGAAAGATCGCCCGGTAATCCGTTCCATCCGAGGGGTAACGGAAACGGCTATATACTTGAGTTAGGGAATAAAAGGATTTATGTTGCCGGCGACACCGAGAATATCCCGGAGATGAGCAATATGGGTAAAATAGATATCACCTTTCTTCCTATGAACCTGCCTTACACGATGACGCCGGAAATGGTAGCGGAAGCTGCAGGAAGGATAAGACCTGAAATATTATACCCGTACCATTTTGGTACTACAGATACCGGCGAAATTGTTAAACTGCTCAAAGGTTCGGGAATAGATGTCAGAATCAGGAAGCTCAACTGATATTATGGCGGAAATTAAAGACATAAACCGGTTGGTGGATGTTCCTGAGGAGTTAATCATATAAAATTTATTTATTATGAACAGATATAGCAGTTGGCGGTCCGGTACCTCCCTGTTTGGAGTACTTTTTTTTATACAGGTTTTGTTGCCTGCTCAGAACCCGGAGTTTCCTGAGATTGATAATTATATTATTGATAAAGGATATCCGGTTTACACGCCTGAAAACCTGTGGAATTATATTGACGGGGCAGCCGACAGCTACAATGCTATGGGATTCAGGGATCTGCATATTGCAACTTATAACAGGGGGAAGCACAGTATAAAACTTGAGGTCTATCATCATGCTAGTGAGAATCTTGCATTTGGTATGTATGCTCTTGAGAGAGCTCCTTCATATGACTTCTTCGACCTTGGCGTTCAGTCTTATCACGAAGAAGGCCTGGTACATTTTCTTAAGGGTGAGTATTATGTAAAGATTACCACTAATTCGGATAAAAAGAAGATACTCGGATCACTACAGGAACTTGCTGTCAGGACGGAGGCTGTGCTTGAAGGTACCGGTGAATTCCCCGCTGTGCTCAGCCTGTTCCCTGAAAAAGGAAAGCAGGCAAATACAGAGATGTATATAGCGGAAAATGTGCTTGGTCATGAGTTCCTGCATAATGCTTTCAGGACTAACTATAATGTGGATAATAACCGCTTCACGATTTATCTTTTTTCGGATAATACCGAATCTGAAAACAATGAAATGCTTAGCCGTTATCTTTCTCTCTATAACCTTTCACCCGGTGATGACCCGGGTGGCAAGTTCTATTTTGAAGACGGGTACAACGGCAATATATATTTGGCATGGGAAAAGGGACTGGTGATAATTATATCAGGACTCAGGGGAGATAACACGGAACTGGCAAATGAGTTTATAAATAAAATAACAGAAAAGAAATGAGTAAAGAATTAGACAAATCTACCGGTCAGAGATTTAGCAGCAGATGGGGTCTTATACTAAGTGCTATGGGTGTGGCCGTAGGTACGGGAAATATATGGCGTTTCCCCCGTATTGTTGCTCAAAGTGGAGGCGAGAGCGGTGCAGGAGCGTTTTTGATAGCCTGGATATGTTTTCTGTTCCTTTGGAGCATACCGCTTATTATAGCCGAATATACGTCAGGTTGTAAATACAGATCCGGTGTTGTGGGAGTATTTATTAAAGGTATTGGTAAGAAATTTGCATGGATGGGATCATTTGTTGCTATAGTCCCTTTGGTAATAACTTTCTTTTATACGGTTGTTGTCGGGTGGTGTATTTACTATTTTGTATATATGCTTTTTAATCCCCTGCCTGAGAATTATGAGTCTGCAATGATGATCTGGGAATCATACCAGGGGAGTATATGGCCTTTGTTTACACATTTACTTGCCGTACTGTTCGGCGCCCTGGCTATCTGGAAGGGCATAAAGTCAATTGAAAGAGTCAATAAAATACTGATACCCTCACTACTGGTTATTGTAATTCTTAGTGTTATAAGAGCGGTTACACTTCCCGGAGCAGGAGAGGGACTGGCATACCTTTTCAGGCCACAGTGGGATCAACTCGGTAACCCGAGAATATGGCTTGACGCATTAACGCAGAATGCATGGGATACAGGGGCTGGATGGGGCTTGTTCCTTACATATGCAGCTTACATGAAAAAAGAACACGGTGCCGTCGGGAATGCTTTCCTGACAGGTATAGGGAATAATACGGTGTCCATTCTTGCAGGGATAATGATTTTCGGTACCGTTTTTGCCGTGCTCAAACATGAGATGGGAATGACAAGCCCTGAAGTACTCGATATAATGAAATCCAGCGGACCTGCCTCAACGGGTCTTACCTTTATATGGATGCCGCAACTTTTCGGTAAGATGTTCGGTGGAGGAATTCTTTCAATACTGTTCTTCCTGGGACTTACTTTTGCCGGCTTTTCTTCGTTAATAGCTCAGCTTGAACTCCCGACACGCGTACTGATAGATACAGGACTGAAACGTAACCAGTCTATAGCTATCCTGGTAATCATGGTTTTCCTGTTCGGCATTCCGTCGGCGCGGAACCTTAACTTTTTAAGCAATCAGGATTTTGTATGGGGTGTTGCATTAATGATATCAGGCGCGATGATCGCCTTCCTTATCATCAGGCAGGGAACACAAAAGGTATGGACCGAAATAAATGAGAATAAATCGGACAGGAGTTTAGGAAAATGGTGGGTGTATGTTATAAAGTATTTCATACCCGTTGCTGCTGTGGTCCTTCTGGTATGGTGGCTGTCACAGTCATTCGTGCCCGGCGAATGGTATAAACCCTTTAAGGAGTTTTCATTCATGTCATGTATATTCCAGTGGAGCATAGTTCTTATTCTGCTTATGTTATTTAACAAAAGAATCGCAAAATTATTTTATTGATAAGTAATTATCGCTTAAAGAGATATAAGCTGCTTTACCCTCAATAGTAAAGAAATTAAATATTATTAACAATTCAGTGATCCGTTTGATGCATCACCTGCAGTACTGAGGAGTCTTTAATACGAATACTCGGAACTGGAATCAGAAGAGTTTATGTTCATGTCAGGTTCTGGTGTTATCATGAACAGGGGTGTGCTCCGTTTCGGTGGAGCCACCCTATTTTTTTTGGAATGGTGGAATACTGGAACATTGGAATGGTGGAATGATAGTAAATAAAAGGGAATAGGAATTAGGAATTAGGGAATAGGGAATAGGGATTAGGAAATAGGGATCAGATTAAGAGATGAGAGATGAGAGATGAGAACAGTAAGAGGAGACTATAAACAACTTAAACGGTTTAACCCAATATACTAATATACCAATACACCAACAAATTAACTTGTGGACTGTGGACTGCCGACTTTTTTCGTTTGTCTTTAGTCGCCCGCCCTGAGCCTGTCGAAGGGTTCGTCGTCATTTGTTTTCCTCTATGATCAGTACAATGCCTTTGCCCGGCTCGACAGGTATGCGCTCCCATGGTTTATAGATCATTTCTTCCTGAAAGTCCTTAATAAAAGGAACTCTGAATACGGATCTGTTGCGATCGAGGCCGAGCCTGTTCCAGTCGGTATGAAGCCATATATCTCTGTGCTCTCCATACCAACTGGCAATGGCAACAACAGCCTTGTTATCCTTCAGGTAAACAGATGCCGGTGCATTCCTGTACCCTGTTTTTACCGGACACTCATCAGCCCAGTAGCCTATGAATTCCGAATCTGCAATTTTATATGTATCAAAGAAGGACCATATATTACGCGGATCTCCCGACCAGGGAGCTCTGGATGTCATACCATAGAGCAATCCCCTGTACTGGTTGCCTCCGTCCTGTAGCATCTCACCCATAAGCCCGAAAGGTATACCTGACATCTCAATCAGCCAGAAATCAGGAGGCAGGGATGGATCGAAATACTCCCCGAACCACAAACGGTCTATATACGGGAAATGCTCCATATACAGATTGGCGCTGTTTGTATAACCGTCCCTGACGTTATACTGATTGGCTGAATGAAGATCGATCAACGCACTGTCCCTGTTCCTGTCAAGTACTTTCCTCAATCTTTTCATTGTAGTGCGGTCAAAAGCAATATCATCGAGGTACAGGCCGTCAATCCCTATATTTTTACCCAGCCAGTTCACTCCTTCAATATAGTAGTTATGCCACCTGGACATTCCTGAGTTTATTATTGCAGCATCTTTATAATCTGGTACGAACCATGCTGCTATATAATCGTCGGCAAGATGTTCCTGCAGCCAGTTAAATCCCCCTCCCGTGCCCTCACTGAAAATCTCATCCCCCAGGCTTTTTATGGCAAATAACTCAGGAGCCCTGTTCGACAGTTCCCTGATAGTATTGTATATTTTTACCCTCATACCCATAGAATGAGCCCGGTCTGTATATTCCTTCATCTTTTCCTGCTCCAGGAAGGGATAGTTTATCCATGGATTTATTTCTGTAGCGTGGTGAACATTAACTACATTGGCACCATATTTTTTTATACTGTCAAGATCCTCGTAGCGGTGGAAAAACCTTGTTCTCCATTGTTCATCGGTGTCAATTACCTTAAAGGGTGTGAATAACAGGTTAACCGAAAAAACAAGCTCATCATCTTTACTCATTGTCCTTTTTCCGCTGTAGCAACTTATCTGGGCAGTGTATTCTCCTGAGCTTATAATAATACCTCCTTTACCGTCATTATACCAACTGTCCGGCATTATCAGCGGTTTTTCCCTGTAAAAATTAGTGTTCAGAGGTCTTTCGTATTCGTCATTTCTCAGAGTAAACTGTATGCCTCCGTTAACATTTCCAATCCATGCTCCTTCCTGATGTTTCATCCGGTCCCATTTCCAGCTAAGGTAATATGGCCTGTAACCACCTTGCAGCCCCAGTCCCATGAAATAGTCTGCATACTTTTTCCTTAGACTTATAGTAAATCTTATATCCGAGAGATCAACATCCTGTATTGCCTTTATTTTTATTCTGATGGATGCAAAACCATCAAATTCCAGCGAACCGGACGTCTCCATTTCAACTGAAGGGCTATTGTTCATGCAGTTCCAGATATATTTTCCCGCACCCTTGCTTTCAAATGAAGGATTTCCGCTGGTTAAGAATATTTTTGAACCGTTTGCACGGTAAATATCCAGGCTCATAGGAGCTGCAAGAACGTTTTCGGAAATATCAGTAAGCCCGGTGTTGGATTGATTGAAACAGGTAAGATACCGTGACGGTAGTCCTGATGAACCAATCTCAATTTCTCTTCCCAGTATATTGAGGGACTTGCCGGTTTTTTCAATCGGCAGATAAGGTTTGGTTATTTCTTCATCACTTGCCAAACGGGAGTTGAGCCATCTCATCCTGGTCATCAGTCCCGGGTCATCATCCCCGTGGTTGATAATTATTTCATCGGCGATATCCACAGATATATTAAGAGTCTCCGGCCTGTGCCCATCAGGGCTTATCACAAGTTTACCGCTGATTTTACCGGCCTTTGCATCTTCAGGTATCATAAAACCGAACCATAACGGTTGTATCTTTCCCGCTTCAACAGTAAGTCTTTTTACGAATGGCTTTCCATTCCAGTTAATGCCCTCAGTATTAAAGGATGATATACTGTTGGCCTTAATGACCACATTTGCCCCCGAGCATAGATCTGAGAATTCTGTATTCAGATTATTTATTGTTCCTTTAATACAATAGAGGCCTACCTGGAAAGTAAAATATTCGCCTTTTCTGACTTTCCCCGTTATCTTTCCAAATGGCCCTTCCTCTATCCATTTGAGAGGAAGATGATCATACATTCTGACAGGATTTTCCCTTGATTCGGGAAACAGCACATAGGTTTTTTCAGGATAATTATTTTTCAGCTTTTCAGTTTCTGCTTCTGTAGCTATAATTTCCATTGGAAAAAAGGAATTGAATTCATCCCTCGATTGAATGGCTTTTACTCTTACCCTGGGTAATCTGTAAACCGACGAGTCGTCACGAAGATTATGCAGATCTATCCATGCGTTATCAGCTGTCTGGACAGGGGGTGGATATACAACTGTAGGATAGTTGCTTCGCCCCTTAATTTCTGATGGAAGATAATAAAGGAAATAATCTGCTTTTCCTTCAACCGGTTGAAACACGAACTGACCTTTTTCATTGTCCGAATGGATACAGTATATATTTTTTATGACTTTCTCCGGATTACCCGAGGTAAGTATGACAGCTTTTTCCCATGGCTTATTATCACGCCTTCTCCATGGAATGTCCACGAATACAGCATCGGCACTCTTATTGTTATGGATCACTATCCTGTGATAGCCAAGCGAGTCCTCATCCCATATACCTGTACCGTATTCTGTTTTATTGTTTTTTACATTGCATCCGGCAAATGAGAAAGATAATACCAGTATTACAGATATTCTCAGGAACCATTTAGTATTCATACAACTGCTTTAGGTTTAGGTAAACATTCCCTAAAGATATGAAATAATTGGTTCGTAAGCCTGAATGTACGACGGCTCAGGGCAGGCGACGAACGACTATTTACTTTTAAATCTTTGCACTATGCGCCAGGTTCTTTGCTGTGGTTATTCTTTAAGCAGAAGCGCCAGTTGTTCTACAAGCCCGTCAAATTCGGATTCAGTATAACCTGTTGACTGGACTGCTATTTTACCATTTTTATCGATTATTACATTTCTGGGAATTGATTGAGTGGCAAACATACTGAATATTTTCCTTCCCTCATCAGGAGCAAACGGCAGTTTTAACCCGGTGCTTTCAGCATATGCTTCCATTTCATCCATAGTATGTTCTCTTCCCAGTACCAGCAATACAAAATCCGGATTATCCCTGTACTTCTCCATAACTTTCTTTTCCAGTTCAGGTAATTCTTTTTTACAGGGCGGGCACCATGTTGCAAAGAAGTTTATCCAAAGCACCTTTCCTTTTAATTCTCTGGTATCAATATTATCGCCATTAATGGTCGTACAGGTGAATGAAGGAACATCCTGTCCGATTTTTGTTAGTGTGCTATTATCATCCTGGGCACTGATTATGCTTACTATGACCAGAAAAATACTGAGACTTGCTCCTGCTTTTTTCATAATTTATTTACATTTTTTACAAAAATACGAATTATTGTTACCGATAATGGAAAAGCGATAAATATCATGCTTAAATCGAACCCGGGCAAATCGTATAGTACTAAGATACTTTAGTAATATTATGTTACAAACTTTCACAAAAGCGTTCCTTTTTTTTAATTTTTAACATTTGTCATAAACCTTGTTTCTGGTTAAAATGTTGTGTGTTAATCTTTGTTAAACACAATATGTTAATCTTTGTTAATTCCAAATTTATTTCTATATTGTTATAACAAAACCTAAAACAATTTTCTAAACTAAAATCAGAGCCTATGAAATGGACATTTTTTCTAGTGTTGTTTCTGTCTTCCTGCCTTACAGTGTTCCCGCAGGTTGTACAGATAACCGGTACGGTAACAAGCGCTGCAGATGATTTTACCATACCGGGAGTTGCTGTTACAGCAAAAGGTACAACTATTGGGACTGTTACGGATTCAGATGGTAGATATACCATTACAGTCCCGGAAGGTACTAATATTTTAACTTTTCAGTTTATCGGTTTTAAACCTGTGGAAGTCATGATAGATGGACAGACAGTAATTGATGTTACTCTTGAAGAAGACATCTTCCAGGTAGAAGAAGTTGTTGTAACCGGATATGGAGTTCAAAAGAAGCGTGAAGTGACTGGTTCTATTGCCCAGGTAAAGGGTGAGTCTATAGCCAAGCTGGCGACTCCCAGTTTTGATGCACAGTTGGCAGGACGTTCTCCCGGAGTGCAGATAACGACTCAGACAGGGGTTTTGGGGGAGACTCCAAGGTTCAGGATCAGGGGTGTTGGTTCTATTTCCAGCGGCACCTATCCACTGATAGTTGTTGACGGTATTCCTATTTTTACCGGTGGACAGGGAGGTTATGCCGATGCTAACAGTCTTGGTGATATTAACCCGGCTGACATTGAATCAATTGAGATATTAAAGGATGGTTCGGCAACTACCATTTACGGATCAAGGGCAGCAAATGGTGTTGTTCTCATTACGACTAAAAGAGGTAGCAGGGGAAGAATGAAGGTTGATTACAATACATATATGGGCTTCGCTTCACCTGTGAAATTTTTCGACCTGCTAGGTACTGACGATTTCATTACCATTGCCAATGAGAAGCGTGCAAACAGCGGGTTAACCCCATATGCTGCAGGTACCGAATATGATACTGACTGGCAGAGGGCTGTCCTTAGGGAAAGAGCTTTTCAGCAGGATCATTCTCTTGCTTTATCAGGAGGTACTGCCCTGTCTTCCTATTATTTTTCACTTGGCTATTCCGATCAGGAAGGAGTGACGCGTCCGAATGAAATGAAGCGGTTTACGGTCAGGGCCAACCTTGACCAGAAAGTCACGAAGTGGTTAACTGTCGGAGCAAATATTGGTGTGACAAGATCAGACTATTTTGGTTTGAATACAGGTTCAAATTCATTGTCCGGCAATATTTTCAGTGCTATAAGGCAATTGCCCAATACCCCGATATATGATGAAAATGACCCTACGGGCTATAATATTGATGATGTTGCAACAAACCTTGTGGGCCGCTGGGATAATTTGTCAACTATAGGTGATAACCTTCCTAATATAGTGTATGTGATTAATCATAACAGGTTTACTACCAGTGTGACAAGGACGATAGGTAATGCTTATGCACAGATCGATTTTACCCCTGACCTTAATTTCAAGACAATGGTAAGTGTGGATAATTCATCATCGGAAGGGTTGCTTTATTATAACCCTATCCATGGTGACGGGGCCAGTGTTAATGGCCGTGTGCATAATACATACCGTAATGCACAAAGGTGGAACTGGCAGAATGTACTATCCTATAGCAGAATTTTCGGAGATCATAGTGTTGCCGCCGTGCTCGTTAATGAAATGCAGTTTACCGAAATAAACAGTTTCACGGCTTCGGGAACAGATCTTTCAAATGAGTTTTTCCAGTATAACCTGATATCCAACTCCTACAGTAACCATGATACGGAAGGTAGCCTGTCGCAGAACGGCTTTATTTCCTATGCCGGGAGGTTAAATTATAATTACCGGGAGAAATACTTCTTACAGGCCTCATTCAGGTATGATGGCATTTCATCATTGCCGGAAGAGAACAGGTATGGTTTATTCCCCGGAGGGTCAATAGGGTGGAATATGGCAAAGGAATCATTTATGGACGGTGTTTCAGGAGTGCTTTCGGATCTTAAAATAAGAGCGTCATATGCCCAGGTCGGTAATGTATCAATTGGTAATTATCCTTATGCTGGATTATATAGCGCAGCTACCTATGGTCCTTATAACGGCATTGCATTTTCACAGGCAGGAAATTCAGCCCTTTTGTGGGAGACAAGCAAAAAGATGGATTTTGGCTTTGACCTGATGCTGTATGGAGGGAGATATAAATTTACCTTCGACTACTTCAAGGATAATCAGGACGGTTTGATTATGGATGCCCCGACGCCTCCTTCTATGGGAATTCCTGGTAATTCAATCAGCCAGAACATAGGAAGCCTTGCTAACTGGGGTTATGAGTTTATGGGTGAAGCCGTACTTGTTCTAAAAGACGATTTCAAATGGTCGGTTGATGCTAACCTTACCCTTTCCAAAAATGAGATACTGGAACTTGTTGATGGCGCCGATATAATCAGCACATACACGATAATACGTGAGGGAGAGTCTATTCGTTCAATATACGGCTGGGATTACTGGGGTGTAAATACTACTAATGGTAATCCTGTTTATATTGGTGGCGACGGCAGGCTGATAGAGAAAGATGTTTTCAGTGGGGACGAGACGGCCTTTGATCCTCAGAATCCTTCTGTCACAGGTGAAGCCGAAAACCTTTCAACAGACGACAGGATAGTATTAGGTCCATCTCTTCCCACATATTACGGAGCTGTTAATACCAGTATCGAATTCAAGGGTTTCGATTTTGGAGTGATGCTTAGATTCAGCGGCGGTAATTATATAATGAATGTAACCCGTACAGATCTGCTTAATCTCAACTTTACAAATAACTCCAAAGAAATACTTGGCAGATGGCAGAGCCCGTCAGAACCAGGCGACGGAGTTACTCCCAGACTGGGCTGGCAGGAAGATTTTAACTCGTTCCTTGACGGTTATACAAACGGCAGGTTTGTTGAGAAAGGAGATTTTCTGAAAGCACAACATATAGTTTTGGGCTATACTCTGCCCTCGCACCTCCTTAGCAGGTTCGGCATAGGATCTCTCAGGATTTACGGTCAGGTGCAGGATGCATTTATGATTACAGGTTATAAAGGAATAGATCCTGAGATGGAGTCTAACGGATATGATTATAACGGTACTCCGCGTCAGAGGGTTATTACCTTTGGTTTAAGCCTGAGTCTCTAATCTTAAAAACAAGGAATTATGACTAATATTAAATTAAATAAAAAACAAAGGATTAAATTACTGGCTTTTTTGCCGGTATTGTGTATGGGACTGATAATATCTTCGTGTGAGGAAGAAATTATTGACCTTGATCCATACAATCAGGTATCTGAAACCGTAGCTTTTGAATCACCCAGTCTCATCGAATTGTCTGTTATGGGTATGTATAATGCCGCACAAACCGGATATTATTCAGGAGGTAATACGAGGGGCTATCCTTTTGGCGCTGCAAATATTGAACAGAAAGATAACAGGGGTGAGGATGCTGTAAATACACAGGCATTTTACAGGTATACATATACAAATACCGTCACGGCTGCAACACCTAATAATTGCTATTACTGGCATAGCATTTACAGGCTGATAAACAGATGTAATATTATTATAGAAGGCGTACGTACAGCTGCTGAAAACGGTATAATTACAGATGCGGAGGCTTTATCATATGAAGGTGAAGCCCGGCTGTTGAGGGCTATGTCATACCAGGAACTGCTGTTCCATTTTTCATATCCGTATAATCATACTGCTGATCATTCCCACTATGGAGTACCTGTTCATACAACCGGTTATACATCAGGGAGCCAGGTGGAAGCAGTGAAGCAGGTAGGGAGAAGCTCAGTGGCTGATGTTTATGAGCTTATCCTTGATGATTATGATTTTGCCGAGGCCAACCTTCCTTCTACAACGGAAAGAACAGGTAACTTTAAGATTACCCGTGCTACCAGTGAAGCGGCAATTGCACTCAAACAAAGAACATACCTGCATATGAGTGACTGGGATAATGTTATTACCGAAGGATTGAAGTTGAATACCGTATATGAACTGACAGCTACACCTGACGGTCCGTTCGGGATAAGTCATTGCTATTCGAATACTGAATCTATCTTTTCAATGGAACATAGTACAAATAGCAATCCCGGAGTAAATGCGGCTCTCGCTTCACAATACAACAGGAGGCTGTTGGTATGCATAAGTCCTATAGTATGGAGAAACAGCTACTGGCTGGAGGATGATCTCAGAAGGGGCGAGGATGTAATGGTATTCTTCTATGAAGGTATCCCTTTCACCAACAAGTACACTGAAGCTACCAATATGGACGATGCCTGTCCTATAATTCGTTATGCCGAAGTATTGCTGAATATGGCTGAGGCTTACACCCGTCTGGGAGGATCAAACGTAGCCACGGGACTGAATTATCTGAACGATGTTCGCGACCGCTCATTAGCTGATCCTGCAACACAGTCTTATAACGGAGCTTCATTTGCAGATGCTGATGAACAACTCGCTGCCATCCTCGCAGAGAGAAGGATTGAATTTGTACTGGAGGGTCAGCGTTGGCCGGATATTCACAGGTTGCAATATGATCCGGTGCTTGCTATGGATGGTATACCTGCCAAGGTTGCAAATGGTTATCCTCTTTCAGCGTCTTATACACTGGGGGCTGGTGAATATACAGGTCCTTTTGAGATAGCCGCAGTGCCAAGGACAGATAAATTATTCCTTTGGCCTATTCCACAGGCGGAGATTGATGCCAATCCGATTTTGAAAGACCAGCAAAATCCCGGATGGTAAAGAAAGAAGATCATAGATATACTTAAAAATTTATAAAAAGAGAGGCTGCCGGTTTTCCGGCAGCCTCTTGTATTTTATTAGTTTATTATCCTGGTTATTTGGCGCTTACCCTTTCCAGGAATTTAATTATGGAGAAAATAAATGTTGCTGCCAGAAGACTGCATACTATAAATATCAGCCATAGTTGCCATAAGTCGAGCTTGCCCCATAATGAACTTCCTACAAAGAGGAGCTTGTTACCTACGGCAGTAGCAAGAAGCCATCCCCCCTGCATAACACCCTGAAATCTGCCGGGAGCAACCTTTGATACAAAGGATAATCCCATAGGACTAAGGAAAAGTTCCGCAATAGTAAGTATCAGATATGATGATATAAGCCAGTACGGCATGACTCTCGATGAATCAGGTACCGGTGCGTATTTTATATTGCCTGCCTCATCAACTATTTTAAGTTCATGAGGTGAAACAAGGTTAAGCGATCCTATTAGTATTATAAGGAATGCAAAAGCGGCTATTATCATTCCTATCCCTATTTTCTTTGGGGTTGAAGGCTCCTTTTTCCTTTTATTAAGCCATGAAAAGAATGCAACCACAACAAATGTCAGGGTAACAATAAACAAGGGATTAAAAGACTGAAATACCTCAGGTGCTATCGGATTGGATTCAGGATCTCCCTGCCTGAATAAAAATGTTGCTGCCGTGCCGCCCGCTACAAGCAGGGCAGCTCCTATAAGTCTGGTATTCAGATTTTTCTTTTTCCCTGTCAGAAGTACTATCCCGGTTATAAAGGCAACAAGGGATAGTATGTTCTCTATCTTGAAGAACATAAAAGTATAGGGATCAACAGCTTTAACCGTGTAATCCCGTGCAAAGAAGGTCAGGGTCAGTCCGTTCTGGTGAAACGACATCCAGAAAAAGATAACAACAAAGAAAACAAGTAGTAATGCTACTACTTTTTGTATTTCATCTTTTTTGGAGATCATTGCTATCCATGTAACAAAAGTAACGAAAAGACCTATTGCCATTCCTGTTGCGAAATCTTTAACCAGACTAATAAGGAATGCAGTTATACCACCGGCAATGATTGCAACCGGTATAGCCAGCGGTTTCTCTGCTATTGAGATGGTTTTTTCTCCTTCTACGTATTCTTTCTTTGGAATATGTTTATTAAAAATAACATATGCCAGAAGCGATATGATCATAGCTATTGCAGCTACACCAAAAGCATAATTATAGCCAACAGAAAAGCTTTCGAGGTATTTGGCTGCAAATGAAGACAGATCCGTTACGGGACCATTCAGGCTAACCTGGTTTGCCAGAGTCTGTAACTCATCGACACTGGCCAGTGTGCCATCCTGAAACTGATGGCAGAGAGCCGGCAGACTGCCGTCGTGCAGAAAGCCGTTAACCTTAAGCCACCAGTTACGTACACCGGTTGCGGCAAAAGGAGCAAAGAAGGCGCCGATATTGATACCCATGTAAAAGATCAGATAAGCATTATCCCTTACCTTATCATATTTGGGATTGTCATACATCTGTCCTACTACTGCCTGCAGGTTACCCTTGAATAAGCCATTGCCAAATGCAATAGTAAACAGACCGACAACTGTAACGGTGAGTGATAATCCTGGTACGGCCATGATAGCATAGCCTGTAAACATAATGACTTGCCCAATAAGTATTACGGTTTTGTACTTTCTGGTAGCATCGGCCAGTATACCTCCAATCAGGGCTAAAGCATATATTGCAAAATAAAACCAGCTGTAGATATCCCCGGCTTTATCTTCGTTAAGCCCGAATTTGGCCTGTAGAAAAAGCACCAGGACAGCCATCATAGTATAAAAACCAAAGCGTTCGCCCATATTTGTAAAAAAAGCAACCAGTAAACCCTTGGGGTGATTTTTAAGCATAATTTATCAGTTTTAATTGTTTAAATTCGGTTCCGGATTGGGAATTACACAAATATAGGAGTTTTTTTTATTTGGCCTTCTTAACTTAACCGGCCTTTTATCATTTTTCCATATCAATATTTATCCGGTTATTTCACTTTGACAGATTTTGATCTTAAATTTGTACAACACCAGTCTTATAATATGATCACATGAAAATATTCAGTTCTGATAAAATCAGGGAAATAGATGCATATACAATACAGAATGAACCGGTTAAATCTGTTGACCTGATGGAGAGGGCTGCCGGTTCCTTATTTAACTGGTTCATTAACAATACAGGCCGGTCAGACAGGATATTTGTATTTACCGGTCCCGGAAATAACGGGGGAGACGGGCTGGCATTATCACGAATGCTTGCAGATGCCGGTTACAGAATATCTGTATACCATATACTGTTTACTTCGAAAACCAGCGAGGACTGGCAAATTAACCATGAGAGGCTGATCAGGCAGAACAAAGCTGAATATAACGAAATAAAGGCTATTGAAGATTTCCCTGTCTTAAATACCGGGGATATAATTATTGACTGCATTTTCGGATCCGGTTTATCAAGACCGGTACAGGGATTGCCCGGAGCTGTAATAAAAAAAATAAACGGGAGTGATGCAAAAGTAGTGTCAGTGGATATTCCTTCAGGCCTGTTCGGTGAAGATAATACCGGTAATGACCCGGAGAGCATAATACATGCCGGTAATACGCTTACTCTGCAATTTCCTAAGTTATCCTTTTTTTTTGCTGAGAACCATCAATTTGTAGGTGATTATCATATTCTGCCTATCGGGCTTCACCCTAATAAGATTAACAACCTCTATACGGATTATCAGGTTACAGATACCGGCCTTGTTGCCGGAATACTGAAAGAAAGGAGCAGATTCGATCATAAAGGGAATTTCGGACATGGACTGATGATTGCCGGATCATGTGGTAAAGCAGGCGCGGCAGTACTTTCTTCCCATGCAGCCCTGCGCACAGGTATTGGCCTTCTTACCGTACATGTCCCCCGACCGGTTGCAGGTATTATTCATTGTTCTTTACCAGAGGCAATGATACAGTGCGACCAGTCAGACCTGATGGTAACAAGTATAACAGTACCGGAGAAATATGATGCACTGGGTATAGGCCCGGGACTGGGAACAAAGCCGAACACAAGGAAAGGTGTTCGTGAATTACTTGAAAAGTACAAGGGCCCGCTTGTTATTGATGCCGATGCAATAAATATTTTGTCTATGGATACTGACCTGGTGAATTTGCTGCCTGAAGATACTGTTTTGACACCTCACCCGGGAGAGTTCAGGCGACTGGCAGGCCCTGATACCAATGGTTTCGAAAGACTACAGAAACAACAGGAGATATCAAAAAGGTATAAATGTGTTATTATTCTGAAGGGGGCATATAGCTCCGTAAGCCTGCCGGACGGGCGGATATGGTTTAATACTTCAGGTAACCCCGGTATGGCAACTGCAGGTAGCGGAGATGTGCTGACCGGGATGGTGCTTGCATTGCTTGCACAGGGCTATAAACCTTCAGAGGCTGCCATAGCTGCGACTTTCATTCATGGACTGGCAGGCGATATTGCCGCAGCAAACTCCGGGCTTGAATCATTGATAGCCTCAGATATTATTTATAATATTGGCAATGCTTTTAGTAAAATAAAACAATACAAAAACAAGTTAAGCAGATAAATATGAAAACCAGAAGTATATACATATACGTTATTTTGATGATACTGTCAGTTTATGCATGCACTGTGGTGAAAGAAGTGCCTGTAAGTGTAAAAACACAGATACTGCCTCTCGGCGATAGTGTACGCCTTTATGAAGGGAGCCTGGTATATGCATTACCGCAGACAGTTCTGGATCTGACGGTTGTGGCAGATAAAACCGTAAAGAAAGCCGGACCATATCATGAATATGCAAATGAGCTTCTTGGCCTTCGCGATGTGATCCATAATGATGAGGTGATATGGACGCTTAAAAAGGTCAGGATAAAAGCGGTACAGGAACCTGACCCATCAGAGTTTTATATCATGAGGAGCAATGGCCTGATTGAAACCAATGCAATAAACATGATAAATTCCGGATTGATTATGGATATAAACCCGGTACATTACAGGGAAAGAGAATTTGAAAAAAGGAATTATACAACTGATAATACTGAGATCGTTTACAGGGATATGGGTTCGGATACATATTTTGATATAGAGCAGGATACGGCATACAAAGTAATAGATGTCGACACTGCCTTCGTACGAATACCTTATGTCCTGGAGAAAAGGAGACAGCTCAGCCTTGCCGAACAGGCTGAGAACACTGCAAGGATATTACTTGAGCTCAGGGAAGGAAGACATTACATCCTTACCGGTGAAGCAAACGTTTTTCCCCAGAATAAAGCTGCTATTGACGAAATAAACAGACTTGAAGATCAGTATATAAGCCTGTTTTCAGGTAAATCCTATTCAAAAGAGGTGGAGTTTGACATTTCTTTTGTTCCCGGCATAATGATGAAAAATAAACCGGTAGTTGTATTCCGCTTTTCACCTGAAAAAGGTGTTCTGGAATCAAACGATCTCACAGGAAGACCTGTGGTGATTGAAATGATGAGTGATAATAAACTGGAAGCACTGAAAATGCTCCCTGATTCTGCTGCTGTAAATAATTACGACAAGATCAGCTACCGTATTCCTGAAGTAGTTGATATCAGGGTAACAGACGGACAGCATAACCTTGGGGGGAAAAGGCAGCTTATATACCAGTTCGGGAAAAAACTGTCTCTTCCGGCAAACTATATACTGGCTAAATAAAAACGGCAAACGATCAAAGACTAAAGACTAAAGACTAAAGACTAAAGGCTAAAGGTTCCTTTCGCCTTTAGTTCCTCTACAGAGCCTCCTGAATACATAATATTAAACAGGTTATTAGTTAGGTTTCTTAAATTATTTTTTTATTACATTTACGCTCAATTCAAAACAAACTTAAAATTCTATGGAAACTGTAAAAAAGACTATGCGTGATTCAGCAGCCATAAGATGGACTATGCTGATATTACTCAGTGCCCTTATGTTTGCTACATATTGGTTTCAGGATTTCTACGGAGGACTAAAAGGACTCATGGAAAGCGAAATGGGATTCAGTAGTGAGGAATTCGGAAGGGTTATCGGACTGACAACCATTGCCAATATGTTCGGTATGATAATTGTTGGCGGTATAATGCTCGATAAATGGGGTGTTAGGCTTGCAGGTATTGTATTTGGAGGTCTTGCAGCAGTGGGCGGTGCTATAAATGCTCTTGCTACTGCCGGAGTGTTTGGCGATGATCACAGCACCCAACTCACAATGATGATAGTAGGCCGTATATTATTCGGTTCAGGACTGGAGGTAACCTGTGTGGTAGCTACCCGTTCAATTGTCAAGTGGTTTAAAGGATATGAACTGGCACTTGCAATGGCAATAAATGTGGGATTTGGTCGTCTGGGCTCTGCAATTGGTATTGCCATATCACCCGATATTGCCGGCGGACATGTGGCAACGGCTGTATCATTTGCTGCTACATTGATGGGGATTGCTCTTATTGTATTTATAATTTACAGTTTCTTTGATATAAAAATCGACAGACAAAATAAAGCTGCTGCAGTTGCTGAGTCCGGAGAGGAAGAGGAAGGATTCTCCTTCAAGGATCTGGTTAAGCTGGCAACAAATCCGTCTTTTATCTATATAGCTTTATTATGTGTGTCATTTTATGCGGCGGTATTTCCTTTTATACAATATGCACCCGATATGCTTGTAAATAAGTTCGGATTTGCCTATAACCTGCCTGCAGACGGAAGCGGGGATATAGTGCTGTTCGGAAGCAAGGCCCTGGGAGCCGCAAGTATTTATGTGGCATTTTTTATTTTCGGTATTCTCTTTTCGGCTGTACCGGCAAACCTTAAGAGCAGCAGGGCAAAATATACTACCATGGTAGTTGTCGGAGTTCTGTTTGTGGCATTCATCTATACATTAAGAGACACATTGGGACTATGGCTGAATAACGGGCCAAAGACAGCATCACTGATACCTCTGGGTACTATTTTATTTACACCTATATTCGGTAATTATGTTGATAAAAAAGGGAAAGCGGCATCGCTTATGATACTGGGATCGGCATTGCTGATATTTGCACATCTGGCCTTATCTCTGTTCGACTCTAAGGTTCTGGCCTATATCGGTTTACTGAGCCTTGGCGTTGCTTTTTCTCTTGTGCCGGCTGCAATGTGGCCTTCAGTGGCTAAGATCGTTTCTGAAAACCGACTTGGAACAGCGTATGCCAGTATGTTTACAGTACAGAACTGGGGACTTGGCCTGTTCTTCTGGGGACTCGGAGCTTTGCTCGACCTGGTAAATAAAGATAATCTTGAAGCTATTAGGGCAGGGGAGATGTTCTATGATTACAAGATTCCGATATTTGTGCTTGTAATATGCGGACTTGTAGCAATGTTCCTTGCTTTTAAACTGAGACAGGCAGATAAGAAGCAGGGTTACGGCCTTGAATTACCATCCTGATTTACCTGTTAATAAAATATAGATAGAAGCTTCTGCTAAGCAGGAGCTTTTATTTTTCTGCAATCAGCAATTACTATCATAGTAATTAATATGGAAACTTGGATAAATATTTATTAAATTTAAAGATTATAAACTGTATAACTAATGAAGAAAGTAGCAATAATGTATGGCCCGGCAGGCGGAGGAACTGAAAGTGTGGCTAAAAGGATAGGTCAGATTCTTGGACATGAGAATCATGAATTAATACCTATGGATGGCGCAAAAACAGTTGATCTGGCAAAATATGACAACATAATATTCGGAGTGGCAACCATTGGGAAAGAGACATGGGATGCCGAACCCGTCAGGAGCGGATGGTTTGACTTTATGCCTGAGCTCGAAAAAGCCGATCTGAGCGGGAAAAAAATCGCAATATACGGATTGGGAGATCATGTCAGATGGCCGAATCATTTTGTGGACTCAATGGGGGAATTATATAAAATACTAAAAAATAAAGGTATTGATACTGTAGGGAAGGTTAACCCCGGAGATTATACCTTCGAGGAATCGGAAGCCCTTATTGAAGGATTGTTTGTGGGTTTACCCGTCGATGAAGATTTTGAACCGGATCTTACTGATCAGCGTATACAGGAATGGGTAGAGGTTATTATTAGAGAGTTCATCTGATAAACAGGTATTTATGCAGGATTAATAATTCGACAATTATAACTGCCTCTCAAAAGGAGGCAATAAAGTAGTTCAATAATAATTATAAGATATGAATGAAATAAAAAATTTGGAACCCAAAGAATTATGGGATTATTTTTCTGAGATTTGTAAGATACCTCATCCTTCAAAGAAGGAACAGAGGATGATTGAATTTGTAAGAAAATTTGGCGAGGACCTGGGGTTGAAAACCACCGTTGATGACGCAGGTAATGTCATTATAAAAAAACCTGCAACAAAAGGCTTTGAAAACAGGAAAACAGTGGTATTGCAGGCACATCTTGATATGGTGCCCCAGAAGAACAGCGATAAGGATCATGATTTTGAAAAAGACCCTATTGAAGCATATATTGACGGGGAGTGGGTTACTGCCAACGGAACAACCCTGGGAGCAGATAACGGTATAGGTGTGGCAGCAGCAATGTCTGTGCTCTCATCAAAAGAACTTAAGCACGGACCTGTGGAAGGACTGTTTACTATTGATGAAGAAACAGGCATGACCGGAGCAAACAATCTGAAATCAGGATACCTGGACGCAGAGATACTGATCAATATGGATTCGGAAGACGAGGGTGAATTATACGTGGGTTGTGCCGGAGGAATTGATGTGGCTGCAACAAAAACTTATAGTGAAGAACCTGTTCCTGAAGGTGTGAAAGCATACAGGGTCGATGCTAAAGGATTGAGGGGAGGACATTCCGGGATAGATATACCTCTCGGAAGAGCAAATGCAAACAAGATATTGTTTCGTTTTCTTATGCAGGCTGAAGCCGACCTTGATATTAAACTGGCAGAAGCAGCCGGAGGTGACCTGAGAAATGCAATACCCCGTGAATCTTATGCAGTAGTAGTCGTCCCGGAAGGTAAATCATCAGAATTTGAAAAACTGGTTAGTGAATACAATGAAATGTATAAAGCTGAGTTTGATGATACCGAACCGGATATTTCCTTTACCTGCTTACAGACAGACATGCCTGCACATCTTGTTCCACAGGAAGAACAGTATGGCTTCATACGTTCGGTTTTCGCATGTCCGAACGGAGTACAAAGGATGAGTGCCTCAATGGAAGGACTGGTCGAAACATCAAATAACCTGGCAATAGTGAATATCGGAGGCGGTAAATTTGAGGCTATCTGTCTTACACGAAGCTCTGTCGATACGGCAAAAGAAGCAATAGCATGGAAAATAGGAGCTGTTTTTCAGCTCGCAGGAGCTGAGATAGAACTGAGCGGGTCATACCCGGGATGGAAACCGAATATGAAGTCGCCAATACTTAAAACTATGCAAGGGGTATATGAGAATTTGTATGGCACCATTCCCGATATAAAGGCTATACATGCCGGACTGGAATGTGGTATCATAGCAGGCGCTTACCCGCATCTTGATATGATATCATTCGGACCTACCATACGCCATCCGCATTCACCCGATGAAAAGGTTAATATCGAAACAGTAAAAAAATTCTGGGATTTTCTGGTGGCAACACTGGAAGCAATACCTGAATGATGGAATACTGGAGTATTGGAGTAATGGAATGATGGAATGATGGAATACTGGAACAATGGAATGATAGTGAATAGAAGGGAATAGGAATTAGGATTAGGAAATAGGGATCAGATTAAGAGATGAGAGATGAGAACAGTAAGAGGAGACTATAAACAACTTAACGGTTCACCCCAATATCCTAATATACCAATACACCAATACAAATTAACTTGTGGACTGTGGACTGTCCCGAATTTTTGATTCGAGGGACCGACTTTTTCCTTTTGTCGTTAGTCCTTTGTCTTTAGTCGTTCGTTGCCTGCCCTGAGAAGCTTGTCGAAGGGTTTGTCGTTCGTCTGATATATTTTTAATCCGCATAAATGAAGAAGCTGTTTTATCTTTTTGTTTTATTCCAGCTTCTGGTTGCCTGCAGCAACCATGACAATGATCTTGTTATTGCCTGTGGATGGGAGGAGGTATTTATATCGGATATAGGGTATGAAGTACCTCAAAAATTATGGTCATGGACTGCTGACAGCTCAGAGAACATGCCTTCATCGCTAAGAAATAAATTTCTTACGACTGATGAATGCAAACCTGTGAACGGCTCGAAGGACATACTCGTCACCAGCAGCGGAGGAGGGGTTGCTGTAGTAAATATCGATACAAAAGAGATATCATTCTGGGCATCAGTGCCAAATGCACATAGCGCTGAGATGCTGCCGGGAAAAATAATTGCAGTGGCAGCCTCCCTGAGTCCTCAGGGAAACAGGATATATTTTTACAGGTATGATGAGCCGGGTATAGCTTTCATGTCCGACAGTCTCTACAGCGCACACGGACTTTTGTGGGATGAAGGGTCAAAAATGCTGTGGGCGCTTGGTTATGATATTTTACGATCTTACCGGCTGTATGACTGGCAATCAGAAGACTGCTCAGTTAAAATGGCAAATGAATACAGATTACCAGGGATAGATGGTCATGATCTTCAGTTTGCTCCAGGAAGGAATAAGCTGATGATAACGACAACTGATAATGTTTGGATCTTTGATATGAAGAAGTCTGTATTTTTGCCTCACCCTGTTATGGGTAATGAGAGTAATGTTAAATCGGTAAGTTACAACAAGCGGACAGACCGTACTGCATATGTGAAGGCTTCTGAAGAAAACTGGTGGGGATATTATATTCATATAGCTGAAACAGGTAAGGTTATATACCTGCCATATGAAAAGCTATATAAGGTCAGATGGCTGAACGAGTAATGCAGGTGTGTTTTGATTATTTTTCCCCATGTCCTGATAGTTCTGATATCTGTTTAATCATTGATTCGAGGTTTTTGTCAAGCCCTTCTATTTCTATCTCTATATTAAGGAATCCACGGATAATAAGGGCAATAGCCTGCATTTCTTCCAGGCCTTTGGATTGCAGGTAGTTCACTTCGCCCATATCAATCCTCCCAATTGCTGCCTCGTGTGACATTCGTGCATCGGGGTGGACTGAACGCAGTCCGGGTACAGCCTCTATCATTCCTTCGTCGCCCAGCATCAGCCCTGAGCAATCGACATGGCCCCGTGAATCTTTGGCTGCGCCTGTCAGAAGTCCCGTCTGTACCACTGTACCCCCGTAATTGACAGCGCGTGCAACCAGTTCGGCGCTTGAATTTTCACCGCTCATCAGTACAGTTCCGCCTATGTCGGAATAAGTCCCGGGCATTGATGCAAGCACCGTCATATATTTTGCCGATGCATTTTTCCCGGCAAGGTTAGTAAAGGGTATTGTCCGGATGTCTTTTGCCGGATTTACAGAGTAGTAGTTACTTACATAAGTTCCTTCATCATCGACAATCGTAGCACTCCTGGGACGTACGATAAAGTCGGGTCCCCAGTTATGTACCATGGTGCTGATAAGCTTTGCCCTCTTACCTACATAGTGCTCGCTAACTGCAATATGCAGGCCGCTTTTTATGGTACAGCCCGAAGTACATCCTGTTATTAAATGCAGATGTGCTCCTTCTTCCAGAATAACTATATTATGGATACGCATACTGCCCATTTCAGTATGCATAAACATTGCCGTGTGTAATGGTTCGTTAACCACTACATTTTTTCTGACACGTATGAAATACCCGTTCGAACTGTTTTCAAAAACGTCTTTCGTATACTCATCTTCATCTTTGTCAACCGCTTTGAAATAGTATTTTGATTTTATCTCAGGATATAATTTAAATGCTTCTCTTAAAGGTATGATTTCCACTCCTTCAATTTTTGGTAAAAAGGTAAAGACAGAAGTGCCGTACATCAGAAATTTCCCTGATTTTGACTTATCATCAAATCTGATGCCTACCGATTGTAAGGAATCAACTTCGTCTTGTTTTAATTCGTTAACAGAGCTAATAGTCTGCTCATTATCTTTTACATTATCGAATTTTGAAAAATCGACAGACAGGTCTTTGCTGTCATGCATTTTATTTTTTGTTATATTAACCATGATGAATTCTCCTATTGATTTTGTTGACATTCAATACAATAATCGTAACCTTCTTCTCTTATTTGATCCATCATTAAGCCTGGATTACCCGAGCATTTTATTCTGCCATCAACCAGTATATGGGCTTTGTCGGTATGGATATAATCTAAAATTGCAGCCGAGTGTGTGGCAATTAAGCCTGAACGTCTCATCCCCATATTATAACGGTGTTCAGATGTTTTCCTGAGATTTAGCGATTCATTGATCATTTTCCCTATGAGTCTGAGATGTTCAGGGTCAACCCCTGAGTCGGGTTCGTCAAGGATAACAAAGGAGGGTTGGGCAATGATTAACAGGAATATTTCCGATTTTTTTATTTCCCCACCGGAGAAGCCTTCGTTAATATTCCTGCTGAGAAATTTTTCCATACCGAAACGTTCTGTTAAACCTTTTACATCAAAATCATTATCAGGACTGTTATGCAGGATCATATCGACAAGAGCCCCAAGCTTTACTCCTTTTATGGTAGGAGGACGTTGCTCAAGAGCGCTTATGCCTAATTTGACGCGTTCATCTATTTCCATATCATTGACCAGTTCACCGTTATAGACGATTTCTCCTTCGGTTATTTCATATTCGGGATATCCCATAATCGTTGATATCAATACGCTTTTGCCCGAACCGTTAGGCCCAAACAAGGCATGGGCTTCATTATCCGGGATATTGAGATCTACTCCTTTAAGCACTTCTTTGTTCTCAATACTAACATGCAAATTGTTTATTGTTAACATGATATATGAAGTTTATATTCTGTTTTAAATTTTCCTTTTGCCTCTAAACCTGATTAAATGAGATTTGAGGATCATATATTATTTTTTAATTTTGTTTTGTTATTTAGACTAAAAAAGAATTAATTGGCAGCAAAAATAAGATGACAAGAGCTAATTTTTCTTACGCAACGAGACCATTTTTTTTAATCGCAGGACAATTTTGTTGTCAGAAAATATACTTATGAATTATTGCATTGATTTATCCTGTTATAAGGACTTATGTCATAACATGCATTTAAAGACAGAAAAGGAAGTCCCTTTTTGTAACGAGACCGAGATTACTGAAGCTGATGTTTTTAAAATGTCAGTAAAAGAATGGAAAACCTCCGGTTTAAAAGCTCAGCTTATTAAAATGGAGTCAGACAAAGATTTGCGGGTGTGCGGAGACATTGAAGACAATATGCTTATCCTTCATTTTGTTATGAAAGGGGATGTATCTCTTTCTTATAATACTAACTGTTTTTTCAGAATGACTGAGAATACAAATAATGTTTTTGCAGTACATAACAATAGTGTTAGTCATTGTTTTAATGAAAGCGGTCAATATGAATACTTTAAGGTTTTCCTTCCTTTTGATTTTATATATTCGGATAGTAAGCGAAGCCCTGAAGTATTTGAACCGGTAATTAATTTATTAGAAAGTCACTGCCCGTTTATGTTGTATGACCAGAAGTTCTTAACCACGCCTGATATGCAATCGGTTATTGAACAGATAAAGGGATGTCAGATAATGGGAGATATTGCTCCTCTTTATTTTGAAAACAAAGTACAGGAGCTACTTTTGCTACAATTACTGCAAAAGAGGGTTCATAAATGCAGCAGGTGCTCATGTTACCGGCATTATAACAAACAGGTTAATGAAGCCAGAAATATGATTGAAGACCGGTACAAAAATCCACCCACTATTAAAGAACTGGCTGCTACCGTAGGGATGAGTACTACTGTTTTGAAGGCTAGTTTCAAGTTATTTTTCGGAGCTACGATTTATGGTTATCTTTTTAACTACCGCATGAATATTGCGCAAAGATTATTGCTGGAAACACCCTTAACGATAACAGAGATCGCTATACGCTCAGGCTATGAACATGCTTCCCATTTTACTACAGCTTTCAAGCGGAAGTTTGGTGTTAGCCCTCTTGATTACAGGAAGTCTGTTTATTCTCAACCGGCCCCGATAGTTGCTTCCTGATAAGATTTTTTTGCAGTACACCATGACTGATCACAATCATTTAAATTCTATTTTATATCTGCAACTGTCATCACCCCTTAAAACTGATGATATAACAGTTGCCGAAGCCGGTGCGCCGGCAACAACTGATCCTTCAGAAATATGATAAATTTGTCTAAATCTCCGATATAGGGAGACAGAGTCTCATCCATCTTCAGATCTTCAAAATGAGTAACAGAACAGTTCTTCAAGATATTCTTTTTTTCTTCTTCGCTTAGCCCTTTATTAATATTCGATAGTAAAACAGCTATCCATGAATGAATTAAAGCATTATCCTGATCTTCCATCCCCGTGCCATAGCTTTCTTTTTTATTATCAGATAAAGCAATTGAGCCAAAGCCACACATACATACCCCCGAAGCACAAACCTTCCTGAAAAAATCTTTTCTGTTCATTGTTACCATGTTTTATCTGTTAATAATGATATTCCAGATTTAATCAATTTTGGATGTGTATATTGTCCGCGCCGTCTATTCGTCTGACTTTTTTCCATTCGAAATGCCCCGGTTCTTTTAAAACACATGACTTACTCCTCTGTAATGCAGCTTATTTAATAAATAAGATGCATATTGTTATAGCTGATTAAAAAAATTTGCTTACGGTTGGGCGATACATACCTGATGGAATTATCGCTCATTAAAAGCTCCCATGAGCTGTTCCTTCTGGAAAATGTACTTATGTGAGCAAGATTTATAAGGTCGGTCTTACTTATCCGGCAAAAGCCATAATCAGAAAGCCGTTCTTCGAACGATTTCAGGTTGCCGTTTGCCAGACAATTGGTTTTACCGGAAAAACAGAACTTAGTATAGTTTCCCTGAGACTCGCAACGTACAATATTTTTAATAGCGACAGGACGATAGGAAAATCCTTCCTGAAGAGAAAGTTTGGCTTCCTGTATATTGTTAACCTTAATATTATGTCTCAGTATGTCCATATTCTGAGGTGTTACACGATCTAAGCGGTTTATTTCTTCAAAAATCTTTTTAACCGGGATCTCAAAGTCTGATATCTTTGTTGGTTTAATCAGGTAATCGGTGCAGCTTAGCCTGATGGCTTTTAACAAATCATCCTGATCACTTTTCGCTGTAACGAAGATCACCCGGAAATCCTGTTGTTCCACCTGGTCGAGAATGTTGAAAGCCCCTTTCCGGTTACCGTTAAGCTCAATATCCATAAACAGTAATTGAGGCTTTTCTTTTCTTATACATCTTATGGCATCCGCAACATTATCGACAGCTTCCACAATTTCTATATAGTCGGCATAATAGTTAGTCAGTATTTTTTCGATCAGTTGACAGTCGTATAATTCATCTTCAATAATAAGCGATCTGATCCTTTGTTTCATTGCAATAGACTTAATAAGAGGTTAAAAGCGCATCTGTTCATATGGCATTCCCGATTCAGGATTAAATACAATTGGCATCAGAAACTCAAGCCTGACCAATGTCCCGGGATCTTTATCTCCGGGTTTAAACTCAAGAACAGAAGTAGTAATATTCATTTTATACAGCTTCTTAATGATCCCGATTCGTTTCCTTGCATTCACCATTCCGATATTACTCCGGTTTGTACTCTGTTCACGCTGGCGTTTTTTCGATTTTTGTATTCCGATACCATTATCAGCTATCTGGCAAATTAATTTATTATCCTGATATTTAAAAGCAACGGACAGGAAGCCTTTTGATGTTTTTTGTTTTAATCCGTGCTCGATAGCGTTTTCGATAAAGGGGTGTATCAGCAACGGAGGTAAAAAGAACACTTCAGGATTTATTATGTCATCCACCTGAATTGTCCGGTTTTCTTTATCAGGACTGTCAAGGGGGATGTAATCAAACTTATCGCTATACCTCAAATGCTGGAGTTTCAGATAAAGATCAAGGAACCTTAGTTTTTCTTCAAGACTTATGATTTGCTTTTTCGAAAACATCAGGATATCCTCCATTAATTTCGCAAAGTCGCAGAGATAATCGCTCGCCCTTTCTTTATCATTATTCAGGATAAACCAGTTTATTGTCTGAAGCACATTTTTAATAAAATGAGGATTGGTATGGCTTTGAAATGCCATAAGTGCATGTTTCAGCCTGTTTTTACGCTGATTTTCTATTGCCTGCCAAAGAAAGTATGACATCAAAATACATATGCATGCAAGAATAATTCCGGTAAAGATCAGCGCGTCCAAAACAATTTATGTTAAGTCCACGCAATTTAGTCAATTATTTATGTTTGGTTTGTGTTTTTATCCATTTTAAGAGATCATGCCGGAACAGCATTTCGTCATTTTATAACTACCGGATATAACTTTACAGATAAGAATTGTTGTCACATCCTTTCCTTTGCATCATAATTTTTCAATAATAAAGAATATGCAGAGGCTCGACTGGTTTTTTTTGTTTTTATATATAATGATAATTATTCTGATAGGCTTATGGGTATCACGAAGAAACAAAAGTTTTGATTCCATTGCTATTGCTGACAAATCATTGCCATGGTGGATTATAGGCTTCTCCCTGATTGCGGCTAATATTTCAGCCGAACAGATCATTGGTATGTCCGGATCGGGGTTTGCCATTGGCCTGGCTATTGCCAGTTGGGAATGGATGGCTGCCATAACCCTTATTATAGTAGCAAAGTTTTTTCTTCCTGTTTTTTATAAAGAAGGGATTAAAACTATCCCCCAGTTTGCGGAGCACCGTTTTAGCCGGCAATTAAAGACCATTCTGGCCATATTCTGGATATGCCTTTTTATTTTGGTTAATCTTACCTCGGTTATGTTCCTGGGTGCAAAAATGATTGATACTATCATTCAGGATAAGGATATTATGATTTTGGCAATTATAATTCTGGCTCTGATCACCATGGCATATTCCATTAAAGGGGGGTTAATGTCGATAGCATTTACCGACTATATACATGTTGGGATATTGATTGTTTCGGGCTTCTATCTTGCCTGGGTTGTAGTAATGCATCTGGGGCATGGTAATTTATTCGATAACCTGGGTTTTATGCTTGATAACTTTCCACAGAAATTCCAGATGATTATTAAAGACGGTAAACATATTACTCCTAACGGGACCAACGCATATATGGATATTGCAGGACTGGCAGTGCTGGCAGGAGGGTTATGGATTACAAATTTATACTACTGGGGTTTTAACCAGTACATCATTCAGCGGGCTTTTGCAGCTAAAAGCCTGAATGAAGCACAAAAAGGAGTTGCCTTTGCAGGATACCTGAAATTATTGGTACCTATACTGGTTATTGTTCCGGGCATAGTGGCTTATATTATTCTGTCTGACGCAAACGGACAGGTAACCGGTGAATCGATCAGTCAGTTCGGTGCACCCTTTATGATCAAAGCCAGCGGAGCTATTGATAATGACAGAGCTTATCCGATGATGGTCAGCATGTTTATGACCACTCCGTTTTTAGGTATTATCATTGCGGCTATATTAGGGGCTATCATATCATCGCTGGGATCTATGACAAATGCTATAGGTACGATCTTTACTGAAGATATCTATAAACCGTTTTTTATGAAAAGGGGCAAGGACAATTCAATAATGGTATACCGGATAGCTGTAGCCGTTTCGTTGCTTATTGCTGTTCTGATTGCGCCTTTTTTAGGTGATTTTGACCAGTTGTTTACGTATATCCAGGCTTCAACAGGTATTATTAGTCCCGGTATATTGAGCATCTTTTTGTTTGGTATCTTTTGGAAAAAGACAACAAATAAGGCAGCTATATGGGGTGTGATAGTTCCTTTTTTCGTTTCGCTGGGTCTGAAAGCAACCGAACTTATTTATGTTGGCAACCATGGTCCGGCATCAACCTTCGACAGGCCTTTTTATGTATTGCCATACCAGCAGCAAATGATGGTTTCCCTTTTATGCTCGGCCCTTATTGTAATTGTAATCAGTCTAGTTGATGGAAGGGGAAAAGACTCTGCTCAGGCTATTCGTTTTAGCCCGGGAATGTTCAGAACATCGAGGAAGTTTAATATAAGCACCATTGTTATTATATTGATCCTTATATTTTTATATTGGTATTTCTGGTGAACATGTCTAATGTTTTTCAGTTATTCAGTTATTAAGGGTAACGACAAACCCTTCGACAAGCTTCAGGGCGGGCGACCAAAGACTAAAGACTAAAGACCAACGGATTGTATTCTATGATATTTTTTTTAGATCTTCTATCAGATCCGGATATTTTTTCAATGTAATCAGCATTTTATCAATATTGAAATTATCAGCCGATTGTTTCAGTGCCTCTCCATATTTAATAATATACTGAGCCTTATGTGATTTCCCAAGCTCAACCAGGTCCTCTGCGAACTTACTGACTGCATTCATTGGCTGCCTGGTTTCGAATTTAGACCATTCATTGAAATAAGTCTTCTCCAGTTTATCAATCAGCCCGGACAGGTCATTTATTTCGGATAAATCCACAGTGCTGACAGCTGTGTCAGGATGTACCGTCTCATGACTTTTAATCTTATAAGGCAGTATCTGCATCAACTCTGAAAACAATGTTGTTAGCTGAACAGGCTTTATCAGCAGGCTATAGAACTCGCTGTTACTGATACGTTCCTTCTGTTCTTTCATCACCGATGCGGTATATGCTATTACAGGTATATGAGCTGTTTTTTCATCAGACTTGATCCTGTGCAGAAATTCAAAGCCATCCATACTTTCCATACGGATATCAGTAATTATCAATGCTGGAATATTCTTTTTAACTTCTTCCAGTCCCTGGTATCCGTTTACGGCTTCATGGACAACCAGGTCAGTATCAGCAAGTGCATCACAGAGGTATTTACGGTTATGCCCCACATCATCGACAATCAGAATGTGGTTTTTATCAAATAGTATCTGCGATGTGTCAAATAATTTTTCATTCTCTGAAACACCGATCTCGTTATTATAAGCTATATCGGGGATACATATCGTAAAGCGGCTTCCTTTGTTCAGCTCAGAAGAAAGCCTGATTGAGCCGTTCATAAGCTCCACTAGTCTTCTTGTGATTGCAAGCCCCAGTCCTGTACCTCCTTTAAAACGTTTATTTGTCTCCTGCACGAATGGTTTAAAGATCTCTTCCTGTTGCTCTTTTGATATTCCCAGTCCGGTATCGGATATTTCTATATGAAGGTCAATAAAGTTTTCTTCTCTGTCCTTATATTTAAGTGTTTGCGGATTATCGGTATACACTTTCAACCCTATGGATCCTTCCGATGTGAATTTGATTGCGTTGCCAAGAAGATTGAATATGACCTGCCGCAGTCTTGTTTCATCGACATACAATCCATCGGGGGTATCCGGGGCTATTTCAATATTGAATGCCAGTTTCTTATTCATGATTTTTAAAGAAAATATCTTTTCAAAGTCATAGAAAAAACTGCGGGATCTGACAAAGTCGAATTCCAGTTCTAGCTTTCCGGCTTCTATTTTTGACAGGTCAAGTATATCGTTAATAAGCGTCAGAAGTCCTTTGCCGCTTGATATTATCGATTCAAGGTATTCCTTTTGTTGTTCACTGGTCACGATCTTACTTAGCAGTTCGGAATAACCCAGTACGGCATTCATGGGTGTACGTATTTCATGGCTCATATTAGCCAGGAATTCGCTTTTTGCCTTGTTTGCAGCTTCAAGCTGTTGTGTCCGTTCGATCACCTTTTGTTCCAGTGATTCATGTAATTTTTTTATTTGTGCTTCGTGCTCTCTCTTTTGATTTATCTCGTCCAGAGCCCGTTCAATTGCCATATTAAGTCTTCCCAGCCTGTCTTTCAGGACATAATCGGTTGCTCCGCTGCGAAGTAGCTCTACAGCTTTTTCTTCGCCTATTGTACCTGACACAAAAATAAAGGGTATTTCCCTGTCAACCGATCTTATATATTTCAGGGCTTCCTGCCCGTCGAATCCGGGGAGATTATAATCGCTGACTACAAGGTCATAATTTCCGGGCTTGAATTCCGAGGTGAATGCTTCTTCCCCATCCACCCATTTGATAACTGTTTTCCCCTGAAGATCCTCCAGTTCACTACTTACTAATTCAGCGTCAAACTCAGAATCTTCCAGCAACAGTATCTTAAGTACCCTGTTATCTTTATTTGAAGATTTCATGCTATTGTTCAGTTACGGTAATTCATTTAATACAGCCCAGAAAATACCTAGTTGTTTCACGGCATTCAAAAAACCGTCGAAACTAACTGGTTTGACAACGTAAGCGTTTACACCCAGTTCATAGGTTCTTAGAAGATCCTGTTCTTCACGTGAAGATGTGAGCATAACAACCGGTATTAATCTTAGGTTTTTATCCTTTTTTATCTCCTGTAATACTTCTATACCATCCATACGGGGCATCTTTATATCGAGGATAGCAACGGCAGGATTGCCCGGGCTACGGTCACTGTATTTACCTGTTCTATTGAGATACTCCATGGCTTCCACACCGTCGCGTACTACTACTACCCTGTTTGCCAGATTATTTTCCTCCAGAGCTTCCAGAGTAAGCTCAACATCTTTTGCATTGTCTTCTGCCAACAGGATTTTTCTAAGCTCAATCATTTTTCTCTTTTTTAGGTATTGTGAAATAAAATATTGTTCCTTTTTCAGGTTCCGATTCCCCCCATATTCTTCCTTCGTGTTTCATAATGATTTTTTTAACGTTAGCAAGTCCTATGCCTGTCCCTTCGAATTCATCGGAACTGTGTAAGCGCTGAAACACCCCGAAAAGTTTGTGGGAATATTTCATATCGAATCCGACACCGTTATCCTTAATATAAAAAACATATTCCCTGCCTTCTTCCTTTGCCCCGATCTCAATGACTGCAAGCTCTTTCGTCCGTGTATATTTTATTGCATTGCTTATTAAATTAGCCCAAACCTGCATCATCATGGAATAATCAGCATAAACTACAGGGAGTTTCCCTATTTCCCATTTGATATTCCGGTTATCCGTATCCTCTTTAAGGTTCTCAATTACTTCATCAATAATCATGCGGGGATCAAAATCCTCCATTTTAATAACTGCACGTCCTGCATTTGTGAATTGCAGCAGGTCGTCAATAAGAGCTCCCATTTCCTTTGCTGAACCTGATATCGTTGAAAGATACCTGTTCCCTTTTTCCGTAAGCGTATCACTTTCTTTCCTTTTGAACAGCTCGATAAATCCTGAGATATGTCTCAGGGGAGCCCTTAAGTCATGAGATACTGAATATGAAAATGCTTCCAGTTCCTTGTTTGCCGATTCAAGCTCATAAGTCCTCTTTTTGACCATGTCTTCAAGGTGGAGGTTAAGATCGTGCAATAGTTCCATATGCATTTTTCCCTTGTATCTCAGGCTGGCAATGATGTATGATATTGCAATAAGGAATGCCATAACAATGGATAATGTAATTATTATGTCCTTTCTGATATCATCTGTTTTCTTACGAAGCTGTTCATTTGATAAATGCAGAAACAACGTCCATTTTGAGTCATTGTCACATTTCAGCTTATCTTTCATGACATTATTGAAGCCTTCGGACAATTTTTTTTTAATGTCGATGTGTAAATAAACAAAAAGTCCGTTTTTTGATATGAACCTGCCTTTGCTATCAGCCGAATTGTATATTATCTCATATTCTTCGGGAAAGAATCTTTTAAGATTCTGATCCCTAAGATCAGTAAACATAAAACCGAATTTTTTGAATTCCTCAGGTCCTGTTAACCAATATCCGTCTGAATTTAACAGACTGAATTTTGCATCATACTGCTCATTCAGTACCTCAAGACTGTTAAAAAAATCGTTCATATACTGATTAATAATAACAAGTCCCGACCAGTTATTATTATTATCAAAGATCGGTGAGACAGCCCTTATTACTGCCTGATGGGGCGTTTCAATGACTCCGTGTTCCATATTCAGGTCAACAGGACCCAGGTAGATCTCTCCCTGATTCAACTCTTTGGACCTGATGAAATAAGGGCGTTGGCTTTTATCCTGCAACTGGTCTTTTGGCAAAGTTGTAACGCTGTCATTTATCAGGTTTATCCTGATCATTTCTTTACCGTCGGCTCCTATATACCTTATCTGTTTATATTGCAGGTTGCTTTGCGAGAATAGCTGAAAATCTGCCAGTATTTCTTCTTTCGTGATCGAATTATTTGTTTTAAGGTGATAATTATACAGGTTAGAAAGATAGTCTGCAGATGAAACGGTAGGACTTAGGAATGTTATTATCAGCATACTGGCATGCTGTAACCTGTCTCCATATTTATCCATCAGAGAATCATATATTTCTGATCTCTGATGCAAAAAAAATGAATAAGTAAGTCCACCTGCTATAACCGAGAATAGGAAAAACAACAGAAAGAAGTTAAATGCTATTTTTTTATTGACAACCAGTTTCATTATATAGTCCGGGATTCATAGTTATATGATTGCAGGTTACTGTTTATTTAAAATTTGTTTAAATTACTATTATTTGATAATATTTCTAAATTTTGCCTTTGTTTAATTAAGCTACATATAGTGAAGTTTTAATAAATATGTTAATTAATATACAATCGTTTCCTTCAATTGTTTTGTTGCTGTATTTAAATTATAACTATGGTCATTACCTGAATGCTTCCGGATTATCTTCGTCTTTTTGAAAGAATTATGTTTACTAAATAATAATCAATTTAGAACAAAATTTCTTAATTGGGCTTAAAATATATAAAAAACAGTTGTAGAACATAACGATCAGCGACAAAAGGCGAATTGAAAAAGCTAATACTCGATCCCCTTTCTTGCCTTAATCCCTCTGTTATAGTAGTGTTTTACTTCTTTCATTTCGGTAACAAGGTCGGCCATGTCTGTCAGTTCCTTTGATGCATACCTGCCTGTGATAACAATTTCAGTATTTTCAGGTTTCGATTTTAAAACGTTTATCAGCAAATCGACAGAAAAGAGGTTATAGAAAACGGCAATACAGGCTTCGTCAAGCACGACCAGATCATATTTGCCTGATAGAATTATTTCATGGATTTCCTTAAGACCGGCTTGTGCTGCATCTATATCTGTTTGTTTTGGTTTTTCAACTATGAAGCAACCTAACCCGTATTGTTTTATAGTAATTGCCGGTATGTACCTGTTAACTGCTTCAATTTCGGAGTATGCTTTCCCTTTGACAAACTGAGCAAAGAAAACCTTTTTTCCTGCTCCGATTGCTCTTAATGATAACCCAAGGGCTGCTGTGGTCTTCCCTTTGCCATTACCGGTATAAACATGAATATAACCTTTCACTTTTTCTTATTTAAGAATACTCAATAAATATAGTATAATACGAAATAAAAGAGGCTGTTTCAAAAGTGTAATTTAAAATAAATAGCAAATAATCATTCTACTACAGAGTATCACAATGACACACCGTGATAATTTAATGTCAACAGGTTATATTACTGTGAAAACGTCGTGAAACACTGTGCCCACCGTGGTTAAAGCAGTATTACACTTTTTGGACAACCCCTTTTATAATATGACTCTGGTAAAAGGATACTAAAAGTATTATTTAGCTCAGTATGACAGTGTAGAACTACTATTTATTTCCTGATATTTTTTCTTTAATAACTGCATACTTTCTTAATGCGACCATAGCATTGACACCTTGCTCAGCTGTAGGATAAGCAGGCACTCCTGCATCCCTGAATTTACGTATAGCATCATAGCATTCATTACCTCCCTGGCATTCCATGACAAAAGGCTTTCCCAGGTGTTTATAAGTATTATATACCTCCAGAATTATATCGGATATCTCTCCGATGTCAGTCATGGCCGTTGGACAAATTGATACATATAAAGCATCAACAGCAGGATCACGAAAAGCCTGGCTTATTGCTCCCTTATATTGTATGGCATTTGCTGTTCCCGATATATCCACAGGGTTAAGAGGTGAACCGAACATGGGCATATATGCTCTGATCTTAAATGAGAGCAAAGGTGATATTTCATTTAATTCTTTCATTGGTATTCCCATCCTTTCAAAATGATCGCAGGATAGTAATCCTGATCCTCCTCCGTTTGTGATCATTACAATATTATTGCTTTTTAATGGGGGTTGAGTACCAAGAGCCAGGGCAATATCCAGAAATTCCTGCCATGTAGTGGCCCTTATAACTCCGGCTTCATTAAATATTTTATTATAGTAAGCATCATCGGTTCCTTCATTTTCAGAGGCTGTATGTGCAAATGCAGCTTTTACCCCTATTTTTGATCCGCCAACTTTAATAGCTACCACCGGTTTGTGTGGCACTGTTGAACGGCATGCCTCAATATAGGCTTCGGGACTGTCAAGGCCTTCGATGTACGTAGCAATACATTCCGTATGTTCATTTTCCTTTCCATATAGAATAAATTCTGAAAAGTCCACATCTGCCTTATTTCCCAATCCTACAAAAAAGCTCATTCCCAGATGCATTGACTCAGATGATCCAATTGCAGCAACCAGATTTGCTCCTGACTGAGATATCATCCCTATAGGTCCGGGAACAGGAAGATAGGGTACGAACCCACAATCAAAGTCGAGATAGGGACTACCCATTCCTACCAGATTAGGGCCTACAAGTGCAAGTTTGTTTTTTCTGCAATACATGGTCAGTTCATCCTGAAGATCACCTCTTCCAATTTCCTTGAATGCGCTGGTTGAGATAACAACAACTCTGGCTTTTTTTGCTACAACATCTTCCAAAACCATTTTAACAATATGTGCAGGGACAGCAATGTAAACCAGATCGACAGGATAGGGGATATCCCTTACAGATTTATAGGCTTTCAGACCTTGTATCTCCGATGCTCTGGGATTGACAGGATATATTTTCCCCTTATACCCCCAGGTTCTCAATCCCTCAATAGCTCTGTATCCTACCTTGACAGGATAACGTGATGCTCCTACAACAGCTATTGAAGATGGGTTTAAAACATATTTTAAACTGTCAACGACATACTGGCGTGGTTTATCTATTTTCATGGTTAAGCCTCCTTCTTGTTTTTGTTGATATTGATAGCCGGAATGTCCTTCTGAGTCTTATCCTGAAGAAAATCATCGGTAAGGATACATTCTTCCCACATTCCATTCTCTTCATCAAGCCTGCATGTCCATCTTCTGAATTCTCTGGTAACATCAGCCTCTTTAACCTCTTCAACCTCGCTGTACGAGCTGATTGTTTTCAACAAAGCATCAGTATCGGTAAGCCCTTTATAAGCGCATAGGGTAATATCATAGAACGAATCTGTCAATTCTGATATCATATTAAAATCAGAAATAGAAGACAGTTCATCGGCGATTTCAGCTTTCCGGTAACAGGGGGTCATCTGGAACAGCCTGACAACAAACTGGTGGTTTATAAGTCCCAGTTTTTTTGTGTTGAGATGGAACATTGGAACAAGTAAACGTTTGGTCTCTACAACATCTTTTATTCCCATAAGCATTTCATCAGGGTTCAATCCGGATATTTCCTGTAATACTTTAAAATCATATACTTCTTCTACAGGTCTTTGGGTATTCAGTGCCTTGAATATCTCAAGATCCTTTATGTCCATTTTCTTTTGCATTGTCGATAGTTTTCTGAGTTTTTCATCATCCAGAAAAAATTTTCTGTAATCAGACTCTGATTCCGCCATATTTGTATAAAGATCCCTTATAACCCTGCGAATGGGAGCAAGATGGACATATTCTACTTCAGGAAGGTCTCTTAAGCGATAAAGCACATCATAAATAAGATTATCCAGCACTCTCATATGACATCCGTTGAAATAATCAAAATCACCTTTGGTTTCTGCCCCGGTACATATCTCATCCTTATTTTGAAACCATTCGGATAACAGCTGTTTTTTTTCTTTTGGAGTGCCGTCCTTTAGTTTTACCAGCCAATAATATAAACCATAACCTATCACCTGCATAGGAGGGGTCATAACATACATTATCAAATGATCTTCATATAACTTTTTGATTCTTTTTGTTATTTCTTCTTTTTTCATGTTTAGCACCCTGGTAAGATAGCCCATATTGAATACTTCCGGCCGTATCTGATATGTTGCTTTGGCTACATTAAAAGCACTCATAACCGGGTTGTCCATAGGAACAGCACCCGGTTCAAAAAAGCTTAATCCCCTGGGATTAAAGAAATATTTATGAAACCATTTCTGTTGCTCTTCAGTACCTACCAGATATCTGGGTACAGATTGCGGAGTTTTTTCTGACATAATTTGTTTTTTAGTAGTTATAAAAAGAATACGGAATATATAATTCAAGCAGTATGCCATTAAAAAGTAAAATCCGGAGAAAGTGAAAGTGTAGTTGTAATTAGCTTTATAACAAATAGTAATAAGCCTGAATTATGAATATTTTTCTAGCTGAGGCAAATAATTAACGATACAAAAATGTTGATTATCTGAACAGGTGTTAATTATCTGAGCAATTATTCCAATCTGCAGTCCAAAGTCTACAGTCTTCAGACAAAAATGTTAGTTGGTTAAAAGTTAATTTGTATTGGTTGATTTCTAATTTACCACTCATCTCTCGTCTCAATCTGTCGCCTAATCCCTCTATCATATAACAAAGAGTTCGTGAGCCTTTTCCCATTCGTCGTTCATCGCTTGTCGTTAGCCTTTTGTCTTTTGTCGGTTTTATAATCAGTTTGTTACTTAATTTGTTATATTATACTCTTTAAGCCTTTTATACAAGGTATTTCTTGATATTCCGAGAATTCTGGCTGCAATGCTTATATTATTCCCGCTTTCTTTCAGAGCATTTTGAATTTTTATTATTTCGTCATCATACAAGGAGCCGTTTCTGGCTAAATTAGAGCATGGTGACTTATGTTTAAAAACATCGGGAAGATGTTTAAGAGTAATGGTTTGTTCATCACCAAGAAAGACGATTGCACGTTCTATAATATTTTCGAGTTCACGAATATTCCCTGGCCAGTCGTATTTTTTAAGTGCGTCAATGACCTCCTTGCTGATAACAATATCATGAGAACTATGCTGCGAATGTTTTTTTAGAAAATATTTTGCCAGTTCTTTAATATCTGATCTTCGTTGCATAAGATTTGGCATATGCAGGTGAATTACATTTAATCTGAAATACAAATCTGCCCTGAAGTTGCCTGCTTTTACTTCTTTCTCAATGTTCTTGTTTGTAGCTGCAATAAGTCTGAAATCAGCCAGTATTTCTTTAGTGCCACCTATCCTGGTAAGTTTTTTATTTTGTAGGACCCTTAATAATTTTGTTTGCATATCCTTAGGCATTTCGCCTATTTCGTCCAGGAATACTGTCCCTCCACGGGCCATCTCAAATATCCCTTTTTTCCCTTTTTTATCGGCTCCTGTAAAGGCTCCGCTTTCATAACCAAAGAATTCACTTTCTGCTAGTTCTCGCGATACTGCTCCGCAGTTTACAGCAATAAACGGATTTGCCGACCTGTGGCTTTCGTTATGAATAGAATGTGCAAGGAGCTCTTTGCCTGTCCCGCTTTCTCCGGTAATAAGAATGTTAGAATTACTTTTACAGGCTTTCAAAGCATGGTCTATCACCTCCAGTAAACAATCACTGTTTCCTATCAGATCTTTAAACAAATTATTCGTATAAGGTTTTTTTATAATTTCTAAAGCGGTATTATTTATTTCATCTTTTTTTAAAATATTGATAGTCTCATTGGTGTGTGTTGAGTATTTGAAACAAGTAATCTGTTCTTTTAATTTATAACTATGCTTTCTGTCACGCGTATATATAAAGCAATTCCTGTCTGAAAAATCATTAACTGAATTATTGAATAAAACGGCTGGAAAGTCAAGTACATTCTCTACTTTTTTACCAATTATTTCAGATGGTTTGTCATTGATAATTTCCAGCGCTTTTTCATTAGCGCTGACGATATCTCCTTTATTATCGACAAATAACACTGCTTCCGGTGACGATTCGAAAATATTGCCGTAGTAGTTATTCATGACGGAAAGATACTTACACTGTTTATCTAATCGAAGCTGATTTTCGATTCCCATTCTGGCAGAAAGAAGTATACCCAGAATATGTTTATTCACAGGTTTAAAGTTTGCAGCAACACCAAGTATACCTATAAATTCATTATCTTCCCCTAACAGGGGTAACGCAGAACAGGTCGTTTTTTTTAACTCAAGACAGTATTTTGCTGAGGATAAATGCGATACTATTATTTTATCAGAAAGCACAAGGGATGGTGCTGTTGTTCCCACTATTTCCTCTTTACAGGAAACCCCGTTCCTGAAATTATAATGATTTCCAAAGTATGATATATCAGCATCGTCTCCCGCTATATGGAGTATATTTCCCAGTTCGTCTGCAAAATAAAACAGGTATCCGTCTCCTTTGACTACCTCATGTATTCTATTCAGGTAGGGGATTATTATTTTTATTTGATCCTCTTTTAATGTGATCCTTTCTTTCAGTTCTTTTTCGGTAAGCCTTGCCCCGGGTATACATTTATAGGGATCTATGCCCATGTCTTTGCTTCTTTCCCATGACGCAAGTATGTTTTGCTCTACATTTTTCGGTTTAATACCAAATTTTATGAACTTACGCCATTCAATAGTAACATCATTATCGTTTACATACATATTTTGGGTATAATAGTTAAAAGATCTGCAGACTTCAGGGAAAATGTCCGATACTGCTTTAAGACCTATCAGTTAAACCTTTTAATATAACCAAATATAATAATAATTGCGAATGAAACCTTGTATAATACTTCAATAAGGTTCATCAGACCATTTGTGTTCTGTGTATAAAGAAGTTAAGGGTCTCTTTCTTCATTATTAGAAGCATGTTTATCATGCTGGCTAAAAAGATACGTCCAGTGCTTTTCTTTCCCGGAATGAGGTCGCATTGACGCCTTCGATTATCTGCCATGTACCGCTATCCGGTTCCCCGATTTCAATTTTATAATTGCCAAATGAAAATACTTTTGGCTGAAAGGAGTTGCCCTTGATCCTGAGCGCATATATCATTTCACCTGTTCTCTCTCTGTAAATACGTATGACAGGGTCATTAAGCCCCGTGCAAACGACCTCCGGCAGCCATGCAACGGCTTTCCTGCCATAGTTGTCGAGTTGATTAAAGCGTACCGGCCAGAATGGGAAGGGCTTCCCGTTATCCGGTCCTGCATAATACGGCCGGTTTTCAAGTTGAATATCACGGCTGTCACGGTAAAACTTTATCACGCTGTAGCCTGTGCCGGGTTCATTATGATGTACAGGTTCAACTTCTGATTTGTGAGGATTGGCAACGGCATATACTGTGATCTTGTTACCAAACCCGTCTTCAAAATCCCCCAGGTTAGGGGGCCATCCCTCTTTTCTGTTTCTTCCTTCAACAGGAGGATGCCATCTCCTTGTCCATATGCAGCCTGTGGCAGGTGAGACTATTACATATCCGGCATCCCGAAAATCGTTAATACCGTATTGCATAGTGCTGGCAAGGTGTTGATCTCCTGTTATATGTGTTGCAAATGCTTTCCTGAATTGCTCAATAGCTTTATTTCTTCCGCTCTGAGGCCAGCCGTTTGAATCGAAATCATATGCTATCCTGTCAGTATTAAGCGTTATTGCTGAATCAGGAACCTCCATTGATTGAACAATATCGTCTGTTAATGCACCGGCAGGCACTGTTGCCAGGTTAGCAAACGGTGTCTGCGACAATACGGCTTTCATCCAGCTTGGACCTGACCAGTCTGCAGCCCAGCTCGCGAGAAATCTCATTTGTCTTGCGCCAAGCAGTGATGTATCGACTACAGACATCCGCCTGGCATTCCAGTCCGGATTAAGAGGCCATCCGTTAACAATGTTTGCTTCGGGGAACAGTGCCCCGGGAGCAGGTTTGAATTTTCTGTCCTCAAGGATTGCAAAACTTACTCCTCCTATATTACACTCGGTAAAATATACATTTATCCCCTGACCGGCAGATACGGGATCATAGGGGTCGGGCAGGTGGGCTGTTTGAGTTTCCTGCACCATATTTACAAATTCAGGACTCATTTTATATCCGTCTGCATCTTGTGCGGCTGCTCCCTTTAACCCTGCAGTTACAGGCTTTCCGCCGGCACCCCGGATATTACCATGGTAGACATCGTGATAATCCGGTATGCTTACTGAAGGTATGACAGAGGTCAGTTCATTATAGGCCTGGCACCAAAGGTACCATCTGTACAGGTAATCAAGATTGGCCAAAGATCCGGTATTCGCTACAGTAGGGGAGCCTCCTTCATAAACATGATCGCCTGCAAAATACAGCAGGTCGGCGTCAAACTGCTTTAAGTTATCAATAAGCTGCCGGTGAGGATACATAATACCGTAATCCCATGAATAGCTGCCACCGTCTATTGCTCTGGAGTTGTTTTCAGTGAATCTGAGCGGCTGCTCTATACATGAAAGAGACAGCACCGTGATTTCATTTTTATCCTGTGGGTCATGTTTGATAATCCCGTTTTCGGTGTATTCATGTTTTGATTTCCGGCTGAGAGTATACCTTACCCTGAATGGAACATCAGTTGTCTTATTCCAGTTATCGATAATAAACAACGCAATGTATGACCCTTTTTTTATTTCGGTCTCTGCCAGTTTCTTCCATGTGTCATTTTCCGGAATATCCAGCATGAGAGTCCTGTTATCATCCTCTGATAGAGGTGCCATTTGTATCTTGATCTTTAGTTTAGACCTGCTCAGGGTGTATTGAAGCCCCATAACAGGGCCTATGGTCTGGTCCTTATTATTACTTAGTTTACTACCGGAAACCTGCCATTTACCGAAAGAAAATCCTGTGGAGGGATCATTTGAATAGCCTGAATGAGATACCAGCGCCAAATTACCCAGTATTCTTTCTTCAGGGATGTTTTTTACTTCAAGTCTGTCTATTATCTGGTTGGTACCGGGATTAACAGCAGTCATCCTGATTGAATAAGCGTCATCGACCGGCCTGATGTTAAAAATGATGTATGCCTGCTTCCATGGCAGGTCGTTTTCTTCATTATAAGCCAGGTAGTCATTCTCTTTTTCAAAGTCCCTGATAAAAAGATTCCCGTTTGCATCAAGTCCTGCAAACAGACCTCCCTGGCTGCCGTAAGAATGGTGAATAAGTGATGCAGCTCTGTAATCCATGTCTTTCCCTGCTCCGATGAGCAAGCCGGCTGCCGCATCGGAATTGAATGAATCTCCCCTGTTCATTGTAATGTATACACTGCTGTTAATATTGCCTTTACCCGCTATTGCTCTTCTGGTTGTCAGGTGTACGGTACGCATAGGTTTGGCATTAATACAGACAAGCCTTCCATCCTCCACCTTCCAGTCCTGAAGCCTGTTTGCCCATAAAGAGGGTCCTGCCCAGGTACAATCAGGTGAATAACTCCATTCACTGCTGTACTTCAGACGATGATTATTTGAGCAGGATGTCAGATAAAGTAAGATAAAAAGCAGAAAAAGTCTTGTTCTCATTGTCATGTTAAATAATTATAATTTCTGCCAGAACATCATCCTTCATTACATTTTCTCCGGCTCTCGCATTAATGGCTTTGACCTTTCCGGCTACAGGACAGCTTATTTCATTTTGCATCTTCATGGCCTCAAGGATCAGAAGAGGCTCCCCTCTGCTTATTTCCGATCCTTCCCTGACAAGTACCTCTACTATTTTCCCGGGCATGGGAGCAAGCACTTTCTCTTCACCGGCCTGATCTATTGCTTTGTCGAGGTATTGCTTTCTTTTTAGCGAAAAAGGGGTTTCAATAGTAAATGAATAGCTCACGTAATTGAACAGTATTTCAAATTTGTTCTGCCTGCTTTGTATTATTTCGACAGGATATCTCCTGTTCTTCCACAGGATATATGTGCCGTATTTTTCATCCTCCTTTATCCTTATTTTATAATTGCGTTTACCTATTTTTATTGTTTCGGTAAGAGGAAGGGTGAACCCGTATTTCTTTTTTCCCGCGAGTGCATATAATTTTTTCTTTCTGTCAGTCATGGTAATACCGGATTGATAATTAATGCCTGCTTATTCTTTTATTTAAAAGCCAGGGGCTAATATTTTTCGAATCTTCAAAGTTTATCTTCAGGTTGCTTTCATCGAGGTTTTCTTCTGCAAACAGCCATGTTGCCAGCCATGCAGCAAGCAATTCTTCGTATTCGCTGTTGACATGGTAACTGTCAAGTTCGTTTTCAATAAATGAAGTTGTTATTGTACCATCTATAAACCCTGGATTTCTTATCAGCATCCTGAAGAAGGGGAGGGTGGTCTTTGTACCTTTTATCCACACCCTGTCAAGAGCCTGTTTCAGATTGGCCAGCGCTTCCTTACGGTTATTACCGTATACTATAAGTTTTGCTATCAAAGAGTCAAAATTAGCCGCTATCACTGATCCGGACATTACTCCCGAATCCACTCTCACATAATCATCAGAGGGTAGTATTATTTGTTCTATTTTTCCGGGGGAAGGGCTGAATCCGGACTGTACATCTTCTGCATTTATCCTGCATTCAATAGCCCAGCCATTCAGTTTTATGTCCTTCTGCTTATACCTTAACTCTTTTCCTTCAGCGATCCTTATCTGCTCTTCGATTATATCAATGCCTGTAATAAGCTCCGTAACAGGATGTTCTACCTGTATTCTCGTGTTCATCTCCATGAAATAATAATCCCCGTTCGAATCGTACAGAAATTCGACTGTACCTGCCGAATAGTAACCCACTGACCTTGCAATTTTTACCGACATGTTTCCGATTTCTTTTCTTTTTTCCTCGCTAAGAGCTGCCGAGGGTGCTTCTTCCAGTAGTTTCTGATGTTTCCTCTGTACGGAACATTCTCTCTCTCCAAGATGTATAATATTGCCTTTCGTATCGCCAAGTATCTGAAACTCTATATGTTTAGGATGTTCAATATATTTCTCAATAAATACTGAAGGATCAGAAAAGGCTTTATCAGCTTCGTTAGTCGCCAGTCTGAACATTTGTATCATCTCTTCTTCTTTCCTTACTATTCTCATTCCCCTTCCTCCTCCGCCGGAGGCGGCCTTTATTATTACGGGGTATCCTATTCTTCCGGCCACCCTTTTGGCCTCTTGCTCATTTGGTATTTTACCTTCACTGCCGGTTGCCATAGGTATATTGTTGAAAAGAGCGATCTTACGGGCTATGGTTTTGTTACCCATTTTATATATTGCATCAGGAGAAGGACCAATGAAGATAATATTGTTATCTGCACACTTCTGAGCAAAATACGGATTTTCGGCAAGGAACCCGTAACCGGGATGAATGGCATCGGCCCCGGACTCCAGTGTGATCTTTATTATTTTTTCTATATCCAGAAAAACGGGTATCTCCGATATATTATCAGTATCATCATAAATATAATCGGCAACAGACAGATATAGCGCTTCAGGTTCTGCAGTTGTTTTAACGACAGTAGTTTTTATACCCATGCGTTTTGCAGTAGACATTATCCTGATTGCTATTTCGCCCCTGTTTGCTATTAAAATATTATTGATTTTCATTAACGGGAAAAGTTTTCAGTAATATAAAAACGAATAAGTATTATAACGGGATGTTACCGTGTTTACGCGATGGTGCTTCAACCCATTTATTGGCCAGCGCTCCGAAAGCAGCTATCAGTTTTTTCCTTGTTACTGACGGGTCTATAACTTCATCGATAAATCCCTTCTCATCAGCAACAAAAGGGTTGGCAACCTTTTCCCTGTACTTTTTCACAAGCTCGGCTTTGAGCTTCTTCGGATCTTCAGCATCTGCCAGTTCTTTACGGTACAGTATTGCAACGGCTCCTTCCGGTCCCATCACTGCTATTTCAGCCGTTGGCCATGCAAAGTTGAAATCTCCTCCAAGGTTTTTACTGTTCATCACAATATATGCGCCCCCGTATGATTTCCTCAATATCACAGTGATTTTCGGGACGGTTGCTTCGCTGTATGCATAGAGGAGTTTGGCTCCATGCCGTATTATACCGGAATGTTCCTGGTCTATACCGGGCAGAAACCCTGGAACATCTTCAAGGGTGAGCAGCGGTATATTAAAAGCATCACAGAACCTTATGAAACGTGCGCCTTTAACCGATGAATTAATATCGAGAACACCTGCCAGCACCTTGGGCTGATTGGCAAGTATCCCTATTGTTCTGCCGCCAAGGCGGGCCAGTCCTGTTATCAGGTTCTGGGCATATAATTCAGAGATCTCAAAAAAACTGCCCTTGTCAACTATATTTGTTATTACTTCTTTTACGTCGTAAGCCTTATTAGTATCATCAGGTATTATCCCGGGGAGCTTTTCATTGATATCCGGTGTCTCGTCGCTCTCTTCCACTTTCGGAGGATTTTCTACATTATTGGAAGGCAGGTACGAGAAAAATTTTTTCAAACCGAGAATAGTGTTTTCCTCGTCATCATAAATAAAATGAGCCACACCGCTTTTTTTAGCATGTACAGCGGCGCCCCCCAGATCTTCAAAGCTCACATCTTCGTTAAGAACCTCTTTGACCACATTCGGGCCTGTCACAAACATATAGCTGGTGTAGCTTGTCATGAAAACAAAATCCATCAGGGCAGGAGAGTAGACGGCACCTCCTGCTGCAGGTCCCATTATTACAGCTATCTGCGGTATTATTCCTGATGATTTGATTATATTCTGAAAGATGCCTGCATAACCGCTGAGCGAAGCGATGCCTTCCTGTATTCTGGCTCCTCCCGAATCGATAAGGGCAATGATAGGCGCTCCCATCTTAAAGGCCATCTCCTGTATCCTGATAATCTTGTTTGCATGGACTACACCCAGTGAACCTCCCATTATAGTAAAATCCTGTGCATACAGAAAGACCATCCTTCCGTTTATTTTAGCATGCCCGGCAATAACACCATCGCCATAATGCTTTTCAACCTTGCCGAATTCTATTCCCAGCGTATCAGGTACAACAAAAGCGTCAATTTCCTCGAACGATCCTTCGTCCGTCAACAGATCTATCCTTTCCCGGGCAGTAAGCTTGCCCTTGGCATGCTGCTTGTTTTTCCTTTCGCCGGAGAATTGTTTCTCAAATTCTTCCTGCCTGTCCAGAAAGGCTTTATAGTATTTTCCGTTTTTATCCATAAGTCCTGTTTTTTACCGGGTTTCATCAACCTTAACCTCTCCGGGCTGGTATTCATTTTTACTTTTCAGGTATTTATAGATCTCTGCCTGTGAATGCCATGATTCGGTTCCGTTAACAGCAATCCTGTTTTCCAGCTTTTTATCAAGTATCCTGGCTTTTACATTATCCTTCCACTGAATATCAAAAATATCCCTTAATTCCTTTTTTATATCACTGTCCAGAACAGGACATGCAATTTCAACCCTTCTCTCTATATTCCTTGTCATAAGGTCGCCTGAAGTTATATAAACTTTTTCGTTTCCTCTGTTTCCGAATATCAGTATTCTTGTATGCTCAAGAAACCTGTCGACAATACCTACAGCCTGTATATTATTACTAAGTCCTTCAATACCGGTAACCAGTGAAAACATTCCCCTGATATTGAGCCTCACATCGACTCCCTCATTGCTGGCAGTATATAAAAGTTCTATTATGTCTTTATCCGTCAGATTATTAAGCTTAAAGTATATATATGCCGGATATCCGTTTTTTGCATTATCTATCTCATTCTTTATGAGACGCGATATGCGTGTCCTGGTGTAAAAAGGGGAAGTAATAAGATGATAATAGTTTTCCTTTTTATAATTTTTTTCCAGAAATGCGAATGTCTTGCTTACTTCATTAGTGATCTTTGTGTCGGATGTCATCAGCAGATGATCTGTGTATACTTTTGCAGTTTCCTCATTAAAGTTACCTGTTCCTATACAGGCAAATTTCTGAATAATATCACCTTTCACTCTTGTTATCAGGCACAATTTTGCATGTACTTTCAAGCCTGGCACTCCATGTATTACTTTTACACCTTCTTCCCTTAGCCTGTTACTCCAGTAAATGTTGGCCTCCTCGTCAAACCTTGCCTGCAATTCGACTATGGCAGTAACCGATTTACCATTTCGGACGGCACTGGTCAGAGCATTTATAACATTACTGTTCCTGGCGACCCTGTAAAGAGTAATCTTAATGTCCTTAACGGCCGGATCAAGAGATGCCTCTCTAAGGAGGTAAATAAAGTTATCGAACGAGTAATAGGGAAAATATAACAATATATCCTTTTTTCTTATCCTGGAGAGTATGCTTCTGTCCTGAGCTATATCCGTGGGGGCCACAGGTTGTATATTTTCATATTTATGATGGTCTGTTCCCTTTGTATTAGGGAATTTAATAAGGTCTTTAAGATTATGATATCTTCCTCCCGGTATTATTGTATCTTCCGGGCTGAAATTTAATCTTTCCTTTAGTATCTGCAATGTGTCATCGGGTATTTCCCTGTCATATACAAACCTGACCGGTGTTGCCTGTTTACGCTGGCTCAGGCTGCGTGTAACATTATCAATATATGATTCGGATATATCATCTATTATGTCTAGCTCGGCATCCTTATTGAGCTTAATAGTGTGAGCATCGATAGAGCTGTTTTTAAATACGAAGAATATATCTTTCAGGCCAACTCTGATAATATCGTCGAGAAAAATATAATTATATTCATTCCCGGGTCCGGGAAGAGGGATAATACGGGGAAGTGTTCTTGTCGGCAACTCAACCAGGGCATATCTTACCTTTTTTGTTTTTTTCTCCGGCCGTATTGTTACTGCAAAGTAAACAGCATCATCCCTGAGGATAGGAAGCGTCTTGTCTTTTCTTATCATGAAAGGCATAATTATCTGGGCCAGCTTATTATTGAAATAGTCCTTTACAAATTCCTGCTGCTCAGTATTAAGTTCCTTTTCATTCTTTATATAGATATTTTGTTTTGCAAGATCAACCTTAAGCCTGTCATAGATATTTTCATATTCAACCCGTTGCTGAAGCACTATCCTGTTCACCGTCTTTAATGTCGATTCGGCGTCATATCCCAGGATCTCATAAGAGTCTTCTTTAAGTTTTGATATCCTTCTGAGTGTTGCCACTCTTACCCTGAAAAATTCATCAAGGTTGCCGGAATATATACCAAGAAACTTGATTCTTTCTATCAGGGGTACCTCAGAATTGTCAGCTTCCTGCAGTACTCTCTGGTTGAATGAAAGCCAGCTTATCTCCTTGGCTGTATATGAGTTATCAGATTGAGTCATTATATGCTTTCTCCATTATGGTTATGAACCGAACTATTACATCCGAAACATGTGCCCATGCCCCTGGCTTTCATAACAAGTGGATGATCTTCCGTAACAAGCTTCAGTTTGCCTGCCACCTCATCAAGAGGTACCGGTACAATATTATTATTCCTGAGAGTTACCATTTTACCAAAATCATTACCGGCTATCATATCCACAGCAGATGAGCCGTATCTGGTGGCAAGAATCCTGTCCATAGGCGATGGCGTTCCTCCTCTCTGTATATATCCAAGCACAGTTTCTCTTGTATCCAGACCGGTTCTCTCGCTTATCATTTTTGCTATATACTGGGCTGCTGATTTCTTTTTGCGCTCAGGAGCCACTCCTTCCGCAACAACAACTATGGAGTAATCTTTGTTCTTATAAGCCCTGTCTTCCAGGTAGCGGGCAACATTATCAATATCTATATCCAGTTCAGGAATAAGTATTACATCCCCTCCGCCTGCCACACCGGCATATAATGCTATCCATCCGGCATTATGGCCCATAACTTCAATAACTATGATCCTTTTATGACTGTTGGCAGTTGAATGAAGTCTGTCAATAGCCTCTGTGGCAATGTTGACAGCCGAATCGAATCCGAAGGTCATCTCGGTACCGAATACATCATTGTCTATTGTCTTGGGTATACCTACTATGTTAAGACCTTCCTGTGACAACCGGTATGCGGTCTTTTGTGTACCGTTGCCACCTATGCAAACAAGGCAATCAAGCTCCATCTGATCATAGTGCTCTTTTATCAGTTCCGGCTTACTGATAGCCTTATCACCGTTTGATTGTTTTTTGAATGGCTTAACCCTTGATGTCCCCAGTATGGTTCCTCCCAGTGTAAGTATGCCGGATACCCTCTTCTCGGTAAGCTCAATATATTCCTTATTTATAAGACCCAGAAAACCGTCGGATATGCCGTATACTTCCATCCCGTATTTGACTATGGCAGTTTTTGCAACACCCCTGATAGCTGCATTCAGACCGGGACAGTCGCCTCCGGCAGTCAGAATTCCGATTCTTTGTTTTTTAAGCATATTGTCTGTCAGGTATTTATGGTATTTTATTTAAAATTCCGGTATAGTCTCATCCGGGGATTAATATTTGCTAATATAATATAACAAATCCAGTAACAAACTGATCATAAGAAAGACAAAAGACTAAAGGCGAAAGGGAAATCCGGAATATATCCGTTGACCTTTCGTCGTTTGTCGTTTATCGTTTGTCGTTTGTCGTTTGTCTCATTCATGCAAGTTAGAAAAAAAACTCCTGTTAAAACCAGTTAAAAACCGTGCTAAAATAATAATTTAATAACTCTTTTCAGGAAATAAGGCTTAAATTGCCTTTTGCGCTTGCTAGTCAGTGAAATAGTGAATAGTTCCTTTATCGCGCTGCAATATTACCTTAGAAGATAACAAAGACGAAAGACAAAAGACTAACGACAAACGGCAAATCCTATCCGTTGACCTTTCGTCTTCCTGTTTTGTGCGGTCTACAATCGTTAATTTTTTAACTTACAGTATTAAAGAAGATTAAGGTTTGGTGATTTGGGTGTTCCTTGCTAATTTGGGGCATGTTTGTACGCAAAAAACGAAACAGAAGTGGAAGCGTAAGTATCCAGATCATTGATAAATCCTATGGGACATATCGTGTTCTGAAGACCATTGGCTCTTCCGCTGATACGGATGAGATAGAAAGGCTGTACCGATCGGCTATGGAGGAGATCCCCCTCATGTTCGATCAGCTAACCCTTGACTTAGGTGAATAGAACAAGGGGCAGGAGATTTATGCAGTGGAAGATCTGGGGAACGATGACATCCGTGAAGTTGGCCCAGAACTTGTCTTCGGTCGCATCTTCGACAGGATCGGCTATAATCAAATTCCAGAGTCATTATTCAGAGATCTGGTTATTTCTCGGATTACCCACCCTGGCAGTAAACTGAAGTTGGTTGAGTATTTACGGGAGAATAAAGGACAGGAGATCTCGGTTTATAGCATATATCGGTATATGGATAAGCTCAGTTCAAAATATAAGGAACAAATAGAGCAGATTTCATTTAACCATACCAAGCATGTTTTGGAGAATAAAATCAGTATTGTGTTTTGTGATATGACCACGATCTATTTTGAGAGCAGTGATGAGGATGAGATACGTGTCAGGGGATTTTCTAAGGACGGAAAGCATCACCTGCCTCAAATATACCTTGGATTGCTGGTTGGGATCAAAGGATATCCAATAGGATATGATATTTTTGAGGGGAACACCCTGATTCCGGTACTGGAGCACTTCCAGGAAAAGTTCAAGATATCAAAACCGGTGTTGATTGCCGATGCCGGACTGTTATCAAAAGAAAACATCTCCGGGTTAAAAGCAAAGGGATATCAATAGATTCTGGGAGGCAAGCCAAAAAATGAGGCTGAACAGGTGCGATTAAAGATTACTGATCGTGTTTGGAAGGATGAACAAACAGATGAGTTTTCACGGGAAGATAACAGTCGATTAATCGTTAGCTACTCATACAAGCGGGCAAAGAAGGACAAGGCCAACCGGGAAAGAGGATTAAAACGCCTGGAGAAGCAATTAAAATCCAAGAAGCTTACCAAAGGACAGATTAACAATCGGGGGTACAATAAATACCTTAAGTTATCGGGAAATGTGGATATCAGCATTGATTATGACAAGTACCATGCAGACGGCAAGTGGGATGGGCTGAAGGGGTATATTACAAATACTAATCTTTCCCATAGGGATATCATCAGTAACTACAACCAACTCTGGCATATTGAGAAGGCTTTTATACTTCAAAGCCCCTGAAATTAGCATGAACAAAGCAATAGAAGCTACCAGAAAAATGTTAGAGGTTACTGTGAAAACGCCAGATAAGTCAAAGAAAACCATTATGTTAAGAAAGAACCAGATCCGGCAGAAAATTATGGCGATTATAGAAGATTCAAATTAGGGTGTCCCAACGCACAAAACAGGAGAAAGACGAAAGACAAAAGACTAACGACAAACGGCAAATCCTATCCGTTGACCTTTCGTCTTTGGTCTTTGGTCTTTGGTCTGCCTTATGATCAGCTTGTTATCTAATTGTTACATGATAGTTAATAGTAATAATTCAGTTGATCCTGCTGATTTCTTCTATCATCTTTCTGCCCTGCCCGATGATGTACGATGCAGGCATGTCCTTCAGAGATGATACTGTTACAACTTTCATAAATTCCCCGATCCTTTTTTCAGCATCAGCAGCCTCCATTGAGGGATTCATAGCAAGATCGGCTTTCAGTATCCTCATTTTTTCACAGTCACGGATACCTTCGGCCATTTTTTCTAATCTCACCGAGCTTCTGGCCCCGGGATATACAAGATAAGTATCTCCTGCAGGCCGTGAAAAAGACCTGGAGTCGCGTACAGGATCTTCCGGCCAGTTGTTGTAAGTCCATTTGCGAAAACCGTCCAGGCCCATAGCTGCCGATAACCATGCAAGATATGCCGATTCAGACGGTGGTGAAAAAGTGAAAGTATTGGGTTCGGATATGTTACAGTTAACATAAAAAGTTGTAATACTACCGTTCTCTTTCCTTGCGGGTATTATCTTCCCGCTGTTATCAGTGATCACATTCAGGCTATAGCTGAGATCATATATTTTATAATTCGGATTTACCTGATTGTCAGCTACAATGCTTAGCCGGTAGTCAGGAGCCGATTCTTTAATGAACGACAATAATTCCTGTATATCATCTTCCTCTCTTTCGTCGAGTGCTATCGTGACCTTATCAATCCATCCCATTTCCGTGAGGTGAACCCTGAAATCATTCAGGAAAGACCTCCATATTTTTTTATATACGGCTGAACCAGGACTGGCTTCAACAGTAATGAACCTTGCAGAGTCTTCCTCAAACCACCTGTATTTATTCCCGGAGGGAATCATTGAATAGCAGTTAATCTGCCTGTCAATTCCGCAGTCAACTGCCAACCGGACATACTGGTCAAAAACAGAATAATCGTATTCCCAAAGACCATCTGAATTCCTTATCCATGTGATCATTGATTCGAATGTATCATTTGTCTGTCCTTCCCATTGTTCCGCAGTGATGATGGCAGTGATACATTTCTGCCCCGCCTGTGCCAGCATTTTGAGTAGCGGGCGCAGTAGCTCAATATGTTCCTGAGACCAGGGTTGTACATTATGCAACCTGGCTACCGCGAAAGGATCCTGACGGATATCCAGATGAAAAGCCCATTCTTCCGGTTCAGGTAGTATCCTGTCCTGCACCTCCAGATTTACCAAATGTTGAAGACTATCGGTTTGGGTACAGGCATTTATAACAAGCTTATAATCTCCTGCGGCTAATGTTTGAGGAACGGATATGCTGATCCATACAGGTCTGGTTTCAAACCCTTCCATCCGGAATGTTGAGACATCGTCAAGCATGTCAGGTGAAAGATGCGCCGGTATGGTGTCCGTATCCCTGTAACCGCATCCGTTGAGGAATTCATCCGTTAACACATACTTAACAGTCCTTATCCTTATATCACATCCTGATATTTCTGGTGAGCTGCTGATGGTATCCACTGTTATATTCACTTCTCCCTCTTCGGATGAGGCCCATAATACTATTTGTGAATTTATCTTTTCTCCTTTCCATGCGCTGAGTGAAATACCTGTTCCTTTTATACCATCAGGAGGGGTATTTTTATCATATCTTATGTTAGTACTGCCGAAACCTGAATGCAGGCCGGGTTCCGTTGACGCCCATTCTGGCAGGTTTATCCCAACGGGATCGGCAGGCTCTGCCTCATTAGTTTTGGGTTCTTTCGTATTATTGCATGAAATCAGAATAATGGCAAATATAAAAATCAGTGTTTTTGGAATACCAGTCATACAGCTACTTTTAATATGCGGTAATTTAGGTAATAATATCCGAAATAATTCTTTTCATGTCGGACATTTGCTCCTCATTGCTTTCAACGAGCCTGAACTGGGCACGCGCCCTGATAAGGTTATGCTTCTCTTTATGAATCTTATAATATCTGTCGCCGTCTATATAATCTGTAAGAAAACGTAAACCCATTGTATATGTAATAAGTGACGGAGCAAAATACAGGTACTCTTTTTCGGTAGGGTTAAGTACAGAAAGTGTTTCTTCCAGATACCCTTCTGCATAAGAGCGGAACAGTTTCAGGTCAAGGCATATTTTACCCGGGTCCTCTTCGTCCTCGTCAGCAGTGTTAGCTACCGTTCTTATGGAGTCCCCAAAATCATAATGTATATAGCCCGGCATAACAGTATCCAGGTCTATTACACAGAGAGCATTATCATTACTGTCAAGTAATATATTGTTGAATTTTGTATCATTATGGGTTATCCTGAGAGGTATTTTACCAGCCTTACCCAGGTTCAGGATTGTCATCATCTGTTGTTCCCTCGATAGTACAAATTCAATCTCTTTCTTTACTTCCGCCGCTCTTCCTTCCGGGTCATCGCCAATTGCTTTTATGAATAATTTCAGCCTGTTACCTACATCATGAAAAAAAGGTATTGTTTCATTCAGCCTGGGCCCTGGCATGTCGGATAATAAAGCCTGGAATTTACCTATCGCTTTCCCTCCCTGATATGCCTGTTTTGGAGACTCAGCCTTCTCATAGTTTTTGTGGCCCGGGATGAATATAAACATCCTCCAGTAACTTCCCTGGTTGTCCCTGAACCATGTTTTATCGTCAACAGTCTTAATCATGGTAAGACATTTACGGTCGATATCCTTTTCACCGAGTTGCAACAGTTTATATCGTAAATGGTCCGTGACCCTGCTGATATTATTCTGCAATTTTTCTATGTCCCTGAATATTTCCGGGTTAATTTTCTGAAGGATATATTTCCGGATACTACAGGATGTTTCAACCTTAAAGGTGTCGTGTATATGACCGCTTCCATAAGGAATGGCATTAAGGAATGAACCTTCGGCCCTGAACCGGTTAAAGATATTTTCAAGCTGTTTGTTATTCATGGATGCCGATCCGGTTTATTTGTCAGCATTAAGCTTATTGAACGCCTTAAAGAGGAAGAAAGTACCGGCAACAGCTACTCCAGCAAGAATCGACCCTGTCAGGGGTTTCCCGTAAATAAAACCTCCGATTGAGAACAGTGAGCTGTAGATTGCTACTATACCTATGAATACGCACAATATTTGCAGCGGCATTTCCCAGCGGCGACCACTGTCCCTGGCATCAATTATTTCAATGCCTTCCTCTGAAGCCTCATCAATAACTTTTTTCCATCCCGGTCCGCCCGGTCTGGTTTTTTTATAGAATAAGCGGAGTGTTTCCTTCTTTTCCGGTGGCGTCAGGTATGTAGTAACTATCCAGGCTATTGTTGTAATAAGCACTGCAACCAGCAGCTTTGAAGTAAATCCGTCAAGTACCCAGAAGCTGATTGCGCTGTCGGGCACAAAAAATACAAGCACTACTGCAGTAATGGTTGCCGTTATCATTGCAACGATCTCAGTCCAGGCGTTTATTCTCCACCAGAACCAGCGAAGGAGATAAATGGCCCCTGTCCCGGCGCCGGAAAGCAATAGCACATCAAATGCCTGTGTTGCATTATTAAGGAAGAAAAGGGCCATTAGGCCTGCGATGACCATGAGGGAAACAGTTGTTATTCTCCCGACAGCGACAAGCTCTTTTTCAGAAGCCTCGGGTTTAACAAATCTCTTATAGAAATCATTCACTACATATGATGATCCCCAGTTGAGATGTGTTCCGATAGTCGACATATATGCAGCAATAATTGATGCTGTTACGAGGCCAAGCCAGCCGGGGTCCAGTTTTGCCAGCATTACCGGATATGCAATATCATCCTTAAGGTATGTCTCGGCTATATCAGGAAAGTCTGCTCTTATTGAATTGAGATCGGGATATATCAGTATTGATGCCAGAGCCACAATTATCCACGGCCAGGGCCTTAAGGCATAATGAGCAAAGTTGAACAACAAAGTCGCACCTATTGCGTTCTTTTCATTCTTGGCCGATAACATTCGCTGAGCTATATATCCTCCTCCGCCTGGCTCCGCCCCGGGGTACCATACAGACCACCATTGAACAGCAACCGGTATTAGCAATAATGTAACCCATACTGAGGGATTGCTGAAATCGGGGAAAACCTTAATTTTTTCCTGCAGGACAGGAGATGACAACAGATTGTCGAGACCATTGACTTCAGGCTGCCGTACAGCAATAACCGCTGCAAGTACTGCCCCGAACATCGCTATAGTGTACTGGAAGAAATCGGCCCATATAACGCCCTTAAGCCCTCCAAGCGAAGCATAGATCATTACAACCAGGGAGCCGCCTGCGACAGCCTGCCATGGTTTGATGCCGAGCATAACACCTCCTATTTTGATTGCAGCCAGGGTAACAGTTCCCATTATAAGCGTATTAAAGAAAACGCCCAGGTACAGAGAACGGAAGCCCCTGAGAAAGCCTGCGGCTTTACCGCTGTATCTCAATTCATAATATTCCAGATCGGTCATTACATCTGACCTTCTCCAGAGCTTGGCATAGATAAATACAGTTACCATCCCTGTGATAAGGAATGCCCACCAGGCCCAGTTTTTGGCTACTCCATCTTCCCGTACCATTCCTGTTACAAGGTTCGGTGTATCCGCAGAGAAAGTACAGGCAACCATTGATATTCCCAAAAGCCACCATGGCATTCCGCGGCCTCCAAGAAAAAACTCCGTCGTGTCCTTACCGGCACTTTTTGATGCTACCCAACCTATCCCCAGTACTATGGCGAAAAAGGCTGCTACAATGATCCAGTCAACAGTCTGTAACAATTTCGTAAAGTATTAATTATATAAATCTGATACCGAAGATTCAAAACTAAGTTTTTTTTTAGTATTTGCCATAAATGCCTGTATATGTTTTTTGGTCCGAAGATTAATGAACTTAAGAAATTACCTATTTTTGTTTATGTTAAATTAAATTGCCGTAAAATACTAAACCATTGAGAGGCGGCCGGTGATTCAGGTAACAGATCATGCATCACCGGGAGATAACGGGAAAAGAAATATATTTATTAGTTTCTTAATTATATCTTAACTGCTTGAAACAAATGAGAAACTATCTTTGTCAATTTATTTTTTCAAAAAGTACGATATGAATTTAAAAGAACAGATAAAAATTATCAGAAGCAAAAAGGCAATAATCTCGGATATGGATGGGGTTATTTACCATGGCAATAAATTGTTGCCGGGTGTGCCTGAGTTTGTAAACTGGTTAAAGACAGAGAAGAAGAAGTACCTGTTCCTCACAAACTCGAGTGAGAGGACACCTACGGAATTAAGGGACAAACTATTCAGGCTTGGCATAGACGTTCCGAAGACTGTCTTTTATACGAGCGCTCTGGCAACGGCACAATTTATATCTGCCCAGAAACCCAAGGGCACTGCGTATATTATAGGTGAAGCAGGGCTGATAAATGCAATGTATAATGCTGGTTATACCATAAATAATATCAACCCCGATTATGTTGTTGTAGGGGAGTCATTATCATACAGTTATGAAAAGATTGAAAAAGCTGTTAACCTGGTGCTTAAAGGAGCCAGACTGATAGGAACTAATCCTGATATGACCGGTCCGGCTGAAAACGGAATCGTTCCTGCGACAAAAGCGCTGATAGCTCCAATTGAAATGGCTACAGGAAAGACTGCATATTTTGTGGGTAAGCCAAACCCACTTATGATGCGTATTGCATTGAAACGGCTTGGGTGCAGGAGGGAGGAAGCCATTATTATAGGGGACAGAATGGATACTGATATTATAGCAGGGATTGAATCGGAAATAGACACATGTTTGGTTCTGAGTGGGATATCAGACAGAAAGACTGCCGGTGAATATGCATACAGACCTCACTATATCCTTGAAGGAGTAGGCGATATAATCAGCTGAACATTTAACAGACAGGTTTTTCTTTTTTATAACTTTGCCATAAAATTTTGTTATTTTTCATCCAGTAAATTTTGATCGAATGAGTAAGATCGAAGATATATTTAAAAAAGAAGCTGATGCCATATCGGGAATACCGGTAAACGGATACTACGAAAAAGCGGTTGATGCGATTTACGAGCGGGTTCACAGAAAAAACGGGAAGGTTATTACAAGTGGAATGGGCAAGGCCGGCCAGATAGCACTGAATATAGCAACAACCTTAAGTTCAACAGGTACACCGGCCGTTTTTTTACATCCCAGTGAAGCACAGCATGGAGATCTTGGAGTGATACAAAATAACGATATTCTTCTCGTGATATCCAATTCAGGTAAAACCCGTGAAATAATCGAACTGCTGGATCTTAAATCCAGGCTATATGATAAAATACCGGTAATAGTAATAACAGGTAATCCTGAAAGCGAATTGGCACAGAAAGCTGACTGTCTTTTGCTTACAGGTGGTCCTGAAGAAGTATGCATTCTGGGTCTTACCCCTACCACCTCTACTACAGTTATGACAGTTATAGGTGATGCTCTCGTAGTAATGCTGGAAGAGAAGATAGGCTTTACGAGGGCAGAGTATGCAAAAAGACATCATGGCGGTTACCTGGGTATGAAGTCAAGGGGGGAATCATAAAACCAGGATCAGTCCGAAAAAATTATCTAATCAGGTCGCAATAACAGGAATGGATGTTCAATGGTTGATAAATATCATTGAAATTTCATTTTATCATTCCCATTTTTCCTATCATGATTTTATAGTATTTATTAAATCCCTGGTTAAATGACTAAAATAAAAAAACATCCCATTCTTGATGTACCTGTACGTGAGATGACCTCTTTCATGTACGAGGGAACAGAGATAAAAGCTGAAAAAGGGTTTACTATAGCTGCCGCCCTGCATCAGGCGGGCTTCCCGGTACACAGCCACAGCCTCGAACACAGAAACAGGAGCCTCGAGTGCGGCATTGGTAAATGCGGCGCCTGCGAAATGCTGGTCGATGGCGTTATACGAAGAATATGTATTACCAAGGCCGATAATGTAAAAGAAGTTAAAAAGATACCGGCAGGATATGAACCCGTCGTCAGGAAGATCACAACCGACGAAATACTTAAGGTTTACAGGACAGACGTGGCCATTATCGGCGCCGGCCCGGCCGGACTGGCTGCAAGGGAAATATTCAATATGCACAATATAGATAATATTGTTATTGACAATAATGCTGAAATAGGCGGACAATTCCTGATGCAGACACATCAGTTCTTTTTCTTTGAGAAAGAAAAGAAATTTGGGGGAATGCGTGGTTTCGACATAGCACGTACACTGGCAGGCCCCGATCATAAAGGTATTCTGCTGGATTCTACTGTCTGGGATATCCTGGAAGGGAAGAGACTGGCTGTAAAAAATATTCGTACTGAAGAGATCTTCTATATTGATGCCGGTTATCTGGTAATAGCAACCGGCGCTGTGCCTTTTATGCCACCGTTCGAGAATGATGATGTGCCGGGCGTTTATACCGCAGCAGTAGTTCAGAAAATGATGAACCAGGAGTTTACATTGCTTGGGAAGAATGTACTTACAGTGGGCGCCGGGAATATAGGTTATCTGACATCATATCAGCTTATGCAGGCAGGAGCAAAGGTTAAGGCAATAATTGAAGCATTGGATCACGAGGGAGGATTTCCGGTTCAGGCCAACCGTGTTCGCCGCCTGGGTATACCGGTTATGACATCAAAGATACTTGTCAAAGCAATACCTAATGCTAATAAAGATGGCGTTACAGGAGCTGTAATAGCCGATGCAAAGGATTTCGCCCCGGTACCGGGCACGGAAAAAATAATCAGTGATATAGATGCAATTAATATATGCACAGGTCTGGTGTCTGACGACCAACTGCTGATAAAAGGTAAGGAAATATTCGGACGCGATTGCCATGGAGCAGGCGATGCTATAAGGATAGGAGAAGGAACAAGTGCAGTGCTCAGAGGAAAGCAGGTTGCCTATGAGATAATCGACAATCTGGGGGAAAGATACGATTACCATGAGTACCTTACTATATCGAAAGAATATATCGACTCCCAGCAGGAACCTGCAAGGGTTATTGATGAACCTGTAAAACCGTCACCAGAAAGGGCCGCCGAAAAACCTTTTGTTCTTATCGATTGTTTGTATGGTTTTGCATGTAATCCCTGCGCTTTTGCCTGCCCGTACGGGGCTATAACCAAATCATCCACCAGTACAGTCCCGCGAATAGACTATGATAAGTGTATAGGTTGTATGAAATGTGTATCACAATGCCCGGGACTGGCAATCTTCGGCTATAATATTAAAAAAGACAGGTTGTTCCTGCCTGTTGAATATGAAGCAAAAGAAGGAGAAGAGGTTTATCTGGTGGACAATAACGGAATACAGCTTGGGGAAGGGATCATTGAAAAAATATTGAAGAAGGATAACAAAACAAATGTGGCCCGTGTCAAATCCCTGGATATTCACGGGGAAAACATGCCTGATGTACGTGGATTTATTATTAAGGAAAAATATCCCGTTGATATCGTCCTGCGTAATAATGATGAAAAGAGTGAAGTCGATCAGTATATATGCCATTGTGATGATGTTAAACTTGCCGACATACTTGAGACTATTGGACCAAGGCGTTTTATATCGGTTGATGAGGTGAAGCATACCACAAGACTGGGCATGGGAGCCTGCAGGGGTAAACGTTGCATCAAAAGACTTAAAACAGTATTAAGAAATTATGATATAACGGTTGTGGGAGAGGCTACTCCAAGAGGACCGCTCTCCAATCAGCTTGCTATGGGCGAGTTGTATCCCAAAACAACACATGAGCAGGTTATAACGAGTATTAACGGCAAGTCGCCTGCACGAATTAAAGTAGCTGCAATGGTTGCAGGAGGAGGGATCGGAGGATCAGCTCTGTTCAGGTATATGGCTGAGGAAGGAATGAAACCTGTGCTTGTGAATTTTGGGAGAGGCGCTTCGTGGCGTAATATTGCAGGAGGAAGGCCTAATTTCAGCTTACCCGAACTGTCGGATATTGCAAGACATAATAAGGCTATCTTCGAGGAACTGCAGACAATAGCCAATATTGATTACCTGCCTATTAAGTATGTTACCATGGCTCATGACGATAATATTTACAGGGCCCTGGAAGCATCTATGGAATGGAGCAATGCCAAAATGATTGAGCCTGGAGATTTCAGCAGGGAAATATCACCTTATTTTAACACCAACCTTAAAACATACAGGTCAGCACTTATTACAGAGGATTGCTGGCAGGCTACTCCCGGCAGGGTGATTGATCTTATACGGTCGATAGGTATTGATAAAGGAGGACAGGTGCTTGAAGATTGCGAACTGATCGATGTCCGCCGTGACGGCAGCGGATATATAGTGCTTGTCAGAAACCATAATAAAGAATATATTGAATACGAAACAGAGGTATTCATTAACTCCATGGGTCCGGGGGGAGACAGGTTTGCCCGTAAGCTGGGTTATGAAACAGGTTTGTATCCTGTTAAACATCAAGCTTTTATTACACGCAGGCTACCTTATATGGGTGTGGATGGCAAACCATTGCCAATGATCATAGACAGAAGAAATTATAAAGGATTTGTTGCCGTATACGGTCAGCAACTCGCAGAGACAGGTCAGATCATAGGCTGCGCATCACCTGCAATAGAACCTGGTCAGACAGATAAGAACCTCAAAATAAACTCGCAGGAGTTTCTTGAGATAGCATCCGAGATTTTTGTGGACTGGCTGCCAAACCTGTCATCTGTTGGTTTTCAGGCAGTATGGTCAGGATATTATGTGGAACCCAGGATGATCATTGATCCTGAACTGGGCCTGTTCCTTGGTTTGAGAGGACAGGGATTCATGCTGGGTCAGTATCTGGCTAAGCTTTATGTTGACAGGCTGACAGGAAAAGAAACCCCTGCATATTTCGACCGCCTGAAACTTAGCGGTGACGGAATGCCGGAAAAGGCCTTTAAATAGATTATTCTATTCCCTTCACCCGGACAATATTACGGGCGGGTGAAGGGAATTTTCTGCTAATATGTTTTAGTCATATTCCCCGGCACACATACAATATAACCGGCACTACCCTTATACTGGTCTTCCAGCATTGATATATCATCCTGGGAAACAGTTTCGATAGTTACTATTCTCAGATCAGGTTTTGCCTGCATGAGGTACCATATTATACCTTCGAAATTGCGTGAATGGTATGATCCGTTATAATGGATAAAGGTCTTTCCTTCCTTCCAGTTTTCGAGTATCGAGTAAGCCATGGTTGCATCCTTTACTGCCTGAGCTTTCGGAAGATTTTCATTTACATGAGCAGGCCCTTTCATGGAGCCTCCCATATTAAGCATTTCCCTGTATCCTTTGAGATCCGGATCATAAGGAACAGGCAGGGGAGCTATAAGGTGCTTTGCTTCAACGGAAAGGCTGTCAAGTATCTCAAACCCTTTTTTGCTAACCATAGAAGCATACCGCCGGGGTATATTGGTTGCTATAAACCTTAACTTGTTTTCTCTGGCAAACTCAATAAGAGGCTTATAATCGGTTTTATAATTGTTCCATAATTTTACTTCCGGTTCAAACTTGTCACTGTCATACATCCCATCGAGGTATTCATCTATAATAAGCTGATCATCACGCTCAAACATCTCGGCGCCCAGTATGAGGTTATTTCCTGCGGTTTTGTATAAATCACGGGTTATTTCAAGTTCAAACCAGTGGGACAGAGGATCATTATGCAATTCGCCGTAAAATACTATATCAGCTTCCGAAGCATCTTTTATCATGTCCTGGTAGCTGATCTCATTGCCCGTACCGTCATACATAATATATGCAGGTTTGTCCTGTTTAAAGGCAACAAATAAGAATGCCGGTATTAATGTCAATAAAAGGTTGGTTTTTTTCATGATTATATCAATGTTATTGTATCTATAATGACTTTATTTCAGTAACAAGTTTTTGTATAGAGTCTTTGGCATTGCCAAAAAGCATTCTTGTTTTATCGTTGAAAAACAGGAAATTCTCAATTCCGGCATATCCTTTACCCATACCCCTTTTCATCACAATAATGTTTTTGGCAGTGTGGGCTTTTATTATAGGCATACCGTATATGGGGCTTGAAGGATCATCTTCTGCTGCCGGGTTAACTACATCATTAGCGCCGACTACAATAACCACATCTGTATTTGGGAGACCCGGATTTATATCGTCCATCTCCACCAGTTTATCATATGGAACATCTGCCTCGGCCAGCAGCACATTCATATGTCCCGGCATTCTCCCGGCTACAGGGTGAATGGCGTACTTAACATCGACTCCTTTCTCTGTAAGCAATTCATCAAGCTCGCTTGCTATATGCTGTGCCTGTGCCACAGCCAGGCCATACCCCGGTACGATCACCACTTTCTGTGAATAAGCAAGCAATATACTGGCATCGCTTACACTTATTTCCCTGATAGCACCTTTCTCCTGCGAAGATGCCGCGCCGCCTCCGCCAAAGGCCCCGATAATCACATTGATGAGCGACCTGTTCATAGCCCTGCACATAAGAACCGTCAGGATAGTACCTGCCGATCCTACAAGAATGCCTCCGAGTATCATGGCCTGATTATGATATATAAACCCTGCCATGGCTGCTGCAATACCTGTGAATGAATTAAGCAGCGATATAACAACGGGCATATCGGCTCCTCCTATAGGCATAACAAAAAGTACTCCGTAAGCAAGAGCAAGAGCTAAGAGAATAATTGTAAGCAGAAAGGGGCTAATATTTATCGTATAACCGGTGGTTATCAAAACAATAAGTCCTATTACAACAACCAGGAGCAATATATTAATATATTTCATGAACGATGACCTGATGTCACCGATCCAGCCGTCGAGCTTGCCATAAGCTATCATGCTTCCGCTGAAAGATATGCTGCCTATTGAGAGACCGGCCAGGGTTACAATCATTACTCCTGTTTCCGATACATTCGGGAATTCAAGAAATGCAACAAGCGCTGATGCAGCGCCGCCTGTAGCATTGAAGAACGATACAAGCTGGGGCATGGCCGTCATCTTAACCCTCCTTGCTATTACCCAGCCTGTAATTCCTGCTGCTATTATAGCGCCAATAATGAGAATCCCATTGGCAGCAGGTATATGATTCCCTTCAGCATCCTTGTGAAGAAGCAATGTAGTGACCATTGCCAGTAACATTCCCGATGCTGCCCACAGGTTGCCTTTTCTGGCTGTTTCAGGGTGGCTTAATAGTTTTAATCCTATGACAAACAATATGGCAGCCAGCAGGTAGCTCAGTTCAAGTATTGCTTCTCCTGCCGTGAAATTAATACCACCTGCCGTTGTTAATATAGTTTCCATGATCTAATTTCTCTTTTTCTTTTTAAACATTTCTAGCATTCGGTCAGTTACAACAAATCCACCTGCAACATTAAGGGTACCCATTAATACAGCCAGTATTCCAAGTACCAGGTCGACAGAAAATTTAAGCTCCGAATGACCGAGCAAAATTATTCCGCCGATAATAATAACCCCGCTTATTGCATTTGCTCCTGACATAAGTGGAGTATGCAAAACCGAAGGTACGTTAGAAATAACCTCTATACCAAGGAATACTGATAATGCAATAATAAATATCGCTTCCTTGTTGCTATAGAAAAACACCAGTATATTTTCCATTATATCAGATATTTAGTATTGTTTTCATTCTTTCATTTATCACCTCTCCATTATCGGTGAGGCATGTGCCTTTTATTATTTCATCTTCCGGGTCAGGCCTATAATTGCCCTGTTCATCAAAAAGTATCTTACTGAAGTTGATAATATTGGTGCCGTACATCTTACTGGCATCCGATGGGATCGTTGAAGGAAAATTTGAATTACCTATGATCTTTACCCCGGTATGAACAACTGTCACGTCATTCTTTGTCAGTTCACAGTTGCCCCCTGTTGACGCTGCAAGATCGATGATCACCGAACCGGGGGACATCATTTCAACGGTTTCCTTCCTTATCAGCAGGGGAGCCTTTTTTCCAGGTATCTGGGCAGTACATATGATAACATCCGATTTGGCTGCATGATCACTGATCATATCAGCCTGGCGCTGTTTGAATTCTTCCGTTTGTTCCACTGCATATCCTCCTGCGCTTTTATCCTCCGTTGCTCCCTCAACCTCGATAAATTTACCTCCGAGGCTCATCACTTCCTCTTTCACTGCCGACCTCACATCAAAAACTTCTACAACAGCACCGAGCTTCCTTGAGGTTGCTATAGCCTGAAGACCTGCAACACCGGCCCCCAGTATGAGCACTTTAGCAGGTTTAATTGTTCCTGCTGCCGTCATAAACATAGGGAAGAACCCCGGTAGTTCCGACGCTGCCGTTAAAACAGCTTTATAACCTGCAACCGTAGCCATGTTCGACAAAACATCCATTGATTGTGCCCTTGTTATTCTCGGTATCAGATCCAGGCTGAAAGAGGTAATTTTTTTTTCTTTAAGTTTTATTACCAGCTCTTTGTTGGAAAAGGCATTCATGGTACATATCAGGACTTTTCCGCCGTTTATCTTTTCAAGGCTTTCATTATCAGGCGCATTAACCGATAAGATAATATCCGAATCACTCAGGATATTTTTCCTGCTTACTATTGATGCTCCTGCTTCGCTGTATTGTTTGTCGGATGAATAAGATCTTTCGCCTGCCCCTGTTTCGACCAGTACCTGCTGGTTAAGCTTTATGAAATGTGTAATATGCTCCGGCAGTAAGGCAACTCTGTTATCTGCCGGGCCTTCCTTTAAAACACCGATTTTCATTTGTATTTTTTAGTATAAAATAAATGCTTTTTGTAGATAAGACAATAATAATCAGGAAATGTTTACAGAAATAAAATTTAAAAAGGTTGAATGTGAGACCAATGGTAAACGGCAAGAAACTCTATTAATGCCCGCCCTTACAGGTCACAATCACTTACTGTCCTGAAAAATGACTGGTCTCGGCTATTCCGGTTCATCAGTCTTATTGCCTTCCGCTGCTATCATTTTATAGTGATGTTTATTATTGAGTAATTGAAGACTTTGGTTTTTTAGTAATTATATACGAGCTTAAATGAAAGCTGTTTTCTATAGTTGATTTATTTTGTTTATATATACATAAATTGTTAAATTTGAAATAACATGTTATAAACATGTTAAATAGAGCAAGGGGATCAATAGTGCAACTGTCAGCAATACAAACTAATTATATTGCAATAGTACTGATGCGTTAAAATTTAAGAACTAAATAAATCTCTTTGTTCTTTGAAATTTTTATTGTTTTGAAAATCTGTTAGCAACTCTTTTAGGGGTGTTTTGTCGAATGCCGAGATGCCGAGAATTTGCATTATCTCGTAAATCGACAGAGTACTCTTCAAAGAATATTTCACGTATGCAACGATCAGGTATGTACAGATCGCAACCCAAACATGGATGTTTACAGCATTTTCGGAGTGTCCCCAGAGCTTCTTAATGGTTAGATTTTGCTTTATCCATTTAAAGAAAACCTCTATTTGCCAGCGATTTCTGTACAGACGTGCAATTTCAAGGGCAGAGGCTTCATGATTATTTGATAAGAATGTAAGCATAATCTCCTTTTCTTTATCGAAGTACTCAATGAGCCGCAGAGTTTCCGGATATAGCTTGCTGGATTTATACCCATTGAGGCTAATGGTTTTATCACTTCTCAGTCCGGTGCTTTCATCAATATTAAAATTGCATTCAACAATTGAGTAGTCCAATGACACCTTTGCCCTGATAATAAAGAAAGCGCCAGCATTATGAATATTGAAGAGCGCGGCAAAATCAACTATACTTATAGATAGCACCTGGTTGAACTGGCAATATATCAAGAGCATTACTGTCATGACGCCTTCCATCGGTTATCAGGATATAGGTTGGAATATTGCCTCTAAGATCCAATAAAGTATGTATTTTTATGGCACCCCGGGAATACTTCCCTTTTGCCCAGGTGAAAAGCTTAAGGCTTAAGGATATTGTAGTTGAATTCAAAGCAAACACTTCATTGGCTATATCAACATTAGGTACAGGATGGTTCTCATACATGGGTTTAACCAAATTAATAAGATAAGCTCCAAAATCAGCAAATATCCTCCAGTCTCTTCTTTCATTTGCACAAGACAAGGTCGACTGGTTAACATATTGCTTAATCCCAAGATGATATAATTTGTTATTGTGTGCTTTCAGACAAGTACAGATATCTCGTAAAGAATTAAGAGATGTAAGCTGACCAAAGAATAATTGGATGAACTGGTTCCAACAGTTGAGTCCTCTTGTTCGATGGTCCCCATCATACCTGTAGACACATTTTTCAAACTCGTATCTATTAATGAATTGGAGTAGCTGAGAAAAAACATATTTGCCTGAATTCATAGAGTTGCGCTTTCTAAAACGCAAAACTACAGATCAAATCAAATCAAAAAATCAAAGAACGCTTGTATTATATTGTTATATAATAATTTATAAAATATTTTAAAAAGTTAACGCATCACTACTAATTTGTAAATAATAATGAGACCTAAAACAAGAGAAGAACTAGCACTTGAATATGGGATTTGTGTTAAAACATTGAACAAATGGTTTAAAAGAAATTGTATAGAAGTCCCTAGGGGATTGATTGAACCTAAATTATTAAAAAAATATATGAAACGCTTGGGAGTCCAAGATAGTACGAGAAATTCTGAAAAATTCCTGATCATTCCTATTTGCGCTTGACTTAACTAATTTATAATTAGTAAATTTGGATATGTTGAATCATTAAATAATATTAAAATGAAAAGACGTATTTTGTTTGTGATTGTTGTGTTATGTGTTTTTACTACAATAAATATTGTTGTAGATAATCCTTTATGTGGCGCTCCTCCCAATCCTCCGAAACTTTATACATGCCATAATACAGGAGGTGTTACATCAGAAATAGAAACATTTGATTGTGCCATATATGATTGGGTTTCAAAATTACCAGATGGAGGGGCAGAAACATGTGAGAGATGAAATAATGTTAAATCATTTCGGAATTACTAAGCACGTTGTATGGGGAATGTTGGTAGTAATTAGCTTTAGTAGTTGCTCTACTAAGGAGGGTAATGTTATGGTTTCATATCAGTTGGATGAGTTCGGCCCGCTCATAAGATTGAAGGAGCCTGACACGTTACATCTTAATACTTCACTGTTCAGAGTTAAAGGGATGACATTATATAAAGATTATATTATAGTCTCAGATGATTATGATACGATTGTACGGGCATTTAAATATCCGGACATTGAATATATTGACGGGAATATTACAAAAGGACACGGGCCTGATGAGATATTAGGGCCGAGAAGGTCAGGCTTTTATTCAACAAATAATGGAATCACAATTCACGGTCTTGATGGAAAAGTTTTTCTTATAGACATTGAACAGGAAAAGATCAATATAAAAAAAAAAATGAGACTTCCGGGAATATTTTTTGATGTTAACTATTTATTTGATTTGGGCGATTCTGTTTATTATGTTACTGATTATACAAATCATCATGCAGGTGAGTTTGTGAGCTATAGTTTTGAAAATAATGATATTGGAAGTTTTTCTGAATATCCGTTTTTTATGTCGGATTTTACTTTCGATATCAAAGCGAGGTATTCTCTGGGACTTATCACTGTAAAAAAAGACTTTAGCAGATTTGCAAAAACCTATTTACAATTACCTGTTTTGAGAATTTATGAGAAAGATGGCTCTGAGGCTGCTTTATTGTCAATAAAGAATCCTGATGGAATAAAAACTATTATTCAAACATATCCGGAAGAAGGAGAAATAACTGTTTATGGAGGAAAATTGTATTCAACTGATAAATACATATTTGCAGAATATAAAATTGCAAGATCAAACAATTATATTGTTGATACACAAATTCTTGTATATGACTGGAACGGTAATCCTGTGTGCCGGTATTATATTGGTGATTACTGTGAAAAGAGTATTCTTCCTTTCTGTGTAAGTGAAGATAACCGTTTCCTTTTTATTGTCAGTGATTCTCTCCTGAATGAGATGTACCGATATAAGCTAGACGGACTTTTAAAAGATTATTAGGAATGAAGGATAGACATTATTGGATTCTCATAGGAATACTATGCATTTGTCTTATCATTACTAATGTTATTCTTATTTATAGGAGACATTCTAATAAAAAGAATTATACATTTCAGACAGATGTTATTAGCTTATTTGATAAGAAGGTGCGAGAAATCAATTGTTACATAGAATTATCAATGAAGTTGTTTAGCGAATCTAAAAAAAATATGAACGAAAAGGAGGATGTGCTATTTAATAATTCTGATAAAGTTGTTTTTTATATAAGAGATGAAGCCTGTGTGGGGTGTGTGTTAAGTGTTTTACAAGACCTTGATATTCTATCAGATAATATTGGTTATAAGAAAATTTTAGTCATTGGATCGTTCAGCAATGAAGAGAATTTTTGGAATATAATTGGTTCATACTCTGAGCTATTTAAATGTCATAATTGTCCGGAACTGAAAATTATGGATGAGAGTGAATTTAATTATGCGATTTTTTTAGTTACGTCAGATAATAGAATATGCCTTTTTTATATAAATGAATTATTTCCTGAATATAGGCAAAAGTATTTTAGAGAAATTCTACCGGAATATTTTAACTCAAAACTAGTACAACATTATACTGGAACTTCTTGTTTGCCTCAGAATTAACATTCTATAGTTTTTTATTTTGATTTAAACAGCTACACATGACAGAAAAATAAGACCAATGAGTCAGATAAAACAGCTATTAAAGCTGCATTCCCAGGGGATGGGTAAAAAAACTATAGCCCGTACAGACCGGGGAGATTATCTGATGTCCGGTCTTTGTTACCTGTTTACCGCACTCGGATTACTCCTTTGCTTTTGTGGTAAGAAGCCAGAGTGTTGAAGACTTTATCTATGTAAAAATCAGAGACATGTAGTTCTTTGACCCTCATTCGCCGAACCATACTATTGCTGAAAACAATCGCAGGCACAATCAGACCTGCATGCAACAAAAACCTTATTGCCGTGAAGAGTGCTTTTTAGCCAATGAGAAGAAACTTTTACAAGCTCTGCCGGAGGAAGGCGAAGAATATTATCTTATAGGAAACCATTGTCTTATTTGTGCAGCTGCAACTGAATGCCAAGGATTTTGCCGTTCTGAATTGCACAATTTTAAACAGTTGATTGGCGCTGAATATGGCATGTGTAGAGTGGAGTATATCATAGAAAATGGAAATCGCTGTGTATATAAAATCGAAAAAGCCAATTAGTCAATTGTGTATTCTTTGATTATGTCGTTGTTCTTTCGAAAGTAATTTTTTATTATTTGTAAAAAAATTAGTTTAGTGCAGTTTTTAATGTTTCATATAAAAAAATATCAATTCTGTCAATTCTTACGTCCGAAATGAAAGAAATGATTACAACCGAGCAGTGTTTTCATGCTACAGTCAGTAAAGATGGAATTCCTAACAATGCGCCAAAGCGTTCGACCCGTGTTTTTAATGACGAGACTTTAATTTTCACAGAGGGAGTGGGTGGCAGGACCTATCAGAATATTCTGGATGGTTCAAAAGTGGCTGTTGCCGTAGTAAACCGTGAAATTCTTGATGGGTTCAGGTTTATCGGAACTCCCGATGTTTTGACCAGTGGTGAGATTTACGAGAAATCTGCTGAAATGTCGCTTAAGACAGGAATGCCAAAACCTAAAGCAGTAAGTTCTAATACATATTAATGAAATTTACAGTTTGAAACCCGGGCCAATAACAGGTAAGAAAATAGGCTAGTGTAATAATTACATAGTTAATTAACTATTATTTTTGTATATTTGTCCTATGGCAAGAATAGGACAACCCATTCAGGCAAGCCCTGAAGAAAAAGCTGAATTACTAACGATGAAACGCTCTTTGAAGCTTGAGAGGCGCTATGTTGAAAGAGCTGAGATAATACTACACTCAATTGAAGGCAGATCTCTTGAGCAGATAGTTGAGTTAACCGGAAAGAGTCGGCCTGTAGTGAATAAATGGCGACAACGTTTTCGAGAGCATGGTCTTGAAGGTCTCAAGGATGCATATAGAAGCGGCAAGCCAAAGACTATTACACCTGAGCAACGTGCCATGGTCATAGAAAAGGCATGTACTCCACCGGAAGGGGGATATACAAATTGGTCTCAAGAAAGAATAGCTAAGGAGGTTGGAATCAGCCAATCAGCAGTTTTTCAGATATTGCAACAGGCCGATCTGAAACCCCATAAGGTTGAATACTGGTGCGGTAAATCCAGGGGCCCTGAGTTTGAGCAGAAGATGATCAACATTGTGGGGTTATATATGAACCCACCGGAAAACGCACTGGTTATCTGTGTTGATGAAAAGACTCAGATACAGGCACTGGATCGTAGTCAACCTGAACTCCCATTGAGACCGGGGAATCCCAGAAGGCAAACAGCTACATATAAAAGAAATGGTACAGTATCCCTGATTGCAGCACTGGCGGTTCACAGCGGAGAGATTACAGCCAATACAATGAAATCTAACAACTCTGAGAACTTCCTGAAATTCTTGAAAAAGCTCGATAGAAAATACAGGAACAAACAGTTGCACATTATTGCAGACAATCTTGCTGTTCACAAGCACAAAGATGTCAAGCAATGGTTAGATGGGAAAAGGAAAATACATCTTCATTTTACACCTACATACTCCTCATGGTTGAATCAGATAGAGATCTGGTTTAATATTCTTACTAAAGATGTGGTAAAAGGGGGAATATGGAATTCTTCAGAACAGCTTTCTAATCAGCTTATGGAGTATATTAAAACATATAATGAGACAAGGGGAAAACCGTTTCAATGGACATATACAGGAGAACCTTTAACTATTAGTTAACTAATTAATGAATTATCACACTAGTTTGGGAATCTCTGTCCCATTTGATAAGGTATGTTTTTCTTCTAAAATCATAATTTTGCTTTTATTATTAAATAACCTTTCTATATTGTTTTCATATCTTATAATATAGTTGAGCAACTAAAGAAATCCGTTTTCCTGCCTGTAGCCGATCAAAAATACTCTCTTTTCCATAAAAATTACAAGAGATTTGTTTAAAAAATTAAGAACAATATCTTTAAATATAAATTATTAACTCAAAAGACGACCATAGGAACAAGGACGATACAATTGAAACAAAACAGAAGTTATGAATGCTATGATGAAGAGTAAAATTGCAAATGCAATAAAGTTAAAAAATCATCCTGTTGCAGTCTTTCGTCAAGGATAACTTAGATTTGTCGACAGCATGTAACAATTTTAAGCTATAGTATAAAAAAATACTTTCAGCAGATTTGAATGGCAGGCTGCTTAATTTGTGAACCCGGAGGAACTCGAATCCCCAACCTCCTGATCCGTAGTCAGGTGCTCTATCCAATTAAGCTACGGGTCCGTAAAAATATTGCGCAAAAATACCAAACTAACAGATATAAATCAAATGACCCGTGTGAAATTATTATATTTAATTATTCAATATTTTTTTTATCGCATCAATTTCGTTTTGAAGCGCCTCAATAACATCCTGTTGACTTTTTAGTTTTGTGTTCAGTTGCTCAATATAGATATGTGCCTTTTCAAGCTCTTCAAGCATGCCCCTGTTCCTGGCGCCCCATTCTATTATTTCCTGTCCCTCTTCATCATATTTTATACCGGGTACTGCCGGAAGGTGTTTGTCGGCCCACATATTACAGGAATGCTCCTCTATCGGCTCCAGTTCGTATCCTTCCTCAAAGACATAGTCTGCATGCAGGACACTGCCCCGCTGGTAGATCGATCCGTTAACATCAAGCTTCCCGGCCGGATTTATTGTTCCTATCCCGAAATTACCGTTTTTTAATACTGTAACGGCATTTGACCTGGAGTTATAACCATTACCAATAACAAATAAGGGGTCGGTATCAACCCATGAGTCAGGATCAGCGGTCATTTCAATATTATAGGCTCCGCATACAAATGATTCATAAGATGTAGATACAACATTATATCCTATGGCTACGGACCTGTCTGCTTTCGACTGGCTCCAGAAACCAATAGCCGAGGAATATTGATTTGTTGACGTTGTATTGTTACCCAGTGACACTGACCCGTAGCCGTCACCATTTGATTGATATCCGCCTGCAAAACTGTAGGTTCCGTTAGCTTCGGCTGATTGACCGATAGCAGTTGCTCCTGCAGCGGTAGCTTTAGAAATATAGCCAATTGCGACACTATTTGTTGCGCTGGCAGTTGCATCTCTTCCGATAGCGGTACTTACCTGGCCTGATGCAGTACTGCTGTAACCGATTGAGACTGCATAAAAGTTATTACTGACATTACTCATTCCAAATGCAACTGAGCCTGTTCCTGATGCGGAACAGCTACGTCCTATGGCTGTGGCATCCTGAGCTGATGCTGTGGAGGAATAACCCATAGCAGTTGAGTAGGTGCCGGAAGCGGTTGTATTATATCCTGTGGCTGTTGAATAATTGCCGGATGCATTCGTAGAATACCCGAGAGCGCTTGATGATGCTCCGGATGCAGTAACAGTATTCCCTATTGCCGTAGCCCCGGTATTTGATGCTGTTGCTCCCTTACCTGCTGAAAAGGCGTAGTTTGCATTAGATAAACTACCGTTACCCATTGCTATAGAGCTGGTTGACGTAGCTGAACAGTTGAGGCCGAAAGAATAGCTTCCGTCTCCATTTGCAATACTTCCTTTACCAAAGGCAAAGGAATTCGGGCCGGAGGCTCTTGAGGCATCTCCGAAAGCAAAGGATGAAAGACCTGATGCTGTGGTCTGATTGCCTATTGACGTTGAATAGTCTCCTCTGGCGACAGCCTGGTATCCCATTGCCTGGGAATAATCTCCTATGGCTTTTGATTCAAAACCGGTAGCCATTGAGTTTGTTCCTACACTATCCGGACTTTCTATTAATACCCTGCCGGTAAGGAAAGCTTCCTTCAAAGGATACCACAGTACCCTTGAATCGCCTGGGTTGATAACTTCTGCATCAGCCTTTCCTGATACGTTTAAGTAACTGTTGCCCCCTGCCTTGCTGCGGTCAAAACCTCCTATAGCGAAGCCTCCTTTCGGTCCTTTTGTCCCAGTATCATTTATGTAGATCCTGGTACTGTCCAGGCTGATAGTCATCAGATCCTGGCGTTCCGTCTTTGTCCTGTCAAAGCCTCCGATAGCAAACCCTCCCTTAATACTTTTTTCACCGGACGATTCGTTTTCTATATACAGCCTTATGCTGTCAGGAGTTACCCATAAAAGATCCATTGGTGAGCCCTGTTTGGTTCTGTCGAAGCCCCCGATAGCAAATCCTCCTTTAGGTCCTTTTGCCGTACCTGTGGAAACATACATCCTCACTGCTTCGGGATACACTGCAAAAACAGTCTGGCCGTCATTTCTCTTAACCTCGAACAATGCATCTTCTGAGCTGTCGTCAGTGCTTACAACTGCAAGAGAAGAACCTCCGGGACTATCGGATCCGATTGACAGGCTCCCGTTAATGAAATACAGAGTATCGGCATTTTCTTCAAACTGTTTGGATGCTACATCGCCGGCTACAAGAGAATATGGTGTGGAAACAGCCCTGGAGGCGGGAAGCTGATACCAGGAACTGTTATAATAAATACTGGGTCTTATATATAAAGGACCTGAGAGCCAGTCTATCTCAGCGAATGAATTCAATGTCCCGTCAGATTTGGAGGCTGCAGGATCACCTATCTGAAGGGTGAAAAGTCCGAACTCATTTGTAGGGACCTCATGCTCTTCTTCCCATAAAACTGTTCCGGAAGGATTGTCTTGAATGATAGCAATTCTAATAGTCAGGTTTTCATTCAGTATCTCATTACCTGAAGCGTCACGGGCGACAGCCTGAAAATTTAACAATTGTGGAACCTGGGCTGTTACTGTGACTGAAAGGATAAGTACAGCAGCTAATAATAAATACCTGTAAATTTGATAAAATTTCATGATATAATGTTGTTAGTGTCGGTTCATAACAGGAACATAATATTGCAAGGTACAGGATTTTACATTTGTAAAGAAAATTTTTTAACCCTTATTTTTTATTAGCCTGACAACAGGAATTATATTATTAGTATTTTTGAATAATATATTTTGTATCTGATATTATGATCCCGTCACACACAGAGAAAAACCCGGAATATGAAAAAAGCTATTAAAATCTTTTTACGAATAACTGGCATTCTTGTGCTTGTTTTATTGCTTGCGGCAATAATAGTCCCTTCTCTGTTCAAAGAGCAGATTAAAGATAAAGTTGTTGCTGTCGCTAACGAAAAGGTTAATGCCGAACTTGCCATAGGTGATTTTGGTATTACTCTGTTCCGAAACTTTCCGAATCTTACATTCCGGCTCAAACAGGTGAGTATTACAGGCGTTGACAGTTTCGAGGGAGATACACTTGCTGCACTGGGTTCATTCAATCTGGTTTTTGATATCAGCTCGGTTTTATCCAAATCGGGGTACAGAATAAAGGCGATTGAGATCAACCGTCCTGTTGCAAATGCAATAATTCTTAAGGATGGATCAACTAATTATGATATAATGCCTGAGAAAGATACTGAGGTAGTTGAGGCCGTTGATGAGAAAGAGGAAGATATGGAACAGGCAACCGGAAGTACAGAAAAGGATATAGCATTTAATCTTAACAAATTTGAGATCCGTAACGGAATGATAAGCTATACTGATGACCAGTCAGGGATGAAGGCTTCAATAAATGGCCTCAATTTGGCTCTCAGCGGTAATATGGCAGAGAAGAAGACAGGTCTTACACTGAAAACAGATATTAACGCTCTTGACTTTGAGATGGATGGAATAAAAATGGTTAAGAGGGCAGAACTGCATGCCGGTATAAATGTAAATGCCGACCTGGAAAACAATATTTTTGTTCTTGATGAAAACAGCATCGCAATAAATGATCTTCAACTCATATTTTCGGGTTCTGTTGAAATGCAGGAAGAAGATATTATTGCCGATCTTAAGCTGGCTACCGGAAATACCGAATTCAAGTCGGTGCTTTCAATGATCCCTGCAGTATATATGCAGGATTTTGAGGGACTGAAAGCCGGAGGCTCATTCGGCATTGAAGGTGCTATTAATGGCAGATACAGTGCCTCAGACAGTCTGTTGCCGGATGTCAGCCTTAGCCTGAACATAAACGACGGCAGCATTTCATACCCTGACCTTCCCGGAAGTATTGATGATATAAATGTCATTACAAATATTGCTGTGAACGGCCGTGACCTGGACAGGACGGTAGCGGATATTAAAAAATTTCATTTTGAACTGGAGAATAATCCCTTTGATATGAAGCTAAGGCTTGAGACTCCTGTTTCTGATCCTGAAGTAAAGGCTTCCTTTAACGGCACCATTGATTTTGCAGCTCTTTCGAATGCTTTGCCTGTCGATATGGAACAACTGGAAGGTATCATGAGTATAGCTTTGAATATCGGAGCTAAAATGTCAATGATAGAAAACAAGGATTTTGAAAACGTTACAGCTCAGGGGAGCCTCAGTCTGAACGATGTGAATATAATGATGGAAGGTCTTCCCCCTCTGACAATCGAGAAGGGCGGATTCGGATTTACTCCGCAATATGCATCTCTCGATGAACTTATTATTGGTGTGGCAGGTAATAAAATTCAGTTTTCGGGCAGGCTGGAAAATTATTTACCTTTTGTTCTGAAAGGTGAGACAATAAGCGGCAAGCTGGATCTCTATTCGGAATATCTCAATCTTGATACTATATTCTCGTATATGCCTGCTGATACTTCGGAAATTCAACAAGAGGATAAAGATACTGTGGCCCTTGCAGTAATTAAACTTCCGGAGAATATCGATTTTGAGTTCGGGGCTTTAATTGACAGATTCATATTCAGCCCTCTTGAAGCTGAAAAGGTAAAAGGCAATATTTACCTTAAAAACGGTGTATTACGGATTGAGGATACGGGATTAAAGTCATTAGGTGGAGAAGTGGTGGCAAATGCCGAATATGATTCATGTGATAGTATTCCATTCTTAAGCGCCGGACTTTCGGCATCGGGGATAGGTATAAGGGAATCATTCAACACTTTTAACACTGTACGTAAACTTGCACCTGTAGCCGAAGGTATAGATGGGGATATTTCTGTTATTTTTGACTTTTCCGCACAACTTGGTGAAGGTATGATGCCGGTTACGGAGTCGATCAACGGAACAGGACGGATGACATCCGATGAAATACAACTTGTCAGTTCTCCGGTATACGAGAAGATGGCTTCTATACTGCAAATAGGTGATGAATACACAAATACTTTCAAAGATATCAATGTATCATTTGAGATTAGGGATGGTAGAGTATATATCAAGCCATTCAATACAAAATTGGGTGATATGAAGCTGATAATCAGTGGAGATCATGGCCTTGACCAGACTATTAACTACCTGGCAAAGGTGGAGGTTCCTTCAGCAAAGCTACCGGGTAGCATGAAAGCAGTACTGAGCGGGCTGGCAGCTAAGGCTGTTCTGCTCGGTATTAAATACGAACAGCCTGAGACCATACGAATGAATGTAAAAATAGGAGGGACGGTTAAGGATCCTCAGATCGCTCCTTCACTTGCACAGGGAGAAGGCGCTGCTAATGTAAAGGAAACGGTTAAGGAAGCAGTCGGAGAAGTAGTGGAACAAAAGGTCGAAGAAGTAAAGGAACAGGTTTCGGAGGAAGCAAGAAAGCAGGCTGATAAAATACTGGCTGAGGCACAGAAAAAAGCTGATCTGGTTAAATCCGAAGCTGCAGAAGTTGCAGGAAAGATAAGAAACGAAGCCGGTATTAATGCTCAGAAGCTCATTGATGAAGCTGCGGATAAAGGTGTAATAGCAAAGATGGCTGCATCGAAAGCTGCCGAAACGCTTAAAAAGGAAGCAGATAAAAAGGCTACACAGCTTGAGGAGAAAGCAGGAGAAGAGGCTGACAAAATAATAGAGGAAGCCAGAGCTAAAGCAACAGAACTCATAGAAAAAAAGTTATAGTACCTGCTGCCGACAATTATCGAATGCAGCTACAGAATATTACATTTCGGTTACATTTTAAAAATATATTACTGTAGCTGTAACCCTATCTTCATATTTTCTTAGTAAAGTATTAACATCCCTGTAGCATATATGCCACATATTTGACCTGTGTTGAAGTCTAATCTTGTTATGATAATTATTAAACAAAAAGAAACGGAAAATTATAAGGCGGAATCCGTGGAATACTCATCAAGGTTGAATAATCATAAAACAAAAATTGCAGCGTCTGAAACTACTTTCAGACAAATGATCAGTAATCTGATTACATCCGATATTATCTTATCTCTTCTTAGGTCATACTTCAGATCAGTATATGCTTATTCATATAATAGCAGTGAAAGAATACGGTATTCCGCCTTTTATAAAAAAAGAGAAGGAACATTTTGTGTTCCGGACTGATTTGCCCGTAAGTGATTGATTTACCATCCAAAATCGTCACTAAGGTGCCCTGCAGGAATAGGGCACCTTTTTTATAGTCTTAAGAAAAAAGGCTGCCTTTGGGCAGCCTTTCCGGTTCCTTAATACTTTTTCTCCCTTATTTTTGCTTTCTTTCCGGTACGCTGACGGAAATAGAATATTCTGGCCCTGCGTACCTTACCCCGTTTGTTCACCTCAATTTTTTCTATAAAAGGGGAGGCTACAGGAAAGATTCTCTCTACTCCCACATTACCTGACATCTTTCTGACTGTAAAAGTCTGAGTATGCATTGTCCCTTTTATTTGTAACACAACACCTCTGAACTGTTGTATTCTCTCTTTATTACCTTCTTTGATCTTGTAATGTACCGTAATGGTATCACCGGCCTTAAAATCCGGGTAATCATTGCTTACAGCATATTCTTTTTCGACAACATTCATCAAGTTCATAGTCCTTCTTATTTTGAGGTCGCAAATATAAGATATCTTTTTTAAATATTAAAGGACAGGATTATTTTTCCCTGAACTTATCACCTGTTTCCTTTATTATCAGCTTGTACCATTCCTTACTATAGCCGGGTTGGGAGACTTCAGGAGTCATAAATTTATATCCTTTGGGCACCTCCCTGCTTTTTTTAATATTACCATCCATGAATTTCGCAAAAAGAAAAGCATAAAAACTTTTCCATTCCGACACTGTATTGTTTCCGGCATCGACCGAATAATCGGTTATATATTTTAATGCTAATTTTGGGTCTTTCTCGTAAAGTCCGGCTGCAACCTGATCGACTACAGATATTTCTTCGATATATCCTTTTTCCAGTTCTCTTTGCTTATTTTTAATATCATCTTCCATAGGTAGTCTTCTGCTGTAGGCAAAATTAGATACCTGGTTAAATGCCCAGAAAGCAGCATTATCGCTGAATGTCATAATGTTACCGTTACCGACAGCAAATGATTCGGGTATTTCCTTCATGCCACAGTACATTGGGGAATAAACTGTATAATAAGTATCATCAACACCAAACCAGAGTATTCCTCCTACAGGATCGGGGAGCCAGTTACGGCATTGTGCTACAAATGAGAAACCTGTTTGCTGTGTTGAGATAGCTCTTTCGTTGAAATATTTTTTTCCGTCCACTTCCCATGACATTGGCCTCCATCTTACTGTGCTGGCAAACGGACCTGCGCCAATATCCTTCGACATATCCATAGGTGTGTTCTGGTAATAGTCTCTCATTAGTTCCATTATATCATGTACGCTCAGTTTCTCATCCGGCCTTATCCAGAGAGGCATACGGCTTGAAAGGTCTTCTCCCATTGCATATTTTGTCCATTTACCCATATCGGAATTAACCTTATTGAATCCTGCCCATACGCGGGCTTCACAGGCTCGTGCAGCGCCAAAGTCGAGCGGGGCATAAGTATCACTGAAGCTGAAATCCTTATCCCTGCCTTCGTACCATCCTTTTTCCCTTGCCATATCTATTACATCATAGGCATATACAGTTTCAATGTCTTTGCCGGATATCTTGTCAAGCTCCAGGGATGTTATTGATGTTTTGCCGTCGGATATAGGGAAGGTGGTTATGCGGGCCTGATTGGCATGTCCGGAAATATACCCGTCAGGGATTTTTCTTGCAACCCAGACGGCACCTTTGGAGTCGCTTCCCTTACCGATCAGTTCCATTATCCATACTTCTTCAGGATCGGCTATTGAGAATGATTCCCCTGAGCTATAATATCCATAATTATCAACCAGTTCCGACATGATCTTTATTGCTTCCCTTGCGTTCCTGGCCCTCTGCAGGGTAATATAGATAAGGCTGCCATAATCAATGATGCCTTCAGAGTTTCTCAGCTCTCTTCTTCCCCCGTAAGTTGTTTCACCTATGGCCAGTTGATGATTGTTCATATTGCCGACTACATTATAGGTATGATCTGCCTGAGGAATTGTTCCCAGGAATTTACCTGTATCCCATTCATAAACCTCCAGAACAGAACCGGGCTCCCAGTCTCTTTCGGGCCAGTAATAAAGCTCACCGTAAAGTACATGTGAATCGGCAGAGTAAGTTATCATGGTCGACCCGTCCTTGCTTGCCCCTTTTGTAATCAAAAAATTAGTGCAGGCGTTTGCCAAGGGTAAAGCAAGTCCTGCCAGCAGTATAACCGTAAGAATTGTCAAACCTGTCTTTTTCATGTATAAAAGTTTTTATATTCGTCTAAAATTAATAATTCTGAGCAATAACATATTGTTAACCAGAAGACAATCGTATCCCTTAATATATGTAGAACATTATTGTGACAGGGATAAAGGTAGTGATTTTTTTTTCTTATTTTTGCTGCCTCAACCAAAAGGAACAAGCTATGAAACCCAGCTTATTAGTACTGGCAGCAGGAATGGGCAGCCGTTATGGCGGCGACAAACAGTTAGACAAGGTCGGCCCGGCAGGTCAGACTATTATAGATTATTCAATATATGATGCTGCAAGAGCAGGATTCGGTAAGATAATTTTTGTAATAAGGAGGGATATAGAGGAACAGTTCAAAACCTATTTTATGCAGCCTCTTAAAGGGAAAGTGGATATAGATTATGTATTCCAGGACCTTAGCAATCTGCCGCTGAATTATGAGCATGCTCCTGAAAGAGTGAAACCATGGGGCACAAGCCATGCAATACTTGTGGCAAAAGATAAGATAAACGAACCTTTTGGTGTGATCAATTCAGATGATTACTATGGTGTGGAGTCATTTAAAATACTCTATGACTTCCTGGTAAATGATAAGGATGAAGATAATTACTGCATTGTTGGATACAAGATGGGGAATACTCTGTCAGAGCACGGGCATGTAAACCGCGGAGTCTGCCGTGTAGATGATAATGGCAACCTGGTAAATATTGTGGAAACAAGGAAGATAGAAAAAAGAACTGATGGTATTTTTGCACCCGGGGAAAAGGGAAGGGAAATTGAATTTACCGGTGAGGAGATAGTCTCAATGAACCTTTGGGGCTTTAAGCCTTCCTGCTTCAGATATCTTGAAGAAGAATTCATTAATTTCATCAGGCGCAGCGCCAATGATCCTAAAGCCGAACTGGATATACCGACATCGGTAGATGTCTATGTAAAAAAAGGAGATATCAATATCCGGATACTTATGACTGACGAAAAATGGTTCGGTGTCACTTACAGGGAGGACAGACCGTTTGTTGTCAGAAGCTTACAGGATATGGTCGATAAAGGAGTCTATCCGGAAATACTATGGTGATTCCCGGAAGTAAAAATCAAGTTCAATTGCAGTTTCATTGTCCAGGTTATCCCTCACCTTAAGAATGAGATGATGTTTATTCCCACTGTCAAGATAGTCAGGATCGGGTTTATAGCTTATTAGCGAGTTTTTAGGATCATATTCGAACAAAGCCCATTTACCATCTATAATACCTTCATAATCTTTTATTCCGCTGAATCTGTCCACGATTGAAATATTCAGTGAAGAGCCTTCACCCAGTGAGTCGCCGTTATGAAACCTCACTAGTCTTACCTCCGGCGGTACGGTGTCGAGGCCTATGGAATAAATACCGAAGCTCCCCACATTTCCTTCAATGAAACCTTCATTCCATTTTCCACCTGAATACTGCACATTTTTCATGTCCTCTTCATCAATATATATAAGACACAGCTTAGATTTCAGTTCTTCTGTTATGTTTCCCTCAGGTCTGATCCCGATATTAAAATTCTTATGGACAGGCACATATTTTGAATGCACATAATGCAGGTCTGACAGGAATTCATTCCCGGGGGAAGGTGATTTTTTATAATCGAAATAAAGAGTATCATAAAAACAATATTCAGGGAATGATAATCTTATATCACTATTATAATATTGATTTTTTCCCTCTGATGGCATCATTATGCCCTTAAGCTTTTCATCTGGCTGGTATCTTGTGGTATCCGATCTTACCATGAATTCTACCTTTGAATAGTTGCCGTTAAAGTCAGAAACACCTATTTCTATTTTGTGGTCTGCACCATCATTCATTTCAACAATTCCCTTGTTCACAAGATGATTGTAAATGCTCAATCTGTTATTGGGTTCCACGAACATCTTCTGTATATAGGTATTGTTTCGGACATTTTCTTCAAAATCAATATGGCTGTTTATGTATCTTGTTTCGGAAAAAGAGAATTCGTCAATAGTATGACTGTATATCAAACTGTTATCAACCTTAAGGTTTATAATCCTGACACCGCACCTGTTCCATCTGTTGTTAATGAAATCCCATGTATTCACACCAAAACCCACCGGTCCTGATAAAATTATACCGGAATTATCCTTCCTGCTATAACTGCCGCTATTACCTTTAACATTGATTATCAGCTTCTCATTGCTTCCATTGATTACTGATCTTCTTTTCAAAGGATATATCACTACTGATCCTATAACAGGTTTTATATTATCCTCAATATTATAGTACTGGCTTGGATCGACCGGTTTTTCACCTGTTGATTTTCTTACTTCGAAATGAAGATGAGGCCCTCCTGAACTGCCACTGTTCCCTGAATACCCTATTATATCTCCTTCCTTGTATGTGAATATGCCCGGATCAGGAAAAACATTAACACTGAAGCTTTTATTCCTGTATTGTACTTTTTTTACATACTCGTCTATTTCAGGGCTAAAGGCTTCAAGATGCCCGTAAACCGTTGATAAACCGTTATTATGCTTCAGGTAAACGGCTTTGCCGAATCCGGTAGGGCTTACTGATATACGGTAAATATAACCAGGGGCAACTGCGTGAACAGTTTTTCCCGTGATACCTCCTGTTTTGAAATCGACACCTGAATGAAAATGACCTGAACGCGGTTCTCCGAAATTAGCAGAGAGTACAAGAGGTATATCAAGAGGAGATCTGAAAAATTCAGATTTACCCGGTCCTTCATAAACAGACAAAAGGAAAAGTACTATGATAAATATGTTAGTCATTCAGGCTGTATGAAATATATTTTATTACTGCTGCAAATCTATATTACACAAGTCTTATGCCAAAGTAAAAGAATCATTTTTTTTGTAAATACCCGGAACAATATTAATTTTGTATTAAATAGTTTCCAATGACCGAGCGTGAAGTAGAAGAACTTATACTGCTAAAAAGAAAAGTCGAGGAATTACTGGACAGGTACGGGAAGATGCAGGAAGAATTGATAAGGGAGCGGTCAGAAAAGGAGGATCTTATTAAGAATCTCAGTAGTACAGAACAGGATAAAGACAGACTTGAGAAAAAATATAGCAATTTGCAATTATCCGGTGCAATTAAAGGCGATGACGAGAGTACCAGGCTTGCACGTAAAAGGATAAATAATCTGGTGCGGGAAATAGACAATTGTATTGCTCTTTTAAATAATATATAACAATGGATGATAAGCTTTCCATAAGAGTGAACGTGGCAGACAGATATTATCCATTGAAAATAGACAGGGATGAGGAGGAGAGAATAAGGAAGGCAGCCCGTATGATTAATGAAAAAGTCCTGCGATATAAGCAGAGGTATGTTGATAAGGATATACAGGACTTTCTGGCTATGGCTGCACTTCAGTATGTGATACAGCTTCTGGATGTTAACAGGAAAGTAGAAGATGATGATGTGTCACAGACTATTAAGGATATTTCCGAAAGGATTGATTCGGTACTCCTGTCACAAGAGTAAGAAAACGTTCTTTAAAATATAAATAAACTTATTTGCCCGCATTGTTTCTTCATTCGTTTTTGAAACTCAACACTTTAAAAATTGGAGCCAAGCTTAATGTGACTAGGGCAGGCCTCAATCACGGTTAGCCGTGAATTCCGCGAAAGCGGGACAGTGGAAGTCCGACCCAAATTAGCAGCTCCATCCATGATTAAATGGGGTTTTTTTAAAGTTGAAGGAACCTTGCGGGTTTTAATTTAATAAATATCTATTATGGTAGAATCAATATTATCAGGAATAATACTCGGTTTGCCCGAATTGCTCGTGTGTGCCGGTATTCTTATAACAGGCGCTGTGTTATCATTTTTTCTATGGCAACTGACCCTGAAAAGGAGAAGTACTAAAATGATTGCTGAAGCTGAAAATGAGGCAGAGGTTATAAAAAAGGAAAAAATCCTGCAGGCAAAAGAAAAGTTTCTGCAGCTTAAATCTGAACACGAGAAATATATCAGTGAGAAGAACAGCAAGATTGCCCAGGCTGAGAACAGGATTAAGCAAAAAGAGTCTTCGTTGTCGCAGAGACTGGAGGAGACGGCCAGAAAAAAGAATGAGATGGAAGCTATTCGCGAAAATCTGAATGTACAACTGGAGATTGTAGAGAAGAGGGGAGAAGAGTTAAGCAAGATGCATAAACAACAGGTTGAAGAACTCGAAGCTATTTCCAGCCTCTCGGCAGATGAAGCAAAGGCCCAGCTGATAGAATCTCTGAAAGAAGAAGCACGTACCGAAGCTATGTCTTATATCAATGAGATCATGGACGAAGCAAGAATGACAGCCGGCAAGGAAGCAAAACGCATCGTCATGATGACAATACAGAGGGTAGCCACAGAGACAACTATTGAAAATGCAGTAACGGTGTTCAATATTGAATCGGATGAGATAAAGGGTCGTATAATAGGAAGAGAAGGGCGTAATATAAGAGCCCTCGAAGCTGCGACGGGTGTGGAAATTATTGTCGATGATACTCCCGAAGCAATCGTTCTTTCCGCATTTGACCCTGTCAGACGGGAAATAGCAAGGTTGTCATTACATCAACTGGTTAGTGACGGCAGGATACACCCGGCAAGAATAGAGGAAATAGTTGAGAAAACACGTAACCAGATCGAAGAGGAGATTGTAGAGGTTGGGAAGAGAACTGCGATAGACCTGGGTATTCACGGACTTCATCCTGAACTGGTAAGGCTGATCGGTAAGATGAAGTACAGATCTTCATATGGACAAAACCTGCTTCAGCATAGCCGGGAGGTTGCCAATCTTTGTTCAATTATGGCATCTGAACTGGGACTGAATGCAAAGCTTGCAAAACGTGCCGGCCTGCTTCACGACCTGGGTAAGGTGCCTGACGATGAACCCGAACTTCCGCATGCAATATACGGAATGAAGCTGGCTGAGAAATACAAGGAAAAACCTGAAGTATTTAATGCGATAGGAGCACACCATGACGAAGTGGAGATGACTTCTTTGATAGCACCTATAGTGCAGGTCTGCGACGCCATCTCAGGAGCAAGGCCAGGCGCCAGGAGAGAAGTGGTCGAATTATATATAAAAAGACTGAAAGAACTTGAATCAGTGGCACTTGAGTATCCGGGGGTTATGAAAACATATGCTATACAGGCAGGACGTGAACTCAGGGTAATAGTAGGCGCTGACGCTGTCAGCGACAAGGAAGCCGAATCAATGTCTAATGACATTGCCAGAAAAATACAAACAGAAATGACTTACCCGGGTCAGGTAAAGATTACCGTGATAAGAGAAACAAGAGCAGTTAGCTATGCAAAGTAAAAAGCTGCTTAATATAGTTGGCGCACGACCTCAGATAATTAAAGCGTCAGCCATCAGCAGAGTGTTAAGAAGGGATTACAGTGACCTTATTAAAGAGATCATCCTACACACTGGCCAGCATTATGACAGGGAATTGTCTGAAATATTCTTTGATGAACTTGAGATACCCAAACCGGATTATAACCTCGGCGTGGGATCTGCCAGGCACGGAAGACAAACAGCTTCTATGATAACCGGTATTGAAGAGATAATCTTTAAAGAACAACCTGACGCTATGATTATCTACGGAGATACTAATTCAACCCTGGCAGCAGCTATTGCCGGTTCAAAGCTTGGAATACCTGTTGTGCATGTGGAAGCAGGACTGAGATCATACAGGAAAGAAATGCCGGAGGAAATAAACAGGTTGCTTAGCGATCATATCTCCACTATTCTTTTTGTACCTACCGGGACAGCATTAAAAAACCTGATGAAAGAAGGGATAAGACCCGATGCAAGTCCTCCTTTCAACATGGATAACCCTAAAATATTCCTTTCGGGAGATATTATGTATGATAACAGCCTGTTTTACGGAAAACTGGCAAATAAAAAGATTAACGGTTTTTTCGATAAGATGGGGGCAGAGCCGGGTAAATATATACTGGCTACCATACACCGTCAGAACAACACGGATATTTCTCAAAGACTCGATTCAATACTAAGTACTTTGATAGAACTATCCGTCGATAATAATATCTTGCTTATACTTCCTTTTCATCCCAGGACTATGAATGCACTGGAAGTAAATAATCCCTTATTACTGAAAAAGATCAGCTCAATCAGTACTGTAAAGCTGTTATCCCCGGTATCATATCTTGAGATGATACTGCTGGAAAAAAATGCTGCAATCATATGTACTGATTCAGGCGGTGTGCAAAAAGAAGCACATTTTTTCAGAAGACCCTGTCTTGTACTCAGGTCGGAGACAGAATGGACCGAGCTCGTCACAAACGGTACTGCACTGCTGGTGGACGCTGACCGCGAAAAGATTAAGGAGGGATATTACAGCATGATGGAGGCCCGTGAGTTGAGCTATCCCGGATTTTATGGTAATGGTAAGGCTGCAGAGTTTATGGTGTCTGAGATCATGCAATTCCTGCATCAATGAGTGGTTTTAGATAATATCAAGGACCGTGGTACCCAGTTTATCCATAACAGATTTATAATCATTGAAGAATTTCCCGGTAACCCTGTTTCCTATTGCAGCACAGATGGTAAGAGCCTTATGTCCCAGCAAAGCTGAAAGACCGTATAATGCCGAACTCTCCATTTCATAATTCAGTATCTTTATTTCTTTGTACCTGAATGACATTATTTTATCGTTAATGCCGGGGTCAACAGGTGATAAGCTAAGTCTTCTCCCCTGAGGGGCATAAAAGCCCGGAGCTGAAATGGTCATTCCGGTAATGAAGCCTGTTGCCTGAAAGAGGTTCATCAGGTCACTGTTTGCATCAATAATATATGGTCTGGGTAACCTGCCGGACCATGATGTGTGCCTGATAAACTCCTCTTCAAAAACGGGATCCGTGATATTTTCTATGCCGTCATAGAAATTCATTACAGCATCAAACCCGATAGCCTTCCCGGTAATTATTGCCTGCCCGGGATGAATGTCGGGCTGCAGCCCTCCCGACGTGCCTAACCTGATGATTGACAATGAAGTTTTACCGGACAAAGGTTCTTTTGATCTCAGGTCATAATTAAACAAGGCATCCAGTTCATTTATAAGAATATCAATATTATCTGTTCCTATACCGCTTGATATTATACTTACATCCTTTTTACCGTAAGACCCGGTTATAGTGTAGAATTCCCTGTTCTTCCGTTTTGTTCTGATATTATGCAGTTTACGGCCGAGCATATCAACCCTCCCGGGATCACCCACAATGATTATTTTCTCGGATACTTCTCCCTGTTTTAGCTTTAGGTGAAAAATACTACCGTCATCATTTGTGATTAATTCTGTTTCTTTCATGTTTGTAATTCTGGAATTAGTCTTTTAACTTGATGCCAATTTAGAAAAAAGTAAATGTTATTTATAAGGATACGAACAAATTTTACACTATTTTTGTATTTCATAAAGAAGTAATTATAAAAAAAATACATATAATGAAACAACGACAAACAGTTATTATTACTCTGGCAGTGGTAATCATATTATTACTTCTGTTTGGAAGCAGAATGTTCTACATTATACGACCGGGGGAAAGAGCAGTATTATTCAGGACTATTTCGGGTGTGCTTGATAAAGACAAGATTGTAGGTACCGGGCTTAAGCTCGTGGCCCCCTGGAATTCTTTGTATAAATATGATGTCAAGGAGCAGAAAAGCGAGGAGACAATGGATGTACTTGATAAAAACGGGCTTAGTGTAAATGTAGATGTTACGGTAAGGTTTAATCCGCTATATGACAGGATAGGATATCTGCATGAGACCTTTGGAGAGAATTATGTTAACAGTCTGGTAATACCTGAGGTACGATCGACTGTAAGACAGGTAACAGGACGTTATACCGCAGAGGAGATCTATTCTACAAAGAGATCAGAGGTGGAAGCGGCTATTATACAGGAAACGGCTGATATATTACGTCAGAACAATATCGATATGAAAGCTCTTTTGATACGATCTATAAACCTTCCGGCTGATATTAAGAAGGCTATTGAATCCAAGCTTACAAGAGAGCAGGAAGCCCTGGCCATGACTTTTATAAATGAGAGGGAGAAACTTGAAGCAGAAAGGAAAGAAATTGAAGCTGCCGGTATAGCCAATTATAACAGGATCATCAGTGCGAGTCTTACTGACAGGATACTAACACAGAAAGGTATAGACGCAACTCTCAAACTGGCTGAATCGCCGAACACAAAGGTAGTGGTAGTCGGAGCAGGCGAAAACGGACTTCCTCTTATCCTGGGAAATAATTGATTATTAAGATTATAGGATATAATATCACTATAATAAAGACAAAAGGCGAACGACCAAAGACGAACGGCAAATAAGGAACATGTCGTTAGCCTTTGGTCGTTTGTCGTTAGTCGGTTTTATAATCAATTTATATGATTATAATAGCTCATTATCTGTCCGGAGATAAGCATAAGCGATATCTCAGCGCTTTTAACCTGATACTGGACGGATAAAAGGCTTTCTTTGGCATCCAGATAGCTTTTCTGTACTTCCCTTAGTTCAATCCCGGATAAATTTCCCAGTTTGTATCTTTCAAAAGCAATATCAAGGTTTTCAGATGCTGTTGAAAGATTCTGTTCCTCGAGGTCCATGAGAAAAAGATTATTTGTATAAGCTGAATAAAGTGTAATAAGATCGCCGATAATTTCCTGTTCGGTAAGCAGATATTGCAGGGAATCGTTTTTAATCCCGATAAGTGCATTCTGTTTTTCCCTTCTGCGGTTAAAACCGTCAAAAATATCTATACCTACTGTCAGGCCATAGTTCATACCTGTGGTATGCTGAGATGATACAGGGCTCATTTCATACTTATTGAAATTATAGTTGTAGCCTGTTGATGCTATAACATAAGGGTATGACCTCGATGCTATTATGCGATAATCGTATTCTGTTATTTTCTTGTTACTTAATGCTTTAAGTAAACTTGAATTATTATTGTAAACGCTTTCTGTAAGCACATCATAATCAAGCTCTTTACTTATATCAAATACGCTGTCAATAATTACCGGGCTTTGCTCAAGCTTTGGTACTGCCATTAGCTTATTAAGCCTTATCTCGGAAGACCTTAATACCTCGTTTTGCTTTGCTAGCCTTGAACTATCCGAATTCAGATAGACTTCAGACTGTAAGAGCTGAAGTTTCGAACCTGCACCCAGAAGGTAGCGTTCTTCATCAATCCTTACTCTCTCTTTTGACAATTCAACGGCAAACTCAAGGTTTTTATAAAGTTGTTTTTGTTGCATATAAAAATAATATTCCGCAGCAATACCGGAGACGAGGGTCTCGATTGCAATCTGGGTATTAAGCTCTCCCAAAGCTTTTAGTTCATTAAGCTTTCTTAATGTGATCCTGGCATTGTACCCTTCAAATATGGTCCAGTTAACTGACACACCTGCAGAAGCATTCCTGTTATGCTCGCCGTAAGTATTGTCGGCACTCCCGTCTGACAGATTCTGAAAAGTAGAGTTTACTGTTCCACCGTATCTGCTTGTAAGATCTATCGAAGGTAAAAGGCCTGCATTTCCCGGAGTTGCGTTACTGGCGGCAACATCTTCAAGATTGCCTGCAATTAATATTGAATAATTGTTTTCCAGCCCTGTTGCAATGCATTTTTTAAGATCATATATCTCCTGTCCTGAAATAAACACCGGCACTGCAATCTCCATTAACAGGAATAATATTATTGTGCTAATTCTCATTATTACCGTTTTTTCTGTCGCTTGAAATATAAGTATAAATAGCAGGTACTACATAAAGCGTAAGGAATGTCGAAACAAATAATCCTCCGACAACAGCTATACCCATTGAAACACGGCTCTCAGCCCCTTCTCCGAAACCTGCTGCAAGAGGGAATACTCCCAGTATAGTTGACAGGCTGGTCATTAGTATAGGTCTGAACCTGGCAGAAGCAGAATGTTTGATGGCATCGAATTTATTCATTCCTGCTCTTTTCCTCTGATTTGCAAATTCTACTATTAATATTCCGTTTTTCGAAACAAGTCCTATCAGCATGATAATTCCTATCTGGCTGAATATATTTATGGTGACATCAAAATACCAAAGAAAAAACAATGCCCCTGTCAGAGCCAGCGGAACGGTCATCATTACTATCAGAGGGTCGGAAAAACTCTCAAACTGAGCCGACAGGACAAGGAATATGAGTATAATAGCGAGAATAAAGGCAAACATCAGGCTGGAAGAGCTTTCTTTGAAGTCTTTAGAATCACCTGCCAGAGCTGTTCTGAACGAATCATCAAGTACCTCTTTTGCTATTTTATCCATCTCTTCCAGTCCTTCACTGATAGTTTTTCCTTTTGCCAGTCCGGCCGATATCGTTGCTGCTACAAACCTGTTATATCTGTATAGTTGAGGAGGGGCTGTCTCTTCGGAGAGCTCAACAAAATTATCCAGTTGGATCATTTCATTTCCATTATTCCTGACATATAATGATCTCAGATCCAAAGGTTTGTTTCTGTCCTCGCGTGCAAGTTCTGCAAGAATCTGATATTGTTTCCCGTTCATAAAAAAGTAACCGAACCTTTGCCCGCTCAGCGCCAACTGTAGTGTTTGACCTATGTTTTGTGTTGTTACACCCAGGGCATTTGCCTTATCCCTGTTAATATGTATCTGCAATTCAGGTTTTGAAAACTTAAGGTTTACATCAGCCATCTGAAGAATTTCGCTGTTGCTTACCCTTTCCATAAACGGAGGTATTACTTCTCTCAGTTTATCAATGCTGGTAGCCTGCAAAACATATTGAACAGGCAATCCCGAACGCCTCCCCCCGAATGTCGATTGTTGTGTTACCCTGGCAAGAGCTTTGGTCTTCTTTCTTAGTTCGGTAGCCATTTCATCAGCTATTTCCTGTTGTGACCGTTCTCTCTCATCCGGTTTTACCAGTACGAGCCTCAGGCTTCCTCCTCCTCCTCTGACCATTGATGTCATTTTTCCCTTTTCAGGAACAATACTATCAACAAGATTTGCTATATCATTTACATAATCCAGAACGTATTCATAAGTCGATCCTTCCGGGGTCACCGTACTGACAGAAATCTGTGATCTGTCCTCCAGAGGCGCCATCTCGGATGGTATTGAAGTAAAAAGTATAACTGTAACAGCTACAGCCGCAATAAGTATGAAAAGAGAATATCTCCTGTGCCTGATAAAACTGTCTAATGAAGACCTGTATTTTTCATTAAGTGATATGAAGAACTTCTCTGTTTTATTATAGAACCATCCTTTACCTGTTCTTGCCTTTAGTATCCTCGTTGACAACATCGGTGTCAGGGTAAGGGCAACAAAGGATGAAATGGCAACTGCACCGGCAATCACTATACTGAATTCCCTGAATAATCGTCCTGTCATACCCTGAAGAAAAACTATGGGAATAAAAACTGAGATCAGGGTTATAGTAGTTGATATTATGGCGAAGAATATTTCGTTTGAGCCCTTTATCCCTGCTTCATAGGGCTCCATGCCCGATTCAATTTTAACATATATATTCTCCATCATCACAATTGCATCATCTACAACAAGACCTATTGCAAGCACAATAGCCAGAAGGGTTAATACATTTATGGAAAAATCAGCAATATACATCACGAAGAAAGAACCTATAAGTGACACAGGTATTACTATAATCGGGATTAGTGTGGATCGCCAGTTTCTCAGGAAAAAGAAGATGATGACTATAACAAGTATAAAAGCGGTAACTATGGTACTAACGACTTCTTTTATCGATGTGCGGATATATTCTGTATTGTCAAACCCTATTTCAATTTTGACATCCTCAGGAAGGTCCTTTTTTATATAGTCAAGCCTGCTGTAAACCTCATCAGCAATATCTATGTGATTGGCGCCCGGTTGAGGAACGATCACAACACCCACTGTCGGGATCCCATTTAATTTCATTATGCCCCTTATGTCTTCAGGGCCCAGTTCTGCTCTTCCGATATCTCTGAACCTGACTATTTGTCCTTCTGATTCTTTGATAATAAGATTATTGAATTCTTCCGGTGTTGACATAAGACCAAGTGTCCTTATGGTAAGTTCCGTAGTGGTGCCTTCAATACTTCCCGAAGGTAGTTCTATGTTTTCCCTTGTTATTGCATTCCTTACATCAAGAGGTGTTAACTGGTATCCTGCAAGCTTCACGGGATCCAGCCATAGTCTCATTGCATATCTTTTTTCTCCCCAGATCATTATTGAACTCACTCCCTGTATTGTTTGCAGTTGCTCTTTAAAAGTCAGCTCAGCTATTTCAGATATCTCAAGAAGTGATCTGGCTTTGCTTTGTATTGCTATGAACATGATAGGGCTTGCATCTGCATCAGCTTTTGATACTGTAGGAGGATCAACGTCTCTGGGCAGTCTTCTTTGAGCCTGTGATACCTTATCTCTGACATCATTAGCTGCTGTCTCCATATCAACGCTTAACTCAAATTCTACAGTTATCCTGCTGCTTCCCTGCCTGCTTACACTTGTAAGGGTACGAACCCCCGGTATGCCGTTAATAGATTGCTCAAGAGGTTCGGTTATCTGAGTTTCAATAACGTCAGAGTTTGCCCCGGGATATGATGTGCTTACTGTAATAATAGGAGGGTCGACACTGGGAAATTCACGAACTCCCAGAAATGTCAAGCCTATCATTCCGAACAATACGATGACTATTGAAAAAACGGAGGCAAGTACCGGCCTTTTTATACTTATGGATGATATACTCATAAATCAAAATCAGTTATTTATTAAGGAATCAAGTACAACAGGTAAGCCTTCTCTCAGTTGAAGAATACCGGATACAATCAAGGTGTCGCCGGAATCAATTCCCTGTTTAATCTGTATACGGGATTCGGTCCTTATACCTGTAGTTACACCAACCTTATGAGCCTTACCCGACTTATAGAGATATACCTTTTCTCCATCCATCTCAGGGATAAGTGCCTCGGTGGGTATTGATACGGCATCCTTTATTTCATTAAGTTTGAGAGTGATGCCTGCAAATCTGCCCGGCTTATGCTCTTCGTTTCTATTCGGATATAATGCCCTGACAATGATAGTTCTGGTATTTAAATCCAGCTTAGGGTCTATCGCGTATACTTCGGCTGAAAAAAGCTCGTCATAACCGTCAACACTGAAACTTATAGGAATACCTGTTTCTATTTCATTTGCATAACGTTCGGGTAATGAGAATTCTATTCTCAGCGGTTTAATTTTTACCAGTCTGGCTATTTTGGAATTAGGAGATACGAAACTGCCTTCACTGATATATCTTAGCCCTATTCTGCCATCGAAAGGAGCCCTGAGCTCAGTCTCGGCAATACGGGCTTTTACAAGCATAATATCTGCCTCTGTAGATTGCAGCTCAGTAACAATCTGATCATAACTTTCCTGACTGATAGCATCTTTTTCCAGCAATGCTCTCTGCCTGTATTCTTTATCCTCCCAAAGTTTTTTTTGCGCTTCCAGTTTTAATAACTGTGCCTGAAGAGGCCTGTCATTTATTTTACCCAGCAGGTCGCTTTTTTTCACGATAGTACCTTCTTCAAAATATATAGCAGTAATTTTTCCGGATGTTTCAAATGACAGTTCCACTTCCTCATAAGGCATAAGGGTTCCTACCCTGTTAACCATCTCACTCATCTCGGTCGGCGTTACGAGAAAACCTGACACATTGAGTATCTGGGTAGCCCTTCCACCCCTAAGCCCGGGATCATCCTGTTTCGAAAAAATCTGTTTGCCGAATTTCGGATATAGGATAATGATAATCACAATAGTGATGCCGATGTATGTTATTACCTGTCTTGTATTTTTCTTTTTCTTTTTCATTTTAGTCTTTAATTTCTACTGTGGCCGGTCTTATAATATATCAGAACAATCAAAGTATACTAATGTTAAACAGGATGGATGATTTAAATAATATGACTCATGTCAATTGTATATTATTCCTAAACATCTATGCAAAAATGAATAATTAAATTCAATTATAACCTGAAGATGAGATAAGGGTTAATTAAAAAATGTTAAAAGAAGAAGCCGGAATATGTAAACGACTTACCTGTGAATTCGTTTTAATACTGAAAGATAAGAAGCCTCTGTCTGTTAAAAATTGTTAAGCTTTCCTCATATGAGTTTGATAGTGTCTTCATAATGCTATTTTTGGCATATTTTTGAGGCCTTTTTTGAACAGATTATATAAAACATTGTTTTACAGTCGAATAGGTATGGGTAGATGTAATATGATTTTAAAAGGATGGATATTTATATTATTGACTGTTTTGTTTTCGGGCAATGTTTCTGCCGGTGCGAAAAAAGATAAAAAGGATAATCCCGATTTAGTGCAGAGAAGCATAACGGCTGTAAAGATAGAAACACCTCCGGTAATTGATGGGATCCTTGATGAAGAAATATGGCTGATCGCCGATATAGCAGATAAATTTATCCAGTATTCTCCTTTCAGCGGATCGCCAAGCAAATACCGTACGGAAATCAGGGTGCTCTATGATAATACTGCATTGTATATAGGCGCCATGATGTATGACCCCAGCCCTGACAGTATATACAGGGAACTGGGGCAGAGAGATTCCTATAGTTTGAATGCTGATCAGTTTACTATAGACCTAAGCCCGTATAATGATGGTATTAACGGGGCGGTTTTTAAAATATCATCATCAGGGGTTCAGTCCGATAGCCCTCCACGTTCAATGGGTAGTTCATGGGATGCTGTATGGGAAAGCAGTACGTCAATAGTTGAGGACGGATGGATAGCCGAGATCCGTATACCTTATTCGGCTCTGCGTTTTCCTAAAGAAGACGTACAGACCTGGGGGATTAATTTCTGGCGTGAAGTAAGGAGATCAAGAGAGCAATCCTCATGGAATTATGTTGACAAAGAGACAGGGAGATCATTTAATCATCTTGGAGAAATGAGAGACATCAGGAATATAGAGCCTCCCTTGCGTTTATCTCTTACTCCTTATGTGTCCGGTTATTTTGATCATAATCCTGATAATAATCCGGTCAGTAATTTCACATATAACGGAGGTCTGGATATTAAATACGGAATTAATGAATCTTTTACTCTTGATGCAACCCTTGTTCCTGATTTCGGGCAGGTACAATCGGATGACCAGGTTCTTAACCTTTCACCGTATGAGGTTCGGTACAATGAGAAACGGCCTTTTTTCATGGAAGGAACCGAATTATTTGATAAAGGAGGCGTTTTTTATTCGAGGAGGATTGGTTCCACTCCTAAAGCCTATGATGCTGTTTATGACGAACTGGGCCCTGAAGAAGAGGTTAGCTTTAATCCGCTGGAATCCCCGCTGATAAATGCAACAAAGATATCAGGTAGAACTAAAACCGGGTTGGGTATAGGCATATTCAATGCAATGACTAATTCAACTTATGCAACAATTGAAGATATTGAAACAGGTGAAACGCGTAAGGCTTTGACCAACCCATTTACTAATTATAACCTGATAATATTTGATCAGAGTCTTAATAATAATTCCTATATAAGCCTTTTCAATACAAACGTATGGCGCAATGCTGTAAAGAATGAATACTTCTACACTGCCGGTGTTACGGGCACTGAATTTGATATTAAGGATAAAAGCATGTTGTATTCGGTATCGGGCAGTGCGGCTGTTTCTCAAAAATATTATAATGATGCTGATAATGATTTCGGACACTCTTTTGAGCTTAGTGCCGGGAAAACAGGAGGGAACCTCCGCTTTCAGTACCAGATAGAAGCATCATCAGAGACATATGATCATAATGATATGGGTTATATGAAAAGAAATAATGAGCTTCAGAATGAATTGAATGTGTCATATCATGTATTCCAGCCTTTCTGGAAAATACTGAATACGACGAAATCCATTACTTACCGTCACTTTATGCTCTATGAACCCAGGATATTTACAGGCTCGGAGTATGATTTCAATTCTTACTCTACTTTTGTAAATCATCTTTCGGTAATGTTGGGAGTCGAATATAAGCCTGAAGGAGATGATGATTATTATGAGCCGCGTGTCGACGGATGGTATTATCATAAAGGCAGGCAATTAGGAGGCAATATATGGATCAGTACTGATCAGAGTAAAAGATTATCGGGAAATATACGTCTTAGCTATGATAAAATATGGTCGCTTTATAACCAGTATATGTACAGTTTTTCATTCAGCCCATTATTCAAGGTGTCAGACAGAATATCAATTGATTATGAATTTGCCTTACGTAATAATCTGAATGATATAGGTTATGTGGATTATGATGAAGAGCAAGAGATAATTTACTTCGGTTTGAGAAATAATACTACGATAGAAAACAAGCTGAGTGCGGGGTATATATTTTCTGCAGATTCCTATTTATCGGCTCGTTTTCGTCATTACTGGTCAAGGGCCGACTATCTTGACCAGTATTATACCTTAAACAGGGACGGCTCTCTCTCGGACAGCAGTATGGTTGGCAATTACGATTATAACTATAATGCCTGGAATATCGACCTTGTATATACCTGGAGATTTGCCCCGGGAAGTGAAATGTCAGTAGTATGGAAAAATTCCATATATTCCGATTCCGATCAGGTCTATTATGATTTCAGGGAGAATCTAAGACATATGTTTGATAGCGGTATGTCCAATAGTTTTTCTCTGAAAATTTTGTATTACCTTGACTGGTTGTATTTACAGAATTTAAGTTCATAAGTAATATAATTACCGTTGACAAATGAATTTTAATCATGCCTTGCTGGCAAATATCGTTTTTTTGTTTTCATTTCTATGTGCCGAAGGAGTTTTAGCTCAGTCTGAAACAGATAAGAAGAGTATGATTGCGGTAAGGGCTGAAGAACCTCCGGTTATTGACGGCTATGTTAACGACCAGGCCTGGAGACTATCAAATGTGGCAGATGGCTTCCGTCAGTATTCACCCTACGGAGGGCAACCGTCAAAGCTTATGACTGAGGTAAGACTGCTATTTGATGATGAAGCAATTTATATAGCAGCTGTAATGCATGATAATTCTCCCGATAGTATATTCAGAGACCTTGGTAAGAGAGATGATAATCTTAATGCCGATTATTTCTATATAGACATAAGCACATTCAATGACGGATTAAATGGCGAAACATTCAAAGTATCCGCATCCGGAGTCCAGATAGATATGAAGGCGAGATCATCAGGTGAAAATAAGTGGGGATTTGGCGATGTAAGCTGGGACGCTGTATGGTACAGTAGTGTAAAGGTAACAGAAAACGGCTGGATCGCTGAAATAAAGATTCCTTATTCGGCGTTGCGTTTTTCCACCACGCCGGCCCAGACATGGGGCATAAATTTCTGGAGAGAAATACGGCGGTACAGGGAAGTATCCTCATGGAACTATGTGGACAGGGAATCCGGTTCAACATTTGACCACCTGGGTGAGCTTACAAGGCTAACCGATATCAAGTCGCCTGTACGACTGAGCTTTACACCTTATATATCGGGTTATATCGAAAAATATAATGGTATGGAGACAGATTATACGGCCAGCGGCGGTGTGGATATTAAATATGGCATTAATGAGAGTTTTACACTGGATGCTACCACGATACCTGACTTCGGCCAGGTACAGTCAGATGATATGGTATTAAATCTTACCCCGTATGAGGTAAAATATAATGAAAAGAGACCATTCTTTATGGAGGGGACGGAATTGTTTAACCGCGGTGATATGTTCTATTCACGCAGAATAGGTTCAAGCCCTGCATATCATGATAATATAGCCGACAGTCTTAAGATTAATGAGATTGTAGATTATAACCCTGCCGAATCATCCCTGTTTAATGCAAGCAAGATATCGGGAAGAACAAGATCGGGACTGGGTATAGGATTTTTCAATGCTTTTACAAAGCCTATGCATGCTATTCTTACCGATACTGTTACAGGTGAAGACCGTTCCGTACAGACAGACCCGCTTGCAAATTATAATATGCTGGTGCTGGATCAGACATTACCCAACGGATCATTTGTTAGCTTAATGAATACAAATGTCTGGAGACCATGGGATAAAAATATAAACAGGTATGCTGCAAATGTGACCGGGGCAGAATTTAAGATACAGGACAGAACAAAACAATATTCTGTCTCGGCAAGGAGTACAGTAAGTCAGAAATACTTTGCTGAAAATGATAACAGCTTCGGCCATTCATATGATATCAGTGGTGGTAAGACGGGAGGCAGGTTCAGAGCATCCTATTCGCTTTCAGCATTATCTGATACATATGACCCAAATGATATGGGTTACCTGCGCCGTAATAATGAATTCAATAACACTTTCGAAATATCATATAATACTTTCCAGCCTTTCTGGAAGATATATACCACACGAAATTCACTGTCGTTTAATTATAACCAGTTGTATAAACCAAGGCTTTATACAGGATCTTATATTGGCTTTAATTCTATGACACTTTTTGATAATTACTGGTCGTTGTCGATAAAAGCTGAATTCAGCCCTGCAGGAGAAGACGATTATTATGAACCCAGACTGGAGGGACGGCATTACCACAGACCCGGGGAATTGATGGGCATGATTAACTTTGATACTGACAAAAGCAAAAAGTTATATTTTAATTTTTCCGTCTCAACGACAAAGATTTATTCGGATCTTGGCCAGTATGGTTTTTCCTTATCAGCTAAGCCTGAAATAAAAATTTCATCCCGTACCCTTGTAAGTGCTGATATATCTTATGAGAAAAATAAAAATGATTTAGGATTTGCATATACCGATTATACGGATGTTCATTTCGGCCTGAGGGATAATTCGACAATATCGACGACTCTTAGCGGCGATTACATTTTTACACCTGATATGTATCTGTCTTTCAGGATGAGACATTACTGGTCACGTGCCGATTATACGGGAGATTATTACCTCCTGAAGGATGACGGTAGTCTTGACGTTTCTGATTATACTGACAACCACGATTATAATTATAATGCCTTTACTAGTGATATGGTCTATACATGGAGGTTTGCGCCGGGAAGTGAATTGTCTCTTGTATGGAAAAATTCAATTTATGCTGACTCTGACAGGATCTATTACGACTTCCATGAGAATATGCGGCATATGTTTGGTACGGGAGCAACCAATAGTATATCACTTAAAATATTATATTACCTGGATTGGAGCTATTTCGGGAAAAGAAAGTAACTTTACAAAAATCAAAAGCATATAATTCATGATCCAGAGAATACAAAGCCTTTACCTTGCTATTGCGGCTGCTTTGTCGGCTTTTTTACTCAGGGGTCCCATAGTACGCCTCGTAAGTGACGACGGTGCCGGCTACGAGCTCAATTACAGGGGCATCTATGCTACAGACGATGGCATGCTGACAGAGTTGGTGGAAAAATCACTTCCTTTAACCATTATACTTATTGCAGTGCCTGTTTTATATATAGTATCTGTCTTTCTTTTCAAAAAGAGGAAGTTGCAGATCAGGCTTACCGTTTTTTCAAGCCTGCTGCTTGCAGGAGGATTGCTTCTGATGCTGTTTTACATTTTTTATACGGGAAGGAAGCTCGAAGCGGAACTTATTTTTAATATTAAACTTATGTTTCCCGTTGCAGGAGTAATATTCGGTTATCTTGCCTTCAGGGGGATACTAAAAGATGAGTTGCTTATAAAATCATACGACAGGATAAGATAACCGGGGCCATTTCTGTAAACCTTATTACCCGTTTGTCTTCGTCGCCCGACCTGAGCCTGTCCTAGAAGCTTGCCGAAGGGTTCGTCTTTCATCGTTTTTATAAAATAACCATATTTTCCTGGTCTGTTATTTTTTCACAGTAATGACATTTGAGCGCTACATCTTTCTTTGACACAACCCTGAACCTGGTTGGCACCGATTCGAAATTAGTTATGCATTTCGGATTGACACATTTGGCAATACCTGTTATTTCATCCGGCACTTTCACAATACTTTTTTCAACAACCTCGTAATCCTTTATAATATTTAGTTTCGCCTCAGGGGCTACCAGTGCTATCCTGTTTATATCATCTTCTTCAAAAAAGACACCTGCAAGTTTTATAATTGCTTTTCTTCCCAGTTTTTTGCTTTCAAGGTTTGTCCCGAAAGTAATCTGGTTACTTATTCTGTCCAGGCCCAGTATCTGTATTACTTTAAATAAATTCGATGCGGGAATATGGTCTATAACTGTTCCGTTTTCAATAGCGCTGACGCTCAGTTGTTTTGGTTCTTTCATGTTTAAATATTTTATTTAAGACCCATTAATCTGGTTATTATAGCCTGCCTTGTATATACTCCGTTAAGGGCCTGCTGGAAATAATAAGATTTGCTGTTCCTGTCAACATCGGTATGTATCTCGTTAACCCTTGGCAACGGATGCAGGACTTTGAGGTTTTCTTTTGTGTTCTTAAGCATATGATCCCTCAGGACATATACATTTTTCACCTTTTCATATTCCATAGGATCAGTGAAACGTTCCTTTTGCACTCTGGTCATATAAATAATATCTGCTTCATTGATTATATCCGTAAAGTCAAAATGCTCGTAATATTTCAGTCCCAGGCCATCGAGGTACAGTTTATATTCGACCGGTATGCGTAATTCATCCGGAGAGATAAAGTTGAATGTAGTATTCCACCTCGACATAGCCATTAGAAGTGAATGTACCGTACGTCCGTACTTCAGATCTCCAACCAGGAAAATATTAAGGTTCTCGAGTGTTCCCTGTGTCTTTCTTATAGAGTACAGGTCAAGCATCGTTTGTGTCGGATGCTGGTTAGCGCCGTCACCGGCATTTATTACCGGAACGTCTGCAATCTCGCTTGCAAGCCGGGCGCTGCCTTCTATAGGATGACGCATAACTATCAGATCGCAATAATTATTAACGATACGGATGGTATCATACAATGTTTCTCCCTTGGTAACGCTGGAAGATGAGGAATCAGAAAACCCGATAATTTTACCACCCAGCCTGGATATGGCGCTCTCAAAACTCAGGCGGGTACGTGTTGAAGGTTCAAAAAAAAGCGTGGATATAACCTTTCCTTCAAGCAGGGGCTGATTTGGTTCTTTTTCAAATGTTTCGGCCAGATCGAGGATCGAGAGCATCTCTTCAGTACTCAGATCATCAATTGAAACAAGGCTCTTAAATTTCATTAATCAGGAGTTTAAATATGAACATTTAACTTATCCTGACAAAGTTAAAAACTATGTGAAATAATACTTTATTTGTTGATAATTTATTGATAATTCAATACCTTGTTTTATTCCGTATCGATGCGATTATACTCAAGCTTGCTTATCATATCCAGCCTGCCGGCGATATTTCTTTCCAGAGAAGCCCTGAAATGAATCTTTAGCTCACAGTCCAGTTCAAAAACCTGTTCGCTTTGTTCAAGATTCTTTTCCTTGATCAGCTTCATAACTTCATTCATTGACAGGTATGGGAATTTCAGCCCATATGTTACCATAACGGTTTTTTTAATAATATCAGACCTTTCCAGAGAATCCCTGGCAGCGCTTCTGTATGCATTGATAAGTCCTCCGGTCCCCAGCAGGACTCCACCAAAGTACCTGACAACTATTATGAGAATATTTGTTAGGTCGAATGATTTTATCTGACCCATTATTGGATTGCCGGCAGTACCAGATGGTTCTCCATCATCGTTAACACGCCAGTTGTCTTCTCCCGTCCCCAGTTTATAAGCATAACAGTGATGCCTGGCATCATGATATTTTTTCTTTACCTGTTCCAGCTTATTTTTAATATCCTCAGTACTGTATACCGGACAGGCAGTTGCAATAAATTTACTTCCCCGGTCCTTATACAGCCCGCTGGATTCTTTTTTTATTGTCCTGTATTCATCATTCATAGTCAACCTTGTAAATAAGAGAGAAAAATTATTGTTATCACTGATAAAATTACACCTGCTTTATTCAGATTACTTAGTTTTTCCCTGAAAAATACCAGCGCAATCAGAATTGACAGAACAACAATTCCCATATGATTTATGCCGAAGATAACGTAACTGTCGAATACATTGCTTTGCAGAGCCATAATAATACCGTAAAGAGAGCCAAAATTAACTATCCCGAGTATAACTCCTGTTACGGCAGTGAAGGATAACCTCTTTCGCTCAATCTTTTCTCTTCTGAATATACTGAATATCAGGCCTGTGATTGCTGATATTGAAAATAAAACAGATGAAAAAACGATAGTGTTTTGTCCGGGTAATTTAACCTCTTGAGTGTATTTAATAAGTGAGTCGATGAGCCCTGCTCCCAGGAATAATATTACCGGCAGCATCACGACTTGTATTCCGTGCTTACTTGCTTTTTCCCTGTCGTAGGTTGTTAAAAAAACCGAGATCAGGGCCATAACTATTCCGGCAATCTTCAATATGCTGACCGACTCTTTGAAATATATAATCGAAAAGGTAATAGGTATAACGACAGACATTTTTGATGCAACCGATGTAACTGCTATACCTGCCTTTTGTGTTGACAGGGCTATAACAAAAAACATGACAATAAAGAGAATACCTATTATAACTGCCAGGTGGATCCAACCGGCGTCAATATCTGATTTTGCTGGAAGCCCGCCAATAGCAAAGCCCATAAGGGCTGCAGTAATATAATTTATAACAATTATCCTGAAGGTATCAAGCTTTTTCCTGCCTGCAAGCTTGAAAATAACCATTATCCCGCTTGATGATATTATACACAGAATAAGATAGATCATTTTTGTCCGGCTTTTTCGTATTCGTTTTCGATTGTAATTAAGTGATTTTTGTGGGTATCCCGGCCTTAACAATAACAAAAGTAATTTCCATTTCCGATTTTTGCACAAATATTTTTAAAAAATACCTTATAGGAAAATAATACATATATTTGTCTTTATACACTGAAGAAATGAGGCAATGAATGTACTTCTGGATGAGAAAGATCTTAACAAACTGATCGTAGTGGGAGACAGGATACTGATTAAACCCAAAACACCTCAGTCAAAGACCAAATCAGGACTCTACCTTCCGCCGGGGGTACAGGAAAATGATAAAGTGCAGTTGGGATATGTTCTGAAAGTCGGCCCCGGATACCCGATACCTGCTATTACTGATGTAGATGAGCCGTGGAAAAAGAGGACTGAAGAACCACAATATGTTCCCCTTCAGCCAAAAGAGGGAGATCTGGCTGTATATATGCAGAATACGGCTGTCGAGATTGAATTCAATAAGGAAAAATATGTTGTGGTTCCACAATCGAGCATTCTGCTACTTGTAAGAGATGACGGATTATTCGAATAACATACCTTATAATGTCGTAAAATTCCGGACCCAATGAGAAAGAAAGTTATTTTTCCTCTGTTTATTCTATTGGTTATATGCGCCGGAATTGTCGCCATCATATTATTTCGTAAGCATAAAACTGATGAACTCGTCAAACAGGTCGCCATGTATTCAGGCAGCGAAAGCTGCCGTCCATGCCATGAAAAGTTCTATCAACTATGGCATAGCTCCCGTCACGGGCTTGCGATGCAGGATGTTACAGCCGGTTTTGTAAGGAAAAACATTAAAACATTTGGACAGAAGATCAGGGTTGGGAATAACATTTTTGAGGTTTTATCAGAAGGCGACAGCCTGGTATTTAAAGAAACAGATCCCGGAGGATCAACAAATGTATATACTGCCGTTCATACTATGGGAGGTAAATATATATACTATTTTCTGGCACTTCTCGAAAGGGGACGGTTGCAGGTGCTGCCGTTGGCATATGACTGTAAGACAGATAGCTGGTATAATAATCCGGAGAGCGGCGTAAGACATTTTGAAACCATGGGGGATGAGCCCCTGGAATGGATGAATTACATGTATACGTTTAATACTACCTGTTACAACTGTCATGTGAGCCAGTTGGAAACAAATTATAATGAAAAAACAGGAGTATATAATACAACATGGAGAGAACCTGGTATAAACTGTGAGACCTGCCACGGCCCCAGCCACAACCATATTTATGAATGCGTTAAAGCAGGTGAAGGGAATATCCCGGAAGACCTTAAAATAGTTATGACCGGTGATTATACTCCTGATCAGCATAATTCTGCATGCGGATCATGCCATGCCAAAGCAAGGATAATTGCCGGGTTTTTTAAACCGGGAGAACGGTTCTACGATTATTTTGATCTTATCACTCTTGAAAATCCGGATTTTTACGCCGATGGCCGTGATTTGGGCGAAAATTATACAATGACTACCTGGGAAATGAACAGGTGCGCGGAATCTGGTGATCTGCATTGTGTCAGTTGCCATACATCAAGCGGAAGGTACAGGTTTGCCGGTGATAATGCAAATGATGCCTGTATGCCCTGTCATGCCGACAAGGTTAACAATGTGACTTCACACACATTTCATAAAGCTGACTCGGCAGGGAGCATCTGTATATCCTGCCATATGCCCAAAACATCCTTTGCGCGAATGGACAGAAGTGATCATTCCTTCAGGCCTCCCATGCCAAAGGCGACTGTTGTTTTCGGGTCGCCCAATGCCTGTAATATTTGCCATTATGATGAATCTGCAGAATGGGCTCAGACATGGATAGAAAAGACACATAAACGTGAATATCAGCAAAAAACCATTGAGGACGGACTGCTTATCAGGAAAGCGAGGGCAGGAGACTGGTCAGATCTGGATGGGATTCTGAACGGACTGAAAGAAGGTAGATTTGATAAGGTTTTCACCACATCATTTATTCGCTTGCTGGAAAATTGTGAGGACACGGCAAAACGGAATGTAATGATCGGGATGACGTACAATAAATCGCCTCTCGTCAGGGGCGCAGCAGCGCACAGCCTTTATGCTGACGGTTCTTCACAGGCTCTTGAACGTCTCTCGCAAATGGTAAACGATGGTTACAGAGTCGTGAGAATGAATGCTGCATTTGCATTGAGCTCTTATCCTGAATGTTATAATGAAGACACAGTCGGAGAAGATGTCATTAAAGCCCTTGAAGAATACAGGAGATCTATAATAATACATCCTGATAACTGGTCTTCATATTATAACCTGGGTAATTTCTACAGCAACAGGAATGAAATGGGAAAAGCTATTGATGCTTACCGTAAATCTCTTGAGATTTATCCCGAAGCAATAATGCCTATGGTAAATGCCGGATTCCTTTATTCACTGAATGGAGAGTATAAACAGGCTGAAGTGATGTTTACAAGAGCTCTGTCGTACCAGCCCGATAATGGAGCTGCATTACTTAACCTTGCGCTATTATATGGTGAATCGGGTAATAAACAAATGTCAGCAGAATATTTTTTGCGTTTGCTGGAAGTGTCGGAGAAAAATGCTGTAGCTGCCTATAACCTTGCAATTCTTTTGTCCGGATCGGATATTAATGAGTCGGTCAGGTACAGTAAGTCTGCTATGGAATGGGATCCAGATAATACGAAATATAAATACACATATGCATATTTCCTGTCAGTTGCAGGTAATAAACCTGAAGCAACTGCTATACTGAAAAGCCTGATTGAAACAGACCCTTTATTTATAGATTCATACCTGCTTTTATCAGGTATTCTGGCCGATGATGGCAATACTTCTGCTGCAAGAACGATTATAGAGAATGCACTTGACAGTAACAAATTCACACCGGATAAGGAATTGTTGTTGAAAAACAGGCTGGAGGCGCTGGAGCTGTAAACGGATTAGCTTAAAAGGGAAATTTAATCAGTACAAGAGGAAGTTTTTTACTTCCTTTTCAAATTTATGTATCTCATCACGCCAGCGTTCCCTTTCCTGATTCAGCGATCCTCCTGTTATTATTACTTCCCTCAGGCTGCTGTCGCCTGATAATATGTCAAACGGTACAAGCTTTTCTTCGTATTCATAGGGAGGGCCATTGAATGTCAGCTTACCTGTTATATCATGTATCTTCTTAAAGATACACGCTGCAGTATACACAGGCTCATATTGGGAGAGATCAGTAATGTGGATCTGTATTCCATGGCAATACTCATCGACATATTTGTTAAATGTGGGAATAAAATTGTGCTGTCTGAAGGCGCATCCGGGTATTCTCATATTATTAAGCTCCTTTATAATGATCCCTGTTTCCAGGAAAGGAGCTCCGCATAATTCAAAGGGTTTTGTTGTCCCCCTTCCTTCTGATATATTCAATGCTTCTGCCAGTACCATCCCCGGATACACCAGACTTGTACAGTAAGTCGGCATATTAGGTGAAGGCATTATCCAGTGAAGGCCGGTATCGGTCCATTTCATATTCCTGTTCCAGCCCTTCATTCTTACAATACTTAACTTACAATTGATGTTTTCCTTATCATTTATCCAAAGTGCTATTTCTCCCATTGTCATTCCGTGACATAACGGTATTTCAGCACCACCGACAAATGTGTAATAATCCCTTTTTAGCAAAGCACCGTCTCTTTTTATTCCTCCCAAAGGGTTTGGCCTGTCAATAATGAGAATCGGAATATTCAGTTCAGACCCTGCTTCCATGCATTTCTTAAGCGTCCATGCGTAAGTATATGGTCTGGTACCCACATCCTGCAGATCGACAATCAGGATATCCGTATCTTTCAGCATATCAGCACCAGGTTTTCTTGTCCTTCCATAAAGGCTGTATACCGGAACAGAATATACAGGATGGTTATAGCTTTCCCATTCGATCATATTATCCTGGGTCTGCCCGAAAATACCATGCTGAGGGCCGAATATTGCCGACAAAAGAGTATCGTCGCAATTAAATATTAATTCGGTAATATGATTAAAAGCTCTGTCTGTACTTGGTGAGTGGCATACTATTCCCACCCGTTTGCCGGAAACTGAGGGGAATACATCCTTGTTAAAAGTATCAAGTCCGGTAATAACCATTATTGCTTAATTATGAATTACTTCTGTTGTTACTGGTCATAAACAAAACGTCAGTATCAGTGTTTTTTATATAGACGATGAAGGCAAAATAAGTATAAAAAGTCAAGTAATCAATTAAAGAGATTAACTTTATATTTCAATAATGAGAAAATATCAGTCCTGCCATATGAACAAGAAAATAATTTATACTTTAGGTATTTCTTTGTCACTGATCGTTTTAACTGTTCTTCTATCATCATATACCGGATTATATGATATGTATATTCCTGCACGCAGGGTGAAGAACATAATACTCCTTATCGGTGATGGGATGGGTGTAGCCCAGATCTCGGGTACAATAACTGTAAGCGGCGATCAACTGAACATGACTACCGTAAGAAACATAGGTTTCTCAAAAACACAGTCCTATGACAATTATACTACTGATTCGGCTGCCGGGGGTACAGCTATTTCAACAGGGACAAAAACAAGAAACGGAATGCTCGGGCTGGCTCCTGACAGCTCTGTGGTCAGCCTGATCACTGAATTGTTGAGAGATCAGAAAAAAATGTCATTCGGGGTAGTCAGCACAAGCGCTGTTACACATGCAACACCTGCATCATTTGTTGCTCATAATGCCGACAGGAACGATTATGAAGGCATAGCCCTCGATTATGTAATGAATAAACCTGATGTGTTCATAGGAGGCGGTAAGGCAAATTTTGATAACAGGAAAGACCACAGAGATCTTATACAGGCATTAAGGGATGAAGGATACGAAGTGGTTTTTAATATGGAGGAATTGCAGAAAGCAAATGCTGACAGGGTGGCCGGCCTGCTGGCTGAAGGTCATATGCCAGGGTTCTCTGAGGGTAGGGATTATATGCTGGCTGAAGCCACACAAAAGGCTATAGGGTTACTGAGTCGTAACAAAAGGGGATTCTTCCTTATGGTTGAAGGCTCGCAGATAGACTGGGGCGGACATGCAAATGATGCTACATATGTACTTGAGGAGACTTTTGATTTTGATACTGCTGTAGGCGTAGCACTCCGGTATGCAGCACAGGATCGCGGAACCCTTGTTATTATAACAGCAGATCATGAGACAGGTGGCCTTACCATACCGGGGGGGAACCTGAAAGATAAATCAATAATAGCCAGGTTCACAACTGAAGGCCATACCGGAGTTATTGTGCCTGTTCTCGCCTTTGGCCCGGGGGCTGAACAGTTTACCGGGTTTTACGAAAATACCGGAATTTTCGACAGGATGAAAGGAGTGCTCAGATTAAAATAAATGGTAACGGAAAATACAGGATGCAACGGTTTTTTTGAAAAATTGACCTGCAGATATAAGTGTTTCTCTTTATTTTTTCTACTGCTGTTGACAATACCTTCTGTTACAGCACAGGATACAGATACACTCTGTATTGACTCCGGGATAAGGGTTAGTATGCTGCTAAGTGAAATATCAGGTATGGCCCACAAAGGCAATTATATTTATGCCATTAATGACGGGGATAACGGGCCGTATGTGTTCAGACTTAATATCTCAACAGGAGAGATGTCCGGGAAATACAGATTTGAAAATCTTGAAAATCATGACTGGGAAGAACTCTCAGTATTTGATAATTACCTTTATATAGGTGATTTTGGCAACAACAGGGCTGAAAGGAAAAATCTAGCTATATACAGGATAAATATTGACAGCCTTCTTTATCCTGCTCCTCCTGTTAATGTAACACGCTTCAGTTATGGGATGCAGATGAGTTATGAAAGATCGAGACATGATCATGAATGGGATTGTGAAGCGATGACCGTTACGTCAGATGGCATCTATTGTTTTTCCAAAAACTGGAAAAATATGGTGACCATGATGTATCATTTTAATGAAGGTGGAAATAATAACCTTTTCCCTGTTGATTCATTCAATGCAGGCTTTCTGGTTACCGGAGCATATTTTGACGCCCCTTCCAGAAGTTTATACCTGTGCGGATATAATGAGAACAATACCTACCTGTTGCGATTCACTGATATTGATAAACCCTCTTTCTCCGTTTATTATAAAAAGTATATTATCCCGGAACTGAAAAATACTCAGGTCGAATCTGTTTTTGTTGACGGGAATTATATTTACCTTGCATCGGAAAGGAGAATTAAGGCACAGGCTATTTACAGGATAGCAGTATCATGTTTAAATAATTATGAACGCAGATAAGAGTAAACCGGGCTGTTACCTGCCCCTTGTTGAGAAGTTTTACTCTATTCAGGGTGAAGGTTTTCACACAGGTAAAGCAGCATATTTTGTCAGGATAGGAGGGTGTGATGTGGGATGCAGCTGGTGCGATACAAAGTTTGCATGGGATCCCAAATGCCATGAGATGACACCTGTAGACGATATTATTGAAGCAATAATTCAATCGGGTGCCGGTTCGGTAGTTGTTACGGGAGGTGAGCCCCTGATGTATAACCTTGATCCTTTATGCAGGGGAATAAAAAGGCATAATATTAAAACCTATCTTGAAACATCAGGCTCGCATAAAATGTCAGGGGACTGGGACTGGATCTGTCTTTCACCAAAAAAAAATCTGCCCCCCCTGAAAAATATCTGCAGTTTGGCAGGAGAATTGAAGGTGATAATTGAGAGTAGTGACGACTTTTTATGGGCTGAAAGTTATAAAGGGAAGGTGCCGGCAGACTGCAAGCTGTTTCTGCAGCCGGAATGGAGTAGTTTCAGGCATGTAATGCCGCTAATTGTTGAATACGTTAAACAGCATACTGAATGGTCTGTGTCACTTCAGAGTCATAAGTATATCGGTATACCATGATCATATCCAGGAAAATATTATACCTCGCAGCAGTCTCTTTTATACCTGTTTTGATCTTCCCTCAGGAACTTCATACCAGATCGAACAGGGCATTAAAAGCATATAACGACGGCAAAGAGGCATATGATTTTGTTAATTACAGGGAGGCGGAGCAACACCTTATTGAGGCAACCGAAAGGGATCCCGGGTTCATTGAAGCCTATCTGCTGCTGGCTGAACTGTCGGGAGATCTTTTAAAGTATGAACAGGCGGCAGGTGCATACCGCAAGGTTATGCAGATTGATTCACTGTTTTTTATCCCGGCCTGGTACGGGTACGGAGAAGTGCTGTTCCTGCTCGGAGACTATGCCGGTGCAAGGGATAGCTTTCAATTTTACCTCGAAAAGGCTGGTGAAAGATCAGAAAACAGGGAGAAGGCAATAAAATATATCAGTGATTGTGATTTTGCAATAAAGGCAATGGAGAATCCTGTCGATTTTAACCCTGTTAATCTCGGTGATGCGATAAATACCGGTGATGATGAATACTGGCCTGCCATAACAGCTGACGATAATATGCTTTTGTTTACCAGGCAAAAGATAATAAGGCGGAATACTATTCGCGGTGATGAATTACAGGAAGATTTCTATTACAGCTACAGAAAAGATGGAGAGTGGACAACAGCTGTTAATGCCGGCCCTCCCCTGAACACTGAATACAATGAAGGTGCGCAAACACTTGAAGCTGCAGGTAATTATATGTATTTTACAGCCTGTAACAGGCAGGATGGGGAAGGAGGTTGCGATATATATTATTCAGCCAGAGCCGACGGGGGATGGAAAAGAGGGATCAATATAGGGAAGCCTGTAAATTCAAGGTACTGGGAATCGCAACCATCTCTCTCATCCGACGGATCACTGATGTTCTTTGTAAGTAACAGGCCCGGAGGCCAGGGGGGGATGGATATATGGATGAGCAGACTACAGAATAACGGAAGATGGTCGGAGCCGGAAAACCCTGGTGAAACCATCAACACGGCTGGCGATGAGATGTCGCCATTTATTCATTTCGATGGCCACACCCTGTACTTTTCATCTAACGGAAGGCCTTGTATGGGAGGATTCGATATCTTTATTACAAGAATGACTAAAGACAGTATATGGTCAGAACCTGAAAATCTTGGCTACCCTATAAATACACAAACTGATGAGATTGGTATGATCCTGAATTCTTCGGGTGAAGTCGCATACTTTTCTTCCAGAATCAATCCTTTGAAAGGAAGGGATTTATATTATTTTAATATGCCTGAGTCCCTAAGGCCTGATCCCGTTTCATATTTAAAAGGAACAGTAAGAGACAAACTTACAGGCAAGAAGCTTAAGGCCGGCTATGAACTTATCAACCTGAGCTCTAACAGGAGTGTGATAAGGTCTTTTACCGATACGGGCGGAAATTTCCTGGTCTGCCTTCCTGCCGGTCAGAATTACGGCATTAACGTCAGCCTTGACGGTTACTTATTTTATTCGGAAAATTTCATGCTGGAAGGTGCATATAATTCAATAGAACCTTTTCAGAAGACTATCTTGCTGAGTCCTCTGGTTGCAGGCGAACGAATGTCATTGCATAACGTCTTTTTTGCTGTTGACTCATGGGAATTGCGTAAAGAATCATTAATTGAACTCGAAAGACTTTTCCGGCTGTTGGATAATAATCCCGGCCTGGTTGTTGAAATAGGCGGCCATACCGATTCGACCGGTTCTGATGAACATAATCTGATATTATCGGAGAAACGTGCTATGACTGTCAGGGAATATCTTATTGAGAGAGGCATAAGCCAGGAGCGGCTTCAGTATAAAGGCTATGGTGAAAGTGAGCCATTATACGACAATGATAATGAGGAGGGAAAACGCAAAAACCGCAGAACTGATATAAGCATACTGAAAGTATCTCAATAAACTATCTTTGTCACAAATCTGATATCATAATAATTCTGTAATTGATAAAAAGAAGAGCATCCTTTTCAGGATGCTCGTTTACCCATTTTGGCAGACATATGAAAACAGGTGGATAGGATAATTTTAATTATCAGATTGCGATCCTGGACGTAATACTCTCTGATTTACTGTCTCGAATTTGTTTGTGTTCCGGAACTGAGAAACAGACTGAAGTTCCGTTTACACCGTTTGGTTCAATCCAGAATTTGCCATTCATGCTTTCAATTAGCTTTTGAGAAAAAATAAAAGAGACTGTAGTAAATGTATTTTGATGTTTTCCAATGTAGCCCGACAGATCCCTGCATTCAATCAGTTCCCTGTTCCTGCTATAGCCATTACCGGAGTCTGTAACGTAAAAAATAAACCGGCCATTCTCTTTTTTATAACCTATCTTAATGTAACCTGAATCTATTGTTTCCAGAGCATTGAAGAAAAGATTCCTGAAAACCCTGGTAATTTTCTCTTTGTCAATGAATACTATCTCATCATCCGAATTATTTTCCATTGTCAGTGTAACCTTGCTATTGTACTTCTCGACAGACTGTCTCAATTCATTTTCAATATCCAGGATAAGCTCATTCAGATTACAACCTGTATAAGTGGAATTGGGAATATCACTATCTATTAAAACAGAATCAAGAAAATTATCAAATAATGTAATAAGCTGGTTGCACGATTTCATTATATGCTCATTATACTCAGTACGCTCATCTGCAGTGCAACCTTCATTGTTGCTAAGAAACGAAAATGCAACAATGGAGTTCATATGAGTACGTACCTCATGCGATAAACCTGTTAATATTGAGGGTATTTTGAGCATATCTTCTTTATATGCAGGTTCTGTTTTGCCTGACTTGAACATGTCACCTGTTGTTGCAGGCGATCCGTAATTTTTATTTTCCCCTTGAGTCATAAACATCTCCCTGATCTCTTACTGTTACCTTCTTAGCTGATTTTTTTCAGTAGTTTTTTTGCATCCTTCTTGTATCTGCTTTCGGAATTCATAATACCCTCAAGCAATGCTTTTGCCTTGTCAGACTGTTCTGTTTCAAGATAACAGACACTGAGATAGAATCTGGCATCTTCAATAAACAGATTGTCATTGTCGTCGACTACCTTTGTGTATGATACTATAGCTTCCCGGTACTCACTTATTTTCATATATGAATTACCTTTTAGGAATTCAACCTGCATATCAGGATTCAGAAGCTTATTAAACCAGACTATTGCTTCTTCGTAATTGCCTGATTTATAAAACTCCGTAGCTTTCAGATATGCATTATCCATCTCATCTGACATCGAACGGGCTGTTGTCAAAGGAGTGTAATCGGGAGAATACATCGATGCATAATCTGTATCATTATTGCCGGTAAAGAGTAAGCCGGCATATCCCAGCAACATAAGGCCTGCAAATACAGCAACATATTGTATTACCCTCTTTGTGGCAACTTTATTCCTTACGGCAGCGATATTTCTATGTTTCTTTTCTGCATCCATAAGTATCTTCCTGAATGCGACAGAGTCCTGATCCTCGATAAAACCGTTTACTCTCTTTCTGAGCTCCATCTCTTTCCGCAGAGACGGATTCCCTTCCATCTCTGCCTCAAACCATTTTTTTTCGGAATTTTGCATTTGTCCATCAAGATATCTTTCGATAAACCTTGTGAATTCAATTTTTTTCATAACTATATTTAATATTAAAATGCTTTACAGGCATTAAAGACTTTAATAGTTTAAAAAACCATATAAAGTCTTATAATACAATAAACTCCATATCTTCAATCTACATTGGTCACTCTGATTATCATCCGGTTATATTCTGCTTAAGAATAACATACCTGATGCCAGCACAATGACTAAGCAATGTGATTTTAATTACATACCCGTACAACATATTTTTTCAGCTTTACAAATGCCGGGTATCTGTGTCATTATATCATGCCGGCATATGATCCTTTATAATACCTGCCGGCTAATCCGGTAAAATAATTACCAAAAACTATATAATAGAACGAATAAAGCCGCTATTAAATTTCAGGTTCTGTTACCGGAGGCGCTGATTCTCTTCCTCCTTCGTCACCGTCGCCACCGCGTACAAGTATCATCTCTTCATCTGAAAGTATAAAATCACTGAATTTTTCGAATTTTTCCTGATCCATAGTTCTCATTTCTTTAATTTTTTTTTGGTTACACTTTTAATAAGATTCATTGTTTACGTTACATATATACATGTCGGTTTTCCGGTTTTGTGACAAAAAAAAAATGACTTTTTTTAGAAATTTTTTCTAAAGCACATATAACCAATGTCATATAACATGTACTTTTTTTGGTTTTTTAAAGTTCTTATAATGATATTTGACAACTTGTAATGATTGTTATGAATTTTGGCAGATTCAGATTACGGATTTTTTTTACCGGCTTTATACTACTTGGTTTTTTGAGCCTTGATCTTATTTCCTGCCCGGGATCAGGGCCTGACCAGGGCGACAGCCTTATTACCGGGAAACTTAAATCTTTCAGGAATGCTCTCTCTGCCAACAGCCCGGAAGCTGACGATTACTATTATTATTTTATTGATTTTCTTGATAATTATCAAGGAACGGACAGCCTATTGATTTCCGAATGCTATTATTTTACAGGTACATATAAATATCTTAGAAAAGCGTATACTGAGGCAATTAATTTATTGGAAAAGTCACTGACCTTCCGGTCTTCAATGCCTGTAAAAGACGATCTGTATGTAAGGGCGATGACGAACATGGGTTTATCGTATTATTATTCAGGCTCGGGTGATCAGGCAATGGAAAGGCTTGAAGAAGCATTGAGGATCAGGGAAGAATTGTTCGGACCCAGGGCAGTAGAGCTTGTACGTTCTTTATTAAACCTTTCAGCAGTATACGTTAATATGAATATGTACGAACGTGCCCTTGATACGGCGCTGAGAGGGATAAGCATTTCAGAGGAACACCTTGATAAGATTTCTTACGAACAACTGGCAAAGTTACATTATAATACAGCACTATCATATATGAATATGATGGATTATATCAGATCTTTTCAGCAAGTTAACATTGCAAATTCAATGATAAGAAAAGCAGAAAAAAGTGATATCGACTTTACCCTTACGGTCCTGAACTTATTGGCTGTTAGCAATGCTAAGCTTGGCTACATAATAAAAGCTGAGAGTTATTATCTGACTGCCGTGGAAATAATTGATTCATTGAATTATAATTTTGATATAGTATATTATATATATTCCAATTATGCTTTCTTACTTTCAAATATTGGATTAAACACTCAAGCAGAGTTATATCTTAAGAAGGCAATCGGTCTTGCTGAAAATAAATTTGGATATCTGAACCGTACGCATGTTTCCCAACTGTTGAATTATTCATATTATCTCCTCACTTACAGGGAGGATCTTCTTCATGCCGGGCAAATCCTGAATCAGGTAAGTGATTATATTCATACAAATCGGTCTGATGACCATGTAAAAGTCGACTATTACCTGCAATTATCCGATTTATATCATAAATCGGGTAATTTTGATTCGGCAATTGAGAACCTGAATATAATACTTGGAGACAGTATACTGATTTCATCAAAGCGAAAAACCTCAGCCTATATTTTTAAAACAAAGATATTATCGGAATTATATAGCAGGAACAGGGATATTTCAAAGTTGGAAGAAGCTCTGTCTTCAATTGAATCTGCAATACATCTTATCGAAAGCACAAGGCTGAATATTAATGAAGAAGAAAGCCGTGCAAGATTTTCCGGCATTTTTGACAATGCATATGAGGTTGCAATAAAAGTAATGTATGACCTGTATGAGCATACCGGAGAAAAAAAATATATTGAACTTGCATTCGCAGTGTCCGAAAAATCCAAAGCAGCCGCGCTTCTTTCAGCGACCAGGAATAACAGGGCGATGAGCTATCATCTGCCCCCGGCGCTTTCAGGACTTGAAAAGAACCTTATTTCTGATATCCGCGATTATAACGAGGTGATATACAAAGAGTCATCAGAACCGGAGCCTGACCGGGATCTTATGGAAAAATACCAGGCGTTGATTTTTAGTGCAACAACAAGACACGATTCCCTGGTCAGGGTGTTTGAAAGGGATTATCCCAGGTATTATAATCTAAGGCATAATACAAGTGTAAGCAGCGCCGGTGATATTCTTAATCATATCGGGCATGGCAGTAACTTCCTTGAGTACTTTATGACTGAAAATTCCCTGTATATCTTTTTGCTGAATTCAGACACACTTCTTCTTAAATCCGTTGAAACAGGCGATGAACTGAGGAATGACATTCTTAAGTTAAGGGATAATTTACTGAATCCTGTTATACTGAATGGTGCCAGACAACAATACAACGATTTTACTGTTCTGGCTTACAGGCTTTATCAGAAACTTATTGAACCTGTTCATGACTGTTTTATTTCCGACCGCCTGGTTATATCCTCTAACGGACTGATAGCATACGTGCCTTTTGAAACACTCCTGAGTAATCTGCCTCAGCACAGTGAGACAAACTACAGGGACCTTGACTATTTACTCAAAAAATATGAAATAGTATATGAATATTCGGGGACTTTGCTGTCGGAACTGGGCCATTCACGGAGAAGTTTAAGAAACAGTGTGATCAGCTTCGCACCTTTTTATAAAGATAACATTGACGTTGAAAGTGTAATGAGCAGCAGGCAAAATTATCGCGACAGCCTTACAAATATTCCCGGAGCACGTGAGGAAGCTATCTTTATCAATAAATTACTGGGGGGTAGCTTGTTTATTGATGAACAAGCAACTGAGAACACATTCAAGACAAATGCAGGGGATGGAGATATAATTCACCTTGCACTTCATACCATGCTTAATGACAGGGAGCCTATGTACTCCAGAATGGTATTCAGCCCCGAGAATGATACTCTTGAAGACGGCTTACTTAATACTTATGAAATATATAACTTACCTGTTGAGTCAAAAATGCTTTTCCTAAGCTCATGTAATACGGGTAGCGGATACCTTCAGTCAGGCGAGGGTATTATGAGTCTTGCAAGGGGATTTTTCTATTCGGGTAGCAATAGTGTGGTTATGTCAATGTGGGAAGTAGATGATATAACGGGTAGTGAGATAGTGAAAGTATTTTACAGGAAACTTAAGAAAGGCTATACTAAAAGCAGGGCTCTCAGGGAAGCCAGGCTCGAATATCTTGACAATACCGATCAGATGCGATCGCATCCGTATTTCTGGAGCACACTGGTCATAATGGGAAATAATGATGCCCTGTATCTGCATGGCGGGTATTCCTTATTCCGGCAATAATACTGGGTTTAATTATTCTGTTAAGATTCAGATTTACCAAAAGAAAGACCTAACCGGAATAATCCGGATCGTTCCTTATTATCTCCAGCAGGGCTTCCTTACACAAATATTTTTTTCTGCGGGCATACTCAGCCGATTTATAGCTCATCAGTTCTGCAATCTCGCTGTAGTCTTTTCCTTTTATATACAGGTTTATTACTTTCTGACATTCCGGCTTAAGTTTAAGAAAAGAGCGCTGGGCGATCTGTTCAAGCGGAGTATCAAGCAATTCACTTATATCGATCTCATCGTATGTATCGGGAGGATCAATTGTTTTTTTCTTCCTTCTCAGTTGTTCGTACCACAGGTTTTTCGAAACGCTGAAAATGAAGCCTTTAACATCGGTAGACTCCGAAATATTATTCTGGCGGATTTTTTTAAAAAGCACCATTAATGCGTCCTGAAAAATATCATAGGCATCATCTTCAGTACCGGTGTTGCTTAGAATAAATGATTTTATTGTTTCGAAAAACGAATTATAGAGGTAGTTTACAGATTTCTCATCCCCCTTCTTTATACCCTCCAATAATTTCTTATCTGAGTGCTTTTTTAACACATCCCGGCAATTATTTGAAGCAAAGATAGTATTTCCCTGACAATAAGACTGGTGATATGCATCACCGCAGGCAGCTTGAAAGGCCGGTTTGAATAGAATCAAATAATGGATATATTTACAAGCATAACTATAGTTCAATATGTCATTCCCGTTTGAAAGGCAAGCTGATGCAATGGACTGTGGCCCAACCTGTATTCAAATGGTTGCCAGGTTCCATGGTAAGAAATTCAGTCTCCCCCTGCTCAGGGAGAGGTGTTATATTACCAGGGAAGGCGTTTCGTTTCTGGGAATATCTGAAGCTGCTGAATCAATAGGATTCAGGACTCTGGGAGTAAGGATCCCCTTTCAGAAACTGGCTGAAGATACACCGATGCCATGCATTGTTCACTGGAAACAGAATCATTTTATAGTGGTTTACAAAATCAGTAAAGGCACAGTATATGTCGCTGACCCGGCTAAAGGCCTGATAAAATATCCTAAGAAGGAATTTGAGGACAGTTGGGCAATGACTAAGCACGAGGATAAAAAGCTTGGACTGGTATTGATACTTCAGCCCACACCTGAATTTTATGAGCAGGAAGAGGAAAAAGTAAAAAGAACAGGGTTCAGGTTTCTTATGAGGTATGTCAGTATGTACAGGAAGTATTTCTTCCAGATTTTTCTCGGTCTTCTTATAGGAAGCCTTATACAGCTTATCTTTCCGTTTCTTACCCAGGCAGTAATCGATATAGGGATAAATACTCATGACATAGGTTTTATTTACCTTGTGATGATTGCCCAGCTTGCACTTGTAACAGGGCGTATGGCAGTTGAGTTTATAAGAGGTTGGCTGCTGTTACACATAAGCACAAGAGTGAATGTCTCGATAGTATCCGGCTTTTTAAGTAAAATGATGTCCCTGCCTGTACCATATTTTGATAAGAAACTAAGCGGCGATATACTACAAAGAATAGAAGACAATCAGAGAATAGAGTCATTTCTGAGTAATACTTCACTTTCTGTGCTGTTTTCATTTGTTAACCTCATAGTATTCGGTGTAGTGCTGGCCATTTATGATCTCAGTATCCTTTTAATCTTCCTTGCAGGAACAGCTATATATATTGTATGGGTATCAGTATTTATGAAATCCAGGGCAAAGCTCGATCATAAACGATTCAGCCAACTGTCAGACAGTAATTCAAAGCTTATTGATATCATTTCCGGAATGCAGGAGATCAAACTTACCCAAAGCGAAAAAAGTAAAAGATGGGACTGGGAAAATATACAGGCATCGTTGTTCAAAACAAGGGTAAAGGCAATGAGTTTGTCGCAATATCAACTGGCAGGAGGGAGATTAATCAATGAAGCGTCAAATATAATTATCACAATAGTAGCTGCAACATCTGTTCTGTCAGGTAATATGACACTTGGAATGATGCTTGCCGTGCAATTCATTATAGGTCAGCTTAATATACCTGTAAATCAGATGGTCGTATTCTTCAGGACTGCTCAGGACGCAAGAATGAGCCTTGACCGTCTTTCAGAGGTCCATACTGCGCAGGCAGAGGAATCAGAAGAAGACATGAAAGTTAAGAACCTTCCCGACAGCAAGAGTATTTATGTCAATAGTCTTTCATTCCAGTATGAGGGACCGAGATCTCATTATGTACTGAAAGATATTGATCTGGTTATACCGGAAAGGAAACTTACTGCTGTGGTAGGAACAAGCGGGAGCGGAAAGTCAACTCTCCTTAAACTCATACTGGGCTTTTATGAACCTGTTGAAGGGGAGATCATGGTGGGAGACACCCGACTTAAAAATCTGAGTATGAGATTGTGGAGAGAAAAGGTCGGGGTGGTTATGCAAGACGGTTATATCTTCCCCGACAGTATAGCGAATAATATAGCTCCGGGGCTGGATATTATAAATAGTGAAAAATTAATGAGAGCTGTTGATATCTCTAATATCGGTGATTTTATTGATTCACTACCATTGGGGATTAATACAAGAATAGGAGAAAACGGGCATGGCCTCAGCCAGGGACAAAAGCAAAGAATACTGATTGCCAGGGCAGTATACAAAGATCCTGAATTTCTGTTTTTCGATGAGGCCACAAATTCACTGGATGCAGCTAATGAAAAGCATATTGTAAGAAAACTTAATACATTTTTTTCAGGGAAGACAGTGATGGTGATAGCACACAGACTAAGTACCGTCAGAACTGCCGATAATATTATCGTTATCGAAAATGGAAGGATCATTGAAACAGGAAACCATGATGAACTTATTAATACAAAAGGAGCATATTTTAATCTCGTTCGTGATCAGCTTGAGTTAGGCAATTGAACAGTATTTATGAAAAGACTGACGCAGGAAATACGACATTCAAGGCCGGTTGAGGATATAATGAATACACCTCCTAAATCCGCTGTGCGATGGGGGACGGCAGTTGTTACACTGGTTATCCTGTTGCTTGTTCTGTTATCATGGCTGATTAAATATCCATACATTATAAGGGCAGATGCAGTTATTACTGCCAAAAATCCTCCCGCCGCTATTGTTGCACGGGTATCGGGAAGAATAGATCATCTTTTCGTTGAAGACGGGGAAAAAGTGAAGGCAGGAACAGTTCTCGGTATTATGGAAACAACTGCTTCATGGGAAAGTATACAATGGCTTGGCAGTATATTCGATACTTTAAAAACTGAACATATATACGGTTCCCGGTATCTTATGTTTAATCAACTGCCGGATAATCCTGTACTCGGCGAAATTCAGGATAATTATTCTTCTTTCAGAAAGAGCTATACGGATTATCAGAATCATATTATAATTGACTATTACGGCAAAAAGATCTCCGCTGTTAATGACGAGATACGAAGCATTCAGGATTATATTGAACAACTAAAAGAAAAACAACAACTTACATCTTTAAGTCTGGAGGTTGAAAAGAAAAAATTTCTGAGAGACTCATTACTTAATGCACAGCAAATACTTCCTGACGCCGTATTTGAATTATCAAAACAGAGCTATTATGATCTGAAAATAGAAAAAGTACAGGCCGACCTTGAGGAGGCTTCCAGAAAAATCGATCTGGCCTCAAAGCGTCAGCAGTTACAGGATTTTATGGCAGTACGGGAAGAGGAATTCAAAAAGTACAGATCCGGACTTGAGGACGAGATCATTCGTCTGAAAGCAAGATACTACTGGTGGATACAAAACTACCTGCTGGTCTCGCCGGTGGAAGGGGAAGTTACTTTTACCAGTTACTGGTCGGAAAACCAGATAGTCAATGAAGGAGAAACAGTTATGACAATTGTGCCGGAAAACAATAGTGAGATTATCGCACGTATTTATCTGCCTATGGAAGGATCAGGTAAAGTAAAAAAAGACCAGAGAGTGAATATCAGGCTCGATGGCTATCCATATCTGGAATACGGGATGGTTGAAGGCAAAATAAGAAGCCGCTCACTTGTCCCGGATGAGAATCTTTATATAATAGAGGTTTCCATACCTGACGGATTGACAACATTCTACGGAAAAAACCTGCAGTTTTCACATAATATGTCGGGTACAGCTGAAATAATTACAGATGATATGAGATTAATGGAGAGACTGATATATCCGTTTAAATACCTGGTAGAAAAAAACAGAAGTATAGGAGAAATTCAATAAGGTAAAACTTATCTTTGAGTTTTTCTAAATATTTCAATATTTTCGTAACCTTGACAGGGTTCAGATTTAAGCAATTACTAAATCTGCTAATGTTCTCAAATAAAAGGATTAATTATGACTAAAATAAATCCGGATGATTCTGTTCATGATGAACAATTCGATGCAGAAGAAAATTCTGCCGAAATAAAGACAAATAGTGGCAATGAACCAAAGCCTGATGCAGAAAAAGAGGATAAGCTTTCGGAAGAACCCGGGGCAGGCTTTGATGAAAATACCGTAGTGGCAGGTGATGGGGATAAGGCCGGGGAACCTGATAATGAAAAAGAGCATCCAGGCTCAGGGGAAACCACGGAGAATATTGAGAGCGAGGACACTCCGGAGGAAACTGTAGTGCCTGAGCCTCAGGACAGGGAGGATGAGGATGATGCCCGAAAGGATAATGGCGCCGGAGATAATGAGGATAATGCAAAAGAAGAGGATAAAACAGTTGAGCTTGAAGCTGAAGATATTCCCGAGGTTGATTACAGCGGCCGGACAAAAAGCCAGTTGATCGAGACACTTGAATTGATTTTGGAAAACAGGCCTCTGAATGAAATAGTAGACGATGTAGAGAAAATAAAAATAGTATTCTATAAAAAACATAAAGCTGAGCTTGATAAGAAAAAGAAAAGCTTTCTGGAGGAAGGAGGAAATATTGAGGATTACGATCCTGCTGATGATCCTCTTGAGCTGAAGATCAAAGAGCTTCTTGCTAAATACAGGGGTAAAAAGACTGAATATAACAAACATCTCGAAATAGAGAAACAGGAAAATCTGAAGAAAAAATATGAAATAATTGAAAAGATCAAGGACCTTGTTAACAGGGAGGAGTCGATAAACAAAACATTTCAGGAATTCAGAGACCTGCAGGCAGAATGGCACTCTATCGGCCTGGTTCCGCAATCCTCACTGAGAAATTTGTGGGAGACATATAATCACAATGTTGAGATATTCTACGATTATATTAATATAAACAAGGAGCTACGTGACCTGGATTTTAAGAAAAATATGGAATCCAAGATCAGGTTGTGTGAAAAAGCCGAAGAGCTTATTCTCGACCCTAATCCTGTAAACGCATTCAGAAAACTCCAGGAATATCACCAGCTATGGCGTGAAATTGGCCCTGTGCCAAGAGAATCGCGTACCGAATTATGGGAAAGATTCAGAAATATTACATCAAAGGTAAATAAACGCCATCACGAGTACTTTGAGAAACAAAAAGAGGAACAGAAGAAAAACCTTGAAGCAAAAACAACACTCTGCGAAAAGATAGAAGAAATAAACAGCCTTGATCTTAAATCGTTCACAGAATGGGAAGATAAGGCAAAAGAGGTAATAGAACTGCAAAAGATATGGAGAACATTAGGTTTTGCACCTAAGAAACATAATAATACTATATATCAGAGATTCAGGGAGGCCTGTGACATTTTTTTTAATGCTAAACGCGATTTTTTTGCGCAAAACAAAGAACAACAACTTGAAAACCTTCAGAAAAAAACCGAATTGTGTTTACTGGCAGAGTCGTTGCAGGATAGTACTGACTGGAAAGAAGTGACCGATAAGCTTATTAAACTACAGAAAGAGTGGAAAGAGATCGGAGCAGTACACCGGAAACATTCGGATAAAATATGGAAAAGGTTCAGAAAAGCATGTGACCGGTTCTTTGAGAGAAAGGCGGAGCATTTTGCCAACCTTGACAGTAGTTTTGAAGATAACCTTAAAGAGAAAGAAATCATTATCAGGGAGCTTGAATTGTTTGAGCCCGGCGATGACATAAAAGATGATTTCGAAAAGCTTAAAGATATACAGAAAAGATGGGCCGTAATAGGATTTGTCCCTTATAAGGATAAAGACAGGATCATGAACAGCTATCGAAAAGCCCTGAATAAGCAGTTTGACAGATTGAAAATAGATGAAGAGGAAAAGGCAATCCTTAAATATCAGACTAAAATTGATAATTTAAGAGAAACACCAAAGGCCGTTAAAAAATTACGCGGTGAAAGGGATAAATTCCTGGGTAGAATTAAACAACTTGAAAACGATATAGTTGTCTGGGAAAATAATATAGGCTTCTTCTCAAAATCAAGTAACGCTGAATCGATGATTCAGGAAGTTCAGTCCAGAATCGATAATGCGAGGAAAACAATAGAAATACTGGAGGAAAAAATAGGTTTAATAGATCAATCCGGTATCGATGACTAAAGAGATCATTATTTTAAATATAAAATTATAGTTTTGACTGAAGTAAAATATGTATTCGTAACAGGAGGAGTTGCTTCATCACTGGGCAAAGGAATTATTTCTTCATCGCTGGCAAAATTATTGCAATCGAGAGGATATAATGTCACAATTCAAAAGCTTGACCCCTATATCAATGTCGATCCGGGAACATTGAACCCATACGAGCATGGGGAATGTTTCGTTACAATTGACGGGGCTGAGACAGATCTGGACCTGGGACATTACGAAAGATTCTTAAATGTTCATACGACACAGGCTAATAATGTGACAACAGGAAGGATTTACAAAACAGTGATAGAGAAGGAAAGGAGGGGAGATTACCTGGGTAAGACAGTGCAGGTTATACCTCATATAACCGATGAGATAAAAAGGAGTATAAAACTTGTAGGTACCAGTGGTGAATATGATATTGTGATTACTGAAATAGGAGGGACGGTAGGTGACATAGAATCATTGCCCTATATTGAGTCCGTACGGCAGATGAGATGGGAGTTGGGTCCGGATAATTGTGTGGTAATTCACCTTACGCTCGTGCCCTTTCTTAATGCTACGGCAGAACATAAAACAAAACCTACACAGCATTCAGTTAAAGCACTGCTGGAAGCCGGGGTGCAACCTGATGTGCTTGTGCTGCGAACTGAAATGGAACTTTCAGAAGAGGTTAAAGAGAAAGTCGCCCTTTTCTGCAATGTCGACAAACAATCTGTTGTTCAGTCAGTAGATGTGGCATCGATATATGAGGTGCCGGTAAAGATGCTTGAGGAAGGCCTGGATAAAACCGTTCTGAACAGGTTAAGACTTGCGCAGAAAGATGATCCGCCCCTTACCGTTTGGCGCGACTTCCTGCGGAAACAGTCAAATCCAAAATCAAAAGTGTCCATTGGGCTTATTGGTAAATACGTGGAGTTGCCGGATGCTTATAAATCAATCTGCGAATCATTTGCCCATGGAGGTGCTGCAAATGAATGTCAGGTTGACCTGCAACTGATACACTCGGAGGAAATAATACCTGATAATGTTGCATCTCAGCTTGAGCATCTGAATGGTATACTGGTAGCTCCGGGATTTGGCCCCAGGGGGATAGAAGGGAAAATAACTGCAGTAAAGTATGCAAGAGAGAATAATATACCTTTTCTGGGTATCTGTCTCGGAATGCAGTGTGCCGTGATTGAATTTGCAAGGAATGTGCTTAAAATGGATAAAGCAGATTCAACTGAAATGAACCCTAAAACCAAATTCCCTGTAATAGACCTTATGGAAGAACAGAAAAGCATTTCCTATAAGGGCGGCACAATGAGACTTGGAGGATACAAATGCCGGTTAAAGACAAATTCAAGGGTCTATGATATCTATAACAAGACCGATATTACTGAAAGACACAGACACAGATACGAATTCAATAATAAATACCTGAAGGATTTTGAAGATGCCGGTATGATTGCAACCGGAGTAAATCCTGAATCAGGTCTTGTTGAAATTATGGAAATCCCAGCTCACAAATGGTTTGTCGGTGTGCAGTTTCATCCTGAATACAGCAGTACAGTGGTAAATCCACACCCTCTTTTTGTTGATTTTATTAAGGCATGTTGCAGTAAAAGGAATGAAGTAAAAAATTAATACTTATTAATAAGAATAAATAGATGGACAGAAATACAATAACAGGACTTGTGCTTATATTCCTGGTATTCATTGGTTTCAGCGTGTATAACAGTAATAAATTAAAAAAATCGTATGATTCATCTGTTGTGGTTGCCGATTCATTATACGAAGCCGGGAATTATGAAGCAGCAAAGGTACAGTATTTTAAAGCCCTTGAATTTAAACCGGGGACACCCGAAGCAGTAAGCAGGATAAACGAAATCAATAGTATTTTGCTTCCTGAGACAACAGTGGTTACAGATTCAGCATCGACAGAAACCGGCCGGGATACTGAACTTAATATCAGTACAGGGCAGGATCAGTTGGAAGATGTACAGGACCAGACCGGGGCTTTTTCAGGGGCAATAGAAAGGAAACAGGAGTTTTTTATTCTGAAGAACGATAAGGTCGAACTTACTATATCAGACAAGGGCGGACGAGTGTACTCAGCTCTTCTTTATGATTATTATACTCATGATCAGAACCCCCTGATACTTTTTGATGGCGATTCAACAATATTCGGCTTCAAGTTTTTTACCAGGGATAACAAGAGGATCGAGACAAATAAGATGTATTTCGATCCCGTAGGTACAGAAAAAATCGTTGATGCTACAGCAGAAAGGAAAAGCGCTGTATTCAGACTTAAAGTATCAGATGAAAAATTCATAGAATATGTTTACAGCCTCGATCCGGGTGAATATATGGTAGATTTTGAAGTAAAAATGGTTGGGATGGAAGATGTGCTGCCTTCAAACCTTAGTTCGCTTAATTTCGACTGGAAATTATATATGCCCCAACAGGAGAAAGGAAGACAAAATGAAAACAACTGGACAAATATTAAATATAAACATTACAATGATGTTGTCGACGGATTCAAGGACAGATCACAAAAGGACTTTGATGAAACAGATATACCAACAAGGATAAAATGGGTTGCTTTCAAAGACCAGTTTTTCTCTTCCGTGCTGATTGCCGATGATTCTTTCTCAAACGGTTACCTCTCATATAGCAACCTGCCCGAAGATAGCAGGTATCTCAGATCTTGCACGGCCGAATTATCGATGCCATACGATCCGGGATCAGATACCGGTTATGATATGAAATTGTATTTCGGGCCAAATCATTATAAGACGCTTAAGAAGTATGATCTTCAAATGGAAGATCTTGTAATGCTTGGGAAAAACGTTATTAAGTTTATCAATAAATATGTAATTGTCCAGATATTTAACTGGCTTAATAAGTATATCAGCAACTATGGTATCATTATACTTATTCTGACAGTGATCATAAAGGTGGTATTGTTCCCGCTGACATTCAAATCATACCAGTCACAGGCAAAAATGAAGGTACTGCAGCCAATGGTTGCAGAAATTAATAAAAAATACCCGAAGCAGGATGATGCAATGAAGAAGCAACAGGCAACAATGGATCTTTATAAAAAAGCAGGCGTGAGCCCTATGGGAGGTTGTCTTCCTATGTTGTTGCAAATGCCGATCCTGTATGCCATGTTCAGGTTTTTCCCTACATCGATAGAGCTGAGACAGGAGTCGTTTTTATGGGCTGACGACCTCTCAACATACGATTCGATACTTGACCTCCCGTTCAATATACCATTATATGGCGACCATATCAGCTTGTTTACATTGTTAATGACCGTTTCTACCATAATAACAATGAAAATAAACAGCCCTTCATCAACAGGGCAGGAACAAATGCCGGGGATGAAGATGATGACATATATTATGCCTGTGATGTTCATGTTTATCCTTAATAACTTTTCGGCGGGACTGACATACTACTATTTCCTGGCAAATATTATTACGTTCGGACAGAACATGCTATCCAAGAAGTTTGTTAATGAAGAAGCAATGCTGAAAAAGATCAATGAGAATAAAAACAAAGCTCCCAAAAAGTCAAAATTTCAGCAGCGGCTGGAAGAAGCGGCCAAACAGAGAGGATATAATCCCCCTAAAAAGAAATAATAAGATAATAGAGATTGATCATATTATATATCTGTGTGACCTGTTAAATTTGATAAGGATATCGGAGAAATGAGCAATAAGGTAAAAATAAAAGATATAGCGGAAAAATGCGGGTTGTCCAATACTCTTGTATCTCTCGTGTTAAACAATAAAGCTTCCAGATACGGAATAAAAACAGAGACCCAGGATAAAGTCCTCTTTGTTGCAAAGCAGATGGGATATTTTGGTGATGCCGTTACAATAAGCGTTAAAAAACAAAAAGGTACAAAAAATATTATCGGTCTGGTTATACCTGATATGAAAAACAGTTTCCTGTACCGCATATCACCGCTGCTGCAAAGCTCCTTTGCCAGCATAGGTATGACATTGAGTATTATTCCATTAAATAACAGGGAACAGGAATTTGACCTTCTGTTTGATAGTATTAAAAAAATATATAGTGGTTTTATTCTCTGCGGCAAGTCTGCTAATGACAATAATATAAGAAAGTTACGCAACTCCAATAGCCCCTTTGTCGCCCTGGAAAATAAACCACTGAAACACAGGATTAATGCTGTAAGTACCGACTTCGAAGAAACCGTACGGTTGATATCAGATCATATTTCAATGATGAGCTATAAACGGATAACATTAATTAGTCCGCTAAGTACCGTTGGCATAATTGATGACATGAATGTGCTGGAGGATGAATTGATAAAGTCCGATGATCAATTGAAAATAAATAATCTGACTTCAGAACCGTATGTTTCTGACAAACCACTGGAAACCAACAGCTTTATCGAATTGCTCCCCATTCTGCAATCAACGGATCTTATAATAACAGGCGATAGTTCACAGGTAGGTGAATTGCTGAAAGCTTTCAGAACAAAAAACATCAGGGTGCCTTACGATATTGCTGTCATGTCTGTTGATGATGCCCCGTATTTTGACCTGACAGAGCCACAGATAACGCATCTTGGAAGAGATTATAAAACAATGGCAACAAAAACCTCTCAGGTTTTATGGACAGAAATAAAAAATGAAGGAAAAAGTAAATATAAACGTACTGTAACAATAAAACCCGAAATGGTAATCCGGAAGTCCAGCGGTAAATTCTGAATACAAATTAATAAATAATGCTCAGGTTACAGGTGGTTTTGATGCTGCTCTTTTTGTCAAATATGGCAATGTCCCAGCTTGTTTTTGAAAACGGAAAACCTGATATGGACAAGGTCATTTACTCTGACAGTATCCTTGAAAGTTTTTCATTTGACAAAGATCTTACCGACAGCCTGCATAAAGAATTTTATAAGCTCCCCGGAAATTCGACTTTCGCATTAAGTGAAGAAGTATATTTCAACCCCCTCAATTCCGGGTATATTTTGCATAATGGAAGCAGTAGTGTCTGGTATCTGAAGATACGATCCGAAAATGCCAGATCTGTTAATATAATATTCAGCAGTTTCAGCCTGGCCGAAGATGAAAAGGTATTTGTGTATAACACGGACCACAGCATGGTGAGGGGCCCTTTTACGGATAAAAATAATAAGAAGGGAAGGGGTATGGCAGTTGCTCCTGTAACAGGAGAAGAAATAATTATTGAATACCATTTCAATGGTAATCCTGACGATAAAAGGCTTGTGGTAGGCCGGATTGCACACGATTTTGTAGGAATAATGGAAGCTGTTGATAAGAAGGATGTTTATTATGGAGAATCACAACCTTGTAATGTAGATATAAACTGCGAATCCGGCGCTGACTGGCAGGTTGAAAAAAATGCCGTGGTAAGAGTAATAGCAGGGGGAGTAGAGCTTGGAAGCGGATTCCTTGTCAATAATACAAACCAGGAAAATATTGCTTACCTCATCACGGCAAACCATGTTATCGTGAACCCTGATAACGCGATTTATTCAATATATTTTTTCAGGTATGAAAGCCCTTACTGTGACGGCCCTGACGGGAATGCCGGTTATACACTTTCAGGCGCTGAAATGATGGCTGAAGATGAAGAGACAGATTTTACTATTGTTAAACTTGATGATTTTCCTCCCGTTACCTACAAACCCTACCTGGCAGGATGGGATGTGAGCGGAGATGTTCCCGATAGCACAGTCTGTATCCATCATCCTTCCGGCGATGTAAAAAAGATAAGTACCGACAGGGACTCTCCGGTACCCGATACTTTTCTTGAATTATATGAAAACGGCTTCTGGAGAATACTGGAATGGGATGAGGGAACTACCGAAGGAGGCTCATCGGGTTCACCCCTCTTTAATCAGGATCACCGGGCAGTGGGTTTTCTTTCCGGGGGAGAAGCGGTTTGCGGAAGAAGTGTAAACGACTATTTTTCCCGGCTTGATATTTCCTTTGATCTGTACAGTGAATATTCAAGAAGCCTTTTACCCTGGCTTGACCCCGCCCGTTCGGGCGTTGAAAAACTTGACGGCAGAGACCCGTACAAAGACAACAAGACTGATTTTGATACTCTGTGTAACTGCCCCGTGGATGAAAGGCACCTTACTGAGTATACGGCGCCCGGGAAAGGTTATACTACAGGATTTAACAGTGACAGCACAATAATGTATGCCGAAAGGTTCTATGCGGAACCCGGAGAAAAACTTGTTGAGGTAATAATGGATATAGGAGAAAGCCAATTATCCGAATCAGGCGATAGTATTAGCGTATTTGTAATGACAGGTGTTGATGAACCCGAATCTGTCATTGCCCGCAAAAAACTGTTTATAAGAGAAGCCAGGAATTCTTCTCAATTGTTTTTCGATTTTATCGAACCGGTTGCACTGCCTGAGACTTTTTTTATAGCCTGGCGCCTTTGGTACAAGGGTGCAGTAACAGATGAGATACAGCAATTTGCAGTTTTCCATGGAGGTATCGTTGAGATAAATCTTAATACCGCATTTTACAGGGATGCCTCTAACTGGCATCCTTTTTATGAAAATCCTTTTGATCCGTCCCCTGTCAATTTGTGTGTGAGCATTGTAAAGACAGCAAACACTGTTTATGACGGTGTTGAAAACACGGTGCCGGGCGAAAATGAAATGACACTGTATCCTAATCCTGCCGATGATATTGTAAAAATCAGACCGGACAAAGATGTAAGGGGAAAAATTATATATTCCTTACATGACCTGACCGGACGGACTGTCTCAAAAGGAGTTCTTTCCTTTGACTCGCCGTTTGAAGTAAGATATATTGATGTTTCATTCCTTAACCCCGGGATATATTACCTGAACCTGTCAGGAAAAGAATACTATTTAACAGGTAAGATTGTAGTAAGATAGAATGAAAAACTGGACAAGCATAATACTGGCAGGCCTGTTACTATCGGTTGCCTGCAACCGGTCAGGTAACAAAAATGAGATATTATTTCATACTGACGGGCCTGAAAACGAATATTCACAACGGTTTGTAATTGAGGATAATAATGATTATAAAAAGCTTGTAATAGTAGATCCCTGGCAGGGTGCTAAAAACAATAATTTTATATATTATATAACAGATGATGCTTTGTCTGTTCCTGATGAAGCCGAAAGATCAAAAGTAATAATCAAACCTGTCAGGAATGTGGTTTGTACTTCAACAACACATATTGCATTTATTGAAGCATTAGGTGAAACAGATCGTATATCCGGAGTATCAGGTTCTGATTTCGTATATAGTAATGAGCTGAGACACAGGTTACAGGAAGGTGAAATAGCAGATATAGGCTATGAGGACGGATATAATACCGAATTAATTTACAGCCTGCAACCCGATGTTGTTCTTGTATATGGCGTAGGGAGCGAATCTGCTTCTATATTCAACAGACTGACTGATATGGGTATACCTGTCCTTTTTATAGCCGATTATCTGGAACAGGACCCACTGGCAAGGGCTGAATGGATAAAGGTAATAGCTGAACTGCTGGATAAAAGAGCGATGGCAGATAGTATTTTCAGTACCGTCGCAAATGAGTATAATCATATTAAAGGATACGTTGCTGAAAATGCCGGGATCAGACCTGATATAATGCTTGGCCTGCCTTTCAGGGATAAATGGTTCATATCACCGGGTAATTCTTATATATCCAGACTGATTGAAGATGCAGGAGGAAGATATATCTGGAATGAATTAGTCTCTGACGAATCCGTCCCGATGAGCCTTGAGGCTGTATGCACTAAAGGTCTGCAAGCCGATTACTGGCTTAACACGGGAACAGCCGGAAAACTTGATGATATTCGTAAAGTTGATGCCAGACTATCCGGCCTTCCTGTTGTTGCCGCCGGGAAAGTATATAATAATAATAAAAGAGTAAATGAATTTGGAGGTAATGATTACTGGGAATCCGGGGTAATAAACCCTCAGCTTCTTCTCAGGGACATGACAAGTATTTTTGATCCCGGACTTTTCCCGGGATACGAACTTACTTACTATAAAATGCTGGGAGAGGAGGCCGGTGACAAATGAATTATAACGGTACTCTGGTAAACCCGGATAAAGAAATAAATGCCCCGCGCTTGTTTGTTTTCATAATACTGGGCCTTTTGACTTTGGCTTTGTTCCTTACTGATCTGCTCACAGGTACGGTAAAGATAAGCCTTTCTGACCTTGCTGGCTTATTATCAGGTACCGCAGACAAAGAAATCAGGACTGTTCTTATGGAATTCAGAATACCACGTGCCCTGACCGCATTGATTGCCGGCATGGCGCTGTCGGTCAGCGGACTGCAAATGCAGACTATCTTTCAGAATCCGCTGGCCGGGCCATATGTTCTTGGTATAAGCTCAGGCGCCAGTCTGGGTGTGGCTATACTGGTGCTGGGGTTCTCATCATTCCTAAGCATAAACCTTTCACTGTTTTTCAACAGTTGGGCCATAGTGATATCAGCCTGGCTGGGTTCTGCACTTATCATGATTTTGATCATGATTGTATCATCAAGGGTCAGGGATATAATGACTGTTCTTATCCTTGGTATAATGTTTGCCAGTGCTGTGTCGGCTATTGTCAGTATAATGCAGTACTTCAGTAGCGAATCAATGCTCAAATCATTTGTGATCTGGACAATGGGAAGCCTTGGAAATCTCTCATGGCAGCAAATGAATATATTCATTATATGTGTTTCGATTGGCCTGCTTATAAGTGTATTGATCATTAAGTTACTGGACGCCCTGTTGTTGGGAGAAGACCATGCCAGAAGTATAGGGCTTAAAGTGAAAACAGCAAGAGCACTTGTGTTTGTCAGCACAAGCATACTGGCAGGGACTGTAACGGCTTTCTGTGGACCTCTGGCTTTTATAGGTATAGCCGTTCCGCATATTTGCAGGCTGATACTATCAACATCATCGCATAGTTACCTGATCCCGGGCACTATGTTACTGGGCAGTATTGCCCTGTTGGGAAGCGATATTGTAAGTCAGCTGCCGGGAGGAGGGAAAATACTCCCTGTAAATTCTGTCACAGCCCTGATAGGTATTCCCGTACTGATCTGGATAATAATAAAGCGAAATAAGTTCATCAGCATCTCATGAAAACCGGATCAGAGAATATACTGAAAATAAACTCCCTTGTTATTGGCTACAGCGCTGGTACAAAAAAAGAAAAAGTCCTTATGGCTCCCGTTGATCTGGATGTAAGGGAAGGGGAGATGGTTTCGCTTATGGGTCCGAATGGTATCGGGAAAAGTACTTTGTTAAGGACAATAGCCTGTTTGCATGATAGAATATCAGGTAAAATATTACTATCCGGAATGCCACTTGAAAGCTACTCAGCTAAGGAACTGGCACGAAGAATTAGTTTTGTTTTTCCCGGAGTGGCAGCTGTTTACAATATGACTGTGCATGAACTTGTGTCGTTAGGGCGGTTTCCTCATACAAACTGGCTGGGCCGTTTATCGGCAAGAGATACAGAAATAGTGAAAGATTCAATTAACAGTGTGGGTTTGTATAATCATATAAACGACCGTATAGGAGAATTGTCTGACGGGGAAAGGCAAAGGGTTATGATTGCCAGGGCCCTGTCTCAGGATACAAAGCTCATGCTCCTTGACGAGCCTACTGCATTTCTTGACCTTCCAAACAGGTATGAGCTGATATCATTACTGAGAAATCTTTCGGACCGCCAGAATAAATCAGTTATCTTCTCCTCTCATGATATTGATATAGCTATAAGGGAAACAGATAAAGTATGGCTTGCCGGTAAAAAGGGAATAGTCCAGGGCTCACCCGAAGATCTTGCTCTAAATGGAAAATTCGAAGGGCTGTTTCCGGATTCAGAACTGACCTTTGTACAAGATGAAGGATTCTATAAATATCCTGTCAGGACCAGGATGAGAATAAAGCTTAATGGTGAGGATATTTACTATTACTGGACTGAACGGGCGCTTAACAGATTGGGAATAAGGGCCGAGCCTGAAGCTATAACTCCTTCGGTTACGATCATTAACGCTGAAGGAAGAAAAACATGGGTTTATGAGAGCTCGGTAACCAGGAAGCAATTTACGGATCTATACAGCCTTGTATTGTATATGAGGGATGTTCTTAAAGGGGATTAATCCTTTTTACTTCGTTTATAGGCATTAATAAATCCTTCAAGTGATTCGACAGGGATTTTTTTTGCAATTATTTCCTTATCGGAATTAAGGACATAAATGAGCGGTGTGGCTTTTACATTATAGTAGAAATCAAAATGCGTAACTCTGCCAGGATCCCATCCGTTTATCCATTCAAGCTCATTATCAGTTATATAGTTCTCCCATTCCTCCCTGTTATCCTGAGTGCATACTGCAAAAACCTCTATGCCCTCGTTCCTGTGTTTCATATAGAATTTTCTCAGTTCCGGGGTGACCTGTTTGCAAAAGCCACAGTTTGGCTCCCAGAAATATAATATGGTGAATTCGGAATCAATGTCATAGATTGAACGGGGCATGCCTGAATAGGTATCCATTGTAAGGTCTACGGCCTTATTCCCAATAAGGCCCGGCCGTATACTGGCAACATCTTTCTTTAAAGATTCAATAAACTCCTCATCAGCCCAGTCGGCTTTTCCTGTCAGATAGTACTCATCGGCCAGCATAACCACAACAGCATCATGTCCCATTATCTGGCTGTTACGAAAGTGATTGAACAGATATGCAAGAACATACCTGAAAGTCTCAGGATTTCCGCTTGCCAGATGAATAATTTTTCTTGCTTCCTTAATAATAGTATCCGGTGCCTGTATTATCACATCACTGAAAAAAGAGTTTAGCTTGTTATACAGTATTGGGGTGCGTATAAGCCTGGGGTCAGAAAGGTTCAGATTATCAAAAAAATGATCTTTGTTAAAATTATAGCCCATTATCCATCGCAGGGAATCAGGGTTAACTGCATTTATATCTAACCTGTACTCAGGCATTTCGACAGGAAGCATTGAATAAAGCAAAGCCGAAAAAAGTGTTCCTTCATATTTGCCGGCAGTTTCACTGATATAGCCGAGCATTTCCTGCTCGGCCTGCCTCAGCCCGGTCCTTAGCATATTTATACTATCCTGGTTACTTAACAACCTCAGTCTTTCTCTGTATTCTCCTGATCTTTCCTGAAAGTTCATCCATTTCTTCCTGTATTTGAGGAAAGCTTCGTTTTCTTCGGAATCGAGGAACTGCAGACTGTTAATAATATCTTCCTTTTTTACTTTAATACTGAACTGCTGATCATTGGATATAATTACTTCAAAAAGGTTGTTGTCGGGAAATACCAGCATATAAAGGCCTTCTTCAAGAAGCTCTTCCGGCTCATAAACAGCTTCACCGTTATGATCAGTGAATATCGTGTCCTTTATGTATTGCTTATCACCCAGGTGATAGGCCAGACTTACAAAACTGTCTTTATTATCAGGACATATGAATGATATTCTGCATTTCCCCTCATCCTGCGACATTGTGTTTAATGAGAACAGGATACCAACTGTAAAAAGTATTGCTCTGATCATCCGGTATAATTATTTAATTGACACAACAAAAATAGCTCTTACAAATACCTTTCCAAATTTTACTGGCATGATACGTCAATATTTTCTATCTTTGATTTTCAATTAAGGAGGGTATGATTTCAATATTAATACCGGTTTACAATTACGATATAGCCTCACTGGTAACCGGCCTTCAGAGTGCAATTAAAGAGATTGACGGATTTGATGAGATATTAATAGGTGCGGATGGCTGTTCGGAAGATTTTCTGAATATGTACAGGGCTCTTGAGAGGCTGGATAAGGTAAAACTGCTTGTTAGCAAAGAAAATATTGGAAGAGCAGCAATCCGAAACATGCTTGCGGCAGAAGCCGGTAGCAAATATCTTCTCTACTTCGATGCAGATGCCCTAATATTAGGCAATCCTAAAGACTTTCTTCAGAAATGGCTTGACAACCATGATCTTGCACCTGTAATATGTGGAGGGACAGATTATCATAAAACGCCTCCTGATAATCCTGACAAATACCTCAGATGGCATTATGGTTATCATAATGAAAAGAAATCCCTTAAAAAAAGAAAGAAAAAACCCTATTCAACATTCTCCGGTTTTAATTTTCTCATTGAGAAATCTATTTTCGAGAAGTTTAAATTCAATGAAGAATTAAAAAAATACGGCCACGAGGATACCCTCTTTGCCTATCAGTTGAAGAAAGCCGGTATTAAGCTGGATCATATTGATAACAGTCTTATTCATGATGGTCTGGAATCAAACAGGGACTATGTGCTTAAGACAAGAGACAGCATAAGTAATCTTAATATTCTATATGACAGGGTTACAGATAAAAAGACATTCTCGAGCGTGGTAAAGCTGATCAGGTACTATAACAGACTCAGACCCTTTGGTATAACAAGACTACTGGCAAATATATACAGAAGAAGACAGAGAAGGATTGAAATTATGCTCAGGTCTGCCAAATGCTCGTTGCGCCTGCTTAATATATACAAGCTTGGTCTTTTCTGTTACTATCGCTATAATCCTGATAATAATGAATCCTGATTTCTTCCTCTCATATGATCAGCGCTGCTTCCGTCGGTAAGAAGATAGCCTCCCATACAATCTGCAGTGAGACATGAATGTACAGGCAGGACTGTAAGTAAATCCCCGATATTCAGATCATCCGCAAAACTGCTTGCTGAACAATCAATAATACCATGTTCCTGTGACAATGATGTTAAATATACACCATTACCGGCATCAGTCCTTTTATCATCATATCTGAAAACAATGCCGAATATATTCTTTCCCGACGCATTAATACTTTCCTTAGACAGATGCACTGCTCCTCCGTGTATTACGACTGTTTCAGACCGCGGCCGGATATCAATCACAGGGCAGATCATGGATATTGCTATATCATTTAACCGGCAATTACCCTTAACATACTGCATAAGGTCATAAAAAATAAAATTGCCGGGTCTTATTTCATTGATACCCTGAAAATCTTCAGCACGGGATAAAGAAGGTGTATCGCCTGTTGACAGTACCAAATCAGGGATCCCGGCGATGTCGCGGCATGCTGTTAACCTTTGTATCGTTTGTTTATTCCTGTCTTTTATATCCGTGGCTTTATTTAAAGCGTACGTATTTCCGTCATGAGTCATTAATCCCCGTATCCTGATTTTTTTATTTACACGGAGTTTTTTTATACAATCCCTGAGACTTTTATCATCATCCCATCTGATACCTGTACGGTTATAACCGGTATCAATTTTTATCATTACTTCCATTTGTGACCGGCATTGTCTTGCCAGTATCTCAGCCGATCCGGGTCCGGCAATCGTTAACAGTAATCCTGTATCCTCTGATAAACTTTCATAATATTTATATTCCCTCGGGTTATATGCAATACCCACCAGTATGTCCTTCCACCCGTCAGCGGCAAAATAGTATGCCATTTCCAGGGACGATACCGTAATACGCTCTACTCCGTACTCCCTGAACCATCTGCCGACCTCCAGTGACTGGTGTGTCTTGAAATGAGGGCGTAAAATCAGTCCTTCCTTTCCGGCCTTTTCAGCCATGACCTGAATATTACCCAGACAAATATCTTTGTCTATTACCAGTTGCGGGCCTGTAATACTTGCTGTATCCATATCTTATATCTGTTATGCGAAAATAATAAAATCATACTGTAATCAATTATTTGATCAATTAGTATATTTGTCGGATACCAACATTCAAAAAATGAAAAAGATAAATGAATGGATCAGGAATAAGCTCAGGTATATAACAGAAGATATATGGAAAATCCCGCTTGGCGAACTGCCTAAGCAAAAAACATTTTTCGTAAGGGAAATCAGGATACTGGTACTGGCTTTCAAAGGATTTATGGAGGATAAAGTACAACTCAGGGCTTCGGCGCTGACATTCAACACTCTATTATCAATTATACCTATTGCGGCTATTGCATTTGGTATAGCTAAAAGCTTTGGTTTCGAGGAACGACTCAGAGAAGAGGTAAGTCATGCTCTTGAGGGACATGAAGAAGTAACAGACTGGATACTCCAGACCACGGGGAACCTTTTGGGTTCCGGTAGCGGAGGTATCATTGCGGGATTGGGTGTACTGATACTGGTATGGTCTGTTATGCAGGTACTGAACCATATAGAAAAATCGTTTAACCATATCTGGCAGATAAGGAAATCAAGGCCATGGCCAAGAAAGTTCTCGGATTATCTGACCATAATGGTCGTAGCTCCTGTCTTTCTGGTGCTTTCCGGTAGCGTTACAGTATACCTGAATACAAAAATGAGTAGCATATCAGATCAGACTGTAGTATTAGGCACTATTAAACCTGCCCTGATTTTCATGCTGAAGCTTATCCCTTATGTTATTATGCCGCTTGTATTAACCATGCTTTACATGGTTATGCCCAATACAAGGGTGAAATTCAAATCGGCATTTGTTGCAGGCGTAATATCCGGCGTGGCCTTTCAGCTTGTTCAAATGGTATATATAAACTCGCAGGTAGGGGTGTCAAGGTATTCAGCCATTTACGGAAGCTTTGCAGCATTCCCTCTTTTTATAGTCTGGATGCAGGCAAGCTGGTTAATAGTTCTTATGGGTGCTGAAATATCATTTGCCAATCAAAATGTAAACAGGTATGAACTGGAATATGAATCTCTTAATATAAATTCATATCAGAAAAGACTCTTGTCACTGTATATACTGAACATTATAGTAAAAAAATTCATCAACGGGGAAAAACCTGTAGGTGCATCGGAAATTTCAGGAGATATTCAGATCCCGGTAAGACTGGCAAGGGATATACTATATAATCTTAACGAAGCCGGGTTACTGACTGAGATAAATGTTGACATGCCGCGTAACAGATTGTACCAGCCTGCTATTGACACTTCAAGGTTAACCATATATTTTGTCCTGTCCAGGATCGAGAAGTCAGGAGGAGAAGACGTGCCGGTAAAAGAGAGCCGGGAGTACAGTAAGTTTAACAGCCTTATTTCAGAATTCGGCGAAAAGCTTAAAACCAGCGATTCTAATCTGTTAATAGCTGAAATCTAATCCGCTTTCACCGATAAAATACCTGATCATATTGTCGAAGCTTCCCCAGCAATGGAAAGGGTAGTGGGGCAGGTCGGCTGTAATATGCTTTGTTTCCTTCCTGTTCTTCCAGTAATTGATCTGATTACCGGAAGGAAATACCCTGTCATTACTGCTTGAAAATGCTATATCCCACCTGTACTTTCTTTCGGGGTTCTCCATTATACGGTTATAGAGCCACCTGAGTTCAACGCTGTAACTCGCAATATCTCTTCTGGATAATTTATCGATATTACTCTCCATTACGGATTTACTGCCGAACAGCCTTATATAAAATTTTTCCATCCCCTGTTCATCAATATTATTAAGCGTCCCTTCAAAGATGTCCAGAGGTATACCATAACTGTTGTCGGCTGGTATGGGGGTACCGTTCACAGCGATTGAAAGATCAGGCCTTATCTTAACAGTATCGGATAAATACTCCGCAGCCCAAACACCCAGCGACCATGCTATTAATATTATCTTGTCATATATTTTATGGTCAGGCAAAACAAGAGGCTCATCGGCGGAATAATTATAGTAAAGGATCAGGTCATGATTTTCGGTGCAGAGCGGGAGGAATGCATGCTGATCAGTACCCCAACTGCCAAAAACTACTATTAGAACGGAATTGTTTTCTCTTCGCCTGATATGAGTCTTCATTATGAACCGAATTTTGCACTAAGATAATCAGTTTTTTCAGAGCCGGAAGATCGCAGTATACAATAAAAAAAGAGGAGCGAAAGGTGATTATGGAAGAAGGGAACGGGTTCTCTTTAAAAAGATAATCCCGGAATCTACTGTCTGATAATAAGGAAGACTCTCCTTTTTCTCGGAGGTCCTAATTGTGAAAGTCAATGTCTGCAATACAATCCTGTTCTTTCACATAATCACTCTTTTATTTCACTCCTCTTATGCTAATAGCATGAGCTTCTTTACAAATATAGAATATATTTTTAAATATGACAAATATTCTTTTCTTAAAAAGAAATGGTTGTTCGGCCTTTGTGGATATCTCAATGCAATATTAATGCTTTGGATGTGATTTATAGTAAGGTCTATTTAGAAATGACCGAACAACCAAGTACCCAATTGAACCCTGACTTTGTTCCTGTTTCGAAACAAAATCGGAGTAAAATAAATGATAAATATTTATAAATACTATAAAAAATGTAATTATTACGCTAATAATTGTATAAAAAATAAATATATATGGTAATTTATCTTAATTATATATAATTATGATTTTTAGAGCTCATGTTTAACTTCTCAATAAACCGTTTATCATTTCAAATACAATCCTTATTTTAGCTATTGAAAAAAAAATAAAGAAATGAAAAAATTATTTATCTTCCCGTTTAGCCTGTTTATTCTTATTGTTACAGCCTCCGGTCAGTTACAATACGACAATTTTGATTGCTCTACAATAATAGTAGGTAAAAAAGCTTCGTCGACAGGACATGTACTTATCGGACATAACGAAGACGATGGAGGGAAACAGGTTGTGAATCTATACAAGGTCAGTAGAAATGATAATCCCGGTAGTATAATAAAACTCAGGAACGGAGCAGAGCTTGACCAGCCTGATGCATTGTGTGCCTATATATGGATGGAAATGCCGGGGCAGGATTTTGCCGATTGCTTTCTTAATGAGAACGGTGTTATCGTAGTATCTAACTCATGCCCGTCGCAGGAGCAGTACGGAGAAATAACCAACGGAGGTATAGGCTATTATCTTAGAAAAATACTGGCAGAAAGAGCTGTCAGCGCCCGTCATGCAGTGGAGCTTGCCGGAGAGATCATATCCAGGATAGGGTATAATGCTTCAGGAAGAACATACACGATTGCTGATACGGCAGAGGCATGGATGTTTTCTGTGGTAAGGGGAAAACACTGGGCGGCAATGAGAGTGCCTGATGATCATGTTGTATACCTGCCTAATTACTATATAATCCGGAATATTGATTTTAATAACAGTGATAATTTCCTCTGCTCGCCGGAACTCAGAAACTATGCTATAAGAAGAGGATGGTACAGCCCTGATGACGGAGAATTCAATTTCAGGGAGGTATACGGTAACAGGAGATCCGCTGAAAGCATGTCAAATATTGGACGTATGTGGACAGGCGTAAACAGTATGTCACCTGAAAAGTATGATATCGGGGATGAGTTTCCCGTAAGCTTCAGGCCTGACAGGAAGATCGGTATTGATGATATTATCAAAATACTGGGTAATCATTATGAAGGAACTCAACTGGATGAATCAGAGAATTATGCAAAACATAATCCTCATGAAAACAAAACAATGAATATATGTGCCGGGCATCAGCAGTTGTCTTTCGTTGCTGAGTTGAGATCCGGTTTGCCTGTTGACCTCGGATGCCGCCTGTGGATAGCTCCCAGACGCAGTTGTGTCAATGCCTATGTGCCTGTTTATTACGGCATAGATGAATTCCCTGATGAATATCAGTATTATAATGATGATGATAAAAATATTACAGAAAAACATTTCAGCGCCGGGGAAGATATGTACGACAGTAATAACGGAATGGCCTGGTGGCTGTTTGCTGATATAACCAATTTTATTGATAAGGATTATAAAAACAGGATAGATCAGAGAAGGCAGTTCAAAAATAAAATGCAGAAATATTATTATACTGAAACCGAATCATTTGATAAAGGCCTTATAAATGCATTTTCTGACGGGAAAGACACTGAAACATTGAGAATGCAGGTTTCGGATTTTAGCAAACGTATGCTTGAAAAATATGTTCAGGAAAATACCGTTTATTTCAATAATGTATTGCCTGAAAGGGAATGATTCTCTAATTTTAAAATTAATATTACAGGTATTGAAACAAATGTGATCTACTATGGGAATGACTATTATTGAAAAAATTATTACCGCTCATTCTGAATACGATACAGTTAAGCCGGATGATATAGTTGATGTTTTTATCGATGCGAGAGTAGCCAGGGACTTTGGAGGGGCCAATGTCGTCAAAAACCTCGAAACCTTTAATCTGGATATCGACGATCCTTCCAGGACCCTTTTTACATTCGACTGTAATCCTGCGGGATCAGATCAGAAATATGCCGTAAACCAGCACATATGCAGGTTGTTTGCACGTGAAGAAGGAATAAAGGTATTTGATATAAATTCGGGCATAGGAACGCATATACTTATTGACCGGGGATATGTCTACCCAGGCGCTACTGCTGTGTCAACGGATTCCCATGCAAATATACTTGGTGCCGTAGGGGCTTTTGGACAGGGAATGGGAGACAAGGATATTGCTGCTGCATGGAATAAAGGAAAAGTATGGTTTAAAGTGCCTCATTCAGTAAGGATGAATCTTAACGGAGCGCTGCCTTCCAATGTATATTCAAAAGATATAGTCCTTAATATCCTTGATAGATTCGGAGCCAATTTATTGCTGGGATTTTCAGTTGAGATTTACGGTGATTGCATTGACAAACTGGGTTTGGACGACAGGATTACAATTGCTTCTATGGCAACAGAAATGGGCGCGATCACTATTCTTCTTCCACCGAATAATGAAGTTATTTCCTATTGTAAAGAAAGGGCAAAAGTTGATTTTGACCCGGTCTGTGCAGATGACGATGCTGTATATGAGGCATCATATGATATGGATGCCGGTAATTTCAAGCCAATGTTGTCAAAACCGGGTAAGCCCCATGACACAGTACCTGTCGGCAGTGTAAAGAAACAAAAGATCGACTCGGCATTCATAGGTAGTTGTACCAATGGAAGAATAGAAGATATGAGGGTTGCGGCTGAAATACTCAGAAACAGAAAAGTAGCTCCCGGCGTGGTGCTTAAGATCGTTCCTGCTACTGATGAAGTATGGATAAAGTGCCTGCAGGAAGGCCTGATAGATATCTTTAAAGAATCAGGAGCTCTTGTTTCAAATGCCGGTTGTGCCGGTTGTGCGGCAGGGCAGGTAGGCCAGAATGGCCCCGGGGAGGTGACGGTAAGCACGGGTAACAGGAATTTCCCGGGAAAGCAGGGCAAAGGTGAAGTTTACCTGGCTTCTCCTTCCACAGTAGCTGCTTCAGCCGTTGCAGGCTATATTACACATGTGCATGATATACCTTTGGTGCCCGTTGAATTCGTAACCGGAAAAACAAAACTGAAGGCAAAGCCGGAAAGAAAAAAACAGCATGAGAAAAAGCAGGACGTAATTAAAGGCAGATGCTGGCTAATAAAAAAAGACAATATTGATACCGACATGATCTTTCACAACAGATACCTTTCAATAACCGATATAAAGGAAATGGGGCAGTACGCCTTTGATAATCTTCCCGGTTATGAGGATTTTGCTTCCAGGGCTGAAAAAGGCGATATAATAATTACCGGCAAAAACTTCGGTTCCGGCAGTTCAAGACAGCAGGCCGTCGACTGTTTTGTCTCACTGGGCATACAGGCCGTGTTGGCTGAATCTTTCGGTGCAATATATGAGAGAAATGCGATTAACACAGCTTTTCCTGTACTAACATATAACAGTCCGGACGGACTTGATATTAAAGAATGGGATGAGATTGAAATTAACCTCAGAACAGGGGAAATAAGGAACCTGGTAAATGGCAATAGTGTTAAAATCAATCCTTTCAGTAAAGTACAGATGGAAATATATAATAACGGTGGTCTGCTATAACCATATGATATACAGCCCTGGATCAAACATTTAATAATAATCCCAATGACTTCCCTCACTTTTGTTGAAAAAATATTTGATGCTCCGGCAGGAGCTATAGTGTTCAGGAAACCTGATATAATCCTTACTCATGACAATACAGCCAGCATTTACAAAACATTCAGAAAGATGGGCGCCGGAAAAATATATGACCCGGACCAACTGCTTGTTGTTCTGGATCATAATGCCCCGCCCACAAATAGCAAACTGGCTACGCAATACCAGGAAATACGTGAACTGGTAAAAGAACATGGCATTAAAAAGTTTTATGATGCCGGACGGGGAATATGCCATCAGATTATGTCATATCATGCATTGCCCGGGATGATAATAGTGGGCAGTGACAGCCATACCTGTACTGCAGGAGCCTTTAATGCTATGGCAGCGGGTATAGACAGAACAGAATCTGCCGGGATATGGACAAGGGGTGAAACATGGTTCAGGGTTCCCGAATCTATGAAAATAACACTCAAAGGCAAACTGCCGGAAGGAGTATATGCAAAGGACCTTTCGCTGTGGATTATCGGTTTAACCGGTACAGCAGGGGCAAACTACATGTCAATAGAATACCATGGTGAAGGAGTAAGATCTTTGAGTATATCAGACCGGATGACCCTTGCTAATCTTGCATCGGAAATGGGTGCAAAGAACGCTGTTTTTCCTGCTGATGACATACTGGATGAATTCATGGGAGAAAGACAGGGAAGTAAAACCTGGTCAGATAAAGGAGCACGGTATGTAAAAGAGCTTGAAATAGACCTTGGAAGAGTATTTCCGGTTGTGGCTGCTCCTCATAATGTAGATAATATAAAATCGGTAGCCGATGTTGAAGGCACTGTTGTTCATCAGGGGCTGATAGGCACCTGTACCAATGGCAGGATAGAAGATATTCGAACTGCCGCCGCAATACTCAGAGGGAAAAATGTCAGAGAAGGTTTTCAGCTTCTTATTATTCCTGCCAGCAGGGAGATATACCTGAAGGCAATAGATGAAGGACATGTACAAACCCTCCTTAATGCAGGCGCAAACATATTGAGCCCTAGCTGCGGACCTTGCCTGGGGACAGGACAGGGGATACCGGCAGATGGCTATACTGTGATATCGACTGCAAACAGAAACTTCCCGGGCCGAATGGGTAACCCTAACGCGGAGATATACCTCGCATCACCCGCAACAGTAGCAATATCAGCTATCGAAGGAAAAATAACCGATCCCGTATCATCCGGTAAAAAAGAGTCATTCCCCGCACGTGTCAACACCGAGACCCTGGTGAATTCAGTAGACGATAACAGGCTGAATAATAACGTCTGGGACTATTCCGGTGTAGATAACCTGAATACGGACCAGATGTTCGCCGGTAATCTTACATACAATGTTCTCAGCTCCGATCCGGAAGCAATAATACCACACCTTTTCGAAGGTTTTGACAAATCTTTCTGCAAAAAGGCACAAAAAGACCAGATCATTCTTGCCGGTGAAAATTTCGGCTGCGGAAGCTCCAGGGAGCATCCTGCTGTTGGTCTTGCATACATGGGGATAAAAGCAGTTATCGTAAAATCGGTAAACAGGATATTTTATCGTTCAAGCATCAACCAGGGCCTGCCCCTTATTGTGTTACCGGAGGCAGTCGATGAATATAATCAGGGCGATTTCGTTGATATCGATTTTATAAACGGACAGGTCATTGTAGGCGAAAAAACAATATCCTTCGAACCTCTTCCTGATAAGCTCAATGAGATACTGGCTAAAAAAGGGCTTGTGAACTGGATCCTGTCAGAATAAAAACTTTATTCCCTGTGCAAGAGGAAGCTCCCCGCTGTAATTAATAGTATTGGTTTGTCGTCTCATATATATTTTCCATGAATCTGAACCAGACTCCCTTCCTCCTCCTGTTTCCTTTTCTCCACCAAAAGCGCCGCCTATCTCAGCACCGGAGGTGCCAATATTTACATTGGCTATTCCACAGTCAGAACCTGCTTCCGAAAGAAATTTCTCAGACTCCATCAGGTTCTGAGTAAATATAGCAGAAGATAAGCCCTGGGGAACATTATTATTGAGGTTGATAGCCTGTTCAATATTACTGTACCTGATTAAGTAGAGAATAGGCGCAAATGTTTCCTCCTGAACAATTTTATAGTGGTTTTCCGCTTCCACCAAAGCAGGAACCACATAATTGCCGCAGGAATACTCATCACCGCTTAAGACTTCTCCTCCGAATATGATATTGCCACCTTCATCTTTTACTCTGGTTAAACCTTCTTTGAATGATTTAACAGCAGTATTGTCAATCATCGGACCTACTAAGGTGCTGCTATCAAATGGATTACCTATCCTTTCAGCTACTTCTGAATATGCTGAAACCAATTTTTTCTTTGCATCATCATATATACTTTCATGAATAATAAGTCTTCTTGTGGATGTACATCTTTGTCCTGTAGTCCCTACAGCTCCGAAGACCACAGATCTTATAGCCAGTTCCATGTCTGCAGATCCTGATATTATAACAGCATTATTGCCACCCAGTTCCATGATTGACTTCCCAAGACGGCTTCCTACAATTGCAGCTACTCTTTTCCCGACAGCTGATGAACCTGTTATTGAAAATAAAGGAATACGTTTATCATTAGCAAAATTGTCTCCTAAAACAGACGATTTGGCAATAATCAGGTTAAACACCCCTTCGGGAACATTATTTTCCGACAGAACTCCGGAGATTATTTTGTGTATTGCTATTGCCGTAAGCGGCGTTTTTGAACTGGGCTTCCATATAATTACATCTCCTGCAACTGCAGCAATCATGGAATTCCATGCCCAGACGGCAGCAGGAAAATTAAAAGAGGTCACCAATCCTAATATGCCCAGAGGATGATACTGATCATACATCCTGTGATCAGGCCTCTCCGAATGCATGGTAAATCCATTCAGGAGTCTTGCCTGTCCAACAGCAAAATCACATATATCTATCATTTCCTGCACTTCACCCAACCCTTCCTGGTATATTTTTCCCATCTCAAGTGTGATAAGAGATCCAAGGGCTTCTTTTTCTTCTCTTAATGCATTACCTATTTGTCTTACAACCTCGCCTCTCTCCGGTGCAGGTACCTTTCTCCATTTGAGAAATGCTTTCTGAGCATTTTCTATTATCGATTCATAGTCTTCTGCGGAAGCATTTTCAATCCCTGCTAATACCTCGCCATCGATAGGAGAGTACGATTCTGTAATATCTCCTTTTGGCTTTAACCATTTTGTTCCGGTAGAAATACCACTGTTGATCTCGTCTATTCCAAGGTTTTTTAAAATTTTGTTTCTGTCCATCATTTTATTTTTATACTCGTTAGGATAATAATTCATCAGGTGGATCTGATAAAATGAAAAGGCTTTCCATGTTTAACACACATATTAATATATGATAACCGAATCAGATATCCCTTTTGAATTTACAAAGTAACAGTTATCCTGTGTATTTGCCAAGCATCCGGAACCGGAAAAAACTTCAGAATTAAAAAGGATAACGATAATTAAATTTGTTCAGGAAAACCGGGATTAAGATTAAATTTTGATGTTAAAAAAACTTTTTATCAGTCAAATTTTTCTATTAAATTAGCAATATAAAAAAAAGTGTAAAACAGACATTTATTATTATGCTCAAAAGATTAACTTTCTTTATACTATTGGCAATAGTCGGTTTGAAGTCATTTCCACAAAATGAAGCAGAACTTGCTAATGGAAATATACATGCTGTTTTTGGCAGGGCTGGTATTTCTTCCATTGAATGTACAGATGATTCATACAGGGCAAACCCTGTTGCCCGTTTTTTTGGCAGGCCGGTGATAAGGTACCGTATTGCCGGGGGAGACTGGCTGACACATAATATGGGCGACTCGGAAATGGTTACCGGTGATAATGAGATTAAATACAGGTATTATATTAAGGGTATGCCGATGAGCCTCGAAGAGGTTTTTACTGCAGAAAACAATGGCATAACATGGAACATCAGGCTTAAAACCGAGATGGAGTTCCCTGTTAAGATCGGTGATTTTGCTATTCCAATACCATGGAACAGTCCGCGAGGAGGAAGTACCGAGACTATCTTTGAAAAAGGTTTTACAAAACACCATTATATTGCAGGCGATGGCTCATTTATTTATTTTACCCGTCCTTCGGGCAAGCCTCCGTATTTTATTATCATGGCTTTGCCGGGCACAAGACTTGAGTACTATGATTCGGAAAACGGTTATGAGGTTTTCATTCATTCCGGTTATTCGGGCAATCAGCAGGAAGGTAACTGGAGGTATGAACATACCTTCTGCGATCTTTCATCAGCAGGAGAGGAAGGCTCGGAAGCAGAATACAGCTTCAGGATGGAATGGGCTAACAGTTATGATGAGCTGAGGGAAATACTGTATAATAACGGATTGCTGGATATCAGAGTAGTCCCTGGTATGTCATTACCTCAGGACCTGGAGGCCAGGATAGCTATCAGAACAAAAACACCGGTAAAAGAAATAAGGGCGGAATTTCCGGATCAGACCGATATAAGCTTTCTGAACAAAACAGATGATGATCACTATATTTATAGTGTAAAATTCCATAAGCTCGGGGAAAATATGTTATATGTCGATTATGGCGATAATATGACCAATCACCTTGAGTTTTTTTCAACAGAGGATCTTGAAACACTCTTTAAGAAAAGATCATCTTTCATTGTTAACAGTCAGCAGCATAAAGTGCCCGGAAAATGGTGGGACGGCCTGTATTCCGTTTATGATATGAAGAATGGCGTGCTCCGCGGCCCGGAAAATACAGATGGCTTTGATTACTGGTGGGGCTATGTGCTTGCCTGCGATGACCCGGCATTGTGTAAAGCGCCCTATGTGGCAGCAAAAAATGTGTATTATCCTGATGATGACGAAATAGCTTCGGTTGAATATTACCTCAGGAATTTTGTATGGGGAGGGCTCCAAAGAACTGATACGGAAACTCCTTATCCCTATGGTATCTATGGGACTCCTAACTGGATGGTGAACCGCGATCCTGTCCTGAGGGCAGGGGTTAAGAATGCAAATCTGGATAAAATGAATGTATGGCGATCATATGACTACCCTCATATAGTAATGCTTTATTATCATATGTACCAGATTGCCAGAATGTATCCTGACAAGGTCAGTTACCTCAATGCAAAAGGATATCTGGAAAGAGCATGGCAGACAGCCAGAGCATATTTTATCTATCCCTATGAAATACTACCCTGGTATGACACATACAAATGGGGATGCTATAATGAACTGGTAATCGAAAACCTTATCTTTTCTCTTGAGGAAGAAGGAAGACAGAAAGATGCAGACTGGCTCAGAAATGAATATGAAAAAAAGGTGAAGTATTTCATATACGATGATGAATACCCCTACAGGTCGGAATATGCTATTGACCGTACGGCATTCGAATCATCATATGCTTTTGCAAGATATGGAGCCACGACAGATATGAGACCGGACACCAATCTCTGGTATGATGTCAAGATTAAAAAATGGTGGTCTCATCCTGATGTCAGCAGGGAAGCAGCTCTGGAATTTATGGATCAGCAACATTATGCCGGGCTCGCTGTAAGAGGCTGGCTCGAGACGAAATACTTTCTGCTGGGCTCTGACTTTACAATCAGTTCCGACCAACATTGTCTGTCATATATGGCAAGAATGGGTGGCTGGTCGATACTTGACTATGGTCTGAGGTTCTCTGAAAAACCATGGGACTGGCTGCAACTGGGATATGCATCATATCTTAGCGCATGGTCGCTTATGAACACGGGCACGGAAGATAGTAATTACGGGTTCTGGGCTCCCGGCAAAGAAAATGACGGCGCCACCGGCTGGGCTTTCATGTCATCAAAAAAAGGCAGGGCCTGGATACGTAAAGATATTGAAAGAGGAGCATGGTTTTATGACGGTGAACAGGACCTCGGACATGGATCAGCGGTCAGGATGGCATCAACAATACTTGCGGAAGATCCTTTGTTCGGAATGATCGCGTACGGTGGGTTAATTGAAGAAGAGAATAAGGGATATTCGGTAATTCCCCGGGATGGATTGAGGACAAGATTCTGGGTTGTGACAGAAAATGACAGGACAGGACTCGAACTGGAAAGGGACGGTTTTGCAAAGGGATCAAAGATTCTTTATAACAGAGAAGGAGGGAAGATAATCGCCGACCTGGAAAACCGGACGGGAGATAAACATACATGCAGGCTTTTTATCAGTTCGAAGGATAACCTGGTTGTAACACTTGACGGTAAAAAATGCAGACTCAATAAGGCAGACGGAAAATTATATACAGACCTTCTAATATCAGGTAAAATACATAAATTAACTATCGAAAAATAATAGCCCTGTAAATACAGAAAATTGCAACAATGAAAAAAATTATTAACCCCTCGATTATTTTGCTGATACTTACTGTTGCAGTAAGCTCATGTAACAATAACAAAGAAATTGCAAAAGGTCCTGAATACACATACAGCGACTGGCCGTATAAAGTACCGGCCAGAATTTCTGACGACAGTAATCAGGAACTGTTCATGATGGCACTTGGAAAAGTTGAAACCAGCCTTGCGGATGGTACTTTCGACCCTGTTAAAGACGAAATTACACTCAAAGACGGGACTGTTATCCCAAACTGGTACAAAGACAGTCTTGGCGTGAAATTTTACAGCCCAATAAATAAAGAGATATATCCTCTTCCTCCGTCAGGTATGTGTACCTGGTATTATTATTATCAGCATATAAATGAGGACGAGGTAAAACTTAATGCAAGATGGATGGCTGACAACCTCATAGACTACGGTGCCACTTATTTGCAGATAGATGACGGCTGGCAAAAAGAAAGAGTCGATGGAGGTCATGGCTCAAGAGACTGGACAGGTATTGATATGGCATTCCCTTCAGGTATGGCCGATCTGGCTGATTATATAAAGACTCAGGGCCTTATCCCGGGAATATGGATTGCTCCTCACGGACAATCAAACGACTCGGTGGTCATGGCTAATCCGGGAGTGTTCCTGTTTAAACCTGACAGCACTTCTGCTTCTGTAACATGGGAAGGGAGCTGGCTTGTCGATCCTACCTCAGAAGCAGCACATAAATACCTCTATGACCTCTTTGACACTATGGTAAAATGGGGCTATGACTACTTTAAAATAGACGGTCAGCCCATTGTGGTAGATGAATATGAGAGCGCTAACGAATTTATGGAATCACCCGGGCAGGATAATGAGGAATTGTACCGCAAAACGCTTAATACCGTCAGGGAAGCAATAGGTCCGGAAAGATATCTCCTTGGCTGCTGGGGAATACCTACACAGGGTATGGGTATTATGGACGGATCGAGAACAGGAGGGGATGTTGTCCTCGGCTGGAGTGGTTTTGACGTTGCCCTGATGCCTACGATGAATTATTATTATCAACATAATATAATATGGTATACCGACCCTGATGTAATGATATTGAGACAACCTCTTACAATCCAGCAGGCACAGGTATGGGCAACCTTACAGGGGCTGACGGGCCAGGCATTAATGACCAGCGACAGACTGCCGGACCTGTCGGATGAAAGACTCAGGCTTTTGAAAAAAGTATATCCCGCAGTTGATATAAGACCGGTAGACCTGTTCCCCAGTAGCAGGAGAAAAACCGTATGGGATCTTAAGATAAATCACCTTGACAGGCAATATGATGTTGTGGGACTGTTTAATTTCGGTGAAGAAGAATTGAATCAAAAGGTACTGAAATTTTCGGATATAGGGCTCGATCAAAACGTTCCTTATCATGTTTTTGACTTCTGGAACAATGAATACCTGGGAGCATGGGAAAAAGCTATTGCTTTGGAAATTCCACCTACCAGTTGCAGGGTAATAAGCATTATGCCTGATGACGGTACTATACAGCTTGTGTCCACCAGCAGGCATATCACCCAGGGCTGGGTCGACCTTGAGGATATTAAATATGATGATCAGAAAAAAAGCTTTTCAGGCAAAAGCAATGTTATTAAGAATGATCCTTACCAGATACATTTTGCTTATCCCAGAGGTCAGTATTATATGATCAGGAATGCAAAGGTTAAAGGAGTAAGTAGTGATGATGTTGAAATAGCCAATCACCAGGGCTGGTCAACTGTGACTGTATATCCCGAAAAAACATCGGAAATAAGCTGGTCTGTAAGCTTCGAACCTGCATATTCGTATGATTATGAGACCAGGGAGCCGGGTCGCTTGTCTGTTGAACCGGCAGGTATTGACAAGGTAAAATTATCATGGAGCGCACAGTATTATCTCAATGCCGGTTATCAGGTGTATCTCAATGATGAACTGTATGGATATTCACCGGCAACATATATGATCATCAGTGATCTTAAACCGGGAGTAAAATATGAGGCTGATGTACGTACAATATGGAAAGACGGAGATGTCAGCAAAACAGAACGGGGTGATGACAACACACTGACCTTTGATCTTAACTCTCTGGTTCCTGATATTGTCGACCTGTGTACCGTGGAAGCCGAAGAAGGCAATCCTTTTACCGGCCGTGAGTTATTAATAAATGGAGTTAAGTATCTCAATACTATCAGCGTTTTCGGCAATAATGATATCAGTTATAATATTAATGGTTTGTTTAATAAATTCACTGTAACCTATGGAGTTGGCGAAATGATGCGGGGTATGCAGGATAATGATCAGACGTTAAGGTTTGTTATTGAAGGCGACGGAAAAGTCATTTTCAGGAGTAAGCCGGTAAGCTCGGGTAACAGTCCCGGTAAAGCCACTGTAAATGTTTCAGGCGTTGAACATCTTGTCCTGAGAACCGAGACAGATGGAGACGGAGGACGACGGAGATGGGGTTTATCAGGTGTATGGGCTGATCCACTACTTAAAAAATAATAAAATGAAGAAATTATCACTTGCAGGTATTCTGCTATCTGTTTTTGTTACGTCGGCTATAATGCATTCCTGTAAGAATAGTACTCCCCGTCCTTTTTTATACCCCAACAGGTTTGCTGAATTATCATCCGTAAAAATAACGGACGGAATATTCAGGGAGGCCATGATGAGAACAGATGAGTATCTTCGGATACTGGACCCTGACAGGTTACTCCATTTCTTCAGGCTTGATGCCGGACTGGATACTATTGCTCCTCCTTACGGAGGATGGGAAGTAAGGGAACTGAGAGGTCATAGTATTGGGCATTATCTGTCAGCCTGCTCAAAGATGTATGCATCAACAGGTGATACAATCCTTAAAGAAAAGGCCGAATATATTATTGACGAGCTGGCCAAATGCCAGGAAGCTACCGGAACAGGGTATCTGTCGGCATTTCCCGAAGAGTTTATTGACAGGGTGGAAAACCTTCAGGAGGTTTGGGCCCCGTATTATACCCTTCACAAGATAATGGCAGGGTTATACGACTCATACGTTGTACTGGGTAATGACAAAGCCCTTGACATACTTAAAGGGATGGCCGACTGGTTATATTCCCGCTGCATGAAAATAAGTGATGAGCATATGCAAAAGATCCTTGATCGCACTGAACAGGGAGGAATGAACGAAGTATTGTATAACCTGTACTCTGTAACCGGGGATTCCAGATATATGGATCTGGCACGTAAATTTTACCAGGAAAGTTATTTCAGGCCTATCCTGTCATATTATGACAGCCTGAAAGGGCAACATGTAAATTCTTTTATACCTAACGTGATAGGTTTGATGCGTGATTACGAGATCACCGGTAATAAGGAAAGTTACAGGATATCAGACTGGTTCTGGCAACAGGTAACTGCGGCCCGCTCATATGTTACAGGAGGAACAAGCAATAACGAAAGCTGGAATGCTGATCCTTATCATATGCATGAGGAACTCAGCGGTGCCAGCCATGAAACATGTTGCACATATAATATGCTCAAACTTACCGGGCATCTGTTCCTTACTGATCCCGATGCAAAATATATGGATTATTATGAAAATACACTTATTAATGGTATCCTTCCTACACAGGATACCGCGACAAATATGACCATGTATTACGTGCCGATGCAATCAGGCTATTATAAGACATTTGGCACAGCATTTAATTCATTCTGGTGCTGTACAGGGACCGGAATGGAAAATTTTGCAGGGACAGCAGGCACAATGTATATGACAGGTAATAACAGGCTGTATGTCAATTTGTATATCCCTTCGGAACTGCATCTTGAAAATGAAGGCATCAGATTGCATCAGGAAACCACATTCCCGGAAGACGGACATGTAAAGATCAATGTACAGACAGACTCATCCTGCGAATTCGGGCTTTGCCTGAGAATACCTTTCTGGACCACAAGTGAATATTCACTGAAAGTGAATGGGAAAGAGATAAAAGAAAAAGTTAAACCCGGTAATTATATTGAAGTCAGGAGGAAATGGAGAAAAGATGATGTGGTGGATCTGTTTTTACCAATGGAATTAAAGATGCAGACTCTTCCTTCTACACATGAGTATTCCGTTTTGCGTTTCGGACCAGTTGTAATGGCTGGAGTGCTTTCGGATACTTCACTAACGGAAGATAAGGTTTACAACCAATACGGGCCACATCATGATAAGCCTCAGGATAATATCCCTGTGATGAAAATAAGCGATGATCTATCAGACTGCCTGAAAAAAGATAAAGGGATGCTGCATTTCACGGGAGTGAGCATGACAGGTGATTCGGTTGATTTTATTCCTTTCTATAAATTGTTTGATACCAGGTATATGGTCTATTTTAGAACAGACGCTAATTAGCAAAGCATGAATAACATCAATTATACCTTGCTGGTTTTACTTATCCTGCTTGCATCCTGTTCAGGAGAAGCAGACCGTCCGAATATTGCCATTATTATGGCTGATGATATGGGATTCTCGGATATAGGCTGTTATGGAGGTGAAATTGAAACACCTAATCTTGACAGGATGGCTGATCAGGGGATCAGGTTTACCCAGTTCTATAATAATGCAAGATGTTGTCCTACCAGGGCTGCATTACTGACCGGCTTGTACCCGCATCAGACAGGGCTGGGACATATGGTGGATGCAGTATCAAGAGGCGGAGGTTATTATGGAGAAATAAACAGAAATTGTGTTACTATTGCAGAAGTTCTTGGTAGTTCAGGGTACTCTACATATATGTCCGGTAAATGGCATGTATCGCGTTCAGTAAAGGAGGAGGATAAGAGCAACTGGCCGCTGCAAAGGGGATTTGACCGTTTCTTTGGTACTATAACAGGAGCCGGAAGCTATTATGACCCTGGAACATTAACAATGATGAACCAACCTGTAAAAGCCAGTCCGGGCTTTTATTATACCGATGCTATCTCTGATACCGCATGCTCATTTTTAATATCTCATAATAAGATTGATAAAGATCAGCCGTTTTTTCTCTATGTTGCATACACGGCTCCACACTGGCCTCTTCATGCTCCTGAAGATGTTATCGGCAAATATCAGGAATTATATGAACAGGGATGGGACATTCTCAGATCAAAACGGTTTGAAAAGCTTAAGGAACTGGGAGTTATCGATAATGATATGCAATTGTCCGAAAGAGACTTAAAAGTTCCTGCATGGGAGGGTGTTAAAGATAAACAATGGCAGGCCAGACGTATGGCTGTCTATGCTGCACAGATCGATATCATGGACAGGGGTATAGGCAGGATTATTGAGACTATGGAAAAACAGGGTCAGCTCGATAATACCCTCATAATATTCCTTTCCGATAACGGGGGCTGCGCTGAAGACTGGGAACCCGGTACAGAATGGGTAAGGAGATATGCTCCTTCACATAATTTCGGAGGAACCGGACTTAAATTTGGTAATAATACGGGAATTATTCCGGGCCCTGACAGTACTTATTCCAGTTATGGGATAGAATGGGCAAACCTCAGCAATACACCTTTCAGATGGTATAAGCACTATGGTCATGAAGGGGGAGTGGCAACACCTATGATCATACACTGGCCTGAAAAACTTAAAGATGCCGGTAGCATGAGAACACAGGTAAGCGGAATAATAGATATAATGGCTACAATAGTTGATGTTTCAGGTACTAAATATCCGGAACTGTACAACGGAAATGCAATAATACCAATGGCGGGTGTCAGCCTGTTTGATGCCGCTGTGAGTAATGGGGAGATAGAAAGAGACTCGTATTTTTTTGAACACGAATGGAACAGGTATATAAGAAAAGGAAAATGGAAACTGGTGGCTCTGTCAGACGGGAAATGGGAATTATATAATATGGAAAAAGACAGAACCGAATTGAATGATATCTCGGAAGAGTATCCCGAACTGGTTGAAGAGTTAAAGGATGAATGGGAAAGATGGGCATGGAAGACAAAGGTATTGCCAAAGTAAAAACCCTCTCAGGAAGAAGAAACTATATAAGGTTATTTCTTTGCTTAAAGTGAAGCCTTTAAAGTTCAATTATTACCAGGAATGACAGAATATAACTAATACAAAATGAAATAGATATGAAAAAAACACTATTTGTAATTATTGCTTCCATTTTAGTCGCAGGCTGCGCTCAGAAAAATGACAACCAGCCTCTTACAGGATCTAAGTGGGGTGAATTGAGAAACGGGTCTGCTGAAGATGTTGTCTCTTCAAAAGTCGAGTACTGGGAACCAGGGGATGTCAGGAGCAATATGGCAACTCATTTCTATGATTTCGATGCCAAAGACGGAAATAAAAGCCTTACTATTTTCAGCAATACACCTGCTATGGGTGAATGGAACAATAAAGTTAACCTTAAGCCTTTTGCCAAATACAGGTTCACAGGATGGGTAAAAACTGAAAATCTTGAATGTGAAGGTAAAGGGGCAGGAATAATAATCAAAGGCATGGATGTTGATCCTGCGGGTTTTAAAGGGACTAACGACTGGCAACCTGTTGAATATATTTTTGAGACAGGCGCTAATGATGCCGCTATAGTATCTTGTGCTTTATGTGTTAATGAAAAAACCAAAGCAACAGGTCGCGCCTGGTTCGATGATATGAAATTTGAATTTATATCAGAGGAAAATATTAAGACTGCAGTAACCATTGATGTTGATAAGACTGCCGAACCAATGTCCGAATATGTTTACGGACAATTTATAGAGCATCTTGGCAAGTGTATCTACGGAGGTATCTGGGCTGAAATGATCAAAGACAGGAAGTTCTATTTCAAACCCGGAGACCGTGAATCAGAGTGGAAAGTCGGCGGTAACTTAAACCAGCTTTCTGTTGACAGGATAAATTCCTATACGGGTGAACTGACACCCGTGCTGAACTTAAGCCCCGGGAAAGAAATATCGATTATGCAGGATGAACTGGGCCTTATTGAAGGAATGGAATATACCGGACATATAGTGCTTAAGACTGCCGGCAGCGTTAAAAATGTTAAAATATCTCTTAGTGCGGAAGATTATACCGAATCTGTTATTATTGATTCATTTAGCCCGGGATATAATGATTATCCCATTTCTTTCAATTCAGAAGTATTTACCCATAATGCCAAAATTGAAATAAGCGCTCAGGGACAGGGTAAAGTTTATATCGGAACACTTAGCCTGATGCCTGCAGATAATATTGATGGGTTAAGAAAAGATGTCATCACCCTTCTCAAAGAGTTAAATTCGCCTGTATACAGATGGCCGGGTGGTAATTTTGTCAGCGGATATAACTGGAGAGACGGTATTGGCCCAAGAGATAAAAGACCGCCCAGGAAAAATCCTGCATGGTCAGGTATTGAACATAATGATGTTGGAATGCATGAGTTTATACAATTCTGCAGAATCTTAAATACAGAACCTTATATAGCTGTTAATGCCGGTCTGGGTAATGTAGAAGAAGCCAGGCAACAGGTTGAATACTGCAACGGAAGTACTGATACTCCAATGGGAAGGTTAAGAGCAAGGAACGGCGATACTGAGCCATGGAAGGTTAAATGGTGGTCGATAGGTAATGAGATGTACGGAAGCTGGCAACTGGGATTTATGTCGACAGAGGAATATGTTAAAAAACATAATAGCTTTGCCGAAGCAATGAGATCGGTTGATCCTGAAGTAAAGCTTATTGCGGTTGGCGATGTCGGTGACTGGGATGAAATGATCCTTTCAAACTGTGCTGATAATATGGATCTGATAAGTGAACATTTTTACTATCAGGACTGGCATGGAGGAGGACTGATGACCCATGTATTGCAAATACCCAGAGCCACAAAAGCTAAGGCAGATGCTCACAGAAAATACAGGGAAGAGATACCGGGACTTGCCGGGAAGGATATAAGAATATGCCTTGATGAATATAATTACTGGTATGGTCCGCATATATACGGCGAACTTGGAACAAGATATTTCATGAGAGATGCAATGGGTATTGCCGCCGGAATGAATGAGTTTTGCCGTCAGTCAGATATGATTTATATGGCTAACTATGCCCAGACAGTAAATGTAATCGGATGCATTAAAACGAACACTACCCATTCGGTGATGGCCGCAACAGGTCAGGTGCTTAAACTATATCGTGCCGAATATGGCACCATCCCCGTATCTGTCGAAGGAGAAACAAGACCTGTTGACATTGCTGCCACTCTGAGCCCTGAAGGAGATATGGTTGTTATATCGGTTATAAACCCAACATGGGGAAAGGTTAATATTGATATAGACATTGTCAATACAAGTGTCGGGAAAGTGGCAGAGCACTGGAGCATAACAGCCCCCGATGATATGGCATATAATGAACCGGGAAAACCTGAAAAAGTGATTATAAACAGCCCTGAAAGCATAAGTTTTATTAATTCAGTTGAGGTTGATCCTGTAAGTATCAATATCTTCAGGATACCTGTCGAAAAGTAAAACTATAATGATGAAGGCTTATCATCTTCTTATCATATTGTCTTTTTTACTTCTGGTTTCCTGCGGGACAGAAAACAGCAAGCCTGATGTTCTTTTTATTGCTGTAGATGACATGAATGACTGGATAACACCGTTAGGAGGAAGGGATAATATGATCACACCAAATCTTGATGCCCTTGCTTCAAGGGGTATGATTTTTGAAAATGCCCACTGTACGGCGCCTGCCTGTTGTCCGTCACGTACAAGTGTTATGACCGGAGTGCGCCCAAGTACATCGGGACTTTACTCAAACAACCAGTTATGGCGTGAATCTCCGGTATTGAAAACAGCAGTTACAATTCCTGAATTCTTTAGAAGCCAGGGATATACAGTCAAAGGAGGAGGAAAAATTTTCCATGCTCTTTCATGGATACGTACGGCATATGGTATTGATCAGAATGATTCTACAATATGGGATGAATATTTCCCGTCTAAATCGAGATCAATACCGCCTACTGTATGGCCCGAATCATACCAGATAGACGATATCGGTACTGTTACATGGGAAGCTGTGGCAGGTAACGGCACATCAGACCGCCCTCCATATTATTTCGACTGGGGCTCCAATGGCACAGATGAAAAAATGTCGGATTATAAGGTTGTCGACTGGGCAATATCGGAGCTGAATAAAAAACATGATAAACCCTTGTTCCTGGCTGTAGGAATATTTAAACCGCATATACCATGGTTTGCGCCGCAGGAGTACTTTAATATGTATCCGCTTGAACAGGTCATACTGCCTGAAATTATGAAGAACGATCTTGATGATGTTTCGCATGCTTCATACCAGTGGCTAAGACGTAACTGGCATAAATGGATGCTGGACAATGACCTGTGGAAAAATGCAGTGCAGGGTTATGAAGCATGCATATCTTTTTCCGATGCCATGGTCGGAAAACTGATAAAAGGCCTTGATGAAAGCGGCAGGGCAGAGAATACCGTTATTGTGCTTTGGTCGGATCATGGTATGCATATAGGCGAAAAAGAGCAGTGGGAGAAATTTACGCTATGGGAGGAATCTACCAGGGTGCCTCTTATCTTTGTAGTGCCAGGTATGACCAGGGCAGGGGCAAGAAGCGCTGAAGCAGTAAGCCTGCTGGATATTTATCCTACGCTGGTAGATATTGCAGGAGGGGAAAGCTTTGACCAGCTTGAAGGCTTTGATCTGGTTCCGTTACTGAAAAATCCTGAGACAGCACGCGAAGAACCTGCAATTACAACCTATCATAAGGATAATCATACAGTAAGGACAGAACGATGGAGGTATATAAGATATTTTAACGGAGATGAGGAATTATACGATCACCTTAATGATCCTGACGAATATTATAACCTGGCGGATTCTGCCGGAATGAGAGATGTTATTAATGAGCTGGCAAAATGGCTGCCGGAAATAAATGCGGAGGAATTCGGGGGTAATTAAAATGGTGTTAAACCTGTAATTTGTTTAATTTAGTCCTGGAATTAAACAAAACGGATACTGACTATGAATATAGACAGGGTGCTTATAACCCCTTTTCAGAAATTTGTTAAAGTAGAAAGCCTGAGCGGTATCCTGCTTTTCGGAGCTACTATTATTGCTATGATATTCGCCAATACTTCCCTTGCTCCGTTTTACGATTCGCTCTGGCAATATAAGATAGGGATACAGACTCCTGATTTTAAGCTTATAAAACCACTGATCCTCTGGGTGAACGATGGTCTTATGGCTATTTTCTTCTTTGTGATAGGCCTGGAGATCAAGCGGGAGATCATGATTGGGGAGCTTAATAATATGAAAAAAGCATCATTCCCCATTTTTGCCGCACTGGGAGGAATGGTCATTCCGATAAGTCTTTTTATTATATTGAATAATGACTCTTCAACATCTCATGGATGGGGTATTCCTGCGGCTACCGATATTGCTTTTTCACTTGCTGTTATACAATTACTTGGAAAAAAAGTCCCGGTAAGCCTCAAAGTGTTTCTTGCTGCTTTTGCCATAGTTGATGATATAGGCGCCGTAGTTTTGATAGCCGGCTTCTACAGTACCGGAATAAACTGGCTGTTGATGATTATAGCTGTTGTGTTGATCCTTATTCTTACTATACTTTCTGTTAAAGGCATTTATTCGAAGTACCTTTATTTTACTGTAGGCGCAATTGTATGGCTGCTCTTCCTGAAAGCAGGGTTTCATCCTACCGTGGCCGGTGTTTTACTGGCTTTTACAATACCCTTGAGGAAAAAGACAGATGTAAAAACCTATGTTGATAAGTTATGTAATATAGTTGATGAATTCAGGGAAGCAGGCGACAACACAAGTCCTGTACTGTCAAAAGAACAGGTCGATTATATCGATGATCTTGAAGACTGGACAGCTAAGGTTCAGTCACCGCTGCAACATCTTGAGCACAGCCTCCATAACTGGGTGGCATACCTGATTATACCGGTCTTTGCCTTTGCCAATGCCGGAGTAAACTTCAAAACCGGAACAGGACTGAATTATAATCTTATAATCATTCTTATTATCAGTTTATTCGCAGGTAAGTCGGTTGGAATAATGCTTTTTACATGGCTGGGAAAAAAACTTGGCCTTACGGAAAAACCCGAAGGAATAAGTAACAGCCAGCTTCTAGGTATTGCATTTATTGCAGGTATGGGATTCACAATGTCTATTTTTATCTCCAATCTGGCATTTACTGATAATCCGGTGATAATTAATTCTGCCAGGATAGGAATTATTGCCGGATCATTCATTTCAGGAATAACAGGATATCTTATACTCCGTTTTTCAAAAGGGAAAAGCCTGAAAGAAGCAAAGAGCACAGAGCTAAGTACATAGCAACTGGCTAGTCTTTGGCCTCCTGCCCTGAGTTTATCGAAGGATTAGTCTTTTGTCGCCTGTTCTGAAGCTTGTCAAAGGGCTTGTCTTCATACGACTTGCTAAGTATTTATAGTTATTTAAATACCCTCTTTAACCCTAGTATACTGAAGAACATTTTATTCATTTTTGTACCCGGGTTAATCTAAATCAATTCCGGTATGGAAGCGATTACAAAAGAAATTAAGTCTCCTGTTGAAAAAGACCTGGTAATTAAGGACAAACCATCGACCGGTAACAGGAATAACAGAAAGGTCCGGTCTGATACAAACACAGGTAAAAAGGTTAAAGTCACACGCGACAGGCCTGTTAAGAGTATACTTAAGGCTATCACATGGCGTATTGTAGCATCATCCGTAACATTTCTTCTTGCTTACTTTGTTTTTCATAACGATCCCTATGCCGTACAAAAAGCAACAGGAATAGCTATTGCAGAATCTGTTCTTAAGATAGTTTTTTATTATTTTCACGAAAGAATGTGGGAACGCCTGAGGTGGGGGAGAATGATGGTTGTAATACGCAGGGGTACACGTAAATCCAGGAGGTCTTTGCAAAGAATTATCCTGGGGAAATAAACTTAAGGATATGGAAACAGATGAATTGTTAAAGATGACCGCGGATAAAAGTCCGCTGGAAGGGTTGATTTTACTTGCCGGTATGTTCAGGGGTAAAATAGTCTTTACTACCAGCTTCGGTTTGGAAGATCAGGTGATAACGGATATGATCTTCAAAAATAATCTTGATATTGAAGTTATTACTCTTGATACCGGGAGACTGTTTAAGGAGACATATAAGGTTTTTAGCAGGACAGTTGAAAAATACGGCAAAAATATCAAAACATATTATCCTGATACCAGGGCTGTTGAAAATCTTGTTTCATCCAAGGGTCCTTTTAGTTTTTATGATTCCGTTGAGAACCGTAAGGAATGCTGCCATATACGCAAGGTTGAGCCCTTAAACCGGGCACTGGAGGGCATGAAATGCTGGGTAACGGGAATCAGGGCTGAGCAGTCGCCGGGCAGAAATGACCTGAAAATGGTTGAACCCGACGGGGAGAGAGGTATCTTCAAATATCATCCTGTTCTACACTGGACACAGGAGGAGGTAAAAAACTATATCAAGGAAAATAATGTGCCGTATAATATTCTTCACGACAAGGGATATGTAAGTATCGGTTGTGAACCATGCACCCGGGCAATAAGGCCGGGGGAAGACTTCCGTGCCGGCAGATGGTGGTGGGAGTCAAATTCAAACAAGGAATGCGGCCTTCATGAAAATAATTGACAAAGCGGAATAATGTAAGATTGGAATGATGGAACGATAAAGAACTGAAGAACCCATATAAACTCATTCTCAACTTTCTCAATTCATTCTTAACTTTTTTAACTTTCCGTTCGTCGCCTGTCCTGAGCACCAATTAACATTCCGGACTTTTATCTAACTCATGTTAGAAAATTGAATATCCAGTGAATAAAGTTGAGTTTTATTAGTACTAAATACCTCTTAATTAACAAATTAACTAATATACCAATTAACTGTAGACTGTGGACTGCCGATTGAAGATTGCCGACTTTTGCCTACTGCCCTGAAGCTTGCCGAAGGGTTAGCCGTTTGTTATCTTCATTAGTTATATTCAATTTCATTTTTTTATCTAAACATAATTATCACTATTTTTATAGATAGATATATTCTGTCATGGGAAAAGCTATAGTAAAATTGAATATTGCCACTTATGCCGAAGAGGAATATGTGGTTGAAGTGCCCTGCAAAAAGGATGATGTGGATGAGATGATCATTGCCAGAGCCTGGAAAAAACTAAAGGAAGATGAAGGGGGATCACTGCCATACGGCCACCGAAGCGCTGAAATTATAAAAAAGATTGACTGAAATATTCCCGGAAAAATAAATAGCAAATATTTATTCTCCCACAGAGTAACACGGTGACACACAGTGATAACTTAATATCAACAGGTTATAACACTGTGAAAATACCGTAAAACACTATGCAAACCATGGTTAAATTTTTTTGCAAAGCATTGCTCAGGCTTCTATTTTCCAGGCCCTTTCAAAAGCAAGCCTCAAACTTTTTAACGATTAAACATTTCAACTTAATCTTACTGTTTAAGCGGAAAACAGGATCAGGAAAAATAATGGCAAACAGAATTTCTTATTGTTTGAGTAAAATAAAAAAAGGATTAATTTTGCAGCCGGCAGCAAATGACCGGTTAAAGTATGTTTCTTAGACTTTTTGTATTGTTGCCGGATATGGAAAAAAGAGGTTCAGTAGCTCAGCTGGATAGAGCAACGGCCTTCTAAGCCGTAGGTCGCAGGTTCGAATCCTGCCTGAATCACAATGAAAAAGCCCTCACCTCCTTACGACGGTCAGGGCTTTGTTTTTCAGTCCTGTCAAAAGTTTGTTCTTCTACTTTTGCCTTTCGCCTTTCGTCTTTTGTCCTTTGTCTTCTATATATTCTATCTTATTTTCATACAACAATTTATTTAACCCTGGTATATCATTGTCCCGTATATCATAAAAGCGTCTTAGCCGGGCATCTATCTTTTTTACCAGCATATCACGCACCTCATAAGACTGATCTGTAGGCTTCCACTCACCTGTAGAAACAACATCGTTTATAGCTGCCAGCTTATTCCCCAGTTTTATAGGATAATTAAGAGGATCCTGGCTGGAACGGTTCTTTGTCTGGTACAACGCTTCTTCAATCTCAGTCAGCTTATCCTTCAATAAACCGCTGATCTCAAGAATATCACTGTATTCTTCATTGTTTTTCAATTTTTCCTCAACGGTAATTATATCATTCCTTAGTTCCCTTATATCCATTATTGCCCTGTGTATCTCTGTCAGCTTATCTCTCACGGAGCATATAAAATCAAACTGTTCCTTAATATCTGATACAGAAGATGATGAATTAGGATTTTGCAGTACCCTGAACTCCTGTTCATACTCTATGCCACCGGCTTTTAATACAGCTTTATATTTCCCGGGTATTGCCGTTGGTCCCCTGAGATCGCCGGACCACAAGATCATCCCCGGTACTCTTAGTGCCCCGGGGTAGGACAGATCCCATGAGAACACATTTAATCCTTTCTTAGCCTCAAGCTTACCATAAGGTGTATGCGAAGCTATCTCCAGATCGCCGGTCTTAGTATGAAATGAACGTATAAGTTGTCCGTTGCTATCGGTAAAAGCAAGACTGATATCATCCTTTTCGTCCGGTTCATTTTTAAGATAGAAAGGTATAACAACACCTGGCAACGGATTTTCACCGGTAAAGTATCCTCCGCCAGGCCACCCGCCTGTCCTGTATGCATCTTCAGGTTTAAAAACAATTACTTCCTTTCCCGCTATATTGCTGTCCAGGCTACGTAATATATGCAGATAATCAAATATATAAAAAGATCTTCCCTGGGTCGCAACAATCAGGTCATTTCCCTTAATAGCCAGGTCCGTAACAGGGACAACCGGCAAGTTAAGCTGAAAAGGCCGCCATGATCTGCCATCGTTGAATGAAATATACATGCCTGATTCTGTCCCGCAGAAAAGAAGGCCTTTCCTTTCAGTATCAGCCCTGACAACACGGGTGAAATGACTGTTGTCTATTCCTGTTATAATTTTCTTCCATGTTTTTCCGTAATCTTCTGTCTTATAAAGATACGGTCTGTAGTCATCATTCTTGTAGTTTGTGGCCGCAACATATAATCCCCCCGGGTTGAACGGGTCAGGTTCAAGGCTGTTTATCATTATCCATTCCGGCATTATTCCGGGAGCAGGCGTTACATCTGTCCAGTTTTTTCCTCCGTCGGTTGTCAGATGAACGAGCCCGTCGTCCGATCCGCACCATATTACCCCTTCTTCAGATACCGACTCTGTAACTGCGAATATCGTCCCGTAATATTCTACACTGGTATTGTCTTTTGTTATAAGCCCTCCTGAGGGTCCCATTTTTGATTTATCATTTCTTGTAAGATCAGGTGATATCCCTGACCAACTCTGACCTTCGTTGCCTGTCTTGAAAAGAAAATTCGAGGCTGCATACAGTATATTATTATCATGCCTTGAGAATATTATCGGGAAATTCCACTGAAATCTCTGATCCAGACTGTCAGCGCCCCAACCCATCGGATTATCGGGCCATATATCGATCCTGCGTATTTCTCCGGTCTCATGGTTCATTCGTACAAGATAACCGCCATATGAACCACCGTATACAATCTCATTATTATCAGGATCAGGTGCTATCCATCCGCTTTCACTACCGGCAGTTTCTTCCCAGTTCTCTTCGGATATTCCGTTGCCGAATGAACGGGAATCGATCCTCACGGTCGTGTTATCCTGTTGTGCTCCATATATCCTGTATGGAAAATGATCATCTGTTGTAACCCTGTAAAACTGGGCTGTCGGTTGATTCATCATAGTCGACCACGTATCGCCACCATTATCGCTTACCTGAACGCCGCCATCATCTGCCACAGCCATAATTGCTGTGTTTTCAGGATCGATCCACAGGTCGTGGTGATCACTGTGAGGGGTCCGTATTCTTTCAAAGCTTTTCCCTCCGTCTGTGGATTTATGAAAAGCTACGTTAAGTACATAAACGATATCCTCATTGCCGGGGTCAGCATAAATCCTGGTATAATACCATGCCCTTTGTCTCAGACTACGGTCGCTGTTCACCCTGGTCCAATTTTCGCCGGCATCCTCGCTTACAAACAACCCTCCGTTTTCAGCCTCTATCAATGCATATATCTTTTTGTGATTGGCAGCAGAAAGGCTTACTCCTATAATCCCGAGAGGTTTTGCAGGCATACCATTATTACCGGTAAGTTTTATCCATGTGTCGCCGCTATCAGTGCTTTTCCACAGATCAGACCCTTCACCGCCGCTTTCGAGACTGTAAGGAGTTCTTTTCACCCTCCATGTCGATGCATATATTATTCTGGGGTTTACAGGATCAAGGATAAGGTCACAGGCGCCGGCATCTTCACTGACATATAATATCTTTTCCCATGTGGCTCCGCCGTCTTTTGAACGGTAAACGCCTCTTTCTTCATTAGGCCCGAAAAGATGTCCGAGAACTGCGGCATAGACAAGATCGGGATCATTCGGATGTACTCTCAATCTCGGAATATACTGACCCTCCTTGAGTCCGGTATATTTCCATGTCTCGCCTGCATCCATCGATTTCCAGATACCATAACCGTGCGAGACATTCCCTCTGACTGTAACTTCACCACCCGATGCATAAACAATATTCCTGTCAGAAGCTGCAACTTCAACCGCACCTATTGTTCCGCCAAAGTACCCGTCACTGATATTTTTCCATGTGATACCTGCATCAGTGGTTTTCCATACTCCACCTCCCGTGGCACCCTGGTAAAAAACCATTCCATCACCCGGTATCCCTGTAACAGCCGCTGATCTGCCTCCTCTGAACGGACCGATGAGACGGTAATCCAGTTCACTATATAAACCGGAATAATCAGGATACTGCGCGGCCTGCTTGCTGTTACGCTGGGAATAGCTGTTTCCTGACATACTAACAAACAGGATGAATGATAAAATGATTGCCGCGTTCTTTTTCATAATATTTACTATTTTTATTGCTCTGTAAAGATGTTAAAAAATGAACGGAAAGATAACCAATATCCTTATATTACTAATATTTGTTCAAAATATTGCATATTCACAGTATAACTCTACTGAGGTATACCTTCTTACTTGTGACCCCGGACCTGAAACCTATACTTTATACGGGCACAGTGCACTACGTCTTCATGATGCTTCAAGCGGAACGGATGTAGTATACAACTGGGGCGTTTTTGATTTCGATACGCCGAACTTCAATTATAAGTTTGCTAAAGGGCGGCTTAATTACCGGCTGGCAGCTTATCCTTACAGAAGTTTTCTCAATGAATACCGGTCTACAAACAGAACTGTATACTCTCAGAGGGTCTATATGCCTGAAGACGAATTACTGAAGCTTAAAAAGCTACTCGAAGAAAATCTTAAGCCTGAAAACTTATATTACAGGTATGACTTTTTCAGGGATAATTGTGCTACAAGGATCAGGGATATTTTTGAGTCGGTGTATGGTGACAGACTTGTATATCCTGAAGAAGAAGTCACTGATATCACTTTCAGAAAGCGTATTGATGAATTTCATAAAGGGATACTATGGATGGATGCTGGCATGGATCTCCTACTGGGAAGCCCTGCAGATGAACCATGCGGATTCAGGGAATCTATGTTCCTGCCCGAATATCTCATGAAAAACCTGAGTGAGGCATATGTTACAGACGGTGATAAAAGGGTAATGCTACTGGGACCGACAATACGCATTCTTGATCATGACAGACCTATTTATGATACCGGCCTCATGAAACAACCGTGGTTTTGGCTTAGCCTGTTATTTATTGCAGTAATGCTGTTTTCAATAGTAATAAGGAACCGTACGGCGCAAAATGTTTTTGACGTGCTATTCTGGTTTATTCTCTCACTGCTGGCATTACTGATGATTTTTCTCAACTATATTACAACGCATGAGGCAATGGGACAGAATTTTAATATGATATGGTTGAATCCGCTCATCCCAATAGCCTTATATGCCATATTCTCTAAAAATAATCTGTACTGGTTCTGGAGAGCGCAGGTAGCTTTTTCTGTTGTATTTATGCTGGTAATCGTATTAATAACACAGAGCATTAATCCCGCTTTCATCCCCATCGTCCTCATGGTAATAATTCGTTCTTATTACCGCCTTGCCAGATAGTAATGGCTATCACTTATTTAACAATATTTTAACAGTCTTTAACAAAGCTGTAGCACTAACATAACTTACTTTGTGTGAGTTTTGTGTTTTACAATCAAACCACCACTGTTTTTGTATATTTGTTTTTTTAAAACGTCATTATATTATGGAAATTAATGTTGATATAAAGGAGTTAAATGAAAAAATAGAGAAGGAAAGTGCATTTGTTGAGGCCATCACACTGGAGGTAGGCAAGGTAATAATAGGGCAGAAGCATCTTATCGAGAGCCTCCTTACAGGCTTGCTTACCGACGGGCATATACTTCTTGAAGGTGTGCCGGGACTGGCAAAGACACTGGCTATTAAAACACTTGCATCGGTTGTTGACGCCAGATTCAACAGAATACAATTCACTCCTGACCTTCTTCCGGCTGATTTGCTGGGCACTATGATCTACAGTCAGAAAAAGGAGGACTTCTTTGTTAAGAAGGGGCCGCTGTTCGCGAATTTTATACTTGCAGATGAGATAAACCGTTCACCTGCAAAAGTACAGAGTGCTTTGCTCGAATCAATGCAGGAAAGACAGATAACTATAGGAAAGGAGACTTTCAGGCTTGACGATCCTTTTCTTGTTATGGCAACGCAGAACCCGATTGAACAGGAAGGAACATATCCGCTCCCTGAGGCTCAGATCGACAGGTTCATGCTTAAAGTCCTGATAGACTATCCTGATAAAGACGAAGAGAAGCTTGTGATCAGGGAAAATCTTGCAATGAAATTTCCGGAAGTGTCGGCCATTATAAAAACGGATCAGATCATCAAAGCAAGAAGCCTTGTTAAAGAGGTGTATATGGATGAAAAAATTGAAAACTATATACTTGATATTGTGTTTTCAACAAGATTCCCTGCTGAAAACGGACTGGAGCAGTATAAATCTATGATCAGCTACGGTGCATCACCAAGGGCAAGCATAAACCTTGCTCTGGCATCAAAGGCATATGCTTTCCTCAGAAGAAGAGGCTACGTTATTCCCGAAGATGTGAGAGCTGTCTGCGCCGATGTGCTGAGACACAGAATAGGGCTTACATACGAAGCAGAAGCCGAAAACATAATCCAGGAAGATATAATAAAAGATATTCTTAATACTGTAGAGGTACCATAACGGAAAATATGAGGACTATTATTGTATTCATGGTAACTATGCTGACAGGCCTTAGTCTTGCAGGGCAAAACCTGCTTGGGTACGAAGATGATATGATAGAAAGATATGTTCAAAAGAATATGAAGGAACTGGTAAGGGAAAACGATGTGAAGAATGAGCATTATAACTATCTGAAGTATTCTGACTCAGGCGGCACCACCACAGTTTATTTTTTTCTGTCTGAAGATAATAAATGTACAAGGATAAAAAGGATGCATGTTCACAGCCTGAAAGATCAGGTTGTTGAAGAACTGGATTCAAAATTTGAGAGATCAGGTGAGGATACCTGGTTTGATAAGAAAGGTAAGGTCAATGCAGTAATAAAACTTATTAATGAGGAGTGGTATTTTACCGTTATTATTGAGCCGGAAACAAAGCAAAGGACTGAGATGTGGAAACAACAGATTTATTAAAGAAAGTAAGAAAAATAGAGATAAAGGCCAGGGGCCTTACCCGGCAGGTATTTGCAGGCGAATATCACAGTGCATTTAAAGGAAGAGGTATATCTTTCAGCGAAGTAAGGGAATATCAGTATGGTGATGATGTCAGGTCTATTGACTGGAATGTTACAGCCCGCTTTAATCATCCTTATGTAAAAGTTTTTGAAGAAGAAAGAGAACTGACTGTTATGCTTCTGGTTGATGTTTCAGGTTCCGGAAATTTTGGTACCCGGGGAGCATACAAAAGGGAACAGATAACAGAGATAGCTGCCCTGCTGGCATTTTCCGCCATTAATAATAATGATAAAATAGGAGTGATCTTCTTTTCCGACAGGGTTGAAAAATTCATAAGTCCTCAAAAAGGCAGGAAACATATATTAAGGATAATAAGGGAATTACTGGATTTTAAACCTGTAAGTAAGAAAACCAGTCTTGACGAACCCTTGCGTTATCTTACAAATGCTATTAAGAAAAAGTGTACGGCATTTATTATTTCGGATTTCATTGCTTCAGGATTCGATAAATCCCTGCAGATTGCCTCCAATAAGCATGATGTGGTTGCAGTCAGAATAAATGATATAATGGAAAGAGAATTACCGGATATAGGCCTCGTTTGTCTTACTGATCCGGAAACGGGAAAGAATATCTGGGTTGATACATCAATACGATCGGTAAGGGAAAAATTCAGTGAAGAATGGTATTCCGGACAGGACAGGCTTAGTAATATTCTGACCCGCTGTGGTGTCGATACAGTGAACATATACACAGGTGATGATTATGTTAAACCGCTGATGAACCTGTTTAAGAAAAGATCATGATGAAAAGATTTTTTTCAGTCATATTGTTTGTTATAATGTGCATACCGCTGATTTCTCAGGAAGTAACGGTAGAAGCAAAAATTGATTCTTCAAACATCTTTATAGGTGATCATGCAGTGTATTCAATAACCGTTAATCAGCCTCCGGACATAAAGCTGCTGATGCCCGATCTGAAAGACAGCCTTTGTACTGACATTGAAATCCTTTCACAATCATTGACGGATACATCTTTAAATGATATGGGTCAGATGATTCTTAAGAAGGACTATATCATAACCTCTTTTGATACCGGTTTCTACCAGATACCTCCCTATTACCTGGAATATAATACCGGGCAGGGAGAAAAAAGATACTACAGCGGCTATGTGAGTCTGAAAGTCAACAGGGTGGATATTACACCCCCGGATTCAACAGATGTGATTTTTGATATTGCAGGACCTGAACATGCAGGATATAGTCCGGGGGAGATACTACCATGGGTACTTCTTGTCCTGCTGGTCGGAACAGGGATATGGCTTCTTTACAGATTTTTACCCGGGAAGAAAGAAAAAGAAGTTCAGGAAGGGCCTAAAATACCTGATGAGCCTATACATATCATTACTTTCAGGGAACTTGATAAACTAGAGAAGAAAAAGCTGTGGCAGGAGGGTAAGGTGAAACAATACTTCTCCGAGCTGACTGACATACTAAGATACTATATAGCTATCAGATTCGGTATTAATGCTATGGAAATGACCTCTGAAGAGATCATTGCATTAATGAACAAAGAGAAAACCGGAAGGGATGAACAGGAAATACTAAGGAGAATATTACAATATGCCGATTTGTCGAAATTTGCCAAATATATTCATGATGCTTCTATTAACACCTCATCACTTTCAGACGCGAGGAAGTTTGTAAAAAATACTTACAAATACGAAAGCGATACGGTAAAGGAAGAAGACAGGCAAACAGAACAGGAAGGAAAGGAGGTGAATGATGACTGATATAAGCTTTGCAAATCCGGCTTATCTGTGGTTACTTATAATTGTGCCCGTGATAGTCGTATATTATATTTTCAGACAGTCGCGTACACTACCTGCATTTACATTCAGCTCAGCAGAAAGGCTTGGAAAAATGCCCCTGCCTTTTCGTTATTACCTCCGGCATATTCTTTTTGGTATAAGAATGATAGTGATAGCTCTGCTTATAATAATTATTGCGCGTCCCCAGTCAACCGATTACTGGGAGAATGTATCGACGGAGGGAATAGATATCGTTCTTGCTATGGATATCAGCAGCAGCATGCTTGCCCGTGATTTTAAACCTGACAGGCTCGAAGCGGCCAAAAATGTGGCCACAGAGTTTATCAGCGGCAGACCCTATGACAGGATGGGGCTTATAATATTCAGCGGCGAGAGTTTTACCCAGTGTCCCATAACAACCGACCATGCTGTTCTGATAAACCTGATGCGGGAAATGCAGAGCGGAATGATTGAAGACGGTACGGCAATAGGCCTCGGCCTTGCTACCGCAGTTAACAGGATAAAAGACTCGGATGCAAAAAGCAAAGTGATAATCCTGCTTACCGACGGGGTGAATAACAGGGGTGAGATAGCACCCGTGACAGCAGCAGAAATAGCAAAAACAATGGGAATACGGGTATATACTATAGGTGTTGGAAGCAGAGGCGTGGCGCCTTATCCTGTTCAGACTGCTGCCGGGATAAGGTATCAGAATATGCAGGTTGAAATAGATGAAGATGTATTAAGGGATATTGCTGATATGACCGGGGGAAAATATTTCAGGGCAACAGATAATGAAAGTCTTAATAATATATATAGTGAAATAGACAGCCTTGAGAAATCAAAGATAAATGTAAAGGAATTCAGCAGAAAAAAGGAGGAATATATGCCGCTGGCTATAATAATGACCGCTTTGCTGCTGCTTGAAATAGTGCTCAGATATACAGTCTTAAAAAGATATATTTAAAAACCAGATATGCAATTGTTCAAATTCCATAACCCTGAATTTCTTTACCTGCTGGTGCTGGTACCGGTACTGGTGCTCATTATGATTATTCACGGCAGGAGAACAAGAAAGAAAATAAGAGAGTCGGGTGATATGAAATTAATAAAAGGACTTATGCCGGAATTCTCTTTCTTCAGGAAAAGAATAAAGTTTATTTTTCAGTTACTGGCCTTCACTGTTGCTGTATTTATTCTTGCACGCCCTCAGTTCGGTTCAAAACTGGAAGAGGTGAAAAGACAGGGAGTGGAGGTAATAATTGCACTTGATGTAAGTAACTCTATGCTGGCAGAAGATATAAAGCCGGACAGACTTGAAAGAGCCAAACAGGCTATATCCAACCTCGTCGACAGACTGCAGGATGATAAAATAGGGCTTATCGTCTTCGCCGGGGATGCCTATACACAGATACCTGTAACAACCGATTATGTATCGGCTAAAATGTTTCTTTCATCAATAAACCCCGGCATTGTGCCGAAACAGGGGACATCACTGGCTTCAGCAATAAACCTGGGAATAAATTCATTCAGCCCTTCAATGGATGAAAGTAAGGCTCTTGTTATAATTACCGATGGCGAAAATCATGAGGATGATCCTGTGCAGGCAGCTAAGGATGCAGCCGCAAAGGGAGTAGTAATACATACTATAGGTATAGGCTCGGCTTCAGGCGTACCTATACCTGTTGAAAATAATGGCAGAACAGATTACCTTAAGGATAATGAAGGCAATACTGTCATTACTAAACTTGATGAATCAATACTGAGAGAAATAGCCTTTGCCACCGGAGGTACCTTTGTAAAAGCAAGTAATTCAAGTATTGGCCTGAATAACATATTTAACGAGATCAGCAGTATGAAACAACAGGAACTGGAAGGTACCGTTTATACCGAATATGATGATCAGTTCCAGATTATTGCATTAATTGCATTAATTTTTCTTATTGCTGATATATTAATTATGGAACGTAAGAACAGAAAACTCAGTAAAATTAAGCTCTATGATATTAAGATCTGAACCGCTGAATAAAATCATGATAGTATTTCTTCTGAGTCTGTTTAGCATTTCATCCTTGATGGCTCAGAAACATAAGAAATATACAAGGCAGGGGAACAGGGATTATTCAGATGAAAAATATTCTGATTCGGAAATTCTCTACCGCAGGGCTGTTGATGAGAACCCCTCATACAGTAAGGCCGTGTTTAATCTGGGCGATGCCCTGTATAAACAGGAAAAGTATGATGATGCTGCTGAAAGCTTCAGCACGCTGGCAGATAAAGGGATGAATGATAAAAATATATCTCAATCGTATTATAACCTTGGAAATTCATTGCTTAAATCAAACAAAATAGAGGAAAGTATTGAGGCATATAAAAACTCACTCAGGAATGATCCGTCAAATATAAAAGCCAAATACAATCTGGCATATGCCCAGGACCTTCTTCAGCAACAGCAAGAGCAGCAACAGCAACAAAATAAAGATGATCAGAAGAATAAGGATCAGCAGGGTGATAATCAGGATCAGAATGAAAATGAACAACAGGACAAACAAGAGGATACCGGAGATAACCAGGATCAGAAACAGCAGCCGCAGCAACAACAACAACAACAAATGACAAAAGAAGACGCTGAAAGACTGCTACAGGCACTGGCTGAAAATGAAAAGGAAGTTCAGGAAAAAGTCAGGGAAGAAAAAGCAGCAAAAGCCAGGATAAAAACATTAAAAAACTGGTAAGCCATTATGAGAACTATTAGTATTATATTACTGAATTTTATTACTTTCGGGCTATTGTATCCGCAGGATGTACAGCTTACCGTTGACGCACCTTCTGTAGTTGCTTTGGGAGAGCAGTTCAGAATAACCTGGACAGCCAATACAAGGGGAGGGGATTTTGCTGCTCCTGAATTCAAAGACTTCTACCTGCTTTCCGGACCACAAACATCATTCAACTCCAGCACTCAGATAATAAACGGTAAAGTAACCTCGACAATATCAAACTCATATTCTTATTACCTGCAGGCAAATAAAAAGGGTAAGTTTACAATCCCGCCTGGTAAATTCACAATGCATAAAGACGAATACCTTTCAGATCCTGTAGAGATCGAAGTGGTAGATGAAGGACAGAATGTGACAGAACAGTCCGGTAATGAGACAGGAATACAGCAGAATGATCAGCAAGCTGCCAAAGCATCCGACCTTTTTGTCAGATTAATCCCAAACAGAAAAGATGTTTATATTGGGGAGCATATAGTTGTTAGCCTGAAGATATATTCGCGTATAAATCTTTCAGGGATACAAGAGGTCAATTATCCTGATTTTCAAAGCTTTCTCAAGGAAGATATCGAGACTCCTCCTCTGAGGTCGCTTGAGCGGGAAAATGTAAACGGAGCTATTTACGGAACAGGTATACTTCAGAGGTTCCTGCTGTATCCTCAGAAAACGGGCACTATCACTATAGAACCGGCCAGTCTTACTGTGTTGCTTCAACAGCGATCAAAGTCAAATGACCCTTTTTTCGGTGATTTCTTCTCAACTTTCTCTACTGTCCCCAAAGTGATAGCCACCTTACCGGTCGGGATAAATATTAAACCGCTTCCTCCCGGTGCTCCTGAAGGTTTTCGCGGAGCAGTCGGGAGCTTTTCATTAAGCTCATCTGTAAATACCGACACTGTTAATGTAAACGAAGCAATAACTTACAGGATCGTACTAAAAGGAAACGGGAACCTGAAGCTTACTCAGGCACCTGAATTAAAGCTGCCTCCGGATATTGAGATTTACGAACCTGAGATAAGCTCGGAACTTAAAACTTCTGTATCCGGGACAAGCGGCTCAAGAGTATTTGAATATGTGCTTATTCCCAGGTTCCACGGTCAGTATACAATACCGCCGGTCGAATACAGCTACTTTGATCCTGAGTCAGGACAATACAGGACACTTGCAACAGAAGAGCATGTGATCGTTGCTGTTAAAACAGGCGACGAAGAGGATGGAGCCCAGGTATACGGTGGCGTAACAAAAGAAAGTGTCAGGTTCCTTGGCAGAGACATAAGATTTATCCTGACAGGGAAACCCGGATTCAGGAAATCACATAATATACTGATAAAGAATAATCTGTTTCTGTACACCTATGCCGGCCTGTTACTGATCTTCCTTTTGATTGTAATCCTGAGACGAGAACAGATAAAACGAAATTCGGATATAGCAAAAGTAAGAAACAGAAAAGCTGCAGGTGTTGCATCAAAGCGCCTCAGAAATGCTGCAGTTTGTCTGAATAATGCCGATACTGAAGGCTTCTATGCCGAACTGCTGAAGGCTGTATGGGGGTATATAAGCGATAAATTCAACATACCGGTTTCCGAACTGAGCAGCGATAAACTGTTTAATTTACTTACACAAAAGAAATTTGACGACGATCTGATCGGGGATTTGAAAGAAGTTATTAATAAATGTGAATATTCAAGATATTCCCCTGATTCGGATATAAGCACTGCCGACGAGATTTACAGGAAAGCGGAAAAAAGTATAAAAAAACTAGAAAACAGGTAATCATCTGACCATATGAAGCATTATATTTTTATCACGGCTGTATTAATTGCCTCTTTTATTACGGTAAAAGCAGAGGACATTAACGAACAACAGCTTATTTATGAGCAGGCGCTTACGGAATACCAGGATAATAACTATGAAAAATCCCTGGAGCTTTTTCAAAAACTGATAGATAACGGATACTCTTCTTTTAAACTATATTATAACGCCGGAAATGCAGCATTCAAATCGGATAATATTCCCCTGGCTATCCTGAACTATGAAAAAGCATTATTATTCAGACCGTTTAACGAGGATGCAAGATATAACCTTGAAATAGCAAGGACATATACTGTAGATAAACTTGAAGTAATTCCGGAGATATTCTTTGTCAGATGGTTCAGGATGCTGTCATTGCTTATGCATACGAATACATGGTCGGCAGCAAGCCTTTCGCTATTTGCCCTTTCCCTTATTTTGCTTGGCGTTTTCCTTTTTTCATCAGGCTACAGGATAAAAAGGGCTGCATTTATATTATCAGTAACCGCGTTTTTACTGAGCGCACTCTCTCTTTCACTGGCACTGACAAATAAGTCACTAACAGCCAATAACAACCATGCAATAGTGTTTGAGCCCGTAGTCACCGGCTCAAGCTCCCCGGGCACGGGAGGGAATGAATTATTTATCATTCATGAAGGGACTAAGGTTGAGATCGAAAGGAAGCTTGGTGAATGGTATGAGATAAGACTTTCAGACGGTACTGTGGGTTGGGTGAACATGAGTTTTGTAAAGAAGATAACTCCCTGAGCAACCATATTTTTCTTATTTTTGTCTTTAATAGAAAGTTAATTTTTCAAAAATGAGACAAATAACAGCCCTCTTAAGCATTATGTTACTGTTAGTTTCCTGTGAGAAACCTAATAAAACACCTGAAGGTCCTACAGATGTGAGGATCAGGAATATCACTGATCAGAATTTTACAAACCTTATTGTAGATACGGGTGGAGGTGAATATAATTACGGTGATCTGACTTCAGGGGAGGATACGGATTATCACAGGTTCGACAAGGCTTACCCTGACGCTGAAATTACTGCTACAATAAACGGGGAAGTTTATACAACAGGTGAACAGGACTATACATATGCACATTATATCGGTCCTGATAAGATAACATATGTGGTTTATATCTCAAATCCGGAGCTCAGACTGCTCGATGTCAATATAATTATTGAGGCTCCGATTGATGATATTTAGCATAATTGCTTCCTGATATAAAAAAGATGTATTTTTTTTGAACAAAATCTGACTATTTTGGTTAGATATATTGACTAATGTGGTTTCATTCATTATTAGTCTTCCAAAAACTAGGTTTTTTGGTTAGGTTGGTTGGTTTTTAAGAGTCCCGTCCCCCGGGACTCTTTTTATTTTATTTCACTGTTGCTACTCAAATCTGTGTTCTTATCGCCAGTCAATGGTATCCTGTCCGGTAAATAAAAAGAATTCATTGCACTGACTGAAATGCCTGTTGCCGAAGAATCCCCTGCTTGCCGAAAGGGGGGAGGGATGTACCGATTCAAGTACAAGGTGCTTTTCCCTGTCGATATGAGCGCCTTTTTTCTGGGCGTAGGAGCCCCACAGAAAAAAAACAATATTTTCTTTCTTTTCTGCAATGATCCTGATCACTTCATCAGTGAATATTTCCCAGCCTTTGCCCTGGTGAGAGCCCGGAGAATGCGCTCTTACAGTAAGGGTGGCATTCAGTAACAGCACCCCTTGTTCTGCCCATCTCTCAAGGTTTCCTGACTCCGGACAGGGAAGACCCAGGTCATTACCTATCTCCCTGAATATATTTACCAGGCTTGGAGGGTGAGTAACTCCTTCCTTTACTGAGAAACACAAACCATGAGCCTGTCCCGGGCCATGGTATGGATCCTGTCCTATTATTACAGCCCTTACATTTTCAAAGGGGCATTTCTCAAATGCATTGAAGATAAGATGTCCCGGAGGGAAAACCGTATGACCTGAATACTCATTCTTAACGAATTTAACCAGTGACCTGAAATAATCCTTGTTGAATTCAGGATTGAGTCTTTCTTTCCAGCTTTTTTCAATTTGTACTTCCATTTATTCCAGGTATGAATATTATAATGACAAATATACCAAATAGCTGCAAAAATGAAACCGCCTTCCTTATCCGGAAAACGGTTTCACAGGTTTACATTCTGCTGTCTTGCCCTATCGACAGTAGAGTAATTATTTCTCCATCAGTGTTCTTACAATACTTTCAAGCTGTTCGAGCCTTGCTCTCAGTTCCTCGTTTTCTATCATAAGCCTTTCATTATCTTGTCTGAGATTATCGAACCTCATGATCATATCATCCGACTTGCTGTTTTGTTCCTGTACAGCTTTAAGCAGAGGCGTTATAAATTCGCTGTAGAGCACAGTTTCCGGCATTCCGTCACTGGTATAACTTACAAACAACGGATTTACCTTCTCAACTTCTTCGGCTATGAGGCCAAATTGCTGTCTTCCTGTCTCATCAGACTTATACTTATATGTAACAGGATTAAGGTCATATATCCATGAAACATCACTTATCTTTTTTACATCTTTCTTATATCTTATGCTGGAAGAGACGTAACCTATAAGGCCGTTGCTGTCGACATACAGGTCTCTTCTTAAAGATCCCACGGTAGTGTTATATGCGCCTGATGAAAGCAGCTCTCCGTCTTCTGCTATTGCAAACAACGGGGCTTTGCTGTATGAAACCATAAGTACATTCCCATAGGGAGAAGTCTCATTATCTATTTCCCATGAACCTGTCATAAATGAAGCTCCTGTTACCCTGCCGCTTGCTGTCAGGGTGCTTGTTGTTCTTACAGAGCCTGCAACATCCAGCTTATATGCAGGACTTGCAGTTCCAATGCCCACCCTGTCTGTACTGGCATCGATAAAAAATGTGCCCTGGTCTACCTGAAGATCGCCGTTATTGTCGTTTTGAATGTATAGTATCCCGTCAGTATTGGTTATTATCTCATCTCCGTCAAGCCTCAGGGAATTGGCTATCTCAACAGCTCCTGTATTTGAAGTTCCCGATGCATCGGTACCTGAACTAACCTCCAATCTTCCTGATGTATACATGTTGCTGTTAGCATATAAATTACTCGTAAATCGTCCGGTACCTGAAACATCAAATGTATATGAAGGTGTACCGTCATTGATTCCTACGGTACCACTGCTTGTTACGAAAACACCCTCAGAGCTTCCGTCTCCTGAAAGCCAGTTTCCGTTCATATTAAGATTCTGTGTCGCCACATGGCTGCCCAGGCCGTCACCTGTTACTGATGCCGATATGTTTCCGCTTACTGTCAGGTCTCCGTCTATGTATGCATTCCCATTCTTATAAACGACAAAGGCGTTTGATCTTGCGCCGGAGCTTGATCCGTTGCCGACCATAAAAAGCGGATCCGTATCTATCCACTCGATCTGGCTGCCTGCATCGCTGTTATACCTTCCAACAGCAAATCCGTTCAATGACTGTACAAGGTTATTTTGTCCCAGTGCAAAAGCGCCCTGTGCCCTTGCATAATTATTATAGCCTGCAGCAAATGAATAGGCGCTGTCGGCATAATTGGTATGACCAAGGGCAACAGATCCTATTTCTTTTGCATCATTATGTGTCCCTATTGCAAGTCCTCCGTTATTTGAATAGTTGCCGTTACCAAATGAAATGGAATAGTCGCCATCAGCAACATTAGGTTCGGTAACAGTGGTCTGTATTATTTCAAACCTATGTGTAAGAGGATTATACATAAATCTGTAGTATGTATAATTATAATATGCGCCTATGGAAATAGCTTTATCGCCGTTAGCTGCTGTTATATAACCGACAGATGTCGAATATGCGCCTGAGGCAGTCGCCCCGTTGCCTATTGCCACAGCGTAGTCATTTTCAGCCAGAGAGTTAACTCCCATAGCTATTGATCCGAGGTTTAACGATTGCGTGCCCATGCCCATGGCAAGAGAATAATTTCCCTGAGCTTTAGTAGGGGTTGTATTTGGTGTCCCGTCCGTATTAAGCCCGTATGTCCCTATTGCAAATGAGCGTTCGCCTGCAGCCTCCGACCGTGAACCGAATGAATATGAATCGAGTCCTGTTGCCTTTGCCTGGTAACCTATGGCAGTTGAATACTGATTCGAGGCAGTAGGGTTAAAGCCTATGGCAGTGGAATAACTGTTTGTCGATTGTGCATTATATCCTATTGATACGGAATAACTCTGTGTAGCATCACTTGAATAACCGAGGCTCAGCGAATAATTACCGTCAGCATTGGCATATGCCCCGAATGCAGAAGCTCTCAGGGCTGATGCATCCGATCTGTAACCTATCGCATTTGAATAGCTTCCGCCTGCCGTGCTGTAAAAGCCCATACTTGTGCCGGAGTATCCTGAAGATTCTGCGCCGACACCTAAGGCCATGGCTCCTTTATTCGTTGCCTGGGCTCCCATACCCAGCGCTACTGAATAGGCACCGGTTGCACTGGTAGGTGTTCCGGTAGGATTACCATCTTCGTCAATACCAATGGAGCCGAAGGCAAAAGAACGCTCACCGCTGGCTTCAGCACCGGAACCGAAAGCATATGAATCAGGGCCTGCAGCTACGGCGTTAAAACCAATAGCAGTAGTATTATCTGCAAGGGCCTTACTTGAATTACCGAAAGCCTGCGAATAATTACCCATTGCGATCGAATGGTAACCAAGCGCTGTTGAGTTCTGTCCTACACTGTCGGGGCTGCCTATATGTACACGTCCTGCAAGAAACGCTTCCTTAAGGGGATACCATAATATCCTTGGTGAAGATTCATAGGTGTCTGTTGTTGTTTTTCCGGATACAGTAAAATACAGTTCTTCAATTCCTTTTGAAGCATCAAAACCACCTATGGCGAAGCCCCCTTTACTCCCGGGGCCTTTCAGTTCAGACGGATTATTAGGCATAAACATCCTGATACTATCAGGTGATATTATCATAAAATCCTGATTAACTCCTTTGCCGCGGTCAAATCCTCCTATGGCAAAACCGCCTTTAGGTCCTTTGCTGCCTATATCATCAACAAACACCTTTACTCCGTTCGGGTAAACAGCAAACACCGGTTGCCCGTCGTTTCTTTTTACTTCGAAAAGGGCTTCGGTGGAGCTGTCATCAGTACTTACCACTGTCAGATCGTCAGTAAACTCGGTAAGGTCAACTTCGCCTCCTTCACTGAGGACTATGGAATTGCCTGATTTTGATATTTGCTGCTTCGTTTCCACATCTTTTGCTACAAGAGCATACGGGACAGATAAAAGGCCCGCGGGGTCCATTTCCTGCCAGTCGCCTTCAGTCTCTTTTATACTGGTCCTTATGGATAGGGGCTGTGCTGCCCAGCTTATTTCAGAAAAAGCCGATAATGAACCTCCGGTCTTTATACCGTCAACCCCGATATTCAGGATAAACAAACCGAAATCATTACTTGTAACCTGATGTTCCTCTTCCCATAGTAAATCAGGAACAACGTCATTTGTAAGTATCCCTATCCTTACAGAAAAGCCGGTATTTGTAACGGGATTGCCTGAGGCATCCCTGGCTACAGCCTGATATGTAAATCCTTCGGGTACCTGCGACAACAATGAGGCAGGTATCAGTAAAATCGCTGTCAGGGCACTAATAAGAGAAATGTAAACCTTTTTCATTACTTAGTCAGTTTTTATTAATTAGGATTATCAACTGCTAAATTTATGCTAAAGATTTTATATGTTCAATAATTTTCCATTAATGTAATCCCTGCAGTTACGAATGAAGGATTTGTTCGGACAAAAAAAAGATGATGTCTTGATATGTCCTGCAGTAGTTAAGTTTTCCTTTTCATGTATTGAACGCCTGACTAAGCTGCCAGGCCTTATTCTCTATCCTGATTACTGTAGTGATATAATGATCATTATGGTGCCTGTGCCGCTTTTATGAGCTTCCAGCGCCTTACCAATACTCCCTCCAGGGGCTGGCCGGTGATCTCATCTGTCACAAGCTCCATTCCCATGGTAATATGGGGCTTTGTTGATATGATCCCGACTACGCTCTCCTGATATGGCATGGTACTAAGTGTAACGTTTCCTTCCGAATCAGGATCGGCAATGACCACGCATCCGGGGTCTGCATCACCTTTATTGTTGAGGATATATTCCGCGATATCAGCATTGGCGCCTGTCCGAACGTCAGCATAAAGTCCGTTATAGGACCCTTCTGTTCCGGTATCATAAAAATACCCGGTATAATAGTAGTCAACTCCGGCATCGGCACGGTTAATAAATGATTTTATTCCATATACATTAGTAGATATTGACATTAATCCCGTGAAAGGATTGAAAATTAACATCGTTCTCTTATCATTAAGCGATATGTTGGCATGCTGGCCCATAAAAACAGATTTCCCATCCTTATTTATTGTAAGAGCATTACTTCTTTCATCATCGTTTAATCCGTTTCCGACAACGAACAGAGGATCGCCTGCCCTCCATTCGGTAGAGTCTCCTGCTACTTCATTAAACTGCCCGATTACAAATGAGCCGTATGATTTTGCATAAAGGTTATTACCGATAGCAGTGGCATAAGGTCCCGTTGCTACACTTTCAAAACCGGCAGTAAAAGAACTGGTGTTAACAGATTTGTTTGACAGGCCTATAGCAGTGGAACCGAACTCGGTTGCATCATTATATATTCCCACTGCAAATCCTCCGTTATTTGAATAGTTACCATTACCAATTGATATTGAGTACTTGCCGTTTGCAATATTAGCCCTGTTATAAGTTACCGTACGAAAAACCGGCAGAAGAGTTATGGGACGTATGATAAAATCTCCCTTGCTGTCTCCTGATTTTGTCAGTGTTAATACAGGCAGATAACTATAAGTATAAGAATAATATGAACCTATAGATATTGACTTTTCACCATTTGCTTCAGCCCGCCTGCCAAAGGCATACGAATCAAGGCCTCTTGCAGTTGCATCATAACCGATAGCCGTTGTATTCTCTGCCAGCGCTTTGCTTTTAAAACCGAAAGCCTGTGAATAATCACCCATGGCTATCGAATGATATCCCATGGCCGTCGAATTGAGGCCTACACTGTCGGGATCGCCTATATGAACCCGTCCGGCTAAGAATGCTTCTTTTAGCGGATACCACAAAAACTGCGCTGATGACTCTACAGTATCGGCATCGGCCTTACCTGAAATATTGAAATACAGCGATTCCCGGCTTTTATAATTATCGAATCCACCAATGGCAAACCCACCTTTACTGCCGGGTCCTTTTGTGAGAACCGGATTGTTTTCTATGAACATCCTGATACTGTCGGGCGATATAATAAGATAGTCCTGGTAAATACCTTTAGATCTGTCGAAACCACCTATAGCAAAACCTCCTTTAGGTCCCTTCGTCGTATTATCATCAACATGTATCTGTACACCGGTATTATAAACAGAAAAAACAGGCTGTCCGTCCTTTCTGCGTACTTCAAATAAAGCTTCTTCCGATGTATCATCTGTGCTTACAACAGCCAGCTTGCTTCCATTTGGCAGGCCGGATCCTATAGAAAGGCTTCCTTCCGGTTTATAAAGAGTATCAGCATTCTCTTTTAACTGTTCGTTCTGCAATTCACCTGCGACAAGTGCATAAGGGACCGAAGAAAGGGGAGAGGCTTCAAGATCCTGCCAATTGCCATCCGGCAGTTTTATACCGGGCATGATATACAGTTCCTGATTCCAGTTAATATCCTGAAAACTTGTCACCAGTCCTCCAACATAGCTTGCATCCTCACTACCTATTAAAATGCTGAACATACCATAGTCATTGGTGCTCACCTGATGCTCCTCAATATATATGTTCTGTGGAGTACCGGTATTTGTCTGTATGGTAATCCTGACATCTATATCCTCATTGACGATCAGGTTACCTGACCCGTCTCTTGCTACCGCCTGATAATTAAATCTGTGGGGAACCTGTGAATAGGATAATCCTGACATAAGAATCATAAAAATGATGGCTGTAAAAACTGATAATTTATTCATGGCCTGACCCATTTAAATTCATACTGATCAAATTTAAAGCAATTACCTGCTTAATTCAAACTTTTTCCATTAACCTGATATATATTATTATTAATATACAATAACAAACGATAAATCTCTTTAGAATAAAAACCTCTTTACTTTTTCAAATATTCAAACCGCTAAGCGCCTGCTGTCAGTGTCTGTTCCTTCTGTGTTTTGTTCTTTATCCTCTATAATGAATAAAGCTGAAAAGTTTTTTGTAATATTTTTCACAACAATAATCGGATTGACTATTTTTATCCAGGATAGGATAAACTAACTATAAAGAACTTGAAAACATCAGACAGGTTACTCTTTTTTACAGGTGATATAGATTTCAGCTTTATCATTGGCAAGATAAGCGACTTTGAGTTTGAGTCTGTTTATATTGATAATGCGGAAGAATTTTCTGCCCTCTGCCTGAAAAACAAGTACGACCTGATAATTTATAACTCCTGTGGAAAGGAAAACATAGAACCAAAAATCCTTAAAAGCCTTAGCGGTACCTTAAACCTGTATACACCTGTAATTATTATAGCGGACAAAGACGGGAAGGAGGTGATGAACCAGGTGCTGAAACACCAGTTTGATCTTATTATTTTCCCTTTCAATCCTGCTGAACTGCTGGTCAGGATACACTCTGCGATACGAAGAAAAGAAACCGAGGTAACAATACATAACAATCTGCTTGACTACAGAACCCTCTTTGAAAATTTCCCGGCAGGTATCCTGCAAACTGATCTGCACGGTAATTTCATCCGTTTCAACAGAGAGTTAATGAAAATACTTGATATGCATGTTGTCGATTTATCAGGGATAAATTTCTTCCAGCTTTGTCATCCTGATGATTATCTTATTGAAAGACAAAATCTTGACAGACTACTGAGAAAAGAAGCAGAGACAGTATTATATGAATCAAGACTTATAAATAACGACGGTGTAAGCATAGTATGCAAAATATTTGTCAGGGCTTCATGGAAAGATGAAAGCACTCTCTCTTCATTCATTTTCTCAATAGAAAAAATAGGGGTCTGAGTTCCTGATTATTCTAATGCAGACTGTCAAGAGCTTTAATCAGCTTCGTCCTTATTATATCCGCTATCTCAGAAATATCATCATTTCCTGTTACGGTCATTGCAGCTGCAGGATCAACTGCTGCTACCTCGGTACTGCCCTTTTCTTCCCTTATAATAACATTGCATGGCAATAGTATACCCGTTTTATTGTCTAGGTTCAAAACCTCGTGGGCATAATGTGGATTACAGGCTCCAAGAATAACATAGTTGCCAAAATCAACATTAAGCTTCTTTTTAAAGGTCTCACTAATGTTTATTTCCGATACTATGCCGAATCCCTGTTCAGCAAGAGCTTCCGTTACTTTTGTCCTGGTGTTCTCAAATGTATCATTAACTAAAGTGTCGTAGTAATATTTCATAATTAAGAGTATTTATTTATCTGTTTAAAATTTGTTGATCCCATAATGATCAACCTTCAATATAAAAAACAAAATTTCATAATAAATGTTGATAAGGCTGCATGACGGGTAAAGTAATTCTCTGCCTGTTTTTTACTTTGCAGGACGAAAATATAAATCACCCCGCATGCTGCATTTCAGCATCTTCAGAAAAAACAGTCTGATTTTTTCTGAAATCTCCCGGACTGACTCCCATTACCTCCCTGAATTTATGGTTAAAGGTTGATACATTCCTGAAACCTACCATAAATGCTATATCTCCTACTGGCAAATCATTTTTTATCAGTAGCCTGCAGGCTTCATTTATTCTTATCTCATTCACAACAGTAATAAGAGTCTTCCCTGTCCGTTTTTTAAAATACCTGCAAAATGCATTAGGACTGAGATTAGCCACAGAAGCCACTTCTGACAACCTTATATTATCTTTGTAGCTGCTGAAGAGATAACTGAATACATCATTAGTGCGTTTCCCGTCCTTATCACTCTCCGGTACAGGGAACGACCTCCCCGACAGGGATGTTGACTGAGGACTTTTTGCAAGACTGTCAAGCAACTCCAGAAAAACAGTGACCCTTTTAAGATCCGAATAGCGGGATAGTTCTGTCATCCTTTTTCTTAATCCTTCCATATCGGGTCCACTGAATTTTATTGCATATTCAGCCCTCCTGATCAAAGCCCCTACATTAGCTAACTCAGGGAGAGATCCGAATTCATTCCCCAGAATGTTCTGTGGAAAATAAACCGAAATAGAAGTAGCTTTCTCATATTCCTCCGTTAACCTGAAATAGTGCGGTATATTAGCGCCAATCAGATAGATGTCTCCCGGTTTGAAATAACCTACCGAATCGCCGGTCATCCTGTTGCCGCTCCCTTTAACTACCAGTGTAAGCTGCATCTCCGGATGATAATGCAGAAACGGATAAAACTTCTCGTTCTCCTTGATCTCAACCATTATCGACTCTCCGGGGGTTTTCGTAATTCTGAACCTTATTGCTTCTTCCATTTGATATATATTATCTCCAAATAATGTTATTAAATGATCACTATGTTAATATACAACAAATAATTATCAATATTGATCAAAACTAACTCACCATGATGAAATATATTTGTAATGTTAATTTAAACTAAATAAACATAACATAAAATAAAAGCTTATGGAATGGAAAGGAGTTATGCCGGCAGTGACAACTAAATTCACAGCTGATGGAAAAATAGACTACGGATTATTCCTTAAAAATATTGAATACCAGGTCGACAGTGGTGTCAATGCTGTCATTCTGGCCGGCACATTAGGTGAATCGTCAACGCTTGATGATTCAGAAAAAACGGATCTTCTGGCTTTTACAGTAGAGAAGGTGAACGGACGTATTCCTGTCTTGCTGAATATAGCAGAGGGGTCTACGAGGAAAGCAATTGAAACAGCAAAGAAAGCACAGGAGGCAGGAGCGGAAGGGCTTATGTTGCTGCCCCCTATGAGGTATAAAGCCGATAAACGTGAAATACTTGAGTATTTCATTTCCGTTGCTGATTCAGTGAGTCTGCCTGTTATGATATATAATAACCCGGTTGACTATGGTACAGAGGTTACCCTTGAAATGTTTGAATCATTGCTAAAGAAAGATAATATTCAGGCAGTTAAGGAGTCTACACGGGATGTCACCAATGTCACCAGGATTAAAAATGCATTTGGAGACAGGCTCAAGATCTTATGTGGTGTAGATACTCTTGCCATGGAAGAATTGCTGATGGGAGCGGACGGATGGGTGGCCGGTCTTGTAAGCGCATTCCCGGGAGAGACTGTTGCAATATATAATCTTATAAAGCAGGGGAATTATGATGAGGCCAGGAAAATATACCGGTGGTTCATGCCTCTGCTGGAACTTGACATACACCCCAAGCTCGTACAGTATATTAAATACGCCGAACAGATTGAAGGTGTCGGCTCTGAATATGTCAGAGCGCCGAGGCTCAGGCTTGAAGGTGATGAACGGAAAAGAATTGAGAATATCGTACGGTCAGCAATAGCTGACAGGCCGGTTATTAAAACAAAAACAGAAAAGGTATGATTACGGGAAAGAACTTAATAGGCTATTCGGAATCTGCTAAGGGAACCAATACCTTCTGTGCATTCAGTCCACTGAATCTAAAAGAGTTGGATGAGGTATTCACAGAAACGGACAAAGCTGAGGTTGAGCTTGCGTTCGAAAAGGCGGATGCTGCATTTAAAGAATACAGGTTATGGAGCGGATCACGGAAATCATCTTTCCTTAACAAGATAACCGAACATCTTGAAAGTAACAGGAAACACATAACAGCGCGGGCAGTCCTTGAAACGGGATTAACTGAGGCAAGACTGAATAATGAAATGAACAGGACGATCAACCAGATAAAAATGTTTGCCGCTCTTGTTCTTGAAGGCTCGTGGGTTGAAGCCTCTATCGACAGGGCCGTGCCTGACAGGCCCGGTACGCCTAAGCCGGATATAAGGAAGATGCTCAGACCATTAGGACCTGTTGTTGTTTTCGGGGCAAGCAATTTTCCGCTGGCATTCAGTGTGGCGGGAGGTGATACTACCTCGGCGCTGGCAGCAGGGAACCCGGTGCTCGTTAAAGCTCACCCATCCCATCCGGGAACAAGTGAGCTTGTTGCAAGAACAATACTTGCTGCTGCCCGGGAATCCGATGCTCCCGAAGGAGTATTCTCGATGCTCGTTGGTAAAGGGTTTGATTCTGGTCAGATGATGGTAAAAAATCCTCATGCTAAAGCCGTGGCATTTACAGGATCGCTGGCTGGGGGCAAGGCATTATATGATCTGGCTCAGCAAAGAGAAGAGCCAATACCTGTATTTGCCGAAATGGGAAGTCTGAACCCTATATTTGTCATGAGGGATAAGCAGGAATCCGAAACTTCCGCGATAGCCGGAATGATAGCATCATCGGTCAATATGGGAGCTGGTCAGTTTTGTACCAAGCCAGGCCTTGTCATCATGGAAGAAACACCGAAATCAAACGATTTTGTCGATTATCTCCGGAATGAATTCTCTTCTATGGAAAATCAGGTGATGTTAAATGAAGGTATCAGCAGCAGGTATAATGAATCTATAAACTACCTTGCAAATTATAGCAATGTTGAAATACTCTATTCTGCAAAAGACGGTGAGAAACTACGGGGCAGACCGGTAATAGCGGTTGCTTCGGCACAGGATTTTATTTCAAATCCTTCCTTACAATATGAAGTTTTCGGGCCTTATACACTTGTTGTAAGATGCAGTAATAAAAATGAGATGAAGGAAATAGCTTCCTCTTTGGCTGGACAGTTGTCGGTCACTTTTTTTGCCGGCGACAGGGAAATGGCAGATAATTGTGATTTGGTGAATCTTCTGGAAGATAAAACAGGCAGGCTTATATTTAATGAGGTACCGACGGGGCTTGAAGTTTGCTCTTCCACGCAGCATGGCGGCCCTTTCCCTGCTACTACCGACAGCAGGTTTACCTCGGTAGGTACCGGTGCAATAAAAAGATTTGTACGCCCGGTGGCTTACCAGAACTGGCCTGATAATCTGTTACCCGCCGAGCTGCGTGACGATAATCCTTTATCAATATGGAGACTTGATGACAATCAGTGGCACATGTAAAACAGAATCGATATGGCTTCATCAACTTTTTTTTGCATTGATGCTCATACTGCCGGCAATCCTGTAAGGCTTGTCGCCGGAGGAGGACCTGTTCTGAAGGGGAATAATATGAGCGAAAAGAGACAGGATTTTTTACTGAATCATGACTGGATAAGGACCGGGCTAATGTATGAGCCGCGTGGTCATAGCCAGATGTCAGGGAGTATTTTGTACCCTCCCTCTGATCCTGAAAATGATACAGGGATACTATTCATAGAAACAAGCGGATGCCTTCCTATGTGTGGTCATGGTACTATTGGTACCGTCACGATGATGATTGAAAAAGGGCTTGTCCGTCCAAAGCACCCGGGGGTTGTCAATCTTGAGGTTCCGGGCGGACTTGTAAAGGCCGAATATAAAACAGAAGGCTCAAAGGTGGTATCCGTAAGAATATATAATGTAGCCAGCTACCTTGATCGTGAGAACATTACAATAGATGTACCGGACCTGGGGAAAATAAAATTTGATGTTGCGTATGGAGGAAATTTTTACGCTATTATTGACCCTCAGGATAATTACCCCGGATTAGGCAAATTTACTGCATCCGATATTCTCAGGTTCAGTCCGGTCATTCGCAGGATAATAAATTCAAATTACGAGTTTATTCACCCGCTGGACGAGACTATCCGTGGATTAAGCCATGTTATGTGGACAGGTGAAACACTTACTCCCGGCAGTAGCGGAAGAGGCGCTGTATTCTATGGTTTTAATGCCATAGACAGGTCTCCATGCGGAACGGGAACCTCGGCCAGGATGGCTCAGCTTTTTGAAAAAAACAAGCTTAAACAGGGAGAAGACTTCATTCATGAGAGTATTATTGGCAGCACTTTTAACGGCAGGGTAGAGGAAATAACCACAGTAGGTAACTTCAGGGCTGTCATACCCAGCTTCGAGGGATGGTCAAAAATAACCGGGTATAATACTATTATAATTGACGAAGAGGATGATCCCTTTGCATATGGTTTTAAAGTAGTATAACAAAGTAGCATATAAAAAGATGGCTGAAGTAGTAATTGCCGGATCCGGCGTTGTTGGCCTTTTCTCGGCCTATTATCTGTCGGAAAAAGGGTACAGTATTACTGTTATCGACAAGGATAGCTGGGGTAATTCCTGCTCATTCGGGAATGCAGGCATGATAGTACCCAGCCATTTCACGCCTCTTGCCAATCCCGCTATCATGCTTAAAGGGCTGCAATGGTTTGTAAAACGTGAAAGTCCGTTCTCAATACATCCCTATGCCGACCCTGACTTCCTGAGATGGCTTGCCTTGTTTGCTTCGTCTTCGTTCAGCAGGAGAGTCTCCGGTTCAAAAAAAGCATTGCTGGCGCTCCATCTTAAAAGCAGGGAATTGTATGGGGAAATAGGGTCTCTAAATAATTTTGGCCTGAAGAACAATGGGATACTCATGATGTACAGCACCTCCGGAGGCGAAAAAGAAGAATTAAAAACGGCACGTATCGCCGGGTCATTAGGACTTCCTGTTGAACACATAACAGGTAACCGTCTCAAAGAAGTTGAACCTGAGGCACTATATAATATCCGGGGAGCAGTAAAATATCCTCTTGATTCCAGCCTTAATCCGGGAAAACTTATGTCGTGGCTGCAAGCAACACTTATTGACAGAGGTGTGAAATTTCTTTATGACACAGAGATCACTGATTTCCTTTGGTCCTCAGAGAAAATTAATAAGGTACTTACAAGCAAGGGTGCTGTTGATGCAGGCCATTTAATAATAAGCTCGGGAGCATGGAGCGGACATCTCGCATCACGACTGAAGGTCAGGGTTCCCCATATGCATGGGAAAGGATATAGCATAACTACAGGAAACAGGGGAATCAGGCTTCCCGCATTACTGAATGAGGCCAGGATATCAATAACTCCGCTTGAAAATGGTATCAGGTTCGGAGGAACTATGCAGATAGGCCGGCCGGGAATGAAACCGGATAAGAATAAGCTAAGAGGTATGATGAAAGCAATTCATGAGTTCGTTCCGGCATATAATGATATTACTCTTACTCCCGCTAATGTATGGCAGGGGTCCAGGTCACTTTCACCTGACGGTCTGCCTTATATAGGAAGGCTAAGGCCTTTCGGTAATGTATTTATCGGTTCGGCTCACGGTATGATGGGAGTTAGCCTTGCCCCGGTAACAGGTAAAATAATCTCGGATATCCTTGATTCAGATAATACAGACATCGATATCAGGGCCTTTGATCCTGTGAGGTTTTCCCACTAATAAAACATCTTCTTCAGGACAAAGCCGCTTTTTTTGGTATTGGTGGCTAGAATGAAATTATAATGAATACCAAAGCTCATGGTACGGAAGGTCTTAAAAATTCCTTCTTCCTGCCCCAGGTTCCTCATTCCGGCTGAAAAATAAGCGCTAAGCCTATGGTTTTCAAAGCCTGCGGTGTATTTTACCGTTGCCCCGTAATTGGAACGGTAAAGATCATCTGAGCCTACAAAAATATTTTCTTCCTCATAAAAGGAACTGTTTGAACTGATAAACTTTCCATAGTATCCGTAACTGAAAAAAGGGCCTGCGCTTATGCTCATAAACATATCCCGCTTGTCTTTACGTCTGAAATTATATGCAAGGAGCAAAGGGATCTCTATATAATTGATAATATATTTGTTATCAACATAATAACCATTAGCAGGCTCTGAAACCATTTTTATTCCCTGTTTATTAACATACAAACCGGGCAATAATGACCATGTTTTGGATAAAGGTGCTTCATAACAAATACCTAAATCAGGCGAAAGGATAGGGAAAGAATCATAAAACTCCGGTACATCAGAATAGGTAAGATTAACTTTTGAGCCCGATAAACCGGCTGAAAGATAAATGTTTTGAGAATATATATAATTGAATGTCAGGATATTAAATACGCATATAATAAGGGTTCTTTTCATCTGTCGGTTGGTTAGTCTGCCTGAATAAATGTCTAAATATAGTAAAGCCGGAAATAAAAACATGAAGTTAAAGTTTATGTTTTTATTAAAATATAATTACTTTTATACCGTCAAAAGGATACCCGATGAAGGCATTTACAATCATACCATCAATTTATGTGCTTGTGAGATAAGCACTGCGCGGGTATCTTCTTAAATCATCAAAATCATTTTTAAAATTAACCGGGAGGAACGTGCAATGAAAACCTTTGCAGTACTATTTATGTTTACTGCCCTGGCCGGGTGGTATAAAACAAAAACCAAATCACATCTGAGACCAAAAATAAATATCAGGACACCACTTAAAGCATTAGAATGATATACCGAAAAAATATAATAACCGTAAGTACCGGAAGGAGGGTACGTAACCTTTTTAAAGACATATTAGAGGCAGTATCAGGTACAGAGCAGGATTTTACAGAAGGTAAGCTTGGCAGGGCAATATTCCTGCTTTCAGTACCAATGGTCCTTGAAATGATAATGGAATCCGTCTTTGCTGTAACAGACATTTATTTTGTATCAAAACTGGGCCCCGATTCAGTGGCAACCGTTGGCCTGACAGAATCACTGATAACTGTAGTCTATGCAATAGCTGCAGGCCTTAGTCTGGCTACCACATCGATAGTGTCAAGGCGGATAGGGGAAAAAGACAGGGACAGGGCAGGCAGGGCAGCCTTTCAGGCAATAATTACAGGTGTGTTTACCTCATTCCTCATAGCTGTACCGGGCATAATATTCGCTTCCGATCTCATGAAGATCATGGGAGCCAATGAAACAATAATCAATGAGCTGTCATCCTATACATCTATAATGATGGGAAGCAATACTGTTATAATGCTTCTCTTTATAATGAACTCCGTATTGCGCAGTTCCGGTGATGCAGCAATCTCAATGCGGGTTCTCTGGCTGGGTAATATTATTAATATCATACTTGATCCGTGCCTCATATTCGGCTGGGGACCGTTCCCGGAAATGGGAATTGCCGGAGCAGCGGTAGCCACGACATTTGGCAGGGGTATTGCAGTATTATACCAGCTATACCTCCTGTTCTTCTGTAACAAAAGAGTAAGAATATTAAAGGAGCATCTGGGGGTAAACATAAAACTCATAGTTAAAATACTGAAAATATCGCTCGGAGGAATAGGACAAAATCTTATCGCAACAACAAGTTGGATAGGCCTGGTAAGGATAGTTTCTACATTTGGGAGTGAAGCTCTTGCAGGGTATACTATCGCTATAAGGATTATTTTGTTTGTATTGTTGCCATCGTGGGGAATAAGCAATGCTGCCGCCACACTGGTAGGTCAGAACCTTGGAGCCGGAAAACCCGAAAGAGCTGAAAGAGCCGTTTGGATTACTTCGGTAATAAATACAATACTGCTGGGCTTATCAGGTATTATTATTATACTGTTTCCATATAGTTTTATCAGCTTTTTTATTGATGATGCTTTGGTTATTAAATCGGGTATACTGGGACTCAGGATAATAAGCACAGGTTTTATAGCATACGGGATGGGAATGGTATTAATAAACTCATTTAACGGTGCAGGAGACACACTTACTCCGACCAGGATTAATATTCTGGCATTCTGGGTGATAGAAATACCTCTTGCATATATCCTGGCTATAAGATTCGGGATGGATGAGAAAGGTGTATTTTTGGCAATTGTAATAGCTGAAAGCTTAATGACTCTAATGGCTCTTCTTGTATTCATACGAGGCAAATGGAAAACAAATGAGGTTTGATAACCTCATTTTTTTTTCAGTATATTTATATTGTATAAAATGCCGGTACCTGTAAAATGAAAAAAATATTAGTCACTGCCTCGCTTATATTATATCTTCTTCCCGCTACAGGACAATATACAGAAGATACAGATACACTTAAGCAGGCTGCTATTAACCGTATCGACATACCTGAAATAGCCTCTCAGGCAACAAATCTTAATTCACACCTACTCGATAAACAGTCACTGCTACTTACCGAAAAGGAAAAGGAGAATTACAGGAAAAATGCCGATACTATTATCTTTAAAGTAAATCTACAGAGAGAAGACCCCAGGTTAACCGGGCTGAATTTACTTTCTATCAGAGAACTGAGCAATCTTGAAAATGAATGGAAGATACTGAAATCGAGGCTTAATACTATACAATCGGAGCTTACTGGCAGAATAAGGCTGCTGGAAAAAGAAAAACAATCATTACTGGAATCCCTTCAGAAATGGCAAAACACAGAGAGTTACCTAAAATCAGCTAAATCGGACGAGGCTGTAATGGAACAGGTATTGGCTTCGGTAGGGAGCATCCGGGCTATGAATGACAGAATTAATAATGACACCGATTTTATGCAGGGTATACTGGTCAGTGTCAGCGCTAACATAATATTTGCCAACGGCCTCATAGATAATGTAGAGTCTGCCCAGGCAGAGGCTACCCGTAACCTGTTTCAGATCAATAAGGAGCCTGTCTGGAAAATCTTCGGCAAACAGGATAAAAGCCAGAGTATATCTACAAGCAGATCATTTATTTCGGATACCATGACAGTCTTGAATGATTTCGTTAAAACATATTCGCTCAGGCTGTTCCTTCATCTGTTATTTGCAGTGATTATACTGTTTTTTATTCACTATTCCTTCAATAATCTGATGCATGCGCTACCGGATGACAGGATACCTGAGACAGACACAATAAAGACTATCATCAAGAGACCGGTATCATCTTCTTTTCTTATAATATTCCTTATTACATATTTACTGTATGACAATATTCCTGATACTATAGGCTTTGTAAATCTTCTTTTCGTTTTGATTCCGGTTCTGATCATCCTCTATAATATTCTTACTCCCAGAACAAGATATTTCATTTGGTTACCCACAGCCGGAACAATTCTTATTCAGGTTCATTTGATAATTCCCGGTAGTAATATAGCAAGCCGGTTGTTGCTGATATTTATTATTGTTTTCTGTATATTATCCCTTATATGGATTATTCGCGGAAGATCCCTGAAAAGCTATTCTCTGACCAAACGGATAAGTAAACTATTATACTATCTGAGCCTTGTCGGCCTTATCATTATGACAATGTCTCTTATTGCTGCTATTAGCGGCGCTGTCATGCTGGCAGAGTTCCTAAGTCATGCCACAATAAGGAGTGCGGCTCTTATTCTGGTTTTTTATGCTTTCAACAGGACTATCGAAAGTATAATATATACTACTATTTATAGTAAGAGGCTTAAAAAGCTCAGAATAATCTCACAGTATCACAATGAAATTTACAATACCAGCACACGGTTGCTTATTATAGTATCATGGACCGTCTGGATGATATTTGCGCTTAAGTTATTCTCCGTATGGGATAACATATATTCAGCCCTTGTCAGTTTCTTTACAAATGAGTTTAGAATAGGCAGTCTGAGTGTTTCGCTCGGAGATATCATAATATTCCTGTTTCTGATATGGTTTACATTATGGCTTTCGCGTGTGGTCAGGATACTTTTTGAGAGCGAGATAGCCAGCAGGGTAAAAATGAAAAGAGGTGTTCCTGGCGCTATCTCTCTTATTCTAAGGATATTAATAATCACTATCGGTTTCCTTATCGCAATAGGTGCAGCAGGCGTGGGACTGGATAAACTTGCTATTCTGCTCGGAGCGCTGGGTGTCGGAATAGGTTTCGGCCTGCAGAATATATTTAATAATCTTGTTTCCGGTATAATACTGGCATTTGAAAGGCCTATACAGGAAGGCGATATTATAGAGGTAGGCGAATTCTGGGGTACTGTAAAGGAAATAGGAATACGTGCCAGCACAATTTTTACATTTGATGGCGCCGAGGTAATTGTCCCTAATGGAAATCTTATCTCCGGAGAGGTCATAAACTGGACTCTCACCAACCAGAACAGAAGGGCAGAGGTACTGGTTGGCGTAGCATACGGAACAGATCCGGATAAGGTACTGGAGATACTTAATACTGTCGTTAAAGATCAGGGTGATATACTGAAAGAACCTGCTCCTCTGGCTTTATTCTCAGGCTTCGGCGAAAGCTCGCTTGACTTCAGGCTTTTGTTCTGGATACCAAAGGCAGAGAACAGGTTCATAATACAAAGCAAAATCAATGTAGCTGTTAACAAAGCATTTAAAGAAGCAGGTATAGAAATTCCATTTCCGCAAAGAGATATTCACCTGCGATCGGTTGACAAGCCGCTTATTGATGATATAAAGAACAAGGGATAAAAGCTGAAAAGAGGAAGTTAGCTTCCTCCTTCCTCTTATTCTGCGCTATGATACTCCCTGAAACTGATTGAGTGCATCCAACGCTTCGGCTCCATATACAACCGAAGGGCCTCCGCCCATCATTACAGCAACACCTATTGTTTCAAGTATTTCTTCCCTGTTTGCACCTGCTTCCAGGGCATCGTTAACATGAAAGGAAATACAACCGTTACATCTCACGGTAATAGCTATCCCAAGCGATATCAGTTCTTTGGTTTTACTGCTAAGCTTTTGATCCTTAACCGATGCGTTATGTAGCTTATTAAATCCACCCATTGTTTCAGGTATTTCACTTCCCAACTGCCCCATAAGCTTTTTAAGCTTAACGTTATATTCTTTGTAATCCATAACATTTTTTATTTTAGTAAATAATATAATTCATACTGTTATTTTAATAACAAATATTAATACATTATTGTTCAAAATAATGGGATAGACGGGTTAGACAGATATGCATCATTCGGGACCGGAATACCTGTAATACCTGCTACATGATTCATAATGTAAAGGTTCTGACAGGTTCCTGACATATTCAATCATGGCTTCGGCAGTAGTAATATTATAGTCTTCAGCCGGATCGGGGAAATAATCTTCATAGACCATAGGAATATAATCATTTATTGCAACAGAGATCCTGTGATCATCCTGTAATGCATTACCTTGTTCATCTTTTATAACTACATGCCCGTATTGATCGGTTTCAATATTAACGCCTGAATAATAAAACCCTTCTCCTGTCTCCCTGAAGAAAACCTTCAGATCATTTACTGTTAATTCATATCTTAACAGACCATTACCGAAAGGATCTACTCTATAAATATCCATGATACTTATATCACCTTCATCAAGGTCAGCTCTTACTCCGCCAGGATTTTGTATTGACATGTCAGTCCCTGCATACTCCCTTAATGCATCGGTATAAAAACAACCTACTGTTCTCTTTCGGGTCATGTAAACCTCATTATAACCGATAACCTCAGAAAATGCAGGGTTATTGTCATATTCATCTATTACTGTCTGAAGCTCCTCATCCCTGTACGGATATTCGTTAAGATCAATTAATTCAAATTCTTCGTTTAGTATATGTTTGTCCTTAACGGTAAATGAAATTTTCCCCAGGTAATTAAGATATGAGCCTGACTGGTATATATGCACTCCGCTAATTGTTGTATCCTGTATGCTGTGACTGTGACCTCCTATTATTGCATCAAAAAACGGAAAATCCCTGGCTACAGTATAGTCACATGTCTCATCAGAATTACAGTCATGACCAAGATGGCTGAGAAGGATAAGAAGGTCCGAATTGTTTTCTTCCTTTATATGACGGTAATTTTCAAGCATTTCACCTGCATCCGTAAACACAATATTTTCAACCTTCCCCGGATGTGTTGAAGGAATAAAGTCACCGGGTTTCCCATTTGTTTCAATCACACCTACAAAACAAACGTCAATATCTCCTGAACTTATAGTAACACTTGCTGCAGGCTGCTCAAGCAATGGTGATTCCGATGTCATATTTGCACATATTATTTCAAACTCAGCCTGATCTATCCTGTCCTGAAGAACCTCCTGTCCGTAATCAAATTCATGGTTCCCGAACGTGGCCAGATCGAAGCCTGTACGATTCATCAGGTCTATTACGGGATATCCTTTTTCAGAATAAAAATCCACTAGCGGATTACCGGAGAACATGTCGCCGGAACTGACTATTATTATATCACCATTTGCAGCAGCTTCATCTACTATATATTTTATCTTACTGAAATTATCTATCTGTGAATGATTATCATTAATAAAGAAAACAGTAAGATCACCTTCTCCTTTGCTCTTTTTATTTTCGCATGAAAAAGAGAGTGGAATCAATACTAAAAGGACTAATAGTATCCCCTGGAAATTTGATCTCATAGAAATATTAATATTTTAAAGTTAAATATACTAAATTTAAAACTTAAAAATCTGAGGGTAATAATACTCATGTTCTTATTACTGATACAGGATTATAACATGTTATATAATTATTTGTTTATAACCGGAATAAAAATCAACTTAACACGAAAAAATAATTATCATGATTAAAACACTGTTCTGCCTGATAATAAGCTTTAGCATTGTTCTGACTTCCTGTCAGCCAAAGCAAAACACACTTAGTGCCGGTGAAGCATCAGACGGCTGGGAATTACTTTTTGACGGATATAACCTTGATAACTGGAAAGCCTATAATACAGAAGAGGGAACGGCCGGCTGGACTGTTGACAACGGACTGCTTGCTGCAGGCGGATCCGGAAGCGATGAGAACGGATATATTATTACAAAAAATCAATACGGCAATTTTGACCTTAAATTTGAATGGAAAATTGAAGAAGGAGGGAACAGCGGTGTGATATACCATGTTGTCGAATCTGACAGGTATGCCACTCCATACCTTACAGGACCGGAATATCAGCTTATAGATGATACGGGATATCCCGGCGAGTTGGAAGAGTGGCAAAAGACAGGCGCTGATTATGCAATGTATATCCCTGATAATTCAAAAAAGAAACTTAAGCCGGCCGGAGAATGGAACACATCAGAGATTGTCTTTGATAACGGCCATGTCGAGCACTGGCTAAACGGTGAAAAGATTCTCGAATTCGAGGCCTGGACTGATGAATGGTTTGATCTGAAAAACAGTGGAAAGTGGGAAAGTGCACCTGAATACGGGTTATCCTCAACAGGTCATATAAGCCTTCAGGATCATGGCAGTCGCATCTGGTTCAGAAATATGAAGATCAAAGAGCTCCCTGACAGGGAAAGTGAACCTTATGCCCTGTTTAACGGTAAAGATCTCAGCGGATGGATAGAATACGGAAATGAAAAATGGTATGTGGAAGACGGCTTACTGGTTTGCGAAAGCGGACCGGATAAACAATACGGCTACCTGTCTACCGGAAGGTTCTATAAAGATTTTGATCTTTCGGTAGAGTTCAAACAGGTCTCCGATGGCAACAGCGGCATTTTTTTCAGGTCTGTTTTCGATAGTACGAGGGTAACAGGATGGCAGGTTGAAGTAGCCCCGAAAGGTCATGATACCGGTGGTGTTTATGAGTCATACGGAAGGGGATGGCTGCATCAGATACCTGATAATATGGAGGAATACCTGAAGGAAGGGGAGTGGAATACCATGAGGGTGAAAGTCGTAGAACCGGAGATAATAACATGGCTTAATGATCATGAGATGACCCGGCTGAATGACACGCTTATCGGAAAGGCAAACGGTCGTATTGCCTTGCAGATACATGATGGAGGGGGAATAAAAGTCCTGTGGAAAAACATTATCATCAAGCCATTGTAGATTATATTATGATTTCTTCTGTAAATAGCTGGCTTACCAAACGTACAGGCCTCCATAACAATCTTACTACTGAAACATTATCTGACTGGCAACACAATAAATTAATTGATCTGGTCAGTTATGCAGGTAAAAATACCAGGTTTTACAGGGAAAAACTTAGCCCTGTTGATAATATAACCGAATTACCTTTTACATATCCTTCCGACATTGTAAATGATCCGCTTGCTTTTCTGGCTATACCGCAAAGTGAGGTTGAAAGGATTACCACACTTACAACTTCAGGTACAACAGGTAAAAAGAAGAGGATATTCTTTTCTGACAGTGATCTTGAACGAACAAAAGATTATTTTGCCGAAGGCATGAAAACCCTTATGAAGGAAGGACAGGATGCGATGATACTTATTTCGGATGACACACTTAACAGCCTGGGAAGCCTCCTGAAATCAGCAATTGAAAGAATCGGTTGCTCAGCCGGTATAACATGCAATATTGAAAATGCCGGATATGCTATTGAAGCCTCCCGCAACAGGGACTGCCTGATAGGAATGCCGGCAGAATTATTATATATGAGCCGTATAGAGCCCGCACTCAGGCCCAAAAGCATATTATTAACAGCCGACTTTATCCCGGTGTCTGTTATTAAAAGCTTAAGCGATACATGGAAATGCAGGGTTTTTTCACATTACGGGCTTACTGAGATCGGATTCGGTTATGCTGTTGATTGCGAATATCACAACGGACACCATCTGCGTGACGCCGATATTATCGCTGAGATCATTGATCCTGAAACAGGAAAACCCGCGGCCCCCGGACAGGCAGGGGAGCTTGTTCTGACTGCCCTTTCAAATGAAGCTATGCCACTTATAAGATACCGTACAGGCGATAAATCGCATATGATAAATGAACAGTGCGGTTGCGGCAGTACGCTTTCGCGACTCGGAAGGATCGAAGGCCGGTATGAAAATGATATCCCTGTTTATGGAAATAAAACAATAAGCATTCATCAACTGGATGAAACTTTGTTTGCAATACCGGGTATTCGTAGCTTTGATGCATCTCTCAAAAATGAAGAAGAAAGAAGGATATTACATCTTGATATTGACGCCGGGAAAGGTATTGATACTGAACTTATCAGATCAAATCTTCCTTTTGATTCCGGCATAAAAATTAATTTATGCAAAAAAGATCCTTTTACACATAGAGGGAAAAGAAATATTAATATTATTTAAATGAATAAAACAGCTGTTATCATTCTTGCTTCCGGGCTCTCAGAAAGAATGGGGCAACCGAAGCCCATGCTCAGATGGAGTAAGTCACTGACCTTTCTTGAAAAAATAATCAATGAATATTTTGAGGCTTCGTGTAGCAGGATTATCTGTATGATCAATAAAAAAACAGAATCATTCTGCAGTAACCTTGATACAAAAGATAATGTCAGGTTTGTAGTTAATCATCACCCTGAGTGGGGGAGGTTATATTCTATCAAAACCGGTATACAGGAAATAGCGGATGAGGATTTTTGCTTTATTCAGAATGTAGACAATCCTTTTGTTAACATTGAAATAATTGAAAAATTATTCGAGAACAGGGATCCCGAAGCATGGTGCTCACCTGTATACAAGGGTAAGGGCGGGCATCCTGTCCTTTTAACAAAAAATATTATCCGGAAGATATCAGAGGTTGAAGACCTTAATTACACGCTTATTGATATTCTGGACAGTTTTAAAAGAAAGAATATCGAAATTGAAAGTGATAGTATTTTACGAAATATAAATACGCCGGAAGATTATCTTAATTTCTTCAGTTAATCTGGCTTGCTATTAAATCACTTATTTGCTGGTAACTATCTTCGGAAACATTGATTACTGAACAATCTTCCAGGTTCCATTTTAGTATCACCTGTTCAGTGTAAGTGTCCCTGACTGTAAATATTAAATTATTATCAGTACTGTTTAACAGATCGTCAATATTCTTCGACCAGCCCATGTCCTTGAGCTCCAGCCGGCCTACTTCGTCAATAACCACTATCCTGCCTTTATTGTCTTTTGATACTGTCAAGGCGTTTTCACCTGTTTTGATCCCATCGGGAAAAATGCTGTAATGACCGATCTTACTGAAGCTTCTATCACCGGTTTTTCTTAAAAATTTCTCCCTTTTGTTAGTGGCAATATCAACAATATCGTAACCTACTGTTGTATTATTCTCCATTATTCTGGGTGAAAAAATACCGCTTACCGGAATATTTTCCATCTTCAGTTTTTCAATGATCTTCTGTACCTGTGTTGTCTTACCCTGACCTATCGACCCTGATATGATAAATATTTTTCTTGGTAAATTCTTTTTTATCTCATCAAGCCTGAATTCTATCTGTGAGATAACCTCGTAAATTGCAGAGACAGGATTTCTGGCTATAGTCTTTACTTCCGGAACGCTGGCTATCATTAAAGGCAGGCTTTCAAAAGACAGCTCCAGCGCCAGAGGCAGTTGTTTAAATGACGTTTTCAGGAAAAACTCACGTACTTTGGGATTATATAGTTCAGTACCCAGGACTGAAAAACCAAGTATAACCACAACCGCCCTGAAATTCATTTGAATACCTATTAACAGGCCGTTCATGAAATCCTGCGATTGTATTTTATTAATGACAAACGCGGTGACCATCGTTATACCGACAAAATAGATCCAGAACTTTGGTCTCATCAGCTGTCTTAATGCCCTTTTATATCTTAATACCCATATAACAGCTATTGCAGAAATTGAGATACTCCATATATACCATGGCGTGAAATTCAGTAATAAAAATGACACTATTATGAACAGTATATCAGTAAAGAGCCAGATGATCGAATAATTGAACGGCTGATTTTTTTTATTCTTAGTATAATTGAAATTATTCCTGTTTAGTGTCCTGCTTTTGGAAGACTGGGTTAGTATTTTACGTCCGATCTTTATTCCTATTATTGCGGAAACGAAGCCCAGCAAGCAATATATCAATACCAGCACCAGAATAGGGGACCATACAAGATCGACATCGGTATTGAGTTGTTTTTGAGCGTATTTCAGCAGATTTGAGTAGACATTCACAATATTATAACCATAGAAGATTATAAAATTCATTATTTTTTGAAATAAATTCCAGGTCATAGCCAGCACTGAGCCTGTGATAAAGCCCGGAATATTTTTCCCCAGGACTCTTGTTGATATCTCCAGTAAAGAAGCCTGGCTGAAGATTGCAATCATCGGGCCGAATATTACAGCGCTCGGCGACATTGTTTTCATAAGAGCGCAAATCAGGCCTGCACGCCAGAATAAACCCTTCTCAGTCCATTTGTAACTTGTGGATATCAATATTATTATACCAATACCAGTTAAAAAATTAGAGCTAAACGGAATTCTAAGGTTATGCAAAAAACTGCCAAGTACGATCTCAGAAGCGGCCCATATTGTTCCGATGATCGAAGCCTTTATCCATTTTTCACTTATTTCGTATTTACTATTCATTTATAATGCAGATTTTTTGTGCACAATATTTGAATAAATGATATCCTCCGCCAAATTCACTTACAAGAGTAAACAATAATTCCGGATTAATAATACGTGAAGCGCCTATTATATTAACCTTATTCTGAAACAGGACGTCAGGGACCAGGCTGCTTGACGGACCGGTTACTATTACCTGACTTTTATCGGGTATGGCCGATAATAAACCGTCTATTGTATTGTTTACCAATGTTAAACCTGTAATAATAATAATATCCGAATCAGGCAATACCTTTCTATAGTCTTCAGCAGGGACATAATACTTCTTATATTCGTCTGTTATAGCATTTTCATCCAGTTCCAGAACATAGAGCTTATTTCCGGTTGCCGTTACTTTTTCAATATAACTATGAAATGCTCCTACTATTGTTACAGTCTTTTTTGAATCAAGGTCAATAAGATTTACCGGATCAGCATTTTCAAGTATCTTATAATTACCGTTTGATAAGAGTGATGATGAAATTGCATTTAAAACTGCAATCCTCAAAGTATTGGTTAATCCTGTTTTCTTTGTGGTATTGAACAGATCAGTTACTTTCAGTCCTGCTATTTTTGTAGGCGTGAATTCACTATAGTCACGGTTTTTCTTAACACAATGGTAATTTTCATCCTGCAGTGTGCTTACGGTACCATAACTGCCATCCGATAATTTAACTGCGGAGAGATAAACACCAAACCTTACATCTGAAATTGTCAGGTTTTCAATCTTATCCCTGTATTTGGTCCCCAGTAAATTATATGTTTCTTCCAGTATCATTTTAGTATTTCGTTTAAAATTATTTCTATGGTAACAGTCTCCTGAATTTAAGTCCGGAATTACATTTTCTCCTGTATTCCAAACAATAAATACTTCTTATTCAATGATAATTAAACAAATAAAAATCAGACTGATACTTTTGTATTTTTCACATCTATTAGCTTGGCCAGAATGCTCACTGCTATTTCCGCCGGTGCCAGAGCACGGAATTTAATACCTATCGGCATGTCCACACACTTCAGTTCCTCCTCTGTCATGATATCCTCTCTTAAGAATCGTTTGGTCAGGGCTTCAATTTTCTTTTTACTCCCTATCAAACCCAGGTAAGCTGCAGGTTTCTTGCCTATTGCTGCAAGTATGTCTTCATCCATCTCATGATTAGGAGTAACTATTACGCAATAGGTATCCTTATCAAAAGAAATATCATTGATGGCCTCAAAATAGTCTTTGCAGACTTCCGTATAAGGTACGTTCTCGGAAAATTCAAATATATCTTCTCTCCAGTCAATAAGGGTAGTCTGAAATCCCATGTCAGGAGCATAACGGGCCAGAAATTTACCTATATGGCCGCCACCGAAAATGTACAGTTTTGCCGGTTTGGAAAGAGGCTCAATATATACGCTGACAGAACCACCACAAGTCATTGACAGATCATCCTGCAAATTATAGTCCTTTACCTGAGATGTCTGGTTCTTAATAACCTTTAAAGCATCTTTTATCACCTCCTGTTCAATTGCACCACCGCCAACAGTCCCATCAATCTTTCCATCGCTGAAAACAACCATTTTGGCACCTGCTTTCCCGGGCGATGAACCCTTAACATCAACTACAATGCATAAGGCCGAAGAACGGTCATCCTTGTAATATTCCTTTAAATTGAGTAGTAAGTTCATAGTTTATGTTTATTAAATTAATTCAATTCCATATTACAGCATGCTATTTTTTTATTACGGCTATTAATAAAAAATAACCTGCTTTTATGCTTTTCATTTTTTCATGATCGACACCAAGACTATTATATAATGAGTCTAATCCTCTTTCAAAGATCATTTGCCCCCACATGGCAGGAAGGTGTCCGGAATGATCTTCAAACAGCTCTATATCAAATCCATTGTTCTCTATCTTTAAGACAATATCTTCTTTTCTGTCTATATGTCCGAAACCATCTTTAATATATGCCGGGTCACCACGTGCATACAAACTGGAAATAACCAACCGGCCACCGGGTTTTAAGACGCGATAACATTCATTCAATACAGCCCGCTGATCATTCATCAGGGTAAAGCTGCATTCCATAAATACTCCGTCAACAGACGATTCCGGAAATGGTATTTTTTCAGCTGAACCATTTATAAGGTTAATCTGAGGACGCGTTTTTTTAGTGTCATTATCAATTCCGTATGCTTCGAATCCTTCACTGGTAAGAAAATCGACTGTGGCTCCGGAGCCACATCCCAGGTCAATGATCCTGGATCCCTTTTTAAAAGAGCAAAAAGAGAGCGCCTTACTGGTTATCTCAAAGCCTCCCGGCCGTTTTATATTTTTCTTTACTTCTTCCATCCTGTCAGGTAATATGCACAAAAAGGAACAAACCTGTCGTTATCATAAACATGAAGGCTGCATTTTCTCAGCCTCGAAAAATCCAGATTGCCGGCATCCTGAAAAAGCATTGATGTTATCGTAAATCCATGATCCCTTGCACGACTCAGAAAATAATCCATATCCTGAATATTACCACCACAACATGATGATCCTGTATTGCTGTTTTCCGGTGACGGCCTTAGCCAGTGCCTTCCTACAAACTCCCTGTTTTTATCTGCCGGATGTGTATCACAACAACTTTCCTTTTCATCTCTCTGAAAACCGAGAAGCGGAATAACGTTCTGATCATGTATTATAAAACTGCCGTGAAAACTGCAAAGAGGATGATAGCAAGAGGAGGGGAGAAGGTTCTTTGCCTTTATAGTGCCTTCTGTTTGCCTCTCTATCTCATACAGGAGTTCATCAATTGTTATACGGTCACGGTCTGACGGTATTTCAGGAATCCTGCCGAAATAGCTTACAGGCTGAAAATGAACGCCACGAACTTTTGGTACCTGGCTAAGGGCATAGCGGATTATTTCCCCGGTATTATTAATATTTATATCCCGTACCAGTGTCGGGACAAGGGTAACGCCTATATTATACTCCGAGCAATTTTCAATTGTCTGTTGCTTTATTTTTAAAAGTGGCTCATTGCGCAATTTTTCATAAATACCGTCTTCAGTACCGTCAAATTGCATAAATACAAATGACAGCCCGGCTTCGGCAAGCTCTTTCACAAATTGTTTATTCTTACCTAAAAGGACACCGTTAGTATTTAGCTGCACATATTTGGCTCCTGCTCTTTTTGCAATCCTGACTATCTGAGTAATGTCCTTACGCACTGTGGGTTCACCACCGCTAAGTTGTACTAATGATTTACCTTTATTAATCAGTTTATAAAGAGACTCGCTTATCTTTTCAAGCGACGGGTCCTCTTTACCCTGATCAGGATCAGCAAAACAAAAGTTGCAGTTAAGATTACATCTGTCAGTAACATTCAGTATTACACAGCAGGTTTTATTAAGGTGATCAGGGCACAGGCCACAGCCATCCGGACATTTCAGACTATCCGTATATGGGCTGTCTGCTTTGTCTACCCATTCCGCCATATCATAATGACCACGCCATATTATGCTTTCAAAAGTACCATGTTCACTGCATGTCTTTTTCAGAAATATTTCGCCATCCCTGCTTATACGTTCGGCAGGCACTCGTTTCAGGCAAACAGGACAGACGCTTCCGGTCTTGTAAAGCACTTTTTCTTCAGTCATTTATTTGTCTTCCAGTTGCATTTCAACCTCAGATATCCTGCCTCTCACCAGGTCTTCCGAAATATAGACCATGCCGCATTCAGGACACTTTGGTAAATCGGTAAAAAAGCTATGACCCAGATAAGTAAAATTGGTTCTTTTCATCTCCAGCTCCTTCCGGCATTTATGGCAGATAAGCTTTTTCATTTCAGTCATATCTCAATCCTCAATTTTCATTCGGTGGCAATAAGCATTGACAAGTTCAAAACGGCCTTCTTCCTGAACCCTGTATTCCGTCCAGATTGTCATGTTGCCTATTTGTCTGTATCCTGTAAATGTTTCTTTTTCAGGATCAAATATTTTATTGCCACTCTGTTCACATTCAGTAATTACTTTATAAACATCTGACTCCAGGATGAACTTATTATTTAATTTTTCCTTAAGTTCCCGGGATATCTTAATTATTATTTCTTCTTTTTTCATATCGATCTCTTCATTCCAGTATTCTTTAAGCACCTGTTGTCTGAGGAACAACCTGTTATACCTTCGCTCCGAGACAGAAGGCAGTCGTCCTGTGTCTTTATTGTTCAGATCAAACAGTATATCCAGGATATGCCAGGTTTGTTTCCCTTCTTTTGTGAAAATATCCCTGCAATTGGAGCAATAGGTAATATAAGGATAGTCGTTCTGACTTATACGCTTTTGTGCAGTATACTTTGCATATTGAGGGTGTGTTATCTCCACCTGACCTCCATAGCTGCAACATTCAGCCATCTTACCTTCCATAGGCAAAGGTTCAAGCTTAAATCCGGCTTTTGTTGCTATTTGCCGGACAGATCTCTGTAAATCAGGCTCATGCCTGCTTGCACAAGGGTCAAAGACGGAAGCTGTTATTCCGTTGAAGCTGTTTACAGGATTAAATTCTTTTTCTTCGATCAGATCATAAAGGAATATACCTTCTACTTCAGGAAGGTATTGTTGAAACATATTCCTGCATGTGGGGCATGCAAAAATGGCAACAGGGTTTCCCAGTTCAGACCATTGCTCCCTGATCTTATTAATTACTTCATTATGTACAGGTTCGTCGCCCGCCCATTCTGCCGGGGCACCGCAGCAATAAAGCATTAATGCGGTATCCGGAAAATATTGAAGTAAGAACCTGTAGCTGCTCATCACATATTCCGGATCGGAAGCGCCCAACTGACAGCCGGGAAAGAAGAAATACTTACTTCTTTCATATCCTGCAGGTCTTCTGGCTAAGGCCGCATCTGTATTAGTAAAATCCATGTCTCTCAGGTAGAACTCATGGAATGCCCATGGCATTTTACCTTTCTCGCGCATTGTCCGGTGGCTCTTCAGCAGGAATTCACCGACATCAATATCTTTAGGGCATACTTCCTTACATAAACCGCAATGGTTACATGTTGAGATAAGGCGGGTAGCCAGTGAGGCATCACCGTCAAGAGAGCTTGGTGTTATAGTAACTTCAACTTCCTCTGTAATCCTTCTCGGAAATTTTCTGAAATAGCTTAAGAGAGGGGAATAATAATTGCAGGCATCACATTTACATTTGAGGCAACGCCTGGCTTCTGCAATTGCTTCATGTTTTGAGTACGTACATCCATCTTCAGGTAAGATAGCATCATTAGGAATAATCCGTATTGCATCATAAGTTAACTTAGTGCCTCTTTCTGTTTCCGGCTGGTTCATCCTCCCGATTTTCAGGTATCTCTCAACAGCATTTGAAACATCCAGTCCCTGTGCAATTGCCTGCATGGTATCAGCACCGGTAAGAGAACCTCCCATAAAAACACCCGGTTTGCTGCTGGCATAGGCCCCTTCATTACTGCGAAAAAGCCCGAAATCATTTCCTCCCTTGCCTGTTGCTATATATACGGCGTCATAATTTAACTCTTCCAAATCATTTACCTCTGTATCTAATAACAGGGTATAGGATTCGTGGATGAACTGTTGCTTAATGTCTGCCAGAAATATCTCAGGGTCGGACAATTCATGCAAATGTCCGCCTATCTTACCTGTTTTTTCGTATACAGTAACATCATACTTCTTTGTCGAAAGCCTGAGAGCACACGCCAGGCCGCTTATGCCGGCGCCTATTATTGCAATTCTTTTATCTTTTGGCGGCATATTGTACTGGTCGGGAATAGTAGTACGCGCATACTTCATTGCCGCTTTCTCCAGCAATTTTAATGAAATAGAACCACCATTTTCTTTTAAGGGGCAAACCTGTTTGCAGGGTTCATGACATAGCTCGCTTACTATCCCGGGAAATCCTACAACGTGCTGGTATGTTCTATAGGCTACATTGAACCTTCCTTGCTGCAGCTTCCCGATAAAGTCGGGTATATCAAGATTGAACGGGCACTCGGCAGAGCAAAATGCCCGTTCAAATTGTAAACATTCTACAACTAATTCATTTAAATATGGCATAGTTTAAAAGAATCTCGCTCCTTCGCCGACTCCGAGTGGTTTAAAGAAATCATTTCCACCGAAAGGAACCGGGTTTGCCTTGATATCCTCCAGTTCGTCATAGAGATCAGAGCCCAGAAAATACTTCTGGGGTGGTTTAATCTCTCCTCCGGACGCAAGTATATCAAGTCCTTCTTTTACTTTCTCCTTCGTTGCAGGCATTTCGTATATCCTGACACCGCATGCATTATAAATAGCATTCAGTACTGCCATGTGACCTGATGACTGGAATGCTTCGGAAGCGCCGGAAGATCCGAACGGACCGGTCTTGTCATCGCTCTCATGATAAATAAGCTGAATATCATCCGGGATATCTTTAATGTACGGCACACCGCTGTTTGCGATATTGGTGTGTTTCTTGACGTCATCATAGTTTTCAGACAGGGCGAAACCTATACTATGGGAGATACCTCCGTAAGCCTGTCCGTTAACTGCATCAATATTACCTATTTTTCCGACATCTGCCACGCAAACAAAACGGGTAACCGTTGTTTTTCCGGTCTTCGTATCAACAGCTACTTCTGCCATGTTCAATGCATATGTAAATGCAGGCGTAGGATCACCGATACCGGTATTAGGATCAAGACGGCTTAGCCCTTCCGTAACCACGGTCATGTACTTACCTTCATGTTTTGTCGGTATACCTTCCTTAACCATCTCATCGTAGGTTCTGTATGTCCCGTCATCTTTCTTCATGGCATTCATTAACTTCTCTGCCGCTATAATAGTAGCATTCCCGTTCATATAATGAGAACGGCTGCCTGCTGACATTCCACTGTCGGGGCATATCTTCGTATCACTTTGTACAAGCTTGATCTGTTCGGGAGTTACTTTAAGCGGTTTAAGCGCCTCAAGCGTTACCATAAGAGACCCTATATCGCCACCCTGACCAAGTTCCTGCCATGTATCGTATTTGGTGATCGTATTATCCGGGTTAAGCTCCAGGATAACTGTTGCATGATCAGTAGGCCCTTCTGAAACATTAAAACCTCCCCATGCTATTCCTACGCCGCGGCGTACCTCAGGTGTGTCTTTTTCTTTGGCTTCTTTGACTGCCCTGTCATAAAGGGGTTTCAGTTTCTTCATCATTTCTTCCATCGGGTACAACCTGAAAGGACGGCTGTTAATATTAGTCTCACCCTGTCGTGCGATATTTCTCCAGCGGAATTCGAACGGATCCAATCCTGCTTTTTCAGCCAGCATATCCATCAGTGCCTCACTTAATGTATAGGCCTGGGGAGAGCCATAGCTTCTGTATGCTGTTCCGAAATTATGATTGGTAACCGCAATACGCGACAGACCTGCCACATTTGGCACATAATAGGGGAAGAAAGCAAAACGAACCTGCTTGGTTATATTGTCGTCACCACCAAAGAAGTAGGCTCCCTGGTCTACTCCGAATTCGAATTCTACCGCGGTTAACTTACCGTCTTTATCACATGCAGCACGTCCGTTTGAATGGCTGGGGCGCCTCTTACCTGAAAAATGCTGATGTTCTTCATAAGTCATTGAAAGAGCCACAGGCATTTTGGTAACGGCTGCAGCAGCGCCAACAAGACAAAGGTCGCCTGCATTTGTCGACCATCCGAAGCTGGCTCCCGTAGGATTCATAATTATCCTTATCTTATCTTTTTCAACACCTATAGAATTACCTATACGTCCTATTGACGAATACACACCCTGAGACTTACACTGTATTGCCAGCATGCCATCTTCATCAAAATAAGCCTGGATAGGATCGCCTTCTATTGACAGGTGAGGCTCACGTGTAGAATAAAAACTTCCTTCCACGCTATATTCAGACTTATCTATCGTTTCAGCCACTTTAACCGGTTCGTCAAGTCCAACGCCTTTTAATACCGGCTGCATGGAAAAGATATTAGGTGTATCGTCATGTATACGCATGGCATCCGGCATAGCAGCATCAAGATAATTAAGGTATTCAGGCAGTTGCTCAATCTCTACCTTAACTTTGGCTGCTGCTTCGCGTGCATGAGCTTTACTGTCGGCGCATACCAGGGCGACAGGGTCTCCGTAACGGTATATCTTATCCTCACAAAGCACATTACGGCTTGGTATCAGAGAAGTTGAACGCTCATGGAAGTTTCCTTCGGCCATAACGTTCGAGCCACCGGCAGCTTTAATATCTTCGGCAGTAATGATCTTTACAACACCTGGCATCTTTTCTGCTTCTGAGAAATCGATATTCAGAATTTTCGCATGATGAGCCAGTTTAGGCTGGACCATTACCACATGAAGAGTATTTTCAGGCATCTTCAACTCCTGATCGTCGCCATAGTCGGCAAGGCCGCAGACTTTTGCAAGAGCAGTAGGCCTGAGAACACCTTTACCGTAATATTCACCGTCTTCAGGATTCTTGAAGGTAATATCTTCAATAGTCTTTTCTCCTCTCATGACTTCTGCTGCCATCATAACAGCATCAACCAGTTGTTTATAACCCGTGCAACGGCAAACATTGCGGTTTTTCTGGAACCAGTCCCGCACCTCTTCGCGTGTAGGATTGATATTTTCCAGTAACAGGGCATAAGTGGAAACAATAAAGCCCGGCGTGCAAAAACCACATTGTACGGCTCCGGCATTTATCCATGCTACCTGAATAGGGTGAAGGTTAGCCGGTGTGCCTATTCCTTCAATTGTAAGCACTGTACTGTAATCTTCAATACTACGTATTTTTTTTGTACAGGAACGAACAAGCTTCCCGTTCAGGATAACCGAACATGAGCCGCAAACACCTACATCGCATCCTACTTTGGTCCCGGTTAGCCCCATACGCCTGATTACATCAGCCAGGGTGTCCTTTTCCGGATTACACATAAGCATTCGGTTTGCTCCATTGATGTTGAGCCACATTTTTCTTAGATTCATGAAATTTCCTCCTTTAATTTATAGTGTTAGAAATACTTTAAAGTTCCTCTTCAAGAAATGAAACTACCGTTTCAATAAATTCTGAACAGGTATTGTGAAAATAGGGGAGTTTAGCCATTAATTCCGCCCCTTCCATATTACTCCTGTCAAAGCCGACAAGTTCATTGCAGTTACATGTGCCGTGAATATTCTCAAACCTCTCTACCAGTTCCCTGGTCTTATTCCCTGATATTTTCTTAGCCTCCGGGTCAGTAGCTACCGTTGTTCCGTACTTAAGACCGATTACCATCATTGCTCCGGTAAGAGCACCGCATGTTCTTCCGCATCCACCGAAACCTCCTCCGAACGGACAGGCAATCTTAAAAGCAGTATCACGAGGGAGCCCGAAATCCTCACTGAAAACTGCAAATACTGCCTGGGAACAGTGAAAACCCGACTTGAACAACTCCAATGCTTCTGCAACGTAATCTTTGATCATACAACTATAGAATATAATAAATACTTCTTATTTATGTAATATATATGGCTTTAAACTCCTGGTATTCTGCTTTCTATATGCATCAATATGCATATCGGTATTTAAACTTTTTATTGTATCAGGCATTTTATATATATCTTTTATGGTGATTTTTGGTCTTTAGAGATATTCAAAAAAATATTATCAATAATCAATAGAGGGTGTATAAATAAGAACCTAAAATTAACTACCCAATTTTCCATAGATCAATAATATCCGTATATAAATTATCATTTTCAAAAAACAATATTTATTATTGACAAAGCAATGATTTTAATCACAATAATATCATAAATTTTATTAATTTCCAGTTTTCCCTGTTGTTTTATAACATCTGGTTATTCAGTTGTTCAGTTATGCAGTTATTCTTTGTCATCGTCAAAACACTAATATACCACCAATTAACATTGCGGACTGCTCTGCGCTCTGTGCGCTATGCTATTTGCTAGTTTCAAACATTCAATTCTTTCAATCTATCATTCATTTCAGTATTTGAAAAGGCTGAGAAATGCCTGCAAAAACATAAAGTCCGAAATAATTATATATATTTGTAGCCTTAACAATCAGGTTTTTATTGAATTCGTTATTAACAATGCTTTGTTCCGTCGGGGTTTAACGGATCTTTTCATCGTAAAATCGGCCTCAAAATCACCTTTCTTGTTAGATTAACTGATCGCGAAGGTCTGAGATACAAATCATCGCGACATAAAATGAAAAATATGATAAAATCATTTTTTCTCGGGGATAAAGAGATCAAGCTCCCTGTCATTCAGGGGGGGATGGGTGTAGGTATTTCGCTTTCAGGTTTAGCTTCCGCGGTAGCAAACGAGGGAGGTATAGGTGTTATATCAAGTGCCGGTTTAGGCCTGTTGTACAAACAAAAACCTGCAGATTATTTGAGAGACAGTATCTGGGGACTAAAAGAGGAATTACGCAAGGCACGGGAATTAACCGGAGGGATCATAGGAGTAAATATCATGGTTGCCTTATCAAACTTTGTTGATATGGTACGTACATCAATAGCAGAAAAAGCAGATGTAATATTCGCAGGAGCAGGCTTGCCATTGAACCTCCCTTCCTATCTTACGCCCGGGAGCAAAACGCTTCTTGTTCCTATTGTCTCGTCTGCCCGGGCTGCAAAGATAATCTGCCAAAAGTGGCAGGCTAATTATAACTACCTGCCTGATGCACTTGTGGTTGAAGGTCCCAAAGCAGGAGGTCATCTCGGATTTAAGAAAACTCAGATAGAAGACGAAAATCATTCACTGGAACACCTGATCCCTGAAGTAGTAGCAATTGCAGCTCAGTACAGCAATACAAAAAAAATACCGGTAATTGCTGCAGGGGGAATATCAACAGGGGAAGATATATTACGTTTTATGGAACTCGGAGCTAAGGGAGTACAAATTGGAAGTCTTTTCGTTCCTACTGACGAATGCGACGCATCGCAGGACTTCAAACAGGTATATGTCGATTCTTCACAGAAGGACATAATGATTATACAGAGTCCTGTCGGGATGCCCGGGCGGGCATTTGACGGAAAATTCATTCAAAGTGTGGATGAAGGTGTTCAGAAGCCTAAAGGATGCCCGTTCCACTGCATTAAGACCTGTAACTATGCAAAAAGCCCTTACTGCATTATCAAAGCATTGTATAACGCAGCCAAAGGAAATATGGATAAAGGTTATGTCTTTGCAGGGGCTAACGCTTACCTGACAGAAAAGATAAGCAGCGTTAAGGAAGTGATTATAAAACTTAAAAAAGAATTTAGTCTTGCACAAAAGAAATAATTATAAGCAGAACACAAACGCCACTGGTTAGTTATTTATCCCTGATATCGCGTTTCGTGTGGGTATTTCCTTATATACTTTCCCTCATTTTAAAAGATCAATAATTAATAAAAATAAAAAAGAACTGTATTTGAATGCAGCCATATAACTTATGACATTTAAAGAATTAAATATTTCCGAGCCGATACTTAAGGCTTTGGCAAACAAAAATTACGAAACACCTACCCCTATACAGGAGCAGGCAATACCGGTGGTACTCAAAGGTCACGACCTCCTTGGTATAGCACAGACCGGAACAGGTAAGACCGCGGCTTTTGCATTACCTGTCATACAACACCTCAATCAGAACCAGACAAACAACAAAAAAAGAGAAATAAAGGCGCTTATACTTACACCTACGCGGGAACTTGCAATACAGATATCCGAATGTTTCACTGATTATGCCAAATACACAAACCTCCGCCAAACGGTTATATACGGAGGGGTTAATCAAAGACAACAGGTAGAAGCTTTAAAAAGAGGGACAGACATCCTGATAGCTACGCCGGGACGATTGCATGACCTTATTAATCAAAAATATATAGCGCTTGATCATATAAGCCATTTTGTTCTGGATGAAGCTGATCGTATGCTTGATATGGGTTTTATTATTGATATAAAACGTTTATTGCCTATGCTGCCCAATAAAAGACAAACATTGTTTTTTTCAGCAACTATGCCTTCGGCAATAAACAATTTGTCAAGATCTATTTTATACAAACCCGTAAGAATAGAGGTTGCTCCTTCTTCATCAGTAGTAGACACAATAGAACAACATTTATATTTTGTTGAAAAAAACCAAAAGTCGAAACTTCTTGTAGCCTTGCTGAAGCAAAACCCCGGAAAGTCGGTGCTGGTTTTTTCCCGTACTAAATATGGAGCCGACAAAATAGTACGGATGCTAAACAAAAAAGGGATCAAATGTGATGCCATTCATAGCAATAAAACACAAGGAGCAAGAAAACGGGCGCTGACCAACTTCAAATCGGGTAAAACAAAAGTGATTATAGCTACCGACATTGCTGCAAGGGGTATTGATATTATAAACCTGGAGATAGTAATAAACTATGACCTTCCTGATGTCGCTGAAACTTATGTCCACAGGATCGGACGTACAGGTCGTGCCGGAAATCACGGAACAGCCCTTTCATTTTGTTCTCAGGACGAACATATTATGGTCAGAAATATTCAGAAGTTAACAGGTAAAGTGCTGAATACCAGGTTAATTTCAGCATAATATGGAATATGTTAAAATAATTCTGCGGAACCAGTAAAATAAATTAACACGACATAATTTTATATCAAAAAAATAAGCGTATCTTGCACTCAACAAATTAATTATATATCATGAACAAAGGAACAGTAAAATTTTTCAACGAATCGAAAGGATTTGGCTTCATCAAGGATGCAGATTCATCAAAAGAATATTTTGTACATTCATCAGGACTGAAAGAAAGCATTAAAGAAGATGATGAAGTACTATTCGACTTGAAAGAAGGAAAAAAAGGATTAAATGCCGTTAATGTTAGACTTGCATAGTTTATAATATACATTTATATCTTTTTAGGTCCCGGAAAAGACGGGGCCTTTTTTATTTATTTATCCTGCACTTGCACATGATTCGCCTGTTATCATTTCATATTCTTCAGGGTCGGCTACTATATCTTTGGGTAAAAACTCAATCTTCAAAGTATCCGGATTAAGAAAACAAACAAGCCCTGCCAATAAATATTCTGCTATATCAGAAATGTTTTTTTTATACTTATCCGGGATTTTTTCTGGTTCAGGTTCTTCATAAATTTCATTTACAATAAATTGATGACGATACGTCCAGTGTGTTCAATATTTTAGTCCTGAACGCACCCCCTTATAGACCCTGTCTGCTTTCTAATATAAAAAATAACATTGATTATCAATCAAATACAGTGTCCAGACAACAAATTAACACATAAAAAGTATAAACTGGATATAAGGATAGGAAAACTTAAAGTTCAAACCTTCTAAATTTTTCTATTTATCAAATTAGTACTGATGCGTTATAATTTAAAAACTAAATAAATCTCTTTGTTCTTTGAAATTTTGTTTTTAGTGACATAACGAAATTTCATCTTCCTGTTTCTATTAATAAATTCTATTTATTATCCATTAATAATGTAACTTTACATATAATTATCTAATTTTTAGAATAAAATGGTATTAAGCCTCACAGTAGAGCTCCGGGTAACCGGGTTTTACGAGTTCGGCGAAGCCAATTAAACAACCAACTCGTCCGCCGCCTCCGTCGGCAATAGGTTGACTTCGGCGACCGTAGGCCGAAACGGAACGTGTAGGAGGATTAAAGTGATATTTATTGAAAATATACATCAAAAATATGGTCTGTATACGCTGCCAGATGGTAGTAAAGAGCGAACTTGAAAAGTTAGGATTGCGTTATATTGATGTAAAAATTGGTGAAGCAGATATAATTGAGGATATACCATCTGAAAAGCTGGAGCAGTTGGATGTCGCATTGAGAAAATCCGGACTGCAATTAATGGACAATAAAAAAAGTATACTGGTCGAAAAAATTAAAAGTGCCATCATTGAATTAGTGCATTACACGGAGGAACAAATAAAAGTTAATTTGTCAGATTATTTAAGCAAAAAACTTCAATACGATTATACTTACATGGCTAATCTTTTTTCAGAGGTGAAAGGCATTACCATTGAAAAGTTTTATTTGACACATAAAATTGAAAAGGTAAAAGAACTCATTGTTTATGATGAGCTAAACCTTTCCGAAATCGCCTATAAAATGCATTATAGTAGTGTGTCTCATCTTTCTAATCAATTTAAAAAAATTACAGGACTGACTCCATCGCACTTTAAACAACTCAAAAATAAAAGACGTAGTACGCTTGAAGATATATAAAACTCTACTATCCATTATTAGTTTATTTAAACCTGATATTTTTTCTGATCAGGTTGATCCAAAACGGACTTACGAGTAATGTAAGAACAATTGTGCTTATTATTAACTGGCAATCATGATTTTTGGCCACATATTCAATAATAAGCATGTAATTGTTCAATTTTCAAAGTTACCTGATAAGCTTTAATGAAAAATTAAATGTGTGAATGATGTAAATTAAACTATCAATTGTATAACTCGTTGCTGTATTTGTTGTCATATCTTTATTTCATTAATAATAAAGCTCATGCAAAATTCCGAAATGGAAAAATCAAAAACACATGTTTTAATTGAAATCATTGAATATATTCCAAATTCAGTAGTAACTAAAACTATAATAAGAAAAACCACCGGAAATATAAGTGTTGTTGCTATTGACACTGGAGAAGCCCTGGCAGAAAAAATATCACCTTTTGATACTTTCATTCAGATTATTGAAGGTGTTGCTGAAGTAATAATTGATGAAAAATCAAATGTACTTAAAACAGGTGAGGGTATAATAATTCCAGCCCATACGTCCAATAATGTCAAAGCAAAAGAGCGATTCAAGATGATTTCGACCATTATTAAAAGTGGTTATGAAGCACTTTCTATTTGAAAGTAAATAATTATACAATTAAATATTTATTGACAATTAATAATACAGAATATGAGTTAAAGCTATAGCCCTTGTCCCTTCAGTAACATAAATTCTATCTTTTAATAACTAATTTAAAAACAAATAATTATGTCAAAAGAAAAAGAAAGTAAAAAGAATAATAAGAAAGCTCCACTTAAAAGCCTGAAAGAAAAGCGGGCAGCCAAGGAAGCCAAACGTGCAGAAAAAAACAAAAAGAGCGAATTATGAAAATCGCTTTTATTGGCACGTACCCTCCAAGAGAATGTGGTATTGGTACATTTACCAATAACCTGTTTAATTCAGTTGTAAGCAACAACAAAAAAAGCGGCGTCCCGAATGATGGTTTTGTTGTTGCATTAAACGATTTCAGTAATATTTATGACTACCCTGAAGAGGTAAAACGAACAATCAGACAGGAACATCAGGAAGATTATATACAAGCCGTAAAATTCATCAATCTTAGTGGTGCAGACCTTTGCGTGCTTGAACATGAGTTCGGTATTTTTGGTGGCCAGAATGGAGTATATATCCTACCCTTATTACACCGCCTGGAAGTTCCTCTGATTGTTACATTGCATACAATACTTAAATCACCATCCTATAATGAAAAGGCTGTTTTACAGGAAATTTGTAAAATGGCAAGTAAAATAGTGGTAATGAGCCATAAGGCCATTGAATTTTTAGTTAGTATTTATGACGTTTCACAAGAAAAAATTGCGTTTATAGACCATGGCGTTCCCGACCTACAATTCGATGCGGTAAAATCAAAAAAAGAGTTTAAGCTTGAAAACAAAAAAGTGCTGATGACATTTGGTTTTATTGGCCGCAATAAAGGAATTGAAACGGTGATAAAAGCTTTGCCTAAAGTCATTGAAAAACATCCCGATGTGATTTATATGGTTCTGGGAAAAACCCATCCGAATGTACTTAGGCACTCAGGAGAGGAATACCGCATTTTTTTAATGCGTCTGGTAAAAAACCTTCAATTGGAAAAACATGTGATTTTTTTGAATGAATTTCTTGATGTTAATGACCTGTTTAAGTATTTATCCGCTACCGACATATATATTACCCCCTATTTAAACGAGGCTCAAATTACCAGCGGCACACTTTCGTACGCGGTTGGCGTTGGATCAGCTATACTTTCAACACCTTACTGGCATGCGGCAGAACTATTAGCTGATGACCGGGGAAGACTCTTTAACTTCAATGATTCGGTTGAACTAACCTCAATTTTAACAGAACTCTTTGATAATCCTAATCAGCTAAGTATAATTAAAAACAAGGCTAAATCTTATGGCAAAAAAATAACATGGCCAAAAACCGGTGAAAAATACCTTGCTCTTGCCAGGCAGGTAATTTCGCATGGTGTAACTGATACTGAAAAAAAAGACTCTACATTTGATTTACTCATCCTTCCACCATTTTCCCTTGTACATATTAACCGCTTAACGGATGATACTGGTATTATCCAACATGCGAAGTTTGGCATTCCAAATTTAAAAAAAGGTTACTGCCTTGACGATAACTCAAGAGCCTTGCTAATGGTTTTGATGGCTTACCGGCAAATGAAGGATATCCGTGCGCTGGAATTATCACCTGTTTATTTAAGCTATATACATTACATGCAAAATAAGGATGGTACCTTCAAAAATTTTTTAAGCTTTAGCAGAAACTATCTTGATGAGTTCGGTTCTGAGGATTCCTTTGGCCGTACAATATGGGCGCTGGGATATTTAATGGACAATGCACCTAACGATGCTTATTATCAAATAGGTAAAGAAGTTTTTTTTAACGCGGCTCCCAATTTCGAGAAATTAAAATCCATGCGGGGCATTGCAAACACAATGATTGGGGCATGTTATTATCTAAGAACAAACCCAACAGATGACTCCATGACAGAAAGGCTCAGGAACATGGCACACAACATGGTTAAGCATTATGAGGAAAACGAATCTGCTGATTGGAGATGGTTTGAGCCATTGCTTGCTTATGATAATGGTATTTTACCCCTGTCGCTCCTACATTCTGCCGAAATTCTAAACGAAGATAAAGTATTGGAGGTAGCAACGAAATCCATGCAATTTCTTACCGCACATACCCTTAATGAAAATTACCTGTCAATAATAGGCAACGAAAAATGGTATAAGAAGGATGGTGAGCGCTCCGTATTTGCGCAACAACCCATTGATGCTATGGCCATGGTTTTAATGTATCACCAGGCTTTTCTTGTAACTAAAGACAAAGAATACCTGAACAAACTATACTCTTCTTTTTTATGGTTTTTAGGTGAAAACGATCTAAGAATGAGCTTGTACGATTTTGAAACCAAGGGTTGTTGCGATGGATTTGAAAGTTATGGGGTAAACCGTAATCAAGGCGCTGAAAGCTCGTTGGCCTATCTAATTTCTCATTTAACTGTATTGCAAGCGTATGAAGAATTTCATAAAAACAATTAAAATTTAACGGTGTTAATCAACAGGTATAAAAATAACCCAATACTTACAAAAGACGATGTGCCTTACACTGTAGCTACTGTACATAATGCCGCGGTAGTGAAACATGAAGGTAAATATATCATGATATTTCGTTCACATAAACTCAACGGAAGGAGTATATTAGGAAAAGCTGTAAGTGACGATGGATTTAACTTCAAAGTAAATAAAAAGCCTTTTATGGAGCCAGCTTCAAAGGGTATTTTTAGCGAATATGAGGCATATGGCATCGAAGATCCAAGGATAATTTATATTGATGGCGAATTTCTTATTACCTACAGTGCTTATTCGAAATATGGAGTTCGCATCGGTTTAGCCAAAACAAGGAATTTTCAGTCGATTGAAAGAGTGTCACTTATTACCGAGGCTGACTATCGTAATGTAGTGATTTTCCCCGAAAAAATAGGAGGCTTCTACGCCAGGCTGGACCGTCCGCATTCTGAAATATCGCCCTGGTCAATCTGGATATCGTATTCGCCTGACTTAAAATACTGGGGCGAATCAAAGCTGATTATGAAACCCATGCAATACCATTGGGATGCAATGAAAATCGGTCCGGGGGCACCCCCCATAAAAACTGCACGTGGTTGGTTGCATATCTATCATGGTGTTTTTCGTACTATGGATGGCTCTGTTTATCGGTTGGGTGCTGCTTTACATGACCTGAAAGATCCTTCAATAATTCTTGCAGTAGGTGATGAGTGGATTCTGCAACCCGAAGAAACATACGAAATAACGGGGTATGTGCATAATGTAGTGTTTTGTTGCGGCGTGGTTGCCGAAGATGATGGGAGCGTTAAGATATACTGGGGAGGTGCAGATAAAGTGATATGCGTTGGTACGGCTACGATCGAAAATTTGGTCGACCATTGCCTGGAAAATAGCAGGCCTGCAATGGGGTGAGAAGTGAAAAAAAGTAGTAGTGACAGGTGGACGTAACAGTATGTAGTATTTTGACTTTGCAACTGCAACTTCTACAGTAACAGATATGAATACAAAAATAATTAAACATGAAAATAGCGATACTCTCGCCTGTAACGTGGCGTACACCGCCCTTAAAATATGGCCCATGGGAACAAGTAGCCTCAAATATTGCCGAAGGACTGGTTGAAAAAGGGTTTAAAGTAACTTTATTTGCAACGGGTGATTCCATCACTAAAGGGGAGCTTTCATCGGTATGTAAAAGCCCCTGGGCTGATGATTCTTCTATTAATCCCAAAGTAGCTGAATGCCTGCATATCAGTCATTTAATGGAACAGGCAGGTGATTTTGATATCATTCATAACAATTTTGATTTTTTACCGTTAACCTACTCCAGACTGATCAAAACACCAATGGTTACAACCATTCATGGTTTTTCGTCTCCTGAAATTATTCCTGTATATAAAAAATACAACAGTACAACTCACTATGTTTCAATAAGTAATTCCGACCGTAACCCGGAACTCACCTACGCTGCAACTGTATATAACGGAATTAATATCAACGAATTTATTTTTAGCCGGGAACCTGAAGATTACCTGCTTTTCTTCGGAAGGATTCATCCGGAAAAAGGGACGTATGAAGCTATAGAAATTGCTAAAAACACAAAAAGAAAACTTATCATTTCCGGTTTAATTCAGGATCAGGAATACTTTAACAAAAAGGTCCAACCTTATATTAACAATGACGATATTGTGTATGTTGGTAATTCCGGGCCTGAAGACAGACTTACACTTTTAAGCAATGCATGTGCCCTTTTACACCCCATACGTTTTCCTGAACCTTTTGGACTCAGCGTAGTTGAAGCTATGGCCTGCGGCACTCCGGTAGTGGCGTTTAACCTGGGTTCCATGCCTGAATTAATCATTCATGAAAAAACAGGCTTCTTAGTTTCTAACACCGAAGAAGCAATTGAAGCCATCAGAAGTGTTAGTTCGATTAACAGAAGTAAATGCACCGAGTGGGCATCATCAATGTTTAGCCGTCAAAAAATGATAGAGGGCTATTTGAAGGTTTACAGAAAGATACTATCTGATAAGTAATTAGAAAAAACACAAACAAAATTAGTAAAAAAAAAGAAACGTATAACATTGGTTGCTCATGACAATAGAAAAAAAGATCTTTTAGAATGGATCGACTGGAACAGGGAAATTTTAGTCATGCATGTCTGAGTCAGATAGTTGTTTTTTATTAATAAATAAAGTAGGATTCCAAATTATTTGAAGAAGAGAATAAGGGTGTGTTTAGTGATTATTTTGATTTTTTTAATTCATTTAGAAGCTCTCTTAAATTAATTGATGCATAAGTAGATGAATAATCAGACATTGCGTAAGGTAAGATTAAATCATCATTATGTACCATTGAACCGCAAGAATATACTACATTAGGAACGTAGCCCTCTCTTTCTTCGGCATTTGGAATTAAAAGAGGAGTTTTAGCTCTTCCTATTTCCTTTTCCGGGTTATCAAGATCAAACAATGCTGCCCCTAAAACATATTCGCGCATAGGGCCTACACCATGAGTTATTACCAGCCAGCCTTCTCTTGTTTCTATAGGCGATCCACAGTTACCAATTTGAATTAGTTCCCAGGAGTATTTCGGTCGTTGTAAAATTTTGGCTTCACGCCATATAGTAATATTATCGGAAAAGGCAATATAATTATTAAACCCGTCTAACCGGCAAAGCATTACATATTTCCCTTTTACCTTTCTTGGGAATAATGCCATTCCTTTATTCTGGGCAATCTCACCATGGAGAGGCATTATCTTAAAATGATAAAAATCCTCTGTTTCAAGTAATTTTGGAAGGATGGTTGTCCCATCGTAAGCCGTATACGTAGCATAATATTTTGTTTTGTTGTCTTCATTTGTAAATTTCACAAAGCGGGCATCTTCAATACCATTCTTTTCATTATCTGAAACAGGAAAAATTACCCTTTCAGAAATATTGGTATCCAAAGAAAATTGCAATTCGTAATGTGAAGATGCAAGCCAAATGATTTGATTAAAAAGATATTCTTTGTCTGATGCTAAATGGATAGTCTTTCTTGACTCTTCAATACATTTGCGAAGCTCACCATATGTAAATTTATCCTCTAATTTATCCAATATCAGTTCCGGAGGAATAATTCTATTGACTTCCTGCATTTCATCCAGTTTATGGGCAAACGACTCTTTATCGTAAGTATGGCGACGAATATGTTCAGCCTCCTCCAACATATACCCGATAGGTTCAAGGGCAAGTTCATTGTTTTTATCGAGTATCCCCATCCTGAAAACTATAGAAGAAATATGCCCCTCTCCGGTGGCCCTGAAGCTTATGATTACTCTTTTAGAGCCAGGGATTATTTCTGTTTGGTCAGGATGTTCAACTATTGAAGGATTAAAAAAAGCTGCCGATTCAATAGAATATTCCATTGTAAAATATGATCCGATGAGAATTTTCTTAGTATAATCAATTTCATCCGGCCGTGTATTCGTATGCGAAAGTAAATGTGCAACTCTGTTAAAATGTTTCTCGAATATTTCGGAAATATTTCTGTGGCGCATTGAAAAATCCCTGAGCGTCTGTTTTAATACAAATAAAGCCGCCTCCTCAGACATGTCCAGTACAAATTGAATTGTATTTACAGCCCTTTTGTCATCTGTAAACAGAAATCGGGCAATAACCCTGCAGGGATCCGGATCGAATGTAATATTTTTTCTATTTACAGCAACTTGCATTTTATTTTAAATTCATGTAAAGGTAGTCGCAATAATGAAATAATTACATTAATTATCAATTAGTTTACAACATAAAAAATTATGTATATTCCTTAACTTATACTATCTTTAAAAGAATTCCACAGATAAAACCTTCTTTTGGTGTGAAATTTATTAGTTCATAAACATTTTAAATAGGAAAATAATGTATAAAAAAAATCAAAATAATTTTGATTCTCCTGATATCGGGAAATTACAGGAAGTAGTAATTGATTACAGGACAAAAATATATATTAAACTTGGAGAAAATCCTGATGAAGCCCGGAAACGGTATTTGCGAAGGCGGGACAGCAAGATATATTAATTAATGTAATATATTACTGCCCTTTTCATTATTCATTTTTTATGTATCAATAATTTTAAAGATAATAGTCATTAGACTAATGGCCCCTTTAATCAAATTTTTATCCTGAAGTTATTTAAATATTTCGTTTAATCTATCTGACATAGGTTTTATTCCTGTATATGCCCCCATATGAAGGAGAGGCGGAGAGGGGAGGTGAATACAATCCCTTATTATCTCCGGTTATTTCCCGATACAAAAATTCCTGAAAATATTACCAAGTATCTCATCTGTGGATATCTCGCCTGTTATCTGGCCAAGATAATGAATGGCCTGTCTCAGGTCCATGGCTATAAGGTCTTCGGGGATCCCTTCTTTAAGTCCGTTACGGACACGTTCAAGGCTACCCGAACATTCGCTTAAGGCTTCGTAGTGTCTCAGGTTGGTCACTGTAAGCTGTGAACCGGTCTGCCGTTTTTTGATAAGCTCAGTAAGATTTGTTACCAGGTTATGTATTCCTTCTCCTTCTGTGGCAGAAATAAATAAGCGCTTATCAGGCTGGCAGGTCAGTGAAGATTGTATTTTTTTCAATTGTTCTTTACCTGCCAGATCAGTCTTGTTCAATACCAGCATTAATTCTTTGGCGGTATTTTCCGTCTGTCTCTTTATCTCATCAAATGACCTGTTTATATCTTCCGGGCTGTCATTCGCTTCGGCAAGCAACAATACAATATCGGCCTGTTCTATCTTCTGATATGTTTTTCTTATACCCAGATTCTCAATTATATCTGCTGTTTCCCTCAGACCGGCAGTATCGATAAACCTGAATAATATTCCTTCCAGGATTATAGTATCCTCAATAACATCACGGGTGGTTCCCGGTATCTCGGATACTATAGCCTTGTCGTCTTTCAACAGGGCATTCAGCAGGCTCGATTTGCCGGAATTCGGTTTTCCCACTATCGCAACCGGAACCCCTGCTTTAATGGCATTACCATATCTGAATGAATCTCTCAGACTGTCTGTATATGATTTTATCTCATCTACCATTGTTCTCAGTTCCGTACGGTCGGCAAATTCAACATCTTCTTCGCCGAAATCCAGTTCCAGTTCTATCATGGATGCAAAATGCAGCATCCTTTCACGCAGCTTGTTTATCCCCTTCGAATAGCCTCCCCGCATCTGATGAACAGCCAGCCTGTGGGAAGCTTCGGTTTCAGAATTTATTATATCCGCAACGGCTTCGGCCTGTGACAGGTCCATTTTACCATTCAGATAGGCTCTCTGAGTAAATTCGCCGGGCCTTGCTGTTCTTGCTCCATTGTCAATCAATAATTGCATTATTTTATTCAGGATATAACGGGAAGCATGACAGCTGATCTCTACGGAGTCCTCGCCGGTATATGAATTGGGAGCCCTGAATACCGAAACAAGGACATCATCTATTATTTCTTCACTATCGACAATATCTCCATATATGATCCTGAACCCGGAAACACTGCTTAATCCGGCCTCATCCTTCTTCCCTTCCTTCGTTTTAGATGAAGAGGAGGCCTTAAAGATAGTATCAACAATACTGAATGCATCACTGCCGCTAACCCTTATCAAGGATATTGCACCTCCCTGTCCGGTTGCAGGAGCAACTATAGTAGTATATAAGTCTATGCCCATTTTAGCCCATTATATAATATGGAATACTGGAATGATGGATTATTGGAATACCTGAAGACAGCCCGCGGATTATTTATACAATAACCTATTACTCCATTCCACTAAATTTATGATGCTAAATTAGCAAATATGTTTATTTGTTTATTTGTTAAGTTATTTAGGGGTTAGGCTACTCATGATTATAAGACAGACAAAAGACAAAAGGCAAAGGACTAACGGATGGAGTAATGGAATAATGGGATTGAAAGAGCAAATAACCTGGAAAAAAGAACATCCTCTCCGTAGTCGTTGGCCCTTAGTCCGAATAACCGAATAACTCATCACCTCTAATCCCTGATTACTAATACCTAATCCCCAGTCCCCAGTCCCTTATATTCACTATTCACTTATTCCCCGATAAATAAAATTCTAAGAAAATATACTACGAAGACACTTATTTATCCTATTATTTAGGTCTCGTCGCATCCATCCGAAACCCTTTTCCACAATTACACCCTTCAACGATTCAACCTTTCGCCTTTTGTCTTTCGTCTTTAAATCTATCTTCCCAGGCTTGCGACATTAAAAATATCATCACTTATTTCTGTTCCGGTACGTATATCCTTCATTACTATTTCGGATGTCCTTCCGTTACTGAAATTTTCAGCAGTCATATGAGCAATTAAATAACCTTTTCCTTCAATTTCCTCTGTATCCTCTATTATTATTGTTTTGAACAGAAAGCCGGTATTATCATAGAAATCCATTTTAACTACTGTAAAATTATCTTTGTTTACGGTACTGACCTTACGTGCAAAACCATATTCATCCTCCTTCGCAGCCGAAACAGGGACGCTTTCAATAAGATAATGAGTATCGCTCTCCTCAATAATACGATGATTGAAATCATCCGCAGGAGGGGAGGACATGTCAGCATTGGTAAATTCGGAGCCCATAAAGCTTTTACCTTTATCGGAACTGACTATTCTTCTTGAGCGTTTAAGAGCCGGAAGATAGATCCACATATCATCCTGTCCCTCATCATAATCATAAATAAGCATTGTTGTACCGGATATATCGGCCGGTGACAGAAACCTTATATATCTCTTCTCAGTTCCGTCATCATAGCTTTTTGAAGCTGTTATATTAGATCTTTCCCTCAGTCTTCCTTTTGAATCGGTAATATTAAGAGAGGCCACAGCTTCAAACGATTCAACCTTCATGGCATCCCTGCTGCGTTTCATAATATCTTCAGCAGTTTGCTGTGCACTGCTTATGACGGATAATGAAACAAGTAAAGTAAGAATAATAGCTTTTTTCATATGACTGTTCTTTACAATTCGTTTATTTTCACGTTTATGCTCCACAAATGACGGCTTATATACCAGTAGGATAGAGGGAATAACAAACAAAGCGCTGATAAGGCATACACCGATACTAATAAGAACCATGTAACCGAAAAAACGTATGGATGTAAATCCCGAAAAAACAAGTACGGAAAAACCTACCATTACGCTTAATGCATTATATACTATTCCTCTTCCCGTTGTGGTAAGGGTTGTAATAACCGCTTCCCTGTGGTTTGATTTAATCAGTTCCTCCTTATACCTCCAGAGAAAATGTATTGTATAATCGACCCCGACACCTATCATTATTGATGACAACAATGCTGTGGCCGGATTTAGTGTTATGCCTGTATAGCCCATAAATCCCAAAAGAAATACAACAGATGCCAGTATCGGTATTGTTGATATCATACCGCCCCTTACGGATTTGAAAATGATAGAAAGAAGCACAAGTACTATCAGCACGGCAAAGATCAGGGAACTGATCTGTCCGGTAAGTATCTTTTTGGAAAATTGCTGCATTATATAAGCATATCCACCGATCTTTATATCTGCATTATCTCTTTCAGACATGAACCTGATCTTTTCTATTACATTCCCGACTATGTCTGTCTGAGGGTCTTCAAAGCGTACCATCAGATGAGCTTTTGTATAGTCAAAATCGACCAGCCTTTCAAAATCATCCGGGTCTCCGCTGAGGTTATATATCTCAAGTATCTGAGCAACTGCCTCCCTGCTTTCCGGTATCATGTCATACCCATTCTCCCCCTTATCATAAAGAGCTTTTGTCATTTGCTTTATCACAGTGGCAATAGAATAGGAATCGCCTACACCCTCCATGGTCTTCAGCTCTGAAGTCCACCTGTCCATAGTGTTCAATATATCCGGGTCTTTTATATCTCCCTCTATCATAACTGAAATACTCTGTGAGCCGCCAAAATATTTGTTTATAAATATTGAGGCTTTTTTTACCGGATGTTTTGCAGGGAAAAAGTTCTCCTGGTTTCCGTCAACCCTGATAAACAATATTCCTATAGCAAAAAAAGCTGTAATAAAAGCAGATACGACAAGCACACGTTTGGGCTTTACCGTAACCAGGTGAGATAACCTTGTAAGCATTCTGTCCAGGGCAGATACATTACCCTTTTTTCCTTCGATAAGATGTCTTGATTTGGGTAACAGCGATAACCATGCAGGCAACATGAACAATGTAAGCAAAACAGCCAGGGCAATACCTGAAGCCGATAATACTCCCAACTGCCGCGCCGGTATTATGGAATGTGTAAGTAATCCCAGTATACCGGCAATTGTCGTTAGCCCTGTAAATACTACCGGCGTTCTGAGTTCCCGGACCATTGACCGTATAATTGAATTATTGCTCTCACTGTACTTTTTTGCTACCAGTTCCTGGTATTTGGCTATCATATGTATGCCGTAATCATTTGCAACGGCTATAAGCAATACGGGTAAGATCAGGCTGATGATCGTCAGGTTCCATCCGAAAAGGTGTATAAGGCCCATGGCAAAAGCGATGGACAGGACTACTACTGTAAACGGTAACACCATACCCCTCCATTCCCTGAAAGCCACCCACAGAAATACAAGCATGATAAGCAAGGCCAGCGGAACGAGAATAAAGCCGTCGTGCTGAACATCTTTCATTATTGCCTTCCTGATATAAGGAAGTCCGCCATAGTATACCTCTGCATTACCCGGATTCATAGCAATAACAGAGTCAATCTCAGATAGTATAATACTCTCTTCGGTATTCCGGGATATTGTGGCAACAATGGCCGACATAGTAAAATCTTCCGACACCACTGTTCCCATAGCCAGGGGATTATCTCTCAACTGATCTTTAAGTATATCAACATCTTCCTTTGCTTCAGGCAAGATGTTCACTGCAGGATCAACAATCATCATGCCTTCTTCACCATATATTCTTTTGGTATTGAAAAGTGAAATAACATTATCGACTGTTGGCAGTCTTTCCAGTTCCAACGCTGTATTTCTTATACGGATCAGGTTAGATGGTGTAAGTATACAACTATCCCCGTATACTATCATAATCATATCCTGCAGTCCGAATTCTTCCTCTATCTTATCCGTATTGATCCGTGATTCCATATCTGCAGGTATATAATTCCTTATATCCGGGTCGGTCTTTATACCCGGTACCACTGCAAGCCCTGCAAGCCCTATGGCTACTGAGGCAATTATGATAAGGTATCTGTGTTTTAATAAAAATCCGGTCATTATCTGTTATCTAAAAATTAACTCTCAGTCCGGTATAGATTGCATTCAACTTTTCGTTTATCATGTCAAAAAGTGAATTATCCGGACCTGTATATATTTCAGCACCCACTATTAATTCAAGATTGTCGGACGGGACAATACTCATCAGCGGGTTTATCATAAGTTCTTTTGCCGTAATGTTATACAAAATGTTTAATGAAGGTCTTAGTGTACTCAGTTGCCGTTCCCATGCTATCCTCATGGCGGCATAATGGCTGTATTCATCCAATTGATAATTATAGAGTCTGTTGAAAGCCGAAATCTGTGACTTTACCAGAGCGTATACCTGATCGGATGGTAATCCCGAAAGACTGCCGAAAGATGACTCATCAGGCAGCACGGGGTCAAATGCCGGTTGTTCGTAATCAGTCAGATATTTGCCGCTGTATTCTGCCAGTACCTGAAGGTCGCCGAAGCTATGCTCAATACCTGCTACCCATCTTATGCCGGGTAAGGACACATATTCCATTTGCCTGTAATCTTCATCAGGTTTACTCCATAATGCTTCAGCACGTATAATATACCCGGAAATAACCATCTCTATATCGGCCGACAGGTTTCTTGTTTTATATGCCTTCTTTTCAAGGCGCAGGGGAGCACCGGCATAACCTGACTGCATTATTACAGTATCCACTTTAATTCCGGGTAATGAACTGTATCCGTCAAAATAACTGATGCCCCCGCTAAAATTCCTCAGGAATAAAGTAGCTCTTATTCCATATGAAGGTGATCTGTCGCTTCCTGTTTTATACTCTTCGATCTCAACTATATCCGGCATATCCATGAACCCTGTATAAAGAACCGACGGCTTATGAAAGGGTATGAGCAGAGCCTGCAGGTTCACTGTGCTGTGAGGACTGAATTCAAAAACAGCAACCATATTGCCCTGATCCCTGTCCGAAGGGTCAAAAGACCTGTACAGGTTATTGCGCGGACTTACCTCATCCTGAAGCCTGAAAAAATCCATATGGCTCCATTTGACTATCTGTTTTCCTATTGTAACCTCCGTATACGGAGTATACCATGCAGCCCATGCTTCCCTCAGATCAAGGCTGTTGACCGGGTTATCATATTCCCGTCCGTAACGGTATCGCAAATCTGCATATGCCTTATACCGGGTACCATCACCTGCTTCTGTACGAATACTTATATCAGCAAAAGTTACAGGTAAAGCAATGCTGCTTCCGTCCTTATTGAAGTAAGCTCCGGATCTGATAAATCCGCTGAAACCGGCTGAATTATTACCGGTATCCTTTATACTGTCGAAAAATGACTGGGAGAACAGCTCCAAAGGGACCAGACATAAAAATAAAAGTATATATTTTATTGTGCTTCTCATTTATTAAATATTTGCACTGCAAATAAAGTGAGAAGTAATCCCCGAATCGTCCGATCCGCTCAATCAGAACCCCTGTTTCAAAAAAATGTAGTGCGAGCCGCCTGTCATGAACCTTCAAGGTTCAGTCTTTCACGGTACTGGGAGGGAGTGAGTTTTGTTATGCTTTTGAAAATACTGTTAAAGGTAGATTTTGAATTAAATCCGGAATCATAGGCTATAGCGATAATAGTGTAATTTCTGAATTCAGGCATTTTCATTCTTCTTATTACTTCCTGTACCCGGTATTCATTAACAAACGTAAAAAAGTTCTTCTTGTAAAGATCATTCAGTACCTGGGTAATATGGTGCCTTGATATACCTGTTTGCCCTGACAGGTTATAAATCGTAAGATCCCTGTCTGTATAGGGTTTTTTATCATCCATATATTTAAGTATCGTTTCCAGATATTTCTTTGCCTGTGAATCGCTCAAACCGCTTCTGCTGTATTTAGTCTTCCTGGCAATAGCTTCTGAATCGTCTCCGTTCCTCTCATTATCCGTTTTAGAATCATCATCAGATATTCTATGAAAATCCTCAGATCCGATAAGAATATTTTTTAATACCGGCTGCTTAATGGCATAAAAACTGATAGAAAATGTATATATGGCTATAAAGACAAATATTGTATAATAAGGATCAAAAGGAAGGAAGTTGACAAAGATATCTATACCTCCCAGAATGAAAAGAATAAAATAAGAAAGATAGAAGCTGATACTTATGGTCTTAAGCCAGTTCAGGGTTATCTTCCCCGACTTATATGAGACAACATTTTTCAGGTTTTTCCGGTGCCTGCCTAATATTATGAACGTTATTATACTATAGATGGTTATTGAAAGAAAAAAACACACACTATATACTATCCTGAGAGATATGTACTTATCTGCCACAAAGAAGCCTGTAAGATCGGCAAAGACCTTGTCTGACCTGAATACTACAGAAACAATAAAAAAAACAACAAAAGGTATAAAATGGATAAATTTTGTCGCCCCGAAGCCTTTTTCCGGACTTGTTGTGTATTTCACATATAAATAAATAAAAGGTCCGTATGTAAATGCAATAAACGGAAATGAATAAAAAGTGATAAACTTGATCTTTATTAATGCAAAGATCATATCAAAGAAGATCATGAACAGAAAGGCTGCCATAAGCCTGTCAGGTATGGTAACAGGCCTTTTGGTTGCTATAAGGAGAGCAGCAAAAAAAGTCTGGGATATGGCTATATATAATATAGGTTCAATTATTTCCATAATATCTGTCCTGATTTATACTATCAACTAAATAATTACACTGGAATGCTGGAATATTGGAATATTGGAATGCTGAATGATGTAAAAATCTTTTTATTTAAAAGCAATATTCCAGTGTTCCAGTACTCCATCATTCCATCATTCCAGTGCTCCATATCTTGTAAAGATAACAATAAGTCATAAAATTTTATTGTACATTTGGGCTTTGAGAATTAAATCAATAAGGACTGTTATTATGGTCTGCTTACAAAACAAAATTAAAATAAACTGATATGAGTGTACTCCTTAATAAAGACTCAAAAGTGATAGTACAGGGATTCACCGGGAGTGAAGGAACATTCCATGCACAGCAAATGATAGAATACGGTACGAATGTAGTAGGTGGCGTTACCCCCGGGAAGGGAGGGAGCAGGCACCTCGACAAACCTGTTTTCAATACCGTAAGCGAAGCTGTGGAAAAAACAGGAGCCGATGTTTCGGTTATTTTCGTCCCGCCGCCATTTGCAGCAGATGCGATTATGGAAGCAACTGAAGCAGGTGTAAGTCTTATAGTGGCCATCACTGAAGGCATACCGGTTTCGGATATGGTTAAAGTAAAAGAATATGTCGGTAACAAAGGTTGCAGGCTTATAGGGCCGAACTGTCCGGGTATAATAACTCCGGGGGAGGCAAAAGTCGGTATTATGCCGGGCTTCATCCACAAAAAAGGAGGGGTTGGAATAATAAGCAGATCAGGTACCCTTACTTATGAAGCTGTTGATCAGGTAACAAGACTTGGAATGGGACAGTCAACATGCATTGGGATAGGAGGTGATCCTATTGTCGGTACAACGACACTCGATGCGGTGAAGCTTATGATGGATGATGATAAAACGGAGGCCATAATAATTATAGGAGAGATAGGCGGCAATATGGAAACAGATGCTGCAAGATGGATAAAAGATAACAGGAAAAAGCCTGTAATAGGATTTATTGCAGGCCAGACAGCTCCCAAAGGCAGGCGAATGGGACATGCAGGTGCAATAATAGGGGGTAAGGCCGATACTGCAAGCGCCAAGATGGCTATCATGAAAGAATGTGGTATCGAGGTTGTCGAATCTCCGGCAAATATTGGAAAAACAGTAGCCAAAGCATTAAATATTAATATTTAACGACAAGCAGAAGCTAACAACAAAAACCGTTTGTCTTTCGCGCTTTGTCTCTTGTCCTGAGCTTGTCGAAGGGTTAGTCTTTTGTCGTTAGTCGTTAGTCGTTAGTCGTTAGTCCTTTGTCCTTTGTCTTTCATTTGTATCATAATAAAAAACATATAATATCATGGGCTTATTAGAAGGTAAAACAGTACTAATAACAGGCGCTTCAAGAGGTATCGGGAAAGCTATAGCATTGAAATTTGCCTCGGAAGGAGCAGATATAGCCATTACAAACATCATTGATGACGATGAGTTCAGAAGTGTTTCCGGTGAATGTGAAAAAATTGGTGTTAAAGTTAAAAGATATGTTTCTAATGTAGTTGATTTTTCTGACTCACAGAGAGTTGCCGATGAAGTATACAAAGATTTCGGTTCTATTGACATACTTGTAAACAATGCAGGTATTACGAGAGACAATCTCCTTATGAGAATGACCGAGGAACAATGGGACCAGGTCCTGAATATAAATCTCAAGGGAGTGTTTAATCTCACTAAAGCCGTATTAAAGCCAATGATGAAGCAGAGAAGCGGGTCTATCATAAATATGAGCTCTGTGGTTGGCGTATCGGGTAATGCCGGGCAGAGCAATTACTCTGCATCAAAAGCAGGCCTGATAGGTTTTACAAAAAGTGTCGCACGGGAGGTTGGATCGAGAAACATAAGGTGTAATGCAATAGCACCCGGCTTTATATTAACAGAAATGACTGAAAATCTGTCTAATGAAGTAAAACAAGGGTGGACAGAGAAAATACCTCTTAAAAGGGGAGGCACAACTGAAGATGTGGCAAATGCCGCTCTCTTTCTGGCCTCCGGCCTTTCCGGATATATTACCGGTCAGGTAATACAGGTTTGCGGCGGAATGCTGACCTGAAGAAATAAAATTGTTTGCAATAATAAATTTTTTAAAGTAAAAGGGCTTTTTGTTAAAAAGTATGTTAAAAGACATTCCCTGAGTTATTGCATTTTTAAAAAAAATATTGATCTTTGCATATAGAAAATATTCTTATAGAAAACAGGGCGCGTACAGCACGAGGAAATGCAGCGAGACATTTTTATTCCACATTTTTTCTTCCAATCCTCGGCGCCCTGTTTTTTTTATTCTTGATTCCCGATGTTTAATATATTCTTCTTTCTGATATTATTTATTATCCTTTTCGGTCATTTGTCGGGATTATATCTTGACTATCTGAATAATAGCATGTGGTCTGATAAAGTTCCGGATAGATTAAAGGATATCATTGACAGTGAAAAATACGGAAAGTCTCAGAATTATTACAGAGCGAACAGGAAATTAAGTGATATCAGCTCATCATTCTTTCTTGTTCTTATCCTTGTAATGTTATTTCTGGGAGGCTTTTCATGGGTAGATGAGATAGCCGGATCGATAAGCCGGAACAGGATCATTATCAGTCTGGTCTTTTTCGGTATAATAGGTCTGGTATCCGATTTACTGGGCATACCCTTCGAATGGTATGATACATTCATTATAGAAGAAAAATTCGGATTCAATAAGACAAATAAAGCAACTTTTTTCGCGGACCACTTAAAAAACTGGTTGCTGGTAATAGTACTGGGCGGGCCGTTGCTGGCCCTGATAACATGGATTTACTATATTGCCGGTAATATGTTCTGGATATATGCCTGGATAGTATTCATACTCTTTTCCGTTTTCATGAATCTCTTTTATTCCGAACTTATTGTCCCTCTTTTTAATAAACAAAAACCACTTGAAGAGGGAGAATTAAAAACGGAAATAGAAAAACTTGTGCATCAAGCCGGATTTAAATTGTCTGAAATTTTCACCATCGACGGATCGAAAAGAAGCACCAGGGCAAATGCATATTTTTCTGGTCTGGGGCCCAAAAAACGAATTGTCTTGTTCGACACCCTTATTAACGACCTTGAAACGGAAGAGATTCTTGCAGTACTGGCTCATGAGCTGGGTCATTATAAAAATAAACACTCTTTATCAATGATGCTTTTCGGGATACTGCAGACAGGTATAATGCTTTTTATATTCTCCATCCTCGATGATAATATTCTGTTAACTAATGCAATGGGTGTTGATAATCCTTCATTCCATATAAGCATACTGGCTTTTTTCCTTATTTACAGCCCGGTTTCCAGAATGATAAGCCTCTTGGTTAACTACATGTCAAGAAAAAATGAATACCAGGCCGACAGGTTTGCCAGTGCAGTCTACGATGGCTCACATCTTGTGTCAGCCCTGAAGAAACTATCAGTAAAAAACCTTAGTAACCTGAATCCTCATCCCGCATATGTATTCGTTCACTATTCTCACCCTCCGCTTCTAAACAGGATAAAGAATATTGAAGATACTGAAATTACGTAGTTTGCAGTTGATAAAACAAAAGTGTTCAGGTGATCTTTTCAAACACCAAAACACTTGCGCTTACTTTTCTGATTATGAGCGGGAAACGGGATTCGAACCCGCGACCCTCAGCTTGGGAAGCTGATGCTCTACCCCTGAGCTACTCCCGCATAAGGATTACAAAAATAAAACTATTTTTCTTAATCCGAATAAATGTTTATTCATCCTTTTGTCTTTCCTTCATCCCATTCCCTGAAAAAATACTCAAGATACTGTTGCATAAAAACATGGCGTTCAACAGCGAGGATCTTACCGGTGGTTGTATTCATCATTCCCTTGATCTTCAGAAGTTTTTCATAAAAATGGTTGATCGTGGATGAACCGGATACAATATATTCATCGGCGCTGTTGTAATCTCTGGGGCTTTCGCCTGGATCATATATCTCAAACCCTCTTGATCCTCCGTAATTAAAAGCTCTCGCAATACCTATTGCCCCGATAGCATCCAGCCTGTCAGCATCCTGAACTATCTCCAGTTCATCGGTATATTCGTAATGGCTACCCAGACTGTCACGAAACGATATATGATCAATGACATATTTAATACTGTCCGATTTGCTCTTCTCTAATCTTAAAACCTTAAGAAAATTTTCCAGATCATCTGTTCCCGCTCCGGGCTTAACCTTATAATCACTTATATCATGCAACAGGGCAGCCATCTCAATAACAAAGGGATCGCCTTTCAGTTCTCTGGAATATATATACATAGCCAGCTTTCTGACTCTGTATATATGCCACCAGTTGTGACCGGATTCAACACCATCGAGGTATTCCCGCACATATTTCTCGGTCCTGTCAATAATACCCCTGTTCATAATTAGATATTAAATACTTAAAACTGAACTTACAAAAAAATATCTTTGCATGATAAATAAATGGTTTAAATGTTTAGTGGTCTGGAAGCGTAAAAGTTCAGGCTCTTAAATTTATTAACAACTTAACAAATTAACAACTTAACAAATAAACAAATAAACATAAATGCAGGCTGAAATAATAACCATAGGCGATGAATTATTGATTGGCATGACCATTGACTCTAATTCAGCATGGATAGGCCAGAAGCTTACCGGGCTGGGTATAGGGGTTTATCAAATAATTTCCATATCCGACAACAGGGACCATATAATCAAAACGATAGATGAATCACTGAACCGTTCGGATATTGTTATTGTGACAGGCGGTCTGGGCCCTACCAGCGATGATATTACAAAAAAAACACTTGCAGGTTTTTTTAACACTGATCTTGTAAGGGACGAAAATGTACTCTCTAATATAAAGGATATTATCAGTAAGCGCGGCCTTCACATGAATGAGAATAACCTGAAACAGGCGGAAGTCCCTGCAGGGTGCAAAGTACTGCATAATGCACTAGGAACAGCGCCGGGCATGTGGTTTGAAAGAGATGGAAAAGTTCTCATATCTATGCCCGGGGTACCTTATGAGATGAAATATATAATGGAAGAACATGTGATACCGGCTATTTCAGAACAGTTTAAAAGGCCATCAATACAATACAGACTTGTAATGACCTATGGCACTTTTGAAGCCCATCTGGCAGAAACGCTGGAGGACTTTGAAAAGGAACTGCCTGATTCGGTCAAAATCGCATATCTTCCAACTTCCGGCATAATTAAACTGAGATTAACAGGCAGGGGAGAAGATGAAAAAGAAATCGCTGATATTCTGTCATATCAGGTAAAAAAGCTTTATAAAATCATTCCCGGGTATATTTTCGGACTGGATGGCATAAGCCTGGAAGAAGCAACAGGAAAAATATTAAGGGATAAAGCCATGACTGTAAGTTTTGCTGAAAGCTGTACAGGAGGGAATATATCACGTATGATAAGTTCCGTGCCGGGTTGTTCGGATTATTTCACAGGGAGCATAATAGCATATGATAACCGCATAAAAACAAATGAGCTTGGTGTCGACCCTGTAGTTCTGGAAAAATACGGGGCCGTCAGCAGGGAAGTTGCATTGCAGATGGCTGAGGGGATCAGAAAGAAATATAAGACCGGTTTCGGAGTATCTGTAACTGGTATTGCAGGCCCGGATGGAGGAACTGATGAAAAGCCGGTGGGTACGGTATGGATAGCTGTCAGCTCGGATAACGGAGCTCATGCTGAAAAACATAATTTTGCCTTTACCAGAACAAGCAACATCCGCCGTGCATCACTGGCTGCTATCAACATGCTCAGAAAGAAAGCAACTGAAGAGATAAAACACTGATCCCCACCATAAGACCTGTGAACATACTGAACATCTCACATTAACCGGTATCACCACCTGTTAATAAAAAACAATATATTTTTGTTGGATAATTGAATAAAAATCACGTATTTTGCGCTTCGATTTTAAGAGAATTATTTTAGAACAAGAATTTAAAACTACAGAGATGTCAAGGATATGTCAAGTGACCGGCAAAAGGGTGGTGTCAGGAAATAATGTATCTCACTCAAAAAGGAGGACAAAGCGGAGGTTTTATCCGAATCTCTTTACAAAAAAGTTTTATTATCCTGAAGAAGACCGCTGGGTTACTCTGAAAGTATCGGCAGCAGGCATAAGGATAATAAACAAGAAAGGCTTGCATGCAGTACTGAAAAGTGCAAAGGAAAAAGGATATATCGTTAAGTACTAAAGAAGATAATAATGGCAAAAAAGGCAAAAGGAAACAGGGTACAGGTAATACTTGAATGTACTGAACATAAGGATAGCGGTATGCCCGGTACTTCAAGATATATAACTACAAAAAACAGAAAGAACAGTCCTGACAGGCTTGAGAGAATGAAATATAATCCTATCCTTAAGAAATATACTCTCCACAGGGAAATAAAATAATGATATTATGGCAAAGAAAGTAGTTGCAACGCTCAAAACCGGTAGCGGTAAGTCATTTACGAAATGTATTAAAATGGTAAGGTCAGATAAAACAGGTGCTTATGTTTTTAAGGAACAGATAGTTCATAATGACCATATTAAAGATTTTTTTAATAAGTAAATTTCAGGTAATCAAATGATATTAAAGGCAGGAAGCTGCCTTGTCAGAAAATCATGAGCGTAATGGCTTTCTTCATAAAGAGGAAAGCTTTTTTTATCTTTATACCCTTCCTAAACCGGAAAAATAATGGCACTATTAGGCTTTATAAGTAAGGAAAAAAAGGAAGACCTGAATAAAGGTCTGGAAAAAACAAAAGAAAGTGTTTTCAGAAAGCTTTCAAGAGCGGTCATTGGTAAATCCAGGGTCGACGATGAAGTGCTCGATCAGTTGGAAGAAGTCCTTATCAGCTCCGACGTTGGCGTTGACACTACAATCAGGATAATCGAGAGAATAGAAAAAAGGGCAGCTTCTGATAAATATCTGAATACTAATGAACTGAACAGGTTGCTTAGTGAGGAAATAGCCGGCTTGCTGGAAGAAAACATATCCGGCGAAATTTCAGACTTTAACGCTGCCTTACCGCATAAACCGTATGTTATTCTGGTTGTGGGCGTCAATGGAGTAGGCAAAACAACAACAATAGCAAAGCTTGCTTACCAGTATAAAAAAGCCGGGAAGAAGATTATACTGGGCGCTGCCGATACTTTCAGGGCAGCAGCAATAGATCAGTTGAAAGTATGGTCGGAAAGGGTGGATGTTAAGCTTGTAAAACAGGCAATGGGATCTGATCCTGCCTCAGTGGCATATGACACGGTACAGTCGGCCGTATCGGAAAAAGCCGACGTGGCAATAATTGATACTGCCGGACGGTTACACAATAAGGCCAACCTGATGAGTGAACTGGCAAAGATCAAAAGGGTAATGTCGAAGATAATACCTGAAGCGCCCCATGAGGTCCTGCTTGTACTGGATGGTTCAACAGGCCAGAATGCCTTCGAGCAGGCAAAACAGTTTACGCTGTCGACGGAAGTAACGGCTATCGCGATAACCAAGCTCGACGGAACGGCCAAAGGAGGAGTAGTAATAGGTATAAGCGATCAGTTTAAAATACCTGTTAAATATATAGGCGTGGGTGAAAAAATGGAACAATTACAGGTATTCAACCGTTATGAGTTCGTAGATTCACTGTTTTCATAATAAAAATATATTACTATTGCGCCGGCCTTAACGGTAATACAATCAGATAAAATCATATCCTCGTATAAGAACGTGAACATCAGGATGAAATGAGCCTGCATCAATGCACAAGACGGTAAAAATAATAACACTGGGATGTTCGAAAAACACAGTTGATTCTGAGAAACTGCTTAAACATCTTCAATATTCGGGTTTCGATGTAGAACAGAAAAAAACAGAGAGCTACCCCGATATAGTTATAGTCAACACATGCGGTTTTATTAATGATGCTAAAGAGGAGTCGGTCAATACTATAATAGAGCTTGCCGAAACAAGAAAAAAAGGCATAATAAAAGAATTGTATGTAATGGGTTGCCTCTCCGAACGGTATAAAGATGAGCTCAGGCAGGAGATACCGGAGGTAGACATGTGCTTCGGTGTTGACAAACCGGATGAGATACTACGCTACCTGAAAGAAGACTACAGAAAGTACCCTGATCCTGACAGAATACTTTCCGGTCCTCAGCATTATGCCTATCTCAAGGTAAGCGAAGGTTGTAACCGTAATTGTGCTTTCTGCGCAATTCCCGGAATAAGAGGAAGATACAGGAGTGCAGCGGTGGAAGAGCTTGTGCGTGAAACGGAAATACTGGCATCCAAAGGGGTGAAGGAACTGATCCTTATAGCGCAGGATCTGACATATTATGGAATAGACAGATACGGCAAACCAATGCTCACGAACCTTGTCAGGAGCCTGCTTGATGTGAAAGCTATTGAATGGATCCGCCTGCATTATCTTTATCCCGGCAGTATACCCGAAGATCTGCTGCAGCTTATTAAAGACAATCCCCGTATATGCAATTATATAGATATACCGGTACAGCATATATCGGATGGGGTTTTGTCGCGCATGAAACGTAATCACTCTGAAGAAGAGACGAGGAAGCTGTTATCACATATCCGTAACTATATACCGGAAGCCGCTATAAGGACCACGCTGATATCAGGCTTTCCCGGTGAAACGGAAGGCGATTTCCGCAGGTTACTGGACTTTATAAATGATTTCCGTTTCGAACGGCTGGGAGTGTTTACTTATTCCCATGAAGAGAATACAACTGCTTATGCACTGACCGACGATGTACCGGATAAGGTAAAACAGGAAAGGGCAGACCTTATTATGCAAGCCCAGGAAAAAATATCGGCCGAAAATAATCTCAGGCAGACAGGGAATAAGATACCTGTCATTATCGACAGCGAGGAAAACGGATACTATATTGCACGGTCTCAGTTTGACAGCCCGGAAGTAGACCAGGAAGTTATTATTGAAAAAGACAATACAAAACTAAAACCAGGTGATATTATAAATGTGATAATAACAGGAGCCGAACCCTTTGACCTTATTGCAGTGCCCGAACAGTCATATCAGTGATTCATGTCAATCAACTCATGGTGTCGGGCGGCAGAGATTTCTTGCCGTCAGTTTTTTCCTCCTTCCTGGCCTTCTTTACCTTTATACTGATCTCTTCTGTTTTTTTATCCTTGGTAACCTGAAGAGTATCTCCTTCCTGCATACCCGATTCTATTATAATCTCTGCCATCGGGTCTTCGAGGTACTTCTGTATTGCCCGTTTCAGAGGACGAGCCCCATACTGGCTGTCGAAACCCTTATCAGCTATATAATCTTTGGCTTCTTCCGTCAGTTCAATCTTATAACCTAATGACTGTATCCTCTCTATCAGGCCTTTCAGCTCAATATCAATTATCAGATGAATGCTTTCTTTTGAAAGCGACTCAAAGAGAACAACATCATCTATCCTGTTGAGGAACTCGGGAGCGAATGTTTTATGAAGGGCCTTTTGTATCACACTCCTGGTATAGTCTTCTTTCCCGCTCCGTTTGCTCTCAGTGTCAAAACCTATTCCATGACCGAAGTCCTTAAGTTGTCTTGATCCTATATTGCTTGTCATAATGACAATAGTATTTCTGAAATCAACTCTTCTGCCAAGGCTGTCGGTCAGTTGACCCTCATCCATCAGTTGGAGCAAAATATGAAAGATATCGGGGTGAGCTTTCTCAATTTCATCCAGCAATACGACAGAGTAGGGGCGTCGTCTTACTTTTTCAGTAAGCTGGCCTCCTTCTTCATAACCAACGTATCCCGGAGGCGCTCCTACGAGTCTGGATACCGCAAACTTCTCCATATATTCGCTCATGTCGACCCTTATGAGGTTATCCGCACTGTCAAAAAGAAATTTCGCAAGTACTTTTGCCAGGTGTGTTTTACCCACTCCAGTGGGTCCCAGGAAAATAAAGGTACCTATAGGTTTGTTCGGATCCTTCAGACCGGCCCTGTTGCGCTGTATTGCCTTTACAACTTTCTTTATTGCATTATCCTGTCCAATGAGGCTCTTCTTTAATTCCTCAGCCATCTTCATCAGCCTGGTACCTTCAGTCTGTGCAATACGCTGGACAGGCACACCTGTCATCATGGCAACTACCTCAGCCACTTTTTCGCCGTCAACAGTCTCCCTGTTTCTTGCAAGGTCCGATTCCCATTTCTTCTTCTCGGCCTCGATCATATTCTGTAGTTCCTTTTCCTTATCCCTGAAACTGGCAGCCCTTTCAAAATTCTGATTTTTGACAGCATTCATTTTCTCTTTTCTTGTCTCATCCAGCTCTTCCTCCAGTTTCAGTATCCTTTCAGGCACAACTATATTGGAGATATGCACCCTGGAACCCGACTCATCAAGAGCATCTATAGCCTTATCAGGCAGGTGACGATCTGAAATATACCTGTTTGTCAGTTTTACACATGCTTCAATTGCCTCATCGGTATAATATACATTATGATGATCCTCATACCTGTCCTTTATATTATTGAGTATGTGTACAGTCTCCTCTATCGAGGTCGGCTCAACCATGACCTTCTGAAAACGCCTTTCAAGTGCTCCGTCCTTTTCAATATGCTGCCTGTATTCATCAAGGGTGGTTGCACCTATACACTGTATCTCTCCCCTGGCCAGTGCCGGCTTGAGCATATTGGCTGCATCGAGTGAGCCTGCAGCGCCACCGGCGCCTACTATAGTATGGATCTCATCTATAAACAATATTATATTATCATTCTTTGACAGCTCGTTTAGAATGGCTTTCATCCTTTCTTCAAACTGACCGCGGTACTTTGTTCCGGCAACTATTGAAGCCATGTCGAGTGTCACAACCCTTTTATCGAAAAGCACCCTTGACACTTTCTTTTGTATAATCCTGAGAGCCAGCCCCTCAGCTATAGCTGACTTACCTACACCAGGGTCTCCGATAAGTACAGGATTGTTTTTCTTTCTCCTTGAAAGTATCTGGGCCAGTCTCTCTATTTCCCTGAGCCTCCCTACAACCGGATCAAGCCTGTTCTCTTCAGCTGCCTTGGTCAGATCGATACCGAAATTATCCAGGACAGGGGTATCTGATGAAGTTTTGGCAGACTGTGATCCTGATCCCTGCAATCCTTTGCCCTGGTCGCCCCGTGCAAATCCCGTGTCCTCATCATCATCCTCCTCTCTGGGAAAATCCGCCCTCGGCACAGGTCCTTCAGCCTCAGCAACCTGCCTTACTGTCTGGTAATCAACATTCATCTCCGAAAGGAATCTCGTAACAAAAGTGTTTTCCTCCTTTAATATTGCCAGCAACAGGTGCTCGGTATCAATAACATCGCTTTTCAGCGCTTTTGCCTCAAGATGAACCAGTTTCAGTATACGTTCGGTACTCTTAAGAAGAGGTAATATATCATTCTCTGATATCTTGACAGGATTTTCCACCCTGATACTCCTCTCTAGCGATCCTTTAAGCATGTTCAGATCAACGCCCTGGTTTACCAGTATATCAACAGCAAGGCCTTCCCCGTCCCTGAGAATACCCAGCAGGATATGCTCCGGGCTGATATGACTGTTGCCAAGCCTTATTGCCTCTTCCTTACTGTATGTCAGTACATCTTTTACCTTCTGTGAAAATCGTGAATCCATAAGAGCTTCCTTCATATATAATTTATATTCCGGTACGTAAAATAAATCATATGCAATATAATAAATTACGGACCGGAAGATCAAATCTAATTAATATTATCAAACACCTGATAAAAGATTAGATCTAACTGGTCATTTTGTCATATTATACCAACAAAAATACATAAAAAAGCTAAATCCCTGCTTTTATCAGGTATAATACAAGGGTACAAATAGTATGCCCAATTTCAACAATATTTGTTAATAATTAGACACCTATAATACAGTAAATAGCCAATAATTCACTATTTTTGTAACCTCCAAATCCGGAGCGGGATAAGAAATGTTTAGTGTAGTAAAAATATATGTTAAATGTCGGATAAAGAGAGAATTATAAAGATAAATATTGAAGAGGAGATGAAGTCCGCTTACATCGATTACTCGATGTCGGTAATAGTATCCAGGGCTCTTCCTGACGTACGTGACGGTCTCAAGCCGGTTCACAGAAGGGTTTTGTTCGGAATGTCGGAACTCGGACTTCTGGCTAACAAGCCTCACAAGAAATCTGCAAGAATAGTAGGGGAGGTTCTCGGTAAATATCATCCGCACGGCGATTCTTCGGTGTATGAGGCAATGGTAAGGATGGCACAGGACTGGTCGTTAAGGTATCCTCTGGTTGACGGACAGGGTAACTTCGGCTCGGTTGACGGCGATAGTCCGGCTGCAATGAGATACACTGAAGCCAAGCTGAAAAAGATAGCTGAAGAAACTCTTGCCGACATCGAAAAAGACACTGTTGATCATCAGTTTAATTTCGACGATACTCTTAAAGAGCCTGTGGTACTGCCCACACGTATACCCAACCTCCTGGTTAATGGTGCTTCAGGTATTGCGGTAGGTATGGCTACCAATATGCCTCCGCATAATCTCTCGGAAATTATAGATGCTACCGTAAGCTCTATTGATAACGATGAAATATCAACCTCAGAACTGATGCTTCATGTCAAAGGACCTGACTTTCCCACAGGTGGCATTATTTATGGGGAGCAGGGAATTCATGATGCCTATGAAACAGGCCGGGGAAGGATTGTGGTAAGAGCAAGAACAGATATTGAGCTGACTCATTCGGGACGTGAAAGTATAATAATATCGGAAATACCTTACCAGGTAAATAAGGCCGAGATGATCAGGAAGATAGCAGACCTGATAAATGAAAAGAAGATCGACGGCATTTCATATATCAACGATGAATCAGACCGTAATGGAATGAGGATAGTAATAATACTGAAAAAAGATGCCACTGCCAATGTAGTACTTAATACTTTATTCAAGTATACACAATTGCAGACTTCTTTCAGTGTTAATAATATTGCCCTGGTGAACGGGCGCCCGCGTACACTGAACCTGAAAGACCTTATCAGATATTTCGTCGACCACCGCCTTGATGTCATCCTGCGCCGGACACGATATGAGCTGGATCAGGCAGGAAAAAGAGCCCATATACTTGAAGGCCTTATAATTGCCAGTGATAATATTGATGAAGTCATCTCAATAATAAGAGCATCCAAGACACCGGATGAAGCAAAAGACAGGCTCATCGAACGTTTCGGACTAACTGAAGTGCAGGCCAGGGCTATAGTCGAGATGAGACTAAGACAACTGACCGGTCTTGAACAGGAAAAGCTAAGAGCGGAATATGAAGAACTGCTGAAACAGATAGACTATCTTAAGAGTATCCTGGAGAGCAAAGACCTGCAGATGGGAATAATAAAGGATGAACTCAGGGAGGTAAAGGATAAATACGGGGATGAAAGAAGAACTGAGATAGTCCCGAATGCTGAAGAATTTAACCCGGAAGATTTCTACGCAGATGAGGAAATGGTTATCACCATCTCACATATGGGATATATTAAGAGAACTCCTCTCAGCGAATTCAGGGTGCAGAACAGGGGAGGAACGGGATCAAGGGGCAGTACTACCCGGGACGAGGACTTTATAGAACATATGTTCATAGCCACCATGCATAACACTATGCTCTTCTTTACCAGAAACGGTAAATGCTTCTGGCTCAAAGTATACCAGATACCCGAAGGAACCAGGATTTCCAGGGGAAGGGCAATGCAGAACCTGATAAATATTGAGCCCGATGATATGGTTATGGCTTATATCAATGTGAAGACACTTGATGATGAAGAATATATTAATAATAATTATATTGTCCTGTGTACCTCAAAGGGGATCATTAAAAAGACATCGCTCGAGGCGTACAGCCGTCCTCGCCAGAACGGGGTTAATGCAATAACAGTAAGGGAAGGGGATACTCTGCTCGAAGCAAGAATGACAAACGGAAATCAATATATAATGATGGCTGTTGAGTCGGGCAGAGCGATAAGGTTCCATGAAAATGCTGTCAGGCCAATGGGAAGGACCGCTTCGGGTGTTCGCGGAATTACACTTGGTAGTGACAAGGATTCTGTTGTGGGTATGGTGATCCTTGATTCAGGTAACAAAGAACAGCACGTACTCGTTGTATCTGAAAAAGGTTACGGAAAACGCTCTTATAGTGAAGACTACCGGCTTACAAACAGGGGAGGGAAAGGAGTTAAAACAATAAACATTACGGACAAAACCGGCTATCTTGTTGCTTTAAAGGCTGTTACAGACGATAACGACCTCATGATCATAACACAGATGGGGACCGTAATCCGTATGTCGGTCTCATCCCTCAGAGTTATGGGAAGAGCAACACAGGGAGTGAAAATAATTAATCTTAAGGAAAATGATTCCATAGGGTCTGTAACCACTGTTGAGGTCGGTGAAGATGAGACAGATATGGAGATTCCTGAAACAGGCGAAGAACAAAAAAATGAAGAGACTTAAATTGCGGCAAAGTATTTGAAGATTAATAAGTATTATTATAAATTTGGAACAATTTTAAAATTTAATAAAAACATTAACATGAAAAGTAATTTTCTATCGCTTTTAATGATAACAGCTATTGTCGCAACATTGTCAGGTTGCACCGCTCTGGAAGCAGTAGCTCAGAAGGGTAAGGTATCTAGTGCTCTGAATTTTATTGAAACGGGGAACTTTGATAAAGCCAAAGAAGCTATTGATGCCGCACTCGTACACGAAAAAACTAAGGACTGGCCAAAAACTTATTATGCATTGGGACGCGTAGCGCAGACAATGTGGGAAAAGGGGTATGAAAGTAACGATGAAAAGCTAATGAATGCCTGGGATGAACAGTTGACATATGCATATGACAGTTACATTAAATCGATGGAACTTGACGATAAGGATAATATGCAAAAACTTATTATCGTTCAGCTTCCGGCTCTGGCAAATGACTTTCTTGCATGGGGTGCACGTGAATTTGAAAATGGAGACTTTAAAAAGTCTACACTTGCTTTTGAAAAACTGCTGGATCTTCAGGGGAATGAAATCTATATGGGCCAGATAGATACGGTGATCGTTTATAATACGGCACTGGCTGCCTATAATGCAAAGGACTATGAGAAAGCTATCAAATACCTGGACTGGAGTATTGATATGAAATATGGAGAAACAACGCCTTACCGCCTTAAATACCAGGTCTATGTTGACGAAGGTGATATGGGAAATGCTGAAAAGGCGCTGAGAGATGCTTTTGAAGAATATCCTGAAGACGAAGAGGTTCTTCGGACAATGATACAATTCTTTATTGATAACGATAAAAAGCAGGATGCCCTCGATTATCTGAATATGGCATTGGAAAATAATCCCAATGATCAGATGCTGCATTTTGCAAAAGGTGTAATGTACATGCAGACAGAAGATTACGATAATGCACTTGTATCATTGCTTAAAGCAATTGAAATAAAGGATGACTATTTTGAAAGTCAGTATAATACGGGTGTATGCTATTATAATAAAGGAGCAAGCATGATCGACGAAGCAAACAATATCATGGATCCTGATGAATACAACAAGGCTATTGAGGAAGCCAAGGGCGTATTTGCCAAAGCTGTTCCTTTCATGGAAAAAGCACATGAACTGAGCCCTGACGACATGGATACCCTTGTAAGCCTGAAAGAACTGTATTATCGTCTGCAAATGACAGACAAGTACAATGAAACAATGGCAAAGATCAGCGAGCTTGAAGGCGGGGAATAAAATGCTAAAATAACTGCCTGAAAACGGATAATAGATTAACGTGATATACATTTGAGGAGGCATTATAAATGCCTCCTTTTTTATTGGAATAATGGAACGATGGAATGATGGAATATTGGAACCGAACAGTGCGAGTATGCTGGAAGCATACGAGTACTGTGAGCTCGCGAGTGGATAGTGATTGTGGCCGGAGAGGGCGAGCAATAATGGAATGATGTCGGTCGGAGATTGCTTTCAAAAATTGTTACCAGAAGGGCATATAACTCATGTCTGCCTGATTTTTCAATAAAAACATCTTAGTTATTAATTCTGTCAATGGGGGTATGTTTCAATATATTCTATTTAACATAATATTTATTATAGGAATTAATTCTATTCATGAAATTTGCGTAATAGCTTGCTATTTAACATAAAATCAGATATAGTGACGAGGCAACGCCGAGTTATATATCGGCACCGATTTTATGTTAAGCAAATTTCTTACTCCTATATCGGATTACTTCCAGGACGCTGGTGCGGATATTTACAACTATAATTGAATTACTATATTAATATAACGACTAATGACCAACGACAAACGACAAAAGGTTTTGTTAAATCGTTGAATTGCCTGCCGGCATGTTGGATTGATGGAATTATGTAGTTGCAATGTTACTAACCTTTCTTACCGGAATGATTATGTAATTCTTACATTATGTTAAATAGATGCAATGTATTTATTCTAATTGATTGAATATCAGTAATATAGATATGTATACAATAATTTAAATAACTGATTATAAATAACTTACGAGATCATATATCTTCAATTGTTATTTGTCAATCTCATTCTCCCCGATTCTGGTTTTATCTCTTCCCCTACCCTTTTTTGTCTACACTTGTTCCCATTTCTCTTAAAAAATAGTTAAAAATCAAGGCTTTAAGAATCTTTTAACACTTTAATAAGTAAATTTATAAGTCTTCAATATGTATTACTTAACCAACCAAATATTTATGAAAAGACTAATACTACTTATTCTCCTGATGACATTTAGTATAGCCCTTTTAGCCCAGGAAAAGCCAGGGAAAAATTCTATTGGCGTTCAGGCTAACATTGCTTTCTTACAGATTGACCTTCAATTTTTAGAATAATGAAAAATCCTGTTTTTGTTGTAAGCTTAATTCTTGCTTCAACTATATCCTGCACTAAGGTTGTAGATATAGAACTACCTGAACATCAAAGCAAACTGGTAATAAACTCAATTTTTACCAGTGGTGAAAGAATAAGTATAAATATTGGTCAAACTGCATCAATTAATGGTGGAATACCGCCGGGAATATACGATTCAAATATAAATATCTACAGAGAGAGTAATCTTGTTGAGTCAGTACACTCTGGCGATAGTATCTATTCATTCAATTTTGGTCCTGTTGAAAACGGGAATTATAGCATTGAAGTCTCCTCACCGGGATTCGAAACAGTCCGGGCAAGTGATAGTATACCGGGCAAAACAGTCCTTTCAAATATCGAGTACACTGATAAGGAATGGGTTAATGACTGGGGATTGAAATTCAGGTTGCTTAAGCTTGCTTTTATTGATCAAAGCGAAAAGCAAAATTATTACGAGATAAAGCTTAAAAAACGTTTCCTGATCAAAAAATACAATCCATCAGGATACTATTACCATACTGAGAGATTACGTATCGGAGGAACTCCTGATCCTATCATGGAAGTTGCCTGGCAATACTACAATGAAACAGACGGATTGGTCTTTAATGATGCCTTATTCAATAATAAACAATGCAATCTGGAAATTTTTATCGAAGTGCCTGATAATGGGGCTGATCAATATGAGATTATTGTTGAGTTAAGGTCTTTATCAGAAAACTACTATAAATATAAAAAACAACTTGGCGTTTATGCAAAGGCTTCAAATGAAGATATACTTGAAGGCAGCCCTGAACCGGTAAACCTGTATTCAAATATTGAAAACGGTTATGGGATTTTTGCGGGATATATGTCAGATGTTCACAGCTTTACAATAACAGAATAATTATGAAGAATGTAATACTAATACCATTGTTTATTTGTGCCTGTTCTGATTCCCTAATCGCTCAAAAGGTTTCAGTTTCTGGTTATATAACTGATAAACATACATCTGAAGTGTTAATAGGGGCTCATGTTTATAATAAAAAGACAGGACTTGGTGCAACATCAAATGAGTATGGTTTCTATCATATTAAGTTTCAAGCTGCTGATAAAATTCAACTGGCATACACGTATCTTGGTTACAGGGATACAATAATAGAAATTACAGCATTTAGTGATACTGTTATTAACATCGGACTTTTACAGGGAATCGATATTGGGGAGGTTGAAATTACTCATTCAGGAAGACAATTGAATGAGAAAGCAAATAATATCAGCATACCAATAAAACATGTTACTCATCTTCCCTCTTTTGGAGGCGAATTTGACCTTATGAAAACCTTCCAGCTAATGCCGGGAGTACAATCCGGAAACGAAGGAAACAGTGGATTATATATAAGGGGTGGCGGACCGGATCAGAACCTTATTCTTCTTGATGATGTTCCTTTATATTATGTAAATCATCTTGCAGGTTTCATATCAACATTCAATGCAGATGCAATAAACAATATCAAGCTAATTAAAGGTGGATATCCGGCAAAATACGGAGGTCGCTTATCCTCCATCCTGGATATAAGGATGAAGGATGGTAATATGAATGAGTTTAAAGGCTCAGGTTCTATAGGTATGCTGTCTTCAAAAATAGCATTTGAAGGACCCATAAAGAAGGATACCACTTCATTTATTATTTCCGGCAGAAGGTTTATGTACGATCTTATTAGCAGACCTTTAACCAGGTTAGCAGAAGACAATGTAATAGGATATACATTTTATGATCTAAACATTAAAGTGAACCACAAATTATCATTTAAGGACCGTATGTATCTTAGCTGGTATTCAGGTGACGACAGTTCAATAGCTCTTTATAATGATCCGGGAGAAGACAATGACATGTCCGAAGGAAAGGTAAGATGGGGTAATTTAATGGGGTCATACCGTTGGAATCATGTCTATAACCAGAAGCTATTTAGTAATTTTTCACTTTCATATACCCGGTTCAGGTTTAAAACAACAGCGATCGAATTACAGGATGCAGGAGATACAGAATACTACTATAAAGGTTTATTCAGATCGGGAATCAATGATATTGGAGCCAGGATAGATTATAATTACTATCCTGATAACAGGCAGGTTATAAATTTTGGCCTCGGCTCAACATATCATACCTTCAAGCCATGGTCGAACTCTTACTATAGAACAGAAGGAGATATTGTTACAACAGATACCATTACAGGGAGCAGGAACTTCTATGCCTGGGAACATTATATATACCTGCAGGATAAGATCCTTATCTTTCCCGTTCTTAATCTGGATATTGGTATTAGAGCGAGCGATTATAGCTCGGATGAGTTATCCTACAAGAGTATAGATCCAAGGTTAACGTTAAATTTCTCTCCCGGAAATAGTTCAAATATAAGTGTCTCATATACAAAAATGCAGCAATATGTTCATCTTTTAAGTTATTCTACAGTTGGCATTCCCATTGATCTATGGATGCCTGCAACTGAGAATGTTCCTCCATCACAGTCAAGACAGATATCTATTGGATATACACAAAGCATATTAAAGAGAAAATATGATTTTTCACTTGAAGGCTACTACAAAAAAATGGATAATCTGATTGAATATAAACCGGGAGCTTCCATAATTGAATCTACTGTTGACTGGCAGGAACTTATTGAACAAGATGGACAGGGAAAATCCTATGGTGTGGAGGTGCTGATTAGAAAAAATGCAGGCAGGCTTACAGGTTGGATTGGTTATACATGGTCGAAGACAACACACCAATTTGAAAATCTTAATAATGGTATACCATATCCGTATAAATTCGATAGAAATCATGATCTAAGCCTTGTGCTAATGTATAAGATTAACGATGATATTGATATTTCGGCTACCTGGGTTTATGGGACAGGAAATGCTTTCTCACTTCCTGAAGGTAAGTATAATAGTATAAGAGATAATTCATATTATAATGAAGATCAAGAAGATATCTGCTATTATCCTGCATATATCTATGGTGAGAAAAATAACTATAGAATGAGGAGTTATCATCGTTTAGATGTGGGCGCAAATTTCAGAAAAGATACCAGGTGGGGAGAAAGGACCTGGAACTTTAGCATATATAACCTGTATAATCGTAAAAATCCATATTACTATTTTATGGATTACAGTTGGAATGGCAAAACTACCTTAAAACAAAAGAGCCTGTTCCCGGTTATGCCTTCGGTAAGTTATAGTTTCAAGTTCTGACAACCCACACCCATTTCGCTCCCTTCCCCCACCCCTTTCTACCTGCGCTGACAAGAGTATTTGCAAATTTCCCCGAGCGCTCGGGCTCAGTTTGCAATACACTTGTTTGCCACGTAAGATAAATATTCATAAAAACTAATATTTTTTAAAAATATGTTATATAACATATGTTATTTGTGTCACAAATGGAAGTGTTTTTACATGTATATATGAAGACTGTTGTTTAATCAGATATAGGTATATCTAATCTTATATCTGAAAATACTGTATACTAATGTTTTAATTAAATAAAGTAAGTGGTTTTTGATATAGATCTATAAACAACTAAAGAATATCCACGTGTATGCTTCGATATATAATTAGTAACAGGGATGAAATTGTGATTAAAAATCTATTCAAATCTGTGCAAGGGACACCTAGCACGTTCCATGAGAAGAGTAGAATGATTTTAACCAAAACATATCAAAAAAACAATGTTAACAAAAACCAGAGAACAACTTGCTTCAGAGTATGGGATATGTGTCAAAACTTTGAATAATTGGTTTAATAAATATGGTCTTGTCGTTCCACAAGGACTAATACCCCCAAAGTTACTAAATGAGATATATCAAAAGCTTGGACCTCCGAATCGGTCCAGAAATTTCAGATGATTTCTGAATTATTCTGAATATTGTCGTTTTTCGCTTTTCCTATTTTGGTAGTTTTGAAATGCAATTTGTTATCACTAGTGTCCCGTTAAAAATGACTGTTACTGAACAAGTTAGGAGTATCGTCAACTGGAACTGATGTTAAAGATTTGCTAAATAGTTAATTTAGAGGCACTTTCTCAAAAGGAGTAATGCCGCATATTTGAGAGAGTGAGTACAATGACTGTTCAATTTTACATCGCTTTTTTGCGATAGTTATAATGAGGTACATGCACAATACAATCCATATTTGGCAAAAGACTGCATTTTGGCTGGTACCGTAAAACGAATTTATTTTAAGATGCTGCTTGATCCATTTAAAAAAGAGTTCTACCTGCCAACGCTCCCTGTAGAGTTCAGAGATCGTCAGAGGATCAAGTATGGTATTGTTGGTAATAAACCTATAAATTACGTCAGTTGCATAATCTTCATATGTTACCATTCTGAATGGCTCTGGAAAGTGTTTCCCCGAAAAATAACCAGTAAGCAATATCCTCTCGTCGCTGATTACGCCGGATTGTTTATCAACTGGGCTGGAACTTTCAAGAGTAAATTGCATATTGTCTTTTGCCCTGGTAACGAAGAAGGCTCTGTTTTCATGAATAAGTTTATACAAGCGGGAGAAATCCAGGTATCCCTTGTCAATCACATATATGGCTCCCGGTTCAATATAAAGGTCATCGAGGATTTTAACATCATGGACAGAAGCCTCTGTAAGATGCATAAATACTGGAAGATTGCATTTAAGATCCAACAATGTATGCATTTAGACACCTCCTTTGTTTTTACAGAAAGTAGCCCATGGACAGAGCTTCAGACACAGACTGATCGTGCTGCTGTCGAAGGCATAAACAAGATTGTCAATATCAATCCTGAAGTTATTATCGTTCTGGGACATTGGCCGGGCTATGTCCACAAGGATTTGGGCAAAGTCAGCATATATATGCCAGTCTCGATTTTCATTTGCTTTAGCAAGGGTATTTCTCGGGACAGCATGTTTTATCCCGCAATGGTAAAGTTTGTTAGAGACTGCATTCAGACAGTTTTCAATATCACGAAGGCTATCTCGTTGGGTAAGTTGGGCAAAGCACATAACATAAAAATGATCCCGGCAAGAGAAATTGCGAACTCGGTAGTTCCCCTTGTATCTGTCAACACATTTATCGAACTCGTATTCTGGCATCATAGACATAAGTTGTGCAAAGACTGTTTTCCCTTGATTCATGGCGATTATCGTTATGATCTCGCCATAAATGTAAAATTCAAATCGTTGAAAAATTTAATCCCTGTAACATGTTTATTATTAACTTATTATATAATATTGTCTCGATCTTAACGGGACACTAGTGATTTGTTATGTATGTTTAATTATTATTATTTAACTTAAAATTACTATTATGAAAAAGACAATTGTTCTAAGAATTATTATCTCTTTTGTTGTCATCATCGGATTCTTTTTAACAGCTGGCACCAGTAAAGCTGAAGGGACGATAGGCGAAATAGGTGATGACAACGGTTATGTTATTACACTTAATTGGGGAACTTATTGCTGTAAATGCACCTCACAACCTGCTAGTAATTGTAATATCAGTGCTCAATGTTGCCTTTATGATACACCACAATGTCGTCCAACGGATTGGTGCACACATGCTTGGTAATAGCTGATTAAGAAATCAAACTATTATTTCCAACATTGCAATATTAAAGTAAACACTTCTTCAATATGTTTAGATTATTAATTGTCTTAAGCTTTTTTATTCTTATTCTAAGCTGCAACAACGAAGATTCGGCAATTTTGACTCAAGAAATAGAAACTATAAATATTGACCTGTCGCAGAGAAGAAAGATCAAAACTTCCAAAATATTTCGAAAACCAATATTTGTTCCCTTGGAAACGAATGATACTTGTTTATTTTCATATATTGAACAGTTAACAGTATCAAGCAATAAACTTTTTATCCTTGAAGGCACGCCAAATCAAAGAGTGTTCATTTTTAACAGAGATGGAAGCTTTGAATCAACATTTGGCTATTTAGGCAGAGGGCCTGATGACTTTCATGGAGCTAAAGGACTGTCTGTAAATGACTCAGGGTCTGAAGTAACATATCTGGAAGTTTTGGGAAGACCTAGCCTCGTTACATCTAAAATTGATGGTACCATAATTAATGTAAGAAATCCAGAATTAATAAAACATGCTGCAGGTGGATACAATATCTTACAAGATCCAAAGAGTGGAAATTTTATTTTTGACGTAACAAGGATTGGAGATCCAGATAAGGGAAAATTTTCCAGGACAAGGCTTTGTGTTTATGATGATAATAATGATACTATGTATCCTGTAATATACTCTTCACTTGGATTCGAAGGTCCAGCTTATATACATTATCATCAACTATATACATATAAGGAAGATGTTTACTTTAAGCCATTTGATTGGGATACAATTTATAGAGTTGTTGACACTCGTGTTGTTCCTAAATACCACTTGGATTATGGTTCTTTTAATGGACCCAAAGAATTGAATTTTGCGAAAAACTTTGATGATTGGGTTAAGATTAAAGAATCAAAATCAAATTTCGTTAATGCTCACACGTTTTGGCGGGAAATAAACCAATATTTTATTGGAGTTTTTAGAGTAACAAAGAAAGGTTCCTATCTATTTATTATGGACAAAAATAATAAAGCCTCTATTTCCATAGTTGAATTTACTAATGATTGGATAGGGGAATTAGCATATTCTTCAATCATGGAGTTCAGACCATTGACAACCATTGGTGATATTGTCATCTTTGCTCATGAACCTGCACATCTGATAAGGAATATGAAGAAACTTAAGGAAGAAATTCCTCAAGAGCAATTTAGAGAGTTTAAGAAATTGAATCCCAATTTTGTAAATATAGTATCAAACCTTAAAGAATCTGATAACCCTGTATTGGGATTCTACCAGTTAAAAAAAGATATCTTCTCATCTGATTCGAAATGAAGAAATCAATTCTTGAATATACAGCCATTGCAATTTTGTTTAGTATGGTAATCTATCAGAGTGTCATCAATAGGAGGGTTAACAACGAAGTATTAACTTTAGAGAATAAGCGAATAAGCTCTATTTATAGATATTGTGACGCAATATACTTCAGATGCTTTATTGAGTCATCAAATATTGACACGTCAATAGTTTTGAAGAATTCACAACTTGATATTTTTAACTTGAGTGATATTTTAACCAACCAATTAACTCTCGTACTTTACACCACAGACAATGATTGTAATAGTTGTTTAATACATGCAATAGGAGAATTATCTCAATTCAATGATGCAGATTCTATATTTAACATATGCATCATTGCAAATGTGAAGAATATTAGAGAATTTCAGTTCTTACTGAGTTCTCATTCCATTAAATTTCCTTCATACTTTACAGATGAACCATTGTTTCAAATTAAGGAGTTAAGTGAGAAACCTTTTTATTTTTCAATAAATAGAAATCTTACTCCGAGTCATTTCTTTGTGCCTGAGAAAACTTTACCAGAGTATACTAAATATTATCTACATACAATATTAAATCAAGATAATGAACGATAATACTTCAGTTTATGTTAAGGTTTCGCCCTTATACGTATTGTAAAATTAGAAATTCTATGGATTTGATAGAAATATATTTTGAAGAAGATTATTGGTGTCTGCTATTAGATTAATCACACCCATATTCCGCTCACTCCGCTCGCAAAAAATAATAGTCCCTCCCTACTCATTTTAAACTGTACAAATGGAAGGTGTGTTCAGCGGTAATGTATTATCTGAGTGCTCTTCAGACAGGCCGGAACAAATAGCCAGGTTATTGCTACCAACTCTAAGCTATTTAACCCCGAGTGCTTCGCTACGGGTCAGACATAATGCAATTCATTATAGGCAAATACGCAAACAAATTGCGCATACAAAGTATTTAACATAAAATCAGTCCCAGGGCGCCACCACCGTGCGTCACCGTGACTACGACAAAAGGTAAGGAACTGAAAAAATTGAGAATAGGTTGGGAAAAAATTTAATTATTAACAACTTAACGACTTAACAACTCAACAAAAAATTCATTTCACCACAGAGAAACATATAGTAGTACCTTTGCCTGTAATAGCCTTTATATTACTTTGGATCCTGATCTGACCTTATTTCCAACCAGTCTTCTGACCCTGGCTTATGATCTTTGGCGAGGTCATTCGCATAGAGCAATGCATTAAATAAGGTTCTGTAAGTGCCCATCGGCTGGCCGCGCCATTGCGGTTGAAAACCAAAAAGCAATACATGTCCGTCACCGTGTTTTACATCTAATGCAGCTGCTTTGTCATTTAAATATTCTTCGCCTACCAGGTATCCGGAGAGCAATGGCGAACCTTTTGATTGATAGCGCGCTAAAACTTCTCCCTCAAAACCTTCCAGGGTAGTAAATACCGGGCTGTTAAAGACAAATATATTTGACAGATCAGCCATGCCGGCCATCACCGGATGTTCATTGTTGCAGATTACTTCCATAATAGACCCTCCGGTAAAAAACTCAGACCGGTCGACACCCCGTACAACATCTTTAACCGGCAGGTGAAGTTCATTAATTGCATATTCACTACTCTGGTTTAAACAAACCAATGTGCCTCCGTTAGAAACAAACTTATTCAGGTTACGGCTTCCCGTCTCACCCAAACCGCCTGTATATTGCGGAGGAGCAGAACCTGCTCCTATGCCGTTCTGAATAGTAAATAACCATTCAGAAGCTATTACAATTACATCAAAACGATCATTCAGATTGCCGGTCCGGAAATCAGCATTTCTGATTGAGGTATATTCAAATCCAAAATTATCGAGTAACCAACGGGTCCAGCCCATATCCATACTGGCCCTCCAGGGTCTGAAAACAGCCACTCTGGTTTTTACTTCAGTTTTTGAGTCCTGAGAGCTTAACTCACCGTTTATTGCATAATCATCCACCCATTGTTGCATAAGACCACGAGCAGCCCCTTTTATCCCGTACTTGTTTTTCTCATGATTATAAATGATTGTCAGGCCTTTTTCTTTAGCTTCCGACAACACTCTGAATGAATTATTTTCTACCGGATCGACATAAAGGATATTACCGCTTCCTTTTAATGAACCGGGTAATGGCTTAATACCGGCAGCAACCGGATTGGTATTATATCCTGCTCCGGGGACAAAATCTTTCTTGTCAAGGTCTGAGTCAATCCTGTCTACAGGATCAATAGCTTTGCCGGATACCGGCTCTAATGCATCTTTCACTTCTTCGGTTAAAGGAGTCATTGCACTAACTACCTTAACTTCCATTTGGTACTGCAGCGTCCATCCGGCTGCATCGTAAGGCTGGTCCAGCGGTCCGCCGGGAGATTCTCTTAATTCGGGATAAACCTGTTCATCAAATAATTGTCTTGTCAGTTCTCCGAATTCCTGATCCATTGGTATTACCCATGTTCCTTCAGGATATGTTATTCCTTCGAAAGTGACGGTTTTATTTAGTTGGGATATCCTTATTCCATTAAATGCCAATCGTTTTAATAACTCTACCGGTCGCATATTATCTCTCTGTTTTTGAGGGATAAAATATGCATAAGGAGGTTCGTTTTTATACTTCACGATAGTATTGACTCCTGCCTGGTACCTGTTGAACAGCAAGGTTTCTTTATACTTGGCAGCATAATCGAGTATACCGATACAAGCTACCTGCATATACTGCATTGCGTCGCTTATACGCCACCAGCCTCCTTTCCATGGGCTCGGATACAAAGATTCGGCTCTCAAGTCTTTCTTGTCTCCCGGGAAATCCCTGATTGTATAAAAATGCGGAGTTGCATAAGAGTAAAGTGCTGTTTCTGTCCAGAAGGAAGGAGTATTTTGTAATACAGGTAAATAGTCAATATATCCCGGATACCAGGCATCAAATCCTTTTCCCATATGTACAGCTCCGGGTAATCCTTCGGTTTCCAGTTCCTGAGCCATTGCCATGCCTATCATATTTACTTCACGCAGAACAATCGGTGGTGTCTGACTGGCTACAGGATCGGCAAAAGGCGGTAGCCATATACGTGTTGGAAAGGGCGCTGTCTGATGGAGCACATGGATTATATTGGGCTCCCATTCTCTCCATGTTCTTTCAACGACTCTTGATTCGACCATGTTAAGCATATAAGCATCACGATTATTGTCATGACCGACATATTTCTGATACAGCCAGGGAGTACCTGATATTTCGTAAGGAGTTCCCAGGTTACTTAGATACCAGTTGGAAATGATATCCATTCCGTCAGGATTGAGTGATGGCCAAAGTATAAGAATAACATTATCAAGAATTGCCTTATATTTCTTTTCGCCCGACCTGCTTATAATTTCATATGCCAGTGGGATCATATCCTGTGCTCCGGCAACTTCCGAAGCATGTAAACCTCCGTTCAGATCAACTATACTTTTGCCTTCTTCTGCCAGTCTGAGCGCTTCTTCCCTGCTCAGACCGTCAGGATGGGCCAGTCGTTGAGCAATATTTTTGTAATGGTCTATGTTTTTTAAGTTTTCCGGAGAAGAGATCAATACATATTTCCAGTCTCTGCCTTCAGTAGTTTTTCCGGCAGATCTCATTTCAACCATATCACTGGCTTCATCCAGTTTTTCAAAATAACTGACAGACTGTTCATAATTTACCAGATGAAAGTCAGAACCAACTTTAAAACCTATAACATCCTCCGGTTTGGGAATCGATGTATTCTGAGCATTCATTGTAAAGGGTAAAAGACACAGCATCAAAATTCCGGTTGCATAGCATTTGTACTGGAAATTTCTAATGAGAGAGGGAGTTACTGATCGTTCTGGTGTCAAAAGAGCCAAAAGGGAATATTTTTGACGTTTTTTTGTCTTCTCCATAATATTTATCTGATTTTTATACTATATGGTATACAAATCTAATAAATAAAGTATGTTTCAATTTGATAGCTTAATGGTTATTTTTCCTTTTTGTGTTTAAGAACAATTTTAAGAAACGGACAAAAGACGAACAAGTTGAATCGTTGAGTCGTGTAATTGTTGAATTGTTGAGTCGTGTAATCGTTGAATTGTGTCTAATTGTCAAGTCCTGAAATAGGTTTACCTCCTCAACGATTTAACACATAAACGATTAAACAAACCCTTCGCTGTTATCACTGTGTGTCACTGTGATACCCAGTGTTCTGTGGTGAAATTAATTATTAATTACTCACTCACTCATACCTTAACGTATCAGCAGGATTCTTTCTTGCTGACCTGTAACTAAGCCAGCTTACGGTTATCAGTGCAATCATCATTGTGCATATTCCTGCGACAAGGAAGGGCCAAATACCTGTTCCTGTACGATATGCAAAACCCTCCAACCATTTTTTCATAATATACCATGCTACCGGCCAGCCTAAAATACATGCTATAACAACCCACTCAGCATATGTTCCTGACAGCCTTAAGATCACTTCAGATATCGAACTGCCGAATACTTTATGCAAGCCTATCTCCTTTGTCCGGCTTTTCAGTATAAACAATGCAAGCCCGAGTAAACCAATACATGCTATAAGCATAGCTATGGCAGTAAAATAACTCATCATTCTGAATGTGTTCCTTTCCGGCATATAGATTGCTTCAAGCCGTTCATCCAGTAAGCTGAATTCAAAAATTTCCTCAGGATAATAGTCATTGCATATTTTTTCTATGATTCCCTTAGTATGATCGATGTCTGATGTTCTTATCTTTATCAATAGTTGCCTACACTGTTCATAGTATGGCACAAATACAACAGGCTGTACTTTGTTGTATAGTGATTCGAAATGAAAGTCATTCACGACACCGGTTATCTCCCTTGTTGATGCCGGCCATGAGCATTCGACAGACTGACCTGTGGGGTCGCCCGTGATGCCCATCAGCTTTACTGCTGCCTCATTAAGGATTATAGCGTCATCCATATCTGTCCGGATATCTTCTGAAAACAGCCTCCCCTGCTTTGCCTGTATTCCAAGTGTTTCAAAATAGTCAAAACCAACATGCACAAAAGGAAGTACTACCGGTTTCGTCTGTTCGGGTAATGATAGTGTGCCCATGTTGTTAAGGTCTCCCGACGGTATCCTGCTTCCTTCAGAAACACTGAGTATTGTTTGTTGAGATAACAGCGCCTCTCTGAATGCAAGGTATTTGTTAATGTCACTGGTTTTTTCAAACCCGGCGACCAGGATATTTTCTTTATCATATCCAAGATCCTTATTCTCCAGGTAATTAATCTGACGAAACATGACAATGGCCCCTGATAATAGTGCAATAACTATTATAAACTGGATAACAACAAGTATTTTTCTGAGATATGGATAACTATGGCCGCCTGATGTCGAACCTTTCATAACTTCAAGGGGCTGTAAGCCGGAAAGGAAAAAAGCAGGATAAGAACCGGCCAGGATTCCCGTAAACAGGAAAATACCCGCTAATCCTAATAATGACGCCGGTTTAAACAAGGCTGAGAATGGTATGTCCTTCCCTAACAACCGTGTAAACCCGGGCAGGGTGATCTCAACCAGTATCAACGACAAAAAGAATGATATGCCCAACAGGATAAAAGACTCTCCCATGAACTGTCCGGATAACTGACGGCGGCTTGCCCCTGCTACTTTCTTGATGCCTATCTCCTTAACCCTTGTGACAGCATTGGCAGTAAGAAGGTTAATATAATTGAAACAAGCTATCAGAAGAATAAAGATGCCTATTGCTGAAAACATCAACACATAGGTAATACTGTTCTGGGGTTGAATATCATTCTCAAGATGGGCGGAATGCAAGTGAATATCCTTTAATCTTTGCAATACATATTCAGGTTCCGGATCTTCCGGTCCGACAGCACCTTTATGTTTAACAATCAAATCACTGAATTTTGCTGTTAGGCCAGATGCTGAAAAGTCTTCAGGTATAAGGAAATATATCGCGAAATTTTGCCATCCCCAGTTATTTATCCAGTCACCAAACATCTCATCAGTCCCTACAAGCGTAATAAAGATATCATACCGGAAATGAGAATTCTGAGGCATATTCTCAATAACAGCAGATATAGTATAATCATATTCATCATCCAGCCTGACAACCTTCCCTACAGGATTGACGTTACCAAAGTATTTATGAGCTGTCTTTTCGGATATGACAAGACTAAACGGATCCCTCAGCGCAGTCTCCGGGCCTCCATATTTAAACTTAAAGGAAAACAGCCTGAACAACCCGGGATCAGCCATTATAATTTCCGATTCCTTAAACCTTTTTTCTTCAAACTGTATTATTGTTGTCCCCATAAGAAGAAGTTGTGCATAATCTTTTATCTCCGGTATTCCGTCTGCAAGTATTTTGGCTGTTTGCGGCGAATGATACGGATGCTCAGCCTGGCAAAGCCTGTAAACATTATCAGCATTCAGATTATATCTGTCATAGCTGAACTCATTCCCGACATATAGCATAAGTAATATACAAACAGCCATTCCTGTAGCAAGTCCTGATACATTGATCAGAAAGTAGGTTTTATACTTGATAATATTCCTGAAAGCGATCCTGATATTATACTTAAACATCACTGAAATATATTTATAAAATTAATGCCTCTGATTCTATTAATACTGTACAGGCATGAACCAATATATATACCAAAATCATATCTATATAATATACAACTATTTGCGTTTAATTACAGAAAAAATATGTCGGATATTCCAACGGTTTTTTTCCTATCTTCCAACAATTACAATACATTTATATGACTCATTTGGGCTATGATTCCAAATCATCCCTTATAATACTATCTAATAAACCTTAACAATGAAGGTATCCGACTGCAAAATACTTATAGTAGACGATAACGATTCCATCCTTGAAGCATTTGAAATGTTCTTAAGTCTTCATTTCAAAAATATAACACTTCTCAGAAGTCCTGAAACTATACTGTCACTCCATAAGAAGAACAATTTCGATATAATTCTGCTTGATATGAACTTTAAGGCAGGTATTAACTCGGGGAATGAAGGGATCTTCTGGATGAACAGGATACTTAAACAGGATCCTCTGGCTACAATAGTGATGATAACTGCATATGGGGATATAGAACTGGCTGTAAAAGCCATCAAGGAAGGCGCTGCTGATTTTATTCAAAAATCATGGGACGAGAGTAAAATTCTGTCCACGCTCATCTCCGCCTGTAAATTAAGGCAGTCAAAGCTCGAAATAATGAGCCTGAAACAGAAGCAATCTCATCTTTCTGAAAGCCAGAACAGGCTTGAAGATGTAGTGCAGGGCAGATCAAAGCCAATGAGGAAACTGTTCGAGATAATAGACAAGATTTCCGGAACTGATGCAAGCGTTCTTATATTAGGTGAGAATGGTACAGGGAAAGAAGTAATAGCACATGAGATACACAGAAGATCAAAGCGGTCAAATGAGATCTTTGTTGGTATTGACCTGGGGTCTTTAAGTGAGACCCTGTTTGAAAGTGAATTGTTCGGATTCAGAAAAGGAGCATTTACGGGCGCTGTATCAGACAGGACCGGCAGGTTTGTAATAGCATCGGGAGGCACATTATTCCTTGATGAGATAGCTAACATCCCTTTACATCTGCAAGCCAAAATACTTACGGCAATTCAGAACCGGGAGATAATACCGCTTGGCTCCAACCAACCCGTACCTGTCGATACAAGACTAATCAGTGCCACTAATGCCGACATAAACAAAAAGGTGGAGCAAGGTCTTTTCAGAGAAGATCTTCTATACAGGATTAATACAATACAGATCACCATACCCCCTCTCAGGGAACGAAAACAGGACATACCATTGCTTGCAAACCATTTCCTTATGGTCTTCTCTGAAAAATACAATAAGAATATTGAAGGATTAGATAAAAAGGCTGTTAAAATGCTTGAAGAGCAGAGTTGGAAAGGAAATGTGCGTGAGTTACAACATGCTATAGAGAAGGCTGTTATCATGAGTGAGGGCTCCTATCTTACAAGAGAAGACTTCTCTTTCAGAATGAACAGGCACTGCTACTCGCTGTCTTCAGATAATTTTAACCTGTCTGACAATGAAAAAGTAATTATTTCCCGGGCGCTTGAAAGCTGTGATGGTAACTGCACCAAAGCAGCGAAAAAGCTGGGTATAAATCGCTCAACACTATATGAAAAAATTAAAAAATATAGCTTATAGCCGTTTCAGGGTAAGTATCTTAATACAGGTAATTTTTATTGCTGTAGTTCCGGCTGTCATATTCTGGCTTATTTTCAGAAAGGGACTTATTCTGACCTCAACCGGCCTTTTTATTATATGGATACTGCAGATCATATATCTTAATTATTACCTGAACCGTGTCAATCGTGATTTGTCCCGCTTTTTATACGCTTTCAGGTATGAAGATTCAAACATGATCTTCAGTACCAAATCAGAGGACGCCTTATTCAAGGACCTGCATAAAGGTTTTAACAGTATACTTAACTCATTTGAAAAGATAAAGCTGGAGAAACAGAAGGATTTCATCTTCTTTAAGAATGCTATAGAGCATGTTGGGATCGGGCTCTTATCATTCAAAGAAAATGGCGATATTATATTGTCGAACAAAGCTTTTAAGTATCTGTCAGGTATATATTCCATCAGGAATATATACCAGTTGAGTACCATTAAACCTGATTTACCCGATCTGATACAAAGCATGAAAAACGGGGAACAGAAACTGGTTAAAACATTAATTAACAAAAACATAGTGCATCTTTCGATAAAATATTCCGGCTTCAGCCTGGGGGATGAGATCATTGCTGTCGTTTCATTTCAGGATATAAAAAACGAGATAGAACAAAATGAGATGGATGCCTGGCAAAAACTCATTCGCGTGCTGACGCATGAAATCATGAATTCGGTTAGCCCGGTAACACTACTGTCAAACAGCCTGATCCAGCTATTTGAAAAAGATGGCAAAAACAAGAAACCTGATGAATTATCAGAAGATCAGATTATAAAACTACTACGGGGTTTGCATACAATAAACAGGCGAAGCAAGGGTTTATCCAGATTCGTGGAAGACTACCGTAATCTGACTCAGTTATCACCACCGGAGATTGTAAGCCTGCCCGTAGATTTGGTTTTCAGGGATATTGAAACGCTGTTCAGGGAGGAATTAAAGTCGAAGGATATTGAACTCAGAATAATATTCCCAAAGAATATCACCATTGCAGCTGACAAGGAGTTACTGGAACAGGTAATTATCAACCTTGTTAAAAATTCCGTTGATGCTGTTAAGGGTACCGCTAATCCGGTAATTGAACTGGCATGTTTTCAGAAAAAGGAACACACCGTTATAACAGTAACCGATAATGGAAAAGGAATATCCGAAGAAATTATGGGTAACATCTTTGTGCCTTTCTTTTCTACCAAGAAAGACGGTTCCGGGATAGGATTGAGTTTGTCACGTCAAATCATGAGGCTACATAACGGTTTGATCACTGTCGAATCAAAAGAAAAGGAAAGTACTGTCTTCTCTTTGGTTTTCTAATATGAAAGGTTGAATGAAGTTTGTTTATACAATATAAATAACTACTAATCAACTAAACTCATTCTCAACTTTCTCAACCTTTTAAACCCTTCCGCCTCTGTATCTTTAATGGTAGTAATATTCCAGTTCAATAGAGCAACTTGTCCCTAATGAAGGGCCCGTCGAAGGGTTTTCCTTTCGTCTACAATTCTATCACCTGGTTGGCAATGGCGATCATATACGGGTTATGCTCAATGAAAAGGACAGTGTGACCTTTATCGACAAGTTTATTAAATATATTAATGATACTCTCAAGGTCTTTATAATGCAATCCTGACGACGGCTCGTCAAGCATAAAAAGCACCTTTTCCCCGGCTCCTTCTGATAATTGAAGCGATAATTTTAATCTCTGCGCCTCTCCTCCTGATAATGAGCTTGTTTCCTGTCCAAGGATAAGATGACCGAGGCCGGTATCGCATAGTTGTGATAAGATATCCCGTAACTCGCCGGCCTTCTTTCCTCCTGCCTCACCGATATATTCAACAGCTTCATATACTGTAAGCTGAAGCACATCAGCTATATTAAGGCCGTTATGTCTTACTGCTAATATCTCCTCATTATATCTTTGTCCTTTACAGGCATCACAATCGTTCCATACATCATCCATAAAGTCCATGCTTATACGTATCTTCCCTGCTCCATTACATACAGGACATCTGCCCTCTTTGCTGTTATATGAGAAGGCCTGCCTCTTTATGTGCCTGCCAGCAGCCTCTTCAGAAGCTGTAAAAAGGGACATAAGTTTATCAAGTAAGCCTGTCCAGGAAGCAACCGTGCTTTGAATACTTCCGGCAATACTCCTTTGATCGATCACAATATACTGATCAAAGCCTGCCCTGTCATATACCGCATCACAATTCACTGCTTTTCCCCTGCTCAGGGAGGGCTCCAGAACCTTATGGACCAAAGTTGATTTTCCTGAGCCTGATACACCTGTCAGTGCGATAATACAATCCGCATCAAAGCTGAAATCCCGGTCAATAAGGTTATACTTGTTCACTCCCCTTAATCCAAAGGCATTCTTATCCGGGTTCCTGTTCACTGCAACAGGCAGATTATCATTTAACAGGTAAGGCGGTGTTATTGCCTTATCCGACTTAATGAATTCATCATATTTACCCTGGGCCACTATCCTTCCTCCGTCCCTGCCCGGCCCCGGTCCCGTCTCAATAATATTATCAGCCCATCTGATCACTTCTCTGTCATGCTCGACTATTAATATGGTATTTCCCTTCTCCTTTAGTTGCTCAATAACTTTAAGTAACCTGCCTACATCTCTGTGATGCAGACCTATAGTAGGTTCATCCAGCACAAACGTCATACCACATAATGAGCCTGAAAGCTGTTGTGCAAGGCGTACCCTCTGTCCTTCTCCTCCAGAAAGGCTTGAAGACCTTCTGTCAATCCCGATATGACCCAGACCAAGCATCTGCATGGTTTTCAGCAATGGGGCTATCTGTTCGTAAACAGACCCTATTATAGCTGACTCCCGGTTATCCACGGCTGTCTTTCCCTTAAACCAAAGTACCGTTTCATCGACTGAAAGCGCCGACAATTCAGCTATGTTGGCTCCACGGGCTCTTACTGTCAAAGCTTCATCGTTTACCCTTGCTCCTTTGCATCCGGGACATGTATCTTCGTACAGCATATTCCTTATGACATCCAGATTTTTGTTATGCAACCTGCTGAGATATTCTTCTTCTATAAGATTGGAGAATCCCTTCCAGACGCCTGATATATCCTTACTGCCCGAGCTTGTCCTGTTCCTGAAATTCCATATTGTTGTCCACACCTTATCTCCGGTCCCTCTGAATAAAAGATCCAGTTGTGCATCAGTATACTTCTCAACAGGGCAATTAATATCAAGTCCTGCTGATCTTCCTGCCTCTGTCAGCAAAGCAACAAACTGGCTGTTGGGATCACCGTAATATCTTATCGTGCTGTTATGAGTGAGGGCCCCCTTTGCAATAGAAAGCTTCCTGTCGGGCACAAGTTTGTCTGTATCTGCTTTTAACACAATACCAAGGCCTGAACATACGGGACAGGCTCCCGACTCGTGATTAAATGAGAATTCCCTGGCAGTATGATCAAGGCCTTCCATCTGAGCCAGCCTGGAATATAGGTAACGGTATTTCTCGTATATTCCTGTCATAGTGCCGACCGTTGAACGGGGTGAGACAGGCAGGTTCCTTCTGTCAACAGCCACAGCAGGTGTCAGGTTTCTGAAAATATCTGCCTTTGCCCTGTTAGCCTGCTTTATAAAAGACCTTGAGAATGTAGACAGGCTTTCTGTGAACCGCGACTGAGCCTCGGCATATATGGTATCAAAAGCAAGGGAAGATTTACCGCTGCCTGAAAGGCCTGTAATTACAGTCGTCTCATTCAGAGGTATTTTTACATTTATATTTTTAAGATTGTTAGTCCGGCATCCTTCAACACTCAGGTATTCAACAGGGTAGTTGCCAGCAATCTCCCCTGCCGGCTTTTTATTCAGATATCCGGCCGTAACCGATCTCTTACACTTTGTAAAGTCTTCTACCGGGCCTTCATATATCAGGTCACCTCCCTCCTTTCCGCTGCCCGGTCCGAGATCTATGACCCGGTCTGAGGATCTGATAAACTGTTCCTGGTACTCAATTGCAACTATTGTGTTTCCTTTGTCTGCAAGTCTCCTCAGGGCATCGAGCAAAACCTTTGTATCGGCATAATGAAGGCCTGTTGTCGGCTCGTCAAGTATTATCCAGGTATCCTTATTAATATTTTTTGAGAGAGCTGTTGCCAGCTTAATACGCTGTGCCTCACCCCCTGACAGTGTAGTCGATGACTGCCCGAGTTTAAGATATCCCAGACCAAGCGATTGCATTGTCTTCAGGTATCTGCAGATATTCTTTTCCTTTTGAAGGAAATCTACAGCCTGGTTTATACTCAGGTCATAGATATCAGAAATGCTTTTACCGTTATATTTTACACTCAGCGTTTCCTTATTGAACCTTGTGCCGTTACACTGATCGCAGGGAATATCAATATTTCCCATATAGTGCATACCTATCTGTATCTTTCCTGCTCCCTCACATTTCTCACATCTGCCCCCTTTATTATTAAAAGAGAACCGTCCCTTCTTATATCCCATCTCTTTTGCCTTATCCAGACCGGCAAACAGATCGCGTATATGATCAGCCAGTCCTGTATAGGTTGCCGGATTGCTCCTGGGAGTACGTCCGATGGGGGAATGATCAATCCTTATAACCTTCTCCAACCGGGGCAAAAGACACTTATAGACAAGGCTTGATTTGCCTGCACCGGGAACTCCTGTAATAACATTAACAGAAGATCTTTTAAAGCTAACATTCAGCCCTTTGAGATTGCTGTGATTACAGTTTTCAAGTTTAAAGAATCCTTCATCCTTATTAGTGGCAGGTTCATAAGATGGGGTCAGCAGGGCTATCTGTGTAGGTGTCAAAGAGCCATCCTTGTCTTTGTTCAAAAACTCTTTTACCGGTCCGTTAAAGAGTATCTCTCCCCCCCTGACACCAGCTTCCGGTCCGGTTTCTATTATCCAGTCGGCATTTCTTATTACATCAGGGTCATGCTCCACGATAATAACGGTATTTCCCCTCTGTACAAGCCGCCGGAGTATCCGCATCAACTGAGCAATATCCCTGGGGTGCATGCCTACCGACGGTTCATCAAAGACATACATGACCCTTGTCATCTCAGCAGACAACTGGTTTGCCAGCCTTATCCTCTGCAGCTCACCTCCCGAGAGGGAATCCGTACTGCGTGACAGATGAAGATATCCTTCACCAAGGCTGCATAACATGTCCAGTTGCCCGGTTATCTTTTTAACGATCTTCATTTCAGCAGTATGACCCTGCTTAATCCCTTCAAACAGGACTTTCAGACCATTAAGCTCCATATCGCATAAGCGGTCGATTGTATACCCGCGGTATCTGACTGACAAAGCATCATCATTAAGCCTCTTCCCTTTGCAGCGAGAACAGGTAACCGATTCGGTGAACCTCAGTATGTTACGGTTTCTGTCACGCCTGAGTATATCCTCCATCACATTGATCATGCCGGTGTAATATCCCATTTCGCGGGGCTTTGCCTTTAGTGCTGTCCATCGCAAACGCGATTCGATAGTATGTTTACCTTTCAGTACCTGTATCCTGTCGCTGCCATAAAGGACTACATTCTTCTGTTCTTCCGTCAACTGTTGCCATGGTATATCAACGCTGAATCCGTGCTCCCTGCATACGGAATCAAGCACATCAACGGTTACCTGCGAATACATAATATATCCGTTGGGAAGAGTCGGTACCAGGGCTCCTTCCCTCAATGTTTTTGAAGGATCGGCAACCAGTTTGTCCACTGATATCTTCTCTTCAAGTCCCAGCCCGGAGCAATGAGCACAAGCACCCAGGGGACTGTTAAATGAAAAAAGACTCCTTGAGAGTCTGATATTATTTTCTGTTTCTCCGAAACGGGCATAAAGCAGTCTTAGGTAATCATATATTTCGGAAACGGTTCCCACGGTTGATTTGACAGAATTTCCGGGAGGCCTCTGCCCTATGGTTATTACCGGGTACAGTCCTGATATTCCGTCAGTATCAGGCCTGCTGATCCTGCCGGCAAACTGCCGTGCAAACGAAGGTATTGATTCGAGATACTGTCTTTTTGCTTCGGCAGCAATGGTGTCAAAAGCAAGAGATGTTTTCCCTGAGCCTGAAACACCGGTAACTGCAATTAACTTACCATGAGGAATATCCAGGCATACATTCCTGAGATTGTTCTCTCTGGCTCCTCTTATATGTATTTGTGGTGAATTTTGATCCATCATGTTCTCCCGCGAAGAATGAAAGTGTAAAAATACTGATTTCAGCCATACCCGGGTATTATTCAAGGAATATCAGTTTCCCCGCACCGGTATGGTCTAATTTATTTATCTCTTCCGGCATGCTGTAACAGATTATGTTACCATTATTTATGATACTGTAGGTCAAATAGCGGGTAACGTTTATATTCATATCATCTATTGATTTTTGTACCAGATGCATATCACTGGCAATAAGTTCAGAGGCATCCAGGTTTGCCGAACCGTTCAAAACCATATACGCATATCCCGTGCTGCCTCTTACCCTGTAGTTTCCTGTGTTTATCCATGAATTAACAAGGTTGAAATGACCTGTTTCGATCTCTATATCTATCTCTGTCAGGTTATTGGTAGCCCAGACAGTTAACTTATCCTGCCGGTATACTCCGTCCGTCTTCAGGCTGCATGGCTCATCAAGGGTAATCTTTTCCATGCTGCCGGTCTTGATCACAAGCTCCATACGCCGGTATTTCCTTGTCCAGTCAAAATGATTTTCATTGGTAATGATCAGTGTGTCATTTGAAAAATGTGTTTTAATACCCGGTATCAGCCCTTCTCCGCATCTTATAATAATTCCGGATGAATCACTGTGTATGAGTGTTACATCAAAGACATCCCTGATATCGACATAGCTGAATGCAGGAAATGATCTTTCTTCCTCTGTCAGTCTCCCCTCATAAAAAAAACCACCTTCCCTGCATGACTGGCCTGGCATCAGAAGCAGGATTACTGATAAATATGTAAAATATTTCTTCATCATTAAAAATTAAGACCAATACCCCAGGTCAGGTAATCTGCAACCCCCAGATGTGCTTTCAGTACGGCTGCAGCAAAAATACTGTCTGATAAATAGTACCTTATCCCGTAACGCTGGTAAATAAAATGATTTTCCTTTTTCCACTTATTATAAATATACGCACCTGCCTGAAGTGTTATACCCACATCATAAAATTTTACCTCCTGCCCCGCATGGATGCCAATCCTTACTGCCTGGGTTGTTCCTGCCTTGCTCCCCGTATCATCTGAAATAAGTTTAATCAGGCTCCCGTCATAAGAAATATCAAGGCCGGCCGTTAATTCCCTTTTATACGATATATGACGGGAATAATCACAGGCGAGTGCAAAGACATTATACCGGCCTGTATTGAAATGGTCAATCATTTTGGTAGCGTAACCTGAAACCAGGCTGAACTCATTTTTTCTTTGAAACCCAGGTATATCCGCGCTCCTGACAGTATTTCCGTATTCCGGGAAATACTTCAATCCAATACTGGTTGTAACCTGATTCAATCCTTTGTTAGGGCTCTTGATCCTTCCATTTGAGTAATGTATCATAACTAGCTCATTTGAAAGTGTTAAGCGTTCAGATAACTGATATTCGTTCTGTATGGCAAACCTGATAAACGCGTTCAGATGGCTTCCTATTAATATGTTGAGGTTATTTTCGTCCAGATCAAAAGTCTTTGTTATATATGCCACTCCTGCCCCTATCAGGTAATTTGCCCTGTATTTTTTCCCGGAATAAAGAGGTGCACTGAAATAAGGGTATAGAGCATGTGCCTTTCCGAATACTTTGTTATTGCCAAGACTGCCGTAATAATACCCGATTCCGGCCTCCGGATACCGGTACAACCGGTCCCAGAAGTTGATTCCGGTATACTGCCTGCCGGCGAATAGTTCAAGACTATAAATATGATCGGTAACATTATACTTTACACTTTTCCTGAAAGGATGCATAAAACCATAGTGAACCCTGCTGCCGAAATACCAGTTAAACCTGCTTTCTTCCTGTGCATGAAGGTTGATAGCAGAAATTAACATCACAACAGTAATGAAAATTGATCTGCCCCGGATTGATTTAAAAAGGGATGACTGCAATAAATATTTAATTATTAAACTGTTGAATCATTATTTATTCTTTTTTTATCCCGGTAAAAAATAAATCCGGTTTAACCAGAGGGCAAAAATTGTATTAAATTATCAGACACCCTTAAGGGAGTAACAAAATAAATAATAATTATTTCAATTACAAATTGCAAGCCTGCCGCTTGGGCGAAGTTAAACATAAAAGCAATAATAGAAAACTGTATCCAATTCTGATAATTTATTTTGTTCTTCTTAATACTGCTTTTTTAATAATAAAATACACTGAAATAAATTCAGTCAAAACTCCTGTAATAATCAGTATTGCAGATAAAGCTGTCTTATTTCCTGTTCGTAAGGTAACTCCGGTAAGTACAATTAACATCCCTACCAGGAGAACCCACCAAAAATTTATATTTTTCATATCTGTAGCATTTTCATTATATAAAATTACAGTTATTCATACATACAATCGCAGCTGAGGCTAAATATGTTTTCCAACATGTTCTTTTAATAATACCCGACAGAAATGCAAAAATACGGATTTCCTGATTTTTCATTAACATATTATGCTTGTAAAACAGCCTTCCCTGATGCAATAATGTGAACTTCAAATTGTATATTTATAGTTTGTATGAAAATTCATATAATTATTATTTGACAAATTTGGTAACAAGCTAATTATAAGACAGACCAAATACTGGAATACTGGAACCGAGGAGCCTGAGTTTGCCGAAGGTAAGCGAAGGTGACGAGCTCGCGAGCAACAAGTGATTGTGGTTAGTGGGGGCGAGCAATACTGTAACAATGGAGTAATGGAATATTGGAATATTGGAGTATTGGAACCGAGCAGTGCGAGTATGCTGGAAGCATACAAGTACTGTGAGCTCGCGAGGGGATAGTGATTGTGGTCGGTGGGGACGAGCAATGATAGTAAATAGAAGGGATTAGGGACTAGGGATTAGGAATTAGAAAAGCAATTCATAGCTCTACAAATTAACTAATTAACCAATTAACAAATTAACCAATTAACTAATTAACAAATATACCAATTATCATTGTGTGTCTGACTGAAGACTGAAGACTGTGGACTGAAGACTGAAGACTGTGGACTGAAGACTGAAGACTGTGGACTGAAGACTGAAGACTGTGGACTGAAGACTGAAGACTGTGGACTCTTCAATGGTAATATTGCAGCGCAATAGAGGAATTAATTTCTATAAAAACTTAAATCTATCTGTCATGAAATACTTTTTTACTTCGGCAATCAATATTTTTATCACGATCATCCTGCTTTGTACAGGTATTAACGATGTTAAAGCTCAATCCGGTGCATCGAAAAAAATACTCCGGCTTGAAGATGTCGAATTATGGAGAAACAGCTCCGTAAGCTTATCTGATGACGGAAACTGGTATACTGTAATTTATTCGCTTACTGAAAAACCGGAAAAGGAGGATGGCGATGCCGCCAAAGACTCTGTTGATCAGGCTCTCTATGGTAAAGATGCCAGAACGGATGTGCTGTATATCTATAATACCAAAAGCGGGTTGAAATATAAAATACCAAAGGGAACTAATCCTGTCTTCTCTTCTTCCTCCCGGTGGATAGCTTACAGAAGAGCAAAGGATGAAAAAGCGGAAGAGGCAAAAGAGGCCGGAAAGGCTAAAAAGGCGGAAAAAGAAAACAGTAAAGGGGCTATTGTACTAAGAAACCTTTACACGGGTGACAGCATACAGTATATGTCGGATGCAGAATACCGGTTTGCTGAAGACAGGGACTACTTTCTGACAAGTGATGACAACAGTCTGTCAATATACGACCTTAACAACCGAAGTGAACATTATACTGGTAATACAGGTGAGTATATAACAGCGGATAAAAAGTCTGATCTCTTTATCTATACAATATCTTCGGATGATAAAAGAGGAAATGGTATTTACCTGTATAATCCCGAAGATATGACAACCAGGGCGCTGATAACAGGTAATTATGTCTTTTCAAACCTGTCATGGAACAATGACAGGAGTTCCATTGCAGCCCTTAGATACAATAACATAAATGATAATGTTGATATTGCAGGTATGGCTATAGTTGTCATATCTGATATTAATTCGAAAAAAGTCAGATATTCCGAATATACGGTGAAAGACATTGAAGGAATGCCCGAAAACATGGCTCCGGCTGTGCGAACCGCTCAACTCCCAAATGAAATAACATGGAGTAATGATGACGAAAGGCTTTTTATTAAGATCAAAGAATATGACAGTGAACAAAATAAGGATAATGCAAAAGAGAAAAAGAAGAGTGAAGAAGAATCGACAGTAAATGTCTGGCACTGGAAAGACAAGAAGCTCCTTTCTCAGAGGATGATTGAAGAGCAAAGAAACGAGAATGTGGTTTATGATGCACTGTTCATCCTCAAATCTGACAAACTGATACAACTTACCGGCGAAGAACAAAGGCTCATCAGAAGCAGGGGAACCGACAAATGGGCCGTATGTGCCGATAACGGTAAATATGTCTCTGACTGGGATGTGAGAAAGTATGACCTGTACAAGGTAAACCTGACAACAGGTGACAGGCAACTGATAGCTGAGGAATATGCAGGCAGTATTGAGATGTCTCCTGACGGAGAAAAAATAATTCTGTGGAAGGACGGTCATTACTGGTATTATGACCTTAAGACGGATGCTATGGAGAATATCACTGCTGGGATGGATATATCCTTTATAGATGATGAAAACGACCATTACGGTTATGTTCCCGATTATGGTTTTACAGGCTGGGTTAAGGATCGGAATGCAGTTATTGTCAGCCATAAGCTTGACATGTGGCTTATCCCGTTAAACAATAAGACAGAGGCTGTAAACCTTACATCTTCTGCAAACGGGAAAGATGAAATCCGTTTCAGACTTGATGATAACAGTTTTAAAAGAGAAGATCAACCTGAGGACAGGTATATCGACCTGAACACTGATATTATATTATCTGCATTCAGTCTTAAAACCAAATATGCAGGCTACTATAAGCTTAGTAATAATACTCTTAAGAAACTGATCTATGAACCTGCATCATTTGGAAATTCTGTGTGGTCCAGTGGTTTGCTCAAAGCCAAAAAATCAGATGTAATCATCTATAAAAAAGGAGACTATATAAATTACCCTGAATCTTATCTGAGTGATTTAAGCTTCTCTGATTCAAAGAAAATAACCAATACCAATCCTCAGCAGGATGATTATATCTGGGGAACCAGGATACTGTTTGATTATACCAATGATGACGGTGTACCATTGCAGGGGACACTAAGTATTCCTGATAGCTACAGTAAGGGCCGGAAATTACCTGTGGTTGTCTATTCATACGAAAAACTGTCACAGGACATGTACCAGTATCCCCAGCCATCGCTGTCGGGCTCCAGCATATGTGAGATGATGTATGTTTCGGACGGATACCTTGTTCTTCATCCCGATATACATTTTAATATCGGGACACCTCACTCGGACATGCATGAATGTATCGATGCCGCTATTAAAAAAGTCATTGAACTAGGGTATGCAGATAAAGACAGGATAGGATATGAAGGCTTTAGTTTCGGCGGCCATTGCGGCATGTATATGTCCACACAGAAAAACAGGTTTGCAGCTATTGCCGCCGGCGCTGGTGTGAGCAACCTGGTACAGGGTTTTGATATAGATATTGTCAGGGATGGTTCCAATGAACAGGATTACTATATTACCGGGCAGGGAAGGCTGGGTACTGACCCTACAAGCAATACGGATATGTTTATAAGAGAATCCGCTGTATTTAATGCAGCCAATATGAATACCCCCCTCATGCTGTTCCACGGTACAGCCGATAACGTTGTTCAATGGGAACATTCCTTCGGCTTCTACAATATTTTACGATATCTGAAAAAGCCTGTTGTTTTTCTGTCATACCAGGGCGAAGGACATGGACTCAGAAAGAAAAGCAACAGAATAGATATTCAGACCCGCTTAAAAGAATATTTCGACCACTATCTCAAAGGGAAGGAAGCTGCGGACTGGATGATACAGGAAATTCCATATATGCCTAAAGATGAGGATAAAGAAAAAGAAAAAAGGACTGTTCCTCCCTGGAAATAAATTAATCCTAACTTTAAGCCCGGAATAAGGAACTTTATTATATGAAAACATTCACCGTACCGGTAACCATCCGTTACTCAGATATTGATATGAACGGTCATGTCAATAATGCCGTGTATTTCACCTATATGGAAAATGCCCGTACAGAGATTATGCTCAAGGAACTGATCGATTATGCAGAAAATGATATAGCTTTTTTTGTATCTGAAGCATCATGTAAATACAGGCATCCTATATTGCTTACTGACAACATTATATGTAAACTGGAATTCAGCTTGCTTACTCCCCTTCGTATAGGTATTGCTTATTTTTTTGAAAACAGTGAAGACAATAAGCTGTGTGCCGAAGGGAATACAACCCTGGTAATGGTCGACAGCGAAACCAGTAAACCCATACGGATTCCGGAAGAAATGCTGAGACTATTAATAACAAACTGATTGGGTCAGTATTTAAGAGTAACATACTGAACCGGATGCTCTTCATATCAGCCCGGGAACCTGATCATAAACTCCGTAAGGCCTTTTTCATCCGGATGCAGGCTGAACCTGAATCCGTGATTAACAAGTATCTCGTTTACAACAGTCAGCCCTATGCCCTGCCCGTCGGTTTTTGTTGTATAAAAGGGAGTAAACAGTTTATTCATGCTTTTCTTATCCAGCCCGTGACCGTTATCAACGATCTTCAGAACAGGAGGACTATTTATGCTTATGACCCTTATCTCACCGTCCGATCCAATAGCTTCTGCCGCATTTTTGATTATATTGGTAATTACCTGTTCTATCTGGCTCCTGTCGGCAAAAATATATGGTGAAGGCTCTGCCATGGACAGGTTCAGTACTATGTTCTTATCACTAAGTAATTTCGAATACAGATTTACTACCGCGCTGACGGAATCATTCAATTCATAACGCGACCTGTCGGGCAAGGGTATCTTAATAACGTCTGAAAAACGCTTCATAAACCTGTTTAACTGTTCATTCCTTGCCAGGGCAACTTTGAGAATCATAGTATTTTCGTCCTCTCCATTATCATCAGGCAGTTCCTTATCGGATAATACGGATGAAAGAATAGAGTTTACCGCTCCCACAGTATTATTCACTTCATGGGCCATCATCCTGATGACCTTGCCATATGCTCTTTTCTCCGCTTCCCTCAGCTCATTTGTCAGCTCATTAAGCAGATAAAAAGGATGATTAAAGCCTTTATTATAATATGAATCCTTCTGCAGCACATATTTTAAATTACCTTTCGAGAATGTTATTCTATCCCTGTCCTTCATGTTCACGACATCAATTTCCGACAGCAGTGGTATTTCACTGACATTTATTATAGTATTCATATCCTTTCCCATATTGAACATCTTCTCAGCAGCGCTGTTCACTGATATTATGCTCCCGTCAGTACTGGTAATGATCAGTCCCGATGGTGTGGACTTGATCAGCAGATCAAGAAAATGGTTTTGTTCACGTATGGTAAGTTTTTCTTTACGTAAGCGGGCTATCATCCTGTTAAACACCTTTATCAATTCATCAACATCTGCATATCCCGTTTCAATCAGTGATGTGGTAAAATCTTCCTCCCTCAAAAGGTCGAGGCCCCTTTTCATAATATTTACAGGTCTGAGTGTACGCTGGAGCATCATGATCATAAGCACCATTATTAATATCGCTGCAATTTCAGATGCAATCAATAACCATGTTTTCTCTTTAAGTAAAAGATTAATCAGAACCAGTAAGGCAATGTTAATAAGAATAATAAGAAGCAACAGGATTGTTCTAGCTCTCATCTTTCAGATTATATTTCTTTAGTTTCCTGTAAAGTGTGGCTCTGCTTATACCAAGGACTTTAGCTACCATGGACATATTATCGCCATAATCCGCAAGAGCTTTCATGATAGTCTCTTTTTCTTTTTGTTCAAGATTAAGAGAGGACGCCTTCCCTGGTCTTATATTTTTAGGTTCCTTACCTCCGGACAATACAGCTTCAGACAGCTCTTCCATGCCAAGTACCTGACTGTTAAAGATGAGTGCTGCTCTTTCTATTGTGTTCCTTAGCTCCCTTACATTTCCGGGCCATTCATTATTTTTAAGCCATTTAATACCATCTTCAGAAACAGTTCTTATACCGGTACCGTATTTCTCCCCGGCTGATCTCAGGAAAAAACCGGCCAGTTCCGTAATATCTGACCTTCTGTCCCTAAGAGGCGGGATTAACAGATGTATCAGGTTTATCCTGTAAAGAAGGTCTTCTCTGAAAAGCCGGTCTGAAACCATATCCGCAAGGTTTCTGTTCGTTGCACAGATAATCCTTACATCCACATTTATCGTCGTGTTATCACCCAGTCTCTCAAACGATTGTTCCTGAAGTACACGAAGAAGCTTCACCTGCGACTGAAGGTCCAGTTCTCCTATCTCATCCAGAAATATGCTACCGCCGTCTGCTGCTTCAAATCTGCCTTTTCTATCACTGTAGGCATCTGTGAATGCTCCTTTCTTGTGGCCGAACATCTCCGACTCAAACAATGAAGCCGACATTCCACCAAGGTTTACCTTCACGAAGGCTTTGTTCTTTCTGGGACTGTTCCTGTGTATAGCTTCAGCAACAAGTTCTTTACCAGTACCGCTCTCTCCCGTGATCAGAACCGGTGCATTGGTATCTGCTATCCTTGCTATCCTGGAAAGCAATTTAACAATCTGCCTGTCCTTTCCTATAATATTACTAAAATCATAGGCTGCATCCAGTTCCTGACGGGTTAGTTCTTCATCCGGCTCCGCACCTGCTTTCAGTTTAAGTGCCGCTTCGATTGTATCCAGTAACACCCTGTTATTCCATGGCTTGGTTATAAAATCATAAGCACCTGCCTTAATTCCCCTTACCGCCAGTTCGACAGAGCCCCAGGCTGTTATAAGTATAACGGGGCAATCTGGACAAAATATTCTGATCTTCCTGATAAGTTCTATTCCTTCCCTGCCTGTGTTATCATAGGAATAGTTCATATCGAGTACTATAAGGTCGAGTCCTGATTTTCTCACGGCAGACATTATTTCCTCCGGACCGGAACCGGTTACCGTTTCATAACCGGCCCTGTCTAAAAGAAATTTAAGTGAAGTCCTTATTGCCTGATCGTCATCAGCTATAAGTATTTTAAACTTATGGGCCATATGCCAAAAATACGAAATATATCACTCATATTTAAGAGCAGTTGCCGGATGAATATCTGATGCCAGTTTCGATGGCAACCATGTACAGATAATTACCAGTACTATCATTATAACAAAGGCAATAAGCTGTGATAACAAAAACAAGTCACCTTTTACAGGGGCTATCCTTAGCCCTTCTGCCTGCGCCAGTATTATTATAACCGGTATTGAGCTTAAGACTGCAATTATGAGACTTTCAAGCACAATATGTCTCGTAATTCTCTTTCCATGACTACCCATTGCTTTCTTTATGCCTATTTCGTGTGTTCTGAGGTTAGTATTATACCAAAGTATACCAATTACTCCAAGCACAATATTCAGCATGACAAATATGGCTATCAGCAATACGATCAATCGCTTTATACGGCTATTGTCATTTTGCTCCATCCTTTGATTTTCAAGTGTATTTATGCTTCCTATTGTCCAGTGGTCATCATTCAGAACAGAGAATATCTCTCTGTTGGCAACATTCAGAAAATCACTGACATGTCCGGGTTTGATCCGTATCTGGAAAGTCACATCGTTGTAGGTTTTCTCTCCTGTTATTCCCAGCAATCTGAACATATTGCCATAGGGCTTCTCAATATCGCTTCTTTTAAATTCATCGGTAACCCCGATTACCTCATACTCTTCATCGTCCTCACCAAATCGTTTGCCAATGGCATCACCACCGAAAGTCTCATCCTCAACCATCCTGCTTATAACTGCAGGTTCAACTTTTTTTCCGATATCGGTATCATCGAACCACCTTCCTTTAACCGGATTAATTTTGAAAACATCACTATATTCAGGATCAACATTCCTTATTGCAACATTGACGTTCTCATCATTGTATTTATAGCTGTTTGATGCCAGATTATAATTGAAAGGTGTTGCCCACTGTGAGACTGATACACTCTCAACATATTCATTCATTGAAAGAGCTCTTTTAAGATTCAGAATATGCGTCCCTAAGTGGTTCTCATCCGATTCATCTCCTTTTGAATAAATTTTGATCTTTACCACATCTTCAAAATGGTAACAATTTGGGATCAGCTTAATTGAGATCATATCCGTATAGAAGATAGACAGGTTCGAAAGTACCACATAGATCAGGAAGAACTCAAGAAAGATCAATATATTCCTTGACCGCTGATTCCAGATCGTTTTGAAGAATATACGTATCATAACTCACCTCCTCTCAATATTTTAACCGGCTTCATTCCTGACATTCTCATAGCGGGGAGAACACCTGACAATAAGGCAAACAGAAGGCAACTGACCAGTGCAATAATGAAAACCAGGGGATTAAATGAAAAGCTTAGTTCAACAGATGTAAAGAAATTAAGAGGTATCCTTATCTGTGATCCGAAAAGAACTACAAGAAGATATGACAGGATTATTCCTATAATACCTCCGAAAATTGTTAACATAATATTCTCAAATACAAATTGTTTTCTGATTACGGGTATTGTTGCCCCGAATGTTTTTCTGACACCTATTTCTTCTGATCTTTCCCGCATCCTGGAAAAGTTAAGTGCCATCAGGTTAATGGCAGGTAAGAGCATGAATCCCAGTATCTGTCCGAGAAAAAGCATTATGGGTTTTGCCCTTCCCGAGAAATCTTCAGGATCACCGTATCCTATCAGCATTCTGTCTAATTCACTTGAAGGGCCGGGCATGAAGAACCTGAGTTTATCATCAGCCAGGTCGATCCTGTGTAATACTTCCTGGGCTTCTTTGACAATAGCAGCCTTGTCTTTCTTTTCTTTCGCTTTGAAAACTATTGTATAATTTCCATGATACTCTCCTGTCGTCGGACTTATTATCAGATTATACGGCTTATATATAGCTGCTCCTGTATGCATTGCTGTTGCCGGAGCATCCCTGACCACACCTACTACTGTTAGCATAATATTATTATAATCAATACTCTTGCCTATTGCCGGTTCATCATTACCAAAAAATACTTCTTTCAATGATTCACTTATAACTGCATAGTTATTATTTGCATCAACCTCTTCCCGGGTAAAAGGCCTGCCTTCAATGAAATCAAAATGATAGATCTTCCAGAAATTTCCGTCTGTGTTCATACATACTTCATGGTACCTGTTTCCGTTATAGATAAACTCCCATTGTTCGGTTTGCTTCAGGCTTATTATCTCGGGAGACTTCAGGTCTTTGAAATAATTTTCGAACATTAATTTACTTAAGGAGCTTTGTGAATTTGAGTTTTTACCTTCTTCAGTACTTTGCGTCTTAAGTCTCCATGCATACAGGAGCAGTTCAGAGTCTTCTTCGGGACCTGATCCTTTTATTATGTTTTCCAGTGTCATTGAGAGGATCATAATAAACATAATAGTAAGGCTTATCCCGAAGACACTGAGAAAGGTAAACAGCTTGTTCTGCTGCGTTACCTTTAAAAATATCTTAAAATAATTTTTAAACATATCTCATTGTATTACTTTCTTTCAACCGACTAGCTTACCGTCAAACATCCTGATGATCCTGTTTGTATCCTTTGCAAGGTTCTCATCATGTGTCACCATTACTATGGTTGTACCTTTGTCATTCAGGTTTGTAAGTATTTCCATTATTTCCGATCCCATCTTGCTGTCGAGGTTACCTGTCGGTTCATCAGCAAGAAGAATCTCGGGATTGCCGACTATAGCCCTTGCTATAGCTGTGCGCTGACTCTGTCCTCCCGACATCTGGGAAGGATAATGCCTCATCCTGTTTGATAAACCGACAAGACTGAGGGCCTCATCTACCCTCTCTTTTCTTTCCGGGCGCGGCATTTTTCTATATATGAGCGGAAGCTCAACATTATCAAATACATCAAGTTCCTTAACAAGGTGAAAGCTCTGGAAAATAAACCCTATTTTTCTGTTCCTTAGTCTTGCGATCTTTTTGTCTTCATACGACAGTATCTCTTCACCGTCAAGTACAACCTTTCCTCCGGTAGGTTCATCCAGGATGCCTATTATATTCAACAATGTACTCTTGCCACATCCTGAAGGGCCCATTACCGAAACAAACTCACCCTTGCTGATGCCCAGGTCTATACCATCCAGGGCCAACGTTTCAATTGATTTCGTCCTGTAGACTTTAGAAATGTTTTTCAAACTAATCATTATCAGTATTATTAATAGTATTAATATTTTATCTTCAATTCATCCCTTTCATATTTTTTTGAAATATCCTCCAGTATTATTTCTTCTCCCGGCTGCAAACCCTCCAGCACTTCGACATAATCAAAATTGGCATCGCCAAACAGTATTTTCCTCCTGTTTGCCATGCCGTTATCAATTATGAACATATCCTTATAACCGCGGTCTGTATAATAGTATCCGTTGGGTATCCTCACAACCTCATCCTTGTATGAAAGGATCACCCTTAGCTCAAGTTGCTGGTTTGTCCTGAGGTTCTCAATATCACCGGTATCTATTCGTGTAACGAATTCAAGCATCCCGTTTGAAATAACAGGCGAGACAGTCTCAATTGTGCCTTCCAGAAGCTGTTCCTTGTTTCTGATGAATACTTTCTGCCCGCTTCTTATCCTTCCTGTCCATGAATTACTGACAGTGCCTTTTATTTTGTAACGCGAATAATCCGCAATACGGGCTATCTCCTGTCCCTGGGTAACCATAACACCCGGATTATCATTGATCGTGCTCAGGTTACCCGTGAACGGGGACCTTACATATGACTGTGATACTACTATTTCCGCATCCCTGATCAGCGTCTTCTGTATCCTAATCTGTGTTTCCATCTCTCTTACAGAAGATCTTCCTGAACTTACCGCATTATTATGATTTATTTCCGCCTGCTCCAGTTCGAGACGAGCAATTCTGAGTTCAGTCTCTGCCTTCTTTACCTTCTCTTTTGGAGTGCCTCCCATCTCATTTAGTTTCGCCTCATTATCGTAATCCGACTGAAGACCTTCTACTCTCAGTTCTTTAATGAGCCTGCTGTAATGAAAATCCTCCATAATCTGCCTCAGATCCGTCTCAAGGCCTTCTTTCCTGATCATCATCAATTCCATTTCATTCCTGAGACGATCCAGTTCATTAACGGCGACCTCATTATCAAGTATCATCAATGTATCGCCTTCATCTACCTGATCTCCCGGCTGTCTGTAAATATTTAATATTTTTGTCCTGAACGGAGCTGTTATACTTTCCTCGTAATTAGGTATCACAACACCGGCGCCTGAAACAGTAACGGTCATATCTCCCTTTTCTGCAACAGCCGTTCTGAGCTGTTCATAGCTTAGCCTGGGTAAAAAAGAATTTCTTAATAAAAATATGACCACTACCGGTATAACCAGTATTACAGCAACCTTTAACACCTGGCGTGTCAGTATCTTTCTCTTCTGAGCTTTTGTAAGCGGTCTGTCCATAAATACAAATAGTGTTTTCTATGTATTCCAAAAGCTATGCCGATCAATTTAATTAGCTGTATATATGATACTTAAACAAAACAGCGCTGTACAAGACTGAAACATATGTTTCATTATGAGACAAACGACAAACGACTAACGACTAACGGCTAACGGAAACAGTGAATGGTGAACAGTGAATGGTGAACAGTGAAGTGAATGTCCCGTCCTGAATTGGAGCTGAAAGTTGAATGAAGTTGAAAATGAGTTTAGATGATCATGTATAAATAGTATTTAAATCACTGCTAATTAACCAATTAACACAGTAGAGGCCGGACAGAGAGACTCAGATACTGAACAACTTAACCATCTCTCATTTCTCATCTCTCAATCTGTCGCCTAATCCCTGATTCCTAATCCCTAATCCCTTTTTACTTACTTTTGTCTTTTGCCTTTTGTCTTTCGTCTTTCGTCTTACAGTAAGCCTGTTAATAAATACAGCATAAAATAAATAATGACATCATTTAACATATTTTTAGATTTCAACAGGTAATCCGGTAAAACAATTTAGCTAAATTTAACCCTCATTTTTATAAAACTCCATAGAAATAATGAAAAGCCTTATGAACAAATCCTGTTTCCGATTTACAGTTTTCTTTGCAGCAATAACAGTAATAATGACTCTGTATGGTCCCGGCCTGTCAGCTCAGAAAAGTATAACCAGCCCGGAATCCTTTTTCGGTTTTCAGATGGGTGCTGATTATCACCTGACCAACTATACCAATGCCCTTGATTACTTTAAGCTGCTGGAGCAGGAATCAGACCGTATGATCCTGGACAATATCGGAAATACAGCCGAAGGAAGATCTCAATATATGGCTATTATAAGTAGTCCTGAAAACCTGAAAAACCTGGAGCATCACAGGGCTGTATCAGCCAGGCTGGCACTGGCAAAAGATTTAAGTCCGGCCGAAGCCCGTGAGCTTGCAAAAACAGGAAAAGCAGTTATCTGGATAGATGGAGGACTACATGCTACGGAAGTTGTAGGCTCGCATCAGCTTATCGAGACTGTTTACAGAATGGTAAGCCGCGATGATGACGAAACACTCAGGATACTTGATGATGTGATACTGCTTGCAGTATTTGCCAACCCCGACGGTCTTGAGCTAATCGGTAACTGGTATATGAGAAACGAGGTACCGGAAGAGCGTAGCACCAGGAGCCTGCCACGTTTGTATCAGAAATATACAGGTCATGACAATAACCGCGATTCATACATGGTTACGCAGCCTGAAACGGAAAACATGTCGAGGATCATGTACAGGGAATGGTTTCCGCAGATCATGTATAACCACCACCAGAGCGGCCCTAACGGGATGGTTGTCTTCATCCCTCCTTTCCGTGATCCGATAAACTACAATTTCGATCCTATCCTTGTAACAGGCATACAAACGGTAGGGCTGGCTATGCACAGCAGGCTTGTAGCTGAAAACAAACCCGGAAGCGGGATGAGATCGGTTGCAAGCTACTCAACATGGTTTAACGGTAACCTGCGTACAACAGGATATTTTCATAACCAGATAGGCATACTTACCGAGATCAAAGGTAATCCCACTCCTGTAGAGGTTGAATTCAATCCCGACAGGCAACTGCCTACCAATGACCTTCCCTATCCCGTCCAGCCGGGAGTATTCCCGTTCAGGCAGGCGATAGAGTATTCATACACCATGAATATGGCAATTCTGGATTATGCCTCAAGGTACAGGGAACCCTTGCTTTACAACAGGTATCTGATGGGAAGGAATAATATTGAAAAAGGGAGCCATGATAACTGGACCCTTCATCCTGTTATTATAGAGAACATGAAAGAGATTGCATCGGATGAAGAAAAAAGCAATAGCAGGCAAAATTCTTACAGAAGAGGATATGACATGAAATATATGAAATACCTCAAACTGCCTGAAAACAGGGATCCAAGGGCTTATATACTGCCTTCGGACCAGCCTGATTTTCCCACGGCAGTTAAATTTGCCAATGCATTTATTAAAAACGGTGTCTCTGTCAAAAAAGCAACAAGCGACTTTACCCTAAACGGTAAAACATATCCTGAAGGATCGCTTATCTTTATGACAAATCAGTCATTCAGACCTCATATTCTGGATCTTTTTGAACCACAGGATCACCCCGATGACTTCCGGTATGAAGGAGGCCCTCCTAATCCTCCGTATGATAATGCCGGATATACACTTGCATTTCAGATGGGCATAGAGTTTGACCGCATACTCGACGCAGTAGAAGGACCTTTTGAAGATATTGAGGATCTGGCAACACCTCTAAAAGGTAAAGTTTCTGAGGATAACAATACAAAGGGATTCCTGCTTGATCACGCCATAAATGATGCTGCTACTGTAGTAAACAGGTTGCTTGCGGCAAATCAGAAAGTATACTGGCTGAAAGAACCTTCCGTTTACAAGGACAGGGAATGGCCTGCCGGTACTATCTATATTCCTGCATCCCGTAAATCGGAAGGAATAATTGAGCAGTCTGCCGGGGAACTGGGAATAAATTTTACAGGAACCGGTAATGCCCCTTCAGGAGATAAAATACAGTTAAACAAAGTACGTATCGGTTTGTGGGACAGGTACGGAGGGTCGATGCAATCGGGATGGACCCGGTATATACTCGAACAGTTTGAATTCCCTTACGAGAAAGTGTTCCCTAAAAGGCTGGATGAAGGAAATCTGGAAGATGATTTCGACGTTCTGGTATTTGTATCTGGAGCTATTCCAAATGGCGATCCCGGAAGATACTTCCAGGGATACGGTGATGATGATAACAGCAATATACCTGAAGAATATCAGGATTGGCTTGGTAGTATCACAAACGATAAAACCATACCGCAATTGCTGGAATTTATGAAAAAGGGAGGAACAATAATCACAATAGGAAGCTCCACCAACATGGCATACCATGCAAATCTCCCTTTAAGCAGTCATATAGTTGACAGGAACGGGGAACGGCTTGGAAGAGAAACATATTTTATACCTTCTTCCATACTACAGGTAAGGCTTGATAATACTCTTCCCGTTGCCTGGGGAATGAAAGAAAGGGTGGATATATTCTTTAATAACAGCCCTGTCTTCAGGCTTAAACCTGATGCCGATAAGATGGGGGTCACACAGGTTGCATGGTTCGATAGCGACAAGCCGTTACGAAGCGGCTGGGCATGGGGGCAGGACAGGCTCTACGGAGGCACTGCAATAGCAGAAGCAGAGATCGGTAACGGAAAGCTCTTCCTGTTCGGCCCGGAGATACTGTTCAGGGCTCAGTCGCACGGAACCTTTAAACTGTTCTTTAACGGCCTGTACCTCTCAACAGCGAAAGAATGATTCGATAGCAGTCCGGCTGCCTGACAGTAGAGCTGTCAGACAGCCATAATTTATAGTAGCTTCGCTGCTTATTTTGTCTTATTGTACAGTTTATCCTTATATGATATGCCCTCCTTCATCCAGTCAGGAGCCGGCTTATCCATAAGATAACAGTCGAAAAATTGTTTCATTCTTCTCTGAAAATCGATCTGGTTGTTTTTATTTGCCAAATGATGATTCTCATCGGGATATGATAATAGTATGACTGTCTTTCCAAGCCTCCTTGCCGCATTATAAAACTCAAGTCCCTGGTTCCAGTCAACAGCACCGTCAACCGTACCGTGAAGGATCATAAACGGAGTACTTATTCCCTGTGCATTGTGAACAGGTGATTGTGCAAGGTAATTATCCATATCTTCAAACATGCTCTTACCCATCCTTACCTGTCCGTATTCAAATATACTCTGGTTACTTGACCCTGAATTCTTATACAAAATATTATACATGCTCGTCAGGTCGGTAAGAGGAGCTCCGGTCACTACACAGGCATACATATCGGTCTGTGTCAGAATGAATGAAGACTCGTAGCCGCCCCAACTGTGGCCCTGCAAACCGATATGGTCCGGGTCTGCATAACCTTCATCAATAACCTTTTTTGTGGCGGAAGTCACACAATCCAGTGCGTTCCAGCCAGGACGGCCTTCATAATACTTAATGTCGGGCATCAGCACCAGGTATCCGTTACCGGCATAAGTCGACATGTGCGGACGGTCATCATACCTTGGCATTGAATAAGTATGATGCTGGTTTGACACTTTCTCATAGAAATATACTATCATCGGGTATCTCTTCCCTTTCTCATAGCCGGCAGGCAAAGCCAGGGTTGCCTGTAATCTGTCGCCATGCTCATTCTCAAAATCGACCAGTATCCTCCTGCCCCACGCATATTCATCCTGTTGCGGATTTGCATCCGTCTGTCTTACAGGTTTCCTGAAACGTGAATCAACAGTATAATAGTCAGGGAAATCAACAAATGTCTCCCTTGTAAAAAGAAATACATCTGCATCATGTGCTTTTGTAAGCCTTCCGTAACCGGCATCGTCATAAATGAGCTCTTTTGGTTTATTACCGTCATCAAGAAGAAAGTAACCAGATTTCTTTGTCCATTCACCATAGGCGGTAAGATAATTATCTTTATCAGGATAAATAAAGGGGTCTTCATCTGTTGGTGCCATCATTCTCCTGAAACCTCCTCCTCCCCTGTTAAACCTGAACCTGATCTCATTATCCGTACCATAATTGCCGGTTATGTTATGACCACCACTGCCATCCATCGAAACAGCCCATATATCATACAAGTGATTCAGAAATACGGTTTTCCTGTCGGATGACCAGCCTGCAAGTCCGTAGGACGAATTTTCAGATGGATGGTCTTCTGTGACATCGACAAAGCTAACCCCAACATTTTCAGATATATTGATAAGCTTTTTTGAAGTCAGGTCATAAGCATAAAACTGACCGTTTTTAAAATAAAGAAAATAGTCTCCACCGGGTGATAATCCCATCTGACGGCCCACCTTTTTTTCAATAAGTGTCTTGTCACCGCTTTCCGGATCTATAAGATAATAGTCATTGTAATTACTATCCCAGTAATCACTGGAAAGATAGGGCTTCGGATCACCGCCTACGATCCTGTCTGCATTCCTGTTTATCATACTACTTCTCATATCGTCCGATTCAAGCTGTATAAACTTCATATTGCCGAGATGTAACAAAGCGGCATATGTAGCTCTGCTATCCCTTCTTGACCGAACCATCTGTTCCGATTGTATGAGCTCATCATTCCAGTGCCATACATCGACATTAGCTATTGTATCGCGACCCAGCTTCATAACCTTTTCCTGCTCTTTAATACTCAGGATTAAACGTTCATTGTCAAGACTGAAAGAAAGTCTGCCCAGTTCGCTTAATACATAATCATCCGGAAAACCGCTTGCCAATGCCGGGTCAAACACAATCTTCTCAGGCTCTGCAAGGTCTGATCCCCTAAATACCAAAAGCTTATTAATCCTCTGCCCGAGGCTGTCGGGTTTATTGCCTTTAAGCACAGCCAGGGCTTTGCCTTTACGGTCATCCTCCGTACGATACAGCATCTCGTCATCCCAGGTAAGCTGACTGTATGTCAGGGTATCAGTATCAAGGGACATTATGGAGCCTTTGTCCATATCCATTAAATAGATACCGTTACCTGCCCTGTTATCGGCATCAATAAGATAGGCAAGATGAGTTCCTCTCCTGTTAAACTTAAAATCAGTTACATTCCCGATATTCATCAACTCTCCTGTTTTAAGGTTTTTAACAAGCATATCTCTGCCATCAAAATCCTTGTTTTCGGATTCCTTCTTCACAACAAGGTAATCCGAAGAAGGAGAAAGGCTAATGTTGCCTGCCTTCTCCCATTCGGTTTTTTCACCTGTACTGAGGTTAAGCAGAACACCCTTGCTGTAAACAGGCTTCTTGCTTTTACGTAGTTTCTCAGCTTCCTTTTGTTTCATGTTACGTTTATAAACCACCCACCTTGAATCCCTTGAAAACTCCGGGTCGCTGCAATACGGTTCGGTATAAACCTTCCCCGATTCTATATCCTTGATATAGAGAGTATCATCACCTCCGTTAGGTGTACAGGCATAAGTAATCCAACTACCGTCGTCCGAAATACTGACGGAACCGATGCTGCTCCACCTGTCATAGTCATCTACATTCAAAATCTTTTTCCCGTCCTGTGCATTCAGGGAAAAAACTGTTACAAGTATACATGTATACAGTAACCGGAACTTTAATCTTGATATCATTATATTGATTTGTTGAAATGTTTATAAGCCTAATTCTTCTCTGACATTGATATTTAATAGGTTTTGTAATATACAAATTTACCATTATAGAATATATGCTGATTAACATAAGTCGAACAATGGAACGATGGAATGGACACAATAATCCAATAATCCAATATTTCATGCATTTACAACATATTATATTCTAAGGTTAATTGAAGAAATTGGTGTAATTTGCTGTTGTAAACCGCAAATAATTCAAGGATGAGAACAAAAATCATATTAGGTCTTGTTTTTTCGGTACTCAGCTTCAACCTGCCCGGGCAGGAAAGAATGGTACCTGTTGATACTACTGTAATAACCGGACACAGTACCACAATAAACGGGGAAAAGGTTTCATACACTGCCACAACCGGCACTCAACCCGTTTATATTGATGACAAGGTGGTTGCTACTTTATATTATACTTATTATAAAAGAGACATAAACGGTTCTGCCGATACCCGTCCTTTAATAATATCCTTTAACGGGGGACCCGGCGCTGCATCGGTATGGATGCATATGGCATATACCGGGCCCATGATAGTAAAAATAGACGATGAAGGATACCCCGTACAACCATACGGAGTAAGGGAAAATCCTTACTCAATCCTCGATATGGCTGATATCGTTTATGTTAATCCGGTGAATACAGGTTATTCAAGGATGGTGAAAGATAAGGACGGCAATCTGCCCGACCCGAAGCTATTCTTCGGTATAAATGCCGATGTGAAATACCTGGCAGCCTGGATAAATAATTTTGTTTCGAGGAATAACAGGTGGCTGTCACCCAAATATATAATAGGAGAAAGCTATGGTGGCATCAGAGTGTCAGGCCTCGCATATGAACTGCAAAACAGCCAGTGGATGTATCTCAATGGCGTTATCATGGTATCACCGGCCGATTATAAAATATTTGAATCGGATGTACCTGTTTCTTCCGGGCTTAATATGCCATATTATACGGCGACAGCCTGGTATCACGGATTACTCCCGGATGAACTGCAGCATAAGGACTTGCTTGAAATATTACCTGAAGCAGAGAATTTTACAGTTAATACATTAATACCTGCTTTAGTTCAGGGAGGATTCATAGACGAAAACGAAAAGCTTGAAGTTGCACGTAAGATGTCTCGGTATACAGGTATTTCAGAAAAAGCCATACTACAGCATAATCTGGATCTGCCCACAAGCTTTTTCTGGAAAGAACTGCTGAGGGATGAAAAAGGCTATATGATAGGAAGGCTTGATTCACGATATAAGGGTATTGATAAGACAGAAGCCGGGGTAAAACCCGACTTCAGTATTGAGATGAGCACATGGAACCATGCCTTTACTCCTGCAATTAATTACTATACAAGGGAAGTGCTTGGCTTTAAGACTGATATTAAATATAATATGTCAGGCCCTGTTTATCCGTGGGACAGGTCTGAAAATACGGTAAGGGAAAACCTGCGGCTGGCTATGGCAGCAAACCCCTACCTGCACGTAATGTTCCAGGGAGGCTATTATGATGGGGCATGTACCTATTTTGCGTCAAAATATACCATGTGGCAGATAGATCCCAGCGGTAAAATGAAGGAAAGGTTGAGCTTTAAAGGGTACAGAAGCGGTCATATGATGTATCTCAGGCATGAGGACCTGGAAAAAGCAAATAATGACCTGAGGGATTTTATCAGAAAAACACTGCCTGACGGACCTGCAATATATGACTGATATACAGTAATCCGCAGGAGAAACTTTAGAAAGCTGTATAATAGATGATTTATTCCGGACAGTGTCAGAATGAATTCATATTTTACTACATTTGCTGAAAATGCAGGATGTATCAGTCACACAAAACATATGTCGAACCGTGGATGAAGATGTCCGTCCTTCTATCGGACAACCCGTATCTTCTTCTCTTCCTCGAGCATCTGGGTGTCGATTTTGTGGTCAAGGACAAGACTGTTAAACAGATATGCAGTGAATATGGGACTGATGTCAATGCTTTTCTTAATATAGCCAACCTGTATAACGGATTCTACCCTACTGCCAGAGAACTGGAGTCAATAAAGGATATCACTGTTATAATAAAATTTCTGAAAAACAGTCATACCTACTATAAAAACGACAAATACCCTGAAATAAACAATTTCATCAGGCAACTGAAAGAAAGTCATAGTACCATTGATATCAACCTGATAGAAAAGTTCTTTAATGATTATTTCACAGAAGTACTTGATCATCTTGATTATGAGGATGATATCGCTTTTCCGTATTTCTGTTCGCTGAACAGTGCCGATGAAAAATATGCCGGCTCTGATTTTTCAGTAAATGAGTTTCGTGAACACCACACAGATATTGAAACCAAATTAACCGACTTAAAAAATCTTCTTCTGAAGCATATTTCCATAGAAAATGAACTGCCTCTCAGAAGAAAATTCCTTATCAGCCTGTTTGAACTTGAATATGACCTGAATATTCATACACTTATTGAGGAGATGATACTAATCCCGGTAGTGGAAAAAATGGAGAAAAAAAAGTGAATGAAAAAACAGGTATGAACATAGCGATTATCGAACCTTCAGATATAATTTATGAAGGCGTCTCCAATATCCTTCACAGGTCAGGCAAAAGGTATATTGTTTACAGAGTGTGTAATCTGGATGAATTACAGGTACTCCTGGTAAAGGTTAATATAGGTATAGCTATTATCAACCCTTCATGTATACAAAACAGAAACCGTGAGTTTCACAGACTGAAGAAAAACAATAAGGGTATCTTCTGGATAGCCGTTATATGTTCCCTGTACGATAATATGTTATTAAAAGAATTTGATGAGCATATCTCTGTGACCGACCAGGCTAACATCATAATAAAAAAAGCAGGCAGACCTGAAAAATCAGGATCAGGAAAAACTCATGATAACCTTACCGATCGTGAAACAGATGTTCTGATCCACCTTGTAAAAGGCCTGTCCAATAAAGAAATAGCTGAAGTGCTTAATATAAGTATACATACGGTCATCAGCCACCGTAAGAATATTACCGAGAAGACAGGCATCAGGAGCCTTCCGGGACTGACAGTTTTTGCTATATCAAACAATATAGTTCCTATCGACAGGCTGTAAGAATAAGTTTTCAGCCACCCCTATTTCATGGGATTAAAAACAAACAAAACCATTATTTCCGGGGATATATAACCCGGTTACATAAGCATAATTTTGTTTTCTTATTAACAGGCATACAACAGATACAAACGTTTAATGAACCTATCTGAATTAGTAACCGGTCAGGAAGCATATATTACCCGCGTCAAAGGGAACAACGGGATAAAAAAAAGGCTTAATGAGCTCGGCTTTATCGAAGGGCAGAGAGTTAAGGCCATTAAGGCAGCGCCCCTTAAAGACCCGGTGGAATATGAGATAATGGGTTATTTGCTTACAATCCGGAAATCGGACGCAGCAACAATAGAAATAGACAGGTCTGTGCCTGCAGGACCCGCCTTCAGAAGGGCACATCAACATAACTGTCACAGAAGAAGAGCAGGAGACAGATGGGCAGGTCACCATGGCAGAACAAATATAATAAACGTTGCACTGGTAGGTAATCCCAACTGCGGAAAGACAACCATATATAATTATGCGACCCGGTCAAAGGAGAGAGTGGCCAACTATTCCGGTGTTACGGTGGCGGCCAGGGAGGGCAGGATGTGCATCGGCGGTTATCGTATTAACCTGATAGATCTGCCAGGCACCTATTCACTAAAAGCCTACTCCCCCGAGGAAATGTTCGTCACTGATTACCTGCTGCATAATAAACCCGATATAGTGCTTAATGTGGTAGATGCAGGTAATCTTGAACGTAACCTCTTTCTCACGACGCAACTGATCGATACCGGACTGAAAACTGTTGTTGCCCTTAATATGTATGATGAACTGACAGAAAGTAAAGCAAAACTGGATCATAAAGAATTAGGTGCAATGCTCGGTATACCTTTCATACCTACGGTAGGTTCGAAGAGCAAAGGACTGAATGAACTCTTCAAAACCATAATCAACATATATGAAGGGACTGATGAGACGGTAAGATCAGTAAACCTGTCGTATGGCCGTGAGATTGATGATGCCATAGTATCAGTCAGAACGATGATGAACGGTCATCTGGTTAACGGAAATGAAGGAATAAGCAGATTAACTGCTATCAGGTTGCTGGAAGACGACATAACCGGTCTGTTTTCGGTCCCTCCGGCAATAAAAGACAAAATAAAAACGCTGGCAGGAAACAAGAGAAAACAGATAGAATCATTATTGAAAAATGATCTAAGCAGTGAGATAGTGAATATGCGGTACGGCTTCATTGAGGGCGCTCTTGCAGAAACTTATACACCGGTAAAAAACAGACCTGTAAGTATGTCTCAGAAAATAGACCGGGTACTTACACACAAAGTATGGGGTCTGCCTGTTTTCTTCGGTATTATATGGTTCATGTTTTTCGCCACCTTCAGACTGGGCGAGATACCTATGAATGGTATAGAAAATCTTTTCGGATGGTTATCCGGTTTAATACACAAGTCAATACCTGATGGTATTGCCGGCAGTCTCCTGGCTGACGGTATTGTTGGCGGTGTGGGAGGAGTGATTGTTTTTCTTCCTAATATTATTATTCTTTTTGCCTTTATATCCCTGCTGGAAGATTCCGGATATATGGCCCGTACAGCTTTTCTGATGGATAAGGTCATGCATAAGACCGGACTTCACGGGAAATCATTCATTCCGCTTCTTATGGGCTTTGGCTGCAATGTTCCGGCCATAATGGCTACCCGTACCATCGACAGCAAAAGAGACAGGCTGATAACCATGTTCATCACTCCTTTTATGTCATGCAGCGCAAGGCTTCCGGTCTATGTATTGTTTATCAGCGCTTTCTTTCCCCATTATGAGTCACTTATGCTATTTGCTATTTATGCAATAGGCATACTGGCGGCCCTCATCACTGCTATTATCCTTAACAAGACCATATTTCGCAGGACAGAGTCACCCTTTGTAATGGAACTGCCGCCATACCGTATGCCTACGCTCCGCTCTGTAGGAAAACATACATGGTTTAAGACATCTCATTTCCTGAAAAAGATGGGAACAGTAATACTTCTGGCTTCTGTCATAATATGGGCGCTCGGTTACTTTCCCCGCGACAACGTTATCATCGGGAAATATGATACTCTCATTACTGAGAATAAAGCTGACAAACAGCAACTGGAATCGATGAAGGAAAAGGAACTGCTTGAGCAGTCTTATATAAGCCGTATCGGTAAGTTCATTGAGCCGGTATTTGAGCCGCTTGGCTTCGACTGGAGAATGTCGGTCAGCATACTTACCGGGATCATGGCCAAGGAAGTAGTGGTAAGTTCTATGGGCATACTATACCAGGCGGGAGATGATGCGGGGAACAACAATCTGACACTGGTAAACAGGTTACGTAACTCACGTGAAACGGAAGGTATTCCGCTTTCCACATATTTCGGATTCCTGGTCTTTATATTACTTTATTTCCCCTGTATGGGTTCGCTTATAGCAATAAAAAAAGAGACGGCAAGATACAAATGGACCATATTCTCAGCCGTCTATCCTCTTTTATTTGCGTGGCTGACGGCATTCTTTATCCATCAGGCAGCGTTGATATTATAAATAAAACAGCTGAGAATATTTAAATCATCCGGCCTGTATGGTGTTATTTATGAAATGCTCCCATTCCGAATGCATCTTGTTTATTACCCTGGGAAATTTATTTTGTCCGCCCTCCTTGCCTTTTGACCGCAGAAACTCATAAAAGACAGAAAGGGGCAAAACCTCGACAAATATATCCTTCAGTGCGGCAGACCTTTCAGTACGATAATCGTCATTCAGTTCCATGAGCTTTTCATCGAGCCTTGCCCTGATAATATTTTTATCAGGGTTCATCCCGTTGCCGGTACCGATATACCATTTATGTGCAAAGTAACCGTTATGTTTTATTCCAGCGACTGTATATTCCCTGATATCAATATTAAATTCCCGGCTTAAGCTTTCGATAGCCATATCCATATTATTCATAGACAGGTGCTCGCCGCACAGGCTTAGCGTATGGCTTGTACGGCCTGAGATTATCATTTCATACTTATCCGTATCCAGAAACCTGACAGTATCACCGATAATATAACGCCAGGCGCCGGAGCATGTGCTTATCAGGAGAGCATAGTCTTTTTCCGGCTGAACCTCCGATAAAATAAGTACTTCCGGATTCCCCTTAAGGCTGCCGTCATAACTGAAGTTATCATCAGTGAACGGAATGAATTCAAAGAAAATACCGTTATCCAGTACCAGTTGCATATTACCTGTAACAGAAGGCTGGTATGCCAGGAAGCCTTCCGAAGCGAGGTAGGTCTCAAGATAGTATATTTGTTTTCCAAGCAGTTTTTCAAAACTGTTTTTGTAAGGAGCCATGCTTACGCCTCCCCAACTGTAGACACTAAGATCAGGCCATAGCTGATGAATATTATCTAAGCCGTAGTATTCAATTACTCTTTCAAGCATCATCTGTATCCATGAAGGCGTGCCTGCGACACCCAAAACATCCCATTTTTTTGCTTTAGCGGCAATCTTATCGAGCTTTGTATTCCAGTCACGTTCATTGGCTATCCTCATGCCGGGTTTATAGAATTTATATACCCATTTGGGCATCTTCCTTGCAAGTATGCCGCTCAGATCACCCTCGGAATAACCTTTCTTTTTTACCAGTGAGGTGCTCCCTCCCACCATCAGCAAACTCTTCTGAAGCATATCATACGGAAGATTTATCTCGCTCAGTACCATAAACTGTTTCATTCCGGTCTTCCTGATGGAAGATATCATGTCGCCTGTTACCGGAACACGCTTACTTGAATCGCTTGATGTACCGGAAGTAAGAGCGAAATAACTGACTTTGCCGGGCCAGCAGATATTATGTTTTCCTTCCAGGAGCAGGTGCCACCAGTCATTAAATATCGTTTCGTAATCGAATATAGGCACTGTAGTGCGAAAAGCATCTACAACATTGCCCGATCTGAGGATGTCCCTGAAATGATAAAATTTACCAAACGATGTATTCTGTGCTTTCTCCAGTAGTTCTATCAGGCTTATTTCCTGAAGCATTGAATATTGTCCTCCGGCCCTCAACAGATTCTTCCTGTGCCTGCCGGAACGCTTTAATATCTTACCAAACGTTGCCATAAGGAATAATTACTCAAGTGTGCCAATAATATCCTTCATAAGAGAGCTGAAGTCCATTGAATTATCCGGGGAATAACCCAGGACAACAACTATAAGATCCATTGAAGGAATAATAAATATTCGTTGTCCGTCATGTCCGACACACATATACATATCCCGGGGCGCAGCATCAAAAGACCCGTCCCTGTTCAGCCAGAAAAATGAGCCGTACTCACCATGGCTGTCCGACGCAGGTTGAACTGAATAATCAACCCATCCCTCCGGAAGAATACGTTCACCGCAAAAAACACCGTCCCTGAGGTAAAGCAATGCAAAACGTGCATAATCACGTGCTGTCATATACAGATAAGAAGAACCTGTCAGGGTACCTGACTCATCAGTTTCAAATACGGCATCTGTAATCCCTATTTTGTAAAATAGTTCATTATGAGGAAAAGAATAATAATCCGTATCCGACTCAAACCGTTTCCTGAGTATGTAGCTTACTATATTAGTAGTACCCGATGAATAGTACCAATGCGTTCCGGGCACTTCTTCAAGGGGTCTCGAATAAGCATAAGCGGCAAAATCAGGTTCACAATGAAGCATTACCGTTACATCAGACCTGTTGCCATAGTCCTCATTCCATTCCAGTCCACTCTGCATGTGCATAAGATTTTCCAGAGTTATCTCGTTGCGTCCGTCAGCAGTCCATTCAGGGATCAATCCTCTTTCCGTGATATCTATCATGCTGTCTTTTACCATAATACCTACTATGGCATTTGTTACGCTCTTGGCCATCGACCAGCTTAAAAAGCGTGTATCCCGGCTGAACTCCGGCTTATAAGCCTCAGCAACAGGGATGCCCTTATGCAGTACCATGAATGCAAATGCCGTTCCGCCATATGCATCATCATTAATGAGCCCGGACGATATTTTTTCAAGAGCACCTGTAATAAGACTGTCGGGCAGAATATCCCCCAAAGGCCACTGTATGGTATCTCCGCTATAATAAGCCGTGATATCAGGATACTCCTGACTACTCAGCTCACCGGGAGTTTGTTCCTGTACCAGGCATGCACCATGGCCATCCCTGTAAACAGCAATTGACTTACCCCATAGAAACCTGCTTGTAACAGTCTTATTTTCTTTATCAACATCATTCTTAACAAAACGGATAAAGGAAAAATTAAGATCAAGCTGCTCAACATCCTCCTGTTCTCTTTCAGATATAAAAACTGCCGAACAAAGGTATCTTGCAGGGTATCCTGTTATAACAGGCATCAGGGAGTTCAGGTAAATACCTGCAACAATGATAATAACCAATAACAGGATCAGCAACCCGGTTATTACCCTTTTTATTCTCACCGAACAAGTTTTTGAATTCATTTTAAGACCTCTTTATTCTTACAATATGAAATAAAAATAATTAATATTCCTGAAAAAATATTACCTGTATCCAAGAGCTGCATATCCCACCCAATGACAGTCTGTTGCTATTGCCGTTGTACCCATTCCAAGGTCTTTAACGGGAATATGCTCTGAGGTAATGCTTGTCGAATAACCTGATAATTCACCTGTCAGCGGATTTGAATCATTAAGGTAGTAAGCCGTATAGAGAGCTACAGGTACACAATATCTTCCACACCATGTCCATTTATAATCATGGTAATCATTCTCATCCAGTGTATAATCACTGAACAACCTGATATTTTCAGGATCAACTTTCCCTTCCAGACAGCCCGATATAATCTCGTGCTCATGGTCTCTGGCCATAGCATTACCCTTATCATCACAACCATATACAGCATAATCCCTGCCTCCCCATTCCTCATTTCCGTAATGAACGGCATCAGTAGTAACAACTATTGAATAATCTTTCCCCCATTCCCAGTTGTTTGCACCGGCAAAAGTTTTTATAGCATCTGCCAGAGCTCTGCCGCATATATTCATCCTGTCTGGCGACATGGCCGGTACCAGTATGGGTACAATAGTAATTTCCCTGTTAAAATATTGTAAAAAAGGTATCATCGATTCAAGCGAATGTTCTATAATATGCATCGTATCGCTTATCATGGCATTTTCAGGCCCGAGCGATTCAAAGATAAAGTCACGTGCATCTGATACCGGCACATTGCCATAAGGGCCGTACCATGATGCATGGGACCCGAATATCAGTTTATCTTCCAGTCCCGATTGAGCAGCTTTATGTGCAACGCCGATGATAATTATATTGTCAGCCTTAATATTCTGTAATACCTCAGGATATAAAACACCAACATATGTATAATCATCATGGGGACAAATTGCAAGCTTCCAGGGATCGCCGGCCGGCTTGCTACGGGATCTCCTGTTAAGCCTGGCCATAACCGAATCCATCTGCCATGCATAGTGTGCGAAACCTATTGTATCAACCTGTTGCCGTATAGTAATATTTTCCGGTATGTCATTGCTTCTATTACTACTGTTATTACATGAAAAAAGCGCCGGAATACAAAACAAAATAATAAATATTGCCCTGTTCATATCACAATAAATTTATTTATAGCACCTCTCCCCATTCCATTGACATATTACAGAAACACCTGTATATTAAATCATTAACTAATGTATTAAGGCTTTAAATACATATTATAAATATAGCCATAATATACTGTTATTACTAATTTGTTATTCAGGCATTATCTTCAGGGATGTCAGTTTAACCGGCTGAACAGGTATTTTTGTATTGTTATTTGTTGAATATAAGTTATTTTAGTTTGACAGAAATAATAAATACATATCTTTATCATTGCAAAATCCAAATGAAATGAAAAAATTATTGACCGTCTCAATCCTTACTCTGATCATCTGTCAGGCCAGTATAATGGAATCTTTTTCACAGAATCTGAAAGGAGACCATGAATTTTCAGCGGGAGCAGGTTTCGTCACTACCGACCAGATCATAGGTGTCCTCATAGATATTACCAGGACCCTGGGAACGCTGGGCTATGTTCAGAGTGATAATGTCAATTACACGGGGGCCTTCTATTTCAATTACAGGTATTATATTTCGCCAAAAGTGGCAGCAGGCCTTTCATTAGTGGCAGATAAAGCAAGCGGTGACCTTGTGGATAATGACGACAACATGTTAGGTCATTTTAAAAGAAATGCGGTGACCATAGCTCCGGAAATGACATTGTCATATGTTAACAACAAATCTTTCAGGTTGTATGGTCTTATAGGTGTAGGCTATACAATAGGTAATGAAAAGTCGACCAACGACATTGGGGAAGATAACTATACTGCGAAGTATAACCATTTTAATTTTCAGATAAGCCCCATCGCTTTCCGCGTCGGCGGACGTATAGGCGCTTTTGCTGAGATCGGGTTCGGCTACAAGGGAATAATAGGCGCAGGTATAAACGGTTATTTCTGATCCGGAAACTTTATCTTAAGCGACATACCTCCGTATAATACGTGCAGATCCAGGCTGGTTAGCCCGCTTACAGGTAGCTTAATAAATGGTTCAAACAGTATACTGCTGTTTTTCTCTCCTATGGGCACCGAATAGCCTGCCGACAGGTTTGCAAGTCCCATAAAGTCTACATGTGATAATGCACCATATTTGTTTTCAACTTCCACCACCGAGGAATTGGAGTCATATGTAATACCTCCTGTAATGCTGTTATAATTCTCAAAAACATATGTGTTTGTGAAACTACCGTCAAATTTCTGGTTCAAATAAACCATTGTTGATGCCCCGGCAGATACATATATCTGCGATCTTTTTCTTTCCCAGACCGTAAATATGAAATTAAGAGGAATCTCAAATGCCATGAAATTAAGCTGTGCATCATTATTTTCGATCGATACCGATGAGGCATTATTCACAGGCGCAGAATATAACTTGTTCTCATTCAATGCACTGCTGCCGGAAAGGTTATAGCCCTGTAATGCGAATGCTATGCCCGGTCGAATGGATATCCGGTCTGTTAACTCGCGGTCAATATAAACACCCATTGATGTGCCGGGATCAGAAGATACATTATTATCAACCCTGGCTATCATTCCCGATAAGCCTGCCAAAATACCTGTCTTCTTTTTTTCCGTTGTGGAGTAAACATTAGAAACAGGTTCAAAATATGACACTTTCATGTAGCGATCCTTCTCATCAATGAACTCATCGGAACTGATAAGATTAATACCCGAAAGAAGCGCCGGCAATTTCTCTGTTTTTATGAGATCAGGCCTCCCCTGTTCTGCTGAAACTCTTTCATCCTTATTTATATAATCTGCTAATACAGGCTCAACATGCGGTTCAGCCATAACCAGTTGCTCTTCCTTAAATTTCTCTTCCTTAATGATATGGTCCCTGGTATCCGGTTGTTCATTTTTCTGCTTTTTTTCCACAGTTACCAGTACATCCATGCCTGTCTTTTCAACTGTCCTGAAAAAAGTCTCGTACACTATGATACCGGCACCGGTTATCAATACGGCCACAGATGCTGCCTTGGCCCATAAGGGGATGACGATACCAATACGTTTTTTCCCGGTCTTTTTCATAAAGGCATTCCAGCCTTCATCTGCCAGATGATCTGCGTTATAATTATTGAAGGCTTCTTTTATACGCCTGGATAATATGTCATCAAACCGCTTCATTATTTTTACCGGCAGCATTAATTTCCTTATTGTATAATTCCCTGATCAGTTTTTTTGCCCTTGTAAGATTTGATCTTGATGTAGAGGCACTTATACCCAGTATCCGGCCAATCTCCTTATGCTCATACCCCTCAATCTCATATAGATTAAATGTAAGTTTATATATTTCGGGCAAATGGCTGAACAAGTCCAGTATATCATTTACAGTCAATTTTTCTATTATTTCAGGATCTTTCCCTTCATCTTCATAATCTGTTTCAAGATTAAAATATGTCTCATCCTTCTTCTTTTTACGGTAGCTGTCAATTGAAGTGTTTATTATTATCCTGCCGTACCAGTGCTTAAATGGCTTTGCAGTATCATAACTATCAAGCTTGTCCAGTACTTTCATAAAACTGTCATTTACAACTTCAAGAGCCTCATCCCGGCTACCGGTATATCTTACTGCTACTGACATGGCATAGGAGAAATAGCGCCTGTACAGGGCCTCCCGGAAAAATAGTTTTCCCTTAAGGCAACCTGCTACCAACTCCCGGTCAGAACGTTCATGAACATTCGAGCGCCTTTTTGCCATACCTGTAATCTGAATTAACCTCAATAATATAACTTAATTCAGACTATTTTATGTTTGCTATATATATTTTTTTCTTTTACCTGAAGATAATTCCAATCTGTAATTCAAACCTGTTAAACTTAGTAATATATTCATTGTTATAAACCCCGCTTTCTAACCACACTGAATCATATTGTTTAATAGTAAGTTTCTGAAACCTGTAGCCAAAACCTATATTGATCCCAAGGTTAGGCCAGGTATACACTACAAGCCCAATACCTCCTCCAAACAACGGTCCTCCCATGCTCTTGCTGTCTCCACCATACCAGATGCTATACTCCGTGTCGTCATCTGTCAGCGAAACAGAATAACCGCCTTTAAGCCATAAATAAGGCGAGGCTCTGGCAATATTGAAAGGATCATATCTCAGATACGCGTAGAGTGGTAGAAGCGGTACATCGAGATGTTCTATACCAGAGCCTGCGCCAAAGCTCAGCCTTTCTTTCTTATAAGCACTGAGAAGGTTAAGGCTGAGACTGTTGGGCTCCTCATTAGTTGATTTACCGGCAAGGTTACTCGCTGACAGATGAATATAGAATCCATTACCGGAGGTCTCTCCTGAATTCTCAACGGAATCAACCCCGCCGGGCTGCTGAGCCATGACAGACATTGAAATTAGACAAAAGACTAACGGCAAAAGAATAAAGGGTTTGCCGTTAGTTGTTAGTCGCTCGCCGTTTGTCTTTGTTATCATTATAAAATTGTTTCTTTAATCACGGGCTATTCACTACTTATGGTAATATGACTTATCATCTCAATATTCTGAATATCGGAGTAGTCATACTGGTAAATACCATCTTCCCCTATAAGCACCAGCACCCCGTTAACCGGTATAACATCATATGTGTCAATATCAGCAAAATGAGCCAGTTGATTGGTGAGAATAGCCATCGGGTCAGACCTGTTATAGATCTTTAGCCCGGCATCGCCGTCGCAAACGAAAAGAAGGTCGCCATCTATTCCCAGTCCATGTGGGTTAAACATTGGATACGACTTGACCAGGTAAGGATTGGTTATAGATGAAATGTCAATTACCTCCAGAAGGTTCTGGTTGCCCCCGCACTGGGTGCCGGACCGGAGTGTTACATATGCATATTCACCGTCAGTCACAACAGGATCGCATGCTGTTATATGATCATAGGATGATATGAAGCCCGGCTGTGCCGGGTTGTCCAGACTATAAATAAGCATGCCTGATGTAGTCCCGATAAATAATTTATCCTCAAGTCTGTACAGGGTCTCCATATTCCGGGATACTTCAATACTGTCAACTATCTCCATACTCTCATATGTTCCTGTTTCAACTGTCTTGAGTATCCATGGCCTGGAAATGAGATACAGGTATTCTTCATTCAGCATAAATCTTGCCATCGAGCCTCCCACGCCTGCCCCTGCCGACCAGCTAAGGCCCGGAGCTAACTGCTTACTGCTGGAAAGCATATTATAGTATTCCCATCCGCCCTGCTCATAGATCTCCCGTTTCTCGGTAATTGTCTTTAGCTCCCATTTAACAACAACTCCCTTGCTGTTATCAACCTCAGTGTACGGATACCATCTTTCACCTTCCGGAACTGACTCAGGGAAAACATTTTCAAGCCTTCCGATCTCGGCAGGACTATCAACTTCGGTGATATCAATAGCAACAAGGTCGATATAACTGTCGGCATACAATATATTTCCTTTGATAGCAATATCAATATTGCCCGGTATCTCATAGAAAGCAATCTTTTCAGGGTTTGACGGATCGGAATTGTCGATAACATGTATCCCTTCTCCGTATTCATTAACAAAAAGATATCCGTCTTTGAAATATATCTTACCCGGCTGTTTTATTTCAACCGGGCTGCTTTTCTGAAAACTGTTCCGGAAATCATCATATGCCATATAAACAGGCACATTGGCCTCATAGGTAACACGTTCATACCTCCTGTCCTCGCAGGCTGTCAGTGCAGCTACCAGGATAATGAAGAAGGCAGTGTTTCTGAGTAATGTATTCATAATATCAGTTTTTATTATGTCATTTGATCTGATTATTCACTTTCAGGATTAAATACCTGGCCTATGAACAGGATTGTATTGGTTGTACGCTCCCGTATGGCAAAAAGAAATGACTTATCTATATTAAAAACAGGTGTCTGAGGCGTGCCGGCGTTCAGAAGGTTAATACCTATTGTTGTTACGGCAGCAGCCTCTGTTCCCTCCTCATTTACTTCTATGAAAGTATTCTGCTTTACAAAAGAGACATAAATATGTTCGTCAGATATACCTGTGAGGTCAGCCCGAAAATCATCAAAAGCATCTGTCATGCCCATGCTCTTTAACTGATCGTTAAGATATTTCTCATATGAAAATTTAAACACAGGCATTGAAACCTCAACATTCCCGAATTCATCCTGTCCTCCTAATCCGTCAGTCAGACTGTTCCATTCGTCAATGTCAAACGATGAACAAAGGTCAGTAAGGTTATCCTCGGGTACTATGATAACCATTGTATAGTTAGTACGGCCATATGGCAGTTCAACAGCCATGTAACCGTCGGTAGAATATATCTTTGCTCCCACCTCGCCATTCATTGTGCTAACCATTATTGTTCCGCTGCCATCCGGATAGAAAGGTTTGTCCCCGGTAAGAGCTTCATCAAATTTATATGCCCAGTCACCCTTGAAATACAGGGCATTCATAATGAACATTACAGCATCCGCTGATATACTCTGTAATACTTCTTCTATCTTCCCGTTTGTATTATCACTCGCCCAGCCGTTTATTTCATCAAGCGCTGAAGGAGAATTAAAATCAAGCGACCTTATATATGCACTGAAACCGGTCTGCATACTGTTAAGAAAGGGTTCTTTGACGATAAAACCATCCCTGTAAAAAATAGCATTGGCAAGAGCCAGTGTCACTTTATTATCCGCTTCAAGCAACTGGCTTACAAGGGTCTTGTATGTTTCATTTATCTCGTTCAATGTCAAATCTTCAGGGTAGTTCAGCATACCTTTTATCTGGTCGTAGGTACTACCGTCACAACCATTTAAAAGCATTGTAAGCGCAACACTTGCACTCAGCGGGGATATCATAAAGTTGCCTGTCTCTTCTTCCGCAACTTCTTTGAATAGTTCAATACCAAACCCGTTACTCCTGTCTATTACGTAGGGGGATTCTTCAGTCAGCTCCAGGCTTTTGGGGGTCAGCACCGGGTCTTCAGGATCTTTTTCTTCGCATGCGTAAAGCACACAAAATGTTACTAATACGGATATAATATATAAGCCTGATTTTTTCATTACAACTAGTGTTTTATATAAGTATACTATTTACACTAGTTAATACGTCTCAGGGCGGGTAAACGCTGCAGCTATCCCGTAAAAATGATAAACGGAACTAATGAAAGTTAATCAGATCTTTTAATAAATGCCAGAATTGTATACCTGAGAAGAAAGCAGGCTAAGGCTTAAGGATATCATGCGCGGCTGCAATACCTGCGCCTTTAGTAAAGCTATAACCGCATCTGCCAAGACCTTCTTCAATTGCTTCGACAGTAGTTAGCACCTGATCAGTGTCTGTGCTGCCCATATGACCTATTCTGAAATATTTATTTTTTATATCAGGATGCAGCCCTCCTGCCAGTATCACACCTGCTTTTTCTACTTCCTGTAAAAATTCACCGGGATTTATCCCGTCAGGATAATAAGGTGCTGAAAGAGTATTGGCTGCACAGCCCTCAGCCGGTACCTGTACTATTCCCAAAGCCTTAAGCGCTGCCCTGAAGGCCATGCCGGTTTTCCTGTGCCTTACAATTCTCTTATCCATCCCCTCTGCTAATATCTGCCTGAGACTGACATTAAGCGCGGCAACAAGATTTACTGCCGGAGTACCGAAATATGCAGGCTTACCCTTACTATAAGCATCCATCACAGGCAGCCAGTTGGTCCAGTCGGCATAATAATTAAGCACTTTCGAGCTGCGTTTGCCGAACTTCTCCATTGCTCTTTCCGAAACTACCAGCAGGGCAAGTCCCGGAGGAACACCAACAGCCTTCTGTGATGCAGTAAGTACAACGTCAATACCCCATTGTTGCTGACGTATCTCCTCTCCTGCAACAGAACAAACACCGTCAAGAACGGTAATGACATCATATCTGGCGCCTAGCTCTCCAAGCGGAACGGGATCAACTCTCACGGCAGTCGAAGTATCTACATGCGTAAAAGTCATTATTTTATATTTGCCTGTACCAAGCTCCCTTTCAACATCCTCTACAGGTACGGTATTACCTGTTTTTGCATGCAATACGTGGCAATCAGCTCCATACCTGCCTAATAAGTCGGCATAACGGTCACCGAAATAACCTGTAGATATTACCAGTACCCTGTCTCCTGGCTCGACCAGATTAGCTCCCGCCGTATCCATGGCAAGAGTACCTGTTCCTGCCAGTATAAAAGGCTGTCCGTCAGGGCACATCCATACTTCCTTCATCATTTCAAGGCATTCGCCGAATATTTTTATGAACTCAGGTGATACGTGGCTCAGCGAGGGTTTACCCAGTGAATCAAGCACTTCATTATTAAATTCTATAGGACCGGGTATCATAAGTAACTTAGACATGATTCTGAATATTAAAGGGTTAAAAATTTAAAGAGTCCGGATAAGATTGATCAGCGATTTCATTTCGGCTTCATCTACCGGTAATAAAGGCTTTCTTACGGGTCCGCCGTACAGTCCCAGGTGATCCATAGCTGCTTTAAGTGCCGGTACGCCGCCTTTGCGGGTGACAGCAGTATTAATCTCAACTGCGTTCAGTTGATGCCTTCTGGCTTCAGCAATATCACCATTAAAGAATGAATTAAATATATCGAGGCATAGCTGCGGAGCAATGTTTGCAAGGGCCAGTATACCACCGATCGCACCAATGGAAAGAGCGGGTAGAAGGAAGCCGGCCGATCCGGCCAGTACCTGGAAACCAGGTTTGGCATTCTTTATTATCTCAGCCATTTTTACAATATTGCCTCCCGAATCCTTAATACCGATAATATTCTCATGACCGGCAGCAGCAAGTATAGTCTGAGCATCCATATCAATACCCGAATTTGCCGGCATATTATATATTATTACCGGGGACGGTGAGTCTGATGCTACATCATTATAAAAACGGATCAGGGTCTTGCTGTTCATCTGACCCTTATAATACGAGGGATTGAGTACAAGAACGGCATCTGCTCCTGAACCTGCAGCAATCTTTGCAAGCTCTATAGTCTCCTGTGTCGACTGTGATCCTACGCCTGCAATCATTATCTTATCTGACGGTATTGCCTTTCTTGCCGTCTCATATACTTTCCTTTTCTCCTCCATGCTGAGCATGACAAGCTCACCATTAGAGCCCAGAACAAGAATACCGGCAAGATCATAACCGCAGAGGTACTTTATATTTTCAGTGATCTTTCCTGTATTAAGCTCTTCCGAAGCATGGAAAGAAGTTGGCAGAGGAGAATATATTCCTTTGATATCTAACATTTTAAGAAGTTTATTTTAATAATACATTTAATATTCTTTGTTAACATAATAATTACTGCATGGATCCGTAAACCATCTTAAGAAATTCGCCGATCTTTGATGGTTCAAGCCATCTTACTACGATAACCATGTTATTATCCCTGTCGATGAAGCCCCTATCGAATCCATGATCCTTTCCTTCAGTACAACAGGTAATGGTTTTCGCCATACCTGCAAGATTGAATAAGCCAGCAGGTTAACCCTTACGTCATTATATTTGAAATAAGTCCCCGGGTCATACAGTTCCCGGTATCTCCACTCATCAATACCTTCATTTACGGATGGTCTGTCAGCCCAGTCATACATACCGAAGAGTTGCCCGGACCAGTCGGAAGACTGATTCAACAGGTGCTCCCATGTAATTTTCCCGTTATGCTCCCCGTCATAGCTACCATCCCACACATATCTGCTGTAAATATAGAGACAAAAAGCCAAAGACTGTGTCTGTTCCTTTCCAACATTTTAACAATAACATATATTTTATCAATTCTTCCTTTAAAAAAAATATTATATTGGCTTGTTAAATCATAAAATCAATCTTATGAAGAAGTTTATCCTTACCTCAGTTCTTATATCTTTTGCAGTAATCGCAGCTTTTCCGCAGAATGCAAAGCTGGAAGTCGGAAAAAAAGTTCCCGAATGGGCTTTGCCTGATGCAAATGGCAAATCCTATACCATGGATACATGGAAAGGGAAAGTACTACAAATCAACTATGTTGATCCTGATGAAGAAACTATGAACGACCATTTCAATGATGCCATTGACAGGGCCACAGATGTGGATAAGACTATTGACAGTGAATACTTCAAGGGCTTCGGTATAGTCGACACCGAATCGACAAGAAAACCTACCGGAATAATCAAGATGATAGCAAAAAGGAAAGAAAAGAAATACGGCACAACAATACTCTTTGATAATGAAGGTCTTCTGCATGATAAATGGAATACTCCGATGGACAGCTACACGATAGTAATTGCCGATAAGAACCGTATTTGCCGGGCCTTGTATAAAGGCAGGGTGCCTGACGGTGAGGTTGAAAACATAATTCAGCTAATAATAAAACTTACAAACGAATAGGTATCTGAAATGGAAGGTTGAGTCGTTGAGTCGTTGATTTGTTAAACTGTTGAGGGTTGTTTAAGATGTCATTGTGGAGCCGTTGCATGCAACGGCCCGTTTCATTGTTACTATCAGGTTCATGGTTAGACAGTATGTATAAATATATCTTATTATGAATTATATAAATCAGGATACTTTCAGGTTCTTTTCCGAACTGGAAAGTAATAATAACAGGGAATGGTTCCAAAAGAATAAAAGCAGGTATGATACTGTAAGAAAATCATTCATCGGGTTTCTGCACTCAATTCACCCGGGACTGATCTCAATTGATAGAAGCATGGAAGATCTGGATATACCAGGCAGTGTTTTCAGGATATACAGGGATATAAGGTTTTCTTCGGATAAACGCCCGTATAAAACCAATATAGGCGCATTGCTTGTCAGGGGAGGCAGGAAAAACATGAGCCAGGCAGCAGGCTATTATATTCATATTGAGAATAATAATTCATTTATTAGCGGAGGTGCCTATATGCCGGAGTCTTCATGGTTGAAGAATATAAGGAAAGAGATAGATATTAATCCGGATGAATTTAGAGCTGTTATCAACAACAGGAAGTTCAGAGAATATTTCGGGTCTTTACAGGGAGAGAAACTGAAAAAGGCTCCTCAGGGTTATTCAACCGGTCATCCTGATATTGAATTATTAAAACATAAGAACTTTCTGGCAATGCATGAGACCGGTAATGAGACAGTTCTCTCCGGAGAGTTAGGGAATCATTTTCTGGAGGCGGCAGAAGCAATGAAGCCATTAAACGACTTTCTTAATTACTGCAAACCTTAATAAAAACAGACCTTGTATCTGCAGCAGATACAACCTTTTTCCCTTGTTAATTGTCTGTATTGTATAAAAGATAAAAATATAACCGGTTAACAATAATCCGGATTATTGCGAGTTATTCTTTTTGAAGCCGTATATATTTTACAAGAAACCGAATATTTTATTCTAAAAGATCAATTATATGTGAACCAGGCGTGAAAACATTTTCAGCTTTTCATTCCAATAAATCCAAAACATATGAAAAAGTACATGACAACATCTAAAACACTGATTTTACTTCTTACTGCTTTAATACTTACCTTCACTACTTCCTGTAACAAGAAAGAAGAGGGCGAACAGCCGGAACTGCCTCCCGTGGAAAGTCTGGTAATGGATTTCTCAGACTTTGATTCAAGGCCTGATCAGACAAAAGGAGTAGCAATATCCTATAATAATTTTGTCTATTCCTACCTGAATATAGTATTCTGGAATACCATCTCTACCGGAACGATAGCACTGCCGACAGCAGCCTATTTATATATGCTGGAACAGGATCCGGAATATCTGGGTGACAATAAATGGGAATGGACCTATGAGTTTACCTTTAACCAGGCAGATTATATTGCCACGCTGACAGGCATAAGGCTCAATAATGAAGAGTTTTCCATGGAAATGGAAATAGCATATTCCGGTTTTACAGGGGCAGCAGTCAAATGGTTTGACGGCGTGATCAGGTATGACCATACTGCAGCAACATGGAATCTGTACAAATATGATGATCTGAGTACTGTAAAGATCATTGAGGTTGAATGGACAAAGGATTATGAAGCGGAAACATCTTCGCTAAGCTATACGTATGTCGAACCTGGTAAGGAACAAACAGGCAGCTCAATAACACTGGGCAAAGATCCCTCGCTGGATTATGATGCATGGTACACCATCAGTCTTGCCTCAGAGACAATTGATATACAGTGGGACACTGAAACAAAGGCAGGAAGGGTAAAAAACCCGGATCATTTCCAGGACAGCAACTGGCATTGCTGGAATTCCGATCTTATGGATATTGAATGCCCTGATTTGTAAAAACGACGAACGACAAACCGGGCCGAGTGTCAATAATTTGCCCGGTGGGCAAATTTAGTACCACCTTCGATAAATCTTCGGTGGTCAAAGGAGGAGCCTGACAGAGGGGAGAAAAACGGCTAACGGCATAAGAAGTTGATGACCTTTAGCCTTTTGTCGTTTGTCTATAACCTTATTTTTCTCATTCGCAGGTTTTCGGGAGTAACTTCAAGGTACTCATCATCGCTGATATGCTCCATAGCCTCTTCCAAAGTAAACTTAACTGCAGGAGCTATTTTTAGGTTATCATCAGAGCCTGCCGCCCTCATATTAGTAAGTTTCTTGCCTTTTGTCACATTAACGGTCAGATCGACTGCACGCGTCCGTTCACCGATTACCTGTCCCTTGTATACCTGGACCCCGGGCTCAATAAAGAAAATACCTCTGTCCTGCAGACGGTCGATTGCATAGGCGCTGGCCTGTCCTGTTTCGAGAGCAATAAGCGAGCCATTGCGCTGATCATTCATATCACCCTTATAAGGCCCGTAACCTCTGAACCTGTGTGTCATGGTAGCTTCACCTGCTGTAGAAGTAAGCATTTTGCCACGCAGTCCTATCAATCCCCTTGCCGGGATATCGAACTCCAGATGAAGCATATCAGACTTTGGTTCCATTACCAGCAGATCTCCTTTTGCCCTGGTAACCAGCTCTATTGCTTTCCCGGAATATTCTTCCGGCACTTCGATAACAAGGGTTTCAAACGGCTCGTTTCTCTTACCGTCCACCTCCTTGAATATCACCTGAGGCTTACCAACCTGAAATTCGTACCCTTCCCTCCTCATCGTCTCTATAAGTATCGAAAGATGAAGAATGCCTCTGCCATAAACATTGAACCTGTCTTCAGTGTCTGTCTCCTCAACCTTCAGTGCAAGGTTTTTTTCCGTTTCCTTTTTTAATCTGTCTCTAAGGTGGCGTGACGTAACGAATTGCCCTTCTTTTCCGAAAAAAGGAGAAGTATTAATAGTGAACAACATGCTCATGGTAGGCTCGTCAACCGATATTCTCGGCATAGGCTCGGGTCGTTCATTGTCAGCTATGGTATCGCCTATCTCAAAATCCTCCAGTCCGACAATCGCGCATATATCACCGCTCCTTACCCTGTCTGTCTTCTCTTTGCCCAAACCGACAAATTCATACAATTCCTTTATTTTAACTTTTTTGCGGGTATCATTCCTCTTACACAGAGTATATTCGCTTCCTGACAATAACCCGCCCCTGAATATCCTGCCTATAGCTATTCTTCCCACATAGTTTGAATAATCAAGGGATGCAATCTGCATCTGAGGCGTACCTTCAACATAGGGGGCTTCAGGTATCTGCTCCAGTATCATATCCAGCAGAACACGTATATTATCTGTCTTCTGCTTCCAGTCCAGGCTCATCCATCCCTCTTTTGATGATCCGAAAACAGTCTGAAAATCAAGCTGATCTTCAGATGCATCCAGGCTGAACATAAGTTCGAAAATATCCTGCTGAACATTATCGGGCCTGCAATTGGGCTTATCAACCTTGTTAATCACAACTATAGGCTTGAGACCGAGACGTACTGCCTTACCCAACACAAACCTTGTCTGGGGCATGGGACCCTCAAATGCATCCACCAGCAAAAGAACACCATCAGCCATTCTGAGCACTCTCTCTACCTCGCCTCCGAAATCGGCATGACCGGGGGTGTCTATAATATTTATCTTAACATCCCTGTATCTTACCGAGACGTTTTTCGACAGTATCGTTATTCCCCTCTCCCTCTCCAGGTCATTATTGTCGAGTATCAGCTCCCTGTTGCCGCTGCGGGCATCAAGAATATTACATTCCTGTATTATCCTGTCAACCAGGGTAGTTTTACCATGGTCCACATGTGCAATGATTGCTATATTTCTTATTGATTGCATACTGTTTTTAATAAGCCCGCAAAGATACAATAAAATACTGGAATACTGGAATACTGGAATACTGGAATACTGGAATACTGGAACCGAGGAACCTGAGTTTGCCGGAGGCAGGCGAAGGTAACGAGCTCGCGAGCAGCAAGTGATTGTGGTTAGTGGGGGCGAGCAATACTGGAATACTGGAATACTGGAACCGAGCCCCGAGTACTCCGGGGTGAGTTTGCCGGAGGCAGGCGAAGGTAACGAGCTCGCGAGCAGCAAGTGATTGTGGTTGGTGGGGGCGAGCAATACTGGAACAATGGAATACTGGAACAATGGAATACTGGAACAATGGAAGAACCTGAATTCACTTTATTTTCCCCGTGTGCCACCGTGGCCCACAGTGTACTCCGTGGTAACCCAATATACTAATATACCAATATACAAATTAACTTGTGGACTGTGGACTGTGGACTGCCGACTTTTTCCGTTCATCGTTCGTCTTTTGTCCTTAGTCACATTAAACTCATTCTCAACTCATTCTCAACTCACTCTCAGCTTCATTCAACTCTCAACTTCACTGCTTACTGTTCACCGTTTACCGTTTACCGCTCACTATTTGACCTTTTCATAAATATTTTGCTTTGCTCTCTGCCCTCTGCCTTTCGTCTTTAGTCGTTCGTCGTTTTTTAAACTTTTAAACCCTTAAACTATTCAACCATATTATCTTTGTAGTAAAGTTCAATTATGGATCACGGCAATTACAACAATCTCCTCGTTATAGCAGGCACGGGACGCAACAGCGGCAAGACCACACTGGCCCGTACTATTATTGAAAGATTCAGCAGTTATGGAATAACAGCCGTAAAGATCAGTCCTCATTTTCATAAGGCAAGCCGTGGATTAATTGAATTCGCCGGTACCGGTAATTATAATATCTATACCGAGACTTCCACCCTGGGAGATAAAGACAGTTCTGTTTTCCTTGTTGCCGGAGCAGCAAAAGTATTCTATATACAGGCAAAGGATCTGTTTATAAAGGAGGCATTCCGGAATCTGTATCAGAGCCTCCCTGAAGATAAACCCGTGATATGCGAATCGCCTGCACTTGGGAGATATATTGATCCGGCTGTCCTGTTGCTTACGGATAGTGAAAAAGTGAAGGAAAGGAAAGACATTGCACATTTGATCAGTAAAGCGGACCATATCTTCCATCCGCTCAGCCTGCAGCCTGACATCAGCGCTCTTTCATTTTTAGGAGGATGCTGGACCTTCAGATAACTCTTCATTTCTCTGCTTCAGGATGTCAAGGTCATGTTTCATCCTGGCAACCGTACTTATCAGTTCTTTTTCAGGCAACACTGGTTCGGGTAATTCAGAGCTTATGTAATGGGTGAATTTCCATATTTCCCTCACCTCGCTTATTCTGACACTGAAAGGCTCATAAACAGGGTTTAACGAATATAATACAAGCTTGCCCTCTCTCCTGATCCTGTTCTCAACTATCTTGAACACTATACCGTCATCCATTGTAAAAATAATATAAGCATGTCCGTCGGAAATATCATACCAGTCCTGTACATACTCGCCTGTAACCCATGATCCATCGGGTATTGGCAGCATTGAATCGCCCTTCAACTGGAATGTCCGGTACTTCCTGTTTGATGAAAGAAAAGGAAGTCTGAACACAGGAAGCTCGCTTATAAATTCAGGATCGGCATACCCTGTCATATACCCTGCCCTGGCCTTTTCCGGAACCAACTCGATATTTTCAATGTTATCATCATTCACCGTTGTTGCCAGTACTCTCATATTACTCCCGCTCAGGTATGCATCAAAGCCTTTTTCCAACTCTCCAAGCTGGCTTTCCGTGAGCACACCGAGATCCATCTTAAGCAAGGTATCAACAGCTATCTCAAAATATTTTGAAAATGCAATAAGCACTTCAATGCCCGGTTCGGCAACATTATTCTCATAACCGCTGAGCGTCGACCGCTTCAGGCCCAGCGCCGATGCTACATCGTCCTGGGTACTGCCCCTTCTTTTACGAAGAAACTTGATATTTTTTGCAAAATTCATATTAACCGATTATATTATAGTCATAAATATGATTAATTTCTAATCAAAGATATGTCTTTTGAGAATAATATGCAAGGAGGATGGGAAAAGAGGCGGATGGCGGAAGGCAGAAGGCGAAAGACAGATAGAGGCTTAACAACTCAACTTTAACATTTCTGTACCGTGGAACGGTACTGAATGCCGTGGTGTTGATAACCATGCAACCTTACCACCTAAAGTCTTAATAATCAGTTAAAAATATGTTAAATACTAACACGGATATTAAAGGCTAATTAACAATTAGCCCCTCTTATTAACAGCTAATTACAATCCCGGACTTTTCGGAGGGGACTCAATGATGGAACGATGGAACCGAGGAACCTGATCCCGAGGCTTCAGGAGAATGGCGAACTCGCAAGAGGATGTTGATTGTGGTCAGTGGGGGCGAGCAATACTGGAATGATAGTGAATAGAAGGGATTAGGAACTGGGATTGGGCAGAAGGCAGAAAGGGAAAGGGTAAAAGTTTAAGAATGAGTTTAAAGTATTAAATGCTTCCTAATTAACAAATTAACTAATAAACCAATTAACATTGAAGACTGTAGACTGTGGACTGTAGACTTTTAATACCGGTAAGGGGAATAGTATTGCTGCATTAAATACGGATTTATGCCGTTTGTGCTTGTAACACTGGCTCCTATGCGTACATTGGGTAATGGCATGAATTCCATACCAAAGGTCATGGATTCGAATCCTCTTTCACCGTAAATACCCCCGGGAACAAACGACTTCGAATAATTACCGAAAATATTCATTTTCTCATTTACCGAATATATGCCGCTGATATTCATAATAAAATCAGAAGTACTGCTTCGTTCATTATCCTCTCCTAAACCAGGATAAAAGCTATTAATAAAAGTGCCCTCAATCCTGACTGCAAATTTTGAATTCACCGGAAGTAATACAGAAGGTGACAGCCATGTATTAACTGAATTAAAGCCACTTAAAGAATTAAACATAACACCTGTACGTATCTGATACCTGGCCCATGAATGATCATTCGAATCACTATCCCCTTTGTTTTCGGCATAGTATTTCTCAGGACCCGGTGCAGGCATATAAAATATGCCGGGATTGATATCCTGACCCTTAGCCTGAATATTAAGCAGGGCAAAAATGACAGGTAATATGAATAGTAGCTTTCGCATAGTGTAAATCTAATATATCCTGATTATATATCAAAATATAATCAATCGTACCGTGTTGCTTTCAGCACTCCTTCTATAGACTGTATCTTTTTAATCAAACCATTTAGTATGTTTATGTTAGGAACAAATAAATAAAGTATTCCTTCAAACATGCCATCATGATTATCATACTTGAAATTTCTAAGGCTTACCTTATATGAAGTAAGCACATCATGTATTTTTGTTATCATAGCATGATCGTCGATCCCTGTAATACGTATACCGGTCCTGAAGGCAGGGCTTTCTTCCATTTTTGTCCATCTGGCCATTAATATACGGTAGGGATAATTAGCCATCAGGTATGCAGCATTAGGACAATTAACCCTGTGTATCTTAACACCTTCTGTTATTGTTACAAAACCGAATATTCTATCGCCCGGCACAGGATTACAGCATTTAGCCAGTCTGTAATCAAGACCCTCCACCTTATTCTCGATAATAAGATAGTCGCCGTACCTGTCTCCCATAACCTGCTTTTCCGCATCTTCCTGGTCTGTCTTTTCCGAAATAACTTCAGTTGCTACCTGTCCGGATTCTTTTGTATTATCTGTTTTTTTGAGCAGGCCCTTAATATCCTGCAGGTCAATTTTTTCCGTTTGTATCCTGAAATACAGTTCCGTAGCGTTAGGCAGCTTGAAGTTATCAAGTAAAAACTTCACAAGGGTATCGTCATATGTGATCTTCCAGTTCTTAAGACGTCTTACAAGCATTTCTTTTCCTTCTGACGCGGCCCTGACCTTCTCAGCGTTAAGAGCGCTTTTTATCCTGTTTTTTGCTTTACCTGTAACGACAAATGAAAGCCAGTCCTGCTTTGCTTTCTGTCCTTTTGACGTAAGCACCGAAACCTGGTCACCGTTTTCAAGTATATGCTTAATCCCTACATTCCTTCCGTTCACCTTAGCCCCCACGCATCTCTCTCCTACCTGGGTATGTATCTCAAAGGCAAAATCGAGTACCGCCGATCCGGCAGGCAGTCTTTTAAGGTCACCTTTCGGCGTGAATACAAATACCTCATCGGAATACAGTCCCGACCTTACCTGCTCCAGCATTTCCTTTTCTTCCCGTCCTGCCGTCTCCAGTAATTCCCTCATATGCATCAGCCAGTTGTCTATTGCCTTATCGCCATTGCCTCCCTTATATTTAAAATGTGCCGCCAGTCCTTTTTCGGCTATATCATCCATTCTGGTTGTGCGTATCTGCACTTCCACCCATTTGTTACGTGGTCCTATTACCGTAGTATGCAGGGATTCATAACCGTTGGATTTGGGAACAGATATCCAGTCTCTCAGACGGCTGGGGTTGGGTTGATAGAGATCCGTCACAACCGAGTACACCTGCCAGCATAATGCTTTTTCCTTCTGCTTTTCCGTATCAATGATTATCCGTATGGCAAAAACATCAAATACTTCTTCAAACTCCACGCCCTGCCTCTTCATCTTCTGCCATATGGAATGGATGGATTTGGTCCTGCCTTTTATCTCGTACCTGATATTCTGCCTGTCCAGTTCAGCCCGCAGGGGTATTGAAAAATCACGTATCAGCCTGTTACGTGAAGAAGTCGTCTGCCTGAGCTTCTTATCAATAGCCTTGTAGGCTGCCGGATCAAGAAAGCTCATGGCCCTGTCCTCCATTTCGGATTTAAGCTGGTAAAGGCCCAGCCTGTGTGCCAGCGGGGCATAAAGAAAATATGACTCGGATGCAAGCCTGAGGCGTATCTCTGCTCCGGCGCCCTCAAGATTTCTCATATACTCAAGCCTTTCAACAAGCTTGATAAGTATTACTCTGAGGTCGTCGGCAAGGCTTAGTACCAGCTTAAGAAAATTATCAGCCTGATATGCCGAACCGGTAGTTTCAATATTTTCGATACTGGCCAGTCCTTTCAGGACTATGATCACGTTAGGGCCAAAGGCTCTTTCCAGTTTTCCATCGTTAAAATTGAGACATCCTGCGCAATCATGAAGTATCGCGGCTATCATTGACGACATACCAAGCCCCATCTCTCCCACTACAATCCTGGCAACTGAAAGTGCATGCAATACAGATGGCTCACCTGTGATCGTTTTTCTGTCGCCGAGGTTCTCTACAAGCAATTCCAGGGCCTTCCTTACTTTCTTCAGATCGTTCCTGCTCTTTATAACAGATGAGGCAGACCTGAGCAATGCCCTGTAAGTATTCTTTACCTGTGTGCTTTCATCAATCATGACAGGAGTATAAAATAACAAACGGCAAACGACCAAAAGCAAACTTTCTCTTTACCTTTAGCCTTTAGCCGTTTGTTGTTTGTCTCATTTTATCTTTACCGGAAAGAGATCCCTATCCCTCCTGTTATTATATTGTAATCGGCATAGGTATAGTCAACATGGATACTGAATACTGCCAGTTTCAGCCTGGCTCCTACATTAAGCCTCACTCCTGAATAATTTTCAATATTAATATCCTCTATTTCCTCTACCACTCCTTCATCGACATATACAGGAGAGCTTATCGATATTTCAGGATCGACAGAAGGCAGCGGGATCTTACCTTCTATACCCATTACTGTGGAAGTTTTACTGTAACCTATTCCTGCATAAGCAGTCACAACGGGTATATCAACCGATGCTACCAGCGAAAGGTTCCATGCTGTAACATCTATGTTAAAGGACTGATCTCTGAAATCGGCATATGTATAACTGGTATAATACACATCTGTCTCGGGCTGAACGCTTATAGGCACTGATCCGCTTAGTTTACCGTAACCTCCGAATGCCGAGATATTTATCGGTAAAAGACTAAAAGCTTTGATATGCTCACTGATACTCTTCATGAAACCGCCGCCAATAAGTTTCACGGAACCCTCATCAATGGGTGTATTCGGTATATACCTGAACTTTATCTCCGATGCAAGGGGTAATCCTATTCCTGCCTGAAGCATTGGGACAGGTACAATGCCAAAACCTGTACCCTGAGGAGAGTTAAAATTAGCCAGTTCGATCTCTGTCCCCGGCATTCCCGGGACAGTCTCCATCACATGCAAAGCAGGTCCTGATTCTTTCTCTCCTGCAATTGTCGGGGCCATCGTGCTTCCCGAAGGATTCACAAGCTCCATCCTGGAAAAACTGAGCTCTGAAAGATCAAACTCAAGTGCATCATCGGGAACAAAAGCTGCACTTACACTCAGCGTTACGTCAAATCCCCCGAACTTATGCGGTTTGGCGGTATTATACCATGATGAATTAAACCCGGCGCCGAAAGCATTGGCATAAGGTGTGATATAAGCCTCCATAAGCTTCATGCCGTCATTTATACCGGCTTTGAAGAAATCTGTCTCCAACTGGGCAGATGCCTTATAAGCAGGCATAACAGACAGGAAGACAATCGCAATAACTGTTATTTTTTTCAGAATTCTGATCATATCGATTAGATTTATTTGCGCTAATGTAGAATTAATGCAAATAATTTCAAAACTCATACATAAAATAGAGTATCGATTCCCTGTTTTTTTAAGAAAAAATAAGGTCAGGTATACCTTCAGTATTACTGACTGACAAAATTCTGCAGCTTGTCGTATTCTATCTGTGTAGCGAAATCAAATATTGTCTGTCCGTCCAGCTTCCCCGACAAACCCAGGCATATCAGGGATTCCTGATCGCGCATAAGTATCATCAGGTCGCTTACATATTCTTCGTTGTCAAGAACATAAGCTGAAACAAATGCCTTCCCGGAATTAAACCCCAGTATATTTTCATATTCAAAATCATTCATGGCGGTTTTCAGCCTGTTCAGCATATTGTCGGTCTCTTCGGATGAAGCGTCTTCCCTGCTGTAAACCAACAATTTGACAAGAGAGATATCTCCCAGATCTTCGCTACTGGTATTTTCATCCTCCATACCTGTCAGAGCCAGGAACAAAGCCGGCGGCAACTTAACCATATAGATCCCTTTCTCGCCCTCGAACTCACTGAATATATCGTCATTCTTCCGTTTGTCGGCACATGACGATAACAGGAATACAAGGATGCCGGTCAGGATTAACAAATTATGCTTCATTATTTCAGTATTTCACGTTATTCTGGAGTTCCTCTATTCCCATGGTTTTACTTATACTGGATATATTATCCATATCCAGGTCTCCTTTTATAGAGACAAGCATGTTTTGACCCGGTCCCCCTCCTATCATCAGCAGTTCGGCTATCCTGTTATCCTTTTCCTTAACCAGGAACTTGATATCCTTATCACTTTCCTTAACCACCATCAACTCCTCGTAACCGGAAAAATCTACGTCTTTCTCCAGTTCAGTGAAAAAGTTCAGTTTCTTATTTAGCTCAGGATCTTCCACAGTAAGTATCCGTATTGTCTTCAGATGCTTCAGGACATCTTCCAGTTCATCGTCATCGAGATCAAGGCCGGCCATCATGCTGAACATCTTGCTCGAAATATATACTGTTGTAATACCTTCCTTACCGGCATACTTATCAAACATTGCATCAATCGGATTTCTCTGCGCAAACGTCACGGCGGACAGGCCGCTAATCATCAATATCAGTATTGTTTTTTTCATTTCCTGATTGTTTATACTTGTTAATTTTAATATCATTCGTTCAGGCCCATCAATTGCAGGCTGTTTCCGAGGTATCTGAGAGGCTCCAGTTCTTTCGACACCACCTCACGTGACTCCGGCAATAACTTAATTCTCGATTCTGTCCTTGCCAGCATCGATAGCCCCTCCATCTGCTCTCTTCCCTTATTCAGGTTTGATGAGACAATATACAGAGCCTCCACTGCCTCGTTATAGGCCATCTGCGGATCGCTGTAGCTATCCCTTAGTGCCCTGTTGGCGTCAAAGATGAACCAAAAGCTTATTATTATCAGAATACTTGCAGCGACAGACACTGCAGCATATAGCCTGTGCCTTTTCCGGGTAATACTTCTTTTTTCCTCAGAATCATCAATGAATTTCATGATCCTCTTCTCCATACCGGCTGCCGGTTCCGGAATACCATCCTTCCCGGCAAGTCCGGCGATCATGAGTCTGTCCTCATAATATTCGCCGGGCAGATCATCCTGTCCAAGCAGGTTCACCAGTTCTTTTTCCTCTTCGGCAGAGGTTCTGCCCTCATAATATTTGTCAAGCAGAGTCTTAAGCGCTGACAGGTTCATAATTTCTTTTTTTTAATTCTTCACGTACCATCTTTCTGGCCCTTGATAAAATAACCCGGAGATTTTTCACATCGATATCCAGCATTTTTCCTATCTCATGATAATCATAGCCTTCAATATCCTTTAACTGCATAACGGCACGATAGTTTTCAGGCAATGAATCTATAATGCCGGTAATTATTTTAAAGCTTTCTGTTCTCTCAATTTTTTCTTCAGTGCTCATGTCATCGGTTCTGGTATCATTCATTCCGGTGTCATCAAATAACTCGTTCTTCTTCTTCCTGATCCGGTCAAGGCAATGATTACGTGTTACCGTCATTGTAAAAGCATGCAGGTTACTGTATTCGGCAAGCCTGTCCCTCATTTTCCAGAGCTTGAGGAAAACCTCCTGTACCGCATCTTCCGCTTCTTCCCTGTTTGAGAGGAAGCGGAATGCGAAACGGTACAGCATGTTGCTCAATGGTAATATGTCAGTCTCAAATTCCCGCCTGGTCATAATATATCATACTCAGGAAGATCAGGTACAAAGTTAGTCATAAATCGGTTTATCTCAACCCGAACATCTTATGATCATCATCTATCGATTCAGACATTTCCCTGATAATCTTTTCAGTCATAAGACCCTTTATCTGTATGATAGCATTATCATCCCCTCCGGCAACGACAAGGAATTCAGTAAAAGCATTACCCTCGGCTTTTACCATGATCTTAAGATCAGTATCCGATGAATTCACCCTTACCATTTCCTCATAACCACCCTTGTCGAGCTCTTCCATGACAATGTCATAGAAATTATCAACTTCAATATTATCATCTTCCTGGGCAAGTATACGTACTGCAGTAAAATTGTCGGCATTTTTTAAGAATTCATCGTCATCATCAAATTCACCGATCATCCTCAAAAAATTGCCTGATACTGTAACCGTAACAAAACCATCCATACCCTGGTATTTGTCAAAGAGCCTGTCAATAGTGCTTTGTGCATTTAACGATAGTGTAAATACCAGTAAAACCACAGGAGTAAAAATTCTTTTCATGATTTTCATTTTTATATTGTTATCACTACTACGACGATCAGGTAGCAAAAACATAACAAAAAAGGTAAAAGGCTAAGGGCAAAGGGCAGAGAGCAGAGAGCAGAGAGCAGAGGGTAAAACAAAATATATATGAAAGGATAGGGAGCGGTAAACAGTAAGCGGTAAACAGTAAGCGGTAAACAGTAAGCAGTAAACAGTAAGCGGTAAACAGTAAGCGGTAAACAGTAAGCGGTAAACAGTAAGCAGTGAGAAGTTGAGAGTTGAATGAAGCTGAGAGTGAGTTGAGAATGAGTTTAAAAGGATATGTTTAGGATATGTGGAGGATATGGGATATGTTTAATAAGTGTCACTATTAAATCTATCTTCAAATATAATAATAAACTGAGATTGTATTGTTTTCCATCCAAAGACAGGGTTAATCCATTTTTCATTGACATACCTGTTTTGAACAAGATAAAGAAGCTTTAGAGAATGTTTAAAACAACAACTTAACAACTGAACGATTAAACAATTAAACAATTAAACAATTTACTGTTTCTTGTTTTCCGCCAGCGGCGATCCGGGTTCTTTCAGCATTTCCCTGTAATAAGCATGATCAACAAGTTCCGGTGTTATCCTCTGGAAGAATGCCGTAAAACGCCCGTCCCAGGTCATTATCTTATTACGCTTTCTTTTCCTTATGCCTTTCAATATCCATTTTGCCACATATTCAGGAGTCATCATTTTTTCTTCCTTACGGGGCGATTCCCCTTGTGGTGTTCCGTCTCCCGTCAGTGCTGTCATTCTGATATTAGTCCTGGTAAAACCCGGGGCAATGACCATAACATGCAGGCCTGTTTTAAGATTTTCAATTCTTATTGTCTCAAGAAAGCCGTGTAATGCGAATTTGGATGCAGAATACCCTGTACGTCCGGGTAAACCGTGAAAACCTGCTACCGATGAAACGCCGACAACAGACCCCTTTCTTTTTATTATGTGATCAAGAGCGTACCTGGTGCAGTATACTGTTCCCCAGAAATTAACATCCATAAGTCTTTTCATAACAAAAAGGTCCATATCTGTAAATCTTGCCCTCATCGATATTCCGGCATTATTGATCAGTATATCAATAGCTCCGTATTTCTCAAGTGTTTTATCAATCATTCTGCGGCAATCCTCTTCCACTGTCACATCGGTTCTTACAGCAAGAACCTCATATCCATCATCAACAAGCCTGCCTGCAGCTTTCATGAGCTTTTCCTCATTTGAGGAAGCCATAACTACCTTTGACCCGTTTCTGGCAAATTCATGAGATGTCGCCAGACCTATACCAGAACTGGCACCTGTAATGATAACTACCTTATCAACAAACGAATATGGCATAAATAAAATAATGATCAAATAATACAAAATGTTTAAACGCTCTTTGACAGAACCGGTATCTGACGATTAATAGATTCTTCGAGCGATATAAGGGTCTCTGTCCTGGTAACACCTTCTATATTCTGAATACTGTCTGTCAGTACATTCCGCAGGTGTTCATTATCACGGGTATATACCTTTATGAACAGGGAATAGTTTCCGGTTGTATAATGACATTCTATTATTTCCGGTATCTTTTCAAATTTTCCGATTACCGATTTGTAATGACCGGGGTGTTCCAGAAAAATGCCAATATAAGCACATGTCTTGAATCCTACAGCAACGGGATCCACTTTAAACTCGGAGCCTTTAATTACTCCTGATTTAATTAGTCTCTGTACTCTCTGATGGATGGCTGCTCCCGAAACATTGCACTCCCGTGCAACTTCGAGGTAAGGAATCCTGGCATTTTTTGTAATAATATCCAGAATCTGCCTGTCCAGATTGTCAATTTGTAAGTTCTTAACCATAATTATACTGTTTTAAGCTTTAGTTTAACATTATTATGGCATTAAATTTAAAAAACTTTAAGAAAAATAAAAATTATACGGAAGTTTCAGACATCAAGAGTGCCTGTAAGCTCCGTAACCTTATCAAAGCCGTTACTGTCGAGATAAGCATTCAGACCGTTGATTATTTGTACAGGGGCATCAGGTTCAATGAACATTGCTGTCCCGATCTGAACTGCCGTAGCGCCTGCAATAATGAATTCAGCTGCATCGGTGCTGTTCATAATACCTCCTATACCTATCACGGGTATTTTAACTTTACGGGCTACCTGCCATACCATTCTGAGAGCGACCGGTTTTATTGCCGGGCCCGATAGTCCTCCTGTTATGGAGCCAAGAACAGGCTTTCTGCTTTTTGAATCAACAGCCATACCCAGCAGGGTATTTACCAGGGAGACAGAATCGGCACCTTCAGCTTCGGCTACTGCTGCAAAGTCTGTAATGTCCGTCACATTAGGGGAAAGCTTAACCATAAGATGCTTCCCGTACACTCTCCTGACCTCCCTGACAACCTTTTCGGCTGTGGGAAGATGAGTGCCAAAGGCCATCCCTCCCATTTTAACATTAGGGCATGATATATTAAGCTCTATAGCATCTATGTCATCCTGTTCATTCAGGCGTTCAGACAGATGAACGTATTCCTCAATGGTGCTACCGTTCACATTCACTATGATACAGGTATTATATTTACTGATCACAGGCAGCGTTTCCTTAATGAAATAGTCCACACCCCTGTTCTGTAATCCTACGGAATTAAGCATTCCCGAAGGAGTCTCCGCCATCCTGGGGTAAGGATTGCCCTCCCTGCTATGTAATGTAGTCCCCTTAACTATCAGGGCCCCAAGCAATGATACGTCAAAAAAAGGATCCAGTTCAGGACCAAATCCACAAGTGCCGGATGCAGTCATTACCGGATTCTTAATGATCAATCCTCCTATATCTACTTTCAGATCTGCCATTTCAGTTCATTTATATTAAACACAGGTCCTTCGGTGCAGGTGTTTATATATCCTCTGTTTGTCTCCGTAACACAACACAGACATACGCCAAAGCCGCAGGCCATGGTATTCTCAAGAGACACTTCGCAGTATTTATTACCTGCTTTGGCAATAGATGCCACCGATTTCATCATAGGTTCAGGACCGCAGCAATATATCCTGTCATAATCACCTTCTATAAGAAAAGGATGTTCAGTAACCAGTCCACTGTGCCCGCAGGAGCCGTCCTCCGTAGCGATCAGCACCTCTCCCAGAGCAGAAAATCTTTCTAACTCAATAATCTGATCCGACGACTGATAGCCCAGCAGGAACCTGAAGTTCCCTGATCCGGCACGAAGCTCCCTGGCCAGAAGAAAAAGAGGAGCTACTCCCACTCCTCCGCCGACAAGAAGCGATCTGCTATCCTTTCCGGCAATACTGAAGCTGTTTCCAAGCGGATATATCATATTCACTACTGCTCCGGCTGATAACTCAGATAAAGCCCTGGTACCGCAACCTACCTTTTTTATCAGTAAGCTGATACTATTATTTTCATAATCCGTATCATAGACTGAAACAGGTCTTCGCAGGAATGTGTCATTGCTGTTATCGACACGTACCTGTACAAACTGTCCGGGAAGAATCCCGGGCAACTTCTCCTTCCCCCTGAGTTCCAGGATAAAATAACCGTCTGTTATTCTGCGGTTTGATATAAGCTCAAAATCTTCAACCCTCATTACAGTGTTTTGTCAGCAAAGATATGTTTTAACGGGAAAAAGACGAAAGAAAGTTGGGAAGCGCTGAAAAAATATTACAGAAATTGAGTGAATCAGTAACAAGCTGATTAAAAGACAGACCAAAGACAAACCCTTCGGCAGGCAGGGCAGGAGACTAAAGGCCAACGGATATATTCCTGATTTGCCTTTGGTCTTTGGTCGTTAGTCGTTAGCCTTTTGTCTCTGTTATCTCAGGAGGTTTTCAAATATGCCTTTAAAAACCATTTCGGGCCTATTTCCCGCGTTTATATTCCCTGTATGTACCATCCGGGAATAAAACAACGATAAGCTCTGAGAATTGCTCATTTGCACTTGTATCGTCATTCTTGACCGGCTCAATACCCTTGTCATCGTTAATAATACCGGGATTATCGCCGTCAAAATCAAACAGGTTTCTTATTCTCCTGTCCGGAGTTTCATCGTTCAAACTCCCGGGACCAGCCTGTACTTCATGCTCCGGCACGCTGTTTTTACGGTACATTTCCCCCCTTCCGAACAATAACCATTCGGTATCCAGATCCCTGTAGGTGTTTAACATCTTCAGAATAAAGTCAAGACTTGCCTTGTTTCTTCCTGATAAAACATGTGAAACAGCTGAAGGCTGTACACCGATCTTATCTGCAAATCTGGCGGAAGATATGTTCTCTTTTTCGAGAAACAGTCTTATCCTTTCTTTCATTACGTTAAATTATTACTTTACAAATGTAAATAATAAATATGTTACATATGTAATATTATTTGATTTACATATGTGAATTGTACAAATTGGTCTGATTATCCTAAAACCGGAATATAGATATTAAAATACTGTATATTAATGTACTCCACATTTATACCTATTTAATGTAAAAATTGAATTTAGATCAGTAAAATACTGATATATTGTGTATTAAATCCTAAATATATCTATTTCTAAACGATTATCTTATAAAAATAATGAATCGCTTAAATATTTACTTAAAATGATAACTATAAAGTATTGATTTATAAAAATATAATTAATAATTGATTTACTACTATTAGTAAATTCACATATGTAATAAATATCCTTGTTTACAAATGTAATCTTAATATAATTAAAGTAATTTTATCGTCTTTACATTTGTAAATTCATTATAATCTGATTTAATTCTCATATGTAACATATGGAATTCACAAAACTGAAACGCATACGGGTAATTGAGAAATACATTACTTATGACTGTGGCTCTCTCCTATTCTATGACAATACAAATATTCTTTTGTCTTTTGTCGTTTGCAGAGCATGCATAATAAGATTTGTCAATCCTTGTTAAGAATAAAGGGTATTAAACCCCAGGGCAAGCCCGGGGAACCGAGTTTACGAGTTCGACGAAGTCAATTAAACTGTATCTTCTCGTCCGCCGAAGCGAACGCGAAGGAGGATTAAAATTCTACATTGAATCCCTCCGGCAAGCAGGACAGGCGACTAAAGGCAAAAGGCGAAAAAGGTTTAAATGATATTAAGTACCTACTAATTAACTAATTAACCAATTAACTAATTAACATTATGTGGAATGTGGATGTAAGCTATCCATCATTCCATCATTCCATCATTCCAGTGTTCCAGTATTGCTCATTGCCCGGGTACTCGGGGTCTGGTTCCACTATTCCATTATTTTATTATCCTTTACTTCGTTATTCTTTTTCCTGCCGTTCCTTTTCTCTTCGCTGTAATGAATAATATTTGCTATTGTGGAATCGCCTGTAAGGTTCACTGCTGACCTGAGCATATCAAGAGGTCTGTCAACGCCAAGTATAAGAGCCAGGCCCTCTACCGGAAGGCCGACAGATGTAAGTACCATGATTACCAGAACAATACTGCCCCCGGGCACGCCTGGTGATCCTATGGAAGAGAGTGTTGCCATAAGCACAATGGTAAGCTGTTGAGCCAGGCTAAGGTCAATACCATAAACCTGAGCTATAAAAACTGCAGCCACCGACTGGTAAAAGGCTGTTGCATCCATATTAATCGTTACACCCACAGGTAGAACAAAATTTGCAACTTCCTCACTAACACCCATTTCCTCCGTGTTCTGCCTCATGGTTACAGGTAATGCAGCGGCACTTGAGCTTGTTGAAAAGGCCACCATCTGGGCCGGAAGGATAGCCCTTAGAAATTTCGGCACAGATATCTTCCTGGTAAATATTTTAAGATAAGTGGGATACAGAACCAGGATAAGCAGGAACAGTCCTACGAAAACGGTAGTAAAGTACTTGCCCAGGGCCAGGAATATGTCAGTATCTCCTGCAAAGTCCACTACAACACCGGCAAGGAGTGCGAACACCCCCCATGGTGCAAACTTCATTATTATCTCAATAATCTTGATTACTATATCATTGAGGCCGTCAAAAACATACCTGACAGTCTTAACCTGGCTTTGATTGACCAGCACCATGGCAATGCCGAACAGTATGGCAAAAAAGATTATCTGCAGCATTTTTGAGTTATCACTCATCGCATTTATGATATTATCAGGTACCATATCCTCAACGAACCTCAAAGGCGAACGGTCGCCCGTTTCGGCCAGTATCTGCCCTTCATCCACAGTGACTTTCCATTTGGCCATATACTCAACCCTCTTCTCCTCGGGAAAAGTATCTCCCGGTTTAACTATATTAACCACCAAAAGACCGAATGATGTGGCAATAAGTGTTGAGACAATATAATATGTGATCGTCTTAACCCCTATTCTCGATAATTTTGATATATCTGTAAGACTTGATACTCCTTTTACCAGCGAAACGAATATCAGTGGCACTGCTATCAGCTTCAGTAACTTAAGGAATATTGTACCCCAGGGTTTGATCCAGTCGGTAGTAAAATTCTCGAGTCCTGTCCTGGTAGCTATCATTCCCCACACAAGTCCCAGTGCCATTCCAATAATTATCTTTGCCCATAAAGGCATTTTTTTCCACATAATCAAACGGTTTTAATATTAATCATCAAAATCATCTACGCCTATTTCGTTTTCGGTTGATGCAACAATACTGGCAACGGCTGAATCGCCTGTAACATTGGCTATTGTTCTCATCATATCCAGAGGTCTCTCCACTCCCATTATTAGAGCCAGCCCTTCGGCCGGTATACCAACGGAACTCAACACTATAACCAGCATAATAACAGCTCCCCCCGGAACTCCGGGCGCCCCTATTGATGCCAGTGTTGCAGTGAGAATAATAGTAAGTTGCTGTGTGAGGTCAAGGTCCAGCCCGAATACCTCGGCGATAAAAACTGCAGATACAGCCTGGTAAAAGGATGTTCCGTCCATATTTATAGTCACACCTACCGGTAATACAAAATTGGCTACCGATCTGGATATTTTTAACTTGCCGGTACATTGTTTTAAGGTGACAGGCAGGGTTGCCGCGCTTGAACTGGTTGAGAAAGCCACCATTTGCACAGGCAGTAAGCTCCTGTAAAAGTTTTTTACCCTGACCCTGGTAAACAACCTTACATAAAACGGGTAAAGTCCAAAAATCATTATCAATAATCCGGCTATTGTAAGTCCCGCATATTTACCCAGAGCCACAAACAACTGAACATCGCCTGAAAATTCGGTTATCAGTGCGGAAAGCAGGGCAAAGACACCAACCGGGGCAAAACGCATTATAATATCCACTATCTTGAGTATAATATCATTCAGCCCGTCAAAAAGCTCTTTAACAACCTTTACCTGCTTTGCTTCAAGAATGATTATCGCAATGGCAAACAACAGGGAAAAGAATATAACCTGAAGCATATTTGAGTTATCTCCGCTGGCTTTGACTATATTGTCAGGAACCATATCCTCAAAGAAAGCCAGTGGCGGCCTCTCCTTTACCATGCCGGCAATATCTTCAGATTCCTCAACATTACTCCTGTATAACGACTGGAATTCTGCCCTGCTATTCTGACTAAAGGCTTTTCCGGGCTTTATCGCATTGACCAGTATCAGGCCGAAAATAACGGATATTACTGTTGAAGCTATGTACAGACCTAAAGTTTTTACTCCTATCCTGGATAATTTTGTGAGATCTGTGATACTGGTTATTCCCTTTACCAGTGAAACAAAAATAAGAGGCACTGCAACAAGTTTCAGGAGCTTTATAAAGATCGTACCCCAGGGCTTAACCCAATCTTCAGTGAAATCCGCCAATCCGGTTTTAACAGCCACCAACCCCCAGATAATACCCAGAATCATTCCGAATATTATCTTAAGCCAGAGCGGATATCTTTTCTTATCAGGTTTATTGCTTGTCTTCTGTCTTGCCATAAAGAAATCTTCCTGCCGGAACAACTATATTATATATTAAACAATATTAAAGCTGTTAACCCTATATCCAACCATTAAAAATATAATCAATCCTCTCCCATTAAACTCATCTAAACTTATTCTCAACTTACATCAACTTTCGTAAACCTCTGTATACTATCTCTTTCCTGTTCCGTCTACCTAAGTCCTGAACTATCCGGACGAAAAAGGTTTGTCGTTTACCGTTCGCCGTTTGCCTTTTTTATATTATACCTTATGACCGGAAATATTATATAATAAAAAGATAACTAAACTGTCAGCATGTTCCGGAGCAATCGCCATTACTGCCGCAACAATCGCAGCTACCGCCGTTTACTTCGTTAAGCTCATCGTCAGTCGCATCCCTGACATCAAGCACCTCACCGCTGAAGAAAAGTCCGGCCCCTGCCATAGGATGATTAAAATCCATTTTAACGCTGCTCTCATCAAGAGAAACCACAGTTCCAATGAGTCTTCTTCCCTGTCCGTCGGCCATCGGTACCTGATTTCCTATCCTGATAAGTTCATGATCCACTGTTCCGTTCACTTCGAATACAGACATGGGCAGATCAACTATAAGTTCATCCCTTTTTTCTCCATATGCCTGCTCTGCATCAAGCAGAAATTCAAACCTGTCCCCTTCGGACAGATTCACAATATTGGATTCAAAATGAGGCAACATCTGACCTGCGCCGTAAAGAAATTTCAGAGGACTGTCACTTTTTACCTCCTCTACTATTTCGCCATTACTACCACCTTCCCTTAATACATAGGTAAGTGACACCATCTTGTCTTTTTCTATTACCATAATCTTTTATTGAAATATTTACTAAAACTGCCAAAAGTAATGATTAAGAATGAAAAGGCAAACTATCAGGCAGCATGAACTGCCTGAGACAAAAGGTAAAAATAAAAGAAAAGCAAGCCGGAAACAACTTAATGATTATTAAAACAGAATGAAAATGTCTAATAACATATCATATTTCAAAATTCAAGGTATAATTTGGTTTAAATTAGTAAATATAATCCGGAAGGACATATAAACTTGAATTTTATTTAACCATCAACTTAATATGCTGATTATGAATACATTATTCAATAAGATGTTTTGTAAGGTATCAAGCCGTTTAATACTCGGGGTCATATTTTCAGGAGCCCTGTTATTTACTCATCTGTTTATTTTGCCGGCTTACGGCTCAACCGGCTTAATATACAGCCTGCAGGACACAGGAAGATCTGAATTGTTTCCCCTGCCTGTAGATATGCAGATAGTCCGCGATCAGGATGACATGACATGGGTCGATTATAAACCTATCCCGGATCAAAACTGGGCCGATCCTGATATAAAGCCCACAAAGAAAACAATACGTATAGCTATTCTTGCCGCTGACTTTGAAGATCAGCCATTTGTTATGACAATGCCAAAGCATTCCGACATGTATGGCAATCCTCAGATTGATCCGGTTGAAAGAGAAGACATCGCCATGTTCTACAACGATTTCTGGAACAAGCCACAGTCAATCAATAACTACCAGACAATTAACGGATTCTGGATGGAGCAATCATTCGGTAAATATGGCATCGAGACTCAGTATTTCGGACCTTACCGCATGCCTGCGAAATCTTTTCAGTACGGATTACAGGGATACGGGCAGTCCGATTATATTCCCGAAGGTTATGATTCCCATCACAGTCTTTACAGGGATATCGATTCGCTGTGGGTACAATCTGAAGGAGATAGTATTTCAAAAGATTTTGACATCGTACTGCGAATATTTGCAGGCTACGATGAAACCTGCGTATGGCAGGAATTCGGGGAGATGAAGTTTCTTTCAAAAGAATCGGTCCCGCGTGAATGGGGTAATCCCGATACTACAAAGCCTAACTGGGCTCCTACAAGATATATACCATGGACAAGCTGGAGAGCGGCAAAGTCTCTCTGGGCCAATTCGGCTATTATAACAGGCGAATGTTCAGGCGCAATCCGTCATGAGATATCTCATCACGCTTTCAGGATTGGAGACAATAACAATAACCCGTATATAGAGCCTTACAGAAGAGTAGCTTCAGGGCCCTGGGACCTTATGGACCGGGGGTCATTCAACGGTCCGGGCGGTCCTCACCGCAGATGGCTCATACCTGTTACGGAAGGAGGCGCTATGCCTGCAGGATTGATGCTACGGCAAAAATTATTGTTTGAATTTGTTAGCGAAGATCAGGTTTTGAAACTTGGTCGCGAAGAAATTGCTTCGGAGGGTATTGTAGTTGCACGTGTCACTGCCCGGGAAGTGGAACCTCTCAAAAATGAGTATGCAGGAATAACCGTAAGGCTTGACGGACAGGAGCCTCATGACCGTACTCCTTTTGTTAATCCCTTATCTGATCCCCTTTCTCCCGGAATCCCCGACTACGACTTTTATTCGCTTGAAGTGATACAACGTATGGGATACGACTCATTCTGTCCCGATAACGGGGTTCTGATAGCTATGAATAAGGACACCGAAAGAACAAACGGCGGACAAAACGGGTTTCGCTGCTTTAACTGGGTAATAGACGCTCATCCCGAAGACATCCTGAAAGTTGATTTTATACGCCCTGACGGCACCGAGGTAATGCGTACTATTGCCGACTACAGGCAGCTTAACGATGCACTGTTCCATGCAGGGCTCAATTCTGGCAGCAAATATGAATATGCCGATCTTTCGAACAAGCTTCACTTTTATGTGATCGATATCAGTAAGAACGAAAAAGGTATATTATCATATACTCTGGGTATAAGATCGCTTGATAACAAGCCGGGAAAAGCGGACCATAGCATAGAAATAAGTCAGGATAAAGGATATGATGTGGTTTCTGATACGAGACGGATATACAATTTCAGTATAAGAAGCACAGGTAAAAAGAGTAAAAAGCCTGAACACTATAATTCAGATATATACCGCCTGTCTGTAAGCATCAAAGACGGCAGAGGCTGGACTGCGGCACTTAAAAACGGGCTTATTGCACTAAATAATCTCAGTGAGATAAAAGATATTCCCGTTTATATCAGCACAAGCGACAGATCTTCCGAAAATGCGACACTGATAATAACAGCCATATCGGAAAGTAATCCTGAAATAAGCTCCAGTTACAGTATCGGTCTGACACAGTGACAGCCGGCGCCCTTACAATAAAGACAAAAGACAAAAGACAAAAGGCAAAGGGCTAACGGTAGTCTTATTTACAGATTATATTTACATAATTAAAGAAAATTACAGAATATTAAATACATAATCATGAAAAAACTCTTAGTAATTACCTTTTTATGCTTTACGGTTTTCAGTCTGTATTCACAAGACCGTAATGATAATTGTACAAGTGTTCTTGTTTCCGGCGGGGCATCGGCTGACGGTTCCGTTATGATAACCTATGCCTGCGATGCCGAATTTGTTGCAAATATGCGTCATATTCCGGCTGCCGATCATGAGAAGGATTCATATATCGAGATAAGGAAAAGAAACGGTGAAACGCATAAGATCAGACAGGTACCTCACACCTTCAGGGTTGTCGGTAATATTAACGAACACCAGGTAGCTATAGGCGAGACAACTACCAGCGGACGTAATGAGTTATTTAATCCTGAGGGTCTGCTGGGTTATGACGAGCTGATGGAACTGATGCTTCTGAGAGCAAAAACAGCAAGAGAGGGAATAAAAATAATTACAGAACTGGTGGATGAGTACGGGTATAACGGACCTATGGAAGCTTTCTCCATATCCGATCCCCATGAGGCATGGATACTGGAGCTGACAGGCAGGGGGCCCGGAGAAAAGGGTGCTATTTGGGTTGCTATGAAAGTACCTGACGGGTATATATCATGTCATGCCAACTTATCAAGGATAGGTGAAATACCATTTGATGACAAAGAAAACTGCATGTACTCGGAAGATGTTAAGACATTTGCCATAAAGAAAGGCTATTATGACCCTTCGTCAGGCGAATCTTTCCGGTTCAACCTGGCCTACTGCCCTCCCACTCCTGAGAGCCTCCATTCATGTGCCACTCGTGTATGGAGCATATTCAGGCGTTGTGCCCCTTCAATGAACCTGTCGCCCGACTATCACCGTGCAGTAGAAGGAGCTGAGCCATACCCGTTGTGGATAAAGCCGGATAAGAAAATATCACTGTCAGACCTTTTCAGCCTGCTGCGCGATCATTATGAAGGGACTCCGTATGATATGAGCAAAGGTGTGGATGCCGGACCATTTAACAGCCCTTACCGCTGGCGTCCTCTGGGATGGGAGCTTGATGGTGTATCATATGAATGGGAAAGACCAGTATCTACACAGCAGACAGCCTTCTCATTTGTGTCACAATCGCGTTCATGGCTGCCCGATGCTGTAGGTGGTATCAACTGGCAGGGTGTGGATGATGCATATACAACCTGCTTTGTCCCTTTCTATTGCAGTGTAAGTGAAGTGCCTGAAGTATACAGAACAGGCGACCTGCAGAAATTTTCATGGAACTCGGCATGGTGGGTGTTTAATTTTGTAGCTAATTATGCCAACCTGAAGTATTCGTATATGATAAAGGATATTCAGAAGGTACAGGGTGATCTTGAAGGTATTGCCATATCATCACAGCCTGCAGTTGAAAAAGCAGCTATCGAACTGTATAACAGCGATCCTGACCTCATGGAGCGCTATCTGACCAATTACTGTAATGCACATGCCGAATATGTCATCAGGGAGTGGATAAGGCTGGGTGAAAGCCTTATTACAAAATACAATGACGGTTATGTCAAGGATGAGAACGGCCGTGCCAGAGGCGTAGGTTATCCTGAAGAATGGCTCAGGCGTGTTATAGAAGAACGTCCGGACCAGTTCAGGCTGAAGGAATGGGAATAATTACTTAAGAAACTCAGAGACTTTACCTATTAAGTCGGATTCATAAAAAGGTTTTGTGAGATAATCATTGCATCCGGCTTCGAACATTTTATCGAGATCCTCAGGAAAGGCATGGGCAGTAAATGCAACTATGGGAACATCAGGATCCAGGTGTCTTATTTCCTTTGTGGCTTCGAAGCCGGAAAGGACAGGTAATTTGATATCCATTAATACAAGTCCTATCGAACTATTCTTTTTAAAAACCTCAACACCTTCCGATCCGTTTACTGCTGACAAATGCTCAATTCCGTACTTCTTCAGGTAGATCTCTGTCAGGGTGATATTTATAGGATCATCCTCTATGATCAGGACAGTTCTCTCTCTGTTACCAGCCGGGACAGAGCTGTTACGCGTGCAGCTAAGTGCTTTGCTTCCGCTTTCACTGCCTGATATAAAAGGAAGAGAGAATCTGAACAGGCTTCCTTTACCCGGCTTGGATTCCACACATATACTGCCTCCCAACATTCCGGCATATGATCTTGAAATTGACAGACCCAGACCGGAACCTTCATATCCCCTCTTAACAGAAATATCAGCCTGAACAAAAGGATTAAAAATAGCATCAGTCTTATCCTCAGGTATGCCTAAGCCGCTGTCCTTTACATAAAAAACCACCATATCTTTTTCTGTACGGCTTCCGAACTCGACAAAGCCCTCAGATGTGAATTTAATTGCGTTTTCAATTATACTGCTTAAGACGGATTCAACCTTATTACTGTCAGACACGATAAACAAATCAGGAATCTCATTAATTAATTTAAGTTCAATGCCTTTCTTTTTCGCATCCGGCTCGAAGAAAGAAAACAATCCGGTCATCAACTTATTAACATCTATGGTGTCATTTTTTAATTCCACTATACCGGCTTCGATCTTTGACATATCGACCAGATTATTAATAGTATTTAGCATCCTCTGTCCGCTCTGGCTCAGTATATCAATATATGACTTCTGATCCTCCGTGCTCAACTGAGGATCTTTTAACAGTTCCGTAAAGCCAATGATCCCGTTGAGAGGAGTTCTTATCTCATGACTGACATTCGCAAGGAATGCAGATTTTAGTTTTTCACTCTCTTCAGCCTTATTTTTTGCAGCCAACAGCTCATTCAACATTGTTTTTATGTCAGTTACATCATGTAGAGACATTATAATCTGGTCGACAGTATCATTCTTCTTTAAAAAGGTCGTCTGAGCATGACAAATAATGGGGATCCCGTCTTTTCTCCGGAACCTGTACTCCGATTTGATCAACAATTGTTTGTTCGATATCCCCTTGTTTAATAACTCTATAAACTGTAAATAATCGGATTCATTATAGAAAAGATCCTTCACATTCCGCCCGGACAGTTCCTCCGGGGTATATCCCATATTAGCATTTACAGCCCCGTTTATTCTGGTAACGGTAAGCTCTGAACCCGATAAGACAAGAATAGTATCCTTTATCGAATCAAATACCGATGACAAAAATTTTTCGTTTTCGATGACGCATTCCTCATCCCTTCTCTGAAGAGTGATATCCTTAATATAACCATGCCAGAGAATACTGTCGTCGCTTAGCTTTTCAGGAGTGGAGTTACCTTCAACCCATATTGTTTTACCGGACGGCTGGTTAACTCTGAAACTTGAATGCCAGGGGGACATAGATCTTGATGAATCGCTGATCTTTTCCATAACGTATCCGACATCATCCGGGTGAATGGCTTTAAAGATGTAACCTGCATCATTCTTAACCTCGGATGAATCTACTCCGAAAATATCAATGATGCCATCGCTGGCATAAGGCACGGAAGAAGAGCCGTCAGGATTCAGGCTGAACTGGTAAATAACTCCCTGGAGATGTTTGGCTATCTTTGTTATCCTGTCAGCCATTTTTATTCTTTCATGTCTTTCCTTAACCATCTGAGTAATATCCAGATGAGAAATAACAAGCGATGCATCCTCTCCAATGAACCTCACTATTTTGAGCAAAAACCACCGGGTATGTGAGTTCAGGCGGCAGGGATACTCCATTTCATATTGCTGATTATTGCCTTTAAGAACAGATCTTATTCCCTCGATTGCCTTTTTGGCTGTCTCATCCTGATCTGATGTTTCCTGCCTGAAAAGATCCAGAAGGTTCTCACCTAAGCCGGCTCTTTCAAGGCTCGTCTTCCCGTATTTATCAGCAAATTCTTTCCAGGCTTTATTTACAGCTACGATCCTGAATTCTGTGTCCAGAATGGCAACCTGTGAACTGAATGATTCCAGGATATTAAACAGAAAATCTTCATTTCTTTTGGATTTCTCCTCAATTTCAACCTGCTGTGTTATATCCCTGACGCTAACAATTATATATACTTCGTTTAGAACATTAATGGGGCTTAGTCCTATGTTTACCGGAAACTCGCTACCGTTCTTTCTTAAGCCATATAATCCCATATAATGTCCCATCGCCCTGTTTTTCGGTTCTTTCAGATACAGCGCCCTTAAATCCTTATGAGCCGTAAACCTTTCAGGTATAAGCACCTCAATTACAGAACCCTCAAGCTCGGGAGGGCAGTATCCGAACATAGAACATGCTACTTTATTTGCCAGTCTTATTACGCCTGATTTATCTATAATTATCAAGCCGTCAGGAGAATCTTCAAACAACTGCCTGAAGAACTCAGGCCAGGTATGCGGTTCAAAAATACGGTAGTCAGCCAATCTGTTTGCTTTATTATTGTCAATATCGGTTTGGGCTTGCCCATCAGGCAGACTACTTGCTGTTTTTGACCTAAAGGTAAAAAGCTTCATGGCAGGTTGGTTCTTTTGAGGCTATTACTACAACAAATTCTATTTAATCACTAAAATTAGTATTTTAATGATTCTGTTTTTGTATTGTACAACAGCTTTTTTCAGGATTGAATTGCTAAATGAAGTAACTGCCGGATCGTAAAAGATAAGATTTATTTTAAGTCAAATGGAACCAGACTTCTCAAACGAAGTATCATATTCTTCTTTGGTAACCTCACCATACCATGTTGCAGGGCCTTTGGAAAGCTGGGTGCTGATGCCCAAATGAACAAACTCTTTATCCGGAGTAGCGCCATGCCAGTGTATTACGTCGGGTTTAATCTCGACTACATCGCCGGCTTTAAGCAATTGTATGGGTTTCCCTTTTTCCTGATAACATCCTTCACCTGAGGTACAAAAGGTCAAACGCAGAACGCAGAACTCAGAACGCAGAACTCAAAATGTACAACACAAATAGAGGGATACCTCATTTATTGCTTTACAATCTTGAATACTTGTTTTATTCCTCTTCTGTTTTCAAGTATCAAAAAGTAAACACCATATTTCAAATGTTCCACATCCAGTTCTTCTTTTCCTTTATAACCGGTATCCATAACAACCTGGCCGGTAATGTTAGTGATAGTAATATGCGATACCTCATCATTTAATCCATTAATATAGATCCTGTTTGTAAATGGATTTGGGTATACAGTTAATCTGTTATCCAAAGCATCATCAACACCTGTTCCAAGATCATTATCAATAATGGTATAGGTATGTACCGTATTTATTCCCAGTGTAGCATTTGACGGGGCAGATAAAGTCACTATTACTGTTTCATCTGTTTCATCCAACAGGTCATCAACGATACCGGTGATAGTAATATTATCATTGGCATCGCCTGCACTTATGGTCAATGTACCGTCTGCCAGCGTGTAGTCGGTTCCTCCTCCGGTGGCTGTCCCGGTAACGGTATAATCAACTGTTACATCCAGGCCGCTTACGGCAGACAGATCTACCTGCAGATCTGCGCTGTTTACCGATTCCGACCCACTGGAAGCGGTAGTATTAAATGCTACAGCCGGAGCTGCATCATCATCGGTAATGGTATAGGTATGTACCGTATTCGTTCCCAGCGTAGCATTTGACGGGGCAGATAAAGTCACTATTACTGTTTCATTTGTTTCATCCAACAGGTCATCAACAATACCGGTGATAGTAATATTATCATTGGCATCGCCTGCGCTTATAGTCAATGTCCCATCTGCCAGCGTATAGTCGGTCCCTCCTCCGGTGGCTGTCCCGGTAACGGTATAATCAACTGTTACATCCAGGCCGCTTACGGCAGACAGATCTACCTGCAGATCTGCGCTGCTTACCGATTCCGACCCACTGGAAGCGGTAGTATTAAATGCTACAGCCGGAGCTGCATCATCATCGGTAATGGTATAGGTATGTACCGCATTTGTTCCCAGCGTAGCATTTGACGGGGCAGATAAGGTCACTATTACTGTTTCATTTGTTTCATCCAACAGGTCGTCAACGATACCGGTGATAGTAATATTATCATTGGCATCTCCTGCGCTTATAGTCAATGTCCCATCTGCCAGCGTATAGTCGGTTCCTCCTCCGGTGGCTGTCCCGGTAACGGTATAATCAACTGTTACATCCAGGCCGCTTACGGCAGACAGATCTACCTGCAGATCTGCGCTGCTTACCGATTCCGACCCACTGGAAGCGGTAGTATTAAATGCTACAGCCGGAGCTGCATCATCATCGGTAATGGTGATAGTCTTCTGTTGTGTGCCATTCTCTGAACCATTTGTTACCTCATTAATATCGACAATTACTGTTTCATCGTCTTCATCAATGACATCGGAAGCAGAAGAAATAGTAATCGAACCTGTTGTTCCCGACGAAATGGCTATTGATGTTCCGGTACGGGTATAGTCATCGGTATATGTTGCCGTACCTGAAAAAGCAAGACTTGTTGTAACTGTGGCTCCAAATACATGTGATAAAGTCGCTGTTACTGTCGTGGAACCGCCTGTTTCGTCTATACTGCCCGATCCAACGGATAATGTTACTGTCGGTTCTGCAATAACATTTAATGTCGCAGTATAGGTCGAAGAGCTGTAATCTGTCCCGTCATTAACATCAAAGGTAAATGAAGTATTGGTTGTTCCGCTTGTAATATACTGAAGATTACCGGCATCAAGATCAGCTTTGGAAACATGATCACCGTTTGATATCTCTTCTCCCCCATCATAATCATCTCCGTCATCTGCATCGAGATATAATGTGCCGCTTGCGGGTATTGCAGTTATCCTGACATGATCAAGCGGATCGCTGTCGGCATCGGAATAACCGAAATCGGAAGTTGAAAATACATAGACTACATTCTGGTACGGACCCGGTGATGTTGAAAAGTCTGAAGCGGTTGGGGCAGAACCAGAGCTTATGGTAAAACCTGACAGTAACGGATTACCACTTCCTGTTCCGTTGGTCCATCCACTTGTAGGAGGTAGATCATCAGAATTATTCAGGATATAAAATTCTGCATTATTACCAAGATCAAGGTCTATATCTATCATCCAAATCCCATCATAATCACTGGCCCAATAGACATAATACGACCCATTTGTCCAGCTTGGTTTTCCATTTCTGTCTCCATCGTAGGTATATGATCCGTTAGCTGCAGCAGGGTAATCAATTCCACTGATTGTCTGCGCATTAACACCAGCAGTTCCGATTAAGGAAATCATAAAAAAGCAAAAAACTTTAAGGAATGAGGCAAAGTTATTCTTACTGTCATTTCCTAATCTCGTTTTAAGTAAAAAAATATTTTTCATAATTATTCTTATTTTCTATTTTACGTATATAAGGGTCTCTCCTCCCGTAGAAGAATACTCCCGAGTTACCATATTTTTTTGAGATTACTTGCATTCATTACTATCTGACAAAAGATTTTATGTAAGATACAAACATTTTTGGTTTTTGAACAGTCCTGATTGTATTATTTAACACAAAAACACTGATTCGCTTAATCAACATTCTGCAATCTGAAATTTTCCTGCCTGATTATATATCCGCCATCTTTGCCACCTTCAGGGCCAAGTTCTATTACCATGTCCGCATTTTTTATAATATCCTCGTTGTGTTCGACTATCACTACACTATTCCCTTTTGCAACAATCTCCTGAAGGATCGACATCAGGTTGCTGACATCTTCGAAATGCAGTCCGCTCGAAGGTTCATCTAAAATATACAAGGCTTTCCCTGCCACGGAAGTACAAAATTCGGTAGCCAGTTTTATGCGTTGGGCCTCTCCTCCCGACACCGATGATGAGCTTTGTCCGAGTTTAATATAGCCTAAGCCTATATCGTGTAATAGGTTTTTGGTCAACAAATATAATCTTACTAAAGATATCGGCTCCTTCTATTTCCTCATATTGCCTGTTTTTTGCCGGGTTACCCGATATTGATGCATGTACCGCCGGATATAAACAGTCTTCGACAAGACTGCTTTTTCCCGAACCGCTGACACCACATATACAAAGAATTGCCCCGGAAGGAAACGTAACATCTATATTTTTCAGGTTATGCGCCTTTGCTCCTTTCATTGTTATCATTTTTGAAAGATCGGGCTTGTATTTTTTACTGACAGATATTGTTTTTTTACGGGCAAGGTATAAGCCTGTCCGTGAAGCAGGGTTATCAATAATATCCCGGGCTGACCCTTCTGCTGTAATCTTTCCGCCAAAGACGCCTGCCCCGGGACCAATATCTATTATATGGTCGGCTTTAAGCATAACATCACGATTGTGATCGACCATTATTACTGTATTCCCGTTTTCCTTAAGCTCACGTACTATGACAAACAACTTTTCAGCATCCTTTTGATGCAAGCCTGTAAACGGTTCATCGAGAATATAGGAAACATTCGTTTTCCTGAAACATTACTCCTTTCGGTTTTTCCCTGTAAAAAGGATTGCATGGCTGAATAACGACACATATTTCAATACAGGAATACAGGCTTTGTTTATCTGAACAGAAAAACTTTGTCCAATAATCCCTTTTCCAACCGGATTAATCTGTAATGAGTTTCTTTTATCCATTTTATTTCCTGGTTTTACAGAGGATAAAATTCCAAAGTGTTTTGCTTATTACCAAAGTAATTGTGCATTTTTTTAATCTGACACACAATATATTAGTATTTTTCTTTAATGCGACCAGCGACAAAAGACAAACGGTAAGTGAGGTAAAAAAAGTTTAAAAAGTTAAGAATAAATGGAAGGCCGGTCTTTTGACAGGCTTAAAGTAAGAGGCAGGAGATATAGGCTGCCATGCTATTCCCTTATTGATAACCGGCCTTCAATTAAATCATCTTTTACATGATATTCGAAATAAACCCCTATTGACCCGAAAATTATCCGGGCATGCCCCCACAGGCATTTTTCAAATTCATCAAGGGATACACCCAGTATATCCCCATCTTTAAAATACTCACTGTAAGGCCTGTTAAATCTGACATTGACCGTTTTTTCCGATTCTGATATAATTTCAAAAGTCCCGTTTGGATAATTGGTAACAATAAAATGAAGTAACTGTACTATTGGCTCAAGTCCCTTTCCTTCCAATGGCTTTAATGACTCTCCGTGAGTCTCCGCAACAAAATTCGTAAAGTCATCCGGACTCTTCCCGACGCTTTTCGCATATGCGATCCCTGTGCATATATAAACATCAGTCCTCCAGACTGCATAACCGGCCGTCCTCTCTATCGGGGCTCTGGTAAGTTTGATTGTATCAGAAGCTTCTTCAGGCATACAATCAGCATTCATGCCAATCAAAATTATTAATAACAAATTGGCTGTCAGTCGATATTTCATATATTTGATTTTAAGGTTAAATTACTTTTTATTAATCACAACATGCTCAACATCAACCATCTATCTAAACTGCTTTGAGATTTTAGTTTTATAACTTATTATAAGTTACTTACAATTTAGGCATTATATTCTGATCTGCAGGTTAAGGCGGGCAAAAAAACGAAAAACCTGCCGGCAATATATATTATTCGAACACTGCTTCTTCTATTTCTTCGTTAAACTCTTTTGTTTTCAGGTAGGCATCATATGTGCCAAATGAATGATTAAACAAAAATACAATCGTAATATCTTGTCAGGATAATAATGCATTGTCGACTCAAACCCGTCAACACTGTCTGTATGTCCGTAAGCTATACCATATTTGTTATCAAGATATCAGAAACGGGATTAATCATAAATTATATATATAGCTGAATTACTTGCATTTAACGGCGCATGCCATGAATACATCATATTTTGTCCTGACAGTATGCCCTTCAGGGATTAGCACATCAGCCTTCAAAAAGCTAAAAAAGTCAAACCAGAAATATCAAATTACATTTTCAATGAATTACAGACAGGTTTAAGAATGTATCACTATAATCAGAGCTGCTCTGCTAGTTGAAATTACATTCTGATTCTTCATGCTTCCATAATAAATGTATATCAGTCAGTTCGTCATAAAGGTCATTCGTATTTCCCAGAGTGTCTCCATTACAATCCAGGACAAAGGAAACATAATTGACTGCCGGGTGGCAATTACCATTAAAAAAGACAGTTTTACCATCATATTTAGCTGTCATATAATATATATATCTTGACAAATCACTATCACTCTGTTCATTCTCCTCAATAGCTGATCTTAACCAATCCAGGTCCTCAACAGGATCTGAGACATTACATATATCATTGTTTCCGGTTTTCTCACATGATATGAGAACTAACGACATTAATAATATTGTTATAATTAATGAATTAGATATCTTTTTCATTTTATATTCTTTTATTATTCTAATTGTTAGATGCAAAACACTGCGTCCCGGTTGCTGACAGATAAGCATTTTAACTAAAATTTTTGCAGAACTGAAATAAAGTTATTAAAAGTCCCTAAACCCGGAGCACAAGTGTATTTATCTCTTCCCCTTATGGTCTTGCAAATCTTTCAGAGTCCTGTTTATCTGGCTTTCCTTTTTTGTTTGTTACAGCAAATACAATCATTAAAACAGTGGCAATTAATGCCATGACAGATCCAAAATAAAACGGTGCATTCGAATTTATTTTGTCATATAATATTCCGGCGATTAAACTTGCAGGTAGTAAAGTAATTCCCAGTATTGCATGATATAATCCATATCCTGTTCCTTTTAAATCTTTGCTTACAACATCTGAAACCATTGCTTTTTGACTACTATCAGTCATTGCACTATACAAGCCATATAACATAAACAGTAATATAAAAATATTTATGTCATTAAACCTGCCAAATAAATAATACACAAGCGAATAAATAAGATACCCCAGAATAATTAATTTCTCACGACCTATCTTATCCGATATTTTCCCGATTGGAACAGCTAAAAAAACAGATACGGCATTAAAGATCATGTATACAAAAGGAATATATGATTCATTAATTCCTGTTTCGGCAGTTTTTACAAGCAGCAGGGCATCGGCTGAATTGCCAAGTGTAAAGACAAAAACAATGAAAATAAAGAAATAAAACTTTTTAGGTAGTTGTTTAAAATGAAATTTGCTGTTACTTCCCTTTTTCTCTGCTTTTGCATCTTTAATGAAAACCGTAATTGAGATAACGCCCAGTATTGCCGGTATAGTGGCTAAAAGGAAAATATTTTTATAGTTTAACGGGAAGAAGTACAATAACAAAAAAGCTGCCAATGGGCCTATTATCGCCCCGCTGTTATCCATTGCTTTATGAAATCCGAAATTCTTACCTGCTTCGTTCCGAGGAACCGAACCACTAATAAGGCTATCTCTGGGTGCAGCTCTTAATCCTTTACCTATCCTTTCAAAAAATCTGAGAACTAAAACCTGAACAGGGATTTTCACCAGGGCATATAATGGAGTTATTAAGGCTGTAATACCATAACCAATTATCATAAACGGCTTGTTTTTACTGATCTTATCGCTCCAGTATCCGGAAATAGCTTTGAATAAAGATGCCGTGCTTTCTGCAATTCCTTCAATTAAAGATATAGAGGTTTTTGATGCTCCTATCGACAGCAGGAATAAGGGCATCACACTATATATCATTTTTGTTGACGTGTCAGTAAAAAAACTGGTTAATCCTGTAAAAAATACATTCTTTTCTAATCCAAGTATCTTTTTTTTATTCATGATAACAGTTCAGTCATATGCAAAATAATGCGTTATACATAGTAGTCGTTTTCACATAATCTCTTTAACCCGGCAAGTTCATCTTTGAACCTACCCCAATAAATGAGACTCTTAGTTAAGCTAGGCTGCATTGTTAAAATTAATATTTATTTCATTAAACTCATCTATTGTTTTATACTCCAAAGCTGAATGTCTTCTTTTACGGTTATACCAGCTTTCAATCCACTCAAAAAATTGAAAGCTGGGCTTGTTCCTGGTTGGAGAATTTCTGGTTGTAAATCCACTCCACTTTTATTGTTTTGAAGAAGCTCTCTGCTACCGCATTGTCCCAGCAATTTCCTTTTCTGCTCATACTCTGTTTAATCAGCTTATTATTATTTAGGAGCCTGGCAAACTCGTTGCAGGCATACTGGATCCCTCTGTCGGAATGGAATATCAGATCCTTCGTTATGGGCCGATTCTTAACTGCCATAAACCAGACCGCTATTATCGTTTCCAGTGCTGATAGGCCCTTACTCATCGACCAGCCTACTACTTTCCTGTCATAAAGGTCAATGATTACTGTCAAGTATAACCAGCCGTTGTTTGTTCTAACATATGTAATATCAGATACCCACACCTCTCCAGGCCTGGAAACAGAAAAGTCCTGATTAAGAAGATTAGGCGCAACAGGATAATTGTGCATAGAGTCGGTAGTAACTTTAAACTTCCTTTTCCTTTTAGCACGCAGGTCAGCTGCCCGCATCATAGCGGCAACCTTGTTTTGTCCTATAAGCCTCCCTCTGGCTTTTAACTCCTTAGTCATTCTGGGACTCCCATAACTGTCTTTACTCTCTTCAAAAATATCCATGATCTCCACCAGGATTTTTTCATTCTCCTTCCAACGATGTGAAGGCCCTTCTTTTAACCAACGATAGTAACTGCTTTTTCTCACCTGAAATACTTTGCACATCATCTCAATGGTAAATCTGGTCCGGTGATCACTTATGAATTGGTAGATTTTCCATCGCTCTTGGAGAAGATGCTTACCGCCTTTTTTAAGATATCCCTTTCCATCTTCGCATCACGAAGCTCCTTTCTTAACCTGGCATTCTCTTTCTCAAGGTCGGTCATCTTTAGTTTCCCTTTACCGGGAAAACTATTATTATCATACTTTTTAAACTCTCGTCGCCATCTATATAGTAACTCGGCTCGGATTCCTAATTCCTCGGCAATCTCTTTGGTATTACCTCTCGCATATGAAAGTTCAACCGCTTTTTGCTTGAACTCTCAATCGTAAAATGTTCTCTCTTGTGTCATCATGGCAATTTACTACTTTTATTGTAGCTTAACTTGCCGTCCATCTTTCTAGGGCATATTCATTTTGGGAAATCAGCAGCTAAAAACATTGCAACAACAGATCCTCCACTTGAGCCGGCTATTATTGCTTTTTCGTATCCTAAATGTTCGATTAATGCATTAACCTGATCTGCAAAAAATTTCCACCAGTTTTCTTTAATATCTGAAATCCTATCAGATTTTCCTATTCCTAAATAATCTACAGAAACGGTCAAAAAATATTCTGAAAAAAAATCAATCTGAGACTGATAAGCAACTGAAGAAGCTGCATTTATTATCATAATTCAATTGTTCGTTCTATTTTAATATGTTCCAAAAATGTTTCATCGTGTGATACTACAATAAGAGTTCCCTGGTATTCATTTATAACTGCTGTTAATATCTCAAGGTTTTGAATGTCCAGATTATTTGTCGGTTCGTCCAGTATAATAATGTCCGGCGATTGACTGTTGATTGTCAGGCAGCAAAGTATCAATCGCATTCTTTCCCCGCCACTCAAAGCACTGCAAGGTTTGTCCCAATCTTCTTCGGTAAACAAAAACCGGTTTAGCCTGATCTTTATTTCGTGTCCCTGTAATGCCGAATTATTAAACTCCTGAGCCTGTTCGTATACGTCCGTCTTATTGTCCAGTAAAGAATAATCCTGGTCAATGTAAACCGGTTTGTTCTCTGCTCTGTATACTGTTCCTGTTTTCGGTCTTAAACTCCCTAATATCAATCTTATCAGACTCGTTTTTCCCGAACCGTTCAATCCTTTCAAAGCAATACGTTCTCCACTTGTGATTTGAAAATTCAGGTTCTCATTCCAAAGTGGTTGTGTGCTGTAGCTAAAATTGATGTTTTTGGCGGTAAATAATATTTTGCCCTGATGTAATGCTGAATCATCAAAACCGAATTTCATCTTGTCAATGCCGGGCAGACAGGAACGCAACTCCTTCAATTTCTGTGAAATACCACCAATTCTTTCAGCGTGCACACTTTTTACTTTTGAAGTGCTGCTTTCCGAATCGTTTTTCATTTTGTTGATCATTGTTTTGGGCATTCCTGCTTTCGTTTGTTTCTTTTTCCCGCGATTATCCAATCGTTGTTGTCGTTCCAAAGTTTCCCTCTCTTTTTCTTTGGCTTTTCGTAAGGCCTTTTCTTTGCTCTGAATGTTTTGGATTAAAGCATTATTTTCTATTTGTTTTTGTTCTGCATAAAAATCATAATTGCCACCATAAACCGTTATGCCATGTTTGTTCATTTCGCATACGATGTTTAAAAGGTTCAGTAATTTCCTGTCGTGGCTTACTACGATCAAAGTACCTGAAGTGGATTTAACAAAATCATATAAAAGCTGCCTGCCAAAAGTATCCAGATGATTGCTTGGTTCGTCGAGTAAAACCAGACCGGGCTGATGAATGGAAATTCCTGCAAGAAAAACCTTTGTTTTTTGTCCACCGCTCAAAGCCTCCATTTTTTGTGTCAGATCCAAATTGTTTAGTTGCCAGTATTCCAGCGCCTCATTACAGCGGTTTTCTATATTCCAGTCATCATTCAGCAGACTTAAATTTTTTTCTGTGGCATTGCCTTTCAAAATTTCGTTTAAAGCGTTGATCTTATCTTCTACCTGTAATGCCCGGGAAAGGGTCAGGTGATTATACTGTCCGAAAATTTGTGGAACAAGATACGGTTTAGCGCCAACTTTTAACTGTCCGCCGGAAGGGTGCAATTCACCTGTAATAATCTTCAGCAAGGTAGATTTTCCTACGCCATTATTACCGATTAAAGCTATTTTGTCGTGATTATTTACTGCAAGGTCAATATTGTCAAACAGCAGATCTTTATTGGAATGGGTATATGAAATATTCTGTAAAATCAACATAACTTCTTTCTTATAAGATTAACGAAATGAACAAACCGCTTTGTAGCAGTCTGCTGTTTTTAATTATCTGAAAGAAATTATATTTTCATTTTTACTTTTCCGTTAAGTTTTGTGTGTACAAATATATGAATATTTATTTAGTTAGCAGGTCGTTCGCAATATAGCAGCTAAACAAAGCCTACTCACTTTCCTTCGTGAGATCGCTTCGCTAAGTTCTAACCGGGGGCGATTGCCGGGCTTGTCCGTACAAGTATTACTTCAATCCTGATTTCATTAATTATTCAAGCTTCTTTACCGTAAATATACAGCCAGTATCAAAAGTAACATCGTGTGAACTTTGTAAAGTTACTTTTATTACGGTTCCGCCGGTTACCGAACCAATCCAATTAATACTAAAGGGGTTTCCTTGATTGGTTAGTATATTTGCTACATAAACTGATTTTTTTTCAACACCGCCTGCATAAATCTTAATGGTTGCATTAGATAAAGGACTTAGATAGTAAGAGCCGGTAACCAATACTTCATATACTCCTGTGTTTGTAATATCAAATTTTTTATTTGTACAAAGGTTTTCTGCTGCAAGCAACGAAAATTTCTTTTATTCGGGACCAATTACTATAAAAGTAAAATCTAAATCATAGAAAACTACATTCTGCCAATCTCCCATAATAAGGTCGAAACCTGAAGTTGACATAGAATGAACATATACTATATCTACCATACACGTCTCCAGACTATTATCCACAGGTGTCACTACAGCAGTTGGCGTACCCGAAAATGCTGATGAAAAGTTAATTGTATAATCTCCGGTACCATTTTTTGTCACAGTAAAACCTGAGCCGGAAGCAATAGTACCATTAGCATTTACAGTACCTCTGATAATTTTTAACCCACTTTCATCAGAAGCTATACCGCCGCTGCCACCGCCAAGGGTAGCCCAGGTAGGAACTCCTCCGGAAAGCGTTAATACCTGCCCATCACTACCTGCTGCTAACTTTATCCAATTGCTACCATTGTAATACATTACATCTCCCTCAGAAGGAGAGGAAATACTCACATCACTCAAATCGTTTAATTGGGATGCACCTCCATCTTCAGCCCAGCTTAAGTTACCGCTGCCATCCGTTGAAAGAACCTGCCCGCTTGTACCATCATCAACAGGAAGGGTCAAAGTATAATCGGAAGCCATTGCCTGTGCTTGCAATATTACTTTATTTGTGCCGTCATCCGTATCTTCATTTATGGCTATAGTACCAGCCGCACTTGATCCGTTTCCAATAGTTAAGCCCAAATTTAAAGTAGCTGACCCGCTTACTCCCAGTGTCCCGCTTAATGTAGTGTTTCCTGCCACAGAAAGATCATCACCAAACATTGAAGAACCTGTTGCAGTAAAAGTGCCTCCTACCGAAGCGTTACCTATAACATCAAGATCATCACTTAATGTTGCTTTCCCGGTTACACCTAATACATCCCCATAAATTGCCGCCCCGGTTACAGAAAGAGTACCGCCCAATGAAGTATTTCCCGAAGCCGATAAAGTAGTAAAAGCACCTGCATTTGCAGAATTTGCACCAATTGCTGTTCCATCTATATTTCCGGCATCAATATCAACAGCATCTATATATGCCGTCCCATCAACATACAAATCTTTCCATTCGTTTGTTGCGCTACCCAGATCATATGTGTCATCGGCATCCGGAAGAAGGCTTGTGCTTATGGACAAACCATCAAAGTCATCAGAGTCGTCCGTGTCCATATTGGCCGGCACATCCGCTAAATCATTGTAGCTACCACTAAATACGTTTCCGGCTTTATCGGCATATTTAGCATAAGGAACGCTCAACAACTGGCTTGTACCTGTTATAGAGTAGCTTATACCACCCGTGGGATCTGTTTCGGTTTTGATGAAATAGGTGTCGTTTGCCCAGTCAATAGCTGTAAAATCGCCGCTCACTACGTTTCCTGCCCCTATCTCTATACTTACCAGACCATTGGCATTGGTGGTTGGGTTTTGTGTTTCTACATACACAGCAGTACCACTTGCAGAACCTTGCAAAAGAGAAATTTGCATACCAATTTGCTGACTTATTACCAACTGGTCGCTGCTGTTGCGTATTACAGCCTGGTAGCTCATCTTTTCGGGACTTTGTGCCCAAAGTGTTGCCGTTAATAATACGGCTGCCAAGATTGTAAATATTTTTTTCATCGCTTATTTCTCCCTTATTTTTTTATGATTTTAAACATTTTTACTTGTTTATTGTGCTTAACAACTTTTATAAAATAAGTGGCAGGTACAAGGTTGGTCATTGCAATGTTTGTTTGGTTGCCTGTTATTTTTTCTGATTGTAAAAGCTTCCCGTTTACATCGTACAATTGGTACGATAAATCTGAAATATCAAATTCTTCAATACTCAATGTAAGATAATCGGTAGTGGGGTTAGGGTAAGCTGATACCGATAGGTTTGTGCTTTTGGCTTCTTTAATTCCGGTTATTACCGAAATTTCGTAAGGTTGCTGTACCCCCTGTGCCACAGAACCATTAGTTCCTGTATTGGAGGTGTAAACAACCTGTCCAACGGAATAGTTCACTGAGCCTCCGCTGCCAGAAGCATTACTGCCAGTGGCGTTAACGCTTTCTTGCGCCGATAAAGTTGAAAGGGAAAGGGAAAAAGCTAAAACTGTTGCCACTCCTAAACTTTTCACTCTCAGCTTCCTGCTTTTAACTTTGTGTTTGTTTCTCATTTTCAGTCTCTTTTTTAGTGGTTATCATTCGTTTAACTTTATATGTTTTGAGGTATTGCTATCTCTCTTCCAATGAACACTAATGCAACGCTAAACGAAGTCTGCTCACTTTCCTGAGATCGCTTCGCTAAGTTCACACTGAGGGCGAAGGCTGTCAGACTTACTTAAGCAGACCGTAAAATCCGCAAGGGCGGGACCAAATTGTGTTTAACATGTTTTGGCCCGGTACCCTGTCAAAACTATTTATTATCATAAAGTTACGAAAACAATTTGATTTAGCATATTTGTTTTAATGCTTTGTCCAAACGTTTGATTTGAGAATCTATATCACATTCATGTTTCCTTTTGTCAATGATATTCCCGTAAACTTCCTTATTCTGTTTATTTATTGTATCCCCTCTACCAAACCCGTCTTTCAAAGCTGATTCTGGGTGCGTAGATTTGACGCATGAAAAAATATATAAGACATACCCAGGCAGAGATGTATGGACATATCGAGAACTGCAATGTTAGCAAACAATCACAGAGGATCTACTGTCAAGAGCATGGCTTGGCCTATTCAACTTTCCGGTATTGGGCAAAGAAATACCGCAAAGGACACAGCAGTAATTATAATGCAGATACTGCTTCGGGATTTATTCCTGTTAAGATCCAGTCATATCCCCAGGACAATAAGGCACACAATCCGGGTCAAATACATTTTCTTATGCCTAATGGGGTACAGGTATTATGCCCTGAGACTGTTCAGCCCCAGGTTTTACAGACTCTGTTAAATCCATAGCCATGTTTGCACTGAGTGCTGAAAACAGCTTTCACCTGTACAGTCATCCAACTGATATGAGAAAAAGCTTTGATGCTTTATCTGGTTTGGTGCGTAATAATCTGGGGAACGATCCCACAAACGGAGAGGTGTTTATTTTCATAAATAAGCGTCGTGATAAGGTTAAGCTGTTGCATTGGCAGGGTTCCGGATATTTACTTTACTACAAGCGTTTGGAAAAAGGAACCTTTGAACTTCCCAGGTACGATGCATCCATAGGAAGTATAACTCTGAGCTATTCACAAATGGTCATGATCATTGATGGGTTATCGATCAAAAACCTTCAAAAACGTATCCGCTACACCCGTTCTCAAGCACCTGTAAATCAGAGATAATATACAAGTATTTTACTTTCCTCTTTTCAAGAATTTGATCATCATTTTGTGGAGAAAAGACGCTGTTTTTTCTTCTGTAATTACCTTCGTGGATAATTCGGAGCATACTGACCCCCCTAATTCGGATCGAGAAATAATGATTTTTGAATAGAAACCTGATTTTCCAACTGTCATTACGGCAGATACTGACCCCCCCTATAAGAAAATTAAAATGTAGCTGCTTTGATTAAAAGAAATCTGCGCCGCCGCCGCAATTAATTCGGAGCATGCTGACCCCCCTTATTGGATTCCTTAGATTTTAATTCCTTAGCGATTTTTTAATCCTAAAGGCAGTTACTAATGGCAGGAAAAATAAAACCTATGAGTCAGATCAAACAATTATTAAAGTTACACGCCAAGGGAATGGGTAAAAAAGCTATAGCCAGGAACTTAGGCATAAGCCGTAATACGGTTAAATCTTATATAGATAAACTCCCGGGAATCAGGATGGGATTGGAGGATTTATTAGCCATGGAAGACCCCGAGTTAGAGAAGAAGTTCCATAGTGGCAATCCAGCTTACAAACAGGATCGTTTTGACCACTTCAAATCCCATCTGGACTATTTTGAGAAAGAACTGAGCCGTCATGGGGTTAACCGTATGGTTTTGTGGGAAGAATATAAGGCTGGGTATCCGCGGGGATATGGTTACACGCAGTTTTGTTATCACTTGAAGCAACAGTTGATTGCCCGCAATCCCTCGATGGTATTAACACATCAGCCCGCAGAGCAATTATTTGTTGATTTTGCAGGGGAAAAATTGTCTTATGTTGACAAGCAGACCGGGGAGATCATCTGGTGCCCGGTCTTCGTTGCCTGTTTGCCATACTCAGATTACTCCTTTGTTTTTGCAGTAAGGAGTCAAAATATCGAGGATTTTATATATGCATTAAGAATGTGTTTGGAATACCTGGGAGGCGTTCCCCTGATCCTGGTACCGGATAATTTAAAGGCAGCAATTATAAAAGCAAACCGTTATGAACCTGATGTTAACCGTGCGCTTGAAGACTTTTGTAACCACTACGGTATGAGCATTATCCCTGCGAGGGCAGCAAAACCCAAAGATAAAGCCCTGGTTGAAAACCAGGTAAAAATGGCTTACTCCAGGATCTATGCAAAGATCAGGAACATGCAGTTTTTTGACCTTTATTCACTTAACCGGGCCATTGCTGAATTTAACCGCAGGCACAATCAGACCCGTATGCAGCAAAAGCCCTATTGCCGTGAAGAATGCTTTTTGGCCAATGAAAAACCACTTTTACAAGCTCTTCCCCGGGAAATATATGAGATTAAGTATTACAGGGAATTAAAGGTTGCCAAAAATAACCATATCCGCCTGAGCTGTGATAAGCATTATTACAGTGTCCCTTATCGCTGGATAGGAGAAAGGGTGAAAGTTATTTATACTCGCTCGATGGTTCGTATATATGCTAAAGGAGAACAGGTAGCTATCCATCAAAGAAATTACAGACTCTATGGCTATACCACGATCAGGGAGCATTTATGTTCTCATCATCAGCACTACCTGGACCGGAGTCCTGAATATTATATTGCCAGGGCAGGTAAAATGACAAATGAATTACACCAAATAGTAGAATCGCTTTTTCAGGGTGGAAGGTATCCGGAGCAAAACTACAAGACCTGTGATGGATTATTTAACCTGTACAGGAAAACAAACCCGGAAATCTTCTCCAGGGCCTGTAAAGAAGCCCTGGAATGTAAAACCTACTCTTACCGCTTTTTAATGAAGATCATAGAAAACATGAACAAATATCCTGAACAGGAAACTCCTCCTGCACCTTTACCGGAGCATCAGAATATCCGGGGGAAGGAATATTATAAACAGTTAAACATTAAATTTTAATCTTATGAAAGAAATCGAAACAAAACTCAAAGAATTACGCTTAAAAGGAATGCTTCAAAGCTGGGAAGCAATGAGGGAGACCCGTAGGATACATGAATTATCCTTTCATGATGGAATGGAAATATTGCTACAGGCAGAAGAAGAACAGCGTAGAAACAGCCGCTTTGAACGCCTGCTGAAAAATGCCAGGTTCCGCTATCAGGCCAGTATAGAAGAAATCAATTTTGACTCATCCAGGGGACTGGATAAAGCATTAATAACCGATCTTGCCACTTGTAATTATATTACTAAAGGAGAATCATTATTGATCACGGGGGCTACCGGTTGCGGAAAATCTTTCCTCGCTTCTGCATTAGGACATCAGGCCTGTGCTCATGGTTACACGGTTGCTTACTTTAACACCCAAAAGTTCATGCTCAGGGTAAAAATGGCCCGTCTGGAAGGGAATATCCTGAAATTTTTTGATAAACTTGCAAAGACATCTTTGTTTATCCTGGATGATTTTGGATTAACAAACATGGAAAGACAGCATCAACTGGATTTAATGGAAATCATTGAAGACAGGCATGGAAGGTCTTCCACGATTATTGCCAGTCAAATACCCGTGGCAAACTGGTACGATATAATAAGTGAAGCCACTATCGCTGATGCTATACTGGATCGATTAATCCATACTTCATTTAGAATAGAACTTAAAGGAGAAAGTTTAAGAAGAAAACGGTAAAAATGTCAGTAAAAAACTGTTCTTTGAATTAAAACCTAACCAGGGGGGTCAGTATCTCCGAAATGGGGGTCAATATCACCGAAATATCCACCTTCGAAAGTATACTTTTGACACATGTCAAAGGCACTGGAAAATATGACTCCTGAGGAGCTTGTAAAAAGAGGACGGCAGCAAGATGCGCAGATTGCTCATATGGAGTCTAAAATCAATGAGCTGCAATTTCAGGTAGATCAAATGAGGCGCATGCTCTATGGAGCAAAACGTGAACGCTTCATCTCCAGTGTAGATGAAAATCAACTTTCCTTACCCTTTGAAGTGGAACAGGAAAAAGATCCTCAAAAAGAACAGGAAACTATTACCTATGCTCGGGAAAAGAACAAGCGAAAGGAGCATCCTGGTCGCGTTGCTCTTCCTGATCATTTACCAGTAGAAGAAATTGTACTGGAACCAGAAGAAGATACTTCAGATATGAAGTGTATTGGCAAGGAAGTAACGGATCAGTTGGAGCTGGTACCTGCCAAATTATATATCAAGCGCTTTATACGTCCAAAATACATTGCTGTAACAGATATAGAACTTGAGCAGCACAAAGGAGTAATTGCTGAACTGCCTGTTTTTCCTATAGAAAAAGGGATTGCAGGCCCAGGTCTGCTTGCTCAGATAATGGTGGACAAATTCGTTGATCACTTACCAGTGTATCGACAGATAGAACGCTTTAAGAGAGAGGGAGTGAAAATATCCTCTTCTACGGTTAACGGTTGGCAAGAGAGCATATGTAATCTGTTAGAACCGCTTTATGAGACATTAAAGCACCGGATTTTATCTCAAGGATATTTACAGGTAGATGAAACGCCTATACCGGTGCTTGATAAACAGAAAAAAGGAAAAACGCATCAGGGATATCATTGGATTTATCATAGCCCTATAGAAAAAATGGTGCTTTTTGATTACAACACCGGTCGGTCCAGAGAAGGACCAAAAAAACTTCTTGAGAATTTTAAAGGGTATCTGCAGACCGACGGATACAAAGTATATGACATATTTGCCCGAAAAAAAGATATCACTCATGTGAGTTGTATGGCGCATGCTCGACGTGGCTTTGAGAAGGCTTTAGATTATGACAAGCAGAAGGCTGAATATGCCATGAACATCTTCCAACAACTGTATGCCATAGAGCGAAACGCACGGGAGGAAAATCTGTCACCCCAGCAGCGACATACTTTACGACTCGATAAAGCATTGCCATTATTGAATGAACTGGGAAAATGGTTTGTTGAAGCAAGTAAAGGAACTGAACCTAAGTCCCCATTAGGCAAAGCCATTGTGTATTGCATCGATCGCTGGGATAATTTGCTAGCATATCTGAACGATGGTTGTCTGGAAATAGATAATAATATGGCTGAAAATGCGATCCGCCCTATTGCACTGGGTTATGCATAGTAAAAGATTATGTAAAGCGATTTTCTTTATCATCCATATAGTCAGTAGATTACTTTATCCGAATTCCATAATTTCTTTCCATAACTTTTATCTGTAATTTGGGTAATAGTGGTACTGTTTCCACTATAAAACCCAATTAGTTATGGAAAAAAAAGACCAAAAGATTTTTGAAGAATTAACAGCAGGCGCGGCAAAATGCCTAAAAGAAAGACTTAGACGCGCACCAGGCACATTACATCACTACCATGTACTCTGGAACCGAATCTGGAAATACATGGATTCCCGGGAAATAAAGATTCTTGATTCGACTATTTGCAATGCTTTTTTAGAGCATACATATGGTGATCACGACTTTGGTGACCTTACAAAAAGAGATCGGGATATGATTAGGGCTGTGGAGGTTTTGACAGAATATATAGATACCGGGACTATTATTCCTAAAAAAGAAGTCACTGTATTTGAAGGTTCAATAGGAAATTTAATGATCCAATATCTAGCCTATAAGGCATCCTTAAGGTTGGCTAAGCACACTCTGGAAGAGTACGAGCAACACTTGTCACGGTTTCTTGCATTTTTAAACGATAAAGAAATTGCAGAGATTAAAGTTGTTAATCAGTTGCATTTTCTGCTTTATCTGAAAGGACTTGACCCCCGATATTCTTCTTTGCCGCACATAGCAATCCGTGTCCTTCGGGATTTCTTTAGGTATCTGTATAACAAGGAAATACTGGAAGCGGATATTTCTATCCTTATTCCGAGAGATAATTATAAGAAACAACCAAAGCTTCCTTCAACATATAAGAAACGGGAAGTGGAGATCCTCATCAACTCTGTTGATAGGGCATCCAAAGCAGGGAAACGTAATTATGTCATAATTCTGCTGGCAGCAAGACTCGGATTAAGGGCTTCTGATATTGTCAATCTTAAGTTTAATGATTTGCACTGGGAAAAGAATATTATTCGAATCAAACAGTACAAAACTGATAACACTCAGGAACTTCCTTTATTACCAGAAGTTGGCAATGCAATAATTGATTATCTGAAATATGGCCGCCCTATGTCAGATGATCCACATGTTTTTCTGGTAGCCAGATCACCTTTTAATCCCATGAGTAGTTCTGGAGTTGGGACTATTGTTCAAAATGCTTTTGCAGCTGCTGAAATCGATACTGGGAACAGGAAACACGGCCCTCATGCACTCCGTCATAGCCTTGCCGGCTTCTTATTGGAAAACAGAGTTACACTACCGGTTATCTCAGAAGTATTAGGTCATGAAAAGTCAGATTCCACTAAATATTACCTCCGGGTGGACCTGAACTCGCTTAAGAAATGTGTGCTTGATGTACCGGTTATTGATCCTCTCTTTTATTATCAGAAAGGAGGGTTCTTTTATGAATAAGAGGCATTTTTTTGGAATATACGCCCAGCATATAAAAGATTTTATCGCTTTAAAGCGGGGGCTTGGGTTTAAATATGACACCGAAGAGAACATATATTCATTATTTGATCGTTTTACTGTCCAAAGAGGTGAACAAACATTGGGCATTACCAGGGAACTTGCTGATGCATGGTGTAAGAAAAATGAAAATGAATCATCCTCTTATCGAAAACACCGCATGATATGCCTTAGTCAGCTAGCAGCTTATCTATGCCAGAATGGCATTCGCTCTTACATTCCACAGATACCTGTTCTTAGAACATCATTTACTCCATATATTTTTTCGAAAACCGAAATAACAGCTCTGTTTCATGCTGCTGATCAACTACGTGCGAAACGAAAAAGTATGAAAACAATCATATTTTCCATTCCTGTTTTGTTACGATTCTTGTATGCTACTGGGGTAAGGATAAGTGAAGCACTGGCTCTGAAGAACCAAGACATCAATCTGGATGACAAATACTTCATCCTCAGAGATAGTAAAAATGGGAAGGAACGTATGATTCCTATTTCCCAATCATTGGCAATAGTTTGCAGGGATTATGTTACAAATCGGAACAGGCTCGACTGTCAAGCGGGAAATGAACACTTCTTTATTTCGTGTAATGGTTTACCAATTAAAAGGGATGCCGTTTACAGAAAGTTTAGGTTAATCCTGAGAGTAGCCGGAATAAGCCATCTCGGAGAGAATCGTGGACCACGCTTGCATGATTTGCGCCATACTTTCAGTGTTCACTCCTTAGCTATGATGGCCGAGGATGGAATGGATCTATATTGTTCACTGCCTATCCTTTCTACTTACCTGGGACACCAATCCCTCCATTCAACAAACTCTTATGTCCGGTTAACAGATGAAATATACCCGGAACTACTCAAAGATGTTGATGCGATTTGTTTGAATGTTTTTCCAAATATTGAGAATTATGAAAGCAACTGATTTCTCTAAATATCTGACAAGCTTCCTGGCAAACTATTTACCTCATGAAATTGGGGCCAGCAAAAACACCATATCCTCTTATCGGTATACTTTCATTTTGTTTATCCAGTTTATGGAACAGAAAATGAAGATCAGTATAAATAAGCTATCAATAATGGATATTACAAAACAATCGGTAGTGGATTTTTTGGACTGGTTACAGGGTGAGCGGAAAAACAGCAACGCCACGAGAAACTTACGCCTGGCTGCCATACACTCATTCTTCAAATATATCCAGTATTCTGCTCCGGATAATCTTTATGAATACCAGAGTATTTTATCTATAAAGGTGAAGAAGAAAGAAAAACCGGCAATAAACTACTTGACATTGGACGGAATCAAGTTATTGCTTGAACAACCTGACAGGAAGACTCTTAAGGGGCGTAGAGATCTAGCTTTACTTTCCCTGATGTATGATACCGGAGCACGTGTTCAGGAGGTTATTGATTTAACACCTTCTGCTTTACACCTGGACAAACCAACGACCATACGGATTACCGGTAAGGGGAATAAAACACGCATTATACCTTTGTTGGAGGGGCAAGTTAAAATACTTAGAAATTACCTATCAGAAAATAATTTATTAAAGCCATACGCTGGATCTTATCCACTCTTTTTCAATAGTAGAAAAGAGAAACTTACTCGTGCAGGAATTACACATATTCTATTGAAGTACTCTGACAAGGCAAGACAAAAGAATCATAAATTAATACCAGATAAAATGAGTTGCCACGTTATTAGGCATTCAAAAGCAATGCATTTGCTCCAAGCAGGAGTAAATCTCATTTACATTAGAGATATCTTGGGTCATGTATCTGTTGAAACCACAGAAATATACGCAAGAGCCGATTCTAAACAAAAAAGGGAAGCTATTGAAAAAGCATATTCTGATGTCGTAAACATAGAAGAGCCTGTATGGCAGGATAATAAGAGCCTATTGAGCTGGCTTAAGAGTTTTTGACTAAAAGTTATGTAAAGCAATTACATGATCTCACTTTGCTATAGAGCTGATGAAGAGATAGATATCAAATATCGCTTTACATAATCTTTTACTATGCATAACCGAGATTATGGAAATCTTTACATAAACTGGGCAGAAAAAATTACCTGTTTGCAGGATCAAACCGGGGAGCAGAACGTGCTGCCATGATGTACTCCTTCTTTGCTACCTGCAAAAAGAATGGGGTCAATCCATATCAGTGGCTACGAAAGATTCTGGAAGTTATTCCTTCCTACAAGGTCAACAAGCTTACTGATCTGCTGCCTCAGAATCTGGAACTATAATCCCAGCATACCGCTAATATCGGAATACACCTCTATAAATCTATGACCTACTTGGTAGGGGGGATACTATTTATTGAAATCATTGATTTTTCAATATACATTGGCAACTGCTTTATCGGGCATTTCCAAAGCTGGTCAGCCAATAATGGGTCTGTCGTATTAAAATACATGTCATATTTGTTCAAGCCTGGTGTGCAGTATTCAGTGTCAAACGCTTAACGCGGAACGCGGAACTCTGAACATGGAACCCGAAACCCGGAACCTTCAGCCTTCCGCCCTCTTCCTGTTCCCCGGCATACGGCCGAAATGCTTGTATCTATTCAAAGCAAAGTCAATTTTCTTAACTATTGCTTCACTACTTTAATTGTTTGTTTTACTCCTTCTTTATTTTCAATAGTTAAAAAATAAATACCAGTTTTTAAATGGTCTACATTTAACGCATCTATACCATTATAATCAGTATTTAAAACAATTTGTCCGGTAACGCTATGGATAATAATATGTGATGCCCCTTCATTTAATCCTTCAATGTTAATGATGTTTGTACAAGGATTCGGGTATATATTGACCATACTTTCCGATATTTCAGGAACACCTGTTATCACTTCATTTACATTAATAGTTACTGTTTCTGATGATGAAGTATTTGTACCATCGCTAACGGTAAGGGTTAAAGTGTATGAGGTGGTAGTTCCGTAATCCAGATTGGTATTGTCCGCTACTGTGATTTCACCGCTTGATGCACCAATAGCAAAAATACCGTCATCATTGCCCAGAGTGATTGTCCAGTCTGAATAGGTTGTTGTACCATCGGCATCGCTTACTGATACCGTGCCTACACTGGTGGTGTTGATTGCATCTTCGCCTATGCTGAATGACTGGCTGGCAGTAATGACAGGGGCATTATCGTTGATGTTGTTCACGTCAATGGTTACTGTTTCTGATGATGAAGTATTTGTACCATCGCTCACGGTAAGGGTCAAAGTGTATGAGGTGGTGGTTTCATAATCCAGGTTGGTATTGTCCGTTACTGTGATTTCACCACTTGATGCACCAATAGCAAAAACACCGTCATCATTGCCCAAAGTGATTGTCCAGCCAGATAAGGTTGTCCCTGCATCGGCATCTGTTGCGGCTACTGTTCCAACCGAAGTTGAATTTGCGGCATCTTCATCAACATCGAATGACTGGCTGGCAGTAATGACAGGGGCATTATCGTTGATGTTGTTCACGTCAATGGTTACTGTTTCTGATGATGAAGTATTTGTACCATCGCTCACGGTAAGGGTCAAAGTGTATGAGGTGGTGGTTTCATAATCCAGGTTGGTATTGTCCGTTACTGTGATTTCACCACTTGATGCACCAATAGCAAAAATACCGTCATCATTGCCCAAAGTGATTGTCCAGCCAGATAAGGTTGTCCCTGCATCGGCATCTGTTGCGGCTACTGTTCCAACCGAAGTTGAATTTGCGGCATCTTCATCAACATCGAATGACTGGGAAGCTGTTATCACGGGCGTATTGTCATTTAAATCGTTTATAGTAATAGTAAAGGCTTCTTCATAAGTACCGCCATTCCCATCATCGGTTTGTATCCTCACTGAATAACTGCTTTTTGTTTCATAATCGGGACTGGAAATAATAATCAAATTGCTGCCACTAATACTGAATGAACCATTATCGGCATCACCGGTACCGGATACAAGGTAATAGGTATGGCTATCACCGGCATCGGCATCGGTGGTGGATAAAGTGCCAATTGTCGAACCGCCTGAAACATTTTCATTAATTGATGTTGATGACAGAGATATATCGGTTGGGGCTGAGCTTAAAGTAAAACCTGACAGTATCGGATCTCCATTTCCGTTGCCATTGGTATATCCGCTTTCAGGAGGAACATCGCTGCTCGATACAATATAGAATTCGACATTATTAGAGGGATCTGTGTCAATATCTATACACCAATAATCGATTGATAAATATTCAGCCCAATAAACATAATAACCGTTTGAGCTTATCCAACTTTGTTTTCCATTTACAAGTCCATTTTTAGTATATACCCCGTTAGCATCAGTTGGATTGGTTATTCTGGTTATTTGTCCGGATCCTGCAGGTGCTGCATCCGTTGTTACATTATTAGGATTATCGGTTTCTGAATCGGTTAAATATAATTCAGCACCGGTTCCCCCGTTATATTCACAAATATGTACACGGTATGTAGTTTCCCCGGTTAATCCCAAAACCGGAACGCTTGTCCCCGAACCTTTATAAATGCAATACCAGCCTGAAGAACCAATTTGGGAACCTGTTCCAAAGACTGAGTTTGCTGTATATGAATTGTTATCAGCAGGGCTGGCTGTGCCGGAAGATGCAGAAGCCATGAAAACTGCACAGTTGTCACCATCGCCCCTGGTCCAGTTTACGGTTGTTTCCGAGGCCGATGTACTCGAAAAGGTTATACCTGAGGCCTGAGAGGTTGGAGGAGTGGAAACTACTGCTTCAAGTATTAAATTATCCCAGGCAAAATTACTAGTCTCTTCACTTTTTGTTACAGTAAAAGAGGTTACGTTAGTCCAATTAAGCATAACAGTTTGTCCTGTTCCAGCAGAAATATTATCAACTACTGTAGAATTAGATCCACCTGTTGGCGTATATGTCCATGTTCCACCGTAGTCTGCACTTCCATTAACCGCATATATATTATATACACTTGTACTTTCGGAAAAAGTAAAAGTAACGGACTCAATATTTGTCACCGATGCCAAAACGATATTACTTTCAGCCCCTCCGTAACCACCTATATCATCTACATCGAAAATTGTTATATATCTTCCTCCTTGAGCGGTACCGGTCACGGAAACTGTGACGGTTATTCCACTAACTGTTTCCGAAACAGTTGCCCCGGGTTCCGTACCGGTACCAGAGGCTGTTTCCCATGTAAACGTCTGGGCATTAACTCCGAATATCCCGGAAACAAAAACTACCAAAATTGCGATAAGGAATTTTGACATTTTTGATTTGCAGGTTTTCAATCCTCCTTCGTATTCGCTTCGGCCTCCGGTCGCCGAAGTCAACCTATGGCTGGCGGAGGCGGCGGACGAGAAGGTATGGTTTAATTGACTTCGTCGAGTTCGTAAACCCGGTTCCCCGTAGCTTGCTGCGGGAAAAAGTGTCCAGAGATTGCCCTGGGGTTGAATACCATTTATTTTCATTTTAAATAATTGTATGTATTTGTTCTATTTTGGTAATAAACATTATAAATTATCACTAGTGTCCACTAAACTTTAAATATAAGCTTTATAATTGTTTACAAATATGTCATTTACATCAAAATACCCGTGTCCACGATTTGAATTAATACTTTTGAATTCTAATGTGAATTTTAAAGTATGCACACAGGAAAGTATGTATTTGCACAACTTGTCGAATTTCTTCCGCAAAAGTTTTTTCAGCGAATAGTTTTGGAATATCAAGGTGATAAATATGTGAAATCCTTTAGCTGCTGGAACCAGTTGCTTGTAATGATGTTTGGTCAGCTTGCCGGTTGCGGTAGCCTTCGAGAACTTGTTAGCATTCTCGAAGCTCACAACAGAAAATCCTATCATCTTGGTTTTGGAAAATCCGGAATAACCCGAAGCAATCTTTCGAAAGCTAATGAGAATCGGGATTATCATATTTTCGAAAAGTTTGCCTATAAAATGATCGATATTGCTCAGAAAAAACGACTCACCAGGGAGTTTGAAATTGAGGGTCGATTTTATGCTTTTGACTCCACTACCATTGACTTGTGCTTGAGTTTTTTCTGGTGGGCAAAATTCAGAAAAACGAAGTCTGGAATTAAAATGCATACGCTTTTTGATGTTGCAACTCAGATCCCAGCTTTCATTCATATTACAGAAGCCAAAGTCCATGATATGAATATCATGGAGGAGATCCCTTATGAGCCTAATGCTTATTATATCTTCGATAGAGGCTACTTTGATCTTGCCAGATTGTACCAAATTGATCTTATTAAATCCAATTTTGTTATTCGGCAAAGAGGAAAACTTCAATATAAAATCATCCAGGGAGATGAGCTTCTTGAAGAACCTGACAATATCCTTTTTGATCAGGTAATAAGGCTGACCGGTCCATTGACTAAACAGAAATATCCGGGAAAACTTCGTCGTATAGTTTTTTATAGTCAAGAGCACCGCAGAACCTTTACATATCTTTCGAACAATCTTGAAATTAAAGCATCTCAAATAGCTCTGCTTTATAAAAACAGGTGGCAAGTAGAACTCTTCTTCAAATGGATCAAGCAACATCTGCATATCACATCATTTTGGGGTATCTCTGAGAATGCCGTTCGCATACAAATCTATAGTGCAATCACCGCCTACTGTCTGGTTGCTATTGTTGAAAATGAGCTTAAACTCGGCAAAACGACATTTGAAGTACTCCGAATTTTGAGTGCTTCGCTTCTGGATAAAACCGCTATTAAGGAACTTTTCATACATGATAAAAACGCAAACAATATGGACAATAGTTATGATTTACAATTACCTTTAATTTTTAGTGGACACTAGTGATAAATTATAAATAATTTTTGGTCTTACAATATCATTGATTGCAGTGTTGAACATATATCTTTAAGACATTCATCTGCCTTACAAAAAGCACTAATCCGATACCCTTTGATTTTTAGAGTGTATGTGTATACATAATACCTTTCCATAATGCCTATAATACCCAATAGTTGTTCTTTTCAAAATATACTATCCACGAAAATCCACGTCGGATATGATCCCGGTACCGTCCCTTTCTTGATTGAAATTGAAAATTACACAAATTTCTGCAATCGGACAATTTTTTATAAAAATGGGACGAACGGCAAACCCTTCGACAGGCTCAGGACGGGCGACAAAAGACGAACGGGATGTCCTGTTGGAATGCTTAGTTATTGTGCAAAGTTGTTTTAACATTAGTTTTCAATTCCTGAAACTGGTATCGATATCTTTATATTTTCTTTAATCGTTTTGGCTAAACATAGAATTAACCATGTTCTAATTAAATCATTTTTTATTTTGTACATCGGTTTTGCAGCATGAAACGTTTGGGAGAGCGGGCTGCGCACATATCCACCGTTGCAGAAAGTTGATGCGTGGGAGGATGTTCGAATATGCACAAAAACCGCTATGACATATGACAGATTGTTGTAGGTTCGTTCATTGTTATTCTATAATATTTATTAATTCAAAAACTAGTTTCTCATTTTCATAGTTTCTATATACCATCTTGACGAAACCGTATTCTTCATTAAAATAAGTTGTCAACTTTGATTTCCCCAACGAACACGTTGCAACGCTCTTAATAATCCAACAGTCAATTTTTAAATCATTCAGTTTGAAAGTTGTCTGACCAGATATTTTGTAAGTGTTTTCTATAGTTTGTCCATTCCATTCTCCCCAGCCTTCATTAATAATTAACGGATTACCCCATTTTTTACCTTTTTTCAGAGGAAGCTGAACTTCAGGAAAAGGAGCTATCTCTGTAAATTTGTATTGATTAATCCTGATTGGGTGCATCCACACTTGTTCCATATTCTCAATGACACCTTCCCCTGTTTGGTTTTTCCAAAGTTGAAGTTCTTTATTAATATCGTGATTACTTAACTTTATAGAATCAGCTTTATAATCAGGAAATTCATAATAGACTAAATCTTGTTTTTCTGGCTGCCATTCCCATCTTTTTCCAGTTGTTTTCATTATTACGAAACTATTGGATAGCGTATCGTTATTTGAAGCCAAATAAATTGCTTTGTAGTGATATATTTTCCCTGCTTTAAATATTCTTCTTATCTTAGGTATTCTTCGTTCAGTAAACTCTAAACTATCAAGATCTGTATTAATATCGAAGCCATTTGGTGGAAGTTTGTAACTTCTTTCAATGTCATATAAAGTATCCGTTTGGATATTCACAGGTTTAATGGTATTAGAATTTTGAGAGTAAACATTTCTTTGGATGCCAGTCAGTAATATCGTAATAATAATTAAAATCTGTTTGTATTTCATATTATCCAATTTTTGTGTCTGTTTTTGAATGACCTACAACGCTGCGCTAAACGAAGTTTACTCACTTCCCTTCGTGAGATCGCTTCGCTGGACGAAGGTGTATTTTGGACCGATGCCCGGTTAAAACTGTTTACTATATATCTCCGAATATTATTAAGAGATTCTTCATTCGTACATGATGTAGAGACGCCATGCATGGCGTCTCAGTAAAAGTTGATTCTTATCATAAAGTTACGAAAGTAATTTGGTTTAGCATGATACAGGCTGGGCTATTGTTTCTCCAATATTAAACCGGACCAATACATAAATATTTTATTATTTTCCTTCTCCCAGCGTATTTTGTCCCCTGAAAAATATCCTGTACCTGCAAATTTTGCATTCTGTTTGTCTATTGGTTGTAAAACCATATTAAAACTATGCCGCCCTAAGAAAGTATATTTAAAAATACTGAATTTACCTTTGTCATTAATTTTAATTTTTACATTTTTTACTACCCTGTCAGAATTCTCCATGTTTATCACCTTGTATTTCCCTGAATAGTTATTATACTCTTCCGGCATCTCAAATGTGTCAATTTTAAGGTTAGGGTTTAACATGCTGTTTTGTATGATGAAATACATATACTTTTCATCCTCATTTTCGCGAAACTCGACTTTTAATGCATTTAAAGTTTTAATTGGAAAGGTAATCCCCAGCAACTTTACTTTTATAGAAAATGTTGAATCGGCATGCGGGATTAAAACCAGGGGTGTAGGCATGGCATACGATTTTATCGTAAGGTTTTTCCCTTCTAGTTTAACTTCCATCGGACCAAAATACACATTCGGGTAAATTCCTTCGTATGGTTTTAATTGTTCCTTCCTTAAGGATACTATTTCTTTATCCTTAATTTGCAACACAGGTTTACCGGTTTGGTATTTATACAAAGCGTCTATAATTTTATTGGCCATTTCTTCAGGGACATCAGCAGCCGAATTTGTGTTTACACCAATGAATACCCCCGCTTTTAACTCCGGTAAAATCGCCATCATTGCATAGTAGGGTGGTAATTCACCCCGGTGTGCTGCATATTTTGTAAGCTGTTTTATCGGATTCTGCAAAAACCATGTAAGTCCTATTTCAAAATCGTAATCCAATGGTACATCACTATTTTGCGGTGTCATCATTTGCAACATGGTTTCCTGTCTCAGAAGCGTATTATCGCCATGATACGATCCGATAATTCCCATCATGTATTTTGCAGCATCGTTGGCTGTCAAAGCAATGCCCCCTGCCGGAATTCCAAGTTTCATCGGCATTGAGGTGCTTTTTTTATCGATATATCCTTTTGCAATAGTCTCATTCGTTGCTTCCCCGGCGTATACAATGCTGTTATTCATCTCAAGAGGTTCAAATATGTTGGAACGGATATATTCAACATACCCCACGCCACTAACTTTATGTATTAAGACACCTAACAAAGAATAGCCTGCATTGCTGTATGAATGGAGTTTCCCGGGAGGAAAAATGGTTCCAACATCATTTATTAAATCAATAACCTGTTCATAAATTAAGGGGTCGTTTGATACTTCTGGTAAATACCAATTATATAAAATGTCACCGTGAATACCAGAATGATGTGTTAATAACATACGGGTGGTAATTATTTTCTCTTCACCATTAGGCAGCGATAATTCAGAAATATAATTTACAATAGGTTCATCCAAATCAATTAATCCCTTTTCAACCAATTGCATAACAGCTGTTCCGGTAAAGGTTTTTGTTACTGAAGCAATTGGAAATAGTGTGGCTCTATCAGCCTCAATGTTATTTTCTTTATCTGCCATGCCAAAACCTTCAGAAAGAACTATTCCGTTTGGATCTACAACGGCTACAGAAAGTCCATAAATTTTATTCTTCGACATTTCCTTTTTAATGAATGTCTTAATATTTTCTATCATTTCATTTCGTGCTATTGTTGTTTGGTTACCGTTTATATCATTGGTGAAACAGTATGATGTCATCATATATCCAAATACTGTGAGAAAAGTTGTTTTTAGTCTCATTGGTCTGTGTATTAAATTTCATTTTGTATTAAATCTTCACGATATTCTTCAACCGGCACACATGATGTACTGATTTGTTTTATCTGAAGGTATGCACCAATTTCCTGAGCATACTTTTTAGTTGTTCCTGTTTTACTTTGGTAAAAAATAACTGCTTTTTTCATGATGTATATTTTTAAAAGTTACTTACTGCTATTTTGTTTTGATTTTAATAAAGCATCTTCAACTGCTTTTAAATGCGATTTTGATGAGAGCGTAGCCCCGCTTATTGCTACTGAGAGAAGTATCCTGACTAATTGTTGTGATCGTCATTTTTTTCCAGGTGGCTATAAATTTTATCTGCTTTGAGTTTTTCAGCATATTCAGTTAAACCAAGCGAGGGCTTCCCTAGTATATCGTATGTGCCATATTCTTCTGCCAGAAAGGTTTCGCATGACACCGAAAAATAATCACTCATATGCTTTATGTATTTCATTCCCTTGAAAAGCAGGGCCATGAATTTTATGATGTTTTTTGGCAATCGTGTGACCTTTGAATGCTCTATATAAGAATCTAAAAATATTTTTGCTGCTTCGGGATGTGCAAATCCTTTATCTCCCTGTATTGGGAATTCTTTATAGAAAGCTTCTTTATTTCCTATGGCATTTATTAGTTGATTTGTATAATCAAAAGCATTAATAAAATATATGGGGTCAGTTGCATTTCCTATAACCGAATACGCTTTCCCTTGTCGGTAGATTATAAAACTATCGGCAAACCAGCTGCAATGCAAAATGGTATAGGGTATGCCTGAAATTTTAAGGAGTTTATGACCTTGTTTACGGATTATGTTCGGGATAAATTCAAATCCATCTGGTTTTTGGACATTGTCAAATGCCCCCAGACCGGATATTGCTATGATTTGCTTAATGCATTCCCTGTTAACTGCCTTCAGAATATTGGCGACACCTTCACGCTCGGAAGAGAATGGGATATTAATATCAATTGTTTCGGTTGAAAGGTTAAGATACAGGTATTCTGTATCAGAAAGGGCGGTTTTTAGTTCAGGTACATCTTTGAGGTCGGCTTTAATGAATTGCAATCTCGGGTTCGGTCCAAATAATTGTTTTGCCTTTTCGATACTTCGGGCGACAAGCTTAATTTCAAAACCGGATTTTAAGAGGAATTTAACAACAGGCACACCTAGTTTCCCTGTGCCCCCGATGATACTGATTTTCTTTTTTTCGTTCATGACTTTTGTTTTAATTAATTTTCTTAAACAAAAGTATGACGGGTTATCAGCACTATCTTTTGACAAAAGTCAAAATCGATTGTTTGATTTGCTAATAATTAACTATTTGGTTGTCTGAAGTTATAGCAGCATGCTTATTTCTTTTTTCGGATACGGCTTAAAGTTGCATTGTCAACTCCAATATAAGATGCGATATAACCCAGGTTTACCCGCTGTAACAATTGGGGATATTCCTTGCAAAATCTCTGGTATCGTTCAGTTGCTGAAAGAGTTTGGAAACTTTCGTTGCGTTTAAGCATTTCGTCTATTTTAATATTGCTTAAATCCAGGCATATCTGGTTCCACTTAGGCACTAATTTATAAATTTCCATTTGTCGCTCGTAGCTCACCACCTTAAGTTCAGAATCTTCAATGGCTTTAATATACTCTTTTGAGGGCACTCGTTTATTGAAACTATCTGCCGAAAGAATAAGGCTGCCCTCCGAAAAAAAAATGGTAGTGATTTCGTTTGCCTGGTCATCATAAAAATAAGAGCGCAGTAAACCCTTTGTTACATAACCAATATAATTGGATATTTCGCCTTCTCTTAAAAAGAATTCATTTGCTTTTAACGTTTTTGGAGCATACCCACTCAGGGTAATTTTCATTTCTTCTTCGGTTAAATTGTATTTATCGATGCTCCATTCACTTATATCCATAGTATTTTCCTGTCCTTAAAAACTCAATATTCATCATGGTATCCAAATCAACAATTCTTTTCAAAAAATATACTTTCCCTGAAAATCCCTGCCGGAAATAATCCCGGCACCTTCCCTTTCTTGATTGCAATTGAAAATTACACAAATTCCGGCAACCGGGCAATTTTTTATAACAAATGGGACGAACGGCAAACCCTTCGACAGGCTCAGGACGGGCGACAAACGACGAACGGGATGTCCTGTTGGAATGCTGGAACCGAGGAGCCTGAGTTTGCCGAAGGTAAGCGAAAGTGACGAGCTCGCGAGCGGCAAGTGATTGTGGTTAGTGGGAGCGAGCAATAATGGATTGCTGGAATAGTGAATTAATAAATTACAAGACTGTTCTACTGTTTTACCAGACTGCCAGACTGCCAGACTGAGAAAAAACTACTTAACGCCTAAACGACTCAACAACTCAACCTTAAACAATGTTATTCAGTTGTGCAAACGCTTAACGCGGAACGCGGAACTCTGAACATGGAATCCGGAACCTCCTGCCCTCCGCCTTCTTCCTGTTCCCCGGCATGCAGCCGGAATACCTGGTTGTTGGCAGCAGTTTTTATTTTAATAATATTTGTCAATTCCTCCAAATCCTTTAATCAGTTTATTTTGTTTTGTTTTGTCGATAAAGTTGTTTAGGCGCTTTTCAAATTCCTCAGGTCTTTTCCTTGCACTATCAATGTATGCAATTCTAATCCGTTTATAAGGTTCTGAAAAGTTTTGATAATTTTCCCAAACAACTTTCTCTGATTTTAACTGAGCTATTATGTCTTCGGGAAAGATGAATTCTTGTTGAATTATTTTTAAAACTTCATTACTAATTGAGTCGTGAATCAAACTGTTTTCAAAGAGCCATTTTAAGCGTTCAATGTTTGGTTGTGAGACAGACGAGTTCTTTCTTCGTTTACGAAACCTTTGAATAGTGGTCTCTCCGTTTAGTGATTTAACAGTACTGTCAATCCACCCAAAACACAAAGCTTCTTCAACTGCGTCATTATACAAGATCCGTTTTCTGCCGGTCTTCTTTATTGGATATTCCAACCAAATATCATCTTCAGTCTCAAAATTAGTTTCTAGCCATTTTCTCCAATCTTTTCTGTCAACAAAATATTTAGTTGTCATTTCACCCATTTTTTAAATTGCTGCCAATAAAGCGCTAACCGAAGTTTACTCTCTTTCCTTCGTGAGATCGCTTCGTTAAGTTCGCACTGAGGGCGAAGCCAAATTGCGTTTAGGCACGTTTTGGCTCTATGCCCGGATAAAGCTCTGTTTATTATCATAAAGTTACGAAAGCAATTTGGTTTAGCGCAGCGGCATAATACAATCTATTAATTGCAGAATTCCATTTTTTCTTTTCGGCGAGCAGTAAAGGCTTATTTATGGGTAGTTCGTTCAGTGATGGACAATTTGGTGTTTTTTCATTACGATAAAGGGTCCAGGGCCCAGAAAGTTGTCATAGAATTACTCCATAATTACAAAGATGCCGTTCAAACGGATGGTTACGATGTTTATTCTATCTATGAGGATAAACAGGCCTGTGATATTAATCCCAGGGAGTGGATGACAGATGTCCTTAACAGAATCCCGGAATATAATAACAACTACGACCTGGATCTGGCAGATTTGCTCCCTCACAACTGGAAGAAATCCAAGTGTCAGGAAAAATCCAACTAAAGTCAACGAAAATCCGGAAATCTTTGGAGATGCTCTAACAAATCCTGGACTATCTTTGATTTTTACTACACGCAGCAGGCCGAAGGCTTACTGACGTGCCATCTCATCCTCAGCAAACACCCGCCTTAATATGCGATTCTTGTTCATCAGTACAGGATTTTGCAGTCAGGCTTCCTTCATGCGGCACCTCACGATGCAACACTTGCCTCTTGCTAGCAGTTCAGTTTACCTCTGCCTGCTCGGGACTTGCACCCTATAGTTAATGCCCATGCCGGGCGCACACGGTAAATTGTATGTTGCGTAGGGCATTTCAAGGCACTTTCCTGTCAAATTGCTAAGTAGCCGAAGCGCAGGTTTGACACCTGCGAATTAAGCACACCGTCAAAGCTGCGCTTCGGCGGTGCTGAAAAGAGAGCCCAAGCTTCAAATACGGCATATCTGCCCTATGCAATATACAAAATGTTGTGCCCAGTACTTTATCTTCATTTTCTCTGCAAGATATTCAATTCATCTCGAATATGCTTGAATTTCATCAATTAAGCCTTTCTCGTATGCCTTTTTTACAGGTTTCCACACCCCAAGCCTATTTAAGAATAAACTAGCATAATTTCTTTGTATTAAAGTACCGTTAAATAAGTAATCTGTTATACGCTCAATACCTTCCTTTTTCTCTACCAAACTCAATGCAAAATCTACATATCTGGTCATCGCCAATGTTGCATCAACAGTTAATTTATCCATTATATAATCAACATCCTTAGAATTGCCACTTTGAGCCTTATCAATTAACACTTTTAGTTCTCCTGAAAATTGAAACTTCATTACGCTCTTTATTTAAGTTGAATAAGAGTGTTGGTTTCCATTCCTTTTCGTATCCAACGCATAAGTGTAATTGCTTTGTACTCTCTTTCCAGATAAGTCGTTTTTAACTCATCATCCATACTATTTATCTCCAATTGATATAGATGGTTTTCTGTTTCAATGTGATAATAAACTTTTCCTGCACAAACAAAAGACAATATTGCTTTTGTACCTTTTACAATTGTTTTTAAATTTTCCATCGCTACTAAAATTTTTGCGAAGGAACTGTGATTAATTATATTTTCTTTTGATGTATATCAAAAAATGCAATCAAGCTTTTCTTATCCGGCTTAAAGTTTCTTGCGAAATACCTAATATTGACGCAATATATCCAAGTTTTGCTCTCTTTATAATCTCAGGGGAAATTTGTTGTAAATACTCATATTTTCCTTTTGCATCTCTTTGATTTAATTCTCTTGTGTGTTTGTCTATATTTGAAAATTCTTTCCCCATCATTGCATTTACAAATATCATAATCTGAGGAAATTGAGCAAGTTTCTCGCTATTTGCTTTTGTTATGCTAATAACTTCTGTATTCTCAGTCGCTTGTAAATACTCTTCGGATAAAATATTTTGTGCATAGCTTTGTAATGAAGTAAATGTTTCATTCTCTGTGTGAATCCAAGTCGTAATTTCTTTTCCGTTATGAATGTAATATTTACGAACCATCCCTGATTTTATAAACCAAATTTTATTACAACGCTGCCCTTGTTCAAGAATGTGTTCATTTTTTGTATAAATCTCAATCTTAGCAAAATCATTTAATCCTGTAACTGCATCAGAATCTAATTTCACAAATCTTTCTATGTAATCAATCAATTGTTTCACTGCGGTTTTTGTATTGGGCACAATGCAGCGCTAAACGAAGTTCCGCACTAAGGGCGATTCCGCAAGAGCTTGCTCTTAGCGGAAGTAAAGCCCGCAAGGGCGGAGCCAAATTGCGTTTAGGCACGTTTTGGCTCAATGCCCGGATAAAGCTGTTTATTTTCATAAAGTTACAAAAGCAATTTGGTTTAGCGCTGCGTTCGAGCACATTTTCCAAAAGACCGGGACCCCGAGAATTCGGGGGAAGGGATTTTGGTCAGCTTTAGCTGAACCGAGGCCCGGTTCCGGGCCGAGCTCGGCGAAGCCAATGTGCCTAACGGTCACTTGTATGTGGTCGGGCGGGATTTCTGGAAGAAATCGTGTCAGACCCGCAGGAAAGTGGGCACGAGGTCTGACTTGTCAGACCGCTAAAACCCCCGCCTGCCATATACAAATTGTTATAGCCAGTGGTTTTATTCATTATTCAAAGTCTTGATTAAATAAATACATCTCTAATTGGTCCGCTTCGACTTGATTGTCTTTAGCCAAATTATGAATTAAACTATTAAATTTTTGATAATCTGTAAATTTTGAAGATGGACTAACATTTACAATTTCAAATATTTCTCTTGGTGTCGTTAGCTTTACTAAAGATGCTGCTACTCTAATGTCAAAAATTATTGCATAATTGTCGACATTTTTAGCTCTTGTCGCGAAGTATAATATTTTTGTCAGGTAGCTAACGCCAAGACCTTTTATTCCCTTTAATTCTTCAAAAGCGTTTTTCAGACTGTCTTGTTCGTTTTTGTTTATAAAGTCTATTGCTTTTTTTATTTTCTCTGTGTTGTCATTATTTGAGATATAATTATTCGTCCGGTGAGTTCCATAACCTGTGTCAGCAAATCCCCAAATCATTGTCAATAAAAACGCCCTCATAAAACCTTTGGAATTGTCTGAAAAATATTCTTTATAAGCGTCTATTACATTTTGTCTTGAAACTTCCTTGTTTTCAAAGTCTGTAATTAAATTCTTGAAGTCTGCATTTAATTTTGTCCACTTTGTCGAATTGTACATAAATTTTGAGTCAGTAAGTGGATTTAATTTTAGTATTTTATTTTTTTGTTGGTCGTTTAATGTAATCATACTCTATGTTTTGTGTGTCGTTCTACCATTGGCTATAACGTGAGTCTGTACAAATACTGTTTTATCACATAAATTTATCAATTTCTACTGTTTGTCAGCGGATTTGAAGCAACTAATTTTAGATGGCACAAAAAGAGAATATCCTTATTTGACGGGAAATAATCCTTTAAAGCAAGGCTTATAATGAGTCTTAGGTCTGAAATTATAAGAAAACAGTACTCCCTGAGGAGTCTGATCAGCTTTTGTGCTCCCATAATTGAGATACAACGGCAGATATTATACCCGGTAAACATAAGTCCGACTTCACCCATGACTTTCTCCCTGGTTCTTACAAGGGTATAAGTGAAGCCTTGTTGCCGTTTCATTGTGCCAAACATATGCTCCGTTATTTGTTGCCGTAATCTGTGCATATTCCTGCGATTTCGGACACTAAATCCCGCTGAAAGCGGACAGTTGTTCCCGTTCAAAACGGACACCTGATCCCGACGAAAACGGACACTTTTCACATCGTTCATTTTCGTTTATTATTTTCTAAAATTAATCATTTTTATATTTCTCTCTTAACGAGTCTCCATCGAGCTCTATTCTATGAGAACTATGCACTAATCTATCAAGGATCGCGTCAGCGATCGTAGGTTCTCCAATAACATCATACCAGCTTTTAACCGGAAGCTGTGATGTAATTATCGTTGACCTTTTACCATGCCGGTCTTCGAGTAACTCAAGCAAGAACAGCCTCTGGTTGTTATCTAATGGTTTAAGCCCGAAGTCATCAAGGATCAACAGGTCCAGTTTCTCTATCCTGTTTATTTCGCTTATATAACTGCCATCTGCCTTAGCCATTTTTAGTTGATCGAACAGTTTTGAGCAGTTACGGTAATATACTTTATATCCCTGCTGACAGGCCTGATGACCCAAAGCAGAAGCCAAAAAGCTTTTACCCAGTCCTGTGTATCCGGATATGATGATGCTTTGTTTTCTTTTGATCCATTCACAGGACGATAAACGCAGCATCTGTACTTTATCCAGTTTTCTTTTAGCGATGTAATCTATTTGTTCCATGCTCGCCTGGTAGCGGAACCTGGCGTTTTTTATTAGTCGATCCAGTCGTCGATTATATCGATCATCCCATTCTGCCTGGACAAGATGAGCAATAACTTCATCTATGGTAAAATCTTTACTCATTCCTGATTCCTGCATTTTCCGATAGACTCTTGAGAACCCGCTCAGTCGCATCTCCTCAAGTTTCTGCATTGTTGCTGTTTGATTCATAATTTTCTGCTATTAAATTTATTATTTGTAATTCTCTTTTCCTCGTATGTTATGATGAAAAGGAAGTTTTATTTCTATTTGGTTTTCCTGTTCTGTTTTGTGAGTGTTATTTTTCAGGCAGTTCTTGATAAACTTGAATGAGATACAGTTGTACTCAACAGCCCTGCTGCATACTATTTCCAGATCTTCCGGTTTATACCCTTTACTTAGGTTCAATACTCCCATGCAAGATTTAAATGCTTGCTGAGGATGTTCTTTGCTGTCCAACAGGAGTCCTATAAAAATCTCTACGGAACCGCCCATCTTTTTGGCCCATTTTACAAAACGATCTGTATTCCAACCATCAACAAACTGATGTTCTGCAGGCATATGACCTTTCTCTGTTGTATAACCATAAGGCCTGCGGTCTCTTTTATGAAGCGCGATACGAACACTATCCTTGTATATCTCAACATTCCTGTTCGTGTAAATGGTTTTGACCTTCTGTCCGGTATATTGATAGGGCACGCTGTAATAATGCTTGTCCTCTCTTAGGTAAACATGGTGGTGAAATTCAACTTTAGACACCTGGTAACGACGGATCTCATATCGCTCTTTGGGTAGTGGTCGCAATTCATTCTTTTCTATTTCATTAAATAACTCTCTTCGACTAATATCCCGGCGCTGGAACGGAGCGTTATTTATCTCTTCAAGCTCTTCCCGGATAGCTTCATTTAACTCTCCCAGGGAAAAGAACGTCTGGTTTCTTAGCTTAGCAAAAATGCGTTGATAGACAATGCGTACCGCATTTTCAACCAAAGATTTATCCTTTGGTTTTAAAGGACGGGTAGGAAGAACAACTGTACCATAATGCCGGGCAAGATCATCATAAGTCTCATTTAATAAGGGTTCATAATTACATGCCTTGTGAACAGCTGACTTCAAATTATCCGGGCATATCCCCCGGGTGACACCTCCATAATAACGCCAGGCATTCTCATTGGCCCAGATCCAGTCTTCAAGCTTCTGACTTTTTACTCCTTCCACATAAATCAACTGACTGGCACCAAGTATCGTAATAAATATTTCTGCCGGTTTGACCTCTCCTGTATCCGGATCAACATAATGCATCTTTTTGCCTGTAAAATCTGCATATGTCAGATCTCCGGCTTTGTGCTCTATATGCATTCCCGCTTTCAGCTTGCTCTCCCACATGCGATAATGATGACAGAACCTGGAGTAACTAAACCCTTCAGGGTTACCTTCCTTGTATTCCTCCCAAAGCAAATAGAGCGTTACGCCAACCCGGGCAAGCTCTTTTTCATAATAAGGGAATTCATTGGATAATTCTTCATAAAGCGGATTGACTATCTTATTTCGCTTTTCAAAGACTTCTGTAAGTTCTATGTCGTTCATTTCCAAAACATCCTGGTAGGTTAACCCGGAACGCTTATATTCTGCCAGGTACTCCCCAACACTGGTTTTGCTGACCTGGGTGGCCTCTGCAATCTGCCGGATGCTAAATCGTAATTCCTGACTAAGTCGTAATATCTCTCTTATCTTTTCCACGTTGGTCCTTTTTCTTGGCATCTGTATTCTCTTGTTGGTTAATAAAGCCAACAGAGATACCGATATCCCGTGGAAAATGAATGATGTGTATGAAAGTGTCCGTTTTCAGCAAGAATCACCGTCCGCTTTCAAAAGGGGCGGCTGTCCGCTTTCCGCAGGAATCCGTGTCCGTTTTCAACAAGAATTGCTGTCCGCTTTCCGCAGGAATCCGTGTCCGCTTTCCGCAAGAATGAGTGTCCGTTTTGCGCGAGAATATGCAATCTGTAATAATCAGGATTGTCATTCACTCTTTGTGCATTGGCTTCAATGATATCAGCATATTCACTGCGGTCAATGTACCTTCCGTTGGCTCTGCATACAGTGCAAAGACTCCTGTTTCTACAGTTCCTGCAGTCGGGCGTAGTATATCTCTTAAACCGATATGCAGATTTCTTCTTATTCTTTCTGTCTCTGTGATTATGCCAACGTCCGTTGGTCTTCATAATGCTTCCTCCGGGACAGGTATAAAAATCATTCTTTTTATCATAGGTAAAACTACTGACAGGATATAGTCCTGTATTTTTTGTTGATGGCTTCTTTGGAGAGACGTATGTAATAATATTATGTAAGCTGCATTCTTTCAATTGCTCGCCTGTGTGATACCCCTTATCGGACAGTACTGTCATAGTATCAACATCAAGAAGTTCTTTTGTACTTACCGCCACCGGAGCCAGTGCATGGGAATCATTCACATCTCCCGTGTCATATTCCAGCATCATTTTGTGCTTTGAATCTGATGCGGCCTGTATATTATAACCAACATTCACTATGTTCCTGTGTAATACAACGGCTTTTGAATCAGGGTCTGTTGTTGATATCTGTTCCTGTCCGCTTTCGATCAGGTCCGCTTGTATATTTTGATACTCTGATCTCTTAAGCCTGCGTTCTGTAAGTTTCTTTTCAATGTCTTTCTTATCCTGCTCATTATCATTGGCATCCAGCAGTTCTTCATATTCACTGATCTGTTTGTCAATATATTCAATATGCCTTTTCAGTTTTGCTTCATTGAAATTATTCTTTAACGAATTGCTCCCTCTTATTTTGAAAGAATCAATTGCAACGTTTTCACCTTCTACAAGATCCCATTCCTTAAGCAGGCAAACGAATCGCCGGAATATCTCCCTGAATGCTTTTGCATTTTCTTTTCTGAAGTTAGCAATGGTCTTATATTTGGGTCTCAGTCCCGTGAGCAGCCACATGGCTTCGATATTTGTTTGAGCCTCTCTCTCAAGTTTTCTGGATGACCGTATTCCATACCTGTATCCATACAGGTACAGCTTAAGCAAGACTGAAGGATGATAAGGCGGCCTCCCTTGTTCTTCACAGTTGACGTGTGCAAATCCAAAGCTTTCCAGGTCAATAACATCAACAAAAGCATCAACCACACGAACAAATGAATCGGCAGCTATTGCATTCTCCAGGCAGAACATTAACACCTGATCCCTGTTTTCTCCCTGTTTGTGTTGGATTGCAGTGTGTATTTGTTGAATACAAGATACTTAAAGTATGATCAAAGATTAAATATCGAATGAATTGGTTATCAACAAAACAGTGGGTTTTTGCACAGTCTGACGGTCATCGGTATGATTCAGTAGGTGGCAACGGGCTTCAGACCGTTGTGGCGCGCTTTTTGCCTTTACCACCCAGCGTTCACGCCGGGACAGTTCACCCGTCATAATACTGTTCACTTTTCTGAACGTTAAGTTAGTTAATTTAAGTTCACGGAATACTAGCCGTGATTATGTTTAAAATCTTCTATTCATTATACTCTTCACCCCGATAAATGCGGCTGCAAAAACGCGTGCCAAACCTATTGATTATACCGCATGTTGTGCATAGTGATTTTTTAGAAAACATTTATCATATCATTCCACTAGTGTCCACTAAACTTTAAATATAAGCTTTATAATTGTTTACAAATATGTCATTTACATCAAAATACCCGTGTCCACGATTTGAATTAATACTTTTGAATTCTAATGTGAATTTTAAAGTATGCACACAGGAAAGTATGTATTTGCACAACTTGTCGAATTTCTTCCGCAAAAGTTTTTTCAGCGAATAGTTTTGGAATATCAAGGTGATAAATATGTGAAATCCTTTAGCTGCTGGAACCAGTTGCTTGTAATGATGTTTGGTCAGCTTGCCGGTTGCGGTAGCCTTCGAGAACTTGTTAGCATTCTCGAAGCTCACAACAGAAAATCCTATCATCTTGGTTTTGGAAAATCCGGAATAACCCGAAGCAATCTTTCGAAAGCTAATGAGAATCGGGATTATCATATTTTCGAAAAGTTTGCCTATAAAATGATCGATATTGCTCAGAAAAAACGACTCACCAGGGAGTTTGAAATTGAGGGTCGATTTTATGCTTTTGACTCCACTACCATTGACTTGTGCTTGAGTTTTTTCTGGTGGGCAAAATTCAGAAAAACGAAGTCTGGAATTAAAATGCATACGCTTTTTGATGTTGCAACTCAGATCCCAGCTTTCATTCATATTACAGAAGCCAAAGTCCATGATATGAATATCATGGAGGAGATCCCTTATGAGCCTAATGCTTATTATATCTTCGATAGAGGCTACTTTGATCTTGCCAGATTGTACCAAATTGATCTTATTAAATCCAATTTTGTTATTCGGCAAAGAGGAAAACTTCAATATAAAATCATCCAGGGAGATGAGCTTCTTGAAGAACCTGACAATATCCTTTTTGATCAGGTAATAAGGCTGACCGGTCCATTGACTAAACAGAAATATCCGGGAAAACTTCGTCGTATAGTTTTTTATAGTCAAGAGCACCGCAGAACCTTTACATATCTTTCGAACAATCTTGAAATTAAAGCATCTCAAATAGCTCTGCTTTATAAAAACAGGTGGCAAGTAGAACTCTTCTTCAAATGGATCAAGCAACATCTGCATATCACATCATTTTGGGGTATCTCTGAGAATGCCGTTCGCATACAAATCTATAGTGCAATCACCGCCTACTGTCTGGTTGCTATTGTTGAAAATGAGCTTAAACTCGGCAAAACGACATTTGAAGTACTCCGAATTTTGAGTGCTTCGCTTCTGGATAAAACCGCTATTAAGGAACTTTTCATACATGATAAAAACGCAAACAATATGGACAATAGTTATGATTTACAATTACCTTTAATTTTTAGTGGACACTAGTGATATCATTCATAAAATATAATGCTAGGACTGTAAATGGTAAACTCAATATCATTAAAATAACAAAATTTTTGACTTTCGAAGGTTTAGAATAATCTAAGTTCTTTTCAACTATCTTCTTTTCAATGAATTCGGTCATTGCATCATTACCGAAGAATCTTTGATCCTGTTGATTTGATATAAAGGATATTTTTTTTGTTCCTCCAGTTTCTTTTTCGTTGTATTTTATTGTTACAAACCAAGGACTGCTAAAATCGAACTTTGATATCCACTGTATATCCTTATAGTCGACAAAAGTTTCTCGTCCAAAATCCCTTATTAATATTCCTTGTTCTGTTGTTTCTATATTTTTTAATCTGAATGGCATTTGTATCAGAAAAATGGATATCCAGACAGTTACTGTGAGCATACCTTTTGCAAATCCTAGAGATTCAGGAGATCCTTCTGTCCATGACATATATATTCCAAAAAAAGCCCCGGCAAGCATAAAAATGGGAAAGATGAATTTAAAAATAAAGGTTAGAGAAGAACTTTTATACATGATCATAGTTTCTATTTAATTTATTAATTGGCTCTTAATCTACAACGGTTACTCAACCATTATGCACAACGGTTGGTGTATGAGGCGTTGGGCATTTCGAAGCACTTCACTGTCAAACCGCTAATATGTTTATTAAATGTACTCATGCTTCAATTAACCACTTGCTGCCCAATGACTTATACACATTGTTGTGTGCCCGTGCTTTATTTTCCTCAGTCAGTCTGTGCGATGGGGCAGACATACTCTTTGGCAAGTTTTGGTTTGCGGTTGGCTTGTGTGACTTGCCAATGTGTATGGATGCTTTCAGGCTAAATTCTGAAGTCATTCGGTTCAAATTCAAGTACTTTATCAATGATGTCAATATTTTGTTTTCTTTTTTTCAACCATCGTTCTTTCCAATAATCAACTAATTCGGTTTTTGTATAATTGTTAAAATGTGGTTGTTTTGTCTCTCCATTTAAAAAAGCCTTGTATTCTTTTGCTAATGGTACAAAATAAATATTTCTTCTAAATGAGTGTTTTAATAAAAAATCACTATCAAATCCCAAAAGATCGCCTGAAGTACGAATTACACGCATTACCCAACTTGGTCCATCCCCAAATTTATGACCTACATTGATTCCTTTTGATTTTAGAAGTTGAATCATTAGTAGTATAGTTTCTTCGCTTAAATGTAACGTTCCAAAACCCTTTGTTTTCCCAATTGGTAGATATAGTAATTCATCACCAAACTTCATTCGATTGTATTGGGAGCTATTTCCATATAAACTTGTTGTAAAAATACCTACAAGTTTATTTGCGACTCTTTTTTCTGTAAGGGTAACTTTCCCTTGATATTTTTTACGGTAGATTTCTCTTATTTCATTGGATGCAAGAATGTAAGAAATGAGTTTCCCCCCTAATAAATAATTGTATGGTGGTAGAGCTCCAATCACGTAAGCATCTAATGTGTATATCAGATTTTTTGTCCTAGTGTTTTTATTCCAACCTATAAAGTCATCTCTTTCAGGAATATGAATAATAGGGCTTCCTAATGCAGCAATTCCAATGACAGGTTTATTTGGTAATGCTCTGTCCCGTATTATGAGTTTAATTCTTCTTCCGACATATTCGCTGTAAGGCGAACTCCAATAATATCTTAAAATCCTGAATAATCTATGCTGTTGCCTTGTTTCACAAACTTCTATAATTGGGTCGATATTTGAACTTAACACGTCTGTTCCTACAGCAAGGTTTTTTCTTGCAAATTCAATGTTATTATCAATCCATTTTTTATGTTTCAAAATAATTTCATCTCGTTTAAAAGACATTGATTTCTTTATAGTTTCTTTATCGTAACTTTCAGGAGGAATTAAAGTCGGATAAGCATTTTTCGTAGTTGGCAGTTTAAATTTCCACTTTAATCTTTCCAAGTCACGTCTAATACTATTAATTACCTGTTCTTCAAGTGCTGTTTCCTTTTTCTTGTTTGAAACTGCTTTTGGTATCACATTTTTAGATGTGATTTCTTTAGGTAAAATAAGTTCTGTTGATTCTTTCATTTCAATTCAAGATTCTTTCCCAATTACTTTTAGGAGCACAATAAAACTTCACAATTCCTTTATCTCCATGTTCTGCTTGTTGAACTGTTATATCACATTCTAATAATATGTTGAGAATAACAGATTTTAACTCATTTTCACTTCTAAATTCATCTTGAAACTCATCTATTTGTTTTATGTCTTTCAGAATCATGTAAAGTTGTCCGTCATATATGCCCCAAACATCATCGTCAAATGATTTTCCTGAAAGTTTTGACTTATTCTCTTTTAATTTTGCTTGTAGTGCTTCTGCTAACGCTTTGTTTCTTGCTTCTGATTTTTTTCTAATTTCTTTTGCTGCTGATTTTTCAAAAGGGACTGCATCCTTATTCTTATTAACTGTTTCTGAATAAAGCTCTTCAAAACTTCTAATTCTCACAGGCAAAACAAATGGTTGTTTTGGAGCACTCCACATATAACAGTTTCCAGATATAGGTTCACCAATTAAATGAGCAAGTACATCGTGAGAATAGTGTGAATTGTATTTGCCTAAAGTTCCAGCATCCCCTTCTGAAAGCAAATGAAAACTAAACCAATTATCTGCTTGGCTTAATAGTTCAGGTGACATAGAACCTGGCTGTTGAGTAACTAAAATTGCACCTAAATCATATTTCCTTCCTTCCTTAACCCACTCAACAAAAGGACTTGATTCTTCCAAGTTTCTTCCTAATACACTCTGTGCTTCCTCAATTATTGATATAACTGGAATTGGAGATTCTCCTGTGAAATTCTCTTGGTTATAATTGAAAATTCTTCTCATCAATAGACCTGCAACATTATATCCTGCAGTGGAACTTAGCATACTAATATCAACGACAACACAATGCCCCTCTCTAAGTGCTTCAATTGTTCCATTTAAAAGTTGGCTATTGGGGTCGTGAAGATGATTAACAACATTACTCATATTACTTTTTGCGGCTAAAATCTCTGCCCTAGCATCAGTAGGATTTGTATATCCAAGTATTCTTCCCAATGTTGCATCATCTGCATTTAATCCATCTCGTGAAATTAAATCGACTAATTCTCTCCATCTTGCAGAGTCAAGTGATTTTAATTTAATAACGTTTTGTTGATTTTGTCGGTCTGGCGAAATAGAAATCCCAATTACGTCTCTAGAAGGTAAATCGCGAATGTCAATTCTTACATTTCCTGCTTTCCAACTATCATAATAAGGTGATGGTGATGGTCGAGAAGTAAAGACAACAATGTGTTCTTGAAGTTGGGGTACATCGCAAAGTCCAGGTCTGTCGTTAAAATCTGGCCAAAAATATTCGCCATCAGCATCAAATATTAAAACACCTACATCTTTGCTTCTTTCTCCTCTATCAGTCTTTGGAACACCGTCACGAAAAAGTTCACCCATTAAAAATTTAATGAGATTTGATTTTCCATATCCTGCTCTTGCAAAAACAACAGAACGCTTTGAAACGAGATTATTGATATTGAAAGTTACTTTGAGAGACGGTGAAATATGTCTTAAAACAGATTCTTGCTCGGACGTTCTGCCAGAGTAGACAAATTCACCTAAAACATAGTCGCCTAAATCTGTGTTGCCTTCGCTTAGTTGGCATAGCTCCGTAAGAACAATATCGCTTGGCAAAGCGACCTTTGCACCCAAATGAGGTAATCGTCTCTGAGAAGGAACAAATATTATTCTTTCATTTCCATTTTGAGTTACGTTTTTTACAGCCCCAAGCAGCTTAATTTGAACTTTATATTTCAGTTTCTGCTTTTTTAAATCTTCTGGGACATCTTGGTCTCGACTCTGCATAGTATTAATATAATCTTCACCTTCTGCCGAAGCGAGTAATCCAGAAGGAACAAATTTTGTAATTCTTCCTAAGGATGCTTCATCTTTTGAACTAAGTTCAATTAAAAGAAATTGACCTAATTGGGGTCGCTCAAGCATTGATGAATTATAAGGAGCAACAATTTCTGCTGCAAACTCGAATCCTCTTTCACTGAAGCCTTTGAAAGTTCCAAAGACGTTTGATTTTGCAAATAATTCAGGCATTTCTATATCTTATGTTAGTTAAATTTTGACCTAAGTGTTTCATTCTTAATATTTTTTCCTTCTCATCTTTTGTAAGTTTCTGTGTAATTCCTTCAAAAAGTATATCCTGTAAAATATCCATTTCAAGACCGTTCACTTTTGCAAAATCATGAGCTTTCTGGACACACATTGGAAAATCAGGAATAGGGAAACCGGGTTGAGCATCTTTTGTCAGTTGCCCAATTATTTTTTCGGCATCGTCAAGTTGCCATTCAGCAATATCAACTGGCCACACTGGGTCGAAGGGTCTATCCCCAAACTTCACCAAAAACATTTTTCCAATAGCTTGATAACGATACGTTCCATTTTCATCTGGCTGACTTGTTTCAAGTGTGTCAAGCCAAGTTCTATCAAAATTATAGCAATCAGCCTCAATATCATCAGGCACTTGGACATAACAGGGATATGGCTTATGTAATGCTCCTTCCAACTCAAGAGCAACAGAAAGTCTACTTAAAACCGCACTTTGTTTAGCAACTCCAACCATTGAAACTGAAATGTTTTTCTTCTTGTGGGTATTGTAGGCTTCTCTTATTAATTGGTCAATTAAAGGGAATACAGTTAGTTTAAACGATTTTGTTCTTAACATTCCCTCTCTGACAATAATTGTATCCGAACCCCATTCACGATATTTCATTAAATCATATAGAACAGCCCATTCAACAATATCCCTGTAAACCCTCACAGCACCTGTACTCTTTCCGGGTTCTTCAATTCCTTTTAGGAGATAGGATAAATCAAGAACACTCATTGTTAAATCTTGACAAAGCTTTCTTAATGGTTCAACTAATAATGGACTACCGTGATTTGCTCGTTCATTAAAATCAGCAGCTTTCGAATTTCCTGCGATAGCATCTAAAGCGCATTGATTTCCTCTTGAATCAACGACACGTACTAATTCAATAACCGCTGGATTAAAGTAAAGTCGGTTATCACCTCCATCAGAAGATACAAAAGAAACGGCATTAACAGAATATGGTCTAATTGGTTTTACGTCATTCTTAATACGTCTTGCATATTCTCTGAATTTTTGCAAAATAGGGTCCTCATTTTTGTATGCATCAAAGACTCTTTTTTTTATTTCAGTAAAGTTATCATCTGCTAATGCCATATCTATTTTTTATTGTTTATAAGATTTTTCAAAGGTAATAATATGAATTTTTCAATTTAGTTTTTTTATATTTTGATTTGTTTTAGTATTCAATCCGGGTTTCTTGCGTTGGCAAAGATTTGGCTCTTTTGCAAGCTGAAGCGTTTGCTTGTGTGACTTGCCAATGTGTATGGATGCATTGTGCTAGCATTGTGTTGATTATTGTTTTTTCGTCTTATATCTTAATTTTTCAATATTGTTTAATAGTAAAAATTCCGAATCTCTACCTTGTCTCTTTATCATTTCATTATTGTGTCTTTCAGTACTAGAAATCAGGATACATCCTTTTCTTGCTCTTGTTAATCCAACATAATGTAAGTTTAAGTCTTGATTCCAATCTCCATAAACAGGATTATTAAAGTCATTATTCGGACCTGGTCTTTTATTTGGAAATACCCATTCGTAAAGGTCAAGATGAATTACAACATCATATTCTAGCCCTTTTGATTTATGCAAAGTAAGTATGTTTACTTCATCATCATTCGCTGTTTGATATGAGTTAAGCTCAACCGAATTATTAAGTACAGAATCCAAAAGGTCGATGGACTCTTTACTTTCAAGATTTGGCGCAATTATTTTTGCGACATTGATAAATTCCTTTTTAAGCTCATCTAAATCAAGTGGTGAATGGTGTGAGATTTTTTCAATAGTTTCCTTGTATGTTTTCAGTTTTTTTAAATCCCTTGATGAAAATCTATCATATGAAGTAAACACCTCTACAACATCAATAAATCTGTAGCCCTTATCGAAAACAAAGTAGAGTAAATTTGAAAATATTGCTGACCAAATATTTAAATTGAGGTCTAGCTCATTACTAACAAATAACCTATGTGGTGATTTTAAATTTTCATTTATTATGTCTGCGCTTCGATTTCCTCTTGTTAATATCGCTATTTGATTTCTGTTTTTTACCTTAAAGATTTTCTGAATAGAATCTATTTTATCGTCAACCCATTTTGCGATGGATGTCTCATCACCATTTATCCTACTAAAGAAAATTTGATTAATGTCTGTTTGAATTAGTTCAGTCTTTGGGTTTAATAAATAGTTCGAATAATTAATGATACTAGGATGGCATCTGTGGTTTTTATCAAGTTTAAAAAATTTAAAATTATCATCTGTTGTTAGTTCTTCTAAGTATTTTGAGTCTTTTCCCGAAAAAGCATATATTGATTGATTCAAGTCACCAACCGCAACTGCAACTATACCTAAATCGTTTATTTTCTTAAATATTTGGTGTTGCTCAAATCCTGAGTCTTGGTACTCATCTATGTAAATATGTTTGTATTTGGCTTTTATATATTTACGACAGGCAATTGAGTTTGTAAAAACATAGTCTGCAAAAACTCCAATTGTTTCAATAAGTATTATACCATTGCTAAAAAAAACACCTAAATCCTTTATCTTTTTTTTTTCAAGTTGTTCAAGAGTCAAATTTCTATCAACCCAATCAAATCTATCTTTATCTTCATCAGAAAGAGAAGAGTGTTTTATAATCTTTATCTCATTATTAGGAATTCCGAATATATGTTTTGCAAAAGGAACAATTATCTCTGATAAATTGAATTTGTCAATTGTACCAAAAAAAGAGCCTAAAGGTTTTTCTCCATTTGACAAGCTTCTGTTTTTTAATTCATTACTAGCTTTATTGGTGTAGGATATTGCAACCACACCTTGATGGTCGTGTAAATCTTTTAGATTATCTTTTATTTTCTTGGACAATACAAACGTCTTCCCACTTCCAGGAGCAGCAATGACAACAGAATTGCCATCATAATCAAGAATTAAATTTTGTTGGTCAGTCGGCTTCATTCTGAATTTTTTCAATTATGCTTTTGCATTCAAGAAGTGGTTTTGAAATTGGGTTATCTTTTAGTTTTGTAAGTGAGTTTTTATTGTTCTTTAGAAAATCAAACATAAAGGTTGCTTTTCTTTTTTGCATTGCCTCCACTATTTCTTCTTCCTCCAATTCAGGAAAGAAATCAATTATTTCTTTTTTTATAGGACTATTGAAGAAATCATTCTCTAAATCAATTTCTGATAAATACAAGCCGTAGTACTCAAGTTCCTCAATAACAGCATTTGCAGATTCCAAATTTTCCTTTGGTGGATTAGAATCACCTGACCATTTTAGGTTTGATTCATTCTCCAATAGAATTTTTTCTGTTTCATCATCAGGATTGAAAAACTCTTTATAATAGGAAATACATCTTTGAATACCTGCAAAACGATGTTTTTCTTTTTTAGGTACTTTAAATATATCATTGTCTGTTCTAAGTACCCAATCAATTTCTAGGCTATTTAATATTTGAATGTATGTTGAAAATCCTATTCCATCCACCATAAGAACACTGATATTTAGTCTATCTAAATCAATTCCTATTTGTGTCGATAATGTTTTATAGAATAGTTCTTCTGATGGTCCCTCAATTAACAAAACAGCATCTGAAAAGAAGGCTTCTGATGTAATAATACTCTTACGATAACCAAAATCAACAAATGCATCATCTATAATTTTTGAACAACCATTTGATGCTGCTTTTGTAGCGTCTTTTTTATTTAATAAACGAACTATTGAATTTGGGCTAAATTCAGAAGTTATTTGTGATGAGTGAGAAGTCAATAATACTTGACCATTTAGAGAGGAATTAAGATAATCAGCTAATTTTCTTTGTTGATGTGGGTGTAAATGTGCTTCTGGCTCTTCAATACAAAATATTGTAACTTCTGTCAAGCTTTCTTCAGTTATTCCATTTCTTGAAGTCCATAAAGCTAAATATATCTGATTCAAACGACCATCTCCACCAATAACAACATTCTCTCCATTACTTTTTGATGCAATTGCTACATTTTTTACAAAGCTATCTGCATTAGATGTACTGGCATCAAAAAGTACTTCTTGTTTTTTATGATGTAAAGACAACTTAGAAAGTTCGTTGTTGATTGTATTAGTAGCATTTGCAATAAAATTTAGTTTTGGGATTTTTTCATCGACTTTTTTTAAATCATCTTGAATTTCAGAGAATAACTTGTCGTCAGAGTCAGTTTGCTCATCAGTTCTATCTTCTTTCGCAATCTGAAATAAATAATTTCTTTCGTTTCGAATATAATTATTAAAATCTCTCTTGCTACTTATATATTTTACATTAAGAACTTTTCTGTAGTATCTATCTTCAATTTCTTCAATATCTTCATATGATTTTCCAGCAAACAGTTTATAAGATTTAGCACCTGTCGATTTTTCCCTAATACCTTTATAAACCAAAACTAACATATCATCATCACTAATCTTCCCTTTCAATTTCGCCACAACGCAATCATCAACAACATCTTCAAAAAACAGTGTAATTTCAAATTCGTTTGTTTCTTCATATGCATAAAAGTCAGAATCTCTAGGCTCAATATCATAGTCAGATAAACTTCTATCTAATAAAAGTCTAATCGCCCACATTAAATTTGTTTTACCAACATCATTTGAGCCAATGACTAAAGATTTCTTGGTTAAATTTATTTTAGCCTTTTTGAAATTCCGAAAACCCTTAAGATTTAAAGTCTTTAGTATCATGATTTATTATGTTTTAAAGTCTTTATGTTCATTTTAATTATCCTCTTCATTGGGTAGGTAAAAAATAGCTCTTTTGTTTTTTTAATTTGCATGTGTGTCGGCAAAAAACAAATGTGCTATTTGTGCTGTGGGCTGTTTTAGCATGGCACACAATGCAGCGCTAAACGAAGTTCCGCACTGAGGGCGAAGGCTGCCGAGCTTGCTCGAGCAGACTGTAAAGCCCGCAAGGGCGGGACCAAATTGCGTTTAGCGTCCATGTTCTGACACGTTTTGGCTCGATGCCCAGGTAAAGCTGTTTATTATCATAAAGTTACTAAAGCAATTTGGTTTAGCGACTTGTTCTTGCACGTTTGGGCTCGATGCCCGGATAAAGCTGTTTATTATCATAAAGTTACAAAAGCAATTTGGTTTAGCGCTGCATTCGAGCACATTTTCCAAAAGACCGGGACCCCGAGAATTCGGGGGTAGGGATTTTGGTCAGCTTTAGCTGAATGTGCTCGAACGTACACATGTATGAAATGTTTGGGGTTTGCGGGCTCGTCTCTGTCAACCGTTACAAAAGCGGATGCGGAGGAGAATATTTCGAGTAAACACTAAGCCCCCAAATATTTTATACATGATGTTATGGTGCGTTTGTCTTGTCATTCCAGTTTTATGTCTTTAATTTTCAAGTCTTTCTTCTGACGGTTTACTCTTGCTTGAAACGAACGTCCTAAATTCAAGTCCTTTTTTACGATTCTCAAATTCGCTTTGTCTTGATGATACTTTCTAAATTCCTGTTTTAGTTTATCGTCTTTGAGTTCATTTGGTCCACCGTCAACTTGGATATACTCAATTTTTTCAATGTTAATATTATTCAACTCTATAAATCGGTCAACGATTACTGAAAAAGTATTTGGTTGTCTATGGTCAACGTTTAGTTCTTCGTATTTCGCAAGCTCTTTTGATTCTTGGCATTTAACCTGTCCTTCTTTTGAGTGTTCTTCAAAATAGTCAAGTTTAACACTCCTTAAATCGTCTTGAATTGCTTGTCTGCACGCTTCTCGGAATTTTGTAAAGTCTGTCTTTGGTGCGTTTATTCGTTTTGTGTACGAAAAAAATTCTGTCGAACCGTCAATTCTTACCAACTCAAAGGATTTCGTGTTATACTGAACTTTTGCAACTCTTACTTTTTCAATCCCGACCCCAATTTTTTCTTTTACTCTTGGGTGAGTTTCAAGCAAGTTCATAATGTCATTAAAGTCGTTCGTATTCAATTCTTCTCCAAAGTCGTAAGCGTTCAAAATAGTCTTGAAGTGAGTTAAAGCGTCCTTTTTAGTAGCAAATTCAATTTCTCCTATTTTGATTGGTTTTCTCATAAAAAACTATTGTTTAAAGATGTCTTTTAACTCGCTGAAATCATTAATGTTTACCCGTATAAAAAAATTGTTCATTATTGAATGAAGCATTTTAACGTAGTCATTAAAAACAATTTTAAGTTCTTCAAATTCTTCATCTGTTGCAATAATGATATCTTGAATAGATTTTGGGTGAACTAATTTATCTCTCTTTTTCTTGATAATTTTCAGGGATTTATATTTTGAGTCAAGATAGTTTTGAATGATTTCTTCTTTGTCCCAAGTTTTACATATTTGTTTAAATGTTTTCTTGAATTTGTCTTCAAATGAATGTTTATCAGAATACCCTTCATATGAGTCAAGTTGATTTAAACCAAATATATCCGATTCAACTAACGAAAAAAAGCCTTTTAAAGACGCTCTAAATTGTGTATTAAATTTTTCTTTATCACCCTTGAAGGTCTCGGTAATATCTAATAGCAGTTCGTAGTCCTTCCGTAATATGTTATGTCTTCTTTGATATTCAGTCAATGCAAGACTTGCCTTCCTAAACTCTTCTTTATCTTTGTATTCCTTTGAATGTTCAGTCATTTTGTTGGTTGTCTTTTAAATGCACCATAACGGGAGTCTGTGCAAAAACTGCTTTCATCACATAAATTTATCAATTTCTACTATTTGTAAGTGGTTTAAAAGCAATTAATTTCAAATGGTAGCACAAATTATTTGACGGGAAATAATCCTTTAAAGCGAGGCTTATAAAGCATCTCAGGTCTGAAATTGTAAAAAAACAGTACTCCCTGAGGAGTCTGATCAGCTTTTGTGCTCCCATAATTGAGATACAACGGCAGATATTATACCCGGTAAACATAAGTCCGACTTCACCCATGACTTTCTCCCTGGTTCTTACAAGGGTATATGTGAAGCCTTGTTGCCGTTTCATTGTGCCAAACATATGCTCCGTTATTTGTTGTCGTAATCTGTAATAATCAGGATTGTCATTCACTCTTTGTGCATTGGCTTCAATGATATCAGCATATTCACTGCGGTCAATGTACCTTCCGTTGGCTCTGCATACAGTGCAAAGACTCCTGTTTCTACAGTCCCTGCAGCCAGGCGTAGTATATCTCTTAAACCGATATGCAGATTTCTTCTTATTCTTTCTGTCACTGTGATTATGCCAACGTCCGTTGGTCTTCATAATGCTTCCTCCGGGACAGATATAAAAATCATTCTTTTTATCATAGGTAAAACTACTGACAGGATATAATCCTGCATCTTTTGTTGATGGCTTCTTTGGAGAGACGTATGTAATAATATTATGTAAGCTGCATTCTTTCAATTGCTCGCCTGTGTGATACCCCTTATCGGCAAGTACTGTCATAGTATCAACTTTAAGAAGTTCTTTTGTACTTACCGCCACCGGTGCCAGTGCATGGGAATCATTCACATCTCCTGTGTCATATTCCAGCATCATCTTGTGCTTTGAATCTGATGCGGCCTGTATATTATAACCAACATTCACTACTTTCCTGTGTAGTACAACGGCTTTTGAATCAGGGTCTGTTGTTGATATCTGTTCCTGTCCGCTTTCGATCAGGTCAGCTTGTATATTTTGATACTCTGATCTCTTAAGCCTGCGTTCTGTAAGTTTCTTTTCAATGTCTTTCTTATCCTGCTCATTGTCATTGGCATCCAGCAGTTCTTCATATTCACTGATCTGTTTGTCAATATATTCAATATGCCTTTTCAGTTTTGCTTCATTGAAATTATTCTTTAACGAATTGCTCCCTCTTATTTTGAAAGAATCAATTGCCACGTTTTCACCTTCTACAAGATCCCATTCCTTAAGCAGGCAAACGAATCGCCGGAATATCTCCCTGAATGCTTTTGCATTTTCTTTTCTGAAGTTAGCAATGGTCTTATATTTGGGTCTCAGTCCCGTGAGCAGCCACATAGCTTCGATATTGGTTTGAGCCTCTCTCTCAAGTTTTCTGGATGACCGTATTCCATACCTGTAACCATACAGGTACAGCTTAAGCAGGACCGAAGGATGGTAAGGAGGCCTCCCTTGTTCTTCACATTTTACATGATCAAATCCAAAGCTTCCCAGGTCAACTACATCAACAAAGGCATCAACCACACGGACAAATGAATCGGCAGCTATTGCATTCTCCAGGCAGAACATTAGCATTTGGTTCCTGTTTTCTCCCTGTTTGTGTTGCATTACAGTGTTTATTTGTTGAATACAAGATACTTAAAGTATGATCAAAAATTAAATATCGAATGAATTGGTTATCAACAAAACAGTAGGTTTTTGCACAGTCTGACGGATGGCAATATGCGGAGGCCGGGATTTCGAAGCTCCAACTTGTCAAGCCGTTGCGAATTTGAGTAAATGTACAAAAGTTCAAATTACCCACAACCCCCGGCTTACGTATATTGCGTGTTAGGCATTGGCCCTTATTCTTCAGCTAATTTCAAAGCCATATTTATAAAATCACCTATTGATCTGCCTACTATTGCTACTCCCGCATCATGCACAGATGTCAAGTTAAATCTACCTTGAGCAGCACCATTTAAAGCATAATCATGCCCATCTATCTCTACTACACACCAATGCTTTTGACGGCACTCAATAATAACCTCACTGGCATAAAAAGGCCAATCACCATTATATTCCGTTTTTTTAATCTTTTGGTGTTTATAGTCTGAATTATTTTTCCTTTTGATCTTATCAAATATGGTTCTCTATCGAACTTTTGTTTCTTTCTTTTTAAATCTTGTTGTTTCTTTTCTATAGTCAATTATCCCAATCTGATTGTCAGATAACATAATGAAGTCATAATATACCGATGAAAATTGTTGAGCTTTTTGTCCTAATCTACCTAATGTGAATTGTCGGCTTATCCCACGAACAAATCTTTCCAGTTTGCTTATAATGGATTGCGTCACAAAAGCATTAACCTCATTTTGATATTCAAAGTCCGTTAGCTTCTCTAATAATTTGGTAGCTGCAAGAACTATTTTAGTTTCATAATCCGACCATAATTGCTTTACATCAATGCTTGGTTTAATCGCTGATGTTATAATATCCAAATTGTGATATCTTGCATATTTCCCAAATTCTGATAATAGATAAATTAATTGTTGCAAGTCATTATCATTGGTTATAAATTCTTTATCAGCCATCAAAGCTGGAATACCATTACTTTTAAAATAGTCTGAAAGTATTTTTCCCTTTAATTCGGTTAAATCATGTCCATTCCTTCCACCGCAATTTTTCAGAGTTCTACTGTCAGGATATTCATTATTTAATTCAAGAAAACCCAAACAAATATGACATTTCATAAGTCTTTCCAATCCACTTGATAACAGATGGAAAGGTAAATGATAAAAATCATTCCCCAAATCGAGGTTCTGTAACTCTCCAAATCCAAGTTTTATTAACTTAATTGAAGTTGTCAACTCATCATGCAAGTATATGTCTTTTAATACTCTGTCACTCATTTTACGTGATTTGTGAATCAAAATATGATTCTAAGCTAATCTAGTTTATCAAGGTTCTCAGTCACAAAAAGTAAAACTGATAAATATTTGTAGCATATAACTTTTTCTCCGTAGTCGACCGAAACCCCATGCACTATATCATGTCTATTTACTTTTGATGGATTTCCTGAGTCTTGATTTCTTGAATATTCCCATACTGTATCAACAGGGTGTAATAACATTTGCTGAAAATACTTGATTTCTTTTGATGCAAGAATTTGTTTTAGTTTGGGTTCATTATTTCTTGTTCCAAAGAATCTAATTCCAGTTTTATCCTCTGTAATTCCTTCTATCTGACTTATAATAGTTGGTATCACCAAATAGAACAGTTGTTTTTCAATTCCATAAAATATCTGACTTACAATAGTTTCCCTTTTAGTATTCTTTTTAATCAACAGTTTCTTAAACTTGTCAATATTTGCTGCAAAATGATTTTCAAAGAATAAATCAATTCCAATGTTATTGCTATTCTTGATTAATTCAGCTAGCTCATTTATCTCATATGGATTTAATTGATTAATATACATCCAATCATAAAAACAAGCTTTTTTCGCTATCTCAGAGAGCCTATCAAATATCTTTTCAGTTTGCTGTTGTCTTTCTAGTCTCTGACTTATTATTTGACTTAATTCTTTTGACATCATGATTTATGTTTGCAGGATTTCCTTGGGCTTATGCCTAACATTTGGCTATATGTATACATATATTTTTACTATATCTCCTGTTTTAATTACATATACCCCTTAATTTTTAGAGTGTATATGTATACATAATACTTTTTCATAATGCCTATAATACCAAATAATTATTCTTTTCAAAAAATATACTTTCCCTGAAAATCCCTGCCGGATATGGTCCCGGCACCTTCCCTTTTTTGATTGCAATATGAAAATTACACAAATTCCGGCAACCGGGCAATTTTTTATAACAAATGGGACGAACGACAAACCCTTCGACAGGCTCAGGACGGGCGACAAACGGCGAACGGTTTGTTGAATAGTGTATCGTTAAACGATTTAACGACTTAACGACTCAACCTTATTCAGGCATGGCCTCATTGCAGAATGAGGACTGTGGATTGCAGACTAATTTAATTTTCCTACAGGACAAACAGAGACGCATATTCCGCATACTGACAAATCGGAATTTAAAATGGTTTTGGCCAGTTCCCTGCATTTGTCCCTGCATTTATGCGGATTGAAAAAGTAATCCCTGTCGGTATGGATATCCCATAAGCTGCCTGTTGCCGCGCCTGCCGGACAACTGACAACACACTTATCGCAATTGCCGCATCTGCTTTTTTCTACCGGAGACCCTGATACCGGAAGAGGATAATCTGTCAAGAGGCTGACTAATCTTAATCTCGGCCCGAACCTTTTCGATATAAACAGGTCCGTTTTACCTATCCAGCCCAAACCGGCACGCGTGGCAATCATCTTGTGCGAGACAGGCGTCCGCAAGGTTGTATTGTAATATTTATCCGTAATATCAGAATCATTTATTGTAGGTTCAATAATCCTGCATGTATATCCCATGCCGGATATCTGATTCCCAATATTATGTATCAAAGCAGACAACTCGCTGTTCATTGCCCTGTAATGATTTAAATATTCAAGTGTGGGGCCGCCGGCAATAGCATCTACTATCCTGTTATCCAGTTGTCTGCCTATAACAATACCATACCTTAATGAAGAGCCGGCTATTAATCCTTCCATATCTGCAAAGCCGGTGATATAATCATCAGAGCTGCCTGTACAGTTTTGAATTATCTTTTCAATCATTTCCCGGAATGTTCCTTTTACATCACACAAGTAGGTCTCCCGGCGATTCAGAGAGTCTCATGTGCATTTATTTCATCCTACAGTTACATTAAACAGATACCCTACCAAAGCAGTAAATCCCATAGCGACAGTGCCCCAGAATGTTATTCTTATTACTGCCTTAGATATGCCTGAACCTCCTGCTTTAGCTGCTAAAGCACCTAAAATGATCAGAAAGAAAATGGAGGATCCATACAGATAATATTCCATGCCTTTCAAGGGCAGAAACAGGGAAACTAATAAAGGCAGGATCCCTCCTACTGTAAAGGAAGCGCCGGAAGCAAAAGCAGCCTGAATCGGATTTGCCCGGTTTATTTCATTAATCCCCAATTCATCCCTGACATGTGCACTTAAGGCATCTTTCTCCGTTAATTCTTTTGCTACCAGGAGAGCAGTCTCTTTCTTCAAACCTCTTCTTTCATAAATCTCCGATAATCGTTGTAACTCTATGTCAGGCATTTCTATTAATTCCTGCCTTTCTCTCTCAATATCAGCTTTCTCTATATCCGTCTGAGAACTCACAGATACGTATTCCCCCGCTGCCATCGACAAAGCTCCTGCCACCAGTCCTGCTATGGCTGCCAGCATAACCGCTTCCCTGGTATCGCTGGCAGCAGCCACACCAATCGCAATACTTGCTGTTGATAAGATCCCATCATTTGCTCCCAGTACAGCCGCTCTCAGCCAGTTACTGCGGGTAATGAAATGAGGGCTCAAATAGTCATCCAGAGGGTCCGTATTTTCTTCCGTTTTTTTAGTCATGATTATATCATCATTAATGTATTATTTCTATCTGGCGATAACTTTCAACCAGCGGCAAGCATCTTCAGGCGCACAACGTATTTCCCGTGACATAATGCTACTGATATTTGCCATACGCATTTTTCCAGTTATCAGCTATCTCAAAAAACTTCTCATATCCGTTTTCTTTTATGAAATAAACCGCTTCTTTATACTTTTTATACTTATATCCATTCTTTGAATACCATTCACCTATAATCTTACATGATCCCAATTCAGAACAATCCGCACATGTATCAAGATTCCTGTCTCTAAAACAGCATAATTTTATTTTACATTTTGCTTTATCAATATCCCGTTCACCTGTATCAAAACCGATCTTACAGCCTTTACATGCCCCGTCAATAAATGGCTTGCATGTCTTACAGTATGCACCGCAACATCCGGCATAACGGTTTGGATTCATGATAAACTTCTCTTTTTCATTATGTTCCGGAAAATATACCGTATAACAGTTCGCATGTATGCGCCCGTTAGTCCTGGTATTTGATTTTTCTTTTGTATGTATTATTTAATTTCTTATTTGACAACCCGCCGTCATCTTTTAAAACTACATCATATTCTTTTCTGACAATCCAATTTCCAAAACTATCATATTTATATTCAAATATACGGCAGTTATTCCCATTTAATGGAATAAGAGCCTTATCTCCAAATTTATTATACTTCGTTCCCGGGTTTTTATCACTTATAAGTCTGAGAGTTTCAGATCCGGGTCTCCTGGCGCTTTCGATGGTATATATATATTCATTATTCTTATAATCATACTTTGCTCCTTCCACACCAACTATATGACCAGTTGAATCTTTAATAACCATTTTTACCGGATTGCCATGATCGTCAGATGTGATCGTATAAGTTAAAAAGATCGTGTTGTCAGATCTTCGACTAACGATGGAGCTTAAAATATTATTGTTATAGCAATAATTTATGGTGTCTGTCAGGAGTTTCCCATCGGGCGTTGTCATATACTTAATTATTCTCTTAGGTTGATAACGTTCATTAAGAAAGATATCTCTGTTGAGTAGCAGATCTCCATAAGAATCCTGCTTTTCATTGAATATGAAATTGTCTGAGTCACATTTCAATTGATAAGATAATCTGGAACCACCGGTCGAAAGGGTACAATTAATTTTTGAAACTCTTTTATCTCTTAGTTCTAAATAATCAAATTTATTATTAATAAGCCGGGGGATTGTTGGTTCATCAGTTTTCACATTAAAAAGAGTGACAGGTTGCCCGAATACAGTTGCTGTGGATAAGACCAACAGACAGTATAATATATATTTCTTCATATGAATAATAATTGATAGTTAATCATTTGCCTGACAGCCGGCACTTCAACGGGCGCAGGGCCCTTATTAAAGCCAGCTTACGCTTCTCAGGTTTCTTTTTATTCCCCTTTGATACCTGTACCTGGGGTATCCTATTATCAATGATGTTATTACCTCCCTGTCTTCCTGAATACCGAACATCTTCCGCAGTTCTTTATCCTTATTGACAGCAGGTGGGATAATATCCATAACAGAGCCTCCCAGCCCGAGAGAATGTGATGCCAGCATTCCGTATGTCGCAGCAATTGAAATATCCTGGCTTATGTCTTCCCCGTTTTTATCCGCAATAAACAGTATCATTGCGGGAGCATTACGGGCGAGTGTGTCTTCCGTTCCGTCTTTTAAAGCAGGCAGCCTGCTTATTAACAAAGGAATCAGATGTTCCTGCATTGTCCTGAACTTCTTATCTCCCACCTCTCTTTTTATAAAAAATCTGAATACAGGCTTTTTCATCATTCTTACCAGACTGTCATATAAACGTATCATATAAGGCAATGACTCTCTGATAAGCTCAGTATTTTCAACAACAATGATCTCTGTCTTTAACGGAGGAAAGCCCGGAGGTGCAAATGTGACAGCCTCAACAATCTTCTCAAGTAATGCTTTTGGAACGGGTTTATCCTTAAAGTTACGTACAGCCCTCCTGGAACGGATCAGTTCAAAAAAAGGTTTAGCCAGATTGCCTGGCTCATATACAGGTAATTCCAAAAAATCAGTTTCATATGACAGTCCGTCAATAGTAATTGACTTTGTCCGGCAAACAGCCATGCAATGCCCGCATTTGAAGCAAAGACCGACCCTTTCGGAGATGAATGTTGTTTCGCTTGAATCATTAACGGTCAATATTTTATTAGGACAGACTTCTGTGCATAGCCTGCATTTACTACATGTTAACTGGTCAATACGGATAGTATCTTCCATAGTATCTGTCATCGGGTAATTACTTGTAACGGTCCGTACAAGATACATGTTTAAGACAAACCTGCAAGCGATGAACAGATAAATGTGCAGTTTCAACAAATAATTATTTCACCACTGTGAATCAGTGACAAATGACAAGTGACAGTGACAAACAAAAGTAAACGGCCAGGATGAATCCCGGCCGTTTACCTTTAGTCGTTTGAAGTAATCATTCCGTATTCTTTGAGAATACTCAAAGAAGTAATGCTATTTCATATTGCCCGGTGATACTATTTTGAACTTAAGCGGGCAATCAGGAAATACACCAGGAAGCCAAGCGAAACAGCTATTAGCTCAATTCCGACAGACATATAAGATTCGAAAATACGGCTATAGCTATTAATAATGTCGCTCTTACTTAAGAACGCTATAACCAGGAGGCCCAGTCCTGCAAACAGGGCTACAAGTCCCCATTTCAGAGTAGGATAACTGCTCTCCTCTTTATTCTTTGGCGCGGTATTCAATATTTCCGTTTTATCGACATTCCCGGTATTGATGAGCTTTCTCTTTAACAGATAATCTGTAAAAATCTTTATCAGATAATAAATACCTCCAAAAACAACCAGTGTTATTAATGCATCTTCCATAATTGATAATTATTTAATTATTACAGCCAATAAGTCGTTATAAATTCATAAATGTTGCAGAAATATTATTTTTTTTCGTCATTGTGAAACATTTTATCCGTTTATAAGACTAATTTGCTGTAGATGGATGATAAGACACTAATAGATAAAATCAATAAGGGTGATCTGTCAGCTATCAGGTTCATGGTGGAAGAATACAAGAATCTGGTCTGGCATATAATCATCACAGTGTCCGGACAAAACAGCGACAGCGAGGATCTGTTCCAGGAGGTATTTCTAAGGGTTTTCAAGGGGATCAGGTCCTTCAGGTCTGACTCGCGCCTGTCGACCTGGATAGGTTCTATTGCTCATCATGTATGTGTCGATTATCTCCGGAAAAAGAAAAAGATGACTAATTTTCAAAACAGTGAATCTGATCAAAATATTGCTTCCGGCCTTACCTGGGATAAAAGCTGGGAAATACCTGAAAACAAAGACCTTAATCAGATAATAATTGAAACTATCGACAGATTGCCGGCCGATTATCGTACTGCTGTAACATTGTATCATCTTGATGAATATTCATACCGGGAGATATCTGAAATAACCGGTATGCCTGAAGGTACTGTTAAGAGTCATATCAGCCGGGGAAGGATCATGTTGCGAAAAATGCTGACTGCAATTGTTCCGGATTTAACGGAAATACTTGATGATTTTAACGGATAACGAATAATTTTGTGAAATGACAACAGATAAAACAAATAACATCAAGCCGGACAGACTGATACGTAGTGCTCTTGAATCGGATATTAAATTAACAATCCCTCCCGGCTTATCTGACAGTATCATACGTAAGCTGGAGAAAAGAGTTATCCTGCGAAATTTAATCCTTGAGTTAAGCTATAAAGCCGGGTTGGTACTTGCCAGTATAGCTATACTGACCACTATTTTTGTATTGTTCAACGGCAACAGCGTCCTTGACGGACTGCTTGCTCACCTGTCCGATAATTACCGGATAGTCCTTCCTCTGCTGTCCGCCGGCATTATTACCATTCTCATTGACCAGATCGGGCTAAAGTTCTATCAGACATCAGGGAAGGAACATGTCTGATGGAATAATGGAATAATGGAATAATGGAGTACTGGAATACTGGAATACTGGAATACTGGAATACTGGAGTACTGGAGTACTGGAGTACTGGAGTACTGGAGTACTGGAGTACTGGAGTACTGGAGTACTGGAGTACTGGAATACTGGAATACTGGAATACTGGAATACTGGAATACTGGAATACTGGAATACTGGAATACTGGAATACTGGAACACTGGAATACTGGAATACTGGAATACTGGAATACTGGAACACTGGAATACTGGAAGAATTGAACCGAGGAGCCTGATCCCGGGGCTTCCGGGAGAAAGTGACGAACTCGCGAGTCCCGAATCTGCGATTCGAGCCTGCCTGCCGGCAGGCAGGCAGGCTCGAAAAAGCCAAGGCTTTTTCGGGACGGAAGGTGATTGTGGTCAGTGGGGGCGAGCAATGATGGAATACCTGATCATATTTACTGAATGTTACAAATTGAAATATAGTGGGGCTTTTTTTATTTCGTTTCAATTAAAGACAATATCTGGTCAACCGATTTGTTACACAGGTCTAGTGATTCCGAAATACTTTCAAACACCAGTATGGCGTCAATAACAGCTCCGTCAATCAGTATTCCAATATGGTAACTCAACAAATCAACATCAATATCCTGAGATATCTGTCTTTCTTTTTGGGCGTTATTAAAAATATCACGAAATACTTCTATCAACCTTTCGAAATATCCTATACTCTTTTTCTTCAGATCTTCATTATTAGGATATTCTGCAAGAATATTGATATAATTCAAAGTTTCCTCTCTGGATATAGTCTCACTAATGCGTTGAAAAGGCTCAAAGACTGCATAGATAAGCATTCTCATCTTTTCATTCAGAGTCAGGTCAGGATTTTGTACAATCTCGTCAAATTGCCTGTAATTTTTAAAGAAAAAATCATCAATTGTATCGATAAATAACTCTCCTTTTCTTTTAAAATGATGATAAAATGCTCCTTTTGAAGTGTTTGCCTGTTCGATAATTTCATTTATACCAACAGAATATCCCTTTTGCAGAAATAAGCGCAAGGCAGTTTCTTTTATCCTTTTTTTGGTATCATTCATCTGTAATCTATGTAAATAAATTGAATTGGCATTTCAGGGCTTAAAATTATACTATTATTTAAACTGCATATTCCTTATCCCATACTTTTTGTGTTACTTTATGTAACTCTTCATCATATTTTAGCATATTCCTATAATATTCATCATCAAGCAGTATTTCGTCAGCTATACTGTCAGCACCTTTTGTTCCAGGTACAATGATATTCTTTCTGAAATTATCGTAATGGTCACGTATTGAACATGGCATCAGCAGATTATCAGACGTCTTCCTGTCTTTAAGCTGTGTTTCGTACTGCCATTTACGCCCTTTTACCATCATAGGTGCATTAAGCACATCAAGTAATCTTTTATTGTTGGCATACAACCTGTTTACATTATCGATGACATACGGAACAAAGACACAAGGCATAATATTTCCATTCCAGTCGATATAGAAATAACCGCCATTACGACCATAAGCTATACAACCGTTGGTAAGCATACCCCCATTCCAGAAATCGGCCATGGGATATTTCTTTTTTTCGAGCAGGTTTTCCCATTTACGGAAAAGTTCCAAACGCGATTTGGGATCGGGCACATTTTCGAAAGCCGATTTACCGCGTCCTATCGGCATTAACTGGAACTGCCACATGAAGGTTGCACCAATTTCATCAAAACAGTATTCATAAAACTCATCCGAAAGCAAAATGTCGACATTTTGTTTTGTCGCGGTTAAAGATAATATGAAAGGTACGCCGTATTTCTTAAGATTATCAGTAGCACTGATAATTCTTTTGAATACGCCTTTACCCCTACGCCTGTCAGTCTCACTTTCATAGCCCTCAATCGATATAGCAGGTAAGGCATTACCTGCTTCCAGAAGGCGAAGCGCCGTCTTATCATCGATAAGTGTGCCATTCGTATAAAACATGAAGAGCATATCCTGATGTTTTTCAAAAATATCGAACAATGTTTTATCTCCATCTTTGTACATTAACGGCTCTCCACCGCTTATCACAATAAACCGCCCGACAGCATCGTCCCAAAATTCTTTTACCATTTTATCAAACACTTCAAACGATAAATAAGGTGTTGTTTTTTTGTCGCTGCATGCATAACAATCCGCACAATTCAGATTGCACCGCTGTGTCGGCGATATAACAAGGAAACTGGGAGGCTGTGTTCCATAATTTTTCTCATATTCCCGTATTTTCCGCCGGTAAGCGTCCCTGTCAGCATGAAAAGCTCCTTCTATAAGGACATATATCAATCTATCCAGTACTTTTTTCGATATATAGCCCTTATTAAAATTAATGATTGTACGACGAAAAAGGGAATCGACCCATTGATACTTCCGCATCTTAACCAGGTGTATTTCGTTGTCCACATCCAAAACAATAGATTTGTATAACCTCCTGCCAAGCCTTTTTAGCAGGATTTCCCTGCCAAGCCTGGAATCAACAATCGACTGAGTAGTTTTTACCAAATAAGTTATGTTATTCATGATTTTATTTTGTTATGTTATTATTTCGACCAGACAGACCGGTCTGTATATACAAAATAAATAAAAACATCACAAATTAACAGCTGAAAATCAAAATATTTTACAGATTGCTGATTAAGAGGTGGTTGTATAATACTGGAATACTGGAATACTGGAATACTGGAATACTGGAATACTGGAATACTGGAATACTGGAATACTGGAATACTGGAATACTGGAGTACTGGAGTACTGGAATACTGGAATACTGGAATACTGGAATACTGGAGTACTGGAGTACTGGAGTACTGGAATACTGGAATACTGGAATACTGGAATACTGGAGTACTGGAGTACTGGAGTACTGGAATACTGGAATACTGGAATACTGGAATACTGGAATACTGGAATACTGGAGTACTGGAGTACTGGAATACTGGAATACTGGAATACTGGAATACTGGAGTACTGGAGTACTGGAGTACTGGAATACTGGAATACTGGAATACTGGAATACTGGAATACTGGAATACTGGAATACTGGAATACTGGAATACTGGAATACTGGAATACTGGAATACTGGAATACTGGAATACTGGAGTACTGGAATACTGGAGTACTGGAGTACTGGAGTACTGGAGCACTGGAATACTGGAATACTGGAGTACTGGAGTACTGGAGTACTGGAGTACTGGAGTACTGGAGTACTGGAGTACTGGAGTACTGGAGCACTGGAGTACTGGAATACTGGAATACTGGAGTACTGGAATACTGGAGTACTGGAGTACTGGAGTACTGGAGTACTGGAGTACTGGAGTACTGGAATACTGGAATACTGGAATACTGGAGTACTGGAGTACTGGAATACTGGAATACTGGAGTACTGGAATACTGGAATACTGGAATACTGGAATACTGGAATACTGGAATACTGGAGTACTGGAATACTGGAATACTGGAATACTGGAATACTGGAATACTGGAGTACTGGAGTACTGGAATACTGGAATACTGGAGCACTGGAGCACTGAAATAATGGAACCGAGGAGCCTGATTCCGAGGCTTCGGGAGAAGGTGACGAGCTCGCGAGTGGCAGGTGATTATGGTTAGTGGGGGCGAGTAATGATGTAATGATGGAATGATAGTAAGTAGAAGGGATCAGGGATTAAGCACGGATCTGGAGATCCGCGCCAGCAAATAGGATAAGGGATTAGGCGGAGGGCGGAAGGGTTTAGATGATTGATAATGAATTTAATGAGACGAAAGACAAACCCTTCGACGAGCCTCAGGCGGGCGACTAAAGACGAAATATTCAAAAAATAAAATCAAATCTTATTTCCGGGTTTCCGTAAATCTCATACTCATCGGGTGTAACGGCCCACAGAAAGGAGATATTGACAGATGACCGCATTCCCAGTCCCTGACTGATACCCAGTCCCGCAAGACCCGTATGTTCCCAGAACCGTGATCTGCCGGAATAACCCAGCCAGAAATCCGATCTCAGGCTAAGGGCTTCGTATTCTCCCTGCACATAGAAACCCAGTTTCATACCCAGGGGAATGAACTGGCTGATATCATTGATAAAATAAAACCTCATGTATGTCCTGCCTCCGTAGATATCAGTATTAGTATACTGGTTACGAAAATACTGATATTTGGGGCCGGCAGCCACGGCAAGTCTCGGCAGGAGCCAGAACCCGGCAACAGGCGACACTTCCAGGTTGGTAACAGTACCGAACTGTAAACCGAAACTACCACCGTAGAAAAGCCTTTCTGCAAAAGGAGGGGCTTCAGTCCTTCGCCCGTCACGCTGTGCATTCAGGGGATGACCACACAGAACTGTCAGCGTTAAAATTGCTATTATATAATGTTTTGATAAACCGGACATTTCTCTGCAGGGCAAAATAATTTTTAAATTTGCATGCAATAATACGAAATTTGGATAAATAAACGGAAACACAAGGCGTATGAATATAATTATCACCGGAGCCAGCAGGGGTATCGGAAGAGATATAAGCCTGTTACTGGCCGGGAGCAGGGAAAACAGGATACTGGCCGTAGCAAGATCTGAAAAGGAGCTCAGGGAGCTTTCTGAAGAGACCGTGCACAATAATATAAGCTATATGGCTTCCGATATCAATAAAAGCCTTAAAAGCCCTGAAAAGCTGCTAAAAGAGGTCGATAAGGTATTCGACAGTATTGATATACTGGTCAATAATGCAGGTATACTCTTTCATAAGTCACTGGATGAACTTAAGGAAGATGAGATAAGGCTTATGAACGAGACCAATTTTATCAGCCCTCTGTTACTGATAAAGCTTCTTTCCGGCAAATTTACAAGAGGTTCTCATATTTTAAATATCAGCAGCATGGGCGGTTTCCAGGGAAGTTCAAGGTACCAGGGTATGGCTGTTTACAGTGCAACAAAGGCGGCTTTGGCCAATCTTACCGAAAGCCTGGCAGCAGACTATGCAGACCGTGGTATCTTTTTCAACTGCCTTGCTCTTGGTGCCGTGCAGACGGAGATGCTGGAGGAGGCCTTCCCGGGGTATAAAGCGCCGGTCAGCTCAAAGGATATGGCTGAATTCATAAGCTGGTTTGCAATGGAAGGAAAGAAATTCTTCAACGGTAAGGTACTGCCTGTATCAGTCAGTAATCCTTAGAATTCAGAATATGATCCTGATTTTCTCCGGGGCAGTGATGAAAGCCGTGCCCGTGGCCAGACTTATTTATACTCTTTGATCTTCAGCCTGTTGTCTATAGCCATCAGTCCGCTGTGAGCAAGCGCTTTTAACTCGTCTTCACCGGGATATACAACAATTGCGGCAATAAAGCCTGTCATTACCCTGATACGTTCGACATGCTGTTCCTGGTAAGCCATTCCTCCCGTGAGTATGATGGCATCAACCTCTCCCCCAAGCACTGCAGCAGCAGCTGCTATCTCCCTGGCTATCTGGTATGACGACGCTTCGCGAACAAGCTTTGCCTCTTCATCCCCTTCATCGGCTCTCCTGCATACCTCACTGAAATCATTTGTATTAAGGTATGCAACCATACCTCCCTGACCTGTGATCATTTTCAATACCTGCTCTTTTGAATAACGGCCGCTGAAGCACAACCCGGCAAGCTGAGCTGCCGGCAGAGAGCCTGATCGTTCCGGTGAAAAAGGCCCGTCGCCGTTGAGGGCATTATTAACATCGATAACCCTGCCCTTCCTGTGTACGCCTATGCTTATCCCTCCTCCCATATGGGCAACAATAAGATTCATATCTTCATATTCCTTCCCTGTCTCCTCCGCATATGCTCGTGCCACTGCTTTCTGGTTCAGGGCATGGAACACAGACCTCCTGGGAAGAAGAGGGTGCCCCGACAATCTGGCCACATCCTGCAACTCGTCAACCACAACAGGGTCAACGATAAAGGCTTTGGCCCCCTTTATATCACCGGCTATATCATAGGCTATCAATCCCCCAAGGTTACTGGCATGTTCTCCTCTTTCCGCCAGTTTAAGCTCTTTCAGCATAAGGTCGTTTACCTCATAAACGCCCGACTCAATAGGTTTCAGCATTCCGCCTCTTCCTACTACGGCCTTTATCTCGTCAGGATCGATATCATGATCAGCCAGTTCCTTCATTATCAATTCTTTCCTGAACAAAAACTGATCACTTACCCTTATATAGGCGGACAGCTCATCTGCACTGTGCCGTATTGTTGATTCAAACAGGAGCTCATCATTAGAATATACACCCAGCTTGGTTGATGTTGAACCGGGATTAACGGCCAGTATCAATCTTCTCATAACTTACTGTTTTTCTGTCATCAGGCAGGCAAGAGCTATACAATAAAACTTTGATTTTTCACTTTCACTTCTTGACATAAGGACCACAGGTACCTCAGTACCCATAAGCATACCCGCCAGCTCTCCCCTGCCGAAGAGCATAAGTCCTTTATAAAAGGGATTACAAGATTCGAGGGATGGAAAAAGAAGGATATCGGCATCACCTCCTACAGGTGTGTCTACTCCCTTTATTATTACACTTTCGCTGTCGCATGCCAGAAAAATATCAAGCGGTCCGTCCATTATACACGGGCTTATCTGTCCTCTCTGGGCCATTTTACACATAATGGCATAATCCACAGAATTCTGAAAATGCCTGCTCATCTTTTCCGATGCGCCTATAAGCGCTACTTTGGGTTTCTCTATACCGAATTTCGATGCCATACCTATAGCATATTCGGCCATTGCCACCTTCTGTTCCAGGTCGGGAAAAGGGAGCACCGCCGTGTCGGTAATAAAGAGCAACTTATGATAGCCGGGCAGGCCGACAGCGCATACATAGCTTAATACCGCTCCCGGTTTCATCAGGCCTTTTTCTTTATCCAGTACCGATTTCAAAAATTTATCGGTACCTATCAGTCCCTTCATCAGTATATCCGCATCCCCCGACTTCACCATCCTTACAGTCTCTGCTGCCGCCTCCTTTTCATCCTTTACATGCTCTATACTGAAAAGGCCCGTATCAATTCCCATTCCGGCAGCAGTCTTTTCTATCTCTTCTTTGTCTCCATACAGGTAAGCATCAACAAGGCCCTCTTTTACCGCTTTTTCCACTGCGCCGAGGGTATTCTCATCCTGGGCCCATGTAACAACCAGCACGGGCTTATCTTTTCTGTCTTTTACAGCATCAACAAGTTGATCGAGAGATTTTATCATACGCATATTATTTAGCTGTTGCAGCAGCCAGCATTATACTATCGTATTTGGCCTGTTCGCTGTCGGAACGTGATGTAAGCACTATAGGCGCCGAGGCTCCCAGTATCATGGATGCCACCTTGGCCTGAGCAAAGAAGACAAGAGATTTATACAGCACATTACCAACTTCAATATCAGGTATCAACAGCAGATCGGTATCTCCTGCAACTTCAGACCGTATGCCTTTTTGAACCGACGATTCCAGGCTGACTGCATTATCGAAGGCAAGCGGACCGTCGATAATACAATTTTTTATCTGGTCGCGCTGGTTCATTTTTGATAACAAAGCAGCATCAAGGGTTGCCTGCATGCTTTCATTGACCATCTCAACAGCCCCCAGAACAGCTACTTTCGGCATTTCGATACCAAGCGTATTGAGACAGTAAACCGAGTTATTGACAATAGCGATCTTATCCTGCAGGCTGGGTGAGATATTCATTGCCACATCGGCCACAGCAATCAGCTTATGGTATGTACCTACTTCAAACAAAGCTATATGTGATAACAGTTTACCTGTTCTCAAGCCCCATTGCTTATTAAGCACAAGCTTTAATACGGTGGAAGTACCCACTTTACCTTTCATGAGTACATCAGCCTCTTTGCTGCTTACCATTTTTATAGCCAACTCGGTGCATTTTTCAGGATCAGACTCATGAATGATCTTTACACCATCAATATTAAATTTGTATTCTGCAGCTATTCTCTTAATTTCTTTTTCATTTCCAATGAGCACAGGCACAATAACTTTATCTTCAGCTGCTTTAAGAACTGCACCCAGCGACTGACGGTCGTGTGCCGATGCCAATACAAGTCGCCTTACCGGTTTATCTCCCAGTAATTTTTTTAGTTCACTTAGTTTCTTCAGGGTCATGGGTCAAATGGGTTTTATTATATTACAATAATATTATGTTTTTTTCTTTTCTGATACAATATTTTTAGTATCAGTGGCAATAACCAACTCTTCGTCCGTTGTTATTGTCATAACGGTAACTGACGATGAAGGTTTGGATATAACAAGATCAAGTCCTCTCTGTTCATTATTCGTTTCTTCGTCGAATTCTATACCCAGGAATTCCATATCCTTACAGATCATTCTTCTCATATTATGATCATTCTCTCCTATTCCTCCCGTAAAAACAAGTATGTCGAGACCGTTCAGTGCGGCAGCATATGCCCCGATAAACTTTTTCACCTTGTAGGCATACATATCAAGGGCCAGGACAGCCCTTTTATTTCCCTCAGCAGCAGCGCTTTCCAGGTCTCTCATGTCAGACGACAGGTTTGTAATACCCATCATGCCACTCTTCTTATTGATCATATTACTAACACCCTGAACGTTGAGATTCTCTTTATCAGCAATATAGATAAGCACTCCGGGATCTATCTCTCCTGTTCTGGTACCCATTATCAGTCCGTCGACAGGAGTAAAGCCCATAGATGTATCGATCGATTTACCGTTTTTTATAGCAGCTACCGATGCTCCATTGCCCAGGTGACAGGTCACTATCTTTAGTTTACCGATATCTTTCCCAAGAATGCCGGCTGCTTTTTTTGCCACAAACTTATGGCTTGTTCCGTGAAATCCGTATTTTCTTATACGGTACTTATTATAATAATCATAAGGTATGGCATACATATATGCATAGTCGGGCATAGTCTGATGGAAGGAAGTGTCAAAAACAGCAACCTGGGGAACCCCGGGCACCAGTTTTTCAACGGACAGTATACCTTTCAGGTTTGCCGGGTTATGCAGGGGAGCCAGTTCGCAGCACTTCTCAATATCTTTTTTAACCTTACTGTCTATCAATACACTTTCAGTAAAGTTCTCGCCTCCGTGGGCCACTCTGTGTCCTACTGCCATTATATCCCTTACATCTTTTATAACGCCCCATTCCTTATGTGTAAGGGCTTCTATAACCAGGTTTATGCCTATTGTATGGTCAGGTATATCCGTTACAATTTTTTTAGGATCCTTACCGTCTGGTTTATGAGTAAGTATACTGTCACTTATCCCTATCCTTTCAACAAGGCCGCTGGCTGTTACCCTGGCGTCATTGCTTATGTCAAAAACTTTATATTTTATTGAGGAGCTACCGCAGTTGAGAACGAGAATTACCATATGCGTCAGATTATTTTTTAATATTATTTTAAATATAATAATTAAGATCAGAATGTACCAATACAACCGTCTTAAAACACAATAAAATTTGTATTATCAGGCAGACTGGTTTGCCGTTATTGCCACGAGGCTTACTATATCGCTTACAGAACAACCTCTTGACAGGTCATTTATAGGAGCAGCCATACCCTGAAGGACCGGTCCTATGGCTTCTGCCTTTCCCATTCTCTGAACAAGCTTATACGCCACATTACCGACCTCAAGTGAAGGAAAGATCATCACATTAGCCCTTCCTGCTATAGGGCTGCCAGGAGCTTTCTGCTTTCCTATCGCTTCCACAATTGCCGCATCCGCCTGCAATTCACCATCAATCTGCAGATCAGGAGCCATTTCCTTTGCCATTTCCGTTGCTCTGACAACCTTATCAACCATTTCATGACTGGCGCTCCCCTTGGTGCTGAAGCTTATCATTGCCACCCTAGGCTCTATGCCGAGTATCGACCTTGCTGTTCCGGCAGTGGCAACTGCTATTTCGGCCAGTTCCCTGTCGGTAGGATCAGGATGAACGGCACAGTCAGCAAAAACCATAACACCATTATCACCGAATGACGGATCGGGGTGTATCATAATAAATGAACCGGAAACAACCGATATCCCCGGCCTGGTCTTAACATACTGAAAAGCCGGTCTTAATACATCGCCGGTAGCATTGTCAGCACCGGCAACCTCGCCGTCAGCATCTCCGTTCTTGATCATCATAACCGACAGGTAAAGAGGGTTCTCTATAAGCTTCAATGCTTCTTCCCGTGTCAGTCCCTTATGTTTTCTCAGTTCCACCATCATATCAACATAATGATCCTTCATCTTATGCGACAAAGGATTGACAATCTCTGCCCTGTCTATATTCTTCAGACCATAGTCTGCTGCCAGTCTGCTTATCTCACCGGGATCGCCGATAAGAATGATCTTCGCAATGTTGCCGGCAATAATCTCGTCAGCCGCTTTCAGTGTTCTTTCCCCTGTTCCTTCCGGTAATACTATCGTTTTGTTAAGCTTACGTGCCTTTTCTTTTATATCATCTATCAATTTCATTGTAAATCAGTTATTTATGTCAAAAAATATAATTCACTAAAAGTACAAAAAAAGCTTGATATATCAATTTAAAAATCACATGATTAATGTCAGGAAACGACAAACGGCAAAAGGCAAACGACGAATGGAATACCTGATTTGTATCATTCAGTAAATATGATCAGGTATTCCATCATTGTTCGCCCCCACTAACCACAATCACTATCTCCTCACGAGCTCACCCCGGAGTGCTCGGGGTTCGGTTCCAGCATTCCAGTATTCCATTGCTCCAGCTTTTCATTACTCCGGCTTTCAGAGCGATAATGTGTCGTACAATAGCTAACTAATTCGTAATTATATATATTTTTACTTTCCAAAATCAGCAAAGAATGGATAGACCGGCATCACTCGACAAGCTTTCCCGGCAGCTCAGGGGAGACCTGAAATATGACAAAATAACCAAAACCATTTACAGTACCGATGCCTCAATGTATAAGGAAGAACCGGAGGCAGTGGTCTGGCCCGAAGATAAAGATGACCTTAAGAAACTCATTGCTTTTGCACATGAAGAGGGCGCCAGTCTCATTATGAGAGGCGCCGGCACTTCACTTGCCGGGCAGGTTGTAGGGCCGGGCATAGTTGTTGACCTGAGCCGCCATATGAACAAAATACTGGAAATAAACAAAGAAGAACGATGGGTAAAGGTAGAGCCGGGAGTTGTGCTGGAAGAGATGAACCGGGAGCTTTACGGATACGGCCTGTTTTTCGGCCCTGAAACATCTACAGCAAACAGGTGTACGATAGGAGGCATGATCGGGAACAATGCATGCGGATTACATTCGTTGAGATACGGCAGCACGCGTGAGCATACCCTGGAAGTCGAAGCTCTGCTCAGTGACGGAAGTGAGGTGACCTTCAGTCCCCTGTCTGCTGATGAATTCAGGAAAAAATGTAAGCAGGACAGCCTTGAAGGAAGCATCTACCGGTTCCTCGACGTCAATCTTAGCAACAGTGACATTGCCAAAGATATTATCAATGAATATCCCGATCCTGAAGTACCCAGAAGGAATACCGGCTATGCACTTGACATATTGCTAAAGACAAGCGCTTTCGACACAGATGAACAGAAAAAAATAAATCTTTCCACGCTTATGGCAGGTTCGGAAGGCACGCTGGCAGTGATAACTGCGGCAAAGCTGAACCTTCTTCCTCTGCCTCCCCGGCATAAAGCATTATGCTGTGTGCACCTTAAAAACAGGAATGAAGCATATCTTGCAAACCTTATTGCATTACGTTTCGACCCGGATGCAGTGGAAATGATGGACGACAAGATACTCGAACTGACAGGTAATAATATTGAACAGAGGAAAAACAGGTTCTTCCTGGAAGGAAAGCCGGGAGCGATACTGATAGTTGAGTTTGCCCGTGAGACAAAAAAGGAAATAGAAAAACTGTGTGATAATATGGAAGAAGCCATGATCAAAGAAGGTTACGGCTACGCTTTCCCCAGGATATGGGGAGATGACATATCCAGGGTATGGAACCTGAGAAAAGCGGGACTGGGTGTGCTGTCAAACATGAAAGGAGATTCCAAGCCTGTAAGCCTTCTTGAAGATACGGCTGTCAGTGTGAACAAGCTTCCTGCATATATGAAAGATTTTGATAATATGCTGGCAAAATATAATAAGGAATGTGTTTACCATGCCCATATAGGGACAGGCGAGCTTCATCTCAGACCTATACTGAATCTTAAGGACAGTAAAGATGTCGGGCTGTTCCATACTCTTGGGCAGGAAACCGCAGGCCTGGTAAAACGCTACCGGGGATCCCTCAGCGGAGAGCATGGCGACGGCAGGTTAAGAGGCGAATTTATCCCGATGATGCTGGGAGAAAAAATATATGAGAAACTCAGGGAACTGAAATATACCTGGGACCCGGATGCCATACTCAATCCCAATAAGATAGTGGACACCCCTCCTATGAGCACATCACTGAGATATGATGCCGGCCAGGCCATCAGGGAAATACAAACATATTTCAGGTTTGAGGATACCGGCGGTTATATAAGAGCCGCTGAAAAATGCAACGGTTCGGGCGATTGCCGTAAATCGGCAAAGATAGGCGGAACCATGTGTCCCAGCTATATGGCTACAAGAGATGAGATGAATACCACCAGGGCCAGGGCGAATGTCCTGAGGGAATTTCTGAACGGTTCGGACGGCAGCAACTGGGCTGCCCCGGAGATATATGAGATCCTGGATCTTTGTCTTTCATGTAAGGGTTGCAAAAGCGAATGCCCTTCAAACGTCGATATGGCAAAGATGAAAACCGAATTTATGCAGAAATGGTATGACAGTCATGGCATACCGCTCAGAACGCGTCTTATTGCCTATATAAGCACTATAAACAAAATAGGCTCGCTTCTGCCGGGTGTTTTCAATTTCTTCCTTAAAAACAGGCTGTTTTCAAATACATTCAAAGGAATAATCGGTTTTGCCAGGAACAGATCAATACCTTTGCTTTACCGTGTGACACTTAAAAGATGGGCAGGGAAAAACCTGCGTATTCTGAATCCGGCACAGCCCAGGAAAAATGTTTACCTCTTTGCGGATGAGTTTACAAACTATAATGACACACTTACGGGCATTGAAGCAATAAAGCTACTTACATCACTGGGATACAGTGTGAATATTCCCGATCACAATCTTAGTGGCAGGACTTTCCTCTCAAAGGGCTTATTGAGAAAAGCGAGAAAGATAGCGACCGACAACGTAGTAAAACTGTCGCCTGTGATTAATAAGGATAACCCTCTGCTGGGTATAGAACCTTCCGCTATCCTGGGCTTCAGGGATGAATTTCCCGGTCTCGTTCCGGAGGAATACCGTAAGCAGGCTGAAGAGCTTTCACTAAATACCATGCTTATCGATGAGTTTATCAGCAGTGAATACAAAGAAGGCAATATCAGTCAGGAGCTGTTTACCGGGGAGCACAGAAAAGTATTGTTACACGGGCATTGTCAGCAAAAGGCGGTAGCCGATACCACATGTACCATAGAAATGCTTTCCATTCCGGCTAACTATACTGTTGAAGAAATAAAATCAGGCTGTTGCGGCATGGCGGGATCCTTCGGGTATGAAAAGGAACATTATGATCTTTCAATGAAGGTAGGCGGGCTGGTATTATTCCCCTCCGTAAAAAACGCCGGTGCGGATACTATCATAGCAGCTTCAGGCACAAGCTGCAGGCACCAGATAAAAGACGGAACAGGAAGACAGGCATTACATCCGGTACAGATATTATATCAGGCCTTATCAGTCGGTATCAAAGGAAAATAGATCGGCATCAAGCCATGCCGGGAACTTCTCCCTGAAGCTCTTCAGTTTACCGGAAGATATCTCACTGGTGATTATCTCTTCCCTGTTGAGTTGTGCCTCAGCCAGTTTTTCTCCTGTGGGATCTATTATTACCGTATCGCCGCAGTAGTCTATACCGTTTTCGTCATTACCCACCCTGTTGACGCCAAGCACGTAAGCCTGATTCTCTATTGCCCTGGCCTGTAGTAAAGTATTCCATACATTCCTTCTTACGGCAGGCCAGTTAGCCACATAGACAAGCACATCATAGGCGTTATTCCTGTTTCTGCTCCACACAGGGAACCTCAGGTCATAGCATATCTGCAGGAAAAAGTTCATACCCCTGAAGGATTCAATAATATGACGGTTTCCCTTCATGTAAAACATATTTTCCTTTTCCATTCTGAAAAGATGTCCTTTATCATATGTTACATAGTTACCGTCAGGTTTCATAAAGACGAGCCTGTTATAATACCTTCCGGCATCTCTGACAATATAGCTCCCCATAAGTCCGAAATCGTATTCCGATGATATCCTTCTCATCCACTGCAGTGTGTCGCCGCACATACTCTCGGCCATCTTTTCCGAATTCATGGTAAATCCGGTGTTGAACATCTCAGGCATAACCACCAGGTCGGTATGTCCCTTCAGCCCTGTTATCAGTGATTCATATTTCCTGAAATTGGATTCCTTATTTTCACAGGTGATATCCGCCTGGACCAAACTTACTTTCATAATTTAAACGCAAAAAAAACAGGCTGTTGTGAACAGCCTGTACACAGTCAATCAACAATATATATTATTCCTTACTAAGATAATAATCATTAAGTATACCCGACAGCAGCGGTTTATAATACAGCCAGAAAAAACGTCTGGTATCGTTAACATCTTCTTCGCTGTACAAGAATCCTTTGATCATATTCAGAGATCCGAAACAGGCTGTCCATGGAGGAATATTGCTTGTTGCAAAATCGCCGCAGAAATATGTGGAGATGATGTCTCCCTGGTTAGCTATTACAGCAGGAAATTCCGACTGCAGGAAATGCCTGTCGAGCAGCATATCTCCTTCTTCGGTTGTTTGCAGTTTAAACGTGGATAAAACCTGGTTATCCCTTGCATCAACTATATCGAAGGTTTTATCGAAGGCTACCTGAGAGACAAGGCCATAACGGCCGGCCGTTTCTTCTCCTGTTGTAATGAAAGGTATTCCTTTTTCAAGGTGTGTCCCTTCTTCCAGCACAAGTATCTCGTTTTCACCCTTCAGCAGAACGATACCCGGATTTTTAAATGTCCATGGAGCCCTGTTTGCCTTTTTATAAAGACTGACTATCCATGGCGGCAGATCGGCGCTTGCCGAATCAAGCGAAGCATAATACCGGCCTGTCCATCCTGTGGATTTGAAGCCCAGCAACTCCTCCACGCGATATCTTTCGTATGCATCGGTCGGATAATCGAACGTATTATATTCAAGTATTACCAGTTTCTCCCGTTTCTTCATCTCGGACATCAGCAGATAGTCGTTATTATTCAAGCCTCCATAGAGTTTTCGCGAGCGTCTGCTTCTGTTTATTCCCTGGTACCAGTCGTTGAAAAACACTCCGTAAGTATCTGCATAATAGATAGCATCGTTATTATCAGCTATATTGATCAGTTCGGCCAGCCGGAAGTCATTTCTTCTGAACTGTTTAGACCGCAACGGTTTAATAGGATAAAAGCCATAATAATCTTTTCTGAGATAATACTTTTGCTTATTTTCCTTAACAAACCTGCTGTTGGCAAGTACCCAGGTAAGCGATCTGTGCTTAACCCGGTCAAGAGTATGAACTGTTTTATCCAGTATAACTATATCAATTGGTTTTTTCTCCTTAAACAGCCATCCGAAAAACCCGAAAGCCGGTAGTATCAGGATGAGAACCAAAACGATGATAAGGATTATCAGAGGTTTTTTCATATTACAGCTATTTGAAACTATTCAAATATTTATCTGGTTATTATGGTTTCAATTCATAAAAGTATTAATTTATTTCATTTAATGAAAAAAAAACCTGTGTATTTAATAAAAAGATAATAAAAAACAATTTCAGTAACCACAGGCTGTATCGTCACCTCTGGGGTCGGCTCCTGCCTCCAGAAGTCCGTCTTCCGTCAGCCTTATTGCATCCACTCTTCCGATAGGAACCCTGAGTTCTATCTTATGACCCATATTTTCAAGTTTTTGAATCAGTGATGAATCTGCACTTCCCTTTTCAAAATAAATCAGGTCGGGTTTCCACTGATGGTGAAAACGCGGTGCTTCCACGGCTTCCTGCATGTTCATTCCGAAATCAAGTACGTTGATCACGGTCTGAAAGACCGAAGTGATTATTGTGGATCCTCCGGGCGAGCCGACAACCATATATAGCTTACCTTCCCTTGTTATTATAGTCGGGGTCATTGAGCTGAGCATTCTCTTGCCCGGTTGAATTGAGTTGGCTTCGCCTCCAACCAGACCATATATATTAGGATAACCGGGTTTGGATGAAAAATCATCCATTTCATTATTCAGCAGGAATCCTGCTCCCTCCACAACAATACCATTTCCATAGCTGCTATTGAGGGTAGTGGTCATAGACACGGCATTGCGGTCCCTGTCCACTACTGAAAAGTGGGTGGTCTGTTCGCTCTCCGGTACCTGTAATACGCCGTGTGATATATCATCAGATGATGATGCCCTGGCAGGGTTATAACCGGACATTCTTTCGGCAAGATAATCCGGGTCAACAAGGTCTTCTACAGGTATACTTATATAATCGGGGTCTCCCAGGTAATATGCCCTGTCGGCATATACCCTTCGTTCGGCCTCGGTAAAAAGGTGAATACATTCGGGCGAATAAAACCCGTAATTACCGTCCAGCCTGTTTTCTACTATCCCAAGCAGTTGAAGCAGCGCCACGCCGCCACTTGACGGGGGCGGCATAGATATTATCTCATATCCTGAATAGTTACCTTTCACCGGTTCTCTCCATACCGGCTTATATGACTGAAGGTCATCATCCGTAATAAGGCCGTTGCCCTTATTCATCTCTGCCACTATCAGCTCTGCGGTCTCTCCCTTATAGAAACCGTCGGCGCCCATGTCCCTTATCCTTTCCAGGGTTGCAGCCAGGTCCTCTTGTTTGAGCGTATCGCCCTTATGCCATGGTTTATCCTTTACAAAAGCAACGGGATGATCGTTCCTTTCAATAAAAAGCTTTCTTGTACTGTTAAGGGATCCAGCCTGTTTTTCCGCTACGGGAAAACCATCCCTGGCCAGGTCAATTGCCGGCTGAATGATCTTTTCAAGTTCAAGTATACCATAATCAGAGTGCATCGCAAGTATTCCTGCGACAGAGCCCGGCACGCCACTGGCAGCCAGTGTCGCGGTACTCATCCCTTTTATAATATCACCGGTATCATCCACATACATGTCACGATCCGATGCAGCAGGGGCTACTTCCCTGCAATCAAGAGCATTAGAGCTCCCGTCCGGCTTCCGGATCAGTATCAGTCCTCCCCCTCCGATATTTCCTGCATTAGGATAACAAACGGCCAGGGCAAAGGCAGTCGCAGCAGCTGCATCGAAAGCATTACCTCCTTCCATAAGTATCTCCGTACCGGCCCTCGATGCCTCGGGGTGTGCCGATACAACCATCCCATTTGGGGAAGCGATGCCTCTTCCGCTTATTATTTTATAATCGTCCCGGTTGCATGACGAAACCGGGATTAACATCAATAACAGAGTAACTGCCAACAGTTTTTGAATTCCTTCTTTCATTTTTATTATCCTATTTCTGAGAGTACTTTTATCAGATCGTTCGAGAGTATTTTTATATGCTTACCCTCAAGATCTATTATCTTATCATTTTTAAATTCGTTAAGTGTTCTGATCAGGCTCTCCTTGGTCGTACCTATCAGTTCGGCCATCTCCTGCCTTGTGAGAGAAACGGTGAATTCCGGGCTTTTGTATACTTCTTCCGAAAAATACCTTATTAGATCGGCAACCCTGCCGGGAAGCTGTTTCATCGAAAAAGTCACGAGCTTGTCGGAAATATCTATTACCTCACCACCTAATATATTAAGCAGGGAGACGGAGAACAGCCCGTTCTTTTTTGCTATATCCCTTAATGTTTCCTTTCTTATCATTAATGCTTCAGTATCCTCTATGGCTGCCGCAGAATTACGATATACACCTGAAGCATAAGCGCTTGACAGTGCAGCAAAACTACCGGGGCCTACAAGCCTGATACAGACCACCCTGTCGCCCCTGCCTCCGCTGTACACCTTAATAAGACCGCTTAAAACATATACTATATGGTCAGAAGGCATATTCTGCTTAAAAAGAATATCCTGCCTTTCAAAGGTCATAAGTGTTACACCTGCCGACAGCCTGAGTTTCTCTTCCTTTGTAAGGTAATTGAATATACCATCATCAGGAATAAGGTTATGAGGATCACTGTATACGGAATTTCTGCTGAAATCTTTCATTAACGGTTTTCTGTTCAATTTCTGCATGTAACGGACAAAAATATTATTTTTTTTTCAGTAATGATGATCTAAATCACCATAAAACGGTGATATTTTTTTCTGAAAGGGGGATATAATGTGCCCTATTTATTATAATCTTTATCCCGATTTGGAAATTACTGTTTATGAATAAAAAGAACATACTTATCATTGACGATTCCAATACCAACCTTGTGCTTCTCGAATCCCTGTTCAAAAGGAGCGGGTATAAGGTTTATTCCGCTCTGAGTGCAAAAGAAGGGCTGGAATCAATAAAAGAAGATATTCCCGACCTCATCTATCTTGATCTCAGAATGCCCGAGCTCGACGGCTTTGGATTCATTGAGATATTAAGAAAAAACAATGAATGGAAAAACATACCTGTAGTTATCCTGTCGGCTGTATCCGACAGGGACTCCATAGCACAGGGAATAGAACTCGGAGTGACCGATTATCTCACAAAACCCCTTGACATAACAAGGGTTATCTCACTGACTAAAAACATATTAAGAAATTGAATTCTTTCAGGTCACGATTGTATAAGACACCTATTACTTAACAAAAACTTAACATTAAATTAATTATTAGATGAGATTTGCTGGATACTTTTGCGCATATTTCATTTAATTCTTTTATGGAGAAGTTCTATATCTTCGTTGTTGGCATTTTGTTCCTCCTTGCAATTTCCGATCTTATAGTAGGAGTAACCAATGATGCCGTAAATTTCCTTAATTCAGCCATCGGATCAAAAGTAGCTCCTTTTAAAATAATATTGCTTATTGCGACCATAGGCATAATTACAGGCGCAACTTTTTCAAGCGGTATGATGGAAGTGGCGCGGAAAGGTATTTTCAATCCCGGCGAATTCTTTTTCGCCGATCTGATGATAATCTTTCTTGCCGTCATGCTGACCGATATTATACTGCTTGACCTCTTCAACACATTCGGACTGCCTACCTCCACTACTGTTTCCATAGTGTTTGAACTGCTGGGGGCATCGGTAGGTATAGCCATTGTTAAGCTAATGGGCGATCCTGACAGTGCTAATACACTTGGTACGTATATTAACTCGAGCAAAGCCCTGGCGATCATTTCGGGTATACTCCTGTCCATTGTGGTGGCATTTACAGCCGGTGCTTTAATAATGTATATCACCAGGATACTTTTCAGCTTCAACTATAAGAAGAACATGAAATATTTCGGTTCTCTATGGGGAGGGCTGGCAATAACCGTGATAACCTACTTCATACTTATAAAGGGAGCCAAGGGAGCATCATTCATGTCGGATGAGGTAACAACCTGGATAGCAGAGAATACCCTGATGCTGATGCTTTACAGTTTTGCAGGATGGACTGTTCTCCTTCAGATACTGATCTGGTTATTCAGGATTAACATCCCGAGAATAATTGTGCTGGTAGGCACTTTCTCACTGGCCATGGCATTTGCAGGTAACGATCTTATTAACTTCATAGGTGTTCCTCTTGCCGGGTTTGAATCATTCAAAGCCTGGGCTTCGTCGGGCGTCTCACCCGATGCCTTCCCTATGACAGCGCTTGCGGGACAGATAAAGACACCCACGATATTCCTGCTGGCAGCAGGGCTTATTATGGCTCTTGCCCTGTGGTTCTCCAAAAAGTCAAGGACTGTTACAAAAACCGAGATAAACCTTGCCCGTCAGGATGAAGGAACGGAAATGTTCAAATCACTTGGTCTGGCAAGGTCGCTTGTAAGATTAGGCAGCGCAATAGCCGTAAATGTCAAACGAATAATACCGGCAAAAACAAAAAAATGGGTCAACAGCCGTTTCAACACAAGCTTTATCAAAAAAAGCACTAAAGGGCAGGATGATGCATCATTCGACCTGCTCAGGGCTTCCATCAATATGGTAGTTGCCAGTATTTTAATTGCCCTTGGTACCTCATTGAAGCTTCCACTGTCAACAACCTATGTTACTTTTATGGTTGCCATGGGTACCTCACTGGCAGACAGGGCCTGGGGCAGGGAAAGCGCAGTATACAGAATATCCGGTGTCATGGTTGTGATAACAGGCTGGTTCTTTACAGCTCTCGCCGCCTTTACCGTGTCATTCCTTCTGGCCCTGCTGATAAACTGGCTGGGACTTGCCGGTATACTGGTAATAATAGTGATGATGCTGGCAATACTTTTCAGCAGTTATAAGGCACACAAGGGCAGGATCAAAAAAGCCGAAGATGAAGAAGCAGAAGTTAAAGCTATTGAGAATGAGGCAACAATAACCGAAATAACAAGGGATATGCTGATCAAGCAACTTATTTCCCTCTCGTCATTATATGACAAGACTATTCTGGCTCTGCTGGGTGAGCATCTCAGAACGCTTCGTAACCTCAAAAAGGATATAAAGCATTTCGATATATCGGCCAAGCTGAAAAAAGACAATGTCCAAAAGTTCATCAGAAAGCTGGATGATTCGAAAATAGGCGCAGGCCCGTATTATGTACAGGTTCATGACTATCTCAGGGAAAGCGCACATTCGCTGTCATATGTTTTCGAGCCGGCATTCAGACATGTCGATAACCACCACCAGCCCCTCAATCCGGAACAGCAGGAAGACCTTAAGGTGTTAAGCAGGGAACTGGGTGAATACCTGAACTACCTGATTGCAATATTAAAATCCAATAATTTCGATGATATAAGAGCTTCTTTCAGCAAACAGGATAAGCTTATCGAATATATCGAATCGATACGTAAAAACCAGATAAAACGCATCAAGAAAGGTGTTTCAGGAACCAAGGCCACTATTTTATACCTGGATGTGCTTACTGAAACAAAAAACCTTATTCTGCAGACGGGTAATATTCTCAAGGCATACCGGGATTTTACCAATGTAATGATGAAATAAACAAAGAGTTACTCAAATGTCAGCATACTGACAGGTCTTTTTTGCCATCATTTGTTAATTTTGCATAAAACAGAATTATGCTTTCAAATAAACCGTTGGCGGAAAGAATGCGTCCTGTAAAGCTATCCGGCTATATCGGGCAGGATCACCTTACCGGTGATAATTCGACGTTCAGGAGAAACATCGAATCGGGCAGTATCCCGTCATTCATCCTGTGGGGCCCTCCGGGGGTCGGCAAAACAACTCTTGCCGGTATTATAGCATCAATGCATAACCGGCCTTTCTATCAGCTCAGCGCTGTTCACTCGGGAGTTAAGGATATAAGGGAGACAATAGAAAAAGCAAAAAAACAACAGTTCTTCGATAATCCCAATCCTGTTCTTTTTATTGATGAGATACACAGGTTCTCAAAATCACAGCAGGATTCACTGCTGGGAGCTATAGAAAAGGGCATCATAACACTCATCGGGGCCACAACGGAAAACCCGTCGTTTGAGATCATCTCCCCTCTTCTTTCCCGTTGTCAGGTCTATGTACTGAAACCCCTCGGTGATGAACACCTGAAGATACTGGCGGATAAAGCATTAAAAGAAGATATATACCTGAAGGAACTCAATATAGAGATCAGGGAATACGAAGCACTTGTAAGAAGTTCGGGCGGAGATGCGAGAAAACTGTACAATGCCCTTGAACTGGCGGTTACCTCGGAAAAACAGTCACCGGAAGATAAAAGCGCAAGGATCGTTCTGGATAATAAAAAAGTACTCGCTCACATACAGAACAATATTGCATTGTACGACAAAGGAGGAGAACAGCATTATGATATTATTTCAGCTTTTATCAAATCTGTCAGGGGCAGTGATCCGAATGCTGCCGTATACTGGCTTGCCAGGATGACTGAAGGAGGTGAAGATGTCAAGTTTATTGCCAGAAGGCTGCTTATTCTTGCAGCCGAAGATATAGGACTTGCCAATCCAAACGCCCTGCTTATTGCTCAGGCCTGCTTTGATGCGGTACACCTCACCGGCTGGCCGGAAGCAAGGATAATACTTTCCGAAGCAACCATATACCTTGCCTGCTCGCCAAAAAGCAATTCGGCATATATGGCCATAGAAAATGCTATTGCGGAAGTTAAGAGATCAGGCGACAAGCCTGTTCCCCTTCATCTTCGCAATGCACCTACCGGGCTTATGAAAGACCTGGAGTATGGTAAAGATTATAAGTATGCTCACTCTTATGAAGGACATTTTGTAGAAGAAGAGTATCTTCCGAAAGACCTTGGCGGTACCGTCTTTTACTCTCCCGGAGAAAACAGCAGGGAAAAAGAACTGGCTGCAAGGCTTAAAATACTCTGGAAAAAATATTACGGGAAGGGCTAAACGCATTTGAAACTATAATCTTACCTTTACAAATAAAAATATGATCCCGGATATAGCTGGAATAAAATATGCCGATACTAATAATTTCTTTCTTCTGGCAGGACCATGCGTTGTCGAGAGCAGGGAGATCCTCGATGAAGTGGCGCGGAAAGTTGCCGGCATATGCGATAAATACGGAATACCACTGGTACTGAAAGCTTCATACAGGAAAGCAAACAGATCAAGGTACGATTCCTTTAAAGGTATAGGCGACAGTAAAGCTCTGGAGATACTTGCCGAAACCGGCAGGAAATATTCAGTACCTGTCATAACCGATATCCATACGCCTGATGAGGTTGAAATGGCAGCCGGATATGCCGATGTTCTGCAAATACCTGCATTCCTCTGCAGGCAGACCGAGCTGCTTGCAGCTACCGCCGTTACGGGCAAATGGATAAATATCAAAAAAGGCCAGTTTCTTTCGGGAGAATCAATGAAATATGCTGCAGATAAAATAAGACAAAACGGAAACAACAGGATAATACTGACTGACAGGGGAAATATGTTCGGCTATTCCGACCTTGTGGTAGATATGAGAAATATCCCGATCATGAAAAAACACGGGACGCCTGTGGTGATGGATATAACCCATTCTCTTCAGAAGCCCAATCAGCCGGGCGGAATATCAGGGGGTGACCCTGAAATGATAGAAACAATTGGTCGCGCTGCCATTGCTGCAGGGGCCGACGGCATTTTCCTCGAGACACACCCGGAGCCTGCCAGGGCGCTGTCTGACGGTGCAAACATGCTACATCTGGACATGCTCGACGATTTGCTACACGGATTATGTGAAATAAGAAAAACAATAATAACCATTGAAAATACGTAAAATGAAAAAATCACTCTTTGTTCTGTCAGCCCTGTTGCTGACAATATATGCCGGCGGGCAGGATCTCGACAATATCGTAAAAAAACATCTGAAAGCTATAAATGCCGCGAAGCTTTCCGAATTCAAATCGCTCATGGTAAAGGGATCTCTCAGCCAGCAAGGTATGATACTTGACATGCTTATGTATGAAAAAGCCCCTGATAAACTCAAGGCCGTCACTACATTCAACGGCATGGATATAGTACAAATTGTCAACGGTGACAAGGGAATAATGATAAACCCCATGATGGGATCAACCGAACCCGTCAATATTCCCCCCGACCAGATCGAATCAATAAAAAGCAGCAGCATGCTGGGAAGCAGCATAGAGAAGGAATACAAGGCCGGTAATCTTGAAACGGACGGCGAAGGTGAGGTAGACGGAAGTCCTGCATATAAGATAAAAGTAAAGTCGCCCGTAGGAGACAGAACTGTCTATATTGACAAAAAAACATACTATATCACGCAGATAAGTATGAGTGTAAGCCAGATGGGAACGGACTATGACGTGGATATGAAAATGAGCAATTTTGAAACTATTGACGGGGTACCGCTGGCCAAAACAATAGACACATATATGAACGGAATGGCTGCGGGCAGTCTGACCTATGACAGCATACAGTTCAACGTGAGTATAGACGATTCGGAATTTGATATTAAATAAAGCAGCAAACCTGTAAGCCGGATTCTGTAACCCGGTCTGCTGTCTCACAGAGATAATCGGCCGGGCTTTCTGCCATTTATCTGGGCCATCCATCACTGGGTGGCTCTAACGACCTACCCCCCGGCATCGGACGAGCAATCCTCAAAGCCGGTATACATGGTCTTTCAACCCATAAGACGTACGGCGCGAAGTGTTGCCACCCCGCCCGGTGAGCTCTTACCTCACCTTTTCACCCTTACCCCGAGTGATCGGGGCGGTTATTTTCTGTTACGCTGCTATACCCTCAGGGGTATCTTCCCGTTAGGAAGTATGGCGCTCTGCGTTGTCCGGACTTTCCTCCCCGGGTGTCCGGGGCGGCAGAACGGTTTGCTGCACTGCAAAAGTAATCAATTGCCGGGAATCAGAAGACCGTTACGGTCTTAATATTCACAAATTCAAGTATTCCGTATTCCGACAGTTCCCTTCCATATCCCGAACTCTTCACTCCACCGAACGGAAGTGCCGGGTCCGATTTGGTAAAACCGTTGAACGTGACGGTGCCCGTATCGATATCAGCCTGTAACTTATCCATCAGTTTCCTGTCGGAAGTAAAGACCGAACAGCCCAGCCCGAATCTTGATTCGTTAACCCTGCAAATGAGCTCTTCATAATCCTTAAAGCTGAATACGGGCAGGACAGGCCCGAAAACCTCCTCGGTAGCCAGAGGGCTGTCATAAGGCACGTTAACCAGCACAGACGGCTCATAGAATCCCTTACGGGGGTAGTCTATCCTTCCGCCTGTTACTACCACGGCCCCCATTTCTATTGTTTTTCTTACCTGCCTGTCAAGTTCATCGGCAGCTTTCCAGTTAACCATAGGACCTATGAAAGTATCTGCTAATGAAGGATCGCCGCAGGGAAGCGCCTTTACCCTTCCCGTAATAAGATTTAAAAACTCAGGGTAAACGCGTTCATGAACAAATAATCTTTTTGAAGCAATACAGCTCTGTCCCGTATTCTGAAACCTCCCCTGAACAAGTGCCTCGGCAGCCTTTTCAAGGTCTGCATCGCCGAAAACAATAAAAGGATCGTTTCCTCCCAGTTCAAGCACAAGTTTCTTTGTGCTGGCCCCTGCAACAGAAGCAACCTTTTCGCCTGCAATATTGCTGCCTGTCAGGCTCACTGTCCTTACATATTCAGACTCAATAACTCTCTTCACCTGGTCGTGGTCAATAAACAGGTTCCTGAATACATCAACGGGAAATCCGGCCTTAACAATGGCATTTTCAATATTCTCCGCACAGCCTGGCACATTAGATGCATGCTTCAGCACCACACAATTACCCGCGACAAGAGCAGGCGCCAGGCATCTTATAACCTGCCAGTACGGAAAATTCCATGGCATCACTGCGAATACTATACCCTGTGGGTCATACCTGAGATAAGAAGTACCGGATGAAGAAGAATGCCTGACCGTCCTGAGAAATTCATCCGCCCTTTCGGCATAATACCTGCAGGCTAAAGCGCTTTTCTCAACCTCAGCCAGCGACTGAGTGACCGGCTTACCCATCTCCGTGGTAATTGCAGCAGCATGATACTCCTTCTCTATTTCAAGCAGACCGGCCAGCTTCATAAGCAAATCCTGCCTTTCTTCGATGCCTGTCTTCCTCCATCTCCTGAATGCACGGGAAACGGTAAAAAGGATATTGTCAAGCTCACTGTCGCTTATAAAGTTATAATTCTTTATCAGCCTGCCTGTATAGGGATTAATACTTTTATATGCCATTCCTGTTTGTATGTTTGTTTTTAATTACTGTCTGGAACAAATTTAGTTATTTTTGTCCAGCCGGAAGATTGCAGTGGTAGTATAAAATCAAAATCGTTGAAGCAAGTGGAAAAGGATCCCAGAAATATCAGACTTGAAGATTACACATATGAGTTGCCCGATGAAAAGATCGCGAGGTATCCTCTCAGGGAACGTGATTCATCAAAGCTGCTGATTTACAGGTCAGGCAATATAAGCCAGGATATATTCAGAAATATAGGTAATTACCTTAATACAGGTGACGTTCTGGTCTGTAACAGGACAAAAGTGATCAGGGCCCGTCTGATATTCAGAAAAAAGACAGGTTCATCGATTGAAATATTCTGTCTTGAACCTGTATATCCTCAAGGATATGAAAGAAATTTCTCGTCCGGATCGCCTGTAGAATGGAAATGTCTTGTAGGGAACCGTAAAAAATGGAAAGAGGGAACGTTAAGCATGTCTGTTGCTGTTAACGATACGGAACTACTGCTTACAGTGAAGGAGGTTACCAGGGCCGGCGCCGAATCAATCCTCAGGTTTTCCTGGGATAGCAGCGGTTATTCTTTCAGTGATATACTTGATGCTGCCGGACATATCCCTGTTCCGCCATACCTGAAGAGGGAGGACGAGGAAATAGACAGGACACGGTATCAGACAGTCTACTCCATGGAGGAAGGTTCGGTAGCCGCACCAACGGCAGGCTTGCATTTCACTGACAATATACTTAAAGGGTTAAACTCAGCCGGGATAGACATCAGGGCTGTAACCCTTCATGTAGGGGCCGGCACCTTCAGACCGGTAAAGACAGACACGATAGGAGAACACGAAATGCATATCGAACATTTCAGAGTTGAAAAAAGTGTGCTTGAATCAATCAGATACCGGCGTGTGATAGCTGTCGGCACAACATCATTGAGAACTCTTGAAAGCCTTTACTGGATAGGCCATAAGATAAGTCATGAAGGTTTGAAAGACCATAAGGGTATCTTTATGGAGCAGTGGTATCCTTACGACAATAACAGTGATGCGGGCTTTGAAGAGTATGTTGATATTATACTTGATTATATGAGAAAAAAGGGCCTTGATTATCTTGAAGCACGTACGGCCATAATTATTGTTCCCGGATACAGGATAAGGGTGGCCAAAGGCCTCATTACCAATTATCATATGCCCGGGAGCACTCTTCTGTTACTGGTAGCCGCCCTGGCAGGTGACAATTGGAGGGATATTTACGATTATTCCCTTAAAAATGACTTCAGGTTTCTGAGCTATGGCGACAGTTCCCTTTTACTTCCGTAGGATCATCCGTCATACCTGTTCATTTTTTCACGCAGAAGGCCGGCAAATCCTTCAATATCCTTTTGCGTGGTATCCCAGCTTGTCATAAGCCTGTATTCGGATAATTCCTCATTCCAGGGGTAGAAAAAATATTCTTTCTGCATGGCGGATGCAACCTCGCCAGGGATGATAACAAATACACCGTTAGACTGAACTTCCTGGGTTATACGCACTCCATCGATACCCGATATCTGTTCTGCAAGCCTCTGCCCCATCCTGTTGGCATGTCTTGCATTCTGAAGCCACAGGTCATTTTTAAAATATGTAATAAACTGTGCGGAGATATATCTCATTTTTGATGCAAGCTGCATACCTTGTTTCCTGATATATTTGAAGCCGTCAGAAAGGCCTTCACGCAGAAAACATACTGCTTCGCCATACATCATACCGTTCTTTGTCCCTCCGAATGATAAAATATCGACACCCGCCTCTGTTGTAAAATCCCTGAAAGGAAGATCGAGTGAAGCAGCTGCATTTGCAATCCTTGCTCCGTCCATATGCAATAACATGTCATGATCATGTACAAAGCCGGCAACATCCCTTATCTCATCCGGAGTATATATGGTACCCATCTCCGTTGCCTGTGTAACAGACACCACTTTGGGCTGTGAATGATGTTCGAAATCAAAGCCGTGTAAATGCTTTGCAAGATATTCTTTCCTCAGCTTGCCGTCGGGAGTATCCACAGTTAGTATCTTACAACCCGTAAACTTTTCAGGCGCTCCGCATTCATCCTGTTCTATATGGGCCGTAAAGGCTGTTATGATCGAATTATATGAACGTGTTATTGCACTTAATCCCAGAACATTGGCTGCTGTCCCGGTGAATGCGAAAAATACTTCCGTGCCCGCCCCGAAAATAATACGGAACAATTCTTCGGCTTCCCTTGTATACCTGTCATCCCCGTAACCTATAACATGGCCTTTGTTTGCCCTTTCCAGTTCCTTCAGTATATCGGGATGCACGCCTGCATTATTATCACTGGCAAATCCCCTTGAAATATTTCCGCTTTTCTCCATAGACAGTTAATTACCGGCAGGGAAGAATATATATTACCCTGCCGGTATTATTTTTTAATATTATTATCCTTTCTTTCTGCTTTTCTTAAAAGCAAAGAACAGGAATACCAGACCAAACACCAGCATTATCAGGCCCATGATCAGGTTTACATTAAAACCCAGTGATTTCTGATACATTGCAGCATCCGAGCCGGTAAAAATGCCGAATACAGTGATCAGCACTCCTATTATCGTGAACATTAATCCTATAGGGAATCTTATATCTACCATTTGTATTTCCTCCTACCAGAATATTATACTTAGTATTACACATATCACTATAACAAGTAAGGCCAGGCTCACAGGTCTCTTATGCCATGGCAGGTCCTTATCCACCTCGTGTGGTGTAAGTGAATAAACCAGCCCTGTCAGCTGGTCATCCGTCTTTTTCTGTTTTGTCAGCAAGGTAAGGCCTACCGTTATTATCGTACTCGCCAAAAAGGCTATAATAGCAGTCCAGAAATTCTGAGCCATCTCTACCGGATATGTATGTAGTGTAGTTATCCAGCCCCCTTTCACCAGCGTTGTCGAGCCTTCGGGGGAAGTAAGGCCATGATGAAGCAATGCCATCAGGAATCCCATCAAAAGTCCCCAGAAAGCGCCGTGCCCTGTTGTTCTCTTCCAGAACATACCCAGGAAAATAACAGCAAACAGAGGAGCATTGATCATGGAAAATATCGTTTGCAGAAAATCCATTATATTTCCGAACTTGCTGGCAATGTATGCTGCAGCTATGCTCAGCAGTACCCCTACCACGGTAGTCAATCTTCCAACAGTAAGGTAATGTTTGTCATCAGTTTCCTTATTATCTGTTGCCGGCCTTAAATAGCTCTGGTATATATCATATGTCCATACCGTATTGAAAGCCGACACATTTCCTGCCATTCCCGACATAAAGGAGGCCAGAAGAGCAGTAATACCCAATCCCAGCACGCCTGCAGGCAGGTATTGCTTCAGCAACATTATAATGGTATAGTCATAAATCGGCTGACCTGCATCATCCAACGGCAATACGAAATTCTTTGCGGGATCATTAAGGAGCACTATAGCTATTACGCCCGGTATGATTATAAGAAAAGGAATGAACATTTTAGGCAGAGCGCCTATCAGCGGTACTTTTCTTGCTGCTATTTTCGACTCTGCGGCAAAGGCTCTCTGTACAATCAGGAAATTGGTACACCAGTATCCGAAGGCAAGGACAAAGCCCAGTCCGAACAGTATCCCGTACCACTGTACGCCAAGCGGGTTTGCCGAGGCATCACCGGTATATTTCCATGTTGTCATCATTGTGTCGGGGGCATAACCCTGTGCTTCGGCAACAGGGGCAAGCCCTTCCTTAAGCCCTGACCAGCCTCCCACATCATGAAGGCTCAGGAAGACTAGAGGCAATAAACCTATTACAATAATAAAAAACTGCAACACTTCATTGTATATGGCGGATGACAGTCCTCCCAGATAGGTATATGCCAGCACTATAAGCGCCGATATCCAGAGGCTCAGGTTGAAATCCCATCCCAGTATCTTTTCCATAAGTATGGCAAGGGCATACATGGATATTCCTGATGCAAGGATGGTCATTACTGCAAAAAGGATGGCATTAAGCCCCCTTGTTTTTTCGTCATATCTCAATTTCAGGAACTCAGGTACCGATCTTGCTTTCGATCCATAGTAAAACGGCATCATAAAAAGTGCAAGAAAGATCATGGCAGGAATCGCTCCTATCCAGTAAAAATGCGTTGTTAACATCCCGTATTTAAGACCCGAACCGGTCATACCCATCACTTCGAGGGCCCCAAGGTTAGTCGAGATAAAAGCCAGCCCGGCCACCCAGGCAGGAATGGACCTGCCTGCTTCAAGAAAAGCATTGGCGTTTTTCATATACTTTCTCAGGAACCAGCCTATACCCAATACGAAAGCAAAGTAGATTATCATTATAAGATAATCTATCCAACTTAAATCGACCTTCATATCATTAGATTTTAGTTAAGACATAATGAACCTGACTAATGTCCGGAAGTTCAATTAACAAAAATACTGTTTACGGTGAATTATCAAACATCAACAGGCTATTTTATACAATTACATACTCAAATATTGCTATGTCTGCCTGTTCTTATAAATTAACGTTCTTCAAGATATAGTATATTTGCCAGATATGAGCACAGGCAAAAGATATTTCATTTCTCTGGCCTATGACGGGACGGAGTACCACGGCTGGCAGGTTCAGCCCGGCAGGATTACAGTACAGGCTAAGATAACGGAAGCCTTATCCCTTATATTACGCGAAGAAGCAGGGGTTACCGGCGCAGGCCGTACCGATACCGGTGTGCATGCCCGGTCGTTCACAGCTCATTTCAACAGCATACGCAGGGACCTGGACAGGAACAGGGAACTGATCTTCAATATGAACTCGTTCCTGCCGAAAGATATTGCCGTAACTGATATATCAGAGGTAGAGCCCGGGGCTCATGCACGTTTCAATGCAAAAAGCAGAACATACAGATATTATATCAGCCTGAAGAAAGATCCTTTCAACAACAGGTATGCATGGGAACGACATGATATTCCGGATGTTGATGCAATGAACATGGCAGCTTCATATTTACTTAACTATGACGACTTTACCAGTTTCAGCAAGTCGCACACACAGGTAAAAACAAATATCTGCAGGTTATACAGGGCCGAATGGATAAAAGAAGGTGATCAGTTGATCTTTACAATTAAAGCCGACCGTTTTCTGAGAAATATGGTCCGCGCCATTGTAGGCACGATGGTTGATATCGGTACGGGAAAGAAAGCTGCCGGGGATATAAAAGAGATCATCTCATCCCGTAACAGGTCTGAAGCCGGTATGTCGGCCCCGGCAAAAGGGCTCTTTCTTGAAGAAATAGAATATCCTCAGGACATATTTATCAGGAATGATTAATCATTCCATATCTCCCATGCTTTTTCAGCCTGTATTTGTAACATCTCAAGACCGTTCTTCACAATACAACCCCTTTCCCTGCCCAGTTTCATAAAAGCGGTCTCTTCAGGGTTATAAACAAGGTCATAAAGTACAGTGCCTTCTCCGAGCATATCGTATGGCAAAGGAGGATATGAGGCCGTATCGGGGTACATTCCCAGAGGCGTGGTATTCACTATTAAGCCGAAGCCGGTTATGATACCTGCTTCCATATCAGAATATGTAAGACCGTCCTTATCCGGCGACCTTGAGACAGTGATATATTCAATGCCCAGGTAAGTAAGCGCTGTCTTTACCGCACCTGCGGCTCCTCCCGTACCCAGTATCATTGCTCTCCTGATCCTCCTGTTCAGCAACGGTTTTAAAGAAAGGAGAAACCCGTCAATATCCGTATTGAATCCTTCAAGCCTCCGCATTTTTCCCTTTCCTCTTATCCTGATAACGTTAACTGCATTTGCTGCATCAGCTTTTTCTTCAATACCGTGCAGATACGTCAATACTGCTTTCTTATATGGAATAGTAACATTAAGTCCCTCAAGATCAGGATTATCATCAAGAACAGCTTCCAGTTCGTCTATCGATTGTAACGGATAATTCATATATTTCGCATCAATAGCTTCACGTATGAATTTCGAGTTAAAATATTCAGATGAAAACGAATGTTCCAGCGGATATCCTATAAGACCGAATTTTCTCATATTATCTTTTGCTTACCCTGTCCAGCACCAACACAATAATAACAGCCAGTACCATCAGTAAGACAGCAGGTATTATGGCCGGTTCCGATCCCGTTATTTCAGCAAATGCACCGGGCATAATGTTTTTTTGCAAAACAGGTATAGTCTCGCCGTGAGAGTTCACAGTTGTGGTAAGTGTTTCCTTCCAGGGCCATATCTTGTTCAGCGAACCTATAATAAAGCCTGACATCACCGATATTGTCAGGTCATGATACTTATGAAAGAGCCATGCCAGCAGGTTTGCGAAGCTTAATAATCCGCACACGACACCCAGGCCAAAGATCAGTAATACAGGTATATTGAGTTCACCCACGGCACCCAGGATATACTGGTACTTACCCAGCAGTAACAGTATGAAGGCTCCCGATATCCCGGGTAACACCATTGCACATATTGCTATGGCACCTGCTAAAAACACATACCACCATGCATCCGTTGTATGTACAGGTGTGAATCTTGTTATCAGGAACATGACGGCAGCGCCCGCTATCAGTCCGGATACAGTAGCCGCATTCCATGAACCTATCTTTCGTGTCACCACAAATGCAGAAGCCAGTATCAGCCCGAAAAAGAAAGACCATATAAGTACAGGGTGTTCCTGCATAAGCCATTCCAGCAGGCGGGCCAGAGAGAATACACTCAGCAGTATACCTCCGAACACAGCCAGAAGAAAATTACCGTTTATCCTGTTCCAGAATAATCTGAGCCTGAGCCTCAGTAATAGCTTCAGTGCTTCAATATCAATATTTTTAACTGAGTTTATCAGCTCCTCATATATTCCTGTGATAAATGCTATTGTACCTCCTGAGACACCGGGTACAACATCGGCTGCACCCATTCCTATTCCTTTCACCAAAAGGAGGAGATAATCCTGTATTTTACGCATAACCCTTTATTTGCCCGGAAGGAACTGGAAAAAAGTATCGCCTCTCAGGCCGTTTCTAAGCGATTCCAGGGCAATGATCTCGGCAGGCGCTATATTTCCAAGGTTCACATTTGCACCGAAATGTGTAATAAACCATACCTGTTGTGATTTAAGGGGGGCCTCCCATATAATTCGTTCAAGTCCCACTTCCGAGCTGATCTTTTCTATTAACGCGGTATTTACGGATCCATCGCTGTTATAGATGCCCGTAGTTCCGCTTTCCCTTGCCTCCGCTATTACTTTCTCAGATCCTGCTTCAAGTTCCGACACCATCATCTCAACCCATTCCTCAGGACTGTATACAACATCCTTCTTCTTTGATCCCACCTCGGAAAGAACATAGTATCTTTCAGCCAGTCTTGAAATATATTCCAGTTTTATTTCCTGTTCCATTTCGAATGAGCCATCCGACACTTCAACGGTCTTAATGCCGGTCTGATCCAGAAGGCTGACATAGTCGTCAAACATATCTCTTATTATAAATGCCTCGAAAAGAGTACCTCCGAGATATGTCCTTACTCCTGCCTCCTCATATACTTTTACCTTACTTTTTACGTCAGGTGTAAATAAAGAGGTTCCGAAACCAAGCTTAAGATAGTCTATATGATCGCTCCCCACACTCATAAGATCTTCAGCTTCCCTGAGACTAAGACCCTTATCCATCACCATTGTCAGGCCGTCTTCTCTTGGTTTGCCGGTCCTGTCGGGCAGACCCGGTAGATTTACCATCATATTATTTAGTTTTAAGGTTCTTTACTATTAGCTTTTTTGATTCCCTGTCCATAAGTTTTTCGGGAAACAGGGAACTGAAGAAGGAGTAAAACTCCGACGATTCGATCATTGCACTGCCGATATGATCCATAAACATTTTTCTGTCGCCTGAATAGAGGTAGCTGGAGGCCAGGATATATCTTAATCCGTGAACATCCCCCAGTACTTTTATTCCCTTTTCCAGAAATGGCACGGCATGCCTGTATCCCGAACCGTCTATAATGATCTGACCCATTTTCAGCCAGGCACTATCAAGATAAGGATCTATGTTTACCGACTTTATGAGTGACCTGATAGCATCTTTAGGATTTCTCAGCCGGTAATAAGCTTCAGCAAGAAAATACCAGTATTCAGCATCATCATTTTTCAGGCTTATGGCCTTTTTCAGATGTCTCAGGCTATCAGCCGGATCAGTGTCCAGCATCATAACGCCAAGGCCGTACCAGGGTTCAGAAAAATCAGGGTCAAGGTCGATAGCATCGTTAAACAATTTCTCTGCCCTGTCTTTCCTGCCCAGTTTCCCGTAACATTCAGCGGCATATGTCATCGCTTCGGCGCTCTCTTCCTCATATTCAAGGTAATGAAGGTAATCATCGAGGGCTTCGGCAAAATCACCTTTCTTACTAAGGATATTAGCTTTATTGAATAATGCAAAAAAGTTATCAGGATTGATAGCTAATGAATATCCATATGCGTCAAGGGCTTCATTATCCATATTTTTCCGGGCATACAGCAAACCAAGGTTATACCATGCATTATCCGAATAAGGTTCCTCATCCAGGTACATCCGGTAATAATCGATACTGTTATCCAGTTCTCCGAGCTTCTCAAAGGCATAAGCCAGGTCATACATATGTGAAGGGTAATCGGGTTCCAGTTCCACAAGCCTCTTCAGGTAAATAGTGAGGAGGCTGTAATGGTTAAGGTTATTCAGAATACCTGTTATGTTAAGGAGTATATTTATCTCCTCCGATTCATCTATCGAAAGGGCAATATCAAAATATTTACGGGTACCGGTCAGGTCGCCAAGCATTCCCAGTGCTGCTCCCTTGATAATGAATATCTCGAAATTGCTTGGTTCTATCTTTTCAAGCAGTCTGACTATTTTAAGTGCATCAACAGGCCTTCCCTTGTCTATAAGCACTTTAGCCTTTCTTATTTGTATTGATGAAGCCTCAGGGTGTTGCTTTGAGGCTGATTCGGCAGCCTCAAAGGCATAGCTCACATCGTTAAGATCCAGATAATAATCTATTATCGACTCGAACTCCGCCACATCAAAGAAATAATTCTCATTATTCCTGCGCATACGCTCATACCTGCTGACTATCTCATGTATATCTTCCTCTATGTATCCAAAAGCATCGTCTTCCATCTGCAAAAAAATATTTCAGGCAAAATTATAACAAATTATAAGAAGAGCCAGTACCATCATCCCTAATTATAAACAGGACAATAAAAATTTTAAACATAAACACTTGTATTACAGTCCGGAATAAATAATTTTTAAAATAGTATTAACAAAATGTTAAGCCAAACGCAACCATTTGCGTATCCTGTTCATCATAGGTATATCGAATGAGGAGGAAAGAATGATTACCCTCATACCCTTAATTACCCTAAATTAACCTAAATTCTACCTTCAAAGAGCCGGGTCCCAGCCCGGTTTTTTTTGGATATTTTTTTTATCTATTTTTATCGGTACTTTAATATTCTGAACAATGAAAAATACCGGAATATATATAACCTGTCTTTTTATTCTTGTAATCACCGGCGGAAGCAACTGTTCCAAAAATGATACCAAAATAAAATATGAAACGGGATTCTTTCCTGAAGAAACGATAAACATGGAAGAGATTAACTCTTCCTACGATGATTTTAATATCGCCCTGCCTCAGCTTACGGGCGATCTGCCGCTTATGTTTTCAAGTAACAGGAACAGTCAGGGATCTGATTTCGATATTGTATCAGGGGTAGTATTTTTTGTCTTCAACCAGGTTGACGGTGAGTTTACGCTAGACGGCAATATGACGGATGAGACCTTCTACGCCACTATCGAAGGGATAGTCAATACGGAAAGGGATGAACTGGGTCCGTACAGGTTTTTCAACAGCGCCAACGGCATGGAATATTTTATTTACTCGGAGGAAGATGAGAACGGTAAGCTTAACCTGAAATTTCTGGAATACTCTCCTGTCACAGGCCCTGCATCATCATCCTATGATGAGCCCCGGCCCGTAAGTATCATCAACAGTCTCTCAAACGATGCATATTTATGTTTCAGTCAGGATCTGTCAGCCGCATATTTCTGCTCTGACAGGAACGGCAATTATGATATTATGTATCTGCCCGTTGATGATGCTCATGATTTTGATACATGGCTGACCGGGGAGCAGGCAAACGCTGTTGCCGTCGACAGCATTAACAGTGATTATGACGAAAAATGCCCGTTTATTAAGCAGGATATTATGGTGTTCGCATCAGACAGGGCCGGCGGACTGGGAGGGTTTGACCTCTACTATTCAGTCTTTGACGGGGAAGCATGGAGCAGTCCGGTAAATATGGGGCCTGATATCAATACCGAATATAACGAATACAGGCCTGTACTTGGCAATGCCCCGGATTTCATCAATCATTACCTTCTTTTTTCTTCCGACAGGCCTTCCGGTCTTGGCGGCTACGATCTCTATTTCAGGGGTATTGACCTGCAGTTGCTTAAAGAATAATACGGTTGGTCAGCTCCTTTGTACGTACTTATCTTGACTTTAGCATATTCGACAACTTTGATGCCCCTCCCTTCCCTGAGACCGCTTTCATCATCTTGCGTGTTTCATTGAACTGCTTCAGGAGTTGGTTCACCTCCTGGACGGTAGATCCCGAGCCCAGGGCTATTCTTTTTCTACGGCTGCCATTTATTACAGACGGATCGGATCTTTCATCCGGGGTCATACTCTGAATGATGGCCTCAATCCCCTTAAAGGCGTCATCATCTATATCAAGGTTCTTAATTGATTTACCCACACCCGGTATCATTCCCATAAGATCCTTCACATTACCCATCTTTTTTATTTGTCTTATCTGGGAAATAAAATCATTGAAATCAAACTGGTTTTTGGCTATTTTTTTCTTGATCAGGGCAGCTTCCCTCTCATCAAACTGCTCCTGAGCTTTTTCAACCAGCGATACTATATCGCCCATTCCCAGTATCCTGTCAGCCATTCTGTCGGGATGAAAAACGTCAATTGCATCAAGTTTTTCACCTGATCCGATAAATTTTATCGGTTTATTAACCACCCCTCTTATAGAAAGAGCTGCACCTCCCCTGGTATCTCCGTCCAACTTGGTCAGGACAACACCGTCAAAATCGAGTCTGTCGTTAAACTCCTTTGCTGTATTGACCGCATCCTGTCCCGTCATGGAATCAACTACAAAGAGTATCTCATGAGGTGTTACGGCCTCCTTGATAGCGGCAATCTCGTCCATCATCTGCTGATCGACAGCCAGTCGTCCTGCAGTATCTATTATAATCAGATCGATCCCCTTATTCTTTGCTTCTCTTACCGCCCGTTTTGCTATTTTAACAGGGTCCTTATTATCCTCTTCGGTATAAACAGGAACCTGTATCTGCTCGCCTATCACTTTAAGCTGTTCGATAGCTGCAGGCCTGTACACGTCGCCCGCCACCATCATAGGGTTCTTTCCGTTCCTGCTTTTGAGCATTTTTGCCAGCTTGCCGCTGAATGTTGTTTTCCCGGAGCCCTGCAAACCGGCCACCAGGATGATACACGGATTACCCTTCAGGTTCAGATCTGCCTTCTGTCCTCCCATTAATGACGCCAGTTCATCATGCACTATCTTTACCATCATCTCTGAAGGCTTGACAGCATTGAGAACATTCTGACCAAGCGCCTTTTCTTTAACCGTATCGGTAAATGATTTGGCTATATTGTAGTTAACATCAGCATCGAGCAATGCCCTGCGCACATCCTTTAATGTTTCGGCAACATTAATCTCGGTTATCGTACCCTGTCCTTTCAGTATCTTGAACGATCGCTCCAGTCTGTCAGTCAAATTCTCGAACATAACCTGTATATAATTTTCTTTTTCTAAATATATTAATATTATTACATTCTCTCGGGCATTTCTATTCCAAGCAACCACATAGCCCTTTTAATCACCCTGCCTGTTAAGTCCGACAAGGCTATCCTGAATCCCCTGAGAGACTCGTCCTTCTCGCCCAGAATAGTATAGTCATGATAGAACTGGTTAAACTCACGCGACAGTTCATATATGTAGTTAGCTATATAGGAAGGATTCAGTTCATCCGCAGCTTCCCTGACAACTCTATGGTATCTCCTTAGTAATCTCAGAATGTCCTTTTCCTTGCCGTTAAGCTTTATACTTCGAAAATCATGTGAGGATTTAACCTCCATCTCTTCTGCTTTTCTCAACACAGACCTTATGCGTGTATATGTATACTGTACAAAAGGCCCTGTGTTTCCGTTGAAATCAATTGATTCCCGCGGATCAAAAAGCATGTTCTTTCTGGGATCTACCTTAAGAATAAAATATTTAAGTGCTCCCAGTCCTATCCTGCTGTAAATGCCATCTTTCTCCTCCTCCGGGTAATCACCCAGTTTACCCAGCTCTTCCGACATTTCGCGTGCTGTCTTTATCATTGTATTGATCAGGTCGTCAGCATCCACCACCTTACCTTCCCTGGACTTCATTTTGCCCTCAGGCAGGTTTACCATCCCGTATGAAAAATGGTATATACCTCCGGCCCATTCATAACCCAGCTTTTCGAGTATCAACTTAAGTACCTGAAAGTGATAATTCTGCTCGTTACCAACCACATAATACTGGTTGTCGAACCTGTAATCATTGTACCTTTCCACCGCCGTTCCCAGGTCCTGCGTCATATATACGGCAGTACCGTCTGCCCTGAGCAATAGCTTTTCATCAAGATTATCGGATGTGAGGTCGACCCATACCGATCCGTCTTCCTTTCTCCGGAATATCCCCTTTTCCAGTCCTGTATTTACTATATCCCGTCCCAGCTTATAGGTATCCGACTCATAATATATCCGGTCGAAATCGACACCCAGGGCCCTGTAAGTCTCTTCAAAACCTTCATATACCCAACTGTTCATCATTTTCCAGAGCCCGACAGTTTCAGGATCGCCGGCTTCCCATCTTCTGAGCATCTCCCTGGCCTCAGACATCATTTTTGAGCCGGCAGCAGCTTCGCCTGGAGTCATTCCCCTGTCAGTCAGTTCCCTGATCTCTTTGCTGCAGGCATTCTCAAACTCAACATAATATTTACCCACAAAATGATCGCCCTTCATGCCGGTAGTCTCCGGCGTCTTACCATCGCCGAAAAGCTTCCATGCAAGCATAGACTTGCATATATGTATACCCCTGTCGTTAACTATATTGGTTTTAAACACCTTATGACCGCATTCACTCAGGATCCTTGATAGCGAGAACCCAAGCAGGTTATTCCTTATATGCCCCAGATGAAGAGGCTTATTGGTATTGGGCGACGAATATTCTACAAGCGTGACCTGTTGCTCTCCCCTTCCTGCCTGTCTCAACGAGTCTTTTTCAGAGACAAGTTTATCAAATTCGGCAAGCCAGGCACTATTGCCCAGGCTTAGGTTCAGAAATCCCTTAACCACACTACAGGACTCGATACCCGGGTTTATACCAGTTATATATTCGCCTATCTCCGCAGCTGTTTGCTCGGGAGATTTACCCGAAAACCTGAGCAAAGGAAAAACCACCACCGTAAGATCGCCTTCAAAGTCCTTTCTTGTTTCCTGTATCTGGAGAACGCCGGTTTCCACATCCGATCCGTACAGATCCTTCACTGCACAGGCAACATTTTGTTCAATTATTTTTTCCATTGCATACGGTTACTTTTCAGCCTGCAAAGATAATATAATTTGGCATAAAGGATTTTCAGAAAACTATTGCCGGAAAGACATAAATTATATTAACGGCCCCTGATATTTGATATAAGCCTTAAACTTTTTGACGAACAATAAATAATGTGTGAAAAAAAAAGGATATTTTTGAATAAACTAAATTCTGCCTGCTGGATAATAAGATGAATATAACTAAATTATACAGGGAAGAAAGTAAAAACACACCGGAAATTGATTTTGACCCGAAAAACGGACTCCTTCAACTGAAAGGAAAATCAATACCTGAAAACGCAACCCAGCTATATGAACCTGTTGTAGACTGGATCAAAGAGTACATAAAGCAACCCGGTGCTGAGACCAACCTGCATCTGAACCTTATTTACTTCAATACTGCATCATCCATATGGATGGCACGTATCATAAAAGTATTATCAAAAATTCCCGACAGGGATAAATTACTTATTATTAACCTCTACTTTCATATTGAAGAGTATGATGAAATGGAGGCCGAAGACCTGCATGAGACCATTGAACCGGTACTGGATGTGTTAAACGAGGCAACGGTAAGCCTTGGAGTTAAGGTGTTCGGAACAGACGATGAGGGTACTATAATGAAAGAAAGACTTATTCTGTTCTGATAAAAGCCCCTGACTTATTCTTTTTCTCCTTCTCTTTGCTTAATTTTATATATCCGTAATAAGTTTCAGTCACATGAAAACCATTTTTGGATTTCTAATAATGCTATATATGACCATGAACGTATCAGGCCAGCAAATCAATCATGACAGGGATCCGGTAGCTGCCGGGTCATTTTATCCTGCCGGAAAACAGGAGTTGAGCAGGCAACTGACCGGACTGTTTAATGAGGCGGGAAAAGAAGGACCGGGAACATGTGAGCCGGGTTCAGGGATCAGGGCAGTCATCACACCTCATGCAGGGTATGTCTATTCCGGACTGGTATCCGCTTCTGCTTATTTATATATACCTGAAGGAACAGTATATGATAATATATTTATTATCGGATCAAGTCACAGGGCATACTTCCCGGGAGCGTCGGTTTATAATGTAGGCGATTACAAAACACCTCTGGGAACGGTTAAGGTAAATACGGAACTTGCAAACAAACTGACAGAAGGGTCCTCTGTCTTCTCTTATTTCAAAGAAGCACACAGCAGTGAACACAGTATTGAAGTACAGCTTCCCTTTCTTCAGCATTACCTTGGCAAAAACATTAAGATCGTGCCTGTTATTATCGGCACTCATGATAAAAAGATGTGCAGGAAAATAGCTGATGAGCTGAAACCGTATTTTACCCCGGATAACCTTTTCGTGATAAGCAGTGATTTCAGTCACTATCCCTCTTTTAATGATGCTGTAAAAATCGACAGTATGACGGTTGAAAGCCTGATATCGGGCGATCCCGGTACGTTCCTGAATACTCTGAGCAAAAATTCCTCTATGAAAATAGAAAATCTTGCAACCAGCATGTGCGGATGGACATCGGGCCTTGTATTACTATACCTGGCTGAGAACGAAAAAGACCTTGAATTCAGACATCTCATGTACCGTAACTCAGGCCACAGCGTATATGGCGATAAATCATCGGTGGTCGGCTACAACTCTGTTGCACTGGTTGAAAAAAAATACGATGAGCCTCAAAAGAAAACTTTTGAAGTCAGTAAATCCGGCCAGGAAAAACTAATTGATATTGCAAGAAGATCCATCAGGTCCGTTCTTTACAGGGAACAAATGCCGGAGTTTGACGAATCATCCCTGCCACAGGATATAAAAAGTCCCTTTGGAGCATTTGTGACCCTTAACCTTGATAATCAACTAAGGGGTTGTATAGGCAGATTTATGCCTGATAAGCCTCTGCATCTTACTGTAAGCGAAATGGCAAAGGCGGCAGCATTTAATGATACAAGGTTCAGTCCCCTGAACAGGGAGGAATTTGAGAAAATAAAAATTGAAATATCAGTGCTGAGCCCCCTGGAAAAAATAGACGATATAAACAAGATCGAACTTGGAAAACATGGGGTCTATATAGTAAAAGACAGGAGGTCAGGGACCTTCCTTCCACAGGTGGCAAACGACAGAAACTGGAAAGTAACTGATTTTCTTGGATATATTGCCCGTGACAAAGCAGGTATCGGATGGACAGGATGGAAGGATGCCGATATTTACATATACGAAGCATTTGTTTTCGGGGAGGAATAAAGACCATGTATCATGTGATCCTGATAGGTATAATCTCTCTTATCCTGTATCTTCTCACTTATACCGGCAGCAAGTATGGTATACTGACAACGAGGGATCACAGGGCTTTCTGGAATATCATATTACTGACTGCATTTATAATAACTGCCTCTGCCGGAATATTCCTGGCGTTACAGGCCGGTTACGAATGGGATATCACAGGGGTGGAAAAAATACTTCACTGGCACGTTGAAGCAGGGCTGGCGCTTTCGTTCACAGGTCTGGTTCATCTTACATGGCACTTGTCCTACTATCGTAAAATACTCATTATAAACCGTAAGGGAAAGGACACACCATCCGCTACGGATAGTGACAGGCATGAAGTAACCGGTATTCGCAGATTGCTGTTTATGCTCGGCTTTCTGTCAGGCACAGTGCAGGTGATCTTCCTTAAAGAGGCGCTTAACCTGTCCGGAGGTTATGAGATAGCCGCAGGTGTGGTCTTTGCCTGCTGGATTCTTGTGTCTGCCCTGGGAGCACGGCTGGGAGGCGGTAACAGCAATGTAAGTATCCGTTCTCTGTCGCTGGCGCTTCCGCTTAGCGCAGTAATATCATTCGTTCTGTTCGCGGTGGTCTCAAAACTGATCCTTGATGAAGGAGTTACACCAGGCATATTGTATACCTCCGTAATAACAACAGTATCCCTTATTCCCTTTTGCATTATATCGGGATTTATGTTTGTCAGGTTATCATACTCAGGAGTGAAACACCTTTCCGTTACTGCAGGTAAACTATTTGCTGTTGAAACAGCAGGGGGAATAATATCGGGTATATTTGTCACCCTTCTTTCCGGCAATTTGCTGGGAAACTTTCAGCTTTTTATCTCGGCTGTCATTATTTACCTGGTGATCATTACAGCTTCAGGCAGACAGAAAGCGAAATATGTTATTATCATGCTGCTGTTATCAACAGGCCTGGCCGTACTATTATTCAGCCCGGATCATCTTATACGAAACATTCTTATCGGCAGTGTCAGGATAACAGAGAGCAGGGATTCCCGGTATGGAAATATTGCCGTTGGCGATTATATGGGAGAAAAAAACATTTTCTACAACCACCGGCTTACGGACTATGAGGAGGACACAAGGCAGAGAGAGGAAGATATCCATTATGCCATGCTGCAAAGCGATAATCCCATACATATACTCATTATTTCAGGGGGCATAGAAAAACACCTGGATGAAGTATTGAAATATCCTTCTGTAAAAACCGTAACATACATCGAACGTGATCCCGTGCTTACTGAGGTCATGGACTACAAAGCCATATCAAATGATAATGCCGATATCATTACCGATGATGCATTCACATACATAGGTTCGACAAAAAAGAAATTCGACGTCATTATTTCTCTTATCACAGGCCCGGAAAACATTATTACTAACCGCTTCTACACCAGCGAATTCTTCCTCAGGATAAAAGACAGGCTCAATAGCGGAGGAGTATTCATGATAAAGACCGGGTCATCACAAAACTATATCGGCAGGGATGAAACCGGCTATCTGTCTTCAATATTCAATAGTCTGGATGATGTATTTGTCAATGTCGAACCTGTTATGGGCGGGTCACTCTATCTGATAGCATCAGATAAAAGCCTTACCACGGATATACCATCAAGGATAAGGGAAACAGGGATAGAAAATGTTTATGTTAATCCTGACTATCTGAATGAGGCGATCATAAGTTTCAGCTCGGGACAGATACTGGAAGGCATCGACAGATCGGTGCGGCCAAACACTCTGGACAGGCCTCTGTCCGTTTTCTATTACCAGAAATACAGGATGAAAAAAAACGGAGGTGATTCCCTTATTCTGATCATAGTGGCGGGAGTGCTGCTTTTTTTGCCTTTTCTCGCAGCTAACAACGATTCGAAGATGATGTACAGCACCTCTCTGAATCTGGCCGGGACTGAAATAATGGCCCTTATACTGATACAGTCGACAGCGGGTAATTTTTACCAGTTGGCCGGTCTACTCCTGGCCGTTGTTATGGGCGGGCTCGCAGCCGGAAGTTCGGTCAACTACATGACAGGAAACAGGGTTATTGGCATTTTTCCCCTGCTGCTGGCTGTTACGGCCTTTCTGTATTCCTGTATCAGTCACTTCATCATATCCCTGCCGGGCAATACCGTACCTGTAATTATTTCCATGTCATTAGTAATCATTCCCGCATTCATGACAGGATATTATTACCGTCACCGCACCTCTGAAACCGACGGTCAGGGAAGAATATCAGCAATATATTTTTCCGATCTTACCGGATCGGCGCTTGGTTTTCTGATCATAGCAGGCATAATAGTACCTCTTTTTGGTATAAAATACACCTTTATAATACTTGCAATTATAAATTTTGCCTCCTATATTACGTCACGGGCCATAACGATGACAGGCAGATTGATCAAACGGTGATTAACGGATAAACATGAAGAAACGTGAATTCATAAAAAACTGTATACTTGCCGCCGGAGGTATCAGCTTCTGTCCGGTAATGACATATGGTGAAAGGCCGGAACAGGTAAAGAACAAAAATTACAGGACTGCCATGTTCCAGGAAGAATCGGCAAAAGGAATAATGTGCCGTATATGCCCTAACGAGTGCGTACTAACCGAAGGAGAGCTGAGCGATTGCAGGAACAGGATAGTAAAAGACGGAAAGTTGTACACTATGGCATACGGTAATCCATGTGCCGTAAACCTTGATCCGGTAGAGAAGAAACCCCTGTATCATTTTCTCCCCTCCACACTTACATTCTCTGTTGCAACAGCAGGGTGCAACCTTGCCTGCCTGAACTGCCAGAACTGGAATATATCACAAACAAGTCCCGATAAGACACGAAACTATGATCTTATGCCGGAGGCTGTTGCCGGCAATGCTTTAAAAAACAACTGCATGTCTGTATCATACACTTATTCCGAACCCATCACGTTTTATGAATATGTATATGACAGCGCTATGCTGGCCAGGCAGGCAGATCTGAAAAATATACTGGTATCCAACGGATATATTAATAAAGACCCTCTGCTTAAGCTTTGTGAAGTAATTGATGCGGCCAATATCGACCTGAAATCATTTAACGATAAGACATACATCAGGTTAACAGGAGGCAAGCTTGAACCGGTACTGAATACACTGGTCACACTTAAGGAGAAGAAGGTATGGCTTGAAATAACAAATCTTGTTGTGCCTGAGTACACAGATAAGATGGATGAAATAAGAGAAATGTGTAAATGGCTGTATGCCAATGGTTTTAAAAACACCCCCCTTCATTTCAGCAGATTTCAGCCATTATATAAGCTCGAACAACTGCCTCCCACGCCGGTCAGCGCCCTGAACAAGGCATGGGAGATAGCAAAGGAAGAAGGGATAAACCATGTATATATAGGTAATGTGCCGGGAACACATGCTTCCGACACCTGGTGTGCCGGTTGCGGGGAAAAGCTTGTGGAAAGAAAAGGTTACAACATACTTGCAGTTAATATAGAAGAAGGGAAATGCAAATTCTGCGGATCAGCTATAGACGGGGTCTGGCAGTGAGGTATCAAAATTTATTAAAACCGAATGAAAGAAAAGGAAGCAAATGACCGCATAAGGCAGTTAAGAAAAGAGATAGACGATCATAATTATAATTACTATGTACTAAACGATCCTGTAATATCGGATTTTCAATATGATGTACTGCTTAAAGAACTGTCCGGGCTTGAGGAAAGATATCCCCGGTTCAGGACAGAGGACTCGCCCACTATGAGGGTGGGCAGTGATATCACAAAGGAATTCAGGCAGGTACCGCATAAATACCCTATGCTTTCGCTGGGTAATACTTACAGCAAGGAGGAGATACATGAGTTCATAAAACGGGTGGAGAACAGTCTGGGCAGGGAAGTCGAATATGTCTGTGAGCTTAAATATGACGGAGCATCCATAAGCCTTACTTATATTAACGGTGTATTGCAGTCGGCCGTTACAAGGGGTGATGGTGAGATGGGTGATGATGTAACCAATAATATCAAAACTATCAGAAGCATACCACTGAGACTACGAGGCAGGGACTATCCGGACGAGTTTACAATCAGAGGGGAGGTATATCTTCCCCTGGAAGGATTTCGCAGGTTAAACGAAGAATTGGTCTCAAGAGGAGAACAGGCTTTTGCAAATCCCAGGAATACTGCCGCCGGCACCATTAAAATGCAAGACCCGTCCATTGTGGCCGGAAGACCACTGGACTGCTTCCTGTATTACCTCCTTGGAGAATCCTTACCCTTTGCAGATCATTATAATAACCTGATGAAAGCAAAGGAGTGGGGATTCAGGATACCCGGAGAGATCAGGCTTTGTAAAGGAATAGAAGAGATAATGAAGTATACCTCTTACTGGGATGCGGAAAGAAAAAAGCTTCCCTTCGATATCGATGGTATTGTAATAAAGGTCAACTCGCTTGAAGAGCAAAAAAAACTCGGTTTTACTGCCAAATCGCCCAGATGGGCTATTGCTTATAAATTCAAGGCCGAACAGGCTGTTACGAGGCTCAAGTCTGTAGCCTACCAGGTGGGACGTACAGGAACAATTACTCCTGTAGCCAATCTCGAGCCCGTTCAGCTTGCAGGGACAGTGGTAAAAAGAGCAAGCCTCCATAATGAGGCTCAGATACAAATGCTGAACCTGCATATTAATGATATGGTATACATTGAGAAGGGCGGTGAGATCATTCCGAAGATAGTAGGTGTCGATATTGAACAAAGAGACGATAATGCCAGCCCGGTGCAGTTTATTGACGAATGTCCGGAATGTGGGACCCCGTTACGCAAAATACCCGGGGAGGCCAATCATTACTGCCCTAATATTGATGAATGCCCGCCCCAGATAAAAGGAAGAATTGAACATTTCATAAGCCGGAAGGCAATGGATATTGACGGTCTGGGTGAGGAAACAACCGATCTCCTCTACAGGGAAAAGCTGATTGGCAATATAGCTGATCTCTATACGCTGAAAAAAGAGACGCTCTCGAAGCTCGAGCGCCTTGGTGAAAAATCTGCGGGCAATATCATCAGGAGTATCGAAGAATCCAAAAGCAGACCCTTCAACAAGGTGCTTTATGCACTGGGTATAAGGTTTGTGGGTGAGACGGTAGCCAGAACGCTGTCAGGTCACTTTGATTCAATAGACTCCCTGTCGGTCGCAGGATATGATGAACTTATCAGTATACCTGAGATAGGTGATAAAATTGCCGGTAGTATACTCGATTATTTCAGTTCCGAAAACAACAGGGAGATAATAGAAAGGCTGAAACAATATGGCGTTAAGATGAAGCAGGACACAAAACCGGTTTCTTCAGAAGGGCCGCTGAAAGGAATGAATATCGTTATATCAGGCACATTTAAACGACACAGCAGGGAAGAATATAAGGAAATGATTGAAAAAAACGGAGGAAAGAATGTATCTTCGGTAAGCTCTAACACCAGTTTCATACTTGCAGGCGACAATACAGGGCCCTCTAAAAGGGAGAAGGCTGACAAACTGGGTATAAGACTTATTGGCGAAGATGATTTTCTGAAATTATTGAAGAAAGATTGATTTCAGATTATTTATTACCTAAAAATCGATTAGGTTTGCAAAATGGTACTTTTTAAAGGGATAAGGTTTTTTTTCGGCAGGACAATCCTGAAAAACCGCCGGAACAAGATAAGGCGGATAAAAAAATTCAATAATCTCAGGAACTCACACAAGATAGGCATTGTATGGGACGGAAGCAAGCCTGATGATTTTGACAGTATCTCCTCTTTTTACCAGGATATGCAAAATATTAATATCCAGGTTGATATTGTCTGTTATTATCCGGATAAAGTTCTTCCCGACAAATATACCGCCATAAGATACCTGAACTGCTTTAAACAGTCGGACCTGAATCTTTTTTTTATCCCTCAGGTATATGATATTAACGAATTCATTAACACTCCCTATGAGATACTCATAGACATAAATAATAATGAATATTTTCCGCTTGAATTTATAACAACATTATCAAGAGCAGAGTTTAAGGTGGGACATGAAAGACTTAAATACAAAGATCAGCTTGATATGACAATGAGTACAGATAAGGCAAATGATCCGGCCTATTATCTGGAGCAGGTGAAGTATTATCTGGAAATGATCAATACCGGGACATAAAATTGTTTAAAATATCGCGACATGAAAAGATTTGAAGGACTTGGTGTAGCAATGATAACACCTTTTAAGTCAGACAGAAGCATTGACTTCAAAGCCCTGGAGGCCATCACGGACCATATTGTCGGGAGTGGTTGCGATTATCTTGTTGTTCTGGGAACAACCAGCGAAGCCGTTACCATGAACAATGAGGAAAAAGAGGCTGTGGTCTCATATATAAAAGAGATTAATAACAGCCGTATACCTTTGGTACTGGGAATAGGAGGCAATAATACCCAGCAGGTGACCGATGCCATCAGACAGACCGATTTTGAGGGTATAGATGGTATATTGTCGGTTGCTCCTTACTATAATAAGCCCGGTCAGAAAGGGCTTTTGATCCATTTCAAGGAAATTGCCACAGCTTCGCCTGTCCCTGTCATATTATATAATGTACCAGGCAGGACAAGCAGCAATATCAATCCCGAGACCTGTCTTGAGCTGGCATGGAATATCGACAATATCGTAGCAATTAAAGAAGCTTCGGGCGATCTGTCTCAGGTGATGAAAATAATCAACGGCAAGCCCGATGATTTCCTTGTTATTTCAGGCGATGACCTGCTGGCGCTCCCTTTAATCTCATTAGGTGGCTCAGGTGTTATTTCCGTGCTGGGGAATGCCTTTACCGGGGAATGGAAAGAGATGGTCAGCCTGGCGTTAAAGTCAAAATATTCAAAAGCACGTGAGATACACTATAAATACCAGGAGCTGATCGAGCTTCTTTTTACAGATGGTAACCCTGCCGGTATAAAGGCTGTAATGAACAGCCTCGGGCTATGTCAGAATATACTCAGGCTACCTCTTACCAGTGTATCGAGGCAAACATGCACCAGGATCAATACCCTTGTTGAGGATCTGCGCCTGAAAGAGTTGGTTTAAGCTCCTTTCTGAGGTTGCCGGGGACCTGTATCGCTGCTTACTCTTCCGTGACAATGTTTGTATTTTTTCCCGCTACCGCAAGGACAGGGATCGTTCCGTCCGACCTTTTTCTCGACTCTTACCGGTTCTGCTTTTTGTTGCTTTTCCTGTTGTTGTCCGCCTTCCGAGGTATCGCTGTAGGTTGAATAATCACTTTTGGAAGTTCTGTATCTGCTCATATCAGTCCTTCGTCTTCTTTCTGCCTCCCTCACCTGATCAGGGTCAGGGCTTGGAATATGGCCTTTCATGAGGGTAGAAATAACATTCTTGTTGACTCTTTCTATCATCGATTTGAACAGTTCGAACGATTCGAACTTATAGATCAGCAAAGGATCCTTCTGTTCATACGTAGCATTCTGCACCGATTGTTTCAGTTCATCCATTTCACGAAGGTGTTCTTTCCAGAGCTCATCAATAGTAGCCAGTACTACTGTCTTTTCATATGACCGGGCCAGTTCCTTACCGTTGGATTCGACAGTGGCTTTCAGGTTGGTTATCACCTGGTATACCTTTGTCCCGTCGGAGATAGGAACGACAACATTCTCGTAAACATGCGACTGCCGTTCATAAACATCCTTTATTACCGGGTATGCTTCAGAAGATATTTTCTCAACCTTTCGCCGGTATGTATCTATTACATTACGGTTAAGCATTTCAATAAGACGGCCGGCATCAATCTTAAGAAATTCCTTTTCACTGACAGGCGATTCCATTGAAAAGGATCTTAGCAGATCCAGTCTGAAGTTCTCATAGTCCCCTTCAGAAAGGTAGTTATTTACTATAGTCTCGGACACGTCATACATCATGTTGGCAATATCCACGCTTAGCCGTGATCCCTGAAGCGCATGCCTTCGTCTCTTGTATATAACTTCCCTCTGGCTGTTCATCACATCGTCATATTCGAGCAGTCTCTTTCGTATTCCGAAGTTATTCTCCTCGACTTTTTTCTGAGCCCTCTCAATAGATTTTGATATCATTGAGTGTTGTATCATCTCCCCTTCCTTCAGTCCCAGGCGGTCCATAACGCCTGCAATCCTTTCAGATCCGAACAGCCTCATCAGGTCGTCTTCAAGAGAAACATAAAACTGTGATGAACCGGGATCTCCCTGCCTTCCGGAACGGCCTCTGAGCTGGCGGTCAACGCGCCTCGACTCATGTCTCTCGGTACCTATGATAGCCAGCCCGCCAGCCTCCCTTACAAAAGGCGTCAGTTTAATATCCGTACCACGACCTGCCATATTCGTTGCTATTGTAACCGCTCCTTCCTTACCTGCTTCGGCGACTATATCTGCTTCACGTGCATGCAGCTTGGCATTCAGAACATTATGCTTTATTCCTTTCATATTAAGCATCCTGCTCAGTAATTCCGATATTTCTACCGAAGTGGTACCTACCAGTACGGGTCTTTTCTGACTGTTCAGGTTAAGTATCTCGTCTATCACAGAATTATATTTTTCCCGCTTGGTTTTATACACCATATCGTCCCTGTCATCCCTGACAACAGGTCTGTTGGTAGGTATCACCATAACGTCCAGTTTATATATATCCCAGAATTCACCTGCTTCTGTTTCGGCTGTTCCGGTCATACCGGCCAGCTTGGTATACATCCTGAAATAGTTCTGCAACGTTATGGTGGCAAATGTTTGTGTGGCAGCCTCGACCTTAACCCTCTCCTTGGCTTCTATTGCCTGATGCAAACCATCCGAATATCTTCTTCCCTCCATAATACGACCGGTCTGCTCGTCAACTATTTTTACCTTATTATCAATTAACACATATTCAACATCTTTTTCAAAAAGGGTATATGCTTTAAGGAGCTGGTTCATCGTATGAACCCTTTCTGATTTTACAGAATAATCCTGCAGTAAACTATCCTTGGCTTTGAATTTCTCCTTGTCGGGCAGTTCCGATTTCTCTATTTCGGCAATCTCGTTACCAACATCAGGAAGCACAAAGAAGCCGGCATCTTCAACCGAGGTCGAGATAAGATCTATACCCTTCTCTGTCAGCTCTATAGAATTATTCTTCTCATCAATAACAAAATAAAGTGCATCTGTTACTTTTGGCATCTCCTTGCTATTGTTCTGCATATAAAAATTCTCTGTCTTTAGCAGGAGCGATTTCATTCCTTCCTCACTGAGGTATTTTATCAGAGCACTGTTCTTTGGCAGGCCCTTAAAAGCCCTAAGCAGTAACAATCCGCCTTCCTCCGTATTATCTTCATTTATCAGTCGCTTTGAGTCGGCCAGGATCTGTGTTACCAGTTTTCTCTGTTCACTGACAAGTTTTTCGACTTTAGGCTTGAGCTCATCAAACTGTTGTGTATCACTTTTAGCTGTAGGACCTGATATTATAAGCGGCGTCCTTGCATCATCCACCAGAACGGAGTCAACCTCGTCGACAATAGCATAATTATGTTTTCTCTGAACAAGATCTTCCGGGTTTATAGCCATATTATCCCTCAGGTAGTCAAACCCGAATTCATTATTCGTACCAAAAGTAATATCGGCCATATAAGCCGATCTCCTTGCCGCTGAGTTTGGTTCATGCTTATCAATGCAATCGACCGTAAGGCCGTGGAATTCATATATAGGCCCCATCCATTCGGCATCTCTTCGTGCGAGATAATCATTAACAGTAACCAGATGAACTCCCCTTCCTGTCAGTGCATTAAGGAAAACAGGCAATGTGGCAACGAGTGTTTTTCCCTCTCCTGTAGCCATCTCGGCTATCTTTCCCTTATGCAGGGCAACACCGCCGACTAGCTGCACATCGTAATGTACCATATCCCAGGTAATCTCGTTTCCTCCTGCAATCCATTTATTTTTCCAGTAAGCCTTGTCTTTCTTTATCTGTATACTATCTCTTTTAGCTGCCAGGTCACGGTCATAATCCGTTGCCGTCACCTCAATCTCATCATTCTCCTTAAACCTTCTGGCTGTTTCCTTTACTATCGCAAAAGCTTCAGGGAGTATCAGATCAAGGAAACCGGAAAGCTTTTCATCTATTTTTTTCTCTATTTCATCAATCCTGTCAAACAGTTCTTCCTTGCTTATCACATCATCCTCAGCAATAGCTTTTGTCCTGAGCTCAGCTATCTGGTCCTCTTCATTCTTTATCGATTCATTTATCCTTTCCCTGAGTTTAACGGTAAGAGCACGCAGTTCGTCATTACTGACAGATCCGATCTTTTCATATTCAGTCTTTACCTTCTCAACAAATGGCGATACCTCTTTAATATCCCTGTCATACTTGTTCCCCAGGAAAAAACCCAGTGCTTTGTTTAATACGCTCATTTTTATAAAATTCTATATTATCTGTATATATGAAATAACAATAGTGTAACCAACAAAATTAACTTGTTTTTCCAGATTATAAAAGTATGAAAGCATGGAATGCCGGTAATGCTCTGATCCTGGATCTCATCCTTAAGCGGTTTCCTTTGTTCATGCGTTAAGTAAATCTTCCACCTCATCAATAAACTGATTCAGGTTAAAAGGTTTCGGGAACACAGCATCGGCACCGAGTGTTTTTGCAATATCAAGGTAGTTTGAGGGACCTATTTTCCCTCCGCCTGATATCGCAATAATCTTAATATCGGGTTTTTTCTTTTTCAGCTCCATAATAAGACCAATACCATCCTGTTCGGGCATCAGAAGGTCGGTAATCACCAGATCGGTAACAGATGATTTGAACTTAATAAGCGCCTCCCTTCCGTTGGAAGCCTCCATTATCCTGTGCATTTGCTTCTCAAGCGATCCCTTAAGCATTGTCCTGAGATCATCATTGTCTTCAACCAAAAGAATTCCGGCCATAATAACTTATATATTTACCTGGCTTAAAATATCCTTTAACGTAAGAGGTTCGTTTATAACATCGAACTCATTTGTAGCTGTCACATCCGGTTCGTATGGTTCGTGCCCGTCATTTCCCCTGATCAGCACCGCCTTGCCAGGCTTACCGTCTTTTATCAGGCTATGAAGAAGTCCACGAACATTATCATCAATAAATTTATCGATAACAAATATAATATCCGATTCTGCGAGCAATGTGCCTGCTGTATTTTCAAGATCGGATTTTGAAGACACCAGGCTTACCGTATAACCCATTCTCTCAAGGGCCAGCGACACGGTTCGTGAAAGATGAAGGTTGTCGTGAGCAAATACAATGTTCCCCGGCACCGCCTCTGTACCTGATCCGGCTCTTGCATGAATATCATAAAGCGGTATCCTTACGGTAAGCGCTGTCCCTTTGCCCTGACAGCTTTCAACATTTATCTCCCCTCCTATTTCCGTTATTATACCATGAGAAACAGCCAGGCCCATACCTGTCCCCTTTCCCAGGTCTTTTGTGGTAAAGAACGGTTCAAAAATTCTATCTATTATTGATCTGTCTATGCCTGTTCCCGTATCTTCCACCCTAATATCAGCGTACCATCTATCATCTGTTCCTGATGAGGAGAGGTAAACGCCCAGGATCCCTCCCTTTTCTTCCATAGCATGCAGGGCATTTGTCATAATATTCAGAAATACCCTGAACAGTTGCGTGGGATCTGCGCGAACCAGTCCGTTAATCTTTTCAAACCCGGTTACGAGGCGAATATCAGGAGGTACGGATGATCTGATAAAATCCACTGCTTCCTTAAGGACTTTTTCAACTTCCAGGCTGATAACATGCTGATCCATCTGTTTGCTGAATACCAGCATTTGTTTTATAATGTTCTCAGCCTTACTCACTGCGGCCTTAAGCTTTATCATATAGTCATATACCGCCGAGTCTTTATCCACTTCATCCATAGTCATTTCAGAGTATCCTGAAATTGTCGTAAGTATGGTATTAAAGTCATGAGCCACTCCCCCTGCAAGAGTACCAAGTGTTTCCAGCCTGTGAGAATGATAAAGCCTCCTTTCCAGCAATACTTCGCGGGTTATCTCTTCAAGAGTGCCGTCTATTATTATACGGTGTTTACTATCCTCCCGTATATGGCTGCTTATCCTGGCAAATATATCTTTTTTCCCCGCAGTAGTCATTTGCAGCTGGCCAAAAGTACCGGACTCACCCGGGTTCCCTGTAGCAAGAAAATCCGAAAACCGAAGATCGCCGGTAATGAAATCCCTGAAAGTAGTCTTTACCCTGTTATGTTCTTTAATCTCAAGAATATTATAGAATGTATCATTGGCATCTGTTATCAAGCCTTCCCTTGTACATGAAAAAACTCCGAATGGCAGATAATTCTCAATAAAGTGATATCTCATGTCCTTTCCCCGGGTTTTTTCCTTTTCAGCCTGATTTACGTTTATATCCCTTGTCTCGACTATAGCATAACTCAGATTCGTTCTGTCACTCCTGAAAGGTCTGTATGTCACTTCATAAAATCTGCTTCCTCCTCCCGTTATGTCAAAGGAGGCCCTGTATTGAACCTCCTCGCCCCGGAGACTTCTCTCAATATTCTGCCTTATCTTTTCCCTGTAGGTTTTCTCTCCCCATATATCCGACGGGCTCAGGCCTATAAGGTCTTCCTTTTGTTTGTTAAACTGTTTGCAAAACGACTCATTCACGTTTTCATACTTCATATCCGTGTTTATAATACTGATCATGGACTCAGCATTATCCATCAGAAATTTTAATATTTCATCGGAAAGAGTGTTTGCCATTAGTATTCGAATTCAAGACCCAGTTCATCTTTCAGCTTATCCAGTGCAGGATTCTTGTTTGACAGATGACGGTACTTTTCCTCATCCGTGTACGGTACCGTTTCATCTTCCTTATCATTTACACGCGTAATAAGATTAATACCCGTATTTAAGAGCTCCTTTTTAAGATGCCTCAATACATCCTCTTTGTATTTCTGGTCAAAATATTCTTTTTGCGCCTTGTTACTAAGGCTCAAAATAATATTTTTTTCATCTTCAATAACAGGTTTCATGGCTTTTATTATACTCGACATTCTCGGGTTTCCGGATTTCAGGGTATCGCCAAAGCTTTTCCAGGCTTCGGTTAATTCTTCCTGTCCGAATTCTCCGTCTGTTCCTCCGCCATCCTCCGTGTCATACTCATTATCTTTATCATTTGCCTCTCCGGCCTTTTCCCTGCTGCCATTTCCCTCCTTAAGCTTTTCTTTTATCGAATAAGACTTTGACTCCGTACGGGCAACAGGCTTTCCTGCAGCTTGCGTATCCCTGTGACTCACATGCCTCTCAGCTGTACTGCCTGTAATCCCCCCGGGGACCACCACCTCCCCGTCATTCTTCTTTCTTTCACTGTCATTATCCGTATCCGAAGAAGCCTTTTCCCTGTTCATTGTTGACAGCCGGATCAGGGCAAATTCAACGAGTAACCTCTGATTCTTGCTGCTTTTATAGTTTATGTCTGCATTGCTAAGGATCTCAAGGCCCTTGTAGAGAAATTTCAGAGGGCACTTAAGAGTCTGCTCCCTGTATTTATCTCTGATAGCCGATCCTGCTTCAACAAGCTTAATTGTCTGTTCATCCCTGCAAACAAGAAGGTTACGGAAATGACTACTAAGGCCTGTAATGAAATTATGTCCGTCGAAACCTTTCTGAAGTATATCATTAAAAAGCAGCAGGGCTTTTGAGACATCCCCGCCAAGGAACGCATCAGTAGCCTTTATATAGTACTCATAGTCAAGCACATTAAGGTTCTCAATAACATCGGCATATGTGATCTTCTTTCCCGTATAGCTAACAATCTGATCCATAATGGACAGAGCATCCCTCATTGAGCCGTCGGATTTCTGGGCTATGACCTGCAGGGCTTCCTGTTCGGCTTCAACATTTTCCTTACCTGCCACATATACAAGCCTGCCGACAATATCATCTATAGTAATCCGGTGAAAATCAAAGATCTGGCAACGCGAAAGTATTGTCGGTATTATCTTCTGCTTTTCTGTGGTAGCCAGAATAAAGACCGCATGTGGCGGAGGTTCTTCCAGTGTCTTGAGAAAAGCATTAAAAGCCGAGGTACTAAGCATATGAACCTCATCAATGATATAGACCGAATATCTGCCTACCTGAGGAGGTATCTTTACCTGATCGGTAAGAGTACGTATATCATCAACTTTATTATTTGAGGCAGCATCCAACTCATGAATATTATATGATCTTGAGCTGTCGAAAGCCTTACATGACTCACATTCGCCGCAAGCCTCGGTACCTGACGTGAGGTTCTGACAATTTATTGTCTTTGCCAGGATACGCGCACATGTTGTTTTACCCACTCCCCTCGGCCCGCAAAAAAGATATGCCTGTGACAGACGGTTGATTTTTATTGCATTCTTAAGGGTCGATGTAATGGACTCCTGGCCCACAACCGTATCAAATGTCACAGGTCTGTATTTCCTCGCAGATACAATAAAATTATCCATATCTTTTTACTTATTATTATCGGGACTGTCAATGCAAATATAAAAAATAAAGGCCAGCAAGGGCCGGTATTTAACCTGAAATATCCATTAAAGATTGTTGGTAAATTACATAAAAAGATATAATTTTGCAGGCCTATTAAAAAAAAGATTGACTATGTTGAATCATTACGAAACCGTTTTCATTGCAACTCCCGTTTTATCTGAGACCCAGATGAAGGAAGCGGTATTAAAATTCAAAAAGGTCATCACCGAAAACGGAGGTGAGATCGTTCATGAAGAGAACTGGGGCCTGAAAAAACTGGCCTACCCTATCCAGAAGAAGTCAACCGGATTCTACTATCTTATTGAGTTTGTTAGTCCCGGTGAACTTATCGAAAATCTGGAAGTACAATACAGGAGGGATGAGAGGATCATCCGCTTTCTGACCTTTAAGATGGATAAATATGCTGTACAGTATGCTGAGAAAAAGAGAAAGCAGAAAGAATCAGAAACATTAAAGGAGAACTAAATCATGGCACAGAACGAATCAGAAATCAGATATTTAACGCCCCCGACGGTTGAGATCAAAAAGAAAAAGTATTGCCGTTTCAAGAAGAACAGGATTAAGTATGTCGATTACAAGGATCCCGAATTTCTGAAAAAATTCCTGAATGAGCAGGGAAAAATCCTGCCCAGGCGTATTACAGGCACCTCACTGAAATATCAGCGAAAAGTTGCCAAAGCGATAAAAAGAGCACGTCATCTTGCACTGTTGCCATATGTTACTGACCTGTTAAAATAAAATGAGGAGAAATAGAAATGGAAATTATACTTAAACAGGATGTAAACGGACTGGGTGATAAGGGTGAAATAGTAACCGTGAAGGACGGTTATGCCCGTAATTATCTTATACCACAGGGATTTGCCATACTGGCCACTCCGTCGGCAAAAAAGGTACATGAAGAAAATACAAGGCAAAGGGCCCATAAGGAGGAAAAAATAAAACAGGAAGCGGAAGAGATGGCCCAAAAGCTCAGCGAGGTCAGACTCAGCATTGGGGCAAAAACGAGCAGCTCCGGCAAAATATTTGGATCCGTTAATACCATCCAGATTGCAGAAGCTCTTAAGAATGAAGGCTTTGACATCGACCGTAAGAGTATTACCATCGAGGGAGAACAGGTGAAGGAAGTAGGTAGTTACAAAGCTCTTATCAAGCTCCATAAGGAAGTCAAAGCTGAAATAAGCTTTGAAATAGTTGCCGAATAAGTCTTAAAAGAAGATAAAGGGCTGCCTCCTTATTTCATAGCAACCGTAACAATCTCGACAAGTGCACCCAGGGGTAGTTCTTTTACAGCGAAGGCAGCCCTTGCCGGCTGATGGCTGGTATAATACCCGGCGTATACTTCGTTCATTGCCTTGAAGTCAGACATATCAGAAAGAAGGCAGGTAGAGCTGACTACATCATCAAATGTATAACCTGCTTCCCTGAGAATAGCAGCAATATTCTTCATCACCTGAGTGGCTTGTTCCGTTATTCCACCCTCCACAACTTTACCTGTTGCCGGATCAATTGCCACCTGACCGGACACATAAAGAGTATTGCCTGCTTCGACAGCCTGGCTGTAAGGACCCAGGGCTTCCGGAGCCATTTTTGTATGAATGATCTTTTTCATAATTAAACAGATTATTAATAATTATCATGGAAGTCTTTTCTGCGTTCATATTTCAGATCCTGCAGAATGCTTGCTTTTACACGTATTGTAAAATCCCAGCTTTTCAGGTATCCGGTGGGGATCCAGTTGAAGCTCATCTCCCAGCAGTGAAGATCTCTTCTGACACCTATCCGGGTCATAGTGATCGCCTTATTCCTGAAATCATATCCTGTTGAATAGGTCAATGCAAAGTTCTTCGTGAGTGTTACGTTCCCGCTCATAGTAAGATTCTGGTTTATCACAGACTCTTTTGAGCTCTTTGTATAATAAAAGTTATAGGCAACACGCATTGTCCATGGCACGCTAAAATCGACATACCCGTATTCGTCATATATTCCTCCTGACGACGTTTGCTCCCTTCCTGAACGATCAGCACTTCCGGGCATATCTGACCGGCCTGATGCAGGACTGTCGCTACCTGAGGGTCTTGAAGGCTGTCCGCTCTCTTTATGGCTGAATGACTTCAGTAATTTACTTAGTTCAAAATTGAGGCTTACGTTAAAACTGGTCATCCTGAAAGGCCTGCGGTTAACAGACCATTCGCTTGTATTTATCCTCCTGAATAATGAGTCGGTGGCATAAAAATCAAAATTTCCCCGTGCCGATATGCTCAGCTCATTTAAAAGCTGTGTTCTCAAAGTCATCGACAAAGGGTTCCATTTAAGTGAGTCGATAAACATATTATAGGATGTGCTTACACTGAGATTATCAATAATCTTTACTTTCTTTTCAGTATCAGCAGTGTCATTTCTGGGTCTTACCTTGGCTTCAATAATATTTGACAGGGAGAAATTCAGGCTACCGTTTTTCCTTGATAAGGCAGGTGTGCTGTAAATACCGTTCTCGAATATCGAATACTCAAGTACATTACCTGCAGTGTCTCTCTGCACTTCCCTGTACATATCCGAAGAAAGTCCTTCAATGGCAGGTATATATGAGAAAGATACAGAGGGCTTCATTACGTGACGTACAGCTATTACCCGTGAATTGGGATTAAGAACCTGAAATGTTCCGAATATCTGAGGGCTGTAGCTGGCGCTTAATGAAGGATTTATAGCATGTCCGTAAAACACGCCTTTTTCCTGTTCCGACACAAGGATACTGACAGTATCATTTGTCTCCGGATTATAATATTCAGGTTCCCAGTGTTTAACCGTCCTCTCAGTAAACATAACACCGGAATACCTCAGGGATGGCGAGATTGAAAAGTTCTTGAACAGCCTTATCGGAAGGCTGACCGGTATTTCATGCTGAAACCCGTTCTCCATATCCTCGAGCATCTCGCTGCTGAACATTTTTCCGTCGGTTGTGGAAGCCCTGTTATCAAGGTTAGCTGTATACTGCAGTTGTAATTCCTGCCACCACCTGGATGTACCTCCGCTGCCGATTGCCTTCAGGGGATATATCCTCGACATACTGAAATTAATCTTAGGCAGGTTAAGGCTCACAGCGTTTGTTGAAGAGTTCTGGCTGTGATTAAGGCTGGCTGCTAAATTAAACGGCGTACCCGCCCATGTCTTTGTAAAGCTCACGCTCGACTGCTTGGTTGTGGTAATATGCTGTTCTACCTGATAACTGTTATCCTTGTCAAAGCCTGCCGAACTCATATTGACACTTGCCGAAAAACGTGTGCCCGGTCTTGCCTTTGCATCCTGTGAGTGTGACCACCGGATAGAATAATTACTTCTTTTGGAGTAATCTTCATACCCCTGGTAACTGGTAACATTATTAGCATAATTAAAACTGAAGCTACCATTGTATTTATAACGTTTTCTGTAGTTACTTCCGGTAGTAAGCCGCCAGGTCCCGTTAGTATAAATATCTCCGGTAAACTTAAGATCGAGATAGTCGCTGACAGCAAAATAATATCCCAACTCTTTAAGAAAATACCCCCTGTTATTCTCCTCCCCGTATTTTGGTATTATTATTCCCGATGCATACTCTTTCTGCACCGGAAAATATCCGAAAGGCAGAGCAACGGGAAGCGGTATATCCTCCAGCACCAGGTATGCCGGTCCGGAGACTATCTTCTCATTAGGTATTACCTTGGCTTTGGGCAGGCTTACATAGAAATGAGGATGAGGGGCATCGCATGTGGTATACTTGCTTCCCTTTACATGCAGTGCACCGTCATCATGTTTTTTTGTTGTTTCGCTATGCAGAAATCCCTCTTCCTCCTGGGTAATGATGTTCTTTATTATAGCTCTTTTTGTCTTGAAATTATACGTCAATTCATCCGCTTCAAATTCTTCATCGCCGTCTTTGAAACGTGGTTTTTCAACGAGTGTTCCCGTTGAATCTTTCCTGCCGGTTGCAAATACTTCACTTGTGTTCAGGTCGAGTATCATATGATATGCCTCCAGGCTTATATCGCCGTATACAGCTTTGGACTGGTTAACAAGGTATACTTTTTGGTTTTCCATATTGATATACTGACTGTCTACAGCACTGTAAACGATGGGCAAATCAACAGCATCAGGGGAAATACGCAATGATCGCCTGCCGGATGTATCCGACGGTGTGATAATAGCACGAATAGTGTCCTGCATAACAGATACCGTATCCTGCAGGCCTGCAAGTGAATCGGATACGGTAATGTTCTCCTGGCCAAACAGAAATGTTGAAAAAAAAGTACTTATGAAGATAATATGTATCTTTTTTGCTAAAATTCTATTTAAGTTTAGTACTATTTTTGTATAGATTATTGAATGGAGTAAAACTAATTAAAATCATCTTCATAGCATGAGGTGCCGGATTAAAAATTACAAACATTATACCACTTTTAATCTAACAGCGCTTACTATTGTTATTGCTGGTATGTTTTTATTGTCATCACCGACGGCAACTGCTGATGAACCGCCTGATAAAGAATGGGTAGTTGTAATTGATGCAGGGCATGGCGGCAAAGATCCCGGAGCTATAGGTAAAAGGAGCCGGGAAAAAGACATAGCTCTTAAAATCGCACTTAAAACCGGCAAATACATCGAGGAGCTGATCGATGGGGTCAAAGTAATATATACCAGGAAAGACGATACATTTATTGAATTATACAGGAGATCTGAGATAGCGAATGAGGCTAAAGCCGACCTGCTTATTTCCATTCATTGCAATGGCTTTGGAGACACCAGGGTACATGGCTCTGAGACTTATGTAATGGGTTTAAGTAACAACGAGAGCAACCTCAGGGTTGCACTGAAGGAAAATTCCGTTATTATGATGGAAGAAGATTATGAAACCAGATACCAGGGTTATGACCCGAACTCCTCCGAATCGTTTATCGCGTTTTCCCTTGTGCAGAATATTTATATCGAACAGAGCCTTAGCTTTGCCAACTTTATACAGGATCAGTTCAGAGAACGTGTCGGCCTGCACGACAGAGGCGTTAAACAGGCAAGCCTGATTGTATTATGGAAAGCAACCATGCCAAGCGTGCTTGTGGAAACATCTTATCTTACTAACTTATCGGATGAAAAATTCCTTATGTCAAATGAAGGACAGGATTTTATCGCTTCCGCAATTTTCAGGGCATTCAGGGATTATAAAACATCTATAGACCGGAAAAGCAATTTCAGTACAATAGAAAAAACGCAAACATCAGATACGGGCGATGACGATATCTGTTTTATGGTACAACTGGCCACTTCCTCGGTAAAACATGAAGAGATCCCGGAAGAATTCAGGAATATCGGTGAAATAAGTGAAATAATTTCAGGCAAATATTATAAATATGCTGCCGGCCGGTTCAGCACTTATAAAGAAGCCGCAGAAAGGAGAAAAGAACTACAGTCCAGGTTCCCTGATGCATTTGTAATAGCGGTCAGAAATATGAAAATTATACCTTTACAGGAAGCAATTGAACAAACAGGGGGAAAATAAAATGAAAAATCTATCGAAAGAAGTTATTGTAGGCCTGGCTGCCACAATAATAATATTGTTATTTATATGGCTGTTCAGCTTTCTGAAAGGAAATAATCTGTTTTACAGCAGCGACAACTATTATGCTGTATATGATGATATAGGAGGTATGGAAGAGTCAAGCCCGGTGGAAATAAACGGCTATCAGGCAGGAATTGTAAGGGATATCGAATTTATTAATGACGGTTCGGGCAAATTACTTGTTACAATAGGTATTAACAGCGGATATAAACTGCCCCTGGGAACGGTTGCGGAAATTACCCCTGAAACTGTAATTGCAGGCATGAAGATAATCCTGATTATCGGGAACAGTCAGTCTTTCCACACAAGCGGCGATACTATACCCGGCAGGCTTGACAGGGGAATAATAAGTAATCTGGAGAAGGAGCTTGATCCTGTAATTGAAAAGGCTGACCTGCTGATCTCTGATATTGATACATTGTTGAACGGACTGAAGGTTATCATAAGTGACGATTTCCGTAATAACCTTCAAAGAAGCTCTCAGAATATTGCCGGTATAAGCGATGAGATAAACAGCATACTGGGAAGCTCAGGGAAAAGTATTAAGGATCTTATATCCGGTCTTGACGAGTTCAGCCAAATGCTGGGTAGTAACAGCGAAAATCTTGATTCTACCATATACAGACTGACTGACATTACAGAAGAAATTTCACAATCAGAACTCAGAGCCGGTATAGACAATTTCAACGAGGCTCTGAAAGAGACAACCGCCATACTTGAAAAACTGAATAAAGGAGAAGGATCAGCCGGTTTGCTCATTAACGACGACTCCCTGTACTTAAACCTTAACATGAGCCTTGAGCAACTTAACATTCTTCTGAAGGATATGAAGTCCAACCCTGACAGATATGTTAATTTCTCCCTGTTCGGAAAAAAGAATAAAAATTAATAGTCCCACAAACTGGGGTCTTTAGAAAATACCCCGGAATAATTACATTGTATAACGCTAATACACAGCAATATACAGCATTTAACATTTTTTAAGTTTTTAATTAACTGAAAGCTAACACCATAGAATTTTTTTGAAAAAGTCAAGAGAAAAAAATTTTTTTTTTCAATTTTTTTTTTACAAATATTGCTTCTGATTTTAGACCTGAGTAGAAACCTTACAAAATTATTAACCGCTAATCTACATGAATAAGTCGCATCATGAGGTATGGGAGAACTGTCTGCAGATCATTAAGGATATTATACCTTCGATCAGTTTCAAGACATGGTTCGAACCTATCGTTCCTCTTAAGTTAAAAAACAATGTCTTAACCATCCAGGTTCCCAGTCCTTTTTTCTACGAATATCTCGAGGAACAGTATATTGATGTGTTAAGAAAAACACTTAGGAGGGAACTGGGAAATGATGCCAAGCTGGAGTATAACGTTGTGATGGAAAATACACAATTCAGTAACGGTAAGCCATATACTGTAAGATACCCTTCCAGCAACAAGACCGAACTTAAGAACAAGCCTGTATCGGTGCCTTACGAAGCAGCACAATCATCCATTAAGAATCCTTTTGTAATACCGGGTATCAAAAAGGTCCATTTCGATCCAAAGCTGAACCCCGATTATTCATTTCAGAATTTCATTGAAGGAGATTGTAACAGGCTGGCCAGATCAGCCGGAATGGCCGTAGGCAATAATCCCGGCGGTACGGCTTTTAATCCTCTCATGATCTATGGCGACAGCGGGCTGGGCAAGACACATCTGGCCCAGGCAATAGGGATACAGGTAAAGGAGCAGTTTCCCGATAAGATAGTATTGTACGTTAATGCTAATAAATTCCAGACTCAGTTTGTTGAATCGATACGAAACAATAATAAGAATGATTTTCTGCATTTCTATCAAATGATCGATGTGCTGATACTTGACGATGTACATGAGTTTGCGGGAAAAGAAAAGACCCAGGATACCTTCTTTCATATATTCAATCACCTTCACCAGAGTGGCAAACAACTGATCCTCACCTGCGACAGACCTCCCGTCGAACTGCAGGGTATGGAGCAACGCCTGCTGTCCAGATTCAAATGGGGTCTGCTGGCCGATCTTCAGAAACCCGACTATGAAACAAGGCTGGCAATAATGAAGAAAAAGGCCTATAATGACGGTATAGAGCTGGATGAGGAAATATTCGAATATCTTGCTGCTAACATAACAAATAATATAAGAGAACTGGAAGCAGTACTCATATCCCTGTATGCACAGTCAACACTTAACAGAAAAGAGATAACCCTCGAACTGGCAAGGCAGATGATAGATAAGCTTGTCAAGCACACCACCAGGGAGATAACCATCGATTATATACAGAAAGTGGTATGTGACTACTACAGGATACCTATCGATCTTATGCAAAGTAAAACCAGGAAAAGGGAGATTGTCCAGGCCAGGCAGGTATCAATGTACTTCAGCAAGAACCTGACAAAAGCATCCCTGGCAAGCATAGGTTCTCAAATAGGAGGTAAAGACCATGCAACAGTGCTGCATGCATGTAAGACCGTAAATAACCTCATTGATACTGATAAGCACTTCAGGAACCAGATAAATGAAATCGAGAAAAAGATAAAAGTATAATGGACATATCGGAACTCAGGGAAAATTTCTTTAATAAATATGGTAGCAGGACAAACAATCCTGTTATTTTTTTCAGTCCCGGCAGGGTTAATCTTATAGGTGAGCATACCGATTATAATAACGGCTATGTTTTCCCATGTGCACTGAACTACGGAACATATCTGCTGCTACGTGAAAGGAATGACAGGAAACTTCTGATGAATACCCTTAATTTCTCATACTCAGGCAACTATGATACTGACAATATCAGTAAAAATGAAAATGGTGAATGGGTTAACTACCCCCTTGGAGTGATCGCCGAATTCATTGACAGGGGAATAAATATTCCGGGGCTGGAACTTCTTTATTACGGTGATATCCCCAATGGCGCGGGTCTCTCTTCATCGGCATCGATAGAGATGGTTACCGCCTATGCCCTGAATGAGATCTGCAGTGCAGGTCTGTCTGTCACCGAAATGGCAAAGCTGTGCCAGCATGCAGAGAATTCATTCGTAGGAATGAATTGCGGTATAATGGACCAGTTCGCAGTTGGTATGGGCCGTAAGGATATGGCCATACTGCTTGATTGTGACACACTTGATTATGAGGCCGTCCCGCTTGACCTTAAAGATTATCAGCTGGTTATAAGTAACACGAACAAACGGAGAGGACTCACCGACTCAAAATATAACGAACGGCGCTCACAGTGTGAGGAAGCTGTCAGATTACTCAATAACAAAGTTAATATAAGGCATCTCAGTGATCTTGGCATAGACGATATTTACCTTCTTGATGAACTCATACCTGATGAGGTAATAAGAAAAAGGGCAAGGCATGTAATAACTGAGAACAATCGTGTATTAAAAGCCGTGGAAGTACTTAAAAGGGGCAATATAAAGCACTTCGGGCTGCTTATGAATGAATCTCACGACTCCCTGAAAAACGATTACGAGGTTACCGGCGATGAGCTTGATGCCCTGGTATATGAAGCAAGGAAAATAGACGGCACCATGGGTAGCAGAATGACAGGAGCAGGATTCGGAGGATGTAGTGTAAGTATTGTTAAAAAAGGTAAAACAGATGAGTTCATACGTCAGCTTGGCTCTGCATACACATCCATAACAGGCTTAACAGCAACATTCTACCTGCCCGGCATTGACGATGGTGTCAGAAAATTATAAGATTAAAGGTCTTTCACACATCTGAAACCTACTGTCGAGTTCCTGTCGTACCCCGGTGAAACCAGAAGAAGCATTTGCGTTTTATCAAGAGGCTGAGGGCCGCCCTGTACATACCACCAACTGGAATCCGGTTTATAAAAACTCCCTCCCCTGATAATTGCAAAATAATATATTCCGTTATCGTAAATATCGTTTGTAAGCTGCCATACATTACCTACCATATCCATCACACCGTACGGACTCTCACCCTTTTTAAATGCATCAACAGGTGTTGACCTTTCAAAAGAATTATTACATTTTGTCCCGTGAAACTCATTTCCCCACGGCCACTTCCTTCCGTCGGTACCCTGTGCGGCAAGCTGCCATTCGGCTTCGGTAGGAAGTCTTTTACCTGCCCATAAAGCATATGCCCTGGCATCTTCAAGACTTATATACACTACGGGATATTTCTCTTTCCCCTGTGTGTATATTCCGTCTTTCCAGTGCTTCAGATAATTTACAGTGTCTTTGGGCATATATCCTGTTTCGGCAACAAATCTGTAATACTGTTCATTTGTGACAGGGTATATATCCATTAAAAATGAATCAATCTTATGTATTACCTGTCTGTCGCTCTCAGGATAAGGTATAAAATCGTCATTTGAGCCAAGCTCATAACTGAAACCTGTGCCTGGTATCAATACCATATCCCTGGGATACTTACCTTTATGAGGCTCCGTTTTTACCAGTTTGCTTATCAACCATGGTTTTCCTCCCCTGAATGCGGTCACTGTCTCGTCGGCAAGCATACCGTCGCTGTTAAATAGCTGTATTACTATTTTACCCTCATAGCCCGGAAACAGGGTGTTCACATCAACTGCAGCAATATCAAAAATATCCGTTTCATACGAATCTGACATATAAGACGGCATCCCTTTCCATATTTTAAGTCTGCCCTCCGAGCTGCTCTTAATCACAAGAGTGTCACCTGCCAGTTCTGATTCAAGCAATTCAGGTAATAAAGCTATACAATCCAGGCTTCCCTCTCTTCTTGTCCCCTCAAAGCTTTCCAAAAACGGCCCGGCACAAACATTAACCAGATAGCTGTCACCTGATACTACCGGCTCAAGCATTTCATGATGCCACAGGCTGACATAGTGATAACCATCTGCAGGAGAAACCTTAAGTAATGGTCCCTCAAATCCGGGATGGCTCATATTCAATACTGTATAGACTGTTTTATCATTCCCGTTCCACTCATTTATATACAGCCTGTCTTTTCCCGTATCTATCAATGGCACCCAGTCATTATCGAGGAAAGCATCGCTGTTTTCCCTTAATATCATTGTCGTCCGGGCAAGGAAGTCATAATCATTATCCACCTGGTGGTAGCGTCCGGGCCTGTAGAGGTTCAGTTCGGTACCGTAACCGTTAAAAAAGGCAACGGCTATTTCCCTGTGTAATATAGCCTCACCAACATCACATACTCTGAATATAGCAAACTCCGGCTTTATTATCTTGTTAAGGTTCAGTTCGGGAGACATGAAGATAGCGTTATGCACCCTTCCGGCCACTATTCCCGGCATATCCCCGGGAACAGCCATGCCCTCCGAATACATTACCACCCCCTTCTTAACATTGTCTGCCGCGGACTGCAGTTCATAACTTGAGCTACCCCGTGTATCCAGGACGACACCATCTGCGTTTATCTCCCTTATTAATCTTGCCATACCTGCAAAATGGTCCTCCTGCCTCGTACTCATGTCCCATGGATTATATGCTATAAAGAAACGGGCCCCGTTCTGTCTTGATAAGTCAGCAAAATTTCTCAGTTGCAGGGTTCCTCCCGGCAGGTCGTCATAAAGATCCCACTGGTTTCGCTCATCCACTCCAAGGCGGGGCCAGGTGGGCCATATACCGTAAATATCGATATTACCAAATCTGTTATTATAATCCTTCAGGAACTCTCCGATAGTATACCTTTCTTCGAACCTGTCATAGAAAGACTTGTCCCATGCCTGCTGCAGGACAGCAAGATAACAGTGCCTGACCCATTTAAGATCATCCCTGTCAAAAAGGCTGTTATCAAATTCGGAAAGATCATAGAGGTACCTGTCTCTGAACATCAGTTTAAGCCCGTCCTGCCATGTACCTGAAAACACATCGCCGTAAAGATCAAACCTGACTATAGTACCGGGGGGAAGAAGTGTGCTGTATCTTTTTACTATCGCACCGTTGTTTTCGCCTCTCCTGGCAAGAGTAACCAGCGATTTGTCGTCATTCAGCCTCATAACCGAGAAACCCAGTTCCCATGCATTATCCGGCAAGATCACTCTCAGGGGTTCATACCCGGGCCGGTGAAGCCATGCCCTGGCCAGATCCCATGGACCTTTACCGGTAATATAAACATTATCAGGCTGTTCACCCAAAGGGAGCACATTACTTATCTCAATAGTATCAAAACCATCATTCTGAAAGCTGACGACACCCCTCCATCCGGGATGTCCTCCACCGTAGGAGGTAAATGTAACCCTCAGCGAATTTTCATAACTCATCAGGAAACGGGTCCCTGCAAGTGTGACATTTACATCATTGCTAAGATGGTATTTGCCGTTTAGCTCAAAGCTGAATAAGGGAAAAGAAAAATCATTTCTAAGATCGGTACTGTCGGATAATATCAGCTTTTCCACCTTGAACCCTTCCCTTGTTGAAAAACCGAAATTCACAAGACTCTGCCCGGATAAACGGCTTACCGGTAGGATAATTACAGTTAGTGTAATAGTTAAAAAAAACTTCATCCCTAAAAAAAAATTGAAAAATATATGTCTGCGCATAACTTTTATGATCCTCATCCGTAAATATAGAAGTTGTTATTTATTTTATTTAAATATTTTTGTTTTTAATTTTTTTAATTTAGCAAAATAATATCTGAAGTATACCATGAAGAAGTACATAAAGTACTTATTGATTATATTAACAGTCCTGTTTTTAAGCTCTTGTTTTGCTTCAAAACAAAATCCGTATGTACGCAAAAAGAAAAGCTCTCATATCAGTGCTACCCAGCTTGGAAGAAATAAGTATTTCTTTTCCAACTCATACCAGAAAAAACTAAAAAGAAGCTATAAGAAAAGAAAGTACTAACAGTACACTGGAACAATATAATGATAGTAAGTAGAAGGGATTATGGACTGGGGATTAGGGATCAGGAAAATAGTACATGGCTCTACAAATCAACAAATTAACTAATATACGGACTGCGGACTGCCGACTGCCGACTGCCGACTGCGGACTGCCGACTGCGGACTTTTTCCTACTGCCTTCTGCCTACCTCCTTTTGCCTTTTGTCGTTCGTCGTTCGTCAACCATGTGACTTTTAAATTGATATTTCAAGCCCGTCATACGCCAGGCTGACATTATCAGGCAATTCCTCCGACACTTCCCTGTACAGACCCATCTGGTGACTTATATGAGTAATATATGCTTTATCCGGAGATAATTCATGTATTAGTTCCAGGGCTTCCCCCAGACTGAAATGTGTAATATGTTTTTCTTTCCTAAGGGCATTGACCACCAGGCATCTTAGTCCTGTCAGTTTTCTTTTGCTTTCATCGGAGATATAGCTGGCATCGGTAATGTATGCCAGTCCTCCTATCCTGAATCCGTATACAGGCAGTCTGTAATGATGGACCTTAACGGGCATTATCTCCATATTCCCGATATTGAAGGTCTTGTTATCAATTGTAATAAGGTTCATCTGCGGTATGCCGGGATATTTATGTTCGGCAAAAACATAAGGGTATTCCCTCTTTATTGCATACTGTACTCTTTCATCGGAGTAAATATCAATAGGTTTCTTACTTATATAGTTAAAAGCCCTGACATCATCAATCCCCCCGATATGATCTTTATGTTCATGTGTCAGCAATATGGAATCCAGATGCTTCACTCCTGCCCTGAGCATCTGTTGCCTGAAATCAGGACCTGCATCTATTACAATAGTACACTCTCCGTCTTCCACAAGCAGTGATGATCTGAGCCTCTTATCCCTGCTGTCATCCGAGAGGCATGTTTTACAGTTACATGCAATAACAGGTACCCCCTGAGAAGTACCGGTGCCAAGAAATGTAATCCTCACATTATTCGTTTTATATTTTCAAAATAAGGTAAAATATTTCACTTCTGAAATGTCCGGTGTCTTATAAAGCTATTTTTAGTATTTTCGGGCAAACAATAATTATCGTGGGTGGTAAATTATATATGGTGCCCGTTACTATCGGATCAGGTGATTTTGAATATGTAATACCGGGCAAGGTGTCAGAGCTGATAAATTCACTGAGAGATTTTATCGTCGAAGATATACGTAGCGCAAGGCGTTTTCTGCGTATGGTAAATCCTTCCTTCCCTATTGATGAGTGCAGTTTCACCATACTTGATAAAAATAGCCGTCATGACGATATTATTAATATTATAACCTGTATTAAAAAAGGTGGCGACCATGGTCTTATGAGCGAGGCAGGACTCCCATGTATAGCAGATCCGGGGGCAGGGCTCGTAGCCCTGGCTCACAAAGAAGGGATAAAGGTAATACCTCTCACAGGTCCTTCATCAATCTTTCTGGCGCTGATGGCCTCAGGCATGTCCGGACAGAATTTTGCATTCAACGGATATCTTCCTATAAGGGATAAGGAGCGTAGCAGGGAAATCAGGAGAATTGAAGCACTGGCGCTCAAAGGTCAAAGCCAGATATTTATGGAAACTCCATACAGAAATATGAAGCTGCTTGACGATCTCTGCGTAAACCTGAGCCCAGGCACATCATTATGCATAGCTGCCGGAATAAGTACGGAAAATGAGTTTATCGTTACCCGCACAATATCGGAATGGAAAGAAAAAGGCTACCCGGATATAAACAGAATTCCTTCAATATTTGTTATCGGGACCGGGGTCATATAAAACAATATGTTTAATAAGCATAATAAGTCTTGTAGCACAGTAATATCTTTTTAATATATTGTCATTTTTTTACCTAAAACAATACCCAATGTTACTTAAAAAAGCAACTATTCTCATTTTATTGCTTGGATCCTTTTTTCTGATCCGGGCTCAGGAAATTGATATGAACCTGTTTCATGGACTCAAACCAAGAAATATCGGCCCTGCAGGTATGAGTGGCCGGGTGACGGCTATTGCCGTTGATAAAGATAATCCCGAAGTGTTTTATATCGGGTCAGCCTCAGGCGGTTTGTGGAAGACCAGTAGCGGCGGTGTCAGGTTTGAACCGGTATTTGACGGCCAGGCAGTAGCATCAATAGGTGCAATTGCCATAGATCCTCTCAGGCCTGATATAATATGGGCAGGCACGGGAGAAGGCAATCCCAGAAACAGTATAACGGGAGGCTACGGTATTTATAAAAGCCTCGACGGGGGCAAAAGCTGGAAACTAACGGGCCTGGAGGAAACAAGGCATATACACAGAATACTGATAAATCCGGATAACAGTGATATTATATATGCCGGTGCAACAGGAAGCCCGTGGGCTCCAAACAAAGAAAGAGGAGTGTACAGAAGTAAAGACGGAGGTAAGACATGGGAGAAAATATTATATACCAACGAGACAGGCGGCGTTGCCGATATGGTAATGGATCCTGACAACCCTGATAAGATAATAGTGGCTATGTGGGATCATCAGAGGTGGCCCTGGTTTTTCAATTCCGGAGGAGAAGGGTCGGGCCTTTACATCACACTTGACGGAGGAGACAACTTTACTAAGATCACAGGAGGTCTGCCTGAAAAACTGGGAAGAATAGGAATAGCAATTGCAAAAAACCGGCCTGATTATGTATACGCATATGTAGAGTCGGAAACAAATGCAATTTACAGGTCAACAGACGGGGGATTCAACTGGGAAAAAAGGGGAACCGAAAATATTGGCAGCAGGCCCTTTTATTATGCTGAGATTTATGTCGATCCAATGAATGAAAACAGGATATATACCCTTTACTCAGGAATTAACGTAAGCGAAGACGGCGGACTTACATTCCCTCAGGAAATAGCGTCTACGGTTCACAGCGATCACCATGCATGGTGGATCGATCCGGATAATCCCAAACACATAATAGAAGGCAATGACGGGGGAATGGCAATAACATGGGATATGGGCAGGTCATGGAGGCATATTACCAACCTGCCGCTGGGGCAGTTCTACCATATAGCGGTAGACAATGAGCTACCCTATAATATTTACGGAGGTTTGCAGGACAACGGTTCATGGAGAGGCCCGGCATATACATGGACAAACGGAGGTATTATAAATGAATTCTGGGATTTCCTGATCGGAGGCGACGGCTTTGATGCCCTGCCTGTACCCGGCGATCCGAGGTATTGCTATGCTCAATCGCAGGGAGGGTCATTAAGGAGAGTCGACCTGCTTACAGGTAATACGAAAAGTATAAGACCTGTGGCAGAAGGTGACGAACAATTGAGGTTTAACTGGAACACAGCTCTGGGCCAGGACCCTTTCGATAATAATACAATATACTTCGGAAGCCAGTTTGTACATAAAAGTACGAACCGCGGAGATAAATGGGAAAAGATATCTCCCGATCTGACAACAAATAACCCGGAGAAACAGAAGCAAAGAGAAAGCGGAGGGCTTACTACTGACGCCACAGGGGCTGAAACCCATTGCACAATACTAGCTATTGAACCCAGTCCCATGAAGGAAGGGCTGATATGGACGGGATCGGATGATGGAAAGCTGTATATAACCCGGGACGGAGGCTCTAACTGGGAAGAAACAGGTAAGAATATCAAGGGCATGCCTGAAAATGCATGGATACCGCAGATCACGGCCTCAGAGTATAATGAAGGAGAAGCTTTCGTAGTCGTAAATAATTACAGGCAGGGCGATTACTCGGCATATCTTTACAGGACAAAGAACTACGGAAAATCGTGGGAAAGGATTATCGACGATCAGGATGTATGGGGATACGTACTTTGTTTTATTCAGGACACTGCAGAGCCCGGCCTTATGTTCGCAGGAACGGAATATGGCCTGTATGTGAGCTTTGACGGCTCGGAGACATGGAACAAATGGACAGTCGGCTATCCTACAGTATCAACATATGACATGGCCGTACAGCCAAGAGAAAATGACCTGGTCATAGGTACCTTCGGGCGCTCGATATGGATCATTGACGATATAGTGCCGCTGCGAGAGATGGCTGCCAGAGGTACAAACCTGCTGAAGGAAGATATTATATTGTTTGATCCTCCTGTTGCAACAATGGCAGAGACAAAGAACCTTCCCGGTTATTACTTCAGGGCCGACGCCCTGTACGAAGGTGATAACAAACCGGTTTCGGCAATGATAACATTCTTTTCCGGATCGGACGGCAATAACAAAAAGCTGGATATGTTTATACTTAATAATGAAGGAGACACACTAAGAAAAATAAAAACAGATTACAGGAAAGGATTTAACAGGATCTTTTGGGACTATACCATGGACCCACCCGAAATACCAGGCATGATACAGGATGAAAGCCGGGGTCAGAGGAATTTCTACAGGTTCAGGAGAGGAGCCAGAGTGCTGCCGGGATCATACAAGCTGGCTCTCAGTGGTAAAAATATCGTTTCGACAGCAACAATAACCGTGAATAATGACCCGAGAATGCCTCAGCCCGATACGGAAGCCATTAAAGCAAACCGGGAGAGAGCACATGAACTGCAGGGTAGAATAAAAGAATACAACAGCAGGTATAAAAGCTTTACAGATATAAGAAACAACCTGACGAAGATGGATGAGCTGATCTCTGATGATATGGACTTCGCAGATGAACATAAAAAGATCTATGATGAGGTGAATAAGGAGTACGGCAACATCATCAGGCAGCTTACCAACAGGCGGGAAGGGATATCAAGGGATATGTACGGCATAAACGTTCTCTATACTGCTGATGCAGCTCTGACAGATACAGAGGAGGATACGGTGACCAAAGCCCTGGAAGCCATGGATAAGGCCGAACAGATGATAGACACCTTTATGTCAGATCACTGGAACAGGTATATTGAATTCTTCAGAAAAAATAATATCACGCTTGATAAGATACTAAGATAAACCTGTAATACTGAGTTGAGCGAATTAGCTGCCGGTATGTAAGATCCGTAAATTTATTCGCTCACTCAGGTCTAAGTCATATTTATTATTTATCAGGTCCCGGTATAACACTCTCAAGTGAAATTTCATAAACAAGTGGTGTATATCCCGGTATGGGATATTTGCCTGTTGAACCATACCCCAGCCAACTGGGAATGACAAGCATGGCTTCGCCTCCTTCATTCATATAAGTGATGCCCTCGTCCATTCCTTGTATAACGGTACCTTCCCCTACTACAAAACTAAAAGGATCTCCACTCAAATCAGAACTGAATATACTGCCACTCAGTAAGTATCCCGTATAGTAGATCTCTACCGTGTCGCCTTCAACGGGAGCCTGACCGGTACCTTCTATTAATTCCACATAATATAACCCGCTCTCAGTGGGGTCAACATCTATATCGTTATCCTTAAGAAATGCCCTGATCCTTTCATCTTCATTTTCTTCATATTCATTATTATTGAAGCAGGAACCAAGGCCTGCCACCAGTAAGATAACAGATGTAATTCTTAATAATAAAATCAACTTTTTATCCATGTGAAAATGTTAATGTTCGTTTCGTACAGGCTTTAAGTAATAATGACTTTACAGATATATCAAAAACCATGCAAATATTTTTCTGCTCAGTAAGCTTCAATTACTTTGATCCCATATACCAGGACAGAACGTGCAGGGACCTTATTATCATCGCCCAACAATCCGTATGCAAGGTGGTTTGGCAGTATCATTACAGCCGAATCACCCTTCTCAAGCATCTTTACACCTTCATTCAATCCTGCAGGAACATCCGATCTTCCTATTGTAAAAGTCATTATTCCGTCACTGGCAGAATCATACAGCCTTGTTCCGTCAAGCAGGCTGCATTTATATTCCAGCTTAACGGTGCTGCCTTCTTTAATGCCTTTGTTACCTGCAAACACCGAAGATATCCATAAACCGGATGATGTTTCTGCCATATCAAGTCCCTTTCTTTCTATATAACTCAGTATTCTCTCCCTGTCTTTTATAAGCAGTTGCCTGTTTATATCAGCCATCTGTGCTATACCGGGAGCTTGCTTCAACTTTTCATCATGCCTCTTATTACTGCATGACCAGGCTGCCGCGGCAATAAATAATATTACTATCAGACGGTTCATCCTACCCTGTATTTTTTTGCTGCAGTTCGTCAATCCCTTCCAGAACTTTTTCAAAGAAGCTGAGGCATTCATCCATGTTACCCTCATATCTCCCTCCTGCGGCATTTTTATGCCCTCCTCCACTGAAATATGCAGCAGCCAGTTTGTTAACATTAAAATCACCCTTTGAACGAAGTGATACTTTTATATGGCCTTCTTTTTCAATAAACAGGGCCGACATTATAATGCCTTTAACCGACAACGGGATATTGACAAAGCCCTCCGTATCCCCCACCCTGTAGTTAAACCGGTCGAGGTCAGATCTTCTGATGTATATACAGGCAGTACAATACTGCTCAAGGAATATCAGTCTTTCATATGTAACAAACCCCCTGAGTCTAAGCCTGTTAACAGAAAAATTATCATATATTCTGTCAGTTATCCTGTCTTTATCCAGTCCGTTATCGAGCATGACAGCCACATCACGCAGGGTGTCTCCATTATAGGTGCCGAAACTGAAATTACCCGTGTCTGTTATCATGCCTGTATATACGGCTTCCATAAAAACACCGTCGGTAAAATAATTCCCTTCAAGCTCTCCTGTAAGGTTAAAAATCAGTTCTGCCGTCGAGCTGTAGCCCGGCTCAGATATAAGCAGATCGACATTTATTTCCGGTCCCGGATGATGGTCTATAAGTATTTTCCCTGCGGAGGATGCCAGTATATGATCAGCAAGGGCCCCTGCCCTGTCAATATGATTGAAGTCGAGCATGATTATCAGATCAGATCCCATTATATGCTTTACCGCTCTTCCCGGTTCATCACAGGCAATAATAACAGAATCTATATTTATCATCCATCTGAGAAACTCCTGAACATGGTTCGGGCTAATCATTACACTTTCCTTACCACGGTATTGCAGATACCTGTATAAACCGAGCATTGAACCTATAGCATCGCCATCGGGGTTATGATGACAAACCATTACTATATTATCCGAACTGTCTGTTAGTTCAGATAATAGTTTATTATATTTACCTGATATTTTTCTCATGGTAGTATTCTGACTTCAAATATAAAAATTATTAGTTTAGACTTAAAGACCCTGTTATGGATAATGACTTCACTTTAGCACTTATAAAGCCGAATGCGGTTAAGAATAAAAAAACAGGCCCTATTCTGGCTATGATCAATGAATACGGGTTCAGGATAGCAGCCATGAAAATGATTCACCTTACCGAGGCCCAGGCAGGGGCATTTTATGCTGTTCACAAGGAAAAGCCGTTTTATAACGAACTGGTGGAGTTCATGAGTTCCGGTCCAATAGTAGCAATGGTACTCAGCCATAAGAACGCTGTTGACGAATTCAGAAAGCTTATCGGCAATACCGATCCTTCAAAGGCTGAAGAAGGGACTATAAGAAAAATCTTTGCCTCTTCCCTGCAGATGAATGCCGTTCATGGTTCCGACAGTCCTGAAAACGCAGCAAAGGAAGCCTCATTCTTCTTTTCGGAATCTGAAAGGTATTATTCATGACCTGACTATTCTGTCATCTCAGAATAATCTCCTTTACAATCTCTTCACCGGCCTGTTGATTAAGCCTTTCCTTTAATGATTCGCGTGACATCATAAGCTCGTTTCTTACTACCGATGAGTTAAGATATATATATAGCTTCCCGTCTTTCATATATACTTTGTTTGTGCGCCTGGCTATAGCTTTTCCTGCAATGGCCTCCCATGATCTGACCAGGCTCACCTCTTTCAGCCGGTCATCTATATTCATAGCCTCACGGTATTCGCGCAACACCTCTGACAGAACCATTGTTTTTTTTCTTCTCATACCTGTTCCTTCCTGCCGTTTGAAATAATTTCCCTGATACCATCGTCAATTGAGAACAGCCTGTATTCAATATTAATATCGGAAAGTACCGACTGCATACGGTCCTTATGTGTATCGGTAATAAATATCTGCCCGAACCTGTTTTCCGAAACCAGTTCTATGATCTGGGAAACTCTTTTTTCATCGAATTTATCAAATATATCATCCATAAGAAGTATGGGTTTTATTCCACCCTTATTCCTTATATATTCGAATTTGGCAAGTTTAAGGGCTACCATATATGACTTCTGCTGTCCCTGTGAGCCTATGTCTTTTACCGGATAGTCGTTCATACCAAGTAACAGGTCATCCCTGTGTATACCCGAGGTGGTATATCGCATTATCCTGTCTTTCTCAATGTTATGTTCAAAAAGTTCCTTTAGCGGCATTTTGAGCAGTTGTGACCTGTACTGTAATTTCACCTTTTCTCTTTCCTCTGATATATGGTCATAATATTGCTGGAAGACAGGAATTATTTCATCCACAAAGTCTTTCCTGCTCTGATAAATGGTATCAGAAGGTTTCAGCATCTGCCTCTCCCATATCCCGAGCATCTGCCTGTCGAACCCACCTCCCGCCGAATAATCCTTCAATAGCCTGTTTCTCTGTTTCAGGGCTTTGTTGTAAGAAATAATATCATTAAGATAACTACGGTTGAACTGACTTATGACATTATTCATGAATTTACGGCGTTCCTCACTACCATCCGTAATTATTCCACTGTCGGCAGGAGAGATCATCACTACGGGGTACCTTCCTATATGGTCTGATATTTTTGTATATTCTTTACCGTCACGTCTGAACATTTTCCTTTTCCCCTTCTGCAGACCGCAATAAACCTCTTCACTTTTCCCGTTATTATTAAATATTCCCCTGACTATAAAAAAATCTTCCCCGTGACGAATATTTACGCTATCCACATTTACAAAATAGCTTTTGGTTAATGAGAGGTAATGGATAGCATCCAGAATATTTGTTTTTCCCACCCCGTTATCTCCTACGAAGCAATTTATCCTGGGTGAGAATTCTATATCTATCTCGCTGTAATTCTTAAAGTTCGAGAGGTTAAGGCTACTCAGATACATATTATTTTATTCTTTACAACAAATTTAGTAAAACTATTCCTCTCTGCGGAAATTATTTCTAATATCCTGTCGGGCAGTATTTTCAATTAATTCAGGGTCTATTTTTTTTGAGAAGTATTTCATATACAAATGAAAAGAACTACTTTTGCGAAACCTGAATAAAAGGTAAAAAAGATAAATAAAAATATAATGGCAAAAGCAAAAAAGAAGGAATCATCCAAAGCAATTGAAGGCGTTGAGGAAACCCTGACAAAAACCGAACAGTTTCTTGAAAGAAACTGGAAGACCATTACATACGGTCTTGCTGTTATTGCAGTGATAGTAGGTATAGTCTGGCTTTATAACAAACATGCGGACAAAAAAACCGAGGAAGCTCTTTCACAAATGTATGTTGCTGAGAATTATTTTGATATCGACTCACTGGACCTGGCTTTGTACGGCGACGGCAACTACCTGGGCTTTCTGGATATTGCGGATGAATACCGGTCTACAAAACCCGGAAACCTGGCCAGTTACTATGCAGGTATTTGCTTCCTGCATACAGGTCAGTACGAAGATGCCATAGATTACCTTGAAAAATTCAAAAAAAAGGATAAATCGGTAAGCCCTGTAGCGCTGGGATGTATAGGAGATGCATATATTGAAATGGGTGAAACGCACAAGGGAATAGAGTACTATCTGAAAGCGGTGGATTATTCCGAGAATTCCTTTTATAACCCCTTATACCTCATGAAAGCCGGACAGGTATATGAGCTTGAAGGCAGTTATGACAAAGCGCTTAAACTGTACGAAAGGATCAGGGACAACTACCCTGAAAGCACTGAAGGAAGGAATATTGACAAATATATAGCCAGGCTCAGCGTAAAAGAATAATGGCAACAAAAGACTTATCGGCATATGATCCAGGGAACATACCATCTGCTTCCGGTATGCGATTTGGCATTGTAGTATCGGACTGGAACAGTGAAGTCACTATGAATTTGCTTGACGGAGCCGTCAAAGTTCTCAGGAAGCATGGAGCAGACGACAGTAACATAATAACAGTACATGTGCCGGGCAGCTTTGAGCTTCCGTTAGGAGCCAGACTGCTAAAGGAGAACAGGGGTGTTGATGCGGTTATATGTCTTGGATCTGTTATACAGGGAGAGACCCCACATTTTACATATGTTTGCCAGGGTGTTACAGAAGGTATCATGAGACTGAATATGGAATATGGAACTCCCTTTATCTTCGGCGTTCTCACCACAGACACCCTTCAGCAGGCTATCGACCGTTCGGGAGGAAAGCATGGCAATAAAGGAGATGAAGCGGCTCTTACCGCCATCAGGATGGTTGATATTGCAAAAAAGCTCAGGGGGTAACTACCTTAATATCTTCCTTACAAAAGCCACCGTAAAGTAGGACATCAGGAACAGGCCGACAAAACCTTCCACACCTGACATCCATCTGATATTACCATAGGGGTAATGATCGCCGTAGCCGATAGTAAGAAATGTAATAGCGCTGTGGTAGAAAGCCTTCGACACAACAGACAGGTTATCATTTACCGAAGGAATAATATCGGAACGGGTAAACAACATCATTACAATGTATACGAGACTGAAAACAACATACGAAACTATCATTGTAAATAAAACCCTGATGGGATTGGTGGCATACTGTCCTGCTGCATCGAATACCAGCCATCTGAAGCCATAAGACATATATGCCGGAATTGCCCTGAGGCCTTTTTTCTGTTTTTTTGTATCGATAAGGTCCGATTTTGATTCAAGCCTCTTGAACATAACATAAGCCCTGTCTTCATCTTCATACTTACCTGTAGCATTAAAGTTCTCCTTCAGTATCCTGAATTGTTCGGATTTCTGCCGGCAGGTAGTATTTGACTGGTTCATAATAACATCCATACATTTATTATTCTTCCAGCCAATATACAGTTTCCCCAGAAGGCGCATACCTGACATATCAAGGATCTCTACATTATATTCCATATTGAATGGCTCCATATCGACAATATCACGTACTATCGAGTCTGACAGGTCCAGTATTTCAGCGCCTGCGACCCTAAGGTCTATATAATGATCAAGATGACATGATTTCAGCGACAGCACCCTGAAATGAGAGCCATTGAAGCTGACCTCACCATTACCGAAGTCTGTCTTTTCAAAGCTTGCCTCTGTGGATCTCATTTCCATGAGGCTGAAATCTTTTGACCCCGAGCCTAAGATGATCCTTTTAAAGAAAAACTTGCTTCCGTTGAAGACAGCGCCCTCCATAACAAAATCACCGTCACCAAACACCGATCTGTTAAAATTAACCCTGCCCTTGCCAAAATCGACAGCCCGGAAATCGACCCTGCTGTCTCCAAACTCTGCTCTTTCAAAAGTAACATCGCCCTCGCCGAAAGATGCATAATGAAAATCCACTTTCCCCGAAACGATCCTGGATATCTTAAAAGTGAAATCTCCGTCGCCAAACCGTGTATTTATAAAAAGTATCTCGCCTGAATTAAACTCAGTATTGGCGAAAGAAATATTTCCTTCAGAGAAAACCATATCCTGAAAATCCTTTACACCATCACCCAGTACCGAATTTTTAAATTCAAAATCGCCCTCACCAAACTCAGCTCCTGTAAATTCAATATGCCCATCGTGAACTAATACTCCGGAAAGACTGAAATTACCCTTTCCCGAACGTATATTATTGAATAATACCTTGCCCGAAGCAAAACGGGAGTCTTCAAAATGAACATCGTAATCGCCGAAATCCGCAAATGAAAAATCGGTTGCCACATGGGCAGAAAAGAAAGAGTACTTTGCAGAAAAATTTCTGAGCCTGACATATACTCTCTTATCAAGCCCTCTTTGCTGCCTGTATAATGAAAGGGAAAAATTATCTATAAAACAATTATCAAGTATTATCTCCTTACCATCATCAATTAATTTATACAGGTCTTCAGTATCAGTATAACCGAGCAACTCTGTCGATATTTCATCGTCCTTATCATCAAAAAAAGTGATAATGGCTGTTTTTGGATATTTAATACCATTATCAGCAATATATTTGATATTTTTTATTTCAACATTATATGTACTGTATCTCATTTCCATATCCCGAATATACAAATATTTAGTTTTGTTCTCTCCTGTTGCAAAGACTATTATACGGACAGTACCGGCATTTTTGCTCATGAGGTGTCATTTCGAACTCCCTTTTACCGTCAAAAATATCAGATAATGTATGTTTCAGTCTGTCAATAAATTCGTGCCTCAGTACGGAATAAGATCTCAACGGTTCTTTGTTGCTGCCTTTACCGGTCAGAAAAGTATCGTCGAAATAGTCCGTAAAAATTTTTCTTACAGGGTAGAGTGACGGTCTGATATCCGTCATCTTACTGTTATACATAAAGATCTCGCAGTACAGCAATGTCTGGAAAGCAGCACTGTTTCTGTCTGGAGCATTATAATCGAACATCCTTTCCAGGTTGTTTATTTCAAGGCTGTCTGCCCCTGATTTATAATCAATTATCCTTGTTATACCTTTTGAAATATCCACCCTGTCAATAGTACCTCTTATTGAGACAGTCTTCTCAGCAGTCCCTGTTATAAAGTCAAATCCGGCCTCATAATCCTTTTCCAGGGATACTATTTGCAAAGGTGCCGATCTTATATCTGCTTCCAGTATCCTTAAGGCCATTCTTTCAATAAGGCTTGTAATAACAAGGTTCTTCCCCTTTATGACAGCCTTATTGTTTTTCATAAACACCTGTCTGAAAGATTTTTCAACCAGTTCCCTTATAATCTCCTTCGATTTAATAATCTTTTCAATACCTTTTCCGTCAAGTGTCTTTCCCAAATACGGTTCATATATCTCTTTTAATACATGATGCAGGATATTACCGAAAGCCGGTGAATCTACTTCTTCCAAAACTTCCTCAGGTTCCCTTATTCCGGCAATATACCTGTAATAAAACTTCATATTACAGTCTATCCATGTGTTTATTGCACTTGGAGAAAGCTTATGTGAGCTGTTAATACTGAGATATTTGTCTTCAAGCAACTCATTTATACTGTCATTCCTTTTTATAGTGTTCTTTAATCTTGTTGCAGGCAGTATATTATACCTGGTATTAAATAAGGCAGTATTGTAATTATCGTCATACATAAGTTGCAGCAGGTACCTGCTCATCTCACCACTCCTCATCCCATCGGTGCTGCTGTTATATACAAGGCTTATTTTTTCAGCCCTGTGGAGCAACCTGTAAAAGTAATAGGCATATATTGAGTCCGAATGTTTTACTGTAGGGAGGCCGAATGCTTCCCTCAGGTTATAGGGTATATAAGTATTTCCGGGCGGCGATTTCGGTATTTTACCTTCATTGGCTGACAGCAGGATAATATTCCTGAAGTCGAGCGATCTTGTTTCCAGTATACCCATAACCTGCAAACCCTGAAGAGGTTCTCCGCTGAAGGGGATCACAATGCTCCTCATTATCCTGTCAACGAGCCTGGTATAGAGCTCAAGCCCGGGATCCATACCCGATTCTTCAATTATTGCAGACAACTGGTTCAGGGGAAGGATCAGGCTGAAGATATACTCCTGCTGCAGGCTTAGCCTGTCCGTACTTTCTCCTCCTGACTTCCCGTTGCCGTCAAGAATATCAATAATACGGTAAAGTATTGATGAAATATAATTCCTGTTATTAAACTCTTCGCTGAAAATCATTCTGAAAAAATCATTTACAGCCAGATCATTTTTACCGACCCTGATAAGATTATTCTCTTTTATTCTCCCTATAACAGATTCCGAATCTTCATGGTAATCAAAAACAATATACTGATGCTGTAATATACTGATAACATCATTATACCAGAATCCGGCATCTTCTCCTTTTTTCCCCTTGTTACCATGCATTCTTAATAGTTGACGGACAAGACTGTAAACCGGTGTATGGTACAGGGGATATCCCATAGTAACATTTATATTCCCTGTATATTCAGGCAGGCTGTTAAGCACAGGGCTCAGCAGGTTTTCATCAGCCAGTATTATTGCAGTATCATTGGGATCGTCCGACGAATAGTCTTCACCCGGTAATGACGGGATCAGCTTGGCCTGGGAAACATCTGAAGGAGCCGAATAAATATTTATGGTAATATCCGGCAGTTTTTGTTCCGTAATAATATAATCTGCCCCGTACTCTGAAATATTCTGCCGTATAAAGAAGCCGGCTTCATGATTGGGGTCGTTAACCCATGAAGGATGATAATCCCAGTAGAATCTGGCCCTGCCATCTTTTTTTAGTTCCCTCAGTATTATTCTTTCGCATTTATTCAGGGCATTGAACCCTACGAAATGAAACATAAGTACTTTATCATACCATGCCGTGGATAATGATCTTATATCTTCTGCCTGTTCGCGGAAAATCATTCCTTCATATGCAAGTTTCTTCTCTTTTAGCCTGCGTGTATAATCGTTATATATCCGGGGAAGAGATTCCCAAAGAGATAAAAAATCAGATTTCTCAGAGGTCATATTAGAAGCATCGAAACTGATCCAGAACTGCTTTATTATATCTATAATCTCATCATCGAAAGCACCGAATTTTCTGTCTATCTCCTTCAGGTCGGCAAGGTTGCTGAATAATATCTCCGGATCGGCCATGTATTTGTCTACGTCGTCAAAATCGTTGATAAGCATTTCACCCCAGTGATAAAATTCATCGAATGTGTTCCTGCTGATCCCTGATTCTTTAAAAGTATTGTACAACTCATATACCAGTTGAACCGGCTCGGCCGGATTAAGATCACTCCTGTCCTTCAGCAGGTCACTTATTGTTTTAAGCGATGGTAAGAACAGAGGTCTGTCTATTATTTCGGAAAGATATTTTCTGAAAAACAAAATGGAGCGGTTATTTGGAAAAACAATACAATGATCAGCCAGAGAATCACCGTATTCACTCAACAGTAATGATGATATGTCTTTTAAAAAATTATTCATCGCCTTTTTCCAGGGTAACGGGTTTATATAATCTGCCCTGCCATGTATCGAGCTGCTCCATTCTCTGTTCAATCATCCTTACCATTTCCTCCGATCTTAACCCTCCCCATCCCGGATTACTTATCATACCAGGCTTTGATTCACCGGTAAACCTTTCTATAATTATTTCAGGGTTCAGCATTTCCATAAAATTAATGAAGAACTCCCTGTATTCATCCCAACTGAAGAATGTAAAATCTTCCGGATTTTCATGAAAGTCCTTTTCCATCTCAGTCCCTTTAATGATCTGTAACTGATGAAACTTGACCGTTTTAAGCGGTAATCCCGATATTATTGCGGCTTCGTTCATCATATCCTCTCCTGACTCGCCGGGCAGCCCGAAAATAAAATGGGCCCCTGTATTTATTCCCCTGTCTGCTGTTCTTTCTATTGCAGAGACCGAGCATGCAAAATCGTGCCCCCTGTTAACTCTTTTAAGGGTTTTATCATAGCATGATTCCACGCCATATTCAACAGCCAGATAATGATCACCTGAAATACCGGCAAGATAATCCAGTAATTCATCATTAATGCAATCAGGTCTGGTGCCTATAATAATCCCTCTTATGGCAGGATGATCCAAAGACTCTCTATATTTTTCAACAAGCTCATCCAAAGGAGCATATGTGTTTGTATATGACTGGAAATATGCCAGATAAGCGGGTGGATTTTTATATCTGCGCTCATGGAATGAAATACCCATATCAATCTGGTTGCTTATACTCCTTTCTGCCACACAATAGGACGGGCTGAATGCATCATTATTACAGAAAGTACAGCCGCCTGTTCCCTTAGTACCGTCCCTGTTGGGGCATGTAAAACCGGCATTAATACTCAGCTTTTGCATTCTTCCTCCGAATATCTTCCTGAAATAATTCGAATAGGCGTTAAACCTCCTTTCGTGCCCCCAGGGAAATTTATGTTTCTCTTTCTTTCCTGTCATACTTTGACCGTCTTTGAAACATCGAAATACCAAAGCCATGCTTCTGTTCCGGCATAGCCCATCTGCTCCATAATATCTTTGTATTCAAGTATCTGCCTGCGGTGAGAATTAAGTTCCTCTCCGAACTTAAAGTCGATGACTATTATTTTGTTATCCTTCATTATTATCCTGTCAGGCCTTCTTATCTTACCGCCCGGTATCAGTATATCCGTCTCATTCCTTACCCTTATATTACCGCTGAACCATGACTTTACCGGTTCTTCTTCCAGGGCTTTACTTATTTTATTATATATCAGTTTATATTCATCCCCGTTGATAATTCCCTTTCTAAGGTACAATCCAACAGCAGCCTCCACATCATCAGTCTTTTCTATTGTTGATAATATTTCGTGCATCATAAGACCATACTGTCTCTTCCCCTGATGTCCGTTCCTGTCTGCAGAATAATATCTTTTACTATGCAGCTTCAGCCTGAGCCTGTCTCCGGAAGTAAACAACGGGTACCCTATAGCCGGTCCTTCAGGAATATCTTTTTCATTTATTTGTCCGGGCTTCTCCCCATAGCAGAAAATCCGGTTTTCCTCATCCCAGTGATCTCTGAATATTATTTCACTTTCAGTTGCCTGCTCCGAAAAAAGGCCGAGCAGGTATGAACCGGCCGTTTTACCTTTCTTTCCTGTCAGCAGGTTGCCATACAGGCATTCCCTGGCCCTTGTAAAAGCCACATATAACATGTTCAGCTTGTCAATAGCTGCTTTTCCCAGTTCATCAAGATAAAACTTTTCATACAGGGTGTTTCTAAAATCTTTTTTCATTCTGACAGGTACTGCGCCAAGGGGGCTCAACAGCCTGTGTTCCGAATATATCCAGAGCACCGGATTCACCTCATGACTGAAAGTCCATGACACAAACGGCAGCACAACCACCCTGAACTGCAGCCCCTTGGATTTATGAATGGTCATAAGTTGCATTGCATCATCCTGCTCAGTAGATGATACAGAGCGGCTGTTGCCTTCACTATCCCACCATTCAAGGAAAGCAGGTATGTCATTGGTCTCATTACCTGCAAATTCAAGCACACTGTTCTGAAGTGTATTGAGATAAGGAGCGGCAGATTCTGCTTTGTCCAGACCGCCATACTCAATCAGCCTGTCAATAATTTCATAAACTGACAGATAGCGTATACTATCCAGGAAGCTGTTAAAATCAGTATTGCTTTTTTCTTCTCCAATGAGCGGCTTTTTCCCATCAATGAATAATAATCTTTCAGCCTCCTTTCTTTCAACCGCTAACAGGTAATACTGATACATCACCGAGCTGTTTACCCTGTTATTACTGTCGATCATGTATCTAAGAACTGATATAAGGAATAATACAACGGGAGAGCTTCCGAGCATAAGAGAGTCCTGTGATATGATCCGGTATGAATACCTTGTGTTATTACCATCTCTTTCCGAAGCATAGGAGGTGATCCTTTCAATAACTTTCTGCCCTTCTTTCCTTGTCCTGACAAGTATACCTATGTCACCTGCCTTATATCCCATATCCTGTATCTCTTCAATGAGCGACGGCAATTCATCAAGAGCTATTTCACCGTTATTCTCATCCCGGTCATATATCTTCATTTTTATATAACCGCCACTGAACTTTCCCGGATCCTCCTGCTCAACATCGGAATAGACCCCGGTTATAATATTATCATTCAGGCCAATATCCTTTTCGATCATCCCGGGCAGAGCTGAAAATACCGAATTATTGAACTTAATAATATTAGGCGAGCTTCTCCAGTTCTTTTTCAATGCTACCGTCTTAAACGATTCAGGATGAAATTGTCCGCCTATACCGTCAAATATTTTCCAGTCGCTGTTCCTCCATCTGTATATTGATTGTTTTATATCACCAACAACAAGGCAGTCTTCACCTTCTGCGATACTGTTACTGATAAGCGGCAGAAAATTATCCCATTGTACCTTCGATGTATCTTGGAACTCATCGATCATGAAATTACGGTACCTGTTGCCCATCTTTTCGTAAATAAACGGGGTCTGGTCCATAGAAATAATACGACGGAGGATATCGCCGGCATCAGAAAGTAAAAACTTATTTTGTTCGGCCAGCAACCTTCTCGTTTTCAAAGCTATATCATTCAGTATACCAAGAGAATACAGGTTGCCTGTTACCAAATTAACAGAATTATAAAGTACCGTATTGGCAAGATACAGTTCTGCGACGTCAGTCACGGCCTCTTTAAGTCCGTTCGAGAGGGCTGCTTCCAGTTGTTCAGGTACTTTCTTCCCGGAAAAATATCTGCCTTCTTCAACTGCTGCTTTCATGGCAGCAAAACTTATATCGGGGATATCATCAACCGCCATCTCAAGAAACTTCCTGACCGAACGGCTTTTGAGGTATAATATGTCCTGTTCCACACCGTACATATCCAGTATTTCCACAGCCCTGGCTGCCAGACGGGAAAGTTGTTTTCTGAAGTCAGCTTTCCAGACCATTATCTTCCTGATTGCTTCTCCCAGGCTCTCCCTGTCTTCATTTATATAGCTGCTCTCATGAAGCAGGCGGTATTTCTCCTTGAATATCTCCTCTCCTAGTTCCAGTATCTTATTCTTCAGGTTCCAGCTCTTTCCTTCCGTTATTTCCCTCTGTCCAAATTCGATAAGCCAGTTCAGAAGCTTACCGTCCGCCTCTGCATCTCTTAATAAGGCATCAACAGACTGAAGAAGTATCATCTTCGAATCGAGGATAACATTGAATCCTGCCTGAAGCCCTGACTCACGGGCAAAAGCTCTGAGCACTTTCTGAAAAAAACTGTCTATAGTGCCGATAGAGAAGCGTGAATAATCATGCAGGATATTATTGAGTATGTTTTTTGCTTCTTCCCTGATCTTCTTTTCGCTCTTTCCCGCAGATAAGGCTAAGAGACCGGAATACTCCGAATCATATCCCCCGGCAAGAAGATAAAGATTATGTAATATTCTTTCCTTCATTTCAGCTGTAGCCTTATTGGTGAAAGTTACAGCGAGTATACCGCGGTATGCCAGAGGATCCCTGAAAAGGGCCTTCAGGTACACGGCAGCAAGCTCATACGTCTTGCCCGAGCCGGCAGAAGCACTGTATCGGGTTAAAATTCCAGGTTCCATGAGAGAGATAAATATACCTATTTTTCCGGTGACAGTCCGGAAATATATACCTTATTTTTCAGGATGGCCGTTTCATTTTTACTATATTTATTAACCATAAGAAACATAGTTATGGAAATATCATACAGGAAAGCAGAAAAGACGGATGTACCTTTAATATACAGGTTTATAAAAGAACTGGCAGAGTATGAAAAGCTTGAACATGAAGTATTTGCCACCGAAGAATTACTTGAGAAAAACCTGTTCGGAGACCGGCCGTATGCCGAAGTTATTCTGGCAGGGGTTGATGGCAGGGAAGCAGGTTTTGTCCTTTTCTTCCATAATTATTCCACATTCATGGGGAAGCCCGGTATCTATATAGAAGATCTGTATGTAAAGCCTGAGTTCAGGGGTAAGGGATTAGGAAAAGGTTTACTTTCGGTAATCGCATCTCTGGCTCTCGAAAGAGGATGCGGGAGGGTCGAATGGTGCGTACTGGACTGGAACCCTGCCCGTAAGTTTTATGAAAGTATAGGTGCAAAAGCTATGAATGAGTGGATCTTATACAGGCTTACCGGTGACAACCTGAAGGAGCTGGCCGTTACCGGCTGATCTATGCGTTTATCACTCCCGATCCCAGCAGTTCATCTCCGGAATACCATGCTGCAAACTGTCCGGGTGTTATTCCTCTCTGGAACTCGTCAAAAAGGATATACATACCCTGATGACGCCTGTAGAGCCTGGCTTTCTGCAACGGCTGACGGTACCTTATCCTGACATGGTAATCCCTTACCTCCCCTTCTTCCATTGGTATGTCAGTTCTTATCCAGTGTATATCACCCGTTCTGATAAACAAGCCTTTCCTGTGTAATCCCGGGTGATCCTGTCCTTCTCCTACATACAGGATATTATTCCGGCTGTCCGTTCCTATCACAAATAACGGTTCCCTGAATCCACCTATATTAATTCCCTTGCGCTGACCTATGGTAAAAAAATGTGCCCCATCGTGTTTTCCTATAGTGGGTCCGGACGAAGGATTATACTTATACGGAGCACACAAATCATCCAGTTCGGCATCACTGATACTGGCATCAGGCAGGCCATTGGCAGGCTGTAGCAACTCCTTTTCAGCAGTTATCAGCACCGTACGTCCGGTCCTGCTCTTCAACTGCTGCTGCAAAAAGGCAGGCAGGTCAACCTTGCCTATAAAACAAATGCCTTGCGAATCCTTTCTTGTGGCCGTAGGCAACTTAAGGCCGGCAGCTATCTTCCTTACTTCCGGTTTGGTCATATTGCCTATAGGGAAGACAGCATCCGCAAGTTGCTCCTGTGTAACCTGGCATAAAAAATAACTCTGGTCCTTGTTCTTATCCCTCCCCGCAAGCAATCTGTGTATTTCAATCCCGGCCTCTCCTGTTGTCTCCTTACGGCAATAATGCCCCGTCGCTACCATATCTGCTCCCAGTGCACGGGCTTCATCAGCGAAAGAGTCAAATTTAATCTCCCTGTTACATAATACATCAGGATTAGGCGTTCTGCAGGCACTGTACTCTGCAAACATATAGTCTACAACACGCCTGCGGTATGGCCCGCTGAGATCAACGGTACGGAAAGGTATATCAAGCTTCCTGGCAACCATCTCCGCAAACATGACATCATCCTCAGCCGAACAATCGCCTTCAAGAACTCCGGTATTATCATGCCAGTTCTTCATAAACAGTCCTGTTACATCATAACCTTGTTCTTTCAGTACCCAGGCGGCAACGCTTGAATCGACACCTCCCGACAGCCCTATCACAACCCTTTTCTTCATTGAATGCAAATATATCAACAATAAAGGCGAAAGGCAAAAGGCTATTCCAGTCTGCAGTCTTCAATCCACAGTCTACAATGTTAATTGGTGTATTCGTTAAGGTGTGATCAATTATTGTGATTGTGGACTGAAGATTGTGGACTGAAGACTAATCCCTGATCCCCGGTCCCTAATCCCTTCTACTTACTATCATTGCTCGTCCCCACCGACCACAATCACTATCCCCTCGCGAGCTCACAGTACTTGTATGCTTCCAGCATACTCGCACTGCTCGGTTCCAATACTCCATTATTCCATTATTCCGGTATTATGTCACCTCTTTAAGATCGCTCTGGTCTTTTCTTCCGAGAAGAATCTTATACGGTTCAGGCTTTCCCTTAACAGGATAAGCATTTATTATATAAGGTCCGCTTATCAGCCTGCCCTTGAAAGCCCATACTTTGTATGCCCCGGGATTAATATCCGAAAACCTGCATTTACCATCTTTCCCTGTTAAGATCTTGGCTGCCTGTCTGCCGTTAACAGTGCTCATAAATACTACTGCTCCTTCGGCAGGCTCATTGTCCCTGCCCATAATTTCAAATTCGGGACTAACCGATTCGTGTACCAGATCAAAGCTAATTCCTGCTATTGAAGCGTACTTTTTCAATCGCCTGAAGACGGGCGTCCTGAAGAAGGTTTTGAGTTTCTTTCTCTGTACAAGAAGCTCCATTGGTATTTCACATCTCTTAAATTCTTTAACGCCTTTTTTGACAGATATATATGCCATCAGGTTTATATGCTGACCGGGATAAAGCGTAAAAGTAAAAATGTCTGTTCTATCATTCTTTATTTTAACGGGGTAGGTCTTTACCGGACTTTTCTCATTAAAGCTAAACAACTTAGTATTTATCAGTTTACCTGTCTTTTTGCTCAGGGGAGGTATAATAAGTTTGAATGTCCTCTTTTCCCTGAACGGGTTCTCGATCAGTAGTTCCATCTCTCTGAAGTTTCTTATATTATCCAGAGTATCTTCACCTGCTCCCTCAGGGTCAGGAGGCGGGTCTTCAGGGTTTTCCGGCGGAACAGGGGCAGGCATATTGCCACCACCGGGCGCTTCTCCTCCTCCACCGGTACAGGATACAGGAGCAGGAGTGATATTTTTCTGGGCCTCGGGATAGATATTAACCGGGTCCCAGTTTGACGGGTCGCCAAGATCAATTGTTATAGTATCATGATGAATAAGCGACCTTATACATCTGTGATCCACAAGAGGCGGAAAGTCATAAGTCCGGGTATGTATAAGCGTTTCGCCCGCTTTAAGCACATTGTCGACAGAATCGTTTGATACGGCATCGCCGGTAACTGAAGAAAATGGGTAGGGAAAGACCGTTGACCCTATATGACAGGGTCTCAGAGGATGAGCGCCTTCATTTGTAACCCTTACCTTAATATCATTATTCTCTCCCACCATATATCGGTTATTTCCTTCATTGCTGTAACAACTGTTTTCAATCCATATATCAGGACTGTTCCACCAGTTCAGTCCGATGCCAGGGTGATTACCGTCGCGTATCAACAGCCTGAACCTGCCGGGATAGAATGGATCCGTATTACCTGCAGGCCTGTTCTTTACGAAAAAAGTAGCAATACTGGCTCCGTGAATATCATTTGCAATGCCTGTCATCGTTACCAGCCTTTCAGCATTCAGTGCATCAGTTCTTGTAAGCCTCATCAGATCGTTCCAGGCTGTAATAAAATTTGTTTTATCTGTTGTATTCAGTAAGTCGCCTGCAATATTATTCACCAGCATCAGAGTACCGTTCTCCAGGGAAATATTAAGATCCCATTCATTCTTAAGGGCATTGACATTAGGGGTAACACAAACTACATTTACCTCGCAGCCTGTAAAATAATTGACTTCACTCGGAACAGGCGGTCCTGAGAATGGAATAAATTCTCCATCGAACGATTTTCTGACATTTTCCCAACTGACCTTATCAGTACCTGATATGATTCCTTCGGCATCTGCATCGCCTTCAATTATTACAAACAGTGTATTCGATTTGGTCATACCCGGGGGTACATCGCCCGCAGGTACATGTCCGTTTATCTGTGTTGCCAGCGATTCATACTCTGATGTATAACTGGAACATCCGCTTACCTCTTTGATATTGGATGGAGGCACATTGTAGTAATCTGTAAACGTATCCCTGAATTGGGACAGGTCTCCTCCTCCGGTAGTAAACAGGAGGACAAATTTATCACCCGGTGAATTTGTTGCTGTCATGGTTTCAACTGTTAGTGTTTATTTCATTTCATTGATTCTATTATACATATTTCTCAGTTCTTCAATTTCATTCTTCATGTCCTCAATTTCCTTTTGTTGCTGCTTAATTCCCTCAAGCAGTATTACAGATAGTTTCTCATAATCTACGGTCCTGTATCCTTTGGATGTAACACGTACAAGCTCAGGGTATATCTTCTCTATATCCTGTGCTATAATCCCGATCTGCCTTCCTTCGCTGAAAATCATATCGGGATACTCATCTTCTTTCCATGTAAAGTAAACTCCTCTTATCCTGCCGATACTGTTCATAACATCTCCCAGGGGTTCAATATTTTCCTTATACCTAAAATCGGATAGAGCTCCCTTCTGACCAGTATAGGAAAAATTACCGTTTATTATCACTTCTTCCTGCCCGTCGGTAAAATCACCATAGATAAGAGGTGTTTCAGAATTACTGTTTTCGATGAAGAGGAGATTATCATCATCCACAGACTGACCGGCTCTGAAGCCGATAAACACATTACCGCTGCCCTTTCCGTCAGAACCGCTGCGGGCGCCCAGGTAAGTATTCTGATGCCCTGCCTCATAGTTCTTTGCTCCTGACCGGTAACCGATATAGGTGTTACTGTATCCCGAAGCATAGCCAGGGCCATATTCGCTGTATTCTCCGTCTTCTATACCTGCCTGGGCACCGACATATGTATTCTCCGTACCATCGCTGTTGGCCCTGCCCGATCCCTGACCAATATATACGTTATAGCCGACAGTGCTTTTAACACCGCTCTCATATCCTATAAACACATTTGACAAACCTGCGACATTGCTTCTCCCTGCTTTATAGCCCAGATAAACATTATAACTTCCCGACTGAGTCAGATTTCCTGTTTCATGGCCAATAAAGATATTTCCATATCCGCTTGTATTATCTTTACCTGCTCCATAGCCAAAGAATGAATTATACCTTCCCTGAAAGGCGCTGAAGTTCGGTTCGGTCTTTTGTCCCGATTCGTGCCCCACGAATGAATTCACCTTATTCAGATCCATAAAGCTCTGAGCTACTCCCGTCTGGGTATTTGCCACAGAGAACCCGGCAAGCGAGTCATTGACAAAAAATCTCGTACTGTCTGTTGTAACCCTCATAAAATCCCTGTGAAGTCCTTTTGTACGATCGAAGCCCCCTATTGCAAACCCGCCCTTGACACCTTTATTAATACCGGTATCATCTATATAAAACCTTGTGCTGTCGGCATTAATAATCATCAGTTCGTCAACGCCGTTTTTTGTACGATCGAAGCCTCCTATTGCAAATCCGCCTTTCGGTCCTTTAATCCCTTCAGGGGTTTTGTCAAAATACATCCTTATGCTGTCCGGTGTAACCCACACATAATCCTCAGTATATTCCCCTTTTGTACGGTCAAAACCCCCGATAGCAAATCCGCCCTTCGGTCCTTTTGTAGCCGATTCAGTAGGAAGATATATCCTTACTCCTTCGTTATATACAGCGAAGATAGTCTGACCGTCAGATCGTTTAACTTCGAAAAGAGCATCTTCAGATAAATCATCCTGACTGGTAATCGCCAGTTTTGATCTTCCCGGGTTAGGTGATCCGATACTAAGGCTTTTATCCATCAGGGTTACCGTATCGGCATTAACGGAAAAAGGACTGTCCATAAATGAATTCAGATCAACGGCTTTTGTATCACCGGCTTCCGTCACCTCCAGGGATGTACCATTAAGTACAAGTGTCTCTATCAATTCATTATCTGGGGCCTTATCCGCATCATCTTCGGCTGTCTTACTCTTAAGCGCAAAAGGGACCGAGTTAATAAGCTGCGGATCAAAATACTTCCACGTACCTTCATATAATATGCTTACTTTCAGATAAACCGGGTAAGCTCCCCAGTTTATATCCGTATAACTTGCATGTGTCCCTCCTGTTTTTGAAGCAGAAGGATCTCCGATAACAAGACTGAACAAACCCATATCGTTCGTTACCGTACTGTGTTCTTCTTCCCAGATCAAAGTACCTGTGGGGCTTTCTATGATAAGACCAAACCTGACATCTATCGGTGCATCTGATATTTCATTATTGGTGTCATCTCTCAGTACGGCCTGATAACTGATTCCGTCCGGCACCTGGGCGGCAATCCACTGCATACCTGTAAAAAGTGCAGCCAGAACAGCTGTGGTTTTTAATATTTTCATAACGGATTCATTTAGTTTGCAGATAGTTAGAAAAACAAGTTACGCAAAAAGGAAATGCGGAGCAAAAAAATATAAGGTCGGAAACGATAATTGACAGATAGTAATAATCCGGGGTCAATAGTAAAACGCTATAAAAACATATGTCAAATATTTCCGGAACCTCAGGCGATAGTTTGTTATTAAATATTTACTTTTACCAGTCAAATCTTCCGGGTATAAGGAAGTACCGCATCTGTGAACAGGTCGGGGTATTAATTAATTCAAACAGGATTATTATGGAATCTTTAACAGAGATCAGGACAATTGAAGATATTTATCCGGAGTATCGTAATACACCGGTTGGAAAGTTTCTGGAATATCATAATCTGGGAAAGAAATTTGAAAAGCATGATAAGGCTGAATTACTTATAGGTATGTGTATGGACAGCAGGCTAATACTCAATATACCCAAAAATTTCACTTACATTTTACGTACCGGAGGAGCCAATATGCGTGACCTGGAGTTTAATATCTCCTATGCCATTGCCGTGGGTGGAGTAAAGTATATTATTGTTATGGGACACACTAACTGCGCCATGATAAACCTGATGTCGAAAAAAGATGACTTTATAAAAGGGCTGGTTGAGACAGGCGGATGGGAGAAATATCTTGCTGAAGAGCATTTTTACCAGTCTGAACCCGTACACGAAATAAGGAACGAGATTGAATTCGTTCTTAAGGAAACAAAGAGACTCAGACTAAAATACCGTAAGGTAACGGTCGCTCCTATGTTATACAGGGTTAAAACAGACCATGTTTATCTGATAAGAGAGTAGAGGCTATAGAGGCTATAGAGGCTATAGAGGCTGTAGAGGCTGTAGAGGCTGTAGAGGCTGTAAAGGCTGTAGAGGCTGTAAAGGCTGTAGAGGCTGTAAAGGCTGTAGAGGCTGTAGAGGCCGGGAAAAGTTAAAAAATGTTAACAGACTGCCGGCAATAAATGCTGTAATCCTTAAGTAACCATATAATCTACATAACTATCTAAAACTTAATGCCGGACATATCTTTTTTTCAGACATTAAAACGATCGGGTCTGTATTTTTTATGGTAAAACGGCTAAGATAATCTGCCAACAGTATTCACGGAAATCCTTCTTTATCCCATGTATTCTTAATTTTAGTTCCACCTGTTCTGTTTTTTAACAAAAAAATATTTATCTTTAGTTTAAATAAAAGATGCAGATGGCCTGGCTCTTTGTGGTTTTATTTATCAAGGAATACTACTGTAAATGATAATAATTGTTATTCATACCTAAAATACATATTAATGAAAGAACTCATTCCTAAGAAATACTCAGTGCAACTGGGTTTTGAAGAAATTCGTTTACCTCCTTTTGAAGATATTCTGATACTGGGAAAAAAATGTCCGCAGGGTAAAATAGGGGTCTATAAGTCATTTGAATTCCTGGTTCCCAATGAATTTGAGTTTTTTGAGATTGATGACGATATTGTAGAAAGCGTATTTATTAATAAAAGGATACTGAAGAAAATAGATAAAGATAAAATAATAAGAATTCTGGAAGAGAAAGTATTTCCTTATGCGTCTGAGTGTGAAATATTAAAGATAGACTTCAAACTAAAAATATACTACGACTCAATAGAAGGAGAATTTTAATGGAAATAAATAAATATGTCTCAAACCTGTATGAGACAATACATCCATACGTAGGTGTTAATTCAATTGAAGATAAACTCATTGAAAAAGAATATTTTGTAGTAGCTGATAATGATGAATATATAGGAATACTAACATCATCTGACTTAATTAAACGACCGCACAAAATTGCTATTGACTGTCTGACTGAAAAGGAACATATTTGCTGTGGCGAAACAGTCGGATCTATTCTTGACAAGTTCAACAGGACAAAATGCCCTGCTTTACCTGTATTTGAGGAGAACAGGTTTATCGGAATAGTTGAGCGTTCAGTTCTGACAAACAAATTAAATCATAAAATAAATGATCTGTATGAGAAATCATTAATCTCGGAAAAGCTGAAAACATCTTTTCTCAGAAACCTCTCACATGAAATCAGAACTCCTCTTAACGGCCTCCTGGGATTTCTTGAAATAGTACTGGAACTCGATGTTGACAACCTTAAGGACAATGAAAAACTGGACAACAGGATTATCAGAAACTGTGCGGATAAATTTTTACTCGTTATGGATGATCTGATTGATCTTTCTCTCATTCATTCGGGCGACAAAGTTGAAATACTTAAAGAAGATACCAGGATCGAAGATATCTTTTCGGACTTAAGGGAATTTTTTACAACATCATTATCTATACTGGAAAAAAAAGTTTCTGTAAGCTATATTAATCAGGATAGTACTTTTACTATATATTCAGATGGGAAAAGGATAAAGAATATGTTATATCATCTGATCGATCATTCAATCAAATTTTCAAGTAACGGAGAAGTAAATTATGGATACAAAACAGATGATCATAACATACTTTTTTATGTTACTAACCACTGCCCGGATATCAATAAAGAAACAAAGGACAGAATAGTAAATATCTTTTACGGACAGTACACATCTGAAGATGACAGCTCATCTATGTTTGGTATCGGCCTGCCATTGGTTAAGAAGATGTCCGAACTGCTTGGAGGGAAAGTTGACTTTGTTTCCAATGAACAGGAAACAACATTCTTTATTTCGCTGCCGCTGAATTAAAAAGAGAAATGAGTCTGGAAGGAAGCGAAAGGCAATTCCAGACTGCAGTCCTCAGTCTACAGTCTACAAATGTTAATTGGTATATTAGTTAATTAGTATATCGGTGTATTTGCTGGTGCGGATCTCTCTCCGTCCGCCAAAGCTTCAGCGCAGGCGGAAGATTCGTGCCTTCTCATCCCTCATCTCTTCTACCTAATCCCTGATCCCCAGTCCCTTCTATTTACTATCATTCCAGTATTCCAGTATTCCAGTATTCGGTATTCGGTATTCAGTATTCCAGTATTCGGTATTCAGTATTCCAGTATTCGGTATTCGGTATTCGGTATTCAGTATTCCAGTATTCCAGTATTCGGTATTCGGTATTCAGTATTCCAGTATTCGGTATTCAGTATTCCAGTATTCCAGTATTCCAGTATTCCAGTATTCCAGTATTCCAGTATTCCAGTATTCCAGTATTCCAGTATTCCAGTATTCCAGTATTCCAGTATTCCAGTATTCGGTATTCAGTATTCAGTATTCCACCATTCCAGTCCTATCTAATATACAAATGATCTGGCTTCCATGAGCTTTTCCGGCGAGCCTATATCAACCCAGTATCCTTTCTCATAACGGAAACTAACAACCCTGCCTGTAGCACCTGCCTTCAGTATAACAGAGGTCATGGTGTATTTCCCTTCTTCCATAAAATCAAAGATCTGCGGGTCATATACCGATATCGCCATTGACGGTATCTCATTCAGCACCATAGGCTCTTCAATTGTAATAATATCAATACTGCTGCTCCTGTTGGTCCATCCCCTTATTATACCTTCCTCATCTATCAGAAAAGCGCGGTTCCCTTCCCTGCTGCGTACTGCAATAGTTGCAAGTGCATCCTTCCTTAAATGATAATCATACAATTTCCTGAGGTCAAGGTCTGTGAGTATATCTCCGTTGTATACCATGAATGGTCCTTCTGAAAAAAAATCCCTTGCTTTATATAGCCCTCCTCCCGTTTCGAGCAGTTCATCTCTTTCATCCGAAATACCTATACTGACATTGTATCTCTTTGCCAGTTCGCCTGCTGCCTTCACAACCATATCAGCCAGGTGATGAACATTTATTATTATATCATCGAATCCATATTTGCTCAGGTTCCCCACTATTCTTTCCAGTACTGTTTTACCATTAATATCAAGCAACACTTTAGGTGTTTGTTCGCTTATTTCTCCAAGCCTGGTGCCAAGTCCGGCAGCAAGAATCATCGCTCTCATCAGTTATTTGTATCTCTTTGTTTTATTCCTGTTTATCAAATCGTTCAGATTCCTGTATCCCGGCCAGAGCTTCGAATAATTCAGGCAGTTCAATATTTAACCGGCCTGACTGTATCAGACTTTGAAGCGTTCTGACTGCAGGTGTTATACTCTGAATAAACCCTGGTTTCTGCTCATACAGGCCCCTAAAGCCATAAGCGCCCAGGGCCTGCAATAACCTGATAAGGACAAATGCAGGGTAATATCTGAAAAACTCAGACTCACTGCATGATGTCTTTTTACAAAATTCACTAATATAATACTTAATCAGTATCTCCCTTGCTTCCTGTGGCACATGAGCCTTTGGATCATACAGAAGAGAGGCCGGATCGTATTGAGCGCTGCCTTTCCTCCCACCCTGGTAATCAATAAACCATGGTTTACCATCGACAACCATAATATTGGCCGACTGAAAATCCCGGTATAAGAAATAATCCTGACCGGCTTCCAGAAGGAAATCTGCCAGTTTATTAAAGTCATTCTCAAGGCGTTTCTCATTAAACGGAACTACTGCCAGCTTAAGAAACATATATTTAAAATAATGCAGGTCCCACATCATCGACTGCCTGTCAAAGCTATTATGCGGATAACAAATATCAAGGTTAAGTCCCTTTATTGCCTCTGTCTGGAACAAAACCAGTATCCCTAATGACTGACGGTAAAAATCAAGGGCTTCTTCGTCGAAGCCATTTGTATGTTTCTTTCTCTCCAGCCATGTGTACAGGCTTGTATCTCCGAGATCCTGCATAAAATAGCAGTGATCGCCGGGAAAATACTCATATATTTCCGGAACAGGGAGGCTAAGCGATCTGAAATGTCTGGTAAAGCCGGTAAAAGCATCATTTTCCTCCCTGTTGGTATTATAAGCTCCTATCATACTGTGTCCCGGGCCTGTAATCCTGTAGTATTTCCTGTCGGATCCCGATCCGGGTAAAAGAACAAGTTCACTGGCATTTCCTCCTGTCAGTTCCCTGTACTTATTCTCTATTATCTCCTTTTCTCTCATGATGAAGACTATACCTTAACAGATATTCTGTAAAAAATACATTAATAAGAACAGTAAAGATCGGAAAAATATAATGACTCCCTTTATTCCTGTAAAAAAACCGTATTTGAGTTCACAGGTCTCTGTATTTTCAAAATAATTTACATCAGAAAATGAAATTTATATTAACCCAGGATGATAATAGTACATTAAGAAATGCGATAAAGATTAACCTTTTCATTGAACCGGTTTTTTGTTAATATATACTTAAGCCAAAATGTCCAAAAATATAGAACCTGTCATATTAAAATTTGGAATTTAATATTTCCTGTAGCAGCTAACTTCCATGGGAAAAATAAAAATATGCTATAAAACATATTAATCCTATTCTATAAATGATCCAATTATGGATTTATAAGAAAAGGACAATAAAACAGCTTTCCTTATTCAGTGAGGGCTACAGACATATTATAGAATGTATCAATCCATTATAACAATAAAAAATATGACAAGCCATAATCTAATTAAGAATGTACTAATTATCATTGTGTTAATTAGTATTTTACTCCCATCTGATTTATTCTCCCAGTTTCAAACAGACCCGGTCAGAGTAATACCAAAATCGCCTGAATCTGCTTCTTTTGACCAGTACCTGAATGTGCCTGTGAGTTTGGCTACAGGAGTGCCCCAGATAAGTATCCCTCTATATACTATTTCTCTTGACGGATTGGAAATCCCTGTAAGCATATCCTATCATGCATCCGGAGTTAAGGTAGATGATATTGCCACGCCAATAGGTCTGAATTGGGTATTAAATGCAGGAGGGCGGGTATCACGTACAATTATCGGGGTCGAAGATGCAAATGCAAACGGGTGGATAGGAACAAGTGTCCCAAACCCTGATTACTGTATTGACAGAGACGATTTAGTACAATATTATGGGCAAGAAAACGATCTTGCCCCGGATATATATACGTATACAATCCCGGGAGCTATCGGTAGCTTCTTTTATACTACAAACGGTGATATTTTAAAGACTACCGTTGATGATATAATCTTTACGGATAGTTTAAATATATGGGATTCAAAAGGTAATCATTTCAAATTTAAAAATGGGGATTTTAGTTTTATAACAATTGAGAATAATTGCTTTCCAATGACAATTGATTGTTTACATTTCATTGGCAATGGGATTACAACATGGCATTTAGAAAATATAACTACACCCACCGATGATACTATTAAATTCAGCTATACTCCACATTCATTTAGTACACCCAATGTCGTAACAAAATATGAATATGTACGATTAACGCCAAATCCCTTTTATGGAACCGGTGTAGATACCGACACCATTAAAACCTGGACTACAACTTCTTATTCTACTAATATAATATCCAAAATTGAGACTAAAAAAGAGAAGATTGAATTCTTCTATGACACAGATAATGACGCTTCTATTATGCAAAAAAGACTCAATAAAATTGAAATTACTGAGCTTATAAACGGAAACAAGATTAAAACTATAAAATTTATTCACGGGCACTATCAAGGGGATCCTTGTTTAAGGCTGGATACTTTAAGAGTAAGTGGAACTGATACGTCAAAATGTTTGACATATTGTTTTGATTATCACTCAGGATCACTCCAGTCCTATGGTTCCTATAAACGTGACATATTTGGTTTTCATAATGATAATACTAAATATCATATGATCCCCCGTTGTGAATATGCAGATACTACATATTTTGCACCTGATGATTTTGCAGACCGTGAAATTGATACATCAAGAATCCAATATGGGGTTCTTACCAAAATAACATACCCAACAGGTGGGAGTGTAAAATATACTTATGAAGTTAATAAGGAAACTATAAATAATATAAATTATTTTGCTTCAGGTCTTCGTGTAAAACAGATTGAGTATTTAGATAAAAATAATGCTCTAATTAAAAAAGAAAATTTCACTTACTACGGACTAATAAGTGATAAAATACATACGGAGGGGATGTTCACAAATCACTATTTTAAACGGGGTTTAGATGATGTTACACCTCAGCCTCTTTATTCAGAAATGAAATGGTCTTCCATTGCCATCCCTACTTCAGAGTTTATAAAAAAAGATTATTATGGATTTTATTATGAAACTGTAATAAAAAAAATTTCAGATGGTATAAATAATACAGGATATACAGAAAGTAACTTCAATGGTTACTATGATAATTTTAACCTGTCACCTTATAATATTGAGGAAAACATATATGATGAGAATGATAAACTGGTAAAAAAAACAAGCTATTCCTATAGCATTGATACTACAAGGATCCAGGCTCTGGGACTTGATTTGTCATATAATTACTGGGGGCTTTATTTTGATTGTGATGGAAATTCAATTATTAAATCTGGTGTGGATGGAACAAGTATTAAACAGTATTACAATAATTTACAAAAATCATTTTATACCAGCACAGAATTTTTGAAGACTGAAACTAAAATAGTAGACTATTTTAATAATGAAAGTGATTCATCAGTAATCAAAAATAGAGACTATTATGAAATTATAACCTATGAAGGTGTTGACTGTCTCTTAAAAACCGGAAATTCAAATTACAACTTTTTTGGGAATGATTCAACTTTAATAGATAGTACAGCAACTAAATATGTTAAAGATTATACGTTCACTGGTTTCCCAAGTGAATTAGAGGACTCCTTAATAATTGGAAAGCCAATTGATGTCAGGCAATATAAACAATACAATAACAACGTACTATTAACTGCTGGAAAAACAACCGAGTATAATAAATATGGTAAGCCGACAAAGGAATATTTATGGGAAGGGGCTGATCCATCAGCCGAATCCTGGTCTGATAACGAATTATTATCTGGTAACGGAGGCTTCAATGAGAAAATTATTTACGAATATGACTCACTAAGCCATAAGCTTATATCGTCGACATTAACTGATAATATAACAACAACATTTATCTGGGGATATGATAATAATTATCCTATCGCCAAGGTTGAAAACGCTTCGTCTGATGAGGTCTATCATACAAGTTATGAAGATTCGGAAGGTGTTCTTAATCAAGGAAAGTTAAAGACAGGAAAGAAAGTAAAATCATTATCATCCCCTGATACAATCCCTGGTATTTTAATTGAAGGAGATTATATAATGAGCTATTTCTGGCGTAGTACAGAAAGCAGCGAATGGGAATTACAGATTCAACAAGAACATATCAACACGTTGGGAGAAACCATTTTAACAGACAAATCATCTGGTCATATTGATGAATTAAGGGTATATCCGATTGATGCAATGATGACAACATATACTTTTGATCCCCTGATAGGGATTACATCTTCAACTGATCCCGGTAATTCAACTACTTATTACCTATATGATTCTTTTGGTCAACTCCGCGCTGTAAAAGACGGCAAAGGTAATATTCTGAAAGCATACAGGTACCATTATGCAGATCAGGAACAGTAACCTGTATTTCCCTATTATCTATTTGAAATGAAAGATTAAAAACTACCACCATGACTTATAATAAAATGTTTCCCCGCTTACTTTTAGCCTTATTAGTAATAATCTGTGTCGCGTCCCGTACCGATGCCCAGTACTGTGAGCTTGATTATATCTATCCCTCAAGTTTTAATTTTCCATCTGCAGGAGGGTCAGAGGAGATAGAAATAGGTATTATGGGCATGTGCACCGTCACTTACAGTAATGTGCCTGCCTGGATAAATGTATATTGCAGCGGAGGAGCAGGATCAATTGTCTGCAGTTCAAATACAGGAGCTGCAAGAAATGCCAGGATATATGTCAGGCTAAACGGTCAGGCCCGTGGTTTCTTTGATGTATCACAGGCAGAGGGCTATCCCCCTTTAATAGCAGGGACCATAAGCACGAACAAAACCTTTGTTTGTTACGGGACTTCTCCCGGGACCTTTTCAAGTACAAGCGCAGCATCAGGAGGCAACTGCTCAGGCGCTTATTCCTACCAGTGGCAGTATTCAACTAATGGAAGCACATACTATAACATTTCAGGTGAAACATCACTTACTTATACTCCGGGCAATCTTACATCAACAAGATATTACAGGCGCAGAGTAACCTGTTCCGGAGCTACGGAATATTCAAACAGGCTTACTATAACAGTTAATTCCTTAATAAACGGAGGGAGGATAAACGGGAACCAGGAGATATGTGAAGATGGGTATGCAGGAATAATAGCAAATCAGTCTTCGCCTTCCGGGGGTACCGGCTATCTTAGATACGAGTGGGAATCATCCTATGATAACCTAACATGGAATACAGCACAAACACAAGACCCCTGGGAATTATATTTATACCCCCCTCAGCAGCACACTCAGACAACATATTACAGGAGGGTGGCAATTGATTCACGAAATTGCAGGGGGTATTCCAATACTGCAACAGTAAGTGTAAAGGAAAAATCAGTAAGAGCTACAAGTATAAGTGATTCAAGAAATAATATTTGCCCGGGGGGTCTTGTCAGACTTACAGTTGTAGGAGGGTCATTGGGGGAAGATGCTTCCTGGAAATGGTATTCAGGCAGATGTGGGGGCACCCCTGCTGGGACAGGCCCATATATTGATGTTTATCCAAACACAACCACAACATATTATGTAAGGGCTGACGGAGAATGTAATACTACGGACTGTGTATCAAAAACTATAAATGTTTACACCTACTCTACTGACCCGACCTCTATAACAGCAGTTTCCTGCGCTGAATCCGGAGAATCGGTCAGCCTGACGGTAAACGGAGGTTCATTAAGCAATAGCGGAGGGGCAAGATGGAAGTGGTATAAGAACTCTACATCGGGAACGCCATTCGCTTCAACAACCGGCAGAACTGTTAATGTTAATCATACAGCAACTACAACATATTACGTAAGGGCAGAAGGGGGTTGCGGGCCAACGACCGGTAGTGTTTCAAAAACCATAAATATAGAGTCAGAGGCGCCGACATCCATTACATCCACAGCAGGTGATATTATTTGTCCTAATACAGCAACAACACTTGAAGTTGTCGGGGGATCATTAGGTACGGGGGCTTCATGGAAATGGTACATAGGCAGTACCAGTGGCAGCTCTGTTCATACAGGGCCCACATACCCGGTTTCTCCCGGATCAGCTACAACCTATTATGTACGTGCTGAAGGAACCTGTGGCCCGTCCGGTGCCGTTTCAAAAACTATAAATGTTTACACCTACTCTACTGACCCGACCTCTATAACAGCAGTTTCCTGCGCTGAATCCGGAGAATCGGTCAGCCTGACAGTAAACGGAGGTTCATTAAGCAATAGCGGAGGGGCAAGATGGAAGTGGTATGAGAACTCTACATCGGGAACGCCATTCGCTTCAACAACCGGCAGAACTGTTAATGTTAATCATACAGCAGCTACAACATATTACGTAAGGGCAGAAGGGGGTTGCGGGCCAACGACCGGTAGTGTTTCAAAAACCATAAATATAGAGTCAGAGGCTCCGACATCCGTTACATCCACATCTGGTGATATTATTTGTCCTAATACAGCAACAACACTTGAAGTTGTCGGGGGATCATTAGGTACGGGGGCATCATGGAAATGGTATATAGGCAGTCCCAGTGGCAGCTCTGTTCATACCGGGCCCTCATACCTGGTTTCTCCCGGATCAGCTACAACCTATTATGTACGTGCTGAAGGAACCTGTGGCCCGTCCGGTGCCATTTCAAAAACAATTACTACAAAACAACCGCCTTCAATCCAGACCCAGCCTTATAATCAAAAGGTTATCCCCGGCAACCAGGCTAACTTCACTGTATCGGAATCAGGGATATCTTACCAGTGGCAGGAGTCTTTTACTGCGTATGGTCCATGGGATAACATTCCGTCATCTGATTCACCGACATTGAATTATACGACAAGCGTATCGGATAGCAGCCTCATTTTTGTAAGGTGCCTGGTTAACGGCGATTGTTCCTTCCAGACTGCCAGCGACACTGTTTCAGTGTCATTTGAGCTTCCACCATACATTGTTGATGAGTCCGGGGGAATACACATCAACAGCAAAGGGGAGATTGAAGCTCATGTTTTTGCCAGCCATGAGTTCGACTGGACCGATGGCAGCTTGTTCGATTTCGGCGGTTCGGGCTCGGCTGAATGGGATGACGGGATGCATGCATGGAAGTGTACGGGATATGTTACTATGTACCTGAAAAGCAGTAATGATATAGCTATTCATAATAGAAGGAGCTACAAGATGTCAGTGGATGTATACAGGGAAAACGATCAGGACAAGGCTTTTTACTGGGGAGGAAAAAGACTGACCTTCATAAAAGCAGTTTTGGATGGGTTCGGGGGAGAATATGATTATTCGGCAACCAGAGGTCCGCAGGAGCCTGAGACTGGGCAATGGGTAACCTATACCAGTAATCACAAAATAGGAATACAGGACACATATGACGGCTGGGGTAGCGACGGATGTGCCTTTTACCGTGTTGGAGGCGAGGTTAACAAAGGAGTGACCAATACCCAGGTTACCTATGTCCGTAATATCCGGTTCTACGAGGAAGGTGATGAATATTCTTATCAATGGAAGAAAAATAATACGAACATTACCGGAGAAACAAAACCTGTGATTAACATCACTCAGTCTGAAATTGACCTGACAATAGGAGATACTCTTAGCTGCGAAGTGGAGGGTATGGCAAGCTATTTTTTAAGCCAGTCTTATGCTTCACATAATTTCAATAAGGAACTTAACCCTGATCCTGACGAGAACTATATCCATACTGTTATTCCACAAATAGAGACAACTGACGAGGATATATTTGACAGGAATACAGACTGTATAATAAATCAGGTGAGTTATTTTGACGGTCTTGGAAGACCTCTTCAAAATATATTGGTCTCGGCAAGCCCCTCTGTAATGGATGTCATTCAACCGGTAGTATACGACAATTACGGAAGAGAAGCAATACAGTATCTTCCCTATGAATCATACACGGATAACATGGGAGCATACCAGTCGACCGCCATAGGGAGCACATACGGGGCAGGGAGCAAGCAATATGATTTTTATAATGATGCTGAGAACGATGTTGTTACTAACATGTACCCTTATTCAGTTTCAATTTTTGAACAGTCCCCATTAAATAGAGTTACAGAACAGGGTTCTCCGGGAGCCAAATGGCAGCCATATAACGGTTTGATAGGTGGTAGCGGTCATACTATCAGATATGAGTGGGGAATAAATTCAACAAATGATGTTCTCAGGTTTTATATAACAGGAAATGAGCTTAGGCTTAATGCCCCAGGCGATAAATATTATGATGAAGGCGAGCTATACAAAACAATCATAAAGGATGAAAACTGGCAATCAGGTAATTTAAACACTACAGAGGAATACAAAGATAAACAGGGACAGGTTATCCTGAAAAGGACATATGTAGGACTCACTCCTGAGAAAGTCGAAACCTATTATGTATATGATATTTTTAATCAACTGAGGTATGTAATCTCCCCCCTGGCATCAAAAGAGATATCAAAGGCGGGCAGTACTGTAACATTCCCTCTTGATAAGGATGATGATATTATTAAAAACCTCTGTTATTATTACCGGTATGATACAAGGAAACGGATGATAGAAAAGCAACTCCCGGGATCTGAACCGGTTTATATGGTTTATGATAAGAGAGACCGGCTTGTACTGACACAGGATGGTAATCTAAGAGAGGATATAAACCATAATGACCTGAAAAAATGGATGTTTACCAAATATGACCATCTGAACAGGCCTGTAATAACGGGTATTCTTACAGCCGACCATGTTTATTCCCAACCTGTTATGCAGGATACTGTTGATAATGCCTATGACGGCACATCTCTGTTATATTATGTTGAAAAGGATATAGGTGAAATAATAACTCTTGGTTATACCGATACTTCTTTTCCGCACTCAGGCAATACATTTATATATAACTCGGAGATAGAGTATCTCACGGCTACTTATTATGATGATTATAACTTCCCGGATACTATATCATTTGATACTGATAACGGTATATCAGGGTACTCCGATGATGAAGGGAATGTGAATTATTTCGATAATGCTCTTGGACTGGTAACAGGGACTAAAGTCAAAATACTTAATACCGGAAACTATATTACCACAACCAACTATTATGACAACAGGTACAGGCTTTTGCAGAGTATCAGTACCAGCGACTGGGATGATGGGGCGCAGCCGGATTTTACCCTGACAGAAACAGTAAGCACTGATTATGATTTTACAGGTAAGGTCCTTGCATTAAGGCAGAAACAGGTAATAATGGATGGAGAACAAACAATAAGCTCCGAAGCTGTAAACAAGTATTATACCTATGACCATATGGGCAGGCTCACCAGGACAGAACAGCAGGTTGAAGGGGACAATAACGGAAAGGTTACAATAGCTGAGCTCGGGTATAATGCAATAGGAGAGTTAAAGACAAAGAGCCTTCATGCAGAAGAGATAAGCCGGGGACAGGTACTGGACTATAAGTACAATATAAGAGGCTGGCTCACATCTGTTAATGACCCTGATGACCTGGGAACGGATAATATGTTTGGTATGACTCTGCTCTATAATGATGTAAGCAGCCTGAGCGCTCTTACCGGCTCACAGGAGCAGTATAACGGGAATATTGCAGGTATGATATGGAACAGGCCTGATACTACCAGCGGGACACATTTTCTTAAAAGCGCATATAGTTTTGAATACGACGGACTGAACAGGTTCAACCTGGCATATTACGGTGAAGGAGAAACAATAGTATCGTCAGATAAGTTCAGGGAATATGATATGGATTATGACCTGAACGGTAACATTACCGGTCTTATGCGGACGGATAGCTTAGGTTCGGTTATTGATAACCTGTCATATGAATATGCATCTTCCGGGTTGTCGAACAGGCTTATAAACATTGTTGACGATAGTTATGACGCGGATGGATTCTCAGATATAAGCAATGCTACCGATTATACTTATGATAATAATGGCAATATGGTATCTGATTTAAACAAAGGTATTTTTGAAATATCATATAATTTTTTAAATTTACCTGACACAATTGTGAATAGTACAGGCGATACTGTGATCTATTATTATGATGCAATGGGGACTAAGTTAAAACAGCGGGTAATTGAAAATGATACTGTATTTGTTTGCAGGTATTATTTCAATGGCTTTGAGTATAATGATACATTAGTGCTGGATATTATTCATAATGAAGAGGGGTATGTCAGCAGGTCAACGGAAGATTACCGGTACAACTATTATCTCAGGGACCATCTTGGTAATATAAGGGTCGTTTTCACTCCTGCTCCTACAAGAGCAGAGAAGCTGATACAGGCAACCGACTATTATCCCTTTGGTATGAAGTTCAGAACCCAGGTAAATGTATCAGGCGAAAACAATTACCTCTACAACGGTAAAGAGCTTCAAGACGAGATGGGTTGGGAAGTATATGCATTTGGATTTCGTTACTATGACCCCGTAATTGCAAGGTGGTTTGTACCGGATCCACTGGCTGAGAAATATGTTGGTTTATCACCATATAATTATACGGCAAATAACCCGATACTTTTTATTGATCCAAACGGACAAAAAATTTTGATCTATTATAATGACGATAACGGCAATGAACAAAAGATGCAGTACGAGATTGGTATGCAATATGAAGGCACTAATGAATTTCTTACAGCAACTATTAGTTCCTTAAATGCTATGGGGGAAATTGATGCAGGAAATGCAGTATTATCAGCTTTAATTGATTCTGAGAATTTATTTGATTTCACAAACACTACATCAATTGGTGGTGAACGAACTTTTCAGCTAGACTACACGAATAATGAAAAGTATAAAGATGGTGGCGCTCAAATCCATGCAGCTGAATTTTTAAACAAAAACATTGATTACTCTCAAAAAGTCGAAAGCGCAGCTCATGAACTATTTCATGGATATCAAAGAGAAATGGGACAAAAGCCTGGCACAGTTAATGGTGAGGTTGGAGCATATCTTTTTGGTAGGGGCGTAGCAGCTAACTCAAAATATGGTTCTACAGGTGTGATGCTAAGTTTCGGTAATATGAGTTCTGAAGGATCAGTATATGAAAATGCTATGCTTAGTATGATGTATGGTTGGGATAGTAACCATATGACAAGTTACCAAAATGCCATAAATAGTTTTCATAAAGGTGCTGCTGTCAATAATGGTGGTTTATATAACAACCATAAAATAGATCCAACCTATAATCCCTTAATTATTAATTTTTTACCTCTTATTAAGTAGCTTATGTGGAAAGTTATATTTCTATTCAATATGTTGGTTATAAGCAGTTGTAATGCTCAAGATACTACTTTAATAGAAGCTAACAATCCTGGCAATTTGGCTGAGACTATTCCATTTAATATTATGAATCAGCTTGAGAAAATAGAAATAGATAGTCTACGGGGAAGAGCATTACTATATCTATTTGTATCAAATGAAGGTATAGTTGAAAGTTTTAATATCACACATTTAGAATTAATGGATAATAGGGATAAGGAAGTTCTATCCTATACAAATATAGAAAGGGAAGCATTATCAAAAGATAATTATTCCATAAGGATGAAAAAGTACTATGTCAAATTTGAGGAGTATCTATCGACTCTTGTTTTTGAGAGGAAGGAAGGTGCAAGAGTTAATAAAATTAACAACTTCTATTTGAATATTAAGATTGGAAATACTGAATTGAAAATAGCTAATTAGCATGTCTAATTCTTTGAGATTTGACTGGTACGACTATGGTTTTAGAATGTATGATCCTGCATTAGCACGTTGGCATTGTATTGACCCATTGGCAATAAATTATATATATATTACTCCCTATAATTATTCTTTGAATAATCCTATCAGGTTTATTGATCTTGCCGGAATGAGTCCACAAGATGTTACAAATAAAGCCAGAAAATATTTAGGTACATGGTATGAATTCGGAGGGAAAAATCCATATTATATTGGTGGTTATTTAGTTAATATGACTACAGCTTGGTCAATTTCAAAAATGGGATATTCCAGTAATAGACTTGGATGGGCATGGAATAAATATTCTGGACAAAAATTTGATTATTGGGTTTCTCAAAAAGACATTTATAATATAAATGGGTTATATGTACCAGATGGCTATAACATGGGAATAGATTGTTCAGGATTAACAAAATTAGCATTTAATAGCGATCCTGATAAATGGATGGCAGATTTGCCTGATGGAGCTAATAACCAGATGAAAGCTTTTGAAGCTGCTTCTGAGGAAGGAACCGGGATTTTGATAAACGATTTTAATTTAACAAAAGAGGGGGATATTGTATTTAATCTAGAAAATGGGATAGCTACACATGCTCTTATTGCAACAGGGAATGTAAAAGTTGACGAAAATGGGAATGTTTATGAATATGAAGTAATACATTCTCCGGGTGCTGGAAGGCAAGTTGAAACTACTTGGAGGTATGTTAGCAATAATAGTCGTATTGGACATACATTTAGGGGTAAACACGATCTAAGATATAATGTAGCTAATATGATTCGAAATAATCAAGGAATCTCTTGGACCCAGTTTTATTCATGGCTGTCTCAAAATAATTTATGGGATAAAGTAAATTTTAATTAAAAATGGAAAAATTAAGGTTGACTTTAGTATTTTTTCTTATTATAGAAATATCAGCTTTTTGTCAGGATGAATTTGATAGCTTCGTGGAGTACTTTCATAGTATTCAATCTGACTCAAATATTTATAGCAATAGAAATGAAATACCTGTTATTTTGGCTAATAAAATGTTGGGAAATAAGATTATTAGCACAAATGCTGTTTCAATAAATGCTATAGGAATCATTAATAATAAAGATAATATAACACTTTTAATTGAGGAGATGTTTCCAGAAGCTGGATATACTTCTGGATATTATATTGTTACATTTTCAAGTACGGGAAGATTATTAAAATATAAATTAATTGGATCAAACTCCCTTGACAGTGAAGGTGGAACAAGTTGTGCATTATATCTTTTTAGTGATTCCTTACTTGAAGTCAAAGAAGTGGTCATACTTACTAGTTCAGAGGGCGAACAATACAATTATAAAACGGATTATAACTATTATGTAATTAATAAATATGGATATGAACAACTTGAAATGATAAAACCTTCTGTGGGCAGATTATGCCCTCAAGTTTCTGAAAGAGTCTTATTAAAAAATGAACTTAAAGTTCTACAACCGTTATATGATATAATGCGAAATGAGATTTTTGCTGATCATGGCTATATTTTTAAGATTGAAAAATGGAACAAATATTTTACAAACCAAGATTGGTACACCCCCCGTTTTGAAGAGGTGGCGAATAAGTTAACCATTATAGAGAAGATAAATATCGAGAATATATTAAAAGCAGCACCTTTGAATTAATGAAAAACAGAAGTAGTTCTTTGAAACGATATAGACTGGTATGATTCCGGGGCAAGATTCTATGATCCGCAGATTGGAAGGTGGTATGTACAGGATCCTTTAGCTGAAGACTATTATACTCTCTCTCCTTACAATTATGTTGCAAATAATCCGATTATGCTGTATGATCCTGATGGTCAGAAGATTCTTATTTGGTATGAGGATGATGGAGGAAAGAAGCAATCAATAGAGTATACACAAAGGATGGAAGATGAAGAAGGGAATTCATATGTGAACAATGTAATAGAAGCCTTAAATCAATTAAGTAAAGGTAATTTTGGGAGCCAAATGATTGGATATCTGCAATCATCTGATCTTACTTACAATATCTCAAAGGGAAAAACAAATACGGCTTCACATGATTTTAACGACTCGAAGAAAGAGGATGGGGTAATAAAAACAGGTGCAAACATAACATGGGACGGGAGCAAGGCCATTACCTTAGGGCATGAAATGAGTCACGGCTACGATGCGATGAATGGATATGATATGCGTCCAGACCCTTTAAATATTATGTCAGGAGATGATATTCCATCTGGAGAAGTAAGAGCAGTTCATATGGAGAATATCCTTCGTTCTGAGCAAAGCATGGAACTCAGAAGTCATTACTTGTATAAAAGCGATGGGACGCCTCAAGGCAAAGCTTTAGTTAATCAGAATGGGGTTGAAGTTAGATTTGGGTATGATTATAAAAATAATCCTAATGTGGAAAGGAATTATGGTAACGGATACGGCAATAAACTTACTAAGCTTCCTTCTTTAAAGCCCAAACCTTTTAAAATAATTAAGTGATGAGTCGAGTGGCAAAAGTACTTGTATTAGTTATCATTAGCCTCAATTCATGTGTTGCTCAGAACAATGAAGCGATTATTGATAGCCTTATCAGTAGTCGAACAAGGTATATTGAAGAAGATATTCCTGAAGTATTTAATATGTACTATGAATCGTTTAATGATTTGGGCTATTATCCAATTTGTGATACATTGAAGAGTGTCTTATCCAAACAATATTTGAAAGATAATGATGTTTACTATTTAATTGAGTTGGTGCCTGATGCCTATATGACTAAAAAACTCGGCGTTTTTTGGTTTAGAGATACTATAATATCTTATGAATGGAATAAAACAGAACAGAGAATAGAGATTATTAGTGGCCAGATCCCAGAAAATGCGAAACCATTTATACATGATGTTGAACAATGGAATGAATTTGTTACAAACAGGTCGTTCATGTTCTCTTCAATTGCATGGATAATTCGGAGCATACTGACCCCCCTAATTCGGATCGAGAAATAATGAATTTTGAATAGAAACCTGATTTTTAACTGTCATTCCGGCAGATACTGCCCCCCCCTATAAGAAAACTAAAGTGTAGCTGCTTTGATTAAAAAAATCTGCGCCGCCGCCGCAATTAATTCGGAGCATGCTGACCCCCCCTTATTAGATTCCTTAGGTTTTAATTCCTTAGCGATTTTTTAATCCTAAAGGCAGTTACTAATGGCAGGAAAAATAAAACCTATGAGTCAGATCAAACAATTATTAAAGTTACACGCCAAGGGAATGGGTAAAAAAGCTATAGCCAGGAACTTAGGCATAAGCCGTAATACGGTTAAATCTTATATAGATAAACTCCCGGGAATCAGGATGGGATTGGAGGATTTATTAGCCATGGAAGACCCCGAGTTAGAGAAGAAGTTCCATAGTGGCAATCCAGCTTACAAACAGGATCGTTTTGACCACTTCAAATCCCATCTGGACTATTTTGAGAAAGAACTGAGCCGTCATGGGGTTAACCGTATGGTTTTGTGGGAAGAATATAAGGCTGGGTATCCGCGGGGATATGGTTACACGCAGTTTTGTTATCACTTGAAGCAACAGTTGATAGCCCGCAATCCCTCAATGGTATTAACACATCAGCCCGCAGAGCAATTATTTGTTGATTTTGCAGGGAAAAAATTGTCTTATGTTGACAAGCAGACCGGGGAGATCATCTGGTGCCCGGTCTTCGTTGCCTGTTTGCCATACTCAGATTACTCCTTTGTTTTTGCAGTAAGGAGTCAAAATATCGAGGATTTTATATATGCATTAAGAATGTGTTTGGAATACCTGGGAGGCGTTCCCCTGATCCTGGTACCGGATAATTTAAAGGCAGCAATTATAAAAGCAAACCGTTACGAACCTGATGTTAACCGTGCGCTTGAAGACTTTTGTAACCACTACGGTATGAGCATTATCCCTGCGAGGGCAGCAAAACCCAAAGATAAAGCCCTGGTTGAAAACCAGGTAAAAATGGCTTACTCCAGGATCTATGCAAAGATCAGGAACATGCAGTTTTTTGACCTTTATTCACTTAACCGGGCCATTGCTGAATTTAACCGCAGGCACAATCAGACCCGTATGCAGCAAAAGCCCTATTGCCGTGAAGAATGCTTTTTGGCCAATGAAAAACCACTTTTACAAGCTCTTCCCCGGGAAATATATGAGATTAAGTATTACAGGGAATTAAAGGTTGCCAAAAATAACCATATCCGCCTGAGCTGTGATAAGCATTATTACAGTGTCCCTTATCGCTGGATAGGAGAAAGGGTGAAAGTTATTTATACTCGTTCGATGGTTCGTATATATGCTAAAGGAGAACAGGTAGCTATTCATCAAAGAAATTACAGACTCTATGGCTATACCACGATCAGGGAGCATTTATGTTCTCATCATCAGCACTACCTGGACCGGAGTCCTGAATATTACATTGCCAGGGCAGGCAAAATGACAAAGGAATTACAGCAAATAGTAGAGTTGCTTTTCCAGGGAGGAAGGTATCCGGAGCAAAACTACAAGACCTGTGATGGATTATTTAACCTGTACAGGAAAACAAACCCGGAAATCTTCTCCAGGGCCTGTAAAGAAGCCCTGGAATGTAAAACCTACTCTTACCGCTTTTTAATGAAGATCATAGAAAACATGAACAAATATCCTGAACAGGAAACTCCTCCTGCACCTTTACCGGAGCATCAGAATATCCGGGGGAAGGAATATTATAAACAGTTAAACATTAAATTTTAATCTTATGACAGAAATCGAAACAAAACTCAAAGAATTACGCTTAAAAGGGATGCTTCAAAGTTGGGAAGCAATGATGGAGACCCGTAGGATACATGAATTATCCTTTCATGATGGAATGGAAATATTGCTACAGGCAGAAGAAGAACAGCGTAGAAACAGCCGCTTTGAACGCCTGCTGAAAAATGCCAGGTTCCGCTATCAGGCCAGTATAGAAGAAATCAATTTTGACTCATCCAGGGGACTGGATAAAGCATTAATAACCGATCTTGCCACTTGTAATTATATTACTAAAGGAGAATCATTATTGATCACGGGGGCTACCGGTTGCGGAAAATCTTTCCTCGCTTCTGCATTAGGACACCAGGCCTGTGCTCATGGTTACACGGTTGCTTACTTTAACACCCAAAAGTTCATGCTCAGGGTAAAAATGGCCCGTCTGGAAGGTAATATCCTGAAATTTTTTGATAAACTTGCAAAGACATCTTTGTTTATCCTGGATGATTTTGGATTAACAAACATGGAAAGACAGCATCAACTGGATTTAATGGAAATCATTGAAGACAGGCATGGAAGGTCTTCCACGATTATTGCCAGTCAAATACCCGTGGCAAACTGGTACGATATAATAAGTGAAGCCACTATCGCTGATGCTATACTGGATCGATTAATCCATACTTCATTTAGAATAGAACTTAAAGGAGAAAGTTTAAGAAGAAAACGGTAAAAATGTCAGTAAAAAACTGTTCTTTGAATTAAAACCTATCCAGGGGGGTCAGTATGACCGAAATGGGGGGTCAATATCACCGAAATATCCAATTGCAGGTGCCTCGTATATATTTTGCTCAAAAATTGGGTATATAGAAGGAGAGCTAAGTATTTATAATGCAGTTTTTCGGGAGTATGACAAGAATCATTTTGAATATTATCTAAAAGAAAGGCCAAACAATGGATTTCAAACGATAAGGGTTGAAAATCCTGATTATTAATCCCAGGCAGATTTTATAAAGAAACCAAAATTTGCAACAAACCCGGCCATCAAGCCGGGTTTTGTTTTACAATGCAACGTCCCTATCTGCAAAATTTATTATATGACCTGGCCCCTGATGCAGGCCAATTTTATTATTTTTAAACCATAAAACTAAAATGACATGCGTCTCAAAAATCTGGCATACATCATATTATGCTTATCTTCCGGATTATTTTCCTTAAATACCTGCTCTCAGGAACCGTGTTTCTTAAAATATGTCAACCATCCATGGGTAGACTCGGTACTATCGGAAATGAGCCTTGAGGAAAAAATAGCACAGAGCATATTTGTTGCAACATGGTCGAACAGGGATATTGACCATTATACTTATATCGACAGCCTGATAAAAAACTATGGAGTGGGAGGCCTTGTCTTCTTTCAGGGCACACCTGCCAAACAGGTTGAGCTTATCAGTCATTACCAGCGGGTTTCGAAAATTCCCCTGACTATGGCGCTTGACGGTGAATGGGGACCGGCCATGCGTCTGGATAATATCATGAAATTTCCCAGACAGATGACCCTCGGTGCAATAAGAGACGATTCTCTTATCTATTACATGGGTAAAAAGGTAGCCGAAGAATTTAAGCTTCTGGGCCTGACTATGAACCTTGCTCCTGTTGCGGATATTAATAATAACCCGGCAAACCCGGTAATAAACTATCGTTCGTTCGGTGAGGACAGGGAAAATGTCGCATCAAAATCACTGATGTACATGAGAGGTATGCAGGATAACGGAATACTGGCAACGGCAAAACACTTCCCGGGGCATGGAGATACAGATACCGACTCGCACCTTGACCTGCCTGTTCTAAGGCATAACAGGTACAGGTTCGACAGCCTTGAACTGTATCCTTTCAAAAAACTTATAGATGCAGGTATAGGAGCCGTAATGTCGGCTCATCTTAGTATACCGGCTCTCGATTCAACTGCCGGACTGCCTTCGACTCTGTCTGAAAACATAATGACAGATCTGTTAAGGAATGAAATGGGCTTCAAAGGACTTGCTGTAACAGATGCCATGAATATGAAAGGTGTTACTAAATACTATAAACCGGGTGAAGCTGAAGCTATTGCATATATGGCCGGTAATGATATTATAGAATATGTCCCTGACCCCGGCCTTGCTATACAGACTATTAAGAATTATTACGACAATGGTAAAATCACTTACAGCAGGATCGAAACAACAGTGCGAAAAATACTGGCCTTCAAGTACTGGTCATCTCTTCATGATACTATAGCTGACAGTGATGCAGCTATATACATATCCAACAGTAATGAAAACAAATCATTCCTGAGGAAGCTTTATGCAGATGCATTAACTGTACTAAACAACGATAATAATATTATACCTGTCCATGGCCTCGATAAGCTGAAAATAGCATGTCTTGCTGTGAACAGTAACAGCATCACTGAATTCCAGCACATGGCCGGGAAATACACCAGGACCGATAACTATTACTGGCCGGGAAGTGAAGATGAAAAGCTTCTGGAACAACTTGAGGATTATGATATAGTAATAGCAGGCATATTCGGTACTGATCAGAGGCCTTCTCATGATTACGGGATCAATAATAAAATGATATCCTTTCTGAATGAACTGAATAACAGGACCAGGCTCCTGGCTGTATATTTCGGAAATCCGTATGCAATAGACTGGTTGCCTGCTCTCCAGGATTCGGAAGGGCTGATACTGGCATACCAGGATAATGAATTTACCAGGAAGCTCTCAGCACAGCTTATTTTCGGGGGAACAGGTGCTCACGGGAACTTGCCTGTATCAATAAACTACAGGTATCCCAGGGGTTGCGGAATAATAACTCCAGGTAATATTCGTCTGCAGTACGGGTTCCCGGAAGATGCAGGTATGTCATCAGGCAGACTGGTTCAAAGGATTGATTCTATTGTAAATGAAGGGCTTCATGCAGGCGCTTACCCGGGATGCGAGGTCATCCTGGCCAGGAAAGGGGTAGTTGTCTTTGAGAAGTGTTACGGTTCACATACTTACAGTTCAAGAATAAATGTACGGGAAAATGACCTTTATGACCTGGCATCCGTAACCAAGGTCGCTGCAGCGACAACAGGACTGATGCTCCTCGATAGTATGGATCTCTTTTCTCCTGACGACAGGCTGATAAAATATGTTCCGGATATGAGATTCTCGGACAAGAAAGACCTTTTGTTCAGGGATATCCTGACACACCAGGCCGGTCTTTACTCCTGGATACCTTACTGGAAGAACACGCTAAGAAATAACGGGAGCTTTAAATGGAACACCTTAAAAAGATACGGATCCGATCGCTTTCCCGCAACCGTGGCCCGGGGCTTGTATGTACACCGTAATTATTACAGTAAGATCAGTAGAGCTGTCAAACGTTCACCTCTGGGTGAAAAAAAATATGTCTATTCAGGCCTGGCCTTCTTCCTCATACCATCTGTCATTGAAGAACTAAGCGGAGACAAATATGAAGATTTCCTTTATAAAAACATATATCATAAGCTTGGATCATACGATATGGTATTTAATCCTTTAAGATTTTATCCTGAAACCAGTATAGTCCCTACTGAGGCCGATACGCTTTTCAGAAAACAGCTCATACATGGCTATGTTCATGATGAGGGAGCCGCCATGCTGGGAGGATTCTCGGGTAATGCAGGACTGTTTTCCACTGCTAACGACCTGATAAAGCTGGTTGAGATGTTACGCAGAAATGGCAGATACGGAGATGAACAGATAATAGCCTGTGATATAATAAAGGAATATACCAGTTGTCAGTTTCCTGAAAATGAAAACCGGAGGGGACTCGGTTTCGACAAACCATTACTTGGCACCGACATATCAGACGGGACAAAAGACGATTACCCATGCCCGGACGCTTCCCCCGGCAGTTTCGGTCATTCGGGTTTTACCGGCACTTTCATATGGGCCGATCCGGAAAAAGAGATCAGCTATGTATTCCTTTCAAACAGGGTATACCCCAACCGTGAAAACAACCTGCTCTCGGATCTTAATATTCGTACCGGTATATTACAGATTGCTTATGAAGCAATAACTGACTGATAATATCAGAGAAAATAGTCTTTTACCCTTGCCACCATCTGGTTCTGTGTCATCTTATCGGCCGACTCCAAACAGATAGCAGGCTTATCCTTACGTTTAATCAATGCTTTTTTTAATTCATTCTTGGTCTCTGCCGGCCCGAAAATAAAAACGTTATCGGCATCTGACAATCTGTGTAAAACATCTGTAAGGTACTGGCTCAACTGGTGTTTTATTCTTTTGGTCCTCTTCTTCGAAGGATTAAATAATGCTCCTCCCCTTCCTGAAAAGGACTTGGATTCGCCCTCGTACCTTACTCTTGTTTCAACATTCGACTCAACTTTTTCAATCCGGTGGTTACCACCATTTACAGAAATAACATAGGCTTTCTCTTTGTCAAGCCAAACTCCGACATTCTTACTCATAATTAATAAGTTAATTAATTACCCGTAAACAAAATTCTCGTACTTAATATACAAAAAAAAGACTCTAAAGTCAAGTATTAATTTTGTTATATATACAAGCTGTGTAATTTGGAAAAAAACTTTACATTTGCATCTCAAACAGAAAAACGCGAAATATCTGCCCAGATGGCGGAATTGGTAGACGCGCTAGTTTCAGGGACTAGTATACGCAAGTATGTGCAGGTTCGAGTCCTGTTCTGGGCACAAAAAACCGGCTTTCCACAGCCGGTTTTTTTGATTTACAGGCTAATATCATTCCGTTGATATTCCAATTAATTTATCAATCCTTATTTTTTCAACTATAATTCTTTCTGTATAAAAAAATAGATTATTTTTGCAGTCGCAATAACAGGCGCCTACCTGCCTATGCCCAGGTGGCGGAATTGGTAGACGCGCCAGGTTGAGGGCCTGGTGGCCGCTTAAGGTCGTGCTGGTTCGATTCCAGTCCTGGGCACTTAGAAAAGCCAAACCGGATAACCGGTTTGGCTTTTACTGAATATATAACATCTGTTTTTGTAAAATAAAGGAGGAAGGACAACTTAATTTTAATATTAAATTCATTAACAATACCGGCCCTACTGATGAATAATTGAAATATATTGATAATAATCTGAAATAATTATTAATTTTGGCCCCTGATTTTTTCTTTCATGAAGATGAACAAGCATATATATAAACAGAAAACAATACTGTATTTATTGCAGGTATACTAAGACTGAAATCATATAATATTTAAGTATGTAGACCTGCCCCTAAGCAGGTCTTTTTTTATAATAAAAATTTATGCAGGTATACAAATTCGGAGGAACTTCCGTAGGAACGCCCTCACATATGAAAAACATTGCAAAGCTGCTTCGCGGTAAAAAGGACATTATCGTGGTTCTTTCAGCCATGTCAGGGACTACCGACAGGCTGGAAAAAATCACAGGACTGCTTTATGAAGGTAAAAAACAGGAAGCAGCGGATGAATGCCAACAGATGAGATCCGGTTATCTGGATCTTATTCCTGAGTTGATTAAAGGAAAAGAGCTGAGGGTCACAGCTAATGAGCTGATCACTTCTCATTTCGATTATATCCGGTCTTTCACGCTTAAAGTATTTTCCAAGAAACAGGAAAAAGCTATTATGGCGCAAGGTGAGTTGCTAAGCACAGCGCTGTTCCATCTGCTGTCAAAGGAGGAAGGCCTGATTGCCTCACTGATGCCTGCCCTTAACTTCATGCGTATAGATAAAGACGGAGAACCGGATATGTTTTATATCAGTGAAAACCTAAGACGGGAACTGAAAGAACATAAGGGTAGTGATATAATAATCACACAGGGTTATATATGCCGCAACGCATACGGGGAAGTAGACAACCTGAAAAGAGGCGGTAGTGACTACTCGGCAACTATTATAGGGTCTGTTCTGGAAGTCAGTGAGATACAAATATGGACCGATATAAACGGCCTTCATAATAATGATCCCCGTTATGTAGGCGAAACCAGGGTGATACGTGAATTATCATATGATGAGGCTGCTGAACTTGCATATTTCGGGGCAAAAATACTTCACCCGAGCAGCGTTGTTCCCGCAAGGGAGAAAAATATACCTGTCAGGCTCAAAAACAGCATGGATCCTGATGATGAAGGAACAATAATAAGCTCTGATTACAAGAGGCAGGGCTATAAAGCCGTAGCTGCCAAAGACGGTATAACGGTTATAAAGATCAAATCTGCAAGAATGCTTCTGGCTCATGGTTTTCTGAGAAAAGTATTTGAGATATTCGAGATATACAGAACTGCCATAGACATGATAACAACCTCCGAGGTCGCTGTCTCCATAACAATAGATGATAACTCAAACCTTGAAAAAATACTTGAGGATCTCCGCGAACTGGGGACTGTTGAGGTGGAAAAGGATCAGACCATTATTTGCATTGTGGGAGACTTCATTGCTGAAAAAGCCGGAACAACAGTAGAGATATTCAATGCCCTCCATGGTATCCCCCTGAGGATGATATCATACGGAGGCAGCAGGCATAACGTTTCCCTTCTTACCGACAGCAGTTTCAAGGTCGGAGCCCTGAAAGCCCTCAACAGTACTTTATTTAACCTAAAAGAAGATGCTTAGCAAAGATATAGTCAAAAAAATGTCAGCGATCAGAACACCTTTCTATTATTATGATATGGATGTCCTGGGAAATACCCTTTCCGTTATTTGTAATGAAGCAGGCAGGTATGGTTATAAAGTGCACTATGCACTGAAATCAAATGCCAATGAAAGAATCCTGAGGGAAATATCTTCAAAAGGATTTGGCGCCGATTGTGTCAGCGGTAATGAAATAAAAATGGCGCTGAAAACAGGATTCGATCCCGGTGATATAGTTTTTGCAGGAGTCGGAAAAACCGATGAAGAAATAATAACAGGAATAGACAATAATATTTTCTGCTTCAATGTTGAATCTGTTGAAGAACTGGAGGTGATAAACAAGATATCATCTGAAAAGAATTACAAATCCAGGATTGCACTCAGGATCAATCCGAATATTGAGGCATTTACTCATAAATATATTACCACAGGCATTGAGGAAACAAAATTCGGGATCAGTATGTGGGAAATGGAGGCTGTAACTGAAAAGTTAGGAAAACTCTCCAATATTGAACTGGTCGGACTTCATTTCCATATCGGGTCACAGATCAAAAGGATGAATGCTTTTAAGAGTCTGTGTTTAAAGGTCAACGAAATACAAAACTGGTTTGAGAATCATAATATTGTTGTTGATCATATAAATGTAGGGGGCGGACTTGGCATAAACTATGACGACCCTGAGGAGACCCCTGATTTTAAAGAATATTTCGGCATCTTTAATGAATTGCTTGAGCTTCGCAGCGGACAGACCGTTCATTTTGAACCCGGACGTTCGGTAACAGGTCAGGCCGGAAGCCTTATCACAAGGGTTCTTTATATAAAGAACGGAAGCAAAACCAACTTTGCAGTCGTTGACGCGGGGATGACTGACCTGATCAGACCTGCCCTTTATCAGGCACATCATAAGATTGAAAATATAAGCTCCGACAAACAGAAGCATAAATACAATGTTGTGGGGCCTATTTGCGAATCAAGCGACAGTTTCGGGAAATATATTGATCTTCCGCAGACTGCCCGCGGGCATCTGCTGGCAATACGCTCGGCAGGCGCTTACGGTGAGGTAATGACATCCAGCTATAATCTAAGGGATAAGGCACAGGCAGTATTCTCAACCGATTTATGACAGAAAGACTAAAGACGAACGGCTAAAGACAAAAGGCTAAAGGGGAAAAAGTATATCCCATCATCAGCCCTTTAGTCGTTAGTCTTTTGTCCTTTGTCGTTGTTATTTCTTTGGTTTTCTTTCCAGCTTTCGTATTACCATGGTACTATCACGTTCATTGCCGCCTTTCTTTCCGACATAATCGACATATGCAATGTATGTATTGATCTCATTCGGGATCAGTTGATTGATCCTGATATAATCATCATTCATATAACCCCGAAGATCATAGTTATCATGATGTTCTTCAAAAACATCGACATAATAAACAAAAGGCTCCAGCCCGTAAAAAGTGACTTTGCCGTTTGACCTGGTATAACCTTCTGCTTCTCTGTTTGTCTGAGCATCCCAGTCGGCAAGCGTCGGATACAACCTTACTCTTGCTTCGGGAACGGGGTACTCATCATTCCATTCAAGTACTTCTATCTCAAGTATTGTAGGCGGCACTACCGTAATTGTCTGGTAAGCCTTATCTCTTGCACCTGTCTTTGACCAGGCCGTCAGTGATACTTCGTAGGTTCCCGATGCTAAATAACTATGTACAGGATGTACTGTATTTGAGATATAACCATCACCAAAATCCCATTCAAAATCGACTGCATTATATGAATCGTTTGTAAACGTGATTTCTTCACCTATGTATGCTTCAACCTTATCGGCATAAAAAAATGCATCGGGATGTACTTCGCATGAAGAGAGTATAACAGGAAGTATTAATAATATATAAAAGACCTTTTTCATTATTCTGATATTTAGTTTCTTCAAATATAAATCAAATAATGTGCCAATTAAAATGAGTGAGTAGTGAATACCGTTTGTCTTTCGCCGTATAAAATTATCATTATCTTTGCAGACTGACTCTTAAAGAGAATGAATAACATGATCAATATAAGATTTCCGGATGATTCCGTAAGGCAGTTTGAGCCTGGCATAAGCAGCCTTGATATTGCCAGAAGCATCAGTCCCGGTCTGGCACGCCAGATTTACGCAGCCACTGTAAACGCTGAGGTCAGAGATCTTGGCAGGCCTGTAAATGAAGATGCAGATATTGTTTTTCACAAATGGGAAGATAAGGAAGCAAGGGATACATTCTGGCATACAAGCGCTCACCTTATGGCATACGCCCTCGAAGAATTATACCCCGGTATAAAATTCGGAATAGGTCCTGCAATTGAAAACGGCTTTTATTATGATGTCGACACGGGAGAAGGTGTTGTTATCAGCGAATCCGATCTTCCGTCCATTGAAAAGAAGATGAAGGAACTTGCAGGGAAGAATGAGAGTGTTGAGCGTACAGAGATAAGCAAGTCAGATGCAATGAAGCTTTTTACAGACAAGGGCGATGAATATAAAACAGAGCTTATTGAAGAACTGGAAGATGGTACGATATCATTGTACAGGCTTGGTAAGTTCACAGATCTGTGTCGCGGCCCTCATCTGACTGATACCGGCGACATAAAAGCTATAAAACTGCTTAGTGTAGCAGGAGCTTACTGGCGTGGTGACGAGAAAAGAAAAATGATGACCAGGATTTACGGTATTACCTTTCCGAAACAAAAGATGCTGGATGAATACCTGGTTATGCTGGAAGAAGCAAGGAAAAGGGATCACAGAAAAATAGGCAGAGAACTGGAATTATTTTCTTTTTCTCCCAGAGTCGGCATGGGATTACCTTTATGGTTACCCAGGGGAGCCGATCTCAGGCAAAGGCTCATCGACTTCCTGACAGCGGAACTGAAAAGAAGAGGATACTCTATTGTGTCAACACCGCATATTGGTAATGTGGAATTGTATAAGACCTCAGGTCATTACGAAAAATACGGAGCTGACTCATTCAGGCCGATGAATACTCCACAGGAAGGAGAGCAGTTCATGCTTAAACCGATGAATTGCCCTCATCATTGTGAAGTATACAATGCCACCCAACACTCATATAAAGACCTGCCGGTCAGAATGGCTGAATTCGGTACTGTATACAGATACGAACAGCATGGAGAACTGCACGGGCTTACCAGGGTCAGAAGCTTTACACAGGACGACGCTCACCATTTCTGCGAGCCTGACCAGATGAAAGAAGAGTTCAAGAAGATTATAGACCTTGTTCAATGGGTATTCAAGTCACTTGGATTTAATATTTACACAGCCCAGATATCGTTACGCGATCCGGAAGACAGTGAAAAATACATCGGAACTGACGAAAACTGGGAAAAAGCGCAGAAAGCAATTATTGAAGCTGCAGGAGAAAAAAATCTTGAAACCACTATTGTCGAGGGGGAAGCAGCATTCTACGGGCCCAAGCTCGACTTCATGGTTAAGGATGCAATAGGACGCCAGTGGCAACTTGGTACAATACAGGTCGATTATAACCTGCCCGAACGGTTTGACCTGAACTATACAGGAGCCGATAACCAGAAACACAGGCCGGTAATGCTTCACAGGGCTATCTTCGGCAGCCTGGAAAGGTTTGTCGCCCTGCTTATTGAAAGTACCGCAGGTAAACTCCCCTTATGGCTCAGCCCCGATCAGGTTATCATACTGCCAATCAGTGAAAAATATCATGATTATTCAAAAAAAGTTTTAAATTTCTTAAATAATTCCGATATTCGCACACTGATTGACGAACGTAGCGAGAAGATAGGTAAGAAGATAAGGGATAATGAGTTAAAGCATATACCCTATATGCTCGTCATAGGTGAAAATGAAGAAAATACGCAAACTGTTTCTGTCAGGAAACAGGGAGAAGGCGATAAAGGAGTAATGAAATTGCAGGAATTTGTTGAATTCTTCAAGCTGAAAGAAAAAGAAGAATTTGAATAATAACGACATAGAAAAATAACTAAAGGAGGATTTAATTATAGCAGTACAAAGAAAAATGCCACCCAGGAGACATGATGACAGAATGCCTCACAGAATCAATAACCGCATTACTGCTAAGGTAGTAAGGGTTGTGGGGGACAACGTAGAAGCGCAAGTTATGTCATTAGGGGATGCTTTAAGGCTTGCCGACGAGATGGAACTGGATCTCGTTGAGATATCCCCAAAAGCAGATCCTCCTGTTTGTAAAATCGCTGATTATCAGAAGTTTCTTTATCAGCAGAAAAAGAAACAGAAGGAAATGAAAGCTAAAGCAACAAAGGTTGTTGTAAAGGAAATAAGATTCGGCCCCAATACTGATGATCATGATTATAACTTTAAGCTGAAACATGCCGTTAAATTCCTCGAAGACGGAGCCAAATTAAAAGCATACGTGTTCTTTAAGGGACGGTCAATATTATTCAAGGAGAAAGGTGAGATACTGTTACTCAGGCTGGCATCGGATCTCGAAGATTACGGGGTTGTGGAACAGATGCCAAAACTGGAAGGAAAGAGAATGATAATTACTATTTCTCCGAAAAAAAGAAAATAGGTTCTTTCAAATAAATAAAAACTGTACGAAATGCCAAAAATGAAGACAAATCCCGGTGCCAAAAAAAGATTTTCTTTTACAGGCTCAGGGAAGATTAAGCGTAAGCATGCGTACAAAAGCCACATTCTCACTAAAAAATCAACTAAAAGAAAGAGAAACCTGACATATGCAGGTACAGTTGATAAAGCAGATGAGAAGAATGTAAAAATTCTTTTGGCTAAAAAGTAACGCTGACGCAGGAGAGAGAGAATAAATTGAGTATTAACAGAATGTGTAGCTGAATAAGTCTCCCTAAGGAGCGCTCACATTCAATAAATCGAAGAACAATGCCAAGATCAACTAATGCGGTTGCTTCAAAAAAAAGAAGGAAAAAAGTTCTGAAGCAAACAAAAGGACAATTCGGTCGCAGGAAAAACGTTTACACGGTAGCTGTGAATGCCCTCGAAAAGGGTATGCAGTATTCTTACCGCGACAGAAGAAAAAAGAAAGGTAATTTCAGGGCACTGTGGATACAGAGGATCAATGCCGCAACAAGGCAGTATGATATGAGTTACTCCGAGTTTATGGGTAAAATCAATAAAAAAGGTATTGCCCTTAACAGGAAAACACTTGCTGACCTTGCAATGAACCACCCTGAAGCTTTTAAAGCAATTGTAGAGAAAGTAAAATAATTTGTTAACATATTTCGAAAGAGCCAAAGGAAGGCGCCCCATCACAAGGGCGCCTTCCTTTTTTACGCCCTCCCCGTTAATATTACTATCTATAATAAATTCGGGAACAAGCTTATTATAAGACCAAAGACTAAAGACAAAGGACTAAAGGTAACGGAATACCGGGCAGTCGGCAATTGGCAATCTACAGTCCTCAGTCCACAATTCACTATGATAATTGGTATATTGGATTGAATAGTTAACTGATAACTGTTTAAGAAAATAGCATGGATCTTCCGTCTACGCTGAAGCTTCGGCGGACGGAGAGAGATCCGCGCCAGCAAGAGAGATCCGCATCAGCAAAGAGGACAATGGATCAGGAGTAACAACTCATTGTTTACAAATCAAAAAACCCGGAACCCGGAACGCTGAACGCTAACTGTGAAACTGCAGAACTATTGGACTGCATAACCTTTAAACGATTTATGTCAATGCATTACTGTCATAATGTCTTGTATTTTAAATACATAGATGTCATTTTGACACATTAAATATATCAATCCCAGGGCTGCTCAGATATATTTTATTAACCAAGATTTTGAATGAATGAATGTTAGTGTCTGACATACTAATCCTGCATATTAACCGGCACACCATTTGAAATAAGACTGAAAAATTTTAATCATGCAGTTCGAGAAATACACAATAAAATCACAGGAAGCCGTACAAAGGGCACAGAACATGGCTTTGGATAACGGGAACCAGGCAATTGAAACAGGCCATCTGCTGAAAGGTATAATGGATATTGATGATAATATTCTTCCGTATATATACAGGAAACTTTCAGTTAACGAGCATACACTAAGATCTGCCCTGGAAAGCATAATAAGCAGCTACCCCAGGGTACAGGGAGGTAAGGTATACCTGTCCGACGCTGCAGGCAGGGTGCTTGCTGAAGCAGAGAAGGAGGCCGGACGGTCGGGCGATGAATATATCTCGCTCGAGCACCTGCTTACAGCTTTAATAAACATCCCCGGAGATGTTTCCTCTCTTATGAAAGACAGCGGGCTGAACACCAAAGATTTAAAAGCAGCCATGAAAGAGCTGAGAAAGGGTGATAAAGTGAACAGCCAGAATGCGGAAGAGACATATAACGCACTTGGAAAATATGCCGTAAACCTGAATGAAAGCGCAAAGAACGGTAAGCTTGACCCGGTAATAGGCAGGGATGATGAAATAAGAAGGGTATTGCAGATACTCGCCAGGCGTACAAAGAACAATCCAATACTTGTGGGAGAACCCGGCGTCGGGAAAACAGCTATTGCAGAGGGGATAGCATTCAGAATAGTAAACGGCGATGTCCCTGAGGATCTCCTCGAAAAGAAGATCTATTCGCTCGACATGGGTGCTCTGATAGCAGGAGCAAAATATAAAGGTGAATTTGAGGAACGACTCAAATCAGTAGTAAAGGAAGTGGTTAGTTCAGACGGTAATATAATTCTTTTCATCGATGAGATACATACCCTTGTAGGCGCAGGAGGAGGCGGTGAAGGCGCTATGGATGCGGCAAACATCCTTAAGCCTGCTCTGTCAAAAGGAGAACTAAGGGCTGTAGGCGCAACCACGCTGAACGAATACCAAAAATATTTTGAGAAAGACAAAGCTCTTGAAAGAAGGTTCCAGAAAGTATTTATTGATGAACCCGACGAGGAAGACTCTATATCAATACTCAGGGGTATTAAGGAACGCTATGAAAATTTCCATAAGATAAGGATCAGGGACGAAGCTATAATATCAGCAGTACAACTTTCTGTCAGGTATATAAGTGACCGTTTCCTCCCCGATAAGGCTATAGACCTTATTGATGAAGCGGCAGCTCATCTGAGAATAGAGATGAATTCAAAACCCGAAGAAATTGACATTCTCGACAGGAAGATACAGCAAATGGAAATTGAAAAGGTAGCGTTCAGCAGGGAGAAAGACAGGGAAAAAGTTGAAAAGATAAAAGAACAACTGGCACAGATGGAAGAGGAAAGAAAACAACTGACTGCATTGTGGAAAGATGAAAAGGAGGTTGTAACGGAGATCCAGACAGAGAAGCAAAAAATAGAAGAATACAGGTACCAGGCTGAAAAAGCCGAAAGGGAAGGTAATCTTGGCAAAGTAGCTGAAATAAGATACGGAAAACTGCCGGCAGCAGAAGCGGAGCTCAAAGCTGCAATAGATAAGCTGCAACAATATGAAAAAAACGGAAAACGGCTTGTAAGGGAAGAGATCACTTCGGAAGATATAGCAGAAATAGTATCACGATGGACCGGTATTCCTGTCACAAAGATGCTTCAGACCGAAAAAGACAAATTGCTGAGAATAGAGACGGAATTGCATAAAAGAGTGGTCGGCCAGGATGAAGCCATCAATGCAGTAGCTGCCGCTATAAGGAGGAGCCGTACAGGCTTATCAGATGAAAACAGACCGGTAGGTTCTTTTCTTTTCCTGGGTACAACAGGTGTCGGTAAGACCGAACTTGCCAGGGCTCTAGCCGAATACCTGTTTAACGATGAATCGCTTATGACACGTATAGACATGAGCGAATATCAGGAAAGGCATGCCGTATCAAGGCTGGTAGGCGCTCCTCCCGGATATATAGGTTATGATGAGGGCGGGCAGCTGACCGAAGCCGTAAGACGTAAGCCCTATTCTGTAATATTGCTTGATGAGATAGAAAAGGCACATCCCGATACCTTTAATATATTACTTCAGGTTCTCGAAGACGGAAGGCTTACCGATAATAAGGGCAGGGTTGCCAACTTTAAAAACACAATAGTAATAATGACTTCAAACCTTGGTTCGGAGCTGATAAGGGAAAACTTTGAAACATATAATGAATCAAATGCCGAAGAGCTTATAGAAAAGTCAAAAGATCAGGTATTTGATATATTAAAGAAAAGCGTAAGGCCTGAATTCCTTAACCGTATTGATGAGCTGATAATGTTTAAGCCCCTGACAAAAAATGATATCAGCGGCATTATTGATATCCAGATAGGAAAGCTGCAGAAGACTCTTGACAAGCAGGGCCTGAAGCTAAGACTTACCGATGCATGTGTCAGGTATCTAAGGGAAAAAGGATTTAATATACAATTCGGGGCAAGGCCTCTTAAACGATTAATTCAAAAAGAAATAACCGACAAGATATCAATTGCGATCTTAAACGGGGATATCAATGAGAATAAAGGAAATATAGTAATAGACAGTGATGGCAGGGAAACGGTGGTGAGGTTATAAGTGATTGCCTCCTACCTGATACTGCGAAACATTCTCCTGAACCTGATCCTTTTAATGCCACTGGCCTCCTTATCGATCGATAACCAGATAAACTTCGGATGACCTACGATATGGTCTTCCGGTACGAATCCCCAGAAGCGTGAGTCGGCCGAGTTGCCCCTGTTATCACCCATCATCCAGTAATAATCCATTTTAAAGGTATAGCTGTCTGTCTCTTCACCATTGATAAAGAACCTGTTTCCATCAATTACAAGGTCATTGTCCTCGTATACATCTATTATCCTTTTGTATATACATATATTATTGGAATCGAGCTTTACCGTAGCTCCCTTTTCAGGCATCCACAGGGGGCCGAAATAATCTTCATTCCAGGGATAATACGGATTATGGGGAAAGATATGTGCTCCATACTGCCCTTCAGCCCTTAGGTCTCTCCGCACTTCCTTTACATTTCTGAAAGTGTTCAAAGCTTCTGCATTGGATTGTGTAAGAGGAAGAATATACATACTTCCGGAAACCATATTCTGGTCTGATTTATAAATATCAAGCCTTTCAAAAGCCCTGGGGTTGATTCTTGAGCCATCGGTCTGAACCCAGTAGTTGGCCTGTTGTGACTCAACAACAGGGGCTTTTGCCCCATTCACATATAGTATTCCCCCTTTTAGCTTAATTGTATCTCCAGGTATACCGACACATCTCTTAACATAATTTTCCCGTCTGTCAACAGGTCTGTAAATAATATCGTTCTCATTCAATACCTTTTCCCGGGCCCGTTCAAGATATGCTTCTTTAGTTACTTTTTTATTTCCCAGATACTCATCATAACTTTCCATGGCAGCTGCTTCCGACCTGAGTATTTCTTCATAAGCTGTAGTCTGGTTCTGTATTACCACTGTATCTCCGGCAGGGAAATTAAAAACAACAGCATCATACCTGTCGACATCGCCAAATCCCTTTAGCCTTTTATATGGTGCAGTAATAAGGTTCGACCACGATCTGGTCTTTATAATAGGGATAGTATGCTGGGTGAAAGGAAAGGCTATCGGTGTATTAGGCAGCCTGGGGCCATACGCCGCTTTACTTACAAAAAGATGATCCCCAACCCTGAGTGATTTCTCCATTGAGGGAGTAGGTATCCTGTAGTTCTGAAAAAGAAAAATATTAATAAGCGTGACTGCAATAACTGCGAATATCAGGGCATCAAGCCATTCGATAAAAGTACTGTTGGGTCCTTCCCTCTTTTTCCAGAAAGCCCAGTTGACCTTTTTTGTGATATAAATATCAAATATGACGGCCAGACCGGCTAATAACCAGAAATTACCTACCCATATGACCCAAAGGATATAAATGATTGCTGCAATGGCAAACCTGAAATACTTATTTTTTAGAATACCTGACATTGTTTATATGTTATATTGGAGAGGCAAAAGTAATGTTTTAATTTAAAAACCGAGTAAATCGCTCATTGTAAATACTCCTTTACGTTTTTGAATATACTCGGCAGCAAAAATCGCACCAAGTGCGAATCCTTCCCTGCTATGAGCTTCATGTTCAAGGACAAGACTATCGGAATCGGAATTCCATTCAATCCTGTGTGTTCCGGGGATATCTCCTTCCCTTACGGAATGTATCCCTATTCTGCCATTGGAAGAAGCTCTGTTGAGATACCATGATTCATATGCCTCACATTCCCTGATAATATCCTCAGCCAGACTTATGGCTGTACCGCTGGGCGCATCTTTTTTCCGTATATGATGTTTCTCTTCTATATTGACCTCATAGGAAGGAAAGCCGTTCATTATAGAGGCCAGCCTCTTATTAAGGCTGAATAATATATTGACTCCTATGTTGAAGTTCGAGGCATAAAGGAAGCTCCCATCCTCTTTTTTTACCATATTCACTATTTCCGGCAGGCGTTCAATCCATCCCGTTGTCCCCGATACCACCGGAATACCCTTCATTATGCAACCGGAAATATTATCGAATGCCGTTTCAGGTGTGCTGAATTCAATTGCGACATTAGTCTGACTGAACACTGGAGAGTCAAGCATATCCCTGTTGTCCTTATCAATCCTGAGTACTACCTCATGCCCTTTGGATGAAGCCATTGCTTCAACCTCCCTGCCCATCCTTCCGTAACCAATTATCGTGATTTGCATAACAGTTGTTTTTAGGGGACTAAAATACCTTGTTTTTTTAAGTTATTATAAATATAGGAAGGAAACATTAATTAGTAACTTTGACGCCAGCGTATTTAAATAAGGCATATGGACTATATTAAACCGGCACAACATATCCTTTTAATCGTGTCTCTTTTTTGTTCCCCGGCAGCTCTCAACGGTCAAAAGACGGATCCCTATCACGCTGACGAAGGCGGGTTCGGATATCTTTTTGAGAAGAACAAGGATTTTTCGCTCTGGTGGTGTGAGGGAGCATACAAGATTATGCGCAATACCAGGGCTCCTTCCCGGAAAAAAAATGCAATAGAATTGTGGTCGGCAAAAAATGAATATGAGCCATTCCAACTGATCTTATTCCCGGGGAAAAAAATCGATAGCCTGAAAATAACAGCAGGAGAACTCATAAGTGAATCAGGTATCATAGGGGAGGATAATATCACGGTAAGAAATGTTGAATATGTAAAGATCACCAGACCAACGGACAGCTATGCCTATGCAGGCGACTGGCCTGACCCGCTTCCTGAAGCAAAACATCCCGTTACGGCATATACCGGGGAGAATACAGTATTCTGGATCACGGTTCATGTTCCCGATAGTATTGCAGCAGGTATATATACCGGATCAATAATAATATCAGGACAGGGACTGATACAGGAAGTTCCTCTTAAACTGAATATCTGGGATTTCTGTCTCCCTGAAAAAACATCACTGCGTTCAGGCTTCGGTCTGAGCGTTGATAAGATCGCTGCATATCATAATCTTACGGATGAAAAAGAGATCAGGGAGACCTTTGACCTGTATATGCAGGCTTTCAGGGATTACAGGATCGCTCCGTATGATCCGTTCTACCTCTATCCTGTCAGGGTTACAATAAGCGGTACGGAATGGGAAGGAGGAATATACGATTTTAATAATTCATTTAACGGGGATTATTCCCTTATGATAGAGGATAGCGATCCTCAAAGCTCTCCGGTGGCCGGTTACAAAACCAATATAAATATTGATCCCGGCAAAAAATACGATTTAAGATGGAATATCAAATCCGACAGGACGGACCATCAATACTGTGTTCTGTTTGAGGGTTACGATGCGGAAGGGGGAAAAATGGTTTTTGAGAACAGGATGGAAGTATTTAACTGTGACAGTATATGGAGCAGCCAGTTATTCACTATTGGTCCTTTTAGTGATAAAGTATCATCATTAAAACTTATGTTTTTTCCTGTTTTCAGGACTGCTGCAGGAGAGAACACAGGCAGGATATGGCTGGATAATGTAATACTGACAGATACAGGCGACAAAACAAATCTTATTAAACAGGGTGATTTCGAGATTGATACAACCAATATAGGGCTTGACATTGATTTCAGTGACTTTGACCGGGCCGGCGAAAGGTACCTGGACGAATTCGGGTTTAACTCCTTCAGGCTTTATCTTAAAGGAACAGGCAGCGGAACTTATTTCAGCAGGGAGGAATGGATCTTTGAATATTTTATGAAAGGGAGCCCTGCTTATGACAAACTGATGAACCTGTACCTGTCGTCAGTACAGGATCATCTTGAAGAGAAAGGATGGCTCGGTAAGGAATATATATACTGGTTCGACGAACCTGCAAAAAAGGATTATCCTTTCGTAAGGGAGGGAATGGAGACTATTAAACGGTCAGCGCCGAAATTAACCACCTTCCTGACTGAAAATGATCCCGGTCCTGAGATAACGGATGTAACAGACATTACCTGCACCATCTTTCACCGCGTTGACCCTGTAAGAGCAAAGGAACTGACAGCCGGGGGACATGAATACTGGTCGTACCTGTGTACAGCCCCTAAAGCACCCTGGGTATCTGAATTTATAGATCATGATGCTGTAAATATGAGAATATGGCTCTGGATGACTTATTCATACAGGCTGAACGGTATACTTATCTGGTCGACAAACTACTGGAATTCGTATTCGGCATCCCCTGAAGGCTATCTTCAGAATCCATGGTCGGAACCTGCATCTTTTGTACAGGGTTACGGATGGCCCTATGGTAAGCAATCGCTATGGGGCAACGGGGACGGCAGGTTATTTTATCCTCCCAACAGGCATCCGGGCAGTGACAAAACAAAATATACCGAAGGACCTGTTCCTTCGTTAAGGCTCGAATTTCTGAGGCAGGGTATCGAAGATTATGAATACCTGACCCTTCTTGAGATGATGAAAAACAGCATTACCGGAAGAAACAGTAAGATTGTAAAGGAGGCGGATGAGTTGCTCAGGATACAGGGCAAACTGTTTAATAGCGGAAAAGACTATACCAAAAATCCCGGGGATATACTTGAATACAGGAAAAAGGTAGCCCGAATGATAATAAAAATTAAAAACAAATAAAATGCCCTGTTTTCATTTGTTATCAAAGAAATAGTCTGTTAATTCAAACTGCCTGACGCGTAAAATCAGCGATTATATATAAATTATACTGATGCCTATCTTTGATATACAATCTTTCCGCCGACTATGGTATAATCGACTTTTGTCTGCATGATCTCAGTCTCAGGGACAGACAGAAGATCTTTGTCTGTTATTACAATATCGGCAAGGTAACCTTTCTTTATTATCCCTTTGCGGTCTTCCATAAACTGAGAATATGCCGGTTCCAGGGTATAAAGCCTGATGGCCTCCTCCATGCTTAGTTTCTGTTCCGGAAACCATCCCTCCCCTTCTTCTCCAAGCCTGTCTTTTCTTGTAACGGCAGCATACAGGCCTTCCATAGGATTAAGCGGCTCAACCGAATAATCTGTTCCGAAAGCTATAGCGGCTCCGGTATCGAGCAATGAACGCCATGCATATGCTCCCTTACTCCTCTCAAGCCCTATTCTCTTTTCACAAAATCTTTTATCCGTAATACAATGGGTTGGTTGCATACTCGCTATCACTCCCAGTTCAGCAAAACGGGGTATATCATCATCAATAAGCAGTTGGGCATGCTCAATCCTGTGACGGCTGTCCCTGCTGCCGTTCACAGTCTGTGCATTTTCGTATGCATTCAGTACCCAGTTATTGGCTTTTGTTCCTATGGCATGTATCCCTATCTGAAATCCGGCAGCATCAGATGCCAGCACCCTTCTTTCAAGTTCTTCGTATGTCATTTGCGGAAGTCCCGACTTATCCGGCTCATCACTGAACGGTTCAAACATTAGTGCAGTAGCCGATCCCAGAGTACCGTCGATAAAACCTTTAAGGTAGCCGAATCTCAGCCAGTCATTCTCATGTGGATACTTATTACTCAGTTCCTCAAAGTGTGAAAGCTGATCAGCATCAGCAGTCAATACCCCGCCAATATCAATTCTGCATGTAAGATTACCATCATTCTGAAGATTCTCATACATACCCCAGTCGGCCTTACCGGGTATCTGTATACTTGTTATTCCAAGCTCACGTGCCATCTGTAAGGCCATAAGATATCCCTTAAGTTCTCTTTCCTTTTCTTCCTCTTTTGTTCTTTTTACCGGAACAGCTCCATATTTAAGAAGATCCTGTGCCGATTCCTTGAATATACCGGTCGGCTCGCCGGTCTCCGGATCCCGTTGTATCTCCCCGCCAAACGGATCAGGCGTGCCGGCCGTAATACCCGAATTCTTTATTACATAACTGTTCACAAGTACCGAATGGCCGTCGGCCCTGCTCAGCACCACAGGATTATCAGGTGAAACCTTATCAATAAGCTCTTTGGTGGGCCATTTTTTGTTCGTGAACATTTCATGTTCCCAGTGTCCACCCCTTATCAGTTCGCCTGGCTTTGACCTTCCAACCTGCTCTTTTACTTTTTCAGTTATCACCGAAGGATCAGTTATATATCTTAGCTCAATATAATCCGGGTCAACAGGGCCGAAATGAGCATGCGCATCATTGAACCCAGGTATTACAAGCCTACCTTCAGCATCTATAACCTTTGTAAATGAATCATCTATATATTTCCTGATGTCTGAATTACTGCCAACGGCAACTATTCTGTCGCCTGCAACAGCTACCGCCCCGGCTATCCTGTTATCCTTATCATTCGTAAACACCTTACCGTTTATAATCACCAGATCGGCTTTATCTGTTTGTGTACATGAAAATACTACAGTCATAATCAGAAAAGAAATTAAAAATACAATGTTTCTCATTTTATAAATGATTAGATATTATTTTGACGCAAATTATGAAAAAAAACTAAAGATTGAACAGCCATCTTCTTTGTGAGAGAAGTAAATCAGGTATTTTGGTATCTTTGCATAACATAAAGGAAGGATAATCATGAGGATAGATATAATCACGGTTTTACCCGAACTGATAGAGGGTCCGCTGAGCTATTCGATAGTAAAAAGGGCCAGAGAAAAAGGCCTTGTTAGTATCAATATAATTAATCTCCGCGATTTTACCGGAGACAGGTACAAGTCGGTTGATGATTATCCTTTCGGAGGAGGCTCAGGTATGGTTATGACTATTGAACCCATTTACAAAGCCATTGAAAAGCTTAAATCAGAGAGGGACTATGATGAAATAATATATACAAGTCCGGATGGCGTCCGTTTCGATCAGCATATGGCCAACGGGTTGTCGATGAAAAAGAACATTATAATACTTGCAGGACACTATAAAGGTATTGATCAGAGGGTCAGGGATTACCTTATCACCCGTGAAATATCGGTTGGCGATTTTGTTCTTTCGGGAGGTGAACTGCCTGCAGCTATGATAACAGATGCAATAGTCAGGTTAATTCCGGGGGCTATATCCGATGAACAGTCAGCTCTCTCCGACTCATTCCAGGACAACCTCCTCGCTCCTCCTGTCTATACCAGACCGGCTGATTTCAGAGGGTGGGAAGTACCGGGAATATTATTGTCGGGCAACACACCCGAAGTTGAAAAATGGAGACTGGAAAAATCAATTGAGAGGACAAGGAAGTTAAGGCCCGATCTTTTGCAGGACTGAAAAAATTATACTCAAAAGTCATAGGAATTCTCGCCTGCTTTTAATTATTTTGTATAATAATTAGGATTTTATCAAGTTATTAAATATCAATTACATGAATTCACAAGACTATATTAACAAGGAAGACAAGTACGGGGCACACAACTATCATCCCCTGCCCGTTGTGCTTGAACGCGGAGAAGGTCCTTTCGTATGGGATGTCGAAGGGAAGAAATATTTTGATTTTCTGTCAGCTTATTCGGCTGTCAATCAGGGTCATTGCCATCCCAGGATTATTAAAGCCCTTACCGAACAGGCAAAAATACTTACACTTACCTCAAGGGCTTTTTATAATAATGTTCTCGGTGAATATGAAGAATTTGTAACCAGGTATTTCGGCTATGATAAGATACTGCCAATGAACTCAGGTGCCGAGGCTGATGAAACAGCACTCAAGCTTTGCCGTAAATGGGCATACCTGAAGAAGGGCATCGAAGAGAACAAAGCCAAAATTATTGTATGTGAGAATAATTTCCACGGAAGGACCATTACCATCGTATCGATGTCGACTGATCCGGAAGCCCGCAAAGACTATGGACCGTACACTCCCGGGTTCATCACCATACCCTATAACGATCTTGAAGCCCTGGAAAAAGCACTGCAGGATACTGATGTAGCAGGTTTCCTCGTTGAACCGATACAGGGCGAAGCAGGTGTATATGTTCCGGATGAGGGTTATCTTAAAAAAGCATATGAGTTATGTAAGGAGAAGAATGTGCTTTTCATTGCAGACGAAGTACAAACCGGTATTGCCAGAACAGGAAAACTGCTGGCCTGCGATCATGAAGGTGTAAGACCGGATATTCTTATACTGGGCAAAGCATTGTCAGGAGGTGTATTGCCTGTTTCCGCAGTACTGGCTGATGATGATATTATGCTTGTCATCAAACCCGGAGAACATGGTTCTACATTCGGAGGGAACCCTCTTGCCGGTAAGGTTGCGATAGCGGCACTGGAGGTCATCAGGGAAGAGAAACTGGCTGAGAAGGCCGAATATCTGGGCAGGATATTCAGGGATGAATTCAAAAGTATAAAATCGGAGATGATCGAACTTGTCAGAGGCAAAGGACTGCTTAATGCAGTTGTCATAAAACCCAAAGGAAACAAAACCGCCTGGGATGTTTGTCTGGCCATGATGGACAACGGGTTAATAGCCAAACCCACACACGAACATATTATCCGCTTTGCCCCTCCTCTTGTCATAACTGAAGAACAACTGAGAGAAGCTATGAATATTATTAAAGACACGTTCAGAAAATTCGAATAGCAACACAGAAACAAGCATGAGCAGTATAGTCCGGATGTATAATGATAAAGAGCATCCGGACTTTTCATTTTATCAAAGTATGTTATTTTTGTGCTTAAATATATAACCACATGAAAGATCTAATATTATATATTATATCAGGCCTTCTGATATTGACTGTTGCCTGTAGCAGAAGCGGAGTTGATGAACCTGAAATTACAGAAGAAGAGCTCAGTGAACATATTGACTATCTTGCTTCCGAAAAGATGAAGGGCAGATTTCCCGGAACAGAAGGCGATATAAAAAGCGCAGAATATATAAGAGACCGACTCCGGTCTTATGGTCTGACTCCAGCTGTGAATGAAGGCTTACAGGCTTTTGAGATCGTATCCCGGCTGGAAGCAGGCCCGGATAATATATTGGAAATTAACAATAACAATATTGAAAGCGATAAATTCATGCCCTTTGCTTTCAGTGAAAATGCAAATATATCGGGTAATATTGCCTTCGCAGGTTATGGTTTTGATATCAGCTCCGATACACTTAAATGGAACGATTATGCAAATATAGATGTTGAGGGTAAATGGGTATTGATACTGCGAGGCGACCCTGAAATAGATAATCCTGTAAGTAATTTTGCACAGGTAAGTGCCGACAGGGATAAGGTTATGCTGGCAAAAGACAAGGGAGCGGCAGGAGTATTGCTGGTTTCGGGAAAAAAATATGATTCAGCCGATGAGTTCGAATCGCTGGCAAAAGGGGAATATTCAACAGGTATTCCGGTGTTCAGAATAAAAAGGGATGTTGCCGATATTATACTTGCAGAACAAAACAAGCGTATTACAGGCCTTGAAGATAAACTAAATACCGGGTATTCACCCTTATCGTTCGAACTGGGATGTATAGTAAACGGACAGTCGGACCTGGAAGAGCAAAAGGTGACGACATATAATGTTGTCATGACTCTTCCCGGCACAGACCCGGTGCTAAAAGATGAATATATATTCATAGGCGGTCATTATGATCACCTGGGAATGGGAGGTCCCGGTAGCAGCAGCAGGGCCGTTGATACAACAGCTATCCATTACGGGGCTGACGATAATGCCTCGGGTGTAGCTGTCGTGCTCGAGCTTGCGGAGAAATTTGCATCCGAAGGAAATAATCCGCGAAGCATCATGTTCGGAGCCTTTGGAGCGGAAGAAATGGGTCTTCTGGGATCCAAGTATCTCGTTGAGCATCTCCCCGTCGATCCGGAACATATTAATGCCATGATCAATCTTGATATGATAGGCCGGTTAAAGGAGGACAGAACTATACAAATAGGAGGCGCCGGCACTGCATCAGGCCTTGCTGATATTATATGGAAAAATGCGGATACTACCCTGCTGAAGCCTGTCCTTTCACAGGAAGGATACGGCCCCTCCGATCACAGCTCATTCTACGGCAAAGACATCCCCGTGCTGTTCTTTTCGACCGGAGCACACCTGGACTACCATACACCATATGACACACCTGACAAGATAAACTATGAAGGAATGGTGAACATCTCCGGGCTGATATATGGAATAGGTAAAGAACTGTCAGGCGAAAATGAAAAACCGGTATTTACAGAAGCCGGACCAAAAACACAGACAGGCAGGGGAATGAGAGGAAAAGGAGTTACCCTTGGCATTATGCCCGATTTCGCCGGGAGTATAAAAAACGGGCTAAGAGCCGATTTTGTCACACCCGGACGACCTGCCGCATTGGGAGGCATGAAAAAAGGAGATATTATTGTAGCTATTAACGGAATGCCCGTAAATAATATACAGGACTATATGTTCAGGCTTTCCAGTCTCGAACATGGTCAGACAATACAGGTAGAGGTGGTCAGGGCAGATAAAAAAGAATTATTATTAATAGCATTGTAATAAAAAACAGAGATGAAATCAACAATATACTGGGTCCTTGCAGTCATCATCACATTATCTGCAGCCTACTACCAACGTAAAACCGGGCCGACGTATCCCAAACAAACCGATATTATGGTAAATGGGATGGAATACAGCCTGAAACTGGTCAGAAGCATCGAGTTGGGTGAAAACCATTATATCAAACTCGGAATACCCGACAGCACAATAAGTGCGAAATTGTATTATAAGCGTCTCAGGGTAAATGAGCCTTACACGGCCGTGGACTTCAAATACGAAGAACACCCGGTTAATTCATTCATAATGAACAGGATCTTTAATATAACGGAAGAGAAAGGTTTTTTTGCGGATATTCCTCCACAGCCGCCGGCAGGGAAAATAGAATACTATTTTGAAATAAATGACGGTAACGGACGTAATACTTATCTTCAGAACGAGCCTGTGATAATAAGGTTCAAAGGAGCCGTTCCTTCCAAAATACTTACTCCCCATATATTATTAATGTTTATTGCCATGCTCCTATCGACACTGGCAGGCCTTATGGCTCTGGGCAAACACAGATACTACCGGAGGTGGGGTATATGGACATTCATATTCCTCGTTTCAGGCGGTATGATCCTGGGCCCTATGGTACAATACCACGCTTTTGGTGAAGCCTGGTCCGGCATTCCTTTTGGCTGGGACCTTACCGATAACAAAACACTGATAGCTGTCATTTTCTGGGCCTTAGCCATTTTTGGCAACAGAAAGAAAAAAAAACCGCTCCTTACTGTTCTGGCCTCGCTTGTACTCCTGATTGTCTACTCCATTCCACACAGCTTACTGGGATCCGAGCTTGATTATGAAAGCGGTGAAGTCGTCCAGGGTATGATTTTGCCTGTTCTGCATCTGGGATAGCTGATTTTTTCATAACTTCATGCAGCATCCACTATTTTATTGAGTCATTGTATTGAAATCAAAATAAGTGGGTGCAGCATTACATATAGATGAATTAAGCCAGACATATATGGGAAATGCAGAAGCGGCATTCCGCAATATACACCAGGACCTCATCGACGGATGTAAAAACGGCGATCAGAAAGCACAGTTTCAGATTTATAAACTGTATTATAAAGCAATGTTTAATACCAGTCTGAGAATTGTGAGTGACATTATGGAAGCTGAAGATATTATGCAGGAAGCATTCCTTTCGGCTTTTGAAAAAATAAATACATACTCAGGAAAGGTAAGTTTCGGAGCATGGCTTAAGAAAATTGTAATAAACCGTTCTCTCGATTCCGTAAGCAGACAGAAAGCGATCTTTGAAGACATTGATATCCATTATGAGTTGCAGGAGACTGTTGATGGTGACAGCGATAATAACAGTATGTACCCGGAGGAAAAAATGAATGAGGTGAAATCAGCAATTAACAAACTCCCCGACGGTTACAGGATCATTTTATCGCTTTACCTGATCGAAGGATATGATCATGATGAAATATCAGAGATACTTAACATCTCAAGCAGCACTTCAAGATCGCAGCTATCAAGAGCCAAACAAAAACTGCTGAATGAATTGAAGAATGGTAACGGAAGTACAAAACAGGTAAGGTAATATTGTCAGGTATGAAAGATATAGAAAAAATAATCAGTAAAAACACGGATTTCTTCAACAGCGATGAGCCGTTTGAAGGACATTTTGAAAGGTTTAAAGCCAGGCTGGAAGCAAGGCAGTTCGTTGCTCCAAAACGTGTGAGCATAATGCCTCATCTCCTCAAGGCAGCAGCAGTGGCGGTGCTGGTCTCTCTATCGTCACTGTGGATATGGGAACATGTTTTCAGTCCCGACGCAAAGAAAATGAGCCTTGGAGAGGTATCTCCAGAATACAGGAATGTTGAACAGTACTACGTCAATCAGGTTAATATGATGGAGACACAGATTGAGGATATATGGATCAATGATCATCCCAGGGAAAAAGAAATGCTGCTTGAAGAACTGGATGGTATGGATAAGATATATGATGAACTGCAGAGAGATCTGAAAGCCAATCCGAATGATGAAAGGGTCATTAACGCTATGATTAATCACTATCAGAGTAAGATTAACGTAATGAACTATATCCTGTCTCAACTAAAAGAAATTCAGAGTGAAAACGAAAACGAATACAATAGTGAATTCAGTAACCAAATAAACAGCAAAAATCATGAAACGGTCAGGTTATAAACCAGTAATCAGCTTGTTGTTTGTTCAGTTAGTCCTGCTCCTGTCAGTTTCGGCTTATGCAGCCGATCTGGATAAGAAAATAAAAAAGGAATACGATGCCGCGGGAATTGAACTGCTTAAGATAAACAACCGCTACGGAGATGTGGAAATTGTCAGCTCCGGCAATAATAAGATCAATATTGTCGTGACTGTACAGGTATCACTTCTAAACGATTCAAAGGCTGAAAGACTTCTATCAATGATAGATGTCGAATTCAGCGAAAATGATAACACCATAGAAGCCAGGACCGTAATAGACAGGAACTTTTCAATGGAAAACAATGGCCCGGGAAGGGGCTTTTCAATTGACTACATGATTGAAATGCCAGCTTCCATGAACCTTGATCTTGAAAACAAGTACGGAGATTTTAAAGCCGGAGTGTTATCAGGTCATGTTGATATAAGGATAAAGTACGGGTCGATGTACATTGATGCTCTCAATAGAGGCAATATTGAACCGCTCAACAGCATAACTGCTGAATATCTCAGGGTAGGCAATATCTCGGATGCAGGATGGCTCGAACTGAATCTCAGATATGTCGGAGGTGACTTTTTTATTACCAATGCACAGGCTTTGCTTATCAATTCACGTTATTCCACCGATATTAATATTGAAAACGTCAGTTCGGTAGTGATCGACAGCAAATACGACAAGTTTAATATAGAAAACGTAAACAATATTGTTGCCGAATCAGGATATACAGGCTATAAAATTGACAACCTTGTTAAAAAGCTCGATATTGAAACCAAATACGGATCGCTTGAAGTAGGTAATGTAGTACCGGGTTTTGAACTGATACGCGCCAACTTTGAATACAGTTCAGTAAGGTTAAGTATTGATGATGATGCATCATATAATCTGAAATGCGATACCAGGTATACAAGCTGCTCTATCAATGACAGTGATCTTGAAATAAGACAGCGCATAGAGGAAATGCATTCAAAATATCTTGAAGCTACGGTAGGCGGGAAAGCCGGCACAAAATCCGAAGTAATAATCAATTCAAGGTACGGTTCAGTACGAATTGACTGAATAACCGGGTTGAGGATTTGAAGCGATAATCCATTGGGCTGTCTTAAAAATTCAGTTCAATGGATTATTTGTTTAATCGTTGAGTTGTTAAGTTGTTGAGTCGTTAAGTTGTTGAGTCGTTAATCAGAATTTCACTCCTATTACAAGAACATCATCGACCTGTTCTATTTCACCCCTCCACTCATCAAAGGCTGCTTCCAGCATTTTTCCCTGCTCTTTCATCGGCCTCTTATGTTCCCTGAGAAGCATATCCCTGAATGCCCTGTATTTGAATTTCTTGCCTTCGGTCCCGCCGAACTGGTCGGCATAACCGTCTGAAAAAAGATATATCAGATCGCCTTTCTCCGGTTTAATGCGATGATTTGTAAAGGGTTTATCATACGAACGGTGAATACCGATGGGCATTTTATCGGCATCAATCCTTTCCAACTTATCATCGCGTATTATATAGAGAGGGTTATTGGCACCTGCAAAGTCGAGTATATTATCCTTAATATTATAAAGACAAAGTGATATATCCATCCCGTCCTGCGCTTCTCCTTCCTCTCCTTTTTGTTTAAGAGAGAACATCACTTCCTTTCTGAGCTGGTTGAGTATATCGCCTGCATTATCAAACTCCCTTGAATTTATAATATCATTGAGGTATGCATTCCCCAGCATGCTCATGAAAGCCCCGGGTACTCCGTGCCCTGTACAATCGGCAGCGGCAAATGACAGTAAATGACCCTTTCTCTGACCCCAGTAAAAATCACCACTGACAATATCCTTAGGTTTGAACAGGATAAAATTATCCATGCCCCATTCGTCCAGAAAATTAATAACAGGAAGGACTGCCGATTGTATTCTGCTGGCATATTCGATGCTGTCCGTTATCGACATGTTCTTTTCCTCAATAATATCCTTTTGCAATGATATCTCGTTCTTCTGTTCCGATAGTATTATATTTTTTCTGCGCGATGAGATGAAGCTGACGAGTATAAGTATCACAATTATACCCAAAAGAACAGCCATCCATATCAGGCGTTTACGTGCTTCATGCTCCTTTTCAATCTCCAGTTGCTGCTGTTTTATTTCACTCTCCTGCAACTGGTTCTTTCTCAGCAGCTCTTTCTCTTCATTTTCCTGACGCAAAAGCTCAAGCCTCTGTATCGCCCTTTCCTGTTCAAGGTTATGTATTTGTTGCTCCTGCATCTCCCTGTTATATTTCTCCCTGGCCAGCACCATTGACTGCTCAAGCCTTTCTCTTTCCGATTTCTCCAGTTCACGCTCTCTCTCCATCAGCTTAAGCTCATTATCTCTTTTTTCATTTTCAACCTTCAGCTTATCGATCATTATATCCTTCAACTCCTCATCAGACAGGCTCAGTAATAACTGCTGTTCCAGGTTCTCCAGATCAGCACGTCGCTGTTCTTCTGCCTGTCCGGCAAGCCGTTCTTCTACCAGAAGGGAATCCCTGAGGGAAAGATATTTTTCATAATATTCAAGCGCTTTTACAAAATCATTACCTGTTTCCAGTACTTCCGAGTAAGTAAGATAACATTCCTGCAGAATATCGTATGAGGAAGATGCCATCGCATCTTCTATGGCAGCATTGCAATAATAATCAGCATGATAATAGTCTTCCTTATTCTCACTGACAACCGCCATAATATGTTCAAGCCTGGCCATGCCTCTTTTATCATTTTGCTTCCTTGCATCCGACAGGGCCAGTTCAAAATACCGGGATGCCATCCCGCTGTTTTCCAGATTCTGATAACAGATAGCTGCATTTGTATATACTTCATGTACTGCCCCATCTGATTCCTGGAGTATTTCAACCGATTTAAGGTATAGATCTATTGCCCTGCTATAATCCTTTCTCTCAAAATATACCAGTGCTTCCATGCTATATGCTTCTGCCAGACTTTCATACTGACCGGTGTTTTCAAGCAAAGGCATAAGCTCATGCAGATACTTCTCTGCAGCATCATAATCATTCAGTCCCATAGCACACGATGTCAGTCCGAACAATGAATTAATCCGTGAACCTGCAACCCCTTTCCCGTAAGATAATGCTCCCGACTTTTCAAACCATGGCATTGCCTCCCGATACCTCCTGTCACGGAAATATGAAACTGCAATATTATATGAAACCGAAACAGGATCCCCGTCCACCCCATCTTCATACAGGCTGTACAAATCCGTATAGTAGGCGGCAGACTTGCTGTATACACCCAAATCATAGTATTTCGAAGCGAGAAACTGATTTACGGAAGCTATTTTACCACGGAGATCAAGGCCTTCATAGATCATCTTTGCTTTAAGAAAATATCTGAGTGTCAGTTCCCAGTTGTTACCTGTCCGGTCTTTTATCCGGCCCAGCAGATAGTAGCTGTCTGCTTCTATTGGTTCAAGACTCTGCTCAATTGCCGTTTCAAGTACCGACTCAACTATCAGACAGGCAGTATCATACTGGCCCTCCTCTGTAAGCGTTTCTGCCTGTTTTAGTTTCAGCAAGGCATCAAGAGAGTCTTTCTTTACCAACAGGCTGTCCTGCACAGGGCTCCCCGCATTCATTGTATTTCCCAAAAGCAATAAATGAAGGATAAGAAAAAAAGACAATATATGTTTTACTGTCAATTCCATCCGTATGTTATTCCATATCTTATATTCCTCCCCAACTGGGGGTTATAAGGAAGACCGTAGTACTTGCTCATTCCTATTCCCCCGTATTTTTCATCAAAAAGGTTATTTACCTTAATGAACATGCTCAGATTACTGCTCAAACGGTAGCGTGCAAGTACGTCCATGGTATAATAGCCATCAGCCTTACTGAAAATCTCTTCATACAATTCTTCAAAAGGAATGATAACCCTCAGCCAGTTCGACTCCCATATACCTGATATACTAAGGTACAATTTATTTACAGGCTCCATTGAGACATTCAGTTGTCCGAAATGTTGCGGAGTAAGTGTAAAGTCAGAAAGGAAATCTCCGGCCATACGGAAAATATCAGGAAATGACTCACTTGATTTTGCAAAGGTAAGGCTCAGCTCAGCATTCATCTTTATTGACTCCACGATATCGGTCCACATGAGTGTTGCCTGCAGTCCGTACAGCCTGGCAACAGAATTTTCCATATTGTCTTTCATAGAGACCATAGCAGTATCGGTCACTGTCAGCGCCAGAGGCAGGTTCTGTTCGCTTACAGGAACGTTCTCATCATAAATAAGATTCTGTATCTCATTATAATATACTGATAAATCAAATCTGTACTTTTTGCTTGCTTTTCGTATCAGCCCCAACTCGACAGACATATATTTCTCAGGCAACAGACCAGGATTGGGTATTGTCATATAATATATACTATCGAGGTTCGCTCCTGCTCTGTAAGCCAGCGACTGATATGCCAGTGATGATGGCGGAGCCTTAAAGGCAAAGCCAAGCGATGCTCTTAAGCTTGTCTTTTGATTTGCAATATACATGGCTGCAATACGCGGGCTCAGGCTTGTCTTGTATATTGAATTGTTATCATACCTGAATCCTCCCATTATCCTGAATTTATTTACCGAGTAATATACCTGGGCAAAACCTGAAAGATTATGGAAAGTAATGGGATTTAGCCCAAAATTATTCGACAGGGTATCGACCAGGGAGATTTTCTTACTGAAAGGTGTATAATCTTTAGGATCAAACGGCACATCAAGATAGCCGGTCTGCGGCAGGTTACCCGAATACTGATAAGTCAATCCACCTACCAGTTCCAGTCTTTCTGAAGGAACATATGTTATTATTTCCTCAAGTAGTATATCATCACTGGCTGAATACCTGTAAAATTTATCGGAATAATCCACAAACGTAACCGATTGACTTGAGCTGTTATCCATCCTGTAGTTCAGAGCTGAAAAATTGGTTGATGTAATAAGCCCGTTAATCCACTCTCTATTGTGACTCAGTGTTATGCGTCTTATATTCTCACCCCAGTAACTTTGCGGATTGTCATATTTATAAAGGTAAGCCGACAAGCCCAGTGAACTGTGACCACGTCTGTACATATTTGAGAAGGATAAGGAAAAATCCCTGAACTTCAGATCCAGTCCGAGCATATTACTCTCCGACGGCAGTTCTTCTATCTGTGGTAAGGCAAGGTCACCGGAATAGTTTACCGGGTACTCTTCCCTGATAAAATCCTCAGGATCAATATCATTCTGTCTCAGCAGGGTTTCCGTTATTTCAAGAGGACTGTACGTATTGTCTCCGATAGTATATACTCTTCCCTGGTTCTGAAGGTAATGCAGCGGGTTATAAATACTTTCATAACCTGATTTTATATTCATATCATTAAATCCCGTCTTCCCGCCATAGAAGCTGTATTGTAATATATTCTTGTTTCTGCCGGCCTTTCCTCCAACCATAAAGTTAAAGCTCATATAATCGTTCTGACCCAATGATATATCTCCGGCTGCGAAAGTTCCTTTATCAGCCTCTCTGGTTATTATGTTTATAACTCCCGATACGGCATCGGCTCCGTAAATAGCAGCCGAAGGGCCATACACTATCTCTATCCTTTCAGCCTGACGTACCGGTAATTGCGAAAGTACAGGCATACCGTTTACAACGGAAGGTTTCACAGGCATACCGTTAACCAGTATTTTGGTATACATGTTTCCTATCAGTCCTCTCAGCTGAAATATCTCTCCAAGTTCCCCGGATCCCGGCTGGGATACACGCATACCGGGAAGCCGCTTAAGTACATCCGTAAGCGATGTATACTGGTTATTCACTATCTCTTCCCTGGATACAGTATATATGGTAATCGGCAGTTCATCCGGATTTTTACTGCTCCGGCTTGCCGAAACCACACTTATATCTATCGAATCCTCCTGAAAGACAAGATCCTCAGTATCCAGGCCATAACTCCTGATTACCGACATAAGAAGACTGTCGGTCTGCGAATATGCTCCGGCACCGATTGATATACAGACTGATAATATGAATAGTCTCCTGATCATAATAAGTAAAACTGATTAAATTTAAGAAATATTCATGTAATCAATAAATTAAAGGGATTAGGAATTAGAAATTAGGGATTAGGAAAATAGCACATAGCTTTACAAATCAACAAATTAACAAATTAACAAATTAACTAATATACCAATTAACATTGCAGACTGTGGATTGAAGACTGTCCTCTTCCTAAAGATCGAGTTCCACTATTGTGATCCCCGAGCCTCCTGCTTCTACGTGTGCATCATAATAGTCCTTTACAAGATCAACAGTTGAGAGGTATTCCCTTATCACCTGGCGCAATATGCCATCACCCTTGCCGTGAAGTATCCGCAGGCTGGGATACTGTACCATTATAGCCTCATCGATAAATTCCCTGATATTATTAAGTGCTTCCTCCGCCCTCATTCCCCTTACATCTCTGTCGGGGCTGAACCTGTTACGCCGTCTTGTTATATCCCAGTTCAGTTCATGAGATAATGCCGTTTTAGCTTTCATGCTCTCCAACTCACTGGCAGATGCTCTTCTTACCCTTGAATAATCTACGGTTGTAATAATATTCCCAAATGCAACAGAAAGCTTATTTTTATAGACCGATATCACTTCTCCAACCTTATTGCTACCTTCCATCACAACCATATCACCTGTCTTCAAAGGGCCTTCCTTCTTTTCCTTTTTAATCTCTTTCCCGGCTTTTTCTACAGCAGGCTTAACTTTTAATTTCCTTGTCTTTCCGGCAAGCTTATCCTGGCTTACAGATATTTTCTTATCCTCATCCCCGCTTTTGTCAGTAATCCCTTCCCTGAGCTTTTCAAGCTTTTCTCTTGAAAGCCTTGTTTTTTCCTTCTCAGCCTGAGCCTCCTTTATCTCCCTGATGGTCTTTTCAACTGTTTTATTTGCTTCCGCCAGAATAGTACCGGCTTCTTCTTTTGCCCTGTTTATTATATCTTTTCTCTCTGATTTAAGATAAGAAATTTCCTCCTCATAGCTGCTTATCAGCTCTTCCAGTTTTTTACTTTCAATCCTTATACTCTGTCTCTTCCTGTCCCAGTACCTTTTATCCCTTAATACGTCTTTCAGGTGCCTGTCAAAATTTATGTTTTCTTCACCGGCGCTTGCCGAAGCTTTTTCAAGGATTTCTTCCGACAGGCCTATTCTACGGGCTATTTCAAAAGCAAAAGAACTGCCGGGTTTACCTATATCAAGTCTGAACAATGGTTCCATCCTGTGGCTGTCAAACAACATGGCGCCATTGACAATACCTTCTTCGGAAGAGGCAAAATGCTTCAGATTGGTATAATGAGTTGTTATTACGCCATAAACCTTCTTTTTATTAAGCTCTCCAAGTATTGCTTCTGCTATTGCTCCCCCCAGAACAGGCTCGGTACCTGTTCCGAATTCATCTATCAGCACAAGAGTATTATCATCGGCGTACCTGAGGAAATATTTCATATTTACCAGATGTGAACTGTAGGTACTGAGGTCATTCTCAATACTCTGTTCATCGCCTATATTAATGAATAGCTTTGAAAAAACACCGAATTCCGAATCCTGCCTTACGGGTACTGTCAGTCCGCACTGAAACATGTACTGCAATAAGCCCACGGTAGTAAGGCATACAGATTTACCTCCTGCATTCGGACCAGAGATCAGCAGAATCCTGCCTTCACCGGTCAGCTCAATATCAAGCGGAACCACTTCCCTGTCGTTTGCGTCCCCGTATGAAAGAAACAGCAACGGATGAATCGCTTCAGCCCATTTAAGTCCCGGCAGGTCTGTAATAACAGGTTTAACGGCTCCCAGTCTATGTCCCAGTAATGCCTTGGCTCTTACCAGGTCAATATCACCCATTATCTCATATGATAGCAGTAGATCATCAATATAAGGCCGTATCTTTCCGGCAAAGTCAATGAGTATCTTTATTATTTCCCTCTTCTCCGCATACTCAAGTTCAATAATCTGGTTATTGAGGTTAACTATCTCCGAAGGTTCAATATATACGGTCCTGCCAGTTGCAGACTGATCGTGTACCAGCCCATTTATCCTGTTTTTATCGTAGACATTTACAGGGATCACTCCTCTTCCGTTTCTTATTGCAATATTAGTTCCCTTTTCTACATAACCATCATTCTGAGCCTGTTTAAGTATTGTCTGCATTCTTTTCGAAACTGACGACGAGATCCTTTTAAGATCAGTTCTGATTACTGACAGTTCACCGGAAGCTTTATCCCTGATTTCACCGTCTTTCGCCATTATTCTGTTAATAGCGTCAGTTACAAAAGGGTACACTTTTATCTTCCTGCTCAGAGCCGTTAATTCGGGAAAAGCTACCGCATTATCTTCATTACTAAAAAAATCATAAATACTTTTTAATGTCTGAAGCGATCTTTTAAGATCAAACACCTCCCTTAATTCGGGAGCTGCTCCTTCCACCTTCATTTTACTAAGACTCTCTCTGAGGTCGAAGAAAAAATCAAGCGGAAAGTCTTTTTCAAGTAACAATATCTTCTGAAATTCTTCGGTCAGGTTTATCTTTGTGCTTATCTTATCTATATCAGTAATAAAGGCTATCTCACCGGCTTTATCACGACCGGCCTCAGACAGACAGGATTTGGATATACGCTGTCTTATTCGATCGAATCCGACTTTCTTTTCAAATTCCTCAGGGTAGACCATTCTTCTCTTTTTTTACACCGGTAACAAATTTAAAGTTAATAAATGTTAAATCATATCACGAAAAATCATTAGGGTAAAGAAATTAGTAATTTTGAAATTAACAGTAGTAATAACCTAAAATACAATATCATGAAAAAGAGATATCTGTTTCTTGTTCTGTCAGTTCTGTTTGTTTTTCCATCTGCCTCGTTCACTCAGGATGAGCCGGTAAACCTTGAGATGATTTATAAAATCAAACAGGAAGGATTTAAAAATTCCGACATTGAAGAGCTCTCTTTCTGGATGACTGATTTTGCAGGTCCCCGTCTGACTGCCTCAAAAGGTAAGAAAAACGCAGATAAGTGGGTCAGTGAAAAGATGAAAGAATACGGACTGACAAATGTCAGGGTAGAAGCTGCATGTCCGTTTGAAAGAGGAGGATGGGAAAGCAACAAGAACTACCTGGCTATGACCAAACCATATTATACGGTTTTCGCTGCCAACCCCAAAGCATGGACCGGCAGTACAAAGGGTCTGGTAAAAGGGACTCCTGTGTTACTGGATTTGAAGACCGAAGCCGACTTTGAAAAATACAAGGGAAAGCTTGAAGGCAAAATAGTAATAATGCCTTCAAATGCCACTTATGAAGTCAGCTACGAGCCTTTAGCCGACAGACATACAGATGAAGAATTGAAAGATATTGAAAAGGTGAGCTATGCAGGTCGCAGAGGACGGTGGGGTAACTTCAATTTTGAAGATTACATGAAAAGAATGGAGCTGCAGAGAAAAGCGGTAGAGTTTATGAAAAACGAAGGAGTGGTTGCAATACTCACTGAAAGCGGTGAGTTTAACGTTCCGCGCTCAACAGGTCAAAGTTATACAGCCGGTGAAGAAGAACCCTTACCCGACATATGTATACCTATTGAAGCTCATGGAAGACTGGTCAGGCTGCTGCAGCATGATGTAGAGGTTGAACTGGAACTGGAAATAAGCAACAGCTTCTATGAAGGGCCCAGTGTTACAAATGTCATAGGTGAAATACCCGGCACAGATCCCAAACTAAAGGACGAGATAGTGCTTATCGGAGCTCATTATGATTCATGGCATGGTGGTACGGGAGCTGCCGACAATGCATCAGGCTGTATAGTAATGATGGAAGCGATGAGAATACTCAAATCACTGGATGTAAAGCCCAGACGTACAATACGTATAGCACTTTGGGGAGGTGAGGAACAGGGACTGAACGGCTCAAGAGGCTATGTTGAGAAATATATTAAGAACAGTGAAGGCAAGGTACTGGACGGTTTTGATGAATTTGCAGTATACTTTAATATGGATAACGGCACGGGCAAATTCCGGGGGATATACCTTCAGGAAAACGACCTTGTCAAACCGGTGTTTGAAGCATGGCTTGCACCCTTTGAAGACATCGGTTGCTCAACCGTGACTCTCAGGAATACCAGCGGGACCGATCACCTTTCATTCGATGGAGTAGGCCTGCCTGCCTTCCAGTTTATTCAGGATGATATTGAATACGACAGAGGATATCATACCGTCATGGATACATATGAAAGACTGGTAATGGATGATCTTAAACATAATGCGGTGGTAGTAGCGTCCCTGGCTTATCATGCTGCAATGCGTGACAAGGTACTTTCCAGAAAGCCACAGTTGGAAAGCCTGGCAGGACAGCAAAGGCGGCCTTTCTGATAACTAATACCGGAAAAATTAGGTACGGGGCATAAAAAATCAGTAGACTTTTTCTATATTACGGGTAATAATGTGACTAATGTCAATCAGGACTATAGTTTTCATTATAAATGCTGTAATTGAACCAGAATACCCGTTAATATAAACCAGTAAATTATGAAAAACCGTATTGCAATTATCAGCCTGTTACTGGCCACAGTAACAGGTACAGCTTTTCCACAGCAGAAAGGATACTACAGGTCGCCGGCAATAAAAGGCGATGAAGTGGTCTTCACTGCTGAAGGTGATCTCTGGAAGTTTAATCTGAATACAAATTCCGTACAGCGCCTGACAACAAATCACGGTATGGAAACACAGGCATCATTTTCATCCGACGGTAAACTCATAGCCTTTGTCGGTGAATATGAAGGCCCGTCTGAAGTATATATTATTCCTTCTAAAGGGGGAGAGCCTAAACGTCTTACCTGGGAAGAAAACAGTCCTAACATCAGCGGATGGACAAATAAAGGTAAAATCTTATACTCTACCACCTATTATTCTACCTTACCTGATGCCAGGTTACTCGAACTGGACCCTGCAACATCAATCTCCACGGTAATACCATTATCACAAGCCGACCAGGGAGTTTACACCGACAAAGAAGAACTTATTTTTACCAGGCTTAGGAAGCAATCGAGTCATACCAAAAGATATATAGGAGGTACAGCCCAGTCGATATGGAAATTTGACGGGACAAGCGAGGCGGTTCACCTTACTGAAGCCTTTGAAGGGACATGCAAGGATCCTATGTTCTATAAAGACAGAATATATTTCCTGTCCGACAGAGACGGAACGATGAATATATGGTCGATGAACAGAGCCGGTAATGATTTAAAACAGCATACTTTCTCAAAGGGATGGGATCTTACCGAAGCAGATATGGATGACGGAAGGATAGTATACCGGAAAGGTGCCGATATACTCTTATATGACATAAATACAGGCAAAGAGAAAATTCTTAATATACAATTGTTTTCCGACTTCGACCAGAGACGGATACAATGGATCACTGATCCTGAAACAAAAATCTCCTCATCAAATATATCAAATAACGGTAAAAATGTGGTAATCACCTCAAGAGGAAGGGTTTTCAATTTTCCTGTTAACGGAGAAAGGTGGTCGGAGATAACCAGGAAATACGGGGTACGTTATAAATCAGCCTCTTTTTCTGCTGATACAGATGAAATACTAATGCTTTCGGATGAATCGGGCGAATTTGAAATCTGGAAAGCAGGCCATCTGGGACTCGATAAGCCTGAACAGATCACCAGCCAGTCAGAGAACCTTATAACATGCTATTCAATCTCTCCTGATCTTAAATATATTGCTTATGCAGAGAAAGATAACAGGCTGCTACTATGCGACATGAAAGGAGGAAATACAAAGATCATAGACGAAAACGATTTCTCAGACTTCAGAAAACCTTTATCATGGTCGTACGACAGCAAATGGCTTGCATATGTGAATAGTGCTGCAAACAAAAACCAGCTTATCAGGATCTATAATACTGAAACCGGTAATTCCTATACTGTAAGTACAGAAAGACTCGATAGTTATTCTCCGGTGTTCAGCCCTGACGGCAAATGGCTGTATTTCCTGTCAGACAGGACATTCAACAGCTCGGTCGGGAGTCCGTGGGGAAGCAGACAACCTGAACCCTATTTCGAAAAAACAACCAGGATATACGCACTGGCCCTGGATAAAAACACACGTTTCCCTTTCCTTGAAGACAATGAGCTTCTGTCAGATGATATGAATAATGAAAAGGGAAGTGATAAAGCTGAAAATAAAAGTTCCGGACATGTAAATATCGATTTTGAAGATATTGAGTCGAGACTCTACGAAGTACCTGTCCCGGCAGCCGGATTCAGAAATCTTTTTGTAACCGGATCCTATTTGCTCTGGATGCAGTATGACCCCGGTTCAAGGGGCGCAGCTGTTATGTCAATAAAAATAAGCAATGACCCTGATAATAAACCTAAAACGCTGGCAACGGGAATAACAGACTTCTCGGTATCAGGTGACGGGAAAAAAATACTCCTAAAGAACAGAGAAGGCATTTATATTATGAATGCGTCGGATAATAAACTCGATCCTTCAAAACATAAGTTGGAGACAAAAAACTGGGCATTCAATATAGATCCTGTAGAAGACTGGAAGCAGATGTTCCTTGATGCATGGCGAATGGAAAGAGATTATTTCTATGACCCTGAAATGCACGGCCTTGACTGGAAAGCAGTGTACGATAAATACAGTACATTATTGCCGAGAATTACAGATAGGTACGAATTAGACGACCTGATGGCCCAGATGATATCCGAGCTGTCAACACTCCATATGTTTGTCAGAGGAGGTGATAAAAGAACTTCCTCCGATAATATCTATATGGGGCATCTTGGAGCAATTCTCCATAGGGATCAGTCAGGATTGTATGTTATTGATCATATATACAGGACAGATCCTGACTATCCCGGGAAAAAATCTCCGCTTGCCATGCCATGGCTTAAAATAAATGAAGGTGATGCCATTGTAAGTATAGATGGCATGGACGTCAGGGATGCACCCTCTGTTAATATGTTGCTGGCAAATAAAGCAGGCATACAGGTAAGGATAAAATTCCGCAAGCCGGCAGGGAATCTTTATGAGGAAATAATCAAACCTGTAAGTTCCCGGGATATGTCCGAACTTACTTATTCGGAATGGGAGTATACACGAAATGAAAAGGTTGAAGAACTTGGTGATAACAGGATCGGCTATGTTCATCTCAGAGCCATGGGCGGCAATAATTATACGGAATGGATAAAGGGTTTTTACCCCAACTACAGGAAAGAGGGTCTGATCATAGACGTCAGGCATAACAGGGGCGGTAATATAGACAGTTGGGTACTGGAGAAGCTCATGAGGAAAGCATGGTTCTACTGGGCCCCGCGTGCAGGGAAACCGTACTGGAACATGCAGTATGCATACAGGGGGCATATGGTTGTGTTGATCGATGAAAATACAGCATCTGACGGCGAGGCTTTTGCCGAAGGGTTTAGAAGGCTGGGAATGGGTATACTGATAGGCAAAAGAACCTGGGGAGGCGAAGTCTGGCTGTCACAGAATAACAGATTAGTGGATAACGGTATAGCCACCGCTGCAGAAAATGGAGTGTACTCATCAGAAGGAGAATGGCTTATAGAAGGTTATGGTGTTATTCCCGATATTGAGATCGATAATCTCCCTTATGAAACATTCGAAGGTAAAGATGCCCAGTTGGAGGCAGCAATAAAGCATCTTAAAACTCTTATTGAAAAGGAACCGGTGACAGTCCCTCCGATACCAGAGAGGCCTGATAAATCCTTTCAATATAAATAATTTCATATAATTGTATATCAATATGTTAAAATAAAACCGGGAACATCTTACTTCCGGTTTTGTTATAATATAAAACATTACCCGAATGAACATTCCCGATAAGATAAAAGGATACGGATTCGCATTCCTCGCTACTCTGTCTATGGCCAATGTATATGTTTTCAGTAAAGCTGCATTGAATGAGCTCAGTCTCTATCAGTTCGGTTTTTACTGGTTCGGGCTGGCCATAGTATACAATGTGCTGTACGCTGTTCCCACAGGCAAATGGAGGATAATAAAGAATCTGGGAAGCAAAGAACACAGGTTATTGTTTGCTATGGGTATGATCGAATTGTTCGGAACGATCCTGTTCTTTATGTCAATACAGAAGGCAGATGATCCGGCAATAATGTCCTTCCTTCAAAACCTTGTGCCCCTGTTTGTAATACTGATGGGTGTAACCGTTCTGGGTGAGCGGTTTACTATTATCCAGTTCTCCGGAATGATATTAACACTGGCCGGGGCTGCTGTAACAAGTTTTACAGGCGATATTGCAGAAAAAGGCTTTTTCGTCCCGGGGACAGGATTAATGATTGCATCTACAGTTTTTCTTGCCACTACCACGATAATATCAAAAAAATATATCAAAAACCTTGACCCCGGCCTGCTGGCTACCAACAGATCGGTATACCTGTTCTTCACTTCATTCATACTGATGCTTGTCAGGGGAGAATCTTTTGCATTAAACCAAACGGCGCTGTTTAATGTCAGCTTAGGATCACTTTTAGGACCGTTTCTGACAGCTTATTCAATGTATTCGGCATTGCGATTCATTGAAGCGTCAAAATCAACTATTATACAGAGCTCTAAAGGTATTTTTGTTACCATAGGAGCATGGATGTATTTTAAGACTATTCCCGAGAGTTTCCAGATCACAGGCGGAATCATAACCATCATCGGAGTAATAATACTGATAACAGCCAGAGACCACAGTTCTAAGATGAAATAATTTTTTAAAAGCTTATATTACAACTGACTCAGCCCAAATAAAAATATTATTTCTCCATTCCGGCAAGGTCAAGCATAAAAGCATATTCCAGGGCTGTTGTCCTTAGTCTCCCGAAACGGACCGACGCTCCTCCATGCCCTCCCGTCATATTGCAGTCAAGTACAAGAATATTATCACCTGTCTTCATATACCTGAGTTTAGCCACCCACTTAGCCGGTTCCCAGTATTGCACCTGCGAATCCCAGAATCCCGTGGTCACAAGCATATTGGGATATTCCTGTTCCTTAACCTGGTCATATGGTGAATATGAAAGCATATAATCATAATACACCTCTTTATCACTGATACCCGTCTTTCCCAGCTTATGCTTCATGATCTTCTCGGGCCTGAGGGTCTCTGAATTCTTTGAAGTATAAAAGCATGTTTTACTGTCGGATGCCCATGTTACACTCCCCGATGTATTCTCAATACGGTCAGACAACAATTCACCTGTCTGCAGGTTTTTAAAACTAATTGTAAATCTGTTTCTGCTGACAAAATCTGTCCCATATGCAAGTATTTTATTATCGGGACTAACATTTATTCCTGATACAATGCAAAAATCTTTCCCTTCAGCTATCTTATTCACATCAAGCAGCAATTCCTCCTCAGCACCAGGACTTCCTTTCTTTCTGTAATAAAGAGGATAATCCTTCCCTTCATTTCCCGGGAAAGGCTTTCAGTCAGTTTATCAGTATGAGCCAGCATTTTGTCTGTATATTCATTTTCCACATTCAGGTAATCAAGCACTTTTTGTGTTTGCCCGGCGGGCAAATTCAGTACCACCCTCGATAAATCTTCGGTGAAAAGTTTTATTTATTTATTCCGGCCAGATCCAGCATAAAAGCATACTGGAGAGCTGTTGTCTTAAGTCTTTCAAAGCGGCCTGATGCTCCTCCGTGTCCGGCAGTCATATTGGTCTTAAGCACAAGAACGTTATCACCGGTCTTCATATCCCTGAGTTTGGCCACCCATTTAGCCGGTTCCCAGTATTGTACCTGAGAATCCCAGAAACCAGTGGTAACAAGCAAATTGGGGTATTCCTGTTCTTTAACCTGGTCATAGGGCGAATATGAAAGCATATAATCATAATAAAGCTTCTCACGCGGATCACCCCATTCATCCCATTCAAATGTGGTAAGGGGAATTGTCGGATCGAGCATTGTTGTAACAACGTCAACAAACGGTACTGCTGCTATCACACCCCTGTACAACTCCGGCTGCATGTTAACAATAGCTCCCATCAGCAAGCCACCGGCACTTCCACCCATAGCGAACAGTTTGTTCTGGTTTGTATATTTCTCAGCTATCAGGTATTCGGCGCAATCATTAAAGTCGGCGAATGTATTAATCTTGTTCAGCAGCTTGCCATTCTCATACCATTGTCTGCCCATCTCGCTTCCTCCCCTGACATGTGCTATTGCATAGACAAATCCCCTGTCAAGAAGACTCAGCACGGCCGGATTGAACGAAGGATCGGTTGAGGCACCGTATGAACCGTAGGCATAAAGTAACAAAGGGGCTTTACCGTCCTGGCTGAAACCCTTACGGTAAACCAGTGATACGGGTATCTCCGTACCGTCATCAGCTGTTGCCCATATTCTCCTGGATTCATAATTTTCTTTAGAGAATTCACCCAGCACCTCTGTCTCCTTCAACAGTGTCTTTTCGTGAGTCTTCATATTATAGTCGAATGTTGAGGAAGGTGTTGTTAGGGAAGTATAGGTATACCTCAGTAAATCCGATGACGGATCTTCATTAATAGAAATGTAGCTGCTGTAAACCTCCTCATCAAAATCAATATAATGGTCTTCTCCCTTATTGAAATCAAATATCCTTATATTGTTGAGGGCATTTATCCTTTCGCTAACCACAAGATAATTGTTAAACAGAGCGAATTCCTGCAGCAGGACATCATCTCTGTGTGGAATATAGTCTTTCCAGTTTTTTCTTCCGAAATTACTTTCCGGGGCTGTCATAAGTTTAAAGTTTTCAGCTCCGTCCGCATTTGTCCTGATAAAGAACATATCATTTATATGATCGATATAATATTCATGATTTACCTCTCTGGGGGCTACAACAATAAACTCCCCGTCAGGGTTATCTGCCTTTAATATCCTGGCTTCAGTGGCCAGTGTCTGGTCCGAAAATATTACCAGATATTTCTTACTGCTTGTTTTACCTATCCTCACGGTATATTCTTCATCAGCTTCATAATAAACATCTTTATCATTGCTGCTGTCCTCACCTATTTTATGCTTCATGATCTTCTCAGCCCTCAGTGTTTCATAATCTTTTGAGGTATAAAAGCATGTTTTGCTGTCGGACGCCCATGTTGTACCTCCTGTAGTATTCTCAATCAGGTCGGGAAGCATCTCCCCTGTCTCAATATTCATGAAATGAATTGTATATCTTCGTCTGCTGACAAAATCCGTTCCATATGTAAGAATCTTATTATCAGGGCTAATACTTAAGCCTGTCACACTACAATATTCCTTACCTTCGGCTATCTTATTCACATCAATCAGTAACTCCTCTTCAGCAGAAAGGCTTCCTTCCTTCCTGTAGTAAACCGGGTATTCCTTACCTTCCAGATAGCGGGTATAGTAAAAATATCCATTATCGTAGTAAGGCACTGATTCATCATCCTCTTTTATCCGTCCTTTTATTTCAAGGAAAAGACTCTCTGCCAGCTTATCCGTATGAGCAAGCATCTCGCTTGTATATTCATTTTCGGCATTCAGATAATCCAGTACCTTTTTTGTTTGTTCGTCAGGCATCTCTGCGTTCTTTTGCTCGTCGCTCAGTCGCATCCAGTAATAATTATCGATCCTGGTATCATCATGGTTAACCAGTTCCACAGGTTTTTTTTCAGCATCGGGCGGCTCCGGTGCTTTTTGTGTTTTACAGCTCATTACAAAAGCAATTGTTAATAATGTTAACAGGTAAAATGTCTTTTTCATGGTTACTTTTTTATGATTGGTTCAATTCGGATACTAAATTAAGAAAAATACTTATTACAACTTACAAGCTAATGTTAAAAGACCAACAGAATAATTAAACCGAGCCCCGAGTACGGGGTGAGTTTGCCGAAGGCAAGCAAAGGTGACGAGCTCGCGAGTCCCGAATCTGCGATTCGAGGATCCCTGCCTACCGGCAGGCAGCCTTCCGCCCTTTGTCGTTTGTCTTTCGTCTTTCGTCTTTCGTCTTTTATACATCCTTCATCGACAGTTGTATTCTCCTGCGGTCGCTATCTATACCAATCACTTTCACTTTCACATGCTGGTGCAGTTTTACAATTTCGCCGGGATCACTGACAAAACCCTTACTCAAATTAGATATATGAATAAGACCGTCCTGTTTCACTCCTATATCGACAAATGCTCCAAAGCGTGTAATATTAGTAATTATACCGGGGACTACCATTCCTTCGGTCAGATCTTCGATAGACCTCACATCGGCAAAGCTGAACTCCTCTATTTCCGACCTGGGGTCCCTCCCGGGTTTCCTGAGTTCTTCAATTATATCCTTCAGTGTCGGCAGTCCTGTATCGGATGTAACATATTTTTCAATATCTATACCTGATAATATCTTCTCATCGCCTATGATATCACTGACTGAAACTCCTGTATCATAAGCTATTCTTTCAACGATATGATAACTTTCAGGATGCACAGCCGACTTATCAAGAGGGTTATCAGCATTTCTTATTCTTAAGAAACCGGCACACTGTTCAAATGCTTTCTCTCCCATTCGCTTAACATTCATAAGTTGTTCCCTTGATGCAAACGGTCCGTATTCGTTTCTGTACTCTATAATATTTGAGGCCAACTGAGGTCCCAGTCCTGACACATAAGTAAGCAGGTGTTTACTGGCTGTATTAACTTCAACGCCAACAGCATTTACACAGCTCACTACTACTTCATCAAGGCTTTCCTTCAGTTTCGACTGGTCGACATCGTGCTGGTACTGCCCTACTCCGATAGATCCGGGGTCAATCTTAACAAGCTCTGAGAGCGGATCCATAAGCCTGCGACCTATAGATACCGATCCTCTCACGGTAACGTCATAATCCGGAAATTCATCCCTTGCTACCTCAGATGCAGAATAAACCGATGCTCCGGCTTCACTGACCATAAATACCTTAACATCCCTGTCAAATTTAATCCATTTGACCAGGTCTTCTGTCTCCCTGCTGGCAGTTCCGTTGCCTATTGCTATTGCTTCAATCCTGTATGAACTGACCATGGTTGTGATCTTTTTTACAGAAAGTGCTGTCTGGTTCTGGGGAGGATGTGGAAATATCGTTTCATTATGTAATAGTTTACCCTGGTTATCAAGGCAAACAATTTTACAACCTGTACGGTATCCCGGATCGATAGCAAGGACTCTCTTTTCACCCAAAGGAGGAGCAAGTAATAATTGTCTGAGGTTTCCGGCAAACACCCTGATGGATTCCTCGTCTGCCTTTTCCTTCGATATATTTCTGAATTCTGTTTCTATTGAAGGCCCCAGTAATCTCTTCCACGCATCTTTAATTGAGGCAATGATATGTAAAGAAGACTTATTGCCAGACTTAACAAAGATACTTTGCAACAGTTCAGCAGCCTTATCTTCATCAGGTATAATGCTTAAACGCAAAAATCCTTCGTCCTCTCCCCTTCTCATTGCCAGTAACCTGTGGGAAGGACATTTGGATAATAGCTCATCCCAGTCATAATAATCCCTGAATTTTACTGCCTCTTCTTCTTTTCCCTTTATCACTTTTGAAATTATCCTGGCTTCCCTGCTGAATAATCCCCTGACTTTTCTCCTTGCCTGTTCATCCTCATTTATCCATTCGGCAATGATATCTCTTGCTCCCTGAAGGGCTGCATCAATATCTTCCACATCGTCCGAGAGGTATTTTTCCGCTTCAGCTTCAGGCTCACTTATCTCCTGTTTCATAAGTATCTCAGCCAGAGGCTCGAGCCCCTTATCACGGGCAACTGAGGCCCTCGTTTTTCTCTTTGGCCTGTAGGGCAGGTACAGATCCTCCAGTTCTGTCATTATAACGGCTGCATTCAGTCTTTCCAGAAGTTCAGGGGTCATTTTACCCTGCTCTTCAATTGACCTGATTATTGCCTCACGCCTTTTGTCAAGCTCAATGATCTTTTCATATTCGGTCTTAATATGATTAATCTGAACCTCGTCGAGGCTACCGGTCATTTCCTTCCTGTACCGGCTTATAAAAGGGATAGTGGCTCCGTCGTTTATCAAACGTATTGTATTTTCAACCTGCCATTCATGGTGTCCAAGCCTGGATGCAATCAGGCTTATATACTTCTTATTATCCATTCCTGTCATATAAAAAATCGGTATTATTAAAAGACAAACGACCAAAGACAAACGGCAAACGGTAAAAAGGATAAAGGTTGTTCATTTGTTTATTTGTTTATTTGTTTATTCGTTTATTCGTTTAGTTGTTTAGTTGTTTATGTCTCATCATTCCATCATTGCTCGCCCCCACTACCTACAATCACTTTCCACTCGCGAGCTCGTCACCTTCGCCTGCCTCCGGCAAACTCCCCCCGAGTACTCGGGACTCGGTTCCAGTATTCCATTACTCCAGTACTCCAGCATTCCAGTATTCCATCATTCCACATATAGCACCAATCCCTTAAGATATTCACTCTCAGGATGGAATATATTCACAGGATGATCTGACGGCTGATTGAGTTGCCGGATGATCCTTACTTTACGGCCTGTATTGGCAGCGGCTGCAAAAACAGATTTTCTGAAATTCTCACGGCTCACTACCTGGGAACAGGAAAAGGTGAACAATATCCCTCCGGGCCTGATGATCTCCATTGCTTTCATATTCAGCCTCTTATATCCTTGCAGGGCATTATGCAGAACATTCTGGTGTTTGGCAAAAGCCGGTGGATCAAGCACAATAAGGTCATAGCCTGTATCTGTATCTTCCATGAACCGGAAAGCATCGGCTACAAAACATTTATGTCTGGGATCCTTTTCATAATTAAGCTCAATATTCTTCGCCGCCAGTTCGACGGCCCTGGCTGAAACATCCACTGTATGTACCAGTTCTGCATTACTCATTGCATACACTGAAAAGCCTCCGGTATATGCAAAAAGGTTCAGTACTTTCCTTCCCCGGGAGTATGATTCCAGGAGCTTCCTGTTCTCCCTCTGATCTATAAAAAAACCTGTTTTTTGTCCTTCTTCCCAGTCGATAATAAACCTGTGACCGTATTCCCTGACAATATTTTCTTTATAATCACCCTTAATAAACCCATTATTATGCTCAATATCAGCCTTGAACGGCAAAGTAGTCCCGCTTTTATCGTACACTGCCTCTATCATATTACCGGGCAGGTTCATCAGTATGCCGGCAATAGTTTCCCTTTGCATGTACATACCTGCCGAATGAAACTGGATAACAGCCAGAGCACCGTATACGTCGATTATAAGACCCGGCAGATTATCTCCTTCCGCATGTACCAGTCTGAAAACATTTGTAGACATGAGGTTTAAAATTCCTGCTTCTCTGCGGTACGTGAAAGCATCATTAATCCTTTTTCTGAAAAAATCTTCGTCTATCTTTTCATCCTCAAAAGATAATATTCTTACGGCTATTGATCCTGGCTGATAATGACCTCTGGCAAGGAAGTTATCCTTATTGTCAAAAACATCAACTATGTCGCCTTCAAGAGTCCGGCCCTCCGTCTTTTTTATAGCGCCGCTGAATATCCATGGATGACGCCTTAGCACCGACTGGTCTTTACCTGATTTGAGTATTATCCTTGCATTATTGCTCATAGCGCTCAGAATAAATTCCAAAATCTCTTAATTTCCTGTATATTTCATAACAGACCCATGCATCGGTAGCTGCATACTTAAGCTGCGCTTCAGTAAGTTCAGGGGCCTCCCAGTTTGAAACCTGCTGCCTTTTTGAAATACTGAAACCCAGGATAATGGCAGAAAGTTTTCTCAGACCTGAGCTCTGAATCCCAAATTTTCTGACATAATCCTGCAGCTCTATAAATCCCTGTTCCCTGAAATTTCCGAATTTCTTCAGGCCTTTTATATCATCGCGGATCGCCACGCCTGCCTTTGTAACAGACTTATCTTCAAGAAGGGCTGCCAGATCGCCGGGTAATCCCAGATGGTTTATCCTGAAAAGGAATGCTTTGTTCCCGTCTGACAACTGCAAAAGTCCCACGCCGTTTTTTCTGCCCTTCCGGAATGAGGGTTTTGTCTCGGTATCAAAACCAAGAAGGCTGCTATCCCTAAGGTATTCTATACTTAATTTCAATGTCTCAGGATCGTCAACCAGTATTATCTCACCGGTAAAACCTGATACAGGGTATTCAGCCAGTTCATCTTTGTCAATATTCTCTCTAAAGGTCATCCTCTGTCTCCTTCCTGAACTCATCCTGACGACGCGATATGATCCAGTCGGATTTATCGGCCTCCGTTCTCCCTGTAACGGCTTCCCCTCCTATCCTGTCAGGCTCATCCAAAGCATAATGTACCGCCCGTATTGTATTAACCAGTGTCTGCCCCCAGTACAACCTGAATGTCTCCCTGCACTCCCATAAAGCATCATTCATTATTTCCTCCGTACCAATACGGTATATCATCAAAAAATCCTTCAGATCCTGATATATATCAGACAGGTTTTCAGCCAGATCAGAGTATATGAGTTCCTCAGTTGATCCCTTATCATGGTTTATATCAATATAATCATTTGCCTCACCGAATTTAACAGCCAGAATATCCCTGACCGACTGCCAGTCTTCCTCGCGTACATACTTTTCAGTGTATTCGTCGATCCTGGATTCTATTACAGGCAGGTACAGGGCTTTTATATAAACCAGAGGCAACAGCTTTTGCATAACAAGAAGTAGGCTTCTTCCGTCATATGTTGAGGCCTCATCCAGTATATGGCAGTATTCATTTGCCACAGCAGTAAATTCTATTACCTCTTTTGAATAAACAATATTATTATCCATAGAAGATATTTTTTGCAAAATTATCCAAATATATTTTAATTAATGAATAACAGCAGGCTCAGTTCAATTGTTCCAGATAAGGTTTTCACTGTTGTCTTTTAGTATCTTATCATGATCGAGTAACCAGCGAATAACCCTGACAGCCTTATCTTTATCAGTATCTAATTCATTGACAAGCTGTTCTGAATCCATATTGTTTGAACTCAGCAAGGCCTTTATTTTATCCAGTATCTGATCAAATTCATACTTGCTCAGATCCAGTTCATTCCTGCTCATGCACACGTCGCACATACCGCACCTGACAGATTCCTGTCCGAAATAATTAAGAAGCATGCTTGCGCGGCATTTGGTACCGGATTTGACATAGCCGATCATATCATCTATTCTGGCAAGGAATTTATCCTTAACATCCCTGTAGTTCTCCGGAGACAGGTAAAGTGATTTCTTTTCAAGTCTTTCCTCGGTAAATACAATAAGGGCTGTCTTTTTACCGGGTATATAACTTATTATGTCTTTACTGCTCAGGTTAACCAGATATTGATAGATAACATCCCTTGAAAGGCCTGATTTTTTTGAAAGATACTCTTCGTTTACCGGCACATATTCGGTAAACATACCGGTATAATTTCTGAGCAGGAGTTTGATAAAGCCGTCCATCGTCTCGTTTGCCACCTGGAACTTATAGAGGTCATCGCGGCTAACCTTAAAATATACACGCGAAGGGTTATTAAGTTCTTCTGTAAGTTCCAGGTATTTTTCCCTTTCCAGGAATTTCAGACTGTTATATGCCTGCATAACCGCCAGCCTGTATTTAGACACGAATTCTGCAAGATTAAACTCATAGACCATATTTTTACCGCCTCCCAGGGGGATCTGGAGATAATTACATAACAGTTCGTAAATATTCTTTATATAATCGACCGGAGGAAATTTGGCATTTACCCTTTCCTTAGCCCTGCCTGTATCGTTTTCATAATAAATCAGTACAGTCCATGCTTTTTTACCATCCCTTCCTGCCCTTCCGCTTTCCTGAAAGTAGGACTCTATCGAATCAGGTATATCCCAGTGGATAACAAAACGGACATCAGGTTTATCAATCCCCAGTCCAAAGGCATTTGTGGCAACAATAATACGAGGGGTTCCGCCTGTCCATGCATTCTGTTTTTTATCTCTCATCTCCCTGCTCAGTCCGGCATGGTAATAATCGGCAGCTATATTATTAGACACCAGACATTTGGCTATCTCTCTTGTTTTCTTCCTGCTCCTTACATATATTATACCTGTACCCTTTACTTTTTTAAGTGTTTCAAGGATATATTGTTCCTTATCCTCCACCTTACGCACGATATAGACAAGGTTTTTTCTTTCAAAACCTGCTTTCAGGACATTTCTCTGCCTGAATTCCAGTTTGTCCATTATATCCTCAACAACTCTCGATGTGGCTGTTGCAGTAAGTGCAAGTACCGGCACATCATTCCCCACAATCTTTCTTATTGAGGAAATATTAAGATAAGAAGGTCTGAAATCATAGCCCCATTGTGAAATACAGTGTGCCTCATCAACAGCAATAAGGCTTACATTCATCCGTGCCACCCTTTTTTCAAAAATAGCGGTACTGATCCTCTCAGGTGAAATATACAATAATTTGTAGTCGCCGTAGATACAATTCTCAAAAGATATATCTATCTCCTCCCTTGTCATTCCCGAGTGAATTGCCATAGCCCTTATATCCATTCCCCTTAGCCTGTCAACCTGATCTTTCATCAAAGCAATCAGGGGTGTTACTACAATACAAATCCCTTCCGATGCCAGGGCCGGGATCTGGAATGTCAGAGATTTTCCTCCCCCTGTAGGCAGAAGCGCCAGGGTATCTTTACCTTCAGACACCGACCTCAGTATCTCTTCCTGCATCGGTCTGAAAGAGGTATAACCCCATAATCTGGTAAGTATTTTCCTGTATTCCTCCAGGTTATTCATGATACAGATGTTTAACGCGCAACCTGAGCATCTCCTACAAAAATACTAACTGTAATTCAATTTTTTAGACATCTTAAAAAATAAAAGAACGCTGTTTAAGCAATCGTCATTTTTTTGTATCTTGCGCCATCAAATTCAAATACAGCGCATTTATGTCTTTTCTTGATGATAAAGTAATTATGGAAGGTATCACTTTCGACGATGTCCTGCTTATCCCGGAATACTCGGAAGTACTTCCCAGACAGGTAGATATAAGTACCAGGCTGACAAAAACCATTACTCTCAATACACCTATTGTTTCAGCTTCTATGGACACTGTAACAGAAGCCGAACTGGCTATTGCAATAGCACGTGAAGGAGGAATAGGCTTTATTCATAAAAATATGTCTGTGGAAAGACAGGCAGCACAGGTCAGGAAGGTCAAAAGGGCTGAGAATGTAATGATACTTGAACCCGTGAGCATTGGTATCAATGCCACTGTTGCAGATGCGCTCAGCCTGATGAAAGAATATAAAATAGGAGGAATACCGGTTATTAAAGATGATAATGTTCTGGTAGGCATTGTTACCAACAGGGATCTCAGGTTTGAAAATGAGATGACAAAAAAAATATCTGAGATTATGACCAGGGATCTGATAACTACCAAACAGGAGACAGATCTGGAGAATGCGGCACATATTCTGCAGAAGCATAAGATAGAAAAATTACCTATCGTAAACGATAAAAACCAGTTGGTAGGACTCATTACTTATAAAGACATAACGAAATCAAAGGACCGGCCCACCTCATGTAAGGACAGAAAAGGAAGACTGAGAGTTGCAGCTGCTGTCGGCATAGCAGTTGATACGCTGGAAAGGGCCGAAGCGCTTATAAACGCCAATGTGGATGTACTGTCGATAGATACCGCTCATGCCCATACAAAAAATGTGATTACCATATTAAGGGAGATAAAAAGAAACTTCCCCGATACAGAGATAATAGCCGGTAACATAGGCACGCCTGAAGCTGCTTTGATGATGGCCAAAGAGGGAGCAGATGCAGTTAAGGTGGGAATAGGTCCGGGATCAATATGTACGACCAGAATTGTTGCCGGTGTCGGAATCCCTCAGCTTTCTGCTATTTATAACGTTTCAAAAGCCCTGAAGGGATCAGGACTGCCAGTCATAGCTGACGGAGGAATAAGATATTCAGGCGATATAGTAAAAGCTATCGCGGCCGGCGCTGACTCAATAATGGCAGGTTCCCTGTTCGCAGGAGTAGAGGAATCACCAGGCGAGACTATAATCTATAACGGGCGGAAATTCAAATCATACCGTGGGATGGGATCCATTGAAGCTATGCAGCATGGATCGAGTGACAGGTACTTCCAGGATATTGAGGAAGACATAAAAAAACTCGTGCCGGAAGGCATAGCTGCCAGGGTTCCCTATAAAGGAACGCTCTCGGAAGTAATATATCAGATGGTCGGAGGTCTGAGGGCAGGAATGGGATATTGCGGAGCAGCAAATATAGAAACACTTAAAAATGCACGTTTCGTAAGAATAACACATTCAGGTATAATTGAAAGCCATCCGCATGATGTTACAATAACAAGGGAAGCCCCGAATTACAGCAGGTAGTATCCCGGAAACAACAGGTATATTATGAAGATCATAAACCTGATTTACACTTTAATTGCTTTTTCATTTGCTCTGAATCTTTATTCTCAGGATAAAGACTACCTGTTAAAAGTAAATGACAGTAAGATTGGTGCAGACGAATTCAAATGGCTGTACCTCAAGAATAATCCTTCCGGCCAGTATAAGACAGGCATCGACGAATACCTTGATCTGTATATCAAACTCAGGCTTAAGGTTGAAGCTGCCGGGGAAGCAGGAATAGACAAAAGGCAGTCATTCATGGATGAACTGGCAGGTTACAGAAAACAACTGGCAAAAAATTACCTCACCGACGAAGAAGCAAAAGAAGAATTATTAAAAAAGTCATATGAAAGATACAAGACGGAGATCAATGCACTTCATATACTGATAAGATGTCCTGCCGATGCTTCCCCGGCAGACAGCCTGGAAGCATATAACAGAGCTATGAATATCAGGGAGAGAATAAGACTTGGAGAGCCATTCGAATCAGTGGCAAAGGGAGCAAGCGATGACCCTACCGTGAATATAAACGGAGGTAACCTTGGATATTTTACCGTTTTCCAGACACCGCTGGCATTCGAAAACGCCGTCTACGGGATGTCACCCGGACAGCTTTCGATGCCTGTAAGAACTGCAAGCGGATATCATATAATCAAAGTACAGGACAAAAGGGAAAACCAGGGTAGAATAAAAGTTGCTCATATAATGAAAGCAACTCCACCTGGAAGCACTCCCGGGCAAAGAAAAAAAGCCGGACATGATATCGACAGTCTGTATATGCTGCTGGAAAACGGAGCCGACTTCGCTACTCTCGCCATAAACAATTCGGATGATCAGCTTTCGGCAAAAAACGGCGGCGGGCTTCCCTGGTTCGGTCCGGGTGAAATGATATATGAATTCAGTGTAGCTGCTTTCAAACTGCTGAGAAATAATGAGTATACGAGGCCGGTAAAAACAGTGTATGGCTGGCATATAATAAAACGCCTTGACAAGGAACCGATGCCCCCGTATGAAGAAGCTAAAAAGTACCTCGAGAGCAGGCTTTCCCATTCATACCTCCTCTCAATAAGCAGAAAATCATTCACCGGGAAGCTTAAAAAAGAATATGGTTTTCAAACTGATAATACTGCCCTGGAATGGTTTTACCCACTGGCAGATTCGACATTCAGGTTTGGCAAGAGCAAAGATATCACGGCTGAAATTCCGGAAAAAGACCTGTATACATTTGCAGATGAGAAATGCACTATGAATGAATTTGCAGAATTCATCAGACACAATGGAAATCAGGGAACAATGAATGATTCGGTATCTTATATACGCAGCCTTCTGGAACAAAAAATCTATAATCACCTGCTGGAATATGAAGATGCAAATCTTGAAGACAAATATCCCGAATTCCGTTACCTGATGAACGAATTTTACGATGGCATACTGTTCTTTGAGATCACAGACAGCCTTATATGGCAAAAATCGGCTGACAGTACAGGCCTTGCAGAATACTACAATACCCGTAAGGAGGAATTCATGGAAGGACCGATGGTAACTGCAAGGATCTTCACCATTGAAGGAGAAACCGGGAAAAGACTAACCAGGAAGATTATAAAGACTATAAAAAAATATCATAACCGGAATGATTACCGTGAAATAATCCTGCAGGAATCTGTAACCGGAAAAGACAGTACTGTTATAATCGAAGAAGGAACGTGGAGGAAAGGTGAAAACGATTTACTTGACCGGGTTAAATGGTCAAAGGGCATCCATCAACTGACTACTGATAATGGTACAATACTTGTTGACATAACAGAGCTTACTGGAGTCAGACCTAAAGAGCTGGAGCAGGTTAAAGGGATCATTATCAATGATTATCAGAACTACCTTGAAGAAAAGTGGGTGAATGAATTACGCAGGAAATATGAAGTCAGCATCAACCGTGAATTGCTGAAAGAAGTAAAAACAGATATCGGGAAATGAAAAAAAACTTATGCCTATTATTTGTTCTGCTGTCGGCTATTTCTGCCTGTACCAGTTATAATAAAAGTGCAAACAGAAAAGCAGTGGCGCAGGTTGGAGACAAGTATCTCTATGCCGACCAGATACCGGCCATAAACAATAATAACGGAATAACTGCGGAAGACAGCATAAGCATTGCCCGCAATTATATTGACAGATGGATAAGAAATGTACTTATACTGGTCAAAGCTGAAGAGAACCTCTCGGAAGAATATCAGAATGAGATAAATACCAGGCTTGAAGAAACCAGATCCAACCTTATGATCTACCAGTACGAGCAGCAAATGATGTTACAGAGAATGGATACAACTGTCGATGAACAGGAAATAACGGAATATTATGAAAGTCATCTGCAAAATTTCACCCTGCAAAACAGTATTGTAAAGGTCATCTACCTTAAGTTGCCTGTTGAAGCTCCAAACATAAGCAGAGCCAAAGCATGGTTTAGATCTGATAATCAGAATGATATGCAAAACATGGAAAGCTATGCATATCAGTTTGCGGAAAAATATGACGACTTCGGGGAAGCATGGATAAGTATGAATTTTCTTATGAGGGAATTGCCATCCAATATTGATAATGAGTCAAATTTCCTGAGAAATCATCGCTTCTACGAAACGAGTGATTCAGCCTTCTATTATTTTGTGAATTTTCGTGATTTCAGGCTTAAGGGCACTGTAGCCCCCATTGAATATGCAAGAAGAGATATAAAAACCATTATGTTAAATAACAGGAAGATAGAATTCCTTCAGGAACTGGAAAACGGTATTTATAACGAAGGAATAAAGAATAACAGTTTCAGGCTTTTTAATCATAACTGAGCTTTTACAATAAACTTTGAAATAATTTTCTGAAAATTGAGTTCCTAAAAAAGAAGAAATACAAATATGAAAATACTGATTCGCATACTCACAGTTCTTGTTATTTTGTTTACTGTAAATAATGAGGCAAAGCCGCAATATCTGATCGATGAGGTCTCCGCCATAGTCGGAGACGAAACGGTGTTCATGTCAGATGTTGAAAACATGGTTCTTCAACAAATGGCGATGGGTGACCGCCGTTCGTCCCAAACAATAAAGTGTGAGGTCTTCGAGGACCTGTTGGTGCAACTATTATTTCTCGACCAGGCGCGTCTTGACAGTATTGAAATATCAGGAGACCAGATAGAGAGAATGCTTGATGAAAGGTTAAATGATTTTGTTCTGAGGGCAGGATCTGAAGAAAACCTGGAAGAATATTTCAGGAAGAGTATGGTGGAGATAAGAAGAGACCTGAAGCCGATGATGGAAAATCAACAGTTGGCTTCAGAAGTACAGAATAATCTTGCCAGGGATATTACCATCACTCCCCAGGAGGTAAAAAGGTTTTTCCAGTCGGTACCTGCCGACAGCCTTCCCCTTATGCCTGCCCGTGTTGAAATAAGCATAATACAGGTCGACCCTCCCGGTATGGAGGAGAGTAAGCTTGAAACGCGTCAGCAGCTTCTGGATCTACGAAGAAGAATTGTTGAGGGGGAAAGCTTCAAGGCGCTTGCGGTACTTTATTCGGAGGATGAACAATCAGCAGGCAATGGAGGAGAAATAGGATTCCAGGTAAGAGGGAATCTGGACAAAGCCTACGCTGATGAAGCATTCAGCCTGAAGAAAAACCAGGTATCAAAAGTTGTAGAATCACAATACGGATTCCATATTATAGAGCTCATTGAGAGAAGGGGTGATATGGTCAATACAAGGCATATTCTGATAAGACCAAAGATTAATCCCGAACAGGCAGAAACAGCAAAGAACAGGCTCGACAGTATTGCCGACCTGATACGTACCGACTCTATCAGCTTCCAGCAGGCAGCCTACCGTTTTTCCACTCACAAGGACAGCAGAATGAACGGAGGGGTGTACGTCACTCCTGATACACGTGAAAACCTTATTGAGATAGACAGGCTTCCGAAGGAGATGTACCTTGTTGTAAGGAACCTGAAAATAAATGAGATATCAGAAGGTTTCCGGATAGAGGATGAAAACGGGAATACGGTATTCAGGATTATTAAGCTGAACAGGCAGACAGAACCACATGTTGCCAACCTGAAAGATGACTACAACTATCTGCAGGAAGTAGCCCTTGCAAATAAGCGTGCCGGTATATATCAGGAGTGGATAAAAGATAAGATGCAAATGACATATATCAGGATAAGCGACCAGTTTAAAACGTGTAAATTCAAGAATGACGGATGGCTCAAATAAAAGTGATAAGGATATTCTGTCTTATCGCTCTTACTTTTTTTCCTGTTTTTAAATCAGGTGCTCAGAATGACGAAAGAGAGGGAAAAAAGAAAATTGAGATACTCCATACCGACCTGATGACCAACCAGGGAGAAATGAGGCGGCTTCTGGGAAATGTAAGGTTTAAGCATAAGGAAGCCTATATGACCTGCGACAGTGCACATTATTACCCTGACAGAAACCTTGTAGAAGCCTATAGCAGAGTACATATACACAAGGGTGACACTCTCCATCTGTACGGCGAATACCTGTTGTACAATTCAGTAGACGAGTATGCTTTCGTTTCTGACTCGGTAGTACTTATTGATAATGAGACAACATTATATACCGACCAGGTCGATTATGACATGATCAAAGAAACCGCCACATATACAACCGGAGGCAGAATAATAAACAAGGATAATGTACTTACAAGTATTACAGGCACCTACGATACCCGTACAGAGGTATTTAACTTCAAAGACAGTGTAAGACTGGTCAATCCTGATTATACCATGTATGCCGATACCCTTGAATATAATACTGATAATGAAATAGCTTATTTCTTTGGCCCATCAAGGGTTACAGGCGACAGTCTCGACACGCGCTGCAACAGAGGCTGGTACGATACCAGGAATGAAATATCCCTGTTGCTCGATAAAGCATATATAAATAATATGACCCAGATTGTTACCGGGGATTCATTATACTACGAAAGCGAAAAAGGTTACGGTACTGCGTTTTATGATGTCACGATCAGGGATATTGGAGAAGATATAATAGTAAAGGGGAACGAATCATGGTATTTTCGTGATCCTGAAAGGTTTATGATCACCGACAGTGCTCAGTTCATTCAGGTTAATGATGATGATTACCTGTACCTCCATGCAGACACCCTCAGATCGGTAACAATAGACGACAGCACAAATAGTTACCGGCTTGTAAGGGCATATTACGGCTGCAGGATATACAGTGATGGTATACAGGCTGTTTGCGATTCCCTCGCATATTCATTCAGGGATTCTGTAATACGACTTTACTACCAGCCCGTACTATGGTCGGAATCCAATCAGTTGTTTGCCGATTCCATGGCGCTTATAACAAAAAACCGGCAGATGCATAAAATGGAACTGTATAATAATTCATTCGTAATAGAGGAAGTCGACTCAAGCCGGTATAACCAGTTGAAGGGGAGAAACCTTTTTGGCTATTTCAGTGATAACAAACTCTATAAAATTGAAATAAGGGGTAATTCGGAAAAGATCTATTTTGCAATAGAAAAAGATGAACTGGTAGGAGTCGACCAGTCTACCTGTGTCGATATGGACATATATATAGAAGACGGGAAAATACATGATATATATATGATGCAAAGCCCTGAAGGCAGTCTTGATCCGCCACTATACAAGCAGACTTCACTCAGAAGACTGGAAAACTTCTCATGGTATGAGAATGTAAGGCCAAAGAACAGGTTCGATATTTTCAGAAAAAAATAAAAACAGGACACTAATATTCGTCCTCATTAAAGAAAAAATCATCCTTACTGGGATAATCAGGCCATATATCTTCTATACTTTCATAGATATCTCCTTCATCTTCGATCTCCTGAAGGTTCTCGATAACTTCTAACGGCGCCCCTGATCTTATAGCATAATCAATAAGTTCATCCTTAGTCGCAGGCCAGGGGGCATCTTCTAGTTTTGATGCTAATTCCAAAGTCCAATACATATGCCCTTACTTATGATTTTGGGTTTGCAAATAAATACTAAAAAATTCAATTAAACAACAGTAAATTCCCATTTTTTTCAAGGGATCCATTTGCTCTGTTCAAAGCCTGAATCTCTGGCAATTACCCTGGCCAGGACAAAAAGATAATCAGACAGTCTGTTAAGGTACCTGGCAACCATGGCGTCATATTTATTCTTATAAGGAAGAGATATTACCATTCTTTCCGCTTTTCTGCATATACATCTGCTGATATGTGTATAGGACACGGCTTCATTCCCGCCGGGGAGAACAAAGCTGTTTAACTGAGGCAAATCATCTTCCATTTGGTCAATCTCATCCTCCATATTCTTTATATCATCTCCATCAGGAGGGACCATACGTGAAGTATCTGCTTCAGGTCCTGCCGATAATATTGCAGCACTATGCATTAGTTTATCCTGTATTGAATAAAGAATGATCGACCTCCCGGCATTAACCGGCAGGCTCCTTAATAAACCCAGCCATGATATGAGCTCATCAACAGTACCATAGGCTTCTATTCTTTCATGATCTTTGGGCACCCTGTGCCCTCCGGCTAATGATGTGGTTCCGTCATCACCTGTTCTGGTATATATCTTCATTATCAGTTCAAAATTTCATCACTCTCTACATGGCCGTCCTTGAGCCTGATTATTCTCTGTGCATGTCTTGCAATCTCTTCTTCGTGAGTAACAAGTATCACGGTGTTTCCTTCATTATGAATTATATTGAGAAGGTTCATTATATCTATCGAGGTCTTACTGTCAAGGTTACCGGTAGGTTCATCAGCCAGTATTATTGAAGGATTGTTCACCATTGCCCTGGCAATAGCCACCCTCTGACGCTGGCCTCCCGACAGTTCATTGGGCTTATGGGTTATCCTGTCGGACAAGCCCACCGAGTCGAGTACTTTCTTTGAGATTTCCTCCCTCTCGACCTTTGGAACACCGGCGTAAATAAGCGGCAGCATAACATTCTCATGAGCGGTATATCTGGGCAGAAGATTAAATGTTTGAAAAACAAAACCAATCTCCTTATTCCTTATTTCAGCCAGTTGATTATCCTCAAGCTTACTGACATCCGTACCGTTAAGTATATACTGCCCTTTTGTTATGGTATCAAGACATCCCAGTATATTCATTAATGTCGATTTGCCCGAACCCGATGGCCCCATGATAGCCACATATTCATTTTGTGATATCGAAAGAGTTACCGAACGAAGAGCCCTGACAATTACTGTCCCAACCTGGTAGTTCTTTACCACATCATTTATCTCAATTACTTTACTCATACTAAGCGTTTAAAAATTATCCGAAATTACTCTATATATTTTAATTACCCTGAACGTAAGCCATTAAATAATGTTAATATCTTATTCTGAAGTCCTGCTTGACAATACCGTCAACTGTAAAAACCAAACCCATCCTTAAAATATCTATACTAACTGACACCTGAGGATCGCGTTTTATTTCATTCCAGGCCCTATTCATTTCAACAGAATAGTCTATATCGTCAAAAATTATAACAGAGCCCGGAATAATTAGTTCTTTCAGAATTGAAAAATATTTCAGTACCGGCTCTTTTCTGTGATTGCCATCAACAAAAACCAGTGAGGGTCTGAAATCAGTTTCCGAAATATGCTGAAGCCGGTCTTCAAAATCCCCTGTAAGTACTTTTACATTTTTTATACCATGGTATTTCAGGTTAAGCCTTGCGATACCGGATAGATTTTCACAGCCTTCAATGCTTATAATCTTCGAATCAGGGGCACCCAGGGCCAGGTACAGGACGCTCATACCTGTCGATGTCCCCATCTCAAGAATATTACAGCCATTATACATAACTGCAAGATTGTATAATACCCTGCCATACTTGTTGCTTATTGACGAACGCCTGAAAATACCGGACAGCCTTTTCCCCTTTGCTGAATATCTTCCCGAACCGGTACCAAGATCATTTACTTCTATCCTCTCATTCCTTGATAACATCCGCCTTCTGAAAAGAATGGCATTCTCTTTTGCACCCGGGGGAATGTCCCTTCTCAGTATATTATTTATGAAACTGAAAACAAACGGGCTATGTATGCCATGCCCTTTCCTGTGCCGTGAAAAAAGATAATACCCCGATGCTGAAAACAGCTTTTGACAATGCACCATTCAGAAAATAACAGTTGGTAGACATGCCAAAAATAGTTAATTTAGAATTCGGGTATATTCATTACTGTATAATAAATAATATAATGCCAGATATTCTTGATACTGAAATTAAATATCTTTCCGGAGTAGGGCCCAAAAGGTCAGAACTGCTGGACCGGGAGCTAAGTATCAAGACTTTCAGAGATCTGCTGTACTATTTTCCCTATAAATATATTGACAAAACAAAATATTACAGGATATCAGAGCTTGACCCGGATATGCCATATATTCAGGTAAAGGGAACCATTGACGGGTTCCGGATGGAAGGAGGAGGCCGGAACAAGAGGCTCACAGCTGTTTTGAGGGATGATACAGGTACTGTAAAACTGGTTTGGTTTAAAGGATTAAAATGGATAACCGACACCTATAAGGTGAACCGTGAGTATATTGTATTCGGAAGGCCCGGACTGTTTAACGGCAATATTAATATCGTGCATCCCGAAATAGAGGATCCAGCTAAGATGGATGAAAGGATAATCAGCAATATACAGGCTCAGTACAGCACTACTGAAAAGCTTAAAAACAACTATATAAGCTCGCGTACTCTTAATAAATTACTCGGGAATGTTTTCAAACAGATACAGGGAAGAATAAAGGATACTCTTCCTGCCCGGATGAGGGATCAATACCGGCTGATGGATCTTCATGATGCACTTTTTATTATCCATTTCCCAAATGATAATAAAGATCTGGAAAAGGCCCGCTTCAGGCTTAAGTTCGAAGAACTGTTCTATATTCAACTAAGCCTTCTGAGTTATAAGATACAAAGGGGAAAAAGGTTAAGGGGCCATGTCTTTAAAGTAGTCGGTAAAAGTTTCAACGATTTCTACAAGTATAACCTTCCGTTCAGCCTGACAGGCGCCCAGAAAAGGGTCATGAAAGAAATACGCAGGGATCTGGGATCGGGGAAACAAATGAACAGGCTGCTTCAGGGCGACGTCGGCAGTGGTAAAACACTTGTAGCACTTATGAGCATGCTTATAGCTATTGATAACGGATTCCAGGCATGTATAATGGCTCCTACCGAGATACTTACCATACAACATTTCAATACCTTCAACGGATTATTGCAAGGCATAGGAATAAAGGTAAGTCTTCTTACGGGCTCCACAAAAAAAACGGAAAGAGACAGGATTACCGAAGGGCTGATCAGCGGAAGTATAAAGATCATTATAGGCACTCATGCACTTATTGAAGAAACGGTAAGATTCAGTAACCTCGGACTTGTTATAATAGATGAGCAGCACCGCTTTGGCGTTGCTCAAAGAGCAAGACTATGGAATAAAGACAGCAACCCCCCTCATGTGCTGGTAATGACTGCCACGCCTATTCCGCGTACACTGGCCATGACACTCTATGGCGACCTTGACGTATCGGTAATAGACGAAATGCCGCCGGGAAGGAAGCCGGTGAAAACCCTGCACTTCTTCGATTCGGACAGGCTAAAAGTTTTCAGCTTCATGAAGAAACAGATACAGGCAGGACAACAGGTCTATATTGTCTATCCCCTTATAAGCGAATCAGAAAAGATGGATTACAAAGACCTTGAGGATGGCGTTGAAGCAATATCAAGAGCATTTCCTCCTCCCGGTTTTGTAATCTCAGTAGTACACGGAAAGATGAAGCCCCGCGAAAAGGAACAATCCATGAAACTGTTTACTTCCGGGCAGGCTAACATCTTGATAGCAACAACAGTTATTGAGGTCGGAGTAGATGTTCCGAATGCATCTGTAATGATCATCGAATCTGCAGAAAGATTCGGCCTGTCGCAGCTACACCAGTTGAGAGGACGCGTGGGCAGAGGAGCAAAACAGTCATACTGTGTCCTTATGAGCTCGGATAAACTATCGAACGAAGCACGAAAAAGAATTGAAATAATGGTCAGAAGCAATGACGGTTTCGAGATTGCCGAGGCCGACCTGCAGCTTAGAGGGCCGGGAGACCTTGAAGGCACAAAGCAGAGTGGAATAGGCTTTGACCTGAAAATATCAAACCTGGGAAAAGACGGACAAATACTTGAATATGCAAGACGGATAGCAGAAAATGTTCTGGATAATGACCCCCAACTGGAACGAAAAGATAACTTTATCCTCAGGGAACAACTGGAAAATCTGAAAAAAGCCGAATATGACTGGAGCAAAATAAGTTAAGTGGTACTACCCTGTGCTTTTCCCCATGGTTCTTATTTAGAATAAATCTATATTATTTAAGTGTGTTTAAAAACTGATTTTATGCATACATAATTTAGAAGCATATTATAAATTTGCCCATTCAAATCATGCATGACCCCTGGAATGCAAAAAAAAAATACAATTGAACATTCGGGTACGGTAAAATCAGTTGACAACGGGATTGTCATTGTGAATATCGAATCCCATCCTGCCTGTTCAGGGTGCCTTGCTTCGGGCATATGCGAACTTTCAGATAATGAAACCAGGGAAATAAAGGCTGTCCGCAGCTATGATGCTATGGAAGGTGACAGGGTGCTTGTTGTAATGAGGCAGTCGATGGGTTTCAGGGCTCTTTTCCTGGGATATATTTTACCTTTTATAATTATATTATTCATTCTTGTACTGATGACATCTCTTTCTTTTTCGGAGCCTGTGAGCGGACTCACAGCTATTTTGGCACTGATATTCTATTATACAGTTATTTATCTGAAAAAAGAGAAGATAGGCAGGAGTTTTTCATTTACCATAAAAAAACCTATTAAATGAATTCTGTAGTACTGATAACAATAATATCGCTAAGTCTTCTGGGCATTGTAGCTGCCCTTATCCTGTATTTTGTAGCGGAGAAATTCAAAGTATACGAAGATCCCCGCATAGATGAAGTAGAACAGGCTCTGCCCGGGGCTAACTGTGGGGGATGTGGTTTCGCCGGTTGCCGTAACTTTGCCGAAGCTCTTGTTAAATCGGAATCTTTCGAAGGGCTAAACTGTCCTGTAGGAGGCGCCGACACTATGGCAACAGTAGCTAAAATACTGGGAAGGGAAGCGCCTGAGGTGGAACCCCGGGTTGCTGTAGTGAGATGTAACGGCACACCTGAAAACAGGAAAAGGACCTCTCTGTATAACGGGGCTCCCGGATGTACGATAGCACATAATCTTTATGGTGGCGAAACAGACTGCCCTTATGGCTGCCTTGGACTCGGCGAATGCGTTGATGCCTGCGATTTCGATGCTATTTATATAGACAAAGAATCAGGCTTACCGGTCGTTATCGATGATAAATGTGTCGCATGCGGAGCATGCGTCAAGGCATGCCCCCGGGATATAATCGAATTGAGGAAGAAATCCGGAAAAGACAGAAAGATATATGTTTCATGTGTTAACATGGATAAAGGCGGTCCGGCAAAAAAAGCATGCAATGTTGCATGTATCGGTTGCGGCAAATGCGAAAAAGTATGTAAGTTCGATGCAATCACCATTATTAACAATCTTGCATTCATTGATTCCGATAAATGCAAGCTCTGCAGGAAATGTGAACCGGAATGTCCTACGGGAGCTATTCTGGAATTAAACTTCCCTCCGAGGAAGACAGCTGAAAAGAAAGAGCCCGAAACAGCTCAGGCATAGAATTAATGAAGTCAAACCTAAAATAATATAACGTGTTGAAGACATTCCCCAAAGGAGGTGTTCATCCACCTGAAAACAAAATATCGGCAGGATCGGCTATCGAGGTACTGCCCCTTCCCGAACAAGTTATAATTCCTGTCAGCCAGCACCTGGGGGCGCCGGCCGAACCGGTAGTGAGCAAGGGAGATACCGTAAAAGCAGGGCAACTTATTGCTCAGAGCAAAGGCTTTGTCTCTGCCAATATTCATTCTTCGGTATCCGGAAAAGTTCTTAAGGTTGACAAATCACTTGATGCATCCGGTTATAAACAGACCAGTGTGGTTATAAATGTAGAGGGAGACGAATGGATCGGATCTGTTGACAGAAGCACAGATCTGATCAGTGAGATAAAACTGCCGGGTGAGGAAATATCAAAGAAATGTGCCGAATACGGTATTGTAGGGATGGGAGGAGCAACTTTCCCATCTCATGTGAAGTTAAGTATTCCCGCAGGAAAGAAATGTGATGTTCTCATAATAAATGGTGTGGAATGTGAGCCATATCTTACGAGCGATCATCGCATAATGCTGGAAAAGCCCGAAGAACTGCTTGTTGGCATTCAACTGCTGATGAAAGCCCTGGGAGTAAGCAGATCTGTTATAGGTATAGAAAACAATAAGAAAGATGCGATAATCAAGCTAAGCAGCCTGACGGACCGCTATGACGGCATCAGTGTTAATGCCCTGAGAGTCAAATACCCGCAGGGGGGAGAAAAACAACTAATCAAAGCACTCATCAACAGGGAAGTGCCATCCGGAGGACTGCCGATAGATGTCGGCACAGTGGTACATAATGTGGGTACTGCATTTGCAGTTTATGAGGCAATACAAAAAAATAAACCGTTGGTAGAGAGAGTGGTAACGGTAACCGGGAAGAGCATAAACAAACCTGTTAACCTTCTGGTAAGGATCGGAACACCGGTTAACAACCTTATTGAATATGCAGGAGGACTGCCGGGTAATACTGCAAAGATCATAAATGGCGGACCGATGATGGGCAAAGCACTGGCATATACTGATATACCGGTAACAAAGGGCACATCCGGACTGATACTTGTCAGTGAAGAAGAATCGGACAGGAAGGCAACAGGCCCTTGTATACGATGCAGTAAATGCATCTCGGCCTGTCCTATGGGTCTTGAACCGTACCTTTTGATGACCCTTGTTGAAAAAGGCCTGTACGAAAGATCGGAAAAAGAGAGAATAATGGACTGCATGGAATGCGGATCCTGCAGCTTTACCTGCCCTGCAAAGAGACCTCTTCTGGATTATATCAGGCTCGGTAAATCTACCGTAGGCAGAATGATTAGAGAAAGAAAACAAAAGTAAGCCGGATAAGAAATATATTTTAGAAATGAGTAAAATATTAACAGTATCTCCATCTCCGCATGAGTACAGCAAAGAAACAACAAAAAAGCTCATGTATGGGGTGGTTGTAGCCCTAGCTCCTGCCCTGCTGGCTACCATATGGTTTTTTGGCTGGGCAGCTATTCTAGTAACCTCTGTCTCCGTGGTTTCTTGTATTGTTTTCGAATACCTGATAACCCGGTTTATACTTAAAAAGGAACCAAGTGTGAAAGACGGTTCTGCAATTGTTACAGGTCTATTACTGGCCTTTTGCCTGCCAACAAACCTTCCCCTGGGAATTGTTGTCATAGGCGCCCTGGTAGCAATAGGTGTAGGAAAAATGACATTCGGCGGCCTTGGGAACAATCCCTTTAATCCTGCCCTGGTAGGAAGGGTATTCCTGTTTCTCTCCTTCCCGGTCCAGATGACATCGTGGCCTGTTCCGAAAGGCTTCGGCACCAGTTTCAGTGATGCCGTTACAGGCGCAACGCCCCTTAGCATTCTGAATGAAAACTATGATAAGTTGCCTGTAGATAAGATAATGACCGACCCACAGCTTAATATGCCCGGATATCAGGACCTTTTCTGGGGTAATACAGGAGGATCACTCGGAGAGATTGCCGCATTTGCTCTTATCATAGGACTTATTTATATGCTGATCAGAAAGGTAATAACATGGCATATACCCGTCAGTATTTTGCTTACAGTAACTGTGTTCACCGGTATTTTATGGATAGCCAATCCTGAAGCTAATGCCGATCCACTATACCATCTTATGACAGGAGGACTGCTGCTGGGAGCCATATTCATGGCTACAGATTATGTTACTTCGCCTATGTCCAACAAGGGAATGATAATATATGGCATAGGAATAGGTATTATAACGGTTCTGATAAGAAGGTTCGGATCATATCCCGAAGGAGTACAGTTCGCCATACTTATAATGAATGCATTTACACCACTTATAAACACTTTTATTAAACCTTCAAGATTCGGAGAGGAGATAAAAAATGGCTAAGAAAGAATCAACCCTCAAAAATATGCTGATCACGCTGTTTGTAATAACCCTTATTGCATCAGCATCTCTCGGAGGCATCTATGAGCTTACCAAAGAACCGATTGCAGCGGCCAGACTGGAGAAAAAAAATAATGCTATCAGGCAGGTAATACCGGAATTTGACAATAACCCTACATCCGAAGTATACAAAATGGCTGTCGACGGTGACACTCTGTATTTCTACCCGGGGAAGAAAGGAGATGAACTCGTTGGTACAGCAGTCGAGACATTTACCAACCTGGGGTTCTCAGGCGAGATTAAAGTGATGGTTGGCTTCCTGCCCGACGGAACAATAAAGGATGTTGCCGTGCTTGAGCATACCGAGACACCGGGTCTGGGAGATAAGATGGATAGAAAAAAGTCGGACTGGAGTATTCAGTTTCAGGGTAAAAATCCCGAATCTTACAGGCTGTCCGTAAAGAAAGACGGCGGTGATGTCGATGCCATTACGGCCTCGACGATCAGCTCCAGGGCATTCTGTGATGCTTTGACCAGAGCTTATGAAACTTATAAGGACATAAACGGAAACAAGTAAAAAGCTAATAATAATATGAACCAGCTTAAGAATTTTGCGAAAGGCTTTATAAAGGAAAACCCTGTATTTGCACTGTTCCTTGGCCTGTGCCCTACCCTGGGTGTAACTACAACAGCTATAAACGGGATGGGCATGGGACTGGCTACAACATTTGTGTTGCTGATGTCAAATATTGTGATCTCCCTGATAAAAAACTTTGTCCCGGACAAAGTGAGAATACCGTCATTCATAGTAATAATTGCCTCTTTTGTAACAATAGTAGAACTGATTATGCAGGCATACGTGCCGTCCCTCTTCGAGGCATTGGGACTGTTTATTCCCCTTATTGTCGTAAACTGCGTGGTACTGGGACGCGCCGAAGCCTTCGCTTCAAAAAACAACTTGCTGTCTTCTGCAATTGACGGTCTGGGAATGGGGCTGGGATTTACCTTCGCTCTTACATTGCTCGGGTCGGTACGGGAAATACTGGGTTCAGGGTCAATATTCGGATTTAAATTTATCGGAGGTAACGGAATGCTGATATTTGTACTGTCACCCGGAGCTTTTCTGGCACTGGGATACCTTATTGTCATAATGAATAAACTCAAGAAGAAAGGAGCATGAAATGGAATATGTCATTATTATAATATCAGCAGTATTTGTAAACAATATAGTACTCAGTAAATTTCTGGGAATATGCCCTTTTATTGGTGTATCAGGAAAGATTGAGACTTCAATAGGTATGTCGGGTGCGGTGCTGTTCGTTATGACCATGGCCACCCTGGTAACATACCTCATACAAAATTATGTTCTGGTACCGTTCGGTATAGACTTCATGCAAACCATTACATTCATTCTTATTATTGCCTCTCTGGTTCAGTTGGTTGAGATAATACTTAAAAAAGTCAGCCCTTCCCTTTACCAGGCCCTCGGGATCTTTCTTCCCCTGATAACAACCAACTGTGCTGTGCTTGGTGTGGCTATCATGGCTGGTCAGCAGGACCTTAACCTTATGGAAAGCATTGTGTTTGCAATAGCAAATTCTTTAGGCTTCGGCCTTGCCCTTATAACCTTCGCAGGAATAAGGGAACAGCTTGAACTGGCTGCAATACCCACACCGATGAAAGGTGTTCCTATAGCATTTATAGTTGCAGGATTACTGGCTATGGCATTTACGGGATTCGCAGGGATTGTGTAAAAAAGACTAAAGACGAAGGACCCTTCGACGGGCTCAGGGCAGGCGACTAACGACAAACGGAAAAAGTCCACAGTCCACAAGTTAATTTGTATATCGGTGTATTGGTATATTAGTATATTGGGCTGAACCTTAAATCGGCACTCATCTCTCACTTCTCATCTCTCATCTCTTAATCTAATCCCTAATTCCTATTCCTTCTATTTACCATCATTCCAGTACTCCATTACTCCAGTGTTCCATCGTTCCATTACTCCACCATTGTTCCATTGTTCCATTGTTCCTTAGATCAGCATCAGGCTTATACCTATTACAATAATTCCGCTTACCAGACCGTAAATAGTTGTATGATGCTTCCCGTATTTATGAGCTGCCGGAAGCAGTTCGTCGAAGGAAATATATATCATGATGCCGGCAACTATGGCAAAAACATAGCCCAGAACGATCGGGCTTCCGAAAAGTGATAATATGAAATAACCGAATAATGCACCCACCGGTTCTGAGAAACCCGACAGGGCAGCCCACCAAAAGGCTTTCTTCCTCGAGCCGGTGGCATAATAAACCGGAACTGAGACCGCAATTCCTTCGGGAATATTATGTATTGCTATAGCCAGTGCAATGCTCACTCCTACTGTAATATCTGAGACACCCGCCATAAAAGTTGCTATTCCTTCAGGAAAATTGTGTATGGCAATAGCAATAGCAGTGAATAAACCTACCCGTAATAATTTTCTCCCTCTGCAAAACTGATCGTTTTCCATCTGTTCAAGGCTCCTCATTTCATGAGGATTTTCTCTTGTAGGGACAATCTTGTCAATCAATGCCGTTAAAGCCACTCCCGCAATAAAAAATATAAAAGTAAGCCATGCCGAGGCTTTCTCGGTATGTGCCTCCCTTATTATTATATTGGCTTCATTCAATATCTCGGTAAATGATATGTAAATCATGACACCTGCTGAGAATCCCAGTGAAAAAGAGAGGAAGGTGGTGTTTGTTCTCTTGGCAAAAAAAGCTATGCCTCCGCCAACGGCAGTCGCCATACCGGCAAATAATGTCAGACCAAAAGCAAGATAAACATTACTCCAATCCATCCCTGAAACAGTGTTAATAAGGTCAGCAAAAATACAAAATCATAGTGTAATTCTGTCAAGATAAACTGACTTAGTTATATCAGGGAAAGTGAGGGAGATAAATTACGGTTAACATAATTATAGTGACAAAACAACATATTTATATATTACAAATAATTATTTTTACATCCTAACGTAAAATTTTGGATCAGGAACAAAAATATTACAAGGTGCTTGGGCTTAATTCCGGTGCTTCTGAAGAGGATATTAAGAAAGCATACCGGCGATGCGCAAGGAAATACCATCCTGACCTGAATAAGAACGAATCGGCAACCGGCATGTTCATACTGGTCACCGAAGCCTATCAGTTCCTTATGGCCCATAAAAAAAGTATGTCAACGGCTGGTAAAAAATCAGAAGATTTTAATGCGGAATGGGAACAATACAGGAAAGAGCAGGCAAGACGAATGGCTTATTCACATGCACGTACCCGTTACAGCAATTTCACCAACTCAGACCTTTACAAATCGACACGGGTGTTGGATAAAACACAGTTGTTTATAGCCATCGCCTTTTCATTATTTATAATTATAATGGCTGTATACGAATATATAGTCAGGCTGAGAATGGTAGATGAAGGATTTGAAAAACCTACGCTTGCCGGCTTTCTGTTCCTCCTTTCCATAGGCCTTCTTTTCCTTTCTTCTTCACTTATATTCCTGTATTATAACCACATTAAACGTAAAACAAATCGCAGGCATTCATAAGTAATAACATATTACATGGCATGTTTTTTGATAAAAATACACTGTGCCAGGACAAAAAAACAAACCGGTTATGTTAAAATATGAACTGATTATCCTTCTGACAGTTCTTACATGTATCTCATGTGAGAAAAACGGGGATGATGATATTCCCGGAGAACCCATACCGATAGACCTTACTGTGACTCAACAGCAACTTGTTGATTCGGACAACAGTTTCAGCTTTGATATATTCAAACTTGTCACATCCGAAAATCCTGATGAGGAAAATATAATGATATCTCCCCTGAGTATTTCCTATGCTCTATCCATGACCCTGAACGGCGCCAGCGGTGTAACCCGTGATTCGATAATGAAAACTCTTCATTATAATAATATGGACATCGAGGATATCAACAATTCCTATAAGGATCTTACCGATAAACTAATGAATGTTGATGAAAGGGTTATAATGGAAATTGCCAACTCAATATGGATTGAGGAAAGATTAAGAGTTAAGCAGGCATTTATTGAGAACCTTAGAGATTATTTTGATGCAGAGGCTCATGACTTTTCAGTTTCAGACCCTGATATTGTTGAGGTAATCAATTCATGGATAGAAACCAATACTCATGGTAAAATAAAGGATATGCTTGATTCAATGCCTGATGATGCGGCCATGCTCCTTATTAATGCTATATATTTCAATGGTAAATGGAAATACAGGTTTGACAGGGACAACACCTCTGAAATGCCGTTTTACAGGGAAAACGGATCTGAGATAACTGCCATGATGATGAATCAGGAACTGGATGCAAAGGTCAATATCCGGGAGAGTTTTATTCTTCTCGAACTGCCCTACGGGCAGGGTAACTACGTAATGGATATTATCTTACCTTCAAACGGTTATATCACATCAGATATAGCATCCATTCTCGATAATGATAAATGGAATGGCTGGATTGAGGGAATGACTGAAACAGGTATTAACCTTTACATGCCAAGGTTCAAATATGAGTTCATGATTGAACTTAAGGATATTCTTTCTGCAATGGGGATGGAAATAGCATTCTCCCCTTTTGCAGCGGACTTCTCTAATATCTCGGAACAATCCATCTTTATCAGTAAGATATTACATAAAACATTCATAGAAACAAAAGAAGAGGGGACAGAGGCTGCAGCAGCTACAACGGTCATGATGAATTTCACATCTACCGGACCAGGCACTCCTCTTACAATAAAACTTGATAAACCTTTTCTGTACCTGATACGTGAAACAAGTACCAACACAATAGTATTTATGGGTAAAACAGGTAACCCGTCATCAGACTAACATATTATACATCAATATAATAATAAATCCGTGAATAAACCGGTGACTGTCATCATCATTCCCGGTGATGAAAATCACCGCTTTATTATTGTTCATGAAGATTCAGGAAACTATTTTTATGTTGTAATTTAATGACAAATACGTCAGGTAGATATTTCTTTCAAGGTTAGTGGTTAGATTAATATTGAGAATAAAAATCCTTATCTTTAACAATCTACCAAAACAAACGGGATGATAAGGGTTTTTATTCTTTTCTTATATGCTCTTTCCACTTCTCAACTTACCGTATTAATGTATCATAAGCAGACCCCGGCACAGGACCCTCCGCTTTTTTCATTCGGGCTGATTGCAGACATTCAGTATGCCGATCGCGAACAGACCTGCATGAGGTATTTCGATAAGTCGCTTGACAAGCTTGATGAGGCAATCGCCGACTTTAATAACTCAGATATAGAATTTATTGTAAACCTGGGAGATATTATAGAAGAAGACTATAATTCATACGAACCTGTTATGTCTGTACTTAAAAAAAGCAACAAACAAATATACCATGTACTGGGTAATCATGACCTCAGCGTAAAATGGCGTTATAAAAAAGAGGTAAGACAAATGCTGACAGGAGAGAGGGCATATTACAGCTTTGAGAAATACGGATTCAGGTTCATAGTGCTTAACACCTGTGAAATAAGTGTCTATTCGGGTTCGCCACGCAATGCAGCCAAAGCAAGAAAGATGATAGAAATGATCCAGCAAATGGGTTATCCCAATGCGTTTGAATGGAACGGAGGAATAGGTAAGGAACAGTTGGACTGGTTTTTATCTGAACTGGAAACAGCCCGGTCAAAAAACGAAAAGGTATTTGTTTTTTCTCATCACAACATTGTTCCGTTTGATAAGCACAATATTTACAACAGGGACGAAATTCTTAATGCCCTGTCAGGATTTGACAATATAATAGCATGGTTCAGCGGTCATGATCATAATGGCAACTACGGTAATCTGAACAAGATACATTTTGTAACTATGAAAGGCATGGTAGAGACAGGTGACAGTAACGCCTGGTCGGTAGTTGAAATATACAATAACAGGATATGGATCAAAGGTCGCGGAAGGGAAAAGATACAGATACTGGCATACTGACTATGATATCTCTACAAAATTGAAGTCCATATCCAACACTGAAGCAAAATATTCGCCTCTTTCAAGGATATCATCATCCCCCTCTTCATAAAACCAGTTCACATAGTACTTCTTGTCTTTCAATCTTACCTCCTTAAGTCTCTGCAACAACATCACTATATATTTGGCACTGGCACTGTTAAAATATTCAAGTTCTATATCAACAAAAGTAGTGTCGGCAGGTTCTTCAATATATGATTCTATCCATCCCAGTACCGAAGCATAAAAATCATGTACATTCTCATGTATCGAACGTCCTTTGATCTTCAGTCTTCCTGTGGGATTAAGGGAGATTTCCGGTGATGTTTTTGTAGGTTCTATTAATAACTGATCCATTACCTGTATTTCCTGCTAATATAGTTAAGGGTAAAAGAAAATAAAACCTTTACCGGTAATATTTTTCAAATATGCTCTCGTCCAGATTAAGAGGGGTGATTTCCCTCTTTCCATCCTCTATCTCATGCATCATTTTCACTATTGCCATATTAACAGGGGTGGGAACACCATACTCCCTTCCATTAGACGAGATATATCCGTTAAGATAATCTATCTCAGTAAGTTTGCCTCTCTCAAGCGATTGCAGGGAAGATGATTTCAGTTTCCGGTATTTCAGCCCCATCATTCTCAATGTGAGGTGTCTTCTGAACTCAGATAATTTCTTTTTATCATTAAGGAATTCGTAATAGTTAAGTTTTCCCCCGTAATTCTCTATTTTAATTTTCAGTATATAAGCCAGCTCAACAGCCTCCCTTATTATTTCTATAAACAATTTTCTGGCTTTGCGTTTACGCATCATTTCTCCCAGCAACAGTCCGGTAAGAGCCCCAACGGAAGTTATACATGCATTTATTATAAGTTTTGAATACAGGTGTCCCATCATTGCATCTGTAATACGAACAGGAAAAATATGACCCAGCAATTCTGCTATTTCATTTATACTATTGTCATTATCCCTGTCAATGTATCCTATAACAAAATCGCCCTCGGATGACATAACCAGTTCACCCGGTTTGTTCATAGTAGCCCCCCACCCTACAATACAGCCAACGATATGTTTGTGTCCTACTATCCGGCCCAGTTCTGGTTCACATATTCCGTTTTGCATAGATACTACCAGGCTGTCTTCTTTCAAAACCGGCCTGAGATCTTCAGCGGCGTCAACCATTTCGGTTGCTTTTACTGCCAAAAGGATTATATCCTTCTTCTCTTTTACATCCTGCAGACACGTCCATGCCCTGATTTTTACCCGGAGGTCCCCCTTAACTCCTCTTACATGTATACCTGTATTAGTGATAAGGTCTCTGTAATCATCGTATTTGCATACGATCTCTACATTATATCCCGCATTTTTGATTAGGGCAGCTGAAATTCCTCCAATGGACCCGGCTCCGACAACAAGAATTGATTTATTCTTCAGAGTCATTACTGGTTTTTTAAATATTATACCTTGCCAGTGGCACAATCTCCTGGCTGGAAAAATCAGCCTTAAGATACTTAAAATAGGCGGTAATTGCAATCATTGCAGCATTATCAGTTGTATATTTTAATTCAGGGAGGTAAATTTTCCATTTATTCTCAGCGGCAATATCATTCATTGCTTTTCTCAGACCGCTGTTTGCTGCCACCCCTCCTGCTATTCCTATCTCATTTATCCCTGTATGCCTGACTGCCAAAATAAGTTTCTCGGTTAAAATATCAATAATGGTTTTTTGCAGGGAAGCACACAGATCATTCCTGTTTTCTTCAATAAAATCCGGATTCTCTTTTACAGAATCTCTGAGAAAATAGAGAAAATTGGTTTTCAGTCCGCTAAAGCTATAGTCAAATCCTTTTATACGCGGCTTTGTAAATACATATTTCCCCGGGTCACCTTTCTCCGATAGTCTGTCAATAAGAGGCCCTCCCGGATATGGCATTCCCATCACTTTTGCACATTTATCAAATGCTTCTCCCGCAGCATCATCTATTGTGGAACCGATTGACCTGAACTTCATATCACGGTCTACAATAATCAATTGAGTATGGCCTCCCGAAACCAGCAGGCAAAGGAAAGGTAATCCGGGAACAGCCTTTTCTTCGCCGGGCTCCCTTAACCAGTGTGAAAGAATATGAGCATGCAGGTGATTAACTTCAATAAGCGGCTTTTTAACAGCCAGTGCGAAACCCTTGGCAAATGAAGCGCCCACAAGCAATGATCCCAGTAAGCCTGGTCCGCGGGTGAACGACACGGCATCAATATCTTTTTTGCTTATACCGGCCTGCCTGATTGCCTGATCGACAACGGGAACAATATTAGCCTGATGAGCTCTGGAAGCAAGCTCGGGGACAACCCCTCCGTAAAACTTATGTACCTCCTGACCGGCGATCAGATTAGAAAGAAGAAATCCATCCCTCACAACAGCAGCGGAAGTATCGTCACATGATGATTCTATGGCAAGAATGGTAACAGGCATCAGTCTTTTTATTTCAGTTTTTTAAACTATTTTTGGAACATCATTTGCGCAGGTATATTATATGGGCAAAAATAAAAAAATATACAGAATCCTTATCATCATATTTCTGACTCTTCTGGTTTTGGTAACTGCAGTCTATTTTACCCTTAAGAGTCCTTCAACACAAACATGGCTGTTCCATAGGTTTGCAACAAAATTTTCCGGTAATAATGAAGTTGAGCTCCTTGCTAATAATATAAAATTTACATTTTTTAATAAGATTGAAGTATCAAACCTGCTTATAAAAGATAATACTGAAGACACATTGATTTATGCACCAAAGCTTACTGCGGGCATACGCAAAATAAAACGCAAGGAAAGGTTTATAGGTCTTGGCCAGGTAAATATGGAGAACCCTGTAATAAAGTTCAGGCCTGACACCAATAATATTTTAAATATAAGCTATTTTGCACAGTTTCTTGTTAACAAGGACACTGCTAAAAGGAACAAGGATCTTATTATCAGACAGATCAATATTGAAAACGGTACATTCGAGTATCATTCTGGAAAGGAAACCGGGCAGCAGAATGAAAATTTTGATATCAATAATATTTCGCTCAAAGGACTCAATGCCAATATAAAAAACCTTAACAAACACTACGGAAATATTGACCTGAGAATTAGTGAACTGTCTTTTGAGTCGGGCAGGGATTTCGCAGTTGAGAACATGTTCGCCGATCTGAGTATTAATGACAGCATATACCGCCTGACAGACCCCACAATAAGAACATCTCACAGCTTTATCAATTCGGATATCATAGGCATCGAGCTCTTAAAGGACGGGAAAGACTTCTCCTTTGTAGATGATGCCAGGATCAGTTTTAACCTTCAGAGCTCTCTAATATCCATGTCCGACCTGTCTTATTTTATAAAGCCTGTAAAGGGCTTCAGCAAGGAAATCATTTTGTCGGGAAAGATTAACGGAACGGTAAATGAGCTTAACGGGAGGGACATTATCGTATCATATTCGGACAGCACAATGTTATTGTGCGATTTTGATATGTCAGGACTGCCCGACATCGACAATACATTCATGTTCATAAGGGTCGGCAGTCTGACAACCACTGCCCATGAAATATCTGATTTTGAAATACCCGGAAAAGGAAGACTCAATACCGGAAATGAATTTAACAGGCTGGGAGCTATGTCATTCAGCGGAAACTTCACAGGCTTTATTAAAGACTTTGTGACATATGGAACAATAAACACAGAGCTCGGGTCAGTATCAACCGATATCCTTTTCAGGCCCGATACATCGGGTACCTTTCATTATGCCGGAACGCTCAGGGCAAATTCCGTAAAGCTCGGACAGATACTTAACAGGGAAGATATACTCGGTACGGTAACAGCTCATATTGACGTTGAAGGAACATCAACATCTTTCAGAAATTTCAGGGCTGAAATAGAGTCGACAATTGACAGCATTGAGTTTCTGGATTATAACTACAGGGACATAAGTATCGAAGGACTGATGACTGAAAAAATATGGGACGGTACTGTAAGTTCCAGTACCGATGATCTGAAGATGGATCTTCTTGGTCGTTTAGACTTTACAGGCAGTATACCCGAGGTTGATTTTAGTTTTAATCTTTTGCATGCCGACCTGTATAAGCTGAATATTGATAAAGCCGACAGTCTCTCAAACCTCTCGATGCTGCTAACAGCAAGCTTTAAAGGCAATAATATCAATAATCTAAACGGCGACATCCGATTGCTTAACACCAGGATAAATAAAAACGGCAGGGAATTCAATATGTACGACGGTAGCATAAGCGCATTCCTGAAAGACAGCACTACTCAGGGATTGAGCCTCAGGACTGATTTTGTTGATGCCGATATTGACGGAAGATATGATATTACCGGACTTATACCTGCTGTTCAGTATGCCGGATCAAAGCTGTTCCCGTCTCTGTTTTTGAAAAAAAACACCGGTTATGAAAGCGATAATAATTTTAAATATACCTTTCGTTTTAAGAACACCGATAATATTAACGAACTGCTAGAAACAGGATTGAATATAGCCCCGGGGACAATCATAAACGGATCATTTGATAACGGTCATAATATAATCCTGTCAGCAGAGGGCGACTACCTGTTGTATAAAAGCAACAGTCTGGTAGACTATAAGCTAAATTGTTCTCTCATAGACACAAACCTCATCCTTGATCTTAAAACTGACAGACTGAGCCTGGCTGACAGACTGCATCTGGACGGCTTTTCAATAGAATCAGGCGCACATAATGATAATTTTAATCTATCCGTAGAATGGGATGATGATACGGAAACTGAAAATTACGGCAGACTGATGGCACAAGGATCGATCACAGCCTCCGATACGTCCAGACCAAAGTTAAGCCTGTCCGTTTTACCTACTGAAATAACCTTTAACGGCAACCCGTGGAAAATAGACAGCAGTACACTTGTAGTGGACTCGAGCGCTGTCAGTATAGACCACTTGTTAGCAAGCAGGGATGATAAATATTTCATGATTAAAGGAAAGCTGTCTGAAAACCCGGCTGATTCAATCTTCATCAGCTTTAATGATCTTGATCTTGCCGGTCTTAATAATCTCAACAGATCCCAGGCCGGCGATGACAGTAAAGAAACTGAATTTATTCTCGAAGGACTGCTCAGCGGTGAGATAATGCTCACCAGTATATATGATAATCCTATGTTTGAAACCGATATCAGTGTGGATAATTTTATTACCAACGGTCATGAACACGGTAACGTACAGTTATTGTCAGAATGGGATTATCTTAATAAAGTTGCCAGAATTAATATCAGGAACAATCTTGACGGAGCCAATACATTTATAGTTGAGGGGGATTATAACCCGGAAAACAAAAACATGTCACTTGGGGCCACTGTAAACAGGATGCCTCTCGATATTTTAAACATATTTCTGAAATCATTCGCCTCGGATGTGAAAGGATATGGATCAGGAAAAGTCAGGATCAACGGTGACCAAGGTAATATATCCGTAGCAGGCGGCATATTTGCGGATGATGCCTCCATGACTATCGATTACCTGCAGACTAACTTCAGGTTTTCCGATAGTATACTCTTTGATAATAACCGTATACTGTTTGATAATATACTGATCAGCGACAACAGGGACAATAAAGCAACCATTAGCGGTAATGTAACACATTCGTCATTCAATGACATAGCAGTCGACCTGCGCATAGATGCCGACAATATACTGGTAATGGATACAAGACAAAAGGATAACGGTCTCTTCTACGGAACAGCCTATGCGTCGGGGCTGATCACTATCAATGGTCCGGCAAACGATCTTGATCTGAATATTTCGGCGCGTACAGAAAGGAATACAAGGATGTTTATCCCTCTCAGCGAAGGTGAAGAAATAGATAATTATACTTTTATCAGTTTCAGGGAACCGGGTAATGACCCTGACTTAAAAAAAATGGTCCAGCTTCCTGCACTCATAAAGGATAATTCGAAAAATAATATCTCATTGAATTTTGAACTGGAGGTAACACCTGACGCTGAGGTACAGCTTGTTTTCGACTCCAAGCTGGGTGATGTGATGAAAGCCAGAGGGGCCGGAACATTAAATATGGCGCTGAACGAACAAGGTGATTTCACAATATCCGGTGATTATGTTATTGAAGACGGAGAATACCAACTGACACTGGGAAATATTTTCAATAAACGCTTTATTGTGGAAAACGGAGGAACCATATCATGGAACGGAGACATCATGGATGCAAGTGTTGATATTAAAGCTATTTACAAGCTTAAAGCCTCACTTGAAGACCTGTTCCAGGATGAAGCATATGCGGAAAGGATACCTGTGGAATGTCATTTGAATATGAGCGGCCAGCTTGTAAATCCTGTTATCGGGTTCGATATATATCTACCGACTGCCGATGAATCGATGAGAACAGACCTCAGGACTGCTATCGATTCGGAAGAAGAGATGAGCCGGCAATTTCTTTATCTGCTGGTTATGAACAGCTTCTATCCTGATCCGGCCATAGCCGGTTCATCAATAAATACCACAAATGCCGGTGCTTCAGCTATGGGAGTGACAACAACCGAGATGCTCTCAAACCAACTGAGTAACTGGCTTTCACAGATAAGCAATGACTTTGATATAGGTTTTACCTACAGGCCCGGTAACGAGATCAGTTCACAGGAACTGGAAGTAGCCCTCTCTACCCAGTTACTGAACGACAGAGTTGTTATTAACGGTAATTTTGATGTCGGCGGGCAGCAATCGAGCGCTGCAACAAATGAGATTACCGGAGATTTTGACGTGGAGGTCAAACTGACTGAGAAACTAAGATTTAAAGTGTTTAACAGGTCAAACGATAACCTCGTTTATGAAAGGGCTCCGTACACGCAAGGCTTTGGATTATTCTTCAGGGAAAGCTTCAATAACCTTGGTGATCTTTTCAGAAGAGAAAAAAGTAAAATGAAACGTGAAGAAGAGACAAAGATCATTGATGAATAGAAAATATCGATTATTTTTGTGCCTTATTTATTTTTTACTGTAATTAGTTAAATCAGGTACTATGTTTCTATTAATGGTCGTTATTTTCATCCTGGGCTATGCTGCCATTGCCCTGGAGCACCCTATAAAAATCGAAAAAGCCGCAAGCGCTTTGTTAACGGGATCAATATTATGGGCAATATATGCGTTGTTCAGCGAACAAATCCTCTCGCTTAACCTCTCTCCTTCATGGGAAGAGATAAAATCAATGGCCGGACATTTCATTCATAATATCAAGCCCTCTATGAGTGATCTTGAGTTCGCCACTTCACCTTATAATGAAACAGTGGCACTGGCAAATGAGCCGGCTGCTTTCGTTAAACATGAGCTGGGACATCACCTGATTGATATCGCAGAGATATTATTCTTCCTGTTCGGGGCTATGACCATTGTAGAGACTATAGACCAGCACCAGGGCTTCAAGGTTATAACAGATAAGATCAAGACCACCTCAAAAGTCAAGCTGCTCTGGATACTCAGTTTCCTTACTTTCTTTATGTCAGCAGCGCTTGATAACCTTACCACAACAATAGTGATGGTGGCATTACTGAGAAAACTAATAGACGACAAAGGAACAAGATGGTTCTTTGCCAGCCTCATAGTGATCGCAGCTAATGCAGGAGGGGCATGGTCTCCCATAGGCGATGTGACAACCATTATGTTATGGATAGGAGGTCAGGTCACAACAGTATCAATAATGACAAGGGTTATTTTACCGAGCCTGATGAATATAATCATTCCACTCATCATACTCTCGTTTACACTGAAAGGGAATGTTACCAGGCCTGCTGTAAACAGCTCTGATAATGAGTTTACGACGGCCAGGGAAAGGACTTTTATCCTGATTCTCGGTATTGCCTGCCTTATAAATGTGCCTGTATTCAAAACCGTCACACACCTTCCTCCTTATGTAGGAATGCTTTTCGGCCTGGGTATAATATGGCTGGTAACAGAAATAATGCACAGGAATAAAACACCTGAAGCCAAGAAAAAACTATATATCTTCAATATTGTAAAAAGAGTTGACACACCAACTATCTTCTTCTTCCTTGGAATTCTTATTGCCGTGGCTTCACTGCAATCGGCAGGACAGCTTGCAGTCATGTCTGCATGGCTGGATGAAAAACTGGGCAATATTTATACTATCGACCTTGCCATAGGAGCTCTTTCTTCAATAGTTGATAACGTACCACTCGTAGCCGGAGCAATGGGTATGTATCCTATAGCTACACCTGAACTGATTGAAATGGCTGCCAATCCCGATTACCTTTCATTCTTCGTTCAGGATGGGTTATTCTGGGAATTTCTGGCATACTGTGCAGGTACGGGAGGCAGTATGCTTATTATCGGTTCAGCCGCAGGTGTGGCAGCAATGGGACTTGAACGGATCGATTTTATATGGTATATGAAAAAAATAAGCTGGCTTGCAGTTATCGGATACCTGGCCGGAGCAGGCACCTACTGGCTGCAGGCACAGATTCTCGGAATTCATTAATCACCTGTCATATACCAAAACTGGTAACAAGCTGATTATAAGAAAGACTAAAGACAAACGACAAAGGACAAACGGATGGAATACTGTAATATTGGAACAGTGGAATGATGAAAGCAACAAAAAGTCCGCAGTCTTCAGTCCTCAGTCCACAATTCACAATGATTTAATTGGTTGAGTCGTTAAGTTGTTGATTTGTAAAGTCGTGACAGCCTTTCGTCTTTTGTCATTCGTCGTTTGTCGCCTGCCCTGAGCCCGTCGAAGGGTCGTTCGTCGTTTGTCTCTGTTATATTCTATGGTAATATTACAGCACAATAGAGGAACTAATAAAAAATAAATAAGCGGGGTATAATACAAAACATTATATCTCGTTTTTTTTATATCTTCGACTGGTTAAACGACCACGAACGAAGTAATATTTAACAATGATATAAAACCGATTAAATGACACTACTAAACATTTTGATGCAGGATACCGATCTTTTACTTGAAGAACCTGAACAGGTTACCTTATCATTCGGAGAGCTGGTGCTTAAAGGAGGATGGATAATGGTCCCGATAATCCTGCTTTCACTGATAGCCATCTACATATTCGTTGAAAGATTCTATGTAATTACCAAAGCCGGACATGAAGATATGAACTTCATGAACAGGATAAAGGATTATATCTATGACAGTAAGATAGATGCTGCCGTGGCATTGTGTAAATCAAGTAATTCGCCCGCATCGCGTATGGTCGAAAAAGGTATTACACGTATAGGACGCCCGCTCAACGATGTAAATACGGCTGTTGAGAACGTCGGCAAGCTGGAGGTATATAAGCTGGAGAAAGGATTACCTACCCTGGCCACAGTAGCCGGCGCAGCACCTATGATAGGTTTTCTTGGTACGGTTATTGGAATGATAAAAGCGTTCTATGACATGTCAAATGCAGGGAATAATATTGATGTTTCATTACTGAGCAACGGAATATATACAGCAATGGTAACCACGGTGGCAGGTCTGATCGTCGGAATATTAGCTTACTTCGCCTATAATATCCTCGTTGCCAAGGTTGAAAAAGTGATTTTCAGACTTGAAGCCACTGCAACCGAATTTATGGATATACTAAATGAACCTGCATAAATAGTGAATTATGGCAATAAGCTCGAGAAATAAGATAAACGTTCAGTTCAGCATGGCCGGGATGTCAGATATAGTATTCCTGCTGTTGATATTCTTTATGATAACATCGACACTTATTCACCCGACAGCCTTAAAGCTTCTGCTTCCCAAAGGGAGCAGTCAGACTTCCGCAAAGCCTCTGACAACTGTTTCGATAACCAGAGATCTCCAATACTACATTGAAGATCAACCTGTTGACCTTGAAAATCTTGAAGCAGCCCTGCAACAAAAAATTGGACGGAGTGAAGATACATATATATCATTACATGCCGATAAAACAGTTCCTATTGAGCATGTTGTTAAAGTAATGAATATTGCTAAAAATAATCAATATAAACTGATACTTGCGACGAGCCCGAAATAACGACCTGTATGATTTCCCTTCCGAAAAGAAGAAAGGTATAATCGGAACAGTGATATTTCATATAATTATCGCCGCTATCCTTATTCTTAACGGTTTTCATACACCCCTTCCCCTTCCTGAAGAAGAAGGCATACTTGTCAATTTCGGTACTGACGATACCGGTTCGGGATTAATGGAACCTATGGCATCATCATCCCCGGAAAACAGTTACCCGGAACCACAGGAAGCCGAGTCATCCGATATTATCAGTGACACTCCCGATGAACAGGAGAATATCACTGAGGCAGAAGAAACACAGCTGACACAGGATTTTGAAGAAGCGCCTGTTGTGGAAGAGAAAAAAGAGCAGGTAGATCCTGAAGAAGAAAGAAAAAAGGAGGAAGCAATTGAGGCAGAAAGACTCAGGCAACAACAGCTTGAAGAGGAACGTCTGAGGAGGGAAGCTGAAGAAGCCGAGAAAAAAAGACTGGAGGAAGAGCAGAGGCGGCGGACAGAAATAATGAACAGGACAAGGAATGCCCTGGAAAGGGCAAATGCCAGGGGGACGGATACAAATGCAAGTCAGGGGATAGCCGGAGGTGTAGGAAACCAGGGCGTGGAAACGGGAGCAGTAAACTCAAATAATTACGGCGAAGGATCCGGTACCGGTAATGAAGGAATATCTTTCGACCTTGCAGGACGTCAGGCAAGGTCTTTGCCAAAACCCACATATGACATTCAAAGTGAAGGAATAGTAGTTGTCGAAGTAACAGTCGACAGGAACGGCAATGTTACCTCTGCTGTCCCTGGGGTTAAAGGATCAACCACCCTGGAAGAATATTTTCTGAGAGTTGCACGCGAAGCTGCCCTGGCCGCAAAATTCGACAGAAAACCCGATGCCGCAGTGATACAAAAGGGAACAATAACCTATCACTTCATTCTGCGTTAACTATATTTATAATATCGAGGAACTCAAGCGCTGAAATGAGTATTGCCAGCAGCAGGATAAAACGGACGAATTTCGGTCCCCAACTCACTGCTACATGCGTACCTATCCATGCTCCTATCATATTTCCTGCAGCCAGAATAAGGCCTATCTTCAGGTTAACCTGTCCGTTGATAAAAAAAACAACCAGCGCAATACCGGTATATACCATTATAATAAATACCTTAAGGGCATTAGCTTTTATAATATCGGCACCAACGCCCAGCACAAGGCCTGCCAGCAGGAAAAAGCCTACTCCGGCCTGAATAAATCCGCCGTAAACGCCAATAAGAAAAAAAATAACTATACGCCAGAACTTAGGCCTGCCATCTATCTGACCGGCCTGCTCCTTTATCCACTTATCAGGTTTCAGAATGATGATAAAGAACATGAATACAAGAATGCCTCCTATAAATGTCCTTAAGATATGTTCATTGAAATTAACGGCAACCATTGCTCCCAGAAGAGACCCTGCCGTAGCAGGTATAACAAGCCATAATCCCTCTTTGAACTCAAACACCTTTTTCTTTTTGAAACCGCTTACCGCAACTATGTTCTGAAGGAAAATTGCTACTCTGTTCGTTCCGTTGGCGATATTGGCGGGCAGGCCCAGGAACATGAGCAACGGTAATGTAAGCAACGACCCGCTGCCAGCCATAGTATTAATGAATCCGGCTACTATCCCTACCGCAACCACTGCCAGATAAGTATACCATTCCATATACCTACTGCTTATCCTCCCCGAGTATCTCGGAAATAGCCCTCTCCAGGTTGGCGATGAGTGAGTTGTCCTTTATTATATAATCATCAATGCCCTTGCGTGCAAGCTCAAGCACCACATCCCCCCTGTCCTGCCCCGAAAGCATTATAACAGGAACATCCGGCTTCTTCTCCCGTATCTTATCAAAAATCTCCATACCGTTTAAGACCTTTACTCCCGATTTGAAAAAATAATAGTCAAGTATAATAAGATCCGGGTCCCTGTCAAGAGCATCTATACACTCCTCACCGTATTCAAACGGTTCGACAAGATATTCTTCCGAATTGAACCGTTTTATTATCAATTGGTTGATAAAGGGATCGTCATCAACAATAAACAATAACTTTCTCTTACTCATTTAGCAGTCTGGTTGTATTGCTGTAAAGATAAAGAAAATGTTCTTTCAAAAAAAAACAAAGCATTCCGAAAGATTAATGTAATAATACCGGAACCTTCAGATTCCTGCTATTGCTGTCCCTTTACCTGTAGTTAATCATAATGTATTTACATTATATTACCATGCAAATAAGGGGTAAGGCTTCATCATTTCGTTTACTTTCCCGGCCACTGAAGAAACTACCTGTTCATTTTCAATATTTGAGATCACATCATCGATCAGTTCAGCTATTACACCCATCGAATCTTCCCTGAGCCCCCTTGTGGTTATGGCAGCAGTTCCGACACGTAATCCTGAAGTCTGGAACGGTGACCTGGAATCGAAAGGCACCATATTCTTATTTACAGTGATATGCGCCTTTACCAACGTGTTCTCAACCTGTTTACCGGTAATATCGGGATATTTGGTTCTCAGATCTATAAGCATAGAATGATTATCAGTCCCTCCTGATATTACCTTATATCCGAGAGAAATAAATGCATCGGCCATAACGGAAGCATTTTTTCTGACCTGCTCCTGGTATACTTTGAATTCCGGTGTTAATGCTTCGGCGAAAGCAACTGCTTTTGATGCTATAATATGCTCAAGAGGGCCGCCCTGTACTCCTGGAAAGACCGCCGAGTTAATAAGCGCAGACATCCTGATTATCTCACCTTTCTTTGTTGTTTTACCCCAGGGATTGTCAAAATCCTTACCCATAAGTATTATCCCTCCCCTTGGCCCTCTAAGAGTCTTGTGCGTGGTGGAGGTAACTATATGTGCATACTTTACAGGATTTTTCAGCAAACCGGCAGCAATAAGACCTGCCGGATGCGCCATATCAACCATAAATATTGCACCAATCCTGTCGGCGATATCTCTCATCCTTTCGTAATCCCATTCCCTGCTGTATGCCGATGCTCCTCCGATAATCATCTTAGGTCTCTCTTTCAAAGCCAGCTCTTCCATCTTATCATAGTCGACAAGACCTGTATCACTATCGACACCGTAGGCAACAGGATTATAAAGAATACCGGATGAATTAACGGGTGAGCCGTGTGAAAGATGCCCTCCGTGTGAAAGATCAAGACCCATGAAGATATCTCCCGGCTTAAGGACGGCAAAAAATACGGCCATATTGGCCTGCGCCCCTGCATGAGGCTGAACATTAGCATACTCAGCGTCATAAAGCTCCTTCAGCCTTTCTATCGCAACCGCTTCGGATTCATCAACAACCTCACATCCTCCGTAATACCTTTTGCCCGGGTAGCCCTCGGCATATTTATTTGTCAGAACCGAACCCATTGCTTCAAGAACCTGTGGGCTGACAAAATTCTCCGAAGCTATCAATTCAATACCGTTAAGTTGCCTCTGCTTTTCCTTCTCAATGAGATCAAAGATTACTGTATCTTTCTTCATTTTAATATTTTGTTTTTTGAATGATTATTTTTCAACTTCAATGTACATAGCTCCCAACAAATATAAGCCTATTTTTACTATATTAGTATGATGATAATTACTTCTGTGTGTTACAAACCGGATATGAAAAACATATAATACGGTAAAGCTTATTCACAATTAAATACAATTACTTTTTTTTCATGACATTACTATGAGATACTTAGCCCCGTCCCTGTTACTTCTCCTTTTGCTCATGACATTTTCCTGTACTCAAAGAACTTCGCCTGAGGATGGACCATATTACCGGAGATCAGTAACTTTTCCCTTAAGCCTCGATACAGATGAAAAAGTGGAAATAGCTGCCAGAGTTGTACCCGACAGTATACAACAGGCATGGCAAAAACTTGAAATGATTGCTTTTATCCACTTTTCAATCAATACATTCACAGATAAGGAATGGGGAGACGGAACAGAATCTCCAGGATTGTTCAATCCTTCCGGTTTAAATACAAGGCAATGGGCAAAAATAATCTCTGATGCAGGAATGAATATGGTAATTCTGACATGTAAACATCATGACGGTTTCTGCCTCTGGCCTACCAACACCACAGACCACTCGGTAAAGTACAGTACATGGAGGGCGGGCAAAGGAGATGTGGTTAAGGAACTTAAAGAAGCCTGCGATGAATACGGTCTCAGATTCGGCATTTATCTGTCGCCATGGGACAGAAACGCCGAATCGTATGGTACACCTGAATACAACAACTTCTTCATGAATCAACTCAAGGAACTGCTCTCATGGTATGGCAGAATAGATGAGGTATGGCTTGACGGAGCCAGGGGTGAAGGATATGGCGGAAAGATACAGGAATATGATTGGGATGCTTATTACAGGATGATAAAAAAATACCAGCCTCATGCTGTAACAGCGGTTATGGGTGAAGATATAAGATGGGTAGGCACAGAATCAGGTTACGGGAGAGAAACGGAATGGAGTGTAACCGCTTTAGCTCCGGGAGGATCCGAATCATCTGGCATGATAAATGAAAGATTGGGTATACAGGCTTCTTCAAATGATCTGGGATCACGGGAACTCATCGGAAATACAGACAGGCTTTTCTGGTATCCCGCCGAAGTTGATGTATCAATACGCCCCGGCTGGTTTTATCACGAAAACGAAGACAATAAAGTAAAATCACTGGATAACCTGGCAGATATATACTTTAACTCTGTAGGAAGAAATGCCGTTCTCCTTCTCAATATACCACCCGACAGAAGAGGACTGATACACGAAAATGATTCATCTCGTCTTATGGAACTCAGAAAATACCTGGATACTACTTTCGACCGTAATATCGCTTTCAGGGCGTTTACAGGCTATCCCGGTGCAAGAAAAAGTGTTGACTCTAAAGAAAACACATATACCTATGTACGGGAATTACCTGCCGAAATAGAATATAAATTCCCCTGGGCTGAAAGATTTAATGTCTTTATGATAAAGGAAAATATATCACTCGGTCAGAGGATTGAAAGCTTTAAGGTTGAAGCCTTTCTCAATGAGGAATGGGTGGAGCTGGCATCTTCAACAACCGCAGGATACAAGAAATTGCTCAGGTTCCCTGCTGTTGAAAGCGACAGGGTCAGGCTTACCATAGAAAAATCACGTAGCAATGCCATGATTTCTGAGATAGGTATCTTTATGACGCCTGACAGCCTTGATAACGGCCGTTAACTTTAACATTATATAACCTGAACAGAAGCACGGATCCCGCTTCTCCGGGGCAGCAACAGCTGTAAGGGAGTACAGGCTACCCTAACTCAGCATTAATACCTTAGCGCCTAAAATATTGCTGTTTTTTAGTTCCATCAATGCCTTATTGGCGTCTTCGAGAGGGTACTCCCGTATATCAGGCTTTATATTCATCCCTGATGCCAGTTGAAGGAACTCCCTGATATCATTCCTGCTCACATTAGCCACACTCTTTATTTCTTTCTCCATCCACAGGTAGTTCGCATAATCGAGCTTCAAAAGATAATCCTTATCCGTATCCTCTTTTCGGATAGCATTAATAACAAGTCTTCCTCCAGGTGACAGGTTTTTCATTGCTTCCACTACCGGTTTCCATGCCGGTGTTGTATCAATTATGCTATTCAGTGTAACAGGAGCTTTATCTTCAGTATCTCCTGTCCATACAGCACCAAGATTCCTGGCAAAAGACCTCTCTCTGTCACTCCTTGCAAACACATAGATTTCCGTTTGCGGGTACATATATCTGACCATCTTGAGCACCAGGTGTGCCGAAGCTCCGAAACCCGTCAGTCCCAGTCTCATACCATCCCTGATTGCAGCCAGCCTTAAAGAACGGTACCCTATTGCGCCTGCACATAAAAGCGGGGCTGCCTCACCGTCACTGAAATTATCCGGCACAGGCGATGCTGAAGATTCGGGTACTACCATATACTCGGCATATCCCCCGTTAACATCCCTCCCTGTGGCCATGAATTCAGGACACAGATTATCATTCCCCGAAAGACAATACCTGCATTTTCCACACGACGAATATATCCATCCCACACCAACCCTGTCTCCTGTACTGTAACGAGTAACATTTTTACCCGCCGCCTCCACATATCCCACAACCTGATGACCCGGGACAACCGGAAAAACCGGTGGTGGTGTACGTCCTTCGATCTCATCCAGTTCAGTATGACAAACACCGCAGGCGGCTATTCTTATAAGAAGATCCGAATTGCCATATTCAGGAACAGGCAGATCGGCCGGATCCAGCGGATCTGAACTTTTCGTCAGATCGCTAATCCTGTTGAGTACCATTGCTTTCATTAGTCTTAGCTTTAAAATAATAAACCTGTATATAAATCATTATTACCATAAAGTTAAGATCAATAATGCCTTTATACAAATATTGAAGGCAAACTCTATATTTCTGATATCTTTGTATATAATTCGGGTCTTTATACGATGCAATAGTGCAGACCGCTGTTAATATAACATAAGAGTAATGAATAAAATAACATACAGAAAAGGTGACGCCACCACACCTGTTGGCGAAGGACCCGGGATCATTGTCCATATATGCAATGACATTGGCGTCTGGGGTATGGGATTCGTTATGGCATTATCCCGGAAATGGAAGGAGCCCGAGAAGCAATACAGGCAATGGTACAGGAACGGAAAAGATTTCAAAACTGGTAATGTTCAATTTGTAAAAGTAGAGGAAGGCCTGCATGTTGCCAACCTTATCGGTCAGGAAGGAATACGGGAAAAAGAAGGGATACCGCCTGTAAGGTATGATGCTGTTGAGACCGGGTTATCAAAAGTTGCAGACAAAGCAAAAGAATCAGGATCTGAAATACATATGCCAAGGATAGGCTGCGGCCTTGCCGGTGGAAAATGGGAAGAAATAGAAAAAATAATCAATAAAACACTGGTTGAACGGGGTATTCCTGTGACAGTGTATGACCTCGAATAAACATGGAACCTGTCTATCTTGATTATAATGCCACAACACCTGTGGACCCGGAAGTTGCTGATGCAATGAAGCCTTATCTCTCTGATTATTTCGGCAATCCGTCAAGCGTTCACTCCTTTGGCATAAAGACAAAGAATGCTATTGAAAATGCCCGCCGCCAGGTCGCGGAATTTCTTCATTGTTCAGCTTCTGAGATTATCTTTACAAGCGGCGGCACCGAGTCGAATAACTATGCGATCAAAGGAATCGCATTAAAGTACAGGGAAAAGGGGAATCATATAATAACTTCCTCTATTGAACACCCGGCAGTATATGAAGTATGCAGGTATCTTAAAAAAACAGGTTTTGAAGTCAGTTACCTGCCTGTTGATAAGTACGGAAAGGTTAGCGTTGATTCGGTAAGATCTGCCATCAGGGATTCGACAATACTCATATCTGTAATGCATGCCAATAATGAGGTGGGGACGATACAGCCGATAGCAGAGATATCAGAAATCGCAAGATCGGCAAATATTTTTATGCATACCGATGCGGCACAATCAGCGGGTAAGATCGAGACCAGGGTCGATAAACTCGGTATCGATCTGTTGAGTATTGCCGGTCATAAATTATATGCTCCGAAAGGCGTCGGCGCCCTGTATATCCGTAACGGAGTTAAGCTCGAAAAGATGATGCATGGCGCCGATCATGAGCAAAATATGAGGGCAGGGACTGAAAATGTACTTGAAATAACCGGGCTGGGAAAAGCCTGTGAACTGGCATATAAAAACCTGGACTCATATATGGAGAGATATGCAGAAACCAGGGATCTCCTGTACAGATTATTGAAAGAAGGGATTCCTGATATTGTTATGAACGGCCATCCTGAAGACCGTTTACCGAATACTTTGAGTATATCATTTCCGGAGTTGGAGGCCAACACAATCGTTTCGCGCCTTGAAAAAGTTGCTGCTTCGGCCGGCGCTGCATGTCATGCCGAAAGCATTGAGCTTTCGGCGGTACTGAAGGCCATGAAGGTGCCTGTTAAGTATGCCATGGGTACCATAAGATTCTCTACAGGAAGAAATACTTCCCCTGATGATATCAAAAAAGCATCGGATGAAATAATCTCAACCATATCATTATTAAGACCTTCGAAAGAGAATATGACACCGGGGATATCAGGGACAAAGGGAAAAAAAGGCAATGTGAAGCTTACTCATTTTACCCACGGACTTGGTTGCGCATGTAAAATACAGCCACAGAATCTTGAAAAAGTGTTGAAAAAGATTAAACAGATAGCCGATCCGATGATACTGGTAGGCACAGAAACTTCTGATGATGCGGCCGTATACAGGATAAATGACGAACAGGCTGTGGTACAGACACTCGACTTTTTTACTCCTGTAGTAGATGATCCCCGGTCCTTTGGCGCCATTGCAGCAGCCAACGCACTGAGTGATATTTATGCTATGGGAGCCAGACCTCTGTTCGGACTTAACATAGTAGGATTCCCGGAAGATTCACTTGAACTTGATATCCTTGAGGAGATACTTGCAGGGGCAGGAGAAAAAGCCGCTGAGGCAGGAATAAACATACTCGGAGGACATACTATCGAGGATCCCGAACCTAAATACGGAATGGTCGTAACAGGAATAATCCATCCTGATAAGATAATAAGAAATACCGGAGCCTTACCGGGTGACGCAATAATACTCACTAAACCGGTCGGCACGGGAATATTGAGCACAGCGCTTAAAAGAGGGCTTGCCGGCGAAGACACAGAGCGCAGACTGGTGGAAATAATGTCGGAGCTTAATAAAGATGCGGCAGAAATAATGCTGAAATACAAAGTCCATGCCTGCACTGATGTTACCGGTTTCGGACTGACCGGTCATTTAAGGGAGATGAGTATTGCCTCGGGCTGCGATGTAAAAATATTTAAGTCGGAAATACCCCTTATAAATGATGCATTGAATCAGGCTGCTGCCGGAATAATACCCGGAGGAACTTACAACAATCATAAGTTCGTAAATAAGGACGTTGACTTCGGAAACTGTGGCAGGACTTTTGAAATGTTGCTATGCGATGCACAAACATCGGGAGGACTGTTGATAGCCATTCCGCAGGAAGAAGCACCTGCATGCCTTGGTCAATTACATGATGCAGGGGTTAAAAATGCAGCAATAATAGGTAAGTTTGTTAGCCGGGGGAAAGGGAAAATAATAGTAGAATAGTATGATTAATGGAACGATGGAATAATGGTATATTGGGTTTAGTATTACGTTATTTTTTTTGCTCTGCGCTCTTTGCGCTATGCCCTTTGCTTTATAAATAAACAATTTTGAGTCTTAACGAATAAACAGATATACACTATAATAACCATTTCTATTTTGTTTATCAGGAAAAAACTAACACTTATAACCACAAGATAATATGGCACGTTTTTTAAAAGACAGGACCGTCACAAAAGGGCAGGCACCGGGCTCACTCATACTTGTAGGGAGCAAGAAAATGGAAAAACCTGTTATAAGAATAATGGATTATAATTCAGGGAAGCTTGATGAAGCCGAAATACAGAACATAGAAGAAGCAAATAGATATATATCCGGTGATTCTGTAACATGGATAAATATTTATGGCATTCATGATCAGGATCTTATAAATAAGGTAGGAGATATATTCAATATAAAAAGCCTTTACCTGGAAGATATTATGAATACCGACCAGATGCCAAAATACATTACAGAAGACAATTATGATGCCTTCATCTTGAAGATGCTTGAATATACGGGAGAAAAGATATCAGCTGAACAGATAACCATTATACTAGGGAAGAATTATGTGCTGACTTTGCAGGAAAAAGTAGGCGATGTTTTTGACCCCGTCAGAAACAGAATAAGGAGTCATAAAAGCAGGATACGCCTCAATAATAATGATTACCTGGCATATGCCCTGATGGATGTAATCACTGACAACTACCTGCATATTATAGAGAAAATAGGAAGAAATGTGGAAAATCTGGAAGCAAAAATATTTTCTAATGCAGATAATGATATAGCTACCGAGATTTACCGGAATAAAATTGAGCTTTCCTATCTGAGAAAAAACATAAGACCGGCAAAAGAAGCTGTTTTAAATATGATCAGGAATCAGGATTCATTTTTTAGCCAGGATACCATAAATTATATGGATGACCTTAAAGAAGCGCTTATACATGCCACCGAATCGATAGAACTATACAGCAATCTTGTCTCAGATCAGCTTAACACGCATAATTCACTGGTTAGCAACAAAATGAACCAGGTGATGAAAGTTCTTACAATTTTTGCATCGGTTTTCATCCCGCTTACCTTTATTGCAGGCATATATGGAATGAACTTCACAAACATGCCTGAGCTTAAGCTTAAATACGGATATCTCTTATTCTGGATACTTATTATTCTGGTCGGAGGCTTGTTGATGATCTATTTTAAAAGAAAGAAATGGCTTTAATTTCAGAAAAAAATGTATATTTACATATTGTTTAATCATGAGAGACTTATGTCCTTTAACTTTTTTACTCAGCTAATTAAGTTAACAGACCAAAGACTCTCGCTAATTTTTTTATTTATATGAATATTTTCGTTGCAAAGCTTTCGTACCAGACTACGGAAGAACAATTAGAGCAGCTATTTCAGAAATATGGAGAAGTAGCTTCTGCAAAAATTATTTTTGACAAGTATCAGGGAAGATCCAAGGGATACGGCTTTGTAGAGATGACAAATGACAAAGAAGCTCTGGAAGCTATTAATTCACTCAACGAAACTGAGTTTGATGGCCGTCAGATTGTAGTTAAAAAAGCCAAACCCAGAGAAGACAATAAACCCAGGGGACAATATGACTAACCCCGACGTGTATTAGTAAGAACTGATTAAGATTGTAAGAACCAGGCAGCATGAAGTCCGCCTGGTTTTTTGTTATCATAATAAATGTAAATGACGGAATGGTAGTAAGTAGAAGGGATTAGGGACAAGATATTAGGAAAATAACTCATAGCTCTACAAATCAACAAATTAACTAATATACAAATTGACATTGTGGACTGTGGATTGAAGACTGCCGACTTTTGCCTTCCGCCTGTCCTGAAGCTTTGTCTAAGGGTTTGTCTTTTGTCTTTCGTCTTTCGTCTTTCGTCTTTATTAGCTATTGCAGCAAGTATTGTTAAATTTGTACATACTGGTAAATAACATATTATAACTCAAATATCGAAGCAATGAAAAAGCTGGTTTTTAGTTTAATAATTATTACAGTCATCTCTGTCGGGGCAGCAGCCCAGACAAAACAGGCAAGCCATTCAGCTGCTTTAAGATCAGGCGTGAAAACAGTAGACCTCATTAACGGGCTCAGGATAAAGGTCGAATTTAATCCTGCGGAACAAACCCTGTGGTTTACAGGCGAATCCGGCGACATCAAAATGTTCATAACCGAATTCATCCCTCTGGACAATCCGGAAGGGACTATGATAGAAAAGGGTAAAAACTATATACTGGATAATATGTTTACATGTATAGAGTATAAAGTTTTGGAGATTGAGAATAACAAGGTCACCAGAATATGGTTCAGAATAGCGGCAAAAACATTAAGCCTCCCTGAAAATAACTGGATATAAATCAGTTTCCATGTTATGAAAAGGCAAAAGGCAAACGACTAAAGACCAACGGATATGTTCCGTATTTGCCGTTCGTCGTTCGTCTTTGGTCTTTCGTCTTTTTATTACTGATTTTGTTATGTAATAATGAATGTTTTACAATTAGAACTTAAACATAAATACAGATTATAATTCTATGAAAGCGGTTTTTCAGGATAAGCCGGGAGGCAAATTATATATTAAAGATGTCCCCGTACCGGTGCCGGGGCAAGGCGAAGTGCTTGTAAAGATGAGTTTTTCTCCCATCAACCCTTCGGATCTTAGCTTATTACAAGGCACCTTTGCTTCACGTCCCGAATATCCGGTAATACCGGGAATAGAGGGAAGCGGAATAGTGGTGAAAAGCGGTGGAGGACTGATACCGGGGCTAAGAAAAGGGAAAAGGGTTGCCTGTACCGCTTCTGACAACAGGCACGGCACATGGGCCGAATATGCTGTTACTTCGGCAACAAAAACAATACCTCTTAGCAACAGTATAGATGATGAGCAGGGGGCGATGCTGTTGGTTAACCCTCTTACTGCAATGGCATTCATTGAGATGGCTGAAAGATACCCGGGGAAGGCTGTTGTCAACAGCGCTGCGGCAAGCAGCCTGGGAAAAATGCTTGCCGGTCTTTGTAGAAAACATAATATTAAGCTTATAAACATTATTACAAGAGAGTCACAATATAAAATACTGAAAGATGCCGGTGCAGATAATATATTAATCAGTACATCACCCTCATTCGAAGAAGAGCTTGCTTCTCTCTCCGTTAAGCTTAATGCAAAGATTTTCTTCGATGCGGTTGGCGGAGATATGACTGAGATAATGATAAGAAATTCACCTGCAGGGAGTATAATTGTACCTTATGCAAAATTATCTGAAAATAATTTTAACGTCGATCCGCGGGAGCTGATACAAAAAGACAAAAGAATACAGGGCTTTTACCTGGCACATCACACATCGGGAAAATCTCTTATTGAAAATCTGCGGAATGTTAACAGGGTGAAGCGTCTCATTTCGGCTGAACATAAAATAAAGGTTGCAGCACGGTTTAATATTGAGGAAACCGAAAAAGCTATCAATCATTACCGCGAAAACATGTCTGCCGGTAAGGTATTATTGTTTCCATGATAAGTCTTATACAGGGAATGATCTTAACCGAACAGGCCGAGGGTCGAGTCCAGGCTTTCATTTATTCTATCAAGCGATCTATTGTTTGATCTGTTAAGTTTTCTCCGCATATCCCTGTACTCTTTCTTTAACCTGTCGCTTTTCTTTTCACTGGTGTTATAAAAAACTCCGAGAGAATCAGATAATATATAGCGGTCATGCCATTTACCGATTATGCCCTCTGTTTTGTCAAGTCTCCTACAGGTATCACTGTCAAACCTGCTGTTATCAAAATGTACCAGTAATCCCAGTACAGGTTTGATGTTTTTTAGTATAATCCTGACATCATGAATATGACCGGCGTTATCTTTAGTATCATAAAAGTTCTTTATACGGTTTGTCTCATAATATATATAATCAGTCATCATATCTGTTAACCGGGGACCTGTATCTCTCATTAGAATTGATCCCGCTGTCTTTTCCTGCTCATATAGTGCCTCCAGGCTGAAGGACAGGATCGCCTCCTCCAGTCCGGCTTCCCAGACAGGCATAAGCTTTGAGATATAATCCGAAAACGATTTACGCAATTTATCCGTATTATTATATCTTTTAAGAAGCCTGAGGTTCACCTGGCTCTCCCTGATCAGGCCTGCTGTTTTAAACACAGGCTTAAACAGGCGGTAGTAATCCCCTGCCCTGAACTCAGCCGGATATATGAATTCAGTAAGCCTGTATATTGCCCTCAACCTCTTTATCCTGACTCTTAACCGGTGAATATCCTTCATATCATATCTCCCGGGTATCGTTTTAAGACAGGCAATAATATCCTTCACCTGATTATCACGATATGCAGCTATAAATTTAAAATCAGAATTCAAGATCATCTGGCCTTTGACATTGTTTTAAATCAAAATAAATAAAAATTTCAGACAATTCCTTCTTGCCCGCCACCTCCGTCGGCCATAGGTTGACTCCGGCGACCGGATGGGAACGCTAAGGAAGATTAAAATCCACATTTATATTAACTTTGAAAAAATTCCTGCCTATGATGAAATTCGAATTTAAACCTGTTGGGTTTATACGGACACAAAACAGACAATTGGAGGGAACACCTGTTCAGCCGGCTTTTGCAAAAGAATACACAGGGAAAGCCGAGATACTGCTGGAATATATAGCCGGGCTAAAAGACCTGGAGGGATTTTCTCATTTAATCCTTATCTACGTTTTTGACAGGAACAGGAAAGGTGATTATAAGCTGCATGTGAAACCCTATCTCGATGATAATGTAAGAGGGCTGTTCGCGACAAGAGCACCCAAAAGGCCTAATAATATAGGACTGTCTGTTGTAAAAGTGGAAATGATCAGAAATAATGCGATATTCTTTTCAGGCGCCGATATGCTTGATAATACACCTCTCCTTGATATTAAACCGTACGTACCCGATTTTGACGGCGTGGAGGAGCCCGGAATAGGATGGCTGGAAGGGAAAATTGACCCTAAAAAGAAAAAACTCGCAGATGACAGGTTTTAGCAAACTCCCAAAGGAAGAACTCAAATCTGTTTCAGGAAAGCCTGAAAGAGGAATAAGTATATTCTGGATGAGAAGAGACCTGAGACTGAAAGATAATGCAGCCTTATATCATGCACTCATTTCAGGAAGTCCGGTACTGGTGCTATTCATTTTTGATGAAGATATTATAAACGACCTTGAAAAAAATGACTCCAGGATAACTTTCATATATGAGAACCTGAAAAAGATATATGGCACTCTTAGTGGGTACGGAAGTACACTGTTGGCAGTGAAAGGTAAATGCCTGCCGGTATGGGAAGAAATTGTTTCATGTACCCGCATAGACTCGGTATTCTGGAATGAGGATTATGAACCCTATGCCATATCCAGAGATAAGACTGTCGGGGATTTTCTTTCCGGCAACAGCATCACCATCAAACAGTTTAAAGACCAGGTCGTTTTTGGGCCTGATGAAGTACTGAAGAGCGATATGTTGCCATATACGGTATTTACACCATACAGCAAAAAATGGCTAAGTAATCTTTATAATACCGGGATTCCTGCAATGTATAAGTCTGAAGCATCACTTTCAGCCCTGCTGCCTTTTTCAGTCCCCTTCCCTACCCTTGAATCTCTGGGATTTGTCTTGTCTGAGATCAAAGTAAGAGACTTTAACCCTGATAATATTACTGATTATGACAATAAGAGGGATTACCCGGAGCTTGATGCTACCAGCTATGCCAGTCCTCATCTGAGGTTCGGAACATTGAGCATAAGGGAAGTCGTAAGAATTGCAAAAGAAAAAAACAATAAATATCTGTCGGAACTGATATGGAGAGAATTTTTTATGCAGATATTATATCATTACCCACATGTTGTAACCAAAAGTTTCAAGCCTGAATACGATCTTATCAGATGGAACGATAATGAGGAGTTCTTTGAGAAATGGTGTACAGGTAAAACAGGGTATCCTATAGTGGATGCCGGGATGAGGCAGTTGAACAAGACCGGGTATATGCATAACCGGGTCAGGATGATAACGGCAAGCTTCCTGTGCAAACACCTTCTTACAGACTGGAGGAAGGGAGAGAAATACTTTGCCGGCAAGCTCCTGGATTACGAATTATCGTCAAATAACGGCAACTGGCAATGGTCAGCCAGCACGGGATGTGATGCGGCCCCCTATTTCAGGGTGTTCAACCCGTACCGGCAGACTGATAAATTTGATCCGGGAATGAAATATACCCGCAAATGGGTTCCGGAATATAATTCTCCTGATTACCCGGAGCCGGTAGTTGACCATGATACTGCACGCAAAACAGCAATTGAAACATACAGGTACTACCTCAAGAGGGAAAAACAGGGATAGCTTATAACATTATATCCGGATCATTTAATACCACATCCAATAGCACGTGTGAAACTGAGGTCAGGTTCCTTCCCTGACAGAAGGCTGTTCACCGCATCCTGAACATAGTGCTCATCTGCCTGTGAGGCATCTTTATAATTATTATCGATAGCACCTATATATGAAACGCGTAGCTTGCCTGATTCCTTATTCAATACATATACATGAGGTGTTTTTGTCGCACCGTATGTTTTATATATCTCCTGGCTGGCATCATGCAGGTAAGGGAACGAAAAACCTTTCTCCTTAGCCCTTATTATCATATTCTCATATGAATCGTCAGGATTTGCCTCAGATGAATTAGGATTAATGGCTATGACCGGATACCCTTTGGTACTGAACATCTTATCAAGTCCGATAATCCTGTCTTCCCATGCAATTGCGTAAGGACAGTGATTAGTTGTGAATATCACGATAAAACCTTTGGCCTCATCATAATCATCCAGTGATACATACTTACCGTCAATATTACGCAGGTTAAAACCTTCGGCGAAGTCTCCTACCTGATAACCCTGTGAGAATACAGCAGTTCCCAGAAAAAGCGTAAAAGCAATTGTTAACAAACTTTTCATAATATATTGATTTTAATTGGTTATTGTTCTGTTAGTGATTGTATTTGTGTTTTCAGTTCCGTGTATGACAGTACTCCCTCGTGAAAAGTACGGTAATTCTTACCCGGGGCATAAATAAGAGTGGCAGGAATACTCCCGCTCCACGATCCGTCTACCATTGGTATCCATTTATTTCCGTCAGGCTCATCCAGTAAAAGTACCCTTGACCGGATCTTATGATCACTGATAAACTTTGCAAGACGTGTGTCTTTCATTGAAGGCAGGTCAAGGCTTATGAGTATCAGCTCCATACCATCATCCCTGAACTCTTCTTCCACTTTTAGTAGTCCGGGCATTTCCTCGGTACAGGGCTTGCACCATGTTGCCCAGAAATTAACCACATAAACCGAATCCGACTTTCTGCCTATCTCATCCTGCAAGCCTTTAATATCAATCTGCCTGATGTCCTGAGAAGAAAGCGGAAGTACGGTAATAAATAGCAATACGGGTAAAATATACTTCAACATCATCTTATTTTTGATGTCAAAACACACTTTAACATATTATTGTTCAAAAATCAGAAGTAAAAAAAATACAGACAGAACAATTTAATTGTCAGTATCATACAATAATTACTCAGGCAGCCTTTTATACGAAAGACATATTTATTTCAATATTCAGTCTTCTCCCTGTAGTATATAACCTGCATTTCCTTATTTTTACAAAAACAGCAAAGATGAAAAACATTACCGCTGTTATTGAATGGGTGAAAATAAAAAGATAAGGAAAAAATCATTTTATGTCTGGCTGATACTGATAGGTATCCTTTTGATACTTTATTTTACTCACAAGGACTGGTTTGATATCAGTTTTTTGAAAAATTTTGTCGGCGATCACAGAATAATGGTAATAACCATATACCTTCTTATCCTGACATTCATCGGGCTTACATTTATCCCTTCCACGCCTTTTGCTATGGCAGGGCTCCTGCTCTTTCCGGCAACAGAGGCATATATAATTAATATGATAGGCATCATTACCTCCACTGCACTGGTTTATTATTTTACCAGGTATCTTGGGCTTGACAGGTGGATAGAACAGAAATTTCCCAGGCAGATTGAAAAAACGAGGAATGCACTTAGTAAAAAGGAATTGCCGATAATCATCGCATGGAGCTTTTTTCCTGTCGTCCCTACCGATCTTATAATATATGTAGGCAGCTCTCTCAGAATATCTTATTTGAAGTGCGTGCTGGGTGTGCTTATAGGTGAGGGAGCGCTTAATGCACTTTATATTTTCTCAGTAGATTTTATCTTCTGATCTTCCTTAAGGACCATAAATCAATTCTTATACAATTTATTAACTGCTATATCCTTTATCGCATTAATTTTTATTTTTGCCACGGTAAATCATGAAACCCGAAAGACTACTTATGAAAAAATCACTTGCGCTGACGGTCACAGGGCTCTTTCTTTCCCTGGCACTTTTTCCACAAAATGAAAAAGAACAATTATCCCTGATACATAATACAACCGTCTCAGGAGAGTGGTTCCTGGGCTTTGGTTACGATAATGAAAATAACATCTGCAACTTCAGGTTAAAAAGGGGTTATTTTACTATTAAAACCAGACTCAACGACATCTTCTCGGTACGCTATACACAGGATATCACAAACGACATGGAAGGCGGTGATTCGGGGAATGTGGAGATGAGGCTGAAATACCTGTTGCTGAAAGCCGAAATCGATAAGATCGGTTTTCTTACAAATACCTACTTTGAATTTGGGCTTGTACACAGACCATGGCTTGAATATGAACTTAAACTGACCGGTTACAGGGTTCAGGGCAGAACGTTCAGCGACAGGTACGATCTGCTAAGCTCGGCCGACTTCGGAATTTCATACACAGGTTTGATAGGCGGTGAGATCGACCGCGAATACCAGGAAAAGGTAAGCTCATACCTGCCCGGCAGATACGGAAGTTTCAGCTTTGGCGTATATAACGGAGGAGGTTACCATGCATTTGAAAAAAATAATAATAAAATAATTGAAGGAAGGGTAACCCTTCGTCCGGCGCCAGAGAAAGTCCCGGGAATACTTCTTACCTATACATTCTCACTTGGCAAATCAAATACAGTATCCAATAATGCCGATTACAGACTGCACATCTTCCACCTGGCATCGATGAGCAGCATTCATAAATTCATGGCTCAGTATTATACGGGGCTGGGCGGCTATAGCGACGACTATGTCAATGATACCGGTTATTCTTACAGAAACAGGGGATATTCGCTGTTTGGTGAATTCATAATACCCAAAACAGGATTTGCTTTATTCTCCAGGTATGATAAGATGATATCCTTTCAGGAAAGCAAAATTGAAACCAACACCTATATCGCCGGTATTACATACCGCTTCCTTAAGAATAAAGTGCTTCTTAATTGCGATCAGAGTGAAACCATGGGGGTATGGTCAAGGTTATATGAGCTGGCTCTTGAAATAAACTTCTGACAGTGCGTCACTTACACTCATCTTTCGATGAGATGAATGTATTCTTCGGTACTGTTAACAGGTACAATATTACCACTCTTTCTGTCTCTCACAGATGAAGCCAGTAGCCCGGTTATAATAATAAGCTGACTGCTGAACTCAGATGACAATCTGATCAGGTAATCGCTGCTTACACCTGACATTCCCGACAGTGTTCCGGTAACAATAATATCCGGACGGAAAAGCCTGACCGAACGCCTTACAGATTCAAAAGGGGTTTGCTGACCGAGATATAACACCTCATGCCCATTCCTCCTGGTTAAATATGCATGATAAAGTAACCCGAACTCATGCTGTTCATTTTCAGGAAGAAATAACAGGATTTTTTTGGCATTTTCCTTACGGTTGTATATTCTCCCGTCAATATATGCAATCATTTTTTGCCTGATAAGATTCGAACCGAAATGCTCCTGCCCCGGGTTTATTGAACCGGCAGCCCATAAAACGCCTACCCTCCTGAGAAAAGGAAACACAACATTCCCGAACGTATATTCAAAACCAAGTTTTAGTACCGACCGGTTAAGTATGTCATTAAAGTCCTGTTCGTCAAGATTGACCATGGCAAGTATGAAAGATTCAACAAGAGCGTCATCCTCTTTCCCGTCATGAATTACAGATAACACCTTCTTACCGATATCATCATTTGACAATGAAGCTATAGAGGATATCTTATAACCCTTCCTGTTCAGTATGGATATATTGATAATCTTACGCAGGTCTTCATCACTATACCTCCTGCGGTTAGTACCGGTCCTGTCAGGCTTAAATATGCCGTACCTTCTTTCCCATATCCTTATGGTATGGGCCTTTATGCCTGACAGCTTCTCCATATCCTTTATCGAATACTCTCCCATGCTCAAATAATTGTGTATCAAAAATATTCTAAAATATTAAACAATCATAGTACCTTTGATGTTAATACCGGTCAAGTCCTCAGTGATCTGCCGGCATTCCGGTTTATAAAAAAGGAATGAAATGTATTTTAAGTAACTTTATATTAAATACCAAAACCGGGTAATATGAAAAGATTTATTGTTGGCTTATCTATCATTTTTCTGATTGCAGCATGCAATACTACAAACAGAAAAAGCTCAGCCGGACAGGTAACTGAATCCGGGACTGAATATGATTCTCTTCTGGCATCAGAGCTTGGCGCCGACCATTACGGCATGAAGCAATATGTTATGGCCTTGCTTTTAAGGGGAGACAACAGTTCTGCTGACAGTACAGAGGCTGCGAATCTGCAAAAAGCTCATCTGGATAATATTACACGAATGGCTGAAGAGGGCAGGCTCGTACTCGCCGGTCCCTTCCTCGATAGCGGTGATATCAGGGGAATATATATATTTAATGTATCATCGGTTGAGGAAGCTGAAAAGCTTACATCTACCGATCCTGCCGTTAAAGCCGGTGTATTGAAAATGGAGCTGCATCTCTGGTACGGCTCTGCTGCACTACAGATGCTGAATGATCTGCATGCCAGGATCCAGGCAGGAAACATATAGACACTCCGTTAATATACCAGGGCTCCTCTTCCGGATACAGAGTAGGTAAACAGGCTCAGGTAACCATGGGGGTAGCTAGTCCCATTAGTGAAAATTTATAACACCTGTACGGAACAATACAGGTACATCCTTGTTTATATATTAGATTATGAGAGAGACAGGGCTGAGCCTGTCTGCCGACAGGTAGACGTTACTAATTTGCCCGGTGGGCAAATTAGTAACACCTTCGATAAATCTTCGGTGGTCAAAGGAAGAGCCAGACAGAGGGGAGGACAAGGGTTTAAAAGGTTGATAATGAGTTTATATGGGTTATTCAGGTTTCTTCATCGTTCCATTACTCCCGTTGGTCTTTAGTCGTTTGTCTTTAGTCTGTCTTATAATCAGCTTGTTGTTTGTTTTGTTATTTAATAAAACATGTAAAAAACATATATATAATTATGAATAAGGTTATTCACAGATCTGATCAGAGAGGCCATGCCGACCATGGATGGCTCAGGACATATCATAGTTTCAGCTTTGCGGACTATTTTGATTATAACAGAATGAACTTCGGGATGCTAAGGGTGCTGAATGACGATATAGTTGCTCCGGGAAAAGGTTTCGGCATGCACCCTCACGACAATATGGAGATTATAACAATAGTTCTGTCCGGCGCTCTTGAACACAAAGACAGTATGGGCAATACAGGCGTTATAAAACCCGGCGAAATACAGATAATGAGTGCGGGATCCGGCATTTATCACAGCGAATATAATCACAGCAGGGAAGAAGAGGTAAGCGTGCTACAAATATGGGTAATTCCTGACAAAAAGAATGTTGAACCAAGGTATGGCAGGGCTTATTATGACAGCACAAATATTAATAATAACCTGCACCTCATTGTATCACCGGAAAAAAATGACGGCAGCGCATGGATATACCGGCAATCGTGGTTCAGCCTGGGAGAATTTGATAAAGACAGGTCAGTAAGCTACAAATTACGAAAAAAAGATAACGGAGTATACATTTTTGTTATTAACGGGAAACTTAATATCGCCGGCGAAGTGATCGGAGAAAGAGACGCTATAGGCCTTACCGGTTTTGATGAGGCCGCTATTACATTTCCTGACAAATCAAGAATATTACTTATTGAAGTACCAATGAAATAAGGAGAACCCCGTTATGATAGAAGTTGCGGAGCTGATCAAAACAAGGTGGAGCCCCAGGGCATTTGATGATATCACTATACCAGAAGAAGAAGTAATGGCGCTGTTTGAGGCAGCACGAAGGGCTCCATCAAGCATGAATGAACAACCATGGAAATACTATTATGCACTGAAAGAAGACGTCTCTCAGTTCAACAGATTTATCAATTGCCTTAATCCGGGTAACCGGGTATGGGCAAAAAATGCATCTGTACTTATACTCAGTACTGCTGCAAAAAAATTTAATTATAACGGACGCCTAAACAAATATGCCCTGCATGATACCGGGGCAGCTAACCTGCAGATATGCCTACAGGCCAACGATATGGGCTACCAGGCTCATCAAATGGGCGGATTCGACCAGGAAAAAACACTTGAGGAATTCGGTATAGACAGTAACGACTATGAACCGGTTACATTTATAGCTATAGGGAAACCTGGCGATGCCTCCACCCTTCCCGAACACCTCAGGAAGACTGAAGGCAAGCCGGGACAAAGAAAAGATATTTATGATATTGTAAAAAGATTGAAATAAATGCAAAATACGATATGTATCATTTTGCATATCGTAAAATATTTTTATAATTGACCGGTCAAATTAAAAAAATATCAAAATGAATAATGCAGTATACAATTTCCCCGTACCGGAGAACGAACCTGTTCGGGAATACCTTAAAGGAAGTAAAGAAAGGATATCGCTCGAGAACGAACTGAAAGCACAGGAGTCAACAGAGATTGAGATTCCTCTCGTCATTGGAGGGAAAGAGATCAGGACAGGCGATACCGGGAAGGTTGTGATACCTCACAATCATGGTCATGTACTTGCTACCTATCATAAAGCAGGTGAAAAAGAAATAAAGATGGCAATAGATGCAGCTATGAAAGTAGGCAGGCTATGGTCGGATGTCACCTGGTCTACAAGGGCTTCTATCCTTCTTAAGGCAGCAGAACTGATATCGACAAAGTACAGAAACATGATGAATGCCGCTACAATGCTGGGGCAGAGCAAAAACTTTTACCAGTCGGAGATTGATGCAGTATGTGAAACAATAGATTTTCTGAAATATAATATTTCTTATGCCGGTGAAATATATGAGTCCCAGCCCAAATCCACTTTTAATCAGCTCAACAAAATGGAATTCAGGGCACTGGAAGGATTTGTCTTTGCTGTCAGCCCTTTCAATTTTACCTCTATTGCTTCCAACCTGAACATGGCTCCCGTAATGATGGGTAACACAACGGTATGGAAACCTGCAACAACAGCCCTGTTGTCAAACTACTACCTCATGAAGATATTTTTGGAGGCCGGTCTGCCGGGTGGTGTTATTAACTTCGTACCGGGATCAGGAGCCCTGATTGGTAAGCATGTTATGAACTCGTACCATATGGCAGGAGTCCATTTTACAGGTTCTAATGCAACTTTTAACTCATTATGGGCCCAGGCGGCAGGTAATCTTGCAAACTACCAGTCATACCCCAGGCTCGTAGGCGAGACAGGAGGTAAAGATTTTATTTTTGCGCATCCCTCAGCTCAGGTCAGGGAACTGGCAGTGGCAGCCATCAGAGGCTCTTTTGAATACCAGGGACAGAAATGCTCTGCAGCCTCCAGGATGTACGTGCCCGCTTCAATATGGAACGAGACCAGGGATCTGATGGTTGGTATGGCTGAAGAGATAACACTGGGCGATGTCAAAGACAGCTCTAATTTCATGAATGCCGTTATTGACGAAAAAGCTTTTGACACTATCACCTCGTATATTGATTACGCTAAAAACAGTAATGATGCAAAGATACTTACGGGCGGTACATATGACAAATCGGAAGGGTATTTCATCAGGCCTACTATCATCGAAACAAGCGATCCTCATTTTAAAACAATGGAAGAAGAGATATTCGGGCCGGTACTGACTGTTTATGTTTACGATGACAAAGATATTGACAAAACCATCGATCTGTGTGACACTACTTCACCTTACGGACTTACGGGTGCAGTATTCTCACAAGACAGGCTGGCCGCTATTGATGTATGTAACAGGCTGAGATATGCCGCAGGCAACTTCTATATTAATGATAAACCGACAGGTGCTATAGTAGGACTGCAGCCATTCGGAGGATCGCGTGCTTCCGGAACAAATGACAAGGCCGGCGGTGAGTTCAATCTTGTACGCTGGGTTAGTCCACGCACTATAAAGGAAACGTTTGTACCTGCAAGCGAATATAAGTATCCGTATATGAAGTAAAATATTTTTTCTTAGATTCATGACCTGAATGTTGAAGGGGACTGTCTTAATAGTAAAGTTGATTTCACCACAGAAGTACACGGAGTATCACGGTGGCACACGGTGTAAAATATCCGGGTAGTTTTTACTGGTCAAAGCACAGTGTGTCACCGTGAACACTGTGCTTCACTGTGGTAATTTTTCTTTATTATATTACATTTTTAAGCTATCCTCTTCATTTTCAGGCCTTTCAGAAACCAGGCCCTATAAAAAAGCTACCGCATTCCCAAACACCATATTAAAGCACCGGTCTATCAACCGGCTCTCATCAGGCTTGTTTCTTAACACAGGGAAGGGATTTTCATGGCTGTATGAATAAGGGAAATCAAGTATTCTTGTTGTCTTCCTTAACCCTTTTCCCATAGTCCTCATAATAGAATCAGCAGGTATAACCCTGTCTTTCTCCAGACCTATGGTAAATATCCGGTCCCGCAGACGGTTAAGTCCGTATTCCCTGAAAGGTTTCAGTCTGTCGGTATCGATAAAAGACCTGAACGATCTTATTAATCCGGAAAGCACTGAAGGAAGGTTCTTATTACGGGTATCTATCTCTCCTTCAAACTGATGAAGATAATAGTCGTATATAGTAGAATAGGCGCGATGATCCATAATAAGTTTAGAACTCCCGTTCATGCCGCTGAAAACAGATCCTCCGCAGAACATGAACAATTTTGAGTTCCCAAGTAAGCCGTCAGGATCAGCAAGCATCATTATCTCGGCAAGAAACGCTCCTATTGAATAGGCAAATATGTCAATACCCGCATCCTTTTTAATAAAAGAGTAATTACCATTCCTGACCGACAGCAACAGTTTGATAATATCAGATGCACTTTGGTAACCGGATACGAAAAAACGAAGAGGATTCTCTGTAAGCCTGTTGCTCAGGGCTATGTTTGCAAAGCTCAGATCTTCTGTATTATCAAACTTCTTTTTCCTGTAATCTGCAAGAACAGACATTTCCCTGGGACTGGACCATACACTCGGAGACCTGTTCATATGAAATGAAATAGGAAAAAGAAGAACAGGCCTGCCCGTATGTTCCGAAAGATAAAAGGCCCATACAAGGTACTTGTCCCACTTGCGCTCGTTAAGCCCGTGCAGCATTATTATTGCTTTGTCCAAACGTTCTTTTTCACGTGGCACAAAAGCAGGAAAAGAAAAAGTATAGTTTTCAACTATGGTTTCTTCAAAATGCGTGTTTGCGAGCAGGTCAAAATATTTCGAACCGGTAAAACAACCTGCCAGATTATCGGGCTTGGAAGATTCAAAATCCAGCATATAAAAATCAGTCGATGAATCACTGATCTTTAAAGGGCTTCTCCCGTCATGACCGGATATCTCCCTTGTTAACCGGCTGTACATTTCTGTATAATCCATATCAATGCTTAAATTATTTCCTGTCTGTTTCCCTCCTTAGGGTTCTCAGAGCAAGGATCAGCAATACAAAAAAATATCCGTATTTATTATCCGGCAAGAAATTGTGATTCCCGGCTGTGTAATGTGACGAAATACAATATCCGGGGACAAAATTCGCTTTACAGGGACGAATTTGCCTTCAATTTTTTTTATACTTTTATCAAAATTTCCAGTATGATCAATCCAGAAAGCAGAATACCGGAATATCTGACTGATAAGAAGAATACAGTACGTATTATTCTTTTCACGGCTCTCTTTGCACTTGTATTTATAAATACATTTGAGCCGTTTGGTGTTGAGACCCTGTATGACCTGAATGAGATACAACTCCTACTCTACTCCAGTTCGGTGGTTCTGGCCGGTGTTCTGATAGTAGTAATAAGCCGTGTTTTAATGATACGCTATAGCAGGACACAAAGGCTTAAGCTATGGCAGTATCTGGCGTGGGTGCTTGCCGAGGTATCCGTTATGGGGCTTTTCTTCTTCATTATAGAAAAATTTGTACTGCACGACCCGCGTGATATTTACAATCTGCTGAAAAGAACTATAAGAAATACCGCACTCATAATACTTCTGCCGTACACATTATTATGGTTGTATTTTGCATGGATAGATAAGTCCAGACAACTGGAAAGGATATCGAAAAATATAGGCGTTAAGGGTAATACCGAACCTAAAAGCATGATAGCTTTCAGGGATGAGAAAGATGTGCTAAGACTGTCTGTCAGGCTTGATAAGCTGGCTTATCTGGAAGCAAATGAGAACTATGTCAACGTATTCTATCTTGACAACGATAAGCCGGTATCCTATATGCTCAGAAACACGCTGAAAAATATGGATGAATTTCTCAGGGGAAAAGATTTTGCCCGTTGCCACAGGAAGTACCTGGTCAATTTCAAAAGAGTCAAAACGATCAAACGCGAAAAGGGCGGACTTATCATCGAACTGGATATCCCGGGCGGAAAGGATCTGCCAGTTTCTTCTACCTATGTTGCCGGGGTAATGGAGATATTCTCAAAGTATTGCGCCCCCGACCAGGATGCTGAATAAGGCAAAAGTATTCAAATCCGTTGGTCGTTCATCTCATTAAACTCATTCTTTCCACTCTCAACTTTTTCAACTTTATTAAACCTTCAATTACAGTCTGATCTTCATCTCCTTACCGGCATACTTAACAGACCTGTCAGGCCTGACTGTCAGTTCAATGCCAGCCCCCCTGTCACCGTCGACAACCACAATATTAAAGGTCCGTTTCTTCATCATGCCAGGGTATGATCCTTTACGTTCGCCTATGGTAAGTGTCCGGGAGCTGTCATCCCAGTTGAATTCCGTTGTAGAGAACATCCCCTTTTCATAATTATAATTATCCCTTTCATCGTCATACAGTACAAATTTACCGTCAGCGCCGGGATAGATACGTATCTCCAGCGGATCTTTCTTTTCACTGGCATACTGCACCTCCGGACCTACAGGGATGATTGATCCCGCTTTAACAAAAAGAGGGATAATATCAATAGGTACCTCCCTTTCTATGCTCCTGCCACCTTCATATATCATCCCGGTCCAGAAGTCGGTCCAGCTATTGCCTGAAGGCAGATAAAGGCCAAGTGTACCGTTATGGCTGAAGTCGGGCTTCTCATTCGATTTCTCTGTATACATTGCCTCCGTTACCGGACATACGAGTATAGCTTTGCCGAACATATACTGATCATTTATATCCAGGGCCTCCCTGTCATCCGGATAGTCCATCATCAGGGCACGGGTCATACTCGATGAGTTTGCCGTTATATCATATGACGTGGAATAAATGTATGGTAAAAGGCGGTAACGCAGATTGATGGATTTTTCTATAGCATCATAGGCCCACTGGCCTTTTTCCCCGAACTGGTAAATCTCGCGCGGAGTGTTTGTGCCGTGCGACCTCATCATGGGACAGAAAGCACCGAACTGAAGCCAGCGGACATACAGCTCGCGGTAAGCAGGGTCATTAGCGCCATCAGGATAATTAGTATAAGTAGTAAAAGCCCCTATGTCACTGTTCCAAAAAGGAATACCGCATAGCGAAAAGTTCAGCCCTGCAGATATCTGGTTTTTCAGCACATACCAGTCGGCATGTATATCGCCCGACCAGGTATTGGCTCCGTAACGCTGCTGTCCGGCAAAGGCCGAGCGTGTCAGTATAAAGACACGCTTGTCAGATGTCACCTGTCGCTGATGCTCATATACACCCTTAACGCTCATCAGGGGATAAGCATTCAGCACTTCCCTGAACTGTCCGAGATAGGTCTTGTTGGCAAAGTCTTCCTCTTTTTGCCTGTTATGCTCGGGCTCGGTGGCATCGAGCCACCATCCGTCGATACCGGTAGAAAACAGTCCCTTATTAAGATAATCCCAGTATATATCACGCGCCTCCGGGTTAAAGGCATCATATATTTTAACCTGCGGATCGGTAGGCCATGAGAAAAAATCGTAAAGCATCCCCTTATCTTCCAGTTCGGCATACTGTTTTGTTTCGGGCCCGAAAGAAGGCCATACCGATATGACAATATGAGCATTCAGATTATGTATGTCGTCAGTCATCTTTTCAGGATCGGGAAACTCAGGATTTCCGAATGTCATTGAGTTCCAGTATGCATGGTCGGTATTCCAGTATTGCCAGTCCTGTATGATACCGTCAAGCGGGACACCTGCCTCCCTGTATTTCCTTACAACGCCGACTATCTCATCCTGGCTCTTATAACGCTCGCGGCACTGCCAGTATCCATACGACCAGTATGGCAGCATGGGGACATGACCGGTCAGGTGGTGCATGGCATTGATAACGCCGTCGGCATTCCCGCCGTACATAAAATAATAATCGGCAGCATGTCCTGCCTCCGACTCAAAAGATGTCTCCTGGTAGTTATCGGTGAATGTGGTCCTTGAGTAGTTATCCCAGAAAAGGCCGTATCCCTTTACCGACTGGATAAACGGTATTGAAGAAGACGTATTATCCTGTTTGAGCAGTATGCGCTGGTGTCGCTGTATCATTCTCCCCTGCTGTTGCTGGCCCAGACCGTATATTGCTTCGTCAGGATCAAGCATAAAAGCCTGACGCACGATACTTGTTTGCAGATCATCATATTGTACCGGGGTGAACTGTATACCGTAATCCTTTTCGCTAAGCAGGATATTTCCCTGAGGAGAAAGAAAGACAATCCTGCCGGTGAGGGTATCAATTTTCAGCGTAAGAGACTGTGATTTCAGGTTTATATAACCACCTGATGTGCTGACGGACAATCCCGGATCGGCAGGTCCGGTAACGACAGTCAGGCTGTTTTTATTAAAACCCTGACCCGAAGGATATTTTATCACCCTTACGATATCGGGTCTGTAGAATTGTATTTCGATATTCACGCCGTTAATAGCCGTCCTGATCCCGTAGTCTGTTTTTTCAGGTTCGGAAGAAGAGGCATTTAAAGAACAGATGTAAAGAAAGGCGGTCAGAAGTAATAAAATTCGTTTCATACTGATCAGGTTAAATTAATTTCTTTAATATAAGACATCCGTATTAACTGTACACAATAATATCCTGTGGTCAATTAAAACACTCCTTCCCGCCCTCCTTCGCGTTCCGCTTCGGAGGATAAAAATAATTTTTGATAATGAATGAAACAACCGGTTTTTGTCATTTCCGGTCATTTTTACTCAATTATTCTCAAAAAAACATGTTATATATCATAAAATCTTTGTAAATTAGTAAGAGTGAAGCACATAAAAATGTCTGACAGGCCCTTAATATCGCATTATCGTTTAGCTATGCATATGCCAGAGCAGAGAATTGTTGTGCTTTTCACCCATAATTTTAATGGTTGTAAGAACTCTGTAACGACTGAACGAGATACATATTTATCAAAAAAAACTGATTTTTGATTTTAAGAATTCTGTAGGTGATATAATAATAGATATAAATGTAATAGTACATATACACAGATATTCAGGCACATTCAGCTAAAGCTGACCAAAATCCCTATGTGCTACGCACTCCCGGTCTTTTGGAAAATGTGCCTGAATGAAGCGCTGCATTCAGGCGATTTACAGACCCTACAACCAAATGCAAATGACATAGACATCAGACTGATATTTAACTAATAAATAAACATTAAAAATAAATCATCATGGCAAAAGGGATTTCACTCCACATTGGTCTCAACTATGTAGACCCAAACCATTATTCAGGATGGGACGGCAAACTTGCTGCTGCTGAATATGATGCAAACGACATGTGCCTAATAACAAAATCCCAAGGACTTCAACCGACAAAACTAATTAGAAGTGAAGCGACAAGAGGTGCTGTTATTTCGACAATTAAAAATGCTGCAACCACTTTGACAGCAAATGATTTGTTCGTCATTTCCTACTCAGGACACGGTGGACAGTTACCTGATATAAACGGAGATGAAGACGATGGCATGGATGAAACTTGGTGTTTGTTTGATGGTGAGATTGTAGATGACGAATTATCCAATCTTTGGTTAACTTTTCAAAAAAGAGTTAGAATTTTAGTTATTTCTGATAGTTGCCATAGCGGGACTGTAGTAAAATTAGTAAGGAGTTTCGAGAGACCTAAAAATGAGTTTACTCCTAAGTATATGCCAAGTGAAATTGCATCAACGACTTATTTCAATAACAAAAAATTTTATGACAACATTCTCGAAAATGTGAAGGGCGTAAAGCCTCAAGACATTCAAGCAAGTGTTAAATTAATTTCGGGCTGCCAAGATAACCAATCTTCCTATGATGGAACTTTTAATGGTCAATTTACTGGTGCATTAAAAAGGATTTGGAATGGAGGTAAATTCAGTGGTAATTACTTTTCATTTTACAAGCAAATAATGAATTTACTACCACCCGAACAAACACCAAACTATTATAATGTGGGCCAATTAAGTCAATCATTTGACAATCAAAAACCATTTTCAATCTAATAAAATGAAAAAAATAATTCCACTAATCGCAATATTCTGCCTAATTGCATCATCTGTTAATGCACAGAAAGCATTATCAATTCAAGGTGAAAATGTAAAAGACGGAGCTATTTACTTAACCTTTGACGGTAAGAACTTAGAGTACTTCCCTCCTGATAAATTAGACAGTAAAAAAAATGTAGCTGAATCAATGACATTTTCTTTGAAGGATGATAACTCTTGTAATATTTATTTGAAATGGATTAATCCATTAAAGTATAAATTGTCATGGAAGGACACAACTTACGTTGATGAAAGAGATAAAGCAATAAATGACTTCATTGACTTATTAGTTGCTCCTCCTGTTACTTCATTAAACAAAACAGAAAATGCTGCTCTTGCAGAAAAATCAGCAGGAACAGGAAGAGGAAATTATAATCCCTCTATTGACGTTAACGATTTGATATTTAACAGTACTGATTTGACATTACTTTACATTCTGCTTCGTTCCTATAACGGAGTAATAAACTCAGAATTTAATACTGTAACAGACTCATTAAAAAAGTTAGATAGCTTGAACTCTATCAACGTCTTAAATAAAGTTGATTTAATTTTTTCTGACTTGAATGTACTTGACGACCCAACAAAAGTTCTTGCAACTACATCCGCAAAGGAAACTGAAATGGCTCATATTGAAAGTCTATACAAAGAGATTGAATCATTACAGAAATTTATTACAACAACATTGTCAGACATAGAAATTATAAGAGATGATGCCTTATATAATAGTTATACTAAATCAGTTATTTCAAGTTTCATAGACCAGACAACTAAAACTATTAGTTCAAACAAAAATTTGACGAATAAGTTAAAACCCGTTATTGAAGTAGTTAAAACCTCAATTGATGATGAATCATTAATTGCCGCAACTAAAGGTTTTTACAGAATAAAGAGTATAGGATTTGAAGATGGAAAGAAACTCCAAACAACTTTATCCATAGTTGAATTCGAGTATAAAAAAGAAACTAAAGAGTTTTCTAAAAAAGGCGAAGTTCTAAAGAAGTCATTAATTTTTCAGAAGTACGACTTCTTTACAATCTCTGTTAGCACAGGATTATTTTATTCTAGTAGTAAATTAAAAGGCTATGGTGTTTCAAATAATGAAAATGGAGAATTTACAGTTGTTGAGGATGATATCGCCCAAAATAGCACAGCACCTGCACTATTCCTAAACTTTAATTTTGGCATTGGCTCTAGGTATTTTGCGCCCTTAGCACAAGTTGGAATAGACCCAACTAAAAAAAGACCTTTTATGTTAATAGGAGCTGGCTTCTCTATTCCAAGTGCAAGACTAGCTTTTTCTGGAGGACCAATTTGGACATGGAATCAAAGTTTAGACAACCTTTCTGTTGGACAAACAATTAATTCAACTACTGACTTAGAAAAAGATGTTAAATACAAATTCGATATTGAGCCAAAAGGATGGTATTTGGGGATACAATACAACTTTTAAGATAAAGAAAACGGCCTATAATAAATAGTATTCTGAATGGTTTAAATCAAAAATATTACGGCCCAAATTGAATTTATTCCTGGATGATTTTATTATAATGCCCGATCATATACATGGTATAATTATTATTATTATTCGAAGTAGCTGCGCCAGGCCTGGCGCAGCTACGAACAGGGATATATTGAGAAATTCGAATAAATATGGCCCTCAATACAATAATATCCCGTCAATTATCCGCGGATTCAAATCGGCTGTTACAATACAGGCACGTAAGATCAATCCTGAATTTGAATGGCAAAACCGTTATTATGATCGTGTTATCCGGGATTATAATGAATATATAAGGATAAAAGGATATATACAATACAATCCGGAACAATTCAAATACTGAATATCTTTTATGTTGCTAATGATTTGAAGAAGTAGCTGCGCCAAGCCTGGCGCAGCTACTTCCATGTTAAACGTTCAGCGTTTTTACGCTAATTACCATGAGCATTGAGCAAAACCTTATCCTAATTTCATTAATTGCGTCACTTGTCACTATTCACTAATAGTCTTCGGTCGGCAATCTTCAGTCGGCAAAGGGAATAAGCTAAAGTTGAGTTGTTGAATCGTTTAGTCGTTTAGGTGCCACAGTAGCAGTCCAACTGTCTTGTCGTTTGCCATTTGCCTTTGTTAAACTTCTTTTATACTTTTTATAATCTCTTAGCTAGAATAGCCAACTATATTCATTCGTAATTTTTAACTCTTTTATCTCCAAATTTTTACTTATTAACCATACTTTTTATAACTTTATTTCAGTCCTGTAAAGACTATAGTAATAATACTTAGATGTTAGCGGTCAAATTGAAAAAATGAATATTTCATGGATCATATCATATAAAGATGTTCAAGGCATAAAGAAAGTTTTGAATGATAATAAAAATCTTAATTAAACGCATAGAACGTAACGTTGAAAGGAAAGGCATTATAAACAGACCTAAACGTTACCGCTCTTAATAAAATATTACTATTAAAAAAACAGAATGATGAATGAAAAAAAGGGACCAAAATTTATAAGATTTTTCGATCCGATCTTAAAAATACTTAAAGAACTTGGAGGTTCAGGAAATTCAGGAGAAGTAAAAGATCTGGTAATCGAAAAAATGAATATCCCCGAAGCAGAGTTAGAAGAAAAATTAAAGAGCGGGGCTTCAAGAATCAGGAACCAAATTGCATGGGCAAGAATTTACCTTGTGAAAGCAAGACTTCTAGATGATTCCTCAAAACGTGGAATATGGAGTCTGACTGAAAAAGGCTCTGAAACCGAGCTAACCCTTGAAGAATCGTTAAGACTATTTAAAAAAGTTCATTCTACATTTGTCTCTAAGGACAATAAGAAAAATGAAAACAAAAACGCCCATGAAGATGATATTGAGGAAAAAGTTGTAGAAGAAGACGAATTATCTGACGATTTGTTGACTGTATTGCAAAATTTGCCTCCAAACGGATTCGAAAGAATCTGTCAAAGACTGCTTAGAGAATCCGGATTTAAAAAAGTTATTGTGACCGGAAAATCAGGAGATGGTGGAATTGATGGTGAAGGGATCTTAGAAATAAATCCATTAATGAGTTTTAAAGTTTTATTTCAAGCGAAAAGATATCAGGGAACAGTTGGATCATCAACAATAAGAGATTTTCGTGGAGCAATGCAAGGTCGGGCAGACAAAGGTATCATTATAACAACAGGTCGATTTTCCCAGGATGCGAAAAAAGAAGCTATCAGAGAGGGAACATATCCAATAGAATTAGTTGATGGAGAATCGTTAGTCGGTTTGTTTGAAAAAAATAAATTGGGATTGAAACCTAAGACTATTTATGAACTTGACAAGGATTTTTTCAAAGAATTTATGAAATAGAAAATTACACGCTCTACCTGCAACCATAAGAAACCGACAGAATGGAAGACCAGATATTTATATTAAATCAAAACCGATCATTGGTAGAACTAAATGAAAGCGAATTTGTAACCGAAAAGCAGTTTCAGGAATTATTGGAAAATTATCCAAAATTGATTTCGGGAACCCAAATTAATCCTGACAATCCAAGAAAATGGATACTTATTTCAAGAGAGTTTGGTGTCCCAAATGAAGAAGCCGGAAACAGTATCTGGTCATTAGACCATTTGTTTATTGATCAGGACGGAATACCAACTTTAGTGGAAGTAAAGCGCAGTACAGACACAAGAATAAGAAGAGAAGTTGTTGGACAAATGCTTGACTATGCAGCAAATGCGGTAACTTATTGGTCGTTGGATGAGATTAGAAACAAGTATGAAAAATATTGTAAGGACAAAGACATTGACCCGGAAATAAAAATTCAGGAATTGATTGATAAAACCGGAGATGTTGAAAAATTTTGGGATACGGTAGGGATTAATCTGAAAGCAGGTAAAATAAGAATGTTATTTATCGCTGACAAAATTTCAAAAGAACTTCAAAGAATAATTGAATTTTTAAATGAGCAAATGACTCCGGCAGAGGTATTAGGACTGGAAATAAAACAATTTGGAAACGAAACAATAAAAACACTTGTTCCAAGAGTTATAGGACAAACCTCCTCTGCACAAATAAAAAAAGGTCTTCGGGAATACAACCAATGGACAGAAGAAACCTTTTTTGAAGAACTGGAAAGACGAAACGGTAAGATTGCGGGGAAGATTGTAAGAAAAATAGTTGAGCATCTTGAAAGCAAAGTAACCCGATTTTGGTTTGGGAAAGGGAAAAGAAGCGGTTCAATAGTACCTGCACTTGACCTGGCAGACAACTCTCATTTCCCTTTTGCAATATGGACTTATGGGAAAATTGAAATATACTTTCAATGGTATAAAGACAAACCACCGTTTGACAGCATTGAGACACGAAAAAACATATTAGAAAAATTAAATGAAATAAAAGGTGTTAGCATTCCTGAAAGCAAAATTGACAAAAGACCATCAATTGATATAAAACTACTGAAAGACCAATCAGAGTATGAAAAATTTATCAAGATTTATGATTGGTTCTTTGATGAATTAGATAAAATTAGAAAAAACTCGCTTCCTGACCCCGGAGGGGTCATATAATTGTAAACCAGGCGATGACTACCCCCGTCACGACCCCTCCGGGGTCGCATAATTTTATATACGACTGCTCTGCAGTCGTGGGGGCAAGGGGGCGCATTACCATCTACAATTATATGACGCCTACGGCGCCAGAAGATGTTCATTAAAAAGTTTTCAGTCAACAATCTTCAGTCGGCAGAGAAAACAGGATTGTACGTTTAAAGGTCGCTGAGACCAAAGGCAAACGACAAACGGCAAACGAAAAAAAACGCTATGCTTTCTGCTTTTTTAAACCCATTACTCCAGCATTCCAATATTCCAGTATTCCGTCATTCCTGTTATTTTTCAGTAATAGTGTCAAATTTGACACTATATAATAACGAATTTTGTACATTTGAGATATTATGCAGTCAAAGGAAGACATATTAAGGTTTTTAGCTGATAACAAAGAATTCTTCAAAAGAAGCTTTAATATTGTCAGAATCGGTCTGTTTGGATCTTATTCCAGGGGCGATCAGACAGAAATAAGCGATATTGATCTGGTTGTTGAGTTTGAGCCTGGCACTGAGGATCTGTTCGAAAAGAAAATTCAACTAAAACAGTACATTACCAGGAATCTTGGCATTTCTCCGGATATCTGTCGTGAAAAATATATAAAGAAACGTATCCGTTCTTCAATAATTCGTGAAACCCAATATGCATATTAAGGATCAAAACAGACTGGAAAGTATCCTTGAGGCAATTCTAAAGATTGAATCTTACACTTCTCATTTTCAGAATGCCGATCAGTTGAATGACAATAATATTGCTTTCGATGCAACAATGATGAATTTTGTTATAATCGGAGAAATGGTCATTAAGTTAAGCGACGAATTTAAGATCATGTATCCTGAAATAGAATGGCATAAAATTAAAAGCTTAAGAAATATTGCTGCTCATGACTATTTCGGAATTGACGCTGAAGAAGTCTGGCAAATAATTCAAAATAACCTGCCTTTACTTAAAGAATTCATTGAAAAGCATATCAAAAAAACCAACACATAATAAGCAAGACTCTGAGCGGTCAACAATACACACAAATCTACAATTATATGACGCCTGCGGCGTCAGAAGATGTTCATCAAAAAGTCTTCAGTCCTCATTCTTCAGTCGGCAAAGGGAATAAGCTAAAGTTGAGTTGTTGAATCGTTTAGTCGTTTAAGTGCCACTGTAGCATTCCAGTATTCCAGTATTCCAGCATTCCAGCATTCCAGTATTCCAGTATTCCAGTATTCCAGTATTCCAGTATTCAAGTATTCCAGTATTCCAGTATTCCATTCCGTTAGTCTTTTCTCGCTTGCCCTGAGTTTATCGAAGGGTTGGTCTTTGTTAAACTCAATCTCAACTTCTGTAAACTTTTATAAACCTTTGTTAACCTCTGTAAACCTTTACTGCTTTCCCCCTTTTTAAACAGTTGCATATTTTCTGCTAATTATGTAATTTGCATATTGCAGTATAGAAAAAGAAATTCCGGTTCAATGAAAAAACGATCTTCTCTGAAACGGCACGAATATCTGTTACTACTGATTTCCATACTCATATCTTTATTTTTAATAATAATTAGCTTAAATCAAATTAAAAAAGATAGTATAAAAAGAATTGAGGCCTCGCTCATTACTATCAATACATCCTGCCAGGAAGCACTGAAACAATGGTTGAATTTCAGACGATATAATATCCAGGAACTATCAGAGAATAAGTTTATAATCGATAAAACCATAGAGTTGCTAAAACTTGAACCGGACTCGTCCGTATTAGTTTCTTCACATCATACTACGGAATTAAGAGAATTCTTTCAGCCTATTTTACATGCCAATGAAGATCTGGGAGTGTTTCTTATTGCGCCTGACTATATCAGTATTTTTTCTATGAGAAACTCAAATACAGGCAGCTTCAATCTAATGGCTAAAGACAGAAAAGAATTACTTGATAAAGTGCTACTTGAAGGAGAAACGGTATTAATCCCTCCCATACAATCTGATGTCGTTTTGCAAAGCAGCTACAATAGCAACACCCGGCACACTATGTTTTTGGTAACGCCTGTCATTTATCAAAATAAAATAATTGCCGCATTTTCATTACGTATTGATACCCATAAAGATTTTTCAAGGATATTAGAACTGGGCAGGATTGGAGAAACAGGAGAAACATATGGTTATGACAAATCAAATATGATGGTTACAATCAGTCGTTTTGAGAACCAGTTAAAAGAATCGGGACAATTAAAAACGAACGAAGGGTCAATAGCAAATTTAAATATTCAAAATGATGAAGATCCGGGTTCCGGTGCAAATAATAATGATGACATACTAAGTAATAAGCGTGTATTAACCGGGATGGAAGATTGCCGCGGACAACAGGTTTTTGCTGTTCGTATCTGGGATGAAGAACTGAATATCGGTATTATTACAAAAATAGATAAAGCCGAGGCATTGAAAGAATTTCTTCTCTTACGTAAAATACTAATAATTACTTTTTTGTCAATAATTGTAATAGGGGTTCTGCTAATACACATTATTGTCGGCTTAAGGCAAAAAACAGAAGATGCTTTAACCGTTAATAAAGAAAGACTGGAAGTCCTGGTTTCTGAAAGAACCATGGAACTGCAACATACTATTAAAACCAAGGATAAATTCTTCTCTATCCTGGCTCACGATCTACGTAGTCCGTTTTCAGGTTTTTTGGGATTATTTGACTTGTTGTTGCAAGACCCGGAGGCTGTTTCCGAAACCGAAAAAAACAACATGATGCTCCAGGTTTACAATTCGGGCTCGCAGCTCTACAAGTTATTGGAGAATCTATTGTACTGGTCACGCGCACAGACAAAAAACATTAAACTTAACCCTGAAAAATTATCAGTTAATGAACTTATAAACGAGAATATCTCATTACAAGACCAATATGCTAAAAACAAAAAAATAGAACTGTTAAACGAAGCCGAACAAGGCCTGTATATATCTGCCGACAGAAATACAACAGATACTGTTTTAAGAAATTTAATCTCAAATGCAATTAAGTTTACAAAAGAAGGAGGCAAGGTAAAAATTAAAGCTTCCGTCAATAATAAAATAGTTAAAATCATTGTTCAGGATAATGGCATTGGTATTCCTGAAGAAAATCTTCACAGATTATTCAAGGTTGAGGAAAAAATATTCACTTTAGGCACTAATGATGAGAAGGGAACAGGATTAGGTCTGGTCCTTTGTAAGGAATTCGTAGAATTAAATCAGGGAAAAATCTCCGTTGAAAGTAAGGTTAATGTCGGGAGTACTTTTATTATTGAGTTACCATCTTCGTGAATTAAGCAAAAACACAGTTAAATAAAACGGTTGAATTGTTTAGTCGTTTAGGTGTTAAACCCGGTCGTTTGTCAATCTCAACTTATGTAAACTTTTATAAACCTTTATAAACCTTTCCCTTACATTCGTCTTCTTACCAGTTTTGTCTCATTACATCAAATAAGTACCGGATATAACTATTTAGCGAACAAAAACATCAGGTAACCGTTTGTTTAAGAACAAGCATATGTAAATAATTAATCAAAACATAATTCAAGCCATGCAGCGTAAAGAGAAAAAATCAGGGATCATAGCGGGTATTTCGCTAATAATTATGGCCATTACGGCAGGTTTTTCTTACGGTTATGTTCATAATAATATAGTGACCGGTTCTCCTGAGATTACTTTACAGAATCTTATAACCGGTAAATCACTTTTTTTTGCGGGTCTGTCAGGATGGGGTATCATTTTTATCACCGACTTGATTGTTGCGGTAGCTTTGTTCTATTTCTTCAGTAAAACAGCAAGGCGGGCATCACTGATAACCGCGCTGATAAGAATTATTTATACCCTGGTTTTGGGCTTTGCTATATTCCAACTGTTCAAAATAGTTCCTGTAGTATCATCAGGAAATAGCTTACCGGACGCCTCTGCTGCGACTGATGTAATATCGCATATCCGGCTTTTTGACAAAATATGGTCAATAGGGTTAATTATATTCGGGTTACACCTTCTAGGATTGGGTTATTTATCGGTAAAATCAGTTTTAGTCCCTAAATTAATAGGTTATTTACTTTACCTGGGAGGTGTTAGTTATACACTGATACATGGCGCCAGGCAACTTACATTAATGGATGCTAATGTGATAAATTCAGCTGAAAAAATCCTAAGCTTACCAATGGCACTTGCAGAAATACTGCTGGCTTTATGGCTGGTTTATAAAGGATTCAAAAGATCAACAGGAGAAAACAGATCATAGAATTTGCCCCCTTCAACAATCAGTCGCCCGTCCTGAGCCCGTCGAAGGGCTTAACGAAGGCTTCGCCTTTTATCTTTACCCCTGATTCTTAAATTTCTGTCTCTAATCGGTCAATTTTAAGCAGGAACAAGTAAATTTAAATGAAAATAAATGCTCTATAAAACCTATGAAGAAAGCATTAATTATAACCAGCATCCTTATTGGTATAATCGTAATTGCAGTAGCCGGATATATTTACAATAACTTTAATTTTGACAAACCGCTTTTAAGACAAATCAATAAAGCCGGTCTTATCGAGAAGCAGGTTAATCTTGATGACGGAACAGTATTAAATTATGCTGAAGGGCCTGATAACGGTTTACCCCTTTTTCTTATACACGGTCAAACTGCAGCCTGGCAGATATATGGAAAAGTACTGTATGAACTGTCAAAGCATTACCATATTTATGTAATTGACTGCCATGGACATGGCAAATCGAGCCATAATACTGAAAAATACAGCATATTAACCTCCCGGAATCTGAATATGCCGGTATCTTAAAGAACATTGGAGTGCCGGAACAGTTCGCAGATGTAGTTGCCAGTTGGGATACAGGAGCTTCAAAAGGAGACTTGTTTGATAATTCTCAGCAGCTTTCAAGATTAACAGGCAAACCTACTACTCCTATGTCCGAGGTAGTGAAAGCCGCTCTGCAACAAATGTGATTTGCAGGTAATCATTAATTCTGTTTGCCATATACTTTTCGCATATAGCAAACAGAATTTTATTTTTATCCGGACAAGCGGATATAACCAGGAAAATCAAAACTTACAAGAAAGCCGGCTTTATACCTTCCATTACCAGCTTAAAGGCCCTCTTTATCCTTGATCTTTTTTCCTTTTGAGGAGTGTATAACATCGAACTTCCCAACATGGTTATTAACAGAGTAAGATCTTCGTTAATCTTAAAATCCGGCCTTAATTCACCAGCCTCCATAGCCTTTGTTACAGGCTCACTAAAAATCGCTGTTAACCGGTTTGTGAGTGTTTTGTCGTCAGGCAAATATGGGATAAGTGCATGAAATCTCACCTGCAGATTTACAGTTGACGCTAACAGGGTCATAAAACATTCTTCATCATCCTTTTTTATTCTATTGGCGTATTTCTCCAAAAGATCCAGGTTGTAATGAAAAATCGCCATAATCAGCGAAGCTTTATCCAAGAAATTACGGTAAACTGTTGTTCTGGATACTCCTGCCTCCCTTGCTATATGTGTTAAGGAGATATCCGGGGCCAGGATCGACAATAGGCCCTGCCTGTACTTTTTCTTATATTGCCATGAATCATCTTGCTAATAAAAGCCAGTGAGAATACAGGTTCGAAACCCTGGAAAAAACCTATTCCGGACATACGCCTGTAAACAGGATAAACAATGAAGCATAACCGGGAAAAAGAATAAATAATTTTTCAAAATATCTTTTATTGATAATAAAAAACATTACAAAACAGAATATCTTTGTTGTAAGATGCGATTGAAAATCTATTTATGACACAAATCTCATTAAACCACAGGAGGTATAAGATGAAGAGCTTTCCCGGAATCGTTGTGTATGAGTTAGCAGGAATAATGCTTATATGTTCAGTTCTCTATGGTTGTACCACTGCAAATAAGATTTACGCCGAAAATGATATCGTCTATTCTACAAAAAGGTTTGAATTGAGATATCTCGTTAATGATCGCAATCGCAGATCTCCTCTTACCTTCTTTAACCAGACGATAATAAAAGAGATAAATAAGGATAATGAAATAGTATATACTGCCTATGACGTACTGACATTAAACAGTTCGAGCTTCAAACCTGAAGAAAAGGTATTTCTTATCATTGATAATGAGGCATTCCAAATGGACATTGAAAAAATTGAACTCGAAAATGCCAAGAGTATTTCAGAAAACACTACGGATATACCCACCTCAGACTCTACATCTGTTTCAGTCGTTTCAGGATACTCCGAGAATGACAGTAAAATAGCAAGATTCTGTTATAGAATTCCCGATACTACAATCGCAAAAATCAAAGGAGCAAATCAAATGTATCTGCGCTACTATTCAGGTCCCGGTATGATAACCGTTAAACCAAAAGAGAAGAGCCTGAAAAAAATAAAACAACTGATTGATTCTATGTAAAGCTACCTGTATCCTGTCCCCCCTTATAACTTAACCCGGAGATGATGTTAACATGGAAAGTGAAATAGTTTATCCTATTGCTATCTTTCACAAGATTGCCCCGGATAAAATACTTATACCTCATATGGCATTTGACCGAAGCGCTATCGAACAAGCCAGTGTTCCTAATTTTGGCTGGCATTAATTAAGGCAAATTAACAGAATGACGAGCGATAAATATTATTAGCTTTGTTTCATTATTAAATAATTTTATAGAGGAGATCTTATTATGGAATTCAAAGATAATATTATAATTATTAAGGTGCAGCAGTATTATTACCAGCATATGGTGGTTATATAGCTTAATATAAAGCTAATTGAATATAGGAAGAAAGTAAATATTACTATTCAACCTTTTCACAAAACTATACATCAGGCATTCAATATAACCAACAAACAATCTTTAACAACAGTTGAAAACAACCAGGCTTCAAACCCTATTTACAGTCTCTGTCCTGCTGCTAACTGCATGCTCCGACAGTAACAGGTCCGGTAACTATCTAAGCATAACTAATGACAAGGAACCTCCTGCAATTGTTAATACCATACTTTCCGACAAGAACAGCTTCTATTTTTTGGACACAAAATCCTACCCCGATAATGATCCTTCGCTACCCATCGGTGTCTTCGATTCCGGTACAGGCGGACTTACAGTTCTTGAAGCAATCCTTGGCCTCGATGCATATAACAACATTTCAGGGGAACCCGGCAGAGACAATATTCCAGATTTCAACACAGAAAGCTTTACATACCTGGCCGACCAGGCCAACATGCCCTATGGTACATACTATGCAGAGGGGAAAACAAATCTTCTCATTGAGCACATCATAAAAGATGTCTATTTCCTTCTGGCAGACAAATATTATACCGACAAAACGAAGGTAGCCACTATGAAAGACAAACAACCGGTAAAAGCGGTGGTGGTGGCCTGTAATACGGCTACAGCTTACGGCATAACCTACATTAACGACTTCATCAGCAGGGCCGGACTTGACCTGAAGGTTTTCGGGGTTATTGATGCAGGAAGCAGGGGCGCCCTGCAATTTTACGACAAAAATGAAAACGGATCTATTGGCGTCATTGCAACGGTAGGTACTGTAGGGTCGCATGGTTATGATAATTCAATAGCACGCCTCAGTAAAGAAATGGGCTATAAAGGGCATATAGATGTCTTTAGCGTTGGAGCTCACGGCATTGCAGAGGCAGTAGATGAGGAGAGAGACTTTTACGATCCTTCGCTTACTGCTCCCCGATCATCCTACAGAGGCCCGTCACCTGGCGACAGTCTGTACCCCATAAGTAAAGAACTGCTCGATGCATATAACTTTGACTTTACATCCGGCAAAATGTTGTATGACTCTGAAACCCCAGACAAATGCACCGTACTTCAAATCAATGACCCTGGGAACTATGTCAGATATCACATGGTAAGTCTCCTCGAAAAGATGAGGGAAAGCCCCGGAGCTAAACCTCTTAAAGCGATTATACTTGGATGTACCCACTACCCTTACCTCACCGATGATTTCAATCGCGTGCTAAAGGAACTGTACAACTTCATGCGCAACGATGAGTATGTTTACAGGCATCTCCTCACGGAGGAAGTATACCTCGTCGATCCGGCTGTCAACGTATCCCGCGAACTTTATTCATACCTGCATGAAAAATCACTTGACAGAAAACAGGTTCGCCAGGCCGGCAGCCATGAGTTCTATATAAGCGTACCCAACACAAGTAACCCGTCAGTAAAGCTGGATGAAAACCAGAGGTTTACCTATGAATACAAATATGGACGCACTGAGGGAGAGGTACAGGAATATGTCAAGGTGGTCCCTTTCTCCCGTAGAAATATTTCCGATGAAACCCTCAGTCGGCTTTCATCGTTTACGCCCCTGACATACAAGGCTATAACTAACTTCAGTTCCTTTAATCCGAAAACAAAAAATCTTAGCAGTGAATTTTTAATAACAGAAAAATGAAACTTAAATCATTCAAAACAATAAGAGTCAGAGAGATAGGCGCCTTGCTGGCGACAGTTGCCGCTACACTTATTCTGACCTCATCCTGCGGCAGGACAGAAGTAGACTATCTAATAACCGGGGCCGAAGTATTTGACGGCACGTCAGGCGAAGCCAAACCAATGGATATAGGAATAAAAGGTGACCGGATAGCAATCATCTCCGTGCCCGGCAGGTCAAAGGCAGATGCATTACATGTAATTGATGCAAAAGGAATGTATCTCGCTCCTGGTTTCATCGATCCGCATACTCATGCATTATCTGACCTTGACAGTAAGACTGACCGGTCGCTTCAGGCATGGCTTTGGCAGGGGGTCACAACTGTCTTCGAGGGAAATGACGGTAGCAGCCCTTTTCCCGTGGGCGAAAAGCTGGATGAATGGACAAAATCAGGTATAGGGATAAATGCAGCACTCCTCGTAGGTCATGGTACGGTAAGGGCGAAAATTATCGGATCTAAGGATACGCTGGCCGGAACTGCCGAAATAGCAGCCATGAAGGAACTGGTCAGACAGGCAATGAAAGAAGGAGCTTTCGGCCTCTCGTCAGGTCTGTTCTACTCTCCGGGAAGCTTCGCAAATACCCATGAAGTAATAGAGCTGGCAAAAGTAGCAGCAGAATATGGCGGTATATATGATACCCATATGCGCGATGAGAGTTCCTATGGTATAGGGCTAATCGGATCGGTCAGAGAAACAATTGAGATCGGGGAGAAAGCAGGGCTGCCGGTGCATATATCCCATATCAAAGCCCTTGGCAGGGATGTATGGGGCAAATCGGAAGAGGTGATCAAACTTGTTGAAGAGGCTCAGGCAAAGGGATTGAAGGTTACTGCAAACCAGTATCCCTACCCTGCTTCGAATACAAGCCTCAGGGCATCTGTAATACCACGATGGGCAGAAGACGGCGGGAACAATGCCATGATCAGTCGTTTTGATGATCCGGCCCTGAAGGAACAACTCGACAGGGAGATTGCAGAGAATATATATAAGAGAGGAGGTGCCAATACTCTTGTTTTCACTTCAATGGGTAGGGATTCCCTCAAGGGCCTTTCTCTTGAAGAGGCCGCTAAAAAGCTGGCTATGAATGAAGTAAATGCAACAAAACATATATTAAAAAACTCCCCATCAATAGGGGTTGTCTCATTCAACATGCAAGAGGAGGATATCAAGAACTTCATGAAGCAACCATGGGTTATGACAGGATCGGATGGCGGTGCCGGACACCCGAGGAAATATGGTACCTTCCCGAAGAAAATAAGGGAATACGCTCTCGAAAAGGGTTATCTTACACTACAGGAAGCTATTCACCGCTCATCAGGACTCACTGCGGCGACCATGCAAATCCGAGAGCGTGGGTTCATAAAGAAGGGCTACTTCGCCGATCTCATTATATTCAGTCCTGACGAATTCCGTGACGAAGCTACTTTTGACGAACCGGCACTTTACGCCAGAGGTATGAGATATGTTTTCGTCAACGGAGTACCGGCAATCAACAATGGAGAGTATACAGGAAGCCTGCCGGGGAAAGCTCTCAGGCTGACTGACTGATAAAACAGACATCTCCCCTGTTGACCCCTATCGTAAATACATTTACTAACAAGCTGATTATAAGATAAAAACTATCTACCTCCCCATCCTTGCAGGATATTGCATTACTATTCGTAAATTGCATTACGGCGTCAAATATCTCTGACCTGATTCCGGATAAAAACAATCATGTTAATTAACGGCAGGGTCAGGTATAGCATCAGTAAAAACACTATAAAAATGAACAGCATGATAATAAAGGCAGATACAGAAATAATATTGAAACAATTAAATAAATCAGACTCAACAGATATCTTCAAAGCGATTGACAGTCAAAGAGAATACCTGGGCAAATGGTTGCCATTTGTAGAATCAACCAAAGAAATTTCTGATACCGAGAAATATATCGATTCGGTAATCAATTCGCCTGAAGACAGGTTCGAATATGTTTTCACTATCAGAAAAAAAGATGTATTTGCAGGAATAATCGGCTTTAAAGGCACTGACAAACAAAATAAAAAAACAGAAATAGGATACTGGCTTTCTGAAAAATTCCAGAAACAGGGGATTATGACAAAATCGGTTAAAAAGCTCTGCGATCTTGCTTTTAATGAACAGGGAATAAACAGGGTTCAAATAAAATGCGCTGTTGGGAATACGCCAAGCATAAATATTCCCAAAAGACTTGGATTCAAACTTGAAGGGATTGAGCGGGGCGGGGAACTACTTTCCGGAAACATTTTTACCGATCTTGAGGTTTATAGTAAGTTAAAAAGCGATTAATATAATACTGATTTGAATACGGAAAACAAGTATATGTTTATTCCAGGGCTGAAATGATGAACAACAGCCTGGCATTGAACGTTATATCCTCATCTGCAATATATCACTTGAAATCTATCATTACAAATGAAAAACAAAAGAGAGTTGTCACCGGAGCAGCGTAAAGAACTGATCAGAATATTAAAAGACCGGTTTGATAAAAACATGAATCGCCACGAAGGTCTTGAATGGATTACTGTACAGGCAAAGCTCGATAACAATACCGGCAGGCTCTGGTCGCTCAATGAAATGGAAAGAACAGGAGGTGAGCCGGATGTTGTCGGTCATGATAAGGTGAAGGATGAATATATATTTTATGATTGTTCAGCAGAAAGTCCTGCAGGCCGCAGAAGCGTTTGTTACGATCGTGAAGGTCAGGAATCAAGGAAGGAACATAAACCGGCAAATAACGCTGTTGATATGGCTGCCGACATGGACATTGATCTTTTATCGGAAGAACAATACAGGGAACTGCAGAAACTTGGAAATTTCGATACCAAAACATCCAGTTGGGTGAAAACGCCATCCGGGATAAGAAAATTAGGAGGAGCCCTCTTTGCTGATTTCAGGTATGGCAAAGTATTCGTGTATCATAACAGCGCTCCTTCATACTATAGCACCAGGGCATTCCGCGGCTCGTTAAGGGTCTGACGGCTGTCGCAAGAAAATATCAATACGTAGGGATTAAAGGAAAATGCAAGTATTTTTATGGGAAATGAAGATTTACACATATTTCTGACTGAGGTCAAAAACAAAGTGGGAATAACTCCTAAGAATGCCCCTTCGCAGCGAAAGCTTAAACAACATTATTCGTTTTCAGGATTACCATCATCAGATCAATTGATCATATGGGATTATATCTGGAATAATTCCGGCGATTTCTGGATTTGCATGCAGGCATTTTTATTTCTGGAATCAAAAATGAAAGACAAAGAATTCCTGGTTTATTCCTGGGGAACAATAAAACACTGGCAAACTAAAGTGGATAGCTGGGGAAAGTGCGATGCCCTGTCAAAGATTTATACCAAAATACTGGAGATAATACCGGAAAAAGTATTAAAACAACTTAAAGAATGGAATAAATCCACCGGTATCTGGGACAAAAGACAGTCTATAGTAAGCCTTTTGTACTTCAGCAGGACTAAAAAAGTTTTATTACCTTTTGATACAATGATCAATCTGGTTAATGAATTAATTAATGACAAGGAATATTATGTACAAAAAGCTGTTGGATGGTCTCTCAAAGAATTATTTAATGTATATCCTGAAGAGACAATGAGATATTTGAAAAATAATATCAGAAATATATCACCAACAGCACTTACCGCAGCTATTGAGAAACTGAATAAAAATGAAAAAGAAATACTGAAGGACATGAGAAAGTCCGCCCGCCAGCAATAAAAGACGAAAGACAAAAGACTAACGTATTTTTCATTTATGTTTTAGGTAGTCCATGATTGGAAAAGCCGCACAAATGAATAAATTTGTTTAAATTTTAAATAACAGAAAACAAGGGACTATTGTTATTATATTAGTCAGTATCAGAATAAACATAAAACAAATCAGTAATGGAAAATAATATAAGATTACAGGATGTCATTGACTCAAAGATCCTCAGTGAAAGAAAAGTCTTTTTATGGGGGCAGGTAGATGACGATTCGGCAAAATATGTAATAGAAAGAATTCTGTACCTGGATATGATCAGTCCCGGTAAGGAAATTCAACTTATAATCAATAGTCCGGGTGGATATGTTACATCAGGATTTGCAATTTACGATACAATGAAAAGTGTATCGAGTCCGGTATCAACAATATGTTCGGGTTATGCAGCATCAATGGGTTCAATTCTTCTGTCGGCAGGAGAAAAAGGCCGCAGGTTTATTCTTCCGCATGCACGCGTAATGATACATCAGCCCAGCGGTGGAACCGGAGGATCGGCTTCTGATATTGAGATACAACTGGATGAATTATTGAAGTCCAAACAACTGGGAGCGGAAATATTAGCAAAAAACTGTAATAAGACAATTGGACAGATCAAAAAAGACTTCGACAGGGATTACTGGATGTCTGCGGAAGAATCTGTTGAATACGGCATTGTTGATAGCATGCTTGACAAATTAACATAATCATGTTAGAAATTCCCGAATCAAAAACAATCAGTGTTCAGGCAGGCAATGCTTTGATAAATAAAAAAATAGTTGATGTTTATACAGCTACAAGTAAACATAAATTTGCCTTTTATTGCGGCGCCCCGGAAGAATACAAAATGCTTTTAAATTATTAGAAATTCAACACAAAACACTTCCTTAAAAGCCCTACTCGCAACAAAGCAACGCATTCCGGGACTTGGCAACGGTGTATTACAGGATATTTTATTTAACGCAGGCCTGCATCCCAGGAGAAAAATATCTGTCATATCTGATTCTCAGAAACATGGACTATTTAATAGTCTTAAAGAAACTTTAAAAAAAATGACTGATATGGGGGGGAGGGATACGGAAAAAGATCTGTTCGGGAATACCGGAGGATACAAAACTATCCTTTCAAAAAACACATCGGGAAACCCATGTCCAAATTGTGGCAAAGCAATTGTAAAAGAAGCTTATCTCGGGGGAGCCATATACTTTTGCCCTGATTGTCAGTCACTTTAAATAATAATGATATTATTATTACACTACAGGCTTTCAAAAAAACTTAACAACACTAAGGTAATTACTTAGTTAGCTGTTTTTAATATGTTTTGGATCAAACTTTGCATATTATTAGTTGGATTTATATTTGCAGGCATACTGCCATGGACAGTCAGAAAAACAATCCAGCACATTAAGATAGACCTTAAAACTCAAATCCTCAGCTTTCTAAGTAATGAACATCTGTACGGGAAAAAAATTGTAAAAGGATACACACGGCTTCTGTTTATTTCTGCTATTCTTTTATATATATTTTTCTGGTTACTTTCAAAATTTTATGATCTTGGGAATCATGAAAAATTAATGCGAAACATTGATATTTGTGTTACTTCACTTACACTACTGACTTTTATCCCACATAATCTGAGTCCTTATAATCTGAATAATCTGACTCCTACTTTGAAACGTATTACACATAATTTGTTAGCTGTCCTGGTTTTTATATCAATTCCCGGTTTAATTATTACCTATCAGCTTTCAATTCTTACTAAAATCCCTTTCCTCTGATTGTCCGGATTAATAATCATTTGTTTAATAATAATTATAACTGTATATCTGTTTATTAAAAACGGAATTAACGGTTCAACAGAACTTTTTTTCATAAATGGTATAAGTTCATGGGTTATTTTTGTTACAATAGTAACGGTTCTTATTTAAAATAGTTGAAATCAATCAAACAGATTATTGCCTCATATTCTATCGGGACTAACATATTTGGAGTCTATATCCGGCGATAGCTTAACCCTGTAAATAATTATGGAAATAAAAATCAAAGAAAACATAGACAAGCCTGAGCAGCTTGAGACTTTATATCAAGGCGATAAGAGAGGTTTTGAAAAAGCTTTTTTAAAAATTTACGGAGAAATTGCTGATTCCGGAATGGCAAGGTTCTGGAAGGCAAGGCTTGACTATGATAACTTAAAGGATTCAGGGGCAAAAAGCCTGAAAACAGATATCTTATTCCTGATTCTTATCTGTTTGATAACAGGGTTTTTAATGGTACTTCCACATTTGTTTGATATAAAATCAAATGAATACCTTTTCTATGAAAAAAATGCAGGATTGATAGTATTTATGGGCTTATCTGCATTTCTATTTTTAGTAAAAAAACAGATCAACATTCAGTACCTGATTATTTCAGTCCTTATATTTCTGATATCTGCAGTATATATAAATATATTGCCGTCTGACGAAGGAACTCATTCAGTTACTCTGGCTTATATTCATTTATCTTTATTATTGTGGTGTTTATATGGTATTATATTCATCGACTTTGATATAAAAGACAGGTCGAAACGTATTGATTACATTAAATACAATGGTGATCTGGCCATTCTGACTGCAATCATTTTGATTGCCGGCGGTATTTTAACAGTTGTTACTCTTGGCTTATTCTCAGCTATTGGTCTGGATATTGAACGTTTTTATTTCGATTATATAGCTATACCGGGATTAGCTTCCTCTCCTATCGTCGCAACTTACATCGTGAAAAGCTATCCTTCCGTAACGAACAAGATAGCGCCTATTATTGCAGGGATATTCAGTCCCCTGGTATTAATAACACTGGTTATATACCTTATAAGCATTGTTTTGACCGGGAAAAACCCGTATAATGACAGAGACTTCCTGATTGTTTTTAATCTTATGCTTCTTGGTGTAATGGCAATTATAGTTTTCTCAATCACCGGAACCTCTGTAAGAAAAAAGCAAAGGTTTAACGAATTAACGCTTCTTATACTCTCTGTTTTTACAATGTTTGTCGACTTAATAGCATTGTCTGCAATAATTTACAGGTTGGGAGAATACGGATTAACCCCAAACAGGACTGCTGTGCTGGGTTCAAATCTTTTAATTCTTGGAAACCTGGTGCTTATTATGATCGACCTGTACAAGGTCTGTTTCAAAGGAGCAGGGATAAAAAAAGCAGAGTTGACCATTTCGGGATATTTACCAGTATACCTGGTTTGGACGTTTTTTGTGACATTTGGATTACCTTTGATATTTGGATTTAAATAACAATAATTATAGCTTGCATTTATGACAGGCAGGCGCGGTAAAATATATTTTGAGATACCTCCTCTTACCTATGCGGTGTTTACTATCAGACCAAAAAGCAGATTTGCATGGGGTATATCAATAGGAAGGATGAAAAAATATATTTATACCGAATGGATTACCAACTCAAAATATGAACCGGACAATGAAATAATAGGTGATTTTGAATTACATGATAAAAGAAGCGAGCAGAAAAATCCCGAAATTGATTTATTCGTTGCAGTTAAAGAAAAAAATAAATAATGCCTTATGAAAAGTATTATTGAAAAAATCAGGGAAGAATTAAAAGATAATTCTGACGAAAAGACCCGGTTGACAAGTCAGAATTTTTTCAAAGAAAAGATAATATACTACGGAGTAAAGACCCCCCTGGTAAAAAAGATAAGTAAAAAGTATTTCAAATCAATTGAGTCAAAATCAAAATCAGAAATCTTTGATCTATGCGACAGTCTATGGCAATCAGGATACATTGAAGAATCTTTTATTGCATGCAACTGGTCGTACTATATCCATAAAAAATACGAGCCGGAAGATTTTCATATATTCGAAAGGTGGATCAATAAGTATGTAAATAACTGGGCTTCCTGCGATACTTTATGTAATCACAGCGTTGGAGAGTTTATTGAAATGTATCCCGCGTATATTGCCCGCTTAAAAAGCTTTGCCGTATCAGATAACAGATGGATGCGCAGGGCGTCAGCCGTTACATTGATCATCCCGGCAAGAAAGGGTAAATTCATGAGTGATATTCTGGAAATCGCAGATATACTGCTCACTGATGAAGATGATCTGGTACGGAAAGGATATGGATGGATGCTGAAAGCTGCAAGTGAGGCACATCAACAGGAGATATTTGAATACGTGATTAAAAACAAAGCTGTTATGCCCCGGACTTCATTGAGATATGCAATAGAAAAAATGCCTGAAGACATGAAAGCCAGGGCTATGGAGAAATAAAAATATAACGACTAACCCTTCGGCAGGCGACTAACGACTATTCCAGCCGGCAGTCCTCAGTCTGCAGTCGGCAAGGGGAATGTTAATTTGTTAATTTGTTGATTCGTTAAGTCGTTATTCCTTGTCTCTAGTTCCTAATCCCTTCATTCACTATTCACTATTCCATTGTTCCAGTGTCAATTTGCATTATTGTCAATTGATTTACTTTCTATATTTAAAAAGCTGTATCTTTATTCATACTGGCATGCATGATCTTACATAAAGCTTAACATATAATTAGCCACCAATCAGCTTTTAGTATTAATGTTTATTATTACATATTAAAATGACAATAAAATCCAGAAACAAAATCCTGCTGACATATAGTATGTCGGGGATTGCAGATATAATATTTCTGCTGCTAATATTTTTTATGATAACATCTACACTTATAGCTCCTAATGCTATAAAAGTGTTATTGCCAAAAGGAACTAACCAGACAATGGCAAATGCAAAAACAACTGTATCAATTACCTCTGACCTTAACTATTATATTGAGACTACTCCTGTATTAAGGGATCAACTGGAAACCGAACTCAGAAAAAAATTAAGTATATCAAATGACCCTGTTGTTACATTACATGCGGATAAAGCAGTCCCATATGAGCATATCTTCAGAGTAATTACTATTGCGAACAGAAACAAATATACATTACTATTAGCTTCTGCCCCGGAATAAAGCCGGTCAGAATGGTATACAATTATTCTAATACCAAGGATTTGAATGTTTGAAATAAGCAAATATCAAAGCATAAAGCGCAAAGCAAAAAATTCTTAGCCTGACCAGCATTGCTCGCCCCCACTGACCACAATCACCATCCGCTCGCGATCAGGTTCCCCGGCTCCACCATTCCATTACTCCAGTGCTTCATCATTCCATCATTCCATCATTCCATCATTCCATTGTTCCATTGTTCCATTAGTTAACATTTCCGAACGAATAACTTCTGATAAAAAAAACAATACTATTTGACAATTTATATATCTTCATTGTTAATATTATAGTTTTGTAACTAAAATCAGAATATGAAAACAGACTTGCTTCTTAACTATAATCCTGTCCTTTTAGCTTTGGGTGCGACACTTTTCACATGGTTTCTTACTGCTCTTGGCTCTTCTATGGTTTTCTTTTTCAAGTCGATCAATAAGAAGATACTGAACTCTATGCTTGGTTTTGCTGCCGGAGTAATGATTGCAGCCAGCTTTTGGTCCCTCCTCAATCCTGCTATTGAGATGGCTGAAAAGAATGGCTCACTCCCATGGGTTCCTGCCACAGTAGGGTTTCTGGCGGGAGGAGCTTTTTTGCTGCTTACAGATAAATTACTGCCCCACCTGCATTTAGGAATGCCTGACAACAAAGCTGAAGGGATAAAAACATCGTGGAAGAGGAGTGTATTGCTTGTACTGGCAATTACTTTGCACAATATTCCTGAAGGATTGGCTGTCGGAGTTGCATTCGGCGCGCTGAAAAATAATCCTGATACCGGCATGCTTGCAGGAGCTATTGCTCTTACTATTGGGATCGGATTGCAGAATTTTCCTGAAGGAACTGCTGTTTCAATTCCCTTACGTAGAGAAGGTTTTCCAAGGCTTAAAGCATTCAATTATGGTCAGCTCTCCGGTGTAGTTGAGCCAATTGCCGGAGTTATAGGAGCTTACCTGGTATTAACTATAACACCTCTGTTACCCTATGCTCTGTCATTTGCAGCAGGAGCTATGATCTTTGTTGTTGTTGAGCAGTTGATCCCGGAATCACAAACAGGGCATGAGACTGATCTGTCAACGATAGGAGCAATGATTGGCTTTGCAACAATGATGCTTTTGGACGTGGCATTGGGATAAACAGGAAAGATTAATTATCACAGGGAAATAAAATGCAGATCAGGGCATTAATATGCCGGAATAAAAAATTAATTACTAAAATAAAAACATATGGATACGGTCTGGCTGATAATAGCATTTGCATTTGGCTTTTTGGTACGCCTGACCGGTCTGCCTCCTCTTATCGGGTATCTTATAGCAGGCTTTGTACTAAATTATATTGGAGCTGAGCCGGGGGAATATATCGAGGCTGTTTCAGATCTTGGTGTTACTTTACTACTGTTTACCATCGGTTTAAAACTTAAGCTGAAAAATCTTATACGGCGTGAGGTATATGGCGGTACTTTACTTCATATGGTACTTACCACGCTCGTCATGGTAGCATTACTCATGCTTGCCGGTATAAGCAACCTGGGTTTTTTCAGGGGGTTCAACCTGACACAGGCTTTACTTGTAGCTTTTGCCCTGAGCTTTTCCAGCACTGTATTTGCTGTTAAGGTCCTGGAAGAAAGAGGAGAAAGCACTTCGCTTCATGGTACCACTGCTATAGCCGTATTAATTATACAGGACCTGCTGGCTGTGGTTTTCCTTGTTGTAACGGCAGAAAAACTGCCCAATATCTGGGTTTTCACAATTCCCGTCATATTTGTTTTATTGAAACCCATGGTATTTTACATTTACAGCAAAATAGGACACGACGAACTGTTGATACTATTTGGTCTCCTGCTTGCCCTGATACCCGGGGCTGAGTTGTTCAGGTTCGTAGGCCTGAAACCAGACCTCGGAGCGCTTGTCGTAGGCATTCTGATCTCAGGCCACCCTAAATCAAAGGAAATGGCAGATTTATTAGTACATTTCAAAGATCTCTTCCTTATAGGTTTCTTTTTATCTATAGGGCTTACAATAACCCCGACATTGGATATTTTACTGGTCTCGGTACTTGTCGCACTGGCCATAAATTTTAAGATCGTCCTGTATTTCCTCGTTTTCACCAAATTCGGCCTCAGGGCAATGACATCATACTTCACTTCCCTCAGTCTGGCAAATTATTCGGAGTTTGGTCTTATTGTAGCTTCCGTTGCGGCAGCTAAGGGATGGCTGCCATACGAATGGCTTGGGGTTATTGCTATCTCGCTCTCTATCAGCTTTATAATTTCATCACCCCTTAACAGCTATTCACACCAGATATACAAGCGGATAAGGGGCTTACTTATGAGATTTGAAACAAAACACAGGCTTCTTTACGACCGTACAATAGATATTGGTAACGCCGAAGTGCTGATCTTTGGTATGGGACTTATAGGAGCGGCTACCTATGACCAGCTTAAGAAAGTATACGGTCAGAATGTCCTTGCACTCGACTACAATCCCGATACTGTGGAATACAATCGCAAAATGGGAAGAAATGTCATTCAGGATGATGCTACTGATATTGAATTCTGGGAAAGAGTAAACAAAATGCCGGGAGAGAAAAAACAGGTAAAAATGGTTATATTATGCATGGATGACTATAAATCGAATCTTTTGGCTATAAAAGAGCTGAAACGAATCGACTATAAAGGAAAGATAGCTGCCATAGCCAGACATAATGATGATATCAGAGAACTTAAGAAACTGGGAGTCGATTCAGTATACAACCTGTATTCAGAGGCCGGTACGGGGCTTGCCGATCATATATGTAACGCCAAAGCCAGACAATAACAGTCATCTTTTAAGCCGGTATAAATTTATTCAGGACTTTGGTTCTTTAAAAAATACTTAGTACTTTTGCAACGTTTTTTTAAAAACATCCGGAGATTCAGTAGCTCAGTTGGTAGAGCACATCCCTTTTAAGGATGGGGTCCTGGGTTCGAGACCCAGCTGAATCACTTCAAAAGCCCGCCTTAACAGGTGGGTTTTTTACATATTTCACAGTTAGTCCTTTGCCGCCCACCCTGAGAAGCTTGTCGAAGGGTGGCCTCATGACAGAAAAGCTATTCTTCAGACACTTCCACGAGAAGATCCCTGTAGGTGGAAAATATTCTTGATTTAGACAGAAATCCCACATACTTACCTCCGTCAAGTACCGGCAGGTTCCATGCTCCTGTTTTCCGGAATGTATCCATAACGCTTTCCACTTTCTCACTTTTATCAATATATGAAGGCGGCATGATCATAAAATCGCTGACATATGTATCATCATACAGGTCATGATTAAACATTATTTCCCTTACATTATCCAGCAGCACCACTCCTTCAAGTACGCCTATTTCGTCAACAACAGGAAATATATTTCTTTTTGAGGCGGAAATGACTTTTACCAGATCTCCCAGTGTTGCTTTTGAATTAATTGTAATAAGGTCTGTCTCAATCTCTTTTGTCCAGTCCAGCCTGGTCAGAACAGCCTTGTCCTTATCATGAGTAATCAGTTCGCCCCGGCGTGCCAGTCGCTTATGGTATATCGAATGACGTTCGAACCGTATCACTGTCATATAAGATATTGTTGAGGTTATTATCAGGGGAACCAGCAAACTGTATCCACCGGTAATTTCAGCAATAAGAAATATGGCTGTCAATGGTGCATGCATAATACCGGCCATTGCTCCCGCCATACCTGCCAGTGTGAAACTGCTTTCCGGTAAAGTGTAATTGCCAAGCGTATTAACCAGTCTGGCTACAAAATAACCGCCCAGACCGCCTATGAACAGCGACGGGGCAAAAATACCGCCTACTCCTCCGGCACCATTAGTTGAACTGCTGGCAACGACCTTTAACAATGACATTGCAAGAATAAATATCAACAGAAACCACCCGTTATTAATGCCGGGAAACAGGCTGTGCTCGAACAATGCCCCTGTATTACCGTTTAAAAGATTTCGTATTGTATCATATCCCTCACCATAAAGCGGCGGCATAAGAAGGATCATTATACCCAGCACTATACCCCCTGTTAGCAGGCGTAAATATGGGTTTACTATTTTCTCATACTGCCCCTCCAGATACATAGTTGCCCTGGTAAAATATACAGAAATGAATGCAGTCCCTAATCCAAGTACTATATACCATGGGATATTACTAAGCGAGAATGAATCACTCACTGAAAATGAGAAAAGCACATCACGGCCCATTAACAGATACGAAACAGTGGCAGCAGTAACTGATGATATCAACAATGGAGCTATGGATGATATTGTGAGGTCAAGCATCAGTATTTCAAGGGTGAATACTACTCCTGCAATGGGCGCCTTAAAAATACCTGCTACAGCTCCGGCTGCACCACAACCTACAAGAAGAGTGATATTCCTGTAGTTCATTTTCATAATACGCCCTATGTTTGACCCTATTGAGGCTCCTGTGAGAACTATAGGCGCCTCTGCTCCCACTGATCCTCCAAATCCGATTGTAAGAGTTGATGCAATTATTGAAGACCAGTTATTATGCGGCTTTAGACGGCTGTTACCTTTCGATATGGCATACAGTACCCTGCTTATACCATGCCCTATCTTATCTTTTACAATATATCTTACGAACAAAACTGTGAGAAACATACCGGCAAGAGGATAAGCAAGATACAGGTAGTCAATATTCCCTGACTGAAACCGGGTTGTCAGTAAATGCTCTGTATAATGTATGGCATTCTTAAGCAATACTGCTGCCAGTGCGCTGAGCAAACCTGTTACAAAACTAAGCACATACAAAAACCGTCTCTGATCGACTTTCTTAACCCTCCACTTCAAAAACTTCCTCAATATTATTGAAAACTTCATCATTATATAAAGACTGATACTGGTTTAAACTGTTTAGAATACACCTTCCCTCAAAAAGGGAACTACTCTTCCATAAAATTTCTTATCATAGCCCTGTATTTGGAGAACACATTGGCTCTGGATACAAATCCGACATATTTACCGTTGTCGAGAACCGGCAGATTATAATGTGAAGATGTCTGAAACTTATATGCAACATCCTCCATGGATTCGTGAACCGATACTGTTGGCGAAGGCATAAACATCAGATCTCTTACATACGTCTTGTCATATAACTCCTGCTTAAAAACAATATGCCTGATATCATTTACCCACACGACACCAAGAAAATTGCCTGTATCGTCAACAACCGGAAAAACATTTCTGGATGATCTTGAAATTATCCCCACGAGTTTCCCGAGTGTTGCATCAGGCGACACTGTACTGAAATCAGTCTCAATAAGGTTCGACACATGCATTAAGGCCAGTGCAGCCTTATCCTTATCGTGTGTTATCAGTTCTCCTCTCTGTGCAAGCTGATAAGTATATACGGAATTTTTTATAAAGATCTTCACTGTTGCATAAGAAATGGTTGAGGTTATCATCAGCGGAATAAACAGCTCATAGCCCCCAGTTATCTCAGCTATGAGGAATATGGAAGTAAGGGGTGCATGAATAACCCCGGCTATCATCCCGGCCATTGCAACCAAAACGAAATTACTGACCTCCACTTCCAGTCCGAAACTATTAAGTACTATTGCAAAAAGCAATCCGGCATGGGCCCCGGTAAAAAGCGTGGGTGCGAAAATTCCTCCTACTCCCCCGCTGGCAAAAGTCACAGAAGTAGCCATAACCTTGAAAATAATTATCATTGACAGGATAAGTATAAGTACCAGTAAACTTTCCTTATAATTATAATACAGTGAATCTTCAAACAGATAACCGTATTCGCCTGACAGCGCACTGTTAATACCCTCATATCCTTCTCCGAAGAGAGCAGGAAGGATAAAAATAGTAACCCCAAGAAACGCCCCTCCTGCCAGAAGCCTGTAACCCCACTTATTGATAAGCTGAAACTTATCAGCAATAAAAATAAAGACCCGCGTAAAATATACCGAGAGAAGACCGGTGAATATTCCAAGAAGAATATAAAGTGGAGCATCACCGACTATAAACCCCTCCTTGAGTGTAAATGTATACAGGAAATTCTGTCCCAGAAAAAGATAAAAGGTAAGTATAGCTGTGACACTCGAAATAAGCAGGGGTACCAGTGAAGACATTGAAAGATTCAGCATGATGACCTCAAGGGCAAACACAATGGCGGCTACCGGCGCTTTGAATATGGCTGCCATCGCTGCGGCCGAAGCACAGCCAAGCATTGTAAGGATCTGTTTATAACTCAATCTGAGTTTTCTCCCCAGGTTTGATCCGATAGCAGCGCCTGTCGCCACAGTAGGCCCTTCCAGTCCGACCGAGCCTCCGAAACCAACTGTGAGTGCGCTCGCGATGATTGAAGAAAACATGTTGTGAGGCTTCATGTTACCGTTGGAACTGGAGATCGCGAAAAGTACAGCAGGTATACCATGCCCGACTTCCTGTTTTAAAATATATTTAGTAAATATTACTGTTGCCAAAATACCAAGAACAGGAAGCAGGAGATAAAACATATTATAGTGTTCCAGGTTAAAGCCGTTGCTCAGAAGATGCTGTATCAAGCGTACAAGGGATTTTATTATAACAGCCCCGAGGCCCGCTGATATCCCGATCACTACGCTTAAGATCAGGATGAATGTCCGGTCGCCGATATTTCTTTTACGCCAGATGAGAAATCTGTCGATAGCACGCTTTTTTATCATAAATGCAAATATAGAAACAATAACAGGTTGATATGCCTGTTTTTTAATTAAGTTTGTAAACAAGGTTATATAATGAACAGGTCTTTTATCGGGATATGGTTATTCCTTTTTATCCTTTGTTTTTCTGTGACAGCCAATGCACAGGATACTCAAAGTCCGCTCCCTCCCGTCCTGAACCTTGTGAGTGTCGAACAGGCAACAGGCTACACCATACTGCAATGGACGGCAGGAGGTTCAACGGACGTAGCCGGTTATGTCATATATCTGTATATCAATGGTGAAGGATATGCCATTGACACTCTGTATCAGCCTTATGCAACAAGCTACACCAATACAGATTCCAATGCAGGATTCTACAGTGAAAGCTATGTGATTGCTGCCATTGATTCATCGGACAATATCAGCGCTCTTTCAAATTTCCTGAATACCATATACCTTAATGTCAGTATTGATACATGCGCAAATAATATTGATCTTGTATGGAATCCATATCAGAGCACGACAGCCGGTGTTTATGATTACAGAATTCATTATTCGGTTAACGGTGATCCTTACATAAACGCAGGTTCAAATCTGCCTGATGATACAACCTTCAGTACAGGATCGTTTGAATCCTATTCCGGTTACTGCTTTTATGTTGAAGCCTCACTTGATAACGGATTGTCTTCCTTATCAAATATTACCTGTATTGATACCGATCTTCCTGTCCCGCCTGAATGGATAAATGCAGATTTCGCAAGTTATACCGGTGAAGGTTATGTGGAATTGTCTTTTACCATTGATCCGTTAACCGAATACCGGTTATACAGTATCGAAAGAAGTACAGACAGCTTATCGGGTTATTCATCTGTTCAGGAAGCATATGCCACCGCAGGAAAAATTATCTTCACTGACGAATATCCCGTAGAAGGGATTAATTATTACAGGCTTGCCGCACTTAACAGTTGTAATGAAGCTGTTAAGTATTCAAACATTGCTTCGACTATCGATTTAAGCGGCGAATGGAGAGATGAGGGAATAATACTGGAATGGAACAGATACTATGAATGGTATGGCGGTATTGAATATTTCAGAATATTGAGAAACAACAGAGGCTATTATGAAGAGATTGCTGTGACCGATGCTACGCATAACACATTTTCAGATGATCCCCTGGATTTTATCTATGAAACAGGTCAGCAAAATGTTTGTTACCGTATTATTGCCGAAGAAGGTTCTAACCCGTATTACTCAGGAGCCAGAAGTTATTCCTCTGCATTATGTATTGAACAGCCTGCCAAAATATTTGTACCAAATACTTTCACTCCCGATGGTAACGGCCTCAACGAAACATTTGCCCCCATTCTTTCATTCACACCTCTGATGTACAGGATGATAATAAAAGACAGATCGGGCAGAACTCTCTTCGAAACAAAAGACCACCGTCGCGCATGGGATGGCAGATATGCCGGAGGCCGGTTGCCTGAAGACGTATATATATGGTTTCTCGAAGCTCAAACACCTGAAGGAAAAATTATTAAGAAATCCGGAACCATTACAATAATTTTTAATAATGATACGCCATAACAGGTTCATATTAACCTTTTAATTCCATATATTTGCAGATGTGCGACTGAATTGATTATATGGGGAACAAAAACATATTCACAGAGGAAGATTTCGCGCTGATTACCAAGGAGTTTGACGAACTAAAGAATAACCTGGTCAGATGCAACACACCTGAAAGCATCGAGCTCATCACCAAAGCATTCAATCTTGCCAACAAGGCACATATGAATATGAGGAGACGTTCGGGTGAACCTTATATTATTCATCCTATCAGGGTTGCTAAAATTGTGAATTCAGAAATAGGGCTTGGAGCCAAATCCATTGCTGCAGCCCTTTTGCACGATGTTGTGGAAGACACTGAATACACACTTGAGGATATTGAAAAAAAATTCGGCCCGAAAATAGCATCTATAATAGATGGCCTGACCAAGATATCAGGTAATTATAACAACAGGGATACTTCGCAACAGGCTGAAAACTTCAGAAAGATGTTGCTTACACTTTCTGATGATATAAGGGTTATACTTATTAAAATGGCCGACAGGCTTCATAATATGCGTACCCTGGATTCCCTGCCCGAGAGAAAAAAGATGAAGGTTGCGGGCGAAACCATTTATCTTTATGCCCCCCTGGCGCATCGTCTGGGCCTGTTTGCCATTAAAACAGAACTTGAAGACCTTAGCCTGAAATACCGCCATCCGAAGATTTACGATGAGATCAGCAGGAAGATGAAGCATGGCGAAAAGAAAAACCAGGCAATGATCAATAAATTTTCACTGCCTATTATCGAACGGCTGGAATCAGAGGAATTGAAATTCGATATTACGGGAAGGCCCAAATCAATTTACTCGGTCTGGAAAAAAATGCAGACTAAGAATGTTCCTTTTGAGGAAATATATGATATACTGGCCGTCAGGATAATTTTTGAGCCTGTGGAAGGTGTATCTGAAAAAACCACATGCTGGAATATTTATTCCATAATAACAGATATATATATGCCCAAACCCGACAGGTTAAGGGATTGGGTAAGCAGACCGAAGGCGAACGGCTATGAAGCTTTACACCTTACTGTAATGGGGCCTCACGGCCGGTGGGTTGAAGTGCAGATAAGAAGTACGCGCATGGATGAATACGCCGAGCGTGGATATGCAGCACACTGGAAGTACAAAGGAGACAATTCCCAGGAAAGTGAACTTGACAAATGGATCAAAAAAATAAGGGAACTGCTCGAAAACCCTAATAACGATCCCATAGAATTCCTGGATGAATTTAAAATGAACCTCTTTACATCCGAAATAATGGTATTCACTCCCAAAGGGAATATTGTAACATTACCAAAGGGCGCTACAGCTCTTGATTTTGCATATGAGATACATACCGAGATAGGAAACAATGCAATAGGCGCTAAAATCAACTATAAACTACAGACACTAAACACTATACTGCAAAGTGGCGACCAGGTAGAAATAATTACCAGTGATAAAGGCAAACCTGTAAAGGAGTGGCTGGACTATGTTACGGTAGCAAAAGCCAAATCAGCAATCAAATATGCTTTGAGGACTGAAACAAAAAAACTGATTGATAAAGGGAAAGATTTACTTGAACAAAAACTTAAGGAACTTAAAATAACCCATAACTCGGAAGTCTATAAAAAACTGCTGCCGGGATATGATTCTATAAGCAAAGACGACCTGTATTCAAAGATTGGCACTGGTAGTATAAGTCTTGATAACCTGAAAAAAATACTAAGAAAAAATCCCAGCAGTAAAATAATAAAATACTGGGAATTAAGGATGCAGGGGAATCAGAAAGAATCTGAAAAGGAGAAAAAAGACCTTATCGCAAACAGTATAAATACAAAAGAACCATACCTGATAAGGGAGAGTGTTGACGATAAAAAACCGGATTATGAGGTAGCCAAATGTTGTAAACCTATACCCGGTGATGAAGTGATAGGATACCTGGGTCACGATAATAAGATCATAATACATAAACCTAAATGCCCGGTTGCCGTAAGATTGATGTCGAGTGAAGGTAACAGGCTGATAGCAGTAAAATGGACGATCCATAAACTGGTATCCTTCCTGGCACAGATACACCTCGAAGGAATTGACAGAATAGGAGTGGTAAATGACATAACCAATATTATCTCAGGCGAATTGAATGTAAATATGCGAAATATCACTATTAATGTTCATGAAGGGATCTTTGAGGGTACAATTGATGTGTATGTCCATCACACAAAAGACCTTAATAATCTCATAATGAAATTAGTAAATATTGAAGGTGTAGACAGGGTACAGCGGGTTGAAGATTTTAATTAGAGATCATTTATTCTGCTGTATGAAATTTACTTTTTGCAATACAGAAAAAATAAATTAAATTAGAATAAAAGTTATTTTAATCTGGTTTAAATATGGTTAACGAAGAAACCAAGAAAACCGTTAAAAAGATATTCACTGAATATCTTGAAAAAAAGGGACACCGTAAGACACCTGAACGATTTGCTATCCTGGATGAGATCTATTCCCGTACCGGGCATTTTGATATTGAGTCGCTGTATATTTTTATGAAAAATAAAAACTACAGGGTAAGCAGGGCAACATTATATAATACTATTGACCTCCTGCTCGACTGCAACCTGGTAATAAAACACCAGTTCGGTAAAAACATAGCTCAGTTTGAGAAAGCCTATAACTGCGGGCAACACGATCATCTTATTGATACTGAAACGGGAAAGGTTATTGAGTTTTGCGACCCGAGGATACATGAGATAATAAGCACAGCCTGTGAACTTAATAATTTCACCCCGCTGTATCACTCTTTATATATCTACGGTGTCAGCAAGGACGGGAAAGACTAATGAATACTATATAACAGATACTGTGTGATTTCTTAACTTTAAGTCCTTCTGTTATGGCTGAATTTTCGCTTTATGATACTCACCTGGGGATCGATATAGGATCGATATCAGTAAATACTGTACTTATCAACGGGAATAATGAAATAGTATGGGAAGATTACTCATATTGCCATGGACAGCCCTTTAATATTGTACTTAAGATATTAAGAGATATTGAGGCGCAGCACGGTCTGAGCAATTTTGCGTCGGTATCTTTTACCGGTAGCGGAGGGAAGCAGGTGTCCGGGCTTACAGGCGGCCTGTTTGTAAATGAAGTGATAGCCCAGTCGGATGCTGTCTCACAATTATATAGTAATGTACGTACGGTAATTGAGATAGGTGGTGAAGATTCAAAGCTGATACAACTCAGTTCAGATGGAATACCAAACAGTGCCAGATTGTCTGATTTTACACTTAACAGCCTGTGTGCAGCAGGCACAGGCTCGTTTCTTGACCAGCAGGCAAAAAGGATCGGTGTTAAAATAGCGGGTGAGTTCGGCGCCCTTGCCGAAAAATCGGAAAAACCTCCCAGAATAGCAGGAAGATGCAGTGTATTTGCCAAGAGTGATATGATACATCTTCAACAGATCGCAACTCCTCTACACGATATTGTTGCGGGCCTTTGTTTTGCCGTAGCACGTAATTACAAATCGACACTCGGCAGAGGGAAAAAACTTGAAAAGCCTTTCATTTTTCAGGGAGGTGTTGCCGCAAATACAGGTATGCGCAGGGCTATTACAGAAGTCTTTAACCTAAAGGCTGATGAACTGATCATTCCTGAACACTTTGCATCGATGGGAGCAATAGGTGCCGTATTCTATAATATGAAACATAACCGGAACACCATCCCTTACAGGGGAATAAGCGGGCTTGAAAAGTACCTTAAGAAAGGAAACAGTAAAACATACCGTCTGAAACCCTTAACGGAGTCAGAAGCAGTATACAATAAAGAGGTGATGCAGATCCCTGATAAACCTGACAGGCTGGATGTTTATCTTGGTCTTGACGTCGGATCGCTGAGCACCAACGTTGTATTGATCGATAAGGATAATAATGTTATTGCAAGAAGATACCTCCCCACGGCAAGTAAACCGCTTGATGCCATAAGAACAGGTCTTAGAGAGATATATGAAGAGATAGGTGTAAAAGTCAATGTAAAAGCTGCCGGTACGACAGGTTCCGGCAGGTATCTGACCGGTGACTTCATAGGAGCAGATACAATACGCAATGAAATTACTGCACAGGCAAGGGCTGCCATAGCCTATGACAATACAGTTGATACTATATTTGAAATAGGGGGGCAGGATTCAAAATACATAAGCATAAAGAACGGTGTTGTAGTCGACTTTGAAATGAATAAAGTATGCGCTGCAGGCACCGGTTCATTTCTTGAAGAACAGGCCGAGAAGCTGGGCATACAGATAAAAGAAGAATTCGGCAGGCTGGCTCTCGGTTCCGGGAACCCTGTACGTCTGGGCGACAGATGTACGGTATTTATGGAGTCAGACCTTAATTCCCACCAGCAAAAAGGTGTATTCCTTAATGATCTGCTTGGCGGACTGGCTTATTCCATAGTTCAGAACTATCTGCAAAAAGTGGTCGGGGAAAAACTAATAGGTGATAATATTTTTTTCCAGGGAGGCGTAACTAATAACAAGTCTGTTGTTGCAGCTTTCGAACAGGTAACAGGAAAGAAGATAACAATCCCGCCCCATTTTGATGTTACCGGCGCTATCGGGGCAGCGATCCTGGCCCGTGAATATATGTGCAATGGAGGGCAAACAAGCTTTAAGGGATTTGACATAAGCAGTAAGAGCTATACCACCAAACGGTTTACCTGCCAGTCATGTTCAAATAACTGTGAGATACAATCTGTAAAAATAGAGGGGGAAGAAAAGGCATTATTCTACGGAGGGCGCTGTGAAAAATATGAAAAGGAAGAAAGAAAGAAAAAAGAGAACAATATTCCGGACCTGTTCAAAGAAAGAACCGAAAGGCTGTTGCGGGGTTATACCGGGAAGACCGATGCAAATAAAACAACCATAGGTATCCCCAGATCGCTGATGATCTTCTATCAGCAGTTTCCCTTCTGGAGAAATTTCTTTGAGAAGCTTGGATTCAATATAATACTGTCCGGTCCGTCTGACAGCAACCTTGTAAAAGAATCAACAGAGCTTATGGTATCCGAGACCTGTCTGCCAATGGAACTGGTACACGGACATGTTAAAAATCTTCTGGACAAAGGAGTTGATTATATCTTTCTGCCCTTTATTGTAAACATGAAGGCTTCAGGCGACAATCCTACAAACAACTGTAACTGTCCATGGGTACAGGCTTCCCCCTTCATGATAAAGAGTGCATTCAAAGAACAGCCAGTCAGGGATAAACTCCTTATGCCCTCCCTTCATTTCAGGTTTTATAAATATGCCCTGAAAAAAGAGCTGGGTGAATTTATGAAAGAGCATTTCGGTATTAAGCCGTCAAAAACGTGGAAAGCAATACTGGATGCAGATATGGCACAGGATGAATTTGAAAATTCACTTCGTGAAAGAGGTAAAGAAATCCTTAATACGGACTTTTGTAAAGGAGTAAGAAAGGTAGTCATCCTCGGCCGTCCCTATAATACAGGAGATCCGTTCCTTAACCTGGGTCTCGTGGAAAAACTCATCAATCTTGAAACCCTGCCTGTACCTGTTGACTTTTTGCCTCTTGATGATGAAAATATCTTTGACGATTACCCAATGATGTACTGGCCCAACGGACGGAAAATCATTTCAGCCTCACGTATAATTAATAAATCCAGGGACCTCTATGCTGTATACCTTGGAAATTTCAGGTGCGGACCCGACTCATTCATAATCCATTACGTAAGACATGAAATGAAAGGGAAGCCATTTCTTCATATCGAGGTTGATGAGCACAGCGCTGACGCGGGCATGATAACAAGATGCGAAGCTTTTCTGGACAGTCTCAAAGGTTATGACATTAACAGGGAGGTGATTAAAAAGAAAGAATCAAAAAAGTCAGTCCCTAACAATATTCTTGAAGGAAGAACACTATATTACCCCTATGCAAATGATGCAGTCCATATTCTTTCCGCTGCAACAAGAAGCTGCGGTATTGATTCGGAGGTACTTCCCATGCAGGATGAAAAGGATCTGGAGATTGCCGGTAAGCATACTACAGGACAGGAATGCTTTCCTATGATATGTACAACCGGCAGCTTTCTGAAAAAACTTATGGAACCGGGCTGCGATCCCGGCAAGACCGCCTTCTTTATGCCTGATCATAACGGACCGTGCCGCTTCGGCGATTATAATAAGCTACAGAGGCTTATATTTGATAAGCTTGGCTTTCATGAAGCCTCTCTTGTAACACCAAGCAATGATAATGCTTATGCCGAACTGACAAAAGAGCATGCCATGAAATTCAGGATTAATGCATGGCTGGGTTCTAATGGGTTTGATGTTCTCAGAAAATACAAACAAGAAACCAGACCATATGAAAAGAATAAAGGCGATACCGACAGGGTATATAATGAATACATGGATAAGCTTATAAAGATTGTTGAAAAAGGAGCGCGGGGCATACCCGGATTTCTTAAGGAAGCAGGTAAGACTTTTAACAGAATACCTGTTGACCGTAAAGAGAGAAAACCCGTCATAGCGATAGTGGGAGAGATTTTCATGAGAGACAATCCATACTGCAGCGGCTTCCTGATCGACAGGCTTGAAGCACTGGGCGCCGAGACCATGGTCCCCCGGTTCTGCGAATGGCTGCATTATTCGACATACAGATACACCCGCGACAGCAAATGGAAGGGAGACAGGACAGGAATTATAAAATCAAAAATACAGAAACACTACCAACACTATACCGGTCACAGGATGACAAAGGCAGCTCATGAATATATCAGGCTAAAGGATTATTTCACTGTGGATGACCTTATAAAAGGCTCGGCCCCTTACGTACACAGGGATTACGACGGAGAACCTGTAGTAGCGCTTGGCTCAGCCTCTTCTCTTACCAGCCTGAATATCTCGGGAGTAGTATATATACTTCCCTTTACATGTATGCCCGGAACCATAGTTTCATCGGTTTCGGGTGATTTTAAAAAGGACCATAATAACATCCCCTGGCTAAACTTCGCCTACGACGGTCAGGAAGATGCAGGCATTGAGACCCACCTTCAGGCCTTTATGCATCAGGCTTATGAATTCTGTAATGAACACAGGAATAACCTGTTAAACTAAAGCAGGACAATATGTTTATAAACAAGGTCCCATCCTCATCGCTAATAAGGAAAATTATTACTATTTTTCGATGATTTTAGGTATTTAACAATATAAAATGGGAGAAATTGATATTCTGTTAGGATTGCAATGGGGTGATGAAGGCAAGGGTAAAGTAGTTGATGCCCTTACACCTGATTATGATATTATTACACGTTTCCAGGGCGGGCCTAATGCAGGGCATACACTTGAGTTTGAGAATAAGAAATATATTCTTCACACCATACCCTCAGGTATTTTCAGGGAAGGCAAAACCAATATTATAGGTAATGGTGTGGTTTTTGATCCTTCAATATTCCTGCAGGAAATCAATTCCCTCAATCTTCCGCTGAAAGAGCTGACGGATAAGATAATAATATCCAACAAAGCCCATCTTATTTTACCAACTCACAGGATGCTTGATGCCGCCTACGAAGATTCCATGGGAGAATCAAAAATAGGCTCCACACTAAAGGGTATTGGTCCGGCCTACACAGATAAAACATCAAGGTCGGGATTGAGAACAGGTGATATAATCAGCGGGCATTTCAGGGATATGTACGAAAAGCATAAGAAAAATCATCTGGAGATATTAAAAAACTATAATATTGATTTTGACCTGACTGATGCTGAGAAAAAATGGTTTGAGGGAATAGAGCTCATGAAGCAATTCAGGATTATCAATACGGAATATTATATTAACAGAAGTCTTGAGAACGGATTGAAGATACTTGCCGAGGGGGCACAGGGGACAATGCTGGATATAGATTTCGGCTCATACCCTTACGTTACTTCTTCCAACACCATAAGCGCAGGCGCCTGTTCCGGTATGGGCATCTCACCGAGATCGGCAGGGGATATCTTCGGGATCTTCAAGGCCTACTGCACGAGAGTCGGGGGAGGCCCCTTCCCGACGGAGCTTCACGATGACACAGGCAAGGCGCTCAGGGATAAAGGACATGAATTCGGGTCTACCACAGGCAGGCCAAGGCGATGCGGCTGGCTTGATTTGACAGCTCTTAAGTACTCATGTATGATAAACGGGGTAACATCCCTTTTTATGACCAAAGCTGATGTTCTGAGCGGCTTTGACAAGATAAGGGTATGTACCGCTTATAAGATAAATAATAAGATCTGTGACGAACTCCCTTATAATATTGATGATAATATAGAACCCGAATATGTTGAAATGGATGGCTGGGATATGGATATCACAGGCATTCGCGATTTCAGCAAGCTCCCTCCTGCCCTGAAAGATTATGTGGCATTTATTGAAAAAGAAACACGCGTACCGGTAGGTATTATATCGGTAGGCCCCGACAGGTCGGAAACAATAATCAGATAAAAACAGGTTAAAAAATACAAAACCTGCCAAACAATAGTCTACCGGCAGATACCTCACCATTACCCTTATCTATCCTGCCGGAACAAACAGGATAGATGACAGGGAAACAGAAAATCATAAAAGCTACAGTATGTCTTTATCATCATAATTTTTGGGGCTTATATAGTTAAGCCCGGAATACCTGTTTTGGAAAGAGTCAGTCATAAATACCTACATCTTTTTTCTACCTCTTAAATACCTGTTTATACTATACTTACGTGAGCATAAATATTCCTGAAGTCTATATATAGTTCTATAAAATCCCTATTCTGGGATAAATAAAAAATGTGTAACTCTATTATATCATGTTTACATATAAAATATTTAATAGTATGAAAAATATTATAAATTTATTAAGCAGATATTCATTTTTTATCTTCTTGTTGCTAAACTTAGCCATTCCTGAAAAACTAAAATCTCAATTAGATCAGGAAATATGGTATAACAAAATTACTATACCTCCATCCCCAAATGCTTCTTCTCTGGGTGAATATGGGGAAGTACCTGTAAATAAAGCGGCTGGACTTGTCAATATTTCAATCCCTGTATTTGATATTAAATGTGGAAATTTGACTCTACCTATATCACTTGGTTATCATGGAGGAGGTATCAAAGTGCAGGAATCATCATCATGGGTTGGATTAGGTTGGGTACTTAATGCCGGAGGAGTTATTACAAGGAATATGCAAGGGATGCCGGATGAAAAACCTGGTGGATTCTTTCAAAATGCAATGAAAGTGCCTTCCCCTTATTCCATTGACTTGGATTTAGCGGCTCCTTTTAGAAGAGATAACACATATGATATGTTAGATGATCTAACCAGTGGAAATGGATTTATTGAGTTTGAGCCAGATATGTTTTATTATAACTTTAATGGAAAATCAGGTTCATTTTTGTTTGGAAATAATAATCATCCTTTAGTCATACCATTTGATAAAATTCAGATAACACCTGTGTTTAATCAGGGTGATATTACTGGTTTTATAGTGATAGATAATAATGGCATAACATACTTATTTGGTGATTTTGATGGTAACAATTGCACGGAGACAACCAATGTAAATGTTAGAGGACCAGATCAACCTGAATATATTTCGAGTTGGTATCTGAATAAGATCATTGATAATAATACAAATACTGTAATTACTTTTTACTATGAATCATATTACTATTCCCAGTCAGTAAATTATTCATTTACTAAATTATATGAGTTGGTTGGGGCAAGCTATCAACTTAAAGATCCAGCACAAAATATTTCATCAACAACTATTTCTGATGCAAAATGCATAAAGAAGATTACGTATGATGGTGGCGAAGTAAATTTCACAAACTCATCTTCGGATGAAGGTGGAAAAAAAATAGATAAAATCGAATGGCAAAACAATATCACAAAGAGAGAGTTTGAATTTGATTACAGCTATTTCTCATCTACCAGACTAAAACTAACAGGATTCAAAGAAACTTCAGGAGATGACGAAAAAGAGTATTCTTTTTTATATAACACAATTGAATTGCCTGCTAAAACATCAAACGCACAAGACCATTGGGGATACTACAATGGGGAAACAACCAATTCCACGCTAATACCAGAGATCACAATTGAATCCCAGACTTTTGGTGATGCCGACAGAGAGGTCGATGAGACCTACGCTAAAGCTTGCATACTTGAGAAAATTGTTTATCCGACTAATGGTTATACAAAATTTATTCATGGAATAAACAAAATTGGTGTAGGGACAGCTACTGGTGGCTTGAGGATTGAAGAAATTCATACCTATGATCCGGTCAGTAACGATACGAATTATAGAAGTTTTGATTATTGCTCTAGCGGATACAGTACATCTGGATATCCTCTTGTATATTATACTGACACAAAGCATGTCCATGGTAGTCCGGGAGGGGATGTAACTACTCTTCAACGACTGTTTTACTCATCTCCTGTTGGCGGACTTGGAGCATCCTCAAATAATGTTGCTTATTCTACAGTTGATGAATTATACGGTACATTAACAAATAATCAAGGAAAAATAAGAACCTCATTTTATTATGCTATTGATGGAGGTCATAATGCGAAACCTTATCCTCCAAGAATAAGTAACCAATGGAAAAGATCTAATGTGACAAAAGAGCAATATTATAAATATGATACTTCAACATCGACATATAAATTAACACGTCAGAAGGATTATTCTTATGCAATCGATCAAAATTATTCATATTTCATCAAAGGATTTAAAGCAACCAGAGTTCAGACTATGAGTGGTGACCCATTACCAGTAGACTATCAAAATGAATTCTATTATGAATACTATACAATTAATACTTCATGGTTGAGGCTTGATTCTGAAACGACACAAGAGGTTACTAATAATGATGATACAATCAGAATTGCCAAAAATTATTATTACGACAATCCTCTTCATTTGAATCCAACGAGAATAGAATGGATAGATTCAAAAGGAGATGAATTAAAAATAGTTATAAAATATCCATTGGATTATTCCAGTTGTACAGAATCTTGCTGGCAAGACTATCAAGATGCGATTGATAATTGTCTTTTGGTTGAGATTGAAGACTATTACGAGGTTCAAAATTGTATCTCAGCATATGGGCAAATGTGGGGAAGATGGATGAGTTGTTACGAAGAACGAGAAGCTTTTATTAAAGAGAATTGTGTTACCCCATGGGGGGCATGGTACCTACCATGTTTTACCGGAAGCAAGGTTAATAATTTTAAATGTAGTGATACTCTTGATTATTACGAAGCAAGCCTGGATTACTCGGATTGTCTTAGTAATCTCAGTAACGATTATCTTCCATGTATAATCGATGCCCAAATTAACTATCAATCTTGTATAACAGATTATGAAACATGTTTGCTTAATGAATATGAAGCATCTACAGGCAACCCCAAAGCTGTTAGTTATATGGCTTTGTCGAATATGTTGAATACCCCAATCGAGAAGTTTACATATATAAACAGTCAGGAAACCGAACATATTAAATGGAACTACGAAATAACAAGCGATAGCATTGTTGTATTATCCTCAACGGAGAGGAGCTATGGAGGCGAACCTTTAATAACAGAGATAACATATGATCAGTATGACTATAAAGGTAACCCGGGAGTGGTTGCTGAAAAGGAAGATGGTCTGGTAACCGGCTATATTTGGGGATACGATAATACGTTGCCTATTGCGAAAATAACAAACGCTGCTTACGTACCATTTAAATATGTTTATAATACTATTAATAATAATCTATCAAGATCCCGTTATAGTCCGACAACAGGAATAGCCCTGAATAGTTTCACTATCAATTATTTTCCACAGGATGTTTCTTTTACTGTTGATAGTATATATGATTATAACATACCAGCACTAGCAGATATCTTGATTACAATGACCATAAAAGAGATATCTTCAGGCGAGACAGTCTCTACATGTGAATTTACAAGTGGCAATTTATATAAAGAAGTCAACCTTGAACCCGGAAGCTACAGGATAGAATATAGTAAAGATGCAAATATTTCTTACTATTGTAACTTCCTGTATAATGATGTAACCAGGAATTGGAGCAGTAGCAGAGCATCCGAAGTATTTTACGAAGGTTTTGAAGAAACAGGGACAGTCGATAATGTCGTATCAAAAACAGGTGATTATGTTTATTGCGGCGAATATTCAGTCCCTCTTTCAGATAAAGTTGAAGGGACATACAAACTAACATACTGGACCAGTACTGACGGTATTAACTGGGAACGCAATGATTCTACTATTACCGTTGATGAATACAGCACTACCCTGAATATAGGGTCAGAGGGGGTGTATATCGACGAAATAAGGCTTCATCCCCCTGATGCCCAAATGACAACATATACCTATGATCCGTTAATAGGGATGACCTCTGAGACTGACCCCAATGGTCTTACTACTTACTATGAGTACGATTCCTTTGGTAGGCTCGAATACATAAAAGACAACGATCGCAATATCCTGAAAGCATACAGGTATCATTATGCAGATCAGGAACAATAATCTGTATTTCCTAAGTATTTATTTGAAATGAAAAGTTAAAAACTACTACTATGACTTATAATAAATTGTTTTCCCGGTTACTTTTAGCCTTACTGGTAATAATCTCTGTTTCGGCCCGTACCGATGCCCAGTACTGTGAGCTTGATTATATCTATCCCTCAAATTTTAATTTTCCATCTGCAGGAGGGTCAGAAGAGATAGAAATAGGTATTATAGGTATGTGCACCGTCACTTACAGTAATGTGCCTGCCTGGATAGATGTATATTGCAGCGGAGGAGCAGGGTCCATTATCTGCAGCTCAAATACAGGAGCTGCAAGAAATGCCAGGATATATGTCAGGTTAGACGGTCAGGCCCGTGGTTTCTTTGATGTTTCACAGGCAGAGAGCTATTCCCCTTTAACAGGAGGGACCATAAGCGCGAGCACAACCTTTGTTAATTACGGGACTTCTCCCGGGACCTTTTCAAGTACAAGCACAGCGTCAGGAGGCAACTGTTCAGGTGCTTATTTCTACCAGTGGCAGTATTCAACTAATGGAAGCACATACTATAACATTTCAGGTGAAACATCACTTACTTATACTCCGGGCAATCTTACATCAACAAGATATTACAGGCGTAGAGTAAGCTGTTCCGGAGCTACGGCTTATTCAAACATGCTTACTATAACAGTTAGTCCTCCTATAAGCAGAGGGTCAATAACAGAAAATCAGACTATATGTTATAATGACTACCCTACAACAACTTTAGACGCAACCTCTTCCGGATCGGAGAGCTATGGTATTTTAAGATATTCATGGGAAGCCCCTACAAATGGAAAGGTAACATGGAAAGCCACTTATTCCGGCAATCCTTTTGAAATTAAAGATTAAAAATTACCAACATGACTTATAATAAATTGTTTCCCCGCTTACTTTTAGCTTTACTGGTAATAATCTCTGTTTCGGCCCGTACCGATGCCCAGTACTGTGAGCTTGATTATATCTATCCCTCAAGTTTTAATTTTCCATCTGCAGGAGGGTCAGAGGAGATAGAAATAGGTATTATGGGCATGTGCACCGTCACTTACAGTAATGTGCCTGCCTGGATAAATGTATATTGCAGCGGAGGAGCAGGGTCAATTGTCTGCAGTTCAAATACAGGAGCTGCAAGAAATGCCAGGATATATGTCAGGCTAAACGGTCAGGCCCGTGGTTTCTTTGATGTTTCACAGGCAGAGGGCTATCCCCCTTTAATAGCAGGGACCATAAGCACGAACAAAACCTTTGTTTGTTACGGAACTTCTCCCGGGACCTTTTCAAGTACAAGCGCAGCATCAGGAGGCAACTGCTCAGGCGCTTATTCCTACCAGTGGCAGTATTCAACTAATGGAAGCACATACTATAACATTTCAGGTGAAACATCACTTACTTATACTCCGGGCAATCTTACATCAACAAGATATTACAGGCGCAGAGTAACCTGTTCCGGAGCTACGGAATATTCAAACAGGCTTACTATAACAGTTAATCCTCCTATAAGCGGAGGCTCAATAACAGGAAACCAGACTATATGTTATAATGACTACCCTACAACAACTTTAAGCGCAACCTCTTCAGGATCGGGGGGCTATGGTACTTTAAGATATTCATGGGAATCCTCGACAAATGGAGGGGTAACATGGGAAACAGCTTATTCCGATGATCCTTTTGAAGAGACATATTATTATCCTTCCTACGCTCATACCTCTACCACCAGGTATCGCAGACTTGTCACCGATTCAAGGAATTGTACAGCCAGCTCCAATTCCGTTGCAGTAACCGTACGCGATCAGTTACTGCCCGGTTCAATATCAGGATCAGAAACATTGTGCTATGGGGAGGACGCAGGATTGATTTCAAGTACCCAGGCAGCATCGGGAGGGTCAGGGTTCTATTACACCTGGCAAAAATCGACAGACGGTGGTACAACATGGACCTCGGCAGGATCATCATCAGCAACTTTCAACCCGGGAGTTTTATACGCGACAACAAAATACCGCAGAAGAGCGACAGATTCAGGTTGTTCTGATGTTGTCTATTCAGATCCAATAACCAAAACTGTCCGCAATCAGTTGTCAGGAGGAACGATAGGCTCTACACAGACTATCTGCTATAATGCGAACCTGGGAAGCTTCAGTAATATTGCATCGGCTTCGGGAGGAACAGGGTCATTTAGTTATCAATGGCAGCAGTCAACAAACGGGGGATCAACATGGAACGACATATCAGGAGCCACATCATCCACGTACGATCCGCCGGCTCTTGCAACTACTCATAGATACCGTAGAAAAGCAACTGATAACGGAGGTTGTGGCACTGTTTATTCAAATATAATAATCATAACTGTGCGGCAGGTCCTGGCCGGGGGGTCGATAGGGTCAAACCATACTATTTGCTATAATGACGACCCGGATAACCTGACCAGCATTTCAGGTGCATCAGGAGGAAGTAGCTCATACAGTTATCAATGGCAGTATTCCTCAGACGAAGGGAGTTCATGGAATAATTCATCAGGGGCAACCTCTGCCACGTATGATCCTTCTACTGCACTTACTTCCGACAGGCAATACCGCAGAAGGGTAACTGATAATAATGGTTGCGGAACAACCTACTCTACTAATACAGTAACGGTAACCGTCCGTTCTGAATTATCAGGAGGATCGATATCAAACAGCCGGCTTACACTGTGCTATAATGAGGACGCTACTGCATTCACCAACTCTGCCTATCCCTCCGGGGGAACAGGCTCATACAGCTACCAGTGGCAGAAATCAACAGACGGGGGGTCAACATGGAACGATATATCAGGTGCTACATCATCCACCTATAATCCGTCAAATCTTACTATTACTCATAAATATCGCAGGAAAGTAACCGATAACGGAGGCTGTGGCATTGCATACACAAATGATGTAACATTAACTGTCCTGGACCAACTGGTGGCAGGTATTATTAGTAACAGCCAGCCGACTATTTGTTACAATGAAGATGCTGCTGCATTCACTAATACTGCTTCTGCCTCCGGGGGAACAGAATCCTACAGCTACCAGTGGGAACAATCAACAGACGGGGGATCGACATGGAACAATATATCAGGTGCTACATCATCCACCTATAACCCTCCAAATCTTACAACTACTCACAAATATCGCAGGAAGGTATCAGATAACGGGGGATGCGGTACTGCATATACCGACCCGTTTACAATAACCGTAAGGGCACAGCTGACCGGGGGGGCGATATCAGGAGATCAGTCGATATGCAGAAATACTGATGCAGGAGCATTTTCAAGTGTAAGCTTACCAGGCGGAGGGACTGGTTCGTACACTTATCAATGGCGGTATTCTTCGGACGGGGGGTCAAACTGGTATAATGTAGGCGACGGGGGCACATCATCAACCTATAACCCGACTGCTGCCCTTAACCAGAATACTCTTTACCGCAGGAGAGTAACTGATAACGGTGGCTGTGGAACTGCATATTCCAATTATGTGACCGTTACTATCAAACCTGAGCCTACTGCACCGACAGGAATATATGCAACAGAGGATAGTATATGCCCGGGGTCTGAAACAACACTTACCGTTATAGGAGGATCGCTGACTGAAGGCTATAACTGGGAATGGTATACAGGTAGTATCAGCGGCGATTCTGTTCATACCGGGCCCTCATACCTGGTTTCACCCGGATCAGCTACAACATATTATGTACGTGCTGAGGGAATCTGTAACCCCTCAGGGGCCGTCTCAAAGACAATCACAGTAAAGCAGCCGCCTTCAATCCAGACCCAGCCTTATAATCAAAAGGTTATCCCCGGCAACCAGGCTAACTTCACTGTATCCGCATCAGGGACCATTACATCTTACCAGTGGCAGGAGTCTTTTACTGCATACGGGCCATGGGATAACATTCCCTCATCTGATTCACCGGCATTAAACTATATAACAGATGAGTCGGACAGGGACCTCATTTTTGTAAGGTGCCTGGTTAACGGCGATTGTTCCTACCAGACTATCAGTGACGCTGCTTCAGTGTCATTTGAGCTTCCTCCGTATATTGTTGATGAGTCCGGGGGAATACATATAAACAGCAAAGGAGAGCTTGAAGCTCATGTATTTGCCAGTCATGAATTTGACTGGACTGACGGCAGCTTGTTCGATTTCGGGGGACCGGGCTCGGTTGAATGGGATGACGGGATGCATGCATGGAAATGTACGGGATATGTTACCATGTACCTCAATACCAATAATGCAATACCAATAGACGTAAACAGATCGTACAGAGTATCCGTGGAGGTATTCAGTGAGGTAAATGAACCCACAATACTTTATTGGGGTGGAATCAGGTTGGATGAAAACAAAAACAGCCTGCAGGGTTATGGAGGTAATCAGGACTATTCTGCAACACGAGGCAGTGAAGAGCCACTAGCTAGTGAATGGACTACCTACACCAGCAATCCCAAGACGGATACGGTATGTTCGTATAATGGTTGGTGCAATGATAATTGTTCATATTATAGAATTGGAGGATTAATTAATTATAATGGAGAAAATACCCAGGTTACCTATGTCCGTGATATCCGGTTCTATGAATCAAGTGATGAATATTCTTATCAGTGGAAGAAAAACGATATATCAATACCAGGAGAAACAAAACCTGTGCTTAACATCACACGGTCTGAAATTGATCTTACAATAGGTGATACTCTTAGCTGCGAAGTGGATGGTATGGCAAGCTATTTTTTAAGCCCGTCTTATGCTTCACATAATTTCAATAAGTATCTTAACCCTGATACAGACGAGAACTATATCCATACTGTTATTCCACAAATAGAGATAACTGACGAGGATATATTTGACAGGAACACAGACTGTATAATAAATCAGGTGAGTTATTTTGACGGTCTTGGCAGGCCTCTTCAGAATATATCGGTCTCGGCAAGCCCCTCTGTAATGGATATCATTCAACTGGTAGTATATGACGATTACGGAAGGGAAGCAATATTGTACCTCTCCTATGAATCATACACGGATAACCTGGGAGCATACCAGTCTACGGCCATAGGGAGCACATACGGGGCAGGGAGCAAGCAATATGATTTTTATAATGATGCAGAGAATGATGTGACAGATGATCCTAATCCGTTTGCCGAAACCGTCTTTGAAGCATCACCATTGAGCAGGGTGCTGGAGCAGGGATCGCCAGGTGCTTCATGGCAGCCCGAAAATGTTTCTATACCCGGCAGCGGGCATACAGTAAAGTATGACTGGGGAGCCAATCAGGAAAATGATGTACTTAAATTTTATATTTCAGGGGATGACCTGGCCCTTGACCTGCCGGAAGATAAGTATTATGACGAAGGCGAGCTATACAAAACGGTCACAAAAAATGAGAACTGGACATCAGGTAATATAAACACCACGGAGGAGTACAGGGATAAACAGGGACAGGTTATCCTGAAAAGGACATATGTAGGACCCACCCCTGAGAAAGTAGAGACCTATTATGTGTATGATATTTATGGCCTGCTGAGGTATGTTATTACGCCGGCAGCGGCTTATGAGATAGTCAAAACGGGTAGCACTGTAACATTCCCTCTTGATAAAGACGATAATATCATTAAAAACCTCTGTTACTATTACCGGTATGATGCAAGGAAACGGATGACAGAAAAGCAGCTCCCGGGGTCTGAACCGGTTTATATGGTTTATGATAAGAGAGACCGGCTTGTACTGACACAGGATGGTAATCTAAGGGAGGATATAAACCATAATGACCTGAAAAAATGGATGTTTACCAAATATGACCATCTGAACAGGCCTGTAATAACGGGTATTCTTACGGCCGACCATGTTTATTCCCAACCTGTTATGCAGGATACTGTTGATAATGCCTATGACGGCACATCTCTGTTATATTATGTTGAAAAGGATATAGGTGAAATAATAACTCTTGGTTATACCGATACTTCTTTTCCGCACTCAGGCAATACATTTATATATAACTCGGAGATAGAGTATCTCACGGCTACTTATTATGATGATTATAACTTCCCGGATACTATATCATTTGATACTGATAACGGTATATCAGGGTACTCCGATGATGAAGGGAATGTGAATTATTTCGATAATGCTCTTGGACTGGTAACAGGGACTAAAGTCAAAATACTTAATACCGGAAACTATATTACCACAACCAACTATTATGACAACAGGTACAGGCTTTTGCAGAGTATCAGTACCAGCGACTGGGATGATGGGGCGCAGCCGGATTTTACCCTGACAGAAACAGTAAGCACTGATTATGATTTTACAGGTAAGGTCCTTGCATTAAGGCAGGAACAGGTAATAACGGATGGAGAACAAACAATAAGCTCCGAAGCTGTAAACAAGTATTATACCTATGACCATACAGGCAGGCTCACCAGGACAGAACAGCAGGTTGAAGGAGACAATAACGGAAGGGTTACAATAGCTGAACTGGAATATAATGCAATAGGAGAGTTAAAGACAAAGAGCCTTCATGCAGAAGAGATAAGCCGGGGACAGGTACTGGACTATAAGTACAATATAAGAGGCTGGCTCACATCTGTTAATGACCCTGATGACCTGGGAATGGATAATATGTTTGGCATGACTCTGCTCTATAATGATATAAGCAGCCTGAGCGCTCTTACCGGCTCACAGGAGCAGTATAACGGAATATTGCAGGTATGATATGGAACAGGCCTGATACTACCAGCGGAACACATTTTCTTAAAAGCGCATATAGTTTTGAATACGACGGACTGAACAGGTTCAACCTGGCATATTACGGTGAAGGAGAAACAATAGTATCGTCAGATAAATTCAGGGAATATGATATGGATTATGACCTGAACGGTAACATTACCGGTCTTATGCGGACGGACAGCTTAGGTTCGGTTATTGATAACCTGTCATATGAATATGCATCTTCCGGGTTGTCTAACAGGCTTATAAACATTGTTGACGATAGTTATGACGCGGATGGATTCTCAGATATAAGCAATGCTACCGATTATACTTATGATAATAATGGCAATATGGTATCTGATTTAAACAAAGGTATTTTTGAAATATCATATAATTTTTTAAATTTACCTGACACAATTGTGAATAGTACAGGCGATACTGTGATCTATTACTATGATGCAATGGGGACTAAGTTAAAACAGCGGGTAATTGAAGATGATACTGTATTTGTTTGCAGGTATTATTTCAATGGCTTTGAGTATAACGACACATTAGTGCTGGATATTATTCATAATGAAGAGGGGTATGTCAGCAGGTCAACGGAAGATTACCAGTACAACTATTATCTCAGGGACCATCTTGGTAATGTAAGGGTCGTTTTCACGCCTGCTCCTACAAGAGCAGAAAAGCTTATACAGGCAACCGACTATTATCCCTTTGGTATGAAGTACAGAACCCAGGTAAATGTCTCAGGCGAAAACAAGTACCTGTTCAATGGTAAAGAACTGCAAGACGAGATGGGGTGGGACGTATATGCATATGGTGCAAGGTATTATGATCCGGTGATTGGGAGATTTCATACTATAGATCCATTGGCTCAGGATTACTCTTTCCAAAGCCCATTCCTTTATGCTGGGAACAATCCAATTAGGTATATCGATCTATTTGGTATGGGCCCAGAGGATAGGGTGTTTTATGCTCTGCATCGTTGCAGAAGTAGACACAAGAACCTATAAACAGGTATTAGGATCAGATGCTTATAAAGATAAGTATGTTGATTGCTCTGAGTTTGCAAGAGAAGTTGCACTTACAGTTGGGTACGACCCAGGTCGGTCTACTTGGCATCAAAGGAAGTACTATCAGGAAAAGGGAGAATGGAGCACAGATGTGAAAAATGTTAGAAAGGGTGACTTTATGTTCTGGAAGGGAACCGACAAAGATGGAAATACATTTTATCATACAGGTGTTGCAACAGACATTGATGAAGATGGAAATATCTCTGTTGCGCAATCAACAAGAAACGGAGGTGGGTAAAAGTATCCATAATAAGTATTCTACAAATTCTTCAGGTACTCTATGGGCGGGGTCCGATTATGAAATGGAATTTGTTGGAGGTGGTAGAGCCAAAGGAGATACTTACAAAAGTGAATCGACCATTAGTGTCAATGTCGTAACTGATGGTGGCTCGACGAAGAAGCAAGTTAAAACAGATGATTTGGCCCGTGTTTTAAGCAGCCTTATTGAAGAGCTTTCAAATGACTTAAAGGAATAGCAATGAATAGAATATTTATTATAATTTCAATTGTCCTTCTGGCTGGGTGCGCTCCAAAACAGGAGAATAACAATGAGCAGGATAAGAAAGTTGCTTATTCAGAATCTTTTCTAAGATTTAAGGAGAAAGCAGCAAGCACTACATCTCAGAATCTTGATGTAAAGCAGATAGGAGTTAATGAGTTTAATATCTTCAAATAAGATAAACCTTATAGATACTGACTATTATACAAGCTACTTATCAGATTATTTGCGAATAGAAGATGGTTCCGATGAATTGTATTTTTACTCCGTAAATGAGGAGAAAAGTTTTGTGAGCGCATCAATCATAAGGAGTAACTAAATTAAATACAACAGTTTATACATTATATCTAGTTGTTTTTGATGATGATTTTGAAATACGAAATGTTATTGAGTTCTCGAAATATGAATCATACCCAGGAGGTGAAATATCCATGAGAAGTGTCTTAGTCGAAGACAATAAATATTTACAGACAACTCTTGAATCTTTTTGTTGATGGTTTATGATAATGAGAATAAAAGGGGCGATTATAACGACAGACTCTATTAGCTGCTTATATAAGATAGATGGTGAAAAAGGTAGTCCTCCTAAATACTGATACAACTAGGTATACAAAGTGAAAATTAGTTATATCTCCAAAAATAAAGCCCGGCAGTAACCGGGCTTTATTTTTAGTGATACTTTATAAACTTAGAGTGGTTCTATATCATAAGCCATTGATATTGAATAATCGAACTCATAGCTTTTATCTATTTATTTGATGTGAACTGTCCCAGGTTCCTCAATCCGGAATGGTAATTTGAACTCCAGAACATGAAAATCTTTTTGAGTGGCTGAGATCAGGCTGGCAAATGATCTGACAAAAGGCTTTTTGTTCTTTATCAGTACCTGAAACACAATCAATGACAAAGTCTTAAGTCAAAATCGTTATTGCTGATAAACTTAGAGATAGTCAAGCTTCATACCTGTATTGAACTTATTACAAGTTCTGGCTTTTCGGGAGTAAATGTATGTATTGGAATCCTCCTGTCATCTCAAATGCCTTAATAGTAACTTATCTATACAGCTAACTGTCTGAGCTTGTCTTTAGTAATAAATGCATCCAGGAACTCCTTAACGACAGACTTTTTATCATCCGGCATCTTCTCAATAATTTTGAACTGGTTTAGTAGCTCTTTATCAGTAAGAGAGCTTTCAGCCAGGTCATCACTGTCCCGTTCATCAGGTAGTCCGATGAAACCTCCAGGACATTGGCCAGTTTAGCCAGGATATCGGCAGAAGGCCTGGCCCCTTTATCCTCATATCTTCCTATTGTGAATAGTGAACACCGATCTCCTTTGCCAGGTCACTCTTGGAAAGTCCCTTTGCAGTCTTAATTGCTTTAATCTATCACCCAGTTCCATTATGCATATTATTTTTATCAACACTACAAAATATACTAATAACGCACGTTTTAGGAGGTATTTTCTTGCGGTTGTCATAAGTCATGCGCATTGATAATGGTATATTCTTGCGTTTATTGTTTTATTTTGTGCGCATACGCATACAAATAATTATCAACAATGGAGATCCAGGAAATCAAACGCAGGCTTAAGATAGAGACGGTTCTGACCCGTTAC